>CAWFUO010000001.1:0-344187 GCA_963819095.1 Candidatus Dormiibacterota bacterium
GCTCATGCCAGCCCACACCCGCGAGGAGGTCGAGCGACATCGAATACGAGGCGAACATCACAAGGCGATGGGGGTGCTGGTGCAGGAACATCTGCCACTGCGTGGCTGCCGTCGCCATCACGCGCACGGCGACCGGGACGCGCCAGATGTTGTTGAGAAACACGGGCACCGGTTGCCAGATCGAGACGAGGCGATCCTGCGCCGAGCAGAACTGAAAGGAGAGGTACGCGAAGTACTGGGGATGGACTTTGAAGTCGGAGTCGAGGTCGGTGACCATGGTGCGCGCCGGGTCAAGGCCGAGCTCGTCACACGCGGCCTTGAGCACGGGGCCGCCGTACGCCATCGCCGCCGACTTACCGACCACGATGCCGGGAAGCAGTGGATCTTTGATGTGCAGGAACAGTCGAAATGCGCCGGCGAACTCCTCGCGGAGCCGGGTCACGTTCTCGATGCCGCCGGCGTCGGTTTCGCGGGTGATGATCGCGCAGATGCGGAGTTGATCCGGGTAGTTCGTCGCCGCGAGCGCCGCAACCGTTGCGCGCAGCACGTCATACGACTCCGTGTAGGTTGGAATCAGCGCGCAGTGCACGACCTCCGACGGCGCCGGCGCTCCTTCAGGCAGCGATGCCTCGAGCTCCTGGCAGCGCTCCAGCCAGTTGATCCTCTCGGTCGCTTCGAGCGCTTTGAGCGTCTTGCGGACACCCAGGACCGTCACGGTGGTCCTCACCAGCCAGTAGGCGTCGAGCACAACCGCACCCACGCCGAGGATCCAGAGCATCCCGTCGTCGTTCAGCCTGATCGTGAACGCCGCGACCACCGGAACGAGCAGAGCGAACCAGGTAAGAGCGCCCGGGAGGATTTCAAGGAGCCGCTGTTGGGTATGTTGCGACAGCGGGATCGCAGTGGATCGCGCGATCATCTGCAACCCAGTCTACCGATCCATCACACACGAGCCTGAATGCCCAAAGAACGTACCGACCCCACCGTCGACGCCGACTCGGAAGAGCCAGAGGCCCCCGCGGCCGAGGTGCTCGAGGTCGTTGAGGATGATGACGACGACGACGACAGCATCGCGATCGAGATCGGTGTCGTCGTCGAGGTCGATGACGACGAGGACGATGACGACGAGGAGGAAGAGGTGGTCGCGGTGGCCGCGCCAGTGGTCGTCGCACCCGCGCCGCGTCCCTCACCGACGCCCGGACGGCCTCCCGGAGCTCGCGAAGAGCCGCCTCCACCGTTTGGGGTCGGCGAGCACATCATCCTGACGTCGAACACGCGTCCTCGCACCGGTACTCCGATCGGCGACTACCCCGTGGGATCGACGGGCATCGTCGAGACCGTGCTCAGCCAGACCGCGATCATCCGCTTCGATCGCCATCCGGACTTCAAGGAAGTGGTGGCCTTCACCTGCCTCGAGACCGCCGAGACACCGGAGCGGCACGCTGAGCTGACCTTGCTCATGGTCGAGCCCGTCCGGGTGGGCGATCGTGGACCGCGGCCCGCAGCCAACGGCGCGGCGGCTGCCCCCGCAGCCCCGGCGGTGGCCGAGCCGGAGTCCAAAGCCCCCGAGATCGCGACCGCACCACCCAAGGCTGCGGCCTCGCCGCCGAAGCGAGCCGAGTCCCACGCGGTCGCTGCTCCGGCGCGCCCGGCTGCCGGCAAGCCTGCCGCAGCCACCGCCTCGAGGACGGCGGCGGCGCCGGCCAAGTCGGCGCAACCCGTGAAGGCCAGGCCGGCCGTCAAAACGGCGCCGGCCACCAAGGTCAAGCCGGTTGCCGCCAAAAGCTCGGTAGCGGCCAAGAGCGCGTCGGCTGCCAAGCCGAAGAGCCCCGTGAAAGCCAAGCCCTCCGTGAAGGCCAAGCCCACGGCGAGCGCCAAGTCCGCTGCCAAGGTGAAGCCTCCGGGCGCCGTCAAGCCGAAATCGCCGGCTAAGCCCGCCACGACTGCGAAGACCGCCAAGACGGCGGCGCGATCGACGGCTGTGACCAAGTCCACCGCCAAATCGACGGCGAAACCCGCCGTGAAGGCGAATGCAGCGTCAACGAAGAAGCCGGTGGCCAAGCCGGCAGCGAAGGCCGTGGCCAAGCCGGCGGTGAAGTCCGCCGCCAAGCCTGCGGCAAAGAGTACGTCCGCGAAAGCTCCGGCCAAACCGGTTCGTCCAGGCCCCACAAAGCGCCCGGCCGGCTCACCGAAATCAGCTCACGCGAAGACCGCGGCAACTCGCCGGGGGCGCTGACTGGGCGGGCTATCTAGCCCACTCGCGGCGTTGCCACGGGCTCTTGCAGCGACGCATAGACGCCGCGGTAAGCCGGTGGCAGGAGCTCGGCGATTCGTGATCCGATGAGATCGGCCACCGCCTGATCGTCGCGCCGCTCGCCGGGCACTCGTTCCGGCAGCGTGAAGGTGGGCCCGATGCTCAGCCGGATCGGCACGCGCTTGGGGAACTTCCGGCCTCTCGGGAGCGCCGCCTCGGTGCCCCAAACCCCAACGGGGAGGATCGACGCGCCCGAGCGTCGTGCGAGGAATCCGACCCCCGCCTCGGCGCGTCGCATGCCCGGGGTGGCCGAGCGAGTGCCTTCGAGGAAGATCAGGAGCCGGCCCCGCCGCGAGAGGATGTCCAGCGACGTTCGCAGCGCGCGGCGGTCGGCAGTCCCACGATCGATCGGAAAGCAATTACACCCCGCCAGGATCCAGGCGATGATCGGGTTGTTGAACAGCTCGCGCTTCGACAGGCAGTAGAGAACCCCGGGGCCGAATCCGCCGAAGATCCACGGATCGATGTTGCTGAGGTGGTTGCAGACCACCAGCAAGGGTCCCTCGGCCGGGAATTTCGACATCGAGTTCGAGCTGGAGACCACGCCCGAAGAACCCGCGCAGCGATGCCCGGCAGGTGAGCGACACCGCCTTGTAGCGCCAGCTCCTCTTTCCGTCGTCGCGAACGGGAAAGTGCTCGGGGAACCCACGGATCTCTTCGGTCACGAGACCCGATGGTAGGGCGTGACGCACAGGCAGCCATACAATCCTGGGTCCGGCCCCCTTAGCTCATCGGTAGAGCAGCCGGCTTTTAACCGGTTGAGGGAGGTTCGATTCCTCCAGGGGGCACATCGACGGCGACGGGACCGGTGACTGGGGGCCTGATCTCGACCTCGAGCAGCGACTGCGCCTCACGAAGCGAGGCCTCGACGGCAGCCGGCGTGTCGCCACGGGCAAAGATGAACCCGAGGTAACGGTCGCCTTCCGGCAGCGGCCGCACCACGCCCCCGGCGGGGATTGCGACGGTGACGCCGGTGATTCCCCGAACGGACTGAGCGCGTTCGACGCCATGAACGCTGCGCAGAATCCCAGCGCTCGGTATGGGCAGCATGAACACACCGCATGCCGAGTCCTGCATGTGCATCGCGCCCAGCGGCAACGCGCACGCCTCGCGCAGGATCACGTTCTCGAGCGATCGGGTCTCGCCGGGTGCGTCATCGCAGGTGACGCGGATGATCTGCGAGCAGAGACCGCCGATCGAGCGCGCAGCGACCTCGATGACGACAGGACCGTCGGCGGCGATACGGATCTCCACATGCACAGGCCCGTGCTGCAGGCCGAGTGCGGACACGGCATCACACGCGGCAGCGATGACAGCGGCCTGTGTCGCGCCGTCGAGGCGCGACGGTGTCACATAGATCGTCTCCTCAAAGAAGGGACCGACAAGTGGATCAGGTTTGTCGAACAGCGCGATGACCTCGAGAAATCCTTGGTGCACAAGGCCTTCCAGGGCCACCTCCGCACCGTCCACGTAGCTCTCAACGAGCAGCGGCGGCACGATTCCATCGACACAGATCTCGTCGAGCAACGCCGCCACGCGTCGCACGGCCGCTGCCACGGCGGTGCGGTCATCGGAGCGAATCACACCCCGACTCGCGGCGAGATCAACCGCTTTGACCACACACGGCAGGCCGGCGACAGTAACGGCCGAGTCGATGTCCTCCTCGCCGGCGGCGGCATCGATCGCGACAAAGCGCGGTTGGCGTAGCCCGCTCTCTGCAAGGCGTTTGCGCAGCAGTCGCTTGTCGCGCGTCGCCGCAACCGAAGTCACAGGATTCCGCGCGGATGTCCCGAGTCGCGCCGCGATCGCCGCGGCTGTGAGCACGGACCCCTCGTCGACTTCCACGACGGCGTCGACCGGCCATCGAGCAGCGAAGTTCGCCGCTCGATCCGCCGACTTTTCCGGATGTTGGAGATCGAGGGTGAGCACGCGTCCGTCCATCAGCGAGGCGAGGGTTGGGGCCTCGTTGGACGCCACCACCACCTGCACGCCGAGCTCCGCGGCAGCGTGGAGAAAGGCCGTCGCGCGATAGGTCTCAGTGGGCAGGATGAGCATCACACGAGGCATGGAATCAGCCTACGCCGGCAATTCCAAGCGACGTACCATGGTTGAACACGTGAAGGAACCGAACATCGCGATCACCGACTTTGCTTTGACCCGCGTCGAGCAGGTTCGGGCGAATCGCAAGCAGCCCGAGGCGGGCGTGCGAATCGCCATCACGGGCAGGCAGGCCGGAGCGTTCACCTATGACCTGTCCCTGGTCAATGTGGGTGAAGAACGCGACGGTGAGCTCGTGGTCAACGGACCGTCCGGCGTGCGGTTCACCATGCCGCTCGCGTCGGCGCCGTACCTCGACGGCATCACCATCGATGCCGACCGCGCACGCGGCGCTCTCACCGTGGACAATCCCAATCCGCTCTGGTTCGACGACCTCGCTCGCGACGTTCAGCAGCTCCTCGACGATGAGATCAACCCGTCGGTCGCAAGCCACGGCGGATACATCGATCTCCTCGACGTCAACGACGGCGTCGCCTTCATCCACATGGGGGGCGGCTGCCAGGGCTGCGGCATGGCCGAGGTGACGCTCGGGCAGGGCGTGCGGGTGGCGATCCTCGAACGATTCCCGCAGATCACCGAGGTCCGTGACACCACCGATCACGCCCAGGGCGCCAACCCGTACTACCAGGCCGCGAAGAAGTAGGCGGGTCAGCCCTGCAGCGTCGGGGCCTCTTCGCTCGGCGCCAACCCGGTGTCGAGCCAGTAGTCGATCCAGCTCTCGCGGGTGGCTCCAAGATGGTCGTAGACCGCCTGCGCGGCGAGGTTGTCCGGCGCCGTCTGCCAGATCATGTGCACCGCCCCGTGCTCTCGGCAGCGCGCGAGGCACGCGTTGACCAGCGCCGACCCGACCCCGCGCCCCCGCGAGGTGGCCACGACGAAGAGGTCGTTCATGACCCCCACCCGGTCCGAGATCGTCGTCTCCCAACTCCAGAACAGCGTGGCAAAGCCGACATCGTGGCCACCGTCCGAGGCGATGAGCTGGACCCCCTCGTGGACCGGATCCGCGACCAGGGCCCGCGACATGGCGAGCAGAGCCGCGTCGGCCGGCCGCACGCGATAGAAGTCGCAGTAAGCGCGCATCAGCGGGAGGAGCCGCAGCACCGCGCCGTCGGTGTCGACGATGCCGATCTCCATCTGAGCACCTTCGGGCATTCCTCGACCTCCTGGATTTGACTGGGTGTGTGGCTGGTAGTGCCGTCCTGCTGTCCGTCTTTTTAGCGCGCAGAGATCATTGTCGTTCCACAGTCGCAACTGGAATTCAACACGAGATCGGCAAAGCTGCTCGGGTGAGTTCCGTGGCCTCTCGCGAAAGGCGGGCACTCCCGACATTCCTCAGGGCGAACGGGCGGGCCCCACGGGCGCTCTGGGTCGGCTACGCGGTCATGGGCACCTTGCTGGCTGCATACCTCATCTCGCTGGTCGTGCGTTCGCCAACAGATCACTGGCCCTGGATCGATGGCTGGGGTGTGGTGGTCTACGAGCTGATCCTCTGCGGCCTGCTCCTCGCTCGCGGATTCACGAAGCTCCCCGGCCGGGCGGTGCCCCTTGTACTCGGCGCGGCCGTCCTCTCCTGGGCGCTGGGCGACCTGGTCCTGACGTGGGAAGGCTCGGGGGGCGCGACCGTCGGGACCCCCTCCTTTGCCGACCCGTTCTACATAGCCTTCTACCCGCTGGCGTACGCGGCGATCGTGCTCATGCTCCGCAAGGAGATCAAACGAATGCTGCCGGCGACCTGGCTCGACGGAGCAATCGCCGGTCTCGGCGCCGCTGCCGTTTGCGCCGCGTTCGCCTTCCACGCCGTGCTCAGGTCACTCGGCGGCGACACCAGCGAGATCAGCGTGGCGGTGAACCTCGTGTACCCGATCGGTGACGTTCTGCTGCTCGGCCTCGTCGTCGGCGGGACCGCGGTGCTCCCGGGGCGTCGCCTCCCATGGCTGCTCTTCGCGACCGCCTGTCTCGTGAACGGGATCGGGGACACATTCAACCTCTTCGGATCGACAGTCCAGGTTGGCGTCGTCTTCAACGGGATCGCGTGGCCTACCGCCATCACGCTCATGTCCGTCTCGGTGTGGGTCCCCGCAGGCCGTCGCGACCTTCTCGCGATCGAGAAACCCCCTGGCTTCGTCCTCCCAGGCATCGGGGCCCTTGCCGGCTTGATGATTCTCGTGGCCGGTGCGCTCGAGCGTCAGGGGATCGCTGTGGCCGTTGGGCTTGCCGCAGCCACCCTGGCCATCGTCGGGGTTCGCCTGGCTCTATCCGTCCGCGGCCTGCGCGCGCTGACAAAGGAGCGCCACCGTCAGGCGGTCACCGACGAGCTCACGGGGCTCGGGAATCGCCGGCAGCTGACGACGCTGCTCGACGCGTACTTCGAGGATCAGGCCGACCCGTCCACCGACCCCCGAACGCTGGCGTTCCTCTTTGTCGACCTTGACCACTTCAAGGAGATCAACGACTCGTTCGGGCACTCAGCGGGCGACGAGCTTCTCAAACAGCTGGGGCCACGGCTCATGAGCTCACTTCGGGCATCGGACGTCCTCGTCCGCATCGGCGGCGATGAGCTCGGCGCCGTGCTGGTCGACAGCGACCCCAACTACGCCGCCGGGCTCGCCCGGCGCCTGACAGGCCTCCTCGAGCAGCCGTTCATCCTCAACGGCGTGAGCGTCCGGATCAGCGCGAGCATCGGTATCGCCGTGGCTCCGGCCGACGCCGGGGACAGCATCGGGCTGATGCGCTGCGCCGACGTCGCCATGTATCGGGCCAAGCTGAACAACAAGTCGTTTGAGGTGTACACGCCGTCGATCGACGACGGCGGCAACCGGCTTGCGCTTGTCGAGGAGTTGCGCGCGGCGGTCGAGGGCGAGCGGCTCGTCCTGCACTATCAGCCGCAGGTGGATCTGCGCAACGGCGAGACGGTCGCGGCGGAAGCTCTGGTGCGCTGGCCGCACGAACGACTCGGACTGGTCGCCGCCACTCGAGTTCCTGCCGCTTGCCGAGGAAGCAGGGCTGATGGGGCCGCTGACCCGTCTGGTGCTTGAGAAGGCGCTCGCGCAGTGCGCCATCTGGCGCGCGGCGGGAAGCCGTATCGCCATGTCGGTCAACGTCTCGTCGTCGAACCTTCTCGATCCCGGTTTCATCGACGTGGTCCGGGCGTCGTTGCGGCGCCACCAGGTGCCGGCGTCGTCGCTGATCCTCGAGATCACCGAGACGACGATCATCCGTGACTTCGTTGCATGCCAGGCGGTCATCGATGAGCTCCGCGGGATGGGCGTCGGCGTGTCGATCGACGACTTCGGATCCGGCTTCACATCCCTCGCGTACCTCGGCAGCCTGCCGATCACCGAGCTGAAGCTCGACCGCACCTTCATCGGAGGCCTGAGCTCATCCGGCCGGGAGCAGGACGTGAAGCTCGTGCGCGCCACGATCGAGCTCGGCCATGCGCTCGGTCTGCTCGTCGTCGCCGAAGGAATCGAGACGCTGGCCCTGCTCGAGCTGCTCGCGCTCCTCGGTTGCGACCGGGCGCAGGGCTACTTCACCGGACGGCCGGTTCCCGCCCAGGACTTTGAGATCTCCGCGATGGTGCCGCCGCTCCGGGTGGCGGGCTCCGAGCCCGTCGAGCCCTTTACGAACTACCTCCGCACCGCGGTCTGATCCGGCGTCGCCACCCGGCGACCCTGTGCATCCCGACCACGGTGACTCGTGCGCGGTGTACATGCGCACCGCCACCGATCTGTGCGTCATGGCCGAAGAACCGCGCGCCCGCCTCTGAGAGAGTTCCCTGCAACGCGCATGCCGTCGTACATGCACATCAGCACGATTAGAGGTGAGGTACCACTATGTTGTCGGCCCTGAACCCGGATCCCAGCTGGCTGAACTCCGGCGACACCGCATGGCAGCTCACGTCAGCGACGCTGGTCGGGATCATGAGCATCCCCGGACTGGCGATCCTCTATGCAGGGCTGATGAAGCGCAAGTTCGCCGTCAACTCGGCGCTGATGGTGGTGTACGCGTTTGCGATGACGCTGGTCATCTGGATGTTCTTCGCGTACGACATGTCGTTCGGCAGCCCGCTCCACATCGGCGGCGCGGCGACGACGTTCGTCGGCATTCCGCATCCGGTCGCCGGTGCGAGTGACCTCGAACAGCAGGCGAGCATCCCGCTGCTCACCGGCCTGATCCCGGCACTCCGCTTCCCGATGTCATCGCTCGTCTACTTCCAGTTCGTGTTCGCGACGATCACGGTGATCATCCTCGGCGGCGCACTGCTCGGACGCATCAGCTTCAAGGCGTGGGCGCTCTTCGTCCCGCTGTGGATCACGCTGGTGTACTCGGTCGGAGCATTCAGCCTCTGGGGTGGTGGATGGCTCGGGTCGCTCGGCGCCGTCGACTACAGCGGTGGGTACGTCATCCACGTGGCCGCGGCGGTCTCAGCATTCGTTGCGGCCGGCGTGATCGGTCCACGCGTGCTCAAGGATCGCCAGAACAACACGCCGAGCAACATCATGATGGCCATCGCCGGGGGTGGGCTCCTCTGGCTCGGATGGAGCGGCTTCAACGGCGGTGATCCGTACTTCGCCAACGCCGACGCATCGGCCGCCGTTCTCAACACCCACCTGTGCACCGCAACCGCGCTGCTGACCTGGATGTTCATGGACATCATCATCCTGAAGAAGCCGAGCATCATCGGGATGATCAGCGGCATGATCGCCGGTCTGGTTGCGATCACTCCTGGAGCCGGTTACATCAACGCCTATGCCGCGTTCGGTATCGGCATCGGCGCGGGCATCCTGCCTTGGCTCTCGATGAACGTGCTCGGCAAGACGCGGATGTTCACCGGCCGTGTGGACGATGCGCTCGGTGTGTTCCACACGCACGGCGTCGCCGGAGCGTTCGGTGGTCTCATGACGGGTGTGTTCGCCTCGCCGAACATGATCGTGTACGTGGGAACCGCCGGGACCGCATCGGTCGCGGTCACGGGTCTTGTCTACGGCAATGCGAAGCAGCTGGCGCTACAGGCCCTGGCACTCGGTTTCATCATCGTCTACGACGCCGTGGCCACCTTCATCGTCATCAAGCTGGTTGGGCTCATCGTGCCGCTGCGCATGACCGACCGTGAGCTCGAGGTCGGCGACCTGCTGCTCCACGGCGAGGTGGCGATCGACATGGATCCGCCTGAGGAAGTCATGGCGCTCAATGGACATCTGACCACGACGCCGGTGGAGGCCGGATCGCGAGTTTGAGGTCTGGCGTCAGTCAGTAGTACGTCAATCCCGGAGACCGTCAAGCACCTGCAAGGCGGTCTCCGGGTTGACAAACGTGGCAGTCCCGACCTGGATCGCGCTGGCGCCGACCGTCAGGAAGTCGCGCGCCGACGCCGCGTCAACGATGCCACCCACACCGATCACCGGAACGTGCACGGCGGCGCAGACCTCCGCGACCGCGGCCAGCGCGAGAGGCTGGATGGCGGGACCGCTGAGTCCCCCGGTGCCGAGTGGCAGAACCGATCGACCAGTCGCCCTGTGGATCTTCCTGCCGATGTAGGTGTTCACCGCTGACACCGCATCCGCGCCGGCATCCTCCACCGCGTGTGCCACCGCAGCGATATCGGTGACGTTGGGTGAAAGCTTCACGATCACGCAGCGCTCGGTGACCTTGCGCACGGCGGCCACGAGTCGCGCTGCAGCCTCCGGATCGCGGCCGAAGTCCAGCCCCTGGGCGATGTTCGGACAGGAGATGTTCAGTTCGATACCGGCCACCTCCTCGATCGGCTCGAGAACGGTGACGCAATGCACATAGTCCTCAACAGAGCCGCCGGCAACATTGACGATGATCGGGATGGCCCAGCCCCGCCACCGCGGCGCGTAGCCGGCCGCGACGGCGTCGATTCCCGGGTTCTGCAGCCCGATGCTGTTGAGCATTCCGCCGTCGGTCTCGGCGACACGCGGTGGCGGGTTGCCATCGCGGGCGCGCACCGTTGTGCCCTTCGTGTAGAGGGCGCCAAGACGGTTGATGTCGATCAACTGCTCGAGCTCGAAACCGTATCCAGCGGTGCCGCTCGCGAGTTCGACTGGATTGGGGAGGGTGAGCCCCCGTCCAAGGTCGACGCTGCCGGATCCTCCCTGGCTCACGCCACGTCTGCCCCGGGGAGCGCGCTGAGCCCCTCCCAATCGACGTCGCGCATCGACATCACCGGACCGTCGGTACAGCACAGCCGCCAGGCAGTGGTGCCATCCTCGCCGCGCACCGGCAGCGCACACCCGAGGCAGGTGCCGAAGCCGCATCCCATCGGCGCTTCGAGCGACGCCTCGAGCGTCGGCGGCAGCTCCTCCCCCGAATCGAGCAGCGTTCGCATCACCGCACCGAGCATGGGATTGGGTCCGCACGCGTAGAGCGCGCGCGGGTTCGACGCGAGCGCCCGGCCGAGCAGCTCGGTCACCGGCCCGTGGTGTCCACGCGTGCCGTCATCGGTGGCCTCGGCCACAACCGGGACCGCCGGTCTCGCGAACCGCTCGGCGGGATAGAGGCGGGTGGCGGTACGCGCACCGTTCAAGACAAGAATGTCTTCAACACCACGGCGGCGCAGCTCGTTGATGAGCAGCGGGAAGGGTGCACATCCGAGCCCGCCCGAGACGCAGATGACCGACCCGCCGTCCACCACGGTGAACCCGTGGCCGAGCGGCCCCAGCGTGTCGAGCCGGTCGCCGGGTTGCAACTCCGAAAGCAACCTCGTTCCCGCTCCGACCGCCTCGAAGACGAAGCCGCACGTGTCGTCCTGCGTCCACGCCACACTGAATGGGCGCCGGAGGAGTGGCGTGGTGCCGGCGCTGCAGCGCAGCTGCGCGAAGGTTCCGGGCATCGCGGTTGCGGCCAGGTGGGGCAACCGCACGACCAGCTCGAGGAGCCCTCCCCCGAGCCGCTCCACCACAAGGACCTCGCCGGTCTCCAGCGCGGCCCTGCTCAGATCCGCGGTCACGACACCGCCTGCACCACGCCCTCGCGGTATTCGCGCACCGTCGCAACCCGAACGCTCTTTCCCGAGGTGTGCCGGCCGATCGCGTCGACCAGTGCCACGGCTGTGTCGAGCGATGTGCAGCAGGGGATGCGCCGCTGCTCTGCCGCGAGCCTGATTCGATAGCCGTCCTTCACGGTGCGTCCGACCGCGGCGGCGCTGCCGCCGTCGTCGCGGAAGTCGAGCTCGTCGGTGCCGAAGTTCGACACCGTGTTGATCACGATGGACACACGGCCGTCCTCGATGACATCGATGACGTTGGGGCGCCCGTGGCCGATCTTGCCCACCGACATCGCGGAGATGCCGGCGCCGGCGAGGGTGGTGGCGGTGCCTGAAGTCGCGTAGATCGTGAAGCCGAGCGAGCTCAGCTGCGCGATGATCGGCAGCGCTTCAGCCTTGTCGACATCGGCCACGCTGCACAACACCCCTCCCCTGGTCGGCATGTGGCCGAGTGCCGCGACAAACGCCTTCTCCAGCGCTGCACCGAGGTCGGTGTCGATGCCCATGACCTCACCGGTCGACTTCATCTCGGGGCCTAGCGCGGTGTCCACGTCGATGAGCTTGACGGTGGAGAAGACGGGCGCCTTCACCGCCACGAGCGGGCGTGGGGGAACCAGCCCCGTCGACCACCCCAGCTCGGCAAGCGTGGCGCCGCGCATCACGCGGGTGGCCAGCTCCACCATCGGAACGCCGGTCACCTTGCTCAGGAATGGGACGGTGCGCGACGCGCGGGGATTGACCTCGAGCACGTGCGGAATCCCGCGGTGCACAGCGAACTGGATGTTGCACAGACCGCGCACATCGAGCGCGCGGGTGATGCGCACGGTTGCGTCAACGATCAGCGAGCGGACGTCGTCGCCGAGGATGCGAGCCGGGTATGTGGCCATCGAGTCCCCGCTGTGCACACCCGCACGCTCCACGTGCTCCATCAGTCCCGGGATGACCACGGTCTCGCCGTCACTGATGGCGTCGACATCGACCTCGGTCCCGAACAGGTAGCGATCGATGAGCACGGCACCGCGCCGCCGTCCGCCCTCGGCGGGGAGCGCCGCCATCGCGGCCTCGAGATACCGGTGCAGCTGGCTACGACTGTGCACGATCTCCATCGCCCGGCCGCCGAGCACGTACGAGGGGCGCACCAGGACCGGAAAGCCGATCTCGTCGGCGATCGCGAGGGCTTCGTCGAGGTCGGTGGTCGCCGCACCCTGCGGCTGCGCGATGGAGAGCGAGCGCATCAAGCCCTCAAATGCGCGCCGATCCTCCGCGAGATCGATGCTCGCGATGCTGCTCCCGAGGATGTGGAAGCCGGCGCGGTCAAGGGGCTCGGCGAGGTTGACCGCGGTCTGACCACCGAACTGCACGACCACACCCGACGCCTGCTCCTCGCGGAGGATCGCAGTGACCGCTTCCTCGTCGAGCGGCTCGAAGTACAGGCGCGTGCTGCAGTCGAAGTCGGTGCTCACCGTCTCCGGGTTGCTGTTGACCATCACCGCGTCCACACCCTGGCGGCGGAGCGCCATCGCGGCATGGACGCTGCAGTAGTCGAACTCGATGCCCTGGCCGATGCGAATGGGTCCGCTGCCGAGGACCACGACCGTGTTCGGCGCCGGCTCCGCGGCGGCAGGTCCCTCGTCCTCGGTCTCGTACGTGGAGTAGTAGTACGGCGTCGCCGCTTCGAACTCTGCCGCACAGGTATCGACGCACTTGAAGACCGGCAGCACGCCCGCGCGCTCTCGCAGGGCGCGAATTTTCTCAGGGTCGACGCCGGTCAGCGCACCGATACGCGCGTCAGCGATACCGGCACGTTTGGCATCGACGAGCGCATCGCCGTCCAGCCCGGTCCAGCGCAGTCGCTCCTCGCAGGCCACGATGGCGCCCAGCCGGCGCAGAAACCATGCCGAGATACCGCTTCGCCGGGTCAACTCCTCAGGTGTCGCGCCACCCCGCAGCGCCTCCAGCAACGCTGCCGCGCGGCGATCGTTGGCGACGTCGATGAGCACCGGCTCGTGCAGCAGCGCGGGGTCGGGTTGCGGCTGCTCAAGCGAGCGCAGCGCCTTGCTGAACGCGGCCTCGAAGGATCGCTCGATGGCCATCACCTCGCCGGTCGACTTCATCTGAGTCCCCAGCCGTCGATCCGCCTCGGGGAATTTGTCGAACGGCCAGCGCGGGATCTTGACCACGCAGTAGTCGAGTGCGGGCTCGAATGCGGCGCAGGTTTTCCCAGTCACCGCATTGGGAATCTGATCGAGCCGACGGCCCGCCGCGATCTTTGCCGCAACGCGCGCGATCGGATACCCGGTCGCCTTGGAGGCAAGGGCGGACGATCGCGACACCCGCGGATTCACCTCGATGACGTGGTACTCGTGTGAATCGGGGGCCAGCGCGAACTGCACGTTGCAGCCGCCCTGGATACCGAGCGCGTTGATGATGCGCAACGCAGCACTGCGCAATTGCTGGTGCTCCCGATCCGTCAGCGTCTGCGCCGGCGCCACCACCATGGAATCGCCGGTGTGCACGCCCATGGGATCGAGGTTCTCCATGTTGCAGACCGTGATGCACGTCCCCGACGCATCACGAATGACCTCGTACTCGATCTCGCGCCAGCCGGCCACCGATCGCTCAACGAGCACCTGGCTGATCGGCGAAGCGGCCAGTCCTGCAAGCACGGTCTCCGCATAGCGCTCCTCGGTCTCACACAGACCGCCGCCCGTTCCGCCCAACGTGAACGCCGGGCGCACCACCAACGGCAGCTCCATCCGCTCCAACAACACCCGCGCCTCAGCAAGCGACGCCACCGTCGCCGACTCGGGCGCCGGCTCACCGATGGCAGTCAGCAACTCCTTAAACCGCTCGCGGTCCTCAGCGGTCCGAATCGCATGCAGCCCCGTCCCCAGCACCCGCACGTTGTGCCGCTCCAGCACCCCGGCATCATCAAGCGCCACCGCCAGATTCAACCCGGTCTGCCCACCCAGCGTCGCCAGCAACCCATCGGGCCGCTCCGCAATGATGATCCGCTCGAGCACCTCCACAGTCAGCGGCTCCACATACACCGCATCCGCCGACGAATCGTCAGTCATGATCGTCGCCGGATTGCTGTTGACGAGCACGACGCGAATCCCCTCCTCCCGAAGAGCCCGACAGGCCTGCGTCCCCGCGTAGTCAAACTCGGCAGCCTGCCCAATGATCACCGGCCCAGACCCAATAACGAGCACACACTTCGGCAGCTCCGCCGAGAGATCCGAAGTACCGTCGCGACCAGCGAAGGCGGCGCCGAGCCCGTCCGATGCGCTGGCCGCACCACCGCCGACGTTCTCGGCGAGCAGGGGGAGGGGATTCGTGGCGAGTTCGCGTAGCGGTTCGACCGAGCGCGATGCTAAGTCGTTGCGCGAGGGCGAACCGCGGAGCGTTGTCTGAGCAAGCGGATCCCCTCCCCCTGCTCGCCGCGAGACGCACAACCGCAGGAACTCGTCGAACAATCCAGCGCGATCCTGCGGGCCCGGCGCCCCCTCAGGGTGGTACTGCACGGAAAACGCCGGCAGCTCTCGATGTCGGAGCCCTTCTACGCTGTTGTCGTTCAGGTTGCGCTCGCTGACGTACCAGCCGGAGTCAGCGGGCAGTGAGTCGGCATCCACCTGAAACTCGTGGTTCTGTGATGTGACATACACGGCGCCGGTTTGGATGTCGCGCACCGGGTGGTTGCCACCGTGGTGCCCGAAGCCGAGGCGCGATGTGGAAGCGCCGGCCGCCTGACCAAGGATCTGATGCCCGAGGCAGATGCCGAGCAACGGCACACGACGATCCAGCAGGTCGCGACACAGCTGCACCGCGTGCGGCAGCCGCGAGGGATCGCCGGGACCATTCGACAGCACGACCCCGTGCGGATCGTGACTGAGCACGTCCTCGATGCGCGCATCCTGGCGCACCAGGATCACCTCGGCGCCGCGGCTGCACAGCGCCCGTACCTGGTTCAACTTTACGCCATAGTCGACCACAACCACGCGCGTCCCCGCCCAGGCGTTCTCGCTCCCGGACAGCATCACACCGCGGTGCAGCGTCACATCGAGCGGCTCGGAGAAGGCACGCGAAGGTTCATCGATCGAGACCATGCCTACCAGGTCCTCATCGCTCACGAACGGGGCCGACCGCGCGGCGTCGACCTGTTCGGCGGCGGACATCGCCGACACTGCGGCGATGACCCCGCGCAGGGTCCCGTGGTCGCGAAGATGGCGGGTCAGGGCGCGGGTGTCGACGCCACGGAGTCCCGGAATCCCGTTGCGGCGCAACTCCTCCTCGAGCGTGCGTTCACCGCGACCATGGCCGATGTCGGCCGACAGCTCTCGGACAACGAGCGCCCGGCACCGAACATGCGCGGACTCCGCGGTGTCGTCGCGACAGCCGTAGTTGCCGATCAGCGGATACGTCATCACGACCACCTGGCCCGCGTAGGAGGGATCGGTGATCACCTCCTGGTATCCGCTCATGCAGGTGTTGAAGACGACCTCTCCGTTCTGGGTCTTCTCCAGCGGCGCACCGAAGAGGATTCCTTCATACGTCGCACCGGATTCGAGGGCGAGGCGCCCGCGCACTTCAGACATTGGTGACCTGCTCCGAGATGATCGGCACGCGCGCCGGGTCTTGATGGATCGCGCGGCCGCCGGCCATGGTGAGCAGGACAGTGCCGCGAAGTTTCGCGCCGAGCAGCGGCGTGTTGCGCGAGCGAGAGTGCAGCGGTGTCTCGCCGACAGTCCACTCGGCGTTCGGGTCGAAGAGCGTGCAGGTCGCCGACTCGCCGATGCGCAATCGGGGCTCGGGGAGGCCCGATGCAGGCCCGAGGACGCGATGCGGCCCAACGGTCAAACGCTCGACGAGCGTCCCCAGCCACTCGCCTCCCATCCCACCCAGCGTGATGCATGTTGCCAATGCCGTCTCGAGTCCGATCATGCCGGGTGCCGCATCGCCATACGCGAGCGCCTTCTCGGTGTCCGGGTGCGGTGCGTGGTCGGTGGCGACCGCGTCGATGAGACCTTCGCGCAACGCTTGTACGAGTGCGACCCGGTCGCGTTCCGCGCGCAGCGGCGGGTTCACCTTGCGCAGCGCCTGCGGCTCGGGCTCCTCGGCAATGGGCAGCCACATCGAGAGGTGATGCGGCGTCACCTCGGCGCTCACCGTGAGCCCCTGGTGGCGCGCCCGCCGCAGCGATGCGACCGACCCCTCGGCTGAGAGGTGCTGGAGATGCAGGTGTCCGGAGCGCGCGTGCGACAACGCGCGAATCGCGAGATTCACAGCCCGGGTCTCGGTTTCGACGGGACGGATCGGGCTGCGCGTGGTCGGCCCCTGGGTCGCGTTTGCCTGCGCGATCATCTCCTCGTCCTCGGGGTGCACGAACACGGCGCGGGAGAGATGCGCCGCCTCCGCCAGCGCGATCGCCAGCAACCGCGGCGACATGCCGTTGCGACCGTCGTCGCCGAGCGCCACCGCACCGGCGTCGACGCACCGGCGGATGTCGACCAGCGCCTGACCCTCGAGCCCGATGGTGAGCGCGGCGACCTGCAGGATCGAGACCGGCAGATTGCTCGCGGTGAGATGCGCCTCGGCAACCCGCTCCGGCGTGTCGATCGGAGGTTTCGTGTTTGCCATCGCCACGACGGTCGTGAACCCCCCGGCCGCGGCCGCACGCGAACCGCTCGCCAGCGTCTCGGCGTCGTCGCCACCGGGCTGTCGGAGGTGGGCGTGCAGGTCGATGAAACCGGGGCAGAGCACGCACGGATCGATACCCTCGGGCGGAGTCAGATCCACCACCGGAACGCCCGCCGCCTCGATGTGGTGATAGATGGCGAGGATCTTGCCGCCGTCGATCCAGACGTCCTGTCCCGACGCATCGAGGCGGCCGAGCGGATCGATGACGCGCACGCCGCGCAGGATCGCGTTCACGGCTGCGGGCTCCGACGCAGCCATGCTCCGTCAACGCCGTCCACCTCGCGCAGGCGGACGAAGACGCGATCGCCGGGTGCCGTGGGCACGTTCTTGCCGACGTAGGTGGCGCGCAGCGGCAGCTCGCGGTGCCCCCGGTCGATGAGGGTGAGCACCTCCACCGCCGCTGGCCGTCCGCAGTCCACCAGGGCATCGAGAGCGGCGCGCAAGGTCCGCCCCGTGTAGAGGACATCGTCGACGACGATCACGACCGCGCCGTCGATTCGTGGCGCCGAGCCTCCGGCGACGTCGTGGAGCACGGAGTGGGGAGCCGCCGGGCGAGGCCGGTCGTCGCGATGCTCGCTCGGATCAAGCGCTGCCACGGGCGGGGCCGTGTGACCGAGGGTGGCGAGCTGATGGGCGACGACCCGAGCCAGCGGGACCCCGCGTGTCGGGATGCCCACCAGAACGACGTTCTCCAGTGCGGGGTGGCGCTCGGCAATCTCATGCGCGAGGCGCACGGTGATGCGCTGGAGCGCGGGGGCGTCGAGCAGCTGCGGGCTGTCGTCGAGCCGTTCAGCGAGGGTCATGCCGGCATCTTCATGTGAGCAGCATCTCGACCACTGCCATCCTGATGGCGACGCCGTTCGCCGCCTGGCGGAAGTAGGCAGCCCTGGGATCCAGTCGACCTCCGGTGCGATCTCGTCAACCCGTGGGAGCGGATGCATCACGATCGCCGTCGCGGGGAGCTGGCGCATGATCGCGCCATCGATGCGGATCGCCGTCCGCGCCTGCTCGTATTCGAGTGGATCGGTGAAGCGCTCCTTCTGAACGCGCGTCTGATAGACGACATCGACGTCATCGATCACGTCAGTGAGCTGCTCGGCGAGCCTGCATTCCACGCCACGTGCCTCGAGGCGAGAGAGGATATCGCCGCCAACCTGGATCACCGGGGGCGCGACAAAGGCGAGGCGAACCCCGGGATAGAGCGCGAGGAGGAGGGCGAGCGAACGCGCGGTTCTGCCAAAGCGCAGATCGCCGCAGAATGCGACCCGCACGCCTTCGACGCGGCCGAGCTCGCGCTGGATCGTGTAGAGGTCGAGCAGGGCCTGAGTGGGGTGCTCTCCAGGACCATCCCCGGCGTTGACGACGGGCACCGATGCGACCTCCGCGGCGCGCGCTGCGGCGCCGGCCTCGTCGTGGCGCAGCACGATGAGATCGGCATACGTCGAGACCATGCGCACGGTGTCCTCGAGCGTCTCGCCCTTGATCGCGCTGGAGAAGGTGCGCGCCGCCTCGGTGCCGATAACGGCTCCGCCGAGGCGGAGCATCGCCGATTCAAAGCTCAACCGCGTCCGGGTGCTGGGCTCGTAGAAGAGGGTCGCCATGATTCGATGCGCCAGGCGGTCGTCACGAACACCTGCGAGGGCGGTGGCGCGCGCGAACAGCACGTCGAGCAGATCGCGATCGAACTGCTCGGCGGTGATCACATGGCCGAGCATCCGGTTTCGCGCAGTCGTTGCAGTCATGGCGCTTCGCCCTCCAGCCCGGGCGGGTTCGGGCAAGGGCGGCCGCGCAGCAGCGCCGCGATCCCTTGCCGGCCTCTCCGGACCTGCTTGAAGTGGATGCGTTTCGCGGACTCTACCTTAGAGTGTCGTCATGGCACTCGGTGACGTCGGGAAGCTGCTCCTGATCGTGGGAGCGGTGATCCTGCTGATCGGCGGTGTCCTCATCCTGCTCACCCGCGCCGGCGTCACCCAGCTACCCGGCACCATCTCGGTGACCAACGGGAGCTTCTCGTTCTTCTTTCCACTGGCGTTCTGCATCGTGGTCAGCGTCGTCCTGACGGTGGTGATCAACCTGATCCTCCGCCTGCGCCAGTAGCGGCGTACCGTGCCCGAAGGAGCCGAGGATCTGACCATCACGCCTGACGGGGCGTTCTCACTGGCAGCTGCCGCGAGCTTCGGGTTCGGTCCCAACACCGGCCGGCCACGACCCGACGGCAACTCGATGCCGCTGGCCTTCGTGGCCGACGATCTCGAACACCACGCGGCTGCGTTCGTCACGCAGGACGCGGACGGGCTCGTCCACTGCCAGATATTCGGCGAGGCCGATGCCGGCCAGGTGGTTGCCCAGGTTCGCCGCGTGCTGTCCCTCGACCAGTCGGGGTCGGCGTGGGCCGAGGTCGGGGTCGGCGACCCGGTGATCGGCCGGCTCCAGACCGCATTCCCGGGACTCCGCCCCGTGCTCTTCCACTCGCCGTACGAGGCAGCTGCCTGGTCGGTCCTGAGCCAGCGCAGGCATCGCGCCCAGGCCACCGCGGTTCGCCAGCGCCTTTCCGCGGCGCACGGGCGCGTGTTCGCCCTGCCGAGTGGCGACCTCGAGGCATTCCCGACGCCCGCCGAGCTGCTCCGGGTCGACGCGTTCCCCAGCCTGGAGCCACAACGCATTGAGCGCCTCCACGCAGTCGCGCGTGCCGCGCTGGACGGACAGCTCGACCCGGCCCGGCTCCTCGCCATGACGTCCGACGACGCAATGGCGGCACTGCAGGGGCTTCCCGGCATCGGGCCGATGTACGCAGGGCTGATCCTGCTGCGCTCGACCGGCGCGACCGACATCCAGACGCTCGGCGAGCCTCGCCTCGCGTCCTACGTCAGCCACTATTACGGCCTCGAGCACCCCGCCACCCCCGCGGAGCTCGCTTCCCTCGCCGAAGCCTGGCATCCCTTCCGGACATGGGCGTCGGTCCTCATCCGAGTCGCCGGCGACCGCGACGGCGTGGCCTGGGCGCCTCAGGCCGGGGGCGGCAGATAGCGCCCCTCGACGATCCGACCGCCCTCGACGGTGAAGGCCCAGGTTGCCCCCTTGGCCCACTGCATGCCGCCGGCCATCGGAAGATGGGAATCGGCGAGGCTGACCACGATCGACGCCATCACGTCGCCGTGCGTGCACAGCACCGAACCTGGCGAGGAGACGAGCTCGGCCATCGCCCAGGCCGGGTCTGAGCCCTCGGCGAGGCGATCGTCCTCCTCGACCTGGAGGCCGAGCGCCGCCGCGAGGGGCGCCACGGTTTCAACGCAGCGCACGTAGGGGCTCGATCTGACGGAGCGCGCGGAGGCGGCGAGCATCTGAGCCAGCGCGGTGGCCTGCAGACGCCCCGGTTCGGTGAGCGGACGCTCGCGATCCGGCCGCGTCCATCTCTCGCGCGACCCCGCCTTGGCGTGCCGGACCAGGTAGCTGATGGCGTCACCGCCAGGCACGCGACCATCCCTCGGCAACGCGTTTCCACACGTCGGGCCATCCGGCACGAGCTCGCGCTGCAGCATCGCGCTGTTGCGCGACGAGCTCGCCGGCAGCGAAGAGCGCCGTCTCGTGGACGCGGGCGGCGGCCGAGCGATTGCGTAACCATGCCTCGGCGACCACCGCGTCGTGCAGCTCGCCGAGCACCTCCTGGAGTGCGGCCACCTCGCGGGCGAACCTGGCCGCGTTCTTGCCGGTCGATGCTGCGGCAGCCTCAGCCGCGTAGCGGCAGCGTTTGGCCCTGATGCGCAGATCATGCAGCTGCTCGTCGGGCACATCGCCCCGAGCGGCGAGCGCGCCCGACTTGAGCGATCGCCACGGCTTGCGGACCAGATCCGGGAGCACCTCGCGCGCGGGAGACGCGGCCATCTCGCCGAGGGCAGGCGTCCGGGCCGCGGCCACCAGGCGGTCGATCACCTCGACGTAACGGTCGGTGTCCATCGCCTTGAGCAGATGGCGGCGGGCGGCGCCGACCTGCGCCCCCAGTGGCGCCACGATCGCGAGCGCCGCGCGCCGGTCGGCAGGCGGCAGCGTGGTCGCCGCGGATCGGAGGCGATCGCGGAGCACCTCCGCGTCCCGGACGTTCCCGAGCTCACCGCCGAGCCAGCGGAGATCGTCGCGGAGGCCTTCCGCCCAGGCCTCGTCGAGGAGCGGGCGGAAGGTCCGCAGGTCGCTGCGGAGCCGCCGGGTTGCGACCCGAGCCTGGTGAACATCCTCGGCGTGCACGCCGAGCCGGACTCCGGGGTCGTGGCGGATCAGGCGGATGACCGACATGCTCAGCGCGCGACGGACCACGTCCCCGGCGGTTGCCGCGCCGCCGAGGGTCACAGACCCGATCTCGGGCGGCGGAGAGCCCACCAGTCCGAGGGCGCGGGCGACCAGGGCGCGCGGGCGTGCCGGCTGCGCTCCCGCGGCCTGGAACCGGGTTGCGATGATGTCGAGCAGCGCTCCGCTCTCGGTGAACACGTCGATCTCGCGAAACCGCTGGGTGATCCGCGGACCGGAGTACACCGAGACCGTGTCGTCGACCAGCCGGGCAATCACCGTCCCTTCCTCGTCGAGCAACACCGTGTCCACCGTGACCGTCACCAGACGGGCGACGAGCTCGATCGGGGCCTGCCGCGCGTACGTGCGAATCAGCTGAAGCACCTGCCGCGGCGGGCGCTCCGCCCTGCCGTCGAAGTGCAGCTCGGCGCCATCCGGAGCCGCCATCCCTTCGCTGGTCGCCGGCAGATGGAGCACCCAGCCCGGGTCCGCCGAGTGCTCCAGGGAAACGCCCCATCGTGCCAGGCGCAGGTCGGCGGTGTCCCAGTGCGCGGTCCGGAGCTTCCGAGCCGGCTCGACGATCACCGCTGACGACGCGTGGATATCCTCGAGGGGTTCGGGCGTGAAGGTGATCGGGACCTCGAGTCGGAGTTCGCGTCCGAGCTCGCCCCCCTCCGGGGCGATCACCGGCCGGTGCGCTCGACCGCGAGCCTGTGCAGCTCTTCCTGTGCGTCGAGATGGCGAACCGTCGGCACCTTGCGCCAGCTCCCGTCGGCCTGGAGCTCGGATGCGAGCACGTCGTCGGCGAGAAGCACCTCCACCACCTGGGCGAGGCGTGCCTGAAGGCGGGGATCGATCACCGGAACGACCGTCTCGATACGGCCGTCGAGGTTGCGTCCCATCAGGTCCGCGGACCCGATGTACCAGCGGTCGTCACCGAAGTGATAGATGCGCGAATGCTCGAGATACCGCCCAACCAGGGAGCGCACCCAGATGTTCTCGGACATCCCCGCGATCCCCGGACGCACCCCGCACGAGCTGCGCACGATGAGATCGATCCGGGCTCCCGCGCATGACGCCGCGTAGAGGGCCTCGACTACCTCGGGGTCGATGAGGTGATTGCACTTGATGATGATCCGGCCCTTGTCGTGGGTCTGCGTCCGGATGAGCTCGACGATTCCGGTGCGGAGCGTGACCGGGGCGACGAGGAGGCGGCGGTACTGCCGCTGGCGGCTGTAGCCGGTCAGGTAGTTGAACAGGTCGGTCAGATCCTCACCGAGCTCGCCATCCGACGAGAGCAGCCCGATGTCCTCGTAGAGCCTGGCGGTCTGGGAGTTGTAGTTGCCTGTGCCCATGTGGCAGTAGCGGCGGATGCCGGTGCCCGTTCGCCGGACCACCAGGGTCGCCTTGGCGTGCGTCTTGAGACCGACGACGCCATACACCACGTGGACTCCGGCCTTCTCGAGCTCGGCCGCCCAGGTGATGTTGGCCTCCTCGTCGAAGCGCGCGGTCAACTCCACCAGGGCGACCACCTGCTTGCCGGACTCGGCGGCGCGGATGAGGGACCGGACGATGGGGCTGTCGGGACCCGACGTCCGGTAGAGGGTCTGCTTGATGGCGAGCACGTCGGGATCGCTCACCGCCTGGTCGATGAATGCCTCGACGCTGCTCGCAAACGACTTATAGGGGTGGTGGACGAGGACGTCGCCCTCGTCGATCACCCGGAAGATGTCGACCTCGCCCTCGTCACCCGGTACTTGGGCCAGGGCGGGCGGGATGACGGGAGCCGGCAGCCGCTCCTTGAGATCGGGGCGGTTCAGCTCGTAGAGACCCCAGAGACCGCTGAGGTCGAGGGGCCCGGCGACCGTGTAGACGTCCTCGGTCGACAGCTCGAGCTCACGCATGAGCAGCCGCTTGACCTCCTCGGTCATGGTGTCGTCGATCTCGAGACGCACCACCTGAGGCGATCGGCGGCGGCGGCGAAGATATTCCTGAACCGCCGTGCGCAGGTCCTCGGCCTCCTCCTCCTCGAGCGCCGGGTCGGCGTTGCGGGTGACCCGGAAGGGGTACTGCCCCACCACGCGCATGCCCGGGAACAGCCGGTCGAGGTGGGCTGCGATCACCTGCTCCACCGGGACGAAACGCTCACCGTCCGGCATCACCACGAATCGAGGAAGCAGCGGCGGGACCTTGACGCGGGCGATGCGCTGCTCGCTCCCCCGTGGAGCGCCGACGACGACGGCCAGGTTCAGCGAGAGGTCGCTGATGTACGGGAATGGGTGCGCCGGGTCGACGGCGAGTGGCGTCAGGACCGGGAAGATGCGTTCCTCGAAGACCGCATCCACGTGCTCCCGGTCGCCGTGGTCGAGCGAGGTGTAGTTGGAGAAGCGCAGGCCGACCTCGCCGAGACGCTCGACGATTGCCTGGAACGCCCGCATCTGGCGCGCAGTCAGGTCGATGGCACGACGCTGGATCTCAGACAGCTGCTCATCCACCGTCATGCCGTCGGGGCTGAGCGCCGCCACACCGGCCCGGCGCTGCTCGATCAGGCCGCCAACCCGGACCTGGAAGAACTCGTCGAGGTTGCTGCTCGAGATGGCCAGGAACTTCGCCCGCTCGAGCAGCGCGCGCGGCGCCTCCTCGGCGAGCTCGAGCACACGGGTGTCGAAGTCGAGCCAGCTGAGATGCCGGTTGATATACCGATGACGGTCACCGAGCGGGACGGCATGATGCCGGCCTTTGGCAGGGACGCTGGGCGCCGCGTCTTCAGTGGCCTCGGCAGGCTCCGACAGCGCCATCAGCCGAGCTCCTCGATGGCGCCGGAGTCGAGGAAGACGAGATCCTCGGCGATATTAGTGACGCGATCGGCGATGCGCTCGAGGTGATGCGCGATGAACACGAGGTTGGTCGCCCTGAACACGGTGGTGTTGTCCTCGGTCATCAGCTGGATCAGGTCATCGAACAGGCGGTGATAGATGCGGTCAACCCGATCGTCCCCGGCGGCGATGCGGCGCGCCTGGAGGACATCGCGCGAGACCACCGCGGCGAGGATCCCACGGACCTGATCGCTGCAGTATGCGGCCATCTTGGGGACGTCCACGTACGTCTCGAGTGGCGGCAGGTCGGCGAGGTTGCGGGCGAGCTTGGCGATGCTGACGCAGTGGTCGCCCATGCGCTCGAGCTCCGACGACATGTTGAGCAAACCGATGATCTCGCGCAGCTCGCGGGCCTCCGGGTTGCGGTTGACGATGAGCGAGAACGACAGCTCGCGCAGCTCGCGCTGACGGTCGTTGACGAGCGCATCGTCCGCGATCACTCGCGCGCACAGGCTCACGTCGCGTTCGGCGAGGCCGCTGGTCGCCTGGGTGATCGCCGTATCAACAAGCTCGCCCATGTCGGCGACGATGCGTCGCAGATGCGTGAGCTCATCCGCGAGCAGTGGGTGGGTGGGATGCAGCAATGGCTCGCTCATATTCAAAGGGACTCTAGTGTCCCCGAAAAGGCACCATCAGATACCCCCCGCACCATAGCCAGTTGACAATCGCGTTGCGGCGAAGTCCGGCTGCATACTCGAAGCTGTGCAGCACGTCGCATCGGCGCCCTGGGACCGCATCGACACGGTCGATGGCCTGCGCCGGCAGGTCGCGACCATCGAGGCGCTCATGTTCGCCTGCGACGCTCCTCCCATCCTGATCACGCTCGTCGAGGACCTCTACCAGTCGATCGACCATTTGGAGAGTCCGCCCCCCGCGTACGGTCACCCGCCGTCTCTGCTGGACGCAGGCTGAGCGTCCGGCCAATTCGGGTCCGGAAGCGCCGGGCCAGGTCCTCCGGCTCCCACGTGTAGGGGAGCCCGGTCGAGACGACCACCCGGTTGCGCCGCTCGTCGTAGCGGAACGTGGGTGGTCCACCGCCGTTGACACGGCGATCGAGCTCGTCGGCGAGCTCAAGGATCACCGCGAGCTTGTCGATGCGATTGATGTCGTCCCTGGTGCAGAGCCGCGCATATCGGGGCAGGTTGCTGCGCGCCTTGCCCAGGCGGGCCAGGGTCGTCGCGATCAGCGCCACCTCGCGATGGGTGAAGCCCTGAAGGTCGGCAGACGCGGTGACCCCGGCGGCGTGGCTCCAACGGTCGTAGTAGTTGATGCTCGGGCCGACGTCGAGGAGCGTGGTCGCGTGATCGAGGACCTCTCGCATCTCGGCGGTCATGGCCGGGTCGGCGACGCCCAGGATGGCCCGGCTCATCTCGACACGACGCGCCGCCCTCTGGGCGTCCCAGGTGGAGAACCGCGACGCGAGTGCGGTCACCGAAGCACGCCGGACCTGCCAGACCTCTGGCAGTGGCAGCATGAGCTCGGCGAGCGCGATGCCCTCACGAAGGCCGTGACCGGAGACCATCAGATTGCGAGCGCCCAGCGCGTCCATCGCTGCCAGAACCACCAGTGCTCCGCCGGCGATCGAATCGGCCCGGTCGGTCGAGAGCCCCGGAACCGTCCGGAGTGAGGAGCGGTTCCGCGTGGTCAGTCGCGAGGTCAGCTCGCGGACCTCTCGGCGCTGCAGGACGTACCCGTCGACGCGCGCGATCGGATGCGCGACCGAGCGCATGTGGATCTTGGCGAGGTTCCGCACGGTTCCACCTGTACCCACCATGCCGCCATCGTCGGGAAGGACTGGAACGCCCGCGTCGCTGAGCGTCTGGGTCACGTGGTCGCGGAGTGCGGCGATCTCCGAAGCCCGGGGCGGATCGCTGTCGAGGAATTGGTCCGTCACCACCAGCGCGCCGAGCTCGAACGTCCACCAGCGGAGTGCCCGGCGGCGCTCGAAATAGGCCAGCTCGAAGCTGCCGCCGCCGACGTCGATCAGATAGCCGGTGTCGATCGGAAGACCGTGGACGGCTCCGAGAAACGCGTAGCGCGCCTCCTCCTCACCATCGATGACCTTGATGGCGAGGCCGGTATCCGCCTCGAGCTTCGCCAGCACGCTGTCGCGGTTGACGGCTGTCCGGATGGCGGCGGTTGCCACGGCGACGATGCGTTCCGCGCCGGCGGCCGCAGCGACCGCTCGAAAGTCACGCACGGCCGCGACCGCCTCGGTGACCGCGCTCGCCTCGAGCCGGCCGCGAGCATCGATGTGGCGTGCGAGCTGGAGCGACGTGCGCGCGTCGGCAATGATGTCGAGCTGCCCGGACGCGTCGAGCCGGAGAACTGCGATACGCGCTGAGTTCGACCCGATGTCGATGACGGCGAGCGGAGATTCCAAGGCGACCATCTCCCTGGTCCGTACTCGGGTGGGAGCGGCAAGTATAGGCAGGGCCAACTCCCTGGCCGTCAGCGTCGCCCTATGACGGCAACGTGGGGAGCGGCAGGTTCGCTCGGCTCGAGGATGCGATCGAGCCGGTAGCCCACCCCGTAGACCGTGGTGATCCGGAACGGCAGCGCCTCGAAGGGTTCGAACTTCTCTCGAAGCCAGCGCACGTGGACGTCGACGGTCTTGCGCTCGCCAAAGAATTTCGGGCCCCAGACACGGCGGATCAACTGCTCGCGCGAATGCACACGACCCGGGTTGGCAAGCAGGAACGACAGCAGGTCGAACTCCTTCGGCGACAGACGCAGGGGCTCGTCGCGCACGCGCACCGAGCGCGCTCCGCGATCGAACCGGAAGTCGCCGAACTCCTCGACCTCGATGACGCCACGTTCCTCCGCGTTGGGCTGTGCGCGCCGGAGCAGGGCCATCACCCGGGCGGTGAGCTCCGCGAGCGAGAAGGGCTTGGTCATGTAATCGTCGGCGCCGACGCGAAGGCCGACGATCTTGTCCAGCTCGCTGTCCCTTGCGCTCAGCACGAGCACCGGCGTGGTGGTCTCCTGACGAAGGATGCGGCAGACCTCCAGACCGCCCAGCTCGGGAAGCATGAGATCGAGCACGATCAGGTCTGGGCGCAGCTCGCGAGCCTTCTCGAGCGCCTCGATGCCATTGGCGGCCAGGCTCACCTGGTATCCCTCGCGCACGAGATTGAACCGGAGGGTCTCACGGATGACCTCCTCGTCCTCGACCACCAGGATGTGCTTGGCTCCCACGATACCGGCTGAGCCTAGACACCTCCCCCTTATGGAGGGGTTAAGGAAAGGTCAAAAAACGGGCGTCTCGTGGTAGGTGCCGAAGACCGACCGGAGCGCCTCGACGATCTCACCCTCGGTCGCGCGGGCGCGAACGCAATCAATGATCGCGGGCATCAGGTTGTCGCTGCCGCGCGCGACCTCCTGCAACGCGTCGAGACGCGTCGCGACACTGATGTTGTCGCGACGCTCGCGCAGTTCCCGGAGTCGCCCCGCCTGCTCCACCTCGACATCGGGGTCGATCACCAGTGTCGGCGGCTGCGTCATGTCGACGCTGTGCTCGAACACGTTGACGCCAACAATGACTCTTTCTCCGGTCTCGAGCTGACTCTGATACCGGAACGCGGCGTCGGCGATCTCGCGCTGCGGGAACCCCTCGGCGACCGCGTCGAGCATGCCGCCGCGCTCGGCGATGGCCGCGAAGTAATCCTCGGCAGCCTGCTCCATGCGATTGGTGAGATCCTCGATGAACCACGAGCCTGCGAGCGGGTCGACCACCGAGGGGACGCCGGTCTCGTACGCGAGAATCTGCTGGGTGCGCAATGCGATCTGAGCGGCCTTCTCGGTGGGCAGCGCGAGCACCTCGTCCATGGAGTTGGTGTGCAGCGAGTTGGTGCCGCCGAGCACCGCGGCGAGTGCCTCGAAGGCGGTCCGCGCCACGTTGTTCTCGATCTGCTGCGCAGTGAGCGAGCACCCCGCTGTCTGCGTGTGGAAGCGGAGCTTGAGCGAACGCTCGTCCTTGGCGCCGTACTGATCACGCAGATGGCGCGCCCAGATGCGCCGTGCAGCCCTGTACTTGGCGATCTCCTCGAAGAAGTCGATGTGGGCGTTGAAGAAGAACGACAGTCGCGGCGCGAACTCGTCGACGTCGAGACCGCGCTCGATGCCCGCCTCGACGTAGGCAAAGCCGTCGGCGAGCGTGAACGCGAGCTCCTGCGCCGCTGTGCTCCCTGCTTCGCGAATGTGATACCCGCTGATCGAGATCGGATTCCAGCTCGGGACGTTGCGCGTGCAAAATTCGACGACATCGGTCACGAGGCGCATCGACGGCCGGATGGGGAAGATGAACTCCTTCTGAGCGATGTATTCCTTGAGGATGTCGTTCTGGAGCGTGCCGCCGAGCTTCGTGTACGGAATGCCCTGCTCGTCTGCAGCCGCGAGGTACATCGCGAAAAGGATCGGCGCCGGGGAGTTGATGGTCATCGAGGTGGTCACCGCTCCGACGTCGATGCCCTTGAAGAGCGTGAGCATGTCCTCCACGGAGTCGACCGCCACACCGCAACGTCCAACTTCTCCGAGCGCATGGGGCGAGTCCGAGTCGTGGCCCATGAGAGTCGGCATGTCGAAGGCGACCGAGAGGCCCATCTGGCCCTGGTCGAGCAGGAAGCGATAGCGCTCGTTGGTGTCGCGAGCGCTCCCGAAGCCGGCAAACTGCCGCATCGTCCAGACCTTGTCGCGGTACATCGTCCGGTGCACGCCGCGGGTGTACGGAAACGAGCCCGGCTCGCCCAGGTCCCGCTCCACGTCGATGGCCGAGTTCTCGGGCCCGTACCAGGTCTCGAGCGGCAGGCCGCCGAGGGTGTCCGGGGGAATGGGCGGCGCGGCGTTCGGGCGCGGGGTATGGGGCTGACCCGGCGGCTTGCCCGCCCGGTCGATCGTCTGGGTCATGAATTCCTGGGTTCCTTGCTGTGCCCGTTGAGAATGCGTTCGGCCAGGGCGTACGGGTCCACCCGGCTCAGATCGCCTTCGAGCTCTCGACTCATTGTCCCCTGATGCAACGCACTTCGGGCGCGCTCGGCGGCCCGCTCGACCACGATCGCCTCGACCTCCGCTCGGAGCCGGGCGATCCGGCGACGCTCCAGCTCTCCGGATACGGCGATCAAATCGCCGTGGCGGTCGATCGCGGAGACCAGGTCGTCGACCCCCTCGCCGGTCTCGGCGATGGTGGTGAGCACCGGAGGTGACCAGTCGGTGCGCTTGGCGCCGTGGCGGACCAGTTCCTTCAGATCGCGGACGACCTTAGATGCCCCGGGCAGGTCGGCTTTGTTGACCACGAAGATGTCGGCGATCTCGAGGATGCCCGCTTTGATGATCTGGACGGCATCCCCGCTCGAGGGGGTCGTGACCACGACCGTCGTGTCCGCGGTCTCCATCACCTCGAGCTCGGACTGGCCGACGCCGACGGTCTCTAGCAGGCAGCGATCCCGGCCTGACGCGTCGAGCAGCCGGATCGCCTCTCGCGCCGCGGCGGCGAGTCCGCCGAGGTGGCCGCGCGCCGCCATGCTCCGGATGAACACGCCCGGATCGAGCGTGTGCCGGACCATTCGCACTCGATCGCCCAGGATCGCCCCTCCGGTGAACGGGCTGGAGGGATCCACCGCGATGACGCCGACCAGGTGTCCGCCGGCTCTCCAGCGCTCGATCACCTGGTCGCACAGGGTGCTCTTGCCGCTTCCCGGCGGCCCGGTCACGCCGACGACGCTAGCCGTCCCGGCACGCTCGCGAACCTGACGGAGGAGATCGGCGATGCCGGGATCCCGGTCCTCCACCATCCGGATCGCGCGTGCCAGCGCGCGCGTATCGCCGGCCATCAAACGTTCGGCAAGCTGCGCTTCGGACATCGCTGGAAGTCTACCGGCGCCCCGAGCTCATCCCACCCACCGTAACCCTGTCGTCAGCCGAGTTCGTTATAAAGCCTCAGGTGAGACGACAACGGGCTTCGGTGCGTCGCCGGCACGTGAAGCGCAGCCGGGTTCTGCTGGGATTTCTCATAGCACTCGGCTTCGTGCTGTCCGGTGCCATCGGGGCGATTGCGTACTTCATGCCGGCGATCGTCGCAGCCTTCGAGGACACGGGGCACGCGATCGACCGGAGCCTCGCCACTCCCAAGCCGTCGGCGACCGCCTCGGCTGCGGCGACAGCATCGGCCACAGCGGCGCCCACCCAGGCCGTGGAGGCCGCGCCGGGACAGCCGTTCACCGTCCTCCTGCTCGGCTCCGACAACGACGCCAAGTTCGGCGGCACCGTGCTCACCCAGTCGATGATCCTTGCGAGGGTGAATCCGACCACCAGGAAGGTCGTCATGGAATCGATCCCGCGCGACCTGTGGGTGCCGCTGTCCAGCGGTGGGAGCGCCAAGATCGACGCCGCCTACCTCCATGGTGGAGCGAGCGCCGCGGTGCTCACGGTCGAGGAGGACTTCCACATCCATGTCGACCATTACGCGTGGATCGGGTTGCTCGGCCTGGTGAACCTGATCAACGAGGTTGGCGGTATCGACGTGGTCGCCACGAACCCGGTCATGGACGACTTCTACCCGGCCGACTTGAGCGGTAAGGATCCGTATTCGTATGAGCGCGTCGCCGTCCTACCGGGGCCGCAGCACATGAACGGCATTCAGGCGCTGATGTACGTCCGCTCACGCCATGGGGATCTGCGCAGCGATTTCGGCCGTTCCCAGCGTCAGCAGCAGGTGCTGCTCGCCCTGCGAGCCAAGGCGAAGTTGCTTGGCATCGCCGACCTGCCGGACATCGCCACGGCGATGGCCAACGACTTCTCCACCGACATGAGCATCTCGCAGATCGCCTCGCTGCTGCCGATCGCGAGCAGCGTGCAACTCCAGAACGTTCAGCAGGTGATCCTAGCGTCCCCCTACACGTCGAACCTCAACACCGACAATCAAGAGGCGCTCCAGCCCAACTGGAGTCTCATCCTTCCCGAGACGCACAAGTACTTCCCCGCGGTGTAGGGGCCGACGATGAGACGCGCTGTGTCGGTGCTCGTGGTGCTCGCGCTCATGGCCGGGTTCGGGTTTGGCGTGAACCGGCTCATCGCGTCGCGGAAACATCCGGTCCCCACCGAGGCGAGCGTCTTCAAACCCTCGGCAACCAAGCCGAAGATCGTGCTCCCAGGGACTCTGTACCTTGCCCAGAACGGCGATATCTACCGCCTCAGCAACGGGTTCTTCACCGATCTGCACCTCTCGACCGCCAAGGGTTCGTGGATGCAACCCGCGTACGTCCCCAACTCCCAGGGCATCGTCGCAGTGCTTCGCGGCGCCGAGTATTCCGATCTGTACCTGTTGAGCAGCTCCGGGGCGATCCTCCGGCAGCTCAGCAAGAACGCATACCCGAAGGCCGGCAAGGTCTACCTGAATCACTGGATGTTCTATCCGCACATGGGCGCCAACGGCAGCACGATCTACTTCAGCTACGACCAGCCCAAGGACTCGGCGACCTACGCCGTGGACTTCTCGGTGTGGTCCGGCACGCTCTCCGGCAAGCTCGCCTCCCAGCAGCTGAGCAATTCCAACTCGTTCACCGGTGGCGATGTCGATCCCACTCCGATGGCCAACGGGTCGGTTATCTACTCGAAGTTCGCCATCGGTAGTGGCAACGCGTTTTCCCAGATCGCGATTCAGGTGAAGCCACTGGGCACGCCGCTGCTCCTGACCACGCCGGCTCAGGACTGCGGTCAGCCATCGCCGTCGCCTGACGGCACCAGGATCGCCATGATCTGCATCGGGAGCACGGGCCTGCAGAGCTCGAGGCTCGAGGTCGCGACGTTGACCAACGGAAAGCTCGGCACCCCCCAGACCCTGGTGAACAACTGCCTCTGTGCCGACCCGGTCTGGGCACCGGATGGGAGCGGGCTCGTCTACTACAACACCGCTGATGCCACCGGGCACTTCGAGCTGTGGTGGATCAAGGGAGGTTTGACCACGCCGGCATCGCCACCGCTGCTGGTGACCACGAACCTCGACTTTGACGCCTTGTCGCCGCCGAGCTGGTCACCGCTGAGCAGCGTGCCTGTGATGTCCCGCTAACCCGATTGGCGAAGCGCCCGAGTCGAACGAGCCAGTGGGATTGAACTAGTAAAAGACCTGCGCGAGCTCGTACAGCTCACGCGGCACGCGACGCTGCTCGGCGACAACGTCGGCGATGCTCGCAACGTCAACCATGCCGTTGGTCACCACCGGCATCTCGCCGAACAATCCATCGACCACGAGGTCATACGCCCTCGCCCCAACTCGCGTCGCCCAGATGCGGTCATACGCGGTGGGTGATCCCCCGCGCTGAATGTGGCCCAGCACTGTTGCGCGGGTCTCGTGTCCGGTGCGCTCCTCGATGATGCGGGCGAGATTCTCGCCAACTCCGCGCCGCGACAGCTGCACGTGTCCGAAAGCATCCCGTGCGCCTTCGGCCTCGTCTTTGGACTGCAGGCCTTCCATCTCGACGCCCTCGGCGACCACGATGATGCTGAAGTCGCTCCCCGCACTGCGGCGGACCTCCAGGTGTGCGACCACCTCGTCGACGGTGACCTTGAACTCGGGGATGATGATCATGTCGGCGCCGCCGGCAAGGCCACCCATGACGGCGACCCACCCGGTGTCGCGCCCCATCACCTCGCAGACCATCACTCGGTGATGCGAGGTGGCGGTCGTGTGCAACCGATCGAGAGCCTCGGTGACCACGCTGACGGCGCTGTCGAACCCGATGCAGTAGTCGGTGATGCTGAGGTCGTTGTCCATGGTCTTGGGAACCCCGACCACACGCGCATGCTGCTCGGCCAGGCGCGCCGCGACGCTCAGCGTGTCATCCCCGCCAATGGCGACCAGGGCATCGAGATGCAGACGCTCAATATTGCGCAGCACCTCGTCGATGCCGTTGTCGAGTTTCATCGGGTTCACGCGTGAACTCCCGAGCATGGTGCCGCCAAGCTGGAGGATTCCGGAGAGCATCGAGCGCTCGAGGATCATGACGTCGCCGTCACCGATCATGCCCGCCCACCCGTTGCGGATTCCGAACAACAAGTCACCGGCCGCAAGCGCGCGCCGGCCGATCGCGCGGATGGCGGCGTTCAGCCCTGGTGCGTCACCGCCGCCCGTGAGGATGGCAATTCTCTGTGCCATGCGTCCCCTGGTGTTTCAGCTGCTACGGACCCACTCCGGGATCACCGAGGAACGCCTGCTCCTCGGCGCTGCCGAGTATGACGGTCACCCCGCCTGCCGCAGCAACCCCGGGCGTCGCAGGTGGTGTGGTCACCGGCGCGGTCGGCGCGGGCTCGGTGGTGACCGTCGTCCCGAAGAACGTGGCCAGCCACTGCGCCGCCGCGACGTCCTTGCCGCCACTGTTGTCGATCACCTCGGTCGCCACCTGGGTGGGCGCGCGGCCGCCCGCTTTGGTCGCGAAGCCATCCATGTTCATGAGCGACGCCCAGCGGGTGGTTGCGTTGTTGTCGCGCCCGCTGGCGTTCACGAAGGTCACCGGCGCGCCGGCGGCGAGAGCGGCCGGCGTCGGGAAGATGTCCTGGACGTAATGCTGGAGCGACGCGTAGCTCTTGTCGTCGGTGTACAGGTAGTAGCTGCCGCAGTTCCTCGGGTAGCCACAGTCATAGAGAAAGTTGGTGTCGTCGATGCTGATGTGCTCGATGCTCGCCGGGTTCACATTGTTGACAAGGCTGTACAGCGATTCGGCATCGCCGATGGTCAGATCGGTGAGCACGTTGTCCCCCAGCGCATTGATGACATCCGGCAGCTTGCCGAAACCGCCGATGCTCTCGATCTGCGATCTGAGCGCAACGATGATCTGTTGCTGGCGACGGCTGCGGGCGAAGTCGGATCCCTGCCCGTTATTCCCGTGACGTGAGCGGGCATAGATGAGCGCCGTGGCCCCGCTCATGTGCTGCATCCCCGCGTTGAAATGCACGGTCTCGTACCGGCAGTTGGGCGGACACTCCCCGGCGGGGTACTGGTTGTCCGTGAAACCGGCCGGAACATCGATGTTGATCCCGCCGACGGCATCGACCGCCTGCTTGAAGGCGTCGAAGTCGACGCCGACGAAGTAGTTGACGCCGATACCGAGGATATGACTGAGCGTCGCGTCGGCAACCGCAGCGCCGGCATCAACGGCGCTCGCGGGTTCCGGGCCCTCGCCGAGCATCCCCGCCGCGTAGGCGAAGTTGATTCGCTGCTGGGTCGACTTTCCATTGCGCAGCGGGATGGTGACGTACCAGTCGCGCGGTATCGAGATCTCGGCAATCAGGGGTGCGTGGCCCTGCAGCGGCTGGATCGAGACAATCATGATCGAGTCGGTGAGGTATGAGCCGGCATGCTGAACGCCCCCGTACCCATAAAGGATGAGATTGATTCGCTGGTAGTGCTGCGTTTTCTGTTCGACGGACGAGCCATTCCCGCCCTGGAGCGCTCCGACCACCGCGCTGATCGGGTTGGTGTGGAAGGTCTTCGCGAGTGCGAGCGAGAGGCGAACGCCGTAGATGCCCCCGGCGACGACGAGCAGCGAGAACATGACCACGACCGACAGCACAGCGCGTTTGCGCGTGATCCACGCGGGGATCACGTTGTAGCGCGATCGGCGCCGTCTGCGAACGGATGCTCTACTGATTGCTGCCATGGTTGAGGTGTTGCTCTCGAATTTCCGGTGGGTGTACTGACCGCCTCACGCGTCGTGGGGGGCCGGCGCGCCGCGGTGGGCTTCCTACGTGGAAAACGCTGGTGTACTGACTCCGGTTACCCGCCGCCCGCGACAAGGGTACCCCAGGGTCCACTTGTAGGGAGCCGACAATGGCATGATCTGCGGCCATACACGGGACGGAGGAATGAGGTGCGGGCGCAGCAGGTTCAGGATCTCGAGGGCCCATCCGGCCTTCACCTGGTGGAGGTTGACGAGCCCGAGGACGCGGCGCGCGTCGCTATAGACGTCGAGGCCGCAGGCGTCAGCTTTCCCGATCTGCTGCTCACCCGGGGTGAATACCAGATGAAGCCCCCGCTGCCCTTCGTGCCGGGCGTTGAGGTGGCCGGGCGTGTTCGCTCCGCGCCAGAAGGCTCAGGATTCAGCGCCGGCGACAGGGTGATGGCGTTCACGATGCTGGGTGGCTTTGCGGACGTCGCGCTTGCTGAACCCGCGCTGACGCTGGCGATTCCGGAAGCGCTGACGTTCGAGGCCGCTTCGGGGTTTGTCATGAACTACCACACCGCGTTCTTCGCTCTCGCTCGAAGAGGTCGGATCCGGCCCGGCGACCGCATCGCGATCCATGGCGCGGCGGGAGGGGTGGGGACCGCCGCCGTGCAGGTTGCGCGCGGGCTCGGCGCCGAGGTGATCGCGATTGCTGCGGGTCCCGACAAGATGCACATCGCTGAACGGGCAGGCGCGCATCGAGTTCCTCGACGCGGAGGGGGACTGGGTCGCGGCGCTCCGGGCTCAGAACGACGGGCTCGGCGTCGACGCCATCCTCGACCCCGTGGGCGGCGAGCGTTTCGACCAGAGCGTGCGCTGCCTCGCCCCGGAGGGCCGCCTCATCGTCGTCGGGTTCACCGAAGGGCGAATCCCCAGCGTCCAGGTGAACCGAGTCCTGCTCAGGAACATCGACATCGTCGGCGCCGCGTGGGGGGCCTTTCTGGGGGTACGGCCTTCGCTGTTCGCCGAAACACAGCGCGAGCTCAACGCCATGATCGAGGCCGGCATTGTCGCCCCGATCGTTGGCGCGACGTATCCTCTCGAAGAGGCGCCGGCGGCCCTCAAGCTCCTCGGTCAGCGTCAGGCGCGGGGCAAGGTCGTCCTCACGATGTAGCGCCGTCGGGTGCTGCCTAGAATGCGTCGAGGAACGTTGTGGGCATATCCGGCAAGCCACCCGCGTCGAGGGTCCTGCTTGTGCTCGCGATGGTGGTCGTCGCCGTCGCCGGCGTGTCGTTGCTGGTGACGGGAGCGGGCCGAAAACCCCCGCTCGACCGCGCGCTGCTGCCGGTGGCGGCAACCCCCACGCCGTTGGACTGCAAGCCGCAACAGCTGTCCCTGGTCGGGTCACTCAACGAATGCGCATCGGTCGATTCGAGCACCGGTTCCTGCAACGTCTCGTCAGTTGGCCTGATCGCGATCTTCAATTTGACGAGCTCCGCTCATCAGTACGAGCTGGACATGCAGGTTTCGAAGTTCGTTGGTGCGGGTGAGTATCCGATGGGCGAAGGCAACGGGGAGGTCGAGTTCTACGACGCCACCGGCTCAACGTGGGCGGGCGTCGCAGGTGGTCTGACCGTCACCGACAATGAGGGTCGGTCCGGAACCATTCAAGCCATCCTCGAGCCGTCGCCGGACAGCACCTCGTTCACACCGCTCAGCGTCACCGGACCCTGGAGCTGTGGCTGAACCTAGTTGCGCAGCAGATCTCTGGCGATCACGACGCGCTGGATCTGACTCGTCCCCTCGTAGATCTGCGTGATCTTCGCGTCACGCATCATGCGCTCCACCGGGTACTCGTTCACGTAACCGTAGCCACCAAGGATCTGCACGGCATCGGTGGTGACCTTCATCGCCGTATCGGCGGCGAGCAGCTTCGCGATGGCCGCGAAATGTCCGACATCAGGACTCTTGTCGTCGATGAGCTGCGACGCCCAGTACACCATCGCCCGCGCTGCGGCGGTCTGCGCCTCCATGTCCGCGACCATGAACTGGATCCCCTGGAACTCGGCGATCGCCTTACCGAACTGCTTGCGCTCCTTGGCATATCCCACCGCATAGTCGAGAGCGCCCTGCGCGATCCCGAGGGCTTGCGCTGCCACGCCGGGACGTGAACGATCGAGCACCTTCATCGCGATCCGGAAGCCGTCGCCTTCATCACCGATGCGGTTGGCGGCGGGGATGACCACCTCGTCGAAGTGCAGTTCCGCGGTGTTGCTGCCCCGGATGCCGAGCTTGCCGTGGATCGTGTTCGCGGTGAAACCCTTGAGGTGCTGCGCATCCTCGAGCACGAAGGCGCTCACGCCTTTGGCGCGCTCGTTGGGGTCGGTCTTGGCGAAGACGGTGATCGTGTCGGCGATCCCGCCTGCGGTGATCCAGATCTTGCTGCCGGTGATGACGTACTCGTCGCCGTGGCGCTCGGCGCGCGTCTGCATACCGGCCGGGTCGCTGCCGGCTCCGGGCTCACTCAGCGCGTAGGCGCTGAGCTTGGCACCACTGGCGAGGTCCGGCAGGAGGCGTGCCTTCTGCTCGTCGGTCCCGGCGATCATCAGCGGATATCCGCCCAGCGCCTGGACGGCAAGGATCAACGCGCTCGTCGCGCAGACCTTGGCCACCTCTTCGATGGCGACGTTGAGGGTCAGCGCGCTCCCGGACAGGCCGCCATACTCGGGCGGGAAGGGCAGTGCGAAGAGATCGTGTTTGCGGAACAGATCCACCACATCCCACGGGAACTCGCCGCTCCGGTCGATCTCCGCGGCGCGTGGCGCGATGCGCTCACGAGCGATGTCGCGCACCGTGGCGCGGATCATGGTCTGCTCATCGTTGAGGCGGATGTCCATTCGACTGATGCTACCAAGCAGCCGAGTCAGGGGTTCAGGAGGTGACGCGCGATCACCACACGCTGGATCTGGTTGGTGCCTTCATAGATCTGGCATGCCTTGGCGTCGCGAAGGCGAACTGCCGCAGGATGATCCTCCGTGCCCGACTCGGGTGCACACGCGTCAACGGCAGCCTGCGCAACCGCGACACAGGTATCGGTGGAGTAGAGCTTCGCGATCGCCGCGTCGAGGGTGACGCGTTCTCCCGCATCGACCAGCCCTGCGGCATAGCGGGTCAGCTGCCGCGACGCCGCAGTTCGGACCTCCATGTCGGCGAGCGAGGTCGCGTCGACGTCCAATCCCGCGTCGCGACGCCGGCGCGACGCATCGAGCGCCGCGTCGAGCGATCCCTGCGCAATCCCCACCGCCTGCGCCGAGATCCCCACGCGTCCGCTGTCGAGAGCTGACATCGCGACGGTGAATCCCGCACCCTCGTCACCGAGGCGGTTGGCGGCGGGGACGCGCACGCCGTCGAGGATCAGCTCTCCCGTCCAGGAACCGTGCAGTCCCATCTTCGCGAGCGGCGTTCCGGTGCTCACGCCTGGCCACGCGGTTTCGACAAGGAAGGCGCTGATGCCGTGCGAACCCTCACCCGTGCGTGCCATGACGATGTAGAGGTCGGCGTCGCCGGCGCCTGTGATGAACGCCTTCGCGCCATCGATCACGTATGCATCGCCCTCGCGCACGGCTCGCGTCCGCATGGCGATCGCGTCGCTGCCGCCGGCTGCCTCGGTCAAGGCAAAGGCAGCCAGCCATTCCCCACACGCCAGCCTGCGCAGGTATCGCGACTTCTGGTCATCATTGCCGAAAACAAGCAGTGGCTCGGTACCCACCGAGAGGTGCACGTCGAGGATCACCGCACAGCTCGCATCGGCCCGCGCCACCGACTCGATGAACTCGATGAAGTCCGCGTGGCTCCCGCCGGCGCCGCCGTACGCCTCCGGGGTGAGGATGCCCGAGAGCCCTGCCTCACCCGCGGCCTCGACGATGCGCTTTGGGGAGGGTCCGTCACCACGGGCCATTGCCGGGGCGATCGGCGTGATGACATCGTCCACGAAGGCCGAGATACGGCCCGTGAGGGCTCGATCCGCGAGCTCAGTCGACACGGATGAGCGTTGCTTCACCCTGCGCGATGCCGCTGCAGATACCTGCAGCCCCATAGCCTCCGCCGCGCCGTCGCAACTCGTAGAGCAGCGTCATGAGAATCCGCGCCCCACTGGCGCCGATCGGGTGGCCGACGGCGATCGCGCCGCCATTGACGTTCACTCGCTCCGGGTCCACCTCGAGCATCTGCGTGCTCGTGATCGCCACCGCCGCAAAGGCCTCGTTGATCTCGACCAGCTCCAGCTTGCCGGCATCAACCTCGCCGCGGGTCCTGGCCAGCGCGGCCTCGATCGCCAGCGCGGGCACGGTGGCCAGGTATGGGTGTTCCGCAGCGGATTCACCGTAGGTGATCCACGTGCCGAGCGGCGTGAGGCCTTCCGCACGCGCGCGCTCGGCGCTCATCAGCATCACGGCCGTTGCGCCATCGTTCATCCCGGGCGCGTTGCCGGCGGTGACGGTGGTCCCATCGCCGAATGCGCCTCGGAGCGCTGCGAGCCTCGCGAGAGTCGTGTCGGCCCGCGGTTGCTCGTCGCGTTCCACCTTCGAGCCGTTGACGCTCACCGCAACGATCTCATCCGCGAACCGTCCCGCCGCAAGCGCTTCTTGGTAACGCATCTGGGAGCGGAAGGCCCAGGCGTCCTGCTCCTCACGCGTGACCCCGAGCTCCGACGCGACGTCACTGCCGTGCACGCCCATGAGCACACCGTCGACAGGGCAGCAGAGGCCGTCGCGCATCATGCTGTCGACAGCGACGCGATCGCCGAATCGGCTGCCAAAACGCTGGTCCTCGAGCAGGTACGGGGATCGCGACATCGACTCCATCCCGCCGGCAACGACCACGTCTGCCTCGCCGGCGCGGATCAGCAGCGCACCGAGGTTGACGGCCTTCAGCGCGCTGGCGCAGACCTTGTTGACCGTGAACGACGAGACGCTCGCCGGAAGTCCCGCGCGCAAGCCCGCCTGCCTCGACGGCACCTGTCCCTGCCCGGCCGCGAGCACCATGCCCATGATCAGCTGATCGACGGAGGCAGGGTCCGTCCGGGTGCGCTCGAGGACCTCACGAATGACTCGCGCGCCGAGGTCGACCGCAGGAACTGAGGCCAGCCCGCCGCCGAGCTTGCCGAAAGGCGTGCGTGCCGCGGCGACGATGACGGCATCAGTTGGCACGGTCGGCCTCCAGCACCTCGAATGGACGGAGGAGATGGCGCGCGATCAGGATGCGCTGCACCTCGCTGGTTCCTTCGCCGATCTCGTTGACCTTGACGTCGCGATACAGACGCGCCACCGGCGATTCCTCCATGAAGCCCATGCCGCCATGGATCTGCACCGCTTGATTCGCGCATGCGGTCGCCACCTCGGATGCGTGCAGCTTCGCCATCGATGCATAGGGTGCCGCACTTTTGCCGGCATCAATCGCGGCGGCTGCTCGCCAGGTCATCAATCGAGCCAGCTCGATCTGCGTGCCCATGTCGGCGAGCTTGAACTGCGTCGCCTGGAAGGTCGCGATGGGCACGCCGAACTGGCGGCGCGCCGACGAGTACGCGAGCGACGCGTCGAGGCAGGCCTGGGCCACGCCGACGGAGAGTGCCGCGATCGCCACCCTGCCACCCTCGAGTATCTGCAGGAACTGCGTCAATCCCTGACCCGGCTCCCCGACGATGTTGCCGAGGGGAACACGGCAGTCCTCGAAGATCAGCTCCCGGGTGTCGGACGCGTGCCATCCGAGCTTTCGATATTTGGGAGCCTGGGAGTACCCGGGCGTTCCCCGCTCGACCGCGATGGTGCTGATCTGTTTGTGGCCGTTGTGCGATCCGGTGATCGCGGTGATGGTTACCCCGGCGCTGATATCGGTTCCCGCGTTGGTGATGAACGCCTTGCGGCCGTTGATGACCCATTCATCGCCGTCACGGACTGCGCGGGTCTGGGTGGCGGCCGCGTCGGATCCCGCGTCGGGCTCGGTGAGCCCGAACGCCCACAACCGCTCCCCAGCCAGAAGCGGCCCCAGCCATCGCTGCTGCTGTTCTTTCGACCCGAACTTCGCGATCGGCGAGATCCCCAGCGAGACGGCTGCCTCGAGGGTGATCGCGCAACTGGCATCGGCGCGAGCGATCTCCTCCATGGCGAGGCAGTACGAGATGAAATCGCCCCCGGCACCGCCGATTGCCTCCGGGAAGGGAAGGGCGAAGAGACCAAGCTCGGCCATCCCGGCGACAAGCCGGTAGGGAAATTCCCCCGTCTCGTCGTGATGCGCGGCTGCAGGCGCGATCTCCGCCTGGGCGAAGTCGCGAACGGCGTTGCGGATGTCCCGTTGCTCGTCGCTGAGATCGAAATTCACTCGAACCTAACGGTAGCGCGGAGGGATGAGCTCGAGGTATGCGTTCTGATGTAAAGCAGACTTGACATGAGACGATGGTGTCAAGTAAGCTTTACATCATCCGAAACGGCGTCCGGGAACTGCGGTCGACCCGAGGCCTCTCGCAGGGAGATCTTGCCGACGCGCTGGGTGTCTCGAGGCAAACCATCAATGCCATCGAGACCGAGCGCTACACACCCTCTCTGCCGCTGGCAATCGCCTTGGCCCGTTTCTTCGGCACAACAGTGGAGGGCATGTTCCATGTCGACAAGAACGGAAAGACGGCCTGACGTGATGCGCTCGAAGTGGACCGTCCCGGCTTTCAGCGCCATCCTCGGTCTGATCCTTCTCGGCGCACTCGGCATCGGGCATCAGCTGGTCGCGGGCCTGTGGAGCCTCGGAATCATGGTGCTGTTCGGCGTGGCCGTCCTGATCGGCGGCCGAAGCGAGACCGTGCGCGGCCTTCGCGGTGACGGACGCGACGAGCGTTTCGCGATGCTCGACCTGCAGGCCACTGCGCTGGCCGGACTGGCACTCATGGTCGCTGTGATCGTTGCCTTCATCGTCGACGTCGCACACGGCAACAGCAGCGAACCCTACGACTGGCTGGGCGCGATCGCAGGCCTCGCGTACATCGCAGCGGTCATCGTGCTCCGCGTGCGCGGCTGAGGCCGCTACCGTCAGCGAGGCTGCGTGCCCAACCTCACTGCGGTCAGCCGGACAACGTCCTCGATGGTGTCCGCAATATCAGCACCGGCCGCCGTGAGTGCATCGAGCTTGGTCTGCGCGCTCCCGGTATTACCGCTGATGATCGCCCCGGCATGGCCCATGCGCTTGCCCGGCGGCGCGGTGCGCCCCGAGATGAACGCCACAACCGGCTTGTCGAAACCGGTCTCGCGAATCCACGCGGCAGCATTCTCCTCGTCGGATCCACCGATCTCGCCGATGAGCACCACCGCGCGCGTCTCCGGGTCATCCGCAAACCGTTGCAACACATCGGGAAAGCTCAGCCCCATCACCGGATCCCCACCGATGCCCACCGACGTCGTCTGCCCCATCCCAGCCTGCCCGAGCCCCTGAATCACCTCATAGGTCAGCGTCCCGCTGCGCCCGACAATCCCCACGGGCCCGGGCACATTGATGTGATTCGGAATGATTCCGACCTTGCACTGACCGGGAGTCACGATCCCCGGACAGTTGGCCCCAAGCAGTTGATGCCCAGTCCGAATCACGAACTCCCGCGCCCGGATCATGTCGTGCACCGGAATCAACTCAGTGATGCAAACCGTCAACTCAATCCCGGCGGCCGCCAACTCCATGATCGCGTCAGCCGCAAACGCCGGCGGCACAAAGATCCCCGAAACATCAGCGCCGGTCGCCGCAACAGCATCAGCAACGGTATCGAAGATCGGCACCCCGTCCTGATCAGCACCGCCTTTACCCGGTGAAACCCCCGCGACGATATTGGTCCCGAAGGCCCGCATCTGCCCGGTATGAAAGCTCCCTTCACGCCCGGTTATGCCCTGAATAAGCACCCGGCTTGAGCGGTCGACAAGCACGCTCATGAGGCGAGCCTGGAGGGAAGCGCGTAGGCGGTCTGTGGAACGACTACGGTGGCGAGGGCATGAACGGAGGCGGGTCGTCTCGCAGCCGGGGCTACCCCCCCCGGCGAGAGCGAGGGTCGGAACGCCAAAGGCGTTCCGACCCCGTGCCCGCCGCAGTTCATGCCCTCGACACCGTGTGTGCGGCGCAAGACAAAATTCATACGCGACCCGCCCTGGTGAGCTGAACGATGGTATCGGCCGCCTCGGTCGCGGTCTTGGCCGGCACGATGCCCGCGGCCTCGAGGAGCTTGCGTCCCTCTTCTTCCATCGTGCCTGTCATGCGAACAACCAAAGGCTTGGTGATGTGCAGCTGGTCGCGCGCGGCGATGATCCCGCGGGCCACCTCGTCGCCGCGGGTGATGCCCCCGAAGATGTTGATGAACACGCCGCGCACCTTGGGGTCGAGGAGCACCATCTCGAGGGCGTTGCGGACGCGCTCGGCATTGGCTCCGCCGCCGATATCGAGGAAGTCGGCGGGGTCGCCGCCGTGCTGCTTGACCAGGTCGAGCGTGTTCATTGTCAGGCCGGCGCCGTTGCCGATGCAGCCGATGTCGCCGTCGAGGTGGACGTATGTGAGGCCCCGCTTGCGTGCCTCGACCTCGAATGGGTCGTCGCCGCTGCGGCCGTCGTCTCCGGTCTCATCGCGCGCGAGCTCGGCAGCGATGTCCTGGTGCCGCGAATCGGCATTTTCGTCGATCTCGAGCTTGCCGTCCGCCGCCACCAGGGTGCCATCGACTGTGAGCACCAGCGGATTGATCTCGCATGTCAGGGCATCGAGGGACGTGGCGACGCCATAGAGCCGAGTGGTGAGCCCGACGAGGGTGGTCACCAGCTTCGGGACCCGGTCGCGCAGCTCGGGAGCATGCGCGAGACCCGCAAAGGCGAGCTGGCGGATCTCAAACGGGTGCGGACCCGCGAACGGATCGGGCCAGAGCTTGGCGATCCGCTCGGGCGCCTCGACGGCGACCTGCTCGATCTCCATGCCCCCCGCGGCGGAGAAGATGATCACGAGCCGCCGGCGGTCGCGGTCGAGGGTGATGCCGAGGTAGAGCTCGGCCTCGATGCTGAGCCCGGTCTCGCACCAGACGCTGCGCACCGGGTAGCCGCGGATATCCATCGTCAGGATGCGCGCGGCTTCGCGGTGCGCCGCCTCGGGCGTATCGACGACGGCGATGCCACCCGCCTTGCCCCTTCCACCGATGGGCACCTGGGCTTTGACTGCGATCCGGCCGAGCTCGCGTGCGGCATCGACCGCCTCATCGGGGGTACGCGCCAGCCTCCCCGGCGGGACTGGGATACCGGCGCCGGCGAAGCGCTGTTTCGCCTGGTACTCGAGCAGCTTCATCGGCGGGCCAGTCTAGAGAAAGCCGTGGGGATCATCGCCGCGGAGCAAGGCGGTCGAGCTCTTCCAGGTCGGCGGCGCTCGGGCGCCAGCGGCCGGCTCGCGCATTGGCCCGCACCTGCTCGGGGCTCGTGGCGCCGGCGATAACCGACACCACCTGCGGCTGTGCGGCCAGGCCCCCGATGGCGACATCGAGCACCGAGATATCGCGCGCACGCGCAAATCCTTCGAGCGCTTCGACGATGTCGAAGTTGGCGCCGGTGAGCCACCGGCTCGGGTTGGCCCCCGGCGCAGCGGCGAGACGCGTGCCTGGGACGGGTGGCTGCCCGCGCCGATGCTTACCGGTGAGCAGGCCATTCGCTAGCGGGCTGAACGGAATCATCCCCACGTCGAACTTGGCGCACGCCGGGATCACGTCGGTCTCAACAGAACGGTTAAGGAGGCTGTACTCGTTCTGGGCGGTGACGAACCGCGTGAGGCCGCGTGTTCGCGCGATCCAGTCCGCGTCCGCGATCTGCCAGCCGGCGAAGTTGGAGTTGCCGGCGCAGCGGATCTTGCCCTCGCTGACCAATTCGGTGAGCGTCTCCAGCGTCTCCTCGATCGGTGTCGCCGGGTCGGGGGTGTGAAGCTGGTACAGGTCGATCCAATCGGTGTCGAGCCGCCGGAGGCTGTTCTCGATGGCGACCCGGATCCACGCGCGCGATCCGCCGCGACCAGGACCTCCCGACACATGGCCGAACTTGGACGCGATCACCGCATCCTGACGACGCCCCTTGAGCGCCGCGCCGAGCATCTCCTCGCTCTGGCCGCCGCCATAGATGTCGGCCGTGTCAAAGAAGGTGATCCCTTCCTCGAGTGCGGCATGCACCACACGTTCAGTGCCCGCCGCATCCACCCGGCGGCCGAAATTGTTGCAACCGAGGCCGACCACCGTTGCCTCGAGAACGCCTCCGCCGATGGATCGTGTCTCGAGGCTCACGCTCAACAGGGTACGCAAACCTCGTGTCTCAACAGCGGCCGGAGGCTGGTAGGCTGACCCCGTTGTCAGAGCGCGTCGTCGGGACTCCACCAGACCAAGGTCCGGCGCCGGAGCCGGCTCAACCTCGCACCGGGGACGCTTCCGACCGCGTCCCCACCGAGCCGCAGCGGACCTCGCGTCGCGACGGGGTCAACGTCATCTCGGTGCGCACCCTGGTCACCGCGGCGCTCATCGTGCTCGGCATCGTGGCGCTGGTCTTCTTCCTCGCCTCGATCATCAGCATCGTCCTGGTCGTCCTGGTCGCAATCGTGTTTGCTGAGGGCATTCGTCCGCTTGTGGACGATCTTCAGCGCAGGCGCATTCCGCGACCCGTTGGCATCCTGATCGTCTACGTCGCCGTGCTCGCCTTCATCGCGGTCATGGTGCTCCTGCTGGTACAGCCGATCGTCAGCGAGGCGTCGTCGCTGGCCACCAATTTCCCGACCTACCAGAAGGACTTTCTCAAGTGGTTCACCGGCGTTGAGCAGCAGTTCCACTTCAACGTCGACGTCGCCAAACAGGTGGGCTCGGTCATCGATGCCACGCGCAACATCCTGTTCGCCATCGGCGGCACGATCTTCAGCATCATCGTCGACTTCGTGCTCGCGCTCGTCGTCGGTTTCCTCTGGCTGGTGAGCAGCGAGCGCCTCAAGACATTCACTGTCGACCTGTTCCCCGAAGCACACCACGAGCTGATCATCGACATCTTTCGCGAGATGGGATTCCGCATGGGTGGCTTCCTGCGGGCGGTGGCGATCAACAGCCTCGCGCTCGGCCTTGTCGTTGGCGTTGTGTGCTGGCTGCTCCGTCTCCCCGACCCGGTCATCCTCGGCATCTTTGCCGGCATCACTGCCGCCATTCCGATGGTTGGCGGGATCATCGGCGTTGTCCCGGCGGTCCTGCTCGGCTTCACGATCAGCCCGGAATACCCGATCCTGGTGCTGATCGTTCTCATGGTGATCCAGTTCGTCGATGCGAACACGGTTGTCCCCATGGTCATGAACCGCGTGGTGTCGCTGCCCGCCCTCGGTGTCGTGCTCGCACTGCTGGTGGGTGGCGCCATCCAGGGTCTGATCGGCGCGATCCTCGCGGTCCCGGTGGCGGCAGCGCTCCAGGTGCTGGTGGTGCGCGCCGCTGTTCCTGCCATCCACCACGCGCAGGGCCGCACCGACCAGGCATACGCCAAGGCGTACGTGCCGCTCTCTGCCGGGCTGAAGGACTCGGCGCCACGCAGCGGTGGGCGCCGGGTGAACCCGCGCTGAGGGAAGCGCGGAGTATTGCCCCGCTGACGTTCAGAGCGGAATATTGCCGTGCTTTCGCTTGGGGGTGTCCACCTGCTTGCCCCGCGCCATCCGGAGCGCGGTGATGAGCGCGCCGCGCGTCTGGCGCGGCTCGATCACATCGTCGATGTACCCGCGCTCGGCCGCGTAGTACGGATTGGCGAACTGCTCTCGGTATTCCTCGATGAGCTGATCGGATCGCTGTTTCGGGTTGTCTGCCTGCGAGATCTCGCGTTTGAAGATCACGCTGACGGCACCTTGCGGTCCCATCACCGCGATCTCCGCGGTGGGCCATGCGACGTTGTAGTCGGCGCGGATGTGCTTTGAGCACATGACGTCGTATGCGCCGCCGTACGCCTTGCGCGTGATCACCGTGAGCTTGGGAACCGTCGCCTCGCAATACGCATAGAGCAGCTTGGCGCCGTGCCGGATGATGCCGCCGTACTCCTGGTCGGTCCCGGGGAGAAAGCCGGGCACATCCACGAAGGTCACCAGCGGCACGTTGAACGAGTCGCAGAAGCGCACAAAGCGCGCGGCCTTGTTGGAGGCGTCGATGTCGAGCGCGCCCGCAAGCACGCGCGGCTGGTTGCCGACGACTCCGATCGGGTGCCCGTCGAGGCGCGCGAAGCCGCAGATGATGTTCTCTGCATGGTGGTGCATCACTTCGAGAAACCGTCCGTCGTCGACCACGCGAGTGACAACGCTGCGCATGTCATACGGCTGATTCGGGTTGTCGGGGATGATCGTCTGCAGCTCGGGATCCTCGCGATGCGGATCATCGAGCGTCGGTCGGTACGGCGGCTGCTCGCGGTTGTTCGGTGGCAGATATGAGAGCAGCTCGCGCATCTGCGCGAACGCCTCATCCTCGGTGTCTGCGACGAAGTGGGCAACACCACTCCGCTGGTTGTGCACGTCGGACCCGCCGAGCTCTTCGAAGGTCACGTCCTCGCCGGTTGTGACCTTGATGACGTCGGGACCGGTGATGAACATGTATCCGACCTTACGCACCATGAAGATGAAGTCGGTCATCGCGGGCGAGTACACGGCGCCACCCGTGCACGGCCCGGCGATCAAGGATAGCTGGGGGATCACTCCACTCGACGCGACATTGCGATAGAAGATCTCGGCATATCCCGCCAGCGAGACGACGCCCTCCTGGATGCGCGCTCCGCCAGAATCGTTGATGCCGATGCAGGGACATCCGGTGCGCAGCGCGAGGTCCATGATCTTGGTGACCTTCTCCGCGAACACCTCGCCGAGCGACCCGCCGAACACCGACGCGTCGTGGCTGAAGACGAAGACCTGACGGCCGTCGATCGTTCCCCAACCGGTGATCACGCCGTCACCGCGGATCCTGCGTTCTTCCATGCCGAAGCTGGTGCTTCGATGGAGCGCAAACATGTCGAGCTCGGTGAACGAGCCCGGGTCGAGCATCCTGTCGATGCGCTCGCGCGCGGTCAGCTTGCCCTTGGCGTGCTGGGAGCGCTCTGCGGCGCCGCCCCGGTGGACGGCGTCGTAGCGGCGCTTGCGGAGGATGTTGATCTTCTTGCCGGTTCCGCCACTCGATCCGCTCGAGGGTCCGTCGGCATCGGCCGGCGCGGGGACGGCCGCGGGAACGACGGCGTCGCTCGCGCCCACAGGGGGAACGCCCTTGCGCACCTGTCTCGTCACGCCGTCAGGCTACCAGGGGACCGCATGCCGCCCCGGGTTCACACCGTGACCGAGGGGCGATAAACGCCGAACACCTCGCGCAGCACCCCGCACACCTCGCCGACCGTCGCCCGAGCCTCGAGCGCTGTGCGCATCAGCGGGAGCAGGTTGGCCGTTTCCTGAGCACCCGTGCGCAAGGCATCCAGCGCACGCGTGACGTCGCCGCCGGAGCGGCCGGCGCGCAGCTTCGCCAGCCGTTCGATCTGTACCGCTTCGAGGTCGGCACTGATCTGCATGATCGGGACAGCCGGTTGCGATGTCTCGGTGAAGCGGTTGACCCCGACGATGACCCGGTCCCCGGACTCGACGAGTTGCTGATGGCGATATGCCGATTCCTGGATCTGCTCCTGGTAGAAGCCCGCCTCAATCGCTGCCACGGCGCCACCCTGCTCATCGACTCGAGCCATCAGCGCGCGGGACTCGTCGATGAGGTCGCGAGTCAGTGATTCGACGAGGTGCGCCCCACCCAGCGGGTCGCTCACGTTGGCGACGCCGGTCTCGTGGCCGATGATCTGCTGGGTCCGGAGCGCGATCTCGGCAGCCTGCTCGGACGGCAGCGCGAGCGCTTCGTCGTAGCTGTTGGTGTGCAGGGATTGCGCGCCACCGCATACCGCAGCCAGCGCCTGCAGGGAGACCCGTACCACGTTGTTCAGCGGCTGCTGCGCCGTGAGCGTGGCGCCGCTCGTCTGTGCGTGAAAGCGCAACTGGAGCGTGCGCTCGCCGATGGCGCCGAAGCGTTCGCGCATCACCTCGGCCCACAGCGCGCGAGCGGCGCGAAACTTGGCGACCTCCTCGAAGAAGTCGTTGCTGACATTGAAGAAGAAGCTCAGGCGCGGACCGAGGTCCTCGACGTCAAGGCCGGCGTCGACCGCGGCCTGCACATACGCGATGCCGTTGCTGAGGGTGAACGCGATCTCCTGCGGGGCCGTCGCGCCTGCTTCGCGGATGTGGTAGCCGCTGATGCTGATCGTGTTCCATCGCGGCAGATGCTCCGCGCAGTACGCGAACGTGTCGGTGACCAGCCGCATCGACTGGCGCGGAGGATAGATGTAGGTTCCGCGCGCGGCGTATTCCTTCAGGATGTCGTTCTGAATCGTGCCGCCGAGCGTCGCGGCCGCAATTCCCTTGCGCTCCGCAGCCAGCTCATAGAGCAGCAACAGAATCGAGGCGGGCGCATTGATCGTCATCGACGTCGTCACGCGGTCCTGGGGAATGCCGTGCATGAGCAGCTCCATGTCGTCGATGGAGTTGATCGCGACGCCAACCTTGCCGACCTCGCCGTGCGCCACCGGGTCATCGCTGTCGTACCCCATCTGCGTGGGAAGGTCGAACGCCACCGAGAGCCCGCTCTGTCCCGCTCGCAACAGGTAGTGGAAGCGCTCGTTGGTCTGCTCCGCGCTGCCAAACCCCGCGTACTGGCGCATCGTCCACAACCGCGACCGGTACCCGTCGGGCCGAAGACCTCGGGTGTACGGGTAATGGCCCGGTGGTGGTGGTTCGTCCGGATGCTCGGCGTAGAAGGGTTCCAGCGGGATGCCGGACTTGGTCTCACCGTGCGTGCTTGGCCCAGCTCCGGGGTGATCGCTCACGAGCGGGACCCGGGACTCTCCTGGTCCGGCTGACAGAGCTCGGTGAGCACTCCGTCTGCTGCCGACGGGTGGAGGAATGCCACCAGCCTCCCTCCCGCGCCCTGGCGGGGGCAGGTGTCCAGGAGCTGCAGGCCGAGCTCGGCGAAGTGGTCGAGTGTGGCCTGAACGTCGTCCACGCCATAGGCGACGTGGTGCAGGCCACCTCCCCGCCGGGCCAGGAACCCGGCGATCTTCGACTCGGGACCGGTGCTCCCGAGCAGCTCGATTCGCGACTCGCCCACCTGGAACATGACCGCCTCGATCCCGTCGGATGCGATCACCTGCCGGTGGCCGGCTGCGGAGCCGGTCAGCCGCTCGTAGGCGGCAATCGCGAGGTCGAGGTCCGCGACGGCGATGCCGACGTGGTCGATCCTCGTGAATGCGCTCGCCATCTTTGGCCGAGTATAGGAAGCAATACGGCAACGCCGTGTTCGCGTCCGGGAACTCGATGCTAGCGTCCAGAGGCCGTGAGAACCCGCCGCGCGGTCGCCCTTGCGGCCGCGGTCAGCACCGTCCTTCTTGCCTACTACGCGATCGCATGGGCACAGGTGAGCCCGCAACGCGAGCGGGGTACCGACTTCTCCGCGTCGTACGTGGCGGCACTCCTGGTCCGGAGTGGCGATGGCGCCCAGCTGTACAACCAGCAGGCCGAACACGCTCGGCATCTTGCCCTGCTCTCGCCCGGAACGATGATCGACCTTCCGTTCATCACCCCGCCGACGACTGCGCTGATCGTCTTGCCGTTCACCGCTCTCGACCCCGGCACCGCGTTCCGGGTGTGGTCGCTGGTCGAGTTGATCCTTCTGGGGCTCGCCGTGTGGGTGGCAATCCGCGCCGGACCCTGGCCGGCGGGTGCCCGGGGAGCGACCCGAGCGGCCACGATGCTCCTGGCGCTCGCCGCTGGAGGGACTTATGCGTTCCTGTTGCTCGGCCAGATCGACGGCATCGCCGCCCTCGGCCTCGCGGTCGCCTACTCCTCCTGGCGGAAGCAGCGATCGGCCGCTGCCGGCTTCTGGCTCGCGCTCGCGTTTGCGGCAACCAAGCCGCACCTCGCGATCGGGCTCGGCATCTGGCTTGTGGCGCGCCGCGACTGGCGCGCGCTCGGCGGCGCGATCTGCGGCTGCGCGGTGGTCGCCGGCGTCTCGATGGCGCTGGTCGGTCCCGCGGGACTTGCCGGCTTCGTGTCCGCCCTGGGGTTCGCTGCGGGGAACACCCCGGGGTCGAGCACGCTCGGTATCCAGGGCCTCGTGACGTCCTGGCTGGGGAGCGGCAACCTGGCAGTTGGCATCAGCATCGTCGGGTCGCTGATCGCGCTTGCCGGGTGCGCGATGCTCGGATCGCGATCACGCGGCAGGACGGCAGCTCTCGAGATCTCGCTGGCCGGCGCCGCAGCGTTCTCGCTGGTGGCGTCGCCTCACCTGTTGCCCCACGACCTCGTGATCCTGGCCCCGGCGTTCGCGTGGTGCATGGCCCGAGCCGCCCTGGCCGACGCAGCACCATGGCCAGGCCTGGTGAGCATTCGGATGATCGCCGCGTGGACCGTGCTGGGCGTCCTCACGCTCGTCGACACGGGCAACGCGGCGGCGGCTCCGCCCGGCAGGCTGGTGCCGCTCGCGCTGCTCGGCGCCGGGATCGCGGCTCTGGTGATCCCGACGACCAGAACGGTCGCTGGGCAGTCCGCACGGGTGGCGGTGGCTCAGTCCGGCAGTGGCAGGGGTGCTGGCGGGTCCACCGCGTAGTCGTAGAAGCCGCGGCCGGACTTGCGGCCGAGACGACCGGCAGCCACCATGCGCTCGAGGATGGCGACCGTGGCGACGTCGCCCGGAGCATGGTCGCGCTCCATGCGGTCGCGCCGGATGGTCAGGACCGTATCGAGTCCCGAGAAGTCCGCGAGCTGGAACGGTCCCATCGGCCAGTTGAGGCCCTTGCGTACGGCGATGTCGATATCCTCCGCCGACGCGACTCCCCCTTGAAGCAGCGAGAAGGCTTCGCGGGACGCAGCCCCAAGGATCCGGTTGACGATGAAGCCGTCGATCTCCTTCTCGACGACGATCGGCGTCCGGCCCATGCGTTTCGACCACGCAACCGCCCGGGCGCAGGTCTCGTCGGAGGTTTCCGGTCCACGCACCACCTCGCACAGGTCCATCACCAGCACGGGGTGGAAGAAGTGCATGTTGCAGCAGAGCTCCGGGCGCGCCGTCACATCCGCGAGCCGGGACACCACGATGTTGCTGGAGTTGGTCGCGATCCCCGCTCGAGCCGGGAGGTGCGCGTCCAGCTCGGCAAAGATCTCCCGTTTGACCGACGGCAGCTCCACGACGGCCTCGATCGCCCACGCCGACTCGGCGGCCGCGCTGGCGAGGTCGGTCGTGGCGGTAACCCGGCTCGCGGCGGCGTCCGCCTCGGCGCGTTCGATTCTGCCCTTGGCGACCTGGCGATCGAGCCACTGCCGATTCGCGGCCATCGCCCGCTGCAGATGGTCGCCATCGACGTCGACGAGGGACACATCGATACCGTGCAACGCAGCCTGCTGGGCGATCTGTGCCCCCATGGTGCCGGCTCCGACAACCAGCAGGCGACCCTGGTCCCCGCTGTCCGGCACCGAGGTGGTCATCCGGTCACGCCTCGTCCGGCCACCTGACCGGCACTCGGGTCGTGCAGTTGGTCAGCTCCTGCGACGCCTTGGTGTAGCGGACGATCGTCGGGAAGTCACCCTTGAGCTTGAGTTGGCCAAGCATGATCCCCTTGGTTGCGTCGAGCTCCTTCGTGGCCACCTGCTTCCATCGGGAGTAGGCACCGGTGATCACGAACTTGGCCTGCTGAGCGTCCTCGCGCGTCCCGACGCGAACGTCACGCGCCTCGCCGTGCCAGAGATCGAGGAACACACCGCGATCCTCGGGAAAGTTCTTGTCGGGCTCGGCGAGGACGACGAGGCCGACTGTGCCCTCCCAACCGGCCGCGGCCTGCTTGTAGACCGGCGACTTGTTGATCTCGGCCTTGAAGGCCTCAGCCCATTCAGGGCTGTACGCGTCGACCACCTGCGTGTCTGCCACTCTCTGTCTCCTTGGACGTGTAGTCTCGGCACCCCGGGACAGCCAAGTGTGCCCTTAGCGATCGCCGGTGCGCCACTTCCGTGGACGTGCCATCCTCTTGCCATGGCTCAGGTGCTTCGGGTGCCGGTTGATCCTCCCTGCTCGCGATGCGAGGGCACCCGCTTGGTTCCGCTGACCTTCGGCGATCGTCAAGTTGGCTATGACCAGCCGGGGTTCAAGTGCGCTGATTGCGGGGCGCGCTTCCAGACCCTGCAGAACCAGCGAGTGCCTCGACCCATCTGAGCCAGGAGCGGGCAGTCAGTCCGCGACCGGGTCCTTGAGGGCACGCGCGACGTAGACGGCGACGTCGTCGACCGCCAACGAGCCCCCGATCTGCTTGGCGGAGATCCCCTCGTCGAACATGGCGAGGCAGAAGGGGCATGCGGTGGCGACCTTGGTGGCCTTCGTGTCCATCGCCTGGTCCACCCTGCGGTGATTGACCCTGGGCTTGTCCTCCTCCATCCACATCCTGCCGCCTCCGGCACCGCAGCACATGCCCTCGCTCTTGCTGCGCGCCATCTCCACGACCTTGAGGCCCGGGATGCGCTCGAGGATGTCCCGGGGCGGAGCGAAGATGTCGTTCCAGCGGCCCAGGTAGCAGGAGTTGTGGTACGTGATCGTCTCCTCCTGGGCCTTGGCTGCATCGAGCGTGATGCGCCCTTCCTTGAGCAGGCGGTCGATCAGCTGGGTGTGATGGATGACCTCATAGTCGCCACCGAAATCGCCGTACTCATTGGCGAAGGTGTTGAAGCAGTGCGGGCACGACGCGATGATCTTGCGCACGTTGTGCAGCTTGAGCACTTCGACATTCTCTTTTGCACGCTCCTGAAAGAGATACTCGTTGCCAATCCTTCGTGCCGGATCACCCGTGCACTTCTCCTCGGTGCCGAGGATGGCGAAGTCGACTCCGGCGGCCTGAAGAATTTTGGCCAATGCTGCCGCGATCGTTCGCGCGCGTTCGTCGAAGGACGCCGCGCAGCCAACCCAGTAAAGGTATTCGGCATCGGGCTTGTCGGCGATGAAGGAGACGCCGAGGTCCTTCGCCCAGTCCGCCCGTGACTGATGGGACAGGCCATACGGGTTGGCCACGTTCTCGATGTTGCGCAACGCCGCTTCCGCCTGCTTGGGCAATCGTGACTCGTCGAGGACGAGGTGGCGGCGCATGTCCATGATCTTGGGAACGTGTTCGATCAGCACCGGGCACTGATCCATGCACGCGCCGCACGTGGTGCACGACCAGAGTGTCTCCTCGAGGATGGTGCCTCCGATCAGAGGACGCGCTGCGCCATCAGGCACCGCTGCGGCAACCTGCTCGGGCGAAAGCCATGACGGCTGGAAGTGTCCGGGCAGATCGTGCACGGCGTCGGGCTGGTGATCGCCACTCGTCCACATCACCGCGCTGTCGCTACTCGCGCCGTCGCCGGCAACGTGCGCATCGTGCCGGGTGGCCGCATAGCCGCCCGCGAGATTCTCGTATGCCAGGTCGCGGAGGTCGGTGATCAAGGTTTTCGGCGACAGCGGCTTGCCGGTGTTGTATGCCGGGCAGTGGGTCTGGCAGCGCCCGCATTCGGTGCACGTATAGAGATCGAGTGTGTCCTTCCATGAGAAGTGCTCGAGCGCGCCGGCGCCGAAGTGCTGATCGGACTCGCTTTCGGCGTTCATCACCGCCTCGATGTCCAGGGTGCGAAAGGCTCCCTTAGGCCCTTCGTTCTTGAAGAAGACGTTGGGTACCGACGTGATGATGTGAAGGTGTTTGCTGTACCCGAGGTACACGAGGAATCCGAACACCAGCGTCAGGTGCGCCCAGAAGAAGACGCCGTGGAGGACGATCAGCGCCTCGCTCTGCGTGCCGAGCGGCCGGAAGATGCTCGCGAGCGCTGACGCGATGGGCCGCCACTGACCCAGCGCTTCCGGCGCTCCCTCGGCGATGCGCGTTGCGTAGTTGAGCTCCATGCAGACGAGCAGCACGCCGATCCACGCCAGTATGAGGATGGCGTCACCACGGTGGCTGCCGCGAAACCGAGTCGGCTTGACCACCACCCGGTTGAACAGCGCCAGGGTGATACCGCAGATGACAACGAAGAAGAAGAGGTCCTGCAGGAACGCGATCGCTCCGCTACCCGGGATCTGGTTGAACTGAAATCCCTGCCAGAGCGCTTCGACGATCCCCTGGGCGATCGCCGTGAGCAGGACCACGAAGCCCCAGAAGATGAAGGCATGCAGCACGCCGGCGAGAGGCCACCTGAGCAGGCGCCCCTGAGCGACCACGTACACGAAGAAGGCACGCACCCGCGAGAGCAGATGATCAAGGCGGCTCTCATGACGCGTGGTGCGCCGCATAAGACCGAGCAGCTTTCGCCAGCGCAACCCGCTCGCGATCAACGACGCTGCAGCGAGCAGTACCAGCGCGATCGGGCTGATGATCGCGGTGACGGACGCCGGCACTAGCGCCCCTTCCACTCCGCCGGACGCTTCTGCATGAACGCGGCTATGCCTTCCTGGGCGTCCTCGGTGGCGAACAGCGCGACGAACTCCATGCGCTCCACCTGGAGCGCGTCCGAGATTGGAAGTTGTGCGCCCGCCCGCGTCGCACGCTTGGTCGCTGCGAGCGCAAGCGGTGCCCTCGAGGCCAGGAGCTGGCCCCAGCGCTGCGCCGCGGCGGGCAACTCATCAGGCTCGACCACCTCCGCAACCAGTCCGATCGCCAGGGCGCGCTCGGCGTCGATCGGGTCGCCGGTGAGCAGCAGCTCCGTCGCGCGCGCTGCGCCGATCAGGCGAGGCAGGCGCTGAGTGCCGCCCCACCCCGGGATGATCCCGAGTTTGATCTCCGGCTGACCGAAGCGCGCGGTTCGCGAAGCGATGCGGACATCGCACGCGAGCGTCAGCTCGCATCCCCCGCCAAATGCGATGCCGTTGATGGCGGCGATCACGGGGAGGCGCGATGCCTCGAAGAGGAGCGTCAGGTCCGTCGCTTTGCCGACGGCGTCCGCGCCCTCGCCGAAGCCGGTGATGTCCGCTCCTGCGGAGAAGAACTTCGGCCCGCTCCCGGTGATGACCAGCGCGCGGCAGCTCTCGTCGGCTTCGGCATTCGCGAGGCCCTCGACCAGGCCGTTGACGACATCACCGTTGACCGCGTTTGCCGGGGGATGGTCGATGGTGAGGGTGACAACAGGGCCCTCGCGCTCGACACGGATGGCGTTATGAAGTACCTGACCCACGGCTGTGCCTCCCTCGATTCGATGATGGCTGCATGCGTCATACAGCAAAAGGACGCGCGCGCGCCGCGATGCGCGGCCACTCGCCGAGTAGAGTGCGCAAGGGTGGAGCTTCCCCCGCTCGGCGACCGGGTCGAACCCGACGCCCTTCGTGAGTTGAGCGACGACGGCATCGACGCCCTCGCCGCCGAGTTGCAGGCTGGCGAGCGCGCCACCATCGCCGCGATGGCACCGTACGAGCAGCATCTGCGCGAGATCCGTACGCGGGTCACGGAGCTGGCCACCGAGCGGAGACGGCGCGAGCGTGCGCAGCAGGTTGCGCAGCGAGCCGGGGTCCGCGAGGCAGCGAAGTCGGGTGGCATGCCGAGTCTCGCGGTGGCGCTGGCGAGCGGTGAAGAGCTCTTTGGGCCCGCGACAGTTCTGAAGGACGTTCACGCATTTCTCAGCACCGGCGGGGAGGTCGGTTTCGGCTTCGCAACGCGACCCGGAACCGTGACGTTCACCGACGGTCGTCAGCAGCGCGTGGCGCGAACCTGGGGTGAGGCTCGCGAGTTGCATGCGCTCGGGTGGGATCCCGGTGCTCCGGGTGTCCCCGGAGTTCGCGTGCACCTGGCGGGCAGCCGCGTGGAGCGCGTCGTGCCGGCGACCGACGTGGTGCTGAGCGCACCAGCCGAGTAGCCGCGACGGCGTCGGATCAGGCGACCGGCGCGCTGCCGTAGGTCCGCGGATCAAACCCGCCGGCCGTCCTCGGGGAGGGAGACGACGGCGTTGCAGCGGGGAGCCGCTGCACGATGACCTTCTCGACATCGCGCGAGACGAGGATCGCAGGCCTGGTCGCGTCGATGCGCACGAACCTGCGCGGATGCTCGCCTGCAAGCTGCTCGAATGCGGCCTCGACAGCCGCATGGAACGTCTCGGGCGCGACTTCGAAGCGGTCGAGCGGAAGCTGTTGAGCACGCTGGCGCTGCGCAGCGGTGGCAGCGGGTATCGCAAGGTAGATGGTCAGGTCAGGCCAGACGTCGCCGCACGCCGCTGCATGGAGCCGGAGCAGATCCGCAGTGGGGATGCCGCGCCCGCCGCCCTGGTAGGCGATCGTCGAATCTGCGTAGCGGTCAGCGATGACTACCGCTCCACGACGGAGCGCGGGCAGGATCGTCTCGTGCAGCAACTGCACACGCTCGCCTGTGAACAGCAGAGCCTCGGCCCACGCTTCGAGCGCCGGTCCGCGTTGATGCTGGAGCACAAAGCTGTGGAGGATCTCCCCAAGTGGCGTCTCGTCGGGTCGAACGGTGACCACGTCATGACCCTGCTGGCGCAACGCGCCGGCCAGGGACGCGACCTGCGTGCTCTTGCCTGCACCGTCAAGCCCTTCGAACGAGATGAAGAAGCCACGCCATGCGCCCATATCAATCACCACTCCCCCGCCGTCGGGCCCCTCGCCCGAACGGCTCATTCCGTGGGTCGCAGTATGACGAGTCGGCGGTTGGGTTCGTCACCGGTGCTGCGCGCGCTCAGCGCGTGTTGCTCGACAAGCTGATGCTGCAGCCTGCGCACGTACGCGTTCTGCGGTGTGAGCTCGACGTCGTTACCGGTTCGTTGCATCTGCTCGATGCCCTCGAGCACATCCTGGATCGCCGGCTCGGTGTCCTCGGTCGTATCCGGAGGTGCTTCGACGCCATAGACGCGCGCAAGTGCGCCCTTGATCTGCGCAACCGTGTTGCTGCGCAGCACATGGATCGGGATGCCCGAGGACTCGGCGGCGCGAACCGGCGAGTCGTGGCGCCGGTAATAGTTCTTCAGGGTGAGCACGAGGTCGGCGTCGTCGACGTGGTGCTGGATGCGGACCGGGAGGCGCATCTCCCGGAGCGACTGTTCGAGGTAGTTGCGGGACACGCCGTAGGGAAAGATCGACAGCGGCGGTCCTGAGCGCACGGCGGGCGCAGGTGGTTCCCACTCGCGCTCGCGTCGTTGCTGCCCGGCGATGTACTCGTCGACGTCGAAGCGGCGACGGCGCTCGCGAGTTCCGCCTGCCTCCACGGGCGCCCCCCTGGAACGGCGCCGGCTCGAAGGGCGACGGGCGGGTTGCGGCGGCGCTGGTGTCGACACGGCTGACGATGGCGCCCGCCTCGTCGCGCGTGCGCAACTGCGGCGGGCGAACCCTGCCGCGGAGTGCCTCGTCGACGGTCTCCGCGAGCGGTGCGTGCACCACGACGCGATCCCGCTCCTGGATCTCGATGAGCACGTCGAAGGTCGGTGGAGACTTGCGCTCGAGCACGGACTTCTGGGTTCCGCGACGCCGCGCCTCTTCATCTGACAGGGTGACCGTCTGGATCCCACCGAGGAGATCGTTGAGCGTCGGATTCACCAGCAGTGAATCGATGTTCGACCCGTGCGCGGTTCCGACAAGCTGCACGCCGCGTTCGGCGATCGTCCGCGCGGCGACAGCCTCGAGTTCGGTACCGATCTCGTCGATGACGATGCACTGCGGCATATGGTTCTCCACCGCTTCGATCATCACCGAGTGCTGGAGCGCCGGAGTGCGGACCTGCATACGCCGGGAGCGTCCGATCCCCGGGTGGGGGATGTCACCGTCGCCCGCGATCTCGTTGGACGTGTCGACGATGACCACACGCTTACCGCACTCGTCGCTGAGCACGCGGGCGCATTCGCGCAACATCGTTGTCTTGCCGATGCCGGGCGGGCCGAGCAGGAGGATCGACTGGCCGCTGATGACCATGTCCTTGATGATGTCGATGGTCCCCGTCACCGCCCGACCGACGCGGCAGGTCAGGCCGACGATGGTGCCTTTGCGGTTGCGGATGGCGCTGATCCGGTGGAGCGTGCGCTCGATCCCCGCTCGGTTGTCGTCACCAAAGAGACCGACGTGCTCGGTGACGTAGTCGATCTCGGCATTGCCGACATTTGCGGAGTCGAGGATCGCTTCGCCGTCGGTGAACCGCGCTTCGGGTTCACGGCCGAGGTCCAGCACAATCTCGAGGAGATCGCCTCGTCCTTGCGAGAGACGTTGTGCGGCAGACGCGATGCGGGGTGGGAGGGCTGCGAAGAGCAGGTTGAGCTCTTCTTCCCATGAGGATCCGTAGGGCATCATCTGGGCGACGATCTCTCTCTCCTCGTTGTGGTCGTGGACAGGACGCGTAGCGGGATCGACGGTGAGCCGGATGGGACGCTGCGTGCAACCCCGGCACGGATCAGCACCGGCTTCTTGCGTCGCGAGGGCGCATTGATGCGCACCTTCTCGCCGAGCTCGCTGATCAGCAGCAACTGGGTGCCGTACACGGCGAATCCGCGCAGCTGCAGCGCTCTGATCAACTCCGAGTCATAGTGACGGAGCACGCAGGAGGCCGGCCCTGACGGCAGCTCGGCGAGCACCGCGTCGATGATGGCATCACGCAGCGCCGGGTCATGACCCTCAACCATCATGCTGAGGCCGGCCGGCTGGGCGGCAGTCGGCGGGCGGATCGCCGCCCAGGCGACGACACCGGGGCGCTCGACAACCAGGTGGCGGACGTTGTCACGCCCCATCCCGGCGATGAGGCCCTGTGCGTATCCAGCCTGCCACGTCTTCAGCGAAGGACCCTCGACCGCCGCAACCTGTGATGGCGTCGTGCGCAGATACAGCAGGTAGATCGCCCCGATGTCATCACGGCGCGCAGGACGGATCAGCGTCGATCTCACCGAGGGTTCAGGATCGGCTGTCGCCTGGTCGCGATAGAGGATCTGCTCGGTCGCGAACTGCGCATAGCCGTGCTCGAGGAAGACCGGGAGCAGTGGATGGTCGAGCGGCAGACGCACGTGCACGCGCTGGACGCCGTGCTCGAGGCCACGGTTGCGCACACCGTCGAGCAATTCCGCGCGAGCGAAATGGCCGTGCGCCGACGTCGAGGTGCAGAGGTTCAGGATCTGCCACGAGCGCGGGCGAACCGACAGCGACTGGACCTGCACGAAGCCGACCACGCCTTCCTTGGTGTCCTCGGCAACGAGCATCTCCTCCGCGACGTCGGTGATCGGCACCAGCGAGGACAGCGACTTGGTGAGCGCCTGCCAGAGGCGCAGCAATGTCGCCTGCGGGACAGGGCTGTCGAGAGTCGATCTGGGCCCCGTGTCGCTCGTCCTCGGTGGCCTCCCGGTACAACTGCTCGATGCGCGCGAGATCGCGAAAGGATGCCGAGCGGATGATCACGCCGCGTCGACCTCGAGCGATGCGGCGGCGCGCTCCAGGAACAGCTGGTGCAGCCGCGAATCGTCAGTCATCTCCGGGTGGAAGCAGAGACCGATGTGCGGGCCCTGAACCACAGCGACCGGGTTTCCGCCAAAGCTGGCTATAACTTCAGCATCTGTCCCAGCGTGCTCGATGAGCGGCGCTCGGATGAACACCGCATGAAATGGCGCCACTCCCAACGGCCCTATAGGGATGTCGGTTTCGAACAACTCGACCTGGCGTCCGTAGCCGTTGCGACGGACGCTGATGTCAAGGATGCCCAGCGAGATCTGGTCCGGACGCCCGTCGAGCACTTCGCAACTCATGAGGATGAGACCGGCGCAGGTGCTGAGCGTTGGCATGCCGCCGGCGAGCCGTTCGCGCAGGGGCATCTCCAGATCGAAGACCTGGAGGAGACGGCTCATGGTGGTGGATTCGCCGCCGGGAAGGACCAGCGCGTCAACACTCTCGAGCTCCGCAGCGGTGCGGACCGTGGCTGCGTCTGCGCCGCAGCCGCGGAGTGTCTTCAGATGCTCCCGGACGTCGCCCTGAAGGGCGAGAACGCCTACCCGGAGGATGGTCAATTCCCTCTCAGCGGACGCGAGCGCTCCGTCCCAGGCGGGGCAGGCTTCGCGTCATTCGCACGTCTCTAGTGTACGCCCCGCGCCGGGCTTCGGCAGCCTCACCAACCCCGGGTTGCGAGCAGCTCCCCAGCGGGCATCGACGCGACGTCGAGCCCAGGCATGGCCTTGCCGAGACCGGCGCTCACTTCGGCGATGACCTCCGGCTTGTCGAAGAAGGTTGTGGCCGCAACGATCGCCTTCGCATACGCCACAGGATCGGTGCTCTTGAAGATCCCGCTGCCGACGAAATTGCCTTCACAGCCGAGCTGCATCATGAGCGCCGCGTCGGCAGGCGTCGCGATGCCCCCGGCGGAGAAGTTGACGACCGGCAGCTTGCCCGTCCTGTGAACTTCCTGGACGAGATCAAAGGGCGCGCCGAGATTTTTCGCCTCTGCCATCAACTCCTCGGGACGCAGCGACGCGATCCGCCGGATGCCGCCCTGCACCGCTCGCATGTGCCGGACAGCCTCGACCACGTTACCCGTGCCCGCCTCGCCCTTGGTGCGAATCATCGCCGCGCCCTCCCCGATGCGCCGCAATGCCTCACCCAGGTTGCGCGCTCCGCAGACGAAAGGCACGTCGAACTGCCACTTGTCGATGTGGTGTTCCTCATCTGCGGGCGTCAGCACCTCGGATTCATCGATGTAGTCGACACCGAGTGACTGCAACACCTGCGCTTCGACAAAATGACCGATCCGAGCCTTGGCCATGACGGGAATCGTCACCGCGGCGATGATTTCCTTGATGAGGCTCACATCGCTCATGCGGGCGACACCGCCGTCGCGACGGATGTCCGATGGAACGCGCTCGAGGGCCATGACCGCCACAGCACCAGCGTCCTCGGCAATCTTCGCCTGCTCCGGCGTGACCACGTCCATGATGACGCCGCCTTTCAGCATCTCTGCCAGGCCGCGCTTGACCCGCACGCCACCGGTATGGGGCTCGTGTCCGTTGGAGGCTGTCTTGTCGCTCGTCATGTTCTCGCTCCTCGTCCGGCTCGCTCTGCCGGGAACGGCTTCATTCTAAGCGTTTCTCGACGAGTTCTTCGCGCTTGTTCTCGTTCGTGCTGCTGTTTTTGTTGCAGGTTTTGTGGTGGTTTTCGCGGCCGGGGCCGCGGCCTTTGTTGCAGGTTTCGTGGTGGCCTTTGGGGCAGGTTTCGACGCGGATCGCGACGCACCGACCTTCTCCGTGTTGACCTTGAGCGTCTCGACCGAACGCTGCAGGTTGCCACGCACGATCGGTTCGGCAGCACGACCAAGCAATTTGCCTGCAATCCCACCACCAAACTCGTACTCCATGTCGAAGGTCACCCGAGTCTTCTCTCCCTTGGGTTGGAACGCCCAGAGCCCGACCTGTTTGAAGCCCTCTTTTGAGTGCCAGCCAATCGCCTTGTTCTCAGTCCACGTTGTGATATCGACGACTGATGTCAGCGTTGTCGGACCTGCCTTCATACCCACGTCGAACTGCGCACCCTTGCCATGCGTGACCTTGCCGGTCGGTTGCCACTTCACCAGGTCCCTCATGTACTTGGTGGTATTGCGGTAGTCGTCCACGTATGCGAACACCGTGGCCACGGGTGCATTGATGGTCATGTCGATGGTGATGCGACCCATATACGTGGACTCCTCCTGGACCGTTCTACCCGGACCTTTCGCGCGCCGGCGCCGCACGATGGCTTCAGTATGCGATTCCGGCGCACGTGATGCGAGACCGTCTCGGGGCCTGCCGAGGCGGGTGGTATCATCCGGGCCGGCGCCGGGAAGTAGCTCAGCCAGGTTAGAGTGCTCGGTTCGGGACCGAGAGGTCGGGAGTTCGAATCTCCCCTTCCCGACATTTCGCGTAGCGGCGAATTCGTTTGTGGGTCGCAGACAACCCCATTACCCCAACCGCGCGAAATTCGGGTTGTGTGCGGCTGTGAGCATCCCTCGTCACGCGTGTGGTCATGCAGTCGCGGGAGCCGTCAGAAGCCCGTCTATCGCCTGCGCAGCGTCATGGCGAAGCCCTTCCGTGACGTGCGAGTAGCGGTCCAGCGTGAGTGCTGCGGTCGCGTGTCCTAGTCGCTCTGCCGCTACACGTGGACTCACCCCCGCAGCAAGCATCAAAGTCGCCGCGCTGTGGCGCGTCGCGTGAAACGGCATGCGAGGGATGCCCGTGACGCGGAGCATGTTGTACCAATGGCTGAGGAGTGTCATCGGGGCGATGGGCTTACCCAGCTCGTCGCTAAAGACATAGCCCCGGTCATCCCACGGCACGCCGCAAGCCATGCGTTGTTCGATCTGGGCGGAGCGATGTCGTCGCAAAGCATCGAGGGTGACATCGCCGAGGGGCACTCGGCGTCGCGAGGATCGCGACTTGGGCTCGGCGACGACACCGTCCGGCTGCATTGTGCCGATGACGGCGAGGCAGCGCTGGTCAACGTTTACGGCGTCCCAACGGAGAGCAATGAACTCGCCTCGCCGTAGCCCCGTCGTCAACGCGACGACAACCAAGGCTTCGAACTTATCCCCGCGTGCGGCGACAACGACGGCTCGGACCTGAGCCGGATCAAGAGCCGCTGCCTCCGTTCGCGGCAGCCGAGGGATGTCGACCAGGTCGGCCACGTTGCGCGTCACGAGTTCCCAGCGCATCGCCTGCTCGAGCCCACGGTGAAGGACAAAGTGACATAGCCTCACGCTGGCCGGCGAGAGGCCTGACGCCAGTAGGCGCGTGTATGCAGCTTGCACATGGTGCGGACCGAGATCGCGAAGGCGCCGTGAGCCGAGATTCGGAATGATGTGCGTGTCGAGTACGTTGCGATACCGGCGAACGGACGGCGGACGCAGCGACGACGCTGCCCCGTCCATCCACCGCATGAGGAATCCCTCGACGGTTTCCCGTCCCATCGGCTGTGGAGCGCCGTCGTCGCGCGCCTTGAGCGCTGAGCGGAGTTTGCGAGCCGCCTCGTCACGTGTCCGCGCGTACACGGATCGTCGTGACCTACGGCCGTCCTCGACCACGCAGTACCGGGCCTCCCAGATTCCATCTGAGCGACGCCTCAGGGTTCCATCGCCATTACTTCGCTTGGCCACGTCGCTTTCTCCTGTTGTGCATGGGAGCTGGTATCGGGACGACTATTGGGTCGAGGGGACCAGCCTTCTCCGTTTCCGGTGGCGCGAACCGGGCTCGGCGGATTGCCCTTGCGACGTCGATCACGGTCGAAAGGTCACCTTCTGTGAGCGCGACCGCCTCGCCGATGAGCTCGGCTACCTGCGGTCGATCGAGCGAAGCACCGAGCCGGGCGCGAGCATCCTGCGCGATCCACCGCTCCAAAGCATGGAGGAGTCGCGTGGCAGCTTCAGAGATCGAGCGATTTATCGCCTCGGAAAGCGGTGGCGACTGCGACAACTTAGGGCCGCCAAAGAAGCGAAAGCCAGGGCCGCTAATCGGCAGCGGTTCCGGCTGAGGGGCCGGAGACGCCGCATTGCTGAGCAACAGAAGCGCTCCCGCGTCGTAGCGTGCCGGGGACTGACCTGATGGGCGATTGGCATGCGATGGACCTGTTCATCGAGCGCACCAACTCGTCGCACAGCGCGTTTGCTGTCGGCGTGGCGCTTGCTTACTTGGGCAATCGCAAGGATGGGGGCTGGACGCGTGCGTCACTCGACCGGATCGCGATGCTCGCTCGATTGGACCGAGGGACGGTCAACCTCGCGATCCGTGAGCTGGAGCAGCTTGGCGAGTTGGAGTACGAGAGGGGACGGTCCCGTTTCAACCCGTCTCTCTTTCGCATTCGCGTCGAGGTCCTTCGCGAAGGCGCCGACCGATTCCGCTCCCCGTTGACCATTGGGAAAAACCCTACGGTCGAGGCGCCTTACCGTGCGGAAAGTCCTTACGGTGACCATGCCGTGATTCCGCCTCACCATGCGGAGATTCCTCGGTCGACCATGGGGACAAACCACACGTCACCAGTAGGAAAACCCGCACGGACTATAGATACAAACTCTGATATCAGATCTTTAGATCGAACTCTGATCAGAGGCGGTGCATCTAAAGATGTCGGAGTTGATCAGAAGCGAGGCGACGTCGTCGCTCTGAAGACAGCGCTCGAGGAGTGTCGACGCGCAGTCGGACGCTCGACAGCGGAGGAACCGAGCGGAGCCGAGAGCGTCGATTCGGAGTAGCCTCACCGACCGCGGCGAATCACGAATCGGTGGATTAGCAGCACCGTTCCGGCTGATGTGTGACATATCCGCGGCCGCTTACACCGGGCTAACCCCTTATGCCCTCCGACTCGGAATTAAGCACCCGGGATCACCAGGGTGGAAGCGGGACGGGGGCTAACCCCCGAACTCAGAACCGTCCTTAGCCGCAGAGCACGCGCGCGGTGGGCCGTTTTCGACTGCGATACGGCGAGTGCGAGGGCGCGAGCGACCTCGTTGGGTGCAGCGTTACAGCAACTCGGCACAACGTTCGTCACCATTCTCCGCTGACACAACCGCAACTTGGACTTACAGCCACGCGCCCATGGAAGGTGCGGGGACAGAGCGTCGACGCCGTTGCCGGGTGTCGCGTGCGGTTAGGCGGAGGCGACGACGCTAGACCCCAGCGTATGCCTGCGCGGCTTCGTACCACGCCTGAAACGCCGCAACGTGGTCGGTGAACCACGGTGCGGCATGGCAGTCGAATGCGTCGCAGTAAGCCGCCGGCCCCAGGTCACCCATGAGCCGCAGCACCTCAACGGCGGACGCGCCGTACTTCTCGAGGTCGCCGACCGCGGCAGCTAGAAGTTGGCTCAGGGCTGTCTCGCGCGAATGTTCGCCACTCGGCACTGCGGCGCGGTCCGACAGTTTCGTTCCGGCGACTGCTGCTGTCGATCATTGCGCGACACGCGGCACCGCCCGTCAGCAGCGCCGGCGTCTATGCGGTGCAAACAGAACGTTCGAGCCAACCTTCGACATACGCGTCGCCTGTCGCGGGATCGGTGCCGGTGCAGTAGATGTCGTCCACGAGCAACTGGCTGCCCTTGATGACCACCACAAGGTCGTACGTCTCCATCGTTGTGCCAGGACCGAGTCCCAGCCTCACGTGCGCGATGCCGCCAGTCGCCGACGGCGCCGCGGTGACCGACTGGGTTGCCCATTCGGGATCCTGACCGCCCCCAAGCGGATCCGGCGCACTTGCGACGCCGTCGACATCGGTCTTCAGCTGGGCGTCAAGTCGCGGCGTCAATGGGCATGGTGCAAAGACATCAGGCCCCGACGAGCTCGCATCGCAGGTGGTGAACATTGCGTCGCCCGCGCAGTTGGCCGGCGTGCAGGCCGGGTACATCGAGGATGCAACCACGCTCAGCTCATCGACGGTGGCGGCGGCGGTTGCTGCAGGCGATGAGGAAGGAGTTGCGGCGGCGGAGAGCGTCGGTGCGGGCGTGGCGGAGCTGGTTGTCGCTGCTGTTGGATTCGCAGGTGGTCCGCATCCGACCAGCATCGCGGCCGCGATTATCGGGGCACCCCTGGCGAATCGTTGTAGCAACCTCACGCGAACCTCGTGCAGTGGATATGTCAGCGACCGGATAGCATTACAGGTTGCGGCCCCGTAGCTCAGTGGATAGAGCGGCGGTTTCCTAAACCGTGCGCGCAGGTTCAATTCCTGCCGGGGCTACCAATGTCGTATAGGCGAGCACGCCGCCGAATCCAATCAGTCCGGCGCCGGCCACACCGTCGGTAACGCGAGCCGCACCCGGACCCATCGACCGGCCCGCAAACGCGACACCGGACGCGAGCAGGGTGACCCAGGTGAGGCTGCCCACGGCGACGCCCGCCACCAGGAGGATCGCAGAAGCAGTCGTGTGCACGAAGCCTGCCGTCGTCGCTGCGGCGAAGATCGCCGCCCAGGAAACAATGGTCGATGGATTGGATGCGGTACCCCCGAGCGCCGTGAGAAAGGCCCGCCGTGGGTTCGCAACCTCTGCAGGAGTCTCACCGCCGATACGAACGCGAAATGCGCTGTACAGCGTGCGTACTCCGAGCCACACCAGCACAAACGCTCCGGCGAGCCCGAGACCCAGCGGCAGCGGGTGGATGGTGAGCAGCGACGCCACACCACCGGCACCGGCCGCTGCGTACAACCCGTCGACGGTTGCGATGCCCACGCCGATCGCAGCGCCAACTCGCCACCCGCTGCGCAGTGTCGATCTGATCAGGAACAGCGACATCGGACCCAGTTGCAGCGCGACGAAGAACCCGATCCCGAAGCCGGCGACCGCGGCGTTCATTGTTGTGCCGACATGTGTTGGCTGCTCATATGACTTCGAGGTTCATGTGACCGATGCGCTTCCAGAACACCAGCGTTCCGTTCAGCCCGCCGTGCGGCTTGTACGCGTAGTCGGGAATCTCACCCGTCAGCGTGAACCCGAGTCGTTGATACAGGCCGGCCGCGCCGCCGTCCACCGCGGTGTCGAGCACCAGGAGTGTGCGTCCGAACTCGCACGCTATCGTTTCCGCCGCCTGCATCAACGAGGTGGCGATGCCGCATCCTCGCCGGCTCGGGCGGGTCATGAGCTTGGCGATCTCGGCCCGATGCGGTTGGTTGGGCGGAAAGTCCAGGAGCAGCGTCACGCTCCCGACGATGACGTCACTGTCCCATGCGCCAAGAACGACCCGCTCGTCGCGGGCCTGGGCTGCGAGCGCACCCACCCAGTAGGCCTCTGCCGCAGCCCTGTCGAGCGGGTGCATGAAGCTCACCGAGCCGCCACCTGCGACAACCTCGATGAGCATGTCGCTCAGCTGCGCAAGCGTTTCACCGGATGGACGCAGGGTAGTGATTTCGACGGCCGCCACGGCTGTGAAGTGTGCGACCAGGCCGACGGGTGCCGCGCTGCTCGGACAGCCTCAGGTGCCTGTCCGAGCGCCGGCGAGCGGCGCGATCCGGGAGCTGGGGATACCAACACGCGCTTCCGATTGCCGAGACGCCAGACAGGCGATCACCGCCGCGAGCCCCAGAGCCCAGCCGGCGAGCTGGCCAGGCGGGAACGTGGCGGAGTTGGCAAGGTCGGTGAACGCAGCGAGGGTGATCAGCGCCCAGGCTCCAAATACCACGGTGACCGGCGACCCCCAGGCGAGCGGTGCATTCAAGGTCATCCTGCGGGCGGCGGCAGCCATGCCGATCACCATGGCCGGCGCGAGCATCACCAGGTCATCCGGGTACGCGTGAGGCGACGCGACCAGCGAGAGCAAGGTCGCCCCGACCAATGCCGTGTCGAGACGGGACTGGTCGCGGCGTACCAGTGCTCCCAACCACACAGCGGCCGCGCACGCGAGCAGTGTCACGCCCAGGCTGATCAGGTGAGCCGCAACCCCGCTGCCGAGCAGTGATCCCACCACGCCGATGAAGCTCACCATGCTCGCCAGATCCCAGCGGGTTGTCGACCCGGCGAGAATTTTGACGAAGCCGGCGATCCCCGCGGCACCAACCAGCGCGAGCGATGCCAGCGCCAATCCGGCGATACCGGCGAGCGCCCCGAGGACGACCCGGCGGCGGCGCCAGCCGATCAGGAACGCGAGCAGCCCCAGCGCCAGGTGCGGTTTCGCGATCCCTGCGGAGACAACGAGCAACGCGGCCCCGGTGGCTTGGTGCCCGCCTTTCCACGCCCGGTAGGCAAGCACGATCCCCAGCGCCAGGATTGGCGTCCACTGGGCCTGGATCACCGTGGTCAACGTCCCCATCGAGGCAAGCGCCGCGGCTCCGGCGGCAACCTTCCACACCCGCTGTGTCTCGGCCGGCCACTCCACCGCGCGGACGGCGAGCACGACTGCAAGAACGAGGATGGCCAGCTCGAGCATCCCCCAGAGGCGATAGGCGACCGCCAGCGGCAGGGCCGTGACCGGTAGCACCAGGACGGCCGCAACCGGCGTGTTGACGAACGGCAGATTTCCCTCACGGTCGGGTGCGATCAGGGCGCTGTGGAGGGGTTGCTGGACCGCCTCGTTGTAAAGGTCGCCGGTATGGCCTTCTCGAAGAAGAGTCCCACCGACATAGAAGGCGGTGAAGTCACTCCGGCCCACGTCGACGCTGCTCACCCGCGCCCAGACGACCCCATACGCGACCAGCAATGCCACCGAGATCGCGATGATCAGCCGAGCAGGTCTCAGAGATCGGCTCACCTCCGGCAGCCTATCCGCTGATATGTGGAATGCCCGGTGCGTTATCAGCCCGTCACAGGGCGATCGCTCCGATCTCGATCTCGAATGCGACGTGTCTCGATCCGCTGCTGCGACACTTGAGGCGTCCATGCAGAGGAGAAGACGATGATCACTGCCGCTCACGCAGTCCTGTATGCGGACGACCCCGACCGCGCCCGGGCGTTCTTTCGCGATGTCCTGGGGATGCCCAACGTCGACATTCACGGCGGCTGGCTCATCTTCAAGCTCCCCCCAGCCGAGCTCGGCGTTCATCCGGCCGGCGACGGCGCACCCGGCGGGCACCACGAACTCTTTCTGATGTGCGACGACATCGATCGCACCGTCGCGGAGCTCACCGAAAAAGGGGCCGAGTTCTCGGAGCCGATCAGCACCGCCCGATTTGGACGGCTCACCCGCGTGCGCGTTCCCGGTGGCGGCGAAATCGGTCTCTACCAGCCATCCCACGCCACTGCGTACGACCTCGAATCGTGACGCGGAGTAGCGCAGTCACGTTCGCCGGTCGCTGGGTACCATGACCCGATGAGTTCCGAACCGCGCACGCAGATGGTCCAGGCGCCGGACGGACGCCAGCTCGAGGTCGTGTCTGCCGGACCGGAGGACGGCCGCGGGTTTCTGTTTCACAGCGGGACTCCGTCCGCGGCAGGCGCCTATCCACCGCTGGTCACCGCCCTCACCCAGCGCGGGCTGCGCTTCGTGACCTTCTCTCGCCCCGGTTATGCCGCGTCTTCGGCCATGCCCGGGCGGGCGATCGGCGACGTGGCCACCGATGCACAGGCGGTCCTCGATGCGTTGAAGATCGGCTCGTTCTTCTGCGCCGGTCAATCGGGTGGCGGCCCTCACGCACTGGCATGCGCAGCGTTGCTTTCCGACCGCGTCATCGCGACGGCGTCGCTCGCCGGTATCGCGCCGTGGCCTGCCGAAGGACTCGACTGGCTCGCCGGCATGGCGCCGGAAAACGTCCAGGAATTCGGCGCCGCGCTGCAGGGAAGTGGACCGCTGGAGGCCTTTCTTTCCGGGGAGGCAGCGACGCTCCGCGACGTGCAACCCGCTGATGTGGCAGCGTCGCTCGGAGGTCTCGTCAGCGATGTCGATGTGGCGGCTCTGGGTACGGGGTACGCCGAATACATGGCCGGGAGCTTCCGCCGCGCCGTCTCAACCGGTACCGCAGGATGGCGCGACGACGACCTTGCCTTTGTCACTCCGTGGGGGTTTGATCCCGGGTCGATCCAGACTCCGGTGGCCGTCTGGCAGGGTGGCGAAGACCGCATGGTGCCGATGGCGCACGGCGCGTGGCTCGCGGCGCACATCCCCGGAGCAGAGGCGCATCTTCTGCCCGACGAAGGCCATCTTTCTCTCGCACTCAATAAGATCGGTGATGTGCTCGACGGCTTGCTCGCGATGGGCGAGGCGATGGCGCACCCGGCTCACACATCCTGAACACCGTATAGTCGCCGCAGCCTTTGAGGACGCGGAGAGGAGATCAAAACCATGACACCTGACGAGGTCAAGCAGAGCATCACCACCTGGTGCTCTTCGGACGACGACCTGGAGATTGCCTCCGACCGTTTCGAGCCCGGGACCGATTTCTCGTTCGGGCTGAAGGCAGGAGCCCTCAGCACGGCGCCGGTCGAACTGGTTGTTCTCAAGGCTGATGGCGCCGATCGCGTCACCATCCGGCGGAGCGTCACGCTCACGGGCGACAACGTGGACGCGGCCAACCAGTTGGTCGCATCTCGTCCCGGCTCGGTCACTGCTTCAGTGGAGCGCTCCGGCGCCGATACGACCGTCGTCGCGCAGACGTACGTCTATCTCGACGGCTTGAGCAAGCACACCTTCATTCAAGCGGTCGCGGAGCTCGCACGGACGAGCACGCTGCTCGACGCGATCGGTGGTGTTGAGACGGCGTCCGAGGTTGACGAGGAGGCAGCGGTGGTTGCGTCCGACGCGGTGGATGCGGACGCCGAACCCGAACTCCACCCCGGTCGTGGACACGCCGGCGACGCCGACGCCGGCGACGCCGACGCCGGCGGTCGGCGCCTCGACATTCCAGCCGTCGCCCACCCCGTCGTTCCCACAGCCGAGCCCGGTCCCATCGGGGATTCCGGTCGGTCAGCCGTTGCCCACCCCGAGCTTCACGCCGCAGCAGCCCGTCCAGGCTCAGCCGGTGCAGGCACAGCCCGTGCCCCAGCCCGCGGCCGGTGGCTGGGCGCCGAGCCATTCGGTTCCGCCGCAGGGACTGCGTGCCTGGGGTGCCCCGGATCCGTCCGGACCGGTTGTCGCCAACCTCGCGCCGGGGCTGCCGATCCAGGTCGCCGAAGTTCGTGGCGCCTGGGCACGGGTGATCTGCTCCAACGGCTGGACCGGCTGGATCGACGGCCGGATCATCGGCGTCGCTGCCTGACCTACGTACCGCGATGAGCACCGGCTCGGACATACCGGGCCTCGACGAACTCACCGCTGCGCTTGGGGAAAGGCGTGCTCGTTCGCTCGCCATGGGTGGCGAGGAGCGAATTGCACAGCAGCATACGCGCCACAAGCTGACCGCGCGTGAGCGGATCGATCTGCTCTTCGACAAGGGCTCGTTTGTGGAGTTCGGGCTGCTCGCACATCAGCATTCGATGACCGGTGCGGTCACCGAGCCGGAACGCACTCCGGCGGATGGAGTGGTCACAGGCGAGGGGCTGATCGACGGTCGCCGCGTGTACTGCGCCGCCTACGACTTCACCGTGATGGCGGGATCGATGGGGATGATCGGTGAGCAGAAGGTGGCACGCCTGCGCAGGAAGTCGATGCTCAACCGACTTCCCATGATCTGGCTGCTCGACTTAGCGGGGGCGCGCATCCAGGAGGCGGCTGGGAGCACTTTCGCCGGCAGCGGGGCGCTCTTCTTCGAGCAGGTGCAGATGAGCGGTGTCGTCCCGCAGGTTGCGGCGATGCTCGGCCCGTGTGCGGCGGGAACCGCGTACATCCCGGGGCTCGCTGATTTCGTCCCCATGGTCAAGGACACGAGCAGCATGTCACTGGGCGGCGCGCGCCTCGTCAAGGCTGCGACGGGCGAGGAGACCACCGACCACGACATGGGTGGCAGTCAGGTGCATTGCTACATCAGCGGTGTCGGCGATCTCGAGGTGGATGACGACACCGCATGCATTGCCTCGGTCCGCACGTTCCTGTCGTTCATGCCGTCAAACAATCGTGAGGGCCCGCCGCTTCGGGCGACCAACGATCGTCGCGACCGGCGCATCGACGACATCGAAAAGATCGTCCCGGCCAACCCACGTGCGGCATACGACATGCGCAAGGTGGTCAAGCGCCTGGCGGATGACGGTGATGTCTTCGACGTCAAGCCGACCTTCGCGCGCAACATCATCACGGCGTTCGTGCGTTTCAACGGCCGGTCAGCGGGCGTCGTCGCGAATCAACCGATGATCAAAGGCGGTGCACTCGATATCGACGCCGCCGACAAGGCGGCGCGGTTCATCTGGTTGTGCGATGCGTTCAACATTCCGTTGGTGTTCCTGCAGGATGTCCCGGGGTTCATCGTCGGTACCGAGGTCGAGAAGCAGGGCATCATCCGCCACGGCGCCAAGATGCTGTATGCGGTGAGCGAGGCGACGGTTCCCAAGGTGACCGTCGTGCTGCGCAAGGCGTACGGCGCCGGGTACTTCGTGATGTGTGGTCGTGGCTACGAGCCTGACACGCTGGTTGCGTGGCCGACGGCAGAGATCTCGGTGATGGGTCCAGAAGGTGCTGTGGACATCATCTTCACCAAGCAGATCGCCGCGGCCGACGACCCTGCTGCAGCGCGTGCGGAGTACGCAGCGGCGGTGCGTCAGACCATCGACCCGTTCATCGCGGCGTCGTGGGCGATGGTGGACGACATCATCGATCCGGCGGACACGCGTCGCGTGATCATCGACGCACTCGAAGGTGCTGAAACCAAACGGCAGCGGCGCGCATGGCGAAAGCACGGCGTGCCACCGGTATGAGGAGGGCATCGTGACCGAGGTCAAGGCCGAGCTGGTGGGCAATCTCTGGAAGATCGTGGTGGAGCTGGGCCAGGTCGTCGAGGAGGACGACACGCTGATGATCCTCGAGTCCATGAAGATGGAGATCCCGATCACGGCGCCAACCGGCGGCACCGTCACGGACATCCTCGTGTCCGAGGGCGAGGTGGTCCAGGAAGGTCAGACGGTAGCCGTCATCGAGTAAGAAGCGCGGTCACCGTCTCGCGACGATGCTGGCGCTCGGCGGCGGGCGTGCGACGATGAATCGGTGAACTCGAGCCAGCTCGACACGATCAGCGTCAAGACGTCGGACAACGTCACGCTCGGCTACAGCGTCGCAGGTCTCGGCAGCCGGCTGGTGGCGCAGATCCTGGACAACCTGCTGGCCGTGCCGATCACGCTGGTGGCCATCCTGCTGTTCAGCGCACTCGTCGGCCTCTTCGTCACCGGCGCCGACGGCGAGGGCTACGCCGCCGTGGGCGCGGGATTCTTCGCGTTCTTCGTCTACTTCGGGTATTTCTTTGTCGCCGAGGCGGTCACCGGCGGTCGAACCCCGGGCAAGAGCGCGATGGGGCTCCGGGTGATCAGGCTCGACGGTTCGGCCGCCGACTTCCCCGCCATCGCCGTCCGCAATGTCATTCGTATCGTCGACGTCGTCGTTGTCCTGATCGGCATCGTGGTCATGTTCTTTCAGCCCCAGACCCGCCGTCTCGGTGACCTGGGCGCCGGCACCATCGTCGTCCGCGACCGGGCCACGGTGTCGCTGGCCGCGGCCGTGGCGCCGCCGCCGCTCATCCTGCGGACCCCTGACTCCGGACCACCGATCGACGGCCTCGACCGCATCGGCGGCTTCGAGCGCGACGCGCTGCGCGTCTTTCTCTCGCGGCCCGGGCTGAGCCCGAAGCTGCGCGCGGACCTCGCAGCCGACATCGCCAAGCGCCTGCTCGACCGTCTCGGGCTGCCTCCCGGCGCACCGGAGCGCCTCTGGCCGCCGGAGCTCTTCATCGAGCGGATCTACCTGCAGCTCGATCAGCGGCATCCATGAGCCTCGACGCCTTCATCGCCGAGCGCCAGGGACGCTGGGGCGCATTGGAGGCGGCGATCAAGACCGCCAAGCGGGGACGCCTCCGCAACCAGTCGGCGAGCGATATCGAGCGCTTCGGGCTGCTCCTCCGCCAGACGTCGAGCGACCTCGCCATCGCGCGCCGCGACCACCCGGATGCGCCCATCACGGAGTACCTCAACACGCTGTGCGCACGCGCGCACCCGCTGCTCTACCGCGGCAACCCGTGGCGCCTCGGAGCCATCGGCCCGTTCTTCGCCACCGCACTCCCCCGTTCCTTTCGCGCCGCGTGGCCGTTCATGGTCGCCAGCCTGGCGCTCATGGCGATCGGTTTCATCGCGGGCTGGCTCGCGGTCGATCTTCGACCGGATCTCCGTGCGTCGCTTGTCCCACCGTCGCTCTTTGACGAGATGGCACGGGGCCAGATCGGCACGGGTGTGCAGGATGCGCCCGTCGTCGGCCTCGACATCATCCAGAACAACATCCGGGTAGCACTCATCTGCTTTGCCGGCGGGATATTGCTCGGTATCCCCACGGCGTTCGTGCTGCTCAGCAACGGATGGATGCTCGGCACCGTCGCTGCTGCTGTTCAGCTCGGCGGCTACGACTACCAGTTCTGGTCGTTGATCGTGCCCCACGGTGTGCTCGAGCTCAGCGTGATCGTGATCAGCGGCGGGACCGGGCTGATGCTCGGCAACGCCATCCTTCGACCGGGCCAGTTGCGCCGCGGCGAGGCACTGGCGCGAGTGGCCGTACGAGCCGTGCTCCTCGCTCTCGGCGTTGCCAGCCTGCTGATCATCGCAGGCACGCTCGAGGCCTTCGTGTCGCCGAGCTCGCTGCCGGATCCCGTGAAGCTGGCAGTCGGCGCCGGGGTAGGGCTGCTCCTCTACTCGTGGCTCCTCCTTGCGGGCCGCACCCGACGGCCGGGACGGGCGTTTGCGTTCGACCGCCCGGCGGAAACCCCCGCGTAGACTGGAGTCGATGGAGGTTGTCCGGATCACCCCCCGTGGCTACTGCCACGGAGTCGTGGAAGCGATACGAATCGCAAAACGTGAAGGCGCTGCACGTGCGGGCAGCGAGCGGGTCACGATGCTCGGCTATCTGGTGCACAACGAGCACGTGACCCGCGAGCTCGAGGAGTCGGGCGTCGCGCTGGTGGCGGAGCCGGATCGCATGAAGGCGCTCGAACAGGTGACCGAGGGAACCGTGATCTTCACCGCGCACGGAATCTCCCCGGCGGTGGTCGACGCCGCGCGCGCTCGTGGTCTCAACCTCGTCGACGCGACCTGCAGTGACGTGACCCGAACGCATGATCTCGTCCGTGAGCTGGTGGCGAGCGGCCACCACGTCATCTACATCGGCAAGCGCGGCCACCCGGAACCCGCCGGGGTGCTTGGTATCGCGCCCGAGCACACGACGCTGATCGAGAGCATCGCCGAGGTTGACTCACTCGAGCTCCCGGACGAACGGCCGCTTGCGGTGACATGTCAGACGACGCTCAGCATGTGGGATACGCAATCGATCATCGAACGGCTCGTCGAGCGCTTTCCGACGATCGAGGTGCACAACGAGATCTGCCGCGCAACCCAGGAGCGGCAGGAGGCCGCGGTGCTTGCGGCGGATGATGTCGATTGCGTGGTCGTCGTCGGCAGCGAGCGCAGCAGCAACAGTCAACGCCTCGTGCAGGTGGTGCGTGAGAAGGGCCACCGCCCCGCGTATCTCGTCGACACCGCGGCAGACCTCGATCCCGAGTGGTTCCGCGGCGTTCACCGTGTGGGGGTCACATCGGGCGCCTCGACGCCCACACAGATCACGCGCGCAGTCATCGCGGCGATGGAGGCGATGCCCGACACCGTCTGAGGTGACGTTTCGGCTGCAGGGGTCACAAACCCGAGAAGCCTGCTAGTGTCCTGCTTCGATGACCGAAGGAGGGCCGCCGCTGCCGCCGCCGCAGGCGTATCTCCCTCCGCCGCCGCCCCCGGCGTACCCGGCCGCAGCGTACTACCAGGCACCGCAGCTCGGGCCTGCTCCCGGCATCGTCTACGCGGGCTTCTGGATTCGTTTCCTCGCCGCGCTGATCGACGGGATCATCGTCTTCGTTCCATTCTTCGTGATCTTCTTCGTCGTCGAGGGGTCGGCGATCAGCGCTTACGCCAACTGTGTGAACAACGCCGTGGCAACGGGGACACTCGCGACCACCTGCGCGAGCTCGTACTTCGGCTCATTCGCGTACTGGGAGTTGATCGGGCTCGCGGTGGAGCTGGTCTACTTCGTCGTGCTGTGGTCCAAGCTCGGCGGCACTTTTGGCCAGCGGATGCTCGGACTCCATGTCGTCGATGCGGCCACAGGCCAGAACATCGGCATCGGCCGAGCGGTTGGCCGTTTCATCGGCTACATCATCAGCTCGATTCCCCTGGACCTCGGTCTCATGTGGGCCGGCTGGGATCCACGCAAGCAGGGCTGGCACGACAAGATCGCTAGCACGTTCGTCGTCCGCAAAGCCTAGAATCCTGCCACCGCCCCGCTGGACGAGGCGTCATCACCGAGGAGGAGAGCAATCGTGGCAGCACTGCCGCCCCAACCACCAGGCAGCCTACCCCCGGAGCCGCCCGTCCTCGTGCCTGCTGGTGGGCCACCGCCGGTCGGGCCGCCACAGGGACCGTATTCTCCGGGCAACGCGTACGCCGGCCAGATGCCCGCGCAGCCGTACATGCCGCAGCCGATGCCGCAGCCGGTCGTTGTCAAGGTCCACAAGCGGACCTTCTGGCTGACGATCGCGCAGATCATCATCATCGTCAAAGCGATCCTGGTCCTCCTGCTCGCCGCTGCATCGATCGCCATCGGGGTCTACATCCTCGCGGCCGGGCATGATGCGCTCCGCAACATCCCCGGTTACGACAACGCCGCCAACCAGTTCGGCAACGCGTTCCTGAACGCCGCAGGGGCGCTCTTCTTTGCGTTTGCGGTGGTCCCGCTCATCATCGGCATCGTCGACATCATCCTCGGCATCATTGTGGGACGGCCATCACAGGTCGCACGCTGGATCATCGTGGTGCTCGACGTCATCAGCATCCTCATCGCGATCGCGGATTTTGGTCGTGTGAACTCCAGTACTGGGGACCTGATTCTCGTCGTGTACCTCGTGCTGCAGCTGATCGTGCTGTACGCGATGCTGCTCGACCCGGCGACACGAAGAAATTTCGCGGGTAAGGCAGTCTGAGCCCGGGCGGGCGCGTCGCAGTTAGAGGCGCGCTCGCCGCTTGAGGTCGAGGTAGCGGTTCACGAGCCGTGGCGACAATGTGCGCGCGTCCGCGTCGATGGTTTCGACGCCGGAGCTGCGCAGCAAGCGCAGCGTGTCATCGCGATCGGCGATGAGTCCGCCCGCAACCGCGCGGGCATACGCATCGTCGCCGCTCCGGGGCATCGCGTTCGCCGCGTCGTCGAGCGCCGGGTCGCGCACCGTGACGACCAGCGGCAGATGACGGCGACGCAGGCGCATGCACTGCCGGATGAGGGCCTTTCCCTGGTCGGGATCGAGGACGTCGGTGAAGATGACCACCAGTGACCGGCGTGTCTGCCAGCGGCTGAAATACGCGAGCGCATCGTCGTAGTCCGCCTCGGTCTCGCCGGGCTGGATCGGGCGGGTGGCGTCGAGAAAGCGGCGCAGTTGCGCAGCGCCGGCGCGTGGCGGCAGTGTGCCGGTCACCGTGTCGGAGAACGCGAGCATCCCGGCGCGATCCCCGGCGCGAAGCGCCACATGTACGAGGAGCAGCGCCGCGTTGATCGCGTGATCGAGCTTGGTGAGCTCGCCGGCACCAATGCCCATCAGCCTCCCGTGATCCAGACAGATCACCAGTGGCTGCGCGCGCTCCGGGATCAGCTCGGTCGCCATCAGCCGGCCTGTCCGTGCGGTGGCGCGCCAGTTGATGGCCCGCAAGGGGTCATCGGGGAATGCCTCGCGGACGCGATCGAACTCACTGCCCTCGGTGCGCAGGCGCATGGTGCGCAGGCCAAGCTCGGCGAGCTGACCGCGACGCGCGAGCGCCTCGTACACGTCGATGGCTGCGAGGTTGGGGTCGACGCGCACTGCGCGCGTGGCGGCAACCGTTGTCTGTCGCCAGCCGATGCCCCACGGTCCGGTCACGCGGACGGCTGCAGGTCCGAGGATGACGTCGCCGCGAGCGACCGGCGTCACCGTGTACTCGACGCTCGCGGGGAGACGCACCTTCCACTGGGTCTCCGATGGATGCATCGCCGGCGGAACGCGCTCATGCACGATCGCCGATGCGCCCGCCATTCGCGCGGTGATGGCGAGGCCAACGCGGTTCGCGACGCCGACGGACAGCAGGTCGCTCGAGTCGCGCTCCACGCGAAGCATCGACCTACCCGGCGCGCGCCGCGAGTCGACGGCGATCGTCACCAGCACCACAACGAACAGGACCAACCCGACAACGAGCAACACCGATGCAGCTGCGCCGGCTGCGATGACCGCGGCCGGCACCAGCAAAAGAGCGGCACCACGCCACGTCATTGCGGCGCGCTCACCTCGGGACCGGTACCCTTCCCACCGCCCGCTGCACCGCCGCCACCTCGGACACTCCCTGGATCTCCGCCTCCGGCCGGCGGATCATCCGGTGCCGGAGCGCCGGGATGCAGACGTCCTTGATGTCATCGGGGACAACGTAATCACGTCCCTGAATCGCTGCCATCGCCTTGCCGGCGAGCAGCAGCGCGATCGACCCGCGCGGGCTCGCCCCGAGTGAGAGGTCCGGGCTCGTCCGCGTCGCAGTGACGATCGCCGAGATGTATCCAAGCACCTCGTCGGAAACGCGCACCGCCGCGACCTCGGCGCGCACTCTCGCGAGCGCTGCCGCATCGATGATCGAGGTCACACCTGCGGCAACCAGGTCGTGCGCGTTGAAACCGCCGTCGACACGGCGGAGCATCACCACCTCGGTAGCAGGCTCCGGGACGTTGACCTCGAGCTTGAAGAAGAAACGATCGAGCTGAGCCTCGGGGAGTGGATAGGTGCCCTCGTACTCGACGGGGTTCTGTGTGGCCACGACGAGAAAGCGGTCGCCGAGCGTCCGGCTCTCGCCATCGGAGGTGACCTGACGCTCCTCCATGGCCTCGAGGAGCGCTGACTGAGTTTTGGCCGGCGCTCTGTTGATCTCGTCGGCGAGCAGCGTGTCGGTGAAGATCGGGCCCTCACGGAACTCGAAGGTACCGGAGTCCGGACGGTAGACGCTGGTGCCGATGATGTCCGAGGGAAGCAGGTCAGGGGTGAACTGGATACGCGTGAAGCGCGCGTCGAGCGCGGCGGCCAGCGTGCGTGCCATCAGGGTCTTCGCGGTGCCAGGCACACCTTCGAGGAGCACATGACCCCCGCACAGGACCGCGATATAGAGCCCGTCGATGACCTGGAGCTGGCCGACCACGGCTCGACCAATGGTCTCGTGCAGTGCGCCGCGCAACGCAGCGGCGTCGTTCACAGGTGCCACTCCTGGCATTGTGCCCTGGACGCTCGCGGAATCACCCAACTGGCGCACCGGTCCACTGTCGCTCGCACGCGTCGACGTCGCGGGCGAGGCGGAGCAACTCGCCTTCCTCCGGCCTTCCGGCGGCGAGTGCGCGGGCATGGGCGAGCAGGGCTTCGAGCGCCGGCGCCGCTTGCGCGTTGGTCACCGCGATGCCCGCACAGAACGCCGCGTCATCGAGATGCCAGTCCACACCTGTCGCGCCGCCGATCCTGCGTTTCAGCTCGTCCGCGTAGCGTGCCGCGATCGGGCCACGTTGACGGCTGCGCGCGAAGAGCTGTCCCATCGCGCTGACATATGCGCCGGCACTCGGCACCAGCGCGTCACCGCCTTCCTGGGCAGGTTTTCCGAGGCGGCGACCATTCAGCGCGATCGCCACCAGGACCACGAGCCCGATGAGCAAGGTCGCCAGCCCGACCGGTCCATCGAAGATGGCGCTCGCGCCGCCGGCCTGCGTTCCCTCGCCATGGTGATACTCGTCAAAACTGATTCGGCCACCGCGAGCGCGCTGCAACAAGCTCAGCGCGAGAAATGATGAGTCGGGATGGCGGAGCCCGTCATTGGAAAGCGGCTCCGTGTCGCCCAGGACAAAGACACGGCCGCCACCGGCAACACGCACCATGCCCGCCACCACCTGGCTCTTCTCGACGAGCATAGGGACCAGCGGCGCCTGGTCGGAGAAGGTCAACCCGCTCGAGACCGGGACCGAACGGAGTCGATCCGTGCTGTCGAATGGCTGCGCGACGGTGGCAATTCCACTTCCCGCCGCAGCGGATGGGTTCACGCCGAGAGGGCCGAGCAGCGGGGCCGCAGCGGCGAGGCTATCCGGCGTGACCACCAGGACCACGTCCCCGCCGCGACCGAGAAAGGTCATCAACGAGTTCACATCCCGGGTGGTCAGCGCCACTGTCGGGTCGTAGCAGATGACGACGTCACTCGCTCCGAGGTTGAAGCTGGTGCTCAGGCGGCCGACGTCGAGGCCGAGGTCGGAGAACCACGTGTAGAGCGCGAGTGTCCCCAGGCTGCCGGCCGATCGCGACGACGGGTTTGCCTGGTCATTCGGAGGGATCGCGGAGCTGATCGCGATGACCGCGAGGATGCAGAGCGCGGCGATCAATGTGAGGATCGCCGAGAGCGGCGGCCGGCTCACGAGCTCTGCGCCCCTGCATTCGAGGCGCCCGCGGAGCGACGGGCCACGCGGCGGACGGCCTCGCATCGTGTGCGGGCGACCTCCCAGTCGGCGGCGCCCACCGCCTTGCCGCCATACCAGGCGCTGTCGAACGACGACGCGGCTGGCGCGACGACCGCGAGCAGGTCCGTGTCCGCCGTGAGTGTCGCGAGCATCTCGCGAGTCGTCCATGCGCGATCGAGATGCGCGCGCCGATCTGCGACATCGAGCAGTGCCGAACGGAAGGCACGTCGAATCGCCTCGCGGTAGTCGCCGCGCTGCGCGGCGGCCAGCGCCAGCGTCCACTCGCGCTCCGGGTCATCACCGGCTGTGGCGGGTTCGCCGGCTGCGCGAGCACGCCGCGTGCCGGCGACACCACGCAACCGGTAGACGACGAACGCGAGGATCGCCCCGAGCACGAGCAGGCCGAGCAGGATCGATCCTCCCTGGCCGAGTGCGCCGAAGAGGTGCGAGAGAATCCACTGGATGGCGGCACCGATGCGCGCGAAGATCGACGGCGGTTGATTCTGGTCGAGATCGGCAAAAACAGACGATGCGTACACCTGGTGGAGCAGGTTCTCCGCGTCCCTGGAGTCGACATTGCAGGTTGACCCCGCCGGAAGCGCGAGGGTCGTGACGATGAGGGTGATGCGCTGCCGGCTGCTGTTCACATCAGGTGGCGTTGTGGCCAGTGCGGCGATGACCGGTGCCAGATCCGGGCTCGATGACGGAGCGATGTCCTGTGCCTGAGTCACCGCCGTGAGCGCGGCCGCCGGCTGTGACGGCACCGTCGTCAGCGCGGCTTCCGCGCGCCCGAGGAGCGTCAGGTACTCGAGCGTCACGCAGGGTGCCGCTGCGCGGGCCGGCGCAGCCGTCGATCCGGCGACCGTCACGAGTGCCGCGGCGATGACACCCGCGACGACCAGGCGCCTCACAGTGACCGCGCGAGCATCTCGATATCGAAGCCTTCCTTGCGAATGCGGATGTCGTAGTAGAGGAGCGTCACCCCGATGTAGGTGACCGGACCCACGAACACCGCTGCGATCGCACCTGCGACCTGCTCGAACACAAAGCTGTTGTTGGGCGAGATGAGGTTGCCGGGAACCTGAAAGATCGTCGACACCACCCCCGAGATGATCGAGGTGATGAGCACGAGCAGCAGCATGCGTCCGAACGTCGGCCAGAAGCGACCGCTGATGAGTTGCCAGCTGCGCTTCAAGCCGCCCCAACCGGAGACGCGCTCGAGCACGATCGCGGGAACGGCGACGACGGTCCGCACGTACACGAGGATCAGCACCGGGATCAACGCGAGAAATGCCAGCAGCGCCAGCAAGGCACCCAGTCCGCCGGCCCCGGCCGCGCCGATCAACGCCGCGAGAGCGATGACCACCGCGAATGAGCCCGCGTAGCCGAGGATGAGGATGCAGATCATCGCGATCAGCGCGCCCAGACGGCCCCAGGCAGCGCGGTACGCAGCCAGCAGTGAGCTTGGACGGTCGAGATACCGATCACTCACTGCTCGCGTGGTCGCCGCCTCCCCAAGGGGCACGACGATCAGCAGGCTGACCAGCACCAGACCCAGGGTGACTGCGAGCACGCCGAGATATGAGTTGAGGAGCTGCTGTGCCTGGGCCGGCGTGATCGTCTGTGATCCAAAGGACTGGAAGGGGGAGCGGACGAAGGTCGCAACCCCGGTGATCTCGAAGAGCAGCCACGTGAGCAGGGCGTATGGGATCTGCACCACGGCGCTGATCGACGCGATGAGCGCGAAATTGCGCCGGTACATCGTGAAGGTGGCGTCGAGCCACTCTCCCACCGACATCGACCGGAAGCGTCCGGATCCGACCTGCGACGGCATGAAGCCGGGGTTCCAGCCCGGTTGCGGGCCTCCCCACGAGGGCGGCTGACCCCAGCCAGGAGGCGGCGCGCCCCACCCGGGCGGTGGCGCGCCCCAGCCCGAGGGCGGTGCTCCCCAGCCCGGCGGTGGGGCTCCCCAGGCGGGCGGTGGAGCACCCACTTCGACCGGTGGGGGGCTGGGAGGCGGCGGCTGATCGGTCATCAAACCCATTGTCAATGCTGCGCAGCAAGGGTGAGCAACGGTATCCTCACAACTTGAGGCGATGAGAGAGTTCACTGCCGCGCTGGTTCGCGGCCATTTCAATCTGTGGCACGCGCAATGCGGGCGCTAGTCGTCGATCCGACTCTCATGGACCCCGGCTCCGGACGCCGGGGCCGCGGACGGCGTCGTCGCGCGCAGCCAAGCTCCTCGCTGCCGGTTGAGGTGCGCGACGTCCGGACCCCGGTTCCCCCGGGACCTGGCTGGGTCCTCATCCGCCCGGCGCTTGCCGGCATCTGTGGCACCGACCTGGCCCTCGTGCACCGCGACCCGGTGCCCAACGTCCTCACGGCATACGCGGCCGCCGGCACGTTCATCCCCGGGCACGAGGTCGTGGGGGTTGTCGAGCGGGCATCCTCCACCAAGTGGGCCCACGAGGGTGATCGCGTTCTCGTGGAGCCGACGCTCCGCTGCGCCCACAAGGGACTGGCCGAGTGCCGTCGGTGCCGGGCCGGCGATACGCACCTCTGCGAGAACGCCGACCGCGGCGGATCCCTCTGCTCCGGCCGGTCCGTCGGATCGAGCGAGCGCGCCGGCGGGGGCTGGAGCGAGGGCTTCCTCGTTCACGAGGACATGCTGGTCCCTGCAGACGGCATCTCCGACCAGCGCGGCGTTCTTGCTGAACCGGCGGCCACCGCGCTCCATGCCGTACTGCGCTGGACCCGCCGCGGTGACACCGCCGTGGTGATCGGCTCGGGTGCGCTCAGCCGGCTGATCGTCGCGACGCTCCGCCGCCTGCATCCGGATCTCGACATCATCGTGCTTCACGACGCTCGCAGCACCACGCGCCCGCGGCTGGGCCGCCGTCATCGCGAGAGCGCACCGCTCAACGGCGATCCCAACGCGGCGTTCATGGCGGTTCGCTCGATCGGTGCCAACCGTGTCTGGCACGGCTCGTCCGAGCAGATGCTCCAGAAGACCGCCGAGCACATGGAAGCGCGGGTCATGCGCCCCGCCGGCGGCGGCCTGCCGGTCCTCGACGGCGGTGTCGACGTCGTCTTCGACTGCCGCGCTTCCGCGCTCAGCATCGATCTCGCCGTGCGCCTGCTGCGCGCCGGAGGCACGCTCGTGCTCTGCGGCCGCTCCGGCCGTCACGAGATCGAGTGGTCACTGATCTGGGCACGCGAGCTCACCGTTCGCGGCGCCGCGTCGTACGGACGTGAGCCGGACGGCAAGCGAACCTTCGGAACGATCCGCGAGTGGTTGAGTGATTCGAGCTTCCCGGTCGACGGCGTGGTGACCCACCGCTTCCCGCTCGACGAGTACATGACCGCGCTGTCGATCGCGCAGGCGGGCACTGCTGCCGGAGCCGTGAAGGTGGTCTTCGAAGGTCCAGCGGCCACGAGCCTCCGGCCTGCCGCCGCGGCGATCATTGCGCAGCAGCCGGATGAGCCGGTGCTGCTCCAGTCCACCGCGGCTCGGGTTCGCGGCGGCCGCGTCAAAGTTTCCTAAAGACACTCACATGGCCCGGCGTCGGCGTGGCGGTCGCCGGGGTGATCCGAGCGACGCTGTGGCCACGTATCAACAGGTACGCCACCGCCGAGCGTCTGTCGGAGCATGAGAGTGCACCTTAGTGACGACGACATTGTCCGCTCGATCTCTGCCCACTCGCCCGAGGGGATCGAAGCCTTGTACGACCGATACGGTGGACTCGCCCATACCGTCGCCCTGCGCATTCTGAGCGACCGTGGCGCCGCCGAGGACGTGGTGCAGGAGTCGTTCCTGGCAGTCTGGCGCCGCGGCTCCACGTTCCAGCCGGGACGCGGATCACTGCGGTCATGGGTCTGCACCATCGTCCGCAACCGAGCCATCGACCAACTCCGTGGCGACCGTCACCGGACCCGGCTCGACACTCCGATCGAGGGCGAGTCGATCGAGCCCGCGGTCACCGACCCCTGGGTGGCCGTCGCCCTCGAGCTGAGTGGTGAGGAGGTCCGCAAGGCGCTGGCGGAGCTGCCCGCCGAGCAGCGCCAGACCATCGAGCTCGCGTATTACGGCGGCTATTCGCAGTCGGAGATTGCCACCGCGATGGAGGTGCCGCTCGGCACCGTCAAGGGACGGGTACGGATCGCCCTCGACAAGCTGCGCACCAGTCTCGCCGATCGCCTGGAGACACCATGGCAGACGCAATGAGCCACGAGGAGGTCACCGACCTCCTGGCGCTCGACTCTGTCGGGGCGCTCGAAGCGTCCGACCGGGAGGCCATGGAGAGCCACCTGGCTACCTGCGCGCCGTGCAGGGACGTGGCGGCGGAGTACGCCGACCTCGCGGCGTTGCTGCCGGCCGCGCTCGAGCCGGTTCCGCCACCCGCCCGCCTGCGGCGCAACCTGATGGCGCAGGTGTACGCGGAGGCAACCGCTGCACCCACCGTGCCATGGTGGCGACGCCTGATCGCGGCGATCCCTGCGAACCGGGCCTTCACCGTCGTCGGAGCAGCCGCCGTGCTTGCGGCCATCGCTTTCGGGATCTGGGGCGCCGGGCGGACAGGCGTGCCGACACCGGTCGCCTACATGGTCTCAGGGACCACGGCGACCGGAAACCTCGACATCGGAAGCGGCGGTGCTCCGGCGGTGCTGACGGTCAAGGGGCTGAAGCCCCTCCCGAGCACCAAGGTCTACGAGGTCTGGCTCATCCCGCCCCAGGGATCACCGAAGGGCGTCGCATTTCTCAGCGCGGGACCGAATGGCGGCGCCTGGACCGCTGTCGTCCCGGGCAGCCTTGCCGGGTACAAAAGCATCGCCGCCACGGTCGAGCCTGCCGGCGGTAGTCCCACACCCTCCAACACCGAGGTCCTGAGCGGTCAGCTCGGCGAATCCTGAGGCGGTGGCTGGCTCGCTTTGCGGCGTTTCTCGGCCACTGCCGGGAGCACCCGCTTGATGCCGGCGTTGTCGACGACCATGCGCCGCTCGCGCTTGCGATCTCGCTGACGGATGCGCTCCCGCTCGGCGTCGGGGACCTCCGGTTCCTGGTCCATGAGAGCGCTCAGGCGCTGAGCGGCGCCGCGGAGCGACGCCTGCCTCGGGCGACGGCCACTGCGGTGGCCGCCGCCAGGGTGACGACGGCGCCGCCCGCCACAGCCTGGACGCGCCGGTCGAGCCCCAGCGCGCGGACGCGGGCACCGAACCCGGCTGCCTCCGCGATCGCGAGCGCCGTCGCGTAGATCGCTGCCCGCCTGGCAGGGTCGAGCGTCCACGTCGCGAGCGCGCCGGCGACCTCGTCGCCCGTATCGACCAGAGCGGCGACCTCCGGCGATGCGGCGAGAGCGAGCATGTCGCCGCCGAGCGCCGAGTCGAGACGATCCTCGATGTTCACGATCCCGACCTCGAGAGGCGATCGGCCGGCATCGGCGCGCCGAGCCGGCGACGCAGCGCGGTCAGGGCTCGGAAGGTGAGCAGCTTCACGGCCCCTTCACTCCGGCCCATGATCTCGGCGATCTCCCGGTTGCGAAGGTCGCCGCCGAAACGAAGCAGGATCGCCTGGCGCTGGTCGTGCGGCAGGCCGGCGACCGCGGCGCGCACCTCGTCGGCGCGACCGTTCTCCTCGGCGTGCAGTGCCGGATCGGCTTCGGCGTCGGGCAGCATTCGCGGCTCGAGCTCGATCCATCCGGGCCGGCGGCGCTCCCTCGACACGAGGTTGCCCGCCACCCGATAGAGCCATGCCGAGTACGGCACCCCACGCCATTCGAAGCGCGGGAGCTCCTCCATCGCCTTGGCAAAGGTTGCTGCGGTCACGTCGTCGGCCTGCTCCATGTTGTGCGTGAGTGTGTAGACGTAGGCGTGGATCTGGTCGACGTAGCGTTCGTAGAGCGGCGCGAAGGCCGCTCGGTCACGCTGCGCGGCAAGGATCTCCAGCCGCTCCTCCTCGAGCTCCGCAGCGGTGCGATGAGCCATGGTTACCGCTGCCCGGCCCGCGAAGGATGCAACTCGCAGAAGCGTGTTGGTGCCATCGCGTTACGCCTGACGGCCGGCTCCGATCAGGCCAAGACGCGTTCCGACCTCTTCGAACGCCAGCAGCGCACGGTCGAGCTGCTCGTGCGTGTGGGTGGCGCAGACGATTGTCCGCACGCGTGCCCTGCCCCGCGCGACCGTGGGAAAGCCGATGCCCTGAGCGAAGACGCCACGCTCGAGCAGCATGTCGGAGAGCTGCATCGCGACCGGGGCTTCTCCACACATGACAGGCGTGATCGGGGTCTCGCTGTCGCCGATGTCAAAGCCGAGCTCGCGAAGTCCGCTCTTGAAATGACGGGTGTTGCTCCACAGCTGTTCCTGAGCTGGGGCTCCTGCTCGAGCACATCGATGGCGGCGATGCACGCGGCCACCACTGCGGGTGGATGCGACGACGAGAACAGGAACGGACGCGCCTTGTGAATCAGGTGGTCGCGGACGATCTGGGTCGACGCGACATATCCGCCCACCACGCCGATCGCCTTGCTGAGCGTCCCGATGTTGAGCGCGACGCGGCCGTGCAGGCCAAAGTGGTCGGTCGTCCCGCGGCCGTTGCTGCCAAGCACACCGGTGGCGTGCGCGTCATCCACCATCACCGCGGCGCCGTATTGCTCGGCTCGCTCGACCAACTGCGGCAGGGGCGCGATATCCCCGTCCATGCTGAAGACGCCGTCGGTGACCAGCAGGACGCGCCGGTAGCCCTTGGCACGGGCTTCGCTGAGCGCGCGCTCGGCATCGTCAGGATCGGCGTGCTCGTAGAGGATCCGGTCGGCCTTGGTCAGCCGGATGCCGTCGATGATGCTGGCGTGATTGAGCTTGTCGCTGACCACACAGTCACCCTGGTCGAGCATCGAGCCGATGACGCCGACATTCACCGCGTAGCCACTCTGGAAGGTGAGTGACGCCTCGGTGCGTTTGAACGCGGCGATACGACGTTCCAACTCCTCGTGCAACGTCTGCGTGCCGGCGATGGTGCGTACGGCACCGGTGCCGGCACCCCATTCCAGCGCTGCTCGCGACGCCGCGTCGACGAGCCGTGGGTGTGTGTTGAGCCCGAGATAGTTGTTGCTGGACAGGCTGATCACCGCCTTGCCCGCAATGTCGACCTCGGGACCCTGAGCCGATTCGAGCACACGCAGCGGGCGGAACAACCCGTCCCGCCGCAGCGCGTCGAGGTCTTCGTTGAGGGATGCGTCGAGTGCCTGAACGGCCTTCGATGTGCTCTGCGCTCGTCACCATGGAATCAACGATACCCCGAGCGCTACTCGGGCGTGAGCGTCACCTTGCCGCACTGACCGGACTTCATCAGCGCGATCGCGGCATCGATGTCGCGCATGGCGAAGTGATGCGTGATCAGCGTGCGCACGTCGATGACGCCGTCCACCACGTACGCGATCACCTGCTCCCAGGTTGCTGGGATGCGCCGGCCGGCGATGCCGTAGAGGCTGAGACCCTTCATGACCACGTCAGTCGACAGGTCGACGACATCGGGTCCGTCTCCGATGCCGAGCAGGCTGATCCATCCGCCGGGGCGCACCAGGCGCGTCGCCGACGCGACCGCCACTGGTGATCCGCTCATCTCGAGCACGCAGTCGATGGCACCGCCGGCCGCGCGTCGCACCGCGTCGTCCACCGCGCCGTCCGTGGCTCGGACGATCGCGTGGGCGCCCATACGTTCGGCGAGGTCAAGGCGGTATTCGTTCCGGTCGACCCCGACGACCCGGGCCGCGCCCTGCACTCGCGCCACGGCGATTGCCGCGCAGCCGATCGGGCCGCAGCCGAACACCACGACAGTGCGTCCCTCGAGATCCCCGTACGAGCAGGCGTGGACCGCGTTACCGAACGGCTCCATGGCCGCGGCGACGTCCGGGGGCACCGCATCGCCGACCGGCCAGACATTGGCCAGCGGGACGACGAGATGGGTCGCGAAGGCGCCGTCGACATCCACACCAAGAATCCTCGTGTTCTCACAGACGTGGAAGTCGCCTCGCCGGCACTCGTCGCAATGCCCGCAGACGATGTGCGACTCGACAGCCACGCGGGTCCCGATGGGCGGACCACCGATACCCTCACCCCACTCGACCACCTCGCCGCAAACCTCGTGACCCACGACGCGTGGTGGATGCACGCGCGCGGCAGCCCATGGATTCCAGTCGTAGAGATGCACGTCAGTCCCGCACACCGAGGCCGCGGCCACGCGGAGGAGCACCTCGCCCGGCGCGGGTGAGGGCTTCGGAACGTCGTCGATCACGAACCCGGGCGCAGGCGTCGGTTTGAGGATTGCGAGCACGGCGCCGTGATTATGCGTTCGCGCCCCATCCGGTCAAACGTCTGCGCGATGTCCGCAGGGCCCGGAGAGACTGCGGCGTATCGCGGCACCACCTGCCGCCCATCGTCAGGCGGGAGGACACATTCATGCTCGATGGCATTGACCGGCCGGGTCCAGGGCGCCCTCGCCCTCGCCGGATCCCGGTCGAGGATCTCAGCGTCTACGAGGGACGCGGCGGCCACACACTGCGTCGCCACGTCGACACCAAACCCGGCGATGAGATGCGGCGCATCCTTCGTGAAGGCGTCGCCGCCGCGGGCCGTTTCGTGAGCCGCGCCACGGCACAGCGGTGCGTGGACATCGCCGTCACCAGACGAAGCTCCGACATCGCCGCATGGCTCGGCGGCAGAGACAGGGGCGCGCCGTTCACGTTCGTCGAGGACATGGGCGAGGTGATCGGTCACGTGCTCACCTATGCCGAGGTGAGCCGCGGCGTGGTCGTCCCGACCCAGGTGACCGCCGTCCGTCTGGTGCTGCGCCGCAACGACGAGCTGCCCGGCGGGTTCACGCTCGTCACCGCCTATCCGACCCGATCCCCGCATCGGGACAAGAGACATCAGGAGCGCTGACAATGAACGGCACCATCGACATCGACATGGCGATCGACAACGCCGCGACCGACTATCCCGCCCTTGCCCAACTGCTGGCCGGCTACTACCACCAGGATTGGCAGGCGGACCACGCCACCCCGGATGCGGCGCTGCACGCGTTCGCGCATGACGCTTCTCCAGACACTGTCGCAGCGGCCGCGAGCGACATCGACCGCCTCGGCGCCGTGGGATTCGACGACGCCGGCCTGACTCGCATGCTTGCCGAGGGATTCGACTGCAACTACGTCCCCGTCGCGAACGGCCTCACCCCCACAGGGTGGCTGCTCCACCTCCGGGACCTGCTTCGGCCTTCGGGATCCTGACCTCAGCCGTCACCGTGCCCGCGGCGACGCGGCCACCCGCCGGAAGAGCGCCACGAAGTGGAGCAGAGCCGTGGGCACGAGTGTCGGCAAGGAGATCACCAGCGCAACGATGTCGACCGGTCCACTCAGGAGGCGGACCCAGTACAGGACGAAGAGCACGATGCCGGTGAGCAGCGTGTTGCGCCGACCCCAGATCGTGTACACCAGCTCAGGGCGCCGTCCAGTGAGCAGCACGATCGGGGTGAGGAGGACCGGCCCCGAATAGCGGACGACAATCAGCAGCGTCAACCACAGCGGAACGATCCCAAGCGCCCATGACCCGATGGCGCCGACGACGAAGTAGATGGCGTCGCCGAAGGGATCCATCGCCTTGCCGAGCACCGTCACGGGTCCCCACCGGCGGGCGATGAACCCATCCACCGCGTCGAGCAGTCCGACAGACCCTCCGATCGAGCCCCACAGGGCGAGGCCGAGGCGCCCCGGGAGCGACAGCGTGCCGATCAACAACACGGGGACACAGGCATAGCCACGGAGCGCGGTGAGCCCGTTCGGGATGCCATAGCGATCGACGGGCGTCCCGTCGGGTGTCCGCAGCATCGCGGCACCACCGACCACGCCGATGGTCACCAAAACCCACCAAACAGCCGTGGCGATGACGGCGAGCGCGATGGTGCCGTGGCCGTGCACAAGCGCGACGTCGCAGGATACTGCCTCGCCGAGGACGAGTCCAAGGACGGTCCAGAACAGCAGCGACCGCCGCAGGTGCGCGCTGCCGCGAAGGCGCGCCAGCGCCGTTCGGTAGAGGCCGGCTAGACCACCCAGCCCTGCACTCCAGACCGGTGCGGAGACGCCAGGGTCAGACCGCGAGACACGTGATCGTCTTGACCACGCCGTCCGCGGACTGGATCCGATCGAGGATGAGACGTCCGATCCCCGGAACATCATTTGCCTCGACCTGGGCGATGACGTCGTACTCGCCGGTGATCGCATCCACCAGGACGATGCCGTCACTGCCTCTCAGTGCATCAGCCACATGTTGTGCCCTGCCTGCACTTGCTGTCACGAGCACGTACGCACGAATCATCTCGCTGCTCCCACGGTTCAAACGCTCGGCGACTGTAGCATGGGGACATGCCGTGGGCCATCGTCATCAGGCTCCTCGCCCGGCTTGCGGCGAGCCTCTTTTTCTGGCGCATCGCGACGACCCGGCGGCGGGCCTATGCCGGTGGTCAAGCAGTCCCCGGCGCCACCCCCAAAGCTCGGATCGATGCGCAAGCCGCGGTCATGGCAGTCAGGACCTCCATCCTCCTGACCTGGCGCGCGCTCCTCGCCGCCACCTTTCTGATCGTCACCGCCGTCCTGATCGTTTCCGGCCTGACCATCGTCATCCTCGGCCCCCGCTGGCTCGGCGCAATCCTCCTCGCCGTCGCCCTCGCCACGGGTTGGGCCTCCTGGTTCGAAGGACGCGTCCTCGTCGTCGCCGTGCGGATGCGCCAACGCCGTCGACGCGACGAGCGTCTGCGCAAGACTGCTACTTCCTGAACATCCTGCTCCGCGGAGCGGGACGCTCGCCCACGCCTCCTCAATCACGTTCTGCGTCGCGGAGCGGGAGGGGGGAACCGCGTCAGTGCTCAGCTTGTCAGCGCCCTCGTTCGCGCAAGCAGATTGTCGCACTCGCTCGGGCGCTGCCAAATTCGCCGTGACGCAGTTCCCCCCTCCCACTCCCAGGCCGTGCTCGGCTTGGCCGTGGGCGAATGCGCCTCCCACTCCCACACCACGCTCAGCCGAAGTTCGCAGTCAGGCTTCGCCGCTCGTCGTGACGCCGCTGGATCGCCCCTCCCACTCCGACAGTTTGCTGAGCTGAGCGGTGGCGCGACGGGCCCTTGCCACTCCGAGGCCGCTCAGCCAGGGCTTGGCACGGGGACAGCAACCCAGCATGGTCGCCGAGCTCAGCGGAAACATCGCCCCCGACCTCAGCTGAATACCGAGCGCCGCAACTGAGCGCGAAGCGGAGGAGACGCCTGCGCTACGGCCCGAAGCTGAGCACGACCTCGGAGGGGAGGGGGTACCCGTACCACCGCGAATTTGTCAGCGCCCGAGCGAGTGCGACAATCCGCTTGCGCGACGGAGGGCGCTGACAAGCTGAGCGGTGGCGCGGGTACCCCCTCCCCTCCGCAGCACAGGGCGTTCAGTAAGCAGTCCGCGGCGCAGGTGTTCCCGCGTTCGGCGCAACGAGTTCAGCTGAGGTAGGGGGCGATGTTCTCGCCGAGCTCGGCTGCGTCCATGATGAGTTCGCTGACGGTGGGATGGGCGTGGATGATCGAGCCGAGGTCATCCATGGTGAGGCCGTCGCTGATGGCCACGCCGACTTCGTGGATGATCTCGACTGCGTGGACACCCATGACGGTGGCACCCACCAGGCGGTCGGTGATCTGGTCGGCGTAGAGCTGCACGAGGCCGTCGGGCTCGCCCTCGCCGAGCGCTTTGCCGTTGCCGAGGTAGCGCGCCTGGCCGAGCCTTACCTCGATCCCGGCTGCCTTGGCGGTTTCGGGGTTAAGTCCAACCATGGCAATTTCGGGATGAGTGTAGATGCAGGAGGGAACCACCGTTCGGTCCATCGGCATGACTTCGTGGCCGAGTGCGTTTTCCGCGGCGCGGCCGCCTTCGGCACTGCCGAGATGGGCCAGTTGCAGGCCGCCGATGCAGTCGCCTGCCGCCCAGATCTTGGGGTTTGCGGTGCGCAGGTAGTCGTCCACCTCGATGTGGTCGCGTTCGTTGATGGCCACGCCGGCATCCTCGAGTCCTATGCCACGGGTCTGGGAGCGGCGGCCCACAGAAACAAGGAGGAGGTCGGCGTCGACCGCGGTGCCGTCGTCGAGGTGAGCCTTGACGGCGTCGGCGCCGTAGTCCATGGATTCGACGCGGCGCCCGGGGAGGAATGTGATGCCCTGCTTTTCGACGAGGCGGCGCCACTGCTGGACGATGCGAGCATCCACACCGGCGAGGACTTGCGGCAGCACTTCGATCACGGTGATGCGTGATCCAAGTGCGGCAAAGAGGCTTGCGAATTCGCAGCCCACGACACCACCGCCGATGACGAGCATGTGATCGGGAATGCGCTCGAGACGCAGGATGCCGTCGGATGTGACGACGCGCGGGTGCTCCATGTCGATGCCGGGAAGGCCGGATGCCTCAGTGCCGACGCAGACGATGAGGTGGTCGAACTCGTGGCGCTCATCACCGGTCACCACGGCGTCACCGTCGACAACGCCTTGCGCGCGAACAACCTTCACGCCCTTGCGTTTGCACGCGGCTTCGACGCCCTTGCGCATCTTCACCACGATCTCTTCCTTGCGCTCCATCATTCGGGGGAAGTCCACCTCCGGCTCGGGAACGCGGATGCCGAACGATGCGGCATCGCGGATCTTGCGAAGCACGTCGGCGCCGGCGAGCAATGACTTGGTTGGAATGCAGCCCCAGTTCAAGCAGGTGCCGCCCAATTCCGCTCGCTCGACAATGGTGACCTCGGCGCCGAGTTGGGCCGCGCGAAGCGCGGCTACATCACCGGCGGGGCCGCCGCCGAGCACCACAACGCGCTGGGTCATGCCGTCGTCGGTGCGGCCGCGGGGACCGCTGCGGACTGGCCGTCACGACCGCGCCGCGACGTGGCGAATGCGTCGGTGACGATGCGTTCCTGTTCGAGTTGATGCGAGCCCGCGTACCCCTCGGACGGGCTGGCGCGGCCCGGCCTGCCAATGTAATCCCACTGGATGTTGTACGGGCGTGCCACACCGATCGCGCGCTGGAGGCTCCCCCACGCTCCCATGTTCTGCGGCTCTTCCTGCACCCAGTACAGCCGCTCGAGGTTGGGATACGAGGCGACCAGGTCGAGCACGAAGTCGATCGGGAGCGGATAGAGCTGTTCGACGCGCGCGATTGCAATGTCGGTCGCCTCTGCACGTTGCGGCGCCAGGATGAGCTCGTAGTAGATCCGGCCTGAACAGAGCAGCAACGTGTGCACCTCGTCGCGACGTTCCGCCGCGGTGGGATCGTCGATGACCGGCTGGAATCGTCCCGAGCTGAGGTCGGCGAGCTTGGAGGTCGACTCCTTCAGGCGCAGGAGGCTCTTCGGGGTGAAGATGACCAGTGGCCGCGGGTCGGCGAGGAGACCCTGGCTGCGCAGCAGGTGGAAGTACTGCGCCGGTGTCGTGCAGTTGGCTAGGCGCATGTTGTCGTTCGCACTGAGCTGCAGGAAACGCTCGATTCGCGCGCTCGAATGCTCGGGTCCGCTGCCCTCATAGCCGTGCGGCAAGAGCATGGTCAAACGTGAGTGCTGTCCCCATTTCGCGCGCGCGGATGACACGAACTGGTCGACGATCATCTCCGCGTTGTTGAAGAAGTCGCCGTACTGCGCCTCCCAGATGACGAGCGTCTCCGGATCCGCGGCGCTGTAGCCGTACTCGAACCCGAGACACCCGACTTCGCTGAGCGGGCTGTTGAGCACCTCGAAGGTCGCCTGCGCGTCCGTGAGGTGCTGCATCGGGATGAAGACCTCGCCGTTGACCTCGTCGTGAAACGCGAGGTGGCGATGGCTGAAGGTGCCCCGCACTGTGTCCTGTCCGGTCAGCCGGATGGGATGACCTTGCGTGATCAGCGATGCGAAGGCGAGTGCTTCAGCGGTGCCCCAGTCGATGGCGCCCTCGAGCAGCGCAGTTTTACGCCGCTCCATCTGACGAATGAGCTTGGTGTTCGGGGTGAAGTGCTTGGGGAAGGTGAGCAGCTGCTCGTTGAGGGCGGCAAGCTGACGTCCGGAAACGGCGGTGCGCAACATCGGGTCGTCCGGCTCTTCGATCACCTGCTCGTGGGTGAGATCGTCGAGCTCGGCCGCGAGGTTCTCCTTGACCCGCTTGTGCGCCTCGGCAACGCGAGCGTACGCCGCCTTGGCCTGGGCGTCGGCCTCGTCGGGCCTGATGATGCCCTCAGTGACGAGTTGCGCCGCGAAGATCTCGCGCACCGTGGGGTGCTGGCGGATCTTCTGGTACATGAGGGGTTGCGTGTATGCCGGTTCGTCGGCCTCGTTGTGGCCGAAACGCCGGTAGCCGATCAGGTGCACCATGACGTCGCGGCGATATGCGCGGCGGTAGCCGTAGGCGAACGTGACCGCGGCAAGGCACGCCTCGACGTCGTCGGCGTTGACGTGCACGATGGGGATGTCGAAGCCCTTGGCGAGGTCTGACGCGTAGCGAGTGGACCTTCCCTCCTGCGGGTGGTGGTGAAGCCGACCTGGTTGTCGGCGATGAAATGCACGGTCCCACCGGTCGTGTAGCCGGGAAGCGACTGGAGGTTGAGAACCTCCTGTACCACGCCCTGCCCCGCGAACGCGGCGTCGCCGTGAATCAGCACCGGAAGCGCGGCCATCGGATCGAGATGCAATGTGGTGGCGCGACGCTGAGTCTGCGCAGCCCTGCACCATCCCTCGACGACGGGATCGATCGCCTCGAGGTGGCTCGGATTGGGGAGCAGGCGGACCAGGATCACCTTGCCCGTTTCCGTGTGGTAGGTCCCGGTCGCGCCGATGTGATACTTCACATCGCCCGTCGATGCGAACCTCGCGATCGCACGCCGCGCCGAGGCGAGCTCGAATGCGTTGAGGATCGATTCGTATGAGTGGTTGGCGACGTGCGCGACGACCGCAAGCCGTCCGCGGTGGGGCATGCCCAGGACCGCCTCACCGATTCCGTCGTCAGCGATCATCGTCATCAGGGTTTCGAGCATCGGAACGAGCGCATCGAGTCCTTCGATCGAGAACGTCTTCTGCCCGAGGAATGCGGCGCGCTGGTAGCGTTCCATCGCGTCGACCTTGGTGAGACGCTCGAGGAGACGCAGGCGGTCTTCCACGCGTGAGCGCCGGCCGGTACTGGCCCGACTCGATGTGCTCGCGCAGCCACACGCGCTGCTCGTGGCTCGAGATGTGCTCGATCTCGAATGCGATCGTGCTGCAGTACGTGCGCCGGAGATTCGGCAGCACCTCGGCGAGGTTGTGACCCGGGACGTAGACGCGCAGCAGGTCCGCTGGGATCTGCTCCATCAACTCCTCGGTCAGACCGTATGTCGCCGGGTCCATCGCGGGATCACCGATCGGCGGCGATCCCAGGGGATCAAGGTGCGCACCGAGATGGCCATGGGTCCGGTGTGCCTTGACGAGCGATGTCGCCGCCTGCATCGCGCCGAGCAGGACGCGATCAGGCGTTCCCTGGGTGAATGGAGCAGGCCGCCATTGCGGGGTGGATGACGCTGTGACGCGGACCGGCGAAGCCTCCACCGGAGGCATGATCAGGCCAAGGCTGGCGAAAACGCTGTCGTAGAACGCATCGCCACCGTTGAGGAGGGATTCGATGCGTCCAAGGAACTCGCCGAACTCGGCCCCCTGGATCACCCGGTGGTCGTAGGTGCTGGTCATGGTCATGACCTTGTCGACACCGAGCTCGCGGATGGTGGGCTCGGGAACGCCGTGCCACTCGGCGGGATAACCGATGGCGCCGACTGCGACGATGGTGCCCTGGCCGGGCATGAGCCGCGGCACCGACGCCACCGTGCCGATGCCGCCTGGATTGGTGAGCGTCAGCGTCGCGCCCTGAAGCTCGTCCGCCGAAAGCGTGTTGGTGCGTGCGCGCTCGATGAGCCGCTCGTACTCGTCGCGGAAGTCGATGAATGGAAGGTCGGCGGCGTTGCGGATGACCGGGACGACGAGCGAACGGGTCCCGTCTTTGCGCACGCTGTCCACGGCCAGACCGAGGTGTGCCGGTCCGGGGACTCGCGCCGGCTTGCCGTCGTCGGTGCGCGCGAAGTGTGTCGTCATCGCCGGGCTCGCCGCCGCGGCACGCGCGATTGCGTACCCGATGAGGTGCGTGAATGAGACCTTGCCGGCGTTGCCGCCGGCGGCGAGTGCGCTGTTCAGCTGGCGGCGCCGGCTGTCGAGGACGTCAACGCTGATGGTGCGGAACGATGTCGCCGTGGGGATGTCACGGCTCCGCTCCATGTAGTCCACGAGCGCCGCTGCGGGACCTTTGATGGGTTCCGAGTGCTCGCCTTCGGCAACGTGCACCGTGGTGTCCTGCCGCGGAGCCGCGCTTGTCTTCGCGGCAAACACGTCGCCCTTGGTCACCATCCCGCCCGGTCCCGAACCGTGCAGCGAATGCAGGTCGATGCCATTCTTGGCAGCCGCGCGCCGTGCCAGCGGCGAAGCGGCGACGTCGGAGCCGTTGGTGGCGAACGCGGGCGCCGGGCCAGACGGCGCAAGCGGCGGTGGTCCCGGCTCGACCGCCGCCTCAGAAGCAGCGACCGTCTGCTCCTCGTCTTCCGACCGCGCGGGCGGCTCGGCGGCCTCCTCCGACGCGCTCACCTGGGCAGGAGTCGCAGTGGATGGCGGCTGCTCGCTCGCCTGAATCGGAGTCGTAGGAGCCTCCGGCTCGCTCGGCGCCGGGGGTGCCATCGCGCCGTCCTCCGCCGATGGTTGTGGCGCCGGCTTCGCAGCCGCCGCGGGTCCCGGAGCGATCACGGCGAGTGTCGCGCCGACCGCCACGGTCTCACCCTCAGCGGCGACGATCTGCGTGAGCGTGCCAGTCGCGGGCGCAGGGACCTCCACGTCCACCTTGTCCGTCGTCACCTCGACGAGCGGCTCGCCCTCGTCAACCGTGTCACCAACAGCCTTCAGCCAGCGCGACACAATGCCTTCGGATACGGACTCACCCATCGCCGGGAGGGTCAGCGAAACAGGGTCAGCCACTCTTGAATCGTCTCACCTTCGCTCTTCAGCAGTGCGGCTCACCTAGAGCGCCTGTCGCTTACCACCATCACCCGAGATGCGGCGGCGCGCTCCACGAAGCCACTGGCGCGTGACCGGGATGAACTCCTCGTCGATGAGCGCGCAGGCAATGATCACCACGACTGCGCATGCAAGGCCGATCAAGCCGCTCTGCCAGACCGGGAAGAGCGGTCGAGCGACACATGTCCCAGTGCAGGACGCCGTGGCCTGGGCCACCGCAAGTCCGAGCAGGATGCCGACGATTGCACTGACCGCGTAGAGCAGGACCGTTCGGGCCGCGTTCACCGCATGAAATATAGGGCTGCGGCCTTTGGACTATGGAGCACGCATCGCCGTGGCATCGACTCGCAATCGCGATACTGCCGGCCGGGATCCATATACACAGATCTGTATAATCTGGGTAGCCGAGCAACACTCGGCGCGGCCGGTGGGGCGACCGTCAAAGCTGGATCTGGAGGTTGGTCATGGTCGGTTTTCACCGTTTCCGCGCGATCGCGGGGGTCGTCGCGGTTACCGGGGTCGCCGCGTTCGCCATCCACGCCGCAGCGCAGCAAACGCCGGCACCGGGCAAGTACATCAGCTGGGCGCCGCCCGCGGTGGCCACGGCAACGCCAGGCGCGGGTCCGGCGCTGCCGCTCGCCAGTGCCTCACCGGTCGCCAACCCGGGCTCGCTCGGTGGACTCACGGAGCCCCTCTCCGCACTGTTCAAGCAGTTGAACGACAACACCGCGGCCACCGCGAAGGGTCAGTACTCGGTGCTGCAGGACCTGGAAAGCGCCCTCGGAGCGCACATTCAGCAGTTCTTGAAATGGGTTTCCGGCGGCCGATGAAGGCTGGGCGGTCAGAATCGAGAGGTGCCACCCCCTCTCGTCCCCGGCGAAAAGCGCCGAACCGACCTCCGCAATGTCGCGATCATCGCCCACGTCGACCACGGCAAAACGACGCTCGTGGACGCGCTGCTGAAGCAATCGCGCGTCTTCGCAGCCCACGAGCAGGTGGGCGAATTGATCATGGATTCCAACGATCTCGAGCGCGAGAAGGGAATCACCATCCTCGCCAAGACCACATCGGTCCGCTATAACGGGGTCAAGCTCAACATCATCGATACCCCCGGGCACGCGGACTTCGGGGGCGAGGTCGAGCGCGTTCTCGGGATGGCGGACGGGTGCCTGCTCCTGGTCGACGCGGCTGAGGGCCCGATGCCGCAGACCCGCGTCGTGCTCCGTCAGGCGCTGGCACTCGGCCTGCAGCCGATCATCGTCGTGAACAAGATCGACCGAACCAACGCGCAGCCTGCGGAGACCGTCGAGGCAACGCACGATCTGTTGCTCGAGCTGGCGAAAGAGTCGTGGCAGCTCGATGCGCCGGTCCTCTATACCAACGCGCGTGAGGGCACCGCAACCGCCGACCTCACCCACCCCGGCGTGACCCTCGAGCCCCTCCTCGACGCCATCCTCGCGAACGTGCCGCCGCCGCTTGCGGACCCGGATGGCCCGTTTCAGATGCTGGTCAGCAACCTCGACCACGACAACTGGAGCGGCCGGCTCGCGTTGGGACGGATTCAGCGTGGCACCGTGCACCAGGGCCAGACCGTCGTGTCCTGTACGGCGACAGGCGCGGGGAAGGTCGAGCGGATCGCCACCGTCCTCACCGTCGAGGCGCTGCAGCGACTGCCCGTCGACTCCGCGACTGCCGGCGAGATCGTCTACCTGTCGGGGCTCGCGGCGGTTGCTATCGGCGACACGATCGCAGACGCTGAGCACCCCGAGGCGCTGCCCCGCCTGGAGATCGGCGAACCCACGCTGCGCATGCAGTTCTCCGTCAACCAGTCGCCCCTCGCCGGACGCGAGGCAACCGTGAGCAGCACGTCACGCCAGCTCCGGGCTCGCCTCGAGCGCGAGCTGCTCACCAACGTCGCGCTGCGCGTCGAGGACGGCCCGACCGCCGACATCTTCGATGTGAGCGGCCGCGGTGAATTGCACCTCGCCATCCTCATCGAAACGATGCGCCGCGAGGGCTACGAATTCGAGGTGGGACGACCGGCGGTCATCACCAAGGAGGTCAACGGCGAGCGCGTGGAACCCGTTGAGGACTGCATCATCGATTGCTCTGCAGACGTGGTGGGCTCCATCACGGAGGCGCTCGGCACCCGAGGCGCGAAGATGATGTCGATGCGCACCGACGCCGGCGGCGGAGTGCGGCTCACGTACCACGCGCCGACTCGTGCGCTCATCGGACTGCGCAGCCAGATCCTCACGCTGACGCGCGGCACCGGCGTCATGGCGACCCGGCTCCTCGGCTGGGAGCGCACGTGGGCGCTGCCGACCACGACGCGGACGGGAGTGCTGACCGCCAGTCAGCCCGGTGTCGCGGTTGCCTACGGGCTGGTGACCCTGCAGGAGCGCGGCCAGCCGCTGATCCCACCGGGGACACCGGTGTACGAGGGCATGATCGTCGGCCTCAACCGAAGGCCGGGCGACATCCACCTCAACGTGACCAAGCAGAAGCAGAAGACCAACATCCGCTCTTCCACAGAGGACATGACCATCCGCCTGGTCCCGCCCCGGAAGATGTCGCTCGAGGAGTGTCTCGACTTCATCATCGACGACGAGATCGTCGAGGTCACGCCGGTCGGTATACGGATGCGCAAGCGGGTGCTCAACGCCGACGAGCGCAACAAGATGCGCAAGCGCTCGATGGCCGCCGAAGTCGGCTAGGGCCGCCGAGGTATCCTGGCGGAGGTCAGCGCTCCGCCGGCGACTGGGCTGCGGTCTGCGCGGCTGCTTTCTTCGCGGCTTTGGCGATAGCGGCGGCCTTGGGCTTCTTGCCCTGGCGCTTGGGGGCTCCCCGGGATTTCTCTCCAGCCACGGTCTCTTCTCCTCGACGATGTGTAGTTCGGGCAGTACTGAGATTAATACAAGGTTTCATGAGCCGGGGAGAGCCGGCGAGGCTTCGGGACCGAGGTCGACGGCCGACCGGGTCGGTTCCCCAACGACCTGGAATGTGACCGTTCCATCCGGTAGCGCCGTTCGCGGCACGACTGCGAGATACATCGCCACCCCCGGGGCTGTGCATTCACCGTCGCTGCACGTTCTGAGGAGACCCTCGGCGATCATGATGGTGTTTCCCGACCCTCGCCACGCCGCGATGGATTCGATCTTATAGCCGTCTTGTTCCACTGGAAGCGCAAGCAGGACATCTCCGGTGACGCTGGGTATCGGCCCCCAGTGATCAAAGCCCGCGTACCCGGGACGATCGTGATACTGCGCATCGACGAGCGACTTCAGACTCGCGACCGACGTTGATGCGACCACGTACGGGGGCGGACCTCCCTGAGTGCCATGGACACGCAGCAATCTGATCGTGACCGCCTGGGCGCCGCTCGGGACGGTGGCCGGCGTGTACGTCGGCGTCGCTTCGCAGGCGGTGATGACCGTCAGACCGAACAGGGCGACGACGCTCAAGGAGAGCCGGTGCACAGGACGCCCCATACCAAGGCTACGCACGAGAGTTCGGGGCAGTTCCCAGGCGAGTCGACCAGGAGAAGAGCGAGCTGTATCCATTGAGCGCTGGCTGACCACCGAGATGCGCATACAGAACCGTTGATTTCGGGTCGATCCCTTTTGTGGTGACCATGTCGATCATGCCCGCGAGTGACTTTCCCTCATAGACCGGGTCGGTGATCATCCCCTCGAGGCGCGCACCCAGCTCGATCGCCTCGACTGTCTGCGCGTCGGCGATCCCGTACGTCCCGGCGTGGTAGCGCGCATCCAGGATGATCTCGTCGCTGCGCAGCTCACGACCGATGTCGATCAGCGCGGCCGTCTGGCGAGCGATCCGGGTGACCTGATCGAGTGTCTCCTCGGGCTTTGCCGACGCGTCGATGCCGATCACCCTCCGAGGGCGCTCCTGCGCCGCAAACCCGGCGATCATCCCCGCCTGGGTGCTCCCGGTGACCGAGCACACGATGATCGTGTCGAAGAAGATGCCGAGCTCCTGCTCTTGTTCAGCGACCTCGTGCGCCCACCGTGCGAATCCCAGGCCGCCGAGTGGATGATCCGAAGCACCGGCAGGGATCGGGTACGGCTTGCCCCCACGGCCGCGACGTCATCAAGTGCCTGCTCCCAGCTCGCCTTCAAGCCGATGCCGAATCCCTCCTGCACCATCCTGATGTCGGCTCCGAGGATGCGGCTCAGCAGGATATTGCCAACCTTGTCATAGACAGGGTCGGGCCAGTCGACCCAGCTCTCCTGCACGAGCACGCAGCGCATACCCATGCGTGCTGCCGCAGCGGCAACCTGACGTGTGTGATTGGACTGGACACCGCCGATGGAGACGAGCGTGTCGCAGCCCTGGGCCACGGCGTCGGCAACGAGGTACTCGAGCTTCCTGGTCTTGTTGCCTCCATACGCCAATCCGCTGTTGCAGTCCTCCCGCTTGGCCCAGATCTCGGCGCCACCCAATCGCTGGGTGAGGCGTTCGAGTGGATGAACGGGAGATGGTCCGAAGAGGAGCGGTTGGCGGGCGAACGTCGCGAGCTTCATGGGCCTCCGGGATTGTTGAACGGCGGCGAGTTCTATCTGCTTGACGCGATGAAGAATGCGGCCGACTCCTCAACGAAGGCTGATGCCACGATTCCGGCATGACGTCGCCACCCAACATCGCTGACGAGCTCCTCGAGCGAGGCGATCGAGTGTGGCTCCGAAAGCTGCGCATCGAGGACTGCGATGCCTTCCTCGCGATGGTCGCCACCAGTCGCACGCTTCATCAACCGTGGACCAGCCCACCTTCCGACGCGGCCGGGTTCAGCGCGCTGGTGGCGCGCGGAGCGGGCGGCGACTTCGTCTCGCTCGCCGGATGGCGCGCCGGTGATGGCGCATTGGTCGCCGTCGTCAACCTGAGCCAGATCGTCCGAGGCGCGCTGAAGAGCTGCTACTGCGGCTTCTATGCCAATGCCGCAACGGCCGGCCAGGGGCTCACCCGAGCGACCCTTGAGCTGGCGTTGCGATACGCATTCACCGTCCTGGGACTCCATCGCGTCGAGGCGAACGTCCAGCCGGGCAATGCGCGCTCACTCGCCCTCGTTCGACGCGTGGGTTTTCGCCATGAGGGATTCTCACCACGCTATCTGCACATCGATGGGGGCTGGCGCGACCACGAACGTTTCGCGATCACTGCCGAAGAGCGGTCCCACAGTCCACGTCGCTAATCCATAGACTCAAGGTCGTCCTCATCAATCTCGGACAGGAGCGCGAATAAAATGGCCCCGACAAAATCCGCAGCGACGGCCAAGCCGAAAGCGGCGAAGCGCGCCACGACGACCGCGACCGCCTCCAAGGGATTCAGCCCTGAAGAGAAGGCCGCGGCGCGTGAGCGAGTCCGGGAGCTGAAGGCCGAGGCGGCCAGGGCGGACGGGAAGACCGAGCTGCTGGCAGCGATCGCCAGGATGCAGGAACCGGATCGCACCATCGCCAAGAAAGTCCACGCCTTGATCACCGCCGCAGCACCGAACCTCGCACCCAAGACCTGGTACGGAATGCCCGCGTACACCAAGGACGGAAGCGTCATCTGCTACTTCCAGAACGCGGGGAAGTTCAAAGTCAGATATCAGACACTCGGGTTCAGCGACAAGGCGAAGGTCGACGACGGCGCGATGTGGCCGATCCAGTACGCGCTCACCAAGCTGACCGCCACCGAAGAGGCAAAGATCACAGCGCTCGTGAAGAAGGCGGTGCGCTGAGGGCTGTCAGTCCCTTGCCCGCTCGTAGGTGGCGACCACCACGCCGGTGGGTGTTGTGACGCTGTCGAGAAGCTGAAGGGGCACGTGCACGCCCTCTGGGAACAGGCGCCGTCCGGTGCCAAGCACCAGCGGGTGGATCATCAGCAAGTACTCGTCAATCAGGTGGGCGGCGATCAGCGGCCCGATCAGCTGACCGCTGCCCATGATCGCGAGAACGCCCTGTAGCCGCGCCTTGAGCGCCCCGATGTTATCCGCGATGTCACCGCGAACAAGCGTCGAGTTCGGCCATTGCAGCGGCTCGCTGAGCGTTGTCGAAACGACGTACTTGGGGGCGTTGTTGAGCGCGTCTTTGAATGGACCTCCGCGAGCGTTCCAGGTAGTCAGGAGGTCCTCGTAGGTATGTCGGCCGAACAGCCATCCGGCCAGGCCGCCCCCTGCGGCCATTCTCTCGCCCATGGCCTTGCCGGCAGCATCGCCGGAAGTGGTGGATCGGCTGCCCCAACCGCCGTATGTAAACCCGCCCCGCGTGTCCTCGTCAGCGCGCCCCGGCCCCTGCATCACTCCGTCCAAGCTGACGTGGTTCATAACGACAATTCGAGCCACTCAGCCCTCCTCAACTCGCGCCGGCGACGTTTTCAGCGGTCGACGATCATATCGTCAACTCGTGAACAAGCAGTGGCACGTCGATCCTGTTTCCACTTGACAGACATACACAAATCCGTATAGTCTGCTGGCTGTCCGGGTGCTCACCCGGAACGGCCGGAGGGGCGACCGACCATCGATTGACACGTATCGGAGGTCGCCCGTCGTGGATCAACTCAAGGCGCTCATCGACAACTGGATTCTCATCGCGCAGGGCCTGCTCGCCAGCGTCGGAGCACTCGCGTTCCTGGTCGCATTCATGTACAAGATCGTGGCCGTCGATCCCTCCAGCGTCGCCCAGGCAAAGAAGTGGATCGGCCGCATCGTCTTCGGCACCATCGGTGTCGAGGTGGCGGGCACGCTGACGCACGCGCTCATCGCCAGCGTTCCAGCGACGATTCACTGAGCCGGCCGGGTGCAAGCGATTCCGGGAATCGTGCAGGGGATCCGCGATCCCCTCGGCACGATTCTGCAGATGTTGACTGGTGTGCTCTCGCACTTCATCGCGACCGCGCGCGCTGATCTCGATTCGGAGCTGGCCCGCTATCTCTTCTCCACCGTCGATCCCACCGCGGCCGGCATCCGCCCGTTGACGGCCAACCCGGCGATCGCGCACCTCAACGGCTCCTTGTCGCTCGTGGCGGACGTGCTGGTGGGCGGCGTGCTGCTCTATGCCTCGCTGCGGAGCATCTTCGAACATACGAGCAAGGCACGCTATGCCCTCCATGTCGTGATCCCACGCGTCATGGCAGCGCTGGTGATGGTGCACGGATCGATCTATTTCATCCAGATGGCGATCGACCTCAACAACGCGATCGGGGGTGTGGTGCAGTCACTCGGTGGCGCGTTGACCATCGACACCCTTCCATGGTCAGGGTCGATGAGCGCGGCGACGGTCTCCGTCATCCAGGGATCGCAGGATCTGTTCCACGCGGTGTTCGCGCTGGGAGTCGTTGTCGCAGTGGTGATCCTGGTGCTGTCGTATGTGGTCCGCACGGCAATGCTCGACATCCTGGTGGTGCTCGCTCCGCTGGCCGCGCTGTGCTCCGTACTCCCTGAAACCCGCCGGTACGCGTCCACGTGGCTGCGCCTGTTCATGGTCGCCGTCTTCATGCAAGCGGTCCAGTTGATCATCCTGCGCGTCGCCATGGCCGTCGGCTTCGGCGCCGGCAGTGGGATCGCCGAGAGCCTTTTCGCGCTTGCGATTCTCTGGATCGTCCTCAAGGTACCAGGCACGCTGCATGCGGCCACCCACGTCGAGACTCATGCCAATACCGCGATGCGCCACGTTCAGCGGTCGATGCACAAAGCACTGGCTCCGGCGCACCACGTCGTGCGCCACCGGACTGCGCCGTGATTCGCGCGCTTGCCGTGCTCACCGCGCTCATCACCATCGCGCTCTGCGGCGGTACCGCGCTCGCGAGCGGATCCGTCGCGAGCGATCCGGCAGCGACGGCATTCGTCAAGCCGCTTACCAACTCGTGGATCTCTCAGGGATTCGGCTGCACCAGCTTTTCGTTCGAACCGGTGGATCTCGCATGTCCGGGCGGGCACTGGCACTCCGGGATCGACCTCGCGGCAGCCCGCGGCACCCCGGTGATGGCGACGCTGCCCGGCACGGTCAGCGTCTTCGTGTCCGCAAGCGGCTATGGCCTTCACGTCATCATCGATCACGGCGGCGGCTTGAGCAGCCTCTACGGCCACCTCAACACAGTGCTCGTGGAGACTGGCGACCTCGTGCTCGCGGGCGAGGTCATCGGCACCGTTGGATCCACCGGCAACGCCACCGGCCCGCACCTGCACTTCGAGATCCGTCGCGACGGGATCGCCGAGGATCCACGCCTCGACCTCGCGCTCCCGTGAAGCGTCTATCCGGTGGGAACACCCGATGCGCTGCGGCTCTCCGCCGCGATGCGCCGTGCCTGCTGCCAGACGACCCAGATCCGCTGCACGGCGGTCACGTTGGTCAGGATGGCGAGGATCCACAGCGCCCAGATCAGCAACGGCGAGATGACGAGACCGATGACAGTGATGACCACTCGCTCGGGCCGCGCCAGCAGTCCGCCGTCGCCGTTGAACCCGAGCGATTGCGCGCGAGCGCGCACGTAGGACACGAGCAGCGATCCGGTCAGGGCGAACACGACAAGCATCGGTTCGAGTGTGTGGTGACCGTGAAAGATGAAGTAGTAGAGCAGCGCGATGGAGGTCATCGCCTCGGCGTAGCGGTCCACCGTCGAGTCGAGGAATGCGCCGTAGCGCTGCTCACGGCCGCTGACACGGGCGAGCGCGCCGTCGAGAATGTCAAATCCGCTCGCGATCAGCAGCAGCAGTCCGCCCGGCAGCAGAAACCCCAGCGCGATCAGCACCGCCGAGCCGGCGCAGATCACCAGCCCGAGCATGGTCAGGATGTTCGGTGTCAGGTGCAGTGCACGAAGGGCAGGAACGACGCGGCGCGCGCCGGACCTAACCCAGTCCTGGAGCCTGGACGTGAACACCGGATGCCACCGTGCTCGCACCGGCACGCTCGCGCGCCACGCGATACACGTCGAGAACCTCGTCGACAACGTGTTCCCAGTCATACAACTGCGCTTTGGCGAGCCCACGCTCGCTCATCGCCTTTCGCCGCGCCGGGTCATCGAGCAGCGCGCCGAGTGCCGCCGCCCACTCCTTGGGATGTCGAGGCGGCACAAGCACGCCGTCCTCGTCATGCGCGATGACACTGCTGAAGCCCGGGATCGACGAGGCGATCACTGGCACGCCGCTTGCCATCGCCTCGAGCAGCACGATGCCGAAGCTTTCGCCACCGGTGGCGGGTGCGCAGAAGATGTCGGCGGACGCATAGTACCTCGGCAGGACTTCGGACGAGACCCGTCCGGCGAACTCCACATCGGGAATGCCCATCGCCGCGACCTGGCTCTCGTACCCCCAGCGCATCGGGCCATCCCCCACCACCACCAGGCGAGCGTCCTCCCGCACGCGCCGGAGCTGACCGTACGCCTCGAGCAGCGTGGGCAGCCCCTTGCGCGAACTCGAGCCGTCCCACAAAGAGGATCGTCGCCTTCCCGGTAGTGCGCAACTCCTCGAGCTGGGGATGATTCGGCGTGAATCGCGAGCAGTCGATGCCGTTGGGGACCACCCGGTACTCACCCTCGAAGTACCGCGCGATGAAGTCCCGCGCCGGCACGCTGACGGCAACGTGCACGTGGAGGCGGTTGAAATAGCGTTTGAGGAATGGCCGCCCGTAGTAGTAGCCGAGGTTGCGCCGCGCCATCGCGTGGAATGTGCCGACGTTCGCACCGCTGTGAAAGCGCAGGACGGTGATCGGCAGGGAGGGCACCAGCGGCTCGTGGTAGTGCACGACGTCGAAATGGTTCTCGTCGAGCAGCGCGCGAACTCGGCGCACAAGGTGGAACGACAGCGCGATGCGCGCCACCGACCCGTTGGTGCGCACCGGGACGCTGCGACCGATCCGCACGTACCCGGGGATGCCATGGTCGTCGCCGACGCGGCTTGACGGCGCGAGCACCGTCACGTCGTGTCCGCGTGCACGGAGCTTTGCCGAGAGGTGCCGGACGTGCTCGGTGACCCCTCCTGGGTGCATGAAGTCGTACGGCGAGACGAGACAGATCTTCATGGGGTCCCGGCGCCCGGCCAGATGGGGTCGAGGACGTGCCACTGCTCGGGATGCGAGCGGATCGCGTCCTCGAAGATCACGAGCAGCATCTGCGCAGTCTTGCGCACCTCGCCGTCCCTGGGCGCATCTGGGGAGTACCGGATCTCGGGGTGCACCACCGCGTTCACCCGGTAACGGTTGCGGAAGAGCAGGATCGGAACGATCGCCGCGCCGGCTCGGATGGCGACTTCGACGGCGCCGATGGGGATCGGCGCCGGCTTGCCGAAGAACTCGAGCGGTTCGCCGTTGCCGATGAGATCGCGGTCGAGCGCCATCGCCACGACCCCGCCGGAGCGCAGCACCTTGAACACCTCGCGCATCGACGCCGCCCCCAGTCGTCGGGCGACCCGCGGGTCGCCGTCGCGCATCGCCTGGGTGTCGATGGGAATGATCTGCACACCCTGGGCGCGCCGCGCGCCAATCACCCGGTCGAAGAGTTCCTTCGGTCTGAGCACCTCGGCGAGGAGTGCCATCTTGCCGCCCATCTTGTTCCAGCCCGCCAGGCCAACCTCCCAGGAACCGAAGTGCATCGATGCCACGACCACGCCGTTCCCGCGGGCGATCGCCTCCTCGAAGTGATGCAGATCCTTTATGTCGATGCGCGACGGCAGGTCCGTGCGCCGTGAGGACATCTCCATGACGTCCACCCAGCAGTGCGTGAGGTTGCGGACGTTGCGGCGGATGAGGCGCTTCATCGCGCGATCGCCGATGGAGGGGATGACGTGGCGTAGGTTGTCGCGAAGCCCATCAAAGCGGTTCGGCACGGTGGCGAGGAGCGCGTCCGCCGCGCGGTCGCCGAGCCAGTACGACACCGACTGCGGGAGCGCATTGACCAGTGCCTCCGCGCCGCGGTAGGCGTAGTACGGCAGCATCGGATCGCGCACCGCGCGCGCGGGGACGCGCGTGCTCACCGCTGCCTCGCCGGCCTGCGTCAACGCCGTCGCCTTCAGATCGCTCGGCGGCCTAATTCGTCGCGGGTGTGGCGGGTTCCGCCTCCGCAGCGTCGGGAACGACATCGGCAGCCCGGCCGTTGCGCCGCCCGCCGCTGACCTCGACTCCGGCGATGAATTCCTCGGTTGCACGATGCGCCTCATCGTCGCTGACCTGACGTGGCGGTGACTTCATGAAATACGACGCCGGACCTTCAAGCGTGCCGCTGAGGCCACGATCGAGACCGAGCTTGCAGCAGCGCACCGCGTCGATGACGATACCGGCGCTGTTCGGCGAGTCGTGCACCTCGAGCTTCAGTTCGACATTGAGCGGGACGTCGCCAAACGACTTGCCTTCCAGGCGGATGAACGCCCACTTGCGGTCGTTGAGCCACGGCACGTAGTCGGAGGGCCCGATGTGGATGTCCTCCTTCGCCATCGGCGTTGCGAGCTGCGACTGGACGCTGTTGGTCTTGCTGATCTTCTTGCTCATCAGGCGCTCGCGCTCGAGCATGTTGAGGAAGTCGGTGTTGCCACCAAAGTTCAGCTGATACGTGTGCTCGAGCTCGACACCGCGCTCGCGGAAAAGATGTGTCAGCACGCGATGGACGATCGTGGCGCCCACCTGCGACTTGATGTCGTCACCGATGATCGGCACCCCGGCCTTGCGGAAGCGTGCTTGCCAGTAGTCCTCGCGAGCGATGAAGACCGGCATGCAGTTCACCATCGCGCAGGGAGCCTCGAGGATCTGCTCGGTGTACCAACGGGTCGCGGCCTCGCTCCCGACCGGCAGGTAGTTCACGACGACATCGGTGCCGGTGTCCTTGAGGACCTGGGCGATGTCAACGGTCGAGCCGGGCGCCTTGGTGATCACCTCGGACAGGTACTTGCCGAGCCCGTCGTGGGTCATGCCCCGCTGCACGGGAATGTTCAGTCGCGGGACGTCACTGAACTTCACCGTGTTGTTCAGCCCGCTGAAGATCGCTTCAGAGACGTCCTTGCCGACCTTCTCCTTGTCGATGTCGAACGCTGCGGAGATCTCGATATCTGAGATGTGGTAGCCACCGAGATTAACGTGCATGAGGCCGGGCACGGTGTCATTCGAATCGGCGTTCTTGTAGTACTCGAGTCCCTGGATAAACGACGAGGCGCAGTTGCCCACGCCGATGATCGCGACTCTGACCTTGTTGCTCACGACGCGCCCTCGTGTACCGGATTTGTTGATGTGATCTCGGCGGGCATCCCTGTTGAAGAGATGAGCCGAGAGAAGCTCTTGAAGTGTTGTGCGATGGCATCGCGGTCGAGGCGGCAGAACACCTCGCGACCCTCACGCCGGGTCCGGATCACCTCCGCCTTGCGGAGGATGCGCAGATGCCAGCTCATGCGCGGCTGGCTCACCTGGCAGAAGTCTGCAAGCTCGGAGACGCGCATCTCGGACGTGCCGGCGAGCCGCTCGACGATGAGCAGCCGCGTCGGATTGGCAAGTCCCTCGAAGTGGACCGACAGGTCACTCGCCCCGATGGCGATGCTCCCAGGGAGCGCCCTCCGTGGCGGCCGAGACGGCGCGTCAGAACCCATAAAGGAATCTTTCATAAAGGATCGCTTATGAATGTTAGATCCACCGGGCGCCGGAGCGCAAGTGGGAAGGCTCAGCCGGCCTGGTCCTCGGTCGCCTCGGGGACCGGCGCTTCGTTCGCCTGGGATCCGTCGCCGGTGGATTCCGGGGACGGTGACGGTGTCGGATCGATGGCATCCCTTCCCTCACCGGCGTCCGACTTCTCCGGCGCAGCTTCTGCATAGGGACCCTGATAGGGCGGCAGGATCGCGGTAAGCAGCCGGAGGATCACTACGCAGACGAGGATCACGACGACGAAGGCAACGACTGCCAGGGCGATCCCGCCGAACACGGATCCGATGTCGAGGAGCATCCGGGCGTCGAGGACCATCCGGGCAAGGAGCATCCGGAAAGGATGGCAGGCACGGCTAGGATCGATCCGATGGCCGATTCACCGACTCCTGCCGAGCTTCCCGCCTCGCTCACGATTCGGCGCGGCAGGATCGTGTTCCGTGCGCGGCGTCCGGCCGCCCTCGTCCTCCCCCTCTTCGCTGTCACGGAGATCGCCGGCATCATCTGCCTGCTCATCGGCGCCACGATCGGCTGGTTCATCATGGCCGCCCCGCTGATCGGTCTGGCAACAACGGCGGTGGTGCTGCGCCCTGCCCTTGAGCTCACCCGCGATGGGCTGGTCCAGCGCCAGTACCCATACAGCAGCCTCACCCGCTGGGACGTCATCGACTCGGTCGGCATCGTCAGGGCGGGCAACCGCGTGATCCTTGCCTACAAGCTGGTTGCGGACGTCCCGCCGCCGCGTCATCAACCGGCCAGGGAACTGCTGGTGGCGGTCAACGCCCCGTATGACGGGGGCTGGTTCGCCGACTCCCTCGCTGGAGGACCCGATGAAGCTCTCGCCGTGGTCACGCGATATCTGGAGGACCCGGCTCTTCGTGAGATGCTCCCGGTGACGCGCCGCTGAGGGTGCAGCGCACCCGTATCCTTACCCGTTGCCGCGAAAACGTGCGGCCTTCGGGGCGGCCCAGGGTAGCCAAGTGGTCAAGGCAGCGGTCTGTAAAACCGTGTACCGATGGTTCGAACTCCATCCCCTGGGACCATCCATCTGCGTTCCCGCAGGTGTTGCTCGACAGCATTCGTTGGAAGCGTTGGTTCGCTATTTCGTGGACACGAGCTAACGGGCAGTGGCCGCCATAGCGTCATCACGTGAGGGGACACTGTCGTGAATGCCGTCGCCGCGTCCGGGCACCAGCACGAGCGGATGGCTACGCTAGGGCCCTGCTGAGGTTCGCTCGTCGCTGATGAGGTGCTGACGTCCGTTGTGCAATGACCCCTGCAGTGGACCAGCGGATCAGCCTCGTGACACCCGCGGGCCGGCTCCTCAGGGGGAGCCGGCCTGTCGCGGGCGCCGTGAAACTACTTGAGGGTCGACTTGAACTTCGAGGTCGAACCCTTGATCGAATACGTGAAGTACGTCCCCGATGGGCCTTGCTCGCAGACCCCCGCCTTGGTGTGGGCCGGAAGGCTTCCGAACGGCTGCGCCTTGCCGCCATTGATGGAGGCCTTGAAGACTACGGTTCTCGACTCCAGGTTACTGATCGTGAAGACGTAAAGGGACGGCGAATTGCAGTTGCCGTTGTATGTCTTTGACTTCACCTTATTGCTGGTGGGGCTGAACTTTGCCGGCGTTCCCGACACGTTGGTGTTGGGAAGGGCGGAAGCAATGGCGACGATGTGGAACGACGCGCCGGTCGTCGACGCTGCCGACGCCGGGATGGCTCCCACTGATGCGAACAATGCAGCTGCCCCGATTGCGGCGACGACCACGCCCCGTTTGGCTGTTGTGAGCATTCCCAGACCCCCTTGCGGAACCTCGCCCGTCGCCACGATGGTGGCGGCCTGAAGCCGGATCCGCATATGGGGCAGTGTGACGGTGGGGTCCCTCCCCTCGCAAGCGCGAGAAGCGCTAATGGGTCACGTAGTGGTTGTATCGCGCCCGGGACCAGAGATACCCCACGAGTGCCAGTCCCGCGCACCACGCAACGGCCACGACCGCGGTGCTCCCGACCGGCGTTCCGATCAATAGACCGCGAAGGGTGTCGATGATCGGCGTGTAGGGTTGGTTCTCGGCGAACCAGCGCACCCCGGCGGGCATCGACGAGGTCGGCACGAATGCGCTGCTGATGAAGGGCAGAAACTGCGGGATCAGCGAGAGGCTGTTGGCTCCAGCAGGGGTTTTCGCCAGCAGACCGAACGCAATCGTGATCCAGGTGAGGGCGAGAGTCAGCCCCGCGAAGAGACCGGCCACCGCCAGCCATTCCAGCGGGCCGGCGCTCGACCTGAAGCCGAGCCCGAGCTGCGACCGCCACGATCAGCACCCGCTGATCAGCGTGCGTGTGAGGCTGCCGAGCACCTGGCCGGTGAGCACCGACGTCCGCGTGATCGCCATCGTGCGAAAGCGCGCGACGATGCCTTCATTCATGTCGATGCACACGTTGATCGCCGTGGCGGCTGCGCTTGCAGCGGCGGTGATCACGAGGATCCCGGGAGTCGAGGTAGTCGATGTAATGACCGCCCGCCGGCGCTGCGGCGCCGAGGCCCGCATGCAAGGTGTTGCCGAACACGCCCACAAAGAGCAGGAGCAGAAAGACAGGGACGAGCAGGCCGCCGATTGCGAGCATCGGATAGCGCATCGCGTGGCGGAGGTCGCGCCGCAGCATCGTTGCGGAGTCGCGCAGTGCCAATGTCGATACGCTCATGCGGAAGCCTCCAGAGTTGGTTGGCGACGCGCCAGTCAGAGCGAAGAACACGTCGTCGAGGTCCGCGTTTGCACAGTCACCGTCTCGACGTGCAGCGCCGGGTCGTCAAGCCTGTCGAGCAGGCTGCGGAGTGACTCCGGCGTTCCGTCGGTTGGGATGTCGAGCACGAGCGCGTCGGCGTCATGTGCATCCCGGCCGAGGACTCGCGCGGCTTGATGGAGCGCCCCAGGCTCACGGAAGTGCAGCCGGACGTGCCCACCCGGGACGCGGCGCTTGAGCTCATCCGGCGTGCCCTCGGCCACGAGACGACCATGGTCGAGCACCGCGATCCGGCTCGCAAGCTCGTCAGCCTCGTCGAGGTTCTGGGTGGTGAGCAGCACCGTGACTCCAATCGCCGCAAGGTCACGCGTGATCTGCCACATGGTGTGCCGGCTGCGCGGGTCGAGCCCTGTCGTCGGTTCGTCGAGGAAGATGATCCGCGGGTCGCCGATGAGCGTCATCGCGAGGTCGAGCCGGCGGCGCATGCCGCCCGAGTACTTCATGACCATCTGGCCGGCGGCGTCGACCAGGTCGAACTGGTCGAGCAGCTCCTCGACGCGGCGCCGGCCGGCCCGGCGGCCGAGATGGCGCAGATCGGCCATGAGCAGCAGGTTCTCGCTGCCGGTCAAGAGATTGTCCACCGCCGAGAATTGCCCGGTCACGCCGATGACATTGCGGACAGCCTGGGGTTCGTCGCTGACGTCGAAACCTGCGACCCGAATGGTGCCGGCGTCGGCGCGGATGAGCGTCGAGAGGATCTGGACGGTCGTCGTCTTGCCGGCGCCGTTGGGGCCGAGCAGGGCGAAGACGGTTCCCTCGTCAATCTCGAGATCGATGCCGTCGAGAACCAGCTTGGTCGCCGAATGACTTGCGCAACCCGGTGACCTGCACCGCGACCCCGGTGCTCATGGCCACGCTGGTCGCCGGCTGCGCGGCCGTGCGGCGGACGGTGATATCGCCGAAGGAGCTCCGCGCGCGGACTTCGACCGTCGGCTCGCCGGCCTGAGGACGCGTGGCGGCTTCGAGATCGTTATGGACCTTGCCGAACTTGGTGTCGAGATCGAGCCAGGCAGCCACACCCTCGCGGATCCCGATGTCCACGTTGCCCATGGCCGTCTGCGCGACCACCGTCCCGCCCTCCACCTCGCCGAGGCTCACGTCCCCGTTGGCGGTTTTGGCTACGACTGTCGCGTGCGAATGGCCGATGGAGATGGAACCGTTGGCGGCGATCACCCGGAGATCTCTCGAGATGTCGCCGATCCAGGTGCTGCCGTTGGCTCCTTTGATCGTCGCGGTGCCGTCGACTGAGCCGATGCGCACTGTGCCCGATCCCGTCGAGATCTGCGCATGGCCGAAGGTCCGATCCACGGCGACATCGCCGACGCCGGTGGTGAGATGGGCCGGCCGCGCCTCCTCGACGTGAACGTCGCCGACTCCGGTGTTGTAGTGACATTCACCGAGGGGACCTGTGCAATGCAGGGCGGCCACTCCCGCCTCCCCGTGCACCTGCGAGCCCGCCGGCAGCTCGATGTGAATGTCGATCGAATCGCCGCTATCGCGCGAGGTGAAGCGACGCCACCCCTTCGGGCCTTTCACGAGGAGCCGGCCATCGGCATATTCGACGCGCGTTTGCTCGACGGCCGTCACGTCTGCCTGCTTGCTGGGGTGAGTGGGGCGGACCTCAACAACGGTGTCGGTGCGCTCGCTGGCGGCGATCTGCACATTGCCGACGACGACCTCGAGCGTGACGAGGATCGGGCGCGGGGTGTCGAAAGTAGGCATGGTTGTTTCTCCTGTTGGTGGAGCGGGCTAGCGAACCCAGCCCGTAAAGCGGCCCGGTCCTTGCGCGGCGCGTCCGTCGCCGCGTCGGTCGGGGTCTGTCCGGTCGAGTGCGAAGCTCGCCGCGCGGACGAGCCAGCTGTTCACGGACAGCCCTTCACCGCTCGCTGCCTGCTCGACTTGGGTCTTGAGGTGGTCGGGCATGCGCACGTTGATCCGGGCGGTCCCGCCATCGTCGGTGTCCGTGGAGCTCAGCGGGGCAAGGGGTGAGGTACCGTCGTGCGTGGAGGCGGAGAAGTCGCCCGACGGAGGCTCGGCGGGCGGCGGTGTCACCACGAACTCGGGGTTGCGGCCACGGATGCGCAGCTCCACCGACCCCGGCGCAAGCTCGCGAGTGATCTCATCGGCGGCTGCCCCGAGCGCGTCCTGGAGAGCGAGGCGAATGGCCGCATCAAGCGGAGCCGCAAGGCGTTCCGCGAGGGCGCGGGCATCGTCACCGCCGGCCTCCGCCGCGTCGGCGAGCTGCTGATGAATGGTCTCGACATATGGTTGAACGTCCATGACACCACTATGGCACTATCACTGATGCCATGTCAAGCGTTACTGAGCCAACATGATGCCAGAACTGGCACCACAGCGGGCGCAGGCAGATGCTGCCACCGAAATTCGGCGGGGTGATCCGGCCTCAGGCGCGTGCTGCGACGGCCGAGGAAACGAGGTTCATGACTTCGCCCGCGACGTCATCGGGCGTGCGGTCCCTGCCCGCCAGCTCATCGACAAAGGCAAAGCTGGTCAACGCCTGCAGTGTGTTCGCGAGGTGCGCGTCGTCCTCTCCCGACCGGCTGAGCACGGCGCTCAGAAGCTGGCGCCGGCGCTCGTTGCGGTCACCCTGTCCTGAGAACTCCCCGGCGCCCGCTGCTCGCAGGGCCTGCAACCGTCTGATCACCTCGCGGTGCACGGTGTAGAAATGGCAGAACACCTCGACGATGATGTCGAGCGCGGCGGACTGGCCTGACGCCGCGAACGCCTCTGGTATCCGGTCGAGCCCGCCGCTGGCGGCAAGGTCGTCGTAGACCGCCTCGAGGAGCGTGTCGCGATCGCCGAACTGCGCGTACACGGTCACACGTGAGACCCCGGAGCGTTCGGCCACCGCCTCGAGCGTGAAGCGGGGCGCGCTGAGAAGCTCCTCGCGGGCTGCGGCGATGATCCGCGCTCGGCGTTCATCCATTGCTGCAGCGCGGCGGCCGAGGTGATACGGTCGCGAACTCATCGTGCAGCTTTCACTGTACGTAGTGTAAGGTAATTGCCATGGCAACGCCACACACGGCCCCGATGCCTGACCTCCGGGACGAGGTGGTCGTGGTCACGGGCGGGTCGCGGGGCATCGGCGCGGGGTCGGCCCGCAGGTTCGCGCAATCCGGCGCGGCGGTGGTCGTGTCGGGACGCGACCAAGGTGCGCTCGACGCCGTCGTGGCATCGATCACGTCGAGTGGCGGCCGCGCCGTCGGCATCCCGGCCGACTGCACCAGCCAGGACGGCGTCGACACACTGCGCGCCGGCACCGAGGCGGCCTTCGGCCCCGCGACAATCCTGCTGGCGTTTGCGGGCGGTGATGGACGTCCTGAGGCGATCACCCAACTTGATGCCATGCGCTGGCGCGCGGTCATCGACACCAACCTCACCTCGACGTATCTCACCGTTCGAACCTTCGCTCTCGGCATGCTGGAGCGTCGCCGCGGAGCGATCGTCACGATGTCGTCGACGGCAGGGCGGCAGCCTGGCGGCGCATCGGTGGCGTACGCGACCGCCAAGGCCGGCATCGTGATGCTGACGCGGCATCTCGCTGTCGATTTCGCGCCGCACGGCGTCCGCATCAATTGCATCGCGCCGTCGGCCATCGAGACCGAGCGCCTCGTCGAGGTGATGCCGGCGCCGGCTCGTGAGCACCTCGGCCAGACGTTTCCACTGCGCCGCCTCGGAACCGTGGAGGACGTCGCAGACTCTGCGCTGTTTCTGGCGACGGCGCAGTCGTCGTGGATCACCGGCGTCACCATCGACGTCACAGGGGGACGTATCACCGCTTGAGCGCGCACGCTCAGGGGGTGAGCACGACCTTGAGCGCTTCTCGCCGCTCGAAGAGCTGGTAGCCGAGCACGCCGTCATCGAGTGCCATCCGGTGCGAGATGATCGCTTCCGGATGGACGACTCCGCTCGACAGCATCGAGAGCGACTTGTCCCAGCGACCGATGATGTTCGCGGTGCCGCAGAACTTGAGGTCGATCGCCTTCACAAAGGTGGTGTTGAGCGGCAGCTCGAGCTCCTGGTCGCTGTGCACACCGATGACGCTGATGCGCCCGCCCGCCCGCGCGATGTCGATACAGTCGAGCAGCGCCTGCACCATGCCCACGCACTCCAGGACCGCGTCGGCGCCGCGACCTCCGGTCCGATCCTGGATGAAGCTCGGAACGTGGACGGCATTCGCATCCACGGGGATCGCGCCCAGTTTCTCGGCCATCTCGAGGCGGCCGCCAACGGTGTCCACGGCGTAGATCGTTTCGGGGCTGAAGCCGCGTGACCCCAGGATCGCCATGAGGCCGACCGGTCCGCAGCCGACCACGGTGACCACATCACCCTTCTCGATCCGCGCCTCGCACGCGCAGTCGTACCCGGTGGTGAAGATGTCTCCCGCAAACAGCGCATGCTCGTCGTCCATGGTGTCGTCGATGGCGTGGAGCACCAGGTCGGCCTTGGGGACACGGACGTACTCCGCCTGGGCGCCGGCGACATCACCGAAGAACGAGCCATAGCCGAACACGCGCTGGTCCGGGCAGCGGCTGAAAAAACGCCGTGCGCAGTACCAACACCCGCCGCACGGGATGGTGAAGGAACCGACGACACGGTCTCCCTCGGCAAACCTGCGCACGCCTCCGTCGACTGTTTCGACGACGCCGACGAACTCGTGACCGAGCACGCCGCCCGGGTTCATGCCGGGGATACGGCCGTGGACCACGTGCAGGTCGCTCCCGCAGATCGCCGTCCGGGTGACTCGCACAAGGGCATCACCCGCCTCTTCGATGCCGGGCTTCGGTACGTCGACGAGCTCGACCGAGCCGAAGTCTTGGAATACCAGAGCCCGCATGGTCAATTCCGCCGAATGGTGATCAGTGCGCTTCTTCTTCTGCGGCGCGCCGCTGGATGACCCGATCCCGGAGCTCGTCCTCGAGGTCACCCGAAAGCTCGACGTCGCGGCGCAGCCAGAATGGAATCCGCTCGGGCTCACCGGCCGCCAGCGCCTTCGCCTGCGCGTCGAGGTACGCGCGGAGCGCAGCGTCGACGGCGGTGGACAGCTCCGCCCCGTTCGCAGTGAGCGGCTGGACGAGGTCGCTCGCCACGACCACGCTGTTCGGCGGAGCAGCCGGTGGCTTCGACCCGAAAAGACGCCCGAGCCACGACATGCGCCGAGTGTACGCAGTCGCGAGCTTGCGCCTCAGTTCCAACCCGCGGCGCGGTACCGTACACGCCGTGGCCAAGAGTGCGGCGACGACCTTGCAACTCCAGTGGACGGGCGACCCTGAAGCGGATCGCCTCATCAGCGAAAACCCGACTGCCCTGCTGATCGGGTTCTGCCTCGATCAGCAGGTCCCAATCGAGTGGGCATTCCAGGGGCCGCTGCGCATGCGGGAGCGCCTGGGCACGATCGATCCGGTCGAGGTTGCTCAGATGGATCCCACCAGCGTGGAGCAGGCGTTTCAGAAACCGCCCGCGCTGCATCGCTTCCCGGTCAGCATGGCGCAGCGCGTCTATGCCCTCTGCAAGGTCATCGCCGATGAGTACGGCGGCGACACCACGAGGATCTGGACCGATGCCGCCGACGCGAAGGAGTTGCTGAGCCGGTTCGCCGCCCTCCCGGGGTTTGGGGCCGCCAAGGCGCGGATCATGGTGGGGAGTCGTCGCCAAACACCTCGGCGTCCGTCCTGCGGGTTGGGAGGGGATCGCTCCCGACTGGCCAACCCTGGCAGACGTCAGGACCGTCGCGGAACGCGAGCAGTACCAGACGCAGAAGCGCGCCTTCAAGGCAGCGCTTCGAGCCGAAGCCGCTGCCAGGCAAACACCGGACGCGCCGGCGTCAAGGAAGGTACCCGCCAAGGCGGTGGCGCGTGGACGGCGCTGAGGTCACCGTCTTCGAGGACGGCGATGTCCGCATCGTCCAGATCGGCCCGATGGGGCCCTACGGGAACAACGCATACGTCGTCCGCGACGTTGCCGCCGGAGTAGCGGCGCTCGTCGACATGCCGCTCGACGAGAAGCCCCTGCTGGAGGCGATCGCCGCCGAGGGCGGCGTGCAAACGGTTATCGCGACGCACTGGCACCCCGATCACTGGATGACCTATGACGCGGTACGCGCCGCGACGGGAGCACCGGTGCTTGTCGGGAGCCGTGAGATTCGCATCCCTGAAGAGCGCATCGACGGCCGGCTCGACGACGGCGCGGAGGTCCCGGTAGGGAGCCTGCGAATCGGCGTGATCCACACTCCTGGACACACGCCCGGCAGCATCTCGTTGCGCATCGGCAGGGCTGTGATCACCGGCGACACGCTGTTCCGTGGCGGTCCCGGTAAGACCAGCGCGCGCGGCGACCTGGAAACAATCATGGCGAGCATCACCGCCAAGTTACTGCCATTGCCGGAAGAAACAGTTGTGCTTCCGGGCCACGGTACCACCACGACGATCGCCGCTTCACGCGAGGGGGTCGCCGCGTACAGCCGCCATCCCAAGCCACCCGGATTCTATGGCGATGTCGAGTGGGGTGACTGACGCGGGCTCAAGCGGATCAGCAACTCCACCTGAGGTCGCGAACCTGCGCATGGGCACCGCGCGTGGGCGGTGGGTGCTCACTGCCACAGTGCTCGGGAGCGCGATGGCACAGCTCGATGCCACGGTTGTCGGCATTGCGCAACCGGCGATCGGCAAGGAGTTCCACGCCCAGATCGACGGGTTGCAATGGGTCTCGGCCGGGTATCTGCTCACCGTCGCCGGTCTCATCTTGCTTGCAGGCGCGCTGTGCGACCGGTTCGGACGCCGCAAGATCTTCGTCATCGGTGTGACCTGGTTCGCGGTCGCATCGCTGCTCTGCGCTGTCGCACCCAGCATCGGCCTGCTCATCGCCGCGCGCGGACTGCAGGGGGTCGGCGGCGCGCTGCTCACGCCCGGGAGCCTCGCCATTCTCGAGGCGTCGTTCGTTCCCAACGACCGTGGACGCGTCATCGGTGCGTGGTCGGGGCTCGGCGGTGTCGCAACCGCACTCGGGCCGTTCGTCGGTGGATTCCTGATCACAGCCGTGTCGTGGCGGTTGATCTTTCTGATCAACGTGCCGATCGCCGTGGCAGTCGTGTTCATCTCGCTGCGTCAGGTTCCCGAGACGCGTGACCCCGACGCGACCGGCTACATCGACGTCGCAGGAAGCGCGCTGACCGTCGCCGCGCTTGTGGGAATCTCGTATGGTCTGATCCAGGGTTCGAGCGGCCACTGGACATCGCCCGTGGTGCTCGGCGCTCTCCTCATCGGCGGTGTGGCGCTGGTGGCATTCATCATCGTCGAGCTGAACGTGCACAACCCGATCGTGCCGCTCGACATCTTCAAGTCACGTCAGTTCAGCGCGACCAACGGGGTGACGCTCCTGATCTACGGGATGCTCGGCGGGATGTTCTTCCTCCTGCCCATCGAGCTGCAGCAGGTATCGCACTACAGCCCCACCGCCGCCGGCGCGTCGGTGCTGCCCGTGACCGTGTTGATGTTCGCGCTCTCGTCGCGTTCGGGCGCGCTCTCGGCACGCATCGGTCCGCGCCTGCAGATGTCGGTTGGACCGCTCATCGTCGCGGCCGGGCTCGCGCTCTTCGCGCGCGTGAACGGCGGCGGGAATTACCTCATCGAGGTGCTGCCTGCCGTGCTGGTTTTCGGTTTGGGCCTGTCGATGGTGGTGGCGCCACTGACAGCCACGGCGATGTCATCCGCTCCGGCGGAACGCAGCGGACTTGCATCGGCGGTGAACAACACCGTTGCCCGGACGGGGAGCCTTCTGGCGGTCGCACTCCTGCCGGCTGTGGCCGGGATCACCGGAGACAGCTATCTGCACCCACCCGTGTTTGAGACCGGTTTCCAGCACGCGGCGTTCATCGCGGCGATCATCTGCGCGGCGGGTGGTGTGCTGGCCGCCGCCACCATCCGCAACGGTCAGAGCCAAGGAAGACGCCGGAAATTCAAGGATGAGTCGCTCCATTGCGCTTTGGACGCACCTCCGCTCAGGTCGGGCGCCGACGCCGCAGGCAACTGAGTCAAGCCAAGACGCTCCCGGGCGATACGAGACCGCCGATCAGGCGAGCGCCGCGACTCGCAAGGTCGCTGGCAGCGAGCCACAGACGCACACCCCGGCACCGGGCTGCGACTCGACTTTAAGGCTACCGCCGAGCGCATCCAATCGGTCGCTCATGTTGATGAGCCCGGTGCCTTTTCGCACCGTCGCCGGATCGAACCCTGCGCCGTCGTCCTTGACCTCGAAGACCAGACGCCCATGGTCGTCGCGAACACGCACCACGACCTCCGACGCTCTCGCGTATTTCTGCACGTTCTGGAGCGCCTCGAGGACGCAGAAGTACACCGTCGCCTCCACTTCTTCGGAGTAACGCTCCACTCCTTCTGCTTCCACACGCGCCGGGAGCGTGGCCTTGCGCGCTTGCGCTTCCAAGGCCACGCACAGTCCCTGGTCGGCCAGCAGCGGTGGATAGATTCCCCGGGCCAGATCACGCAAAGTCTCGAGGGCTTCGTCGGCGTCGCCCTTGAGTTGCTCGAGAGTCGATCTGGCCTTGCCGGGGTCGCGGACAAGGAGCATCTCCGCCAAGCCGAGCTTCACCTTCAGCGCCACCAGGTGCTGCTGGGCGCCGTCATGGAGATTGCGCTCCAGTCGGCGGCGCTCCATATCCTGGGCGCTCACGAGGCGTTGCCGCGACGCGCGCAACTCGTCGAGCCGTGCCTGGAGTTCCGCGCTCAGACCGACGTTCTTCAGCACCAGTCCCGCCTGTGCCGCAAGGTCGTCGACCAGCTTCTGCTCGATCGGCGTCAACCCCTCGCCGCGCCGCTTTCTCACGCTCAATGCGCCGAGCAACTCCCCCTGGTGCCGTACCTCCACCACGCGAGTCGCCTCGGGGAGGACGAGCACCGTGTCATCGCTCATCGCCAAAGGTGATCCCGCACTCGCGTCCTTCGGGCAGGTCGCCGCCGGGCGGAGCTCGGCACTGCCGCGCAGCCACACTGTCGCCGAACTCGGCGCCGGTCCCTTCCTGGAGCACCCGCGCCATGCGCGGTAGCACCTCGTCCGCAGCGTACGTGTCCGCCACCCGTCCCGAGAACTCGCTCAACACCTCATACGGCGTCGCGCGACGCCCGTAGACCAGCCGGTTGGTCACCTTCTGCACCCTCTCGCGCACCGGCTGGAAGCCGACCGCCACGATCGCCGTGGCCAGGATCGACAGCCCCAGGTTGGGTTTGCCGCCGCTCCCCACCAGGGTCCCGATGCCGACTGCGATGCCCACATACACGGCCGTGACGAGGACGGCCAATGACCCGTATACGAGGGTCCGGCTGATAACGATGTCGATGTCGTACAGGCGGTACTTCAACACGGCCACGCCGATACAAATCGGCAGGGCGGTGAAGCCGATGATCTCGGCGATGACGGGAATCGGTGTCGTCCACGATTGCGATGTCGGTGAAGCGATGCCGCCGACCGCGATTGAAACAATGAGCACGACCACGCCCACGCCAAACCACTTGATCTGCTGGCGCACCTCGGCGCCTTCGCGTTGGTAGCGGAGTCCGAGGGCGACCAGGCCGACGGCGGCCATGACGAACGTTCCGAAGGTCGCGGCACTGCTCAGGGCACTCAGGAGCGGGTGCGCGCCGGCCACGCCGATCGGGTTGGGCAGCTGGCGATGGTCGTCGCCGATCGAGGTGGGGTCCAAGAGTGGAGGCAGGCCGGCCAAGGCAGCCAGAACAATGTTCAGCCAGACGAAGCCGCGCCAACGCTTTGACAGAAGGTGCCCGTCCGGAAAGACGAGCAGGAGGGTTGTGAGCGCGAAGAAGAACACCGGGCTTGCCGAGGCGGAGATGAGGGCGAGCGGTGTCACCAGCACCCGTGGAAGGTCGTCGCCGTAAAGCCAGTGGTACAGGTAGTCGGACCCGAGCCCGGAGAAGAGCTCGAGGATCAGCAGCGATCCGAGCAGCCACCCGGCCGGGTTATTCGGCTTCCGCAGCGTGAGCACCGCGACGACGATGCCCAGCGGGATTCCCGGGATCGTGTACGCCAACTCCGAAAGCCGTGTCGCGTCGAAGCTCGGGACCGTGGGAGGGAACGTCAGAACGACGACCGCGTCGAGAACGAACACTGCGACCGCAATGGTCGCCATCGTCAAGGCAGCCGGCCGGGTCAGCTTCGACAACCTGCCGTGCATTCGGATGGTTGCCTCGGCGGCCATGGGCGAATCGTATCGGTGAATCGTGGCAGCTCAAATGAAGCAGGCACCTGGATCGCGTGGTGGCAGGCACCCCCTCGCGCTGTGACGGAGCGCAACGTGCGGCGAACGAGGTGTCCAACGTCGCTGGAGCCCACCAAGCGGCTCCACAAACCCCGGAGTACCCGCACGGGGAGTCGAACCCCGGTTACCACCTTGAAAGGGTGGTGTCCTGACCGCTAGACGATGCGGGCGCGACCGCCAATCTTAGGTTCGCCGGGCAGTCCGTCACCGGCTGCAAACCGAACTGAGCACGTCGGTATACTCCGGGCATGCCTGTCAGAGAGATTGTCGGCAAGACCCTGGGCTTCGGCCTCGTGGCCGCTGCACTCATCGTCGGCGGGATCCTCGACCTGCTCGGGGGCCACGTCTACAACGACTATCTGAACACCGCGCTCGGGATCATCTTGATCCTGATGGGCTTGGGCACTGGAGCCCTCGGCACCTTCCTCATCGTGGGCATCCTCTACGAGGAGAAGTTGAGCCGTCAGGACGAGGCGGTGCACGTCACGCCTCGAGGTACGCCGCTCGCACCACCTCCACCCTGGGGTATGGCCGATGTCGGCAAGCCCCCTGGTGTCGTGCGGGTGAGTGATGCAGCCACGTCGGCCGGTGGCGGCGGTTCACCGCGGGTGATGGCCGTCGTGGTCTCGAACCTCGACGCGCCCTTGTTGATTGTCGGGTTGCTGGCGTGGACAATCCTGACCCTCGTGCTCTTCGCGCCACACTGAGTTCGCGCTAGTGCCCGAGGCGCGGGTGCGCACCCGTTTCGCGCCGTCACCGACAGGCGCGCTGCATTTCGGGTCGGTCCGCACAGCGCTTTTCGCGTATCTCACCGCATGCCACACCGGCGGCGACTTCATCCTTCGGATCGAGGACACCGACCAGGAGCGCTACATCCCGGGAAGCGAGGCGCTGATCCTCGAAACCCTGAGCTGGCTCGGGCTCAACTGGAACGAGGGTCCCGAGGTCGGCGGCCCACACGCGCCGTACATACAGTCATTGCGGATCGCCACCTACCGTGAGCACGCGGACAGGCTCGTTGCGGATGGGAACGGGTACTGGTGCACGTGCACACCAGCGCGGCTCGCCGCAATGCGCGACGAACAGCGCGCACGGTCCGAGCCGACGCGCTATGACCGGCGCTGCCTGTCACGTCAGGCCGAGGTGGCGAAGGAACGCGCCGGCGGGATGGCCGCCGTGGTGCGGCTACGCATGCCGGAAGGAGTCTCCGAGTGGGACGACATCGTGCGCGGCCACGTGAGCTTCAACAACGCCGACATCGACGACCAGGTGCTGCTCAAGTCGGATGGCTTTCCCACGTATCACCTTGCGGTGGTCGTCGACGATCACCTGATGGAGATCAGCCACGTCATCCGGTCCGACGAGTGGATCCCGTCGACGCCGAAACACCTTGCGCTGTATGCGGCATTCGGTTGGGACGTGCCGCGGTTCGCACACGTTCCGGCAGTGCTTGGACCGGATCATCAGAAGCTCAGCAAGCGCCGCGGTGCACGCAATGTGCTCGAGTACGGCGAGCTGGGCTATCTGCCGTCGGCAATCGTCAACGCCATCGCGCTCCTCGGCTGGTCGTCGGGTGACGAGCAGGAGACGTTCACGCCTGAGGAGCTCTGCCAGCGGTTCACGCTCGAGCGCGTCAATGCCGCGTCGGCGATCTTCGATCCAAAGCGGCTCGACGACCTGAACGGCATCCATATCCGGCGGATGAGCACCGACGACCTCGTCGAGGCGCTGGAATTCCCTCTCCCCGGCACGAGCAAGGAGACGCGCCGTCAGCTCATCCCCATGCTCCGCGACCGGATGATCACCCTGGCCGACGCCACCCGCCTCTGCGCCCCGCTCCTCGGAGAGATCAAGCTCGACAACAGCGTCGAGTTTCCGCCGAAGAAGGTCGATAACGCGACGGCGGCGGCGATGCTCGACGCTGCCATCGAGGCCATCGAGGCAGGGGGTCTTGAGGATCACGATGCCCTGGTTGAGCGGCTGCGTTCCGTGGCTGAACAGGCGGGCGCCAAGCCCCGGGATGCGTTTCGCGTCTTGTACGTCGCGGTCCTCGGCACTCCCGCCGGACTGCCTGTGGTCGAAGCCATGATGTTTCTCGGCGCCGAGAAATCGCTGCAGCGGCTTCGCCAGGCACGCGCCCGGCTGGGGTGATCTGACCCGAGGTTCAGAGCCCCAGCCCGTCGGCGGTCGAGCCCACTTCGTGCTCCGCTGGCCGGGGTCGGCGCACCGGCTCATGACGGTGTGAACCGGGCGCGCGTGGGTGTGGTGCCCGGCGCGACCGAGCCGCACGGGCCGCCGGTGCATGGACCTCTCGCCGTGGGACTGCAGGCTCGGGCGCGGATGGTTGCGGGGCTGTCGGTGCAGGGGCCACCGGTCCCGGAGCATGGTGCGCCGGATGGTGCATCGACGAGACGATTCGCGCGGCAAGCCGTTCGGCGATGTGGAGCGCAGCGCGATCGGCGCCGGTTGCGTGTCCCGCGACGGCGACGCCGACAACAATCGCGCTGACCGGCCAGAGCGCCGAGAACAACGAGAGCCCGGAGAGGACGCCGAACGCCGACAGGATGGGATGCCGCCGGAGGTACGACGGTGGTGCGGGCTTCGGTGCCGGAGAGGTGGAAAGGTCGTCTTTGATGGTCATGTCACGAGGCTATGTGACGGCGTCGGACCGCGAGCGGACCAAACGCCAATTCAGGTCTGACATTGCTGTTCCGGTGTCGTTACCACGCTGTGACGCTCCCGTGGACGGACGAGGTGTGATGTCGCGACACAATCGAGCCGCCGGTCTTGGGGGGCGCTGACCGAGGGTCTGACAGGAGGTCGCACGTGTTCAGGGGACAGCCGCGTCGTGACGTGACATGAGTGAGATGACGGTGGCCCATCCACCGGTTCTCATGGCACGCGCGCGCGCCGGCATCGGCCGGCTCAATGGTCCCCAGCGGCTCGTCGTCTTCTCGGCCTTCCTCGCGCTCATCGGCGCCGCACTGTGGTTGCTGCCGCTCGGCGACGTCCATCGGGTCACCCTCATGGGCGCCATCCCGTGGTGGGTCGAGCTCGCGACCTGCTACGTGACGAGCCTCCTGTTCGTCCAGGTGCGCGTGCATCGTGAGGTGTCGACGCTCTCACTGACCGAGATCCCGGTCGCGATCGGCCTGTTCCTCGTCGATCCGCATCAACTGCTCGCGTGCTACGTGGTGGGCGTCCTGCTCGCGAGCTGGACCCGTCAGCGGCGCATCCGCTGGGTCAAGGATTTCGCCAATGCGGCGCTCGATGTCGTCTACATCGGCGTGGCTGTGCTGGTGTTCAACGCGGTGGGACCGGTCCCCTCCGATCCGCTGGCGGTCCAGAGCATCGTCGCCTTCGCCGCGGCGATGATCGCGGCCGGGTGGTTCGTCTATCCCATCGCGCTCAACCTCGGCACCACGATCGCTCAGGGCCGCCTGAACGTCGGTGAAGTGGCGCGGGCGTACCTTTTCCAGGTCATCGCCACCACCACCAACGCGTCACTTGGCGTGGTCGCGCTGATGATCCTGGCGACGCGTCCGATCCTCGCCTTCGCGCTCGTCCCGCCGGTCATCCTCGTGCTCGCAGGGCAGATCGCCGCCGGCGAGAGCCAGCGCCGCGCCGATCGCAACGAGTTCCTGTACCGGACCACCGAGATCCTGCACTCCACGCGCCAGGTCGGCGAGCGCGCGGGCGAGTTGCTGAACGGCATCACCACGATGTTCGGCGTCGAGCGCGCGGAGCTCGTGGTGATTCCAGAGGTGCGCGGCCCTGCGGTGCGATTCAACTCCAGCGGCGATGACGAGCATGCGCAGGCAACCACTTCCGAGCTGACGTTCGCCGAGCAGGAGGTGCTCAACGAGCTGCGCACCACCGCAATCCTCACCGGTTCGATGACCAGGGATCAGTCGCTCGGGCTGGCACTCGCGGAACGCGCGGCGAGCGCCGGGACGGTGGTCGTGCTGCGCGGCCTCGAAGGTCCGCAGGGGATGCTGCTGCTGCTCAATCCCACGCGGGGCGTGAAATTCGGAACCCACGAGCAGAACCTGCTCAGCACTGTCGCAGGGCTGATCAGCGTTGCGCTCGAGAACGGCCAGCTTGCCGAGGCGATCAAAGCCATGTCGGTCGAGAAGGCGGAGCTCGCGCGTCGCGCCTTCTACGACCCGCTGACGCAGATCGCGAACCGCTCGCTGTTCATCGAGACGGTCGCCACCTCGCTCTCCCAGCTCGCGACCTCTCAGCGGCCGGTCGCCGTGATGTTCATCGACCTCGACGGCTTCAAGGAGATCAACGACAACTTCGGACACGCGGTGGGCGATCGCGTCCTCAGCGCGGTGGCGGCGCGACTGCGTGTGCAGGTGCGCAAGCTCGACCTGGCCGCGCGGCTCGGCGGCGACGAGTTCGGCATGCTGCTCGACGGCATGCGTCATTTCAGCGATGCCGCGGTCGTGGCCGGTCGGATCATCGAAACCCTGCGGCGGCCGATTCCGATGGGGGACGCCATGATCACCATCGGAGCGAGCGTCGGGGTCGCCGTCGTCGAGGACGCGGCCGATGCCCCCGAGCCCGAGGAGCTGATGCGCCGCGCCGACATGGCCATGTATCTCGCCAAGCGGCAGGGCAAGAACCGGTTCGTCATCTTCGACGACGCGGCGCGCACGCCGGTAATTGCACGCACTCCCGAGCCGGTGCACCAGGTCGCGAGCTAAGGCGGGACGCGGCTGCATCTACGATGAGTAGGTGACACCACCTCGCTGCCTCTCGATCGCCACCTCGGATTCGGGCGGTGGCGCGGGAATCCAGGCTGACCTCAAGGCATTCTCCGCCGCCGGGTGTCACGGGATGACCGTGATCGTGGGCGTCACGGCGCAGAACACCATGGCGATCCTCGCCAGCCACGTGCTGCCGGTCGCGATCATCACCGCCCAGCTCGAGGCGGTCTACGACGACATCGGCGTCGATGCAGCCAAGACCGGGGTCCTGCTCTCGGCAGAGGTCATCGCGAAGGTTGCGGACTTCCTCGTGCGCCACCCGACCCCGCTGGTGGTCGATCCTGTGCTCCGCGCCAGCACCGGGGCTGAGTTGCTCGATCCCGAGGCAGTCGAGGTCCTGATCGGGTCGCTGCTCCCCCTCGCGACTGTGGTGACCCCCAACCTCGCCGAAGCCCGCATCCTCGCCGGCGGTGACGGTGACCGCCGCCGGCTCGCCGAGCGGATCGTCGCCCTCGGTGCCGGTGCCGTGGTGATCACCGGCGGTGAGGGCGAAGGCTCAGACCTGCTCTTCGACGGCACCGACTACGTCGAGATACCGACCGTATGGGTTGAGGGATCGGCGACCCACGGCACCGGATGCACATATTCGGCGACCCTCGCGGCCGAGCTCGCTCGGGGGTCAGGGCTCGCCGATGCCGCCCATCGCGCCGCTTCGGTCACCGCGGCCGCGATCGATCACGGGTTGGTGGGAATCGGCAAGGGCGCCGGTCCTGTGTCGGTGGGTCAGGCCTCGGAGGCGAGCCAGCGGGTGCGCACCAGGTAGACGAGCATCCCGATGCCGATCAGATCGATGAGAAGCAGGATCGGCCCGAGATTCAGACCGCTGCCGAACTCGAGGCCGCTCAACGGCGTGAGTGCTTCCAGCGGTGGGATCCGCGCGGCATCGAGCCCCTGTCCGGAGGTCACCACCTTCACGGCGGTGGTGAGTGGCGCAAAGGGCGTGGGATCGACCTGGGCCTGGACGTGCGCCGCGCTGCTGCCGGCGCTCGCGCCGCTTGGACCGCTGGGACCGGTGCCGGTCGAATGGCTGCCACCTGATCCGCCTGTCGCAACCGGCTTGGCGGTCGGCGTTGGAGCGGGGGCCTTGGTCGGTGCTGGCGTGCTCGTGGGCGCGGCCGTGGGCGTTGGCGTGGGCGTCGACCCGCCACCGCCACCCGAGCCAGAGGCGCCCCCACCGGTCGGATTCGGGGTGGGGCTGGGCGTGGAGGTGGGAGATGGGGTCGGCGTGGGGCAGGCGCGATGGTGGTGCTTGCAGGTCGGCGCGGGCGTCGTGGTGGGCGACGGGGAAGGAGGCGGGCTCGCCGCGGCCACACCCGATACCCCTGCGAGCAACAGTGCGAAGACGCCAGGAGCAAGCGCCATCACGACGCGACCGCGTGGGCGGCGTCCGGGGATCAGCATGCCGATGACGTTTGCGTTCATTGACGTGATCCAACTTTCGTCTTAATACCTCCCAATCGAGTTGGAAGTCGGCGGGTCGTCACGGCGTCGCGAGGCCCTGTTCACAGCGGTGACACCGGCGTTGGCAGCCCGCATACGATTCCGCCGGTGTGCACGATCCTCCTGGCCTGGCGACGCCATCCCGACGCACGGGTGGTGCTCGCTGCGAACCGCGATGAGCTGATCGCCCGCCCGAGCGCCCCACCCGGGGTCCTCAGCGCCAGCCCACTGATCCTTGGGGGGCGCGACCTGGTGGCCGGCGGGACCTGGCTCGCGGTGGCTGCGGACGGAACGATCTGTGCCGTGACCAACCGCAACCCGGGGGTGGGGCCTCCGGCCGCACCGGATCCCACGCGCCGCTCTCGCGGGGAGATCCCGGTCGCCCTGCTCGCCGGTGACAAAACGGACATCCCGGGCCGGCTACGAGCCCTCGGCCCTGGCCGCTACAACCCGGTCAACGTGCTCTGGCTCGACCACGACCGAGCGCTGGTCGCCCAGGTCGACGACTCCGGCCCGGTCCGCGTCATCGAGCTCGCACCCGGCCCGCATGCGCTCACCACGCGCGATGTCGACGACGCAGACAATCCCAAGGTCGCGATGTTGCTCGCGGGGATGGACCGTGTCCTCGAGACAGACGGCGACATCGACACCATCGTCACGGGCTTGCGCACGATGCTCGCCAATCACATCTCGGCGACTGACTCGCCCGTCGATGCTGCGTGCATCCACGGCGAAGTGTACGGAACGGTGTCGGCGTCGACAGTCGTCGCAGGCGACTCAGTGCTCGTGTACGAGCATGCGCCCGGACGCCCGTGCGTCACGCCCTTTGAGCCGGTGCCTATCGCCGGCTAGTGACCGCTGGTTGCTGTGATGATCGTCTTGATGAGCAGGCTGACCATGGCGACGATCGCGTAGCCGCGCACCGTGCACAGCGCGATCAAGCGGCCGCGCGACTTGACGGGCTGATTGAGCAATGCGAGTGACGGCATCCGCCACGTCTCGCGGTCCTCCTGCAACCGCGGATCGGGCGGCATCCCCTGGCGGGCTCGAATGTTGATTGCGATTGCGACCGCCAATCCGATCACCATGACAGCAGCGAGGATCAGGAACAGTCGCGCGACATCGATGGTCGGGAAGATCGTCGACACCACGAGGATGACCGAGAGGATCAGCAGCACACCAAGGATCAGCGACGCCAGCAGGTTGAACCACGGACGGTTCACCCAGGGACCGAGCACGTCTCGGTCGTTGCAGAGGAACAGAACGAACAGACAGGCGCTCGGCAGCATGACGCCGGCGAGCGCCTGCACGGCGGTCGTGACCACACCGAGTGGGACACCGGGAATGAGCACGAATGTGGCCGCCAGGAACACCAGTCCGGTGAACATCGCGTAGAACTGCCGCGCCTCGCGCCACGAGCGGTGCAGCGAGTTTCTGATGCCGAAGGTATCGCCGAACGCGTACGAGGTCGAGAGCGTCACTGCGCTCGCGCCGACGATCGACGCATCGATGAGCAGGATGGAAAAGATCGCGCCGACCGCCGGGCCGATGTGCGACGTCAGTTGGGTGGCAAGCTTGTGAGCATCGACGAACGCATTTGCATTGCCTGCACCAGTGCCTTTGGGGGTGAAGGCGAATGCCATGGCAATCATGATCGCGCTCGCACCGATGACGACGATGAAAGCACCCAAGACGGTATCCGCACGCTCGTACGGAATCCATCGGGGCGTGATGCGCTTGTCGACAACGTTTGATTGCTGAAAGAACAGCTGCCACGGCGTGATCGTGGTACCGACGATGGCGACGATGAGCAGGACCCCGTCAGACTTGAAGCCACCCTGCACACCCGGGACGACGAAGTGCTGGAGCACGGGGCCCAGCGATGGATGGCAGAGAAACATCAACGGGATGCACAGCAGGTTGCCGAAGAGGATGAGGAACATCAGCCGCTCCCACGTCTCGAAGCGACCGGTGACGGTGATGCCGACGAGCAGTAGGCCGGCCAGCGGCACCGCGACCCATGCGGGAACGCCGAAATACTGGGCGCCCAGCGAGATGCCGATGAATTCGGTGGCGATCGTCAGGAAGTTGAGGACGAAGAGATCGCTCACCGCGAAACGACCCCAGATCTTGCCGAACCGCTCGAAGATGAGCCGTCCATGTCCGACGCCGGAGACGGCGCCGAGTCGTACCACCATCTCCTGATAGACGATCAGCACGGGAATGAGCAGCAGCAAGGCCCAGAGCAAGCTCGTTCCGTAGTCCTGCCCGGCGGCCGCGTACGTCGAGACGCCGCCTGCATCGTTGTCCCCCACCATCACGATCAGACCCGGACCGATGATTGCCGCAAACGCGAGCAGCTTTCGGCGCAACGTGCGTGCGCCGGTGGGATCGTGCTCGCCGATGGTTCCGAAGGCGCCGCGGATATCGCCGTGAGGGGCGTCATCGTGCATCGCCTTCGAGACGGCCACCTTGGCGGCCGTCTTGCGAGCCTTCTCCTCCGTCAATTCGGACCTCCCACCGTCGATGACGGCAAGACTGAGCGGGCCTGACCGCTCAGGAGGTCACGAGTGCGTCGCTACCTCGATACGGGCGGGCCCGCGAGTTGCCGGGACTGGGGACTGTCGCCGCCGTCCATGTAGTAGTGAATACACCCCGAACAAAGTGGTTGCCGTATCCGGAGTGTACAACCCGCAGCCGACCCGAAGGTCCGAGGTCAGTCCCCGTCCGCCTCCGCGCGACGCCGCCACGAATCGGGCAGCATCGCCTCGAGCACATCGTCAACCGTGATGACGCCGACGACCCGGTTGTCGTCATCGAGCACCGCGACGACTGTGAGGTTGAAATCGGCCATGCGTCGCGCAACCTCGGGAAAATCGTCGTCGACGTTCACCGATGCATTGCTGTGCTCCACGAGGTCTGAGATCCGGGTCGAGCCGTCGGTGCGAAGCAGCTCGATGAGTGGCACGGATCCCGCGAGGTGGTCGTCGTCGAGCAGGAAAACGTCAGCTGCGACCTGGGGAAGCACGTCCGCGGCGCGCGCTGCCGCAAGCGCGTCGGCGACGGTCGCATCGGAAGCAACCGACACGAAGTCGGGGCTCATCAGCCCGCCCGCGCTGCTCTGCCCATAGCTGAGCAGCGCTCGCACCTTCGCCTGTTGCGACGGGGGAAGCAGCGAGAGAATCGGCGCGCGACGCGGCTGGTCGAGCTCGGTGACGAGGTCGGCGGCGTCATCGGGACCCATCTCCGCAAGCACCGCCGCCGCCTCGGCATCGGACTTGTCGCGGAGAAACTCGACCTGGTGCTCGGTGTTCAACTCCTCGAACACGTCGGCCTCGAGCTCCGGGTCGCCATGCACCGCGGAGATGATCTCCTCGCCTTCGTCGTGCGACGCGGCCTCGACGAGGTCTGCAATCTGCGCGGGGTGAAGGCGCCGCAGACGGCGAAGCGGCATCAACAATCGCGAGCTCGGGACGTGTCCGACAAACGGCTCCACAGCCGCCCAGTCGACGAACCCGGGGTTCTCGGAGCGACCGCCGAGGAGCCGGCCGCGCAGACCGCGCGGGCGGGTGTCGACACCCGCGACGACCCATCGCCCGTCCTGGAGGCGCAGCTCGATGTCGTGCGCGGTCACGAGCCGCCCGGCGTCAACGCTGATCAAGCGACGGCCGAGCACGTCATCGCCGAGCAGCACCTCGCCCTGACGGCGCTCGAAATGGGCCAGGTTCAGGTCCTCACCCGCCAGTTGCACGCCGCCCGCTTTCATCTCGGCGATGCGGTCGCGAGGGATGAAGAGCTTGCGTCCGGCGATGCGCCCGACCAGCCCGGTCACCGGCGGGTAACCGCCTTCGGCGAAGCGGGCAATGACGTCATCCACCCGGCCGAGCCGTCCCCCCGCGCTATCGATGAGGGGGCTGTGGAGGATCCCGGTGAGTGCCAGCCGGACCGGTTCGGCGGCTGGCTCCCCGGCGTCTGAGGTCGACATACCGCGCTCAGTCTGCCACGTCTCGAGGTGCAGTGTCTGTCCGCGCAATGTCCCGGCTGGCGGCCAATGGTTACGGGGTGTCCGTGTCCGCCATGCCGGCCCGCCCCACCCCTGTCACCACTACACTGGCTGTGGCCGCCCGCGGGCACGGACCCTTTGGTTCGCCCGCGAGGCATGGCTGGGAGGGACGCGTGGTGGGGGTGACCAGCGCTTCTTGGCTGCTGGGCGTGCGTGCGCCGGATCGAGGCCGCTCGATCCTCGCGGTGACCGTCGATGGCGAGCTTGCCGTGGCGCTGCGCGATGTTGTGCCGGGTGGCATCGCGGTCATCCGGGATGCACGCTTCGATGACGCCGACGACATCTGTGCCGCCTGCCTTCCCTGGCCGTGGATGGTGGTGGGGAGCGTCGCATCGCTGCCCCCCGGGATTGCGGCGATCCTTCGCCACCGGCCGGTGCTCACGTACTGGCTCGGCGTTCCACCATCCGGTGTTCCAGGCCACACTCGCTGGTTCCAACGACCCGGAGCCCTGCTCCGGGCGGTGAGAGGCGCCTGCACCGCCGACGTCGGCGGAATGCGCCTCGCCCCCGGAAGCGGTGTCGAGCTTGACGACGGCACGCTCATGCGCGGCGCGACCCTGGAATCACTCGTGAGCGCCTACCCGTACGGGTTCGCGCTTCCCGTGCGCAGCTTCCGTGCCGCCTCGGATGCGCTTGCCCGGCACAACCCCGAGTGGGTCGCACGGCGTGACGGCGCGGCTCGCACGACGCTGGTCCGCTCGGACATCGAGGCGCAGCGATGAGAGCGAATCCGGAGGTGCTGATCCTCGAGGACGACGCTGAGACCCTCGATGAACTCCAGAGCCACTTCACCCGCAAGCGATTTCATCCGCTCGGTGCACGCAGCGCGTCGCGCGCCCTCTCGCTGCTTGAGAACAACAGGTACTCGAGCCGCCCGGTGCTGGCCATCATCGACTGGGACCTGGGCAAGGCTCCCGACCGCACTGCGAGCAGCGGTGACGTGCTGTCGCGTCTGGCACACGAGTTGCGCGAGTGCCCGGTGATCGTCTACTCGCAGAACATCGATGCCTTCAACGTGCGCAGCCAGATCCAGCGCTCCCATCCACGCGCTCTGCTGCACGACAAGCGCGACGGCGACGCGTCACTGCTCGAGCGCATCGACCGGATGCTGGACCGCACCGTCGGGGGAACTTCGCATCCATGACGGAACGGTGGTCGTGCACCTCCCCAGCGCTCGACCAACATCATCACCGCGAAGCGATCCGGCTGGTCGTGCATCACCCTGACATCGTGACCTTCCACTCCGACACCGCGACCAAGGCCGTGCGCCGCTTCGGTGAATGGCTGCACAGCCACAACTCGGCGGTGCGCCTGGTGAGCCACGGCAATCGCAAATACCGCCTCAGCGTGACCGCGACCGAGGTGGTTGCGCCGGACGGCGACGCGTGAACCTGAGCCTGGCGGAGATCGCCGAGCTTCCACTTGCCGCGGCTCTCATGGATGCGGCCGGCACCGTGATCGCGCGCACTCCCGAGTGGGATGGACCTGGGCCGGGCGCGGTGTCGTACCCGGTGCGAAGCGTGCGTCTCGTGGTTCGAACCCAGCCGGCGTCGGCGCAGTGCGATGAGCTGCTGACGCGCCTGCTTGATGCCATCGAGACTGCTGCGCTCGGGCTGAGCGGTGCCCAGGCACAGCGGGTCCGCATCCTCGGCGGATCCTTGCGACTCGTGGCCGGACGCGAGCCTGGCGGGTGGGGCACGACGGACGACGTCGATCGAGCTGGCACGAGCGGGGATCACCGCTCGGACCGGCCTTACCGTTGACGCCAGCGGCGGGACACGCGCGCCCGGTTCTCGGTCCCGAGGTTGCGGCGCTGGTGCTCGTCCAGCTTGCCGTCAACGCCGAACGGCACGACGGAGCCACTGCCGTCCGCCTCGACGTCGACCGCACCACGTTCCGTGTCGTCTGGCGACATACCGGCGCTGCGCCTCGAATCACCACCGCGCGGCGCCGAGCGGAGCGTGATCGCTGGGGCCTCGGCTTTGCCCGGATCGCGGCCGACGCCATCGGCGGCACCGTGTATCCGCCTCGCGACACCGGCGATGGCGCACTCGCCGCCACGCTCGAGCTCGGCATCCGCCGCCTGGCGCTACCGCTCGCCGCGCTCCGCGACGGGCGTGTGTGCCGTGCGACTCGCTCGTGGGACGAGGAGACCGGCCTGGCCCCGGGGAGCCCGACCGGGATGGGGTCGAAGCTCGATACCATCGAAGCAGCCGCGGCCTCGGTGCCGGGCCGCATCGTGGTCGACGGCGGCTTCAGCGCCCGCGCCGGCCTGCGTGCACTCTGGGTGGCCGTCCCGCCCGACGACGCGGCGGTCCGTGCTCGCGAGGTCATCGCCGGCCTGATCCACGAGCGCGCGCTCTCGGATCACATCGAGGAGCCGGCCCGATCGAACATCGGCGGCCTCGCCCTGCTGCTCGCGACCCTGCTCGGGGAGCCGATGCCGCGTGTCCCGATCGCCGCCTGGTCCCGGCGGCTGCACGAGCTCGGCCCCGCCATGGGCATGGCCGGCGGCGATTCCCGACTTCGACGGCGTCGGGGCGATCGACCCGCAGGTCGTGGCCGTGCTGGCGCCGTCGGCGTGCCGGATTCGAGATCGACGGCGACCGGCTCTGGCTGCGGATCCGCGAGGAATGCCGCGACGACGCGGCGGTCCGCGTGCTGCTCAGGCCAGGCGAGGATCGGATCCCGCTGGGCTGACCATCGGCGCGCCGGTGAGCGCAGCAGCAGCGACGTGATCGACGGTCAGAGAGCGGATGGCATGGCGCGCTCAGCGGCGTTGCGCCGGCCTCCTCGAGCGCCGCGTCCAGCCGCAGCAGATCGCTGCGCCAGGACGCGCACCGCTGCGTGAATGAGCGCCGCCGGGTCGCCGGCGTGCGGCCGGCTCCCAGCCGTTGTCGTCGGTCGCGGGCGGAACCTCGGGCAGGTAGCTCGACAGCCTCGCGGTGCTCCTGCCAGGTACGCGGTCGCCCAGACGTCGTAGCCGAGCGACTCCTGATGACGCAGCCGCGCCGCGAGCCGCCGCAGCGGATCGAGCTCCTCGCCGAGCACCGCCGCCTGCTCGATGAGCCGCAGGACGAGCAGCCTCTGGTACCGGGCCACCCAGTACCGCGAGATGCCGGCGGTGAGCAGCCGGGACAGCCGCACCTGGGCGATGCTCACCGTGCCAGCGACGTCCCGTCGGGTCTGGGGATCAGCACCTCGACGTCGCGGCGCCACGTCCCAGACGCCGCCCAGGAGCCGAACGATCGAGCGTCGGCCGCCAGACTTCCACTGCGTCATCCCACCAGTCGACCGGAACGTCCGCAAAAGACACGCTCACACGTGCTGGTCAGCAGCGCTTGATGCAGCTCCTCGCGGGGACGCGTGGCGAGGAGCGACCAGCCGGCGGGAAGTGTGTGTATGGCCATCGAGGTGTGCTGGGATGTGGAGAGAACGATGCAGCGAATCGGCGCGGTGCCGTGAGCTGGCGTGCAGTATGCCCTGGATCTTTCGGAAAGCGGGGTACTGCGGGCGACATATGCGCTGTGCTGTATCGCGCGGCGCTACTGCGTGCGGAGGCAAGGGGTGGTGACGTCGGTCACCCGCTGCCGGTGCTCAGCTTGTCCGCTCCCTCGTTCGCGCAAGCCGATTGTCGCGCTCTCTCGGGCGCGCCAAATTAGCCGCGGCCGGGGTGACCGACGTCACCACCCCTTCCTCCGGTAGAACGTCGGTGCGGAGGCGGCACTCGCGCTCGCGTGCCCGTTCCTCACTTTGACGCTCTCGCGGGTGGCGGCTACGAGTTCTGTGATTGCGGCGTTCCTGCTGTCGTCCACCAGGGATCGACTTCGCCGGTCCACTTTGGCTCGCGGTAGCTGTGCTCGCACGACGGTCTTGATGTTGCCGCGGACGTTGAAGTCGCCGACCACCTCGCAGTAGCGGGGTCGAGCAGCGGACCAGGTCGTCGAGCACGACGTTCACGACGTCTTCGTGGTAGACGTTCCGATCGCGGTAGCCGTTGATGTACAGCTTCAGCGACTTCAGCTCGACGCAGCGCGGGCCCGGGACATAGCGGATGTGGAGCGTCGCGAAATCGGGGAAGCCCGAGATCGGGCAGAGGCAGGTGAACTCCGGGATCGTGAACTGGATCGTGTAGTCGCGCTCTGGCGTGCGGTTGTCGAAGGCTTCGAGTTTCGCCTCGCGGATTGCGCGGGTGCCGTACAGCTCCTCGGTCATCGCTGTGCTCCTCGCAGGCGCGCGCGCAGTGATGCGAGCGGGATCGGTGCGAACTTGGTGTCGCGGTCGTAGGTGTCGACGCCCTCGATGCGCTTGAGCGCCGTGACGAGGGCGTAGGTGATCGGTGTCGCGATGACCTCGTAGAGCGACCTTCACGACCCAGACGTCACGGATGACGACGAGCAGCACTGACCAGGGTTGCGTTCCTGCGAAACGCGAGCGAGATGAACACGGCGCTGTCCACGCCCTGGCCGATGAGTGTTGAGCCGATGGTGCGTGTCCAGAGGAAACGGCCGCTGGTCGCGACCTTCAAGCGCGCGAGCACGAAGGCGTTGAGAAACTCACCGAGCAGGTAGGCGGTGAGCGACGCGAGCACGAGGCGTGGGCTCTCGCCGAGCACGCGCGCGTAGGCTGCCTGATCGGTGTAGTGCGGATCCGCCGGGATGGCGATCGCGGCGGCGATGAAGAGGACGACGATGATGTTTGCGAGGAAACCGGTCCAGATCACGGTGCGCGCCACGCGATAGCCCCAGACCTCGGTGAGCACGTCGCCGAAAAGGTACGCGAGCGGAAAGATCACGATCGCCGCGGGCACCGAGAACGGGTCCGACGGCTGCGATCTTGACCGCGAGGATGTTCGAGGCCACCAGCGTCGCCACGAAGAGCGCTGAGATGGTCGAGGAGCAGCGGGCTTGGGACGCGCGGGCCGGAGGATGGCTCTGTCATGTGCAGCCGCACAGCGTAGAAGATCACCCGGTGAGCAGACGCGGCCTGGCGCTCTTCATCGCGATGTGCGTGATCTGGGGCATCCCCTACCTGCTCATCAAGGTGTCGCTCCGAGGGTCTCGGGCCGGTCGACCTCGTGTTCGTCCGGTTCCTGCTCGGCGCCGTGTTGCTGGTGCCGATCGCGCTCACCCGCGTCGAGGTCCGCCCGATGCTCCGAAGCGCTGGGGCTGGATCGTCGCCTACACGATGATCGAGATGGGGATGCCCTGGGTGCTGCTCTCGGACGCCGAGCTGCGCATCTCGAGCTCGCTGTCGGGCTTGCTCGTCTCGACGGTGCCGCTCATCGGCGTGGTGATCGGCGCTGCTGACCCGCAGTGGCGAGCACCATGGGTGGCGCCGGATCCTCGGCCTGGTCGTCGGGCTGGTGGGGGTCGGCGTGCTCGTCGGCTTCAACGTCTCAGTCGACGACCTTCGGGGCGATCGCCGAGGTGCTCGTGGTGGCGGTCTGCTACGCGATCGGCCCGTACATCATCAATCGCAAGCTGAGCGACCTTCCCGCGCTCGGGGTGATCGCGAGCTCGCTGCTCCTCGCCGCGGTCGCGTACGCGCCCGGCCGCGATCGTCCAGCTGCCGAATGCCTGGCCGTCCGGTCAGGTGATCGCAGCGGTGCTCACGCTCGGTGTCGTCTGCACCGCGCTGGCGTTTCTCATCTTCTTCGCGCTCATCGGAGAGATCGGCCCCGTGCGCGCGACCGTCATCACGTACGTGAACCCCGCTGTCGCGGTGACGCTCGGAGTGCTCCTGCTCCACGAACGGCTGACCGGCGGCATCGCGGTGGGGTTCGTCCTGATCCTCGCCGGGTCGGTGCTCGCGGCGCGCGCCGCGTCCGGCGCGAGCCGTGACGGCGCGAGCCTGAGCGCTCAGACTCGGCGGTCTCGGCGGCGAGCCGGGGCGCGCTCGCCGGCGCGGCCGCTGATCGTGATCTGGCCATCCTTGGCGTCAACGTCGACGGTGTCGCCTTCGGTGAAGCGTCCTTCGAGGATCGCCATCGCGATCGGGTCCTGCAGGCGGCGCTGGATCACGCGCTTCAGCGGACGCGCGCCGTACGTCGGGTCGTAGCCCTCGGCGGCGATGCGCGTCGACCGCCGCGTCGGTGACGTGCAGCGTGAGCTTGCGGGCCGCGAGCCGGTCGCGGACGCCGCGCAGCTGGATGTCGACGATCTGCCGCAGCTGCGCACGGTCGAGCCGGGAGAACAGGATGATGTCGTCGACGCGGTTCAGGAACTCGGGACGGAAGTTGGCGCGCAGCTCGGCGAGCACGTCGTCGCGGACGCGGTCCCACTCCGCTGCGCTCGCGTCCGCCGGGGACTTCGGCGATGAGCTGCGAGCCGATGTTGCTGGTCATGATCACCACGCAGTTGCGGAAGTCGACGGTGCGTCCCTGACCGTCGGTGAGCCGGCCGTCCTCGAGCAGCTGCAGGAGGACGTTGAACACGTCGGGATGCGCCTTCTCGATCTCGTCGAGCAGGAGCACGCTGTACGGCCTGCGCCGCACCGCCTCGGTGAGCTGTCCGCCCTCCTCGTAGCCGACGTATCCGGGAGGCGCGCCGACGAGTCGCGAGACCGTGTGCTTCTCCATGTACTCGCTCATGTCGAGGCGGATCATCGAGTGCTCGTCGTCGAAGAGCAGCTCGGCGAGCGCGCGCGCCAGCTCGGTCTTGCCGACGCCGGTGGGCCCGAGGAAGATGAACGAGCCGATCGGACGATTGGGATCCGCGAGCCCGGCGCGTCCGCGACGCACCGCGTTGGCGACGGCGTTGATGGCGTCGTCCTGACCGACCACGCGGTGATGCAGGTCCTGCTCGATGCGCAGCAACTTCTGCATCTCGCCTTCGAGCATCTTGTTGAGCGGGATGCCGGACCAGCGCGAGACAACCTCGGCGATGTCCTCCTCGCCGACCTCTTCCTTGAGCAGCGGATGGTCGCCCTGCATCTCGACGAGGCGCGCCTGTTCCTGCTCGAGCGCCGCGCTGCAGCTCGTTGAGCTGGCCGTAGCGAAGCTCAGCGGCGCGACCGAAGTCGCTCATCTGCTCGGCGCGGTCCGCCTCGTGGCGCACCTGTTCCATGCGCTCCTTGATCTCGCGGATGGTCGCGAGCGCACCCTTCTCCTGCTCCCAGCGCTCGCGCAGCCCGCGGCGCGCGCTCCTGCAGATCGGCGAGCTCGCGCTCGAGCCGCCTCGAGCCGTTCCTTGGAGGCGTTGTCGGACTCCTTGCGCAGCGCCTGCCGCTCGATCTCGAGCTGACGGATCTCGCGTTCGACAATGTCGAGCTCGGTGGGCAGCGAGTCGATCTCGATGCGCAGCTTCGACGCCGCCTCGTCGATGAGGTCGATCGCCTTGTCGGGGAGGAAGCGATCGGTGATGTAGCGGTTGCTGAGCACCGCGGCGGCGACGATCGCGGCATCGGTGATGCGCACGCCGTGGTGCACCTCGTAGCGCTCCTTCAAGCCGCGCAGGATGCTGATGGTGTCCTCGACCGACGGCTGATCGACGATGATCGGCTGGAAGCGCCGCTCCAGCGCCGCGTCCTTCTCGATGTGCTTGCGGTACTCGTCGAGCGTGGTCGCGCCGATGCAGCGCAGCTCGCCGCGCGCGAGCGCCGGCTTGAGCATGTTGCCGGCGTCCATCGCGCCCTCGGCGGCGCCGGCGCCGACCAGCGTGTGCAGCTCGTCGATGAAGAGGATCACCGCGCCGTCGCGACGACGTGACCTCCTTGAGCACCGCCTTGAGCCGGTCCTCGAACTCGCCGCGGTACTTGCTGCCGGCGACCATCGCGCCGAGGTCGAGCGCGATCACGCGCTTGTCCTTCAGGCCCTCGGGCACGTCGCCGGACGCGATGCGCTGGGCGAGCCCCTCCGCGATCGCGGTCTTGCCGACGCCGGGCTCGCCGATGAGCACCGGGTTGTTCTTGGTGCGGCGCGAGAGCACCTGGATGACGCGGCGGATCTCGTCGTCGCGGCCGATGACCGGGTCGAGCTTGCCACGACGCGCGGCGTCGGTCAGGTCGCGTCCGTACTTCTCGAGGGCCTGGTACTTGGCCTCGGGGTTCGCGTCGGTGACGCGCTGCGAGCCGCGGACCGCCTCGAGAGTCGCGTAGACGCGATCGGGGGTGACCCCCGCCTGCTTGAGCAGGCGACCGGCCTCGCCCTCGGGTTTGGCGCAGAGCGCGAGCAGAAGGTGCTCGGTGGAGACGTATTCGTCCTTGAGACGGCTCATCTCGTCGAAGGCGGTCATCAGCACGGTGCGCAGCGCGCCGCCGACGGCCGGTTCGGTGACGCCGACCTGCTTGGGGCGATTCTCGAGCGATGCGTGCAGGCGCGCCGCAAGCGGCTCAGGCGCCACCTCGAGCCGGCGGAGCAGCGCGGGCACAAGCCCCTCATCCTGCTCGAGCAACGCGAGCAGCAGATGCTCGGGCTCGACGGTGGGATGCTGCAGCTGCTGGGCCGCCTGCTGGGCGGCGGTCAGAGCTTCCTGAGAGCGCTCCGTGAATCTATCCAATCGCACGTGAGGGTTAATACCACCGCGCGACGGCAGCTAATCTTCCCGGATGCGCATCACCGTGCTCGGCAGTGGCAGCGCGTTCAGCACGTGCGGCTGCAACGCCGGATACCTCGTGGATGGGCGCGTCCTGGTCGACTGTGGCGCCCCGGTGCCGGCGCTGGTTCGCCGCGCCGCGACATCGATCCACGCCATCACGCTGGTGCTGCTCACGCACTTCCACGCGGACCACAGCTTCACGTTGCCCACCGTCCTCGGGGCGCGAGCATTTGCCGACACCGCGGAGCCAGGGTCGTTGATCATCGGTGGCCCCGTCGGCACCCGCGAATACGTGTCACGCCTGCTCCTCGACGGCTACGGCTCGCACATCCGCCGCGAGGTCGATGTCAATGTGGCGCCCGAGTACGTGGCGTTGCAGGACGGCAGCGATATCGAGCTCGCCGGCTATCGTGTACAGAGCCACGCGGTGGTACACAGCACAGGTCCGTCACTCGCATATCGCATCACTGACGCCCGCGGCGTCTCGATCGGTTTCTCCGGCGACAGCGAGATGTGCGGGGGCCTCCGCCGTTCGATTCGGGGATGCGACCTGTTCGTCTGCGAGTGCACGGGGTGGGACGGTCCCACTCCCGGCGGTCATCTGTGGCGTGATGAGGTGGCGAGCCTGATGGCCGAGAATCCGCGCACGCGTTTCCTGCTCAGCCACTTGAGCGAGCGCCGCCACCTGCCCGGTGCGCTCGTGGCACACGACCTGCTCAGCCTGGAGATTTCTTCGGCCACAAAGTAGCCCGGAACAGCGCGCGACGCCAGGTCCGCAAGGCCTGAGCTCGTTCGTGCCTCGTGGCACCCGAAGCACTGAACTCGGCGCGCGCAGTGACGGTCGCGAGCTCGCCGAGTGCGTGCTCAGCCGCGGGTCGCGCGCGGGCAAGACGGGACGCAAAGGCCCGGTGGGTCTCGGCTTTTCGGCGGTCGACCCCCGAGAACGTCCCCAGCGTCTCCACACGCTTCCAGGCCCCCGCGAGCGATCGTGGAAGCAGCATCCAGATGATCGCCGCGATGGCCAGGACGACGATCGCCGCGAGCACGACGAGCGAAATGATCACCGCCGCCGGAGCCGACGCGTGCGCCTTCGGGATGTTCTGGCTGCCGGGGTCGCTCGAGAAGTTACCGGGCTTGGGGCTCGGGCCCGGCCTGGAGGTCGGAGGAGGCGATATTACCGGCGTGGTCACGGCATTCTGCCCCCGGGGGATCGGTTGATAGTTGCCCTGGCTCGACGGAGGCGTCGGCTCGAAGGCAATCCATCCGTAGGCAGGGAAGTACGCCTCGACCCAGCTATGGGCATCGCTCGTCGTGACCTCTTGCTGACGCTGGGCGTGCGCGCTCTCCGCGTTGACAGTCTCAGGACCGTATCCGCTCACCAGCCGAGTCGGGATGTTGAGGCTGCGCAGCATCGTGCCCATCGCGGAGGCGAAGTATTGGCAGTATCCCTTGTGGCTCTCGGTCAGGAAGTACGTGACGGGCCAGATGCCTGTGTTCGAAGTCGCCGGCGGAGTCAGCGTGTACTGGAAGAGCAGGGGATTGCGCAGGTGGTTCTCGATGGCGATCGCCTCGTCGTAGGGATTCCTCGGAACACCCGCGATCCACGACTCTGCAAGGTTGCGAATCGTCTCGACCTGATTGTCGTTGTCGGCCAGCGTCGTGTATTGACGAACCCAGGACGGGTACTGCACGCCCGCGGCCTCCAGCTCGGCTGCCGTGGCGGTCGAGACGTAGCCGCTCGTGGTGATGTTGGTGCCCGCTTCGATGGCCTGCCCGAGCGTCACCTCATCGACGGTGTTGAGGGCATCGACAGAAGCGTTCTCGACTCCCCATGCCTGGCCCGGAAGACTCGATGACACCGGGTCGCCCGTGAAGGGCGCCGCTGCTTCCGATCCGGTCGCCTTTGGCTGCATCGTGATTGTGGCGGTGACCAGGGTTTCATCTTTGCCGACACCGCCGTCGGCAAGGTTGACGTCCCGCGGTAGGTGACCCGGCGAGAACGAGATCCCGGTCCACGCATCACCAGGGTCCGAGCTGGCGCTCGACGGGTACCAGCTGCCGGCGGCGAACTGCGGATCGTTGTTCACACGGACGTACACGTTGGCGGTGCTGTCGGTTGTGAAGGTCATGACCACTTGTGGGTGGCTGACCAGCGCGCCACCGAGCGTGACCGACGGGTTGTAGCCGATGGTCTCCGCCCCCCCGCTGCCACCAATCCCTTTACCGCTGGAGCCGAAGCTGAAACCGTGAGGGAAGAGGCGCGCTGAGATGTCGGTGGCCGAGATCGGTGGGAGCACGAGCGCAACGATGGTCAGGACGACGGCAACGGCCGCTGCACTGGTGCCGAAGCGCCAGCTGAGGCCGTTCAGCGCAGTGACGCGCGAGGCCGTCCAGCGATCGCCGAGCGAACCCAGGTAGGCGGCGGCGACCACGCCGATCGCCAGCACCACGGCGACCGTTTCCGGCAGCGCGACTGGGTCCGGACTCGCTGTGTTGACGACATTAGTGGCAAGAACTGAGAAGACAGGGATCACCGCCAGGACGCCGCGATGCTCGCGCAGCACCATCCATCCCAACCAGTACCCGCAGAGAAACATGATCGCGCACAGGCCGACGGTGAAATCCCAGTTGGAGTTGGTCGAGGCGAGTCCGGTGAAGAGCGCGCGCAGGTAGTGACCGGCGATCGCACCGACGGTCTGACCCGGAACAGCCGGCATCGCCGCGAGTGTGGTCGGCACAATCGCTGCGAGCCCGAGGAATGGCGCCGCGATCGCCGTGGCGATGCGCGGGGCGCGCGCCTGTGCGAGCAACGCCGCCTCGATCACCGACGTGACCGCCACCACGACTGCACCGCCACCGCCACCGGCGGAGCCCAACCAGCCTGCGGCGAGCACCGCCCATGCGGTCGCGGCGATCAGCCCTACGCAGAGGACGGTTGCGACCTCGAAGCTGTGGTCGCGTTGTGCCCGTTGTGTCTGCGCGGGGTCGCGGAGCTGGATCGCGCGGTCGACGGAGGCGTCCATGTGGTCAGCCGGCTGCCGAGGTGCGTTCGCCCGATCCGAGCACGTCGCCGCGACGAACAACCCACCAGTCGAGGGCGAGGCGCCAAGCCGCGGGAATGCGCAGCGCCTGACCCTTGGCGCCGAACGACGTCGGCTCGATGAAGATGCAGAGGTGGCGCTGGCCGCGGGTCGCGCTGTCGACCAATGCTTCGACCCAATCGCTGGAGCGGTTCGGCGTGATCACCACCATGCCGCCGCGACCGCGCCAGCCGTCTCCGTGCCTGCTGATGGTCTCGGCGAGACTGCGGACGCCATCGTCGGTTGCGAGGGCGAGGAAGTCGAGCAGTCGAAGTCGCTGCACCTCGCCGCGGCCGGCCCCGAAGCTGGTGCCTGCGCGCGAGTTGGTGACGAGCCCGACCGCCTGCCCACGCCGGATCGCGCCGTGCACCACCGATGCGCACAGCGCGATGGCGTACTCCACTGTTGACTCGATGCCCGTGCCCGCGTGGATGCCGCGCTGCAGGTCGAGAACGATCAGGAGATCCGCGCTCTGCCCGGTGTCGAACGTTCGGCTGATCAACCGGCCGGTGCGGGCCGTCGATGCCCAATGGATGCGGGAAAGCCCGTCGGTCGCTGCGTAATCGCGGATGGTCGACACATCGGGCGGCACGTCAACGGGCTGGCCGCGATGCGCCTCGGCGACGCCATTGCCGCTCCACTGAGGAACGTTGTGCAGGAGGGCGTGAATTGCCGGATAGACGATCACCTCGTTCTCGGGCGCCACACGGATACGACGCGGAAAGAGCCCGAAAGGATCCCCAAGACGCGCCTCGAGCGGTCCGAAGTGATGCACGCCGCGCAGGTTGAACATTCCTCGCGCGGTCCACGTCACCGAGCCACCGGCGCCGAGCGCGAACGCGCGCCCGGGTGCGTAGCCGGGGAGCTTGGTGCCATCGCGGACCTCGCAGTACGGAAGGCGAAGCCCGCTCTCGTTCTTCACCGTGAAGGTCTCCTCGAACGGCTCACCCATCATGAACGACCCCTGCGGGGATTCCCTGGTGACGCGCAGCTTGCGAGCGAGCAGGCGCGACCAGATGTAGGCAACAGCCAGGAGCAGCACGAGCACGTACGCCAGCGTGTAGGCGAGACGCACGCCGGTGATGCCCGCGAAGAACGCGAGCACCGCCACGCACGCGATGAGCGGAACGCGCGCGGTCACGGCGCGCTCCGGGCGCACGCCGCGATGCCGGTCACGCCAGGCGCCGGCCCGTCATCGGCACCAACTCCGTTGCCAGCACCTCCTCGAGGACCGCGGCAGCGGTGAGCCCGCGCAGCTCGGCGTTCGGACGCAGCATGACGCGGTGTTCGAGGACGTTCGCGGCGATCTCCTTGATGTCATCAGGGAGCACGAAGTCTCTGCCGGCAAGGGCGGCTCGGGCCTGTCCCGCGTGGAGCAAACCCAACGTGCCGCGCGGAGACGAGCCGAGCGAGACGTCGCGGTGTTCGCGAGTCCGCCGGACAATCCGCACGCAGTAGTCCTTGAGGGTCGCGTCGCAGTAGATGTCGCGGCATACCTCCTGGGCTGCCTTGATCTCGGTCGCGTCGGTGACCGCCGCGAGCGAGCCCAGCGGGCTCCCGGACTGGAAGCGATCCAGCATGGCGACCTCTTCGTCGGCGGGGAGATACCCCAGCCGCAACTTGAGCAGGAAGCGGTCCACCTGGGCCTCGGGCAGCGGGAACGTCCCGCCCAGCTCGATGGGATTCTGGGTTGCCAGGACCATGAACGGGTCTGGGAGGGGGTGGCTCGTGCCGTCCACGGTCACCTGCCATTCCTCCATCGCCTCGAGGAGCGCCGACTGCGTCTTCGGCGTGGCCCTGTTGATCTCGTCTGCCAGGAGCACCTGAGCAAAGATCGGTCCCTTACGGAACTCGAACGTCTGCTGCTGTGGGTTGTAGACGCTCACCCCGGTCACATCGCCGGGGAGCAGGTCCGGGGTGAACTGCACTCGCTCAAAGCTGCAGCCACTGCTGCGCGCGAGCGCCTTGGCCAGGAGCGTCTTGCCGGTGCCGGGAACGTCCTCGATGAGAAGGTGGCCGCGGCACAGCAGCCCCACGATGCAGAGCTCGATCTCTGCTTCCTTCCCTACGATGACTGTCCCGAGGCTTTCCTGCAGACGCCGTGCCATTGCCTGGACATCGACGTTCATGGGTGATCCTCGCGCCTTCTCAACCGGGCTAATGAATCAGTTGGCCTTGTCTGGAGTATACGTTCGGCTGATACGCTTCCAGCATCACCCAGTGGGGTGATCCACACGACCCCGCCTAACCGTTGTATAACTGCACCTTGAGATCCGTGCCCGGATTTCCACACGGTGACGGTCGGAGGAGGAGGAATTGGCAGAGCGCGAGGAAGAGATCCTCACAACTGGCGAAGCGGCGGCACTCTGTGGTGTGTCACGTTCGACGCTGCGTCGCGCCGTCGCCCAGGGTCATTTGCGCGCCTGGCATACACCCGGAAAGCACCTTCGGTTTACGCGGGCCGCGTGCCTGGAGTTCGCCCAGTCACTGGGCCGGGTCGATCTCATTGGCCAGTCCTATCGCGAGGTGCCCATTTCGGGTCAGCCCGCGCCGGCCGGAGCCGTCGGGGTCTGACCTCCTGAGCGTCTCGGCAGCGCCGGGTTGCCGAAGGCCGGGGTTCTAGCTAGCGCTTTCCGGACAGCAGGCCGCCGACCGAACCACCGAAGAGCGCGAGCAGGTCGCCACTGAACAGGTTGCCGAGGTCCATCGGACCGAGGTCGATCAGGTGGTGGCTGTTGGTGCTCAGCGCCGCGGCGATGGTGGACGATTCCTGGAAGAACGTGTACACCGCGCCGACGGCGATGAATCCGATGGCGACGACGATTCCCTGATAGAGACCAAAGCGGCCGGCGAGCCTGGCCGCGAGCCAGCCTCCGAGGATCACGGCCAGGAGTGTCGAAACGCCCACAACACCGCCGTCGAGGTTGCCGCTGGACCCGAACGCCGCGTTGGTCGCGATCAGCGCTGCGTTGCTGATGACCAGAAGCGCGACCTCGCCGACAAGAAGGCCGATCAGGCAGTGCCGCCAGGAGATCGTGTGGCCCGAGTAAGCCGCGGCCGGCGCCGGCGTCTGCCGCGAGCTGCTGCTCGCTGAGGTTTGACGACGCTTCGGGGACCGGGTATCCGTGGCCATCGCGTGGAGTATACGAATCTGTCGCCAGCCGGCCGCGAACGGTTTTTGGCGCGGTGGGGCACCTACGCTGCGGCTCGCATGGCAACCCTCATCGGCGCCACCGAACCCGCGTCGGCGCCAGGGACATCGGACCCGCGTGGCCGTGTGCTCGCCTGGATTTCGGATCCACGCCGGGCACTGCTCGCGGCCGTGCTGATCCTCACCGCGGGGGTCGGGCTCGACGCGCTCAGCGACCCGGACGTGTGGTGGCACATCCGCCTCGGCGACTGGATCATCGCCCACCATCAGATCCCGGCGGGCGAGCTCTTCGCATACACCGCGTTCGGCAATCCGCTGGTCGCCCACGAATGGCTGTCCGAGACGATCTTCGCCGCCCTTGCGGCGGTGGGAGGCCTGTTCCTCGTCACCGCGCTGATGGGGCTCGTCGCCTGGAGCGCGATGCTCGCCACGATGTTGCGTGGGCGACTCCGAGGAGCCGGACCTGTCGTGCTGGCGGTCGGCCTGGCGCTCGGCGCTCGCGCCGCCGAGCCCGTCCTCGGAACGAGGCCGCAGATCTTCACCTTCGCGCTTGTCTGCTGGACGCTCTGGATCGCCGAGTCCTACCTGCGTTCGGGTGGCAGGCGGCTCTGGCTGCTGCCGCCGATGTTCCTGCTCTGGGCGAACCTGCACGCCGGCTTCATCGCCGGAGTCGGTTTCCTCGCGATCGTCGTGGTGGTCGAGGCGGTCAAACACCGCTGGGCGCTCGGCAGGGTCGCTCCCCCCGCGCGCATCAAGCGATTGGCAGTCGCGGTCGGCGCGTCGATGCTCGCCGCGTGCGTCAACCCGTATGGGCCGTCGCTCTTCATCTTCGCGGCGACCACGGGTGCCACCGAGCGCCAGAAGGGCATCATCGAGTGGCAGTCACCCAACTTCGCCGATCCGGCGATGTGGGTCCTCCTGGCGCTGTTGCTGTCATTCGCGGCGCTGACGCTGACCGTGGTTGCGAAGCCTGCGCTGCGACGTCATTTCGAGCTTCGCGACCTCGTGCTCGCAGGCGCTGGGGCGGCGCTGGCACTCACGTCGGTGCGGAACACGGCCATCTGCGTCGCGGTGATGGTGCCGGCATGGATCGGGATGACCAGCGGCGTGGTGCGGGCGATCGAAGCACGCCGCGCGCGGCCCCGTCCGATCGCGCCGGCGAGACGCGCGTCGCCGATCATGGGAATCGCGCTCGTCGCGATCGGGATCTTCGGCGTCGGCGTTGTCGGCGCTCGAGTGACGCAGAGCGCGTCGCCGCAAGGGATTGCCGCCGCGTATCCGGCCTGCGCCACCGCCCTGCTCGCGCGCAGCCCGACGGTGCAGCGCGTGTTCACCGCCTATGGCACCGGCGGGTATGTCATCTACCGGCTCTGGCCACAGGCATCCGTCTACGAGTACGGCGAGTCGATCTCGCTGGGCACGTCCGTGTTCGACGATTACGAGCGCATCGCCGCCGGTGCGACATCGACGCCGACCGCCCTGCAGCTGCTCGCGTCGAGCGACACCACCGCGGTGTTGTATGGGCGGGGCGCGCTCACGAACGAGCTCGTCGCTGCCGGATGGACGAAAACAGTCGACGATCACGGGATGATCCTGCTGCTTCGCGGGGATGCCTCCTGGGCAGCGGGCGCCGCGTGCCCGGGCCCTGCAGCAGGTTGACGAACCTTCGATTCACCGTGCGGCTGGAGTACGGTGCCTGACCATGCGGCTGATCGGCGTGACCGGTGGTATCGCGACCGGCAAGAGCACCGTCGACCGCCTGCTCGAGGCGCGTGGCGCAGTGGTCATCGACGCCGATGAGCTTGCCCGTCAGGCGGTGCGAGCCGGCGAGCCGGCGCTTGATGCGGTGGCGGCGCGATTTGGATCGGAAGTGATCCGCGCCGATGGCGCGCTCGACCGGACCCGGCTTGGTGAGATCGTGTTTGCCGATGCCACAGCTCGCCGTGACCTCGAACGAATCACGCACCCCCGCATCACCGAGCTGATGCAGGAGCGCATCACCGCAGCCCTTGGCGGCTCCGCGCCGCTCGTGGCGGTGGACATCCCGCTCCTGTTCGAGAACGCACGTAAGTCGATGTTCGAGGGAGTCCTGCTCGTCTACGCGCCCCGCGAGGTTCAGCTCCGGCGGCTGCACGAGCGCAACGGCCTTGACGATACGGCCGCGATGCAACGGCTCGACGCGCAGCTGCCGATCGACGAGAAGCGCGCGCGCGCGACCTGGGTCATCGACAACACCGATGGTCTCGATGCGACGAAGCGCGCGGTCGACGAATGGTGGAACGAGGAGGTCAGCTAGCGGGCCGCGGTGCCAAACCGTCGAGGAGCACCTCGAGCATCTGCGTCTCGTCGCCGGCGAATGCCGCGGGCTCGTCCCGGCGCAACGTCCCCATCACGTAGCCGGTGAGTACCATCTCTGCGGCGCCGAACACGACATAGCTCGCAAGCTGCGGATCAACGCCGGTCGCCACCTCGCCTCGGTCGCGGGCCTTGCGGATGATCTGCTCGATGGCTTCGAACGCCACCATCACCGTGCCGATATCGTGCGATTCGAGGAACTCGTACGAGCGCGTGACCTCGTTGATCATCACGGTCATCAAGGCGGGTTCACGGCGATAGACCTCGACCCAGAAGTGCACGAGCCGGCGCATCTGCTCGCGAAACCCGATGTCCAGGTCGCCCACCTCGTGGAGGTAGGTGACGTATTGCGCCCAGCGCTCCGTGAAGATCGCGGCGAGGATGTCCTCCTTGTTGTGAAAGTAGTGGTAGACGAGCCCGTAGGCGATCCCGGCTTGCTCTGCGATGTCGGCCACCTTCGCGCCGTGGAACCCTGAGCGTGCGAAGACCTCGGTGGCCGCGGCGATGATCCGCTCGCGCGTCTGCGCGCTGCGGGTGGTACGCGGGGCGCGTCGCGGGGTTTGCGTCGCCTCACCTGCGTGACTCACGCAATCGCTCCGGCGGCGCGCAGCGACGCGAGTTGCTCGCCGTCATAACCGGCCTCGGCCAGCACCTCGTCGGTATGTTCACCGTATCGCGGTGCCGGCCTCGTGTAACCGGCAGGAGAGCCGGTCAGTCGGATGGGAAATCCGGTCTGCGCCGTTGGTCGGCCATCGCCGGCATGGAGCCGCATGCCTCTGCTGATGACCTGCGGATGTTCGAACGCCTCGCGCGTATCGAGCACCGGCTCGACGCAGACGTCATGCCCGGCGAGCGCCTGCTCCCAGGCGGCGCGTGTGCGGGTGCGCAGCACCGCCTCCACGGCCGCGACCGTCTGGCGTCCAACATCGCCGTCGAGTAGCCCGTTGGCGGCCAGCTCGGGGAGGCCGATCACCTCGACAAACTCCCGCCAGAACTTGGGCTCGAGCGCGCCGACCGAGAGGTACCCGTCGGCACACGCATAGATCCGGTAGCACGGGTAGCGGCCGGTCAACAGTCCCGCCCCGGGTTCCGGGACATCGCCGGTGGCGAAGAGGCGCGCGGCATGCATGCCCGTCCAGCTGATCAGGCCATCGACCATCGAGACATCGCAGTGCTGTCCCTGGCCGGTCCGAGCTGCATGGTGGAGCGCGATCATGATCGCCAGCGCGGCATCCATGGCTCCGCCGCCCAGGTCCCCCACCTGTAAACCGGGCATCGGTGGCCCGCTCTCCGTCATACCGCCGAGGACGAGCGCGCCCGCGACTGCCGCGTAGTTGACGTCATGGCCCGCGCGGTCACGAAACGGTCCATCCTGGCCATAACCGCTGATGCTGCAGAGCACGAGCCGGGGATTGACCGCGCGCAGCGCTGCCATCCCGATGCCGAGACGATCCATCACGCCGGGCCGGAAGCTCTCCACGACCACATCGGCGGTGGCGGCGAGGTGGAGAAACGCCTCACGCCCCAGCGCATTCTTGAGATCGATGGCCAGCGAGCGCTTGTTGCGGTTGAGTGGATGGAACATCGCCGAGTACTCGTCGACCAGCGGCGGCATCCAGCGCATGTAATCGCCACCACCGGTGTCTTCGACCTTGACGACATCGGCGCCGAAGTCCGCAAGGAGCACGGTGCAGAACGGCCCTGGAAGCAACCTGGTCAGGTCGAGGACTCGAACGTCGTCGAGTGCCGGCATGGTCGCGCGAGTGTAGCAATCGCTCGACGCCATCGATCTGCACAACCCCTGTGATAGATTCGCGCGCAGGGTCGACGTGATGAACAACGTGAACGTCCTGTTGAGTGAGGCTCGCTGATGGACGAGCTCGTCATCAAAGTGCCCGCGCCATTCAGTGGCATCGAGGATCTCGGGTTCTCCGCGCGCTACCCCGCGCAGGAGCGCAGCGAGCCGCTCCGCGACGTCCCGTTGTTCGTCGAAGGTCCCGCAGGTCCCATGCACCTGCTGGTCGAGCGACTCGCGCTCTTCAGCGACAAGGATCGGATCGTCGGCTCGAGCGCCGACGACGACCAGTACGCGTGGACGGCCCCGGTGCAACTCACCGACGAGGTCTGCGTGCTTGCATTCCAGGACCGGAGCATCCGCGCCGGCGACACGCTCCTCGAGCCCGCTGACACCGCTCAGGCCGTGCGCGGATACATCTGGAACCTCGTCCGCCCGATGGCCTTCACCTTCCTCCGTGATTGCGTCCGCATCGGCGGCTTGCGCCTGTCCGAGAGCATCGCCGTGGTGATCGACACCGGGCACCCGCCGTCGGTGGACATCGAGCTCCAGCGCTCCTCGATCAGCCCCGTGAACGGCAACCGGCTGCTCTTCGCCCTCTGAGGTCGGGCGCGCTCAGCCGGACCCTGACGGTGTCGGGGTCGCCGTCGGCAGCGGTGTGGAGTTCGGCGGCGTGGTGGGGACCGGTGTCGGCGTGGCTGTCGGCGCCGGAGTCGGTGTCGCGCCGGCCGGGGTGGGCGTTGTCTTCGGCGTCGGCGTGGGAATCGGCGTTGGTGGAAGCGGTGCTGTGGGGCACCCCTGCAACTCCGGGTTGAAGGGCGTCGGCGTCACGGTCGGAGTGGGAACGGCGGTCGGCGTCGCGGTTGGCGTCGCCGCCGGCGAGGTCTTACCGCTCGCGGTCGGCTTGGGCGTAGCCGTGGGCACTGGCGTCGGCGTGACCACATACGGGGTGTAGGTCGGGCAGGGGGGCGCCGACGGAATCGGCGTCCCGTGGGCCGCGGAGACTCCCAGGGAGATCGCCACGGCGATAGCCCCGACCAGGATGGTCACCACGAAGGTCACCGCACCCCACTCCCGGCGAAGAGCGTTCACGCCCCGCCCTTCCCGTCGATGGCGGCGACGGCGCTCCGGTACTCCGGGTGGTCGCGGGCGAGACGCATGTTCGTCGCCAACCAGCCGGACGGCGTGCCCACGTCGAGCAGCTCGCCCTCGAACTCCACACCCCAGACCTCCTCGGTCTCGAGCATGCGCGAGATTGCGTCGGTGAGCTGGATCTCGCCCAGCGCCCCCGGGGCGGTCTCGCGGAGCGCGGGAAAGATCGCGGGACCGAGCACGTACCTGCCCATCACGGCAAATTCGCTTTTCGCCTCAGCAGCCGGCGGCTTCTCGACAACGCCACTCACACGGTGCAGCTTGCCACGCAACTCGGCGATCTCGGCGCACCCGTACCTGGAGATCTGGTCTTTGGGCACGCGCATCAGGGCAAGGATGGACGTCCCGAGCTGCTCATGCGCGTTCCAGAGCTGGAGGAGCACCGGGGGATGGGCCAGGGAGAGGTCGTCCGGGAGCATGCAGAGAAAGGTCCGCTCCCCCACGGCCCCTGCCGCGCAGAGCACCGCATCGCCGAGGCCGCGGGGCGACGCCTGGCGGGCAACCGTCACCCGGCACAGGTTCCCGGCGTGGCGTACCGCCTCGAGCTCGACGGTCTTGCCGCGATCTTCGAGCAAGCGCTCCAGCGCGGGATCGGGACGCAAGTGGGCGGCCAGCGCCTCCTTGCCCTCGGCGAGGACGAGGATGAGCTCATCGGCCCCAGAGGCCACAGCCTCCTCGGCCGCCCACTGGATCACCGGGCGATCGAGGACCGGGAGCAACTCTTTGGGAAGCTCCTTGGTGGCAGGGAGAAAACGTGTCCCCAGGCCCGCGGCCGGGATCACGCATGGTCGCGAAGTCCACGGCGGCGCATTGTCGCCCGTCGGGACGCGGCTGTGCTCCCCGTTACCCTTGCGAGATATGGCTGCCACCAGGACGCTGCTCGTCGAGGCTGTCCGGCGTGCCCTCGACACCATGGGCGTTGATGCCTCGTTCGAAGTCGTCGTCGAACGCTCGGCGCGGCCCGAGTTCGGCGACTGGTCGTCGCCGGCGCCGCTCGGCCTCGCCAAGATCCTGCGCCGCGCGCCGGCGGCGATCGCAGCGGAGCTGGCTGAGCTGCTCGCCGCTGCGGAGGTGCCCCGGGTACGTGCCTGGACGGTGACGCCACCCGGGTACATCAACGCCCACCTCGACGACGGTATCTGGGCCGAGGCGGTACTCGCAGCGTCGGCAGATCTCGAGGCAACGGGCGTCGTCGACCTGCCGACCGAGGCGGCCGAGGCCGGCGGGAAGACGCTCGTCGAGCACACGGCGACCAATCCCAACAAGGCGGCGCACATCGGCCATCTGCGCAACGCGTGCATCGGCGACACGGTCGCGCGCGTGCTCCGGCGCACCGGCCATGCGGTTGAGGTCAACAATTACATCGACGACACCGGCGTCCAGGTGGCCGACGTCGTCGTGGGGATTCGCGAGCTGGGCATCGAGCCGGTGCCCGGCGAGCCCTTCGACCAGTACTGCTCGCGCGTGTACATCGCCGTGTCGGCGCGCTACGACACCGATCCCGACCTGCTCGAGCGGCGTCGCGCAGTGCTGCACGAGGTGGAGGAAGGCGGGAACGAGACCGCCGTGTTCGTGAAGGACGTCGCGCGACGGATCGTCAATGCGCACCTGGCAACGATGCGGCGCTTCGACATCGCCTACGACCTGCTCACCTGGGAGTCCGACATCATCGGGCTCGGGTTCTGGCGCCAGGCGTTCGAACTGCTTCGCGAGTCGGGTGCGATCGTCTTTGTCGAGACTGGCAAGCTCGCGGGATGCTGGGTGATGCCGGCCAACGGTGCGGATGACGAGGGCGACGACGACACCAAGGTTCTGGTCAAATCCGACGGTATCGCCACCTACACGGCCAAGGATATTGCTTACCAGCTCTGGAAATTCGGCCTGCTCGGCCGTGACTTCCATTACGTCCCGTGGGAGGGTGACCCAGCATTGATGACGACCTCGTCAGTCGCGCGGGCGGGTGCGCCTTCTGCCCACTTCGGCCACGCGCAGCGGGTGATCAATGTCATCGACGCTCGTCAGGCGTACCCGCAGCGCGTCGTCCAGCGCGCGCTGCGCCGGTTGCACCACGAGCGCGAGGCGGACAACTCGATTCATCTGAGCTATGAGGTGGTCGCTCTGACTCCTGCGGCGGCTGCCGAGCTCGGTGTCGTGATCGAGGAGGGTCGCGACAGCGTGGCGTTGAGCGGGCGTCGCGGCATCGAGGTGCGTGCCGACGACCTGCTCGACCGCGCCATCACGCGTCTGAGGGCAAACGCCCGCGACGCGGCCGGCGCAACGCTGGTCGCTGCCGGCGCGGTGCGCTATTACCTGCTCAAGTTCTCGCTCAACCAGATCATCGCGTTCGACTTCGACGAGGCACTGCGTGTCACCGGTGACACCGGCGTGTACCTGCAGTATGCGCACGCGCGCGCCGCCGGCATCCTCCGCAAGGTCAGCGACGACGGTGGGCAGGTCGCGATTCCTGCCGAGCTGCATCCGTCGGAGCGCGAGCTCCTGCACAGCATCGAGGCGTATTCGAGGGCGCTCACGGAGACCGCGCTCGCTCTGTCGCCGTCGCTCCTCACCACCTACGCGTTCAGCCTCGCGTCGGCGTTCAGCGACTTCTACGAGCACACGCCGGCGATCGTCCGCGAAGAGGATCCGTCGCTACGCCGGTTCCGGCGTGCGCTCGTCGCGGCGACCCGCGCCACGCTCGCCGACGCCCTCCACACCCTGGGGATGGCCTCACCCGATCAGGTCTGAGCCGTCTCCGGGCGCTGGTATGATCCGGGCCTTCGGGCCCCGTTCGTCTAGTGGCCCAGGACACCGCCCTCTCAAGGCGGAGACCATCGGTTCGAATCCGATACGGGGTACCACCTGGGCGCAGCCGTGGCTCGATCGCCGCGCGTTTCCGCCGAGAGATCTCGTCGCCTGTTCGCTCGATCTCGCGCTGGACTTCTGAACCCGTGGACTTCGTATTGGCGGATCCCGTATTGGGTGAAGCAGGCACGCTGATACATGTCGCTATCGGAATATAATGTGCCATGGCCCGATCGTCCACAACGTCGGACGTGTTCAACGCGATTGCCGAGGCGCACCGGCGCGACGTCCTGGATGTCCTGGATCACCGGCGAGAAGGCCGTCGGAGCGATCGTGAAAGACCTCGCGATGTCCCAGCCTCGGTGTCAAAACGCCTGCGGGTGCTCCGTGCAGTGGGGCTCGTGACATGCCGGGCCGAGGGACGACGCCGGCTGTACCGCCTGGAGCGCGCACGCCTCCGGCCGTTGCACGAGTGGCTGGCCGGCTACGAGCAGGCTTGGAACGACCGCCTCGATCGGGTGGATGACCTCCTCAAAGAGCTACAACACAAGGAGAGCGGCAATGACACCTAGTCGGCATGGTTCGGCGGTCATCGAATATCCGAACGATCTCGAGATCGTTCTGACGCGAGAATTCGACGCTCCGATCGGACTCGTCTTCGACGCCTTTACGAAGCCGGAGCATGTGGAAAACCTTCGCTCCCTTCGGGGAGGAGGTAACTGTCTGCTCGATCGATCTACGGGTGGGCGGCAACTACCACATCGTCATGGTCACCGCCGACGGAATCGAGTGTTCGTTTCGTGGTACCTACCTCGAGGTCGAGCCACCCACCCGAACCGTCGAGACCTGGCATTTCGACGGTTGGCCGGATGCGGATGCCATCGAAACGATGGATCTGCACGAGACCGACGAAGTCACGAAGCTCTCGTACCGGCTGGCGTTCACCGACCAGGTTGGCCGTGACCACATGGACAGAGTCGACGGCCTCGTCGGCAGCTTTGAGAATGCCGCAGCTTACCTGAGCTCGCTCCTGGATCCGACGGGAACGCCCGCTCGGTAGCCGCCCACGACGTGCGACAGTTCCAGCCGTAGGTGGCGGGGGCCTGGGCGTTGGCGCGTTCGGTCACGACATCCTGGTGTGAGCACCGCGCGCATCGAGCGTCACATGTCGGCTACGGCATCGCCTGCCCACCGGCCGCCGCGAAGATGATGCTGAGTGTGCGAGAAGGCTCGCCATTCGAATCACCATCTGAGGATCGCTCGAGCATGACATCTGGATTTGAGGTGACGGAAACCATCGCTGTCGACAACCGGCCGGGGGCATCGGTTATCGGACGCCTGCTTGGTGGGGCGGTAGCGCGGCACGGCGACGTGCTGGTCGACGGCGGTTTCAGGGCACGAATCGAAAGTGTTGGGATCCTGGGACCGGATCGCGTCCAGCTGGTCCTCGATGTTGCCGAGGCACATGATCTGCAGCCAGGGCAGCTCCTCGAGATCGAAACCCCTTCGTACTGAACCCTCGGCGAGGTGGTACGCACCTGGACTCGGACGCCTGGAGCCGTGCCAGTCACAACGCGCATCCGAGCCGTAACAAGATGGATGCACGAGGTCAGATCAAGGCATCAACGCGACTAGGCTGGGGTCCTGGCACCGAGACGTGGGTGCCGAGGAGTGACCAAAGGTTGGACAAGCTGAAGCCGTGGCAGCGGCTCTCGAAGAAACAGTCGGGCGGCGATGGGCCGGACGGCGGCGACCATGACGGTCTGGGCAAATGCCTCGACGGTGAGTGCTCCAAGCCCGCCACCTGCCGCTGCACGTACGTCGATCGCCGGCAGGTGAAGTGCGGCACGACTTGGTGCGATGAGCACAGCCGCGTGGTTCTCGGCCTCCCGTACTGCCGCCGCCACGCCACCGTGGCCCCGTCGCTTTCGAACGGCTTCTTCACGCACATGCTCCCCGACGTCGAGAACCGCGCTCCGTCGCTTGCCACCTGGGTGGGTGGCGAGCTGGATACCGCGGTTCGTATCGCGCTCACCGCCGACGCCCCTCACAAGGACGCGTATGTCGTCAGCGGAGCAGTGCGTCCGGTGCGTGTTCCTGGGAGCACGATGCCGGTCTGGCTCCGCGCATGGACGCTGGTCGACAGCACGGGCGTCCTCCAGCACGTGTCCATCGAGGTTGATGAAGAGGACGACCGCGCCGTCGTCGTTCGGGTCGGCGGCGAGCCGATGGGCCGCCATCAGCCACCCTGGATCGGCCGTCCGCGCAATGAGACCATCGCGCCGGAGCTCGACGCGGCAGCGCGTCAGGCGTTTCGGATCACCGTGATGCACGACATCGAGCTCGGACTGCTCGGCGCGCGCATGCAGGTCGCCTCCTGATCTGAGCGATCAGCCGGGCGCGGGATCGTCTTGGCAGTATGCTTCGCACTGCATGCTCGCAACATCGGCCCCAGGCCTCTCGGTCGTGATCGGCATCCCGGTCGCGTTCGTGCTGCTGGCTGCCGGCGCCTGCCTGGGCCTGTTCATCCTCTGGACGCGAGCCCGCTCGTAACCCTGGTCTGAGCCGCGCTCAGCCGAGCGAGACGAGCTCGACGTCGACCACCAGCGTGGCATTGGCGGGAACACCTGCTGACGAGCTGCCTGCAGCGCCAAATCCCAATGCGGGCGGCACGATCAGCCGGCGCGTCCCTCCCACACGCATGCCGGGGACCCCGTCTCTCCAGAACGCGAGGGTGGACGGGTCGCCGAGGGTGAGGGCGTTGGTGGGCTGGTTCGCGCCGCGCGTCGTGATGACCAGCTTGCCGCTCGAGAGCCAAACGGTGAACTGGATGTTCACGCTCGAGGTGGTCTTGGCAACCGCTCCGCAGCCGACGCTGATCTCGCCGTACTGGAGGCCGGATGCACCCGGCTGGAGAGCGACCGTCGTGGCAAAGGAATCGGCGGCGGCGACCGGGCGAGGCGTCGAGCAAACCGGAGCCGGTGGCGTGATCTGGCTGCTCACCGTGACCAGGGTCCCGCAGGCTCCCAGGGCCAGGACCAGGAGCGCCGCGCCTGCCATGGTGCCCGCGAGCCGCAGTCGGAGAGCGCCGAGGAGTGGAGACATCGGCGCCGAATCGTACCCCGACGCCGCGTACAATCGAATGAGCCCATCTCTCAAGGAGCCTCAGTACCCATGGCAAACACGATCAAGGAATCCAAGGGCGTCGCGTCCCAACGCGACATCCTTACCCACGTCCGCTGCCCGATCTGCAACAACCTCATGCGTCAGAACGAGATCGGCGTGGAGATCGCTTTCCGGCACAGCCGCCGCCCCGGCGAGCCTCGCCGCGAACGGATCATCAAACACACCAAGAACTGCAAAGCCGCCTAGGCGCTGATGCGGGCGCGAACCGGCACCTGATGGCCATCGAAGTCCCGCTCTTCCCGCTCGGCACCGTGCTGTTCCCGCACATGCCGATGTCGCTGCACATCTTCGAAGAGCGATACAAGATGATGATGCGAGACTGCCGGAGGGCATCGACCACGTTTGGCATCGTGGCGATCCGTTCGGGTCATGAGACCGGTGGCGGCGCCGTTCCCTACGAAGTCGGCACCCTGGCGCAGCTCGACGAGATCGAGGAATTGCCCGATGGCGGGTACAACCTCTCCGTGGTGGGCGCGTCCCGCTTCCACATCGACGCGTACTCCCACCACCGGCCGTACCTGGTCGGGTCGGTGCACTACCTCCAGGACCTCCCGGCCCCGGCGGACGACACCGAGCGCCTCGCTATCGCAGTGACCTCGGCGTTCCGGGGCTACGCAGGTCAGCTCCGCGGCATCGGCCAGGAGGACCCGTTCGAGTTCGGTCTGCCTTCCGACCCGGAGTTGCTCTCCTACCTCGTGGCGGCCGCGATGCAGGTGGAAACGGCGCAGCGCCAGCGACTGCTCGAGATCGACGGCACGGCCGAACGGCTCACCGCTTGCTTGCGTCTCCTCCGCCGCGAGGCCGCCCTTCTCGACCGCATGCTGGTCCGGTCGAAGGACCACGCCGGCACCTCCAGCCTCAACTGACCGTGAGCGTCGCGGAGCGGTTTTCCCTCGATGGTCGCGTCGCGCTGGTCACTGGAGGCAGCCGGGGTATCGGGCTCGCGATCGCCACGGCGCTCGCCGAGGCCGGCGCAACGGTTGCGCTCAACGCGCGCCACGCGGATGCATGTGAGGCCGCGGCGGCCGAGATCACCGCCCGCGGCGGGACGGCCATCTCAGCGCCCGGTCACGTCGGCGACGCGCCGACGTGTGAGGCGCTCGTCGCCGAGGTGATGCGCCAGGCGGGGAGACTTGACGTGCTGGTCAACAACGCCGCGACCAACCCTCAGTACGGCCCCATCCTCGATGCCGACGAAGGGGCGATCAACAAGATCTGGGACGTCAATGTCATGGGTCCAATCCGGATCACCCGGCACGCGGTGGCCGCCTGGATGCGCGACCACGGTGGCAGCGTCATCAACATGGCATCGGTCGCCGGTATCCGGCCCGAAGCCCTGACGGGGGCGTACAACGCGAGCAAATCGGCGCTCATCACGCTGACACGCACACTCGCGCGCGAGTTGGGACCGCTCGGGATCCGGGTGAATGCGATCGCACCGGGGCTCGTCGAGACCAAGCTCGCGCGGTACCTCGTGGAAACCACCGAGATCCACGACCACATCCTCGCCCAGACCGCGCTCGGCCGTCACGCGGTACCGGACGAGATTGCCGGCGCCGCACTGTTCCTCGCGTCGGACGCAGCTTCGTACGTAACCGGATCCGTCCTGGTCGTCGACGGGGGATGGACCGCCTGAGCGCAACGCTCCCATGCTGTGAATGGGAGAATCGCGATGCGGCGAAGAGTAATCGGAGGGTTCAGCGATGGCAAATGATCAGGGCATCGGCTTCACGCTCGCCCGGCGCGCTCAGCTCAACCCGAACAACACCGCGCTCATCTTCCGCGAGGAACGGTGGACCTATGCAGCGCTCGACCGGCTCACCAATAAGGTCGCTCACGGGCTCCATGCGCTCGGCGTGAACCCGGGCGATCGAGTCGGGTTCCTCGGCCTCAATCATCCTCGCTTCTTCTTCACACTCTTCGCCGCTGCCAAGCTCGACGCGATCTTCGTGCCCCTCAACTTTCGCCTGACCGGACCGGAGCTCAGCTTCATCATCCGCGACGCCGGCCTGCATACCCTCGTGTACGAGGAGGCGTTCTCGGCCATCGTCAACTCGATCCGCGACGACCTCAGCGTTCGCGAGTATGTCTGCGCTGTCGAGGAGCGCGGCTCGCGCGGCTTCGACTCACTGCTCCACGATCAGCGCGACACGTATCTCGATTACCCGGTGGCGATGAGCGACGTCGCCCTGATCATGTACACGTCAGGCACGACGGGCCGCCCGAAGGGGGCGATGCTCACGCACGGGAACATTATCTGGAACAACATCAACGCGCTGCTGGCGGATGACGCGACATCCCAGGAGATCACCCTCGTGGTGGCGCCGCTGTTCCACATCGGCGGGCTCAACGTCACCCCGCTCCTGTCGTTCCTGAAGGGCGCGACAGTGGTGCTGGAGCAGATGTTCGAGCCCGGCATGGTGCTCGAGAACATCGAGCGGTTTCACATCACCTCGATGTTCGGTGTCCCCGCCATGTACCTGTTCATGGCACAGCATTCCGAGTTCGCCACTCGCGACTTGAGCAGCATCCGCGTGCTGTCCTGCGGCGGCGCGCCCGTTCCCGAGGCGCTCATCAAGATCTACGCCGCGCGTGGGCTGCCGTTCAATCAGGGCTACGGGCTCACTGAGACCGCACCCTTCGCCTCGTTCCTGCCGTCGTCGATGGCCACCGAGAAGCTCGGCTCCGCCGGCATCGCACCGTTCTTCACCGACGTCAAGATCGTCGACGACGACGGCCGTGAGCTTCCCGACGGTGAGCGAGGAGAAATTGTCGTTCGTGGCCCAAACGTCATGAAGGGCTACTGGAATCGGCCTGACGCAACCGCCGAGGTGCTGATCGATGGTTGGTTCCACACTGGTGATGTGGGCATTCGCGACGCTGACGGATACTTCTTTATCGTCGACCGCAAGAAGGACATGATCATCAGCGGCGGAGAGAACGTGTACCCCGCCGAGGTCGAGGACGCGCTCTACCAGCACCCCGGCATCAAAGAGGTCGCGGTCATCGGCGTTCAGGATCCGCGCTGGGGCGAATCGGTGCGCGCGGTCGTCGTGGCAAAAGACGGTGTGTCCCTCACCGAGCGGGAGATCATCGAGTTCTCACAGGACAAGCTGGCTCGGTACAAGCAACCCAAGTCGGTTGTCTTCATCGACGTGCTGCCTCGCAACCCCGCCGGCAAGGTGCTCAAGTTCGATCTCCGCGAACGCCACGGCACGCCGATCGCGAGCGAAGTCAGCGCCTGCCTCGCACGAGGAGGCGGCGACCACCGCCGGGTGACGCCGCGGACTAGGTGATGTCGATGACGAGCCGGCCGCCCGACAGGTAGTACGCGTCGAACGGCGCCTTTTTGCTCAAGGTGATCTTGATTACCAGGCGGTCGGTGTTCCGCACCATCGGGAGGGCCTCTACCGACACGACCGCCTGGTGCGCGGGCATCGCCGCGATGTTGCTCGCTCCGAGGACGCCCATGAACTCGACGTACATTGTCGCGGTGCCGTAGTAGCCGACAACGGCGGTGGGCGCCCCGGTCACGGTGTCGGGGAAGGCCATGTCGAAGACAAGTCGGAAGTCATTGGGATGCTCGCCGTAGCGGACGTCCGCGATCGAGAATCCACTGCTCCCGCTGCCGAGCGTTGTCGCCGACGTGAGCTGCTGCGGGGTGGGCGCCGACGGGATGATCGCGGTGGGTGCCGGCACCGGGGTCTGCACCGGGAGTGGCACCGCGATGGCCGGCGTGGTGGTGGCGTGGTGTGCTGGAGCGGTGGCTCGCGGCGCGTGCGCCGAGGCGAGCGGCGCCGTCGTCGTCACCTGCCTGCCGACGAGCAGTCCGAGCAGGATCAGCACCACGGTTAGAGCGCCGAACAACCACAAGCGCCGGTCGCGGTCAGCGGCCCCGACGGCGGGTCCTCCAAGCGGCAGGACGTGGCGGCCGGTGACTGGCTGCGCTGGATTCCACTGGCGTCGATCCGATCGCTGCGAGTGGAGTCGGCGGACGTGCCGACCCGGAGCTGGCGGGGCGGCCGGCTCGTTCTGCACGCCGAATTGCGTTTCGTCTTCCTCGAAGTTGTCCTGCTCCACCTCGACACGTGGCTCGGTGACACCTCGCGACCCGCGATACTCGAAGCTCTGCTCTGCCGGCCGGTCGTCCATCCACGACTCGGGCGGCGCGTAGGTGCCGTTGGTTGAAGGGGCCGGCGTGCGCTCGAGCGGCGCCGCAAGGCTCGACACTTCGCTGAGCAGGTCGGCCAGGTCCGGAGGTGGCGTTGCCGTGTCCGTCCGCGAGGCCGGCTTCACGTCGTCGCCGATCGCGTCAAGGCCATGAGCACGGGCATTGGCTGGATCGACTGGACGTTCGAGCTCGATGTCGTCAGGCACCGCATCGTCGGGTTCAGCGACCGGCGGGACCGCGGTGATGCGTGCCATGAACCTGCTGAAGGGATTCGGTTTGGCAACCGGAGCAGGAGATGGCGTCTTGGCCACTTGTGCAGGCGATTGCGGAGTGGCGACGTCGGTCGTGACGGGTTGCGTCGGGAGGGGCGCGGGCGCCGAGGCCGTCACGATCGGAGGACTGTCGTTCCAGTGCCGGGGGCGGGCGCGCTGATCCCACCGCGGTGCTCCGATACCGCTGACGATCTCGACCCCGGAGTCGTAGCCGGCGTCACCGCGGCGGCGAAGAGCGAAGCGCACAGCCACAGCGTCGCGGAGTCGCTGGAAGACGTTCGTGCCGGCCGCGAGACGTGGCGGCGCGACCATCGGCGCGGACGTCGACAGATCCGGGGGCTGCGGCTCGGAGGCCGTGAGCTGGGGTGGCTGCGGCGCGCTGACATCCGGCTCCCGATCGGAAGGTTCGGTGTCGAGGTACACCACCGGGTACGGCTCAACCTGAGCAGCCGCGACTGGCTGGACCTCGGGAGGCATCGCCGGTTGCGGAGCCGGCAGCACATGCAGTGGCGGCGGCTCCGGAACTGCGGTCGCAATCTGGTCGATGGTTTCGTCCCAGAGCAGGAGCTCCGGGTCCGCAACGGTCGCGACCGGCGAGTGCTCGCCGACCAGCTCGCGAGGCTGCGTCTGTTCGTGCCCCGTTGGCCGTGGTGCCCACGGCAATGCCGCGCCCCGCTCCGCGCCGAACCAGGGCGGAGCCTCGACACGGGCTGGTCGATCGCGATGCACAGGTCCTTCGGGCAACTCGTCCTCCTCCGCAATCAAGCCGATCTGACTGAACAGTTCGTGCACTGCGTCATCGGGTACATGCACGCGAGCGAGGCTGCCGATGCGCTCTGATTCCTCGCGGAGGTGACCGATCGCGGTGCGACAGCGATCGCACGCGACGAGATGCGCCTCGAGCTCACCTGCCGGCTCGGCGTCGAGCTCGGTATCGATGTAGCTGCTGAGCGCGAGGAGGCTGCACCTCACAGCGCGATCTCTCGATAGATCGAACCGAACTCGCGGCGAGCGGCGGCGACGAGTCGAGCCGCGGCCTCGGGCGAGCACTCGAGCGCGCGAGACATCTCGTGGTAGTCGAGCCCGCACAGGTCACGCAGAAGGAGTGCTGCCCTCCGGTCGAAGCCGAGCATTGCGAGGGCGCGCTTGACGGTGTTGATGCGACCGGCGCTTCCCTCGTCGACCTCGACGCGGACCGATGCACCGCCACGACGGAACATCCTGGTGATGCCCTGCGGCCGTGGAGGAAACCGCTGACCGTGCCGGCATGCTCGCGTCACCGCCCGATAGAGGGCTGCCCGGCCGTCAACACGAAGGCGCGCAGGTGGGTAGCGGCTGGCGTGATGGATGCCACCTGCGACAAAGGCGACGGCATCCGCCTGGTGATTGACCAGATGCGTGGCATACGTGACTAGATCATCGAGCTGCTCGCGTGCGGTTGCGGCAAGCTCGCGCGCCTCGGGAGCGATGTGTGCTGAGACGTTGATCATGACGTTTGCGCTGTAAGGGCGCGGAGTACGGTCGAAGAATAGCCGGGAGTCCGCTCCGCGGTCAAGCGGGAGATCAGGACGAAGTGTGCACCAACTCACCGCCCGTGACGCCGGGCGGCCTGTCGAGCCCGGCCGTGGCCCACGCGGTTGCGGGCATGCCGATGTCGGCAACCCACACGGTGCCGGCGTGTGCGGCGGCATCACCCTGGCGGAGTCCGCGCTTCATCGCTGTCAGCGTGCAGGTCAGCGCAGCGCGCACCGTCGGGTCGAACGCGTCGCCCGTGGTGGCATCGAGGCCACTCGGAACGTCCACGCTGAGGATGGGAATCCCCGACGCGTTGAGGGCTCGAATGCCACTCGCCTGAGGTTCCCGAGGCGCGCTGCGCAGGCCGGTGCCGAGGATTGCGTCGATGATGAGCTCGCTCGCGCTGATGACGCCGATGGCAGCCCCGGGATCCGCGTCGACGACGACATGGACACCGCACTTCCGCGCCGAGACGACGTGCTCGCGGACCACACCGTCCACACGTGCCTCGTCGGCAAGAACGAGCACCCGCACCGCACATCCCCAGGTCGCGAGGTGTCGCGCGGCGACCAGGCCGTCTCCCCCGTTGTTGCCATACCCGGCGACAACGCTCACGCCGGCGGGACCGGCGAGGTGGCCCCACGCGCAGCGAGCCACCTGCCATCCGGCGATCTCCATGAGTTGCAGGGTCGACACGCCGCAGTCGACTGCCGCTGCGTCGAGGCGGGCAACCTGCTCGGAGGTGAGGTCGCCGAGCGCAAGGGATTCAGAGTTCGTGCTCACCCCAGCTCCACCTCCACGGCGTCTCCCAGACGCGGGCCACCGACAGCAGCAGCGGCCATTCCCCGGGCGGCGACCTCCACGTGGCCGGCGCTGCCGATCAATGCCCTCGGGCCATTGTTGATGGAGGCGTAGGTGGCAACGAGGCCGTCCGACCCGCCTCCCGGCCAGGTGACCGCACGGACTTGAGCGCCATCGATGTCTCCGACGCGAATGGTCGTGATCGCATTGCCGAAGTGATCCACCACCACGACCCGCCCCGTCACATGGTTTCCCAGCCGTTGGGCGAAGGCGGACGCCAGGACCGCCGGATCGTCTATCGGAGTGCCGGCTGCCTCGAGTCCCTGCTTTGACGCGAGCGCTGCGGAGCAAGGCGCGAAGACGTCGCGGCCGTGGAAGGTCGGCGCAGCCTCGGGTCCGACCTCGAGGCGCACGGCTCGGCGGTTGCCCGGAGCCGTCTCTCCCCAGAGATACGAGATCAACCCATTGTCCGGAGCGACGCAGCGGATGTTGCCCGCCTCAACCGCGATGGCTCGCCGCTCGGTGCCGACGCCCGGGTCCACCACCGCGCAGAAGACAGCGCCAGCAGTGAAAGCCCGCGCGAGCGCCTTGAGGTGGTACGCGCCCGCAAGCACGTCGCCAGGAGGGACGCCGTGCGTCCCCTCGACGCAGACGGCGGCCGGGTCGACGCCCCAGGCAGCCCCGATCAGCGCCGCCGCATATGCGTCGTCGCGTCCGTAGTCGGTGACGAAAACAATCGGCTGCCGCATGACGGACTTGGGTACCGTACCAGTGCGATGGACAATTCGCCGAGCGCCCCCGAGCAGGCCTCACCTCCCGTTGGCGCCGAAGAAGTCAGCGCCGCGCCGCAAGCGCCCGGTGTGGGGCGTGCCAGTGGTGGTGATCGCGCTCGTCGTGATCGTGGTGCTCTTCGTGGTCGGCTTCACGGGGCTGTTCGCCAACCCGGTGAAGTCCGTCAGCGCCGATGGGACCGCAACGCTGTCGGGGAGCTTCGAGCCGTACATCTGCACGAGCACGAGCTGCGACGGATACATCTCTGCCGGCGCACGGAGCGTGTTCGTGGTCTTTCCGAAGGGCTGCACACCGCCGATGCGCGACGCGACGATCACAGTCACCGGCAAGCCCGCACCCGCGCTCGGCAACGCGTCCTACCGCGCCACCGGCTGCGCCTGACCGCTACTCCCAGCGGAACCGCCAGGCGGCGAGCGCAAAGCAGGCGGCCGCCCATGCAAGCGGCACCACGACATCGAGCAGCGGTAATCCCGTCCCCGAGTTGAGGATCTGGTGCAGCGCGTCGGAGACGTAATAGACGGGGAGGACGTGCACGATGCTCTGGATCCACTGGGGCAGCGCATCGACCGGGAAGAAGATGCCGCTGAGGAACAGCATCGGAAAGCCAATCAGCGACGAGATGCCACGCGCAGCGTCGCTGGTGCTCACCAACGACGTGAGCAGGAACCCCATGCTGACGAAGCTCGCAATCCCGACGAGGAGCGCAACGACGGCAAGCACCCAGCTGCCGTGCCCTCGCGCACCGAAGGCGAATACACCCACCAGGGCGAGCGCGGCCACCTCCAGGGCCACTGTGATCGCTCCTCCGGTCATGGCGGCACCGAGCACCTGCAGCGGGTGCAGCGGAGTGGCGCGATACCGGCGCAGCACCTTGCGTTCGCGCTGGTCCACGATGGTGATCGAGACGTATGTCAGGCCGGCCAGCACGGCGACGTACGTCATCATCGACGGCAGGAAGTAGTCGATCGCGGTGATGTTCTGCGTTCCCACCTCGGTGGTGCTCACCGCAATTCCCGGCGTGCCGCCGATGTGCGCGGCCAGGGCGAAATCCTGCGTGATTGCGCTGAGCACCTGGCTGGCGATTTGAGAGTCGGATGGATCGTTGCTGTCGAGTTGTAGGTTCACCCCGCTGTCTGCGCACGAGGCGCCGGCAGCGCATGCGGTTCCGAAGTCCGGTCCGATGACCACCACGGCGACGACGTCGTCATGCTGCAGACGATTCGTCTCGTGGGATGCGCTCCCCTCCTCGACGACGAGGTTCTTCTCGTGCTTGAGGGTGGTGACGTATGCCTTGCTCGTGGTGTTGTTCGCGTTGTTGACAACGCCGATATTCACCGACGCGTTGCCGCCGCCGAGGACGTTGCCGAGCAGCACCATCAGGAAGATCGGGATGAGCAGCGTGAAGATGAGCGCGGCGCGGTTGCGGAAGCTGCTGCGGACAGTCGTCTTGACAAGCGCGAGCCACCCCTTCATGCGCGCAGGTCCCGCCCGGTGAGGGCGATGAACACATCCTCGAGCGTGCCCCGTTCAACACGCAGGTTGCTGATGCCGTTGGGATGATCAGGATCGGGATGCAGCAGCTGCGCCAGGACGACCTCGGGTGTGCGCGTGATCATCCGCACCTGTCCGGCGGCCTCGCACTCCGCCGACTCGACTCCCGTCATCGCGCGCAGCTTGAGCACGTCCGCGCCGGCATCCACGAAGCTGATCGCCGTGCCCGGTCCGTACCGCGCCACCAGCTGATCTGGTGTGTCGAGCGCGACGACGTGGCCCTGATCCATCACCGCCACGCGGTCGCAAAGGCGCTCGGCCTCCTCCATGTAGTGGGTGGTGAGCATGACCGTCTTGCCGCGGGCCCGGAAACGCTCGATGAAATCCCAGAGCGAGATGCGCGCTTGAGGGTCGAGACCGGTCGTCGGCTCGTCGAGAAACACGACGTCGGGGTCGTTGACCATCGCGAGCGCGATGCTCAGGCGTTGCTGCTGCCCACCACTGAGCTTGGTGGTGATCTGCTTCGCCTGAGGAACGAGGTCGAACTCCTCCAGGAGATCGGCGGTGTCTCGGGTGTCGTCATAGAACGCACGGAAGAGGTCGATGGACTCCGCGACCGTCGTGAAGCTCGGAAGCGCCGTCGCCTGAAGCTGCACACCGATGCGCCGCTTGACCCCCACCGGGTTCGTTGTGATGTCGGTTCCCAGCACCACTGCGGTCCCGGCGTCGATGTCGCGGAGACCCTCGAGCATTTCAAGCGTCGTTGATTTGCCCGCGCCGTTCGGTCCGAGCAGCCCGAAGATCTCCCCTCGCTGGACTGAGAAGCTGACATCGTCGACGGCCACGATGTCGCCGTACCGCTTCGACAGCCCGGTCGCCTCGATCACGGTCCGAGGCACGTCCGGGACAGTCGCGGTCGGCGCCGCGGTTGACGTCGGAGTCGCGGACGGAGGTTCGCTCGTCGCCGAGGCGGCGTCGGGGCGGCGCTGGGAGAAGACCATGGCGCCACGGAGCAGGAGGACCACGCCGACGACGGCGAAGATCAGCCCCTGCTGGTTCCCGGACTTGGAGTGCGATGCAGCGCTGAGGCCGGCGACGATGAACGCGATCAACGCAAGCACCCAGGCGATGGGCGCGCGCGAGAGCGGGCCGGGAAGTCGGGTATTACCTAGCACGAGCGTCTCAAAGGACGCCCATGATCGCCAAACGGGGCGTCTACGCGGCCGCCGCGATCCCCGTCAGGCGCCATCCACGATGGGCGACGAGCCATCCGCCGTCCGCCACCTCGTGGTTCTCGTCATCGGCGCTGGTGTCGACCGAGGGGTCTCGCTCGAAGGTCCAGTCCTGGCTGATCGGCGCGGACCCGTTGATCCCGAACCGGACCACGACCTGCTCGCGACCGGCAACCACGGTGGCTGCGGTGACCTCGGCGGACGCGATGTCCGCGTCGAGCGCGGGCGCGCCGTCGGTGTGCGAATCCTGCAGCACGCGGAAGGTGTCTCTCGCGATCAGGAGAAACGCGTCCGTGGTGAACTCCGGATCCACCTTGGTCACGGCGGTGAGATCAAGCCCAGGCAGAGCCTCCTCGCCTCGCTCGTGAAACTCGCGGTCGAGATCGGTGACCATCGTGTCATCGAGGGTATCGAGCTCCTCCTGGTCGGCCTCTCGCTGGGCGAGGCGGCTGCCAATCCCTGTGACGTGCAGGAGTCCGGAGCCAACCGACTCGGCGGCGTTCGACAGCTGATCGTTCAGCTCTGACAGGTGATCCGTCATTGAAGGTACCTCTGAGGGAAGTTCGGAGGCTCGAATCTACTGACAGGCGGGGCTGCCAATTTCGCCCGTCGCCGGGTTGTAGCCGATCGTTGATCGACTCATCGCGATTTGCCTGGACCCAGCCGGCGCGCGGACAAAGGAACAGGGCGGCCCGGAAACCCGGACCGCCCTGTCGCGAATCGGATCAGTTGCCGATCAGTACTCCGGCATCGGCGGACCGGCCGGTGCTCCCTTCTTCTCGGGGATGTCGGTGATCAGCGCCTCGGTGGTGAGCAGCAGCGCGGCGATCGAAGCCGCGTTCTGAACCGCCGAACGGGTGACCTTGGTCGGGTCGATGATCCCGGCCTTGACCATGTCGACGTACTCGCCCTTGGCGGCGTCGAAGCCCTGGCCCTTGGGGAGAGACTTGACCTTGTCGACCACGACAGAGCCTTCCATGCCGGCGTTCTGGGCGATCTGCCGGAGGGGCTCCTCGAGGGCGCGACGCAGGATGTTCACGCCGGTGAGCACGTCGCCCTCGGCCTTCACCTTGTCGAGCGCGGGGATCGCGTTGACGAGCACGACTCCACCACCTGGCACGATGCCCTCTTCGACCGCGGCGCGTGTGGCGGACACGGCGTCCTCCATGCGGTGCTTCTTCTCCTTGAGCTCGGTCTCGGTCGGGGCGCCGACCTTGATCACGGCAACGCCGCCGCTGAGCTTGGCAAGACGCTCCTGGAGCTTTTCCTTGTCCCAGTCGCTGGTGGACTTCTCGATCTCGGCCTTGATCTGCTCGATGCGGCCCTTGATCGCGTCCTTGCTGCCGTTACCCTCGACGATCGTGGTGTCGTCCTTGGTGACGGTGACGCTGCGAGCGCGTCCGAGCGAGCTGAGCTGCGCGGAATCGAGCTTGAGGCCCACTTCCTCGCTGATGACCTGGCCACCGGTCAGGATCGCGATGTCCTGGAGCATCGCCTTGCGACGATCACCGAAGCCCGGGGCCTTGACCGCCACGGCGTTGAAGGTGCCGCGCAGCTTGTTGACGATGAGGGTCGCGAGCGCCTCGCCCTCGACATCCTCGGCGATGATCAGGAGCGGCTTGCCGCTCTGGACGACCTTCTCGAGAATCGGCAGCAGGTCCGCGATCGCGGAGATCTTCTTGTCGGTGATGAGGATGTACGGATCCTCGAGCACAGCCTCCATGCGCTGTGCATTGGTGACCATGTAGGCGGAGATGTAGCCCTTGTCGAACTGCATTCCCTCGACGAGCTCGAGCTCGGTCTCCAGACCCTTCGACTCTTCGACGGTGATGACACCATCCTTGCCGACCTTCTCCATCGCGTCGGCGACGGTCTCGCCGATGGTGGGGTCGGCCGCGGAGATCGAAGCGACCTGAGCGATCTTCTCGCGCTCGGAGATCGGGATCGACTGCTCCTTGATTGCCTTGACGATCGCCTCAACGCCGAGCTCGATGCCCTTCTTGAGCTGGATCGGGTTGGCGCCGGCGGCCACGTTCTGCAGGCCGGCTGCGATCAGTGCCTGGGCGAGAACCGTGGCGGTCGTGGTCCCGTCACCAGCGATGTCGTTGGTCTTGCTCGCCACTTCCTTGACCAGCTGAGCGCCCATGTTCTCGAAGGGCTCCTCGAGCTCGATCTCCTTGGCGATCGTGACTTCGTCGTTGGTGATGGTCGGCGAGCCGAACTTCTTGTCCAGCACGACGTTCCGGCCCTTGGGGCCGATGGTGATCTTGACGGCGTCGGCGACCCGATCGACCCCTCGTTTGAGATGGGCACGGGCCTCGACGTCGAACAGCAATTGCTTGGCCATGGTTCCTCCTGGTTTGATCCTCTAGCCTAGGGTTCCAGGGCCTAGTTTAGCACTCGGGAGGTCTGACTGCTAGCGGGTGGCGGTGGTGAGTGCTAAGAACCGGCGAGTTCTGACCGCCGCATCACGACCGATCGGGCCGACCGCGTCGAGGTGGCATAGTTCGGCCTCGACCGAGATGGATCCCGACGTCGCCCTCTGCACCCCGCCTTCGCGTTCCTCGCCGGAGATGGACGTGCTCATCGAGTGGCAGTGGCGTCGTTTCTGATCCGTCGAGTCCTCCAAGGCATCCTCACGCTGTGGGTGATCTGGTCCCTGATCTTCGTCGCCTACTTCGTGGCGCCGGGGGACCCGGCCGCCGAGCTCTGCCGGCCGGGCTGCCCGCCATTCTTCCTGCAGAAGATCCGCGAGAACCTCGGCCTCGACCACCCGCTCTGGCAGCAGTACCTCGACTACTTCGGTCGGATCTTTCACGGCAACCTGGGGTATTCGTACGGAAGCGATGCGCCGGTGACGTCGATCGTGCTCCATGCCATCCCGGTCGACATCTCGCTCGCGGTTCCCGCCGGGATCATCTGGCTCAGCGTCGGTCTGAGCGTCGGCACGATTGCGGCCCGGCGCCCGAACAGCACTCGTGCCTGGGCCGCGACGATCTTCGTCCTCGCCGGTCTCTCCATCCCCACCTTCATCTTTGGGGGCGCTCTGGTCTACATCTTTGGCAGCGTCGTGGTCCACGGATTCGACCTGTTTCCGCGCCCCGGCCAGAACTGGACGCCATTTCTCGTCAATCCGCTGGAGTGGGCGCACGGCTTGATCCTTCCCTGGATCACGCTGGCGTTCGTGTCGTCTGCGACCTACGTTCGGCTCTGGCGGAGCTCGCTGCTTGACGTTCTGGGACAGGAATACATCGCGGCGGCGCGGGCACGGGGGATATCTGAGTGGCGGATCACGTCCCGCCACGCGCTCAGTGCGGCGATCCCTCCGGTCATGATCCAGTTCGGCGTCGACCTCGCCACCGTGCTGGGCGGAGCAATCGTCACGGAGGTGGTCTTCCAGCTTCCGGGGTTAGGAAGGACGATGGTGCAGGCCATCCTCAGCCAGGACCGCCCGGTCGTGCAGGGAGCTGTTCTTGTCACGTCGGCCTTCATCGTTGTGGCCAACATTGTGGTGGACGCTCTGCACACCCTCGTCGACCCCAGGATCCGCACGTAGGCGCGTCGGCATCAGACGACCTCGACACGCGCAGCGGTGACGTCGGCGACGTTTGCCTCGATGGCAATGACGCGGTCCATCACGCCCTGACGCAACGCCTCAAGTCCGTTGCGCACGTCACCGGTTGCTGTGGAGATGGACGTGAGCTTGGATTTCATTCCCGCGATCGCATTGAGCTGCGTACGGATCCCGTCGAGGTCGCGACGCACCGCCGCGGCATCGACGACGTCCATGCGATCCCTGACGGCGACGAGCGCCAGCGCACGGCCGAGACGTACGGCGGCCGTGAACGCCGTCTCGTCAGGATCGTCTGGATCGAGTTCGCAGATGATGTGCTCACCGTGGAGCGTGAACGGCGCGCATCCGGCCGGCGCATTGCCCGCGCGAAACACCGCGACAGCAATGACCGCAGCGCGATTGCGTCGCGTCTCGTCAAGGTCGCGGCAGAGCTTGGTCAGGCCGACACGACCGCTCTTGGCTTCGACAGCGACGCGCACGCTGAGGCCGCGCGTCCACGACGGATCCAGCGTGATCAGGAAGTCGCCCTTGCGACTGCGAACGCTGTTGCCGACGGCGGTCCCGGTGGGCTCGACCAGATCGCCGGTCCCGCGCAGCAGCGTGTCGAGCCGAGCCTCGACGGCTCCCTCGAAGTCCAGTCCCTTGGCGGTGCCCTTCTCGCGCTCGTCGGAGCGCGCGTCGCGCCCGGCCTCGAGGCGAATCAGGCGATCACTGACGTCTTTCAGCATCTCGCGCATCTCGTCGCGGAATCCATGCAGCGGGCTGCCCGCGAGGCGTGGATCGAGCATGCGGCTGAAGATCGCTCCGTCCCCGTCGAAGTAGCCCCCGAGCAATGTGCGCATGCGCCCGATGGCGCTGTCGCGGCGCTCTTCATCGAACAGATCGTCGACCAGGCGGCGTAAGGTGCCGTGCTCGCCGAGGAAATGGTCAAGCGTCCGCGGGAGCTTGCCGTCCTTGGTTGCGAACGTTTCGCGCAATGCGGAGTCGAGAGCGAGCGCCGCTCGATCGTGCGACTCGTCGGTGCGGTGCAGCAGACGCTCGAATTCACGGGCGACGAAGTCGACGTTGAGCGTGACGCCGGCATTGCGCAGCGCGATGAGACCGACCTTGAGCCCCCGCTCCACCACCGCTGGGCGGTCGACCTCGGCGTGGTCGCTGACGTACGCCGCAAGCTCTGCGTCGTAAAGAGAGAGACCCGTGACGGCGATGTGGTCTCCCTCGACGCGAACGTCGCAACCGAGATTGATGGGTTCCACCTTCCTGAGCATCGCTTCTCCTCACCTCGCTACCTCGCCACGGATCCCGAGTACGAGCGTCTCGTAGCGCGGCGACAGGTGGGTGTCGCCTCTTGGAGCGGTTCGAATCCGCGAAACCTCTCCCTCCCAATATAGTACGATTGTGTCATGACACAATCGTATGACCACCGGTCTACGGCGGCATCGATCCTCCTTCTTGCCCGGCTCAAGGCAGGCCTGAGCCAGAAGCAACTCGCAGAGCGTGCTGGGGTCCCTGCAACGATGATCTCGGCTTACGAACGCGACCTTCGGCAGCCGACTCTCCCGACACTTGATCGCCTACTCGCAGCCGCCGGGCTTGAACTGCGGCTTCACCTCGAGCCGCGCGATCGGCATGACGACATCCTCGCCGCTCTCGAAGCACGGAGGACGCCGGCAGAGCGTCGCCGACGCGACCGCCAGATCGCGGTATGGCGCGGTGCCACGCGTGTGAAACGGTGAATCGGCGAGCAACGGAGAGGCGACGCCAAGTCCACCACTCAACGCGACACGAATCGTCTCCGTCCTCAATCACCATCGGGTTAACTACGTCGTGATCGGGGCCTTCGCCGCCATCACCCAGCTCGCTCCAATACCTCCCACACGGGACATCGACTTCACTCCGGAGGCGAGTTGCCTAAACCTGCAGCGCCTCTCGGATGCGTTGAAGGAGCTGAGAGCTCGCATCCGCACCGATACCGTTCCGGGCGGTTTGCCTTTTGCTCATGACGGGTCATCGCTGGGAGACGCGATCGTGTGGAACCTCATATGTCCGGAAGGAGAGTTCGACCTTTCCTTTCAACCCGCAGCCTTCGCGGGTGGATATTCAGACCTCGAACCACGCGCTCATCGCGTGTCGATTGATGGCGTTGAGGTCCTCGTCGCCGACCTCGCTGATGTCATTCGGTCCAAGGAAGCGGCCGGACGGCCGAAGGATCTGCGGGTGCTGCCGACGCTGTATCGACACCTCGAGCTGCTCAGTAAAGAGTCAGAGAACACGACCTAAGTCGCGGGATCATGGACGGATCTTCGCGCGCAGGCGCTTCACCGACTCGGCCAGATCCCACACGGTCTCGAGTGCCAGGTTGAGCTCGCTCGCTGTTGGGGGGAGCTCGTAGACCCTGTGGTGGCAGGCGTTGGAAAGCGATCGCCAGGTCAGCGTCGTGCGGCCGCCGAGCTCGCGGTCGTTGAGCATGTCGCCGACGCAGAGCAACTGACAGCGCGTCGACGTTCGCTCGAGACCTGGAGCCGTTAGCTCCCAGAGCTGCACCATCGCAAGTTCAAGCCCTTGCCGCGCGAGCAACGCGGCGGCTCGTGGCCACAGGCCGGCTGTCGTCGCGTCGTCGTCGCGAATGAGGTCGCGCGCAGCCGAGACAAGCGCGTGCGCGTCAACTGTCGTCGTCATGTCGGCGTCAACGCTCGAGGATCTTCCTGGTCAGCTGCTCGACGCTGCGGATGAACTCCTTGGCGTCACCGAACAGCTTGCCGCTGTGCGTTCCACGGTTGCATTCCTTGACGGCCTCGACCGCCCAGGGATACTGCTTCTGCAGAAACCCGGTCACGTCGCCGCCTCGCTCCGGGTCCTGCAGCAGCGCCAGCGCCAGCCACATGTTCAGCGTGGTGGGCTTCGCCAGCACGTCGCGCACCTCCGCATACGTCTTGCCCTGGTGCAGCAGCCGCCGGGTCGCCGCGAGTGACGCGGCGGCCTCGAGCGCGAGCCTGCAGAAACCGGGAATCACACGCAGCGCCTCGGCCGGCACGTCCCGGCTCATCGCAACGGCAAATGCATCCTCGATGTAGCGATGCACCGGGTCCTGGATGCGTCGCAATTCCACGATGGACTGCTCGCGCCGCATCACTTCGATCACTGTCGCTGCGATGTCAAGCGCGCTCATCGCATCCGCGAGACGGGTGTCGTGCGTGAGCACGATGACCTGACGATCCTTCGCAGCGCGAGCGAGCACCGTTGCAAGCCCGGCCACCTTGGCCGGATCCATCGCCTGCACCGGGTCGTCGATCACAACAAAACGGAACGGCAACTCAGGCATCGAAGCTCGGGGGAGAAACAGCGACAGCGCCAGGCAGTTGAGCTCGCCCTGGCTCATGACCCCGAGCGCCGAGCCGTCCTCGCCGTCGACCTTCACGTCGAGTGCGAGCCGCCGCTGATTCGATGCGCCGAGCAATCGCAACTCACCCAGCGAGACGTTGCTGTCCTGACGCAACTCGGTCCAGTTCTCCTGCACGGCACCGGCGATCGGCCGGAACCGCTCATCGCGCAACTCGTCGTGCGCGTCCCTGAGCCAGCGCTCCGCCTCCTTGAGCCGGACGGCTTCGCGCTCCGCCTCCTGGGCCCTGCGCCCCAATGGCAACCACAATGCGATCGCGTCCGCAGCGGGTCGCCATGCGCGCTCCAATCGCTCGAGCTCGGCGACTGCCGCCCGGCGGAGGTCACTCACGGCGGCGATCAACAGTGGGCCGCGCGTGTCGAGGTGACTGGCCAGCGCGATTGCGTCATCATCGGCAGCAACCTGGGCCCACCGCTCCCAGGTCTCGATCGCCGGCGCGACATCCACACCCGCGCCAACGCCGTCGCGGAGCGCCACCAGCGGTGCGGTGACGAGTTGCCGCGCCTGTCGCATCGCGTGATCCAGCATGTCGCGAGACTTGCGGACAGCTTCGGCCTCTGCTCGGAGCCGGACAACCTCGTCGCGTGCCTGGATCCGCCACTGGTACGTGAGCACACCCTCCGTCCCGCAGACCGGGCAACGTTCGCCTTCGGCATGAGCGTGCATGTCCAGGGCCTGTTGGAGCAGTGATGCCACCTCGTGCGCTCGCCCCGCGTCCGTACCGCGAAGCCGGTCGGCGGCTGCGTGCGCGTCTCGCAGCTCGGCTGTTGTCGCGTTGAGCCGTTCACGATCCAGCACCGGCAACCCCGCCAGGTCGCGCAGCTTGCGCAGGACGCTGCGCTCATCGCTCTGCGCCTCACCGCTCACCATGCTCGCCACGAGGTCGAGATCCCAGGTTTTCGACGCGAGGGCGCCACGCACTAACGCAGCGCGTCCATCAGTCGTGCGATCAAGGAGTCCTCGCAGCGATGGGAGCGCGTCGCGCGCCTCCTTGGCATCGTGCTCACGGCTCAGACGCGCCTTCTGCAGCACCAGCTGGGCCGCGGCGAGATCACCCAGACCGAGGATGCCCGCCAGGGCGTCGTACAGCTTCGACTGCTCGCGGTCGAGCGCGTGCTCGAGCTCGTTGTGTGAGAGCAGCGGCGGATATCCCGCGAGCTGGGCCGCCCACCCGAGCGCCGCCGGCGACGCGGGCTTGCCGTCGACCGTCAGCGTCGACTGGTCAACGCCGTCGCCTTCCTTCCAGAACCGGGAGACATCGAGCGGCTGCTTGCGCCCATCGACCGTGAACCGCGTAGCCACTCGCGTGTGCCGGTGGTGCAGGTTCTGCCAGCCGTCGCGCCAGACCTTGACCCGCTGCTCCCAGCGTTGATTGGTGCCCAGCAGGACCATCTCGAGGGCCTCGGAGAAGGATGATTTCCCCGAGCCGTTGCGACCGACCACCAACGTGAGACCAGGTCCTGGGTCGATGTCCAGGGTGGTCGGAGGCCCGATGCCGCGGAAGCCCTCGACCTCGATCGCCGTGAGATACACGGCGGATGGCGCCTTGGCGGAACCCTCGTCCACCGAAGCCACCGCGGAGGACTCGCCGATGAGCGCCGCGTCCACCGCGTCTGCGCCCTGAAAGGCCGCGAGGATCAGGTCGGCAGCCCCGTCAGCCGGGACGTGCGTCTCGATCCTCTCGACGACGAGGCCGAGCAGCGCCGCGTCAGGCATCGTTCGCCGGCGGACTGGTGGTGACGCGCTTCAGCACGATCTCGTCCGGTGTTCTTCCGTGGTCAACGAAATACGTGGCCCGTCTTCCGTCCTTCTCGAGATGCACGAGCGAGCCAACCTTGAAGGTGTCGGCCGGCATGGTCAGTGGCGGGGTGCTCCCGGTGGTCCCTGGACGCGGAACTGCCGGCGAGGCCACGGATGGTGCGCGCGTCGCAACCGGCGAAGCGATGGCGGGCGCGCTCACGGCCGCCATCGCGCGATGGACGTGCTGGCGATGGACCGTGATGCCCACGGCAACAGCGGTCACGAGCAGCACCGGCAGGCTGATATACCAGTAGGCGATGCCGAGAGCCAGGATCACCGCGAGGACGATGAAGCCGACGCATCCAATCCCGCCGGTCGCGTGGGCGGCTTGCCGAGCCGCGTGATGAGGGCGGCGGGCGTAGGTCGAGATGCCTCCCCAGAAGCCCCCCGGCAGGCGATGGCCGAGATAGAAACGCACGCGCCATTCTGGCGCTCACGCCGCAGGCGCTTCGCTCGGCGACAGGCTTTACCCACAATGTGCCCTTGCCCGAACGGACTCAGACCGCGCCGCCGCTGACGGAACGCTTCGCCACCGCTTTTGCGCTGGCCTGGGCGGTGCACGGCACTCAGATGCGCAAGAAGACCGGCATCCCGTATATGGCCCATGTGATGTCGGTGTGCGCGCTCGCCCTCGAGAACGGCGCCGACGAGGATGTCGCCATCGCCGCCCTGCTCCATGACTCGGTCGAGGATTCGGAGGACGGCGAGGCGACCCACAGCGTCATCGAGGACCAGTTCGGCGAGCGGGTGGCGCGGATCGTGATGGCCTGCAGCGATGCGGTCGCCGTCCCAGGGCGGCCGAAGCCCGACTGGCGGGAACGGAAGGAGACCTATCTCCGCCACCTCGACGCCGACGCTGATACTGATGTCCTGCTCGTCTCGGCCTGCGACAAACTTCACAACGCGAGGTCGATCCTCGACGATCTGCGCATCGAGGGCGACGTGGTGTGGCAGCGATTCACCGTTGCAGATCCCCACGCCCAGCTCTGGTACTACACCGGCGTGCTCGAGATCCTCAAGCGCCGCTTGCCTGGCCACCTGACCGACGAGCTCGGCGTCGTCGTCGAGGAGATGGCAGCGCTGGTCCGCTGAGCTGCCGCGACGACGTCGACGTCAGATCGGATCAAGCGTGCGCTCGCTTGACGGTCGTCTGCCGAACCCCGGGTGCCCAGTGCCGGTCGCCGCGGGGCATATGATGCCCGCCGATGAGCGCCCAACGCCCACTGGACGGCCGCGTTGCGGTGGTCACCGGATCGAGCCGGGGGATCGGCCGCGCCATGGTGCTCCGCCTTGCTCGCGAGGGAGCATCGGTGGTGGTCACCGGGAAGTCGGAGACGGGGAGCGAGAAGCTTCCCGGCAGCATCCACACCGTCGCGGCGGAGGTCGACGCCGCCGGCGGGTCGGCTCTGGCTGTTCGGGTCGACGTGCGTCACGAGGATGAGGTCAAGGCGATGGTCGACGCCACCATCGAGCGCTTCGGCCGGCTCGACATCCTTGTCAATAACGCGGGAGCGCTGTGGTGGCAGCCGGTTCTGGAGACACCTCCCAAGCGGTACGACCTCATGTGGGAGATCAACGTTCGCGCCGCGTATCTCTGTTCCTACTACGCGCTTCCGCACATGGTGGCCAACCGCTGGGGGCACCTCATCAACTGCTCGCCGCCAATCACGACAACTCCGAGCCCAGGGCACGTCGCCTACATGACCACCAAGATGGGCATGACCCGGCTCGCCATCGGCATCGCCGCCGAGCACGCCGGCGACGGCATCGCCAGCAACTCGCTCTGGCCGGTGACCATCATCGAGAGCCTGGCGAGCATCAACTGGGGCCTCGGAGACCGCAGCCAGTGGCGCTCGCCGGAGATCCTTTGTGACGCGATGATGGAGATCGTCAGCACCGAGCCGCCGAGCCTCAGCGGACAGCAGCTCCTCGACGAGCCCTTCCTTCGCGAGCGAGGCTGGACGGATGAGCAGCTCGACGCCTACTGGCTGGAGGGCAAGCCGCCCGACAACCCGGTCTACATCGACGGGCGCTCGGGTTCCTCGATGTAATTCCGATCGGTCGGCGGTCCACCCGTATGATCGATCCATGAGCCCCGCCACTCGAAGCGACAAGATCCGCCGCACCGTCGCGGTGGGTGCGGTCGGCGCCGGAGCCGTTCTGTCAGCGCGGGTCCTGCTCCGCCCGCAACTGAAGACCCCGCGACGCCTGGTGGACTGGAACGAGGTGCGTCAGATCGCGGTGTCGCGAAGCGGCGAGCCCCGAGGGGCAGCCCGGATCAACTCCGAGGCGCCCGAGGCCGCCTACACGGAGATGGCTGCGAGGGTCGCACCGCACCTGATCGAGGTCTGCCAGGTGCCGCTCACGACCTATCCGCGCTTCGTCGCACTCGACAGGCGCGGCTTCATCGACATCAATCTCGGCATGGTCCAGCGGCTGCTCGCCCCCGTCGAACGCATCCGGGCGAAGGTCCCCGAGTCGCTGGCGACCGGGGTGAGCCGGCGGATGCTCGACCGCTACGTCGGGGAGCTGTTCGGGCTCATGTCGCGGCGCGTCCTGGGGCAGTACGACCCCGTGCTCGCGCTGGAGGATGTCCCGGGCACCACGCGTCAGGCAAGCGCGCTCTATCTCGTCGAGCCCAACATCGCCGGGATCGAGCGCGATCTGCATCTCAGCGGGACGGATCTCCGACCATGGCTGATCCTCCACGAGCTGACCCATGCGTGGCAGTTCGAGGTCCATCCGTGGCTCGGCGAGCACCTCGAGAGCGTCATGCGCGGCTTGATGCTTGATGCGCTGTCCTCGGACGGCGAGACGCTGCTTCCGTCCAGCCAGATGGTTCGCCGGCTGCCGGACACGGTGCGGGCCCAGGTGCAGACGATCCGCCACGTCCAGGCGGTGATGAGCGTCCTCGAGGGATACAGCAATTTTGTGATGCATCGCGCCGGCCGAGGTGCCATTCGTGGAGCGGACCGCCTCGAGGCTGCCATGCAGCAGCGCCGTCGTCAGCGCGGCCCCATCGAGCGGCTCATCCTCACCATCACCGGCCTCGAGATGAAGATGCGTCAGTACGAGGTTGGCGAGCAGTTCGCCGTTGGCGTGGCCGACCGTGCCGGACTGACCACGCTGAACAGGGTCTGGGAGTCCGCCGACATGATGCCCACGCTCGACGAGCTCCGCCATCCCGACCGCTGGCTGCGGCGGGCGGGCTGACGACGATGCCTGCAGCAGCGTCGCCGACGGTGAAGGACCGCCTCGCCGGCCAAGGCCACCGCCTCACTCTCCAACGGATGATCGTGGCCGGCGCCCTCGCTCGCGCTCGCCGGACGGTCAGTGCCCAGGAGCTCTACGAATCGCTCCGTGGCGAGCATCCCCTCCTCGGTCGCGCCACGGTGTTCCGGACCCTCGACTTCCTGGTCGAGAACGGGCTGGCACAGCGATTCGAGGCCGAGGGCCATGTGCACGTCTACACGTCGTGCGCCGCCAACCACCACCACCACCTGGTCTGCCGGCTCTGCGGGTCCACCACCGAGATCGATGACACCGCGGTCAACCAGCTCATCGACGCGGTGCGGGGTGGCTACGGCTTCGCCCTCGACCACGACGCGCTGGACTTCTACGGCACCTGCGCGGCATGCGCGGCCTCGATCACCGGGTCCTGACTGCCCGCGGTTGCACCGCGGTGATCAGTAGATCGGTGTGAGCCAGGCCGCGTACTTCGGATCGCGACCTGTGACCACCTTCAGGTAGGCGTCCTGGACGCGGTTGGTCAGCGGCCCGGGTTCACCGTCGCCGATCCGCCGCCGATCGATCTCGATCACCGGTGCGACCTGTGCGCCCGTCCCGACCAGGAACACCTCGTCGGCGACGTAGAGCTCGGAGCGGTCGATCGACCGTTCGCGCACCTCGAGCCCCATCTCCTCCCGCGCCAGATGCATCACCTTTGCGCGCGTGATGCCTTCGAGGATGTTGTCCGACGGGGGTGGCGTGATGATCTCGCCCTTGCGCACGATGAACAGGTTCTCGGCGCTCCCCTCGCAGACGTGGCCATCCGCGGAAAGCATGATCGCCTCATCGAAACCGCTTTGCAGGGCCTCGCTTTTCGCCAGCGCGGAGTTGACGTACAGCCCGGTGCACTTGGTGCGCACCGGGGCCATGGCGTCATCGATGCGCCGCCATGAGGACACCATGCACCGGATGCCGCCGTTGCCGACGTAAAGGCCCATGGGAGCGGTGACGATGGCGAAGCTGTCGGGAATATCGTGGAGCTTCACGCCGATGATCTCGGCCGACTTGAAGGAGAGCGGCCGGACGTAGGTGTCCTCGCGGTACTCGTTGCGGCGCAGCAGATCGACGGTGATCGCCACCAGTTCCTCGACAGTCCAGGGAATCGTCATCTGCAGCGCGCGCGTGTTCTGATGCATGCGCTCGAAATGCTCGGCCAGGCTCAGCGCGAAAAGCTGCTGGCGCTCTTCGTTCCAGTACGCGCGGATGCCTTCAAAAACGCCGGTCCCATAGTTGAGACCGTGGGTGAGCAGGCCGACCTTGGCATCCGCGTAATGAACGATTTCGCCGTTGAAGAACACCCAGGACTTCTCGCGGAGGGACGTTGCCTCGGCAATTGGATTCGGAGCGGTCTAAGTCATCACCGACAGCGTACAACCCCAGGCGACGAAAGCCGTTACTTTCGGTCCGCCTCGAGGGACCCTTTGCTATGCTCGCGAGGTCCGGAAAGCCTTCCTGGAGCGACGATCGAGGTCGTCGAGCGGGGGATCGTGCCCAGGATATTGGAGGAGTCATGACCGACGTCATCAAAGCCCGTGCGAGCGCCCTTCCGGCTGCCCGCAACATCCGCTGGAATCCGTCCCCTGCGGAGCTGCGCGAGTTGACGTCGCAGATGGCCAATGCCCGGCACACAGAGTTTGACAACTACAACGTTCAGACCAAGGTTGTCTCGAGAAGCAAGGCCAGCACCTACGTTGTCACCGATCGGCCCGAGGAGCACAGCGATCAGACGGTGAGCCGCGCCGAGGGCGCGAAGATCGCTGCGCGCCAGGATGCGTACATCAGCGAGCAGGACATGCTCGTCGTCGACGGCTACATCGGCAACGATCCGGAGCATCGTGTTCCTGCGCGTCTGTACATCGAGGCCGCCAACGCGAACATCGCCGGGATGCAGCACTGGCTGTACTTCGACGCGGAGAATCCGGGGCCAGCGTTCGAACCGGTGCTCACCGTCATCTATACGCCAAACCTCGACGCCCCCGGGTATCCCAATGACCGGGTGATCGCCGTCGACCTTGACGCCGGAGTCACGCGCGTCCTCAACAGCGACTACTTCGGCAAGTCGAAGAAGGGCGGCCTGCGCATGTGGAACAAGCTCACCTACGACGATGGCGGGCTCTCCCTGCACGCCGGCTGCAAGGTGGTCCCGACTGCCCGCGGCGACCAGGCCCTGCTGATCATCGGGCTGTCCGGCACCGGCAAGACAACCACGACTTTTACTCGCCAGAACGACAGCAAGCCGGTGCAGGACGACTTCGTCGCGCTCTACCCGGCTGGACGGATCGTGGCCACCGAGAACGGTTGTTTCGCCAAGACGTTCGCGCTCGACCCGCAATTCGAGCCGAGCATCTACGGCGCTGTCTGCAAGCCCGAGGCCTATCTCGAGAACGTCTCGCAGAGCGATGACGGCGTCGTCGACTTCTTCGACACCGGGTACACGCCCAACGGTCGGGCCGTCTTTCGCATGGACGCGCTGGGATGGCACAAGGATGCGCGCGAGGTGAACTCGGTGGACCACTTCCTCATCCTCAACCGCAACGACAACATCATCCCCGGCGTGGCGCGTCTCGATCGCGAGCAGGCCGCCCTTTACTTCATGCTCGGCGAGACTCGAGGCACCTCGGCCGGCGGTGCAGAGGAAGCGGGAAAGTTCCTGCGCGTTCCCGGCACCAACCCCTTCTTTCCGCTCCGACACGAGCAGCAGGGCAATCGGTTTCTCGAGCTCATGGACAGCAGCAACTTCCAGGTGTATCTGCTCAACACCGGCCGTGTCGGTGGCACCGACGATGACGAGCGTGGGAAGAAGGTGTCCATCCCCTACTCGAGCGCGATCGTCAAGGCGATCTCCGAGGGGACGATCGAGTGGGAGCGGGACCCCGATTTCGGCTACGAGGTTGCGTCCTCGCTTCCCGGGCTCGACGATCCGGAGATCCTCCAGCCACGCAAGCTGTACGAGCGTCAGGGACGGATGGACGAGTACCGCAAGCTGGTGGAGCGGCTCAAGGCCGAGCGGCGTGAGTACCTCGCCGGCTTTCCAGGGCTGCGCGAGGAGATCGTCAACGCCGTCGCCTGACCCTGGGACCGACGCCTGATCGGTCAGACGTCGTGGCAGAAGTGCACTCGCTGCGGTTCGAGTGCCTTGAGGTCAGCCAGTGTGCCGCGCCACGCATCGACGTCGGCGGCCTGGCCGTCCGGTGGATCGCCGCCACCCGGGCGCTCCCAGATCCTTCGCGTGTAGGCGGCATCGCCGATGAACAACTCGGTGCCGATTTCGGTCGTCGCGACGACTGACTGATGCCCTGACGTGTGACCGGGCGAGGTCACGATGCGCAGGTCGCTCGCGAGATCGGTGCTGCCGTCGAGCAGCTCGAACGCCATCCCCGAGGCCTCGATCCAGTCGGTGACCTCATCTCGCTCGCGCAGCGTCCGCTCGTGCTCGCTGCGCTGCACCATCAGCGGCGCATGGGCGAACGCGGGATTCTGACCGCAGTGATCGAAGTGCAGGTGCGTGTTGATGACGAGGGTCACGTCAACTGGCGACAGGCCATGATCGGCAAGCGCAGCCGCGACAGCGCGGTTGACCACCTCGTAGTAGCGAAGTACCTCATCGGGGCCGCCGCACCCGGTGTCGATGAGCACGACGCCGAGCTCGTCGTGGAGGACGACGTAACCGTGGACCGGCCAACGCTGCTTCGCGATGAAGAGATGCCCGAGGTCGAGGCGCTTGACCTCCATCAGCCCGGGCGCCGTCCCCACATCAGGATGCGCTTGAAGGGATAGAAGTACGGCCGCTGGTCGCCCAGCGCGGCGTTGAGTCGCTCCCGGTATCGCGCGACGAATTGCTCGTACATCGCCACGGGCATGCGCAACTCGTAGTCGGTGAGGAGCGTCCCACGAACCCACTCCACCACCGCATCCGGCGATTCGAGCACGTGGCCGTAGACCTGCGGACGCACCGTCTGTGCAACGAAGCCGAGTCGAAAGAGCAAGGTCGCGTACTCCTCGGGTGGGAGCACCGAGAACGTCCGTGAATATCCGTGCATGGCCTCGGCAAAGGGCTCTTCGCGCGCGATGTCCGCGGCAATCGTGTGCGAGACGTGGTCGAAGTTCGCGGGCACCTGCACCGCAAGCTCGCCACCCGGGACCAGCATCGTCGTCAGGCGCGCAAACAGCGTGGCGTGATCGGCGACCCACTGCAGCGCCGCGTTGGAGAAGACGATATCGAATGGCGCGTCGGGTTGCCACTCGCTGATGTCGCCCCGCGCGAACGTCAGCCCGTCGGCCTCGATCGTCCGCGCCCGTGCGAGCATCGCCTGCGACAAGTCGACGCCGATGGTTGTGCCGGCCCCCACTTGGCGATGCAACGCCGCAGTCAGCACACCGGTCCCGCACCCGAGATCGACGACGCGGCCTGCAGGCCGCCTGGTGATCAGCGCCACGAGGTCGTGGAAGGGCTGCTCACGTTCTGCGCGAAAACGCTCGTACTGGGCCGGATTCCAGGTGTCCCGCACAGTCATGCAGCCCTGGCGACGGGCGCGGGCGTCGTGAACATCGGCCGACAGGATAGCGTTGGTCCGGTGCGACCCAGAGTGTGGACCGGGCTTGCCCTCGGGGTGACGCTGCTGACCGTCAACGGCTGCAGCCCAAGTCCGGCGCCCCCGACGCCCACACCACCAACTCCGGGAGCGACACTCCCTCTTCCCGAAGCGCCACCACTCACACTGCCTGCGGTTTCGGCGCTGGTCTTCACGCCTTGTGCAGGCATGCCCGGCATGCAATGCTCGAGGCTGACGGTCCCTCTCGACTACGCCAACCCCAGCGGATCCACCATCGCGATCGCCGTGGCACGTCTCCCGGCTTTCACAGCGCATCCGGTCGGTTCGATCGTTGTGAACCCGGGAGGCCCCGGTAAGTCCGGGATCGACTACATTGTCAACGCCGCGAGCCGGTTCGCGGCGCTGCGCGCGTCGTACGACATCGTCTCGTTCGATCCGCGGGGAACGGGTCGGAGCGATCCGGCGCGGTGCCTCGCACCGTCGGACCTCGACGCCTATTTCGCGCTCGATCCTCTCAACATGTCGGCGGCGAACCAGGAGGGTATCGAAGCGCTTTCGCAACGGTTCGCAGTGGGATGCCTGGCGAAGAATGGCCGCCGCCTGCTCTTCCTCGGGACCCAATACGTCGCTCGGGACCTCGAAGAGTTGCGCCGAGCGCTTGGTGACGCGAAGCTGACCTACCTCGGGTTGAGCTACGGCACCTACCTGGGCGAGGTATACGCGTCGCTGTACCCGAAGTACGTGCGCGCGATGGTGCTCGACGGCGTGGTGAATCCGACACTCCCGCTCCTCACCGAGAGTGAGGATCAGGCCACCGCCTTCGAGCACGATCTCAGCGATTTCGAGGCCGGCTGCGCGAGCGGCTGCGGTTTTACCGAGTTCGCCCGGCGCGACGATCACGAAGGTGCTCGCGAGATCGGCTGACCATCCCCTGCGGGTGAAGGGCCGGCCGCTCACCAGAGGTGAGGCGCTCACGGGCATCTTCACCTACCTCTATGCGCCGGCCGAGGACCACGGCCTCGAGCGGGCGCTGGCCAATGCGCTGACGCACGCGGTGGCCGGCGACGCGAGCCTGCTGCTCGGTTCGGCGGACGACTACGTCGGACGCGCCGGCAACGGGACCTATGCCCCGGCAGCCGAGGCGAACCAGGCGATCGCCTGCGCCGACAACACCGTGCCAACGTCACGCGCGACCTATGTCAGCGAGGCTCGGCGAATGAACAGCGTCGACCCACACTTCGGCGCTCTGGTCGTGTGGGGGCTCCTCGTCTGCGCCGACTGGCCATTTCACCCGCCCCCACCGTCGTTCCACATGGTGGACACGGTGCCGCTGCTGCTGGTGGGCGCGACCGGCGACCCGGCGACACCGTATCCGTGGGCGGTCGGTGCCCTGCCATTCTTCCCCGGCTCGGTGCTGCTGACTCGCAACGGTGATGGGCACGTGTCCTTTGGCAAGAGCCAGTGCGCGGACGATGCGGAGGCGGCATACCTGACCCGCCTCGTCCTGCCCACACCGGGAGCGCAATGTCCGACGGACTGACGCCGAGATCGGGGACTCCCGAGCCCGGATCGGCCCCGCCGGAAACGCCGGCGGTTTCAGTGCGCCGCCCGATCGCCAGCCGCGCCTTCCGGACCCTCGCCGTCGACGCGCGATCGCTCCGCGAGTCGACGCCGTTCCGGCGTTTGTGGGTGGGGCAGCTCATCTCCCTGGTCGGGCGCCAGATCACCCTGGTAGCCGTCCCCTTTCAGGTGTACTCGCTGACACGGTCCGCGCTGGACGTCGGGCTACTGGGCATCGTGCAGGCGGTACCGCTCATCTGCGGATCGCTTGCGGGCGGAGCGATCGCCGATCGTTTCGACCGCCGGCGGGTGCTGATCGTGACCCAGCTCGGCCTCGCGACGTGCTCGGGGCTGCTTGCCCTCGGTGCCTTCATCGGTAACCCACCGCTGCTGGAGCTCTACGCCGTGGTGGCACTGGCCGCCCTGGTCGGCGCGGTGGATGCCCCCACGCGCACCGCGATCATTCCCAACCTGGTTGGCGTCGATCGTCTGGCTGGAGCCCTCTCGCTCAACATCGTGCTGTTTCAGACCACGCTGGTTGCCGGCCCGGCAGTCGGTGGGTTGGTGATCGCCCACCTGGGCCTCCCCGCGGCCTACTCGGTGGACGTCTTCACGTTCAGTGCGGCGCTCACGGCCGTGGCCTTGCTCCCACCGCAGGGCCGCTCGTCCAGTGAGCGCGAACGGCCGGTTGCGGCGATCTTGCGCGGGATCAGCTTTGCCCGTCGCCAGCCCGTCATCCTCGGCGGCTTCGCGATGGACCTTGCGGCGATGATCTTCGGGCTCCCGCGCGCCGTGTTCCCGGTGCTCGCCGCGACCACCTTCCACGCGGGGCCGCAGGGTCTCGGCCTGCTCTACGCGGCCCCGGGCTTTGGCGCTGTTATCGCTGCGCTCGCCAGCGGCAGCGTGGCGCGATCCAAGCGACTCGGACGGATCATCGTCATGGCAATCGTCGCCTGGGGATTGGCGATCATCGCGTTCGGGTTCGCCACGACTCTCTGGCTCGCGCTCCTCCTGCTTGCTGTTGCCGGTGGGGCCGACAGTTTCAGCGCGGTGTGCAGAACGACGATCATGCAGCGGATCGCGCCTGACGAATTGCGCGGCCGCCTCACCTCCCTGTACTTCATGGTGGTCACCGGCGGACCGAACCTCGGCGATGTCGAAACCGGCGTCGTTGCCAACGCGTTCGGCGCGGAGGTGGCGATCGTCACCGGTGGAGCGCTCTGCCTGGTGGGGCTCGGCGCCGCTGCAGTCGCGTTCCCGTCGGTGTGGCGCTACCGCACCGACGACTAGGTCGCCGGGCTCGACAGAACTCGGTGTGGTCCCCCCGTGTATCGTCCGAGGCCGCATGGCCACACAGGATCTGACCGACGTCGGTTCCATGCCGCGTCTCGGTGACGTCCCGGCGCGGATGCACGCACAGGTGATCCGGCCCGAGCGCTACGGGGATCCGCAGACCGCCTTCGTGGTTGAAGCCGTGTCGACACCGAGACCCGGCCCAGGCCAGGTGCTGGTGTATGTCATGGCGGCGGGGGTCAACTACAACAACGTGTGGGCGGCGTTAGGGCGACCGGTTGATGTGGTTGCGGCGCGACGCAAGGCAGGTGAAGCCGAGAACTTTCACATCGGCGGCAGCGATGCGTCGGGCATTGTCTGGGCGGTCGGCGAGGGCGTCGACAGTGTTCGCGTCGGTGATCATGTGGTCGCGCATTGCGGTGCCTGGGATCCCGCCGACCCATGGATCACCCGTGGCGGCGACCCGATCGTCGCGCCGAGCGCGCGGATCTGGGGGTACGAGACCAACTGGGGGAGTTTCGCCCAGTACACGCTCGTGCAGGCGCATCAACTTCTCCCCAAGTCACCCAGCCTCAGTTGGGCTGCGGCGGCGGCATGCACGCTGGTCGGTGCAACGGCGTATCGCATGCTGTGTTCCTGGCATCCACATACCGTGGCCGAGAATGATGTGGTCCTGATCTGGGGCGGTTCCGGGGGACTCGGCTCGCAGGCGATTCAGATTGCCAGAGCCAAGGGCGCGATTCCGATCGCAGTGACCTCGGGGCCGGAACGCGGTCAGTATTGCGTCGACCTCGGCGCCCATGGCTTCATCGACAGGCGCAACTTCTCGCATTGGGGTGTCATTCCCGACTGGCGTGACGACGCTGCATTCGCCACCTGGACCGCGGGTGCCCGCGAATTCGGCACGGCACTGTGGGACGTGCTGGGAGAACGCCGGAACCCGCGCATCGTCTTCGAGCATCCGGGTGAGGACACGATCCCCACGTCGATCTTCGTCTGTGACAACGGCGGCATGGTGGTCATCTGCGCGGGTACCACCGGGTACCACGCGGCAGTGGATCTTCGCTATCTGTGGATGCGTCAGAAACGGCTCCAGGGCTCACACTTCGCCAACGACACGGAGTGTGCGGCATACAACGCGATGGTGATGCGCGGCGATGTGGATCCCTGTCTCTCTCGCACGTTCGGCTTTACCGAGGTGGGTCTCGCGCATCAACTCATGCGTGAGAACCGTCACCCCATGGGCAACATGTCGATCCTGGTCGGCGCGCGAGACCCAGAGCAGCGCGACTGATCTAATGCTGCGCGGCGAGGTAGACGAGCGCAGCCTTGACGCGACGATGCACATCCGGCTCTTCGGAAAGATCGAGCTTCGAAAAGATTGCGTTGATGTGCTTCTCGACCGCGCGCTCCGTCAGGAACAGCGCCGCCGCGATGCCCGCGTTGTTCTTACCCATTGCGACCTGCTGGAGGACGTCGCGCTCGCGCGGTGTCAGCTGAGCGATCGGTGAGTTGCGCACTGCGCTCCGTGCGGCGACGAGCACCTCGACCACTCGCGGGTCGATCACGGATCCGCCGCGCGCCACCTCGCGGACGGCGCCGACGAGCTGGTCGATATCGGACACTCGCTCCTTCAGAAGGTACGCACGCCCGCTGGCGCCCTTCTCGAGCAGCGCCAGCGCATATTCGGGCTCCGCGTACTGACTCAGGACGACCACGCCGACCTCGGGACGCTCGGCGCGGAGACGCTCCGCGGCCCGAAGACCCTCGTCGGTCCCGGACGGTGGCATCCGAATGTCGGTGATCACCACCTGCGGGTTGTGTTCCTCAATGGCACTCTCCAGACCGGGAAGGTCGACGCAACTCGCAAGCAGCTCGATCTCGTCGGAAGTCTCCAGCAACTGGCGGATACCTTCGCGTAGCAGGTAATTGTCCTCGGCGAGGATCACGCGGATCGGCACGCCAAGAGGATAGGGGTGAATCGGCGCCGGGTGGGTGCCTGCATCACCGAAGGTGTGGGGCAAGTACGCTTGCGACTTCACCTTGATGGGGATACCGTTCGAGATATCCCAATGAGTGTGAGAGTGTTGATCGTCGACGACCAGGCGCCGTTTCGCGATGTCGCGAGAACGGTTGTCGAGCTCACCGACGGCTTCGAGGTGGTTGGCGAGGTGGAAACCGGCGAGGATTCGGTCACGTCGGCCCGCGACCTCAACCCCGACCTCGTCCTCATGGATGTGAATCTGCCCGGCATCAGCGGGCTCGACGCCACCCGGCAGATCCTCGCCGGCGTGGATGGGGCCAAGCCGGTCGTGGTCCTGGTCCTGTCGACATACGAGGCCGACGAATATGCGCCGCGAGCTGCAGAAGCAGGGGCCGCCGGATTCATCTCCAAATCCGAGTTCAGCCCTGATCGTCTCGCGGAGGCGTGGGCCTCGGCGACGTCCGGGTAGCCGACGGTCAGGCGAGGACCGCCTCGCGAACCTGTGCCGGGACGTCCCCTGACACCCGCGTCCCCGCACCGGGCGCCGATGTGACGTCGACGCTACCGCCCAGCGCCTCGACCCGATCGACCATGTTGGTCAGCCCCGCTCCTTTTCTGACCGTCGCCGTGTCGAAGCCGGCGCCGTCGTCCTCGACCTCGAAGGCGAGCCTGCCAGCGCTGCCGCGAAGTCGCACCAGGACGTTGGATGGGTTCGCGTATTTCTGGACGTTCTGGAGCGCCTCGAGCACGCAGAAGTACACCATCGCCTCCACGTCCTGCGGGTAGCGGCCAACGCCCTCGGCTTCGACGCGCACGGGCACAAGCGCCTTGCGTGCCTGGGATTCGAGTGCCGCAACCAACCCCTTGTCCGCGAGGAGTGGTGGGTAGATGCCGCGCGCCAGGTCGCGCAAGGTTTCGAGTGCCTCGTCCGCATCCGACTTCAACTGTGCCAGGGTCGCCTTTGCCTTGTCGGGCGAGGACGTCATGAGCATCTGGGCGAGCCCGAGCTTGACCTTCAACGCCACGAGGTGTTGCTGAGCACCGTCGTGGAGATTGCGCTCGAGACGGCGGCGTTCCTCGTCCTGGGCGTGCACCAGCCGTTGTCGCGAGCTGCGCAGCTGGTCGAGGCGGTGACGCAGCTCGGAAGCGAGTCCCACGTTTCTCATCACGAGCCCGGCCTGGTTGGCGAGGTCGTCGATGAGCTTCTCTTCAGTGGGCGTCAGGGTTTCGCCCTTGCGCTTGACGACGCTCAGCGCGCCCAGCAACTGTCCTTGATGCTCCACGAGTGCTGACGTTGTCGCGCCGGGAATGTCGGGTGTGGCGCTATTGAAGCTCGAAAGCGGCGCGGGAGCCGGCGTGTCGACGTCGGGCGATGTCGCAGCCGCGCGCAGCGTTCCACCGCTGTTCAACCATACAGTTGCCGATTGAGCGCCGGTCCCTTGCTGGAGCACCTGCGCCATACGGGGTAGAACCTCGTCGGCCGCGTACGCTTCGGCCACCTGGCCGGAGAACGTGCTCAGCACTTCATAGGGCGTTGCGCGCTTCCCGTACACGAGGCGGTTCGCAACCTTCTGGACCCGCTCGCGAACCGGTTGGAAACCCACTGCGACGATGATCGTCGCGAGGATCGAAAGCCACAGATTGGGCTGGCCACCGCTCCCGACCAGCGTGCCGATGCCGACGGCGATGCCGATGTAGATGGCGGTGATGAACGCGGCCAGTGCGCCGTAGACGAGGGCGCGGCTGATGATCAGATCGATGTCGTACAGCCTGTACCGCAAGACGGCGATGCCGATGGCAAGGGGGACGGCCATGCCCGCCAAGAGCAGGATCGGCCCGGCGATGGCGAAGTACAGTGGAGGCGGTTCACCGTTGTTCCCAACCGGGATGAGGTTGAGAACCAGAATCGTCGTCAACGTGATCGCGGCCGCAAACGCAACCCACTTGATCTGATGACGTCCATCCGCGTCGGCGTTGCGGAGCCGCAGGAACACCGACGCGACCACGCCGACGTCGAGCAAGACGAAGAGAACGCTGATAGCGGTTGAGATCGCACCGATGACACCCGCAGCCCCCGAGATGGCCAGGATGCTGACTGGAAGCGTGATCCCTTTCGTAGGCGCGCTGGTAAGTTCGAGAACACCCGGGGTGGGGTTCGTGACGCCGACCACCAACCCGAGCGTTCCCACGACGAGCACCGCGTACAGCACCCATCGCCACGCGGGCGAGGGCAGCCGACCATCGGGGAACACGAGGAGCAAGACGAGCAGGAGGGTCAGGACGCCGCCACCAGGTGCGTTCCACAGAGCGGAAACCAGCAGCACGGGGCCTCCGAGCCAGTTGTGTCCTTCAAGAAGGATCGATCCGACGAGAGCCGTGGTCGCACCGAGAGCGAGCAGCGACGCAGCGCACAGCGCAAGCCATCCGATCGGGTTCGCGGGTCTGCGCAGCGCGATGAGCAGACCAACTGGCACGATCGAGGCATAAGGGAAGAGCCAGAAGGCGGTGATCGCGCCGCCTCCGGCCCGAAACAGCGCCACTGGAGTGAGTGGCGAGAAGAACACGATCCCGAACGTGATGAACAACGCAAGGGCAAGCAGCCCATTGCCCCATGCGATGACAGGATGGGCAAGACGCGACCGCGAGGCAGACCCCGATTGCATGGCGACGCTACCCGATGCGGTACGCGCCGACCGGCGCGTGACGTCCCTTGACCAGCGCAGGCTCGATCCGCTCCGCTTCGGGCCTGTCCGCGAGTGCGTCGTAGGTTGGTTCGCTGAGCACCGTCTGGCCGCCCTCGCCCCATTGCTGCAGGCGTTGCGCCAGGTTCACCGCATCGCCGACCAGCGAATACTCGAGCCGCTCCTCCGAGCCCAGGAGCGCTGCGGCAACATCGCCTGTCGACAGGCCGATGCCGAGAAGGAACGGCGGCAAGCCCTGTGCCGCCCAGCCATCATTGACGGCGCGCTGCGCCTCGTGCATCGCGAGCGCGGCTGACAATGCGCGCTGCGCGTGGTCGGGTTGAGGAAACGGCGCACCAAACACCGCCATCACCGCGTCGCCCACGAATTGCATCACGGTTCCGCCTTCGGACAGCACCGCGTGATTCATCGCAGCGCGGTGCTGGTTGAGCTGGCCGGCGAGCACCGACGGATCCGATGCCTCGGCAATCGTCGAGTACGCGCGGATGTCCGACATCAGCACGGTCACGGTGAGTTGCTCGGTCCTGCCGGGCTGCACACCGTTCTCGCGCATCTGCTGCGCGATACCGCCGGGCAGCATCCGGCTGAGGCTCTCGCCCTGCTCCTCGCGGTCGATGATCACCTTGTGGAGCAGGCGCAACCGATCGAGTGCGCCCTGCGTTCCCGCGCTCGCCTGCTGCGCGAGCTTGAGGAAAAGCTGCTCGATGTCGTCTCCGACAGACGTCGCGGTCGTATGCAGCGACGCGGCAATCGCCTTGATGGGCTTGCCCTCCGCAACCATGCGGAGCAGCCGCTCTTCATCCTCGGTCAACCCACCGGCGTCGCTCACCGGCCGGGTGAGCGCATCGACGATGCGCGGGTCGAGCATCGATCCCCCTGTGCTCACCTCACGAACCGCTCGCGCAAGCTGATCGCCTTCGGCGACGCGGTCTTTGAGGAGGTACGCATAGCCGGCAGCGCCTTCGCTGAGCAGCGAGATGGCGTACTCGGGCTCGTCGTACTGCGAGAGGATGACCACTCCCGTGCCGGGGTGGCGTTTGCGGACGATACGTGCCGCGCGGATTCCCTCATCGGTGAAGTCGGGTGGCATGCGGATGTCTGTGACTACCACCTGGGGAAGATGCTCGGCTGCACCCGCGAGGAGTTCATCGTAATCGCCTGCAACGCCGACCACGTCGACGTCTCCCGAGATGGAGAGCAGGGCACGAACCCCCTCCCGGACGATCAGGTTGTCATCCGCGAGCACAACGCGGATCGACTGCTCCAGAGGCATGAGGTCACTCTAGTCAGGACGGCGCCAATTGATAATGGGGCAGCCACCACGTTGTCAGGGGGTGATCCTCACCTTAACGTGTGGTCCGGGCACCCTCGACCAGGTCCTTTCCGCGGTCGATGATCGGCACCACGGAGGTACGACATGCGCAACGAGTCATCGGTCACGTCCATCTCGTGGATCCCATCGGAGGCGGTGCAAGGGGTCACCAAGCTGCCCTTTGAAACAGGCGTCGCTCACTACGACGATCCGCCGCCCGATCACATCGATTCGCTGGAAGCGCTCCGAGCGGAGGATCGCTTTCGATTCGCCAACCATCTGAGCGCATGGATCGAGGTTCTCGATGGGCGCATCGTCGGTCACGGCCAGGAGGGCGGTGGGCAGATTGGCTCGACGACTCTGCGGCTCGGCGGTCGCGGCATGACGTTCGCCGCGGTCGCGTTTCCGGACAAGCGGCCGCATCCGGTGGTCGGCGACGGTTGGGTGCGCTTCAGTCAGACCTCCGGTGGACGGACAGGTGTACCGGCGCCTCGCAGGGTGAATCGGCCCCCGTTTGTCCAACTCGCTGCTCCGCTGGCATGGACGACGTTGACGCTGACCCTCTTCGCCGACGGCTCATCCGCTCACGAGTTGACCGGAGCCAGCCCGTTTCCCGCCACTGGGTCTACGACGGCAACCAGACCCTGAGCCACAAGTCGGGACTGGTCGACTTCAAGCGCTGGTCCCAGGAAGCCTTCGGGGCGCACACGCCCTGGGGCGATGAGGATTCGCCGGCGCTGGTGACAGAGGTCGAAACCGCCATGGAGCGAGAGCTTTCACTTCGCATCATGCGAGGCGGGGTCAAGCCACGCATCGAAACCGTGAAGCAGGGCGCCACCTTGGTGGAGCAGGGCGACAAAGGCAGCGACATGTACGTGCTCCTGGATGGGGTGCTCACCGTCGAGGTGGATGGCGCGGCGGTCGCGCAGGTGGGACCGGGTGCCGTTGTCGGTGAGCGCGCGCTGCTCGAGGGTGGCCTGCGGACCGCGACACTGCGAGCGTTGACAGCTTGCAAGGTGGCCGCCGCGACGGGCACCGAGCTGGCCCCGGAGATGCTCAGTGAGCTGGCTGCGGGGCACCGTCGCGAAGGGGCTCAGGCTGACTGATCGCAGCTCGCACCCTGTCCAGCGCGACCTCTGGTGACAGGGTGGCGAGCTCGACACGGCGGCCGCTCAACAACCAGTCGAGCTCGTCGCGTTCCAGCAACGCGCTGAGATCGCGAGGGAGGCGGGCGGGGGCTCCCTCAATCACCTGATGCCCTGGGCCGTCGACATCCCGAGGACGCAGCCCGCCGTCGACGACCTCCATGCCTGAATCGCGCAGATCCTGAACCAGCGCGCACCCATGCGGCGAGGCGTCGTGGAGCACGATCACGCGAGTCCCCGAGCGTGGCCGCCAGCTGTCACTCGCCACGACCACCTCGATGGGCCCCAGTTCCGCGCGCTCGGCGTTGGCGGTGATCACCGCTGCGCTCTCGGGAGTCGGTGACGATCGTCGCTGGCGCATCGGCATTCGCGGACGTCACCGGCCTGTCAGATGGGATCAAACCATCCGGCCCGAGCGGGCCGAAACGGCTCCGAAACTCGTCGAATGACAGCGCAAGCACGCGGCCCGTCAGCCTGGGCCGGCGGATCCGTCCGAGGACGCCGGTGAGGATCAGTGCCAGTCCCAGGGTTACGAAGAGCGCGAAGAGGACCTTGAAGCCGATGAGGATCAACCCGATGAGGATGAGCAGCACGCCGAGACCGATCTCCCCGTTGGACGCGGCGTCGGAGGGGGTGGTCTCCGCGCGAGCCATCGTCGCGTAGTACAGCTGCCGCTGCGTGTAGCGCCATCCACCGGCCGCGAGCCCGGCGGCAGAATCCTCCACGAGCGACGTGGTCACCGGCAATGCCATTGCCGGCGAGTGTCGCACAGCTTTCAGAAGCCGGCCACCGAGTTCGCGCGCTCGTGACACAGCGATATGCTGCGGCGATGGGCGCCGAATCGGATGCTTTGTCGTCCGTCACGGTGGAGGAAGGAGAACCGGACTACGTGGAGGCGCTCCTCGAGTGGCAGGACACCGTCCTCGAGCCGGCGCGGGCCCGGGGCGAGCGCAAGGGTGTTTTCGAGACCGGGAGCGGCATCCCCGTGGGGCCGCTGTACACGCCGGCCGACCTCACCGCGAGCGACCCCCTTCGCCGTGAGGGGTTCCCGGGTGTGGCCCCCTTCACGCGGGGAATCCAGCCCACCATGTACCGCGGTCGCCTCTGGAGCATCCGCCAGTACGCGGGGTATGGCACCGCGAGCGATGCCAACCAGCGGTTCCGTTACCTGCTCGCCCAGGGCCAGCCCGGGCTCTCCGTCGCGTTCGACCTGCCCACCCAGATGGGTCTCGACAGCGACGATCCACGGAGCGCCGGCGAGGTGGGGCAGGTCGGGGTTGCCATCGATTCGGTGCGCGACATGGAGGATCTCTTCGAGAGCATTCCGCTCAGCTCCGTGAGCACCTCGATGACCATCAACGCACCGGCGCCGGTGCTCGTGGCGATGTACGTGGTTGCCGCAGAACGTCAGGGCCTCGACGCGGCCGCGATCATGGGGACCGTCCAGAACGACGTCCTCAAGGAGTACATCGCCCGCGGCACCTTCATCTATCCGCCGCGACCATCGCTGCGCCTTGCGGCGGATCTGATCGTCTGGTGCACCGGCAATACCCCGAAGTTCAACCCGATCTCCCTTTCCGGCTATCACATCCGCGAGGCGGGCAGCACCGCCGCGCAGGAGATGGCGTTCGCCATCGCCAACGCGTGCACGTACGTGCAGGCGTCGATCGATCGCGGGGTCGGGGTCGACGAATTCGCGCCCAAGCTCTCCTGGATCTTCAACACCCACATCGATTTCTTCGAGGAGATCGCCAAGTACCGAGCCCTGCGACGCATGTGGTCGCGAATCATGTCCGAGCGATTTCATGCCTGTGATCCCCGCTCGCTCATGTTGCGCACGCACACGCAGACGGGCGGTTCGACGCTCACCGCGCAGCAGCCCGAGAACAACATCGTGCGGGCCGGCATCGAAGCGCTCGCCGCGGTGCTCGGTGGTGTCCAGTCCCTCGCACTTTCCTGCTACGACGAGGCACTGTCGATCCCCACCGAGAAAGCGCAACGCATCGCCGTGCGCACGCAGCAGATCATCGCGGAGGAGACCGGGGTCACCAACACCGTTGATCCGCTCGGTGGGTCGTACTTTGTCGAATGGCTCACCGATGAGCTCGAGCGTGAGGCCCGCAGGCTTCTCGACGAGATCGATGAGCGCGGGGGTGCGGTGGCCTGCATCGAGGCCGGATGGATGCAGCAGCTCATCCAGGACGAGGCATACCGCACGGAGCGGGCGATCGCGGTGGGCGACAAGGTGATCGTCGGCGTCAACCGCTACACGGAGACCGAGGAAGACGGCGCGCCGCTCCTCTTCCGTCCCGATGAGCGCGCGATGGCCGAACAGGCGGAACGGCTCGCCATGCATCGTGCTCAGCGTGATCTGGCGGCAGTCGATACGGCGATCGCCGCCGTCAAGCGGGCGGCAGCGTCAGATGAGTCGCTGATGCCGCGCATCCTCGACGCCGTCCGGGCGGAGGCGACGCTCGGCGAGATCTGCGGAGCGTTGCGGTCGGTCTTCGGTGAGTATCAGCCGCCGGCGACGATCTGAGTTTCGCCTCCATCAAGCGCTGGTTCACGGCCAACCCCCGGCTGGTGTTCCTGAGCGTGGTGGGCGCGGTGCTCCTCGGTCTCTTCCTCGGCGTCATCTCCCCGCTCTTCGCAACCGCGGGACCCGCGATGGCGGATATCAGCGGTGTCATCCCCGCCACTGCCCCGGCGGACAAGCGTGTGGAGGTCGACGTCTCCATCGACAACATCGGTGATCCGGTCATCGGCCAGTTGTGCGTCGGGGCACTCGTCTCCGGTCCGCTGACGCCGGTTGATGTCATCTTTCAGAACATCGACAAGGAGCCGTTCGTCGATACCGCGGCACGTGGAAGGCCTGCGGAGGCGAGCTGACCAGCCAGTCGAGCGCCCCGGTGCAGCTGTACTTCCAGTCCGGATCGGCCGGAGCCGCGCAGCTTGTCCTCTCGCCGATGAACGGCAAGCAGACCGTGGGCCAGGCGCTCACCGGATCGGTATCCGTGCAAAACCCCTAACTTCTGAGGAACCGGATACAAGGCTGTCACGCCGAATTCTGGCGGCTTCGCTGCCCCTACGCTCTGTTTCGAGAGGGTTATGCGAAACGAAAGCGCCGCTCGGCGCTGGCTACCGATATTCGCGACGGCAGTCCTGCTCGGGATCACCAGCTGGCAGTTGGTCGACTCCTGGCTCCCGCCACGAATAATGTTCGTCGAGATCGAGGTCGTGGTTGTCGCGGCTGTGATGCTCGAGATCACGATTCGGTTGCGTCGGGCCGCTCGTGTCAGTGCATCGGTCGCGGCGCTCGTGCAGGGGCTCACCAGCGTGGGTCTGTGCACATTGGTCCTGGGCCTTTCCGCCTCACGTCTGACCCATCCCGTGCCGCTCATCGTTCTGGGCTTCATCGCCGTGTTGTTGACGGTCGATCCGTCGGCTCGTGCGCCGGCGTTGTGGACCGTCGTGCTGGCGTCATGCGCCGGGCTCGCAGGCGTGTGGTGGTGGGCCGGACTGATGCGGATCGACGGTGTCAACGAGCTGATCCAGATCACTGCCCTGGTTGTCGGCGTCGTCGTGCTTGCCTATTCCAACTGGTCGCTGACCGACCGCCACTACCAGGCGCAGACGCGAAGGTTGCGAGCTGTTGCCGACGTTGCGCGGCGGCTTGGCTTGACGACTGACTCTACGCGAGGTCGCGGCTGCCGTGCTCGGCGGCTGCCATGAGACGTACCCGGATGCGACCTGGGGACGGGTGCTGCTCTTCGAGGCCGACTCCGGTGGGCTCGCGACCCTGCCACTGATCCTCGGACCTGCAGGGGTGTCTCCCGCGAGTGGCCCCAGGCTGACCATGGCGCCGGGAGACGGGGTCATCGGCCGTGTGTACTCGTCGGGCGAGGCGTGCCTGCTGCGGACTCCGCGCGATATCAAACAGGCCTATGCATCGATGCCGCATTCGAGTCTCAACGAGCTCGAGAGCCTCGGTGGCGGACGGCGATCGAGAAGCGTCGTGGCCGCACCGCTGCGCGCTGCCGGCGGACGTGTGATCGGCGTGCTCGTGCTCATCTCGCATGCTCGCCGCGGAGCGTGGGATTTCGACGACCTCACTGTCGTCCAGGCCATCGCGGACGAGGCGGCAGTCGCCGTCGCGCGGGCCGGGCTCTTCGAGGAGAAGGCGTTGCATGCGACCACCGACCCGCTGACCAAGGTGGGCAACCGGCGTGCATTCGAGGAGCGGCTTGGAGAGCTGACCGGGGCGACCGCGGTCATCGCGATCGACGTCGACCACCTCAAGCCCATCAATGACGAGTTCGGCCACGAGGCGGGCGACATGCTGCTGATCGAGGTTGCTCGGACCTTGCGCGCGCAACTCCGTGCCGGCGACCAGCTGCTCCGCATCGGTGGTGACGAGTTCGTGTCAATCATGGATGCAACAACCGAGGCCGAAGCGGTGGCGATCGCCGAGCGCATGCGCGTCTCGCTCCATGGAGTCGCACTGCCGCACGGCAAGGCACGCATCAGTGCCGGCGTTTCGGCGGGCGCCGGCGGCGTGCATGCGCTCTGGCTGGCAGCCGATGAAGCCTTGTCGAAAGCCAAGAAGGATGGGCGCGACCGCGTCGTGATCGCCGGAGACCGCTCGCTTCCGAGCCTCGTGCGCGGTGGCGGCGATGCCGGCGAGATGCTGGACGCCATCCTCAGCAAACGGCGCGTGATCCAGGCGATGTTTCAGCCGATCTTGCTGCTCAGCGATCACCGCGCAATCGGATGGGAGGCGCTGGCTCGCGTTCCCGGTCTCCGCGATCCCGTGGACGGCGTGGAGGACGTGTTCGCGCTCGCGCACCGTCGCGGCGTCACCAAGGAGATCGACTGGATCTGCCGCCGCATCGCCATGGCGGCCGCCTCCGGGTTGCCGGACAGCGACCCGTTGTTCCTCAACGTCTCGGCGGCGATGCTGCTCGACCCGCTCCACCCTGTCGACCACATGCTCCTGCTCGCGCGTTGGGCGGAGCGCGACCCCGAGACGATCGTCCTCGAGATCACCGAGCGCGAGTCGATCGCGGATCAGCAGCGCCTCCGACTGGTCCTCGCCAGCTATCGGGAGCACGGATTCCAGTTCGCGCTCGATGACATCGGCGAAGGGCACTCCACACTGGAGTTGCTCGCGGCGGCTGTCCCGGAATTCGTCAAGGTTGCCAAGAGCATCACGCAGGGCTGCGTCGAACGCGGACCGCGTGCGGTCATCGAAGCCACCGTTGCATATGCACGCAGCTCGGGCTCCACCGTCATCGCTGAGGGCATCGAGGACGAGGAGACGGCCGATCGGCTCGCAGCGCTCGGCGTCACCGCCGGCCAGGGATACTGGCTCGGCCGCCCACGTGAGATGTCGCTCGATCCCGAAGCCAGAGGTGAGGCGACCGCCTGATCGCTGAGGTCAGCTCACCGGCGCCGCCGCGAGCTCCCACGTGGACCCGGCGGGGGTGTCGTGCACCTCGACACCCGCGTCCACCAACGCATCGCGCAGCTTGTCGGCGAGCGCGTACTCCCCTGCACCGCGCATCTCGACGCGCAGGCTGAGAATGCGATCGACAACTGGGCCGATCAGATCGCGCGGATCGGCGGCGCCGCCGCGAGCCAGATCGCCGAGGCGCACGACGTAGCGGCGCAGTGTCTCGCGCGCGCGATCCTGCTCGTCCGAGTCGAGTGTGTCCGCGGACCATTCGTGAATCTGCGAGTCGATCGCCAGAAGCGCCCCCACCGCCCCGTCGACGTCGCGCGACGCCAACGCCGCGTCCGCGGCACCGGACTGGCGGGTGACCTCTTCGAGAAATGGCGAGACGCTCGCTGCGGGCAGCGAAGTCCTGAGGTCGGCATCGGGCGCGCCGGCCGCGTCGGCCGCGGACGGAACCAGGTCCGCGCCAAGATCGCTGACCGGCATCGTGACCCCGCTCTCGAATCGCTGCGAGACACCCTTGCGGCGCCAGGTCAGCCCCCTCGCCCGCGGATCGTCACGGTCGCGGCGTCGATGTCGAAGATCGCCGCGGTATGTTCGTCGACGCCGAGGATGTCGATGCCGTCCGGGAGGAGGGCCTCGAGCATGCGCAGCCGCCGCTCGCCCATGTAGCAGTACCGCGTGTCGTGCGTGCCGCCTTCGGCATTGTTGTAGTGCGGAACCACCGCGGCGCGCAGGCCGGTGGCGCTGAGCAGATCGAGACCGTCGAGCCAGCGCGGCTCCTCGCCGACCTTGTACACCTCATAGACCGGGAGCGAGTAGACACCCAGCCCCACCGCTGCCGCGCTCGCCAGGGTCACGCACCCGCCGTCGCGCAGCTTGGCAGCGAGGAGGTCGGGAACGGCGGTGTCGAGCCACTGGCGAAGTGCGTAGCTCGGGCTCCCCGGTCCCGCGAAGACGTACCGCGCTTCGGCGACGCGGGCAAGCATCGTTTCGTACTCCAGCGGCGATGCCCGCTCGCGATTCCGAAATGTCGCCACGCTGATGGGGAACCCGACGCGGTCGCGGAAGTAGGCCACGGTCCGCTCGCTGATGTCAGCGGCGTTCTCCTGGAATCCGAAGGGCGTGTCGAGGAGGACGGCGGGTACCGGGCGCGGCCCGAGACGCGACATCAGATCGGCATGCACGGACACCATCGTCGGGGTGGTCTCCCCCGATCCCATGATGCAGAGCAGGCGGGGCAGACGAGCACCGCCCGCAGTGGTGTTCATGCCTCGATCGTACGGTGTGCGGCCCGTGCAACCATCGCCGAAGGAGGTCGCGCGACGATGGATCCGGAAGAGCTCAAGGCGGAGTTGGGAGATGAGGCGCGCCGCCTCGGCTTCGCCACGTGCGGAATTACATCGGTTCGCCCGTTCGCCGAGGCGCGCGGCCGGGCGCTCGCTGCGATCGATGCCGGCCGCATGGACGGCATGGACTGGTACACGCGTGACCGTGTGGAGGCTTCGGCGGACATCGGTGGTCGCTACCCGTGGGCGCGATCGATCATCGCGCTCGCCTGGCCGTATCAGCCCGCGCAGCCGGAGCACCCCGCCGGCGACGCCGAGGCGACCATCCGAGGCCGCTTCTCGGCGTACGCGTGCACGGAGGACGGCGGCCGCGCCGTCGATTACCACGACCTCCTTGGGCAGCGCTGCGACGACCTCGTGAACTGGCTGAGGGAGCGTGTCGGCGAGCTGCGAGCAAAGCGCTTCGTTGACCATGGATGGGCTCTCGACCGTGCGATCGCCGAGCGTGCAGGCATCGGATTCGCGGGCAAGCACGCGTCGGTGATCACTCTCGAGGCGGGCTCGTACGTGCTGCTCGCATCGATCGCGGTTTCTGTTGCACTGCCGGTCGACGCACCCTCGAAGCGCGGGTGCGGCAGATGCACCGCGTGCATTCCATGCTGTCCGACTGGTGCGATCGTCGCGCCGGGTGTGATCGACTCGCGGCGCTGCATCTCCTACCTGACCATTGAGCATCGGGGCTCGATCCCGAACGAGCTACGACGGTTGATGGGCACCTGGGCGTTTGGTTGCGATCTCTGCCAGGAGGCCTGCCCGATCAACCACCGCTTGGCCCCGCAGGCGAGCGCCGTAGGGACCGCGAGCACAGTGAACGGGCCGGTACCGCATCCAGACCTCGTTGAGTGCCTCGAGTTGACTGACGCCGAGTTCGCCGCCCGATTTCGAGGAACCGCCGTTTCGCGAACGGGACGTGCCGGGCTGGCGCGGAACTGCGCGATCGCCCTCGGAAACGCCGGGAATCAGGCGGCGCTGCCCGCGCTGCGACACAGTGCGGCAACCGATCCCGACGAGATGGTCCGTGAAGCTGCTCGCTGGGGGATCGCGCAACTGACGAGCGGATGAAGGCGCATCCGCTCGGCGCAAAACTCAAATAAAACCCCTGGAATTAGCGGAAGAGGAGAACTGCCGCTCCGGCGCCGATGACGAGCGGCCCCCCAACGCACGCGGCCAGCAGCGACACCGAATCGGGGTCGCGCGGCCACCAGGCCGGTGGGAGGGCGCGGTTGATCGGCACCCGGGCACCACGCAACTTGGTGTTGCCGTCAAACAGCGCGAAGGCCGCGACACACGCAAGCGCGATGAGCAGAGCCGCTTCGGCAAGCATCGCGGCCGCCGCCGTCGCGCCGGCCGCGTGCAACCAGGCGGAAAGAACGAAGGTGATGATCCCAAGGCCCGCGCCGCAGGACGCGGCCAGGAAAGTGGTCGGCAACGAGGTGCGCGGCAGGCTCGGGAGTCGCATGGCTTTCGATCGCAGCGTAGCACTCGGGCCGACTGGATGACAGTTCACACGGAGGCGACTCGGTTGTGACGAAACCGTTACGGCGACCGGTAACACTTGACGCAAGCGATCTACTGTGCCTACGCTGCGTTCGCCGCCGGCGGGCGGCCGGTTCCCAGTCTCTCTCAACGTCCCACTCCACGAGGAACCCATGCCGACAAGGTCTCGTCTTGCCGCTGCCGCGCTCGGCGCCACCGCCGTCGCCACCATCCCATCCGCCATCTTTGCGACCTCGTATGTGGTGCGCCCAGGCGACACCGCCTCGGATATCGCCGTTCGCCACGGCACCACGGTGGCGGCGCTCCTTGACGCCAACCGGATGGCGGCTCCAGAGCTCATCCGGGTGGGTCAGATGCTGCAGATTCCCGACGCCTCGCTCACCTTGCCGGCGTATGCGCGCGGCGCGCACGACTCTGAGACGTACCGAGTCGCCAAGGGCGAGGGAGTTTCGAGGTGGCGCGACGGTTTGGGGTCGACCCCACAGCGCTTGCGCGCACCAATGGGATCGGCGTCAACGCGCCGATCGCCGAGGGCGACGAGCTGGTGGTGCCAGGCCGCCTGAGCCGGATGAACGCGCTGGTGAGCTTCGTCGCCGTGGATGTCGGCCTGGATGCGCGCCTGCTACGCGGCGTGGCCTGGGCGGAGTCGGAGTGGCGTCAGGAACAGGTTTCGGCCACCGGCGCGGTGGGGGTCATGCAGATCGAGCCCTTCACGGGAGAATGGGTGTCGCGTCACCTCGCGGGAACGCATCTCGACATCTGGCGCGCCCAGGACAATGTCGCCGCCGGCGCGATGCTGCTGCGCCATCTGATGAGCACGCACGACGCCGATATCCCGGCAACCTTGGCCGGCTACTACCAGGGCGATGCAAGCGTTACCAGCCACGGTGTCTACGACGACACGCGTCGCTATCAGCGCCAGGTCCAGGAGCTGATCGCTCAGGACGTCTGAGCGTCCGCGCGGGCCAGCCGCCCACCCGGAAATCCCCCCGTCCCGATCGACCAGTCGTGCCGGGAGCCCGGATTCAGCGAGCCAGGTAGCGGCAGCAGCGCCGCGGACGATCGCGGCGGTTGCGGCGATGTTGGCGTCGACACAGGTACCCGCCACGACGCTGACCGTTCGCCAGGGTCCCTCGGCGGGCAGGCCCGTTGCCGGGTCGATGATGTGATGGAGCTCAACGGTTCCGCGGCGCCAGCGGCGGACGGTCGTGCTCGATGTGGCGACCCCGCCCGCGCGGATGGAGATCGTCTCGCCGCCGGGGTGATCGCGGCACGGCTGTCCTCGGCAATTTGAATGTTCCATCCGTCCTCCGGTGGCATCTCCGGCAACCGAGACATCGCCGCCGAGGCTGACCAGGACACCGCCGGCCGCATCGCCTCCAGCGCAGCTCGCGCAGCGAGATCGGCGGCGAGGGCCTTGGCGGTTGCGCCCAGATCGACCTCCACGCCTGCGTCGACCTCGACTCGCCGCGTTCCTGGAAACAGGCGGATGTGCCGCCATCCCGGAATCGGTGATACCGAGAGCTGCAGTCGGTGCCCCTGCGGCGGGTACGGCATCGAAGTCGATGTCGTATCCGGCAGCGCGGACCGCCGCGCCGACCGTGGGGTCGACGGCGCCGTCGGTGAGCTCGGCGGCCCGAAGGGCGGTGGCGAGCGCCTCCGCCAGCAGTGGCGACACGATGCCTTCATGCGGTCCATCACCCGCCATGAGCCGGCTCAACTCGCTGTCGTCGCGAAAGCGGCTGCATGTCTGGTCGATGGCGGCGACAACAGTTTCCACCGCGGTCGTGGCCGCACCCAGGCTGTCCGGGTCGGTGACCAGGACGTGCATCGATGTCCCAAGAGCAGTGCTTCGATGCGCGGCCAGGGTCATGAGCCGCCGCTGACAGTACTCGCTGACGATGAGCTCCCGGCGCTCACGGATCCGGTGGAGAGCGAGGACGATCCACTCGTGGATGAGGAAGCGCTGGGGGACGGAGTGGCCGTGGTCGTCGTGGACGACGTCATCGATGACGTCGCCGTGGTAGACGTCGACTTCCCGGCGTCATTGTGATGAGCCGCGACTGCGAGCAATGCGACGGCTGCGGTTCCCGCAACGCCGAAAGAGGCGGTGAGCCTCTTGCGAAGTCGCAGAGCGCGATCGCGCTCGGCAACCGTGATGCGACGCTTTGGCGCGGGCATCACCGCACCTCCTGGGCTTGAATCGTGCGAGGCCGCATCGAGGTCTCAGCGGGATTGGCGCTCCAGAGCATGCGAAGCACGCCACGCAGATCTGTGAGCACAGTCCGGGGAACATTCACGCGCGAATCCGGGTCTTCGATCCATTCAACCGGAAGCTCGTGAATACGCATGCCGGCACGCTGTGCCACAACGAGGAGCTCGGTGTCGAAGAACCATCCTTGATCACGAACCGCGGGCAGCAACTCGAGCGCAACCTGCGCCCGTATGGCTTTGAATCCACACTGCGCATCGCGAAACTGCGTGTGCAGCACCGCATGCAGGAGAAGGTTGTAGGCACGTGAGATGACCTCACGCCGGAGACTCCTCGTGACCGCAGCTCCTCGCATGAGCCTGCTGCCGATGCTGATGTCGCTCCTGCCCGAGAGCAGCGGTGCGATCAGCCCACCAAGTGAGTCAAGGGAAGTCGACAGGTCGACATCCATGTACGCAAGGACAGCGGCATCGCTCGCCATCCACGCAGCGCGCAGCGCGCGACCACGACCCTTCTCGGCGATGTGCATGAAACGAATCCCATCGAACTGGGCCGCGAGGCGCTTGCCGATCAGCCGGGTTGCGTCGTCACTCGCGTTGTCGACGATGGTGAGCCGCGTTGCAAAGGGAATCTCAGCATGGACATACCCAAGCAGCGCGCGGACACGCTGATCCAGGATTCGCTCCTCGTTGTACACGGGGATCGCGATGTCCAGGACTGGAGCGGCTGTACCACGCTGGTCGTTCATGAGACCCAGCGTGACGAACGGTGCTTGACATCAACCGGGAGCACGCTGGGAAGCGGCTGTGAACGCAGGGCGATCTCTGAGCGGACTCTCAGGCTTCTCCCGCGGACTTCTGAGCGGGGACATCCAAAGTCCCGAGACAAGGAGATCTGATGCCCAACTCTCAGCGTCGTTCGTTTCCGCACCCGCGCACCGCGCGGGCATGGCTGCTCAGCGCGCTGGGGCTGGTAGTTGCCGTCGGCGCCGCGGGCGTGCTGTTCATCTACTTCGTGCTCTTCAGCCACTCGGCCCCCGCACCGCTCGCCTTGACGTCGCCGGCCGGCACAACAGGATCGCCGGCGCTGACCTCCACGGAGATTCCGGGCACGTGGACGGTCGCCTCAAAATCAGTTGCGGGCTACCGCGTTCGCGAACGTCTCGCGTTCCTCTCTGCGCCGAGTGACGCTGTCGGCCGTACATCACAGATCACCGGGAGCGCAACGATCACTGGCTCGGGAACGGCGCTCACCGTGAGCGCCGCGTCATTCGCCGTCAACGTCGAATCGCTGACCAGCGACCAGGCAATGCGCGACAGCCACATCCAGAGCCTCGGACTCGAAAGCGCCCAGTTCCCGCAAGCGAAGTTCGTCCTCTCGACACCAGTTGCACTGCCTGCGACCGCTACATCCGGTGCCGAGATAACCGTTTCGCTCCACGGCGCGCTAACGATCCACGGGACGACCAAGATCGTGACGATCCCAACGAAAGCACGCCTGACAGGCTCAGACATCGAGGTGGTCGGCTCGATCACCTTCCCATGGGCCGAATTCAACATGCAGGCCCGAACGTCGACGGATTCGTCACGGTCGACAGCACCGCAACGATGGAGTTCGACCTGGTCCTCAAGCACAGCTAGCGGCGGACGCGACACTGGTGCGGCGGCGTGCGCCACTGGCGGACTAGGAGGGCGAGCGGGGAGGTCGTGCGCGGAGGCGGGACGTCTCGCAGCCCGGGCTACCCCCCCGGGCGAGAGCGAGCGGCGGGACGGCGAAGGCGTCCCGACCGCGACCCGCCGCAGCGCGCGACCTCCCCGCTCGCCCGCACGCTGGGCTGGCTCGTTACTCGAGCGCGGCCTCCGCACGCGCCTTCGCCAGAGGCGCTGATTCAGCGACGTACGGCGAGAGCTTGGAGGCGCAGCGCAAGCGTGGGGCAACCCGACACCGCCCGGCGGGCGTGCGGCAGGACGGACTGCGGAATCGCGCCGGCGCGGATGATCGGATAGCCCCAGTCGTCGAGCTCGATGAGCTCGGGGACCAGGTCGGCGCAGACGCCGTGCCCGTCGCACTTGATGCGATCGATGCTGAGCGTGACACGGTCGCTCATGACGCCACTGCCGCTGCATTCACGATGCTGCAACGTCGATCGTGGTGGTGCAGGAGGAATTCAGCGGCGAAGACACGCAGCGCAGATGCGAGCAGGCCGGCGGCGCCATCGGGATGACGGCAGGCGCCGCGACCGGCGAGCAGTCCCGCCCAGCGCTGAATGTGCTCGAGGTCGCCGGGTGTTGAGGTCAGGCCTGCAACGCGGCCTGCCGATGCGGAGATGGCGCGCAGGCCGAACGTGCACGGCCCGCACTGGCGAGCGCTCTCGTGCGCGAGGTACGCCAGGATTCGGGCTGTCTCGATGACCCCGCAGCGACCGGATGGAAGCACGGCGATGACACCGCAACCAAGTGAATAGCCCTGCTGGCGCAGCGCATCGGAGTCGAGCGACAAACCCCAGGCCTTCTCGGATTCCACCCATCCTCCGAAATATCCGCCGAGGAGCACCGCGTCGCTGTCCGAGGTGATACCGCCGGCGGCGTTCACAGCATCAGCGAGCATCATCCCTTGCGGAATCTCGATGAGCACCGTTTGAGGCACCGCACCGCCCACTGTGACCAGCGTCGTTCCAGACGCCGTTCCAAAGCCGAGCGAGCGATACCACTCGTCGCCGAAGCGCGCGATGAGCGCGACATGTGCGAGCGTCTCCACGTTCTGCACGAGGGTCGGACGGCCATCCACCCCCCGCTCATATGGGCGAGGCGGAATCGACGTGGGCAGCGCGATCCCGTCGTTGATGAAATGTACCGCCGCCGTCTCTTCTCCCGAGACGTAGCGAACCGGTGCGCTCACCAGGCGCAGCATTGAACGTGCGGCACCAGAACGCTCGGCAATCGCCCGCTGCATTGCCTGGATGGCACCGGCATGCTCAGCGCCGACATACAGCACAACATCGTCCGCGCCGACTGCCGCCGCAGCCAGCATCGCACCGTCAATGACGAGGTGGGGTCGCTGCTCCATCAGCATCCGGTCCTTGCGTGACAGCGGCTCACCCTCTCCGCCGTTGGCAAGGACGATCGGCGTGCCCGACCGTTGCGACGCAACCGATCGCCACTTGGTGGCAACGGGGAAACCTGCGCCGCCTTTGCCGCGCAAGGTGCTTCGCTCGATGGACTCGATGAGATGCGATGCGGTTGGCAACTCGCCAAGGCGTTGCTGGTGAGCGGAGAAACGCTCCATCCCCTGCGTGGGGGACGGCCCGGCAAGAAGCGCGATGCTCATCGCCCCGTCCCAAACGATGCACGCTCTGCCGCCACGCGACGTTCGTCCGCGAGCGGGTCCGGCGGAGCAGCGACCATGCGCCATACGAGCGCCACCGCGACGGCAGCGACGCAGACGACATCGATCACCAGCATCCAGAGTGCCGTCCGGTCGGTGCCTGTGCCCATGCCGTGGATCACGGCGATCGGCCAGCTCGCATATGCAAGCCAGTGGATGCCGCGCCACACGCGAGCGCCGATGTAGCGCCGGAGCAGGCTCGTCACGACGATCGCGACGAGCAGCTCGAAGGCGATCGTACCGAGACCGAGCCACACCGTCCGGTAGTACGAGCCGAAGGGCACGACGGCGGCGACCAATCCGAGATGCGTGAACGGATCGACAACCGCGGTGACAATGTGGAGCAGGAGAAAGACGAGCGTCATCAGCGCGAGGTCGCCATGCACGGCGGCGCTGAGGAAGCGCGGCCACGCCTTGGTCTCGAAGCGCACGCGGGCGAGCAGGCCGAGTACCACGACGGCGCTGAGGAGCACGAGGCTCACAGCGCCTGCGCCGCGTGTCGTGTACCAGAGCACCTGGTCATTCATCGAGGAGCCCTCCCGCCGCCGGCAGCTCGATGCGGAACGTGGCGCCGCCACCTGGCGTGTCGGTGACGCTGATCCTGCCGCCGTGCCCGGTGACGACCGCCGTGGCGATGCTCAGGCCCAAGCCGCTGCCGCCCTGGTCGCGACTCCTGGTGGGGTCGGCGCGGTGGAAGCGCTCGAAGATGCGCTGACGCTGCTCTGCAGGCACGCCTGGTCCGTGATCGATGACATCAATCTCGGCGTATCCGTTCTGCGCCAGCAGGGACACCTCGACTGGGGTGCCGGGCGGCGTGTGCACCAACGAGTTGCGAACCAGGTTGGCGACCGCCTGACGAAGGCGCAGGTCGTCGCCCATGACCGTCACCGGTTCTGCGATCTGCGCAGTCACCGAGCGTCCGGGATCCACTGCGCGAGCGTCACTCACGGCATCGTTGACCATGGACGTGAGATCGACCGGCGCGCGATCAAGCGGACGGCCCTGGTCGAGGCGTGCCAGGAGCAGCAGGTCGTCGACGAGCACACCCATGCGCCGGGTCTCGTCCTCGATGCGCCGGATGGCGAGTTGGACGTCGTCGCGCGACATGTCCGGATTGCGCTGCAGCAACTCCGCATATCCGCGCATCGACGTGAGCGGCGTGCGCAGCTCGTGCGAAGCGTCGGAGACAAAATGGCGCAACTTCTCCTCGGTGACGTCGCGCGCCGCAAACGCTCGCTCGATCTGGCTCAACATGCCGTTCAGGGCGAGACCGAGCTGGCCGACCTCGGTGCGTTCGTTGGACGGCGAGACGCGCTTTCCGAGGTTGCCTGCTGCGATCGACCGTGCCGTCGCGCCCATGCGTTCAAGCGGCCGCATCCCGCGGCGCACCAGCAGCCAGACGACGACCAACACGATGATCGTGATGCCGCTGCTGATGGAGATCTCGAAGAGCAGCAGTGTGCGCAGCGTGCTGTTGACGCCGTCGACGGGCACGGCGGTCACCACGACCGAGCCGTTCCCCATCGAGGTCACGTAGGCGCGATATGCGTTGTCCGTGCCCGTACCATCGACGGTGATCTTCTTGCCGGAATCGGATGCGATCCCTGATGGAAGAATCGGGCCGGATGACGACGCGTACACGCTCGCACCGAAGAGGACACCACCCTGCGTCTTACCCGTCGAGTCGACGATGTAGCCGTAGGTCCCTGGAGGGAATGCATATTCCTGAAAGGAGCCGCCGCCGCCGTAGGGGCCACCGCCATCGCCTCCAGGCTCGCCGGCATGCTGAAGCTCATTCTGCACACCCGGCGCAATGGCGACAAGTTGACTGTCGACGTTCTGAAGCAACGAGCTCTGCAGCGCCACATACGTCCCGAAGTCAGCTGCGGCGAGTCCGAGGATGAACAGCGGCGCCAGGGTCAGGAGCAGCCGGAGCCTGAGCGACATCTATGGACCTGGACACATTGCCGGCACGCCGATCAGACGTGCGCGGATGTGGTCCGCGGCACGCGCATGACGTATCCGATTCCGCGAACTGTGTGGATGAGTGATGGCTCGACCTGGTCGACCTTGCGGCGGAGGTAGCTGATGTAGGTTTCCAGGACGCTGGCGTCGCCGCCGAAGTCGTAGTCCCACACGTGGTCGAGAATCTGCGTGCGCGACAGCACGCGCCCGGTGTTCATCATCAAGTAGCGCAGCAGGCGGAACTCCGTGCGCGTGAGCTCCACCGGTTCGCCTGCGCGGAAGACCTCGTGCGTCTCGTCGTCGAGCTCCAGGTCGTGCAGCACGAGCTTGCCGTTGGCGGCGGCACCATCAGGGTTGTGGCGACGGAGGACGACCCGGATCCTCGCGACCAGCTCCTCGATGCTGAATGGCTTGGTCACGTAGTCGTCGCCGCCGATGGTGAGCCCGTGGACCTTCTCCTCGGTGGCGTCACGGGCGGTGAGAAAGATCACCGGGACTTTGATGCCGTCGCTGATCAGGCGTTGGACGAGCGTGAAGCCGTCGTCGTCCGGCAGACCGACGTCGAGGATCATCAGATCGGGCCGGAAGTCCATCACGCCGTGACGGGCCTGCTTGGCGGTGGCGGCGGTCCGGACGGAAAAGCCTTCGTACTTGAGCGCCATCGCCACCAGGTCGGTGATGGCGCGCTCGTCGTCGACGACGAGGATCCGACTCGAGCTCGCCCGCGCTTTCTGTGGTCACGTGACCATCTTGGCGCGGAATTCTGGGAAAAGGCTCAGAGGTTCTTGGATCTACCCTGGGGCTTGCTCGCGTCGCGAACCGGCCCGCGCTCTCGGTCGCCAAGCGGCAGCGAGAGGCATCGCACGCCGCCACCCGCCTTGAGGAACTCGCCCATGGGAAGCGGGATCGGGGTATAGCCGGCGGCCTTGAGCGGGTCGTCCATCTGCGAGATCGTCAGCGACGAGAGCAGGTGTTGTCCCAGCGGCATCGCGTTGCAGGCGAAGCCCGCGGCCACGTCGGCAGGGACCTCGATCAGGTTCGGCACCAGTTCGCGAATCAAGCGGAGCGACTCCGGAGCGAAGGCATCCGGCGCGGCCAGCACGTTGGTGGCATCGAGCGGGCAGAAGCAGGTGTCCAGGTGGTAGAAGCGCGGGTCGATCAGCTCCAGTGACACGACGTCAACCTCGAGGATTCGCGCCACGGGGTGGTGGGATTCGCGGTCGGTGCGAAATCCGTAGCCACAGAAGAGCCGGTCGCCGACGAACAGGGCGTCGCCGGCGCCCTCGAACGACAGGGAGCGGGGGAGCTCATGGACATCGAAGCCGAGTCGCTCGAGCTCCGCACGCCAGTGAGCCTCCTCGCCCTGCCGCTCGGCGTGGTGGAAGTTGCTCAGGACGGCTCGGTCGTCCCAGAGCACCGCTGCATTCGCGGTGAAGACCATGTCGGGCAGACCCGAGACGGGGGCCGCCAGCTCGACCCTGATACCGAGTTCGGCGTATGCCCGGTACAGCGCGTTCCACTGCTCCTGGGCAAGCGCATGGTCGACCTTCACCGCGACGTGCATCCACGGATTGATCTCGTACTCGATGCCGAAGTGGTCGGGCCGGCACATCAGCACCGCGGCGGTCATCGACCGGACCGGTGCAGCGCGACCATGTCTCCGAGCGGAAGTGGCATCGAGCAGCGTCGGCGAGAATCGCGTCCCGGCATGAAGGTCGACGGGCCCTGCGACTGCCGGTCGCTGGACGCACCAGCGCGGATCGACGTCATCGCGGACCGCGAGAAGGGTGGGTCGAAGGAGCGCGCCACCGGCGCTCCGACCGTGGTGCTTGACAGTCGCGGTGAGGGCCGGCCGGAGCCAGGTGGCTTTGAACGGCTGCACGCCGTCGAGCACCGGACTGCCGACTCGAAGGTCGGCCGCCTGCTGCGCCAGCCAACCGGCGACGACCCGGTCGCGCGGTCCGTCGACGTGACCGGCGAAGGTGAGCCGGCCGGCGACATGCTCGCCGAGGATCAACCGGATACCGCCCCGCCATTGGGGGACGATGCCGGCGATCACGCAGGTGGTCTGGTTCGAGAGAGCGATGCGGAGGCGGTCGGGCGAGGCCACCCCTGGCCGGTACGGCGCATTCGCCCTCCTGGCGAGCAGAGCCACCAGCCCTCGCCGTTGGCAGCCGCGGCGAGAGCCTCCCCGCGACCACGCACATGGTCCGGCACCTGAGCGACATCGCTCTGTCCGGTCAGCTCACTGAGCGCGTCGAGCCGGCGATCCAGGGACCAGCCGAGCGTGGACCGGCCGTCCAGGTGGAGGACGTCGAAACAGAGGTACACCGCAGGGAGCTCGGCTGCGGCCGCCGGTCCGGCGGCCAGGCGCCGGCCGAAGCCCGCCAGGTCGGGACGTCCCTCCCGTCCAGGACCGCGATGACCCCGTCGAGCACCGCGCCACGGCCGCCCTTGATCGCGGCAGTACCTGAGACGTCCGGGAAGCGCCGCGCAAGGTCAGCGACCATCTCGCCCTGGATGCGAACGCTCCCGCCCGGGTCGAGGAAGAGCAGGGCCCTCGCTCCGTCCCAGTCGACGCTGAAGAGCCAGTCGCGATCGTCGAAGGGTTCGGCGCACGGGACCGCCGTCTCGATTGGGATGTACCCGGGGAGCTGCGGCGGACTGGGCGAGCGGAACGGCAACGGGTCGCCGAATGCCGCCAGGGCGGCACGAGACAGGCTTGCTCTACCAGCCACGCGCGACTTCGCGATGCCTCAGGACGCCCGGCGCCGGCGAGCGGGTTCGGCCTCTTCCGAGCCCGACTCCTCAGCCTCCGAAGCCTCGCCTCGCCGTGATTTCGCAGCTTCGACGGATGCCTTGAGCGCGGCCATGAGGTCCGTGACCTTGCCGGTTTCCTGGACCTCGGGACGCTCGATCGGCTGGTTGGTCAGCTTGGACTCGACGACCTGGATCAGGGCCTCGCGGTAATCGTCGTGGTAGCGCGATGGATCGAAGTGGGCGCTCATGTTCTCGACGAGCATCACCGCCATGTCGAGCTCTTTCTTGGGGACACTCGGGCTCTGCTCGGGGATCGCCAGTTCGGCCGTCGAGCGGATCTCATCGGGCCAGTGCAGCGTGTTGAGGATCAGGCCCTGCTCGTGGAGCGCCAGGCGACACAGGTGCTCGCGATCGCGCAGCGCGATCTTGCCGATGGCGACGGTGCCGGTCTTCTCGAGCGCCTCGCGGAGCAGCGCATACGGCTTGACGCCGACCGCCTCGGGCTCCAGGTAGTACGAGCTCTTCAGGTAGACGCCCGCTTCGATCTCCGGATCCGGGCAGAACTCGACGATCTCGATCGTGTGCGTCGTGGTCAAGGGGATGTCGTCGAGATCCGCGTCGGTCACGATCACGTACTCGTCCTTGCCGACCTCATAGCCGCGCAGAGCCTCGCTCCAGCCGATCTCTCGATCCTCTTCCGGGCACCAGCGTTTGTTGCGCACGGGCGTGTGGTCGTTGGGGCAGAGCAACCGGAACGAAACACTTTTCGATTCGGTCGCCAGGTACAGCCGCACGGGGATCGCCACCATGCCAAAGCTGATGGCACCCCGCCACATGGATCGAGGCATTGGACCTTCGAGTATAGGGGCGTGGGATCGGTGTGCACGCGCCGCTTCGGGGCGGTTGCAACGCAGGTGGTTCAGGCCGCGGCGAGCAGCCTGTCGTACGCCTCCTTGAGCTCCGGGTAGCGCAGGAAGATGATGTGCGCGTACTCCTGTGTCAGCGGCACCGGTTTGCGCCGGAGCGTGAGGCCGACCTCTTCGGGACGGTGATTCGCCTTGCGCCAGTTGCATTTCCTGCACGCGATCACCACGTTTTCCCAGCGATCAGGCGCGCCGCCCCGGGACACGGGGATGACGTGGTCGACGGTGAGCTCGGTAGCGGTGCCGAGGCGACCGCAGTACTGGCAGGTGTGATCGTCGCGAAGGAGAAGGTTGCGCCGGTTGGGGCGGAGCAGCCGGCGCGGGACGTGGATGGTGCGCAGCAAGCGGACGATGACCACGCCTTCGGGCAGCCGCCGGCCGGCCAGCGCCTCAGCCGCAGCGCGCTCGGCCGCCTCATCCACGAACGCCACCCGCTCCTTGGTCAGGAGAACCACCAGCCGCCGGTGACTGATCACGTTGAGCGGCTGCAGCGAGGCGTTGAGCAGCAGCACTGCCATGGCCCGAATTCTATTGGGAAGCGGGGATCTCCGCGTTGATCAGGGGTAGGGCGCCGACTTGATCGGGCCGACCTTGATGGCGCCGGAGCAGACCATGCTCGAGTCGATGTCGGGGACGTCGGTCTGGAAGTGCGACGTCGGGAGCGTCACCTGCCACGAACTTCGGCCGCTCGGCCTGGCCGCGCGGAGCAGGTGGCGTCGGTCCACGAGACAAGGAAAAACCCGTGGCCCGTCGCGCCGGATGCCCCGAGCGCCGCAGTGCCGGAGGGAGGTCGGTCGTGCACGGCGAGGCCAGTGAGTTGTCATTGCTCCACGTGGTGTTGAGGAGCCCGCCACCAGGCGTGAGCATCTGCAGCTTCGCGTAGCCGTCCTCGGTGCAGTCTGTCGTCGAGGCATTGCGAATCTCGAAGGTCGCGTAGATGGTGCCGGCAGCGCCCTGCGTGTCGAGGATGGCAATCTCGAACTGTCCTGGCATGCAGGGACCCGACGGTGTCGGCGACGCCGTCGCCGTCGCGGTCGGTGTCGGCTCGGCGGCAGCGGTGATGACCGGTGTCGGGCTCACCTGGAAGGGGGTCGGCTCGATGATGGTCGATGACGGTGATGACGAGCCGCATGCGGCGATGACAGCCGCGGACACGAGCACGAGGGCCGGGACGAGCGTGCGTCGCATCGCGACGCAGGGTACCCGCAATCCGCCGCGGACGCTCGTCAGCGGCCGTGGGGAGATCCTGATCGGCCTGCAGCGCCGGCGCGAAGAGATCGCCTTTCTCGGCGACGCGCTGGACGATCGTTGCGATGTTCCAGCGGTCAGGGCGAAGCTCAGGGTCATCGAGCTCGTCCCATGTGATGGGCGTCGACACCGGAGCGCCCGGCGCGGGCCGCAACGAGTACGGCGCCGCCAGCGTCTTGTTGATGATGTTCTGCGTGTAGTCGATCCGGATCCTGCCGGTCCGCCTGGCGACGGCCCACTCCCAACTCACCCGTCCAGGTGCTGCCTGGTCGATGGCCCGGCCAACCTCCTCCACCCAGTGACGCACCGCGGCGTAGTCGGGGCCGCGTCGAATCGGCACGTAGATCTGCGAGCCCCGTCTGCCCGCTTGTCTTGACGACACCGTGCATGCCGTAGTGATCGAGCGCGGCCTTGACCAGCTTGGCGATGTCGATGACATCCTGGAATGTCGCCGGCTCGAAAGGGTCGAGGTCGAACACCGCCCAGTCCGGATCCTCCGGCGCGTCGATGCGCGAGTGCCACGGATGCAGATCGATGACACCGGCATTGGCGACCCACGCGATCGTGGCCACCTCGTTGACGACGATGTACGTCTTCGTCTTCTCCCCGTGATACGTCCAGGACTCGATCCATTCCGGGGCATGCGTCGGTTTATCCTTGCGCCAGAAGGACTTTCCGTCGATACCATCAGGGAACACCTGCATCGAAAGCGGACGATCCCGAAGGTACGGCAGCATGTACGGGGCCATCCGAACGTAGTACTCGATCATGTCCCGCTTCGTGAGGCCGTCGGCGGGCCAAAGCACCTTATCGAGATTCGTGAGGGGGAGTCTGCGGCCGGCTATGTCCCAGTGAGCATTGCCTTTTAGCGTTCTTAGCGTGGCTAGTGCCGCGCTCTCGTCCGGGTCCTGTCGCCCTGGGGTCCCCTCGCGCCCTGCGCGCCGGGTCTCCTTAGGCCTGTCGGTTTTGCTGGTGGGCGACGCGTCCTCGTCGCCCGGCACTCCGGTCGCGCTACTCCCCAGGGCGCCACCCGGACGGCCTGAGCCACGAGCGAACGCGTTGACGCTCCGGGCTCTGCTTCGCTTGCGGTCGCCGGCCGCAGCCTCCTCGATTTTCGTCTCGGGTGATTTGGCCGGCTCTGTGGCTGGGCCGGTTTTTGTCTGGGTTTTTGATGCGGTCGTCAGGAGGGCTTCTCGGGGGGTGTCTTCGGGGTGCTGGTCGAGGCAGAGGGTTCGGTAGGCGGGGTGACGGAGGATGCCGTCTCTCGTCCAGCCGGCGAAGCGGACTTCGCAGACGAGCTCGGGTTTGACCCAGGTCGCGGGCTCGGAGGTTTTCGGGGTGATGTCCAGCGGGCAGGTCCTGACCTCGAGCGGGCGCAGCCGTTCCCGGAGGTCACGCAGGGTCTTGTCGTCGAAGCCGGTGCCGACCTGACCGCAGTGGACCAGGCGGTTGCCGTCGAGGACAGCGAGGATGAGGGCGCCGATCTGGTTGGTGCGGCGGCCGCGGCCGGCTGTGTAGCCGACGATCACGCATGACTGGCTGAGCCAGGACTTGATCTTCACCCAGTCCGGGCTGCGGACGCCGGGTCGGTACAGCGAATCGGCTCGCTTGCCCACGATGCCTTCGATGCCGGACTCGCGCGCAACGTCGAAGAGCGATGTCCCGTCACGTTCGACGTGCTCTGCGAAGAGGATGTACGGCGAGTCGACGACGGTTTCGCGCAACGTCTTCTTGCGAATACGCAGTTCGGTGCTGAGCAGGTCGCGCCCCTCCAGCTCGAGCAGGTCGAAAGCGACGAATGTGACCAGGTGTTCGGCGGCCGCCCGACGGACATCGGGCTCGCGACTGACGCCGATGCGTTGCTGCATGCGTTCGAACGACGGGCGGCCATCGGCATCGAGAACCACCAGCTCGCCGTCGACGATGGCCTGGCCGGCATGAATCCCGGCTCGGATCGCCTGAGCCTCCGGGTATCGAGCCGTCTCGTCACCGCCGCGCCGGCCCGTGATGCGGACGAGGTCCCCGGCCACACTGACCATCGCGCGGATACCGTCGTATTTCAGCTCGAACAGCCATCCGTCCCTGGAAAAGGGATGGTCCATCGGAGTCGCAAGCATCGGCGGTGGCGCCTCCCTCAGGGTGAGCGGAGTCGCCTTCGGGGGCGCTGTTTCGGGGCTGCTTCGAACCCGGGCCGCGCGGCGCATCTCGCGCGGGTCGCCACCCGCCTCGGCGGCGATCTCAGCCAGGCTTCTGCCGGTCTTGACCGAAACATCGAGGTCGATGGCCTCGAAACCTTCGACGACCGAGTTCATCGCGTTTTTTGATCAGCAGCCAGTTCTTGTCACCGTCGCTGCTACCACCGTACTGACGGCCACGCTCACCGATGTGGATGAGCGCGAACTCACCTGAGAGCTTGGTGCCGTGCAGGCGGAACTTGATGTCGCCTCTGACCCGGGATCGCTCGAAGTCCTCGGCCAACTCCTTGATCCACTCGTATGTCCCGATGTCCCAGAGCATCACCGTGCCCGCGCCGTATCCCGATGGGATGACGCCCTCGAATTCGCCGTAGTCGATGGGGTGATCCTCGGTCTGCACAGCCAGGCGTTTCCTGGCTGGATCCAGGCTTGGGCCCCTCGGCACCGCCCACGACAGGAGCACCCCGTTGTGCTCCAGCCGGGTATCGAAATGCATTCGTGTGGCTCGATGTTTCTGGACGCAGAACCGGCTTCCGTGCGGCAGCTGCTCCCATGCGGACGCATCCGATCCGGAGCGCTGGATTGGGTCCCCACTGGGCTCCGGGGTCTGATTGAAATCGCGCTTGCGGCGGTACTCTTCAAGGGTGGGAATCGCCATCTTCAGCGACCCTCGCACGGTGGCCGGCTGAGAGCGGTACAGGGGGCGTCGTTCACGCTCCTGATGCTAGTGCAGCGCACCGCTCAAAACGAGCGAAGTAAGGCCGCAGGCTGGTAGAATGAACGTACTTGGAACGGCCGATTTGAGCGGTCCCCGCTGGAACAATCGAGCGGATTCACCATTGGCCCTCTCCCTCACACTCACGTCACAACCGGAGCAACACAGATAGCCGACATCGCACGCCCCGAACCCCTCGACGAGGACGATTCAGAGCCAGAGACGAGCCCACAGGCCAGCAACTCAAATGGCACTCCCGACCCGCGTTCGGACGGCGCCGGAAGGGTTGGCAACGCCACGTACTCCGCTGACCAGATCCAGATCCTCGAGGGCCTCGAACCGGTGCGCCGCCGCCCCGGGATGTACATCGGATCCACGGACCTCCGTGGTCTGCACCACCTCGTCGTCGAGCTCGTGGACAACAGCATCGACGAGGCGCTCGCCGGCTGGTGCGACACCATCCGCGTCGTTCTCCACGCGGACAAATCCGTGTCTGTTCTGGACAATGGTCGCGGCATCCCGGTCGGGATGCATCCGACGGCGCACAAGTCCGCCCTCGAGGTCGTGCTCACCACGCTGCACGCGGGTGGAAAGTTCGGCGGCGGTGGCTACAAGGTCTCAGGTGGTCTGCACGGCGTCGGCCTGTCCGTCGTCAACGCACTCAGCGAACGCCTGCTGGTCGAGGTCTATCTCGACGGTGAGCTGCACCGCCAGGAGTACACACGTGGCGTGCCGGACGGACCTGTTGCCGTCGCCGGCAAGTCCGACCGGCGCGGAACCTTCGTGCGGTTCTGGCCGGATCCCGACATATTCCCGGAGATCGAATTCTCGTGGGAGACGATCTGCAACTCACTGCGCAGCTATGCCTTTCTCAACAAGGGCATCACGATTCAGCTCGCGGACGAGCGCGACGACCAGACCTACACCTTCCACTTCGAGGGTGGCATCCAGTCGTTCGTCAGATACCTCAATGCCAACCGCAACGTCATCAACCAGAAGCCGATGTACGTTGAACGGGAGATCGACGGCAACGTCGTGGAGATCGCGCTGCAGTACCAGAACACGGTGTTCACCGAGCACGTCCTCGCCTTCGCCAACAACGTCCACACCGAGGAGGGTGGCGCGCACGTCACCGGGTTCCGGAGTGCGCTGACGGCGACGCTCAACAAGTACGCGCGCAAGGCCAGCATCCTCAAAGAGCAGGATCCCAACCTGAGCGGTGACGACGTGCGCGACGGACTGACGGCGGTGATCAGCGTCAAGCTCCGCGAGCCACAGTTTGAAGGTCAGACCAAGACCAAGCTGGGCAACAGCGAGGTCGCCGGGCAGGTTTCCACCGTGCTGAGCGAAGCGCTCATGCAGTACCTGGAGGAAAACCCGTCCGACGGTCGCAAGATCATCGATCAGTCACTCACCGCGGCCCGCGCCCGCCAGGCAGCCGCCAAGGCGCGCGACCTCGTCCAGCGCAAGTCACTGCTCGAGTTCCGCAACGCTTCCCGGAAAGCTGGTTGACTGCAGCGAGCGGGATCCCGCGCATTGCGAGATCTTCATCGTCGAGGGATTGTCGGCGGGTGGCACTGCCAAAGAGGCGCGTGAGCGCCGCAATCAGGCAATCCTCCCGCTGCGAGGCAAGATCCTCAATGTCGAGAAGGCTCGAGCCGACAAGATCCTCGGCAACGAGCAGATCAAGGACCTGATCATGGCGCTCGGCGGGGGGTTCGGCGAGACGTTCAGCGTGGACAAGCTGCGCTATCACCGCATCGTTTTGATGGCCGACGCCGATGTCGATGGTTCGCATATCCGCACGCTTTTGCTGACGTTCTTCTGGCGTCACCTGCGCCCGCTCGTGGACGGCGGCTTCCTGTACCTCGCGCAACCGCCCCTGTACAAGCTCGAGAAGGGCAAGGGGAGAAACCGGCAGACCGAGTACGCCTTCAGCGATGACCAGCGCGATGACAAGGTGAAGTCGATGGGACGAGACACCGAGGTCTCTCGCTACAAGGGACTTGGCGAGATGATGTCGGAGGAGCTGTGGGCGACCACCATGGATCCCGATCGCCGAAGTCCTGCTCCAGGTCGGAGTCGCCGACGCCCTCAAGGCCGACGACATCTTCGACCGTCTGATGGGTTCCGACGTCGAGCCTCGCAAGCGTTTCATTCAGACCCACGCCACGAGCGTGCGCAACCTCGATATCTGATGTCGCTTCCGATCGCGGTCGACGCGATGGGCGGAGACCATGCCCCGGGGGAGATCGTCCGCGGCGCCTTGCGTGCCGTCAACGAGCACGGGATCGCGGTCACCCTGGTCGGCCGTCGTGAGGTGGTCGAGGCAGAGCTGCGCACGGCGGGAGCCGCAACACCAACTGGGATCACGGTCGTGGATGCTCGCGACGTCATCGAGATGAACGAGCACCCTGCAAATGCAGTGCGCGCCAAGCGCAACTCGTCACTCGTGAGCAGCTGCGCGCTGGTCGCCGGCGGAGAGGCAGGCGCCGTGGTGAGTGCGGGCAACAGTGGCGCCATGCTCGCGGCAGCCCTCTTCACGATCAAGCGCGTGCCCGGGATTGCGCGGCCCGCGATCGGCGCATCGTTCCCCAGCGATGCGGGGCAGACGTTCATCCTGGACGTCGGCGCCAACACCGACTGCAAGCCTGAATGGCTTGCGCAGTTCGCGTTGATGGGCGATATCTACGCCCGCACGATGCTCGGCATCGCCGCCCCCCGGGTCGCGTTGCTGAGCAATGGCGAGGAGGCGGAGAAGGGATCGGAGCTGGTCCAGGCGGCGCATCCGATGATCCAGGCGCTTCCGATTCACTTCGTCGGCAACGTCGAGGGCAAGGACATCTTCCGCGGCGGGTGCGACGTGGTGGTCACCGACGGATTCACCGGCAATGTCGTGCTCAAGGTGGCCGAGGGGATCGGTGAGTTCCTGTTCGCGAGCATCGCGCGTGAAGCGCGCAAATCGGTCGGCGGCAAGGTGGGCGGCGCGCTCCTCAAACCGAAGCTGCGCCCGCTCCGAGACCGTATCGACTACCGCAAGACCGGTGGCGCACTGCTCTTGGGAGTCGCCGGTGAGGTGGTCATCGCCCACGGCCGGTCAGACGCTGAGGCAACGATGAACGCAATTCGTGTCGCTGCCCGCGCGGCCGCTCAGGGTGTCAGCAAGGTAATCGCGGGCGCGGTGAGAAGCCCAGCGGAGGTGTCTGCGTAATGGCGGTGTTCGAACCCGGTCAGGTTCATCCCATCGAGCTCGAGGCGGAGATGCGCGCGTCCTACATGGATTACGCGATGAGCGTGATCATCAGCCGCGCCCTCCCCGATATTCGCGATGGGCTGAAGCCGGCGCAACGCCGCATCCTCTGGGCGATGCTCGACACCGGCATGACCGCGGGCGCCCGCTACCAGAAGTGCGCGGCGGTCGTCGGCGAGGTGCTCGGCAAGTACCACCCCCACGGTGACACGGCTGTCTACGACACGCTCGTCCGCCTCGCGCAGCCGTGGGTGATGCGCTATCCGCTCATCGACGGCCAGGGTAACTTCGGCTCCGTCGACGGCGATCCGCCTGCAGCGTACCGGTATACCGAGGCGCGCATGACCGCTGTGGCGATGAGCCTCGTCGACGACATCGAGAAGGATACAGTCGACTTTGGCCCGAACTTCGCGAATGTCCCCGGCGTCCGTGAGCCGTCGGTTATGCCGTCGCTGCTGCCCAACCTGCTGGTCAACGGCGCGAGCGGCATCGCGGTGGGCATGGCAACCAACATCCCGCCGCACAACCTGGGCGAGATCTGCGACGCGGTGGTCCGGTTGATCGACGACCCCGAGACCACCACCGAGGACCTCATCCGGATCGTCAAGGGTCCCGACTTCCCGACCGGCGGGATCATCTACACGCGCGACATCGCCAACGTCTACGGCACCGGCCGCGGACGGATCGTGATGCGCGCCCAGGTCGACTTCGAAGAGTCGAAGTCGGGACGCGAGCAGATCATCGTTCGCGAGCTCCCCTACCAGGTGAACAAGTCGCGCCTGATGCAGAACATCGCCGAGCTGGTCAACGACCGCAAGATCGACGGCATCGCCGACCTCCATGACGAGTCCGGGCGCGAGGACAAGGTCCGCATCGTCATCGAGCTGAAGGCCAACGCGCGGCCGCACACGGTGCTCAACAACCTGTACAAGCACACCCAGCTGCAGATGACCTTCGGGGCGTTGATGCTCGCGATCGTCGACGGCCGTCCGCAGGTGCTGAGCCTCAAGGCGATGCTGCAGCACTACATCACCCACCGCCGCAACGTGGTCACGCGGCGGACGCAGCACGACTTGACGACCGCACGGGAGCGGGCGCATATCCTCGAGGGGCTGACCATCGTCCTCGACAACCTTGACGAGACGATCGCGATCATTCGCGGTGCGCAGGATGAGCGGTCCGCCCAGACGGCCCTTGAGCAGCGCTTCAGCCTCACCGAGCGGCAGTCGAAGGCGATCGTCGACCTTCGCCTGGGCCGGCTGACGCGGCTCGAGAGCGGCAAGCTCCGCGAGGAGTACGAGGAGCTGATCAAGAAGATCGCTCAGCTCGAGGATCTGCTCGCCAATCCGCGACTCATCGACGGCGTCATCAAGGACGAGGTCACCAACCTGCGCAGGCGATTCGCCGATCCACGGCGCAGCGAGATCCGTCACGACGAGCTCGAGATGAACGAGGAAGACCTCATCCCCCAGGAGCAGGTTTTCGTCACCCTGACGCATCGCGGCTACATCAAGCGCATGTCCCTCGACAACTACCGCGCGCAACACCGCGGCGGCAAGGGAGTCGTGGGTGCGCGCCGTTCGACCGACGAGGACTACATCGAGCATTCGACGACCGCGAACACGCACAGCGACATGCTCTTCTTCACCAACCGTGGCCGCGTCTTCCGCTTGCGCACCCATGAGATTCCCGATGTCAAGCGCCAGGCGAAGGGCATCCCGATCATCAACCTCATCGAGGTTGACCAGGGCGAGAAGGTCACCGCGCTCATCGACATGGAAGTCTTCAGCGACGAGCAGTACCTGGTGATGGTCACAAAGCTGGGTCAGATCAAGAAGACGCCAGCCGCCGCCTACGCCGCGGTGCGCCGCAACGGCTTGATCGCGATCAACCTGCAGGATGACGACGAGCTCAACTGGGTGCGCCGCTCCTCAGGCGGGGACGAAGTGCTCGTGGTGACCCGCCAGGGCAAGGGCTCGCGGTTCACCGAGAAGGAAGTGCGCCCGATGGGCCGTGACACCATGGGCGTCGGCGCGATCCGACTGCGCAAGGGCGACGAGGTCGCCGGGTTCGATATCGTGAACCCCGAGGGCCACGTCCTGGTGATCACCCAGAACGGCTTCGGCAAGCTGACCCCGATGAGTGACTACCCGGTGAAGAGCCGCAACATCCAGGGCGTGTACACCATGGATCAGACCGCGATCCCGAAGATCGGCGAGATCGTCGGCATGCGCGTCGTCGAGGATCTGTCCGAAGAGCTGATGGTCATCTCAACGTCGGGCCAGGTGATTCGCATTCCGCTCGAGCAGGTCCGGATCTCGGGCCGTCAGACCCGGGGCGTCATCATCATGCGGCTCGACGACGGCGACCGTGTGGCGTCGATAGCGGGAGTCGGGGCAGTCGTCGCACTCGAAGCGTGACGCCGGTCTTCCATCTCGCCGACGCGTACGTCGACGAGCTCTGCTCTCTCGACCCCTTCACCGCCACCGGCCTCGGGGTACCGGGACACGACGACGAGGTGACCGACTTCTCACCGGACGGCGTCGAGGCTCTGGCCGATCTCGACCGGCGGGCGCTTCGCGCGCTCGATGAGACCGCGATCGAGGATGACGCCGATCGCATCGCTGCAGCGGTGATGCGCGACCGTCTCGATGCCGGGCTCGAGGGCTACCGCGCAGGTGCGCCGTGGCGGCAGCTCTCCAACTTCGACTCGCCGATCTCGTTCATCCGTATGGCGTTCGACCTCTGCCCGCGCGAGACGGCTGAGGACTGGGAGCGGATCGCCACGCGCATGAGCCGGGTCCAGGACTCGCTCGCCGGGTTCACCGTGTCGCTTCGGCATGGACTGGCCACCGGATCGGTCGCGGCCCGACGTCAGGCCCTCGTCTGCGCTGATCAGGCGGCGACCCTGGGCGGCCTCAACGGCACCGACGCGCCGTACTTTGTCCGTATCGCGGCGCAGATGCCGCATGACAGCGCGCTGACTGCGAGGCTGCGCGAAACGGCGCAGCTCGCCACCGACGCTTACGCCGAGATGTCGCGCTTCCTGCGCGACGAGTACGCACCCCGGGCGCCCGAGGCGGACGCCGTCGGCCGTGAGCTCTACGCGATCGGCATTCGCAGGTGGCTTGGCATGGACCGCGACCCGGGGGAGATCTACGCCTGGGGCTGGGATGAGCTGCACCGCATCGAGGCCGAGATGCAGGCCACTGCCGAACGGATCGCTCCCGGGGCCGGGATCGACGGCGCGATGGAGCTGCTCGGGGACGACCCGGCAAGGAGCATCGAGGGCATCGAGAACCTGCTCGCGTATCTCCAGGACCTCACCGATCGCACCATCGCCGACCTCGACGGGACGCATTTCGACATTCCCGAGCCCCTCCATCGGATCGAATGCCGCGAGGCGCCTCCCGGGACGGCCGCCGCGATGTATTACACGGGTCCTTCCGCGGACTTCAGCCGCCCGGGCCGGACCTGGTACCCGGCGAAGGATCGGAAGCGCTTCCCGCTCTGGACCGAGGTGACCACGGCGTACCACGAGGGCGTCCCGGGGCACCACCTGCAGATAGGGCTCTGCATGACCTTCCAAGAGCGGCTCACGACCTTCCAGCGCCAGCTGGGTACCTACGCCGGCCATGCCGAGGGCTGGGCGCTTTACGCCGAGCGGCTGATGCAGGAGCTCGGTTACCTCGAGAACCCCGATTACCTCCTCGGGATGCTCGCGTCGCAGGCATTCAGGGCGATGCGCGTCGTCGTCGACACGGGTCTCCACCTCCAGCTCCCGATCCCGACGACCGAGGCCTACCAGCCCGGCAGGGTCTGGGATTGGGACACGGCGCTTCCCTTCGTGGGCCGGTACTGCGGATTCGCCGGCCCCGGGTTCGCGCGCAGCGAGCTCGATCGCTATTGCGGGATGCCCGCCCAGGCGATCAGCTACAAAGTTGGCGAGCGCGCCTGGCTGGAAATCCGCGCTCAACTCCGAGCCCGGCTTGGCTCGGCCTTCGACCTCAAGCGTTTCCACATGGAGGCGCTCAACCTCGGGTCACTGCCGCTCGATCTCCTCGAGCAGGAGTTGGTCGGAAGCAACTGACCCGCTGCCCGCGCCGGGATCAGGTCATGGAAGTGGTTCGGGGGCGCGTCTGCACCCCGTCACCAGTCTGTGCGCGCCGGGCCTGATCGAATTGCCGAGGAGCCCGGCGGACGATCGCTAGGCGGCTTTCCCGATCTTGAAGATCTTGGTTCCGCAGACGGGGCAGGTGCCGGTGGTGGCCGGTTTGCCGTTCTTCATCGTGATCGCCTCAGCGCCCTTGATCTCGCGCTGTTCCTTGCATTTGAGGCAATAGCCAGTGGCCATGTGCTCCTCCGGGGTGGTGGGGGTGGTTCTGCGACTGCTCGGAGGCAGGTTGCGGGCATTCTAGCCACATCGGGCCTGAATTGGAGCCGAATTCAACCCGCGGCCCCCGCGGGTTGGGTCCCATGGTCTGTGCAGGGCTTGTTGGGACACCCTGCACAGGCCGCTGCAGCGGCCATCGGATAGGCCTCTGCGAGTGTGGTCAGACGGGCGCGACAGTGGTGGCCAGATGGGTCCGGAAGAACGCTCGAGTCCGGTCCCAGGCAAGCTGTGCGGCTTCGGCGTCGTAGACCTCGGGTCGGGTGTCGTTGAAGAACGCATGATCGGCGCCCATGTACCAGAAGAACTCGACGTCGACGCCGGCGCCGCGAAGCTGGGACTCGAGGTCCTCGATCTGCTGGCGCGTGTACGCATCGTCCTTCTCGGCGAAGTGTCCGAGGACTGCGCCTTTGATCTTGGTCACGTCGGGCTGGGCGGCCGCCGTGAGGCCGATGTATGGATAGAACGGGACCACAGCGGCGAAGACGTCACTGAGCGTCGCCGCATAGATGGCGAGTGCCCCGCCCATGCAGAAGCCGACGATGCCGACGCGGTCCCCCGCCGTGCGATCGCTCTGCGGCAAGCCACCTGCCCGCGCCGAGCATGTCGCGCGCAGCGCTCGCGAGGTCGAGTTCCATGAGCAGCTTGCCTGCCTCATCCGGCTCCTTGGTCTCCTTGCCGTGGTACAGATCAGGAGCCAGCGCAACAAACCCTTCCGCCGCAAACCGGTCGCAGAGATCGCGAATGTGCGCGTTCAATCCCCACCACTCCTGGATCAGCACGACACCCGGACCGCGGCCGCTCGGTGGCGTCGCGAGATATCCGCCACAGGTGTGTCCATTGCTGGGGAATTCGACTGTCTCGCCCATGTGCTAACTCCTCATGCCGCGGGATGTTCGTTGCTGTGTGCCTCGATGAGCTTCTGCGCGACGTGCGCCGGCACCTCCTCGTAACTCGCGAAGGACATCGAGTATCGCCCCCTGCCCTGGGTCATGGCGCGCAACTCCACCGGGAACGTATACATCTCCGCCTGAGGAACGCTGCGCGCTCACCTCGGCACGCCCGTCACCCAGCGGGTTGACGCCGGCGACGCGGCCGCGCTTCGAGTTGAGCAAGCCCATGATGTCGCCGGTGAAGCGCTCCGGGACGATGACATTCACGTTCACGATCGGTTCGAGGATCACGGGCGACGCCTTCTGCACCGCCTCGCGCATGGCCATCGCGCCCGCGATCTGAAACGCGATGTCCTTGCCGTCGACGCTGTGGGTCGAGCCGTCGACGAGGCGCACCTTCACGTCGACGATGGGATTGCCGGTGACCGCTCCCTGCTCCATGGTCTGCCGGACGCCCTTCTCCACCGAAGGGCGGAATTGATGCGGGATCGATCCGCCGAAGATCTTGTCCTCCCACTCGAAGCCGCCACCCCGAGGCAGGGGTTCGATCTCGATGGTGGCGTCACCGTACAGGCCGGAGCCGCCTGACTGCTTCTTGTACTTGTGGCCACGCGCGCAGTGCCGGTGATGGTCTCGCGATACGGGATCTTGGGCGGGTGCAGCTCGGCGTCAACCCCGAACTTGCGCTTCATGCGCTCGAGGGCGACGTCGAGATGGACGTCGCCCAAGCCATGCACGAGGACCTCGTTGGTCACCGGGTCGCGATCCGTCGAGAACGTCATGTCCTCTTCGGAAAGCCGCGCGAGGGCGCTCATGATCTTGTCCTCGTCGCCCTTGGTCCGCGCGACGATCGCGGCCGACGCGCTTGCCGCCGGCCACGGCAGCGGCGGCATCAAGACCGGCGCATCCTTCGCGCAGAGCGTGTCGCCAGTCTGCGTGTGCGCGAGCTTGGTGACGACGCCGATGTCGCCCGCGACGACCTCGGTGACAGTGACGATCGCCTTGCCGTTTGGCTGTCCGAGCTGCGCGAATCGCTCCTCCTGGCCGAGCCGTGGGTTGATCGGGTGGCTGTCGCCGCGCATGGTGCCGCGCAGCACCTTGAAGAACGAGATCTTGCCGAAGGTGTCGACGGTGGTCTTGAAGACGAACGCGCACGAGCTTGCCGTCGGGGTCGCACGCGACCGCGACCTCGTTGCCCTTGGGATCGAGCCCGACGCGTGTCCGCTCGGTTGGTGCGGGTAGGTACCGGACGATGCTGTCGAGCACGATGCCGGCGCCCTTCTCCGTCGCGGCGGCGGCGCAAACGATGGGCACCAGTGATCCCGCGGGCGGTTGCGGCATGCAGCGCTGTGCGCACCTCCTCGTCGGTGAGCTCGGTGCCCTCGAGGTATTTCTCCAGCAGGGCGTCGTCACTTTCGGCCGCGGCGTCGACGAGAGCGGAGTGTGCGCGTTCGATCTCGGTGTTCATCTCGTGCGGGCACGCTGATGTCGGTGGCGCGCCCGCGATCGTCAAACTCGTGGGCACGGTCGTCGACGAGGTCGACGTAGCCGCGGAATCCGTCGGCCGCGCCGATCGGCACCGCAACCGCGATCGGCTTGCGGGCGAACGATTCGCGCAGCGCGTCGACCGTGGCCTCGTACGCCGCGTTCTCCTTGTCCATACGGTTCACGACGATCAGTGCGGGCACACCGGCCGCCTGGATCATCTCCCAGGCCATCTCGGCACCGACCGGGACTGTCCCGGTGGCGGCGACCACGAGCACCGCGGCGTCCGCGACCGCGAGTCGCCTCCACCACCTCGCCGGCGAAGTCCTGAAAGCCGGGCGCATCGATGAGGTTGACTCTGCAGCCGTCCCAGTCGCAGTGCGCGACGGAGAGGCCGATGCTCATCGAGTGGCGCTGCTCCTCGGGCTCGTAGTCGAAGAGCGAGGTTGCCTGCTCAGTCGAGCCCATGCGCTGCGTCGCTCCGGCGGTATGCAGCAGGGCCTCGCAGAGCGTCGTTTTTCCGTCGTGGCTGTGGCCAACGACGGCGACTGTGCGGATGCGATCAGATGTGGGCGTCGGCATGGTGAATCAACTCCAGACAGGACTCCCGGACCGAGGCAACGAATGGTAGCCGCTCGAACCGACCCTTCAGCGGCCCCGTCAGCTACGGCGCCGCCGCGCGACCACCAGGAGCGTTTCGGACAGCCCGTGCGCTGAAGCGCCGGTCCACCCGTCGAACATGGTCACGTCCGGGAGCCCGGCGCGTGCGAAGAGGCGAGGGATCGACGCGAATGGGCACAGCCATCCGCTGGTCTGCTGCACCGCCACCGACCCGTCGTCGTGGATGGCGACCTCCCGGAGCACGTAGGTGTGGCGGCGCTGGTCGTACACCGCATCGCCGAGGAGCAGGTGCCGGCGGTCGGAGAGCAGCGAATGGGGCACGACGTCCCACCAGTCGAGACGCCCGGGCGGCTGGTCTGGACGCAGCCGCAGCTCCGCGATCAGGATCCCATCGGGTGTCAGCGACGCCGCGATGCGCTTGAGGACCCGGGGTTGCTCGGTACGCGAGAACGCCTCGAGGACGAAATAGACGAGCAGGGCAGCATCGAAGCCGCCGGGAGCGAGCGCGACATCGCGCAGATCTCCCTTGACGAAGCGAACCGTGCCGCTGAGATGCGCGTCCCGGGCGAGACCCCGGGCATGCTGGAGCGCGGGAGCGCTCACGTCCACGCCGGTCACCGCGTAGCCGAGCGCGGCAAGCGGCACGGCGTACAGGCCCGGGCCACAACCGGCGTCGAGGATCCGCGCCGGCGCAGCCGGTAACAAACGGTGCAAGCGTCGAATCTGCGCCGCAACCACACTCCGCCGCCGGCTCGCGCCGTCGTGGGACTGGTCGAGATGTTCCCTGAGCAGGCGCCGCGCGTACTCAGGACTCCCCCAGTTCAGTTCGGCGGAGGGGTCGAACGGCACCGGCCAGGGCGGGATCGAACTCGGCTGCGTCCAACGTAAACGGCGGTTTCGGGGCATGTTCGCGGCAGCGTAGGCCACAATCCCCGCGATGGGCGGCGTGATCGGCCAGTGGGTGACGAGCGGGGGCTTGCTGATCGTGCTCGTGCTCATGCTGATCAACAGTTGCGGCGTCCCCTTCCCGAGCGAGGTGATCATGCCCGTGGCGGGTGTGCTTGCGGCGGCCGGCCACTTCAGCATCGTCCTGGTGATCGTCGCCGGGATCGCCGGGAACTGGCTGGGCGCGCTACTGGCCTATGCGCTGGCGAGACGGTTCGGCCGCCCGCTGCTCCTTGGCCCGGGACGGCGTGTCGGTATCTCGCCGAGACACCTCGAGATGGCGGATCGCTGGATCGATCGCTACGGCTTCGCGGCGGTGTTCTTCGGCCGGATGCTTCCTGTCATCCACACATACATCTCGTTCCCCGCGGGGCTGGCGACGATGCAGCCCGTCTGGTTTGCGGCGCTGTCGCTCCTGGGGTCGACAGTCTGGGTGACCTTCCTCGGCGTCCTGGGATATGAGGTCGGAGCGAATTACACCAAGGTGTCCGGGCCCATCGGGACCGCCGCGATCGTCATCGCCGTGGTGGTGATCATTGGCGTGGCCGCCTGGTATCTCCGCGGGCGGCGACAGAACGAGGGGACTCCAACCCCCGGCGCCTAGTTGCTCGACCCGGTCAGGACATATCCGGCCAGGGGCTGGCGGAGTTCTGCTTCTCCGTCGTCACCCTCGGCCCGCTGGCGATAGCGGTCGGCAACCATCTTGTACGCGACGGTCTTGGGGAGGCCCAGCTTGACAAGGCTCTTGACCTCGTCCGCCATCACCTTGTCGCGGGCGGTCTCGATCGAGGCGACGAGATCTTCGATGGAAACCGCGGAGGCACGCTTGGACATCACTTGCAGTCTACCAACGGTTCGGCTGAGCAAACCTCCCCGCGCTGATTCGTTCGGGCACGGCAGTGGCTGCTTCCGGGCGGTTCGCGCGGCCCGCCATACTTTGAGCATGGCGTATCTCCCCAACTCCGATGCTGAGCGTCGCGAGATGCTCGAAGCGGTCGGGGCGGCGTCGGAAGCGGACCTCTTCACCACCATTCCGGCCGCCCTGCGCAACCCGGCGATCGACCTCCCGCCGCCGCTGTCCGAACAGGACCTGGTCGCGGAGCTCGAGCGGCTCGCCGCGCGCAACCGGTCGCTGAGCGGCTACGACAGCTTTCTCGGCGCCGGCGTCTACCGCAGGTTCAGCCCCGCGATCGTTCGCGGCACAATCTCGCGGCCCGAGTTCTACACGGCCTACACGCCCTACCAGGCCGAGGCATCGCAGGGCACCCTGCAGACGATCTTCGAATTCCAGTCGATGATCTGCGCGCTCACGGGCCTCGACGTCGCCAATGCGTCGATGTACGACGGAGCGACGGCGGCAGCCGAGGCGATGGTGATTGCGGTGCAGGCGAACCACCGGACGCGTATCGCGGTTGCCGACAGCGTCCACCCCGAGACGATCGCCGTGCTGCGAACCTTCGGCGAAGGACGGCGCATTGCCATCGACGTGCTGCCGACGCAGGATGGGGTGCTGGGTTCGGACACCGTGCGCGCTGCGCTGACCGCGGACCACGCCGCGCTGCTCGTACAGCAGCCGAGCTTCATCGGCACCATCCAGGACCTCGCCCCGCTCGCCAAAGCGGCGCACGAGGCGGGCGCGCTCGCGATCTGCGCGACCGACCTGCACGCGTGCGCGCTGCTGACGCCGCCCGGCGAAAGCGGCTTCGATGTGGCGGTGGGCGATGGTCAGCCGCTCGGCATCCCTGCGTCCTTCGGCGGCCCGCATGTGGGCTTCATGGCGGTGTCGCAGGCGCAGATGCGGCGCATTCCGGGGCGGCTCGTGGGGATGACGCTCGATCACGAAGAGCACCGGGCATACACACTGACGTTGCAGGCGCGCGAGCAGCACATCCGTCGCGAACATGCGACGTCCAACATCTGCACGAACCACGCGTTGATCGCTCTCGCCGCAACCGTATACATGGCGCACATGGGCGCCGGCGGTATGCGGGATGTGGCAGAGGTCAGCGCGCGGCGCGCGCATCACCTCGCCAACCTGTTGACCGGCATCGACGGGCTGTCACTCGCGCACCCGTCAACCCCATTTCTCTGGGAGTTCGTGCTGCGAACGCCCGGCAGCGCGGCCGACTTCGCGCGATCGCTGCGCGAACGCGGCATCGTCGCGGGCCTGCCGCTCGGACGATTCGACAAGAGCCGCGACAGCGAGTTGCTCGTCTGCTGCACGGAGCTCACCACGCCCTCGGCGATCGACCGTTACGCTGCGGCAGCAGCCGATACGGTCGGCGCGGGTCGAAGCGAGCTCGCCGCCATGGTGCCCGCATGATCGAGTTCGACTCCGGGCGTGAACACCGCCGCCGGGTGGGCGGTCGATGAACCGCTCGTCTTCGAGCTGAGCACGGATTACACAAGTGGGCCTGCTGTGACGCCGGCGGACGTCCCGGTGACCATGCAGGACACCGCAATCCCACACTCACTCCTGCGCTCCACGCCTGCACCGGTTCCCCACGTTCCTGAGCCGGTGCTGGCGCGTCACTTCGGACGACTGGCTCGTCGCAACCACAACCTGCACGAAGGGATGTATCCGCTGGGCTCGTGCACGATGAAGTACAACCCGGTCGTCGACGAGCACCTCGCCTGGCTCGACGGGTTCGCCAACCTGCATCCGTACCAGGACGAGGGTGACACCCAGGGCGCGCTCCAGTTGATGTGGGAGCTCGACCGGCTGCTCGCATCGATCACGGGGATGGCGCGCATGTCGTTGCAGCCGGCCGCCGGCGCGCACGGCGAATGGACGGGATTGCGCATGATCCAGGCGTATCACGCGGCGCGCGGAGACACCGAGCGGACGCGTGTGCTCATCCCCGACTCCGCGCATGGAACGAATCCCGCGTCGGCTGCTGCGTGCGGGCTTGACGTCGTCACCGTGAAGAGCAATCACGATGGCACCGTCGATGTCGCCGACTTTTCGCAGCACCTCGACTTCGACGGTTGCCGCGGTGATGCTCACCAATCCCAACACTCTGGGCGTCTTCGAGAAGGACATTGTCGAGATTGCCCGTCTGGCGCACGAGGCCGGTGCGCTCGTCTACTACGACGGCGCCAACCTCAACGCGCTTGTCGGCGTTGCGCGTCCCGGGGACATGGGGTTCGACGTCGTGCATCTCAACCTGCACAAGACGTTCTCGACGCCGCACGGTGGAGGCGGTCCCGGTGCGGGACCGGTCGGAGTCGGCGAGCGTCTCATCGAATTCCTGCCCACACCGACCGTTGAACGCGACGGCGATCGCTTCTTCCTCGACGACGACCGGCCCAAGAGTGTCGGCAAAGTGCGGTCGTACTACGGCAACTTCGGCATGCTGGTGCGCGCGTATGCGTACATTCGCGCCTATGGCGATCACCTGCCGTGGGTCGCGCGCGACGCAGTGCTCAACGCCCGATATCTGCAGTCGCAGCTCAAGGGACTCTTTGCGATGGCTGTCGAGACACCGTGCATGCACGAGTTCGTCGCGACCACACACGGTGGTCGTGTCGAAGGGCTGCGAGCCATGGACGTCGCCAAGCGCCTGCTCGATTACGGCGTCTACGCCCCCACGGTGTATTTCCCGCTGACGGTCCCCGAAGCGCTCATGTTCGAGCCGACGGAGACGGAGTTCCAAGCAGAGCCTCGACGGACTCGCCGCGATCTGCGCGTCCATCGTCGAGGAGGCAGAGCGCGACCTGACATTCGTGCAGGACGCGCCGCACGAGACGCCGGTCCGGCGTGTCGACGAGGTGCGCGCGGCACGCCATCCTGTGTTGCGGTGGACGCCATGACCATCGCCACCGGTACCGATCTGCGCGAGGAGCTGCGTCAGCTGGTCGCGGTTCGAGCGTTCAAGTTCGGCACCTTCACGCTCACGAGTGGGCGCACCAGCGACTACTACGTCGACGGCAAGCAGGTCACCCTCGACGGCCGCGGGCTGTACCTGGTCGCGCGGTTCACGCTCGAGCATTGCCGCGACCTCGGCATCGACGCTGTTGGTGGTTTGACGCTTGGCGCGGATCCGATGGCAGCAGCCACCGCGGCGCTGAGCGGTGACACCGACCATCCGATCACCGCGTTCATCGTGCGCAAAGAGGTGAAGGCGCACGGTACCGGCCGGCCTATCGAGGGACCGGACCTGCAGCCGGGGATGCGAGTGCTTCTCGTCGACGACACCATGACCACGGGCGGCACGTTCCTCCAGGCGCAGGAGGCGGTCGTTGCCACCGGCGCGACGATTGCCGGCGCGCTGTGCGTCGTCGATCGCGAGGAGGGCGGGCGCGAGGCGCTCGCGGCCGCCGGCGTCACGCTGCACGCGCTGTTTCAGCGCAGCGAGTTCAGCCCCCGAGAATTCCCCGCATAATTCCGCCGCCGATCGCACCACCCGCAGCGCCTGCTGCGCCAGCCTCCACCGCCTCACCTGGGAGAATTCCGACAGCGACTGCGCGAGCTTCTGAAGCGGGAGCGACTGCAACCAGACACGGCCCGGGCCGGTGAGCTGCGCGAGGAAGATGCCGTCGCCACCGAAGATCTTGTTCTTGATGCCTTTGACGGTCGTGATGGTGAAGTTCACCGTGTCCTGGAAGAGGCCGACGTGGCCCGGATGCACGCGCAGGAACTCGCCCGGCTTGAGGTCGTAGGTGATGATCTCGCCGCTCAGCTCGCACCAGGCGCGGCCCTGACCATGGATCTTCTGGAGGCGGAAGCCGTCACCACCGAAGAAACCGGCGCCCAGGTGCTGCTGAAAGCCGATCGACAGCTGCACGCCCCCGACACCTGCCACGAAGGCGTGGCGATGCGCAAGGTAGCCGTAGCCCGGCTGCGGCGCGACGTCGAGCGGAAAGATCTGTCCCGGCAAGCGCGCGGCGAACGCGACCATTCCAGGCCCACCCTGCGCGGTGTACTGGCTCATGAAGATGGAGCTGCCACCCAGGGCCCGCTTGAACACGCCGCCGACGCCGCCACCGCCGCCCATCTGCGTCGACGTCTGCATGACGATCGACTGCGTCATCCACGACAGCTCTCCGGACTCCGAGAAGATCGCCTCGCCCGGATCGAGCGTGATCTCGAGCACTGGCATGGTGGTGCCGATGATCCGGTCCTGCATGAGTCAATCCTCCGAACGGTGAGCGTCACGCGGAGTCTAGGGATGTGCTCGGCCTCGCTGCCGGCGTCGACCACCGCGATCCTGGCAAGAGCACTGCCGCCCTGCGACGCGCGAGACGCCGATCGAGGTGTGCTCGCAAGATGCCGGATGTTCGTCGTCCCAACCAACGACAATCGGGCCTACATGCAAATGCGCTTCCGGGTGGCGCGCAACCCCGATCCTTCAGCAGACTTCCGTTCCTCGTCTGGCTGCCCATCGATGGTGGGCTGGTGCTCAAGGCGCGCGAAAGCTGGCCGCGGGCGGCTCGCGTGTTCTGTTTACAGGAGGGCACGGCGTGGGACGAAAGTGGCGGGATGGTGGATGAGGCGAACGTTGCAGTCTGCCACCGCCGAGGGGCTGCAATCGACCTGGTCCTCGACCGCCCTCAAGTCGCCAGGTCGCAATTCGTGTTCACGACCGCGCGCGGTCGACCGGCGGTCTGGTGGCAGACACAGAAGACGGTGCGAGCGGCGAATCCAGGAGCGCGCGTGCCTCGCGGGCGCCTTGCGCGCCCCATGACGGTCGCGGTCGACACGCGTGAGAAATACGGCTGGAAATTCGCTGGCAGGGACGTCATGATCGAGCGTCGTGCGATGCACAACGAGGTCTGCATTGCGGCGGTTGTGCGCAAGACACTCGAGAATCTGGCGACGTCGCTGTCCGACGGAGCAATGGCATTTCAGATGCAGCGGCTCGCCGAGATCGGCCGTGCTGCCGTTGTGGTGGAGGGTGACTACCCCGCTTTGTTCACAGCTCAGCCTGGACGAGGATCCTGGCTTGCCGATGTGCTGGGGCGTCTCGCCGTTCGTTGCCCGGAGGTCCCGGTCGTGTTTGCCGGCTCGCGCAAGTTCGCTGAGGAGTGGGCTTACCGGTTTCTTGGCGCCGCACTGGCCGACGCCACCCCGACTGACCAGATGGAAATCATTCAGGCCGGTGGGCCCGCCGAGCCTTGACCAAGATCAGAGCCCCAGTGCCGTCTTCGCGATGATCTCCTTCATCACCTCGTCCGTCCCGCCGCCGATGCGGATGAGGCGCGAGTCGCGGAAGTATCGGGAGATGCCGCTCTCGGCCATATAGCCCATACCCCCATGGAGCTGCAGACACGTGTCAGCCACCTGGGTCGTCACACGGCCGACCAGGAGCTTGGCCATGGAGATCTCCGTGACCGGGTACTCGTCGCGATTCCAGCGCTCAGCGACGCTGTAGACGAAGTTCTTCGCAACAGTGATCTCCGTGTAGAGGTCGACGAGTTTGTGCCGGTTGACCTGGAACTTGCCGATCGGGCGTCCAAACGCCTCGCGCTCCTTGCACCACTTGAGCGTCTCCTCGAAGGCGACCTCAGCGCCTGCGATGGCGCCGGCCGCGGCGATCAAACGCTCGCCTTGCAGCTCCCACATGAGGTTCTGGAAACCCTGGCCGATCTCACCGAGCACCGCGTCGTCGCCAACCTCGACATCGTTGAACGAGAGCTCGGCGGTGTCGCTCGAGTGCATGCCGAGCTTCTTGAGCTTGCGCGAGACCGTGAACCCGGGAAGATTCTTGTCGACGAGGAACAGGGTGATGCCATGGGCGCCGTCTTCCTGCGAGCCGGTGCGCGCCACGAGCAGGATGAAATCGCAGCGCACCCCGTTGGTGATGTAGAGCTTGCTGCCATTGATCCGCCAGTGGCCATCGACGCGCTCGGCGCGGGTTCGGATCGCGGCGACATCGCTCCCCGCGTCGGGTTCGGTGATGCCGAGGGCGGCGATCTTCTCGCCCCTGATCGCGGGGGTGAGGTAGCGCTGCTTCTGGTCCTCGGTGCCCCACTTGAGGATGGGGGGCGTCGCCATCTCGGTATGAACGCTGATCGCCATCCCGACGCCACCGGAACCGCAGCGGGCCATCTCCTCGGCGAGGACTATGGAGCTGAAGTAGTCACCACCCTGCCCGCCGTACCGCTCGGGGTATCGGAGCCCGAGCAGGCCGAGCTCGCCCATCCGGGTGAACACGCTGTCCGGGAAGCCCTGGGCCTCCTCCCATTCGTCGGCGTGAGGGCGCAACTCCCTGGCGACGAAGTCACGGACGGTCTCGCGGAGCGCGTCGTGCTCAGCCGAGAAATGCAAGAGCGGATGCCTCCATGGGCCGAGCGGTTGACCTGGATGTCAATTCTGTCACGCGCCGATTGAGGCTGAAACTGCCCCTAGGATTGTGGGAATGCCTCGCCTTGGACCCCGCCTGCTCTGGATCGCGGGCGTCGCGTCCGTGATGCTCGCCGCCTGCTCGAGCGCGGCGCCGCCCACCGCGACGCCATCACCGGCCGTCGTCCTCACACCAACACCGTCGCCGACATCGCTGCCACCCGACACCCTGTCGGTGGCCGTGCTCGCTGTCGGCATCGGAACGTTCGACCTCGCGGCGATCCCGGTCGCGCGCCTCAAAAACGAGGCGCGGTACCACGGGGCTGCGTCGGTGACAGTGCATTTTGTGACTCATCGCGGCGGTCATACCCTCGGATCCCTCGAGTCGGAAGCTGCGGTGAACCTGGCGCCGGGCGAGACGCTGGCTGTGAGCGGCGATTGCACCGACGCCTGCAACGGCGCCACCAGCGTCGACGCAACGGTCACGGTCGGATCGTGGCCGACCGATATCGGCCCGATTTTCAGTCCAGCGTCCGCCACGTATTCGTGCGGCCCCTGCCACTCGTCGCACGGCTACGGCAACGTGAAGGGGACGCTGACGCCGTCTGCACCGCTGTCCCCCGGTGTGGCGGTGGTGAGCTATGCGGTCTGTGTGAACGGAGCCGGAGTGATCCTGGGAGGTGGCTACGAAGAGTTCGTATGGCAGGCTGGATCCAGCCTCTCCGCGGACGTCCCGGTCGTTCTCAACGCCTCGCCGGCCTCCTGTGCCATTGGTGCCTCCACCGGCTGGTGAGGCGCGTTCGCTCCATTTGAGCGAGTTGCAGGCACAAGTACCCGTTGTGGTACGGTCGCCCGCGGCTCAGGTCGCCAGGTTGTCGTCGAGACGAGAAGTCTCCAGAGGGCAGCAGTTCAGGTCGAGCCGCCAGCAAGCCCGGCCAGGGGAGAGACGGCCGGAGCCCGATAAACAGGAGTGATCCGCCTTGCATTTACCCAAGCGGGCACGTGGACTGGTTCTTGGTTGCGTGATGATGGTGGCGGGACCAGCGACCGCAGTGCTCATCACCGCGCCGGCCCAGGGGGCTGCGGCGTCCGCCTCGCTCGTCCGTTCGTCCGTCGGCGATGTTGATCGCCTCACCAATGTGACCACGCACCCGATGATGCTTCGGGTTCGCTCGTCCAAGCTGTTCAGCTCGGCAGTCTCCGCCCCAGCGAAGCGGGTGGTTCCTCGTCGTGCGCACCATTCGCCTCCAGGGTTCGTGGTCCCGACGGGCCTTTCGGTCAGCCAGGCGCAGGTGGTCGCGGACATCACGGCGGCCGCCGAGCACTGGGGCGTGAGCGTCTCCTGGATGCTCAAGACCGCCAACTGCGAGTCGCACTTCCACTGGAACTCGGTGAACCCGAGGGGGCCCTATATCGGGGTCTTCCAGTTCCTGATGTCGACCTTCATCGCGAACGGTGGAACGGCGGCAACGATCTGGAACCCCGCGGTGCAGGCCAACATCGCCGCCAAGATGTTCGCCCACGGTCAGTCCCACGAGTGGTCGTGCGCCTGATTCGCACGTAGGGGCGTCAAACTCAGGGGGTGACCACTGACGCGGGCTCCGGAGATCCGAAAGCCACGGAGCACCTCCGCGAGACGCAGACCTCGCGCCGCCTGATCCACAAGGGCCGGCTGCTGACCTTCTATGAGGATGACGTGACCCTCGCTGACGGCACGCGAGCTCAGCGCGAGGTGGTGGCTCACCCGGGTGCGGTTGCGATCGTTGCGATCGATGACAACGAGAAAGTGGTTCTCGTCCGGCAATGGCGCCATGCGCTGGGCCGGGCTCTCTGGGAGCTTCCTGCCGGGACGAGGGAGCCCGACGAGGCGCCGGCACGCACCGCCGAGCGGGAGCTCGCCGAGGAGACCGGGCTGCGGGCGAAGCGGATGACCCCGCTTGGCGCCGTGCCGCTGACGCCCGGGTACTCCACCGAGGTCATGCATTTCTTCGCGGCCGCCGATCTCACCGAGGGGTCAACGGATCGAGACGTGGACGAACGAATGGACGTCGAGCGCTTCGATCACGTCGGGCTCGACGCGTTGGTCAGCCGCGGCGAGGTGGATGTCAAGACCATCGCCGGCCTGGCGCTTGCCGGCTGGCACGAGATGTGAATGGCTGACCGACCGCTCAACGATCCTCTGGAGGCCGACCGGCTCATCGCGCGAGCGATCGAATCGGTCCTGGACGCCATCCCGGAGCTTCCGGGCGGCGATTCCCGAGCGGCCGAGTCAAGCCCGAAGTCTCAGCCGTGGGCCGAGACCGCCGCACCCCCGGCGAGCGACAAGCGACCGCTCGAGGCGGTCCTGGCGGAATACGAGGCGCGGGTCGCCGCAGCACCAGGTGTCCGGGCGGGCCATCCGAATGAACCGCACCCGGGCGAGGCCTATCTCGAGAAGCTGTCGCCGGCGCCACGGAGCACCGGCAAGCGCTCGAAGCGACGTTGGCAGGGCGGCCGGAAGCGGCGCGGAGGACGTGGCGGTCGTGCCGGCGGCGGTGGTGGAGGTGGCGCTCCGGCGTGATCGGCTGGGCTGGGAAGGGACTCGCGCTTGACGGCGTGCTGTTCGATTACGGCGAGACGCTCGCGGCATTCTCCCGCCCGAAGGAAGCACTTGCCGACGCGGAGGACCGAATCCTTGCGCACCTGGACGCTGCAGGCCGGCCCGCCCCATCCAGGGCGACCCTTCGCGCGATCCTCGGCCGGGTCGAGCGTGAGGTGCTCGAGCACCAGGGGACCGGCGCGCTGGAGGAGATCGACGTCGCGGCGGTGTCGCTTCGGGCCTACGAGGAGGCTGGACTGCATCTCGATCACGACGTTCTCGACGAGGCGCTCCGCATCGAGCAGGAAGCCTGGTGGCATGGCGCGCATCTCGACCCGGAGGCGATCCCGCTCCTTGATTCCCTGCGCGCTCGAGGGATCCGTGTCGGGCTCTGCTCCAATGCGCCATACCGCGTCCAGTCGCTGCACGCACAACTCGCGTTTCTCGGTTTGGACGGCCACCTCGACGCCGTGACCTTCTCAGCCGAGGTTGGCTGGCGCAAGCCTTCACCACGCATCTTTGCGGCTGCGCTGTCGGCGCTCGGCACGACTGCGGAACGTGCAGTCATGGTCGGCGACAGCGAGGCCGCAGACATCGCCGGAGCGCACGCCGCCGGGATGCGCGCGGTGCTCATTCGCAGAAGCGCCGACGGTATATCCGGAGACGCTGATGAAGTGATTGCCGCACTTCACGAATTGCCCGGTGCGCTGCGGAACATGGGCCTATACTTCAACTAAGCGTGGAGTTCAAGGAGTACATCAAAGAACGGTGCGCGGAGAGGGGGATTTCCTTGCACCGTCTCGCCCTTTTGTGTGATCTGAATCAGATCTACTTCTATCAGAGCGTCAACAAGAACAAGGACAATCCACCGCCGTGGGTGTTGCGACGCGCCGCCCCGCACCTGGCAGTTCCGTACATGGAGCTGATGATTCGCGCAGGCTATGTGCGTGAGGCGGACATCGATGAGTGGAGGCAGCACTCGGGGAGCTGAGGCGGCCCGCTACGGGAAGCGGTCGTGACGCAGCGCGCGATCATTCATCTCGACCTCGACGCGTTCTATGCATCGGTCGAGCAGTTGCGCCGTCCAGAGCTGCGCGGGCTTCCCGTGATCGTCGGTGGCGCACCGTCGGAAGACGGTCGTGCGCAGCTGAATCGCGGAGTGGTCAGTGCGGCGTCATATGAAGCACGCGCATTCGGAGTCCATTCGGCGATGCCCCTGCGCACCGCGCTCCGTCTGTGCCCCCAGGCCGTGCTGGTGCCCGTCGACTTTCGCGCGTATCGCGACGCGTCGACAACCGTCTTCGGCATTGCGCGCGACTACACGCCGATCATCGAGCCGCTCTCGCTCGACGAAGCATTTCTCGAAGTTTCGGGATCCGTCCGGCGCTTCGGTGCGCCCGAGCACATCGCAGCCGAGATCCGCGACCGAATCCTGGCTGCGACCGGCCTCCACGCCTCCTTCGGGGTCGCAACCTGCAAGACGGTGGCCAAGATCGCCTCTGACCTGCGCAAACCGCGGGGGTTCGTGGTCGTCGCGCCCGGGGATGAAGCGACATTCCTGGCGCCGTTGCCGCTGCGCAGGCTCCCCGGACTTGGGCCCGCATCCGAACGCGCGCTGAGCGGGTTGGGAATCTCGACCCTCGGGCAGCTCGCCGCGCTCCCACTCGACACCGTGCAACGACGCGTCGGTCGTGCCTCCGGGACGTCGCTCTGGGAACGCTCGCGGGGAATCGATACGGCGCCCGTCACGGTGCCCGGCGCTCCACGAAGCGTCTCGCGGGAGGAGACCTTCGCCCGCGACCTCGCTCAGCGCGAAGCGCTCCACGCACGGATCTCCGAGCTCGCGAGCGATGTGGGCGCACGGCTCCGCACCGGTGGATGGACGGCGCGCACGGTGACGCTGAAGCTCCGCTACTCGGACTTCACCACGATCACCCGCCAGGAGACGCTGGCATCGTCGACCGCCACCGACACAACTGTTCGCGACGCGGCTGCCGCACTCCTCGACGCCGCGTGGTCGGGTGACGCCGTGCGCCTGCTCGGGGTGGGTGTAACCGGCCTCGCCGACGCGCCACAACTGGATCTCTTCGACCGGCCGGCGAACGACCGCATCGATCACACGCTCGACAGCCTCCGCGAACGCTTCGGGCAGAGCGCGATCCGGCGGGGCACAGGCGAGGGTCTCCATGACCTGGACTGGCGTGGCGACGACCTGCGCCGGTGAGTCAAAGTTCGGTCCGTGCCCAAAGCCACATCAACCGCGCCTGCCCAGCCTCGTCCCCGCTCGTGGCTCGAGATGCGAGAGCGCATCGAGAAGATTCTCGAACGCCGAACGGGAGAGGGCATTGCCGTCTGGGGGGCGCGCATCGCCGAGCTCGGGGAGATCGACGAGCCGGCGCTGCGGACGTGGCTCAACGAGCAGGGGGTCACCGGCTATCCGCAAATGGTCCTGGTGATGGAGCGATTCGGATATCCGGACTTTCTCCTGGCGAGCGCGGATGAGCTCATCGATGGCCAGTACCGCGATCGCCCGCAGCTGCGTCCGATCCTCGACGAATTGTTGCTGCGCGCACTGGAAATCGGAGATGTCGATGTGCAGGCGCGTAAGACGTACGTGACGCTGGTGAGCCCCAGGCGGACCTTCGCGATCATCCGGGCCACGACTCGCGGTCGGGTCGACGTCGGCCTCCGCCTTCCGGGCGTCGACCCGGGCGGAGCGTTACTCGCCGCGCCGGGGCTGGGCAATGACTACGTCAACGTTCGCCTCGCGCTGCGTTCACTGGACGGCGTCGACGACTCCCTCGTGGACTGGCTGCGTGCGGCATACGCGGCCAACGTGTAGACACAGATACCTCGGTTGAGCAAGGGGGCACCATGACCACGCTCGAGAACCGTCCCAATACCGCCCTGCTTGTTATCGACGTGCAGAAGGGCTCGTCGAGGGCACGCCGCGTCGCGACGACGTGGTTGCCAACGTTGGCCGGCTCGTGGAGAAGGCGAGGGAGGAACAGGTTCCGGTTGTCTGGGTGCAGCACTCGGACGAGAATCTCGCCCGAGGGAGCGACGAATGGACGATCGTTCCCGAGCTGAATCCTGACGATGCGGAACCGCTCATCGAGAAGAACTATTTCGACGCGTTCGAGGACGCCTCACGGGAAACGCTGCTGTCGGGTCTCGGCGTGCGACGGCTCATCGTGGTGGGCGCGCTGACCGACGCGTGCATCCGCTCGACGCTGCACGGCGCATTCGTCAGGGGGATACGACGCCACGCTGGCTTAGAAGTTCTCCTCAGGTTCGTACCTCGGGCCGACCCTCGCGGGGCCGTTTCCATAGCTTCTCTATTCGGACGAGGTAGGGCACCGAATGGCCCCGGGCGCCGCATACTGGCATGCGTGCGCACGGGCACGATGATGCGACGCTTGGCATCCGCCGCTCTCATCGGTTCTGCTCTCGCCTTCATGTTGGGTCTCATCACGCTCTATCAGGCGGAGGGCCCAGGTGCTCCCGACCTCTGGGTGTATCTGGCGGGGAGTTCTGGGCAGGCGGATGTCCTGGTGTCAACAGCCGCACTCACCACGGCCGTCGTGCTCTTCCTGGTGGGCTTTATTGTCGTGTGCGCAACAGCACCACGTGCGCAACAACTCAGTATTGTCCTGGCTGGTAGTCTCGCGACTGCAGCCGTTCCCGCGTTTATCGGCTTCCTCGCTTTGCAGTTCTCCCTCGTCGCAACGTTGCATGAAGGCATCGATCCGAATTCGGTAACGTTTCGCTCCCTTGTTCTTCAAGCACATGCGGCGGCCGACTGGGCGGGCTGGGCCGGCATCGTTCTACTCTCTGTTCCCCTCATCCTCGTTGGGTCCGCCTTGACACGTGAAGGCGGCCGCTCCGTGGTTGGCTGGGGTGGCATCGTGGGAGGCGTGGTGGGCTTGCTGCTGATCCCTGCCGGCCTTGGCTTCGGGTTCACATTGATCCTCGCGCTGTGGGAGCTTGTCGCCGCCATTGACCTCATCAGAATGCGGGTATCGTCAGGTGACCTTGGGAAAGACCGAGTCGTTCCCTGAATCGGCATGTCCGTCCCTTCAGGCATTCCCCGCAAGCTCCCATGGAACCCTTGTGCTGACGCTCCTAGACACCCTTCTTCAGAGGCGCCATCGCGCCAAACGCTCGAGGAATAAAGTGGCACTCTGGGGTGGTCAGCGATGCTCACACCACCGAGAGCCAGACCATATGGGGGCGCCGTCCGCTTGAGCTGGTCATCGCCCACGCGAACCTGTACCGGAGCCAGCAGACGGCTCCTGGACGGACAGCCGGGACGGTCGAGACCAAGGACGTCGACTTCGGCACCGACCGCTGAAAGCGGTCTGACCTCGCGCGACCGGCCGCCGAGCTATTCCTCGTCGACTTCGATGTCGTCTAGGTACTCGACGATCTCGGAGTCGTAGCGAGCCCTGGCCTCGTTGAGCATCGCGCCGACGATGGCGACACGCTCTTCCGGCCAGCCAAGCTCCGCCGCCAGCTCGATGACGGTGGGATTGCGTCCGAGCTCGTGGCGGGTCCGCACCTCGGCAGCCTCGTAGATCTCGGTATCACGGACGAACGCCTCGTCGCTCGCCCGCTCGATGGCGGCGAGCTCGATAGTGTCGTCCAGGTGCGACGCGACGAGCCGGCCCACGAAGCGATCCAGCCCCGATGCTGAGCCGCCCTGTCCGGCGTACTCCAGGACCGCGACAACACCGGCGATCGTGCCCTCCTGGGTGAGGTCGCCGATCTCGACGCCCTTGCCACCACGGGCTTCGGCAAGCTCCAGGATGGACGCCAGCTGGTGCTCAACGAGCTCATCGAGGGCTAGGCCTCTGCCCTTGGCGCGGACCTCGGTGAGCAACCGATCGATGGCGGCTTCGGTGAGGGGTGGCAGCGAGCGGGCCTTGGCCTCGAGGATCTCGCGATCGGCGAGCTCGCTCTTGGTCATCGAGCCACCCGGCTGGCGTCGTTCTTGCGCCCGAATCGCGCCGCGAGCTGCTCGACGGCTCTGGCCGTCTCTCTGCGAGCCGCGCCCTGGGAGGCAAGCTCGACAGCACCCGCGAAGGGACGGCCCGTCACCGTGTACCGCGCCGACATCGCAACCGAGCAACCACCGACCACCTTGCGAATGCTGACCTCGAGGGTGAGATCCAAACCTTCTTCGAGGGTCAGCACCATGTGCTTCGGCGGCGTCAGCTCGGTGCAGACCAGCACGCCGCGCAGATGCCGGCCCACGAGCCCGGCCTCCACCTCGTAGCGCGCTCCCACCCCGCCGGAGGGCCCGCTGATGTGTCGAAGCCGCCGGATGGCGGGAAGCCAGTCGGCGTGCTCGATGTCGGCCACCACCGCGAAAGCTTCTTCGGGTGGGACCGGCAGGGTGACTTCGGCGCTCGTCTCAATCATGGTGTCCGTGCCTAGTACATCACTGTGGCGAAGACGTCCGTCTGCCGGAAGCCCAGTCGCTCATAGACCCGTTGCGCGATCACGTTGTACTGGTTGACGTAGAGGCTGCAGCGCGGAGCGTCGCGGAAGACGCTGGCGCAGACAGCGGCGAGGCCAGCACGCGCAATTCCCTGTCCCCGGTACTTGGGTGCTGTGTACACGCCCTGGATCTGCACGACGTCCGGCGTCCACGCCGACAGCTCGGCCTTGAACAGCACCTCGTGGTCGTGCATCCACAACCAGCTCCAGCGCCGCTCGATGAGGCTGAGCATTCGCATCCGCCATGCGGGAGCATCAACCACGAGCGGATCGACGCCCATCTCCTCGCGATGCATCCGCGCCGCTGCAACGATCAGCGCCTCGAGGTCGCTCCTCGTCGACAGCCGCACTTCGGGCGACGGTGTGCCCTGGAGCTCGCCGCGATCGAGGATCATCAGTGGCTGAGGGTCACGCAACTCGCGCGCGGGCCGTGGCGGTCGAAATGCGTTGTGCAGAGCCATGACGGAGGCTCGGTGCCCGACGATCATGCGCGGCTGCGCGCTCGCCGCCAGCGCATGCGCGAGCGGCGCCGCAGCCTCGATGTCGGGGATGTACGGCACCACGAGTGACCACCCGAGCACGACCGACGCGAGCTCGTCCTCCTCGAACGCACCCCACCAGTCGCCTGCCTCGAAGCCGAGTCGCAGCTCGCTGCGCAGGTACACGTTGTTGACGGGGTCGCGATCGATGAGCGCAGCGAGCTGCCCGGCATGCGCCGGCCCCAACCGCACAACTCGGAGCGCAGAGCGCGTTGCCATGGGTGGGATTGTCCTCGTATCGATACCTGCTCAGGCGGGATCGCTCGGCTATCCTCGGTGGCGTGACGTTGTCCTCCGCCTGCGCGCGCTCTCTGGCGGCGGGGGCATGCCTCTCCTCCCTGCTCCTCAGCGCATGCGGTGCACCACCGGCGACGGTGACGCCGAGCTCGAGCGCATCGGCGGCAGTGACCCCGACGTCTGCACCGACGCCGTTTGCGGGCTCGGCATTCCGTACCAACATTCCGGCCGGGTGGCAGACGGCCGCTCAAAGTGCATCGCCAGGCGGAGGCGGCACCATCCTGATGGACCTGGTGTCGCCCGACCAGAGCACGATCGTTGCCAGCACCACCGCGCAGCCGGTTGCGGATGACCAGCTGGCCCAGTACCTGGCGAGCATCAGGCCGGCGGGCGCGACCGGCGTCAGCCCGGTTGAGCCCGTCGATGTCGATGGCGTCTCCGGCGTCGTGATGACCTATGTGGGGAGCAACCCCGGCGTCGCAGCGCGGGAGAACGAGGTGATGGTGGTGAACCAGGCGGGCAACACGTACGAGATCGCGCTCAGCACGGTGCCGGCCGATTTCTCCACCGACTCCCCGGCCTCCAGGAAGTCCTGGACAGCTGGTCGTGGGCGTGACCGCCTCTTCTCGTAGGATCAGACGATGCTGGTCGTGATGAGCGTGCAGGCGACGCCGGAGCAGGTTGCCAATGTGATCAAGCACGTGCGTGAGCGCGGTTTCGAGCCGATCGAGCTCCCCGGTGCCGATCGCCTGGCGATCGGGATCCTCGGCAGCAACCCGAGCTCGATCCGCGACGCGATCTGCGATCTTCCCGGCGTTGTCGACGCCATCCCAGTGAGCAAGCCGTACAAGCAGGTCACGCGGGAGTGGCACCCGGAGCCCACTGTGGTCGACGTGTCCGGGGTTCGGATCGGCGACGGCTCGCTTGTCGTCATCGCCGGTCCGTGTGCCGTCGAGAGCCGCGCACAGGTGCTGGCCACCGCGCAGGAGGTGGCCGAAGCCGGCGCGACGATGTTCCGGGGTGGCGCCTTCAAGCCGCGCTCGTCTCCCTACTCGTTCCGTGGGCTCGGCGTCGATGGGCTGCGCCATCTGGCCGAGGCGCGCGAGGCGACCGGGCTCCCGATCGTCACCGAGGTGTTGACGCCGTCAGACGTCAGCCTGGTGTCCGAGTTCGCCGACATGCTTCAGGTCGGGACGCGCAACGCTCAGAACTTCGCGTTGCTCGAGGCCGTCGGCGCAGCTCATCGCCCGGTGCTGCTCAAGCGCGGGCTCAGCAACACCATCGAGGAGTGGCTTCTCGCCGCCGAGTACGTCGTGGCGCACGGCAACCCGAATGTGGTGCTCTGCGAGCGCGGCATCCGCACCTTCGAGGCCGCCACCCGGAACACGCTCGACCTCAGCGCGGTGCCGGTGGTCAAGTCGCTCTCGCACCTCCCGGTCATCGTCGATCCGTCGCACGCCACCGGGCACAGGCCGCTGGTCCCGCCTATGGCGCGCGCGGCGTTCGCTGCCGGCGCGGACGGTCTCATGATCGAGGTCCATCCCGATCCCGAGAATGCGCTCAGCGACGGCGCGCAGTCCCTGACGCCGGCAGCCTTCGCCGAGTTGATGGGATCGATTCGCCGCCTGGCCGTCGCACTGGATCGACAGGTCGCAACAGCTCCGTCACCAGTGAGGGCGGCGACCCCGGGGTAGGATCGTCCGGTGGAGTGCCGTCGATGACCGCCCTGTACGAACCCAGCCCCCTCGACTCCGACAACGGCGTTGCCGTGTCCACAGCCCGTCCGTGCTCGCTGCGCGGGTGCACCAGCACCACTGCGCAGCTCTGCGCGTACCGGGACCGCCGTGGACGGCAGTGCCAGGCTGCGTTCTGCCCGCCCACAGCGTTGCCTTCTCCGGCATCAGCTACTGCCGGCGCCATGCCGGTACTGTCCAGGCGATCGGCGAGCTGGCCAAGGACCCGAACGGCTTCCCTGACATCAACGACCGCGCCCCCTCGCTCGTCAACTGGATCGCACGCGATCTCGACGAGAGCATCCGGCGTCTGCTTGGGCGGGCGGCTCGCAACGGCGAGAACGTCATTGTGGACGAATCGGTCCGGCTGGCTCACGACCCGGCTCGCAAAGCTCGCTGGGAACGGAGTTGGCGGATCGTCGAGCACACGGGTCTTGTGCTGAAGGTCACCGTCCACGTGAGCGAGGACAACGACTCGCTGGTACACGTTCGCGTGGGTACCGAGATGGTTGCCGACGGCGTTCCGCCGTGGATCGCCCGGCGCCGTGAGGGACAGGAGGTTGAAGCGGCGATCGACGTCTCGCAGCGACAGCTCTTCTACAAGTTCCTCGAGGAGAACATCTCCTCGGCTGTGCTCCGTTTCCGGGCTCGCGGCGACCGCGCGCCCTGGGGTCGCTGACCGCTCAAGCCGGTACGGCTTCTGTCTCCGCCCCGAGCACGGACAGCAAGCGACCGAGGAGCTGCTGACCCTCGGTCCCGGGTCCGGCATCGACACTAGCGCGCGAGAGTTCCGCTGCGAGCTCGTCGAGCTCCTCGAGCGCTCCGGGGGTGTCGAGGTCATCGTCCAGGTGTTCGAAGAATCGCTCCTCGTGGCGGAACGCAGCTTCATGGCTGATGCCGCCGCCAGCCTGCATCGCCGCGAGGTAGCGACGAAGCCGCGTCGCGGCCGCCTCGACCTCGGCGTCGTCATACGTCCAGGAATCGCGGTAGTGATGTGCCCCGAGGAGCAGGCGGACGGCGGCGCCCGGCACCCGCGCGACCAGGTCCCGGACGAAGACGAGGTTACCGAGCGACTTGCTCATCTTCACGCCGTCGAGGTTGACCATCGCCACGTGCGTCCAGTGGCGCACGTAGGGAGCCACCCCGGCGGCCTCCGCCTGGGCGATCTCGGACTCGTGATGCGGATAGATGAGGTCGTCCCCACCGCCATGGATGTCGATGGGATGACCGAGCGCACCCGTGGACATCACCGTGCACTCGATGTGCCATCCCGGACGCCCTGGACCCCACGGGCTCGGCCAGCTCGGCTCCCCGGGCGCGGATGACTGCCAGAGCACGAAGTCGAGCGGATGCCGCTTGCGCGGATCATCCGGATTGGCGCCTCGTTCACGGCTGAGCTCGATCATCGTGGCGTGGTCGATGCGGCTGAGCCGGCCGTAGTCCGGGTACACGCCCGAGTCGAAGAAGACCCAGCCCTCCGCGGCATACGCGTAGCCGCCATCGACGAGCCCGGCGATCCACTCCACCATCTCGTCGACGTGCTCGGTGGCGCGCGGTGCGACATCCACCGGCAGGAGCCCGATCTCCGCCATGTCGTGGTCGAAGATGCGCACCTGTTCGGTCGCCAGCTCGCGGAAGTCGATATGGCGCTCGCGAGCGACCCGCAGGATGTCGTCGTCGACATCGGTCACGTTGCGCACGCTCCGAACCGCGAGACCCGCCTCGCGGAAGCGGCGATGCAGCACATCGAAGGTGTGATAGACGAAGGCGTGACCGAGGTGCGCCGAGTCGTACGGGGTGATCCCGCAGACATAGATCCCGACCCGTCCACCCCGCGGCTCGAAGGGCACCACCTCCTGGCGGGCGGTGTCGAACAATTGCATCTGGGCCGATTCTACGGCGCGCTCGACGTGACCCCTCCGGATGGCTCGTTCTCGAGCACGTGCCGGGCGGCCTCGAGCACCGACACGCTGTTCTTGAAGCTCAACCGGGCTTCCGCATCATCGAATCCGAACCACGCGGCCTCGGCGATCTCCGCAGGGTCGGGGTGCAACTCGGCATCTGATGGCGCCTCGACGATGAAGTGGTGGACTCGCTTGAACACAAGAGGGCCGCCGTTGGGCTTGCGGTAGACGTACTCGGTCAACGGCAGGGGCGCGCGGATTGCCAGCGCTGGCAGCGCGATGCCGGTCTCCTCGGAGATCTCTCGCATCGCCGCCGTCTCCGGGGTCTCGCCGGGCTCGACGTGTCCCTTCGGAAAACCCCAGTAGCGTCCGTCGTTGACCAGGCAGACCTCATACCCGCCCGCAGATCGACGCACCACCACACCGCCCGAGGAAATCTCGTTGGGGCGCATGGGCCGGCGGGGCATTCCAGCACCGTACTCCGGTTCGGTGTGAGCCCGGTTGCTATCATCGGGTGCACCGCGGCCCCGTGGTGTAGCCTGGTTTAACACGCCACCCTGTCAAGGTGGAGATCGTCGGTTCAAATCCGATCGGGGTCGCCACGCGAGACCGGAACGAGAGAATGGCCCTCATGGACTTTCATCCTCCGGAAGCCTTGCACGGCGAGATCGTGATCCTGCGACGCTATCGCATGACCGATTGCGCAGCCGTCAAGGATGCAATCGCGGCGAGCCTCGAGAGTCTCCAAAAGTGGATGCCCTGGGCCCAGTCAGCCCCGACCGATCAATCAGTGATGAGCTTTCTCGGACCCGCGGTCGCCCAGTTCGGCGGCGATGCCGCTGCCAACTACGCGATCACCCTGCGCAACTCGGGCGACTACATCGGTGGATGCAGCCTGATGCCGCGCATCGGACCCGGCGCGTTGGAGGTTGGCTATTGGGTCCACACCGCGCATCAGCGCCGTGGCATCGCGACGGAATCCGCGCGACTGGTCACCAACGCCGCGTTGGAGCTTCCCGGCATCCGGAGCGTTGAGATCCATTGCGATGAGCGCAATGTCGCGAGTGCGAATGTCGCGCGAACGCTCGGGTTTCGCCTCGACCGGATCACGCCGGGACCCACGGAATTTGTGGCCGGTAACGCGATGATCTGGATCACCGACCAATCGGTCTGACCTGCGCGATCAGGTGATCGTGATCCCGGCGAGGTCGGGTGGATCGGGGTACTTCGGGTCCATCGCGGTGAGCGTCTCGATCAGCAGCCTGCTCACCACCCAATTGCGAAACCACTTGTGATCCGAGGGCACGATGTACCACGGTGCATCCTTGGTTGACGTGCGTTCGATCGCCTCGGAGTACGCGACCTGATATTCCTTCCACAGCGCGCGATCCTCGAGGTCGCCGCGCTGGAACTTCCAGCGCTTCTGTGGATCTTTCAAGCGTTCCTCGAATCGCCGGCGCTGCTCGTCCTTGGAGATGAGCAGGCAGCACTTGATGATCGTCGTGCCACCTTCCGCGAGCAGCGACTCGAATGCGGTGATGTCCGCATATCGCCGCTTCCAGATCTGCTTGGGAACGAGCTTGCGGACGCGCGCCACCAGGACATCCTCGTACTGGGACCGGTTGAAGACACCAATCTGCCCCGCATGCGGCACCGCCTGATGCACTCGCCAGAGAAAGTCGTGCGCGAGCTCTTCCGCGGTGGGTGCTTTGAAGGAGGTGACCCTCGTTCCCTGGGGATTGACGCCGCTGAACACGTGCGCGATGGTGCCGTCCTTGCCGGACGCGTCGGTGCCCTGGAGAATCAGCAGCAGCGACCGGCGGCTCTCCGCCCATAAGCGTGTCTGCCATTCGATGAGCGCTGCCCGGTCACCGTCCAGCGCTGCGACCGCAGCACCGCGTCCGCCTTTGATAGCTCCTGTGTCGCCTGGGTCGATGGTTGACACGTCGACCTTCGATCCGGGTTTGACCGCCCACACTTCGCGCATCGCCAGTCAACTGTAAGGCACGACTCGCCCGCGCCGTCAGACGAGGTGCGTCCCCAGCCAACCGCTCAGGTCGGACAGCACGTGGTCGCGTTCGGGTTCGTTGAAGATCTCGTGCCAGAGACCGTCGTACATCTTCAACGTCCTGTCCTTGGAACCGCAGCGATCGTAGACATGCGGGCCGCAGCCCGGGTCGACGAGCCCGTCGGCGGTTCCCTGCATGACCAGGAGCGGAAGACGCAGGGCCGGCAGGCCTGCGTCAACGCGTGCCATCGCATCGAGCATCTCCGCGCCGAGTCGCGCTCGTATCGGCGTGCGAAACACCAGCGGGTCGGCATTGTACGCATCCACCACTGCAGGATCGCGGCTGATACGGTTGAGTGGCAGGCGCAGCACGCCGGTGTCCGGCGCCACCCGCGACAGGAGCCGCCCGATCGCGAGCGTGAATCTCGACACCTCGCGCGGACACGCCGCAGGCGCGGAGACCACGAGCCCGTCGAGTCGAACGTGTTGGCGTACCGCGAGGTCGAGCGCGATCAGACCACCCATGCTGTGTCCGAGCAGGATGAGGTGCAGCGACGGCCATCGTGAGCGAGCCTGTCCGATGACGGTGGTCAGATCGTCAACGTAATCATCGAAGCGCACGACGCTGGTGCGCTTGCCCTCGCTCAGCCCGTGGCCGCGATGATCAGGCGCCACGACGGCGATGCCTGCACCCACAAGCCTTTCGGCCACCGCGGCGTACCTGCCGCTGTGTTCGGCGAACCCGTGGGCGATGACCACGACGCCCGACGCCGGGGCGACGGGCTGCCATGTGCGCACGTGGATTCGCAATCCCCGCGCACCGACAAAGTTGCTTTCCTCAGCCCGCGCACCAGGTGCGCCCTCGGTCACCTTCACAGCGCCGAGCCTAGCAATGTGCCGGTGGGATGTGTGGGTTGTGCGACGGCGCGGTGCGTTGTCCCGGTGCCGGTACGGAGTCGCGAGATCGCCGGCCGGCTAACTCACCCGCACTCGTGGATCGAGGACCGCATAGAGCGCATCGACAACGATGTTCGCCGTCACGACGAAGAATGAAGCGACGAGCACGATCCCGATGACCACCGGGAGGTTCTGCACCTCAATCGCCTGGACCACGGCGAGGCCGAGGCCTGGTAAGCCGAAGATCGAACTCCGTGATGATCGCTCCGCCAAGGACGGTCGCCAGGTCGATGCCGAACTGCGTGACGATCGGGGTCAACGAGCTGCGCAGTGCGTGCCGATACACGACCCGTCGCTCGCTCAGGCCTTTGGCCCGCGCAGTCCGGATGTAGTCCTCGCCAAGCGTCTCGAGCAGCGAACTTCGCGTCAGCCTCGAATAGGTTGCAGCGGTGATCAGGGCAAGCGTGATCCACGGCAATATCAGGTCGTGCGCCCATTCCAACGGGTTTTGGGTAAACGGAGTCCAACTCCCCGGTTTGGGGAAGATCGCGATCCCGTGAATGGTCAGGAGGTAGTAGAGGACGTAGAGGAGCAGCAGCCCCAGGATGAACGTCGGCATCGACACACCGGTGAGCACGAACACGGTCGCGCCGCGGTCCCACACGCTGCGTGGCCGGCGCGCCGCGAGCACGCCGACGCTGATACCGAGCAGCATCCAGATGACCGCCGCTCCCACCGCGAGCGAGATGTCGATGGGCACCGCCTGGGCGATGATCGTCGTCACGGGCAAGCGGTTGTTGTTCGAGATGCCCAGGTTGAAAATTCCAGGCCAGGGAATAAGCCGTTTCAGATAGTTCCAGTACTGAACGATGACCGGCAGGTTGAACCCGTACTCCTTGTTGAGGTTCGCCAGGAGCTGAGGCGTCACCGCCCGGCCGGCGAGTTCTCGCGCAGGGTCAACTCCGGGCCGCGCGTAGTACAGGATGAAGACCAGGGTGATGATCACCCACAGCGTGATGATCCCGAAGATGATGCGACGGATCAGGAATCGGGTCATGCCGCAGCCTTCTTCTTCTTTCTGCGCCCGGCGAAGATGCGCTCCGTCCGGGGATCCAGCGCGTCGCGCACCGCATCACCGAGGAGGTTGAAGGCCAGCGTGGTGGCGAGCAGGAACAGCATCGGGAAGATGTAGAACCACCACGCCTGGAACCCGACGCCCTCCGCGTCCGAGAGCATGTTTCCCCACGACGGCGTGGGCAGCGCGATTCCGAGGCCGAGGAAGGAGAGCGTTGCCTCGAAGATGATCGCGGTGGGGATGAGCAGCGTCGCGAGCACGATGACCGGCGCCACCAGGTTCGGCAGGATGTCCACGAACATGATTCGAAGATTGCCCGCGCCCAGCGAGTGTGCGGCCTCCACGTATTCCTTCTCTCGTTGCGATAACGCCTGCCCGCGCACGATTCTGCCGATGGCGGCGAAGGAGAAGAACGCGATCACCAGAATGGTCAGCGGCAGGCTCGAGCCGAACACCGACACCAGGACGATGGCGAAGAGCACGTAGGGAAACGACAGGACAATGTCCATGATCCTCGCGAGGATGCTGTCGAGCCATCCACCGTAGTACCCCGCGAACAGCCCGACCACCACGCCAAAGATGGTCGCGATCGCGGTTGCAAGCACACCCACGAGGAGCGACACCCGCGCGCCGTAGGCGATGCGCACGAGAATATCGCGCCCCAGGTTGTCGGTGCCGAGCAGATATCCAGCACTTCCCGGCGGCAGCGGCTGTCCGTTGGCGTCGGTGCCGTTGTCGACGTTCGTATCCGTCGCCCCATGGCCCGTGATGGCGGCAATGAGCGGCGCGCCGATCGCGAGCAGGATGATCAGAACGATCACAAGGATGGACAGCAGCGCCACCCGATCCGTACGCAGGCGCGCAATCACGAGCTGGAATGGAGTGCGCCCCTCGATGCCCTTGACTGCCGGCCCCTCGAGCGGGGCTTCGCCGGCTGTGGTCTCGACCGTGGACAGGCTCATGTGGGCGCCTCCGCGAGAAAACCTTCGACTGCGTGCAGGATCGTCGCCTTCTCGCTGGCGAGCTTCTCGCCGTCAGCGACCGGGAAGTGACAGGCGGTGAAGTGCCCGGGCGAGTCCGCCGTGCCGCGCTTCAACAACGGTTCCTCGGTGGAGCAGATCGCCTGCGCCTTGGGGCAGCGGGTGTGGAAGCGGCAGCCGGACGGTGGGTTGATCGGTGACGGAACATCACCACTGAGGATGATCCGGTCGCGAGATCGCGCTTTGTCCGGGTCGGCCACGACCGACGCCGACAGCAACGCGTTGGTGTACGGGTGGCGAGGTGTGCTGTAGAGGTCCTTGACCTCGGCCACCTCGACAATCTTGCCGAGGTACATCACCGCGACACGATCGCTGACGTGCTGCACCACCGCGAGGTCGTGGGCGATGAAGACGTAGGTGAGACCGAATTCGCCCTGGAGGTCCTCGAGCAGGTTGATGATCTGTGCCTGGATGGAGACGTCCAGCGCTGAGACGGGCTCGTCGCAGACGATGAGCTTGGGGTGCAGCGCCAGGGCTCGGGCGACGCCGATGCGCTGGCGCTGGCCTCCTGAGAACTCGGCGGGAAAGCGGTTGTAGTGCTCCGGGTTGAGCCCGACAACCTCCATCAGCCCTTGCACGCGCCGCCGGCGCTCATCGCCCTTTGCCATGTGGTGGATCGCGAGCGGGTCGCCGATGATCGAACCGACGCGCCTGCGTGAGTTGAGCGACCCGTACGGGTCCTGGAAGATCATCTGCATCCCGCGGCGGTAGGGCCTCATCTTCGATCGGGAAAGCGTGCTCAGATCGGCCCCGTCGAACGTCAGCTTCCCCGAGGTCAGCGGGAAAAGCCGCATGAGGGATCGCGCCAGGGTCGACTTCCCGCACCCGGTCTCACCAACCAGTCCGAGCGTCTCCCCGCGGCGCACCTCGAGACTGACCCCGTCGACGGCTTTGACACTCCCCACCTGGTGCTTGAAGAAGATGCCTTCCTTGATGGGGAAGTGCTTGACAATGCCTTCAGCGCGAAGCAGGACGCCCTCGTCTGCGGACGGGTCAGGCATAGACTGCGGCTCCTTCGGAAGCGGCGATGACGCCCGGCAGCTTCGCCGATCGTGCGCCGCGATGCGCGCTCGCATAGCGTTGGCGGGCCGTATCCATGGCGACGCCCACACCGGTCATCTCAGCGGGCAGCCAGCATGCCGAAGTGTGGTTCGGTCCGGCGGGGATGGGCTCCAGGTCAGGCTGATCGTCGATGCACATCTCCATCGCGAACGGGCACCGAGGATGGAAGCCGCATCCGGAAGGGACGCTGATCAGGCTGGGCGGCGAGCCGACGATCGGCGTCAAGCGCGAGCCGACCACGCCGGTCGCAGAGGGGACCGACCCGAGCAGGCCACGAGTGTACGGGTGGTGCGGCGAGAAGAACGTCGTGCGGGCGTCGGCGCGCTCGGCCGCTCGCCCGGCATACATCACGAGGACCTCGTCGGCAACCGACGCGATCACCCCGAGGTCGTGGGTGATGATGATCATCGCCATACCGACCTCATTCTGCATCTGGGTCAGGAGCTCGATGAGCTGGGCCTGCACGGTCGCGTCGAGCGCGGTCGTGGGCTCGTCGGCGATGAGGAGCTTCGGCTTCAGGGCGAGCGCCATCGCGATCATCACGCGCTGACGCATCCCTCCCGACATCTCATGCGGATAGGCGTCGATGCGGCGTTCCGGCTGCGGGATGTTCACGAGCCGAAGCAGCTCGATCGCCTGGCTCCGGGCCTCCTGCTTGCTGACGTGCGTGTGCGACCGAATCGCCTCTGCGATCTGCCAGCCCACCCGGAAGTGAGGGTGGAGGCTGGAGAGCGGATCCTGGAAGATCATCGCGATCTCAGCCCCGCGGATCGCCCGCAAATCTTGCTGGTTCATGGTGAGCAGCTCTCTGCCGTTGAACATTGCGGAGCCGCTGATGTCGGCGCCGGGGTTGAGGCCGAGCATCGTGAGCGCGCTCACGCTCTTCCCGGAACCGGATTCGCCGACAACACCGAGGGTCTTGCCGGGTTCGACCGAGAACGACAGTCCGCGGACGGCCTGGACCGTCCCGTCAGCCGTGGGAAACGAGACGGTCAGGTTGTCGACAGCTAGCAGTGGCATCTGCGGCCTGATGGTAATGAATGAAGATGCCCGCCGCATACGCGGCGGGCATCTTGTCAGACGCTTCTACTCGTCGATGCCTACGACGAGAGCCAGATCTGGGTGTAGTCGTAGCCTTCGCTGAACGGCTGGAAGATCGCGTTGTGCACGTGCGACGACCTGAACAGCGGGGTCAACTGGGTCTGGAAGGGGATGAACGCCGCGTCCTTCATCACCTGCTCGTCGGCCTGGTGCCACAACGAGGCTGCCGTGGAGAGGCTGGTCGCAGATTCGGCCTGGTTGACGAGCGCGTCAACTGCCGGATCGTCGAACCCACCCCAGTCGGAGCCCGGGTAGCTGAGCTGACCGTCGAGGATGTCGGGGAGGGTCGCGCGGCCATTGGTCGGCCCGAACCAGTCGGGGATCCAACCAGGCTCGGTGATGTCCCACTTGCCGGCCTTGAGTTCGTCGGCCGAGGTCACGCCGATGCCTGACGAGCCGTAGTAGCCGGTGGCGATCGCGGTACCGACAACCGTCACGCCGCACTTCTTGAAGTCCGACTGGACCTCCTGGAAGACGGCCGGGTGGTTGCCGCTATTGCGGTAGTAGTCCTTGAGCGTCAGGCCGTTCGGATACCCCGCCGCCGCGAGGAGCGACTTGCACTTGCCAGGGTTGCCCTGGCTCTTCGTCGAGGGGTAGTCGTTGAACTGCACATAGCCCTCGGCGCCTGGTCCGATCACTTGATTGAGCGGCTGGTTGAGGCTCGCGCCGCCGTAGATCTTGCCCAACGCAACCTTGTCGATGGCGTACTCGAGTGCCTGGCGGACCTTGACGTTACCAAGCGCGCCCGTGTTGTTCGGGCTCAGGACATTGAAGACCAGGTACGGGTTGGTGGTGCCTGGAGCCGGGAACGTGCCGAGCCCCGCGTTCCAGGAGGGACTTTCGAGGCCCTCGACGTCGGCCGGGGGCACGTCGGTGTTCCACGAGAGATCCGCCGTGCCGGCCTGCATGTCCTGTTGGACCTCCGTTGCCGCAGCGGAGCCGGCGAGGTCGAGCTTGACGTCGATCTCGTTCACGTACTGGTGCCGAATCGTGTCAGAGGCCTGAGTCCATGCCGCGTTCCGAGTGAGGATGATCTCGTGCCCGACGTTGTACGTGGTGATCGCGTACGGCCCGTCCGAGTAGATGGTGTTCCCTGGGGTCAGCGGCGTGTACTTGAGGTACTCAACCGGTGCTGCCGAAGCGAACGGGAGCGCCAGGATGCTGTCGAAGTCGGTCGCCGGCTGCGTGAGCGTGAAGACGATGGTGTTGCTGTCGGGCGTCTTGATGCCCGCAACGCTGTTCATGCCGTTGTTGATCATCGTCGCGCGAGCGGCGGGACTCTCCGACGGGTCGGAGTTCTCGAACGCCGTGCAGAACGCCTTGAAGCCCTGGATCGTCGAGATGTAGTAGCCGGGATTGCCGTTCGGGGCAAGCGTGGGATCGCAGTTGCGGAGGATGCCGCGTGCGAAGTCCTGCGAGGTCACCGGCCGTGGCGGCGTGGTGTTCCACATCAAGCCCGAGCGCAGCGTGAACGTGTAGGTGAGGCCGTCGGAGCTCACCGTGGGCATCGCGCTCGCTGCGTCCGGGACGAGCGAGACCGCGGTGTTGAAGGTGCTCGATGAGGGGTACGAGACCAGCTGGCGCGTGTAGGTGCGCTCAAGCCCGAAGGCGATTGTCTCGTACTCCCCCTGGGGGTCGGCGGCCGCGGAGAGGTCCGTGCTGCCTTCGATCTTCAGGGTGCCGCCCATGACCGGCGTGCCCGACGCATTCTGGTTGGCTGCCAGCCACGAGACGGTCGAGGTGCTGAAGTTGGCCGGGTTGAAGAGGTCGCTGCCCTGCGGCGCACCGCTTGACGTCCCCGGGGTGCTGGCGCTGCCGCAGGCGACCGCCGCGAGCGCGACGATCCCCACGACGCCCATGCGTCGTGTCAAGCCACGAGGCGTTTTCCCCATGCCTCGAGCCAATACTTTTCCAACGGCCATCGAAACCTCCTTGTAGCCCTGCTCCTGGAGCGGTCACGAATGCACCAGAGCCCGGATGGGCTGGCACAACCGCATCATATTCGCCCAATACCTCGAGGTGTCTCCCCCGCCGGGGTGATCTTTTGACTAGGACCAGCGCCATGCCTCGGGGAAGATTTCCAGCAATGGGTCGAGTGGGCTGGCGCCTTTCAAGGCTTTGTTGATCTCCGCCAGCGCGTAATCCTCCACCGGGATCCAGATCGCTGGGAGATCTCGAGCCATGTAGTTCTCGTACACGTTCATCGCCTCGATGGAGTCACTGGTCTCGGTGGCGGCAATATCGGATTCAGCCTCAGAGTTGCAGTAGCCACCCACGTTGGAACCGGCGTACACGACGGTGCTCGCGGAGCCGGTGCAGGCCCAGAGTTGATCGCCCGAGGGATAGTAGTCCGGGGCATAGATCCACGGGCTGTCCCAATACGCAAGCTCCCACGAGCACGCGGTCCCCGGCGTGCAGGGCTCTGCGGAGCCCACGACCACGTCGAAGGTCGTTGACACCAGCTTGACCTGGATTCCCGCCAGAGCGAAGTCTGACGCGAGTTGATGCATCTCCTGAGTCACCGCCGGACTGCCGCTTGCGTATTCGAGGGTGAACGACGCCGGCTGCCCCTGCTTGATGCCGGCACCACAGTCGCCGGTCCCGGTGCCGGGCGTCGAACAAAGGCTCACCCCGTTCGTGTTGACCGTCCAGCCATTCGCCTGAAGCAGCGATTGAGCCTCCGTCGGGCTATACGCGTAGGTGTCCTTCTGCTCCTGTGGGTCGACGAACTGGGACAGATCCGCGATCGGTACGGGCCCATACGTCGGACTGGCATATCCGAGAAAGGTCGAATCCACTAGCCGGCGCTGGTCGACCAGGTACTGCATCGCCTGACGGAAATACAGCTGGGAGAAGATCGGCCCGCTGATCGGGTTCGTGAAGTTTAAGGGGATGTAGTTGATCGACCAAGGGCTCCACGGAGAGAGCCGGTACACCCCGCCGAGTGAGCTCTTCTGCTGGGCCTGTTCGGCGGGGAGGTAACCGAAGTCCACCGAGGTGTTCGAGACCGAGGTGGCCGCCCTCAGCCTGCTGAACTCGTCACTCGGCTGCGTGAACGGGACTTCCCGGAAGACTTTCAGCGTCGGTTTGACAGGTCCGCCGTATTCGGGGTTCGGGACCATCTGCACGTTGCCGGCGGTGTCCATGGACTTGAGCCTCCACGGCCCGGACACCACGCTCCAGAGTGGGTTGGTCTGGTAGGTGGCGACGCTTCGCGATTGAGAGTCGAGGAATGCATAGACAGCTCGCGCTCCCGCCGGAGTCTCGTCATAGTTGCCGACTGGTCCGTTCGCCGACTCCTTATCCCATTGGTGCTGGGGCAGCGGTGTGATCTGGCTGAGCTCGTTGTAGGTGAAGAAGTAGGACCCGAACGCTTGGCTCAGGCTGAAGGTGATCTGCAGCGGATTCTGAGGGTTGACGGTCGATCCCACCACGTTGTCGGGGTATTCGCCGGGCACGTACGCGGGCCAGTTCACCTTGTTCGCGGTGACAAGGTTTTGCCAGAACTGGACATCGCGTGCCGTGATCGGGACTCCATCCGACCACTTCCAGCCTTTCATCGTGATCGTCACGGCCTTTCCGCCGTCTGAGTAGACCGGGGCGTCGGCGAGGCTCAATGCGTCGTTCAATGCAACTCGCCCGCCCCCGCCGAATGAATAGAGGGGCCTGTACATCAGGTACTGGAACTGAAAGATGTTGGCGGCGCTGTAGAACTGGCTTGTCGCCAGCGGGAGGATGTAATTGGGGATCGCACCAGGCTGCTCGGCAAATGTCGCCGAGGTCTTCGTGACGGAGGTGACTTTCGATGACGGATCTCCACACGAGGCGAGAGGCACGGCCCCCATGACGAGGAGAGCGACGATGTATCGCAGCCGCCAACTCGTACGCCGAACCCTGGAGGAACGGTCAGGCCGCACGTGAATCCCGCCACCGTCCCTCCGATCGAGCCAGGGCTTGATCGTAGACGGGGGAGATGCGCAACCGCCGGGGCAGGGCGGGCGTGGCCAGGCGCAGGGATCGGGTGAGGGCGGAGAAGGCCGCGACGTGGGCTGGCGACCAGGTCAACCCGTAGCCGAGACGCAGTTGGACCGGGAGGAGCCCGGTCGCGATGAACGCGAGTGTATCCGTGCCCGGACGGAGCAGTCTCGATCGAACGGGTGGATGGAGGACGGTTTCGGCCACCTCGCGCGAGCCCGCGCCCGGCAGCGCCTGACCGTGCTGCACCTCCTTGTCGACGTAGCTGCGGAGCGTCGCGGCGTTCGGCCAGCACTGGCTGCGGGGCAGCCCCATCAGGCGGGCCACCTCATCCCACTCGCGGACGAACGTATCTCGATCCGCGTTGCTCAAGCCGCCGACCAGGGCATCGTGAGCCACGAGCATGGTGTCCACGAACGAGGCGTGGACCCAGCGAAGCAGCGCCGGGTCGCTCGCGGAATAGTGGGTGCCCGCCGGAACCCTGGACGTCCCATTGGCGGCTGGGAGCACTCCTGAGACGGGCCGATGCAGCTTGCTGACGCGACCCGAGACACGCTCGGCTTCCTGCGTGGTCCCGAAGCAGACGATCGTGACCCACCGGACGGTCCGTTCGAGCCGCCCGTACGGGTCGGTTCGATACGTGCTGTGCTCGATCGCTCCCTGGGCGACCAGCGGGTTGGCCGCCTGCAGGAGCAGCGCCCGGCCGGCAGCGAGCAGAAGTCGCGGCTCGCGCATGACCACCCAGGTCACCGAACCCGGGCCGAAGAGCCCCGGGTCGGGCGTCCGGTCGCGCAGCGGAAAGGACTTCGACGACGACGGAGGTTGACGGGTCAGCAGGCGCTGCACCGGCGGCGGGATCGAGATGCCTGACACGCTCCGAGTGTGGCATGGCGTGGCGGGCCGGACGTCCGCTTTGGCTACCATCCTTCAAGTGTCTGAGATCGACGGAATCGAACGCGTCCTCGTGGTCGTCGCCCATCCCGATGACTGCGACTTCGGGAATGCCGCAACGACCGCCAAGTGGACCGACGCCGGCGTGACGGTGTCCTACTGCATCGTGACCGACGGCGACGCTGGGGGCTCGGACCGGAGCATCACCCGTGAGCAGATGGCCGGTATCCGACGGATCGAGCAGACGGAGGCCGCCGCGGCCGTCGGCGTGACCGACCTGACCTTCCTGGGATATCCGGACGGACGGCTCACCCCGAGCATCGAGTTGCGACGCGACATCTCCAGGGTGATCCGTGTGAAGCAGCCCCAGCGGGTGATCACGCAATCGCCGGTGCGCAACTTCACACGCATCTTCGCCAGCCATCCCGACCATCTCGCCGCCGGTGAGGCGGCCCTGTGCGCGGTGTATCCCGATTCCCGCAACCCGTTCGCTCACCGCGAGCTGCTCGAGGTCGAAGGCCTGGAGCCATGGTCTGTCAGCGAGGTCTGGATGAGTGCGGCGCTCGTCTCGGGCCAGGAGACCAGGGTTGTCGACGTGACCGACACCGCGGATCGCAAGCTCGCAGCATTGCGCTGTCACCGCAGCCAGTACAGCGACTGGGACGCCCTCGAGGAGCGGGTTCGCGGTTGGCTCGAGGCCACCGCGAAGGCGAACGGCCTGGAGCAGGGACGCCTCGCGGAGCAGTTCGTCGTCGTTCCCACCGCATGACCCTGCGCATCAGAGAGAGCGTCACACCGTCGGCCGTCTGGCCCTCGCCGATCACGGCACAACGCGCCGCGGCGGGGCGCATGCGACTTGCCGACCTGCAGCTCAGCGACGGAGATGCGTACTGGATCGAGGGCCGCCCTGCCGAGCATGGCCGCTGCGTCATCGTCCGCGACCACGATGGGGTGATCACCGATCTGATCGACGCTCCGTACTCGGCGCGAACGTGGGTGCATGAGTACGGAGGTGCGGCAATGCGCGCGCACCGCGGGACGGTGTATTTCTCCAACGCAGTTGATGGCCGGATCCACACAGTCGTCCCGGGAGCAGCGTCGGCACCGCTCACGCCGGTGGACGCGGGTCTGCGCTACGCGGATTTCGAGATCGACACCGAGCGTGAGCGGCTCATCTGCGTCGTCGAGGAGCATCGTGGCGATTCGGTCGTCAACGACCTCCGTGCGATCCCGCTTCGCGGCGGCGACGCCGTCACGCTGGTTTCGGGCAACGACTTCTATTCCACGCCCCGGGTGAGCCCGGACGGCAACAGCCTGCTGTGGCTGACCTGGAACCAGCCGAACATGCCCTGGGATGGCTGCGAGCTCTGGGTTGCGGGTCTGGACGGCGCGGGAATGCCGTTTGACCCACGAGTGGTCGCCGGCGGGCCGAACGAGTTGATCTTCCAGCCGTCGTGGTCTCCGGACTCCGTCGTGCACTTCACGTCAGACCGGACCGAGTGGTGGAACCTTTATCGCTGGGACGGCGCCACGGTCGATGCGCTCGCACCCATGCAAGCGGAGTGCGGAGCCCCGCATTGGGTGTTCGGCCTTTCCACGTACGCATTCTGCGGCGACGGGCGAATCGTGTTCTGGGCCTGTCGCGATGGCGGATGGGAATGCTTCCTGCTTGACGCGACGGGTCAGTCCCAACGCGTCGACGTTCCCGAGACTGCGTTCGCCCTGTACGTCGGCGCCGATGGCGATGACCTGCTCTACCTGGCCGGCGGACCGGAGACGCCGGATGGTGTCGTTCGCGCGAGCGTTTCCGGCGGCGCGCACCGCGTGGTGCGGTCGGAGAGCCCTGACATGACCATCGACGCGTCCATGCTCTCGCGGCCGCGTCACATCACGTACCCCGGATACGGTGGAGAGACGGCGCACGCCTGGTACTACGCCCCCCGCAATGACTCCGTGGAACGAGAACCGGGCGGCAAGCCACCGCTGCTGCTCCACGCGCACGGCGGGCCGACGTCGTCAACCAGCATTGCGCTCAACGTCGCGGTGCAGTACTGGACCAGCCGGGGCTTCGCCTACCTCGACGTCGACTACGGTGGCAGCACCGGGTACGGCCGCGCGTACCGCGACCGCCTCAACGAGCAGTGGGGAGTGGTGGACGTCGGTGATTGCATAGCGGGCGCCGAATACCTGGTGCGGCGAGGTGAGGTCGATCCCAACCGTCTGTTCATCCACGGCGGCAGTGCAGGCGGATACGTGGTGCTGTGCGCGATGACGTTCCACGATGTCTTCTCCGCTGGCACGAGCCTCTTCGGCATCGCGGACCTGGAAGCCCTTTTCGCAATGCCTGGACACAAATTCGAGGCGCGCTACAACTCGCCATTGCCGAAGGGCAAAGGGATGTACGACCGCTCGCCGGTGCACTTCATCGATCGCGTTCGTGGCGCGGTGTTGCTGCTGCAGGGACTCGACGACCCGGTGGTTCCGGCCGAGCAGGCGGAGATGATGTTCGCGGCGCTCAAACGCGCCGGCGTCCCATGCGCGTACATCGGATACCCGGGCGAGCAGCACGGCTTTCGTGAGGCCGCCAACATCGCGAGAACGCTCGAGGCTCAACTGTATTTCTTCGCCACCGTGACCGGTATGACGATGAGCGAAGCCATTGATCCAGTCGCGATCCTCAATCTCCAGGTACCGGGAGAAGTTGGTCGTGACATCGACGCCCCTTGACGTTAGAGAAGCGCGTCGCTGTCACGAGTCGCCATGACCGTTGTGCGACACGCGACGCGGTCGGAGTTGCCAGACGGAGAAGGGGATCACGAGCATCACCGTCCCCGCGATGAGCAGCGCGGGGAACAGGAGATCGAACGGGTCGGGTGGGACGCGAAGGGCGGCGGTGACGGCGGCATTCGGCAGCGATGACCCGAATGACGTAAGGGTGATGACGCTGTCGGTGCCCACCCCGAGGTCATAGCTGACGCTCGCACCCGGCGCATTCAGCGTGAGGTAGGTCACGTAACCATGCGCCGGTACCCACGACATGTTGCGGTCGGAGGAGAGATCCCGGTGGAGGCTCGCGTTCATCGGCTCAGCGCCGGCAACGGTGAAGCCCGGTGCGCTGTCCAGCGTCGTGCCGTTGGCGAGTCGCGATGTCAGCGCCACTCCGTTGGTGGTCCGGAGCGGCTGATCGGTCAGCAGGAATAGGTCGGCGTTCACCGGCGCGCCGGCGTTGGCGAGAATCTCGAGCGGGACCCACAGGCGCGGGGTGCGCATGGTTATCAGCAGCGGAACACCGTCGCCGGCTTGCTGATGCCGTTGCAGAGCCAGTGATGTGTCGTATTTCGCGGCCATGAAGATCGGGCTCGACGATGCGTATCGAAGCAGATGATTCGTGATCTCCGGCGACACGAGGAAACCGTTGTGCTCGCACCAGTCGATGACTGCCTGGCCGCTGCCTTTGAGCACGGTGACGTCGAGCGCCTCGACCTGCACCTGCTCGATCACCTGAGCCGGTGCTCCTGGCGCAGGGACTGCCAGTCCCTCGGCCGCCTGGAACAAGACTGGTGGTGCAAATTCGCGTTCCAGGCGCTGGAGCGTCCACGCGCCGGCCTCGGTGATCGAGGTCGGGATCGCCGGCAGCGGGACGATCCAGCCGACGTCGGTGACCGCGCCGGTGAAGGCGAAGCTGGTGACGTAATGCTCGATGCCGCCGGACCAGGCAACGAATGTCGTCGCCTTGGCGAGGCGAACGTCGCCGTCAGGGGCGACCAGGCCCCCGCACGCCAGCGCCTGCCCCGCCTGGAGAACAACAGCGGCGGCAACGCCGAAAGTGGCGAACAGAACCTTGCGCATCTCCGGATCCTCCAGGGGGCTTCACATCGTGCGGAGAGGAGACGCGATGAAACGCCGCAGGGTTCCCGAGGGACGCCGCGGACGCACGACGTGCAATCCGGTGGCTTTCAGCGTTGCCAGATACTTAGTTAGGCTATATAATCAGTTGCGATGATGACAGCAGTGCTCACCAATAGGCCGGTCGATGTCGCCAATAGGCTCAGGCCCGTGCTGCTCCATCTCAACCGCCATCTGCGTCGGGAGGTCCATACCTCCGGCGTCTCGGCCGGACAGCTCTCGCTGCTCGGTCTGATCGACGGCAATCCGGGAATCGGCGTTGCCGAACTCGCCACCCGCGAGGGCATGTCGATGCCGTCGGTCAGCAATCATCTCGACCGGCTCGAGGCTTCCGGGCTCGTGACGCGCCGGCAGGCGGAGCGCGACCGGCGCAGGGTTGATCTCGAGGTGACTCCCGAGGGTCAGCGGGTGCTCAAGGTGATCCGCTCAAAGCGCACCGCATGGCTGTCTGCGCGGCTGAGCAAGCTCACGGACGCTGAGATGAACGCGATCGCCGCCGCCATCGCGCCACTCGAGGCGCTCGCGGACCAGGCCGGATGAGCCTCGGCATCGGCAGCGCCACCGCGCGCACGTTCATGAGCCTTCGCCGGCATTACAACTACCGGCTGTACTTCTTCGGGCAGGTGGTCTCCATCAGCGGCACCTGGATGCAGAGCGTCGCCCAGGCGTGGTTCGTCGTGCAGCAAACCCACTCGCCGCTCGCCGTCGGCATCCTCGCGGTGTGCCAGTTCGGCCCCTACGGATTGTTCGGGCTGTTCGGCGGCGCGATCGCCGACCGGATCGACCAGCGCAAGGTGCTGATGGGCACTCAGGCCGCGTTCATGGTGACGGCCGGACTCCTTGCCGGCCTCACGCTCTCCGGTCACGCCACGGTGTGGGAGGTGTACGTGCTCGCGGTGGTCACCGGGCTGATCACCGTCCTCGATACGCCGGTTCGCCAGGCCTTCACCATCCAGATGGTCGGCCGCGACGAGCTGCCCAACGCGGTGGCGCTGAATTCCAGCCTCTTCAACGCTTCGCGCATCGTCGGCCCGGCGATCGCCGGCGGGCTCATCGCGGTCGCCGGTGTGGGGATCTGCTTTCTGATCAACGCGGTCAGCTACCTTGCGGTCCTCGCCGCGCTCTGGTTCATGCGCGTCCACCGCCTCTTCCCGGTTCACAAGGACGAGCGCGGGCAGAACCTCTTTCGCGGGTCGTTCGAGGGCCTCAAGTTCGCGTGGCGTCGGCCGGTGATCCGCTCGGTGCTCGTGATGATGCTGGTGATCGCGACGATCAGCATCAACTTCAACGTGCTGCTTCCGGTGCTCACCTCACGAACGCTTGACAGCGGCCCGGAGATCTTCGGCATCCTTTCCGCGCTCTTCGGCTTCGGTGCACTGGTGGGCGCGCTCTTCTCCGCGTCGCTCGGACGCGCGAGCCGGCGCACCATGCTCATCGGAGCGGCGGCGTTCTCGGTGTCCGAGATTGCGCTTGCCCCGCTCCATGTCGCCTGGGCTGCAGGCATCGCCCTCGTGGTGACGGGCATCGCCTTCACGCTGTACTCCTCGCAGGCGAACGCGACACTCCAACTCGCGGTCACCGATCAGATGCGCGGCCGCGTGCTCGGCATCTATGGGTACGTCTTCTTCGGAACGGCTCCCCTGGGCGGGCTCCTTGCGGGCTGGCTCTCGCAGGAAGGCGGCACCCAGCTCGCGTTCCTGGTCGCCGGGCTGGTCGGGGTCGCCGCAACGATCTACGGATGGGCCGATACCGGCCGCGCGGCGCGCGCCTCCGCACCGCCGATCGCCCAGGTGGCGTAGGCGGCGTACCTTCGCTCATCCTTTCCTGAGCGGGATGACCCATCAGGAGGTACGGGAAGTGGAGTTGCGCAACCTGGGGACGCGGGGGCTGGAGGTCTCCGCGCTGGGCCTCGGCTGCATGGGCATGTCGGACTTCTACGGCACCGCCGAAGAACGCGATGAGAGCGAGGCCATCGCCACCATCGATCGCGCCGCCGAGCTCGGCGTCACCCTGCTCGACACGGCTGACATGTACGGGCCTTTCACCAACGAGCAGCTCGTGGGCAGAGCGCTGACGGGACGCCGCGACCAATACGTGGTCGCCACGAAGTTCGGGATCGAGCGCAAGCCTGACGGTTCGCAGGCGGCCAACGGACGCCCCGAGTATGTGCACCAGGCGTGCGACGCATCCCTGCAGCGACTGGATATGGACGTCATCGACCTGTACTACCAGCATCGCCTCGACCGCGCGGTGCCGATCGAGGAGACGGTCGGCGCCATGGCCGAGCTCGTCGATGCCGGGAAGGTCCGCTTTCTCGGCCTGTGCGAGGTCGGCCCGGAAACCATCCGGCGCGCCCATGGGGTGCATCCACTTTCCGCCGTGCAATCGGAGTACTCGCTGTTCTCCCGCGACGTCGAGGACGCGGTGCTGCCCACGCTGCGCGAGCTTGGCGTCGGCTTCGTGCCTTACAGCCCGCTGGGCCGCGGTATCCTGACCGGAGCTGTCACCGCCGGAACGCTGGCTCCGACCGATATCCGTCGGGCCCGATTTCCCCGGTTCGCCGACGACAACCTCGACGCGAACCTGGCGATTGCGTCTCGCCTCGGCGACATCGCCGCGGAAAAGGGTCTCACCGCCGCGCAACTCGCACTCGCCTGGCTGCTCCACCGCGGCCCCGACATCGTCCCGATCCCCGGCACCAAACGGCGCGTCCGTCTCGAGGAGAACGCAAGGGCGGCCGAGATCACGCTCGACCCGGCTGACATCGAACGCCTTGAAGCGGCTGTGCGTCCGGAGAACGTGCAGGGACAGCGGCACTGGGATATGTCGGCGATCGACCGCTGACCGCGCGCTATGGTCATCGCGACATGAGTACCGACGACGCGCATTTCGCATGGACGCCCACCCAAGAGCAGGCGGCGGCGGCGCGGCTGCGGCGCTTCATCGACCGGCTCCGCGTCGATGACCTCGACGGCGTCGCGCGGATGGCACTCGACGATCCGCAGCGCTTCTGGGCGGCAGTGGTTGACGACATCGGCGTCGACTGGACCCGCCGGTTCGACGTCGCGATGGACGCGTCTGCCGGCTTGCCGTGGACCCGGTTCTGGCGTGGGGGACAGCTCAACCTCGCCCACAACGCGGTGACCCGCTGGGCGCGGCGCGCTCCGGAGCATCCTGCCGTGGTGTGGGAAGGCGACGACGGCAGCATGCGCGAGTGGACCTATGCGGGTCTCCAACGACGACACCGCGTACGCAGCCGCCGCCCTCGCCGACCTGGGGGTGGGCACTGGCGACAGTGTCGGCCTGTGCCTGCCGATGATTCCCGGAGACGGCCTCATTCTTCCTTGCATGCGCTTGGCTCGGCGCCATCGTGGTGCCGTTGTTCAGCGGCTACGGCGCCGGTGCGATCGTCTCGCGCCTGCGCGACTGCGACGCCAAGGTTCTAGTCGTTGTTGACGGATTCACGCGGCGCGGCCGCACCGTGGTCATGAAGACGGTCGCCGACGAGGCTGCGGAACAACTGCCGTCGCTCGAGCACATCCTCGTGGTGCCTCAGCTCCGTGACGAGGGCGGCCTCGATGCAGCCGGGTCGCGATGTGCTGTTCGAGGCGTTGCCGGAAGGCTGGAACGCAGGCCCACCCGTCGCCGATACCGATGCCGATGCGACCTTCATGATCATCTACACCAGCGGCACCACCGGCCGCCCCAAGGGCACGGTGCACGTCCATGGCGGCTTTCCCATCAAAGCGATGCAGGACATGGCGCACTGCTTCGACATCGGCGAGCACGACCGCCTGCTCTGGTTCACCGATATCGGCTGGATGATGGGACCATGGGCCATCTGCGGTGCGTTGAGCATCGGAGCGACGCTCGTGCTCTTCGACGGAGTTCCGGACCATCCCGGGCCCGATCGGCTCTGGTCGGTCGTGGAGCGCCATCGTGTGTCGGTGTTGGGAATCGCCCCGACGGTGATTCGCGCGCTCATGCGGCACGGTGATGAGCCGGTCGCCGCACACGATCTCACGTCGCTGCGCGTGCTCGGATCGACGGGAGAGCCGTGGAACACCGATCCATGGCTGTGGTACCAGCAGAAGGTCGGTGGCGGCCGGCTGCCGGTGATCAATTATTCCGGCGGCACCGAGATCTCCGGCGGCATCCTCGCCGGGAACATGCTCACGCCCTTGCAGCCGTGCGCATTTGCCGGGCCGTGTCCGGGGATGGCCGCCGATGTCGTGGACGAGGACGGCCGGAGCGTGCGCGGCAGAGTTGGCGAGTTGGTGATCCGTGCTCCCTGGCCCGGGATGACCCGCGGATTCTGGCGGGACCGCGAGCGATATCTCGAGACGTACTGGTCGCGCTGGCCCGGCGTGTGGGTGCACGGCGACTGGGTTGAGGTTGACTCCGACGGACTCTGGTACGTACGGGGACGGAGCGACGACACGATCAAGGTCGCGGGCAAGCGCCTCGGACCCGCGGAGGTCGAGTCAGCGCTGGTCGCGCATCAGGCTGTCGCGGAGGCCGCGGCGATCGGTGTCCCCGATCCGGTCAAGGGCGAGGCGCTCGTCGTCTTCGTCGTGCTCAAACCCGGGTTCACCGACACCCCCGAGTTGCGCGTGGCGCTCGGCCGCCGTGTCGCCGAAGATCTCGGCAAGGCCCTCGCGCCCCACGCCGTCGAGATTGTGTCGGAATTGCCTAAAACTCGGAACGCGAAGGTGCTCCGCCGCGTGGTCCGTTCGATATACCTGGGGACCGATCCGGGTGATCTCTCGTCGCTCGAGAACCACGGCGCCATCGCCGCAATCGGACTGACTCGCTCGCCCGCCTGACGCGCAAGCACTCCCTTGAACGTCCAGGGGATGTCCGCCACCTCGCTCGATGATGGGCGGCTCCGCGTCGGGATGCAGCGCCGTCGCAACGGCGGCGCCCGCCCGACGGCCTCGAGAAGGGGGCGGTCATGCCCGAACTCCGTTCCGCTGCGCGGCAGCGCATACCATCCAGCCGGGGGGACGCGTCCCGGCCATCGCACCATTCGCAAGCTCGACGACGCGGAGTTGCACGCCGATGCCGGCGTCACCCTCATGCTGCGCGAGCGCCGCAGCGGACCGACGACCGCGCAGAGCCTGGCGTGGCTGCAATCGCTCCCGGACCCTGGCGCGCGCCACCTCGACATCGCACAGCTGACTGCGCGGCACGGGTTCGACATCGCCGACCGCGATCGAGTCGTGCGTTGGGCGACGTCGACAGGACTTCAGGTCACGGCTGAAGACCCGGCCACGCGACGAGTGCTGCTGCGTGGAAGCAACGAACAGCTCTCGCGCGCGTTCGAGGTCGACCTGGAACGTTTCGCGTGGCAGCGCGCGGATGGCCGCAGCGTCGAGTATCGCGGCCACCATGGGCCGGTGCGTCTGCCCGCGCACCTCGACGGCATCGTCGAGGGCGTCTTTGAACTCGATGATCGCCCGCTTGCGCGCTCACACGTGCGCACGCTGGACGACGGCCGCTCGGCCGTGTTCGCGTACGACCCGCCGCAGCTCGCCGCTCTCTACAACTTTCCGCGGCTGGCCAACGGTGGCGCGGGCGTCGAGCTGGTGGCGTCGATGATCGAGCTCGGTGGTGTCGTGCATCCGTTCGACCTCGCCGCGTCGTTCGCCCGCCTCGGCCTCTCCGCGCCGGACATCACGAACGTCTGGCTTGACGGTGCCACGCCGGCCCCCGACCCGAATGGTGCCGATGTCGAAGTGGCGCTCGACTACCAGGTCATCGGCGCGATGGTTGCCGCGATGGCACCGAAAGCGCATCTCACAATCGTCAGCTACAACGCACCCAACAGCGAACGGGGTTTCATCGACGCAGCTGCGACGGCGGCGAGCGACGCCATCCGCCGCCCGTCAGCCGTGTCGATCAGCTGGGGCGCACCGGAAGACCACTGGTCGGCGCAGGGAATGCGTGGGCTGGACGCGGCGTTTGCGACCGGTGCTTTGCACGGCGTGACCTTCAGCGCCGCGGCCGGCGATGCCGGGTCGACCAACGACGAGATCGACGGATTCCAGCACCCGGAGTTCCCGGCGTCGAGCCCGCATGCATGGGCGTGCGGCGGTACCACGTTGCTCGCGGCTCGGGGCCGCATTCGGACCGAGACTGTGTGGAACGAGCTGTCACGGGGCGCCGGCGCGGCCGGAAGCGGTGTCAGCAGCGCCTTCCCGATTCCCGCCTACCAGGCCGCATGCGGGATCCGGCCACGCTCGGCGGACGGCGGCGCCCTCGGCCGAGGTCTCCCTGACGGTTCCGGGAATGCCGACCCATTGACCGGCTGGAACGTTGTGGCGCTGCGCCGCCTGCGGTCCACCGGCGGCACCAGTGCCGTTGCTCCGATGTACACAGCACTCTGGACGCTGGTGTCCGCGCAGCTCGGCCACCGGATCGGACTGCCGCACCCGCTGCTCTACGCCAAGCGCGGCCGCGGCTTCAACGATGTGACCACCGGCGACACCGGCGGTCCATATCGTGCGGGGCGCGGATGGGATCTCGCCAGCGGGTGGGGCAGCCCCGACGGCCGACAGATCGCACGCGACCTCGGCGTCCGCCTGCAGACCCCGGACGTGCGCCGGCCGCGCGTCGCCGGTGGGGAACGCGAGATCGCCTGAGGTCAGGTCCCTAACAGGGCGGCCGAGCCTGTGGCGAGCGCCACGGGCCGGCCGTCGGCTCCGAGGATTTCAGCGGTCCCGACGGTCAGGCTCCTGCCGCGGTGCACGACCTTCGCTCGCGCCTCGAGCCGGCTGCCATCGCCGGCAACAGGGCGCAGGAAATTCACCTTGATGTCCACCGACGCCATCCCCTCGCCCTTGGCGAGCGTCGTCTGAGTCGCCATCGCCAGTGCCAGATCGGCGAGCAGCACGATGAATCCGCCCTGCGGCCATCCGAACGGCGTGGCGAGCCAGCCGGTCAGTGGCATCGAAATGGTGGCGGCGCCGAGGGTCGCTTCTGTCGGCACGATCCCCAGCAGGTGATGCAGCGGCGGCAGCGGCAGTTCCCCCCGAATTTGCGCCTGCACGATGTCGACCCCGCTGCGTGTCAGGAACTCGCGCTCGTCGATACGCTCGCCCGACACCGGGTGGCGGTATGGATCGAGTCCACCGTCACCCATCGACGACTCCGGGGACGCCCGCGGCGGCGGTGCGGTGCCACCCCGTGAAGGTGCACCCGCAGTCACGTCGCCGAAGATGCGCATCCGCGACGTCGTGTACGCAACCATCCGCCCTTCCCCATCGACCACCTCGCCCGCCGAGAGACCCATGGTGCGACCCGCGTAAAGAGCACGACCGTTAGCGGTGATGACCGATCCGACCCGCGTGGGCCGCACGTATGTCATCGACATCTCGGCAGTCGTGTACTGCGTGTGCGCAGGTTGCAGCGACTGCAGCGCGCACCCCAGGGCGGCGTCCGCCGCGAGCGCGAGCGTGCCCCCGGGAACGCCGCCGTGCGACCACTCGAACCACGCGGACACGGGCAGGCTGAACGCGGCCGTTCCCTCGTCCGCGCCGTCAAAGGTCAGTCCCGTGAGCCGTCCCATGGGTGGCTGCGCGCGCACTCGTCGCAAAGCCTCGAGACCGCTCAGGTCACGCGCGGATGCATCGAGGATCTCGCCACGGACGGGAAGGTCGCGCCAGAGCGCGGGCTCGCGGATCAGCACCGTCCGAGCTTAGCGGCGGCCGGCCACCCGAGCGTTCAGCGTGGCGGCGGTGCGGGCACCCATGCGATCCCCGCGCACGTCGATGTCGCCACATCCGTGCCAACCACCGGCGCAGCGTACGCACTCCCGCGCACCGTGATGGTCTCCGGGAATCCCGGCAGGGGGATCGGCAGTTGCACGACGCGTGTGACCTCCGAATAGACGTGACATCCATCGCTCGCGCACAGGGTTCCCTCTGGCATCTGCGGGTCGTCAGCGGTCTTCAGCACTGTCGGATGCGCGGGATCACGAGGGATCTGCCCGGACTGATCGCCCGCCTCGATGCACGAGCGCTGAAACGCATACAACGCGCCCTTGCGATCCTGCGCGCTGATGTCGACGATCTGCACCGCGCAGGCCCCACCGGCGCACGTCCCCTCATCGCTGTACAGGTACCGAGGATCGATCGAGTCCGCCCCTGATTGTGCACCCAACTGCGCCGCATCCTGGACGCGCCCCGACCACACGTACAGATATGCCGAGTCTGCGACAAGGCAGACGAGGCTGAAAAGGAACAGCGCGAATCCGAGCGCCAACACAATCAGTGTCTGGCCACGCTGGGCGTGCTGGAGAGGAGAACGCGCTGGCCGCGGCGAGCGCCGGCGAGGAGCCCGTCCCCTCCGCAGCGAAGCTGAGCAGGCCGGGAGGTCGTCCGGGCCGCACCGAATATGAGAGCGCTGGAGAGGAGACCGTCCGGGCCGCAGCGAATTTGATAGCGACCGAGAGAGCGCGACAATGTGCTTGCGCGAACGAGGGAGCGGCCAAGCTGAGCGGTGGACCGGACGGTCTCCTCCCCAGCGGCCCAGCTGAGCATCAGCCCGGACGATCTCCCGGTCGTCCGTGCGCGGCACGTGCTGGGACTTCACTGCCGAAACGGAGGCGGGAGCGCCTCGGCACGCGCGTGCAGGGTCGGCGTCCACAACACGCCCCACGCGAGCGGCGTGTTCGCGAAGACGAGTGACGCGGACGCGCTGCACGTGACGACATGAAGTCCGGACGGCGGGTTGAGCGTGCGATCGAGGTAGCCGGGAACCACGACGCCCCCGGCTTTGAGCGATCCGATGTCGCACGATACGTCGGCATTCGTGGGTGATCCGGGATATGCGACTGGCGGCACGGACCGGGTGGCGGCATTGCCGCTGTCGCCGCCCGATGTGCACAGGGCGGCGGTCTGCCAGTGGAGCAGGCCGATGTATGTGGTCATCGTGCCGTAGAAGCTCTCCGCGGCGTAGCGGCAACCGGTGGGCAAACCTGCGGTCACGAGCGTGAGGCCCTGTGCGCCACAGCAGCGCGTGCCCGCAGCATCCACCGCGTTCTCGGGAGCCTGAAACCTCGACTGCGCAGCCAGCGCCGTGGCTGAGTTGAGCTGCTGCTGCACGGTGACCTGCACCATCACGGCAATGAAGTTGCAGATGAGAAACAGCAGGATTGGAATCACGAGCGCGGTCTCGAGAACGGCCTGGGCGTCGTCGCCGCGACGCCTGCTTCGCCTCACGGTGCGAAGCGAAGCGTGTGCGTCGTGGCCGAAATGTTCGTCGGGAGTTCGAATCCGGCGGCGCCGGGACCAAATCCCGGTGGCACCAGCGACGCGACAAAGCCGATGACTCGGACGGTGATCATCGGCGAGTCGTCGCAGCCGGGCGGGTACGGCGAGGCTTGACCTGGCGGCGGAGCGGTACACACGGGAGGGTCGGCCTCGCTGACGCAGACCACCACCACGCGCGGACCGTCCGCGGCCTGCACCTCGGCGGGGGTGGAGGGGCAGTGCTGCGAGCTGTCGGGTGCGCACGCACCCGTTGCATCGGTCGCGCACCAACTCTCGACCGCCGTGCCGAACATCGAGGTGCGTAACCGCCCCGCTATCGCCGCGGTGACGGCTCGAGCATCCGGCGCCGTCTCCGACTGCGGGGTCGACCCGGCCGACGAGGCGATCCTTGCGCCCTGCTCGACGGCCGAGACCTCGGCGGAGGTCTGAACCGCCCATAACCCGGCGTCGAGCGCGCCGATCAGGCAGAACAGGAAGAGCGGCAATACCACCGCGAATTCGACAACCGCCTGCCCTCGTGAGCGGTGTGACGTGCGTCGAGGACGCACCACTCCCTCGAATCTCCCTCCCATCGCCTTCTCATCCTAGCCGGGCGTGGGGTCCTTACGAGGGAAGGACCACGAATGTCAGATTGACCGGCAGCAAAGCAGTCACTATCACCGGGTCGGCCGGCTGATGGGTGGTCGGGTTGATGAGCGTCGTCCAGGTGCCATCGGCGAAAACCTCGAGGACGTACGGACCGCCGATCGGCACGCTTGTGAAAGTGAAATCGCCCGACGCGTCAGCGGTCGTGTAGAAGAAGGGCGCGCTCGTCCGGTACATCCCATTGGGTTCCAACTCGTAGTTGGAGCTCAGCCGGACCCGTCCGGCGACGGGGCCGCCGATGTGAGTCACGAGCGTTCCCGAGACGGTCTCGGGTGCCGCGAGCATGGCGTGCGCCTGTGCCGCCTCGGGGCTCCCCGGGTAATTCGTGACCAACTGCTGCAGGTCGATGAGTGCCTCGCGATAGAAATCCTGGGCGAGGTCCTCCTCGCCGGCAGCCAGCAGCGCCGAGGGAAACAGGCTGTCTGCCGTTCTTGTCGCGGGCGCCGAATGCTGCGCGGCGATGCCATCGAGGATCGTGACCGCATCGGTGGCGTGTCCCGCTGTGACGAGCAGCCCGGCTTCCCCGGCTTGATCCACGGGGAGCTGCCGGGCCGCCGAGATCCCGGCCGGCGTGGACGGGGCCAGACGGGCAATCTCCTGGAGCCGGAGGATCGCGCTCGAGTAGTCCGCGATCGCGGTATCCGACGTCGAAGTCTTCAAGAGGAGCGCCGCCAGGTCGTTGAGCGCCTGCTTCGTGAGCGACGGGGCGGTGACCGATCGGTACAGAGCGACCGCCTGATCAACCTTGCCGCTGCGGCCGAGTGCCGCCGCCCAGGCCATCAAGGTCTGTTGCGCGACGTGATTGGCCGTCGCCGCATCGCCGGTATCGAGGACAAAGACGGGGCCGGTCCGCACCGAGATCGCCTCGTCGATTGCGATTGCGCCGGCGTAGTACCCGTGAGCAGCGAGGGTCGCTGCTGCTGAAGCCGCAGCCGCGGTACTCGTGGCGGCGCCGACGACCACCCCGATGGCGGCTGTGACGATGGCTCCGATGGCCAGCAGCGCCTTGGGCCAGCGCCGGGCGCCATAGACCGCGCGATCCGGCCGCGCCGCGAGCGCCGGAGGTGGCTGGGGCACGGCTTCCGGGAAAGATGGCGGCGGGGGCCCCGGGTGCAGTTCCACGTACCCATAACGTACGTGCACGCACCCGCGGCACGCCGGTCCGGATCTCCGTCGCGAACCGAGCCTCGAGCAGGGTTCTGCCGGACGAGTAGGCTGCTCGCCGAATGATCACCGTGGACGGAGGAGCACTGACCATCGATGCCGTGGTGCGCGCGGCTCGAGGGCGCGAACCTGTTGCCCTGGATCCCGGCGTCCGCTCCCGGATGCGGCCGGCACGCGACGTTGTGGAGCATCTCGATCGCGAGGGAGCCGTCGTGTACGGCGTCACGACGGGGTTCGGCGCGCTCGCCGACCGCGCGGTGGACCCCGCGGACCGCGCCCTCCTGCAACGATCGGTCGTGCTCAGTCATGCGGCCGGATCGGGTCCGCGCCTGGAGGATGAGGTCGTCCGGGGGATGATCCTGCTTCGCGCACGCACCCTCGCCGCCGGTCTGTCCGGAGTCCGCGTGGAGCTGGTCGAGGCGCTGCTCGGGCTGCTCGACGCCGGCGTCATCCCATGGGTGCCCGAGCACGGCTCGCTCGGTGCTTCCGGGGATCTCGCGCCCCTCGCCGCCATGGCAACGGTAGTGCTCGGCCAGGGCTGGGTTGCGGACGGGAACGCCCGCATCGAGGGTGGGACCGTGCTGCGCGACCGCGGGTTGACACCCATCGATGTCGAGCCCAAGGAAGGCCTCGCGCTGATCAACGGTACCGATGCCATGACCAGCCTGCTCGCCCTGGCGGTGCACGACGTCGAGGACCTTCTGCGCGTTGCCGACATCGCCTGTGCGCTCAGCGTGGAGGCACTGTTCGGGACCACCGCCGCATACGACGAGCGAGTTGTGGCGCTCCGTCCGGCGCGCGGACAGGCCAACTCGGCTGCCAATCTGCGTGCCCTCCTCGAGGGCAGCCCGATCGTCGCGTCCCACCGGCCGTCGCGCCATGCGGTGCAGGACGCTTATTCTCTGCGCTGCGCGCCCCAGGTCCACGGCGCCGCGCGTGATGTCGTCGCCTTCTGCCGTCAGACGGTCGAACATGAATTAGCCAGTGTTGTCGATAACCCGGTGGTCCTGGGCGACGACGTGGTGAGCGCGGGCAACTTTCATGGCCAGGCGCTGGCATATGCGGCCGACATGCTCGCGTCGGTGTGCGCCGATGTGGCCGCGATCAGCGAGCGCCGCCTCGACCGGCTGCTCGACCCCGCGCGATCCCGCGGACTGCCCGCGTTCCTGAGCCCCGAGCCCGGATTGAACAGCGGTCTGATGATCACGCAGTACACCGCGGCAGCGATGGTCGCATCGCTCCGCCACGCGGCCACCCCGTTTGCGGTGCAGAGCGCCGCGACCAGTGCGGGTCAGGAGGACCACGTCTCGATGGGCTACGAAGCGGCGTTGCGCACCCGCCGGTCGGTGGAGCTGCTTCGCTCCGTCCTCGCTATTGAGGTGCTCGGCGCGGCGCAGGCGATCGACATGCGTCACCCGCTCCGGCCGGCGCCGGCGACGGGTGCGGTGGTCGCGGGCCTGCGGTTGCGTACCAAGCCGCTCGCCGCCGACCGCATCCTCTCCGGCGATCTCGAAGCAGTCGAGCAATGGGCACGTGACGGCGAGTGGCACGGTGCCCTCGACGATGCCGGGGTGACCTTGCGATGACCGCGGGGGCTCGCCCGGTGCGCGCGCCGCACGGCAACAAACTCACTTGCGGAAGCTGGCAGACCGAGGCGCCGCTACGCTGCCTCATGAACAACCTCGACCCCGCAGTGGCGGAGGACCCCGATTCGTTGGTGGTGTATGGCGGCACCGGGCGGGCGGCTCGCTCGTGGGAGTGCTTCGACGCCATCGTCGCGACGCTCCGGTCGCTGCGCGACGACGAGACCCTGCTGGTGCAGTCGGGCAAGCCGGTGGGCGTTGCCAGGACCCACGAGCTGGCCCCACGAGTGCTCATCGCCAACTCGCTCCTGGTGCCACGCTGGGCGACGTGGGAGGAGTTCTGGCGCCTCGAGGCGATGGGGCTGACGATGTATGGGCAGATGACCGCGGGCTCGTGGATCTACATCGGCACCCAGGGCATCCTCCAGGGCACGTTCGAGACCTTCGAAGCGGTGGCCCGCAAGCGTTTCGGCGGCAGCTTGAGCGGCCGCCTGGTGGTGACCTCGGGGCTCGGCGGCATGGGCGGCGCGCAGCCGCTCGCCGTGACCATGAGTGGCGGCGTTGCGCTCTGCATCGATGTGGACCCAGCTCGTATTCAGCGTCGCCTCGACACCGGGTACGTCGACGAGGTCGCCGACACGCTGGATGCGGCGGTGCGGCGGTGCGACGTCGCCCGCGAAGAAGGACGTGCGCTGTCGGTTGCCGTCTGCGGCAACGCCGCCGAGGCGCTGCCGGCACTGCTCGAGTTCGTCGCTGGCCATCGACGTCGTGACCGACCAGACGAGCGCCCACGACCCGCTGCACGGATACATCCCGGCCGGGCTGAGCCTGGAAGCGGCGGCCGCGCTGCGCGCGAGCGACCCCGAGGAATACATGCGCCGCTCGCGCGAATCGATGGCGCGGCACTGCGAGGCAATGGTGGAATACCAGCGGCGCGGGGCCGAGGTGTTCGACTATGGGAACTCGCTGCGCGACCAGGCGCGCATCGGCGGCTTCGCCGACGCGTTCGCATATCCCGGATTCGTCCCCGCATACATTCGCGATCAGTTCTGCGAAGGGCGCGGACCGTTCCGGTGGGTCGCGCTGAGCGGTGAACCCGAAGACATCGCGCGTACCGATGCGGCCATGCTCGAGCTGTTCCCGGATCACGACGGTTTGCACCGCTGGATCACCCTCGCCAGGGAGCGGGTGCACTTCCAGGGCCTTCCCGCTCGGATTTGCTGGCTCGGCGCCGGCGAGCGTCATCTCGCGGGACTCCGGTTCAACGACATGGTGCGCAGCGGCGAGCTGTCTGCACCGGTGGTCATCGGGCGCGACCATCTCGACAGCGGTTCGGTTGCCTCCCCAATGCGCGAGACCGAGGCGATGCGTGACGGCAGCGACGCGATCGCCGACTGGCCGGTGCTCAACGCGCTCCTCAACACCGCGAGCGGCGCGACGTGGGTCGCGGTGCACCACGGTGGCGGCGTCGGCATGGGACTCTCGATTCATGCGGGGGCGCAGGTATGCGCGGATGGCACCGAGCTGTCGGCGCGTCGCTGCGAGCTCATGCTCACCAATGACCCGTCGACCGGGGTGATGCGGCACGCGGACGCAGGCTATCCCGAAGCGCGCGACGCGGCTCGGGAGCGTGGCGTGCGCGTGCCCATGCTCGATGCGGATAACTCGGGCGGGTGAACGCTCGCGAGTGGCTCGCCGGCGACGCTGCCGCTCCGGACCTCGTCCTGCTCGGCGCTCCGATCGGGAAGGCGTCGATCACCCCGGTCGAAGTCGTGGTCGACACCGCCGGCTTTCCGCGAAGCGCTGGGCCGGTTTCCGACCTGGGACGCGCAGCGTTTCGTTGACATCGCGACGCTGAAGGTGAAGGACGCCGGGGACGTCCAGGGCGACCGTGACGACACCGATGCGCGTGCGGCGCACGAACGCATCCTGTCGGCCGCGGAGAGCGCAGGCCGGATGGCCGCTCACGTTGTGGTCGTCGGTGGCGACAACTCGCTCACTCGTCCGGTGCTGCTGGGACTCATGAACGCCAGTCCCGGCGCCTGGGGATTGCTCACCCTCGATGCCCACCACGACTGCCGTCCGGCCACAGACGGCTCGCGGAATGGAACCCCAGTGCGCGAGTTGATCGAGGCCGGGCTGCCCGGCGACCGCGTCGCGCAGATCGGTATCCATCCGCTCGGGAACGCACGGGAGCATGCGGACTGGGCGCGAGCGCAGGGGATTCACATCGTTCCGTTGCTCACGGTGCGACGCGATGGCATCGACGCCGTGATCGCGGCGTCGATCGCACAGATCGTGGCAGCCGGCGCCGAGCGCCTCTACGTCGACTTCGACATCGACGTCATCGACCGCGCGTTCGCGCCGGCTTGCCCGGCAAGCCTCCCTGGTGGGATGCAGCCCGATGATCTGTTTCGCGCGGCATATCTGCTCGGCTCAGAGCCGCGCGTGGTTGGGGCCGATCTCTGCGAGGTGGACGCGAATGCCGACGTCAACGCCATGACGGTGCGGTTGATGGCCGCGACGTTCCTCAAGTTCTGCAGCGGGCTCGCGAACCGACGTCGCCACTGGAGCGAAGCATGAGTGCGATCGTGATTCACGGGATCGGTGTCCTGTGCACGTGCGATCCGCTCGTTGGTGAAGCTCCGGGTGTCGTACCGGATGCCGCGCTCGTCGCGCGCGATGGCGTGATCGTCTACGCCGGGCCGGAGGCGACGCTCGATCGAGGCGACGTTCCCCGCGGAGCGCTCGAGGTGCATGCTCGCGGCGCCGCGGTCATTCCGGGATTCGTCGACGCGCACACGCATATCGTCTGGCTCGGCGACCGCCGCGATGAATATGCGCAGCGCGCTGCCGGCGAGACCTACGAGGAGATAGCAGCAGCGGGCGGTGGCATCCGTTCCACGGTGACGGCAACGGCAGCCGGGAGCGTCGAGGACCTGGTGACAGCGAGTCGCGAGCGCGCTCGACGCATGCTCGCCGGCGGCACCACCACCATCGAGGTCAAGAGCGGATACGGGCTGGACCACGACGCGGAGATGCGCCAGCTCGACGCGGCCGAGCGCCTTCGCCAGTGGCAGGATCTCCCCGACGTGGTGGCGACCTATCTGCCGCTGCATGCGACCCCGGACGGACCGCGTGAACCCTTCATCGACGACGTGTGCACGCGCGGCGTGAAGGACGCGGCAAAACGCGCGCTCTTCGTCGACGCGTTCTGCGACACAGGTGCATACACGGTGGCAGAGTGTGAGCGACTCTTCGCCGCGGCCAAGACACACCATCTGCGTCCAAAGATCCACGCCGAGCAGCTGTCGCACAGCGGCGGTGCCTTGCTTGCCGCACAGGTGGGCGCTATGAGCGCCGACCATCTCGAACATGCGACAAACACCGATCTCGAGGCGCTCAGCAAGGCGGGGGTCGTCGGGGTGATCCTGCCAGGAGCCTCGCTGGTCATGGGTGGTCCGCCGCCGCCCGGACGGCGACTGCTCGAGGCGGGTTGCACCGTCGCTGTGGCAACCGATTGCAACCCGGGCACCTGTTACAGCGAGTCGATGCCACTGATGATCTCGCTCGCGGTCTCGCTGGGCGGCCTCACACCGGCTCAGGCGCTGGTCGCGGCCACCGCCGCGGGCGCATCCGCCCTCGGGCTCTCCGATCGAGGCATCCTGCGCGCCGGGCTGCGCTGCGATGCGGTGATCCTCGAGACCGCGACCTGGGTCGACGTCGGGTATCACCTCGGCGGTGACATCGTGGGCACCGTGATCCTCGATGGCCGCTTGGCGGTACCCTCGACAGCGTGATGCTCACCGAGTCCTCGCGTCGCAGCCGGCCCGCTCGTCGCGGAGGCATTACCCTCCCACGCCTGGTGGGACAGGACCTCGAGGTCCAGCTCGCCGGTGGTGAGACACGGACCTACGTCAACCTCGACATGGCGGCGAGCACGCCGGCGATGGAGGCCGTGGCCGACGCGGTGATCGAATTCCTCCCCTGGTACTCCAGCGTGCACCGCGGAGCCGGCTTCGCGTCGCAGGTGTCGACGCGGGCGTACGAGGCGGCGCGATCCGCCGTGGCCGCCTTCGCCGGCGCTCGCTCCTCGGATGCGGTCATCTTTGTCCGCAACACGACGGAGGCGATCAACCTGCTGACCCACTGCGTAGTGCTGCGCCCAGGCCACGCGGTGCTCAGCACGATCGTCGAGCACCACGCCAACATGCTGCCCTGGCGGCGACTGGCTGCAGTCGAGCTGCTCGATGCGCCGGACTCCGCCGAGCAGTTGCTCGCCGATCTGCGCCGCGCGCTGGAAGATCGCCACCGGCCCATCGGTATCGTCGCCATCACAGGTGCGAGCAACGTCACCGGCGAGGTCTTCCCGGTTGCGGAGATCGGCCGGCTCGCCCACGAGCACGGCGCGCTCCTCGCCGTCGACGCCGCGCAGCTTGCCCCGCATAGAGCCATCGACATGGTCGCGATGGGCATCGATTTCCTCGCCCTCTCCGGGCACAAGATGTACGCGCCCTTCGGTGGCGGCGTGCTGATCGGACCCTCAGCCGTCCTCGGTGACGCCGAGCCCATGCTGGCGGGCGGCGGTGCGGTGACGTACGTCACCACGGACGACGTGCAGTGGGCGCCACTTCCAGACCGCCACGAGGCGGGGAGCCCGAACGTGGTGGGCGCGATCGCCCTGGGCGCGGCATGTACGGTTCTCGGACGCACCGGGATGCATCACATCGGCGTGCACGAGAAACGCCTGCTTGCGTATCTCGACGGCCAGATCGACGATCTCCCGCGGTTGCACCGGCTCCGCTTGTGGGAGGGCCCCGATGTCGACCGCCTGGGCGTGAGCACCTTCACCGTCGACGGGATGCATCACGCGCTGGTGGCCTCGGTGTTGAGTGCCGAGTACGCGATCGGAGTCCGCCACGGCTGCTTCTGCGCGCACCCGTACATCACCCACCTGCTCGGCGTGAGCATCGGCGAGGCACACACCATTCGCGAGCGGCTCCGCCGCGGCGAGCACCAGGAGATCCCCGGTGCGATCCGCGCGTCGTTCGGGATCGGTACATCGGTGGAGCACATCGATCGCCTCATCGCCGCGCTCCGCGAGATCACCACGCGTGGTCCGCACCTGGAATACATCGAGGATCCCCATACCGGCGACTACCTGCCGGTCGGCGATCAGCGACGGCTCCCGCTGTTCGATTTCCTGCCGCCCCTGGAGGCGATGGAAACCCCGTCAGGGTGCGGTCAGTTCTGAGTCACCACTGCGCGCACGCCGAGCTCTCGCACTAGGGCGGTAGCGTCGGTCACCGGCGCCTGGCAGACGAAACCGTGACAGACATACGCCGCGGGCGCGCCTGCCACAAGTACGCGGCCGTCGAGGAGCGGAACGTCACCCGGGGTTCCCCACGCGACGACGCTGAGCGGATCGAATCGACGCTGCACCGCCGCGACGAGCGAGCGAGTCCGCGCGTCTGCAGGATCGCCGATGATGGCGACCTCGCGCATCGGACCGACAACCAGCTCCATCGCAGCCGCGAGTCCGGCAACGGCGAGCGGAGCGCGCGCGACGACGGTGGCAAGTGGAGCGGCAATCTCCAACGCGCGCTCGTGCCACCGCGCTTCGCCGGTGAATGCGTGGAGGCGTGAGAACAAGCCCGCAGCAACCGACTGTCCGGCGCTCACCGGGTTGTCGTCGATGGTGCGCGGGCGAACGATCAGTGGATCCGCATCTCCGGCGGTATCGAAGTAGTTGCCGTCCGAGTCTCGGTACTGCTCGACGATGCGGTCACTGACAGCGAGCGCGGCGTTGAAGTATCTCGGTTCGCCGGTCGCCTCGTAGAGGGTGAGCAGCGCCGCTCCGAGATTCGCAACGTCGTCGAGAAAGCCGATGATGCGCGCGTCAGCCCCGTTCCAGATGCGATGCACAACGCCGTCGCGGACCACGTGCTCCAACAGGAAGTCGGCGCACGCCACCGCAATCTCCGTGTAGTCAGCTCTTCCCAGCGCCGCTCCCGTCTCCGCATACGCTGTGATGGCGAGCGCATTCCACGCCGTGATGACCTTGCCGTCGCGCTCCGGTGCGGGACGCGATGCTCTCGCTTTGAGGAGGCGCGCGCGAATATCCTCGACCTGCGCGTGCAACGTGGACCCGTCCACCTGCATCGATCGAGCGACGTGCGCAATCGGGTATGGCATGGACAGCACCGTTGTTCCGTGCTCGAAGTTGCCACCGTCGACAACGCCGAAGATGCGGCCCGCAAGCATTCCGGCCTCATCACCGAGGATCTCGCGCAGTTGCGCGGGCGTCCAGACGAAGAACGCTCCCTCGCCGCCGGGGCTGTCCGCGTCCTGCGACGCAGCGAAAGCGCCACCCGGCAGGCGCAATTCGCGCGCCATGTAGTCAAGGGTGCGGGTGCAGACCTCGAGCAAGTCGTCGCGCTCGCTCACCTGGTACGCGTGCAGGTACACGGGAGCGAGGAGCGCGTTGTCGTAGAGCATCTTCTCGAAGTGCGGCACGGCCCAGCGCGCATCGACGCTGTAGCGATGGAAGCCGCCGCCCACCTGGTCGTGGATGCCGCCACGCGCCATCGCGTCGAGCGACAGGAGCGCGGCATCCCTGATCGCCATGTCGCCGTTGACGCGTGCCCGGCGCAGCATCAGGTCGAGCGCCTGCGGATGTGGAAACTTCGGCGCCGCCCCGAACCCGCCGTGCACGCGGTCGGTCTCGCCGGCGAGCTTCTTCGCCGCCTCATCGAGCAGCGCGGCGGTTGGGTCCCCGGGCGCGGGCAGCTGCCGGGGCGCAACCGCATCGCGCACCTTCTCTCCCATGACCCCGATCTCGTCACGCTGCCCGTGATACGCGGCGGCAGCAGCCTGGAGTACCGCCGGGAATCCATGCATGCCCTGCCGATCTTCCGGGGGGAAATAGGTGCCGCTGTAGAACGGCAGCCCGGACGGGGTGAGGAAGACGGTCAGCGGCCACCCACCCTGGATGCCCATCGCCTGCGCGGCGCCCATGTACACGGTGTCGACGTCCGGGCGCTCCTCGCGGTCGACCTTGATGCTGACAAACAGCTCATTCATGAGTGATGCGATGCCCGGGTTCTCGAAGGACTCGTGCGCCATCACGTGGCACCAGTGGCAAGCGCTGTAGCCGATCGACAGCAGCACCGGTCGGTCCTCGCTGCGCGCGCGCTCGAAGGCGGCATCACCCCAGGGGTACCAGTCGACCGGGTTCTCCGCGTGCTGGAGCAGGTACGGGCTCGAACTCGGCGGCAAGGCGATTGGCCATGCGGCCACGCTAACGGAAGCGCTCCCGGCCGCGTCCCGGCAACTCAGGAGGCCAGACGGCGCGGAGCCAATCGAATCATCCCGAGTAGCGCCGCAGCCGACGCGGCCAGCGTGATCGCCCCGATCCCGAGCCAGCGCCAGACGAGTTGGGCATCCCGGTACTCGGGTGGGGCCGGAAGCTCCTGGAGGACGTGCTCCCAGAGTCCGTCAGAGGTGGCGGCGTACACCGCGTGGCGCGCCAAGTCCGCCGAGAGCGCGTACACCGAGTCGGGAAGTCCAGGCCCGGCACGGATCCAGTCATCCCCGCCGTCGGTGCTGATGAGGACCGCGTATCCGTCGGTGCCGAGATAGATCGCCTCACTGAGCGGCGCTGTGAATGCGGTGATGGACGTGACCCGTGGGACGCCCTGGACGAGGCTCGCCGGCAGGAGCAGCAGCGCCTGCTTCCAGTCACCGTCCTGGCCGCGGCGCCAGACCGTCCCATCGGTGCTCACCGCCACCACAACGCCGGGCAGAGCGGCCGGGGCTGCGATCAACGCTGCGCCGCGGCCGAGGTCCGGCGACCCCGGGTCGAGAACCGGAGCGCTGTTCGCCGCCGTGCCGGCCACGTGCAGCACATGGCCCATCGCGTCGATCTCCCAGGTCTCCTTGCCCACCGTGACGACATTGAGCGGCGGGATGCCGGTGTCGGGAGGCGCGGTTGCGAACGTCCTGCCGCCGTCGGTCGACACGAGCGTGGCACCCGTGCCCGTGCGCACCGTGATGGCGTCACCTATGGCAGAAACACGTGTCACCGAGGTGCCGGGCAGGGCAACCGGGCTCCACCAGGCGTCATCCGCGCGCGCCGGCGCACTGCCGCTCAGCAGAGTCGCAACCGCGACGCATGCGGCCGCGACCAGCGTGGTCCTTCGCGAACGGCGATCAGAACCCATATAACCCCTGGACGATGCCGAACTGCAGGGCGATGTCCGCCACGGCATGAATGATCACCGCCGGCCACAGCGAGTTGGTCCGGCGGACCAGCCAGCCGAAAGCGAGGCCGACCAGGAAGGTGATTGGCACGAACGGCGCCTCCGGCCCTCCGTAGCTGATCGCGAGGTGTGCGAGCCCGAAGACGGCGGCCTGGCAGACATTCGCCCAGCGCGGACTCATCGTTCGCTCGAGGGCACCGAGGAGCAGGCCGCGGAACTGCACCTCCTGAGAGAACGCCTGGAGCGCGTTCGCGGGCCCCAGCAAGGGGAAGTCCCGCCCGAGTGCAACCGGTTGCAACGCCACCCGTCCAAGCAGGCCCGCGGGCAGCGCGAGGCCGAGTCCGATCAGCACCGCGCTGCCGATCACGCCGGCGGCGAGGCCGCCGATGCCGAGATGGCGCATCCGCACCGACGGCCGCCAGTCCGGGGCGACCGTCCGCCACGCAACCAACGCGATGAGCACTGTGCCGAGTGCCTGCGCAACCGACGACCAGAAGATCTGCGCGTCGAAGCTGCCCGATCGTGCTCCGAAAAGATCGAAGAGGATCTGCGGGCCTGCCGACAGCAGTGTGTATGTGGTTGCCACCGCCGCCAGCGCGAGAAGGATCGGGCGCGCGGGCTGAAGACGCCGCACGAAGAGCGATGGCATGGCGATCAGGACCGATGCAACGCTCAGCCTGGCCAGGAACGGATCAACGCCATTCGGATCGCTGAAGGTGATCGGAACCAGGAGCGCGGCGCCGAGACCGAGTTCGGCGATGACCAGCGTCGCTGCGGTGGGCCACCAGGGAGCGCGGCGATACCGCTGCAGCCGCGAGCCGAACGCCTCAGTCACCACCGGGTGGCGGGGCCTCCGTCGACGAGACTCCGGGTCGAATCTGCTCGGCGATCGCCTCGAGAGCCGTGCGCATGGGCTGCGCGCCGTATCCGGGCGGAAAACGAAAGCCGAACCCGTCGTCAGCGTGACGGGGGATCAGGTGGATGTGCACGTGAGCCACCTCCTGGCCGGCGGCCTCACCGTCTGCGACGTACACGCTCACGGCTTCGACAGGCAGTGCGCTTGCCCGCAGCGCTCGATTGAGGTCGGTCGCAACCGTCCACATCCTGGCGAGGATGGCGTCATCCAGCTCGGGAATCAGCTGTGCATGCGCCCGCGGAACAATCAGCAGATGGCCGGGCTGCACCGGCTGGATGTCCATGAATGCCACGACCAACTCGTCCCGCGAGATGAAGGTCGCGGGGGCGCTGCCGCCGACGATGGCACAGAAGACGCAGTTGGCTGACTGCGGATCGTACGTTGGCATCGTGCGAGCATCGTACCGATCACCTTGCGATCGGCTGATGCGGTGCCTAGGCCGCCTGGTCGGCCCTCTGGCCCCACCAGCGCAACAGCGTCAGGTCTTCCTCGTGCACCGCGGCGCCGAGCCACGCGCGCCACTCACCCTCGAACCCGTCAGGTGCGTGAAACAGCGCCTCCCACTTCCATTCCGGTGGAAGCTGGGCGGTCAACTCGGTCAACGTGCTCTTGTCTGCCATGTTCTTTCTCGATCCTGCCGGTCCAAATCCCGGCACTGACCAGGTTTTCCACACGGGGCGCCGGCTAAACAACCGCTCATACCCGCCCCGTCCAGTACGCTTCCCGCCGCGATGAGCGTCACAGTTCTGGTCGGGGGCCAATGGGGCGATGAGGGCAAGGGCAAGGTCATCGACCTGCTTGCCAACTCCGTGGACATGGTCATCCGCTCCCAGGGCGGCAACAATGCCGGGCACACAGTCGTCACCGGGGGCAAGGAGCACCGCTTCCACCTCATCCCCAGTGGGATCCTCTACCCCGAGACCCTCTGCATCATCGGGCACGGTGTGGTGGTCGATCCCAAGGCGTTCCTCCAGGAGCTCGACGAGCTTCAATCCGGCGGTATCCCGGCGCAAAACCTCGTGATCAGCGAGCGCGCTCACATGGTGATGCCGTATCACCCCGTGCTCGACCAGCTAGGAGAGGAGATGCGTGGCGACGATCGCCTCGGGACCACGTGGCGCGGCATCGGGCCCGCGTACGAGGACAAGGTGCGCCGTATCGGGTTTCGCATCGGCGACCTGCAGAAGCCCGCCTTCCTGGAGAAGAAGCTACGGTTCGTGCTCCGTCTCAAGAACGAAAGCCTGACGCGCCTGTACGGGGCCGAACCGTTCAATGAGCAGGAGATCCTCGACGAGTATCTCGGCTATGCGGAGCGCATCGACCCGTACATCCGAGACATCTATCCGCTCATCCAGGATGCGCTCAGTGCCGACAGAAAGATCCTTCTCGAAGGGGCGCAGGGCGTGATGCTCGACATCGACCTCGGCACCTATCCGTATGTGACATCATCGTCACCAACTGCGGGCGGCGCGTGCACTGGGAGCGGGATTCCGCCATCGCGGATCACACGAACAGTCGGTGTCTTCAAGGCGTACACGACCCGGGTCGGCTACGGTCCATTTCCGACCGAGCTGACCGATTCGCTCGGTGACCAGCTCCGCGAGGTTGGCGCCGAGTACGGCACCACCACCGGACGGGCGCGACGCGTTGGATGGTTCGACGCGGCGGTGTCCCGCTACGCCGTGGCGACCAATGGCATCGATGCCATGGTGCTGACAAAGGTCGACGTGCTCGACGAGTTCGAGACGCTCCGGATCTGCACCGGCTACATCAGCAAAGGCGAGTACTGGGACCATCCGATGGCCAACATCTCGCACCTCAAACACGTCGAAGCGATCTATGAAGAATTCCCCGGCTGGAAGGCGCCGACCCGGAACTGCCGGCAGTATGAGGACCTCCCGGCAGCCTGCCGGACCTACATCGAACGGGTCGGCGAACTCTGCGGGGCCGATGTCAAGGTTGTTTCGGTCGGGCCTGACCGGGAGCACACCCTGGTGCGTACCTCGCTCCTTGACTGAAGGGCGAGCACGCGCCGAAGCTCTTTGAAAAGTGGCAGGGGGCGGAGGGCCACCCCCTGCCGGTCAGGAAGGGATAGGGAGAGTTTCAAAAAAGTGCTGACGAGCCACCAGCATCACCCCTAACGCTGTTGGCCGGTGCACCAACCTACCTCTACAGAGATTATATCAAGACCTCTGATACGGCCGCCCCTGCCGTTGCGCTGTCGGCATCGCTGCGCGGCATGATGGACGCCCATGACAACCACCCTCGGACGCGTTCGCGCACCAGAGCTCCGCGGCGCCGGCGGCTGGATCAACACGGAGCGACCGCTGGTGCTCAAAGACCTTCGCGGGCGGGCGGTCGTCCTCGATTTCTGGACGTTCTGCTGTATCAACTGCCTGCGCGTTATCGAGGAGCTGCGCCCGCTCGAAGAACGGTTCGGCGATCGCCTGGTGGTGATTGGCGTGCACTCGCCGAAGTTCCCCCACGAGGCCGACCACGACTCGGTGGCTCGGGCCGTCGCGCGACACCGCATCGCGCACCCTGTGCTCGACGACCCCGACCTCGAAACCTGGCAGCAATACGGCGTGCGCGCCTGGCCGACACTGGTGGTGATCGACCCGGACGGGTACGTCGTCGCCATGGCTTCGGGTGAGGGCCACGGCCGTGCCCTCGAGAAGGTGATCCTGCAGCTCCTCGAGGGCCGGACCGACCTCGCTGCCGGCCCGGCGTTCACGCCGGTGCGCCTCAGTGGTGCCGGCACACTCGCATTCCCCGGAAAGGTCGCGTCCGATGGCAGCGGCCGGATCGCGATCGCAGACACCGGCAACGATCGCGTCCTCGTCTGCGACCTCGATGGGACCGTCCGTCACGAGTTCGGCGGCTTCCATCAGCCCGAGGGGGTTCGCTTCGACGGCGATCGCCTGCTGGTATGCGACACGGTGGCGGGCGAACTCGTGGCGATCGCGGTGGCGGGCGGTGAGCGGCGGGTCCTTGCCTCGGGGCTGCGGTCGCCGTGGGACGCGCTCGTGCTGCCCGATCGCAGCATCGCCGTCGCGGAGGCCGGACTGCACAGGATCGTCGCCGTTCCCGGCGACGGCGGGACCCCCGAGGTGCTCGCCGGGAGCCGCGCCGAAGGCCTCCGTGACGGCCCTGCGCGAGACGCGCACCTGGCGCAGCCGAGTGGGCTCACCCTCCTGGCAGACGGCGGTGTCGCGTTCGCGGACTCCGAAGTCTCGGCACTCCGGCTGCTTCGCGACGGCAGAGTGGAAACGCTCGTCGGCAGCGGGCTCTTCGCCTGGGGGAGCGACGATGGCGATCGGCCCACGGCGAAATTGCAGCACCCGCTCGGGGTCGCCGCGCTCGCGGGCGGGGCGATCGCGGTGGCCGACACATTCAACTCCCTCCTCCGTCTCTGGGACGCGGGGACGCTCACGACGGTCCGGCTGAGTGAGCCTGTCGACGAGCCGGGCGGGCTCGACCTGCTTCCGGACGGCCGCCTCGTGGTTGCCGACACCAACCATCACCGCGTGATCACGGTCGACATCCCCTCCGGCGAGGTTGCCGAGATCCACGTCCGTGATCCGGCCGCCACGGGGGAAGGAGCCGGCTCCGCGATCTCAGGCCGGGCGGGAGCGACCTTGGTGATTGGGGCGGACGTCGATCTCGATGGCATGGACCTCGACCTCCAGCAGGGGCCGCCCGTGCACGTGAGCGTCAGCGCTGACCCTCAGACGCTCCTCGGTTCGGGACCGCGCTCTTGGGCCCTGGACAGCCTCCCGGTGAGCATCGACGTCCGTCTCGGCGCCCCCGGTTCGGGTGTGCTTGTCGTTGACCTGATCGCATCGACCTGCGAAGGCGATGTCTGCACGATCAGACGAAGCACCAGCGAGCACCCGCTCACGATTTCCTAGGCCCGCGTCAGGCGGGGGGCTGGGACGTTTCCTGCTCGGATTCCGCCCAGGCGAGCAAGGCCTCAGGCGTGGGATGAGGCAGACGCACATCGACGGTCGCGATCAGATCGCCCGCGCCACCGCCCTTGAGGTGCGGCATGCCCAGCCCGCGGAGCCTGAGACGTGCGCCGTTCTGGACCCCTGGTGGGATCGACAGCTTCGCGGTGGTCCCGCGGAGCGTCGGCACGTCCACGGTGCCGCCCTTGACCGCGATGGAGAGCCGCGTCGGCACGCGCACGCTGAGATCGTCGCCGCGACGCGTGAACGTGGGATGCGGACGGATGTGCACTCGAATAAAGAGATCGCCTCGGGGTCCGCCGTTGCGACCCTCGCCGCCCTGCCCCGTGGCGCGAACCCTGGCTCCCTCGTGGATCCCAGCCGGGATCTTGACCTCGACCCGGCGCGGTCCTCCAGACGAGCTCAGGTCGACCGTGAGCGTCGAACCCGCGAAAGCCTGCTCCAGGCTGATCTCCGCATCACCTTCGACGTCCTCGCCGCGCCGAGCGACCCGGCGGCGAGTGCGGCCCGTGCTGAATCCAGAGGGAGCTTCACCGCCTCCCCCGAAAAACTGCTGGAAGAAGTCGCTGAACGGCGCGCTGTCGCCGAACATCCCCTCGAGATCGTCCGGGGATACGGTCCGGTAGCCGAACTGCTCGTTGTTGTTCGCGAAGGGGTTGGGTCCGGGGCGACCAGCGCGCTCCCACTGTTCGTACTCCTGCCAGCGCGGACCGAGCTCGTCGTACTTCTTGCGCTTCTCCGGGTCCCCGAGGACCTCGTTGGCCTCGTTGACCTCCTTGAAACGGTCCTCCGCGGCCTTGTCGCCCTGGTTGACATCCGGGTGGTGCTTGCGCGCGAGCTTGCGGAATGCGCTGCGGATCTCCTTCTCGGTGGCCGTCCGCGGAACGCCCAGGATCGCGTAATAGTCCTTGAAGGTTGTTGCCATCTGGATCGCAGATACCGCGGCGGGGCGGCCGCGAAACCCGGAACGCGCGGTATTCTTGGGTCGTCTCCCCGATTGCGGCGCGAGACCTCGCGGCGCCGTCACCCCAACTCCACTCCCCCAAGCGCCCTGCAGTGAGCACTCACCCCACCAACACCTGTCCGTCCACCGCGCCCTCCACTCGCCGGAGGCGGCGGTCGCTGGCTGCCCTGGTTTTCGCAGTCTCGCTCCTCGGCACCGCGGCCTCATTCAGCTCCTCCGTATCGGCTGCAGGAGGCTTCTCGGTGCTGGGACAGCTGCCCGGTCTCGGCTCGGGAAAGATCTGGAGCGTCGCGATCGAGCCGTCGGTGCCGAGCACGATCGTGGCCGGGACCGATAGTGGTGTTTACGTCTCCACTGACACAGGGGCCACCTGGACCGAGACGCTCAGCGGCATCCGGGTCTGGACGGTCGGCTTCGATTTGCACAAACCCAGCCCCATCGCCTTCGCCGGGACCGATGGCAAGGGTGTCTTCACCAGCATCGACGCGGGCGCCACGTGGACGGATGCGTCGGCGGGGCTCGGCAATCTCGATGTTCGCGCCCTCGCCTTCGGCTCCGACGGCGTGGCTGCGGGAACCAATGCCGGCGTCGCCCTGAGCCCGAACGGCAGGACCTGGCACGACGGCGGCCTGGACCGCTACTCGATCGCCGCGGTCGCCGTGGCGGCGAACTCTCCGCAGTTCACCGTCATTGCTGGTGCCGACGGAGCCAGCAGCGGCACGCTCTCGTCCGGATACCTCTTCAGCAGCACCGGGGGAGGCGCCTGGGAGGTCCTGCAATCCGGGTTGCCCTCCGGCGCGGTCGTCTCATCGATCACTGCCGGGCAGATCGACGCCGCCGTCCCGAAACGCCCGTTGATCGTCACGACATCGCAGGGCACCTTTAAGAGCGGCGACGGCGGGGTCACCTGGACCGCCCCGACCGGTGTTCCGGCGACGCTGACCCTCACGGTGGCTCAGTTCGGACCGCTCGACCCGAACCTCGCCTATGCCGGGGCTGACGCCGGCGGGAGCACCGGCGGAGACTTCTACCGAACCACCAACGGCGGGACCAGCTACGTGAGGGCCGATACGGGTTTGCCGAGCGGGACCAAGAACGTCGACGCCATCACGATCGCGAACACCACGCCTCCCGAGGTGGTCGTGGCCATGAACCCGCCCACCGGCGGCAGTCGCGTCTACATGGAGAGCGACGCGACCGCGCCGGTGCCGCCTCCGCTCATCCCCGAGAAACCGGGAGAGACGGTCGCGTCGTCGGTGCCGACGCCGGTGCCGACTGCGACGCCTGTCCCACAGGCCGTCAAACCGGTTGCGACCACACCGCCGGAGAGCGGCATCCAGCGATTCGCGCAGGCCGCGTTCCACTGGCCAACCCCGCTGGTCTACGAGGTCTTCTTCGTGCTGCTCGCCCTGTACGTCTACATTCGCTGGCGGCAGCGTTATTACGTCGAAGGTCCTCCCTAGTACTCTCCGGCCTACGCTACGGCCGTGATTGGGGTGACCGCTGGTCCGTCGATTCCGCTCGCGTTTCTGGCCGGGCTGGTGTCATTCCTCTCCCCGTGCGTGTTCCCGCTGATGCCCGCCTACGCGGCCTATTTGAGCGGGCGCGCGGGGCAGCCGGCTCTGGCCGTCGCTTCCGGCGGGACGGTTTCCACGTCCACGTTCCGCAGCTCGGCCCTCACCACCGGAGTCGCATTCGTCGTCGGGTTCAGCGTGGTGTTCATCGCCGAGTACTACCTGCTCGAGGGGGTGCTCGCCATCACCGTCTTCCAGCGCAATCTCGAGCTCGTCAACCGTATCGCGGGCGGGATCATCATCGTGCTCGCCCTGCAGACAATGGGTTTGCTGCGCTTCGGCTGGCTCGAGCGGGAGCGGCGATTCCACCTGCGAGTCTCGAGCGGCGCGGCCGGCGGGCTCCTGCTTGGCCTGACGTTCGCAGCGGGGTGGCTTCCCTGTCTCGGCCCGCAGCTCGGCGCCATCCTCACCCTTGCCCAGAACCGCGAGTTCGGCGGCCTCCCCTTCATGGTCCTCTACTGCCTGGGGCTGGCAATTCCGTTCCTGGTCGTCGCGCTCCTTGCCGACAGGCTCCAGGGGGTCCTGCGCGGCATCAACCGCCATCTCCGGGTGATCAGCATCGTTGCCGGCGTGATCCTCCTCGGGTTCGGCCTGCTCATGGCCACCGGGCAGCTGACGGTGTTGAGCGACCTGTCCTTTCAGTCGCCGTTCAATCTGTAGGCGGCGGCGGCGGGACGGGGGCGATCGGGAGCCAGAGCGTCACTGTCGTACCGCCACTCTCGGCGCTTCGGATCGCAACGTCGCCCCCCTGAGCCCGCGCGAGCCCCTGCACGATGCTGAGCCCGAGCCCGCTCCCACCCTCCTCGCGAGCCCGCGTCTTCTCGCCTCGGTAGAAGCGCTCGAAGACATGGGGGAGATCCGCAGCGGGGATGCCGGGGCCCTCGTCGCGAACGTCGAGCTTCGCCCACCCTGCCTCGAGGCTGGTGCTCCAGTGCTGCGGGGCGCCGTGCGCGTACTTGCACGCGTTGACCAGCAGGTTGCGCACGATCGTGCTCACCGCGACCGGGTCCGCGCGGACAAGGAGCGAACCGGGCGCAAAGGTGCGCTCGAGCACGGCCGGCATCCCCGGGACGCCCTCGTTGAGCAGCGTGCCGACGGCGACATTGAGGTCGAAGTCCTCCGGATGGGACTCGCGCTGCGCGTCGAGCCGGGCGAGCGTGAGCAGATCGAGGACGAGCAACCGCATGCGCTCCGACTCGTTGCTCATCGCTTCGAGCGCGGCGTCCAGCGTTGCGGGCTCGCGGCCCGCGCCCCTGCGCAGGACGTCGATGTAGCCCTTGAGCGCAGTCAGCGGGGTGCGCAGCTCGTGCGATGCGTCGGCGATGAAGCGGCGCACCTGCGCCTCGGAATCCTGTTGCGCCGCAAAGGCTTCCTGAATGCGGTCGGCCATGTGGTCGAAGCTGCTGGCGAGCTGTCCGACCTCGTCATTGCTTGGGGCGAGCCGGCTTCGTGCCGCGAGGTCTCCCGAGGCGAGTTGCTCCGCGGTCGCGGTGAGGCGACGCATCGGGCGGAGCGTGCGGCCGGTGAGTATCACACCCAGGAATGTCGCGAGGATCACCATCACCAGTCCGCCGGCGGTGATGAGCAGGATCTCATCATGCAGGACATTTGTGATCGGCGTCATCGAGACCGACAGTTGGGCGACGCCGCAGGCACCCGAGCCGGCTGCGACAGGGAATCCGACCGCAAGCTGATCCCCGCTGTCCGTGGTAATCTGCTTGGCGGCTGACCGTGTCCCTCTGTTCACCACGCTTTCGAGCGTTGCGGAATCGAGGATCGGCGGGCTGGCACCTGCCGGCGCGATCGCCTCTTCGGTGAGGCCGCTGCTGTACACAACCACCTGAACCGTCTGACCGGTCACCGTCGATATGGAGTTCGCGACAGCAGTTCCGACGAGCGCTGGAAACCGCTCGCACAGGCGCTGCGTCCCGCTGATGCCGGTGCTGACGGCCAACGCCTTTTCCTTGGTCGCGATCATCCGCCGTGCCGAGTTGAAATCGGCCTGCATCTCACCGACTCGATTGGTGATCAGGCTCGCGCGCAATGTCACGTACTGATAGCCCGCGAGGAGCACCAGCAGCGGGAGAAGCAGGGCGATGAAGGTGAGTGTCAACCGCCATCGCAGGGACGCGAGAGCGTGTCCGATGCGCCGCACGTTCTATCGCGCCGCGGCGTCGCTCCCGGCCACGGTGCTGCGCAGCCGGTAGCCGACACCGCGCACCGTCTGGATCCGCTCGTGCGTCGTGTCACCAAGCTTGGTGCGCAGATAGCGGACGTAGACCTCGATGTTGTTCTCGTCGCCGAAGAAGTTGTAGCCCCACACCTCGTCGAGAATGCGCTGGCGCGGCAGCACCTGGTCGGCGTTGCTGGCGAGATAGTGCAGCAGGTCGTACTCGCGCACCGAGAGGTCCACCGTTCGATCCCCGACGCACACCTCACGGGTTGCCGTGTCGATGCTCAGGTCGCCTGCACGGATGACCCGGGAGAGATCGGGGTTGCGGCGGCGGAGCACCGCCCGTATCCGGGCAAGCAGCTCCGCGAAATCGAAAGGCTTGACCAGGTAGTCGTCGGCGCCGAGCTCGAGGCCCTGAATCCGGTCGCTGGTCTCGTCACGAGCACTGAGGATGATGATCCCGCGCGACCGATCGCCCGAGAGCGCGCGGCAGAGCTGCCAGCCGTCGACCCGGGGCATCATCAGGTCGAGCACGACCAGGTGTGGCTTGAACTCGTCGACCACTCGCAGCGCGACGTGACCATCAGGAGCCGTACGTACGTCGAACCCCTCGTGGCGCAATCCGAGCGCGATGAAATCGGTGATGCTCTGCTCGTCGTCGACGACGAGGACGCAAGTCGGCCCACTCATTGCATCGAGTATATGAGTCGGTTCGTGTCAACTCTGCCACGAGATGATCGCAATGAGCGGTTCTCAGCGCACTCTCAGGAGCCCACTACACTGGATCGATGAGCCAGGGATCTCCTGCACGCGTGCGCGTTGCCGACGGGCTCGGCGCCGCTGAGATTCACGCGCACACGCTGGCGAGTGATGGGATGGTCAGCGCGGTCGAGCTGGTTCGCGCCGCTGCCGCGATCGGTTTGAACGTGCTCTGCATCACTGATCACGACACCATCTCCGAGCTCGGTCCGGCCATGGAAGCCGGTGCCTCGCTGGGCGTTGACGTCGTCGGTGGCCAGGAGATCACGGCGTCGTTCCCGCCGGGGATCCACATCGTCGGGCTATTCGTGGAGCGGCAGATTCGTATGCACATGTCCGTTGAGGACACGGTTGACGCGATCCACGATGCCGGCGGTCTTGCGGTGATCGCTCATCCCTTCATGCCGACCTGGTTCGCCTCGATGACGCCAGGCAGGGCTCGGAAGCTGCTTGAGAGCCGTCGGGTGGACGGTATCGAGTTGCGTCACACCGCGCCCGTCTTGCCCCGCACCTGGGGGCTGCTGGACACGTTCTACGCCGAGCATCGCGACCAACTCGGGGCGTCGCTGGGGGCCGGCGACAGCCATTTCGGCGCGCACGACCTGGGCCGGGTGCTGACCGTCTTCCCGGGGAAAGACGCGGCGGACCTGCGGCGAGCCATTGAGCAGCGGACGACCTCGCCGCTGTCAGGGGCGGTGGTTCCGTCGCCTCCTCCACTTAGAATGCGACTCTCCCAGCAGTACCGCTCGATGGTCTGGCTCGGTGGCGAGCGGCGCGCGGGACGGGTGGGTGGCGGTGCCGGTCCGTCCGGAGGGCGGGTGACCCCCGGTTAGAATCGGGCCCTGGCCCGTTTAGCTCAGTTGGTAGAGCAGGGAACTCTGTAATCCCAAGGTCCAGGGTTCGAATCCCTGAGCGGGCACTTTGTCGCGTGAAGATTCGGGTGATGCCTGACGTCGACCTCGGCTGATGCTTGACACCGACTTCGGCTGATGTGTCGCACCACCGTCGCCTGAGATGTCCCAGCGGTCAAGTCTTGTAGGCTCAAGCGATGAGTGAGTGGGTGAGGTGGCACGATGGCTATGCGGATGGACGTCCACTCGCCCAGCGGCTCGAGGTGGTGCAGGAGCTCATCCGCGCCGCCTTGGACGCTTGTCCACCAGGACCGATCCGCGTCATCAGCATGTGTGCAGGCGACGGGCGCGACATCCTGGGCGTGCTGCCCGGGCATCCGCGTCAGGCCGACGTGCACGGTCGATTGGTGGAGCTCGACCCTGCGCTTGCGCGACGAGCGCGTGAGCAGGCCGCCGACGTCTCACCGGCGATCGAGGTTGTCACTGGTGACGCATCGCGCACCAGCCGCTATGTGGGCGCGGTACCGGCCGAGATCGTGCTCGCGTGCGGCATCTTCGGCAACATCACCGACGACGACATCCACAATACCGTGACGCATCTGCCGGAGCTTTGCGCACCCGGTGCCACAGTGATCTGGACCCGCGGAAGGTTCGCGCCGGACTTGACACCAACCATCCGCGTCTGGTTCATGGACTCCGGCTTCTCCGAGCTCGACTTCGTCGCGATCCCGGACACGTGGATAAGCGTCGGGGCCAACCGGCTCACCTCGCCGCCACGACCGCTGGAGCCGGACCTTCAGCTCTTCTCGTTTCTCCCTGAGGAGGAACGGCCCTCGCGTCGACGAACGCCGATCAGGTAGCGGGTGGCCGGCGCACTTCCGAGAGCTTACCGGGCCCTTAAGCTCTTGGGATGCCCGACGAGGAGCTTGCCAAGCCGCGTCCCGATCTTGCCGAGGCGCTTCGGCGCCGCAGCCTGATCAGCGATGAAAGCCGCGCGGAGGTGGTCGCCGCTCGCCACGCGACCGGACGCCGGACTGCGCGCGAGAACGTCGACGACCTCTGCGACGACGGAACGTTCGTCGAATACGGCGGACTTGCGATCGCTGCGCAGCGCGGCCGTCGGACCGTCGACGACCTCGTGCATCGCACTCCGGCCGATGGGCTGATCGCAGGCACCGCTCGGATCAACAGTGCCCTGGTCGGCACGGAGCGCGCCCGCTGCGCGGCCCTCGCGTACGACTACACAGTCCTCGCCGGCACCCAGGGCGTGATGGGGCATCGAAAGAAGGACCGCCTCTTCGAGATCATCGAGCGGCGCCGCCTGCCTGTTGTGCTCTTCGCCGAGGGTGGCGGTGGGCGGCCAGGCGACACCGACCACGCCATGGTCGCCGGGCTCGACGTGATGGCATTCGCACTGTGGGCCCGCCTCTCCGGTGTGGTGCCGCGAATCGGGATTGCGTCGGGTCGCTGCTTCGCGGGCAACGCGGCGCTCCTCGGCTGCTGCGACCTGATCATCGCGACCCCTGACGCCAGCATCGGCATGGGCGGCCCGTCGATGATCGAGGGCGGCGGGCTCGGAGTCGTGGACGCCGACCAGGTCGGGCCGTTCGATGTCCAGGTGAAGAATGGCGTCATCGACATCGCCGCGGCCGACGAGGCCGATGCGATCCGCCTTGCCAAGCACGCACTCTCGTTCTTTCAGGGACCGGTCGCCGGCTGGGACATGCCAGACCAGATGGCACTGCGAGACGTCGTGCCCGAGAACCGGCGGCGCGCCTACGACGTCCACCGCGCCATCGAGATCGTCGCGGACACGAGTTCCCCGCTCGAGCTGCGTCCACGTTTCGGGCGTGGCATGGTGACCACGCTTGCACGCATCGAAGGGCACCCGGTGGGAATCGTCGCCAACAATCCGATGCATCTCGCCGGAGCGATCACGAGCGACTGTGCCGACAAGGCAGCGCGCTTCCTGCAGCTGTGCGAAGCGTTTCGGATTCCGGTCCTCTTTCTCTGCGACACGCCGGGGATCATGGTTGGACCCGACGCGGAGACCACTGCCCTGGTTCGCCACGCGAGCCGGCTTTTCCTCGCCGGCGCCGCACTCACCGTCCCGTTCATGACCGTGGTGCTGCGCAAGGGCTATGGGCTCGGAGCGCAGGCGATGGCGGGTGGGAGTTTCCGCGCTCCACTGATGACAGTCGCCTGGCCGACCGGGGAATTCGGCGGCATGGGCCTCGAGGGAGCTGTGAAGCTCGCCTACCGCAAGGAGCTCGAGGCGATCGAGGACGAGGAAGCGCGCACCGCGCAATTCGATGCGATGGTGGCCGAAGCCTACGAACGCGGGAAGGCGCTCAACACCGCAACGTACTTCGAGGTCGATGACGTGGTCGATCCTGCGGCCACGCGAGCTTTGGTGGCCGCGGTGATCCTTCATCCCGAGGAACTCACCGCCGGAGCGACAGCGACGGCGCTACGTGAACTCGTGGTGATCGACAGCGTGCGCCGGCGCATTACCAAGGCCAGCGCGGAGAGCACCACACCGAACAGAGCGATTCCCTGACCGAGACCGGCGGGAATCGCCGACGCCGGCGACGCACCGGTCGCAGGAACCGGGGGTGTCGGCGCTGAGGCAACGACGATCGTCACCGACGAGCTGTCGTTGGCAGGGTTCGGGTCGGTCTGCGTCTCACCCGACTTGCTCGCGGTGTTCCTGATCACGCCCGTTGCGGCGAGGCGCACGGTGATGTGCGACGTCGCAGTGCCACCGACCGCCAGCGCCCCAATCGTCCAGATCCCGCTCGGCGGATCGTACGCGCCCTGTGATGCGCTCGAGCTGACGAACACGACGCCGTTCGGCAGGACATCAGTGACGGTGACCCCGGTCGCCGCGAGCGGGCCATTGTCATGCGCCGTGATCGTGTAGACGTCGTCATCCCCGATGACGGCGCTCGTGTTGCTCACACTCTTGGCGACCGCGATACAGGAACGCCGCGAGACCCCGTCGTCGCACGGGGGAATGATGCCTGAACGGCGATCAGATATGTGAGAGCTCGCGGTAAAGGCCGCGGAAGAACGGACGGCCCCAGACGCCGATGGAAAGCAGGCCGCCGAACAGCATCACAGCGTCGACACTTGCGCGTCCCTGCTTGGACCAGTACACATCCTCGAGGTCGAGCCAGAGCGCGAACTCATCGAGCGTGAGCGCCGACGATCCGCCGTAGAGGATGGAGGTGAATTTCGCAAGCGCATCGTCCGTGCCTCGGTTATTCCGTGTGGGTTCAGGTTTCCCGGTGTCATGGGTGTGCTTCGATGTGTCGACCTCGAGCAGCCAGAGATAGCCGGTGCCCAGGAGGCCGAGAATCCCCAGGACGAGGTGATGAAAATGCCGGCCGCCCACAGTGATGTTGTGAAACGGTCCAACGCCGTCGCGTATCGCGTGGGTGATTGCTCGGGTTGCCGCGAATGTCGAGAAAAATGACACTGACGACAGAAACAGCCGCTCCCGCCGCGTGTCGCGGAACGCCTCCTGGTAGATCTCGACAGCGCGGACGGGCGTCAGCGGCATGCGCGGCTCAGGCTTTGGCGGACTTCGGCCGGGCGAAGTTCGCCGCGATCACGGCCAGGAGCGTGAGCACCAGGAAGACCACCGCGTGCTTCCAGTGGATCGCCGGGCGCCCGGAGGCAAGCAGGTTCGTCTTCTGGGTGAAGTAGAAGATGGTGGCGAGCGCAAAGATCACGGCCAGAGCCAGAAGAACGAGCGTGAGTGGGCGGCTACCGCGCATGACAGATCTCCTTATGAGTGCGGTCGTGAGCCGCCTGGGAACCCCTCTCCGAGTTCGTCACGCCAGTTCACGACCCTATCAGTGTATGAAGACGAGGCCCGCAGCCCCGAGAGCGGCACAGTAATACGCGAAGGGGTCGAGGCGTCCGAGGCGCAGATACCGGAGCAGGAAACGCGCGCTCGCGTAAGCGAGGAGCCCCGCCAGCGCAGCCGCCCCGATCCCCACCCCCAGGGTGGGCGCGTCAGAGCCGAGATTCGGCACCTCGAGCAGCCCGGCCGCGAGGATGATCGGGGTGGCGAGCAGGAAGGCGAATCGCGCAGCCTCCTCGTGGCGGAGGCCGGCGACCAGTCCGGCCGCCATCGTGATCCCCGATCGCGAGATCCCGGGGATGAGCGCGCCTGCCTGAAAGATCCCAACGATCACCGCCGTACGCAGGCTGAGCCCCTCGATGCCCTGGTAGGCGGGGTCGTCCTCCTCGTGAGCGAGCACCGGCGCGTCCCGCTGGGCACGGCGGCGCTCGTCGCGGCGCCGGAACATCTCGGCCGCGAAGAGGATGCCGCCGTTGACGATGAGGAACACGGACGCGGCTCGCGGATCGCCGAAGAGCGACTTCAGCGGGTCCTGCAACAGGAACCCGATGAGCCCCGCCGGGATCGTTCCCACGACCAGCAACATCGCGAGACGCTGATCGGGATTCTCGATGCGCCCGCGCACGGCGGCGGTGAAGAAACCCTTGATGATCCGCACCCAATCGCGGCGATAGAGGAAGAGCAGCGCTGCCGCGGTCCCGAGGTGGAGGAGGGCGAGGACCGGCACGAACGCAGGGCTCAACTCGTTGAAGTTCAGCCCGAGCAGCCGCGGAACGACCACGGCGTGGCCGAGCGATGAGACCGGAAAGAGCTCCGTGACTCCCTGAAGCGCGGCAAGAAAGAGGATGAGTCCGGCTCCGAGCATTGGCCAGAGCCTACCAGCCGCCCTCGCGTAGTCTGGTGTGATGACTTCCACACCACCGCCCGGAGCGGCGTCCGTCAACCGCCAATGGCGCCTCGCGGCGCGTCCGAAGGGCCTTCCGGTCTCCACTGACTGGGAGTACCGCACCGAGCCGGTTCCAGAGCCGGGCGACGGCGAATTCCTGGTGCGCGTCCTGTACATCTCGCTCGACCCGGCGATGCGCGGATGGATGAACGAGGGCCGGTCCTACGTACCGCCGGTCGGCGTCGGCGAGGTCATGCGGGCCGGCGGCCTCGGCCGGGTGGTCACCTCGGCGCACCCCGATTTCAAGGCCGGCGAACACGTTGTCGGGACGTTCGGCGTGCAGGACTACGCGATCAGCGACGGGCGCGGAGTGACCCGCGTTGCCGACGAATCGGTCCCGCTGGTGCAGTACCTCAGCGTGCTCGGGATGCCGGGGATGACGGCGTACTTCGGACTGCTCGAGATCGGTCACCCGGTCGCCGGCGAGACCGTGGTCGTCTCAGCCGCGGCGGGAGCGGTGGGCCAGGTGGTCGGCCAGATCGCCAGGATCAACGGATGCCGCGTGGTGGGAATCGCGGGTGGTTCGGAGAAGTGCCGCTTCATCGTCGACGAGCTGGGCTTCGACGCCGCGATCGACTACAAGAGCGAGGACGTCCGTGCCGCGCTCCGCAGGCACTGCCCGGACCGAGTGGACGTGTACTTCGACAACGTCGGCGGCGAGATCCTGGACATCGTGCTTGCACGGCTCGCGCGCCACGCCCGTATCGTGCTCTGCGGCTCGATCTCGCAATACAACAACGAGGGGCCGGCCCGCGGGCCGTCGAATTACATGGCGCTCCTCGTCGACCGAGCCCGCATGGAGGGGTTCATCATCTTCGACTACGCCAAGCGATATGCCGAAGCAGCGCGCGAGATGGCCGGTTGGATCGCAGACGGACGGCTGAAATCGGTGGAGCACCTGGAAACCGGGATGGAGCACTTCCCGGAGACGCTCCTCAAGCTCTACCGCGGCGAGAACTTCGGGAAGTTGATCCTCGGCGTGGGCGAGGACGAGGCCTAAGCTGCGGCGCTCGCCGCGACCCGACCGGGACCGGACTGGAAGAGCCTGGCAATGTCACTCGGCGAAACGATGCCGACCAGCGTTCCCCCGTCGTAGACCATCGCCCGGCCGTCCGACGCGCTGCCCACCCGCTTGAGCACCTCGGTGATGGGCTCATCCGGTCGCGCGATGGGGACCTGGGCGATCGGGATGGCGATGTCGATCGCTCGCCGGCCGGCCCGCTGCTGTGGCGGCACCTGCTTGATGCCACGCATGGTGACCAGGCCGTCGATGCGGCCATCGATGCTGTGAGTGGGGAATGACGTGAACTGATGACCCATGACGTACTGGTCGACGAGGAGCTCGACGGTGATCCATGACGGGACGACCACCGGGTTCTTCGACATGACGTCGCCGACCGACATCCCTTCGAGCGCATGGCGCGCCTGCTCGCCGTGCGCCTCGCCTCGCGCGGCCGTGTCCAGGAACCAGCCGATCAGCATCAACCAGATCCCGCCGACGGGGTCGTTGAGCAGGAAGACGTCGAGCACGCCGAGCGCGACGAGCACGAACGCGAAGAAGCGCCCGGCCCTCGACGCCGCGACCGTCGCGCGCACGCGGTTCTTGCTCCTCGACCAGAGAAAGCCGCGCAGGATCCGCCCACCGTCGAGCGGGAACGCGGGGATGAGGTTGAACAGGAGCAGAAGCAGGTTCAATCCGGCCAGCCACTCGGCGACGATGATCACCAGGATCGGAGCGCTGACGCTGATCAGCACCCAGGACGCGGCGACGAAGACGCCCACCAGCAGCAGCGAGACGGCCGGCCCCACCGCGGCGACGAGCATCTCGGTCCTGCCGGTCATCCAATCGCCGCTGATCTGCGCGACACCGCCGAAGAGCCAGAGCTTGATGCCGTCGACGGTGAGGCCGCGGCGACGCGCGAGGAGCGCATGTCCCAGCTCGTGAGCCGTCAGCGAGGCGATCAGCAGCACGGCCGCGATGGCGCCGGCGACCCACGCGAGCCAGAGCGGGGTCGTGGGAGCGTAGAAGGGGACCGCGCCCCCGGCGACGCCCCACGCCAGCAATGCACCGATGAGCAGCACGCTCCAGTCCGCCGAGATCTTGATCCCGGCGATGCGAGCGATCGGTATACCGCCTCTGTTCATGGTGCTCTTCGTATCCTGCTCCGAGGGGCTTTCATCTTTGTGAACGTACCCATCGCGACGTCAGTTCAACGTGTGACGGACATTCTCCGCTTGAATGGGAAAAGTGTCCGTGCGGCGACCTCCGCTCGTCCCTAAGCGAGGGCTGATTGGGGCACCCGCCGGCGGCGGGCCATATCAGTACGCATCGCCCGGCCGACGAGCGCGCACCACGCGGCGGCGATCAGCAGGAGCACCCAGGGCGTCGCCCGGCCGGGGAAGCCGACGCTGTTCTGCGCGAGGTCGCCGAGGCTGGCGAAGGAGAGCACGACCCAGAGGGCGAGGACAACGAGCGTCGCCGGGCCGGGCCATGCGCGCTCCCCTGGTCGGCCCGCCAACCAGGCCACGCCTGCTACAAGTGCCGGCGCGAGCATGGTCAGATCGTGCCCGAGCAGATGGGGCGATGCGAAGAGCGAGAGGGCCACAGCGCCGCACAGCGACGGTTCGAAGAGGTCGGGATGCCCACGCGCGACCGTTCCCAGCCATCCCGCCACGGCAGCCGCGGCGATTCCGGCCGCGACCGCGAGGAAGAACACGCCCGGCGCGTGGCCCAGGAGGGAGCCGAACAGTCCGCTGGTTCCCTGCATCTGCGCTGTCGGTGAGTTGCTCGGCGTGGCGATCGCGCTCACGAATGAGGTCAGCGCGTGGGGGCCGGCGCCGACGACGCCGATGAGCACGGTTGCCGCCCCTCCGACCAGCGCCCCGCCCACGGCGCGCCAGTCGCGCCGGCCGATCATGAACGCGGCCACGCCGATCACCAGTTGTGGCTTGGCGATCGCCGCCGTGAACCCGAGGGCGAAGCCCGCAGCCGCCGGATGATCTCGCCGCCAGAGGGCGTAGGCGGCCGCCAGGCCGAGGACCGAGACACCGTCCCATTGACCTTCGACAAAGAGCAGACCCGTGCCGAACCCGGCCAGCGCAACGAGGACGATGGCGACGCGCGAGAGACGAGGCAGTGTTGCGGGCCATGGTGCCGCGCGAGCGACCAGCAGTAGCGACATCAGCATGAGCACGAGTTGCACGAGCGACCAGGCGCGCCAGGCTGCTCCCGCCCCGAGCAGCGCGAAGGGCACGGCCACCACAGCGGCGGCCGGCGGATTCTCGAACGGGATGTTGTCGTGGCTGGCAGGCGCTCCGCCGGCGACGAGCGTTTGCCGCTCGACCCCGCTGTCATAGATCTGCGCCGCGTGACCTGTCCGGATCAGCGTCGATGCGACGTAGGTACCCGCGAAGTCGCTCGTGGGCGCCAGCGAGGCAGGCACCACCGTCCAGACCTGGACATAGTGAGCGAGGACGATCGATGCGATCGTGATGAGGAGCGCGGCGATCCAGCGAGGGCGTTCGGACAAGGCGCTGCCCACTCTATGGCCAGATCGCCCACGCCACCGTCAAGCGGGCGTCACAGGGCCCTCGCGAATACCTCCAGGTCTGCATCCGAGAACAGGGCAAACGTGATCTCGCGAAGGCTCGTGCCTCGAGTGCGGAGCGCTGTGGACGCGGTGCCGATGGCGATCGGGGCGGCGAGGTCGATCGGGAAGCCGTAGATCCCGGTGCTGATCGCCGGTGCTGCCACCGTGGCGCAGGAGTGCTCCGCCGCAAGCGCGAAGGCGCTCCGGTACGCGGACTCAAGTTGATCGGGCTCGCCGTGGCCCCCGTCGCGCCAGCGCGGCCCAACCGCATGGATGACGTATCGAGCCGGCAGCCTTCCGCCGCCCGTGACCACCGCCGAGCCCGTGGGGCAGCGCTCATAGCGCTCCTTGAGCTCGCGCATCAGCTCCGGTCCCGCAGCCCGATGGATTGCGCCGTCCACACCGCCGCCACCCGCAAGCGATGCGTTGGCTGCATTGACAACGGCGTCGACTCTCACCGTGGTGATGTCCGCGCGGATCAGCAGGATCCGGCCGTCACCGGCGGCGCGTACGAGCTGCTCAGACTCCATCCGAACGAGCGAGCGCCAGGCAGACGTTGTGCCCGCCAAACCCGTATGACGTGCTCAGCGCGAAGTCGATGCGCGCGTCCCGACCGTGGTTGGGCACGTAATCGAGATCACATTCCGGATCGGGCTCATCGAGGTTGACCGTGGGCGGGACGAATTGGTCACGAATGGCCAGAATCGTGATCACGGCCTCGACGGCACCCGCTGCGCCGAGCAGGTGGCCGTGCATCGACTTGGTTGATGACATCGGGATGGTGCTTGCCTGAGGGCCGAAAGCTGCTTTCACGGCACGGGTTTCGGCGGCGTCGTTCATCTGCGTGGAGGTGCCGTGCGCGTTGATGTAGTCGACCTCGTCGGGCTCGCGACCGGCACGCTTGAGCGAGCGCAGGATGCAGCGGCGCGCGCCGTCACCCTGCTCGTCGGGCTGGGTGATGTGGAACGCGTCGGCGGTGGCGCCATAGCCGGCGACCTCGCCGTAGATATGCGCGCCGCGAGCGATCGCGTGTCCCCACTCCTCGATCACGAACATCCCGGCACCCTCGCCCATGACGAAGCCGTCTCGGTCCTTGTCGAAGGGCCGCGACGCGCGATCGGGTTCGTCGTTGCGCGTCGACAGTGCCTGCATGGCGTCGAATGCAGCCACGCTGATGTTGGTGATCGACGCTTCGGTGCCACCGGTGATGATGGCCGTCGCCTCACCGCGACGGATCCATTCGGCCGCCTCGCCGATCGCGTGGCCCGACGACGAGCAGGCGCTGACGATCGCGTAGTTCACGCCCTTGGCGCCGCAGTCGATGGCGATCGCACCCGCCGGCATGTCGATGATCATCGACGGCACGGTGAATGGCGACACGCGCCGCGGGCCCTGGTTGTACAGGGCAAGGACATTGCGCTCGATGACCTCGATACCGCCCACCCCCGAAGCGACCAGCACACCAACGTCTTCAGCGATCGGCGCGATCTCCAGGCCGGAGTCCTCGATCGCCTGACGCGCCGCGAAGAGGGCCAGTTGCGTGCAGCGGCTGGTGCGCCGCGCCTCCTTCTTGCCGAGCACGGCCTCCGGGTCGAAGCCCTTCACCTGGCCGGCGATCTGAGTGGTCAGGTGCGATGCGTCGAAGGCCGTGATCGGCCCGATGCCGCCCTGGCCGCGGCGGCAGGCCTGCCACGTCGAACTCCGCATCGAGCCCGAGCGGGGTGACCGCCCCGATGCCGGTGATGGCCACGCGCGGGCTGCCGTTGCTACTCACACCTTTGCCTCTGCGGCCTCCAGGGATGGCGCCCCCTGGGAGTGGTAACCGCCGTCGACGTGAATCATCTCGCCGGTGATGGCGCGGGAGAGGTCGCTGAGCAGGAAAGCGGTCGTGTCGGCAACCGGCCCGCTGTCGGAGCTGTCCCACCCCAGTGGAGAGTGCGTCCCCCACGAGGACTTCAGCGTCTCGAAGCCCGGGATCGAGCGTGCGGCGATGGTCTCCAGCGGTCCCGCCGAGATGGTGTTCACCCGGATCCTCCGGGGACCGAGCTCACGGGCGAGATACCTGACGATCGCCTCGAGCGCAGCCTTGGCCGGACCCATCCAGTCGTAGACCGGCCACGCGACCCGTGCGTCGAAGGTGAGCGTGACGATCGATCCGCCGGTTTCGGGCATCAGTGGCGCGAACGCCGCCGCCAGGGTCTGCAGCGAGTAGCTGCTCACGTGGAACGCCGCGCTCACCGAGCTCCACGGCGCCTCGAGGAAGCCGCCGCCGAGGCAGTCCGGCGGCGCGAAGCCGATCGCATGAACGAGGCCGTCCACGCCACCCAGGTGACCGCGCACGTGCTCGGCAACAGCCTGCACCTGCGCGACGTCGGTGACGTCCATCTCGAGGACCTCGGGCACAGGCTTGAGCCGCTGCGCGCTCTTGCGCGTCAGGCTCATCGCCCTCCCGAAGGAGGTCAGCACCACCTCCGCACCGGCTGCCTGAGCCGCGGCGGCGATGGCGAAGGCGATGCTCCTGGGCGTCAGCACACCCGTGACGAGGATTCGCTTGCCGCGGAGGAGGTCGCGCGCCGGGGTCGTTGGATTTTCGCTGGTCACAGGCGTCGTACCTTATAAGGCTCGGACGGGCATCCGCAGTTACGCAGCAACGATCCCGAGCATCGTCTCGTGCCACGCGGGCGTGCCCGCAAGGATGTCACCGCTGACGAAAAGACCTTCGGAATCGCCGGCCCAGTCGGTGACGACGCCGCCCGCCTCGCGAACGAGGAGCGCACCCGCGGCGATGTCCCAGAGCCCCAGGCCGAGCTCGAAGTACCCGTCGAAGGCACCGGCAGCGACGTAGGCGAGGTCGAGGCTCGCGGCGCCGGCGCGGCGAAGATCCTCGAAGCGCTGCAGCGCAGCGCTCATCACCGGCAGGTACCTCGGCAGCCGGTCCTTGCGCCGGAACGGAAAGCCCGTGGCCACGACGCCTGCACCGAGGTGACGTGAGACCGCCAGACGGTTGCCCTCATGGTCGAATGCCCCCTGGCCCTCGGCCGCGCTCCATCCCTCGCCGAGGAGCGGCGCGATCACCGCACCCACCACCGGACGACCCTCTTCCACCAGCGCGATGCTGACCCCGACCACGGGAAAGCCGCGCACGAAATTGGTGGTGCCGTCGACAGGGTCGATGACCCACATGCGGTCGTTGCGGGCCCCACCCGACTCCTCGGCGAGGATCGCGATGTCAGGCGCGCCGGCTCGGAGCACGCGAATCGCTGCCTGCTCTGCGGAGCGGTCGACCTCGGTGACGTAGTCGCCGGGGCTCTTGACCTCGGCGGTCAGCCCGTCGCCGTCAGCGCGACGGGCATGCGCGGTGACGACAAGTGCGCCCGCCGCCCTTGCGGCGGCAACGGCGAGTTCACGCAGGGTGTCGCGCTGCTGCACCCGCTGAGGGTACCCGCCGCGACCGGGCCGGCTTGCGCTTCGCGGCCGGCCGCGAGGCCGGAGCCGTCCGGCCGAAGAGCGCGGGATCGAGGCCGCCCTGGCGTAGCAGCGCTTCCATCGCCTCGGCCTCGCAGGGACGTGCGAGGTGGTACCCCTGGGCCATCCCGCATCCCAGCTCGTTGAGCCGCTGGACCTGAAGCGGCAGCTCGACCCCCTCGGCAACCAGTGCGAGACGGAGCGCCTCACCGTGCCGGACAACGGTTCGGGCAAGCTCTCCGCTCGAGTTCGGATCACCGAGCTCCGCAACCAGCGGGCGCGCGATCTTCAGGATGTCGATGGGCAGACGGCGCAGGTAGGCCAGCGAGGTGTAACCCGTGCCGACGTCGTCGATGGCGACATGTACGCCGGCCCGCTGCAGGGCGTCGAAGGTCGTGATCGCTCCCTGGATATCCTCGAGCACGGCGTTCTCGGTCACCTCCAGGATCAAGCAGGCAGGATCGACCTCGATCCTGGCAAGGCACCGGGTCACGCGGTCGACCAGCGCGCCCCGGCTCAGCTCCCCGGCGGCCACGTTCACCGACATCGCCAGCTCCGGGGTTGCGGGGTAGGCCGTCTGCCAGCGCCGGAGCTGCTCGCAGGCGGTGCGCATCACGTACTCCTCGACCCGCTCGATCAGGCCGCACTCCACCGCCACGGGCAGGAAGTGGAGCGGCGCGATCAGGCCGCGCACCGGGTGCTGCCAGCGAACCAGCGCCTCGGTGCCGAGGATCTTGCCGGTGCGCAACTCGACGATCGGCTGGTAGTGGAGGACGAGCTCTCCCTTGGTCAGCGCGGATTCCAGCTCTTCAGCGAGATTGGGGTCTGCACCGCCCGAGTTCGCCCCACCATGGATCCGGTACGTGCCCGCACCCGCCTCGCGGGCATCCTGAGCAGCCGCTGTCGCGTGACGCAACAGGACCGCTGCTGACTTGACCTCGGGCTCGGCGCAGGCGAGCCCGACTGACGCCCGCACTGACACGGCGACCCCGTCGCTCATGACCGGCGCGGCGAGCGCCTCCACCACGCGCTGGGCGATCAACTCCGCCTCGCGGGGATGGAGCACCTCGGGAAGCAGCAAAGCGAACTCGTCGCCTCCGAGCCGGGCGGCGGTGTCGGTACGGCGCAGGCACTCGTGGAGGCGGCGCGCCACCTCGACGAGCACCGCGTCACCGGTGGCATGGCCATGCTCGGTGTTGATCCGGCGGAAGTCCTCGAGATCCACCGAGATCACGCTCACCACGTGGCGTTCCGGGTCACGCTCCAGCAGCGCACGCTCGATACGGTCGATGAACAGGACGCGGTTGGCGAGATGGGTGAGCGGGTCGTGGAAGGCGCGGTCGGCGAGCTCGGTCTGCAGGGCTGCGAGCCGGACCAGCCCTTCGTGCAGACGGCTGCGCTCGATGGTGAGGGCGACGAGGTTCGCGAGCTCCTGAAGGTGCTGATCGTCGGAACGCGATTCGGCGCGTTCGGATGCCCGCATCCCGAGCGACAGATACCCGACCGTTCGTCCCTCGTGGCGCAGGGTCACCGCGAGGCCGCGCGAAACGCCGAGGCGGCTGCAGAGCCGCATCACCCACGGGTCCGAGGCGGCCTCGGCGATGTGCACCACGCCATAGACGGGCGGCGTCAGCGCACCGTCCTCCTCGTCCTCGAGATCGCTCGAGCGCATGACGTCCACCGCTGTCCCGCCCCGAACGGTCGTTCGGAAGGCGGATGCGGTGCCGGTTTCGGGGATCAGGGTCAGCTCGGCGCAGCCGGCACCGAAGCGTTGACACACGCGGCGGAGCACATCGACCGATGCCGCGTCGAGATCACGGGCTTCGAGCAGGGCAAGCGAGGTGGTGTGCAGAAACCCGAGGCGCGTCTTCTCATGCCTGACGGCGGTCCACGAGATGGCCGCGAACGCACCGGCGAACAGCGTCAGCACCGGGACGGCGAGCCACCAGGCCATCGCTATCCGAGCAACCTGAGTGGGACGAGCTTCTCCGATGCGTCGGGGACGGACTTCGAGCCGGCTGCGGTCGATACCACCGTGGCGCAGCAGCTGATCGATCTCGCCCGCGGGCAGCGGATGACAGAGGTGATACCCCTGCCCGGCGAGGCAGCCAAGGCTGAGCAGGCGAGTGACCTGCGAGGCGGCTTCGATGCCCTCCGCGATGACGTGGAGCTGGAGCGCGTCGGCGATGGTGACGATCGCGCGCGTGAAGTCCTCCTCCTCGCCGCGGGCAAGATCGTCGACGAATGGTTTGGCGATCTTGAGGATGTCGACAGGCAGCCTGCGCAGGTAGCTCAAGGACGAGTAGCCGGTGCCGAAGTCGTCGATGGCGACGCGGATCCCCGCGTTGCGCAGGGCCTCGAGCTTCGAGATGACGATCGCCGTGTCCTCGACGAACATCGACTCGGTGAGCTCGAGGATGAGCGTATCGGGCGGGAGGCCCGTTTCCGCAACGATGGCGAGGACGTCCTCGACGAAGGTCGGTGCGTTCAGCTGCACGACGGAAACGTTCACGCACACGGCGAGCGGCGTTGACTGCAACCGCTGGAACTGGAGGGTCGTGGCGCACGCCGTGCGCAGCACGAACTCACCGAGCTGCATGATCAGGCCGCTCTCCTCCGCGACGCCGATGAACTCTCCTGGCGCAACGATCCCGCGCAAGGGATGGTGCCAGCGCACGAGCGCTTCCACCGCGGTGATCTCGCCGGTGATGAGGTTGACGACCGGCTGGTAATGCAGGATGAACTGGTTCTGCGCCATGGCGTTCTCGAGCTCGCCGCGCAGCTTGCGCCGGTGCACGACCTCGCTCTCCATGCCGGGCGCGAAGAGCACGTAGCGATTCCGCCCGGCACCCTTGGCGACGTACATGGCGACGTCGGCGTGGCGCATCAAGCTCGTCGCGTTTGCGTCGGAATTGTCTGCAACTGCGATGCCGAGCGAGGCACGCACGGTCACTGAGGTGCCCGAGACGGTGAATGGATCACGGAGCACGTCGAGGACGCGGCGCGCTACGTGCTCGGCTTCGACGGCGCTGTCGACGCCCTCGATCAGCAGCGCGAACTCGTCGCCACCGAGTCGCGCCGCGGTGTCCGGACGGCGCAGGCAGCTGCGAATGCGCGCGGCCACCTCGACGAGCAGCGCATCGCCGGCCGCGTGCCCGAGGGTGTCGTTGACGCCCTTGAAGTCGTCGATGTCGAGGAAGATCACCGCGACACTCGCGGCGCCTTCGGCGCGGCGCCGCAGCGCCTGGTCGATCTGCTGTCCGAAGAGCGAGCGGTTGGCGAGGTCCGTCAGCGAGTCGTGGTACGCCTGGTGGGTCAGCTGCTCCTGGAGCTCGGTCAAGCGCGCGATCGACCGCTCCATCCGGCTGTTCTCGAGGATTGCGGTGGTTCTCGTGGCGAGGGTCCGGAAGAGGCGCAGGTCGCGATCGTCGAAGCTGCGCGCGTCGAGATGACCGCCCACCATGAGGCTGCCGATCATTCGCGACTCACCGCGCAGCAACGCGACCATCGCCTCGTTGACGTCGCGCCGGCTGAGCATCTCCGAGCTCGGATCCCCCGGCTCGCCGGCGCGAACGATGACGCCGGCGGTCTCGGCTTCGAGCACGTCATCGAGCTCCCCCAATCCGAGCGCGACCATGACCTCGTCGGGCTTTCCGTAGCGAACGGTGGTGCGAAAGGCCTTTTCGGCCGGCTGCGACGGGAACACGGTGAGTTGAGCGATCTCCGCGTGGAAGATGTCACGCGCACGATTCAGGAGCAGCACGATCGATGGCTCGAGCTCCCGGCCGGCCAGGGCGTCCACCGCGCCGATCAGGAACTCGGCGGCCTCATGGTCGTAACGCTCGCGGACCCAGGCGCGGTGGGTCACGAGCACGGTGAAGGTGACGACAGCCAGGGGCACCAGGGCATATCTATCGACCGGAAGCAGGCGGACCGCGATCAATCCGATGCACATCGCTGCCGCGGCGGCCACGTAAGCAGCCCGCAGGTGGTTGACCATGTCGATCCAGGTGGCGCTCTCTCGCGGCCGGAAGACCACTGCCTCCGAGATCGCGCGTCTGGACACGATGATCGCCGTCGCCGCGATAGCCCCGAATGCGCTTCGCCAGACCGGCAGGTTGGGCGGCCCAGCGATGACGCGGAAGGCCCAGATGCCGATCGCCGCGAATGCCGCGAAACGGACGATCTCGAAGCCGCTCTGAAAGAGAGCCCACGGACGCCGCGTGGCCGCGGCGACGGCGACGCCGAGTGCGTAACCCCCAAGGAGCGCCAGCGGCGTTGCATGGAAGAGCCCGACGACAAACGGGGCGGCGGCCATGGTGATCGCCTGTGTGCCGCGCCGAGGGCTGTCAATCGACGCGAGACGGGCGGTGGCGAAGAATGCAATCGCGTACGCCCACCACGGCAGGCTCGGCGATTGAAAGACGGGAAGCGCAGCGGCATACCCGATCCACAGGGCCGCCGCAATCACCAGCAGAGCGGCGCCCAGAATCCACAGCCGCGCATCTCTGCGCGATCGCCGGTGCCAACCGACGCTGAGACGACGCTCCAAGGGCGCCATCACTTCTCGGACAACTCCGCCTTATGCACCACCGCCGGGATCGTATTGCCAGTTGCGCCGTCAGTCTCGTCAGCTTCGGTGACGGCTTCGTTACTGTTTGCTCATATGGGCGCGCCGATTGCGGTCGGGACCTGCAATTGGGCCGACCACACCGACTTCTATCCGCCGGAGCTGGAACGCGGACGCCGCCAGCGGGACAAGCTCTCGTACTACGCCGAGTTCTTTCCGATCGTCGAGATCGACACGACCTTCTACGGCATCCCGCGTCCCCAGGTGGTCGAGGGCTGGGTCGATCGAACTCCGGAGACGTTCCGCTTCAACATCAAGGCGTACCGAAGCCTCACCGGGCATGAGCGCGAGGACCGGATCCCGCGCAAGCCGACGCCCGAGGAGGAACGCGACTTCATGGCCGCGCTGGAGCCCCTGCGCTCCAGCGGCAAGCTGGTCGCCGTCCACTATCAGTTCCCGCCATGGTTGACCAACCGGCCCGAGGCGCGGGAGTGGCTTCTGGCGGCTCGAGACCGTCACCCCGACGACCTGCTCGCGATCGAATTCCGCCACCGATCGTGGTTCGATCACGACGCGTGGCCGGCGACAGAGGACCTCCTCCGCGAGCTCGACTGCGTTTACGTCGGAGTTGATGCCCCGCAGATCGGCTCCGCCACTGCGCCGCCATTGCTCGCGATCACGTCGCCGCGGCTCTGCATCGCCCGCTTTCATGGCCGCAACCGCGAGACCTGGTACAAGGGGGGACCCACCAGCGGCGACCGGTTCAACTATCTCTACACCCCGGCGGAGCTCGAGGAGTGGGTGCCGGCGATGCGCACCGCGAGTGACTCCGGGGTACCGCTCCACGTCCTGCTCAACAACAACCGAAGCAATTACGCGGTGGTGAACGCATTCGATTTCGGGGCGCTGCTCGGGCTCGGCCTGCCGCGCCCGCCGGAGCCCGTCATCGAGACGCTCCGCGAACGCGATGGGCGAGTTCCGGAATGGGTCGAGACCTCGTCGCCGGTGGTCATCACCCGGCACGTTGAACCCGACGAACCGGCGCAGCGCGAAAGCGGAGGCCAGCTGACCCTCTCGCTCTGAGGCACCCATTTGGGGGACAATGGTTCGGGCGGCGAGGCGTATGCCTGCCGGGATGTATCGGAGGTCTTTTGCGATGGCTATGGCGTCCTCCCGACGCAACGACCGTGGACGCCGTCCGGCGGCCAGCGGTGTCGTCATGCGCAACGAAGCCGCCACCCACGAGGTCGAGGTCTCGCGGGCTCTCAATCAGTGGGCGGTGACGGTGACCTCACTTGCAGACAACCGGATGATCACCCAGGATTTCTTCTCGAGGCGCTGGGAGGCCGTGGCACGCGCCGAGGATTTCGTCCGCCTGCTCAACCGGTCCGAGCCTCCTCCGGGCTGGTAGCGGCTCAGCCGGCCTCCAGATCCAGGAGCAAGCGCTTGCGGGGCATTCCGCCGCCGTAGCCGCCGATCGCACCACCGGTGCGCACCACCCGGTGGCAGGGCACGATCACCGGGATCGGGTTGGACCCGAGCGCATTTCCGACGGCCCGCGCACCCCGAGGCGTGCCCACGTCCACTGCCACCTCGCCGTAGCTCGCCACCGAGCCATAGGGGATCCGAGCCGTGCGGCGGAGCACCTTGCGCGCGAAGTCGCCGACGAGCGACCAGTCCAGCGGCACGTCGAAATCGCGGAGCCGGCCTTCGAAGTACTCGTCGAGCTCGCGCCGCACCGGGTCGAGACGCCGTGGCGCCTCGAGGATTCGCGGCGAGATGTGCATCGCGACCTCGCCGAACACCTCATCGCGGTTCTCGCTCTCGAAGGCGATGCGAACCAGCCCCTTGGGGGTCGCCATGAGGAGCAGGGTGCCGACCGGGCTGTCCATGGTGGTCACGGCAACGTCCACGAGCCCCTTTGCCGTCGCACGTTCGAGAAAGCGGTTGGTCAGGGCCTGGTCGACGGTCATTGGAGCTCCTTCCTGAGTTTCTTGAGTTCCTCGTGCACGTTCTGGCGAGCCGAGTTCCTGGGTTACCGACATCGTTGCCGCGATCTCCGGGTAACTCTTGTCGCCGGCGAAACGGAGCACGACGGCCTTGCGCTGTTTGGCCGGCAGACCTCGAACCTGGTCCCAGAGACCCTCATCGGTGTCGGGCTGCGGGTCCACGCCCACGCTGAGATCCGGGTCGGCGACGGGGATCGGCCGGCGGGCGCGGGCGCGATGCGAGTCGATTGCCTTGCGCCGCGCGATCGTGAGCAACCAGCCGCGGAGGTTGGAGGCGTCCCCCAGCCGGGGGTAGGCGCGGAGCGCGCTCAGCATCGTCTCCTGGAAGCAGTCCTCGGCCTCGGACACCCCCACTGCGCCGTTGAGGAACCTCAGCACCGCGTGTGCGTGCTCGTCGAACACGAACTGGAATGGGGGCAGCGTGTTCGGTTTCACCGTCTTCACCTGCATATCAAACGCGGGTGCAGCCTCAAATGTGAGCCGGGCGGTCAGGCGGGAGGCGTTTCCTCAGCGGCGGATGCCTCCGCGTCGGAACGCGACTCCTCGGCGGCGTTCTGCGCCGGAGATTCAGCGGGAGCCTCGACGGGAAAGGCGACCGCCGCCTCCGACACGTCGCCCTCACGCCAGATCGTGAGCATCATGGTGTCCCCGGGCTGGCGCAGAGCGACGGCGCTGCGAAACTGATCGGCCCCGCCGTTGACGGTGTAGGGCCCGATGCCGGTGATCACGTCACCCGGCAGGATCCCCGCTGCTTCCGCCGGGGAACCAGGCTTGACCTGGCCGACTTCGACCCCATATGTGGCGGGAAGCTGCTTCGCGGCGGCGATCTCGCTCGTGACGGTCCTCACCGAGGCGCCGAACGAGACGTGCTGGTCATCGCTCTCCTCGCGGGGCAGAAAACGGGCGAGTTGCACTGGGTCGTGACCGACGAGCAGGCGCTCGCCGACCTGGACCACCGGCACCACCACCCGGCCGAGGCGACCGAACAGGATGGCTGTCGCCGAGGGATCGCTGAGGACGTCTCGTTTGGTGTACCTGACGCCGCGCTGGTCGAGGTATCGAAGCGTCGCCTCGGACGCCGGATCCCCGGGACGGACGAAGACCGTGACTGCATCGCTCACGTTCGTCAGACCTCGGGTGCATCCCCAGCCGCGGCAGGCGCGACGGTGGGCTGCTCGCCAAGCGGTGCGCTGCCATTCTCGGCGGCGGGTGCGGCGGCGGGTGCGGCGCCATTCTCGCCATCAGGGGCGCCGGCGTTCTCGCCTGCGGGCCCTCCGGTCTGTCCCAGCCCCGCGCCACGTCCGCGTCCGCGTCGACGGCGCCTGCGGCGGCGGCGTTGAGCGCCTTCCTGAGGCTGGCCTTCGACCGGAGGCGTGGCGGGGGCAGCGGTGGTTTCCGTACCCGGCTCGCCTGTGCCTGCGGTGACGGGGACGGGCCCTCCGCGCCGCCCACGACGGCGACGACGACGGCGCTTCGCGGCGCGCTCCGGGTCCGGCTCATTGCCTCCCTCCCCACCTGAGGTCTGGCCAGGCGGACGCTGCTCACCGCGACGCGGCTTGGGTTGCGACACGAGCTCGAGGGCGCTGAGCCAGCCACCGGTCGAACGCGACGCCTCGACGAGCATCCCGTACATCGACTCGTCGCCGCTTCGGAGGGTCGCGCTGTCGCCGATGCATGCGACGAGGCGCTTGGCGCGGGAGATTGCGACGTTGAGGCGGTTGGGGACCCGGAGGAAGCCGATGCGGCCTCTTTCGTTCGACCGCACCAGGGAGATGACCACGATGTCCTCCTCGCGGCCCTCGAACGAGTTGACCGTGTCGATCTTGACGGTCCGTTTGAAGCGACGGCGGCCGAGCGCCTGGCGAAGCCGTTCCACCTGCTCGGCGTACATCGCGATCACCGCCATGCTCAGCTCGCGCGGGGCACGCTCATCGAGAAGCCGGACCACCTGTGCGGCGACCCGAACCTCGGCCTCGTTGCGCAGCGCGCCTCCAGGACCGCGCCGCTCGCGCACACCGCGCATTCCCTCCGTGTCCACGAAGTGCAGCGCCACCGGGAACGGCTTGCGGGTGATGTAGTCGTACTCCAGGACCTCCGGAGCGTTCTCGAGCTGATTGTCATACGACGCAGCCGAGACATACGCGGCGATGTCCGGGTGCATGCGGTGCTGGATGGTGAGCAGACACTGCGCCTCGGCCGGCAGTCCACCATCCCAGCACTGCTCGAAGAGGCTCCGGTTGACGAGATCCTCGAGCGCTGGGTCCACCTCGACGATGCCGTAGAGCGCGTCGTCCTCGACCGGTGGCAACTGCTTGTGGTCTCCAACGAGCGCGAGGCTGCGACCGAGACGCAGAGCGGGAAGCGCCTCGTCGGCGCGAGCCTTGTTCGCCTCGTCGAGGATCACGATGTCGAAGTTCATGTCGGTGATGCCCGACGTGGCCGCCGTGGCGCAGGTGGCGAAGTAGCAGTTGGCCTCGAGGAGGCGCGGATCGTCCTCGTCGTCGCAGCGGAACTTGTCGACCGCCGGATGCACGCGCTCGGCGCGAGCCACCCGGACAGCACGCATTCCCGGCGTGCCCGCGAGGCGTTCCAGTGCGTTGTCGACAGCCAGGTTGCTGTGCGAGGTGACCAGGATCCGCTCGTCGGGATTGGCGGCGAGCCGGCGCTTGACCGCCTCGACGATCACCGTCGTCTTCCCTGTGCCAGGCGGTCCCTGGATGAACACGGCCTGTCCGGCGCTGAGCCTGCTGAGCAATCCGACCGCACGGTTCTGCGGCTTGTTCGGACGCATCCCGCTGGTGAGCCAGGACGATTCCGCGTCCGACTCGTCCTTGGGGGCGACGATGGTTTCCGGGCTCACGAGCAGCTGCGCGAGCAATCCCACGCCGAAGTCCTTGGTGGCGATCGCGGCGAGGACCGAGCGCTTTGCCTGGTACAGCGCCTTGTTGAAGGAAGGTGCGATGTACCCCTCGCTGCCGGAGTGCTCGAAAGTCCGCGTGACAATCTCGACGACGTGACGCTGGTGATCGATGCGGGCGACGCGGCCAACGAAGTTGGTCTCGTCGTCGGGCTCGATCAGCACCGCCGCGTCGGGGGTCAGGTTGATCGGCTCGCCCGCGGGGATCTGGAACTCGACCTTGCCGACCTCGGGTGATTTGCGATCCGCGTCGGTGAACTCTCTCCCGCATGACGGGCATCGCTCATGGGTCTCGGGCCGCCACAGCGCCCGGCACGTACGGCAACGCCAGAACTCGCGTGCCCCATTGAATCGGGTGCGCTGCGACTGCGCGCGCTGCTTCTCCGCTCGCTCGAGGCTGTCGACCAGCTTGAGCGTCGCGTAGAGCTGCTCGGACCGCGCGGCGTGCTGCGTGGAGATCCGCCAGTCAAGAAGGCGGAAGGTGTCGCTCACCACGCCATTGGCAGCGGTGACGATGGGCTCGCGGGTGGTGATTGTCAGCAGCTTGGCGCCCTCGGGCTGGCCGCCGGTTGGGCGGATCGACATGACGCGCAGACCGAGGTGGTCGCGGCTGCCGTCGTCGCCGGCCTGCGCCACGCATTGCAGCACGAGGTCGGGAAGATCGAGGCGCAACTGGATCGGATCCTCGTCGCCGAATGAGACCGAGACGTGGCCGACCTCACCGATGCGCTCGGCAAAAACGGTGCGCGGATCGGCGCCTGGCTGCGCGCCATCCGCCCATGCTTCCAGGACGGCCATGGCATCGCTGCCGTCGGGCACGATGAGGTGCAGACGATCGAGCGCGAGGTCTGGGGCTATCAGCGGACTGTCAACCTCGGATGCGCGGTGGCCCTGTCCACCGGCGCAATTACTGGACATCGGGACGGCCTCGGGCGGGGCTCTTTGACGCGGGGCGACGATCCGATCGACGTCAACCGCGGGGATGCGCGAGGCCTCCCGTCTGCGAATGACTATACCCGATCCCGGCGAGGATGCAACGTGCGCGGTCGCAACCCTGATGTCAACTACGATCATGTGATGGGCGACGCTTCTCAACCCGGGGTTGACCTGAGTGGGATCCACCAGGAACTCGACAAGCTGAAGTCGCGCCTCTGCCGCTGCCAGCACCAGGGCACCTGCATGGCCTGCAAAGGCTTCGAGGTGATCCGCCAGCAGGTGCAGGTTGTCGCCGCGGCCGCCTCCCAGCCGGTGCTGATGCAGGTTGCCCAGGAAGTGCAGATGGAGCAGCTCATGGGTCAGTTGGGCGGACTCCAGGAAAAGCTGTCGGAGGATCCCCAGCTCCAGGAGTTGATGGCCCGCATGTTCGAGCGCGTCCAGGATGACCTCGGTGGTCCCGAGCAGTTCCAGCAGATGCTCGGCGGCCTTTTCGGGGGAATGGGTGGACTCGGCGGTATGGCGCCGGACGGCACCGACATTCCCCCTGACGATCGTCCGATCCCTCCCGACGATCGCCCGTCGCCGCCGAAGGACAAGCCAACCCCGCCCGACGACCGGCCCACCCCACCACAGGAGTAGCTCGAGTCGTGTCCACCGCCCGGCTTCGCCGATCAGTTCTTGCCGTTCCCGGCAGCAACCCGAGGATGATGGAGAAGGCCGCGGCGAGCGCTGCCGACGAAGTGTTCCTCGACCTTGAGGATGCGTGCGCTCCACTCGAGAAGCCGGCGGCGCGAGCGAAGGTCGTTGAGGCGCTGCGCACGCACGACTGGCACGGCAAGACGCGCGTGGTGCGCATCAACCAGGTCACCGGCCAGTACGCCTTCGACGACCTGCACGAGGTCATCACCGGGGCCGGTGACATTCTCGATTGCATCATGGTGCCGAAGGTGCGCAATGCCGGCGACATCGCATTCGTCGACCGCGCGCTGCTGCAGCTCGAGCAGGCATTGGGCTATCCGGTTGGACGCATCGGGATCGAGGCCCAGATCGAGGATGCCGAAGGCGTGATGCGCGCTGACGAGATCGCATTCTCCAGCAGCCGCCTGGAGACTTTGACATTCGGGCCGGCCGATTTCTCAGCGTCGATGCAGTTGCCGTCGCTGTCCGTGCGCAACGACTCGACGTATCCGGGCGATGTCTTTCACTACGTGCTGTTCAAGCTCGCCGTGGCCGCTCGAGCGGCAGGCATCCAGGTCATCGACGGGCCCTACCTCGCCATCCATGACGTCGACGGATACAGAGCCGCAGCCGCACGTGCCGCGGCGCTCGGCTACGACGGGAAATGGGTGCTGCACCCGGTCCAGATCCAGCCGGCGAATGAAACGTTCACCCCTGCTCAGGCAGACTTCGACAAGGCTGCGCACATCCTCGAGGCGTACCGTCAGGCGACCGAGGTGGAAGGCAAGGGGGCGGTGATGCTCGGCGACGAGATGATCGACGAAGCGTCGCGGAAGATCGCCGTGCAGTTCTACGCACGTGGTGCCGCAGCAGGCTTGACGCCGTCGCCTCCGCATCGGGAGGAGTCCGCGGCGGGCTGACGGGGCGCGTCGGCCGGGGACACGTCAACCAGGGGATCCATAGCTGAGGCACGACGGTCCAGGCTGATAGGATGACTATCACATTTAGCTCTTCTAGGGGTGTTGCATGCCCAGCCGCCTGCCCTCGTCGCCGCCTGCGCCCCCCGAGGTCGAGACGAGTGTTCCGCCTCCACCACCAGACCCCCTTCCGCCCACTGACGGCGCGTCGAACGTGCCGTGGCCATGGAGGGTCTACGGCGCCCTGACCGCCTATCTGGGGCTGCCGGTCATTGCGGCGTGGATCGCAGCGGCCGTCCTGGCGGTCATGTTCCTGCCCGACTTCGGGGCTGCATCCGGGTTTGGCCTCATCCAACTCGTCCCCTCGAACACTCCTGCGTTGCGGGCCCAGGCGACCGAGCAGCGCCTCTTTGGATCGTCGCTCGCCGACAGCCCGGCGCTCGTGGTCGAGCACACTCCGCGCACCCTGCCACCGTCGTCGCTGCTCGCGATCGCCAGTCAAGCCAAGTCCGTGGATGGTTCACATCCCGCGTCGGCGCCTGCCGACCGGCCCTCCTTCGCGCTGCCGCTGACCAATATCCCTGGGCTGACTTCGACCTCGGGAACGCCCGCGAACACCGCCGTCACCTTTCTCTTCTTTCCATCGACGGCAGTCTCCGGCGACATCAGCACCGGCGCATCGCGCTACGCGGCGGCAGCACCCCGGCCGCCGGGGGCCACGGTCGGGATCACCGGCCCGGTGCCGGCTCAGCTCAGCGAGGGCGACCTCATCGAGAACGCGCTGGTCCTGCTCGAGATCGTGACCGTGGTCGTGATCGCGGTCCTCGTGGGGTTGATCTTCCGATCCCCGGTCGCTCCGCTGGTGCCGCTCGCGGGTGCGGGGATCGCGTACGTCATCAGCCGGCACGTCCTGGGCTGGGGATCGCACCTGCTCGGTCTCCAGATTCCGTCCCAGCTGGCGCCGATCGTGATCGTGCTCATCCTCGGCGTGGTCACCGATTACTCCGTATTCACGCTGACAGGGATGCGCGGCCGTCTCGCCGCGGGGGAACGACGAACCGAAGCGCTTCGCCACTCGTCGTCCCGGGTCGTCCCATTGGTCATCGCGGCAGCGCTCACGGTGGCGGCGGGGACCGTCGCGCTGGTCGGAGCGGGCCTCGACTTCTTTCACGTGGTGGGCCCCGGGATGGCCGTCGCGGTGATCGTCTCCGGGCTCGTGTCGATCTCATTCGTGCCGGCGCTCGTCGGCGTTCTGGGCAGGGTCGCGTTCTGGCCGACCCTGCCGAGACGCCACGCGGATCCATCGCGACGTCAGGAGGAGCGTGGCGGTGGCCGGATGCTCCTCGCCAGGTTGATCAGCAGGCGGTGGGCCGCGGCGCTCACTGCGCTCGTCAGCGTTGCGGTTCTGCTTGCCGCGGCATCGGGGCTTGCACACGCGCGCCTGGGAACCAATGTCATCAGCGGGCTTCCGTCCACCAGCGGGCCCCGCCAGGCCGCCGATGCGGCGGCGGCCGGTTTCGGCCCGGGCATCGTGGGTCCGACCACCTTGACCCTTCAGGGGCCGAAGATCGCGAGTGCGGGCGCACGGTTGGGTCGGCTCGAGGCGGCCCTGCGGCGCAGCCCGGGGGTGAGCGCGGTGGTCGGGCCCGGTGAACTGCCAGCAAACCTCGCCGCACCGGTCTTTGCGACGTCGACCGGCGATGCGGTGCGCCTCTTCATCGTCCTCCACGACGATCCGTATGACGCCGCTGCCATCGGCGTCTTCAACGATCTGCAGCAGCGCACCCCCCGTCTACTCTCCGCGGCTGGACTGGGTCATGCGTCAGCCGCCTGGTCCGGCGCGACGCCGTCTGCCGCTGACGCTGTCGCCGCTACCAGCACGGATATCTGGCGAGTCGCCCTGCTTGCTGCCGTGATGATGAGCCTGGTCCTGATGCTCTACTTCCGCGCTATCCCGGCGCCACTGCTGTTGATCGCATCGAGCGCTCTCGGCCTGGCGGCGTCACTGGGAGTTTTCGTCGCCGCGTTCCAGGGGCCGCTCGGATACCCGGACGTCACCTTCTTCGTCCCCGTGACCGCTGGAGTCCTGCTGGTCTCGCTCGGGGCCGACTACAGCGTGTTCGTGATGGGCCGCATCTGGGAGGAGGCACGCGGCCGCGACATGGCATCCGCTGTCGAGGCCGCGCTGCCCCGCGCCTCGCGGGCTGTCTCGATCGCGGCGGTGACCCTGGCAGCAAGCTTCGCGGTGCTCGCGCTGGTGCCGGTCCAGCCGTTTCGGGAATTCGCTTTCATCATGGGCGCCGGCGTGCTGATCGACGCTTTCCTCGTGCGCACATTTCTGCTGCCCGCACTCCTCGTGCTCGCGGGACCGCGCGCTTTCTGGCCCCACCGGACTGCGGGCAGGCGGGTCGGACTCGCTAACGGAGCGCTTCGAGCGGGTCCTGTCCCGTCGCAGCGAACCGGGTGAGCCGGTCCTCGGCGATGTCGACGGCGCGCTCATCGATGTCCGCACCGATGAACTCGCAACCGGCGCGCAGCGCCGCTACTCCGGCTGAGCCGCTGCCGCAGAACGGGTCGCAGACGAGGAATCCTGGCTCGGCGCTCGCCTGCACCATGTTCTCGAAGAGCTTCACCGGTTTCTGCGTCGGGTATGCCGCGCGATGGATGCGCGGCACCGCCCACACGTCGGGAAGGTCGCGTCGAGAGAGCTTCCGGCGGCCCTTGCTCGCAAACACGATCTGCTCGTGACGCCGGCGGAAGTAGTGGCCCATGCCGAGGTGCACCTTGTCCCAGACCACCACACCCTTGACGTCGAAGCACTCGCGCACGAGCGCCCCGAGCGACAGCATCGAGAAGCTGTCGAACATGATGTAGATGTGGCGGTTCGACCGGAGCACGCGGTGACATTCGCCGAGGAACACCGCATACGACTCGGGGTCGTCTGAGAACTCGTGAAACCAGCGTTCGTTGTCGGGCTTTCCGTAATGTCCGACGATCCGCCCGTGTCCGAGGCGCAGGTGCCGGTTCATGCCCGAGTACGCTGGGTCGGTCACGATCAGGTCCACTGATTCGCTGGGTAGCCCTCGAAGAAACTCGATGCAGTCCTGCACGCGAATATCGAAGCGGCCGGTGGGGGCAGGAGAGAATGCCGCGGCGCTTGCTGCTGCGGAGGCGTCACCGGCAGTGCGGGCGATCATCGCACGAACGGCCGTTCGCTCATCGCCGCAACTGTAGCAGCGAGACCGGCTCCACAACCGCCCGCTTACACTGCCGCCCGCATGGCACACGGCTTCGAGCGACAGGTGCGCGCACGCGAGGAGTACCAGCGTCGCAACCCTTCCTGGCTCGACAGCGTGAGCCGCTACCGAGCCCTGATTGGAGAACTGTCGGCGCAGGGAGCTCGAATCCTCGACGTCGGTTGTGGCCGCAATGGGCTGCACGGCGACGATCTCTCGTGCGCACCCGGCTCGGTCATTGTCGGCGTGGACCCGGACCCTGCAGCGCTCGCCGCCAATCGGGTCATCGCGCAGCGCGTCGTCGGCTCCGGTGAGGATCTGCCGTTTACCCGGCATGCGTTCGACGTCGTCGCGTCGGCGTGGGTGCTCGAGCACCTCGATCATCCCGGCCTCGTCTTCTCCGAGGTGCACCGCGTGCTCGCGCCGGGCGGCGCCTTCGTTTTCCTGACGCCGAACGCGTGGAACTACAACGCCTGGATGATCAGGGCGATCCCCCATCGATGGCATGCGGGCATCACGCGGCGCCTCTACGGTCGAGGCGAAGGTGACGCCTATCCGGTTCGCTACCGAGCGAACAGCAGCGGCCAGTTGCGCCGGCTGCTCAACGCAGCCGGCTTCGCTCACACCACGCTGCTCTACAACGGCGACCCGTCCTACATCGCGTTCAACCGCCCTCTGCTCGAGGCCTCATTCGGCATCGAGCGCGTTCTCGCCACGCCCGGTTTTCGTCGCGCGCAGGTGCACATCCTCGGCATCGCCCGAGCATGAGGCCCGATCCCGGCGTCTAAACTCAGCTCGTGTCCATCGACATGACCACCGAGCAGCGCGAGATCGTCGGCATGGTCCGCGACTTCGTGGAGCGCGAGATCTTCCCGGTCGCCCACGACCTCGACCACGACGACGTCTACCCCGAGAAGATCGTGGCGCAGATGAAGCAGCTCGGCTTCTTCGGCTTCGCGATCCCCGAGGCGTACGGAGGAACCGGCCTCGACTACGCAACGTACGCAATGGTGTGCGAGGAGATAGCGAGGGGTTGGATGTCGATCACCGGCATCATCAACACCCATTTCATCGTCAGCTTCCTGCTCGACAACTTCGGAACGGACGAGCAGAAGCAGCGATTTCTGCCGCGCATGGCCACCGGCGAGCACCACGGCGGCTTCTCGATGAGCGAGCCCAACTGCGGATCCGATGTGCAGGCGATTCAGACGCGCGCGATCCGTGATAACGGCGAATACGTCATCAACGGCACCAAGATGTGGGCCACGAACGGCGAGCACTCGACGGTGGTTGCAACACTGGTGAAGACCGATCCCGCCGCCACGCCGCCGCACCGCGGCATGTCGTGCATCCTCGCCGAGAAGCAGTATCCCGGCTTCACCTCATCGCGCCGTATCGAGAAGCTTGGCTACAAAGGCGTCGAGACGACAGAGCTGGTCTTCGAGGACAACCGCCAACCCGCGAACAACCTGCTCGGCGAGGTCGAGGGGCAGGGATTCAAGCAGATGATGGCCGCGATCGAGGTGGGGCGCGTCAACGTCGCGGCGCGCGGCGTCGGAGTCGCACAGCGAGCGTTCGAGCTGTCAATCGCGTATGCCCAGCAGCGCCATGCCTTCGGTGTCCCGATCGCGCAGCACGAGGCCATCCAGTTCAAGCTCGCCGACATGGCCACGAAGATCCAGGCCGCGCGGCTGCTCACCAACTACGCGGCTCGCAAGAAGGACGCCGGCGAACGGGCCGACGTGGAGTGCGGTATGGCCAAGCTCTTCGCCAGCGAGGCGTGCTTCGAAGTCGTGAGCGAAGCGCTTCGCGTTCATGGTGGCTATGGATTCTCGAAGGAATATGAGGTCGAGCGTCTCTACCGCGACGCGCCGCTGCTCATCATCGGCGAAGGAACCAATGAGATCCAGCGTCTGATCATCGCCAAGGGATTGCTCGAGCGCTACCGCGTCACCGGGTGAGCACCTGCAGTCCGGACACGCCGGCAAGGCGCTGACGCATCACCTCGATGGCTGCGGGCTGATCGTCCACGAGGAGAAAGCGCCGGCCCAGCTCTGAGGCAGCGGCTCCGGTGGTGCCGCTGCCCGCGCACCAGTCCACAACGAGATCTCCCGGGCGCGATGACGCGGCCACGATGCGGCGTACGACACCGAGCGGTTTTTGAGTCGGATACCCGGTGCGCTCGCGCGATGACGTTGGAACGATGGTGTGCCACCAGACATCGGTTGGCAGCTTGCCGCGCGCCGCGCGCTCGGGGGTCTGCAATCTTGGTGCCATATAAGGCTCGCGGGTCACCTCGGACGCGTCAAAGTGGTAGCCACGCGGATCTTTGACGTACACGAGAATCACGTCGTGTTTGGCGGGCCAGCGGCGCTTGGTCCTCGCGCCGTAGTCATATGCCCACACGACTTCGTTCAGGAAGCTCGCCCGTCCGAAGACCTCGTCGAGCAGCACCTTGCAGTAGTGCGATTCGCGTGGGTCGATATGGAAGTAAAGGCTGCCGTGTGCGGCGAGGATTCGTCGCGTCTCTTCCAGCCGGGGTCGCAGCCATCCGAGGTAATCGTCGAAGCGATCGGCATACCGCGCGCCGCGTTGCTGCTCCACCCGGTACCGCCGCCCCGCAAACCCCAGGCGCGGCGCGGAGTCGTCAGCGGTGGTGGTCGTCCTCAAGCCGCTGCGCGCTCCGCCGGTGTTGAACGGCGGATCGACGTAGACGAGCCCGGCACATCCGTCGGGGAGTGAGGCCAGCACATCGAGTGCCTCGCCCTGGACGATCGTTGCTGCGGCGACGGCCATATCGGGACGGAGTCGCTTCGCAGCCACGTACAGTAGGTTGCACCATGGACACAAGGGCACTCGGGAAAGCGACCGTGCTCGACGCGGCGGGCGATTCCATCCGGCTGGCTGATCAATGGGCACAGCGGCCGGTGGTGATCGTCTGGCTCCGCCATTTCGGGTGCGTCTTCTGCCGCGAGCAGGTTGCCGAGATTCGCGCCGCGCGCGGCGACATCGAGTCGCGCGGGGCCGGGATTGCGTTCATCGGCAATGGGACTGCACGAACTGCGGCCATGGTTCCAGAAGCGCTTTGCCGCGGATTCGACGGTGCTCACCGACCCCGACCTCGTCACCTACAAGGCGATCGGCGCCCGCTCGGGCCTGACCTCCACCCTGGGACCCACGGCGTGGGCCGCCGGTATCCGCGCCTTCCGATCCGGAGCCCGGCAGACGACCACCAAGGGACACCCCTACCAGCAGGGCGGCGTTGTGGTGATGGCCCCCGGCAACAAGGTGCTGTACAAGCACATCAGCCGGGCCGCCGGGGACCACGCGCCCTGCCGGCCGTCCTCGCGGCACTCGACGCTTCCACGGCGACCGCCGCAGCCTGACCATGCAGTTCGGTCGCTATTACGAGGAGTTCGACGTCGGGGTCACGTACAAGCACTGGCCGGGCAAGACGATCACCGAGGCCGATGACCATCTTTTCTGCCTGCTGACCATGAACCACCATCCGCTGCATACGGACGCCCATTACGCGGAGACGAAGACCGAGTTCAAGCGCAACGTCGTGGTGGGCAACCTGGTGTACAGCCTCGCGCTCGGGATGAGCGTCGCCGACATCAGCGGCAAGGCGATCGCGAACCTCGAGGTCGAGTCCCTCAAGCACGAGAACCCGACGTTCCACGGCGACACGATCTATGCGGAGACGACCGTGCTGGACAAGCGCGAGTCGTCGAGCAAGCCCGACCGCGGGATCATCACCGTCGAGACGAGCGCGTTCAACCAGCGCGGAGAGCGCGTGTGCATCTTCAAGCGCCGCGTGATGGTGCCCAAGCGCGAGGCCGGCGAGCTGCAGCCGGCGGACATCCCGGCCGGCGGGAGTTGACGTGAGCGCGGAGAGCGCTCAGGCCGCCGCACGGTACAACGTGCGGCCGCTGCTGCCCGGGCCCGCCGAGGCGCTTCGGGACGCGGTGCTCCGCCTCGGCCTGCCACCCGAGACGACTTACCGTGCTCGCCAAGCGTGGGGCCGTCGAGGCGCTGGCGCTCCGCGGACTGAGCTCTGGACCAGATCCGCGTCATCGAGCGGTTGGTGGCCGAGGGCGGGGGCGACGTCCTGAGCAATCCGATGGCGATCAGGCCCTGCTGCTCATGCCGCTGATGACCGCCGGGGCGTTGCCCATGCAACTGGCGGCGTGGAGCGACAACGCCGGTGACGTCGGAGCCGCGATCGGGTCGGTGCTCATGGCGCGCGGCGGACCCCCGCCACCGCTCGAGTTCGCAAAATCGAGCAGATCGTTGATCATGCCGAGCAAGCTGTCGGCCCCGGACTTGACCGTCCGCAGACAGCGCCGCTGGTCCTCGGTCAGCGGCGTGTCCAGGACCAGTTCCGTCATGCCGAGGATGGCGTTCATGGGGGTGCGGATCTCGTGGCTGACGTTGGCCAGGAACTCGTCCTTGGCCCGGTTGGCCGCCTCCGCTGCCTCCATCGCCTGGCGCAGGTCCCCCTCCAGCCGCTTGCGATCCGCGATATTCTGGATAATCGCGATGCAGTATTCTGGCTTACCTGCTACGTCGCGCTGGACCGAGACAGTCAGGTAGGCCCAGACGATCGTAGCGTCTTTGCGGAGGAGGCGTTTTTCCATCGTGAAGCTGGGAATGTCGCCACTCATCAGGGAGCCAAAGAGTGCCAGGTTGGCTTCCAGGTCTTCGGGATGGACCACCTCCAGGATGGTCTTGCCGAGCAGATCCGGTTGAGGATAACCGAGGATGTCGCACAACTTCTCGTTGCGCGCAAGCAGAGGCCTTGCGGCGTCCAGATGAGCGATCCCAACGGCTGCGTTCTCGAACGTGCCGCGGAATCGTCCCTCGCTCTCCCGCAGCGCCTCCTCGGCACGCTTGAGATCGGTAATATCGACGCTGGTACCAATGAAGCGCACCGGTCTTCCCGCCGGGTCGCGCACGGCCACGCCGCGCGTGAGCAACCAGCGGTACGAGCCATCCTTGTGCCGGTTCCGATGCTCGACCGCGAACTCCCCGGAGTCGCCGGACAGGTAAGTCTGGATGGCGTGCTGCAAGCGCGTCTGGTCATCGGGATGGACCAGAGCCATCCTCCCGGGCAACGCGGTCGGGGCCTCGAGGCGGTCATAGCCGAGCAACTCCCAGAGGTTACTCATGGTCACGCGGGCGTTCTCGAGGACGCCGTCCGGCATATCGGCCACCCAGATGCCGATGTTCGAGCCACGCACCGCCAGGTCCAGACGAGCGTGGGCCTGGCACAACTCCGCCTCCAGGCGTTTGCGCTCGGAGATGTCCTGGGCGATGAGGATGCCATAGGCGGGTTGTCCCGTTGCGTCGCGCTGGAGCGAGACGGTCAGATAGGCCCAGACGACCTTCCCGTCCTGGCGGAGGAAGCGTTCTCCATCGTAAAGCTGGCCAGCTCGCCACGTAGGAGGCGATCGAACTGCGTGAGGTTGCTCTCCCCCTCGTCGGGATACACGACTTCCGGGATGGTCTTGCCGACCACCTCCGCGCGGGAGTAGCCGACGATGTCGCAAAAGACGCCGTTGGCGCGCAAGCAGCGGTGCTGGCCGTCTACGTGGGCGATACCGACGGCCGCGTTCTCGAAGGTGCTGCGGAAGCGTTCCTCATTCTCGCGCAGGGCCTCCTCGGCGAGCTTGAGTTTGGTGATGTCGCGGGAAACGCCGAAGGTGCCGACGATCTTGCCGTCCTGGTCGCGGAACGGCATTTTCGTGGTGGAAACCCAACGCACGCGGCCATCGCGCCAGACTTCCTTTTCCTCCTTGCCCACCGCCGGTTGGCCGGTGCGGATGATCGCCTGCTCGTCCGCGGAGGTCGCGCGGGCGTGCTCCTCCTTGTAAAAGTCGAAATCCGTCTTGCCCAGCGCTTGCACGGCTCGCTGAGGCCGAAGTAAGCGGTCAGGGCCTTGTTGATGCGGACGAAGCGGCTGGCGGCGTCCTTGAAGTACATGTTATCGGGAAGGTTATCCATGAGCGTGTGCAGCAGGTAGCGCTCGTGGACCAGCGCCTCCTCGATCTGCTTGCGCTCGGTGATGTCTTCCGCGAGTCCGACGACTCGGTAGACATTTCCGGTCCGATCCTTGACGGGAAAGGCGCGACAGCGGAGTTGGCGGACGGAGCCGTCCGGGCCTGGACCCGAAACTCCGTTTCCGTGGACACCCCGTGTTCCTGCTGCTGCAGGTGCCTGAAAACCACTTCCCGGTCCTCGGGAGGGATACTGTCGATCCAGGAGCGCGGTTGTTCGTAGAGGCTCTGGCACGTTCTCCCCAGACCTCCTCATAGGCTGGGCTGACGTAGAGCCAGCGCTTCCTGCGGGGCATCGCGCATCCAGAAGAGTTCGCGGATGTTCTCCGCCAGCTGCCGGAAACGTTCCTCATTCTCTTGAAGCACTTGCTCGGACCGCTGGCGTTCGTCGGCCACTAGGCGGCGGTGGGCCCGGTGCAGGGACTCGCTGAGGGCGAAAATGGCCGTGCCGACCAACACGAAGACGGTCAGGGCGACGGCGTCGCCGGCACTGGCGATCCAGAACGAGTGGACCGGTTCGATGAGAAAGTAGTTCGCGGCGGCGGCGCTGAGAAGCGTGGCCAGCAACCCGGGCCCGAAGCCGCCGAGGTAGGCGCTAAAGATGATGGCGGCAAAGAAGGTGATGAACGGCGCATTCGCGCCCAGCACCGGCCAGAGAGGCCATCGGGCCAGGAGCGAAACCGCGGTGGCGAGCACCGCGACGCCGTAGGCAACCAAGCGGGTGTGTCGTGCCATGCCCTTGTCTCTTGCCTGGACAGACCGAGCCTCCAGGACGAAAATGAGCTTGCTGTCTCTACCTCTGCCAATGTTTGGGGAGCACCTCCGGCATGGCCCACCTGCTGCTGATCGATGACGACCCGGACCTGCTCCCGGAGAAGGTGCGGCACAGATTCCCCGCCCCCGCACACCGGGTCGAGATCGCCTAGACAGGTGCAGAGGGCCTGGGACGGGTCGCCGCCGCTGCCCGGACGTTATTCTCCTCGACCTGCGCCTGCCCGACCAGTCCGGCCTGGACGTCTTGAGGCAGCTCCGCGCAAATCGACGCCCGCATCCCGGTCGTCTTTGTCACCGTGGCCCGGTCGGCCGACTCGGCCATCGAGGCGATGAGGCACGGGGCTTACGACTACCTGCTCAAGCCGATCGATCTGCAAAAGCTGGACCGCGTGATCAGCGAGGCGCTGCAAGGTTGCCCGGTTGATGCGCGAGCCGGCCGTCGTCGCGGAGACGCCGCCTGACGAAGAGCTCCCGGGCGAAGCCATCATCGGCTGCTGCCCGGCGATGCAGGAAGCGTACAAGGCCATCGGCCGCGTCGCCGACCAGACTTTTCCCGTGCTGATCACCGGGGAGAGCGGCACCGGCAAGGAACTGGTCGCCCGCGCCATCTACCAGCACGGCCCGCGGGCCAAGGCCCCGTTCCTGGCCCTCAACTGCGCGGCCATCCCGGAGAACTTGCTGGAGAGCGAGCTGTTCGGCCACGAGAAGGGCGCCTTCACCGGCGCCGACCGCCGCCGCATCGGCAAGTTCGAGCAGTGCAACGGCGGCACGCTCTTCCTCGACGAGATCGGCGACATGCCGCCGGCCACCCAGGCCAAGATCCTGCGCGTGCTCCAGGAGCAGGCGTTCGAGCGCGTCGGCGGCAACGAGACGATCCGCACCGACGTGCGGCTGATCGCGGCGACCCACCGCGACCTGAAGGCGTGGTCGGAGGAGGGGAAGTTCCGGCCGGACCTGTATTACCGGCTGGGCGTCTTCACCATCCACCTGCCCCCCTTGCGGGAGCGGGGCGATGACCTGCCGATGCTGGTGCAGCACTACCTGCGCCGCTTCAGCCGCGAGCTCGGGCGGGAGGTCCGCGAGGTCGCCCCCGAGGCGCTGGAGCGGCTGCGCGGCTACTCGTGGCCGGGCAACATTCGGGAGCTGCAGAGCGTCCTCAAACAGGCCCTGCTCCAGGCCAGCGGCACCGTCCTGCTCCCGGCCTTCTTGCCTGAACCTCTGGGAGGGGCTGGCGAAGCCGCCGCCGGCGCCGCCGGCGGGGCAGAGCCCGGCGAGGAGACGTTCGTCATCCGGCAACGGCTCGGGTCCGACGTCCGCGACCTGTACGCGGAGACGCACCGGCAGGTGGACCGGCTCTTGCTGCCGCGCGTCCTGGAGCACACGCGCGGGAATCTCCAGCAGGCCGCCCTCCTGCTGGGGATCGCCCGGCAGACCCTGCGCCTGAAGCTCCGGGACCTGGGGCTGTCCGTGACGCGCCCCGCCGAAGTGGAAGAAGACGACCCGGGCTAGGTGACGGCGTCGCGGGCCCATCCCGACTCCTGGCCCGGTTCAGCGGGTCCCCGCAATTTCCGGCGTGGTGGCGTTCGCGGCCCGCTCGGTACAATTCGTCAAGGAGAACTGGAGACCCAACTTGTCACGAAGACGTATGGCAAGCTCGATTCTCAGACCGCGCAAGCACGCACCCGCCAGCATGTGATTGCGGATTTGAGTGTTCATCATGTGGAAGGGTTTATCCTCGAAGAAGGCCATACGGCTCAACGACTGGGCAGTGACTATGGCTACGATCTGATTCTGTGGACTTTTGACGAGCAAGGCTACGCGGAGCCGGGTTCGGTCTACTTTCAGTTCAAGGCCATGGAGACGTTGCAGGAGATCGGGACCAGCTTTGTCTACGACCTTGATATTCGAGATTACCATTTGTGGATGGTGGAACGGACTCCTGTTATCCTGGTCTTATTCGATGCCAAGTGCAGACGGGCCTACTGGCTTGCCGTGCAGCGGTATTTCCGAGAGGACGTAGCACGTCAACCGAAGAAAGGCGCGAAAACTGTCCGTGTGCGTGTCTCGAAGCGTCAGGTGTTGAACCGGCGGGCGGTCGCACGCCTACGCGAACTCAAACAACAAGCCCAGGGTCCGCTGTGGGAGGAGCCATCGTGAAACGAGCCGAGGTGACATACGGTCAATTGGATAAGGTGTTGCGTTCGTTTGGCTTTTCCTGCCGCCTGATTCCCAAGGATCCGCCCACCCGTGTGTATCAACACCCGAAAGCCGGAGCGATGATCCTGTTGCCCGCTTTCCCTGAAAGCGATAAGGTCTTCGAGTATCACCTGGTCGCCGTGCGCGGAGAATTGGACAACTTCGGCATTGCTGATCCCACCGCTTTTGCCGCCAAACTCCAGAAGGCAGGCTGACAAGGACTGCGAAGGAGAGGGGAAAGCCTACGAGGCTTGACCGAAGAAAAGGTGTCACGACGGCAGCGACATGTCCACTGCCATACGCATCGGCTGACCTCGATCCACGAACGACTGGGCATCCACTGACGACTCGTACTCGAAAGCAATAATGCCCGCGCACCTGGCACAGGGACGCTGCCACGCCTGCTGGCTGGATCCTTGCCACAGTGGTAAATGTTCCACCCAGCCAGGCAATTCAGCTTCCACACCAGCCTCTCTCCGGTCTCCTTGAGTGGCTCCGGGAAAGCTTGTTCTCCTCTGCTCCTGTCGCCGCAAGCTCCCTTTCTGGCTAAAACAATAAACCGGAGATTGCCTCCCTGCATTCTCTCGGTCCACGAATGGCGTGGAAAAGTCCGCCTGCATCTCTTCGGCACGGCGGTTGCGTTTCCCTGTTACGTCAAGATCGAAATTGGGTTGCAGACGTGGAGAGTCGTCCTCCCGTGCCGGGACTCAGTTCAGAAGGCCTACGGGTCGATGAGGTCCGCGTCCTTGAGGGCGTTCCATTGAACCACAACTTGAGCGAACCGATCCTTCAAGCTCGCGGATTGGTGAAGACCTTCGGGGCTGGGCCTAGCGAGGTTGCACCCTGTGCGGCGTCAACCTGGATGTGCCGGCAGGGCAGTTCCTGGCCCTCATGGGCCCATCCGGGTCCGGCAAAAGTACGCTCCTGAACCTGCTGGGCGGTCTCGAAACCCCGTCCGCAGGCTCAATCCGGCTCGACAACACCGAACTGACGACCCTCGATGACAATGCACTGACACTGCTGCGGCGCCGACGAATCGGCTATGTCTTTCAGGCGTTCAATCTCCTGCCGACCTTGACCGCGCTGGAAAATGCTTGTTTCCCCCTGATCCTTGATGGCGTCCCAAGCGCAGGGCAGGCAACGCGCCAGGACCTCCTTGGCAAGCTCGGACTGCAGGCACAGGCAGCTCGGCTTATCCGGCACGCTCTCCGGCGGCGAACGGCAGCGCAGTGGCCATCGCCCGCGACCTCCTCATCAATCCCTCACTTATCCTGGCCGATGAACCGACCGGCAACCTGGATAGCAGCAACGCCCAGCAAATCATCGACCTGCTGCGGCACCTGACGAAAAACCTGGGCAAGACCGTGGTGGTCGCCACCCACGATCGTGGCTTGGCCCGCCTGGCGGATCGCGTGGTGATGCTGCGCGATGGCAGCATCCAGGACGACTCGGGCGAGCCCGACCGTCCCGCGGTAAACCTGGTCGTCCCGTTGAAAGTCGGCTGTCTATGAACCTGTGGACTTACAGCTTGCGCGAGATGGCTCGGCGACCGGGCCGTAGTCTGCTCACCCTGGGCAGCATTGTCCTGGGCGTGGCTGCGGTCTTCGCCGTCAGCACAACGATCGGCGCGGCGCAAGCCGCTTATGGGCGCATGACCGAGGCGCTTCAGGCAAGGCGGATGCGGAGGTGGTGGCACGCGGTGGCGGCCGTTTCGCCCAGGAGCTGGTCGGTCCTCTGGAAAAGGCCCCAGCGGTGCAGGTCGCGGTGCCCTTGCTTTACCAATATGCCGTCCTGTCCACGGGAACAAAGCGAATCCAGATCAACGGCGTGGGGACCGTGCTTTCCAGGGAACAGATGCTGCGTGCCTTCGTCGTCGTCACAGGCCGGTTGTTGCAAAACGACGGGGAAATTGTTCTGGAGGAAAGCCTGGCTCAGAGCGCCGGCATCACCTCGGGGGACGACGTCAAGCTCCTGACGTGGCGGGGGGTTCAGCACGTACAGGTCGTCGGCCTGATTCGTCCCCTGGAGGTCTGGGCGTTCACGCAAGGCGGCCTGGCCTATCTCAATCTCAACGACTGGCAATGGATGTGCAAGGCTCCGGGAAAGATCGATGCCCTGCAAATCCTCCTCAAACCGTCCGCCGACAAGGAGCAAACGCTGGCGTCTCTGGCACGGACGCTTCCTCCTGAGCTGCAGCTCCGGTCTGCCCGGGAAGCTGCATGGCGCTCCAACGTCGCCCTCAGCGCGTTCGAGTATGCACTGCAGGCTTCGCGCCTTTTGACGATGATCGTGGCTGTGCTTCTCATCCTGAATACGTTCTTGATGAATGTGACTGAGCGCCGCGGCGAGTTGGCGGTGCTGCGGCTCATCGGGGCCACGCGCCGCCAGGTCACGGTTCTGTTGCTGAGCGAAGGAGCCCTGCTTGGGACGGTGGGTGCAACCCTCGGTCTGCCCGTCGGGTGGGTGCTGTCGCGCTGGCTGGCCAAGGGTGTGGAGACGGCATTCTTCGTCTCGCTCGACAACCAGGAAGTTGCCCCCGGGTTGTTGTTGTCCGCGTTCGCTCTGGGGCCGGGCCTCGGCGTGATCGCCACGTTGCTCCCCGCCCGCCGAGCTGGCCAGATTGGGCCCCTGGAATGGCTCCGGGCGCGTGCTGTGGCCGCGGAGGAAAAGACGCCGTGGCGACAGCCTGCTCTCGGAGCCCTCCTGGTGCTGATGTCCACCATCGGCATGTACCTGGCCTGGATACACATCGCTCCCAAGCAGATGGTGTTGTGGCTGGCCGTCTGCTTCCTGTTGGGCCTGTTACTCTTTTTCCCCTGGTACTGCGGCCCGCCTACGCCCTGGCCTATCGGCTGCTGCGCTTCCTCGGGCCTCTGGAATTCAAGTTGGCCTATCGCCAGGCGCTGTGTACGCCTGGACGCGCTCTGCTGACCTGGGGCATCCTTTTCATGGCCGTGGCGACCAGCGTGGCCACGGCCATGATCCTCACCGACGTCCTGCACGATCTGCACAGCGCCGACCTCCATACCGACCGGGCCGACTTCGTTGTGCGCGTGGCCAAGCCGAACCTGACGACCGGAGCAGCGGCGAAACTGCCCGAAGGGTTGGCCGCCCAGGTGCGCGGCATGGACGGAGTGCAGTCCGTGGAAATCACGGACCTCATCGGTATGGAACGTCCTGAGATCGGCCGCATCGTGGCCGTGGTGCGTGAATTCAGCATGCACGAGCAGCCGCCTCTGGTGCTGGGCGACGTGGACTTGCCGGACGTTCGCCGCCAGATTCTCCAGGGTGGGGTCGTGCTGAGCGATATCCTCGCGTACAGGCTGCAGCGGAAAGTCGGCGACAAGGTGACCCTCGAATACGAGGGCAAGCAATATGACTTTCACGTTGCTGGAACGACGCCATTGTTCCTCGCCGGAGGTATGGCCTTTTTCATGGATCGCCAGGTTGCGGAACAACGGTTCGGCCCACTTGGAGGAGATGCGCTGTTGGTGAATGGCACAGCGGCGCAGCGCGCGTCCCTGGGTGAACGACTGCGGGCCTTGTCCCTGGCGCGGGGCCTGTTGTTTCAGACCTACTCCGAGGTTCAGCAACGCCTGCAGAACATCGTGGATACGGTGGCTGCCAGCCTGTGGGTCCTGCTCACCCTGGGATTCCTGATCGCGGTCTTCGGCGTCACCAATACCCTCATGATGAGCATCCTGGAACAGACGCGCGAGATCGGCCTGACGCGCAGTTCTCGGCATGCAGCGACGCCAGGTCCGCCGCATGGTCCTGGCCCAGTCCGCCTACGTTGGCCTGCTGGCGATCCTCCCCGGTTTGGCTGCCGGTGTGTTCCTGGCCTATGTCATCCGTGGCTCCTCCCTCGCCATGCTGGGAGATCGGCCGCACTTCGGCCTACTCCTCCCGTGGCTCATTCCTTATGCCGTCGTCCTGCTGGTCCTGGTGCTGATCTTTGGCTGGCTGCCGGCGGCCCGAGCAGCGCGACTCAACATCCTGGACTCTATTCGGACGGAATGAATCAAGGTCTGGGTTGACACGACCGTGGTAAATGTTCCACCCGGTACAGAGCGGCTCCGTGTCGGGCTCAAGCTTGTCTGGTTCAAGTTACTAACTTCTCCACTTGATTGCAGCCACGAACGGTACAGCTCCCAGGAGAACCTCATTGTCGAAAACGAGGCGAGCCCGGAACGTGAGCGACCGGAGTTTGCTGGTGTTTTCCGGTCGCTCACGTTCCGGGCTCGCCTCGTTTTCGACAATGTCAACCTGACGCGCTTTTCTGCTCGTTTCCGATTACTCGCAGCTGCGTGGCACCTGGGGGCAGGTTCGGCGGGCTACTATTGTCCGGAGGATAGCTGGGCATGTCGCTGACTGGCCGATAGCCATCATTGGGACCATACCAGTAGTACCAGGCGCCATCGGAGGGGGAGTAATAGCCATAGCAGCCGTAAGTCGGAAACCAGCAGTAGTAGGTCCAGCCGCCATAGGTCCGCGGGCGGAAGCCGGCAGCGCCGCGTCCGCCGCCGTGACCGGCTCCGCCGTGACCGCCGCCATGTCCGACTCCGCCGTGTCCGGCTCCACCGTGTCCGCCACCCCCGTGTCCGCCGCCACCGCCATGTCCGCCGCCGCCGTGGGCACTCGCCGAACTCGTCAGCGCCAGCGGGGCCGATACCACCACAGCCGCGAGCAGGACCGAAAACCGCTTCATGAGAATCCTCCGCTGTTACACAGCCTTTGCAGTCCCTGGCAATCGGTTGCGTGTTTCATCACCTTGATGACTCCACCGATTTCTGCCTCTATCTACGGACCGCCCGCGCCAAACCGGACAAACTTATCGCCGCGCACCGATTCCTGAAACGCATCAAGGTATTTCGTTGCATTGGCAACTGGGACGGGTACAATCAACCCACCCCTCCGGACATCCGCCGGAGCGATGATCCCGTGGACCGGCTGTGAGGTTTCTCTCCCATGTCCGACCCGCAAATCGACACCATCCACATGCACCTGTGCGTGGAGCGCTGGCAAGCCGGGGACCGCGCCGCCGCGGACGAACTGCTGCAGATGGTCGGCGCACGCCTGGAACACCTCACCCGCAAGATGCTGCGCGGCTTCCCCAGTGTGCGGGACTGGGCCGAGACCGTGGACGTGCTCCAGGGCAGCCTGCTCCGGCTGCTGAACACGCTTCGCAAGGTGCGCGCCGGACTCGACACGGCACTTCTTCAACCTGGCCGCTGTGCATGTCCGCCGGGAGTTGCTGGACCTGGCTCGCCGCTTCACTGCCGAGAAATATGCGCGGCCCCCTGCGCCCGGCTCCAGCGACCAAAGCGACGGCGCTGGCCCGACCGAGCCGGCAGATAAGAACGCGGAGGAGGGCGACCTCGACTTGTGGTGCCGCTTCCACGAGGCGGTGGACCGGCTCCCCGCCGAGGAACGGGAGGTGCTGGGGCTCGTCTTCTACCACGGTTGGACCCAGGCCAAGATTGCCGAGCTGTTTCAGGTTGACGAACGCACCATTCGGCGGCGTTGGCAGTCGGCCTGCTTGCATCTGCATCGCCTGGTGGGAGCTGAACTGCCGCAACCCTGAGCAGCCTGGCCAACGGGCTCGCGCGAAGGGCAGCAGACCAGAAGCGAGGAACCACGATGAAGGAAGAGCGTCTGAACAGCTTGTTGTTGGCCTGGCAGGAACAGCACTCGCAGGGGCGTGAGGTCCAGCCGGCGGACCTGTGCGGCGACTGTCCGGAGTTGGCCGAGGCTTTGCAGCAGCGCATCGACGTACTGCGGCAAATGAACGCCTTGCTGCGCTCGGGCAGCACGCCTGCCGAGGCGTGTACTCTCGATGCGAACCTCTCCGCGGTAGGCGGAAGCTGCCCGGCGGACGCTGCGAGCCCAGAGACGGCTGGGACCCCCTGCACGCCAGGCGGCGCTGTGCCAGCCCCTGTGCCTGCAGCGGTCCCCGGCTATGAGATCCTGGCAGAGCTAGGCCGGGGCGGCATGGGCGTCGTCTACAAGGCCCGGCAGCAGAACCTCAATCGCACGGTCGCCCTCAAGATGATTCTGGCCGGGTCGTATGCCGGATCGCGGAAGCGCTGGCCCGCTTTGAACAGGAGGCCGAAGCGATCGCCCGGCTGCAGCATCCCAATATCGTGCAGGTCTACGAATTCGGCGAGACACGAGGGCCAGCCCTACTTCTCCCTGGAATACCTGGATGGCGGCACCCTGGCCGGCAAACTCCGCGGCGAGCCGCAATGCCCGCCCTGTTCGCGGCCCAGACTGGTTGCCACCCTGGCTCGGGCGGTGCAGGTGCGCACACGACACGGCATCATCCATCGCGACTTGAAGCCTGCCAACGTGTTGCTCACGGCCAACGGCATCGCCAAGGTCACCGACTTCGGCCTGGCCAAGCAAGGCGACTCGGGGCTGACAGCCTCCGGGGCGATCATGGGCACCCCCAGTTACATGGCTCCCGAGCAAGCGGAGGGCAAGGTCAAGGAAATCGGCCCGGCCGCGGACGTGTACGCCCTGGGGGCCATCCTTTACGAGATGCTGACCGGCCGGCCCCCGTTCAAGGGCGCCTCCGCCGTGGACACGTTGCAACTGGTCACCGCGGCCGAACCGGTGCCGCCCTCTCAGTTGCAACCCAAAGTGCCGCGCGATCTGGAGACCGTGTGCCTGAAATGTCTGCGCAAGGAGCCGGCAGGGCGTTACGGCTCAGCCGTGGCCCTGGCGGAAGACCTGCAGAGATTCCTGAACGGCGAACCTATCCTGGCTCGGCCCGTTGGCGCCGTCGAGCGTGGCTGGCGCTGGTGTCGACGCAGTCCCGTCGTGGCGAGTTTGATTCTGCTGTCGTTGACCATCTTGATTGGCGCCCTCGTCAGCATCACCTTGCTCTATGTCCGTGCCGAGCACCAAAGGCAACTGGCGGAGGTCAACGAGGAACGAGCAGACGTCGAACGCCGCAAGGCGGAGGCCCAACGGTTGCACGCCGAGAAGGAACAGCGCCGGGCGGAAGAGAACGCCGTCACGGCCGCCAAGCACCAGAAAGCCGCGGAGGACGAGCGTGCGCGAGCCCATGCCGAGGCCGCCAAGGCGAACCAGATTTCCAAGGTCCTCACGGAGATGTTCCAGGCTTCCGATCCGTTGGGCCTGAATGGCCTGCCGATCATTCGCGCCCAGGAAGGCAAGACCTTGACCGCGCGAACTGCTCGAACGCGGTTCCGAGAGAGTTGCCAAGCATCTGGCCGGAGAGCCGGAAGTGCAGGCAAGGTTGATGGATACCCTGGGCAACATCTTTTGCACCCTGGGCGAAACCGCCAAGGCCCAGCCGCTGCTGGAGAAGGCTCTCGTACAACGCCGCCAGACGCTTGACCCCCACCATCCGGAATTGGGCCAATCCTTGAACAACCTGGGTTGGCTTCATCACCAAAAAGGCAATTACACGAAAGCCGAGAAGTATCTCACCGAGGCCCTGGACATACGCCGGGCCCACGCCAAGGAAGATCCCTTTGCCCTGTCCGCCACGTTATTGAATCTCGGTTGGCTGTTGGCGGACAAGGAAGAGTATGCCGCGGCAGAGAAGCTGATGCAGGAATCGCTCGACATCCGCATAAAATGCCTGGGCGAAGAACATCGCGACGTGGCAGTGAGCCGTGTCGCGCTGGTGGGATGCTACCTGGCCGAGGGCAAATACACGGCCGCCATCGAGCCTTATTTCCGTGCCCGATCCACACTGCTAAAGGTGGAAGGGGGGCGCAGCCTTGCCGAGGCGATCGACTGGTTCCAGCGGGGCATCCTGGCCTGGCAACTGCCGCCGACAGCCAGCACGCTGCTTGGCCTGGGCGGGGCGAAGG
>CAWFUO010000002.1:0-80211 GCA_963819095.1 Candidatus Dormiibacterota bacterium
CCTTATATCGGGGCTGCCGCCGTTCCATCGCCAGAGAACTCGCAACCGAGTGCATCCGCGAGTAGCGGATATGACCGGATGCCTGCGCCTAGTGCACTCGGAGTCGTGACCGCAGAAGTTAAAGCTGATCTAGTCTAGAACGTCGCCTCCTTTCGGTTCGCGGGCGCGTCATCACGGCGCATCCTCTGTGTTGATCACCGGTAACTTCTGGCGAGCGGCGGTGCCTGCATGTACTCCACGCTTCGCGATGCGAGCGTTGTCAAGCGGCACCTCGGTCATCTAGACCCAACACAGCCTTCCAGTGTGCCTGCGTTGGATAAGGACCGATGACGGCTACCGCTACGGCAGGACGCGCAGTCGAACCTCGGCGTAGAGTGAGCGGCATGGAAGAGGCTGTGATCGTCAGTGCGGTGCGGACTCCGTCGGCACGTTCGGCGGCGCCTTCACCGAGGTGCCGGCGACCAGACTGGGATCGATCGCGGTCGAGGAGGCCCTCCGCCGCGCGGGCGTGGATTCGGTCGATGAGGTGCTCATGGGCAACGTCCTGCAAGCAGGGCTAGGTCAGAACACCGCGCGTCAATCGGCAATCGGCGCCGGACTCTCAGAGAACGTTCCGGCGACGACCATCAACAAGGTCTGCGGCAGCGGCCTGAAGACCGTGGCGCTCGCCGCGCAGGCGATCCGCGCAGGCGATGCTGAATGCCTTGTTGCGGGCGGCATGGAGAACATGTCGCGCGCGCCGTATCTCATGGAGAACGGCCGCTACGGCTACCGGCTCGGCAACGGTCAGCTGGTGGACGAGATGATCCGTGACGGACTCTGGTGCGCCTTCGATGACTGTCATATGGGCAACACTGCCGAGAACATCGCTCGCGAGTTCGAGGTGAGTCGCGAGGACCAGGACTCGTTTGCCGCAGGGTCGCAACAGAAAGCCGAGGCTGCCATCAAGAGCGGCCGCTTCAAGGACGAGATCGTCTCTGTGCCCGTGCAGCGCAGAAAGGAGACTGTGCTTGTCGACACCGACGAGCATCCCCGTCCAGGAACGACCGCGGAGACGCTTGCCGCACTGCGAGCCGCTTTTGCCAAGGACGGCACCGTCACCGCGGGAAATGCGAGCGGCATCAACGATGGAGCCGCCGCGGTCGTCGTCATGTCCGCATCCCGCGCGAAGGCTGAGAACCGCGTTCCCCTGGCTCGGATTCGCAGCTATTCGAGTGCCGGCATTGCACCCCGCATCATGGGAATGGGCCCCGTTCCCGCGGTGCGCTCCGCACTCCAGAAGGCTGGAGTCGAACTCCGCGATATCGACCTCTTCGAGCTCAACGAAGCCTTTGCCGCCCAGGCGGTCGCCGTCGGTCGCGAGCTCGCCGTCCCTGAGGACCGCCTCAACGTCAACGGCGGCGCGATCGCCATCGGACATCCCATCGGCGCTAGCGGGACACGCCTCCTCGTCACGCTGCTCTTCGAGATGGCCAAGCGCGACGTCAACCTCGGTGTCGCCGCGCTCTGCATCGGTGGCGGGCAGGGGATCGCGATGGTCCTGGAGCGAAGCTAGCCCACGTTGCTCGCTGCGCTACAACCGCAGAGGTGAGTGACGGTGATAACTCTGACGAATTAGCTCCCTGTCGAGGGCCTGCCGATCGAGGCTGGAAAGGTCCCCTGCAACCCACCGACATGGACAAGGTCAGCGCCGTCAGATTTGGCTTCCCTATCCATCGCTCGTGCCGCGGAGGTCAGCCCTCGAGAACGTCCGACCAAACCAACCACAGCCTGTGCCACCCGTCGAGCGGGAAGCGCGCGCAGCATGCGCTCGGAGACCTCCTCGACCGAGCCGATGCCTTCGATCTCCGCGACTAGCCCTTGCTTGCGGTAGTGGTCGAGCACCGGCAACGTCTTCTCCAGGTAGACCGCAATACGGCGCTCGGCGGTCTCCGGCCGGTCATCCGCGCGCACGATGAGGTCCGTGCCGTCCGCCTCGCAGGCGGGCGGCCGGAGCTGGTCAGGCTCGAACCCGTAGCTTCGTCCGCAGCTCGGGCAGGTCAGCCTGGTCGTGATGCGTCGGATCAACTCAGCTTCGGGCACGTTCAGGTACAGGACGCGGTCGAAGCCAGTCGCCATCGACGCCGCTAGCGCATCGAGCGCTCGGGCTTGCGGCACTGTCCGGGGGAAGCCGTCGAGTAGGAAGCCGTCCCGGCGGTCGCTCCCTCGAAGACGCTCCCTGATGATGTCGACCATCAGCGCGTCCGGAACCAAGTCGCCGCGCTGCATATAGGCTTGGGCGCGCAGCCCCAGCTCGGTCCGCCCGGCCAGCTCGGCGCGCAGGATGTTCCCCGTCGCAATCGAGGGAATGTCGAGGCGCGCGGCTAAAAGGTCAGCCTGGGTCCCCTTGCCACTGGCCGGCGCCCCGAGGAGCAGCAAATTCAGCCGGGGCCTGTCTCCGCGGACAAATGGTAGTGCTCTCATCGGCCACTCGCATTTAGTTGCACCAATACCGCATTGGGAAGTCCGGGCCCGTGGGGGCTGGTGGCGGCTTCGACGGCCAAACGGTGTAGGATCGACCGTTTCTCGACGAGGATCGCCGGCTTGAACCAATGCATGACGGCAGTTTGCATGGGCGACTCCTGGCGAATCAGTTGGCTTAGGCCCGGCGTGTACTGATCCCAGTAAACGCTTGTGGCCCTGACCGGACCAGAGCCGTTTGTCACGTGACTGGCGGCGAATGTCCCGCAGTTTGCGGCGCCTGCAGCGGTCGGCTGTCGCCGCGTCCGGCGCCGTCCCTGACGCCAGCGACGCCGGCACATGGGTTGCAGCCGATCCGGGCGCAGACGCAACGGAGTCCCAACCGCGGTGCTTCTGCGTGCCTCATGGTGCCCTCGACCTTTCGATTTTGAATACGCGGTGCCCTCCGATGCCCGTGCCTACACCCCGCTCGGACGGTCCGGAAATGCGGTATACCGCGTCAAGCGGTATGAGGGTTCGAAGCCCTCTCGCTCCGGATTTGTGATGTCGCACGACATCGTCGGACACATGTCTCACGACGTCGTTGACAACTCTAGTCGGCAAGGAAAGCGGCGATCGCGGCGACGAGCTCGGGCGCGTGAACGCGCTCTCATGATCGCCCGGCACGCGGATGAATCGAGCATTGGGCAGAAGTGCGGCCAACTCGTCCGCATCAGCGCGCTCATCCTGATCGCCGATCGCGACCAGTGTCGGAATCGTGATCTTGCGCAGCGCATCCTCGGGCGTCGGCACGAGCAACTCCGACACGTACAACAGGGCCCGTGCGTCAGCGCCGAACTGTGAAATCCAGTGCGCCATCCGCGCATCGGCCGAATCAGGCTCGATTTCGGCACCGTCGACGAGTGCGGTCAGCGCACGATCAGTCGTCCCCCGCCCTGGGGGCCGCTCACTTTCGCGAGACCCTGCCCGGCCACGATCGCCCGCCTCGGCTTGGCCCCCCGCGCGAGCATGCGCACCACGATTCGCGCGCCGAGGGAGTAACCACCAAGATCGTAGTCGCCATCGCCGAGCCCAAGATGTTCGACAAGCGCAAGCCCATCGTCAGCCAGCACGTCAGGTGGATAAGCGGCAGGATCGTGCGGCTTTGCGCTCCCTCCATGGCCGCGCAAGTCCGGCAGCACGACGCGAATCCCCTGCTGGGCAAGCACATCGACCTTGCCCTGCTCGAGCCAGTGCGACCCCGCTCCCATGAAGCCGTGCAGCAGGATCAGAGGCCGGCCGGCCCCTGTTTCACTGCACGCAAGATCCACGCCGTCGCGGCCAACGAAACGATAAGCGGCCATATCGCGTCGCATCGTAAGCCACATAAATTGAGGCGCGATCAGCCTGTCCCGCGCTTGCGGCGTCGTGATATTTGGGCAGCGGGATCCATCAGTTTCTGAAGCGAATACCTATACTCGGTCGCGAGGTAGATCGTGGGCACGCCCGGACAACCCCATCGGCCCGTAGGCCTGATCTCGCTGGCAGGCTTCGTCGTGATCTTCGCTGGGACGTCGTGGCTGCTGAGCGGTGGATCTGGACGCGGCGTCGAATCGCGACCTGAAAGCTCATCCCCGACGCCATTCTCGGAGCCAATCCCTGTGGCGTGCGGGCCCGATCAGTTGCAGGTCGGCGCGCTCGACAACTGCGTTTCTGTGGATCGGGCGTCCGTGCGCTCGTGTCGACAGGGAGGAGGGACGTTCGAGGCGCTGTTCACGCTCACCGGCGCAGGCCAGCAGTACCGCCTGTATATCAGCTTGCTCAGCGGGTATCGCGGCGCCGGAGACTATGTTGTCAACAGTCCTGCCGGCGTCTTCGTCTACGTCCGCGACTATGCGACGGGCGAGCTGTGGCAATCCGTCAGCGGCAGCCTGGCAGTGTCTGGCCGCGGCCAGCCGTCGGGAACGCTTGACGCCTCCCTCGGCTTTGTCGGCAGCGGCAAGTCGCCATCCATGCCACTTACGGTGGAGGGATCATGGCGTTGCGTCTAGTTCTGCCGTCATGGCAGGCCTGACGCGGAGACGAGGACGACGAGCCGAGCAAGTCCTCGAGCGCCCATATTCTGGGTCGCTCGGGCTCGCTCGGTTACGTAGGTCGGGGCCGGATGAACCCGACTAGGCAGGCGTCGTGCGACCGGGCCTCGGCAGGCGCCGGCGTACTCGACGCGCCTGTGCCTTTTCCCTCGCGATCGTGGCCTCGCGCATGCGCTCCTGGTCGGCTGCGTGGGTCATCTCAATCAATACGAGTCCAAACATTTCGTCACCTCCTGGTGGTTACCACCCAAACGATTCACTGGTTGCATCGCGACCGTATGGCGCATCACCTGTCAACCTGTGACAATGGTGATTGTAGCACAATTCCGGCCGAATCTGCGTCGGTGGCCACATTGCCGAGAGACATGCCCTGGGGGATGTCATCTGGGTGCAGCGCCCTCACCGCCAGCACCCGCTCCGCCCCTGGCCGAGACGCGCGCCGAGTTGACGGAGCGCTCCCCACGGTGACATCCTGCGGACCCCCCGCTGTGCGGATGGGACAGTGACGAGGAGGTGGAAGCTGTGGGCGCTCTGAAGAGCATCACGAGATCTCGAGGCATTCTCATCGGCGTCTCGGGGGCAGCGCTGCTCAGCGCCACCCTCAGCAACCATGTGAGCGCCGCCGGCGTCAGCGGCAGCACCTCGCTGGCCGGGAGTCGCCCTGCCTGGGCTGCGAAAGCGACCGATCTCGGCGCGCTCCCAAGCTCGCAGGCGGTCGACTTCCAGGTCGTGCTCGGTCTGCGCAACGCGGCAGCTGCGGAACAGGTGGTGGAGGCAGTCTCGACTTCAGGAAGCCCTGCGTACCGTGACTACCTCACGGACGCCCAGTTCGACGCGGCGTTCGCGCCAACGGCCACGACCGAGGCTGCGGTGGCGGCATGGCTGCGATCGGCAGGGTTGACCATCGTCAGCGTGGCGTCGAGCCGCCTGTATATCGATGTCAGCGGGAGCGTCGCGCAGGCGGAGCGACTGCTCGGGATCTCGCTCCACAACTACCGGTCCCAGGGCCAGGTCCTTCCTGCGCCGACTGGAAACTATCGTGTCCCGGCAGGGCTGAGCACGTCGATCGCGGGGATCGTCGGGCTTGACGGTACGCACGCGCAGCCGGCGGGCACCCTTCCCGGACCGCCACCCGGTGCGCGGTACGGAGTGCAGCCGTGCTCAGCGTATTACGGCCAGAAGGTGGCCACCAGCCTCCCCGCTGCGTATGGACAGCAGTGGCCGTACACCATCTGTGGGTACTCGGCCTCGCAGTATCAGCAAGCATTCGGGCTTGCCGGATCGATCCATGGCGGCAACAACGGTCACGGCGTGACCGTCGCCATCACCGACGCGTACGCCGCACCGACCATCCTCTCCGACGCAAACACCTGGTCCAGCCGTAATGGGCTCCCCTCGTTGACCGGGCACTTCAGTCAGGTGACGCCCAAGGCAGACGGATACAACAAGCAGGCTGCGTGCGGGCCGCAGGGCTGGTATGGCGAGGAGACGCTCGACGTTGAAGCGGTGCACGGGATGGCGCCCGGCGCGAACATCGTCTACGCCGGTGGCAAGAACTGCCTGGGTGGTCTCGACGACGCATTCGCCAACGTCATCGACCATCACCTCGCATCCATCGTGACCAACTCGTGGACATGGGGCACCGGCGAGGGCAGCGAAAATATGATCCCCGCGGGCGTGCTCCAGTTCTTCCATCAGTACCTGCTCGAAGCCGACATGACCGGGATCAGCGTGCTGTTCTCGTCGGGCGATTCTGGGGATGACGTCGGCGCAGTCGGCTCGCGTCAGGTCAACTACCCAGCGTCCGATCCGCTTGCCACTGCAGTCGGCGGCACGAGCACCGAGATCGGCGCCCACGGACAGATCGTGTTCCAGACCGGATGGTCGAACTCGTACTCCGACCTCAGCAAAGGCGCATGGTCGCCCGCTCCTCCAGGCAATTACAGCAGCGGCTCCGGTGGCGGCACGAGCCAACTCTTCGCTCAGCCGTCCTATCAGAAGGGTCACGTGCCGGCATCCATCTCGGAGTACTTCGGCTCGACGCCGATGCGTGCGGTTCCGGACATCTCCATGCCGGGCGATCCCAATACGGGGTTGCGCGTCGGCGAGACCCAGGTTTTCAATAACGGTACTCACTACGCCGAGTATCGAATCGGCGGCACGAGCCTGTCCTCGCCGCTGCTCGCCGGTGTTTTGGCCGATGCCGTGCAGTACTCGGGCGGCGCCATCGGATTCATCAATCCGCTCGTCTACGGCAACGAGCAGACGCCCGCCATCACGGACGTCCGTCCGCAAACTGGGCCGGAGGCGACGGTGCGCGTCGACTTTGCCAACTTCCTCAACCCGTCACAGGGCTTCATCACGCGGCTGCAGACGCTGGGTGTGCCGACGACCATCTGGACGCGCCGCGGCTACGACGATGTGACCGGCGTGGGCACGCCCAACGGCGTCGCGTTCCTCCGCGCGTTCAAGGCTGCTGCGTAACCACAGGCATAGAACGGCCCGGCGCCGACGTGGCGCCGGGCCGGCTCGTTTGTTACGTGGCCTCGTAGGCGGTGGCAACGTCGGGCACAATCTTCTGACACCAGCAGCAAACATCCGAGGCTTCGAGGTGCTCGTGGCTCGAGCTAATGTGTCGCAACGATCACACCTTCTGACCACACATACGAAGGAGATGACCAATGATCAGCCACCTGCTGCTCGCGGTCGACGTCGACACATCGAGCGAAGCAACGAGGGTCGCGGGTGATCTCGCCGCTGCGACCGGCGCCAGCGTCGAGGTGTTCCACGCCGACGAGCTCAACGCCCGCATCGACACGTCGATCTGGCTTGACGATGACACTGAGCCGAGGGAAGAAGTCGGGAATGCAGTCGCCGAGCTCAGTTCGCGAGGGATCACAGCGCACGTCGTGACAACTCACACGACCAGCACCAAGGATCTTGCGCAGGCTGTTCTGCACGAAGGGCTCAACTCGGCAACGGATATCCTCGTTGTCGGTCTCCCAAAGTTGCACCACCTCGGCCGGCTCTTCGTCGGGAGCGTCACGGCTGACATGGCGGCGTGGACGACGATTCCTCTGCTCCTGGTTCCGGAGCGCTGACACGTAGGCGCTCGCTGCGCATCGAACGAGGTCAACTCTCAACGAGCGTAGGCCGTGCACCGGGAGTGCCGGAGCATCCCGGTGCACAGATCCAAGCAGTCTGGCCTAGGGTGCGAACCACCCCTGCACGTCGAGCACGACATCGATCATGCCCAGGGAGTTGTACACGTCGACGTTGCCGCCGGCGCCAATCTGGACGATGACGAGGTTCGCTATGGCGCCGTGCGCCTGCGGGTTGAGGTCAGAGGTGATCGGCGACGGCCGTGGACCGGCGGGGAACACGGCGAGCACGGTCGCCTGCGTTCCGCCGACTCCCGTCAGGTTGGACACCAGCGCAACAGGTGAGCTCGGGGCGCCGACAAGCGCGCTCAGTGTGAGCGTGCCGTTCGCCGAGATGGTCTCGCCAGTGCACTGGTTTGCGGTCTGGCTGGCGCGCGTGTCGCAGATCCGGACCGGCGCGGTGGGGTAGAAGAGGGCGCCTGCAGTCGCCTCGCCGCCAGTGCCGAACCAACCGTTGACGTCGACGACGAGGTTGATCGAACCCAGCGCGTTGAAGACGCAGATGTTGCCGCTCGCGTCCACCGGAACGATGACGCGGTTCGGGAGGGCGGTGTGGGCGTAGATGTTGAGGCTGGAGCTATGCGGTGGCGTGCCGCAGCTTCCGGCAGTGGTGGGGTAGACCGTCAGGTTGGTGCTGCTGCTCCCCTGCGTGCCGGTGAGGTTGAGGACCACGGCAGCCGCTGTCCCGTCGCTGGGCACGTGCGCCACCGAGGTGCTCTGCCCGGGCCGGTTGCCGACCACATGGATGAGGCGGCTTGCCGCCGGGCCAAGGGGATTGTCCGCGGAGGTCGAGGTGTCGCACGCCGTTCCCGCATTCGCCCGGGTATCGCAGATACGGTTCGGGGCGAGCGGATGGAAGGTGCCCGCCGTCCCGCCTGGGCCTCCAATCGAAGGACCTGTCGCAGGGAGGAAGTAACCCGACACATCCATGAGCGCATCGATGGTCCCGGCGGCGTTGAACACGGTCACCTGACCGTCTGTCGACAGTTGCACGGTCACGAGGGTGGCCTGCGTGATCCCCGCCGGCACGTTGAGGTTGGAGGTGGCGCCCGGGGTGCCAATGCCGGTCGGTGTGAGCTGGAGGAATGTGGACTGACTCCCCGACACGGCGGTGAGGTTCACCACAACAGCGATCGCGTTCGACGGCACGGTGCCACCGTTGATGGTCCCGGTGACCTGGACGTTCTGATGCGATGCAGGGCCGAACGAGCCGTGGCACTGCACACAGTCGCTGGAGCGGCTGTCGAACACGCGGTAGGGCGTGACCGCCACGTAGGTCCCGCGGCTGAGCCCGACGACCTGGGTAACGATGGTCGAGGTGCTGGTGGTGAAGTTGCCGTCACCCGCGTAGACCGCGGTGATGCTTCGTGTTCCGGTGCTCAGCCCGGTCGTGGCGCAGCTGGCCACCCCGCTTCCGTTGAGCGTTGCGGGGTTGGTGCAGCCGGTCACGGCGACCGTGCCGTCCTTGAAGGTCACCGTTCCGCTGGGCGTACCAGCGCCCGGCGCCGCCGCGGTCACGGTTGCGGTGAGGGTTGTCGACTGGCCGAAGATGGACGGGTTCACCGACGACGTCAGCGCTGTGCTGGACGATGCCTTGGTGACGGTCTGGCCACTGATGAGGGCCCCGGTACTTCCGACGAAGTCAGTGTCGCCGCTGTAGACCGCATGCACAGTGTGCAAGGTGCCGACGGCAAGGTCGGAGATGGCCGCCGAGGTCGCATCGCCACTCCCATTGAGCGTAACAGGCGATCCGAGGTCGGTGCTGTCGACGACGAACTGGACACTCCCGGTCGGCGTGCCCGCGCCCGGCAATTGCGCGGTCACCGTCGCGGTGAAGGTCACACCCTGACCGAAGACCGACGGGTTGGCGGATGACGAGACAGCCGTGCTGGACGACGCCTGGCTGACGTTCTGCGTGAAGGTCGCGCTGTTGCTCGACACGAAATTGACGTCGCCGAGGTAGTCGGCGGTGATGCTGTGCGTGCCTGGCGCAGCGTACGCACCGGCGTCACAGGTCGCCTGCCCGCTGCCATTGAGCGCGACGGACGAGCATCCCGAGATGGGGGTTGCTCCGTCGAAGAAGTTGACATCACCGGTTGGCGTGCCGCTGCCGGGTGCACCCGCCGACACAGTGGCGGTGTACGTCACATCCTGGCCCACGACGGACGGATCGGCGTTCGCCGTCACGACGGTGTTTGTGCCGTCCTGGTTGATCGTCTGGGTCAATGGCGACCCGGTCGTATCACTCGCCAGGTAGTTGCCGTCGCCCGTGTAGTAGGCATTGATGGTTTCGACGCCAATCCCCGTGTGCACCACGGTGCAGGTGGCGACCTGAGCCGAAACGGAACTGGTCGTGCATGCCGGTGAGATGGCACTGCCGTTGTCGGTGAAGTGCACCGTGCCTGTCAACCCGGCCGGGATTTCTGCTCCCGGGCTCGTGATCGAGATGGTTGCGGTGTACGTGATGGTTTGCCCCGAGACTGACGGGTTGTGGTTCGAGGTCACCACGGTGGTGGTCTCCGCCTTGCCCACAGTCTGGATGACGTCAAGCGATGAGACCGCGTTGTAGTTGTCGTCACCGCTGTAGCCGGCATCGATGGTGTAGCCGCCCGGCGTCAGTGTGGTCGTGGCGCAGCTGACGGACCCGGCGGTCAGCGACAGGGTGGCGCAATCCGAGATGGGGCCGCCATCACTGAGGAAGCTCGCCGTGCCGGTTGGAGTCACGCCGCCGCCGACCGCGCTCAAGGTCACGGGGATGTTCGTCGCCTCCCCGGTCACGGTGTCAGGGCCGGCCGTCAGGCTGATGCCCGGATCAGCCTTGTCGACGATCTGGATGAGGTCGTCGGAGTTGGACGTGGCGTAGTTGTCGTCGCTGAGGTAGTTGGCGACGATGGTGTCGGAGCCCGCTCCAAGGGTGGCGGTGGCGCACAGCGCCGTGCCGCTGCCATCCAGCGCCGCGGCGCTGCATCCCGAGATATCCACGCCGTCGCTCGTGAAGTCCACGAAGCCGGTTGGCGTCCCGCTGCCCGGTGTGTTGGAGGTGACCGTCGCCGTGTAGGTGACGGTATCCCCGTACGTCGACGGGTTCTCATTGGAGTTGTTCACTGTGGTTGTGGTCGCGATGTCAACCACCTGCGCGAGCGGCGATGCGGTGTTGTCGCTGTTGGCGTAGTTGCCGTCGCTGTCGGTGAAGAGCACCATGATGCCGTACGTGTCAGCAGCCGCAAAGGACGTGTTGCAGACGGCCTGCATGCTGCCGTCGATGGCAATCGAGTCGCAGCCACTGATATCCACGCCCTGGCTCTGGAACTCAACATTCCCGGTTGGATTGCCGGAGATGGCTGCGCCGGGGTCGCTCACGCTGACCGTTGCTGTGAAAGCCACCGGCTGCCCGACGACCGCGGGATTGTTGTCCGCCGTGACGTTCGTTGCGGTGGAGGCCTGGTTGACGACCTGGTCGACCGCTGTCGAGTTCGAGGCCTGGAAGTTCGCGTCGCCGGCATACATCGCGATGACGTGGTCACCGACGGTCACGGCTGCGAAGGCCGACGTGCAGACCGCTGAGGCGGTGCCGTCGAGAGCGATAGGCTGCGCGCCTTCAGCGCACGTCAGATCGGCCGCCGCGGTCTGGTCGTAGAAGGTGACCGATCCCGTCGGCGTACCCGATCCCGGATCATCGGCAGTGACGGTGGCGGTGAATGCCACCGGCTGGCCGGTCACCGACGGATTCTGACTCGAGCTGATGGTCGAGGTCGTGGAATCAGTTCCCACGATCTGAGATACCGCTCCCGAGACGCTCGGCTTGAAGTTGGTGTCGCCGGCGTACACGGCCGTGACGTCATCGACTCCGGAGGGGAGACCGCCCGTGCTGCAGCTCGCATTTCCTGAGCCGTCCAGCGTCTGCTGGGTGCAGCCTGGGACCTCGACGTCGTTGTAGACGAAATCGAGGCTGCCGCTCGGCGTTCCGAGTGCAGGAGCTACCGCCGAGACATGGGCGGTGAATGTTGTCGACTGACCGAAGGTCGTCGGGTTGATGCTCGATGACACCGCGACCTGCGACGCGCCCTGGTTGACGATCTGTGTTGGCAACGCGCCGGTACTCGCGGCGAACGCACCGTCGCCACCGTACGACGCAGTGATCGTGTGGCTGCCCGCGGTCAGACTCGAGGTCGTGCACTGCGCTTGCGCCGAGCCGTCGAGCGCGACCGGCTCAGCACCCTGCACGCAATCGCTGATAGGGCTGCCGTCTGACTCAAACGTCACGCCGCCGCTCGGGGTGCCCGCGCCGGCGGAGGTCACCGTCGCTGTGAAGGTCACGGGGTTGCCGAACACGGTGGAGGCGGAGGAGGACGTGACGCCAGTGCTCGTCGCGAAGCGGATCACTTCGGTCGTCGCGTCGGTCCACGTGGCGCCATTGAAGTCAGCATCACCGCTGTAGACGACCCGAAGGCCGATGTTGCCCGAAGGAAGCGACGTGGTGTCGCAGAGTGTGAACGCGTTGAACGTGTACGACTTATCGGTCGCGGTGCATCCCGCGATGTCACTCCATGTCGCGCCGCTGTCCGCGGAGAACTGGAAGTCATAGGTCCCACCACCCAGATCCGTAGTGCAGCACGAGCCGTCGAGAGTCCGGTAGAAGTTGGCCTGGATCTCGACATTGTCGCCGGGACTCGCGGTAGTCGGCGAAGCACCATTGTCGCTGACCGGCGAGACCGACCCCTTGGTGACCACCTGACTGACAGCGTTGCTGTCGCCGGCCAGGTAGTTGTCATCGCCCGAGTAGTGCGCGACCACAGGGGTGTGTGTTCCGACTGCGAGGTCAGTCACCGAGCACGTGGCGACACCGGCGCTCAGCGGCTGGAGGTTGCAACTGTCCATCGTCGTGCCGTTGTCGGTGAAGTTGGCCGTGCCGGTCGGCGTACCACTCCCCGGATCACCGGCGGCAACCGTCGCGGTGAAGGTCGTCGGCTGGAGGTACTCGGTCGGATTCAAGCCGCTCGTCAACACGGTGGAGGTTGTAGATTTCGCAACGAACTCACTGACGATCGGCGAGGTGTTCCCGATGAAGTGGCTGTCTCCCGGATAGCTCACGGTGACGGAGTGCGGACTCCCCACCGCAGTGCCGGACTGGGTCGTGCAGTTTGCGGCGCCCCCAACCAGTGCAATGGGTTCGGCGCCCTGGGTGCAGTCGCCGATTGTCGTGCCGTCACTTGTGAAGGTGACCGATCCCGAAGGCGTACCTGAACCCGGGGCGACGGCCGCCTCGGTGGCTGAATACGTCACCGACTGACCGCTGACCGATGGGTTGATGTCAACGCTCAGCGACGCCGCGGTGGCCGCACGGTTGACGAACTGGTTGAACGGCGATGCAGTGTTGTCACCTGCGCCGTTGGTCGCATCACCGTCGTAGAAAGCGGTGATCGAATCCGGATGTCCGATCGGGAGCGCGCTCGTCGTGCAGGTCGCGGTTGTGGGGTTGCTCGTGCCTGCCACGGCCTGCGCCGTGCAACCTGCGATGTCGGCGCCGTTCACCTTGAAGTCGACCGTGCTGGACGGATTGCTCGAGCCGAAGCCCCTCACAGTTGCGGTCAGGGTCACGGACTGACCCCAGACGGCGGAGACATTCGACGAGGAAACCGACACCGTCGACGGGAGAATCGGCGCGATGACAACCTCGGCAGGCGTCCCGCCTGCGAGCGCTATCGAGACACCTACCGCGGACGCCTCGGCGAAACTCGCGCCTGCGCCCCCACCGCCACCGGTGCCGCTGCTCGATTCGAAGGGACAGTCGCCACCGCCACCTCCGGATCCACCGACCCAGCCGCCACCGCCACCGCCGCCGCCCGAGTCGTTACCAAACTGATCGCCACCGGAGCCACCCTGGCCGGGCGACCCGACACTTCCATTTCTGCTGCCGCCGCAGGCGGAGCTTCCATTTCCGATGGTGGCAGTTGTATTGGTGGTCGTGAGACCGCCGTTGCCGCCGGCATTGCTTGGGGGAGAGGCGTTCGTACCATCACCGCCGGCGCCGGGGCCGGCTGCGCCGGCTGCGCTACCGCCGACCGGGCCCGTTGAGCCGTTGCCACCCTCGCCGCCACCACCGCCACCGCCGGCGGCGACCATGCGCGGATCGGTTGCGGGAATCGCGGTGTACGTGCATCCGCCGGCACCGACGGAGCATGACTGGAGAGCTGACTTGCCGCCGCCGTTGGCCGCCGGTCCGGTCGCACCGCCTCCGCCCGCGCCAGAGCTACTGCCGACCTCGGCGTAGAGGGTGGAACCCGCAGTCGCGGGGATGGTGGCCTGCACGCTCGCGCCCTGACCAGCCGTACCGGGAGGGAGCGCTCCGTGCTGACCCCCGCCGCCCGCTCCGACCACGGTGACCGTGAGCGCGGTGACGCCCGCGGGTACGAGATACGCAGTTTCGCCCACGCTCGTGATCGTGGTTGGGGTCGCCGGTGGTGGCGGAGCCGCACTCGCGGGCGTGAGTCCGGTCGTGATCTGGACTCCGCCCAGGACGACCATCGCCGACAGTGCCGTGAAGGCCCGACGCTTGAAGGTTCCGTGAAGTTCTCTGGAAGTGGTGAGCGTTCGGGACTTGGGCGGCACGTATGACAAGGTTTTCTCCAAGACGTGTTGGTCGGGTAGGGACGCTGGGCCAGCCTGCGCGCTCTCTCCAATGACGGCGGCACCGTCCGCAGAACCGCGCATTACCGTCACAAACTGAGCGAGATGGTCTGAAAACGTATCTGCGACGGCGAGAACGATGTCGCGGCCTCGATCCGTTGCGTCCCCGCTGGTCTTAGGTCCTCGACGGTGCGACAAGAGCCTCGACGGCGCCACTACCAGCCGAAAAGGGCGGAACCCCTGGTGACACAACCGACATGCACGCCTGCGAGCGCGTCACGTCAAGTCGGCCTAGAACGTGCCTCGCACCTTATGGCGCAGAGAGCGATGGCGTCGGCAGCTGCATCGTCGCTTCGCCCGAGACCTCGCTCAGCGTCCGCCCGCTGGCGCGAATCCAGAGCCACATCGCCAGCAGAAGCACCAGCGATGCGAGCAGCACGATGCCGATCGCCAGCGTGGGAACATTGACCAGCTTGAGCCCGGACACGAGCAGCACTGCAGCCAGCGCACCCCTGAGGAAAGCCGTCGGAGCGTAAGACGAGATACTCGCGCCGATCAGGACTCCCGGGATGCTTCCGATGAGAATCGAGAGCGTGAGGCCGAGCTTGAAATCCCCGAAGATGATGTGCGCCAGCGCTGCAGAGCCGACCATGGGGATCGCCTGCGCGAGGTCGGTGCCCACCATCTGCGACCCGCGCAAACGGGGGTACAGGAACAGGAGGAGCACGATCACCAGCGTTCCGGAGCCAACCGACGTGATCCCGACGATGAACCCGATCGATGCGCCGATTGCGACGGTCGGCAGCTTCTTGACGATCAAACGCCCATCCGTCCCGCGGGATGCGCCAATGCGGTGATCGAGATACATCTTCAGCACGAGCGCCGCGACTGCGACCAGAAGCACCGAACCAAGCGCGACGCCGACGACTGCCTGCACCTTTGACGCGCTTCCGATCGACTTGAGGAAGACGACACCGAGGAAGGCGAACGGCACCGAGCCGACGGTGAGCCAACCGGCGAGATTCCAGCGTACGGTCCCCCGCCCGGCATGTACCGCCGCACCGACCGGCTTCATGATCAGCGACGCCACGAGATCGCTGGAGACGGCAGCGAGCGGAGCGACGCCGAACATCAGCACCAGGATCGGCGTCATAAGCGCACCGCCGCCCATCCCCGTGAGCCCGACTGCACACCCGACGATCAGCCCGGCCAGCGCCACGTACAAGTCGATGTGCACCTGGAAATCCCCACTGCGCCATGCCCAACGCCCGTACCATATGGTGCGGACTCAGGACTCAGCCAAACAAGGACGTCGATGGGATGGAATTCATCCTATCATGAGAACGATTGCCGTGAGGCATCGGCCCAACCTATTGTCACGGAGGACAAGCCATGGTGGAGGAGGTCGACCTTGTGGGGAGCCGTGTCAGCGTGATGCATCTCGCATACGACTGTCCCGGATGCGCAAATACGGTCGCCGTCACGATCACCGATGGCAACGACTCCGACGGGCATCGGCGTCTCATCCAGCGTCCGCGCGACTGCCCGACGTGCGGAGAGGCGATCGTTATCACCGTGGTCGCGGAGGCTCCGCCCAGCGATCCCGTAGCGCGCTGACGTTCTTCCCTGGGAGGTCGGCGGGAGCGGCCGAGACCCGGCGGCGGCTTTGTGGCTACGCGACAGCGGCGCCGGCGGGGGAGACAGATCATCGCGCTGCTCGCGGAGGTCGAGTTCACCGGCGGGCATCGGCCTGCTGATGAAGTATCCCTGAGCGAGGTCGCATCCAAGGGCAGCAAGAAGGTTCAGCGCGTCGACATCCTCGATTCCCTCCGCCACCACACGCATATTCAACTTGTGACCGAGGGCGATCGTCGCACGGACGAGGGCCAGGTTTCGCTCGGTGTCTCCAGTTGCGAGTTCGCGTCAAGAAGCTGCGATCGAGCTTGAGCTCGCTCACCGCGAGACTGCCGAGATGCGCGAGCGATGTCACTCCCGCGCCGAAGTCGTCGATCGAGACCCCCAGACCCAATGCGCGCAGGTGTTCGATCACCGGCTTGCACATGTCGAAGTCTTTGATGATCATCGTCTCGGTGATCTCGAGGATCAACGACGCGGGGGGGACGTCGTGCTTGGCCAGCGCCGTCATGACCGAGTCGGAGAACGCGGCGTCAAGGAGGTTCGTCGCTGCGACATTGACGGAGACCGTGACCATCTCGCCGGCAGCACGCCATGCGGCACACTGCTCGACGGCCCGCTCGAGCACGAAGGCCGTGAGCGAGTGCATGAGCCCGGCGTCCTCTGCGAGAGGGATGAAATCGAGTGGCGGGATGAGACCGAGGCGTGGATGCGGCCAGCGCACCAAGGCTTCCATCGCGGACACCTTGCCCGTGAGCAGATCCACCTGCGGTTGGTAGTGCACTTCCAGGTGATCGCCGAGGATGGCGTCACGCAACTCGTCCACGAGCCGCAGACGGTTCCCTTCGTCGTCGAGGTCATGTTGATATGACTCATAAGGCCGTGGGCCGACCTTGGCGCGATACATCGCGAGGTCAGCGCAGCGCAGCAACGTCGCGCTGTCGGTGGCATCCGCAGGAGCATTGGCGATACCGATGCTGGCGCCCACGCGGACGCTGAGTGCATCGAGGACAAAGGGTCGCTCCAGGTCGTCGATGACGCGCTGGGCCACCGCCGCGGCGTACGTCGAGTCGGTATCCATGATGAGCACTGCGAGCTCATCGCCGCCGACACGCACCAGCGCGTCTGTGGCCCGCAGGTGACCGGTGAGGCGCGGACCGAGCTGTCTCAGCACCTCATCGCCGGCTGAATGACCGAACGAATCGTTGATCTCTTTAAAGTGATCGAGGTCGACATACAGCAGGGAGAGCTTGCGATCGACAGTTTCCGGATCAGCGCAGTCGGCGAAGAACGCATCAAGGAGATTGAACAGCTGCCGGCGATTGCCGAGGCCGGTCAGGTCGTCTGTGATCGACTGGCGATGTCGAATCTCGGTCAGGGTTCGCAGGCCGCGCACCGAGATGGCCAGCCGGACACCAACCATCACCAAAGTTGCAGTGGCGAGAGCAATGGCAACCGGGGTGACGTGGTGGACTGTGTCTGCAAGGAGGATGAAGAGGCCTGCGCATGCTCCGAGGCCGGGAAGCACGAAGCCTGGCGGACCGTGGTGCGCAAATGGGTTGGTGACGCTGGGTTTCACCCAGACCGCAGCGGAGACGAGCAGGATTGCGGCCGGCCAGGCAACGCCGTCGAGAATCACTCCAACGTGCAGCGGTGATCCCGAGCTGGCGAAGAGGTTGAAGGTATCGCCGATCGCGGTGCAACCAATGGCGCAGGCGATGAGCAGCCACTGTGGGTCCTTGCGGCCCGGAATGATGGCGGTGCCGCCGACTGCGAGCATGAGGAGCAAGACGTCCCCGATGGGATAGGCAAGATCGGTCGCGACCCTTGTCGCATCGCCTCCGATGGATTGCAGGATCGTGTTGAAGGCAAAGCACGCGCACAAGGCTGCGGCACCTAAACCGGCCACACCGCCGTCGAGCCATGTCGTCGCCCGAAGCCGCCCGATGTGTCTGCGCGCCAGGAGCACGAGCGCGACATAGAAGACGGGGTAGAACGCCAACCAGAACAGATCGGCGAGTGACGGGACCGGTACTGTCGCGCCCCCTGCCGATTCCGCGGCCAGCACCAGGTCGCCGAGGCTCCACGAGAGGATGCCGAGGCCGAGCATGAGCGGAACAACTCGGCGCCGCGAGCCGATGCCACGCCAGATGCACAGCGCGCTGGTCACGAGCTCGAAGACTCCGACGCCCCAGCCGTCGACCAGGGAGTTGGACTGGTCCGGCTGCCTGATGATCAGCGAGACCAGATACGCGAGGAGGAGCGCTGCCAGTGCGCCATAGACAATGACCACCCAGCGGGGAGTCCGCGGTGCGAGCACCGAGCTGCGCGGAGCCCAGAGTTCGAGGGATCTCGATCGACACGCCTAGCAGAGTAGGCGCAACCGAGCCGAAGTCCTGCCAACGGTCGGTGGTCCATCTGTTACAGATCCGCACGAAGCGATCGCTATCGAGCCCGGGATCCAGTGGCCTGGTCGGCGCCTTGTCGCGGCATTGGCGGCATCGTTCCCGGGCATCGCCGACAGCCCATGCTGGTCATTCGAATTCGGGCGCCGCGTGGGTGCGAGCGCTCGCCAACGGCTCTCCGCCTGGGTACGATACGGCGCGCCGGGACGAAGGAGCGGGGACGTGGTCTCCCTATCAGGTCGTCGGGCATCTCACACATATAGAGGAGTGCGACTGGATTGACAGGACGCGGGTGATCCTCGAGCACGGCACGGAGCATGCCTTCGAGCCCGTGGATCGCGAGGCGGGTTTCACGCGCTTTAAGGACTGGAGTTTGAGCGATCTTCTGAGTCGTTTCGCGTCCATCCGAACCTCGAACCTCGAGACATTGAATGCACTCGTCGACGAGCGCGATCTGGAGCGGCACGGCAGGCACCCAGTGTTTGGAGAGGTGACGGTAAGTCACCTTCTCGCGACGTGGGTCGTGCACGATTTGAACCACACAGGGCAGATCGTGAAAACCATGGCCAAGCAGTTCACCGACGCTGTCGGGCCGTGGCGTGAGTTGCTGCCAATTATCGACGCTCCTTGATCACAACGTGATCGTCTCGGAGCTCATTGGCACTCGCAGCCGGCGACGGTGGCGTTCTACACGGGTGGGCTGAAGGATCAGGCTGGACGTCTCTTTGAATGCGGGAGTGGTACATTCCCATAAGGCGATGGGGCTCGCCTCAGGTAGCCGGATCCTGAAAGCGCTGAGATTGAGCTAATGGCCCCTGACCACCATGTCCATGGAGGTTGGGGCCGTGTCTCGTCGATATCCAGTGGCGGAGCGCTCCGAGGGTGGAGGGTTGGTTCTGCGGTTTGACGATGTTCTCCTGCTGCGTGGTGGAAGTGGAACATGGCTTCTCGACCTGGAGACGTACGTGGGCGGCTCGCGACGCCGGCTGCAGGTTCCCATCGGTCGGCACAAGGTATTCGATCGGTTCGCCGCGGAGGTCTTCCGCGCAGAGGCCGCGCAAAGTTCCGACTCGCAGTCGCGAGCGTGAGGGGCAGGTGCGTGAGTTGACCCTCGAGGAGGGCCTCCGGACGCTCGCATCGCTGGAATTGCTGCCACCTGCAGAGCGACATCTCGCCGAAGAGACGGCCGACAAGCTCTCCGGTCTCGGCCTCTATGTCGCGGTGATCGGCGAGTTCAAGCGCGGCAAGACGACGCTGATCAACTCGTTGCTCGGTGACGACCTGCTGCCGACTGGGGTTCTTCCTGTCACCGCCGTCCCGACTTTGGTTCGCTTCGGCATGCGGCAGCGAGCGACGCTCCGCCTGCTCGACGGCGCAGAAGCTGAAATCGGCATCGGCGAGCTGCATGCCTATCTCACGGAGCAAGAGAATCCAGGGAATCGCAAGCGAGTCCGCGAGGCGATCATCGAACACCCAACTTCGCTTCTGAAAGGCGGTCTCATTCTCGTCGATACACCGGGAACCGGCAGCGTGCACCTGCATAACACGCAGGCTGCTGTGGACTTTCTGCCGCGAGTCGATGTAGCGCTCGTTGTCCTCAGTGTCGATGCGCCTCTCTCGGACTCGGAATCGCGGATGCTCGAGCGCGTGGCACATACCGCTGCTCGTATCGCGATCTGCCTCAACAAAGTCGATCGGCTGACCCCTGACGAGATAAGTGAAGCCATGGAGTTCGTTCGCCTTCGCGTGGCGGCGTTGTGCGGCACCGCGGATGTTCCCGTCTTCCCGACATCAGCCCGCGGCGGCAGGGTCGACAGCGGTCTGGAGTCGCTCACCGCATGGCTCGAGAACGATGTCGTGGCTTCGCAGACCGACCTACAGAGGGAACGGGGCCTCCGCGTGGCCACGGCCCTGCTGTCGCTCGCCGACGCAGCGCTCCGGCTCGAGGCCGCGGTGGCAGCCAAACCGGAGCAAGACGCTGCGGCAGCGCGCGCCGCGTTCGCCACCGCGCAGGACGGGCTCGCAGCCGCGGTCGAGGAGGAGGCGACGCTGCTCCTGGCGGCGTGCCGGCGGGTAACGGACACAATCATCGAACCGAGGGTCATCGCCATGCGGGAAGAGTTCCCCCAGGTGCTGCTCGCCGCGGACGATGACGATTGGCCGGATCGAATCGCCGGTGCCGCGACGTCGTGGCGTCGCGACGTTGGCGACGCGCTCATCGCTTCGCTGCGCGGCCCGGTCGACCGGCATGCGGACCGCCTTCGGGAGCTGACCGAGCGCTTTGTCGCCGACGTTGGTCAGGCCTTTGCCGTCGCGCTTCCAGCTGCATCCATCGTGGCACAGCACGTCAACGTGGACGCCGTCAAGGTTGACTTGGATGATGACCCGGGTGCGCTCGCCATGGGAGTCCGACAGCTCCGGGCACGTGTTCCCGGAACTGTCGGAAGGAGGTGGCGTGAACGAGCTCGTCACGATCGAGCGGCCGAGGACGCCGACCGCCTCGCCGGCCGGCTGCGCTACGCGACGCTGCAGAGTGTCGATCGGACAACTCGTGGATGGATCCGCGAGTCCGAGCGATCCTCACGCGGCTTGAGTGAGTCTCTGGCCGGGGCTGTTGCCCGTGCCGAGTGTGCAGCCGAAAAGCGCGAAACGACCACCCTCGACTCGAACGAGCTCTCAGGTCGCGTAGACCTCGTTCGCAGCTCGCTGCTCGCAAGCTGAGGGGGCAGCGCTCAAGGCCGGTGGGCGATCGTCGTCCAGCCAGCCGCCGACCTCGTAATACACGTCTTCTCCGAAGCTCGTCGGGAGTGGGTCGGCGACCGCGAGCTTGTAGCTGCGCTGACCTTCGGCGCGTCGCTCAGCTCTGAGGAAGAGAGTTGCCGCGGCACGCTGCCTGTTGAACCCGTCGGCGAAATCGAACTGATGCGTGACAAAGAAGACTGTGATCCCGACATCCAGCAGCGCACTGACGACCTGACGTCCGATTTCAGATCCCTCGCGCTCGTTGGTCGCGGCAAACGACTCGTTGAACAGGATGAGAGAGTGCGGGCGAATCATATCCGCGATTGTGCTCATGCGTTTCAACTCCTCATCGAGGCGTCCGCTGGTCATGCTGGCGTCCTCCTCTCTGATGAAGTGCGTGAAGACGCCGTCGCATACGCTCGCGCGATAGGTATCGGCCGCGACGAACATGCCGCACTGCATCATGACCTGAGCCAAACCAACGCTCCGAAGGAAGGTCGATTTCCCCCCGGAGTTCGCGCCCGTGATGACCACCAGCGACTTGCCATCGGCGTCAACGTCGTTCCCGACGACACGCGTTTCGGCTCGCAAGACAAGGCAGATGTCACGAAGGTCTGAGAACGAAAGCGCACGCTCACGCCACTGGGACGGTTCGGGAAACGAGGTCGTCTCATCCAGGGCCACAAGCCGGCTCCAGAGGTTGAGACAGCTCACATAGAACCCCAGCTCTCCACGGAGCATTGTGAAGTAGCTCCAGATGTGGTCGGTGGACTGAGCCGCAGCGTTGGCGACGAGGTTGATGCCTCTGCTGGTGAGGTCTGCCAGAGCATTTGCACCCGCGTCGTCTCGCGGCGAGATGGTGAATGAATACGAGGAGTGTGGCCCCATCCCGAGGCGCTGCCTCCAGCTCCGTTTCCCCATGCCAGACGAGCGGAGCACGAACCCGATGCCACTGTTGTCGCGGTCCAACTCGGCGCTGATCAGCTGGCCGTCGCGGAAGCGCAACTGCTTGAGGTGGAAGTTGATCGTCTGAAAGTACTCGTCGTCGAGCTCACGTTGCAGCCTGCGAAACAGCGTCTTCATCCCGTCGGATCGGAACTTTTCGGCGTGGTCATCGGCGATCTTGCGCAACTGCTTGAGTCGTACGACGGCTGCCTCGAGTTGGTTGACCGCGCCGGACAGGATGGACGAAGGGTATTGGGAGCTGAACCCCCAGATGCCTCGCTTGTCTTCGAGCGCCCCCACGGCGACGGCATACATCTCGCGGACGATTTCGGGCTCGGCAATACAATCCGCCAGGACTCGCTGACGGTAACGGATGGTCTCCGGATCGCTGAGACCCGCGAGCACGACCCTCGTGGACACCTCGAACAGGAACTTGTCGCCGAGGGCCATTGCCTCGAGGAGGGTCGTCATCTCGAGGTCTTGGATCAGGTCCTTGGAGTTGGATGGCAAATCGGCGCTGAAGTTGAAGTCCTGATCCTCATAGAGGAGATATGCCTTCACGCGTTGAGCCTCGCCCGTAGGCGGTCATACGTGACGTCGTGCTTCTCAGCGATGCTCAGCGCATACGCGAGACCGTCCGCGGGTCCTCTGACCACCTTGTAGGTGCGCTCGACGGGGTTCTCCGGCACGATCATGCTGATCATGCTGACGACGGAGCCGGAGAGGGAGGCGAGCTCGTCGACGAATGTGACGTAGACGCATAAGACGTCGAGCTCGATGACCTTTTGCATCACCCTTTCGCCGAGAAAGCGCGCGTCGCTCAGGGTCGTCGATGTGAAGATCTCGTTCATGATGACGATGCTCTTGGATGTTGCGGCAAGCAGAATCTCGCGGATCCGGACGAGGTCGTCCTCCAGCTTGCCGCGCATGTTCGTGAGATCCTCCTTCCTCTCGAAGTGGACGAACAGCCGGTCGAAGAGGAACAAGCGCGCGGCGTTGCCCGGAACGGGGCAGCCCACGGCGGCGAGGTGATGGAGTTGACCGAACATGCGAGCAAAGGTCGTCTTGCCGCCCTGATTGGGTCCTGAGACCACGAAGATCCGCTCTGGACCCTCCATGTGGAAATCGTTGAGCACGATCGGCCTGCCATCCGAGACAAGCTTTCTGGCGAGGGCCAGATCGAACGTGTCCATAGCGAAGATGGCCTTCGACGCGGACGTAACCTCCGGATAGCAGAAGCTGAGCCCGGCTTTGCGGAGCGGCGTGATGTACGCCAGGTACGCGAGATAGAAGGTCAGCTCACGCTCGAAGCGCCGGATCGTCTGATCGAAGAACTCGGCGTGCTCGCGGCAGTAGCCATCCAGCGCCGTGAACTCGTCGGGGAACAAGCGCGCCACGAGTTGCAGGATTTGTGCGCCGACGTGGTTCATTCCCGGCCAGGATCGGTAGTTGACCCGATAGTCTTTGACACGGCTCTGCTTGAAGCGCTCGAAGGTCTCCAGCACCTCGGCGCTGTAGTCAGCCTGGCCCTCGTAGCGACTCACATCGACTCGGCCGTCCCGAATCCGCGTGCAGTAGCGGATCTGTCCTAGCGCCTGCTTGCGACTGTTCGTATCGTCAACGAGCGAACCAAAGTCGGCTGACGCGACATACGCGGTCAGGAAGGTCCGGAATGCACGAAGGGCGCGTGAATCGAGGTGCGCGGCATGAAGAACGCTTCCGAGGGAGCGGACGCCGTCGCAGTAGAGAGACGCTGCGTCCAGGAACCACCCTTCACGCTGATAGTGGGACTCCATCCTGGAGAGTTGACCGATGTGATGGCGAACCTGGTACATCGCGTCAGCAAACTCCCGCACCTGTGCGAGGAGCGAAGGGTCTTCGAGGTCTCGGAAGATCTCCTGACGGTAGTGGATCGTGTCGAGATCGCCGAGATGGCGATAAAGGAGCTCCGTGATGAGCTCGTGCTCCTCACCATGCCCTGCAATGGCCGCGACGATCTGGTCGAGGTTGAGGTCGTGAGCGAACGAGTCGTCATACCGTTCGAAGGCGCTGTCCGTCGTCGCGCCGGCGAAGAGCAGGCTGTTGAAGGGAGGAAGATCCTCCGAGGTGGGCGAAGAGTGTTCGGCACATGCGCCGTCTTGGCGCCCGCTGTGGTTGATGTCCGGCATGGCGTTCTCCTGTCTCGACGCGAGGTGGTCAAACAGGGGCCATCAGCCACAAGGGCAGTTTTCGGCGAGCTCCATCGCCGTGCTTCCGATTCTACGATGATGGAGCCCCCCGACAGCCACGTCCGCCGACGCCGGCGGCGGGCGGCTCTAGCCCACCGCCACCGCAGACGCTGAGAGGCGCCTGGGTCGTCAGCGACCTGGCGCGCGGTACTCGATCGTCTTCTTTGCGGCGGTGTCGATCTCTTCGGGCGTCAGCAGCACGCGCACGGAGGGGCTGGCTCCGCCTGCCGCGCTGACCCCGAGGCTCACGGCTGCCATGGTCGCGTTGTCCGGCATGTCGACGATGAGGATCGCGTCGTCATCTCCGAAGACAAAATAGAACGCTTCCAGGCTGCCGCCGGCGGCGGAGATGAGCTGTTCGACAGCCGCCCGACGCCCGGACCCGCCTTCCTTGAGGACGCCCTTCATTCCCTCATTGGTATAGGAGACCTCGATCAGGTACTTGCTCATGCTCTGCCACTCCCGTTCGCCGGCCGCGAGGGCGGCCTCCCGCGTGCCGCGATTGTGTCAGACCGCTCAGCGGCTCGTCTCGGCGTTTGGGGCACTCGCACAGGTCGGGACTGTCGGCGTCATTCCTGTCACGCGCAGCGCGGTTGCCCGAGTGCACCCTCGACGCTCAGCGCAATGACGTGCTACGCGTTCAGCTGAGCAGGAGGCCGCGTCGCTCTCGATCGGGACTCGTTGTTGGCCCGGCCCTCGAGCGAGGCTTCAGGGACGGGTTCCTCCCGGCTTGCGCGATATGTCATCGCCGCAATGACCGCGACGACGACGCAGATCACAGCCGCCCCGGCGAAGATGCTCGCTGTGGCCGCATCCGCACGCGCCGCGCCCGCCGCCGTGTAGATCGCGCCGGTGATGCCGAGTCCGGTGATCACGCCTGCGTTGCGTGCTGATGAAAGCAATGCAGCGGCGCTTCCGAGCGCGTCACGAGGCGCCAGCCGGATCGCCGCCGACGTGTTCGGTGACGAGAAGAGGCCGTTGCCACAGCCGATCATGAAGAGGCCGGTCAGGAGGAGCGGCCACGACACTCCGCGCGTCGCAAATGCCGCGATGACGAATCCCGATGCCGCCAGGCACATGCCTGCAGCTGTCACCACCCGGGTGCGTTGCGCATCCCCCATCCGGCCACCCGCGCGCGATGTCGCTCCAACCCCGATGCCGATGGGCAGGAATGCCAAGCCTGCGACGACCGGCGTCACCCCATGAGCTTCCTCGAGCCAGAAGGGAAGGATCGCGAAGCACGACATGAGCGTGCCGGTGCTGAGAAGCGTGGCAATCGTCGCGGCGACGAAGCTCGATTGGCGGAACAGCCTCCCGTCCACCAGCGGCTTGCGGGCGATGAGCTCGGCGGGGAGGAGCAGCAGAAGCGCAATCCACGCGACCGAAAACCAGGCGATCGCTGGAATGTCGCCAAAAGCCGGCGCGGCAAGTGACGAGATACCCGCTCCAACGCCGAGGAAGATCGCCGAAACCAGCACTGCGCCGGGAACGTCGACAGTGCTGTCCCGATGGGCAGCGCTGGCCGGCACCGCGGTCATCGTCAGGATGACGCCGACGACACCCAACGGCAGCCCGGCCCAGAAGACGGCCTGCCAGCCACCGAGAGCCACGAGCAAACCACCCAACGGCGGCCCGATCAATCCAGCCACCGCCTGCGTCGTCACCATCACAGCCACGGACCTGCCGGTGCGTCGCCGTGGTACGTGCTCGGCGATCAGCGCCAGGCTGCCTGCCATCAACACGCCCCCGCCGACTGCCTGCACCATCCTCCCGACGAGCAGGATGGTGAATGTCGAGGCGGTTGCGGCAAGCAGCGAGCCCAACGCGAAGACCGCGAATCCGCCGATGTAGGCTCGCCGCCTCCCGAACCGATCGGAGAGACGACCGATGGTTGGAAGGGTCGCCATCACGACCACGAGGTAGATGGCGATCACCTCCTGGCCCGCGGCAAGCGGCAAGGCGAAGCGTCGAGTGATCGGGCCAAGCGCCACGGCGACGATGGTCGCATCGAGCATGCCGACAAACGCACCGAGGGCGATCGCCCCCACGAGCCATGAGCGCCGTGGCGGATTCATCCGCGGTCAACGGTACCAATGTGATGGGCTGGAAAGGCCCGAAGTCGGCGAGGCCACGGTTTGCAATCCCCGGTGGGCACGAGCCACTCGGCTCATTCCTCGCCGTGTGGACCGGGACCGGTTCGGGGACGTTGACCCACGCGGCATCTCGATTGATGCTTCGGCAATATCTACATCGTCGACAACGCGAGCTCCCGCGTCCTGGAGTGCAAGCCCTGACCCGCGGAATCCTCTGCAAGCACCCCTGACACCGAGCATAATCTCCTCGACAATTCGGCCCCCGTGGGGACGCGTGGAGTGAGGTGCTGACGATGTATGGAACGATCATGCGGGCCAAGGTGAAGTCCGGGCGTCGCGCGGAGTACGAGCAGCTGATGCGCGAGATGGTGCCCAGCACCGACGCGTACCGTCAGGGCATGCATTCGTACGAGGTGGCCTGGGAGGACAAGGATCCCGACCGCATCGTCCTGATCGTCCACTTCAAGGACCGCGAGAGCTATCTGGCGAACGCGAACCGTGCGGGGACCGCCGAGGACTACCAGCGCCAGCTCGAGTATCTGGACGGCGAGCCGGAATGGATCGACGTCAACTACGCCGAATACGTGGGCAAACCTCTCGGCGACTAACCGGGGGCGTGCGTCCCTCGGTCAGCTGTTCAACAGCCTCGTTTTCTGAGCGGTGAACTCATCCTCGGTGAGGATTCCGGCGTCGGGCAGCTCGGCCGGCTTCTTGATCCGATCCTGGGGATTCGCGGCGGCCATCTGGTCAAGCGATCGATCCTTGATGCGAGCGGACGCCTACGGCGGGGAGTGCACGCGACTACTCTTGGAACGGTTGCCAAGATGCGGAGGACTGACTGTGAAGGTAGCGATCCTGGGAACGGGCAAGATGGGCGGCGCGATGGCCGGCCGAATCGCAGGCGCCGGGTTCGACGTGACGCTGTGGAACCGCTCGCCGGACAAGGCGGAGGAGCTGCACCTCGGGCACGTGGCCGCGACCCCGGCCGACGCGGCCCGTGATGCGGATGTGATCGTCAGCAGCCTCACCAACGACGCCGCTCTGCGCGATGTGTACTTCGGCGACAAGGGCGCGTTGTCTGCTGCCGCCGGCAAACTGGTCATCGACACGAGCACTGCCGGCCCGGACATCGCCGAGGAGATCGCTCGCGAAGCGCAGGCACACCAGGCGCGGTTTCTCGAAGCGCCCGTGGTCGGCAGCGTGCCTGCCGTGCAGAGCGGCAAGCTCCTCATCCTTGCCGCCGGAGACAGAACAGACCTCGAGCAGGCGCGCCCGATCCTGGAGCATCTCGGCGATGTCGTGTACGCGGGTGAGCACGGCAACGGGCAGCGACTGAAGCTCGTCGCCAACAGCATGCTGGGGATCACCAGCGCCGCTGCTGCTGAGTTGCTGGCGGCGGGGGCAGCAGTCGGGCTCGATCGTGCGGAGGTCTTTCCGATCTTGCTGCACTTCGTTCCCGGCCTCGTCGCGCGTGAGCGCGGCTTCCTCCGTGACCAGCACACACCGACGATGTTCGCTGTCCGCGACCTCGTCAAGGACCTTGATCTGGCATCGAACCTTTACGCTGAGCAAGGCGCTGTCACGCCGCTCACGCGAGAAACCCGTGACCTGTTCACGGCTGCGATGAGTGACTCCGCAGACCTCGACATCTCGGCGATTGTCACGGTCACGCAGCAGCAGAGCTGACAACGCCGACATCCTCGCGGGCACCGCGGATCAGCCTTGTGCGCGCAGCCAAACGGAGTCGGTCCTGCCGAGCAGCCGGCTGGTTGTCGCCACGATCGCCAGCACGACGAGCGCGATGACCAGCGGATAGACGATGTGCACGGAGAGCACGAGGGCCGCTCCGACGACGGCGCCGCCCAGCATCGCTCCAATGGCAACGAGGCGTCGCCCGGCTTTGGAACCCGGGCCGCCTCCCAGGACGCTGTCGGCGGCGATGCCCGTGAATGTCATGGTGAGCACGGTGGTGGTCAGGTCGGGCACGGCGAGCTTGCGCGCAGCGGCGTTCTGGATGCCCATGGCGATGGCGAGCACCGCGATGAGCGCGTAGCGATACCCCTGCGAGACTGGACTGCCACTCACGATCGCGAGACCAACGGAGGCGGCAAGGAACACGACTTGCAGCGTGGCCGTCGTGGTCAGGAGGCGGCCGCGGTGCCGCGTGAAGCGCGTTGCGATGCGTCCTCCAACGACCGCGCCGACCACGAATGAAGCTATGGACCCCAGCGAGGCGGCCACCGAGAAGCCCGGCGTGCCCACCAACGCGAAGCCGAGCAGCACCACGTTCCCGGTCATGTTGGCAACGAAGACGTGTCCGAGGAGCAGATAGCTGAAGGCGTCGACAAGACCGGTCACGAAGGTCATGGCCACCAGGAGCGGCGGCAACGGTCCATACGTGGAGGCGCGATCCGGTACGAATGTCTCTCTGACGTCGGCGAGAAAGCTCATCGGCAGAGTTATACGACCGGGTGCCCTCGGTACATCCGATGCGGTATGATGCTTGCCAGCAATCAACTATTTCTGGGAACCCGAGACTGAGCCTTGACCAACGTTCGAGCCTGGACGTCGGCGACGACCTGAATGCCGCGCGCCTGCGCAGCGCGGTCAACCGGATGTCGCGGCGGCTCCGGCCGACCTCGGCCGCCGGCACGCTGACGACGACCGAAGTCGACATCCTCGTCGCCGCCGAACGGCAGGGTCCCGTTCGGATGTCCGATCTCGCCAGCTTTGCCGGCCTGAACCCGACGATGCTCTCGCGCCTGATCCCGAAGCTCGAGACAGCAGGTCTGATACGGCGCATTCATGACGCTGCCGACCGACGCGTCTGCAGAGTGACGGCAACACCCAAGGGGAGCCGGCTCCTCGATCGGATTCGGTCGGAGCGGAACGACGCGCTGTCAAGGCGTCTTCGCGATCTCCGGGCAGATGAGCGCGACACGCTCGCACTCGCGCTTCCCATTCTGGAGGACCTCGCAGAGCGCCTTCGCCCGGGATGGACCGCCGTCGAGATCATCGAGAGGACCGCATGACGAGTGTTATGGCCATCGGCCGGCGCACCTTCTCAGCGCTTGCCATACCGAACTACCGGCGGTACTTCTTCGGACAGAGCACCTCACTCGTCGGGACGTGGATGCAATCCGTCGCTCAGTCCTGGCTCGTGTTCACGCTCACGCACTCGCCCACCGCGATCGGTTTCGTGCTGGCGCTGCAGACCCTGCCGGTGCTGTTCCTCGGACCGTATGGCGGGGTGATCGCCGACCGCGTCAACAAGCGCCGTTTCCTCATCATTCTGCAGTCGCTCATGGGTGTGCAGGCGCTGGTGCTCGGCGTTCTCGTCGTCGCTCATGCAGCGATGTTCTGGGAGATCTGCGTTCTCGCCGTGATTCTGGGGCTCAACAACTGCTTCGAGATCCCTTCTCGCCAGGCGTTCATGCTTGAGATGGTTGGGGCCGATCATGTCCGCAACGCGGTGAGCCTCAACTCCACGATGGTGAACGCGGCGCGAGCCGTCGGTCCCGCGGTGGCGGGGCTGCTGATCGCGACTGCTGGTGTAGGCGTCTGCTTTCTGATCAATGCGGTGAGCTTCGTGGCCGTCGTGTACTCGCTCACGTCGATGGACCCGAAAGCGCTGCGGCCGAGCCCGCCCACTCGGCGCGGCAAGGGACAGCTGCGGGAGGGGCTTCACTATGTGGCGAGAGAACCACGGCTGTGGGTTCCGCTCCTGATGGCCACCATCGTCGGAACACTTGCGTATGAATTCCAGGTGACGTTACCCGTGGTGGCCAAGCAAACCTTTGGTGGCAACGCGGCCACGTACGGATTCCTCACCGCCGCCATGGGATTCGGCGCGGTGTTCGGCGGCCTCTTCACAGCGACGCGCGGTCGTACAGGGCTGCGCACGATGACGATCGCCGGCACCGGGTTCGGGGTTGCCATGCTCTGTGTTGCACTGTCACCGAGCCTCGCCATCGCGTTCGTCGCCATGGGGGTGACGGGTTTTGCGGCCATCTGCTTCATGGCAACCGGGAACGCGACACTCCAGCTCGAGGCCGCGCCCTCGATGCGGGGGCGGGTGATGGCGCTCTGGGCGGTCGGGTTCATGGGCTCGACACCGGTCGGAGGACCGTTGATCGGCTGGGTGGTCCAGGTGGCCGGGGCGCGAAGTGGGCTCGCGGTCGGCGCGGCGTCCTGTCTCGCCGCCGCAGCGATCGGATTGCTTGCCATGCGCAAGCGCAAGCAACGCCGCGCCGCCGCCGATGCGCAAGCGCCTGAGGCCGATGACGCCTACGACTTACTCGAGCAACTGGTCACCGCGGACGCGGAGTGAACGACGGCGACCCCGACGGCGTCTGCGCGCTCCGGCGAGCGTGAAGCGCGGCCGGTCCGATCGCTAGAGTGGCAGGGTGATCGGAGACACCGTCGAAGTCATCATTGACACGGGGACCAGCAGCGCCCGAACCTTCGAGATCTCGGCGACACGTGCAGGCAGGCGTGTCGAGGTGACGACCGCGCGAGGCATTGTCGAGGTGGCGGAGCTCACGCGAAGCGGAAACCCGGTGCGCGTCGGGCGGTTCATGGCAACGCGTGTCATCGCGATCGTCGAGCACCCCGCTTCCGACAACAAGACCGCCGGACAGGAGCGGCGCCGGAGCAAACGTGTCGAGCAGGAGGAAACGCTCCTCTAACGCGTGTCCTGCGGCGGGGATGTCTTCCCGCTAGGAGGTTGCCGGACCGCGCCACAGGTCGATGCCGCTTTCGACGGCATGTCGGTCAATCTCGGCGAGCTCATCGGCAGAAAAGTCGAGATGGTCGAGCGCTTTGACGTTCTGCTCGAGCTGCCTGACGCTCGACGCGCCGGCCACAAGCGAGGTGACCCGGGGATCGCGAAGGGCCCACGCGAGTGCCATCTGCGCGAGGTTCTGCCCGCGCCGCTCCGCGACGGCGGTCAATGCGCGCACATGGGCAAGGATGTCGTCGCTGATCATGTCCTCGGTGAGCGAGGAGTTCTCGTGAGCGCGGGAATCCTCCGGGATGCCGTGGAGGTATCGGTCGGTGAGCACGCCCTGCGCGAGCGGCGAGAACGCGATGCAGCCCACACCTGCTTGGCCGAGGACGTCGAGCAAACCGTGCTCGATCCAGCGGTTGAGCATCGAGTACGACGGTTGGTGGATGAGCAGCGGAGTGCCGAGCCGCCGGAGGATCGCGATCGCCTCTTCGGTCCGCTTGTCGGAGTACGACGAGATGCCGACGTACAGCGCTTTACCCTGCTCGACGGCCGAGTGCAGTGCACCGAGGGTTTCGTCGAGTGGCGTGCTGGGATCGAAGCGGTGGTGATAGAAGATGTCGACGTAGTCGACGCCGAGGCGCTGCAGGCTCTGGTCGAGGCTCGCGAGAAGGTACTTGCGAGAGCCAAGGTCACCGTAGGGGCCCGGCCACATATCCCAGCCGGCTTTCGTGGAGATCACGAGCTCATCCCGGTAGCCTCGGAAGTCGCTCTTCAGGATGCGGCCGAAGTTCGCCTCCGCGCTGCCGTAGGGCGGACCGTAGTTGTTCGCCAGGTCGAAGTGGGTGATGCCGAGATCGAACGCGCGGCGGACGATCGCACGCTGCCCATCGAGGGGCCGATCGTCCCCGAAGTTGTGCCACAAACCAAGGGAAAGGGCGGGAAGCAGGATGCCGCTGCGACCGCAGCGGCGGTAGGTCATCGATGTGTAGCGGTCGGCCGCGGGCTGGTAGTCGGATGGCTGAGTCACCCGTCGATTCTGGCAAAACGGACCCTCTGGAGCCGGGCAATTCTTTAAACCCCTTGCGGACCGGGCGGGGGAGGACTATCATCCCGGGCCAGCCTGTAAGCGCTTACTGGTAAGCGCTTACAGGGGTGCGCGACCTCTCAGGAACCGGAGGCGGCAGCCCGCATGACGGAAGCGAAGCGGTCCAAGGGGACACTGACGATCTACGACGTGGCCCGGCTGGCCGGCGTCTCGATCGCCTCGGTGTCGCGGGTCCTGAACGGCCAGGGCACGCCCCGTCCCGAGACACGCGAGCGGGTGATGCGTGCGGTGGGGGAGCTCAGCTTTGTTCCCGACGGTGCGGCTCGAGCGTTGTCGAACGGCCTCAAGGAGGTGGTCGGCATCGTCTTCCGGCGCGGCGGCGAGGCGACCTTCGAGGATGAGGACGAGAGCCTGCTGTTCATCGACGGCATCAACCGCGGCGTCGAGGTAGCGGCACAGCGCCGGAGCTACGACGTGCTGGTGAGCTCGGTGGGCGTCCACGACTCGCATGCGTCCGCGCGGATCGCCGGGGTCGCCGGCAAGTCGGACGGCATCATCCTGCACGACCGGATGCTGTCGGCGGTCGGCGTCGCCCGCCTCGCGGAGGTCGTCCCGATCGTGACCCTCGCGGGCAGCCCGACCCGGGCGTCGATCAACGTCGGCTGCGACAACGACGCCGGCATGCGTGCGTTGGTCAACCACCTGACGGGCGACCACGGCTACCGCCATCTCGCCTACCTCGCTGGTCACGCGGACAGCCCGGACAACCGGGCCAGAGCTCGCGTCTTCGAGGCAGCGGCCACCGCGGTCGGCGCTCGGATCCAGACAGGGTCCGCCTGGCAGGGGAACTACAGCGCTTCGGGCGGCGCGCAGGTGATCACATCGCTGCTCGCCCGAGGCGGCGAGTTGCCCCGGGCGATCGTCTGCGCCAACGACCAGACAGCGCTCGGGGTCATCCACGCGCTTGCCCGACTGGGAGTCAGGGTGCCGGGCGACGTCGCGGTGACGGGCTTCGACGACGTCCCGGTGGCGCGTCATCTCCATCCTTCGCTCACCACGATCCGGCAGCCGATCGAGCAGATGGGCGCCACGGCGTTCGAGGTTCTCTACACGAGGATCAACGGCCAGGGCGGCGAAGCCAATATCGTCCTGCCGGTTCGTCTCATGCTCCGCGAGAGCTGTGGATGCAGCCCTGCTCCGAGCCCGGCCGCATCGAATGGCGCGGTGGCGTAGGCATGCGTGCTCTCGGCCGCCGCCTCGCCGTCTACCTGCTTGCCGCATGGGTTGCGGTCACAGTCAGCTTCCTCCTCCCTCGGGTTGTGCCCGGCAATCCGGTGGCCGGCGCCGTGGCGCGAGCCGAGTCGTCCGGCATCTGCAACATCTATTGCGTCAAGGCCATCGAGGCGCAGCTGGGGTTCAACGTCCACACCAGCATCTGGGCGCAGTACGTCCAGTATCTCGGGAACCTGGTGCACGGGAACCTTGGCTTCTCGTGGTCTGAGAACGCGCCGGTGACCAGCCTGATCGCCTCGTATCTGCCATGGACGCTGGGACTCCTCGGGGTGGCCACCATCCTGAGCTTCCTCGCCGGCACGGTCATCGGCGTCGTCATGGCGTGGCGACGAGGTTCCGCCCTGGACTGGCTGCTCCCTGCCGCGACCTTCTTTCAGGCGATCCCGTATTTCTTCCTCGCCCTTGTCCTGGTGCTGATCTTCGGGGAGACCGGGAGCCTGCTCCACTGGTTCCCGAGCCTGTACGGCTTCGACATCTACGGCGTCGACCCGGGCATGAACCTGCCGTACATCGGCAGCATCATCGGGCACGCCGTGCTACCCGCGTTGACCGTGATCCTCGCGTCGATGGGCGGCTTCATCCTGTCGATGCGCAACCAGATGATCACCACCATGGACGAGGACTTCGTCCTGGTCGCACGGGCCAAAGGCCTGCGCACCCCTAAGGTCGTCTGGTACGCGGCGCGCAACGCGCTGCTGCCGTGCGTGTCGAACTTCTCGGTGGCGATCAGCCTTGTCGTTGCCGGACAGATTTTGGTCGAGATTGTCTTCAACTACCCGGGGATCGGGTACCACCTCTACGGCGCGCTCGGTGCGCTGGACTACACGCTGGTCCAGGGGATCTTCGTGGTGATCACGCTGGTCGTGCTCGCCGCCAACCTCCTCGCGGATGTCGTGTACGTGCTGATCGATCCGCGGGCTCGGCAGGAGGCCTGATCGATGACCATCAACACACCCGTCCTCAGCGAGCCGGCGACGACCAAATCCGCGCCTGGGCCGGCGTCGAAAGTTCTGCGCCTGCCACGCTCTCCCAAGGTGATCGCAGGACTCGTCATCCTGGGGGTGTTCGCCGTGGTCGCCATCATCGGCGCCTGGATCGCTCCGTACTCGCCGAATCTCACCAACGAAAGCTGGGTGCAGCACGTGCTGGTCGCGGGCACCGGTCCAGGGACGCACATCAAGGCCGACTACTACCCACTCCCGCTGCCGCCGTCGGGCGCCCACTGGCTGGGCACCACCGTCTTCGCACAGGACGTCTGGTCGCAGCTCCTGGTTTCGACCCAGGCAACGGTCGCGGTCGGACTGCTCGCCGCGGCGATCTCCACGGTGCTGTCGGTCATCGTCGGTGTCACCGCCGGATACCTCGGCGGCGGCGCGGACGAGGGCCTGTCGCTGATTGGCAACGTGTTTCTTGCCATCCCGGGCCTTCCCCTGCTCATCGTGCTCGCGGACTACGTGCCGGCGGCAGGCACGAGTGTCTTCCTTGTCAGCCTCATCATCGCCATCACCGCATGGGCCTACAGCTCTCGTGTGCTGCGGGCGCAGACCCTCTCGCTGCGCAATCGGGATTTCGTTGAGGCGGCACGTGTTTCCGGCGAAGGAAGAGTCCGCATCATCCTCGTCGAGATCCTGCCCAATCTCATCCCGATCGTCGCCGCGTCGTTTCTCTTCACGACGCTCTACGCCATCGGCGCTTATGTCGCCATCTCGTTCCTCGGCCTCGCCGGGTCACCAACGTCGTCGCCACCAGGTCTCTGGAATTGGGGCTACATGCTCCGGGAAACCTTTGCGAACGACGCGGTTCGCGGGGGGTGGTGGTGGTGGTGGGCGCCTCCCGGCGTCTGCATCGCCCTGCTCGGTACCGGCCTCGCGCTCGTCAACTTCGGCATCGACGAATTCATCAATCCCCGGCTTCGGGTCGCCGGGCTGTCCCGAAAAGCAGCCCGCGCGCTGGGCATCAGCCGCCGGCCGAAGCTCGGCCTCACGCCCGTGGTGCGTCGCAACGTCGACGTCGCGGCCGCCGAGCCGGGGACGCCGTGAGCGTCCCAGGCGTGAGCGCGATGACAAGCACCGGAAGCTCCCACGTGCCCGACGTCGCAGCTGGTGGGGACGTGGATCCGGTGCTCGAGATCAAAGGCCTCTCGGTCGACTACGGCTTCGGCGACGACGCGGTGCACGCGGTGGCCGATTGCGATTTGACACTCGGCCGCGGCCGGGTCCTCGGTCTTGCGGGAGAGAGTGGCAGTGGCAAGTCGACGCTGGCGATGGCGGCGATCCGCCTGCTCCGCTCGCCCGGCGTGATCACCGGCGGCGAAGTGCTCTTTCATTCCAGGCGCGTGTCGCCGAGTGAGCCCGCGCCGACCCTGGATCTGCTGGCTGCAGGCGAGGAGCAGCTCCGAGCCGTCCGCTGGTCCGAGATCGCAATCGTGCTGCAGAGTGCGTTGAACGCTCTGAACCCGGTGAGCACGATTGGCGCGCAGTTTGATGAATTGCTCGCCACACACCGTCCTGAGCTCGGCCGGGCCGCGAGACGAGACCGGGCCGGTGAATTGCTCGAGTTGGTTGGCATGACCGCGGACCGTCTCCGCAGCTATCCACACGAGATGTCGGGCGGCATGCGCCAGCGAGCGATGATCGCGATGGCGCTCGCGCTGGATCCCCAGGTCATGATCCTCGACGAGCCCACGACGGCTCTTGACGTGGTGACCCAGCGCGAGATCCTCGAAGAGTTGATGGGGTTGCGCGACCGGCTGGGGTTCGCCGCCCTCTTCATCACCCACGACCTCTCGCTACTGGTCGAGTTCGCGGACGACATAGCGGTGATGTACGCCGGCAGGCTGATGGAGCGGGCGCCCGCAGCGTCGCTGTTTCGCGCGCCGCGCCTCCCGTATACGCACGGTTTGCTCCACTGCTTCCCGCCAATGCACGGCAACCGGTATCGAATGGAGGGGATTCCGGGCTCTCCACCCGACCTGCGGGATCTCCCGCCAGGGTGCGCGTTCCAACCGCGCTGCCAGTGGGCGTTGCCCCAATGCCGCCAGGATGTGCCAAAACTCGAACCGCTGGCGGGATCGTCTCGGGAGGTCGCGTGCTGGCTCCACCGGGGCGCGGCGACAGCGCCACCTGAGCTGCTGCTTCCGGATCCAGCCGATGCGCGGTCGCGCACCACCCCGGCCATCGATGCGAGCGCGGAGCGTGCCGTATGACCACGCTCGCTGTTGTCGCAGAGGCCGGACCGGAGACGCCTGTGCTCGAGGGCCGCGGCTTGACGAAGTCGTTTTGGGTCAAGCGGAATGCCGGGCTCCTCTCGCGGCGCGCCCGGCTGCATGCTGTGGACGACGTCTCAGTGCAGCTCAGGGCAGGAGCGGTCACCGCCGTCGTGGGCGAGAGCGGATCCGGGAAGACGACAGTCGCACGGCTGCTGGCCAGGATCGTGCGGCCGGACGCGGGAGAGGTGCTGCTCGATGGTCAGGTCGTTGCCGCAGCACGCTCTCGATCGTTTGCGGCGCAGGTGCAGATGGTCCTCCAGGATCCCTTCGCGTCGCTGAATCCAGTGCACAGAGTCCGGCATCACCTGGCCCGGCCGCTGGAGATTCATCACACCGCCGACGGGAATGTCGAGGAGGCCGTGCTGCAGCTGCTACACCGGGTGGCGCTTGATCCACCCGCGAAGTTCGCCGACAAGTTTCCTCACGAACTGTCAGGTGGTCAGCGCCAGCGTGTCGCGATTGCCCGTGCGCTGGCGGTGCGTCCCCGCGTCCTGCTGGCCGATGAACCGGTGTCGATGCTCGACGTGTCGATCCGCCTTGGCGTGCTCAACCTTCTTGCCGATCTTCGTGACCGCGAGCGGCTCGCAATCCTCTACGTCACCCACGACATTGCTTCTGCCCGATACCTCGCAGACACGATCGTGGTCATGTATGCCGGCCAGCTGGTCGAGTCGGCGCCCAGCGTTGCGCTCACCGACTCACCGGCGCATCCCTACACACAGCTCCTGCTGTCCGCAGCCCCCGATCCGGAGCGGCTCGAGCGCCCGGTTCTCGCCGCTCGGGGAGCGCCCCCGAGCCTTCTTGCTCCGCCGCCCGGATGCCGCTTCCATCCCCGCTGTCCGCACGTCATGGAGATCTGCAAACGAATGGCACCACCAACTGTGACCGTCTCGACCGGCCACGCCGCTGCGTGCTGGTTGCACGTTGATTCCGCGAATGGCGCCGTCGACGGTGTCGGCGTGACGCCCGCGACGTCGCCCGGCCCGCAGCGTGAGGCGGAGGTGCAACGCCCACCCTAATCACACATTCCCGCTGAACGAGGCCACGCGTGCACTGCCGATTGGCGCAGTGCCTCATCAAGATCACGAAGGCAATGGAGGAATCACAACATGAGCCGGAGAGCATTCATCGGAGTTCTCGGCGTTACGACGCTCGTCGTCGCCGCGTGCTCGAGTTCCGGGCCGTCATCGCACACAACCCAGGGCAAACCGCTCATCTACGAGCCGACGACCGGGGTGACGTTCTCGGACGACTTCAACCCTTACGACCCGAACTCGGTGGCGTCCAGCGTCGGTATGAAGAGCATCTTGTACGAGCCCCTGGTGGAATTCGATCAACTCGATCCGACTGCCGCGGGCACCCACTACTGGCTGGCAACCGCATTCGCTTTCCAGAACGGCGGCAAGGATCTGCAGATCACCTTGCGGACCGGTGTGAAGTTCAGCGACGGCTCGGCCTTCGGCCCAAAGGACGTCGCCGCCACATTCACGGCGATGAACAACCCGAAGGCCGACATTCCCGGGGTTGCGCCGCAGTCATCTCCCCCCACGATCTCGGGGAACAACGTCACCCTGCATTTCAGCACGCCGCAGTACACCGGTCTCTGGGCAATCCTCGGAACGACGTACATCATGCAGGCCTCTGTGGCGAACCAGATCGCCACGAACCCAACGCTGCAGATCACGCATCCAGTCGGCACGGGACCGTTTGCGCTCGACAGCTACACGACCTCGCTGATCAAGTTCAAGCCGAACGCACACTACTGGGGTGGCACGCCGCCCGAGTTCGAGGTCGAGGTGCCATCGATCGCCACGAATGCCGCGGCAAGCGATGCGCTGGTGAGCGACCAGCTCGACTGGGCCGGTAACGACATCCCGAACATCTACGCCAGCTACGTGAACCTCAATCCGCAGACCAACCATGCATGGTTCGCATCGGGCAGCACCGTCGCGCTCCGGTTCAACCTGAATCCGGGCAATGGCGGCGCCACCGGGATCAACGATGCTGCGGTGCGCAAAGCGGTCAGCTATGGCATCGACCGCAATGCACTCGCGCTGCTTGGCGAATCGGGGTACGAGGAGCCGGCAACATCATCGGGTGGACTGATCCTGCCCGCCCAGAAGGCGTTCCTTCCGCCCGACGGCAGCCTCAGCAACGACCTCTCCACGACCGGCAATGTTCCTGACGCCACCACGGCGACAGCAGACAAGTTGCCGAGCGGCGACGATGTCTACGACATCCTCAAGGGCGGCGGTTGGACACCCCCGGCGACCTCCACGTACACCAACGGAACCTACAAGGGTGCCGGCAATTGCGACGGCAGCAAGGTCGCGAACTGCTGGACCAAGGGCAGCGAGATCATCAAGTTCTCGGTGTACGACCCGGTTCCGTTCTCCGACTACTGGGAGGATGCGTCGCTCATCTCGCAGGAGCTCCAGGCCCTCGGCATGGACGTGACCACCAAGCCGGCGCAGGGGTATTCGGACTGGAACGCCAATCTCACCGGAAGCCCGTCCGCGTGGCAGACCGCGATCCACTGGGGCCAGGGTGGGCAGATCCCATACACGCAGTACGAGGACTGGTTCGACTACTCGAACTCCACCACCGCTGCGCACAACGAGGGATACCAGAACGCGACCGCCGAGCAAGACCTGCAAACGTATGCCGGCACCGATCCCTCCGACACCGCGACGCTGTATCCCGCCGTCCAGTCACTCGAGAAGATCATGTCGACGGACGTTCCTGAGGCCCCGCTACTCTACGGAGCGGACTGGAACGTGTACAGCAGCTCCAAATACGTCGGATGGCCAGATCAGTCGCAGCCGTACATGGATCCGTCGCCGAGCGATCCGCAAATGCCCTACATCCTCATGCAGCTCAAGCCGGTTTCCTGAGCTCTCAGACGCGCAGCGACTCGACGTCATCAGATTGATGGCCGGGTGTCCGGCCGGCACCGCGCCGGCCGGCATCCGGACCCGCTTCTCAACAAAGGAAACTCAGTCATGAAGGCCACCGCATCCGTCACACGGGACGACGAGTTCAGCCTGGTGGCACGGCTCACCCTCGAGCAGAAGGTGCGCCTGCTGACCGGCGCGGATGCCTGGTCGCTCTACGCAATCAACGAGATCGGGCTTCGCTCGATGGTTGTGTCAGACGGTCCTTCGGGCGTGCGTGGACGTCGCTTCGACCCGGGCAACCCCTCGTCATCGCTACCATGTCCGGTCGCCCTCGGTGCCACGTGGGATGTGCGCCTGGTGCATGAGATCGCGCTGGCGCTCGGCGAGGAAGCGCGTTCAAAAGCGGTCGATGTCCTGCTGGCACCGACCATCAACATCATCCGCACACCGCTTTCCGGGCGCGGGTTCGAATGCTTCTCTGAGGATCCATTGCTCACCGCGCGCGTCGCGGTGGCGTACGTCCGCGGTGTGCAGGAGTCCGGTGTCGGTGCAACCGTCAAGCACTACGTCGCCAACGACTCCGAGACCGATCGACGCACGTACGACGCGCGGATCAGCGAGCAGGTGCTGCACGAGTTGTACCTCGCTCCGTTCGAGGCATGCGTCTTCGAAGCCGACGTGGCCGTGGTCATGGCCGCGTACAACTCCGTCAACGGACACACCATGACCGCCAATTCGACCCTGCTCCGGGATCTCCTCAAAGATGAGTGGGGATTCCAGGGTGTCGTCGTCTCGGATTGGTCGGCGACGCGAACCACCGGACCCACCGCTCTCGCGGGCCTGGACCTCGCGATGCCAGGACCGCGCGGGCCGTGGGGTGATCACCTCGTCGCAGCCGTGCGCACGGGTTCGGTACCGGAAGCGATCGTTGACGACAAGGTTTCGAGGTTGCTGCGCCTTGCTCGCCGTGTCGGCGCGCTCAACGGGGTGTTCGAACCGAAGCCTGTCCACGGCGCTGACGGTCATCACGCGGGCCATGCGACCGCCGCTCCTGTGCTCGTCGATCCGGCGCTCATGCGCGAGGTGACGACACGGTCGTTTGTGCTGTTGCGTAATGAGGGCAGCCTTCTTCCCCTGCAGATTGCCGACGTCCGGCGTGTCGCACTCATCGGTCCAAACGCGGTCGAACCGCAGACGCAGGGCGGTGGAAGCGTTCGCGTGCTTCCGGTCGTCCGTCCAGGACTTGCGTCGTCGCTGCTGACACTCGGTGAGTTCGACGAGGTCGACGTGCAGCAGGGGTGTTTGACCTGGGCGACGATTCCCCAACCCAGGGACGGCGCCCTGCGCGACCCGGTCGGCGGACTGAGTGGCGTGCATGTGGAGGTCCGCGACGCTGAGGGCACGCTTCGCTATGACGCTCCGAGCCCGACCAGCGTCCTCACCTGGTGGGACGGTCTGCCCGACACGGTGCATCAGCCCGGCTCCGAGCTGGTCATGCGGGGACGCTATCGCGCCGCGGTGGATGGCCCACACGTGGTGGGCGTCGCGGGCGTCGGCGTGCTGAGCATCGCCATCGATGGAGCCGTTATCGCCGAAGCGACCACGCTGCATCCGAGTGAGGTTGTCGAGGCATTCTCGCGACCACCCGAGCTGCGCGTGCCCATCGACCTGCTTGCCGGCGCCGAGGTGGAGATCCGCGCCGCATACAGACCGAACGTCACAGGCCCGGAAGCCGGCTTCGTGACCATGCGGCTCGGGGTGTCTCCGCGCCTCGACGAGGATCGGCTGCTCGACGAGGCTGTCGCTTCGGCCACCGAAGCGGACGTTGCCGTTGTGGTCGTCGGGTCTGCCGAAGGCACGGAGAGCGAGGGGTATGACCGCGACACGCTGTCGCTTCCGGGCCGGCAGGACGAGCTGGTGCGCAGGGTCGCCGCGGCGCAACCCAAGACCGTGGTCGTGATCAACTCGGGGATGCCCGTCCTGATGCCGTGGATCGACGACGTGGCGGCAGTCATGCAGGTGTGGCTCCCGGGCCAGTCCTTCGGTGAGGCGCTTACCGACTGCCTTCTCGGGGTCGCCGAGCCGGGTGGCCGCCTCCCGATCTCGATCCCACGTGGCGCCTCCAACTCGCCGGTGCTTCATGCCACGCCCAAGGGCGGCGAGCTCGCGTACACGGAGGGTCTCCTGGTCGGCTATCGCGGTTACGACCGCAGTGAGCGCGAGCCCCTGTTCTGCTTCGGTCACGGGCTCGGCTACACGAGCTGGAGCTACGACGCCGTGGAACTCGAAACCGACCGCCTTTCCGAGGACGAGAATCTGGCGCTGGTGGTCACGATCCGCAATACGGGCGATCGGGTCGGTCGCGAGGTGGTGCAGGCATACCTGGAGCCGCCCGATGACGATCCCACCCGGCCGATCAGGTCTCTGGCATCGTTCGCCAGCGTGGAAGCCGGCGCCGGCGAGACCGTGCAGGCGCGCATGGAGATCCCGGGTCGCTCGTTCGCTCGCTTCGATCCCAGCACGCGGGTTTGGGCCTGGCGCCCGGGCACGTACACGGTGCGCGTGGGTCGGTCGTCCCGAGACCTCCGGCTGACGCGAGCGGTGCGCCTCGGGGCTGCCTAGCCGGAACGGTGCGGTCCTCGGAGGGTGACGAGGGCCCGATGGCGATGTGGCTCGCGGGTCGCAGGGCGGTGACACGCCGGGGTCATGAACTCGCGATGGGTACGCTCGGGCCGGTGATCACCGCTGTCCCGCCAGCCGATGTCGCTCAGACCGAGGAGGCCGCGCGCGTCCTCGGACCGCTTCTGGGTGCGGGCACCGTCTCACTCGACGGTGATGGGGTCGTTGAACGCGTCCTTGCCTTGGCGCGTGTGCATCTCGGGCTCGACATCTCGTGGTTCTCACGGTTCGAGGGCGACGTTCACGTGCTTGAGCACGTCAGTGGCGACGGCGCTCGATTCCACGTCGGCGCCGGGGTCGAGAACTCCGGCGTTCGCGTCGTACTGCTCGCGGGTGGTGGCAGGCGAACTGCCCAACGTCATCCCGGATGCGCGCGCGGATGAGCGCACGCGCGATCTTCCGATAACGCAGCTCGTTGGCATCGGATCGTATGCAGGGGTGCCGGTGGTGCTTCCGGACGGAGAGGTCTACGGGATGCTGTGCTGCATCGGTCGCGATGCGCACCCGGAGATTGACACCGGCGACGTGCGCTTCATGCGTGTGCTCGCCAGCCTGCTCTCCGATGAGGTGAAACGGACACGGCCAATCGAGGCAATCCGAAACGACACGCTGCGGCGTATGCACGCCGCAATCGCCGGAGTGGGGGTGCGCATCGTGTATCAGCCGATCGTTCGCCTCGATACGCTCGTTGTGGTCGGCGCCGAGGCGCTGAGCCGCTTCGAGGGCGGTCCTCCAACTCCAGATCGATGGTTCCGCGAGGCGGCCGGGGTCGGCCTCGAGGCAGAGCTGGAGACAGCCACCCTTCGACTCGCAGTCACAGACCTTCCTCTGCTCCCGGACAACGTGTATCTCTCGCTCAACGCCTCGCCAGAGCTCATCAGCGGCTGGGCCGAACGTGACCTTCCCGAGGGCCTGCCTTACGAGCGGTTGCTGCTCGAGATCACCGAGCACGTTCCCATCGAGGACTACGGCGTCCTCCTCAGCGCGCTCGCGCCGCTGCGCGAGCGCGGCGTCCGGATCGCCATCGACGATGCGGGCGCCGGCTATTCAAGCTTTCGCCACATCCTTCGGGTCAAGCCGGACGTCATCAAGCTCGACATCTCGATCACGCGATCGGTGGACAGTGAGGCGTCGCATCGTGCGCTCGCCACAGCCCTGATCACGTTTGCCGCGGAGATCGACGCCGGCCTGGTCGCGGAAGGCATCGAAACCATCCCCGAGATGGAGACGCTGCAGCAACTTGGCGCCGGATTTGGCCAGGGCTACCTCTTCGCGCGTCCGGGGCCGCTCCCGCTCCCGCTCTCGACTCCTCTGGGGTAGCGCCGCCCGGCGTGTCTGCTTGACCGGTATCGCCCCCGCGGAGTAGCGTCGGCGACCAGGCAGCCGTCGGCGCGACCAACGGGGGTTGAACCATGCATCGCAGGCTATCGACACGACGGCGCCGCCTCGCGGCGGTTTGCGCCGTCGCACTCGGCGCCGGAACACTGACATTCGCCGCCGGTCCCAGCAACGCACTGGCGTCAAGTCATGCCCGGACGCTCACGGGCACCTTTCATGACGGTGCGACCTATCTGATCCAGGTTCCCGCCAACTGGAACGGCACCCTTGTGCTCTACAGCCATGGCTATGTGACCCCGGGGAGCGCGAATCCGGCGACCGACGTCGGCGATCCCCTCACCGGCCAGTGGCTGCTGACCAACGGCTATGCCCTGGCAGGTTCCTCGTACGCCACCACCGGCTGGGCGGTCCAGCAGGCGATCCCTGACCAGCTGTCGACGTTGAACACGTTCGACCGGCGGGTTGGTACACCGCTTCAGACGATCGCCTGGGGCCATTCGCTCGGCGGCATGATCACGGCCGCACTGCTCCAGCTCGACCCGAGCCGATTCACCGCCGCGCTGCCGATGTGCGGCGTCCTGGGCGGAGGAGTCGGTACCTGGAACGTCGCCCTTGACTCTGCCTTCGCCGTGCAGCAACTGCTGGGGCCGGCGTCGGGCTTGCAGGTGGTCGACATCACCGACCCGCCCACCAATCTCGGCATTGCCGAGACGCTGTTTGCGGCCGCCCAGGCGACTCCGCAGGGAAGAGCTCGCATCGCGCTCGCCAGCGCGCTGGGGGACATACCCGGGTGGTTCGACCCGGCCAGCCCCGAGCCCGCCCCGACCGACTACGTGAGCCAGGAGGCCAATCAGTTCCTCTGGGAGACCGAGGTCGACGGGCCGTTCGCATTCGAGCTTCGGGCCGAGCTCGAGGCACGGGCAGGCGGCAACGTGTCATGGACCACCGGCGTCAACTACACGCACCAGCTCGCCATGTCGGCTGACAACGCCGAGGTCCAGGCGCTCTACGCAGCCGCCGGCCTGAGCCTCAGCACCGATCTCGCGACTCTGCAGGCGGCGACGCCGATCGCTGCTCTTCCCAGGGCGGTCAACTACCTCACCAAGTACATCACCTACGACGGCGTCATCCGCAAACCGGTGCTCACGCTGCACACCACCGGCGATGGGCTCGTCGCGAACGAGGCGGAGCAGGCCTATCGCAACGTCGCGCAGGACGCAGGCGACGGACAGAACCTTCGCGAGGGATACGTGAGCCGCGCCGGGCACTGCACGTTCACCCCCGCGGAGACGATCGCGGCCTTCGAGACGCTCATGCACCGGGTGAGCACCGGCATATGGGGCTCCAGCACGTCGGCCGCGCGGCTCGAGGCGCTCGCAACGGCGCTCGGACCGACGTACAACGCCGTCCCCGCAGCGTTTGTCGTCTACAAGCCAACCCGTTTCCTGCGCCCCTACGATCTGGGCACGAATTAGTCGCCCGCTGGACTGTCGGAGCTTTGACGAGTCTCTTGGGTGTCGCCACGGCGAGGGCGGACGAGGCATGCTAGGCGGCATGCGCGGCGTCAGTAGGCGGGACGCCTCCCGATGAGCATCGTGGTGCTGCTCGCCACCGCCCTCGCGGCAGGCGTCGAGTGGGTCGAGGCGCTGACCATCGTCCTCGCGGTCGGGTTGCTCAAGGGATGGCGCAGCGCGTTTATCGGCATGGCCATCGGGTTTGCTGCGCTCGCCCTTCTGGTGGCCGTCTTCGGCATCACCATCACCTCGACTGCTTCAATCGACGCGGCGCGGACTGTGGTGGGCGTCTTCCTGCTGCTGTTCGGGCTCAAATGGCTGCACAAGGCAATCCTTCGTTCCAGCGGTCTGAAGGCTCGCTCCGACGAGGCCGTTAAGTTCGAGGAGACGGAGAGGAAGCTCGGTCAGTCGGCAGGCACGGCGGGGCTCGACCGCGCAGGCGTGACCACCGCCCTGAGCGGCGTGTTCCTCGAAGGGCTCGAGGTCGTGTTCATCGTGGTGGCGCTGGGCGGTCTCCAGGATCTTCCGTCTGCGGTGATCGGCGCGCTCGTGGCCCTGGCGATTGTCGGCGGAGCAGGCGCCGCGTTCCGCCGGCCGCTCACTCGGGTGCCGGAGAACGCGATCAAGTACGTGGTCGGCATCATGCTGACCTCATTCGGCACCTTCTTCAGCGGCGAAGGGATCGGCGTTCACTGGTGGGGCGACGACCTGAGCTTGCTGATCCTGGTGGCGGCGTACGGGCTGGCCTCGGTAGCGTTCGTGTGGCTCCTCAAGCGGCCGGCGCGCATGCGGTCGTCGATCAGCGGGTTGGAGCGGACGCTCAAGGCGATCGCACTCGAGCTATGGGGCCTGTTTGTGGACGACGGCGCGATCGCTCTTGTCGCAGTGGTCGTGTTGCTGGCGGTGGCGCTGCTCGTGCAGCACCAGGGCGATACGCACGATGTCGCCGGCATCCTGCTCATCGCCGGCGTGCTGCTGGCCGTGGGGGTTGGGTTGTCCAACGCCGCGAAACCCGCTCCTAAGGCGACAGCCGCAAGCGCTCCTGAGCCCGACCTCCCGGCACAACTGTCCGAGTCGGATGAGAGCCGGATCGCACCGGAGACCCGAGACCCCGCGCTCATCGGACCGAGCCCGGACCGTTAAGGGCCAAGTACCGACCGGATCGCTACCCGGTGTAGCGCTCTCCGAGCGTAACCGGGTATCCGGCCGATCCGACCTGCATTCCGATTGCCATGCAAGCAACGGGGCTTTCGCACACGACGGACTGCAGCGTTCGCGATGTCGCGGCGCGGTTGGGCGTTGCCTGCACCGACCATGCCGATCCGTCCGTGGCTTCGGCGATGGAGAAACCCTGCTGGGTCGCTCCGACAGCGGTGCAGCCTGACGAGCCGACGCAGCTCACACCGCTCAGCGCGGCATTACTGATGCCGGCGCTCGGTTGCATCGTCCAGGCAACACCGTTCCAGGACTCCGCAAGCGCCGTCTCGGTCTTCGAGGAGCCGGGGCTGGTCGACCACCCGACCGCGGTGCACGAGGTCGCCCCGGCACACGAGACGGCATCCAGGTAGCTTGCGGGTGCGCCGGCAGGACGATCGATCGACCGAGCGCTCCATGTCGCGCCGTTCCAGCTCACCGCCATGGGTTGGTGCGCGTGTCCGCGCCCGACATTGACCGATCCGTTCAGGTATTCACCGACCGCGACGCAGGACGTGGCCGCGGCGCACGAGATCGAGATCAAGCGACCCTGGAGTGCGCTCGCGGGCATCGGCGTCGATTGCATCGTCCAGGCTCCGCCACTCCAGCGCTCGGTGAGCGGCAGCTGATGCCCGGTCGCGTTCTCCTGGCTTCCGACGGCGACACAACTCGTCGCGGTCATGCAGGACACCCCGGCGAGGACGGCTTGGGTCGCGCCTGCGGGCGTCGGAGTCGCATGAATCGTCCACGCGTGCCCATTCCATGATTCGGCGAGCGGCTCCTGAGTCCCGGCCGTGCTGGCGTACCAGCCGACCGCGACGCATGCGTTGGAGCTGGTGCAGGTGACGCCCGAGAGCATCACGGTCAGAGCGCCGCTGACCGCGGGCGTCTTCTGAATGCTCCAGGAGGTGCCGTTCCACGTTTCCGCGAGCGAGGTTTGACCACCGGCGCTCGTCTCCTGGTTCCCGACGGCCATGCAACTATCTGAGGTGGAGCACGCAACCGAGACGAGATCACTGTTGAGAACTCCCGGCATGTTCGGGGTGCTGGTGAGCGACCAGGCGGTGCCGTTCCAGCGTTCCGCGAGCGTTCCCGCAAAGGACCCGACCGAGATGCAGGCCCCGGCGCCTCCGCACGAGACGCCGTTGAGCATCGGTGTGACGAAAGGCGGACCCGAGGGGGGAGGGGTTGGCTGCAACTGCCAGGTCGAGCCGTCAAAGTGCATCACCAACGCCCCCGAGTCGGTCCAGCCGACTGCGGTGCACGCTGACGCCGACGAGCATGCGAGACCCGTGACCTGCAGCAGAAATGCGCCGCTGGGGTTGGGGGTCGGTTGCACCGTCCATGCCGTTCCATTCCAGCGTTCGGCGAGCGTCACGTACGTGAAGCTGCTGTTGATGTAGTCGCCGGCGCCGATGCAGCTCGTGGCCGATGTGCAGGACACCCCTGTCATGAACCCTTCCTCGCCGTCACCGGGAGTTGCCATCGCTTGCAGCGACCAGGCACTGCCATTCCACCGCTCCGCAACGGCACCGAAGACGGGTGCTGTCGTCGATCCGACCGCCGTGCACGCGGCGGCCGCCGAGCAGGACACGGCCGACAGGATGGTGAAGGGCGCACCCGCAATGGCCGGTGTCGGAACGATGCTCCACGTCACGCCGTCCCAGCGCTCCGCAAGAGAGACGGTCGATCCGGCGGCGTTGCTCGTCGCGCCAACGGCCATGCACGCGGTCGCACTCACGCACGACACCCCCGCGAGCGATCCGCCGCGTCCCACGGGAGAGGCCTGAACGCTCCATATGCTGCCGTCCCATCGTTCAATCAGGGGCAGCCCCATGCCCGCGCCGTCGAGCTCGTCACCGACAGCAATGCACGCGTTTGCTGCGATACATGAGACCGCAGCGAGCGCGGCCGCAACTGCACCGTGGACGTGTGCGGTGGGGCGGGCTGTCCAGGCGGTCCCGTTCCAGGTCGCCGCGATCGCGATCCCGTTGGCGCGGTCATTGACGCCCGACCCGACGGCGATGCAGGCCGAACTGTTTGCGCACGCCACGGCGTCGAGCGAACCGAGGTGGAGAGAGCTCGAGACCGAGTTTGGTGTCCGGACGATCGACCATCCGCTCGATGTCCTGGCTTGAACCGATCCAACCGACGCGCCCACCGTCACGGCAACGATGGCAAATGCAAGCAAAAACCGCCGCATGACCTATCCCCTTGAGTGCGCAAGCAGCATAGTCCTCAGTACGCCCGTGTGCTGGAGCACGTCAGCCGCGTCGGAGGCTCGGGAAGAGGTCAAGCGCGCGGCACGCAGTCTGCGAAATGTTCGCGGAGCGAAGCACCGACTGAAGGGGCTTGACGGAACACCACAAACAACGCGATCATGTCGCCTTCAGAGCGAACCGGCCGCACGTTGAGTGGAGAACTGGTGCCCGGATTGAACTCATCTATGGCGTGGCGGATGTGGCTGAGTGAGGTCGCTCAGAGCACTGACTGCCTCGACGCGTCTTCACGGTTATGCTCCCCGCCGATGGTTCCTTCGCCGTCGCCGCAGCCGCGCATATAAGAGGTAAGGCCCAGCATGCGATCGAGAGTGTGGATCCTCGTGGGTGGCGTCGTCGTGGCCGGAGTCCTGGTCGGATTCTTTGTCACGCGATATCTGAACCCCACGCCCCCGCAGATCACGGCGGCCACGACATCCCAGACCCTCCAGGGCCGCCCTGTGGTGGACTTCAACCTCACCACGGTCGCAGCCGTCGGCGATGCCGGGCAAGGGAATGGTGCGCATCCGAACTGGGTGGGGTACCTGCCCACGACGTATCTCAAGGTGCCAACCGGAGCGGTCGTGCACATGACCATCGACCAGCAGGACGGTCAGACCGGGCTTCGCAACGAATACTTCGGACTGGTGCGAGGCACCGTGAACGACCAGATGAGCGTCGATGGCAAGGTGATGGGCGCACTCGACCCATCGCTCGCCGCGCACACGTTCACGATCCCGGATCTGGGTGTGAGTGTCCCGCTCGAAGGTGTGGCTGACAACGCTCCTGCAAATGCGCAGGTGGTCATCCAGTTCGACTTCGTGGTGCCGGACAAGCCGGGCCTGTACCGCTGGCAGTGCTTCGTCCCCTGCGCTGCCGGAACGCTCTACGGCAACGGTGGGCCGATGCAAGCGCTCGGCTACATGGCCGGCGAGCTCCAGGTGGGCTGAACGATGAGAAACAGGACTACGGCTCTACGCATCGGTGTGGTCGTCTGGCTCATCCTCACCGTGGCCGGTGATGTCGGACTGGCGTTGGGCCCGATCCCGCCGGGTCAGGCGTCGAGCCTCGCCACCGACGAGAGCACCGTCATCCGAGTGCTCGCCTTGATCGCGTGGCCGATTTTCCTCGGAGTCCTGCTGGGCCTCTACTACGTGATGCTTTTGAATCGGACCGCGCCCTCGGAGCGCGAGGTGTCTGCAGAATCGCTCCGAGGCAACTACCGCATTCAGGCGACGTGGATCGCCGTCAGCCTGGTGCTCGTGCTTGGTCTTGCCACCTACGGGACCGTCGAGCTGGCGGTGGACGAGCCGAACGGCGGGATCTCGACCGCATCGGCCTCCCTGCCCTTGCCGGCATCCACGAGTCAGCCACTCGAGGTGCAGGTCATTGCTCAGCAGTGGTGGTTCACCTATAGGTATCCGGCGTACGGCGGCATTGAGACCGCCCAACTGGTGCTTCCCGTCAACCAGAAGATCGAATTCAACGTGACATCGCTCGATGTCACGCACTCGTTCAACTTCTACGCGCTCGGTGTGAAGGCCGATGCCGTCCCGCTGAACGACAACATCGTGCCGGTGACGCCGACGCAGATCGGCACATACCGGGTCCAGTGCACGGAGCTCTGTGGGTTGTGGCACGGCAACATGGCCGACAACACCGCCATGGTCGTCAGCGATTCGGACTTCATGGCCTGGATACAGCAGCAGACCACGCTCGACGCGCCGATCATGAAGTACCTGCCGGCGTACAGCCATACGTACGAACCCTCGCCAACGATCTACGGATCGTGAGCGTGTTCATTCTTAATTCGCAGGCACACGAGAGGATGCAGATGTGGACGTTGTAGCCCCAGCACGAGCACCAATCCAGTCGCGGCCCACGCTTGCGAGGCGCCTGAATCAGTGGGGGTTGCTTCTCGGCATCGTTCTTGGCGCCGTCGGGTATGTCGTCGGATGGGCAATCGGCAGTGTCGCCGTTGCATATTCGTTCGGCGAAGACAACTCGCTGGGATCTGAGCCCGGATTCCTTCTCGGCTACGCCTTCAGCGTCGTTGGGTTTCTCGCGGGCATGGGCTTCCTCAACTATCCGATCGGCCGGCTGCTCGGACGGCCCAAGGCCTCAGAGGAGGACAACGCGTACCTTCATGGTGAATCCGGCGGTCTGTCCCGTTACTTCCGGATGACGACCGACCACAAGGTCATCGGGCTGCAGTACCTGATGATGATCCTCGCCTTCCTCTTTATCGGCGGTCTCGGCGCCATGTTCATCAGAAGTGAGCTGCTCACGCCGACGCCTTCGGTGGCCACACCGCAGTCGTATCTCACGCTCGTCGGCTTGCACAGCACCCTGATGATCTTCATGGCGTCGGCGGCGATCATCGGACCCTTCGGAAACTACTTTGTCCCCATCATGATCGGGTCACGCAACATGGCGTTCCCGAAACTCGAGGCGCTCACCTTTTGGCTGTTGCCGCCGGCGGGACTCATCCTGCTCTCCACGGTCTTCCTCGGCGGCTTCACGACGGGCTGGACGGGCTACGCGCCTCTCTCTGACCAGAACGTCGCGGGGATGAACTCGTACCTGATGGCATTCGCTCTGATCGGCCTTTCGATCGCGCTCTCGGGGCTCAACATGATCACGACCATCTTCACCAAGCGCGCACCGGGCATGCCACTGAGCCGGATGCCCGTGTTCGTCTGGGGGGTCTTGGTCACCTCGTTCCTCGGCCTCCTCGCGGCGCCGGCGCTCATCGGCGCCGTGCTCATGGAGACGATTGACAGGGCGTATCAGACGACGTTCTACGTTCCCGCCGGCGGAGGATCCCCGTATCTGTGGGAGAACCTCTTCTGGTTCTTTGGGCACCCTGAGGTCTATATCTTCATCATCCCGGCGTTTGGCCTGGTGATGGAGATGCTCCCGGCGTTCACGCGCAAGCCGCTCTGGGGGTATCGCGTGTCGGTCGGAGGAATGGTCGGGGTCGGGCTTCTCAGCTTCACCGTCTGGCAGCATCACCTGTTTGTCAGCGGCCTCGCTCCCTCACTGCGCCCGTTCTACATGTTCTCGACGGAATTGATCTCGGTTCCGACCGGCATCATCTACTTGATCGCCCTGGGGTCGATGTGGCGCGCGCGCACACGCTTCAGCACGCCGATGCTGTTTATTTGCGCCTTCTTCTTCAACTTCTTGATCGGTGGTTTCACCGGGGTGTTCCTTTCGGATGTGCCAAGCGACTTCACGCTGCACGCGAGCTACTTTGTCCAGGCGCACTTCCACTACACGATCATGGGAGGAGAGGTATTCGCTCTCATGGCGGGGATCGTCTACTACCTGCCCAAGATGACCGGGTTCACCATGGACACGAAGCTGCTGAAGTTCCAGTTCTGGGCGGTTTTCCTGACCTTCAATGGCACGTTCATCTCGCTGATTGCGGTTGGGATCATGGGCATGACACGCCGCGTCATCAGTTACGCCGGGTACCTGCAGCCCCTCAACGTCTCGGCTTCAGTGTTCGCGTTCGGTCTCGGGGCTTCGATGGCGCTCTTCCTCGGGATCTTGATCTGGCAAGCGGCCGTGAAGAAGGTACGCGCCGCCGCCAACCCGTGGGAGTCACTCGGCGTCGAGTGGCAGCTGCCAACTCCGGTTCCCATCTTCAACTACGACAAGGTGCCCACCGCATGGTCGTTGCCGTACAACTACGACACGGGCCGCCCTGCCACTGATCTTGGAGCCGCAGCGCCGGCCCTGAGCGGAGCGTGACCATGACGGATGCAGCAAGCCCCACAGGACTGAACGTTGTCGAAGACGTCGCGGGCGGCGAGCGGACGATGGCGTTCGGCTCCCGGCTCATGCTGGGCGCCAACACGACGCTTCAGCTGACCTTCCTGTTCACCTATCTCTATCTTCGGGCCAATAACTTCGGAGGCATGTGGCATCCGAGCGGTGTCAGCGCTCCTCCGGAGGTGCTCGCGCTGGTGGCGCTGCTGCTGCCCGTGGTCGCATTGGTGGCGCTCTGGGCGGTGTCGCGGGGGATTGCCAGCGGCGCGGCCAGCGGCTCGCTCAATGGGCTGCTGTGGCTGGCGCTGGCATTCGTCGTCTTCACGGGCGGCTTTCGCATCTTCCTGATGTATCAGTTCGGCTGGGATCTTCAGAACGGCACGTACATCGATATCTCGACCGTGTGGTATGGGGTGATCCTGGCTGAATTCATCATCCTTGGGCTCTGGACGCTGAGCGTGGTGATGGGCCAGGTGCGTCGGACCGCACCGGTCACGCAGGTGCAGGTCCGAGCGCTGATGGAGCAGTGGTCGTACGTCACGGTGATCGCATTCGCGGTGTATGCGCTGGTCGAGTTCGTCACCTAACTCACCATGTTTTGGGCCTCCCTGCTCGACTGGAGCTTCGAACCAGTGCCGATCGTTGGTGCAGGTACGGCGGCGTACCTGTACTGGCGGGGTCGGCGAACGGCCTCGGAGGCACTGGGTCGGCAGCGTAGCTGGGACACGGGGGACCTGGCGTTCACGTGCGGGCTCGGGATTCTCCTGATCGCGCTCGTATCGCCGATCTCCTCGTTCGATACGACTGCCCAGTGGGACCACATGGTGCAGCACGTCCTGCTCCTCCTTGTCGCACCGCCGCTCATCCTGTTGGGCGACCCGTTTCGCACGGCGTGGGCAGGCTACCTGGCAACGCAAGGGCGCCCGGTGAAGGTGGAAGGAACCATCCCGGCACGCCTCATGCGAGTACTCCATTCCGGTCCGCGTGCGGCGGCTCTGATCGCCGTGGCGTTCATCGTGGACCTTCTGGTTTGGCATCTCCCGCCCGTCTACGACGCCACCTTGAGGCTGGCGTCCGTGCACGATCTCGAGCATCTCAGCTTCCTGGTGGTGGGTCTGCTGTTCTGGGATCAGGTTGTGAGTCGGTTGCGCGAGCCTGGTCAGCTGTCGCTGATGGGACAGGCAACCCTGATTCTGGTTGGGTTGTTCGTCAGTTGGGGGCTCGCAATCGTCATCGCCTATGCAACGCAGCCGTTGTACGCATATCCAGTGCCACGGCAGGGCTTGAGCCTGCTCGCCGATCAGGAGATAGCTGCCGGTGTCATGTGGATTCCTGGAAGCGTCCCCTTCCTCGCGGCATTGCTGTCACTGGGGATTCGATGGTTCGACCTCAACGACAAGTCCGCCACGGCTGTTGCGGCACCACCATGAACGTGACAAGAAGCACCGTGCTTGCGTGCCTCGCATCGCTTCTGATCGTTGCATGCGGTACATCGCCTCCATCGACCCATGCTGCGATACAGCCCGTGACCGCATCGGGGGGCCCGACCCTTGCGGGGCACACCGTCAGCATCACGTCGTACCGTGGTCGCCCCGTGGTCCTGATCTTCTGGGCCTCGTGGTGCGGTCCCTGCCATGATGAGCAGCCCGCATTGAACAGCGCGTATGCGACGTGGTCGCCTCGTGGTGTCGTCTTTCTGGGAGTCGATCTCCGCGATACGACCGCTCCCGCGCTGGCGTTTCAATCGCAGTTCAAGGTGCTGTATCCGAGCATCGCAGACACCAATGCGACGCTCGCCGTCGACTATCGGATACCGTCAGCTCCTGCTCTGGTCTTCCTCAACAGTCAGGGAAAGGTCGCCGATACCGTCCTCGGCGCGCTCGGCACCATGAGCACCGCCGATTTCGACGCAGAGGTCACGTCGCTGTTGGGCGTAACCACAACCGGCAGCGCGTAGGAGACGGGATGCAAACCAGCGCGGAGATCGTCATCGGCCCGGACGCCATCGGTGCGCCCGCCGTTGCTGAGGGCATGGTGCGCAGACGGTCGTCTCAGGTTCGCGCCACCGCTCGCGACTACATCAGCCTGGCCAAGCCGCGAATCATCGTGCTGCTGCTCATCACCGAGCTTGCGACGATGTTCATCGCCGCGCGCGGCATCCCATCACTTCCGCTGCTGGTCTGGGCCGGCCTCGGTGGGGCGCTCGCATCAGGAGGCTCGGGTGCGATCAACTGCTGGTACGACCGCGACATCGACCGGGTCATGGCGAGGACGTGCACGCGGCCGCTTCCGTCGGGTCGGATTCTGCCGTGGCAGGCGCTGACATTCGGCGTTTCCCTGATCGCCGCGTCGGTCGTAGTCTTCAGCCTCGCGGTGAACACGCTCGCGGCCGCGCTCGCGCTCGGGGGCGGCATGTTCTACGTCTTTATCTACACGATGCTGCTGAAGCGCAGAACCCCGCTCAACATCGTGATCGGCGGCGCAGCAGGAGCCTTTCCGCCCTTGGTCGGCTGGGCCGCGGTGACAGGCACAGTCGGCTGGCCTGCGTTCGTGCTGTTCGCGGTCGTGTTCCTCTGGACGCCGCCGCACTTCTGGTCGCTCGCCCTGCTGTTGCGTCGCGACTACACCAATGCGAGTGTTCCGATGCTTCCAGGGATCATCGGGACCGCCCGGACCCACCGCCGGATCCTGCTCTATCTGCTCGCGCTGATCACCGCGAGCCTGCTCCCCGGGCTCATGCTGGGCGTCGGGTACACCGTGGGCGCCGCCCTGCTCGGAGGCTGCTACCTCGCACTCGCGTTGTGGGCTCGGGCCAAAGCTTCATCGCACGCCGCCGCCGTGCTGTTCCACTACTCGCTGGCGTATCTCGCGCTGGTCTTCGTTGTGGGTGCAGTCACGGCGGTGGTGCTCGGCTGACGCGACGCCGGCCTCAGCTCGAGAGGACAGTCCCGGTCCCGGTCGCGGTGAAGATGGTGATCCCACCACTGGTGTTGCTGATCGTGAACTTGAAGGTTCGGCTGGTACTCGGTGGCGCATTGGCGAGCAGCGTCACCGGGATGACGGCACTGGTCGAGCCGGCCGCGATGGTGGTGCTCCCCGACGTCGCCTGATAGTCGCGTCCCGCCAGCGCGGTCCCGTCCGAGGTCGCGTAGTTGAACGTCACCGCGCTGGAGAGCGGCCCGCCCAGGGTGACGGTGAAGTACATCGGTTGGTTGGATCCCGAGGTGGGCACCAGCCCGGCGCCGCCCGCATAGAGGTCGTCGACCGTGGCCTTGCCGTTCTCGAGATCGGGGAGCAGCAACCCTTCACCCACCGACCGGCCGAGCACGCCGGCGCTCGGGTTCATGAGATTCATGAACCACCCCTCCGTGTAGGTCTCCCCCGCATTGGCGCCGACATACGCGAACTGGCGGAGCAGGAGCTTGACGGACGACGCATGCGCCGGGATGGTGATGGTCTTCGGGGTGAGGACCTGGATGTAATCCTCCTCGCAGCCCTTGTCACCGAGCCCGCAGAGCGTGATGTACTGGACGGTGGTGGGGGTCGCCTGGACGGGCTGAATCGTCACCGTGAAGTCGGCGGGGGTGCCGGGCTTGACGTCGCCTTCCACGATCGTCGAAGTCACCGATCGAGATCACCGGCGCTGACGACGCGAAGTCGTACGAGTCGCTGTTGGTGATCTGTGGCGAGCTGTGCAGGTCCTGCACGACGATCAAGTCGATGCCGGTCGAGATGAGCGACGCCGGCGCCGTGTAGGTGAGCGAGATCTGTCCCGACGAGTTGGTCGTGTACAGGGTTGGCGTGGCGGTGAGTGCCGCGCCGCCGGTGATCTGCGCCGACCCGCCGCCGTTCGCACGCGCGAAGGAGAGATACACGGTGTCATTGGGAATCCCCTGATCGGCAGCGTCGTCAGCGGAGAGCGTGACCGCGACACTGGCGTTGGCGGCGAGGCTCCCGGAGGTCGCGATCGGCGAGGACGCAAAGCGGTACTCGGTTGCGTAGAGATAGTGATCAACGGCGCTGATCGACGGATTGCTGGCGGTGTTGCCGGCGGTGAAGAGCACGACGTCCTGTGCCGGCGGCTGGGCCGGAGCTTTGTAGGTCAGCGAGATCTGGCCCGCGCTGTTCGCCGTGCAGAGGATCGGCGTCCGTGACAGCTGGCTGATGCCCGAGCACTGCGCTGCGGGCACGCTTGTGGAAGTCGGCGGCAGGGGAGTTGTAGCTCAGGTACACGGGACCGCCGGGGTCGGCCGCGCCGTTGTTCTTGACCTTGAGGACGAAGGTGACGCTCTGATTCGGCCCGAGCGAGCCTGCCGGTGCGATCGGCGGCGCCCCGAACGCGTAGGCGAGCCCGGTCGTCGACGCCGAGGCGCTGCCGTCGAGGTCACCGGGAACGAGTCGGAAGTCCCCAGGAGTGGCTGATCGCACCCATGCCCGCAACGACCGCGAACGAGGGAAGGATCAGAGCTGCGGCAACGCCGAATCTGCCAATGGCGCTTCCCAGACGTACGTTCACCAGTAGCCCCCCACAACACTCCTTACAGGCGCCTGAGCGGCTCTCTGCCAGCTAGCGTGCTGCTTCGATCGCCTTCCAGTTCCCAAGCTGAGGATTACACAGTTCGGTGGATGCGCGCAAGCGGCCTCTCAGACGACAGTGGCCTGATGCGCTCTGCAGCCAGCCCGGCTCGCGGTTCTGAGCCGGACTGGCCGCGTGTGCGCAACGGAACGGTTAGTGACCGAGCGCGGTCGTCGCCTGTGATTCCATCGTCGCCTCGATCGTCGAGACGTTCGAACTGGCGTGGGGTTCTTGAGGAACTGGATCAGATCGGCCCACATCTTGGGCTCCCAGCTTCCCTGCAGGTCGTCGAGGCTGAACACGAAGCTGGTCGCGCCGACCAGCGCCTGCGCATCGGCCTGCGGTGACCGGGTCCGGATATGCGCTGGTCTGGACCTGGTTGTTCGGGCTCGCGAATCCGCCGAGGTTGCCCAGATCGTGGCGGCTTCTGGACCCGCGAGGTACTTGATCAGCGCGGTCGACTGCGCCGTCTGGTTCAGCAGCATCGCAACGTCGCCGGCACCCTGGATCGCCGTGTTGTTGGCGCTGTCCGCCGCCGGGGCCGGGAAGGAGAAGAAGTTGTAGCACGGGGTCTTGGACGCGTCCGCGGTGCATGCGGCGCCGCCGCTTCCGGTGGTACCCGGTGCGTAGTTGGAGGAGTTGCCCGTGATCTCGCTGACCACGAAGTCGCCCTCGAACACCATTGCCGCCTTCGGCGTGGCCGGTGGCTTGGGGAAGACCTTGTCCACGCACGTTGGATACGTGTTTGACAGCGAGCCCTGGAGTCCACCGAGCAGATACGAGGCTGGCCGACGAGCTGCGCCCATCGTCGTGAAGGCGGTGGTCACGGTCGGATCGGTCCACTTGGTGGTGTGTGCCGCCAGCTTGTTGTAGCGGCTGCGCCGGCAGTCTTCAGATAAATGTTCTGCCACATGTCGGCGACCGGCCAGCCGACGTCCGTGCAGAGCGAGAACGGTGTGATACCCGCTGCCTTGAGCTGCGCCGCGTCCGTGAGCAGTTGCTCCCACGATGTCGGCGGGGATGAGATGCCCGCCTGCGTGAACAGCGCGGGGTTGTACCAGATGGTGTTCTTGTTCGCGCCCTTGAACCACACGCCGTACTGCTTGCCGTTGTACTCGCCAGCGTGTTCCATGCGGTGCCGTAGTTCGACGTGAGGCTGCCGAGGATTGCTGGCCGAGGTCCTTGATCGCATTCTGCTTCGCGAGCTGTCAAGCGTGCCTGGGTCCGGAACGAGTGCCACATCTGGCGGCGAACCGCCCGAAACCGCGGCGGTCAGCGCGGTGTCCATGTTGTTGCCCTTGCCCTGGTAGTTCACCGTGATGCCCGTGTCGGCCTCGAACGGCGCGAGCGCAGCCAGGAAGTCCTGCTGCTCCTGCGCTGTCCACTCCGCCCACAGCGTCACCGATCCGCCGATCTTCGCGCTCGATGAGGAGCTCGAGGATGATGGCGGCGGGCGTGCGATGTCGAACCGCATGCGGTCGCGATTCCCAGGAGTCCGGCCGTCACCACCGCCAGCTTGCCCAGCGTGCTGACCTGCGTCATAAAGCTCCTCCTCACAGGGGCACACGTCGACGAGCCCCTGGCGATCCAGTTCGTAATGGACCGGTGTACTCCACCTGCGCTGGAAACGCAACAGCGCGAGATTCGATTCTCATACCAATGGGTGATGTCGATGCCGAATGTGTTACCCGGGTTGCGGTCCCCCGTCTGCAGACGTAGGATCACCGGCACTGTGGTGAGGGCCTAGCGTGGCGGTTGCCGTTCCGACTGCGGAGGAGTCCGTTCCGTCCGCCCCGCAGGGGGAAATCCTTCCGTCCACGAGCAAGCATGCCGGCGGCGGCGGTTTTCGCAGTCACCTGGGATCGCTGGCGTTCCTGGCGCCGGGGGCTCTATGGCTCCTCCTGATCGTCGTCTATCCGCTCGTCGCAACGGTGATACGAAGCTTCTTCGACGCCAGCGGGTCGAACTTCATCGGCCTCGGGAACTACCAGGCGATCTTCTCAACCACGGACATCATCGTCTCGCTCAAGAACAACGTTGTCTGGGTGGTGCTCTTCCCGTTCCTGGTGACGTTCTTCGGCCTCGTATTCGCCGTGCTCACCGAGCGCATCCGCTGGTCCACGGCGTTCAAGACGATCGTGTTCATGCCGTTGGTCTTCAGCGCCACCGCGGCAGGTCTCACCTGGGCATCGATCTTCTTCATCGATCCGCACACCGGCATGGTCAACGCCGCCATTCAGGGAGCGGCAAACGCGATCAACCCTCCGGGGCTTATCCGATTGACCCCACCACCGGCCAGACCGTCTCCGAACTCGCCGCGACTGGCCTCGAGTCCGGACCGGGCGGGACGCTGCAGAGCAAGACCACGGTGAGCAAGGGCAGCACGATCGAGCTCGGCATGATCGGCATCAACCCGACAGAGTTGCAAACAGTCGGCGCTGTCGCGGCGGCTGAGCCGACCGCGTCATCGGGAGCCATCACCGGGCTGGTCTGGCGCGACTTCTCGCCGGCGCATCCGACAGTTCGCGGGCAGGTGTTCCCTGACGAGGACGGGGTTCCTGGGCTGCACCTCGCGCTGATCGATGGCAGCGGCGCCACGGTTGCCACGACCACCACGGCCAAGAACGGCACGTTCAGCTTTGCCAATGCGGGCTCCGGCAACTATCGAGTCCAGATCACCGCCCAAAACTTCGCCGCCGGTTTCAACGGCATCTTCTTCCTTGGCACGCAATCGCTGACGCCGACGTCCTCGCTGAGCCCGACGTTGCAGGCGATCTTCAGCCTGCCGATCGTCGACATCGCGATGATCATCGCGTACCTCTGGATCTGGGCGGGCTTTGCGATGGTCGTCATCGGCGCGGGACTGGCCGCACTGAATCGCGAGGTGCTCGAGGCCGCGCAGATTGACGGTGCGAGTGAGTGGCAGACGCTGCGACGAGTGACGATTCCGATGTTGCGCCCGGTGCTCGTCGTGGTGTTCGTGACCATGCTCATCAACGTTCTCAAGATCTTTGACATCATCCTCAACATGGCCGCGCCGTCATCGCAGTCCGGTGCCGCGACCCTCGCCGTCGACATCTACAACGATTTCTCGAGCCCGACGGGCGAGGGCCTCGCCGCGGCCCTCGCGGTGGTGCTCTTCGTGCTCGTCATCCCCGCCATGCTGTTCAACCTCAAGAGGATTCGCGGATGAGTGTGCAGGCTGCGTCGTTGCCGGCGGCCACGCCAGTCGCCGCGCCCGCGGCGAAGCGACAGCGGCGCGGCTTGCGCCCGTCGCGGATCGTCATCAACGTCGTGCTCGCCGCGATCGCGATCTTCTGGCTGGTGCCGTCGATCGGTATCTTCATCATCTCGCTGCGCCCGAACAGCGCATTCGAGCAGTCGGGATGGTGGACGGTTCTCACGGCGCCCGCACAGCTCACATTCAGCAACTACCAGAACCTGTTCTCGGCGGGATTCAAGCCGGGAGGCGTCCTCGAACTCGCTGACCACCTCCATCGCGATCACAGTCCCGGTCACGATCCTGGTCACGCTGATCTCGAGCCTCACCGCGTATTCGCTCGTCTTCGGAAGATGGCGGGGCCGGACTCTCGTCTTTCTGATCATCGTCGCGCTGCTGGTGCTGCCGTTGCAGATGGCGCTGATCCCGGTCGCCAGCCTCTACAAGGTTTTCGACAACGCGACCGGCCTGCAGCTGTTCGGCTCGGTGATCGGCACCATCATCTTTCACGTGGCCTTCGGCCTGCCGTTCGGCATCTTCCTGATGCGAAATTTCTATTCGGGTATTCCGCATGACCTGCTCGAAGCCGGACGGATCGATGGGGCGGGGGAGTGGACGCTCTTCCGGAAGGTCGTGATGCCGATTGGAATCCCAGCGCTGGCGTCCCTCGCCATCTTCCAGTTCATCTGGGTCTGGAACGACCTGCTCGTCGCGCTGATCTTCCTCTCGGGCAACCCACACGGGACACTGACGCTGTTCCTGTACGGGCAGACGCGCGCGCTCGCGAACAACTACTACATCATCTCCACGGGTGCGATGATCTCGATCGTCATCCCGTTGATCGTGTTCTTTGCCTTCCAGCGATATTTCGTCCGTGGCGTGCTCGCCGGGGCGGTCAAATGAGGAGCGTGTCATGGCCGGCGTAGTCCTCGACGACCTGACCAAGCGTTACGACGGGGGAGCGCTTGCAGTCGACAAGCTCAACCTGGACATTCAAGATGGCGAGTTCGTGTGCCTTGTCGGGCCGTCGGGCTGCGGCAAGACCACCGCGCTGCGCATGATTGCCGGGCTCGAGGAGATCACCAGCGGCGAGGTGAGGATCGGCGACCGCGTGGTCAACAATCTGCCTCCGCGGGATCGCGACATCGCCATGGTCTTCCAGAGCTATGCGCTCTATCCCCACATGAGCGTCCGCGACAACATGGCATTCGGGTTGGAGCTGCGCAAGACACCGAAGGCGGATATCGACAAGGCGGTGCTGGAGGCGGCACGCATCCTCGACCTCGAACGTTTCCTCGACCGCAAGCCGGGTCAGCTGTCGGGCGGTCAGCGCCAAAGAGTGGCGCTCGGCCGAGCGATCGTGCGCGAGCCTGCGGTGTTTCTCATGGACGAGCCGCTGTCGAACCTTGATGCGAAGCTACGCGTCCAGACGCGCGCGGAAATCGCGCGGATGCACACGCGGCTCCAGGCCACCATGATCTACGTCACGCACGACCAGGTTGAGGCGATGACCATGGGCGACCGCATCGCCGTCATCAACGAGGGAGTCCTGCAGCAGGCGGGGACGCCCAAAGACCTGTACGAGCTGCCGCAGAACCGTTTCGTCGCGGGGTTCATCGGCTCGCCGTCGATGAACTTCATCGAGCTGAAGGTCACGCAGGACGCGGGCGCCGTCCGTCTCGTGGGCGAAGGAGCAGAGATGCGGCCGGACGACACCCAGGCCGCGCTGCTGCGCGACCAGGGCCTCGAGTCGGTAACCGTTGGCTTCCGTCCGGAGCACCTCGAGCTCGCACCACTGACAGGGCCGGGGTTGAGCGTGACCGTCACAGTCGACGTTGTGGAGTTTCTCGGCAATGACGAGCTCATCCATGGCAGTAGTGAAGGTCGAGACGTGGTCGCGATCATCAATGCGGACAACACGCTGACGGTGGGGCAGTCGGTGACGCTCTCCGCGCCGCCCCGGCGTCTGCACCTGTTCAATCCGACGACGGGGCTCCGGATCGCGAAGGACGGTGTGGCAGGCAGCGACGGGGTGGCATACCGGGTCTCCACCGGCTGACGCTTCGAGGAGCGTTTCGCCAAGGATTGTGCTACAATCTGCAACAGGATCAATACCCCTGGAGCAATTGTTATGACTTCGATCTTCTGGCTCACGCTGAGAGCCATGTACGGAATGGAAACGGGCCGCTCGTGTCGCTCGTGCGGCGAGCCGATCGCCCGCCGGGACGCGTTCGGAACCAGTGAAGGCGTGTGCCGCCGCTGCCGCCACCGCGCCGAGGCCTGACCGAGAGCTCAACGCCGCTGAACACCTCGGCACCGTCGGATGACGTCAGGGCGATGAATCGCAGGCTCACGACGTCGCGCGTCGAGACCCTCGAGGACGACCTCGAGCGTCTGGTGCTCGACGGCCGATTCAAGCCCGGCGAACACCTCGGTGAGATTGCCCTGGCCGAGGAGTGCGATGTCGGTCGGAACACGCTTCGCGCCGCGTTCGACGGCCTGGTGCGCAGGGGGCTGCTCGTCAAGTCGCGCAATCGTGGTGTCTTCGTCCGAGCGCTGACGGCCCACGACCTTGCCGAGATCTACGAATTACGGACCGCGCTCGAGGTGCAAGCAGCTCGGATGCTCGCGGGCCGCGGGTGGGTACCCCGCGCCGCGGTGACTGCCCTCGCGCACCACAACAGTCTCGGTCCCAAGTCCTCGCAGCGTGTCGTGGTCGAGGCTGATCTCGCCTTTCATCGTGCACTCGTCGTCGGCACCGGGAATGCGCGCCTGACACGTGCGCACAAGAATCTCGAGATCGAAATCCTCCTGTGCCTGACGCAACTCGTCCAGGGCTACGCGTCTGTCGGCCAGCTCGCCGGCGAACACGGCACCCTGCTCGAAGCGATAGCAGCCGGCGACCAGAATCTGGCGGAACGCATCATCCGGCGCCACCTGGAGAGCGCCACGTCGTGGCTCGTGGAGCATGCGACATCGCCCGATGACCCCCTCTACGCGCTCGGCCTCCCCGCTGCGATCGGATCCAGCGATCTCGGGTAGACCTCGTCGATCAGAGGGCTCGAGAGGATGAAATCGGCGGTTGCGCGGTTGCAGGCCATGGGGATGTTGTGCACCACTGCGATACGGAGCAGTGCCTTGACGTCGACGTCGTGGGGGTGCGGCTCGAGCGGATCCCAGAAGAAGATGATCACGTCGATGCGTCCCTCGGCGATTGCCGCTCCAACCTGCTGATCGCCGCCGAGCGGACCGGTGAGAAAGCGGTGCACGGGGAGGCCCAGCTCGTTCGCGACCATTGCCCCGGTCGTTCCCGTGCCCAGGAGGTCGTGCCGCGAGAGGGTGTCGCGGTTGAAGCGCGCCCATTCGAGCATGTCGGCCTTCTTGTTGTCGTGGGCGATCAGCACGATCTGCTTGCGACGGGGGCCTGAACGGGGCACGGCGCCTACTCTAACGTGGTCTCCAGGATGACGCCCGCCGCGCTGGGGCACCGGGTCGCCAGTGTCCTTCAGGTCGCGCGCGCGAGCCTCCCTGCCAGACTCGTGGGGTGATTGAGGTGTCCTCGATCGTTCTGTTCGCCCGCGACGTCGAGCCGGCCCGCGAGCGGATCCGCTGAGCGTGGTCACCACCAGCGAAACCGCTCCGCCCGGACGCATCTCCCGGGGCACGCGCGGCGACGGATACAAGTGGGTGGCGCTCTCCAACACGACAGTCGGCGTGCTGCTGGCGACGATCGACGCTTCGATCATGCTGATCGCGATGCCCGACATCTTTCGCGGCATCCGTCTCGACCCTCTCCAACCGTCGAACAGCTTCTACCTGCTCTGGATGATCCTCGGGTTTCTCATCGTCAGCAGCGTGCTGGTGGTGGGGCTCGGACGCCTCGGCGACATCGTCGGGCGCGTGCGCATCTACAACCTCGGATTCGTCATCTACACCACGGCGTCGTTGATCCTGACGATCGACTGGTTGACGGGACCGCCGGGGGCGATCTGGTTGATGGTCTTCCGCGTGGTGCAGGGCATCGGCGCCGCCTGCCTCATCGGCAACTCGGCCGCGATTCTCACCGATGCGTTCCCCATGAACCAGCGCGGGCTCGCGCTCGGCATCAACAACATCGCGGGCATCAGCGGCGTGTTCATCGGGCTCGTGCTCGGCGGACTTCTCGCGCCCATCAACTGGCGCCTGGTATTCCTTGTGTCCGTCCCCTTCGGACTCTTCGGCACCGTCTGGGCGTACCTGAAGCTGCAGGAGCGCGGCGTCCGGCGACGCGTCCCGATCGACTGGCTCGGCAACCTGACCTTCGCCATCGGGCTCATCCTGGTGATGATCGGCATCACCTACGGCATCGAGCCGTACAAGTCCGACCCGATGGGATGGACGAGCCCGCTGGTGCTCTCCACGCTCGGACTCGGTGCAGCTTTCCTCACCGGCTTTGTGCTTGTCGAGAGTCGCGTTGAGAATCCGATGTTTCGTCTCGGGCTGTTTCGCATCCGTGCGTTCACCTTCGGCACGCTGTCGAGCTTTCTGGCGGCGGTCGGGCGAGGCGGGCTCATGTTCATGCTGATCATCTGGCTGCAGGGAATCTGGTTGCCCGAGCACGGATTCAGCTTCACGTCGACACCGCTGTGGGCAGGCATCTACATGATTCCGTTGACGGTGGGTTTCCTGCTCGCCGGTCCGCTGTCCGGCTATCTGTCGGACCGGTTTGGCTCGCGGCCGTTCGCGACCGGTGGGATGATCGGTGCCGCGGCGAGCTTCGCCTTCCTGCAGCTGCTGCCGATCAATTTTCCGTATCAGCTCTTCGCGCTGATCCTCTTTCTCAACGGTCTCTCCATGGGCGCGTTCGCGTCACCCAATCGCGCCGGCGTAATGAACAGCCTGCCGCCCGGCGACCGGGGAGCGGGAGGTGGCATGAACGCGACCTTCCAGAGCTCGGCGCAGGTACTGTCGATCGGCATCTTCTTCACGCTCATGATCACCGGCCTCGCCAAGACTCTGTCCACGACCATGACTGCCGGCTTGAAGGCACACGGCGTCCCTGCGGCAGTAGCGGTGCATGTCGGCCACCTGCCGCCCGTGTCGATTCTCTTTGCCGCGTTCCTCGGCTACAACCCGATCCAGTCGCTGGTGGGCACCCACGTGCTCTCGCAACTCTCCCCGGCGAACCAAGCCGCGCTCACGGGGCGTGAGTTCTTCCCCCAGCTGATCTCCGGTCCGTTTGCCGCCGGTCTCCACCAGGCGTTCACGTTCTCGCTTGTGGTCTGTCTCATCGCAGCCCTCGCGTCGTGGTCGCGTGGGAAACGTGTCGGGCCGGCTCAGCCTTCGATCGCCATCGAGACGCCGGAAGTCTGACGCGACCCCTGCTAGCGAAGGTTGAGAGCCGGACCGGTCAGCGCTAAGGGCACGTGCCCTGAGGCAGCGAACAACGCGAAGAGCGCGAGTGCTGCGCCCAGCAACGAGATGTCGCGGTAGAAGCTCGACTCATGGGTCCTTCGCGCCGCTGGGTCGGTCTGGCGCCAGAACGGGTGGAACACGACTGCGGCGGGAACGAGGAACAGCGCGATCATCAGGGAACCGAGATCGGCCCAGATGCCCGCGACGATGCTGATTGCGGCGACCAGCAGCCAGACGCCGGCGGGCCAGCCCGCGAGGATCGGGACGGGGAGCTTCTTGCCCGAGCCCTCAACGTATTGCGGATGGTTCTTGATGTGTCCACGAGCCGCGGATACGAAGAGCGCCACGAAGAGGACTCTGCCGATGAGCAGGATCACGCCGCCAAGCGTGCTCACCGCGTCCGCCAGCCCCGGGCGCCGGACCGCCGCGTCAATCCGCGATCTTGAGAAGAATCCGCCCGCGCCCGTGGCCGGTCTCCGACGCAGCCTGCGCAAGTGGGGCATCTTCGAGCGGGTAGATCTGCTGGATCACAGGGGTGAGATCGCCGGACGCGACGAGCCTACCGAGCTCTTCAAGGATCGGGCGTGTCTCGGCCGGATGCGTCGTCGCTGCGGTACGCACCCCTCGAGCAGCCGCTGTCTCGGCGTCCGGCATGCCGACGCAGGTGACGAGGATGCCGCCCGGCTTGAGCACGTTCCACAGGTGCGTCGTGGCGTCGCCCCCGACGGTGTCGAACACGACGTCGATGTCGTGTACCGCGCCGTCGACGCTGACGGTGGTGTAGTCGACGACCTCGTCGGCGCCGAGGGAACGCACGAAGTCGACGTTTGCAGTGGATGCGGTGGCGATCACGTACGCACCCTTCCAATGTCCGAGCTGGACGGCGATGGAGCCGACACCGCCTGCCCCGCCCTGGACCAGGAGGCGCTGCCCCGATTCGATCTTGCCGCTGTCGATCACGCCGAGCCACGCGGTGACGCCTCCGACGTGCAGCGTTGCGGCCTGCTCGAACGACACCCGTTCCGGGATCTGCGCGATGGTTGCGATCGGCGCGACCGCGAACTCGGCATATGTGCCCGCGCCCCGGCCGAAGACTTTGTCGCCGGCGGCAAAGCCGGTCACGCCCTCGCCCACGGATTCGACGGTGCCGGCCACGTCCAACCCGGGAATGGTCGGGAGGGTCACCGGCATGTACTGCCTCAGATATCCGGCCCGGAGCTTCCAGTCGATCGGATTCACGCCCGCGAAGTGAACGCGGATGAGCACCTCGCCGGCGTTGGGCTCGGGTCGCTCGATTGTGTCGACGACGAGGACCGAAGGTGGCCCGTACTCATGGAGACGCACTGCCCGCATCAATGTGTCGGTTGCCATCCTCTGGTTCCCGCCTCCGCAGCCCCGCCTGAGGCGAGGCTAGTAATTCAATAGGAACATCAAATTCTAGCACAGGTGCCCAAACGCCTGCCTCGCTCGCGAGTTGCCTACAGCACCTTCGATAGAAAGGACCTGGTGCGCTCGTGCTGCGGATTGGCGAGCACATCGCGCGGACTGCCTGACTCGACGATGACGCCGCCGTCCATGAAGACCAACGAGTCGCCGACCTCGCGCGCGAAGCCCATCTCGTGGGTGACGACCACCATCGTCATGCCGTCCTGGGCGAGTCCGCGCATCACATCCAGGACCTCGCCGACGAGCTCGGGATCGAGCGCGGACGTGGGCTCATCGAAGAGCATGAGCTTGGGCTGCATCGCGAGCGCTCGCGCGATGGCCACGCGCTGCTGCTGACCGCCGGAGAGGTGGTTCGGGATAGACATCGACCTTGTCGCCGAGGCCGACCCGAGCCAGCAGCGACGCGTCCGCGCTGCTCGACGGCTCCCTGTGGCTCGCCTTTGACGCGGAGTGGCGCCTCCATGATGTTCTCCAGCGCGGTCATGTGCGGAAAGAGGTTGAATCGCTGGAACACCATGCCGATCTCCGCGCGCTTGCGGCAGACCTCGCGGTCCGGTAGCTCGTAGATCTTGTCGCCGCGCTGCCGATAACCGACCAGCTCGCCGTCGACCGACAGTCGGCCGCCGTCGATCTTCTCGAGGTGGTTGATGCAGCGCAGGAAGGTGCTCTTGCCGGACCCCGACGGCCCGACGATGCAGAGCACCTCGCGCGGCGCCACGCTGAGGTCGATCCCGCGGAGCACCTCGAGGCGGCCGTAGCACTTATGGACAGCCTCGGCAAGAACCATCGGCGTCGCCATCAGATCACGCGATCCTCGTGGTGGGGATAGATCGGCGGCGGCTCGAACGGTCCAACCGGGGGCGGCTCGTGAAAATGGAACAGCAGCCGGCGGAAGCGCTGCAGCGGCGTCAGTGGCAGCTGGCGAGAGGCGCCGCGCGCGAAGTAGCGCTCGAGGTAGTACTGGCCGAAGGTCAGCACCGAGGTCATCGCGAGGTACCAGATGCTCGCCACAATGACCAGCTCGATGATGTCGTAGTTGAAGTTGGAGATCTCCTTCTGGATGAAGAAGAGCTCACCGACTGTGGCGATGTACGCGAGCGACGTGGTCTTGAGCATGGAGATGGTCTCGTTGCCGGTGGGAGGGATGATCACCCGCATCGCCTGGGGCAGGACGATGCGGCGCATCACGCAGGACGCGCGTCATGCCGAGCGCCTGGGCGGCCTCGGTCTGCCCGGTGTCCACCGAGATGATGCCTGCGCGGACGATCTCCGACATGTAGGCGGCCTCGTTGAAGCCGAGCCCGAGGATGGCAGCAAGCAACGGCGTGACGATCCGGTTGGTCGTTCCGACCCAGACGAAGTGCGTGAAGGGGATGCCGATGTGGAGGAACGGCAGGATCGACCCGATGTTGAACCAGAAGAAGATCTGCACGAGCACCGGAGTGCCCCGGAAGAACCAGATGTAGAACCAGCTGACCGACGACACGACCGGGTTCACGGACAGACGCATCACCGCGAGGACGACACCGAGGACGACGCCGATGACCATGGCGATCGCGGTGAGCTCGAGGGTCACCAGAACGCCCCGAAGGATCTCCGGATAGAAGAGGAACTGGCCGACGACGCTCCACTGCAGACCCGGCGCGGTCGCGAACGTGTACACGACTGCCGCCGCGAACGCCAGCACGACCAGGGCGGCGACCCATCGCCACGGATGGCGCACCGGGATCGCTTTGATGGCGGCCGGCCGGCCAGCCGCGGTATTCGTGGGGTCGCTGATCGCGTCCTGCCCCGTGCTCATGTGTGGAGGCTGAACCGGTCAGCGTCGCCGCTCGTGACCCGTCCGATCAGTAGGTCGGCACGCAGGTCGCGCCCACCGCGTTGTTGTCGTTGACGCCGACGGCAGCGCTGGTGATGGCACCGTCCTGCACGCCCCATGCGGAGAGGATCTGCGAGTAGAAATGGTTGTCGATCAGGTACTTGATCGCATCCTCGACGGCTTGGTCGAGAGCGAGGGTCTTCACAATCGCGACGCCATAGGGATAGACGCTGCACGCTGTGCCGCCGATCTTGAGCTTGCCAGGCTCCAGCTTCACCTGGTAGTCGGCGATGGGCTGGTCGGCCCAGCCGAAGTCAGCGCGTCCGGAGAGCAGCGCGGCATTCGCCTCGGTCTGGGTGTCGAACGGGGCCACGGTGATGTCCTGCTTCCCCGCGGCGGTGCAGTGATCGGTATCGCCGGTGATGTTTGCGCCACCCGGCTGCTTGCCCATGTATCCCCACGCGTCCGCCTCCTCGGTCGTTCCCGCCTCGACCGCGACGGTGTGCCCGCACATGTCGGCTGCCGTCGTGATCGTGGGACCGCCGACCTTGACGAGCCACGCCTCACCGGCCTGGTAATACGTGATGAAGTCGATGCCCTTGGCCTCGCGGGCCGTTGTCGGCGAGTAGCTCGAGAAGCTCAGCTGATACTTGGACGGAGTTCTCGAGGAGGTCCGGGATGATGTCCGAGAACGTGACGTTGTTGATGGTGCAGGCGAGCCCGAGCACCTTGCAGACGTCCTTGGCGAGATCGATATCCCAGCCCACGATGTTGCCGTTGAGATCGACGAACTCGTTCGGTGCGTAGGACGCATCGGTGGCGATCTGAATGGGTGCCTCCGCCTTGATGGCGGCCGGTACCTCGGCTGCGATCGACGTCTGGGTGGTCGGAGCCGCGGCGGCTGAGCTCGCGGGCGAGGAACTGCCACCCGACCCGCCACACGCGGCCAGCAGCGCAGCCGGTAGGAGGAGTGCGATTCCGGCGCGACGCGAGCGTTTGACCGTGCGACCCATGTGTGACCCCCAAAGCCCGAGCGACTGAATTAGGTGGGCGCCATTGTGGACTTTCGTTGCGGCCATGTCCACGGATGCCCCGCACGGTGCTGACCGCGAAGACCCTGCAGAAGGTGACAATGGGCGCTTGAAGCGAATCAGCCACTGGATCGGCGGCCAGGTCGTCGCGGGGGCCTCCGGCAGGCGAGGGCCCGTCTTCAACCCGGCCACGGGCGAACAGACCGGCGACGTCGACCTCGCTTCCCCGGCGGAGGTCGACGCAGCCGTCGAGACGGCTTCCGGCGCATTTCGGGAGTGGCGGGCCGCTTCACTCTCGCAGCGGACGACGGTGCTCTTCGCTTTCCGCGACCTCCTCGACCGGCACCGTGACGACCTCGCGGCGATCATCACGTCGGAGCACGGCAAGGTTCTGTCGGACGCCAAGGGCGAGGTGGCCCGGGGTATCGAGAACGTCGAGTTCGCATGCGGTGTGCCCCACCTGCTGAAAGGTGGGTTCTCGGAGCAGCCGTCGCGTGGCGTCGACGTCTACTCGATCCGGCAACCGCTTGGCGTGGTGGCGGGGATCACGCCGTTCAACTTCCCGGCAATGGTGCCGATGTGGATGTTCGCGAACGCGATCGCATGCGGGAATACCTTCATCCTCAAGCCGAGCGAGAAGGACCCGTCGCCGTCGTTGTTCTTCGCTGACCTCTGGAGCCAGGCGGGGTTGCCGGACGGCGTCTTCTCCGTGGTGCAGGGGTCCCGCGATGCAGTCGACCGTCTGCTCGACCATCCCGATGTGGCAGCGCTGTCGTTTGTCGGCTCGACACCGGTGGCGCGGCACATCTACGAGACGGGAACGCGCAATGGCAAGCAAGTCCAGGCGCTCGGCGGGGCCAAGAACCACATGGTGGTACTCCCCGACGCCGATATCGACGCGGCGGCCGACGCCGCTGTGTCCGCGGGCTACGGGTCAGCCGGCGAGCGCTGCATGGCCATCTCCACGGTGGTCGCCGTCGGCGACATCGGCCAACGGCTGGTCGAGGCGATCGCGGCGCGCATTCCCGCGGTCAAGGTCGGTGCCGGCGACGATCCGACCTCCGAGATGGGGCCGCTGGTGACCCGCGAACACCGGGACAAGGTCGCCGCGTATCTCGACGATCAATCGCTGGGAGGCGCCCATCTCGTGGTCGACGGGCGAGGCAACACACCGGCCGGTGACGGATTCTTTCTCGGACCCTCGCTGGTGGACCGGGTCACACCCGGTTCGCCGGTCTACGACGACGAGATCTTCGGGCCGGTACTCTCCGTGGTGCGCGTCGACACGTTCGACGATGCGATTCGATTGGTTAATGACAATCAGTACGGAAACGGCGTGGCCATCTTCACTCGCGACGGCGGCGCCGCCCGCAAGTTTCAGTTCGAGGTCCAGGTGGGGATGGTGGGGGTCAACGTGCCGATCCCGGTCCCGGTTGCGTACTACAGCTTTGGTGGGTGGAAGGCGTCGCTGTTCGGTGATACACACATGTATGGCCCGGACGGCATTCATTTCTACACGCGCACCAAGGTGGTGACGTCGCGGTGGCCCGAACCCGGCCCGAGCAGAGTGGACCTCGCGTTTCCCAGCAACGGCACCTGAGCCGCCTTCGAGCGCCCTGCTAGGCTTCAGCGACGATGACTGAATGGACGGGAATACGGGACAAGCGCGTTCTGATAACCGGCGCGACGCGTGGGATCGGCCTCGCGGCGGCCCAGGCTTTGGCCCGGCGTGGTGCGCAGCTGGCGATCGTCGCGAGGGACGACGCACGTGCTGAGGAGGCCGTCAGGAGCATCGAGGGCGAGGGCGGCTCGAAGGTCGATGTGCTGCGCGCGGATCTCAGCTCGCAGGCGTCGATCCACGCTCTTGCGAATCAGGCGCTCGAGCGCTACCCGCGAATCGAGGTGCTCATCAACAACGCCGGTGCGGTGTTCACGACTCGCCAGCTCACCGTCGATGGCATCGAGCGCACGTGGGCACTCAATCATCTCGCGCCGTTTCTCCTGACGACCCTGCTTCTCGATCGGCTCAAGGACTCTGCTCCCGCTCGCATCATCACCACGTCGTCTGATGCGCACAAGGGAAAGCTCATCCCCTTCGACGACCTCAACGCCGAGCGCTCATGGAAGGGCCGCGGATTCACACGCTACGGCGAGACGAAGCTGGCGAACATCATGTTCACGCGAGAGTTGGCGCGCCGTCTCGATGGTACCGGTGTGACCGCGTACACGTTCCATCCGGGACTCGTGGCCACCGGGTTCAATCGCAACAACGGCGCGCTCATGAGTGCCGCGATGGTGATGATCGCGCCGTTCGCACGGAGTCCCAGGAAAGCGGCGCAAACGCTGGTGTGGCTTGCCGACTCGCCCGATGTGTCGAAGCAGACTGGCGGGTACTACGAGGACCGTGCGCTTGCGGTATCGAGCCGTCAGGCGCAGGATCCGACGCTTGCCCGCCGGCTCTGGGAGGTCAGCGAAGCGCAGGTGCGCCCCACCGCGAAGGAGACGGCGGCCGCCTCCTGATCAGTGTCCGCCGAGGCGCCGGAACCAGGGCTTGCGGCGCCAGGCAAGTTCGTTCGACAGGGTCTCGTTGCGGATCAGCTCGCTGTGCAGCACCGTGACCAACTCACGCTCGCGGTAGATCGCCTCGCGTTGTTCGGCGCCGCGATGCGCGTGCTCATCAAGGGCGCGGGTGCGCCACACGTCCACCTCGCTGGTGAGCTCGGCAACCTGCGCATCGCGGTCCTGGACTGCTTCGCGGAGCTGGATGATGTCGACGAGGTTGTCCATCGCGAGCAGGCGCAGCGCGCGAACCGTGTCAGGGCTGTACGGCTCGTCGACCGATTCGGTTTCGAAGAGTGCCTGGGCGAGCCGCTGCTCGCTGCGACCCACGAGGTGGAGCGTCGGGACGTCGTCCTCGACCTCGAGCGGTGGCGGCTCGGGCGCGGGTGTGGGGTTCAGCGGAATCCCGATGGTCCCTGTGGGCAGGACTCGAACGGCCATGACGGGCGACCTCCTGGGGAGACGTGGAGTGAAACGACGTGAGTTCGCTTGGGGAAGGCTACAACGGATGCAGCCCGAGTGGCCGCCACACTAGGCTTCGGACATGCCTGAGAACGACCTGGACGCCTACTGCGCCGCCAACCAGCAGCGCCACGTGGATGAGCTCATCGAGTTCCTCCGCATCCCCAGCATCTCGGCCGACCCGGCGCACGCTGCCGATGTCCGCCGCAACGCCGAACATCTCGCCGCCGCGGCCCGCAGCGCCGGCTTCCAGCACGCCGAGATCATCGAGACGGCCGGCCACCCGGCGGTGTACGCCGAACGCATCGTCGATGCGAAGCTCCCCACTGCGCTCATCTACGGGCATCACGACGTGCAGCCGGTCGACCCGCTCGACGAGTGGCGCACGTCACCGTTCGAGCCCGAGGTCCGCGACGGCAACCTCTACGGCCGCGGGGCGGTGGACGACAAAGGCCAGGTGTGGATGCATCTCAAAGCCGTCGAATCGGTCCTCGCGGTGAGGGGGGAGCTCCCGCTCAATCTCAAGCTGATCGTCGAGGGAGAGGAGGAGTCCGGATCGGTCCACTTCGAGGAGATCGTTGAGGCCGAGCAGGAACGGCTGCGCGCGGAGATCCTGGTGGTGTCGGACACGTCGATCGTGGCGCCCGGCGTCCCCTCGCTGTGCACCGGGCTGCGTGGCCTCGCCGGCGTCCAGGTGCACGTCCAGGGTCCCACGCTCGACCTCCACTCGGGCCGGTTTGGTGGTGCCGTCGCCAACCCCGTCGCCGCGCTCGCCGAGATCCTGGCGTCGCTGCACGATCCGGTAACTCGCCGAGTGACCGTTCCCGGGTTCTACGACGATGTTCGCGAGCCCTCCGCCGAGGAGCGCGCGCTCTTTGCCAGCGTCCCCTACGACGTTGACGAGTTCCGCGCCGAGGCGGGCGATGTGCCGGCGACCGTTGGCGAGGCCGGGTGGACGGACCGCGAGCGCCTGTGGGCACGTCCGACGCTGGAGTTCAACGGGATCTGGGGCGGATACTCGGGACCCGGTCAGAAGACCATCATCCCGGCGAGCGCAGGAGCCAAGATCACCTGCAGGCTGGTCCCGAACCAGGATCCGCAGCGCATCGCGGAGCTGGTGCGCGACGCGGTGCTGGCCGCCGCTCCCGTCGGAGTCACGGTCACGGCAAGCGCCGTCGGCGGGGGCAGGCCCGTGGTCACGTCGATCGACCATCCCGCCGTGCAGGCGGCATCACGCGCGATGGAGAGCGTCTTCGGCATCACCCCTGCGCTGACTCGCGAAGGTGGGTCGATCCCGCCGGTGGAGTCGTTCGCGCGGGTCATGGGGCTGCAGGCGGTGCTCGTGGGCCTGGGCCTGCCGGATGACCAGATCCACGCGCCAAACGAGAAGTTCACGCTCGACATGTATTTCAAAGGGATTCGCGTCCTCGGCCGCCTCTGGGATGAGCTTGCTGAGGCGCTGAGGACGTCATGAGCAGAATCGAATCGATCACCGCACTCGAGATCCTCGACTCGCGCGGCAACCCGACGCTGGAATGCCTGGTCACGCTCAACGACGGCACCGTCGGGCAGGCACGCGTCCCGAGTGGCGCGAGCACGGGGGTCCACGAGGCGGTCGAGCTGCGTGACGGCGACCCCGCCCGCTTCGGTGGCAAAGGTGTCCTCAAGGCCGTTGCCAACGTCGAAGCGGTGATCGGTCCCGAGATGATCGGGTTCGACGTCACCGACCAGGCTGGGCTCGACGCCAAGCTCTGCGAGCTCGACGGGACGCCCAACAAGGCCAAGCTCGGGGCCAACGCCATACTCGCGGTGAGCCTGGCATCGAGCCGCGCCGCTGCGACCGCGTCGGGAGTGCCGCTCTATCGGCATCTCAGTGGCGAGGGCGCGCACCTGCTCCCCGTCCCACAGTTCAACGTTCTCAATGGCGGAGCGCACGCCCAGACACGTGTGGACTTTCAGGAGTTCATGTTCCTGCCGATCGGGCTTCCGACCTTCCGCGAAGCACTTCGAGCGGGGGCAGAATGCTTCCACGCCCTTCGTAAGATCCTGCACGACCGCGGTTTTGGCACGGGGCAGGGCGACGAGGGTGGATACGCGCCGGACCTCGATCACAACGAGGCTGCGATGGAGCTGCTCATGGAAGCGATCGGCGCTGCGGGATACGCTCCGGGGCGTGACATAGGGATCGGGCTCGACCCGGCCACCTCCGAGCTGTACAAGGATGGCCACTACGAATTGCGGGGGGAGGGGATCACGCTCGATGCCGCAGGAATGGTCGACCGCTGGGTGAGCTGGGTCGACAAGTACCCGATCGTGTCGCTCGAGGACGGTATGGCGGAGGACGACTGGGACGGATGGAAGCTGCTGACCGATCGTCTCGGCGAACGCGTACAGCTCGTGGGGGATGACAACTTCGTCACCAACAGCGAGCGCCTGCAACGGGGCATCGACGCCGGCGTGGCCAACGCGATCCTCATCAAGCTCAACCAGATCGGCACCGTGACCGAGACACTCGCAACCATCGCGCTTGCCACGGCCAACAACTACGCGAGCGTGATCAGCCATCGCAGCGGCGAGACCGAGGATACGTCGATCGCGGACCTTGCAGTTGCTGTCAATGCCGGCCAGATCAAGACGGGCGCGCCATCGCGGTCGGAGCGCGTCGCCAAGTACAACCGGCTGCTGCGCATCGAACACGAGCTCGGCGAGGCCGCTGTGTATGCCGGCACAGCGCCGTTCTTCCGGACCGTGCAACAGCCGGCCTGACCATGACCAGGCGCGTTGACCCCGCGACGTCGACTGCGAGGGCTGGACTCGGGCGTCGGCGACACCGGCGACGGCGTCGACCTCGTGGCCCCGATCAGCCTCGCTTCAGTTCGCGCGTATGCAGATCTGCCGAGCGTGGACGAGGCGATGGAGGGCCGGAACTCCTATCGGCGCTATGGCGGCGGCAACCCCGCAGCGCCTCGAGGAGGCGATGATCGAGCTCGAGGCGGTGCCCGGCCGGGCGGCGCCCGTGGCACGGGTCAACGTCGAGCGGCCAGGCAGCGCTGCTGCTGGCCACGACGCTGGTCGTGACGCCGTCGCGGCCCCGGGTCGTCGTCGTGCGGCCGTGCTATGGCGGCACCGAGTCGTCGCTCGCCGGTCCGCTCGGCAACCTCGGCGTCAAGGTCTCCACCGTCGACATGCCCGCCGATGGAGCGGGGATCACGGCGCGATCGTCGCCGCCGCCCTCGGCCCGGATGTTGGCGGCGGTGGTGACCGAGGTGGTCACCAACCCGCTGATCGGGCTCGTCGACGTTCCCGCCGTCGCTGCCGCGGCGCACGCCGCCGGGGCCGCATGCATCGTCGACTCGACATTCACGCCCGCGTTCTTGTTCCAGCCGTTCGCGCACGGCGCGGACCTCGTGATCCACAGCCTGACCAAATACCTGTCGGGGCACAGCGACGTGATCGGCGGCGTCCTGCTCATCGACGCTGGCCAGCCCGGCTGGTGACTGGCTCGACGCCCATGCCCGGCTGCTCGGATGCAATCTCTCGCCGTTCGACTCGTGGCTCGCGCTTCGCGGCTTGCGTACGGCGGGCTGCGCATGGAGCGGTGCAGCCAGAACGCCGCCGCGCTGGCTCGTTCCTCGCCGATCGCCCAGAGATCCTCGCCGTGCATTACCCCGGGCGCCGCGGTCCCGAGGATGCGGCACTCGCCGACCGGCTGCTCCCGCATGGCAGTGGCGCGATGCTCAGCATCGACCTGCGAGGGGGAGGCGCCGCGGCGGACGCGTTCATCAGAGGTCTCGGACGGGATTCGCCTGGCGCCGAGCCTCGGCGACGTCGCGACCACGGTGAGCTACCCGGCGAGCACGTCGCACCGCGCGCTGAGCCCCCAGCAGCGCGCGGCACTCGGTATCAGTGACGGGCTGGTGCGGATCAGCGTCGGCATCGAGCACATCGACGACCTGACAGCGGAGTTCGATGCCGCGCTTGTCGCGGCGTCGGCGGGATGAGGCTCGAGACGGACCCGGAGCGCGCCGACCCGGTACTCTAGGGGACATATGGCACACGTTCGTCTCGCCAACGGTGGCGACCTCTCGGTGAAGCTCACTGTGCGAGGAGATCACCGCCAAGCTCAATGCTTCCGGTGGAGGCTCGGGGTTCGTCGAGCTTCCGGGAGAGGACGGGCCGTTCCTGGTTCGCCCCGAGGCCGTCCTCGCAGTCATCGCCGATCAGCGTCGCGGTGCTGCCGGATTTCGGGTGGCGCAGGGAGCCGAGGCCAGCTGATCGGCGTGACCACGCCGCAGCAACCGGCGCAGCCGGCGTTGACGCTCGTACCGAAGGCGATAGGGGAGACGATCACCGAGCGGATCGGCAACACCGCCGTTGCTGCGCATCCGCCTGTTCGAGCGAGGAGTGCCCGGACGTCGCGGTCTATCGCCAAAGCCGAGTTCCTGAACCCCGGGGGCTCAGTCAAGGATCGCCCGCGCTGCGGATGATCGAGGACGGGGAGCGTTCGGGCCGGCTCACCCGCGGCCGGACCATCCTCGACAGCACGAGCGGGAACACCGGCATCGCCTACGCGATGATCGGGGCTGCCAAGGGGTATCGGGTGCGACTTGGTGATGCCCGGCAACGTCAGCGACGAGCGCCGCCAGCTGGTGACCGCGTTCGGCGCCGAGGTCGAGTACAGCGATCCGCTCGAAGGGCAGCGACGGCGCGATCCGCCTGGTTCGTGCCATGTATGAGGAAAACCCGGACGCGTATTTCATGCCCGACCAGTACAACAACGACGCCAACTGGCTCGCCCACTACGACGGGACCGGGGATGGAGATCTGGGAGCAGACTCGAGGGACCGTGACGCACTTCGTTGCCGCGCTGGGAACGAGCGGCACCTTCATGGGCGTGACCCGGCGTCTCAAGGAGATGAACCCCGACGTGCGGTGCATCAGCGTGCAGCCCGCCGAGCCTTGGCACGGCCTCGAGGGCCTGAAGCACATGGAGACATCGATCGTGCCCGGCATCTACGACGCCGTCGCTCGCCGACGAGGACATCGGTGTCGAGACCGAGCCCGCCTACGACCTCGCGCGGGAGCTGGCACGCACCGAGGGCATCCTCGCCGGGCACTCGAGCGGTGCGGCGCTCTGGGCGTGCGGCGAGATCGCGCGGCGGATCGAGCGCGGGGTGATCGTCACCGTGCTGCCCGATGGCGGTGATCGGTATCTCTCCACGGGGCTGTACCGGCGGGCCGGGCGGTGAATCTTCGCTTCGCGACGATCGCGCCCGCTGCCGAGCAGCGCATCCGCGAGCTGGCCGTCGCCGCGTACCCGAACGAGGGATGTGGCGTGCTGCTCGGCCGCCGTGATGGGACGCGCATGGTCATCGTCGACGTGACGTCAGCCCGCAACATGTGGACCGAGCGCAGCAGCGGATCGCTACGACCTCGACCCCGTCGACTTCATGAAGGCCGATCGCGACGCGCGGTCGCGCGGACTCGACGTGGCGGGCATCTGGCACAGCCATCCCGATCACCCCGCGCAGCCCTCGCAGTTCGACACCGACCACGCCTGGCGTCGACTACGTCTACATCATCTGCCGGACGACCGGCCGCAGGAGCGGAGGATGTCAACGCCTTTGCGCTCGAGGAGGAAGGCGGGCCGTTCGCGCAGATCTCACTGGACATCTCGCCGGTCCCCGGCGGGGTGAGATGAGCCCGGCCGGCGCCACGCGCCGGCGCCGGCGCGAGGAGGGTGATCCGATTGCGCCGGCAGTGGGGGTGGTCGCGATCGTCGGGCGGCCCAACGTCGGCAAGTCGACGCTGTTCAACCGGCTCACCGGGACGCGTCGGGCGATCGTCGACGCGTTTGCGGGACTGACGCGCGACCGGCTCTACGGGGTGGTGGAGTGGGGCGGGAAGCGCTTCACGGTGGTGGACACCGCCGGGCTCGACGTGCCTCTGCCGCGTGATGCGGCACCGGACATCGCGGCGTTGACGCGGGCAACCCGCGAGCAGGCGCAGATGGCGATCACCGAGGCCGACGTGTGCTGCTTCATGGTCGACGTTCGCGACGGCGTGACCGCGCTCGACGAGGAGATCGCGCAGGCGCTGCGCCGTGGCGGACAGCCCGTGATCCTCGTCGGGAACAAGGCGGACAGCCAGGTCGATCGCTATCGCGCCGACGAACTGTACCGGCTGGGGCTCGGTGATCCGCTCCTGATCTCCGCGCTGCAGGGCACCGACACCGGCGATCTGCTCGACCGCTTCGTCGACGCGCTTCCCGAGAACGGCGCGGCCGGGACCGAGCCGGCGGCGGGCGAGGTGAGTGTCGCGATCATCGGCCGGCCGAACACCGGGAAGTCCTCGCTGCTCAACGGGCTGGTGGGGACAGAGCGCGCCCTTGTCTCGCCTGTGGCGGGAACGACGCGCGACGTCGTCGATACCGTGGTGTCACTCGACGGGCGGAAGATCCGGCTCGTCGACACGGCCGGGAATTCGCCGCCGCGGCATCGTCACCGAGAACGTCGAGCGCTACAGCCTGCTGCGGTCGCTGCGCGCGCTGCAGCGCAGCGACGTCGGTCTGCTCGTGATCGATGCCTCAGAGGGTGCGAGCGCGCAGGACCGGCACATCGCCGGCTACGCGGTCGAAGCCGGTGCGGGACTTGTGGTCGCGGCCAACAAGTGGGACCTCGTCAAGCACGAGGATCGGGTCGACGCCGGGTTCCTCAAGAAGCTGCAGGAGTTCGTTCTCCTTCGTCCCGGGCGTGCCGGTGCTGACCCTCTCGGCCACCGAGCATCGCAACCTGAAGCGGGTGATGCCCGCAGTGCTCGCGGTCGCGGACGCGCGTGCGATCCACATCCCGACGCCGGCGCTCAACAACCTGATCCGCAATGCGCTCGACGAGCACCCGCCGCGAACCCACAAGGGGCGGCGGCTGAAGATCCTGTACGCCACGCAGGCGCGGAGCCCGGTGCCCACCATCGTGCTCTTCGTCAACGATCCCGAGTTGATGCACTTCGCCTACCAGCGCTACCTCGAGAACCGGATCCGGGCGGTCTTCGGCTTCGCCGGGGTGCGCCTGCGGATCGTCACCCGCCATCGCGACGAGAGCGACGACTAAGGCGTTCTCGGCCTCCATGGGCCCGGGGCGTTAAAGTCGCTGGGCGCGCCTCGGGGAGTAGCTCAGATGGTTAGAGTACTGGTCTGGGGGACCAGGGGTCGCAGGTTCGAGTCCTGTCTCCCCGACGGACGCGCTGGAATGGTTGCAGTGTAAAGGATTCGGCGGCTCCTGTTGGTGCCAGTTCCGACAATATATGGCGGACGCCACTACTCTGCTGCGTAGAGTTTGAGTTTTC
>CAWFUO010000003.1:0-53753 GCA_963819095.1 Candidatus Dormiibacterota bacterium
GATGGTGGAGCGGAGGGGATTCGAACCCCTGACCTCTGCCGTGCGAGGGCAGCGCTCTCCCAGCTGAGCTACCGCCCCGAGCATCACACCGAGGCGTTCTGCAGTATAGGGCGGGCGCTCCGAGCCCCTACGAGGCGGTCCGGGTCGCGAAGAAGGTTTTCACCGCCTCGGCGAGCGCGGGCAGGTTGAAGGGCTTGGGGAGCATGCCGTCAGCGCCGGCGAGGCGGGCGGCCTCTGCTTCCTCGGACAGGGCGCTGAACATCAGCACGGGAGTCTGGGCGGTTGCAGCGTTCGCCCTGATGCGCCGGCAGGCCTCGATGCCGTCGATGCCCGGCATCATGATGTCGAGGATGATCAGGTCGGGGAGGTCGGCCTCGGCGATCCGGACGGCCGCCTCGCCATCCGTGGCGGTCGACATCTCGTAGCCCTCGAGGTCGAGATAGCGGGAGACCACGTTCAGGACGCGCGGGTCATCGTCGGCGAGCAGTACGCGCGGCCGGGACATCGGCTTCATGGTAAGCAGGCGCCGTAAAAACGGGTGGCCCGCGTCCATTCCTTTACAGCCCAAACTCCTGCCGGTACGAGGGGCGGTGGAGGCGCCTGCCGTACGGCCGGTGGCTATACTCGCCCGCAGGCATGTCGAGCACCCCGGCGTCCCTGGTTCTTTTCGGGATAGCGGTCGCCGCGTACACGCTCGCCGTGGTCGCATTCGTGCTTCACCTGGCCTTCCGCAAGCGAATCCTCGGCGATATCGGCATGGCCCTGGTGCTCATCGGCTGGCCCATCCACTTCGCGTCCATCTTCACTCGCGCGCTGGAGGCGGGCCACTGGCCGCTCGGCAACATGTACGAGTACTCCACCGGGATCGCCTTCGTCATCGTCACGGTCTGCGTGATCCTGATGATCAGGGCCCGGATGCGGCTGATAGGGCTGCCCGCCATGATCGTCACGGTCGCCCTCATGGGCGTGGCCTACATGCTCTACGTCCCGCCCGGACAGCTCGTCCCGGCCCTGCACAGCTACTGGCTGACCATCCACGTCACCTCGATGGCGACGTCCTCGGCAATCCTCAGCTTCTCGTTCTTCTTCGGGATGGCGTACCTGGGCCGGCGCTGGGCAGACAACCGTCTGCTCGCCGTGGCCCCGGCCGCCGTGCCGGCGAGCGTCAGCAGCGGTGGCGTGGCCACGATGACCATGGGTGGTGGCGGCGGATCAGGCGGCGGTGGCGGTTTCGGCGGTGGTGGTGGCGGCGCGCGGGGTGCCGTGGCGATGTGGCTGCAGCGGGCGCTCCCTCGGGCGGGGGTTCTCGACGGCTGGAGTTACCGCTTCGTGATGATCGGCTTCCCGATCTGGACGTTCGGCGTCATCTGCGGCGCCATCTGGGGTGAGCACGCGTGGGGCCGGTACTGGGGATGGGACCCCAAGGAGACCTTTGCGTTCATCACGTGGGTCGTCTTTGCGATTTATCTGCACGCCCGCGTGACCTACGGGTGGAAGGAGAAGCGGGCGGCGATCATCACCGCGTTCGGGTTCGCCGCCATCCTGTTCACCCTCTACGCGGTCAACCTCTGGATCGCCGGGCTGCACTCGTACGCCCGCGCCTGACCAACGCTCGCGCCAGTCAGCCCAGATGCTCTCGACGTCGCTTCAGCGCGCGCTTGTGAGCGCAGCCGAGCGTCGTGACAGATCCACGGCGTGCGCGTACGTTCGACCTTGAAGGACCAACGCGCGCCGAAGCGGAGGAGACAGCGTCGCGGCTAGCCGCGGCGCGCCCACCTCGTCTTCTTCAGCATCTTCTTATGCTTGTGCTTGCGCATCTTCTTGCGCCGCTTCTTGATTACGGAACCCATCTGCCAAGGACTATAGCGGTCCGAGACGCGCGAAGGCCTCCCGAAGCGTGGCGGCGGTGGTCTCGAGATCCTGAGGCAGCACTTTGACATCACCGAGCACCGGCATGAAATTGGTGTCACCGGACCAGCGCGGCACCACATGGAGATGGACGTGCTCGGTGCTCGCTCCCGCCGCGCTGCCCTGATTGATGCCGATGTTGAAGCCGTCCGGATGCATCACATCGGTGAGCACGCGCATCGCTCGCTGGGTGGCGGCGAAGACAGCGGTCCCCTCATCCGCGGTCATCGCGGGCACGCCCGCTGTGTGACGGATCGGAACCGCCATGAGGTGGCCGCTCGTATACGGAAAGCGATTCATCAGGGTGAAGGCGAGCTTGCCACGATCCACCACGAGTGATTCGTCATCGCCGCACGCAGCGGCGCAGAGGAAACACGCGTCGCCTGTCCCGGACGGAGCGCCGGAGACGTACGCCATCCGCCACGGCGCCCAGAGATGCTTCACGCCACGACGGTAGCCGACCGCCGCGGTGGCGTGGCGTCCATGGCTTGGCGATCAGAGGAGGGTCAGCGTGACCTCGACGTTGCCGCGCACCGCGTTGGAGTACGGGCACCGCTGCTCCGCCTCGTCGATCAATGCCTGGGCCTGCTCGCGATCCTGGAGCGACGGCAGCTTGATGAGCAGCTCGACCGCGAGTCCCAACCGGCCCGATTCGATCCGGCCGATGCCGACCCGAGCGGTCACGACGGCGTCCTCAACGTCCAGGCCTTTGCGCCGGGCAATGCCGAGCATCGCGTTCTCCCAGCACGCCCCGAACCCGAGGGCGAAGAGTTGCTCGGGGTTGGTTCCCCGGGCGCCGTCGCCGCCGAGCTCTGTGGGTGACGTGAAGTCGACCTCGACGACCCCGTCCGACGTGGCGCCGTGGCCGCGCCGCCCGCCCGTCACGGTCGCCTCGGCGGTGTACAGAATCCGCGGATGGTCCATCTCGCTCATGCCTCCGAGAACTAGCGTGCAGGGTGCAGCCACCATCTTATGAACGGCGGCGCGGACGGCGGAGTCAGCCGGCGCGACGAGAGGTGGAGGTGACGTTCCGCAGCGTCAGGTGGTGACCGCGATCTTGGTCCGCACCTGCTCCGAGAAATGGCAGGCGGCGAGATGGCCGGCGCCCTTGAGCTCGAGCTCCGGTTCGACATCGGCGCAGACGCCGGGAACCTGCGCGATCGGGCAACGTGTGTGAAAGCGGCATCCCGACGGCGGGTTGAGCGGTGAAGGGATCTCGCCCGAGAGCTCGACGAGCCGGCGGTGCGATTCGATGCGAGGATCGGGGACCGGGATGGAGGAGAGGAGCGCGCGTGTGTACGGGTGCTCCTGCGACGTGTACAGATCCTCGCTCGGCGCGACCTCGCAAATCCTGCCGAGATACATGACCATGACCCGGTTGCTGATATGCCGGACCACCGAAAGATCATGTGCGATAAAGAGATATGTGAGCTCGAACTCGCGCTGCAGATCCTCGAGCAGATTGATGATCTGCGCCTGGATCGACACATCGAGTGCCGAAACCGGCTCATCACAGATGATCAACTTCGGGTTGAGCGCCAGTGCGCGCGCAATCCCGATGCGCTGACGCTGGCCGCCGCTGAACTCATGCGGATACCGGTTGTTGAAGTACGGGTTCAGCCCGACCGTGCGCAACAACTCCTGGACGCGCACGTCTTTCGCGCGTCCTCTGATCATGTTGAAGTTGATGAGCGGCTCCGCGATGATGTCGCCGACCGTCATCCGCGGATCCAGTGATGCATATGGATCCTGAAAGATCATCTGCATCTGCTTGCGTTGCTGGCGCAGCTTTTCCCCGTGCAGCTTGGTGATGTCGACACCGTCGAGGTAGACCTCACCGGAGCTCACCGGGATGAGCTGGGTGATCAATCGGCCCAGCGTTGACTTGCCGCACCCCGATTCTCCGACCAGCCCGACGGTCTCGCCGGGCAGGATGTCGAAGCTGACGCCGTCGACGGCCTTCACCGACGAACCGACTCCGGCACCGAAGTGCTTCACGACGTTGACGACCCGGAGCAGCGGCTCGACGGCGGGCACGAATGGTCTGGCGGGCGCGACGATGGTGTCAGTCACCGACCGGCTCCGCGACGGCCGCAGTCACCTCGGCGACGGGCAGCTTCCGGCCCGCCGGGTGGACACCGCTTGCCGCACCTGGGCTCGTGTCCTTGATGTTCGCGGCACCCATGTCGGCGTAGGCGCGCTCCATCGTCACCCAGCACGCCGCATGTTGCGCTGGCGCGACCTGCTCGATGGGCGGGGACTCCTGGAAGCAGCGCTCGACGCGGAACGGGCACCGAGGGTTGAACTTGCAGCCCTGGGGCAGGTCGATGAGATCCGGCGGCAGTCCTTCGATGGAGAGGAGCCGGTGGCCCCGATTGGCGTCGATACGTGGCACCGAGCGGAGCAGCGACCACGTGTATGGATGCTGTGGTGCCTCGAAGATCTGCTCGACAGTTCCCTCCTCGACGATTTCCCCGGCGTACATCACCACCACGCGCTTGCACAGGCCGGCCACGACGCCGAGATTGTGGGTGATGAGGATGATCGCCGCCCCGGTCTGCTCGTTGAGGTCGCGGAGGAGCTCCAGGATCTGCGCCTGCACGGTGACGTCGAGCGCGGTGGTGGGTTCGTCCGCGATCAGCAGGTCGGGTGAGTTGGACAGCCCCATGGCGATCATGGCGCGCTGCCGCATGCCGCCACTGAACTGATGGGGAAATTGCGTGATGCGGCGCTCCGCATCGGAGACGCGCACCTGCTTGAGAAGATCGATGCCGCGCTGCCCGATCTGGTCCCTGGGGATCTTGTCGTGCGCGTTCATCGCCTCGTCGATCTGATAGCCCACGCGGAGCACCGGGTTCAACGAGCTGAGCGGATCCTGAAAGATCATCGCGATATCGCGTCCGCGGATCCTGCGCAACTCTTCCTTGGACAGCTTCAGGAGATCGCGCCCGCGAAACATGATCTCGCCGCCGACCACCTTGCCCGGACGTCCAACCAGACCGAGTACCGACATCGCGGTGACACTCTTACCGCAGCCCGACTCGCCAACAATGCCAAGGGTTTCGCCCGGAGCGACGCTGAAGCTGATGTTTCGGACAGCTTTGACCTCGCCGTCATCGGTGAAGAAGTGGGTGCTGAGATTGCGCACCTCGAGGATCGAATCGGTCATCGGCGCTGCCGTGGATCGAACGCGTCGCGAAGCCCGTCACCGAGGAAGTTGAAGGCGAGCAGCGTGATGGAGAGCGCCACGGCCGGCCACAGCATCATGTACGGCTCCAGGGGGAGCGCCTGGTAGCCTTCGGAGGCGATCGATCCCCACGATGCCAGCGGGCTTGGAATCCCGAGGCCGAGGTAGCTGAGGAACGCCTCGGTGAGGATGGCGATGGGGATGACGAAGGTGGCCTGCACGATGATCGGTCCCAGCGCGTTCGGAAGGATGTGCCCGAAGAGAATCTTTCCCGACTTCGCACCGCTCGCTCTCGCCGCCTCGATGTACTCGCGCTCGCGAATGCTGAACGCCTGGCCGCGGACGAGGCGGGCCATGTCCATCCAGGCGGTCGCGGAGATGGCGATCATGATGTTGCCGAGACCACGTCCCAAGACCAGGTACAGGACGATGGCGACGAGGATGCCGGGGATCCCGTAGAAGATGTTGATGAAGACGCTGATGACGTTGTCGACCCAGCCCCGGAAATAGCCGGCGATCAGGCCGACGACGACGCCGACGGTGAGCACGATCGCCGATGTGCCGACGCCGACGATCAGCGAGATCTGCGCTCCCTGCAACATCCGGCTGAAGAGATCACGGCCCAACTCGTCGGTACCGAGAATGTGGTGCGCCGACGGCGGGAGATACGTCAGGGTGTTGGGCAGGATGGTCGCGGGGTTGTACGGGGTCCAGAAGATCGCGACGATGGCGACGAGCACCAGGAGGACCAGGTAGACGAGGGCCGCAAGGGCAAGCCGGTTGCGGCGGAGGCGGCGGAACCCGTCTCGCCAGAGCCCGACCTGCTCGCGTGCGATGGTGCCGCCCGCGTATTCCTCGATGACCGGAGCGATCACTGTGGCCATCAGTAACGAATCCTTGGGTCAACGACTGTGTACAGAAGGTCGACTATCAGATTGGCGACGCCGATGAGGAGAGCGTAGACCGTGAACACTGCCACTGTGATGTTGTAGTCCGCGCTGAGGATGCTCTCCACAAACCGCTTCCCCAACCCCGGGATCCCGAAGATGTTCTCGATGATCACGCTGCCGGTGATGATGCTGATGACCAGTGGTCCGAGGATGCTGATCACCGGGATCAGGGCGTTGCGCAGCGCGTGCCGCACCGTGACGACGCGACTCTTCAGCCCCTTCGCGCGGGCGGTCCGGATGTAGTCCTGCTGCAGCACCTCGAGCATCGCCGCTCGTGTGATCCTCGTGACCTGGCCGGAGGTGTAGAAGCCGAGGATGATCGCCGGCAGCGACAGCTCCACCAGCGTCCCGTACGTTCCCGTCCATGCGGCGGGATACGAGATCACCCCGTTGGTGACGGTGGGCAACCAGTAGCTGAAGATGAGGACGCCGAGCCCTGCGAGCACGAAGCTCGGCACGCTGTAGCCGACCACCGCGATCGACGTCAGCGTGTAGTCGACCCAGGTGTTCTGGCGCAACGCGGCGAGAACGCCGAACGTCGTCCCGAGGCCGATCGTGATCAGCAGCGCCGTGCCACCGAGCTCGGCGCTCACGCTCAACTCACGGGTCACCAGCGGCGTGATCGGCAACCCGCGAATCTGCAGGGAGACGCCGAAGTTGCCGTGGATCGCGTTGGTGAGGAAGCTCCAGTACTGCACCAGCACCGGCCGGTCGAGGCCGTACTCGTGGAGCAGCAACTGGAGCGCCTTGCCGTGGACGCGATCGCTCTCGAACGCGTCGCCGGGAAGGCTGTGGACGGTGATGAAGACGAGGAACGAAACCGCGACCAGCGTGAAGACGATCAGCGCCAGGCGCTGAGCGATGTAGATCAGTGTTCCCCGGGTCAGCATTGCCTGCTGACTCCCTCCGTTTCCGTTGGGGAAGGCGAAAGGCGCCCGGCTCGATGCCGGGCGCCTTGTCAGTTCAGTTGTGGCAGTCCCTCTTAGTGCGCGAGGATCTTGATCTCGTCCCAGTAGTGGTCGAAGGCGGTGTTCGAACCGGCTCCGCTCACGTAGGGCTGAATCAGGAAGTTGCCGACCGAATAATAGAGCGGGATGTAGAGCGCGTTTGTCTGGAGGATCCCGGAGAGCTGGTTGTAGAGCGGGAGCGCCGTCGACAGGGGCTCCTGGTCAGCCTGCTTGAGGATGGTGTCGTACTGCGGGCTGTCGAATCCGCTAGTGTTCGCGCCGGCCGACGAGGCGTACGTGCCCCAGAGGTTGTCGTACCAGTCCTGCGGATGGTTGTAGTCGAACTGCCAGCCGTCACGGTCCATCTGGTACTTGCCCGAGAGACGGTCATTGATGAAGATCGACGCATCCGAGACCGCGTTCAGGTTGACGTGGATCCCGAGGTTGGTCTGCCACTCGTTCTGGAGGAAGTCCGCAACGCTTTCGTTGAGGCTGCCCGAGTTGTAGGAGTAGGTCAGGTTCTTGAGATCCGCTCCACCCGGGTCGTACTGCTGGATGAGCGACTTCGCCTTGGCGGCGTCGAACTTGGCGAGCGGATCGGAGTTGGGTCCGCCGTTGCCGATCAGCCCGGTCGTGATCAGGCCGCCGGTTGCCGGGGCGCAGGTGACGTTGTGGCACACGGTGGTGGCCAGGCTCGTCTTGTCCACGGCGAGGGCGAATGCTAGGCGCAGGTTGGTTGCCTTGGCGCTGGTGCCTTCAAACGGTCCGCCGGTCGGGTATCCCTCGCTGAAGCTCACCCACGTGGTGCGCCCCTTGGGCTGGGTGAGCAGGTCCGGCTTCTCACGTGAGTTGGCCTGGATCGCGAGGATGTTGGCGAGTGGGATGAGGGCGCTGTCGCCGCCGTAGCCGATGATGTCGTAGCTCTTCTGGAAGAAGGCATCAACGGTGGTCGGCGCAGTGGACGGATCCTTGATGTCGATGTTGATCGTCTTCACAGTGGGCTTCGGAGAACCCCACCAGTTCGGCACTGCCGAAAAGGTGATCGACTGCGAAGGGGTGTACGCGGTGATCTTGTAGGCGCCGGTGCCGACGAGGTCCGCGGGGGTCTGCCACCAGTTCACGGGATCGACACCAGGAGCATCGATGACCTTGTGATCAACGATCGCGCCGACCGTGCCTTCGAGTGTCCACGCGGTGAGGCACCAGCCGCAGGCGGTCCCCAGCTTGACCTGGACGGTCTCAGCGTCGGGGGCGGTCAGGCCGCTCATCATGAAAGAGGTGTTGCCGTTCGCGAGGTTCTTCTCGATGTTGCCCTGGAATGTGGTCGGGGTTCCCGAGGATGGCGGGGCGCCGGCAGCGGTCTGCACTGCGCCGTACCCCTGGACCGCGCTCAGGATCGACGAGTAGGCACCATGAAGGGCGACCGCGCGGTTCCAGGAATAGAGCACGTCCGCGGATGTGACGGCGTCGCCGTTCGAGAACTTCGCGGCGGGGTTCAGGTGGATTGTGTAGGTCAGACCGTCGGAGGAGATGCCGCCGTTGGCCTGTGTCGGCACCGCGGTTGCGATGTCCGGAACGATGTTCAGCTTGTCGTCGAACCGCCAGAGGTTGTCGAACACATTCTGCATGAGCTCGGAGTCGACCTCGGCGTCCATCTCACCGGGATCCCAGGTCCCTGGGTCCTGGAAGACGGGGAATTTGAGGGTCTGCGAGGCTGCCAGCGCACCCGACGACGACGTCGTGGTGCTGGTGCTCCCGCAGGCGGCGGCGGTGAGGAGGCCGAGCACGCCCAGCCCGATACCACCAATGGTGAATTTGTTGAGACGCAACGCGCGGTCCTCCCATGCTTGTGGCCTAAGGCGCCCTGGCCCAGGTTTTCAGGCTTCATCCTGGCCCAGCCCCACTTCGGGTGAGGCGTGCCGGATCATAACGACTCGTCGGTACCCATGCTTCCGTCCGGGGCATTTTTCACCCCGTTAGGGGAGCCGGCGCCCTGGAATTCGTCCTGTTGGGGGATGTCGGTCGAGCCGCGCGCGGCCATCGATGCATTCGCCTCCGGCGTCTCCGGTGGAGCCAGGGGGGCTCGAACCCCCGACCTCTTGCATGCCATGCAAGCGCTCTTCCAACTGAGCTATGGCCCCGCGCCATGGTACCGGGCCCACGTCGCTGGTTGCGAGCAACAGGTCGGCGGGATTGCAGTCGATGAATGAGCTCGATTGCGGCTCCGAGCCTCGGTATCGGACAATGACTGCACCGGAGCAGTGCCGCGATTTGCTCGTGGCAACTGCACCAACGCCTTGGATTCCAGGAGATTCTCATGCCCGACGCAGCCGCCCTCGATCGCGACCCGCTCTCGGGCGCGAATTCGCCGATCGTGCAAGCGGCTGAGCGGCTGGTGACGCGGATCGAGGCCCTCGTCGGTCAGGTCGCCGAGCTGAAGGCCGACAACGCGGCGCTCCGCCGGGAGGTTCGAGAGGCGCTTGCCCTCATCGATCGAGCGGGCGACGCCGCGGCTCCGGCTCGAGTGCGCCGTCGGGCCGGAGCGCCTGCCACCCGGCACCTGAAGAGCCGGCGCCGGGGAAAGGGACCGAAGGGACGCGCGACCCCCGCGTCGGTCACGCCCGACATCGTCCTGGCAACCATCGGCAAGCTCGGCTCCGCCTCGGCTTCTGAGATCGCCAAGGAGTTGAGCGGCCTGGGTGATCAGGTGTCCGGGCGCGCGGTCCGCTGGCTCGCCGAGCGCGCGGGCGCGGCGACGGTCGTCGGCGAGGACGGGCAGCTCCGGTACCGCCTGCCCAACTCCGCGTCTCGCCCCTCCTGAACTGCCGGCGACCCCGCCGGCACGCGCATCCGCCGATCCCATTTCCTCGCCTTGCGCCGCGCCGCGTGTTCCGGTTACACTTCCCGGAGTGCTTGCGAACGCGAATAAACAGATAAGGTTGAGCCCGCGGCGGCTCGCACTTGGAGTGGTCGGCGTGTTGGCACTCGCTGCAGTTGCCGGGTGGTCCGTCCTCCATCAGGCTGCCGCCGCGGCCCCGGTGCCAGTGGGCGAAACGGTGGATCCGCCCGCCCCTCCCACGGTGCTGGTGTTTGTGAGTGGTGCGGTTGCGCATCCCGGCCTCTATGAGTTGAGCTCGGATGCCCGCATCGCCGATGCCATCGCGGCGGCCGGCGGGGTCACCACGCTTGCCGATCCCGGCCACCTGCCGAACATGGCGCAGCGTGTCAATGACGGCCGTCAGGTCAATGTCCCATTCATGAAGGCCGGAACGACGGCAGCGAAGCTCGATATCAACACGGCAGCGGAGGACGACCTCGATGCCGTCCCCGGTATGCCGCCTGGGCTCGGCGGCGAGATCGTGCAGTACCGCGATGAATGGGGTCCATTTACATCGATGAGCCAACTCCACGCCGACCTGGGCGTCAACTCCGCAACGGTCACGGGTCTCGAGCATTACCTGCGGGTTGTGGTGCCGCAGCTGTGAATCGCCTGGCCGGCTCTCGGGCCGGCCGCTGGGCCTCGTGCATCTGGGCTGCCTTCGCGTTCGGCTGTGGCGTCGCTTTTGCCGCATCGCTGTCCGGCTCGTTGGTGGTTCCCCTGCTCTGCGCGGCGGCAGCCGGTGTTGTGCTCTGCGCGTCCATGGCGCCGCACCGCCTCGCCCCCGCCGGTCTGGTCGTCGCCGCGGTGGCGCTGGGCCTGGTTTGTGGGGAGTCGCGTGTGGTGATCCCCGGGCCTGGGACGCTGAGCGGCCACTTCGGGGTGCGGCCGCTCGTGATCCTCGGAACTGTGCGCAGCGCCGATCCGGGGAGTGGGTCGACGGCCGTCATCGATGCCAGTCACCTGTCGGACGCCGACACCGATCAGCCGGTTGCCGGCGAACTCCTCGTGAGCGGCCCGCTGGTGCCGGCGCTTTCACCGGGCGATCGAGTTGAGGTGGACGCCGCTGGCATTCGAGCGCTGAACCGGCGACCGGGGGCAAACTCCGCCGATACGCTCGAACGTGAAGGCGTCGAGGCGCTGGCGACATCCCCGCAGGTCTTCATGCTTGCCGCCGGCGGGCTCTCGCCGGCTCGCGCGATTGCGTGGGCGCAGCAGCAACTCCTGACGGCCGTCAACGCTGCGCTCCCGGAGCCTGCCGCGGCGCTTGTCGTGGGCATCGCCTTCGGCATCCACGAGCCGATCAGCTCAGACGTTCGCGCGCCACTCCAGGATGCCGGGCTCATCCACATCGTGGCGGTCAGTGGATTGAAGGTGGTGTTGCTCCTCGGCCTGGTCAGCGCCGTCGCGCGAGCGCTCGAGTGGCCGAGACGGCGAACCGTGGTCGTCGCCCTGCCTGTGGTTGTGGCCTACGTGCTGATCAGCGGAGCTGGGCCGGCAGCCTTTCGGAGTGCGGTGATGGCGGGAGCCGCAATGCTCGCGTCGACCGGGGCGAGACGTACCGATCCCATACCGATGCTCGCTCTGGCCGCGGCCCTGATGCTCGGGCTCAGTCCTCAACTGATCGACGACCCGGGTTTCCAGCTGTCATTTCTCGGGACCGCCGGGATCCTGCTGCTGGCAGCGCCGATTGCGGCGCGAGTCCCAGGACCCCGATTGATCGCCGAGCCGTTCGCGGTGACGATCGCCGCGCAGATCGCCACGGCGCCGATCATGGCCGGAACCTTCGGGGTGATCTCGGTCGCTGGTCCCGTCGCCAATGCTCTCGTGCTTCCGGTGCTGCCCGGGATGATCGTCACCGGCGGATGCGGCGCGATCCTGAGCACCCTCAACCCTGCCCTGGGGTGGACGCTCCTCCAGCTTGCCGGACTTGGCAGCTCGCTCATCACCACGCTCGCCCGGGTCCTCGTCACCATTCCCGGAGCGGCGATCCAGGTTGGTAACTGGCCCGCCTCATGGACGGTCGCCGAGGCGGCGGGCATGATTGCAGGGCTGGTGGCGCTCGCGGTCATGACACGCCGCACCGCGCCGGTGCATTGAACCGCCGAACGGCGCTCGTCTCCGTGGTCGTGAGCCTCGTGGTCGCCGCACCTGCATGGATGATCGCCTCGCGTCCCGACGGCCGGTTGCACGTCTCGGTGCTGAGCACCGGATCGTCTCCGGCAGTCCTCATTCATACCGGCGATGGGAGCACCGTCCTGGTGGACGGCGGCACTTCGCCCACCGCGCTTCTCGCCGCACTTGGGAGGGAGCTCCCACCTGCAACCGCGCATCTCGACATGGTCGTTATCACTGGTGGGGAGGAGGCGGCCGTGAATGGGCTTGCCGCGCTCCCCGGCCACTACACGGTTGGAACCGTGGTGACCCCGGGTGGCCTCAACCCTGGCGGAAACACGATCGTCAACGCTCTCGAGAACGGTGGCGCCAACGTGCTCGAGGCGGATGGGGGCGCCTGGTCGTTCGGGGGCGAGAGGTGGCGATGCCTCGGTTTCATCGCCCTCGCAACCGGCCGCCAGATGTGCGTGCTGACCGTCGACGACGCGGCGGCCCGCCTCCTGGTCCTCGGCGACGCCGGCACGGCCGACCAGGAGGACCTGTGCGCGATCTACAGCAGCGCACTCGGCACCGATCTGGTGGTCACCCCGCCTGGCGGTGCTGTCTCTCCGGTGCTGCTCGCCACCGCCCATCCTCTCGAGCTCGCGGTTCCCATCGCCCAGGGTGTGCCGGCGATTGCGGCGCCGCCGGGCTATCCGGTTGATCGGACCAGCACCGACGGTGATCTGGAATACGCCGGTGGCCCGGCCGGCCTCCAGGAGAGCCCGTGAGCCCGCTTGCGATACTGCGTGCATGGCCGCCGCTGCTCCCCTCAATCAACTGACGCTGATCCACGGCGAGGAGCGTTTCCTGGTCGATCGCTCGGTGTCCGCCTGGCGCGACCGCGCCCGCCCGCCGCAACTCGATATCGAGGTCTTCGACGGCCCCGCTCGGCTCAACGAGTTCCGTCACGCCGTGGCCGAGATGCCCCTCTTCGATCCCGAGCGCGCCATGCTGCTTCGCGACCCGCCTCAGCTCACGGGGTCGGCGAAGCGCGGTGGCATCGATCCGCCGGACCGGCTCGTCGCGATTCTCGGTGAGCTCGCACCGACCACCGTCCTCTGCCTGGTGGCGCACGCCAAGGTGCCCGATCGCAACCCCGTCCTTGCCGCCGTCAAGGAGCGTCGGGGTTCGATCGTGTATCACCCAGCGGTCAAGGGTCGCGACCTGCGGACGTGGGTTGAGCGCGAGATCGGCGAGCGCGGACTGCGGCTCGGCGCGGGCTCAGTCGACCACATCATCCGCGTGGCGGGTCCCGACCTCGGCAGCATCGCTTCCGACCTCGACAAGCTCGTCGCGTTCGCGGCGGGACGCCCGCTGTCGATCGCTGAGGTGCGAACCGCTGTCGCCGGCGACGCGACGGCCGGTCTCTACGACACGCTCGGCGACCTGCTCGGCCCGACCCCCGCCAAGGGAGCGGAGTTGATCGACCGGCTGCTCTCCGACGGACGTGCCGGTCAATACCTGCTCGCAATCCTTGCGGGGCAGATCCGCGACCTCGTCCTGACCCAGGCGTACGTGCAGCGCCACGGCTCAGGGGCCGGGCTCGCTGCTGCGCTTGGAAAACCGGACTGGCAGGCCGATCGCCTCAGCCGTCAGGCCAGGAGCGTCTCGCCGGCGCTCGCTGCCGGCTGGCTCGCCGCGCTGCACGACGTCGATCGAAAGCTCAAATCAGGCGAGATCGCCGAGACCGACGGGCTCCGGCTCGCCGTGCTTCGCGCCGCAGCGGATTTGACTGCCGAGCGCGGCCGGCGCCACTAGGGATTCGACGCTCCGGACGCCCACCGGCGTTGGACTACTCAGGAGCGTCGTTGCAGAACTTATTTGGACTTGGCGACTTTGTCGGCTGCGGCTGCCTTGGGCGCTGCAACCTTCGCGTTGGTCGCCTTCGCGGCCGGCGCCTTGGCCGCGGACTTGGCGGGGGATTTCGCTCCAGATTTCGCGGCAGCGGTCCGCGCGGGTTGCTTTGCGCTCCGACCCTTGGCGCCGCCAGCCGCCGCCGAGCGAAGCGCGGCTCCCTCGGCACCCTCGGCGACGTTCGCAAGGCGCGCAGCCATCGCTGCGAGCCGCGACTTGCGCCGGCGTGCGTTGTTCCGGTGCAGCACGCCCTTCTCCGCTGCGCGGTCGAGCGCCTTGATGGCGGCGTGCAACTCGGCGTCGCCGCCGGTGCTGCCCTCTTCGAGCAGCGCATGACGCGCCTTGATCACCTTGGTCCGGACCGCGGACTTCACCGCGCGATTGCGGATGTGTTTCCGCTCGGTGGAACGGATGCGCTTGCGCGCCGATCGGGAGTTGGCCATGCTCGCTCTTCTAGATCACTCGATAACTGGGCGCGCCCCCCGGGCAGATACGAGCCAGGGACGCACGAAGCCAGCAGTATATCAGCGACTGTGTCTCGGCTCTCCACGCGAATCGTCCCCGCATACGCAAAGCTCAACCTCTCGCTGGCGGTTGTCGCCCGGAGGGCTGACGGCTGGCACGACATCGACAGCGTGCTGGTGCCGGTCGACTGGCACGACCTGGTCGGGATCAGCGTGGAGCGGGCCGATGCCGATGACGTGTCGCTGACCGTCGACGGGCCGGCAGCCGCGGGGGTTCCGACCGGTGAGGGAAATCTCACCGTGCGCGCAGCCCACGCGCTGGGCACGCTGGCCCGTACGCCGCTCGCGGTCCGCGTCTGGCTCTGCAAGGTCGTTCCTCACGGCGCGGGGCTCGGGGGCGGCTCTGCCGATGCCGCGGCGGTGCTTCGAACCGGAGCGGCCAGGCTCGAGGAGTTGGGCACGCCGATCCATCCGGACCGGCTTGCAGCGGCGGCGCTGACGGTGGGGAGCGATGTCCCGGCGCTGCTCTCGCAGTCGGCACAACGCGTTCGCGGCAAGGGTGACCAACTCGAACGCATCGCAACCCCGGCGCTCCACCTTGTGATCGCGTCCACGAGGCCGAGTTCGACGGCCGATACGTACGCAGCGATCCTGCCCGGCGAGATCGGCGACGACGGGCGCTCGGAGCGGCTCGCCGACCTCCTCGCTTCGGGGCAGGCGCCTGATTCCGGGCTGATGGGAAGTGCACTCGAAGCTGCCGCCTGCAGGGCGAATCCAGGACTCGCGGAAGCGCTGGGACGGGCACGCCGGGTGGTCGACGGCGTCACCTGGCATCTCACCGGCAGCGGCGGTGCGGTGTTCACGATCACTCGCCGGCGCGACGACGCCGAGCGGCTCGCGGAGACAATGCGTGCCGCGGGCTTCAACGCGCGCGCGTGCCGGACCGTTGGCTAAGGCTCACCGCACTACAATCCGATCCTCAGTGGCTGTCGCCGATGCACCTTCCGCTACACCGCCGACGCCGGACACCTGCGACCATCCCGCCCCGGTCACAGGGATCATGGCGCACGAGTTCGCCCATTACGAAGGTGCCGTCGGACCTGAGGGGCTGCGCCGGACGGTCACGTACTACGGCCCGATCGTGGGTGGTCTGCCGATTCGCGCCTGGCACTGCGAGGTCTGCGGGCTGCTCCGCCTGAGCTATCCCGACGGACGGACGGAGGAGCGTCGTCTCTTCCCGGGACCGCAGCCGGGGCTGCTCGCGGAGGCGTCTCCCATCGCGCCGGAGCGCGTGTACTACGGCATGCAGGCACGGGTCTCGGGGCTCACCGCGCAGCCCGCGTTCATCGACCAGCTCACGGGCGGTAAGTCCGTCGCCCGCCCATTGCAATTCCCCACCGTGAACCTGCCCGCGTGGGACGCGATCACCTGGCTCACGGTCCTGGGGATGATCTCGGTGCTCGTCGGGCTCCTGCTCGCCGGGTTGTTCGCCGCGGTGTCCTACAGCACCCCCGGCGTGGAGCTGCCGCTCGTTCTCACCGTCGTGTTCATCTTTGTCGGTGTCCTGCTCCTGCGTCTGATCGTCCTTGCAATCCGCCACTTCGCCCCCGCCGAGCAGCTCAGCCCCAGCGTCGCCGAAACGATGCGCGGCACGCCGCAGCTCGACGCGACGACCCGAACGGTGGTCTTCCTCCTGGTGCTCTGCGTGATGGGGCTCTTCACCAGCGCGGTGCTCGCGACGTACACGTACTCGACCCCGGGCGCAGAGTTGCCGGTGATCCTGTTCAGCTTCTCGTGCGCCATCATCGCCGCCGTGATCAAAGTTGTTGATGTCGCCGTGCGTCACTTCAGCGGCCGGTAGCGGCACCCGCTCGAGCGTCGATGCCGCTCCACGCGCCACCCGACCAGGACATCGTCATCGTCGGCGCCACCGGTGATCTCGCCCAGCGCAAGCTGATCCCCGCCCTCTACAACCTGCATCGTCAGAAGCTGCTGCCAGGCAACGGCCAGATCATCGGCGCGGCGCCGTTCGACTGGGACGATCAGCGCTTCCGCGATCTCGCCGAGACGTCAGTCAAGGAATTCTCGAGAACGCCGCTGCAGAAGACGGTGTTCGCATCGTTCGCGAAACGGCTCAGGTTCGTGCCACTGACAGCGAGTGATGACCTGTCCCCGATCCGCAAGGCCAGCACATTCCCTCGCCGCATTGCGTACCTGGCGGTTCCGCCCTCGGCGTTCACATCACTCATCGAGGGGATCAAGACCGCAGGTCTCGCGGACGGCACGTCGATCATCATCGAGAAGCCGTTCGGTCACAACCTGGAATCCGCGATGGAGCTCAACAGGACACTCCATGACGTGGTGCCCGAGCCGCGCATCTTCCGCATCGATCACTACATGGGCAAGGAGACCGTCCAGAACCTCCTCGTGTTTCGCTTTGGGAATTCACTGTTCGAGCGCGTCTGGAACCGCGAGGCGATCTCACGAGTGGAGATCACCGTCGCCGAGTCCATCGGTGTGGAGGCTCGCGGCAAGCTGTATGAGGAGATCGGCGCCATTCGCGACATCGTCCAGAACCACATGTTCCAGGTGTTGTCGCTGGTCGCCATGGATCCGCCGCTGTCCTTTGACGCGGAGGCGATCCGCAACGAGAAGGTGAAGGTGCTCGAGTCGATCCAGCCGATCCATCCGCATGACGTGGTCCGCGGGCAGTACACCGGCGGCACCATCGATGGTGAGAAGGTCGCCGGGTATCGTGACGAAGAAGGGGTATCGCCGAAGTCGACCACCGAAACGTATGCCGCGCTGCGTCTGCATCTCGAGTCGTGGCGCTGGTCCGGCGTCCCGTTCCTGCTGCGCACCGGCAAGCGGCTCGCGAAGCGCGATACCCGGGTGGTGATCACGTTTCACGATGTGCCCCTCCACCTGTTCAAGACGGCGGGCGTCACAGCGTTGCACCGCAACCGTCTGGTGGTGCGCATCCAACCAGACGAGGGCATCGCCCTCTCCTTCGTGGCCAAGCAGCCGGGCCCGGACGTCACCGCGCAGTCCGTCGACATGAACTTCAAGTACGGTGATTCATTCAAGACGTCGCCTCCCGAGGCGTACGAGCGACTGCTGCACGATGCGCTCAACGGCGATCACACCCTGTTCATCCGTGAAGACGAGGTCGAGTGCGGCTGGCGGGCGGTCGAACCCGTCATCGACGCGCCTCCACCGATCACGTTCTATCCGGCGGGCAGCTGGGGACCGGAGGACGCCGCCCGGATTGCGCATCCGGCCCACTGGGACGATTCGGTCGCCGCCGTATGACCACCACCCCCGTCCTGATCGGGGTCGACCTGGGGGGCACGAGCATCCGTGCCGCGGTGGCGATCGGCGACGTCACGCATGGCGAGCCGGTGGTGCGCGACACCCCGTCGAAGGCGGGACCTGCGGCCGTCCTCGACGCTGTTGCGGACTGCGCGCGTGAGGCTGCTCAGTCCGCGCACATTCGAGGGCTCGCCATCGGGATCCCGGGTCCGCTCGACCCCGGGGCGGGCATCGTGCACGACGCCCCCAACATGTCCGGCTGGAACGAGGTGCCGGCCGCCGCGCTGCTCTCCGAGCGAGTGGGATGCCCGGTGGTCATCTGCCACGACGCGGCCGCCGCGGGGTTCGCGGAGCTGAAGGCCGGCGCGGGGCGCGGCGCGCAATACCTGCTGTTCATCACGGTGAGCACCGGCATCGGCGGAGCGCTCTTCATCGGCGGCGATCTCTATGAAGGAGCCACCGGATCCGCCGGCGAAGTCGGCCACACGCCAATCAGCGACAACGGACCGCCGTGTGGCCAGGGCCACCCGGGATGTCTTGAAGGCATGTCGTCGGGGACCGCCATCGCGTCCCGCACGCGCGCCGAGCTCGCCGCGGGCCGCGCATCGTCACTCCAGGATCTCGACCCGGCATCCGTCGACGCGCGTTCAATCGCGACTGCGGCCAATGACGGTGACGCGCTCGCGCTTCAAGTGTTCCACGACGCGGGCCACGCCCTGGGGAGGGCACTTGGTGGGTTCATCAATGTGCTGGCTCCCGACGTCATCGTCATCGGCGGCGGATTGATCCACGCAGGAGATCTGTTGCTCAAGCCCGCCCGCGCGGCCGCGACGGAGATCGCCTTTGAGATCCCCTATCGCCGCTGCAAGATCGTCACCGCCGCCCTGGGGACCGACGCAGGGCTCATCGGCGCCGTCGCCTGGGCCGTACGCAGCTTCGGCGGCGTGCCCGCGGGGATGCGCTAGCTGTAGTGCCCAGACACGTTGTTGAGACGTGAGATGGGTGGGAGCTGACCGAGGCTGGTATGGGCGCGGTGATGGTTGTAGATGTGCAGCCACGCCGTCAAGGCCTGGGCGCGACGTTGATTGGACGTATAGGGTCGGACGTAGGCCCATTCCTCGAGCAGGGTGCGGTTGAAGCGCTCCACCTTGCCGTTGGTTTGGGGGTGCCAGGGCTGCGTGAAGCGCTGGACCGCGCCGCTCTCCAGAACCGCAGCTCGGAACGCAAAGGAACGGCGGTACACCTGAGCGTTGTCGGTGAGGACACGCTGGACCGCGATGCCGTGGGCGGCGAAAAACGCGGTCGCCCTGGTCCAGAACGCAGCTGCAGTCGGGGCACGTTCGTCGTCACAGATCTCTGAGTAGGCCAATCGGGAGTGGTCGTCGACGGCGGAGTGGATGTAGTCGTAGCCGACTCCGGTGTGGTCATGACCGAGACGTCCGTGAACACGCCAACCGCCGCCAGTTGGGATGCGGCCCAGTTTCTTGACGTCGACATGGACCATGTCGCCGGGCTGTGGATGCTCGTAACGGCGGATGACCTGGCCGGTCGGACGATCCATCCAGCTCAGTCGGTTGAGGTGCCGGCGCACCAACACGCGATGCACGGTCGAGGCGGGCAGGTGCAGCCGGACTGCGATGCGAACGGGACCAAGCTTGGTGCGCCGTCGCAGCGCCTCGATCTGTCGCTCCACACGCGCCGGTGTCCGCCGTGGGCTTCGCAGTGGTCGCGAGCTCCGATCGTGGAGGCCGATCTCGCCTTCGTGGACGTAGCGACGCCACCACTTGTACGCCGTCGCACGGGACACGCCCATCTCAGCAGCAACGTGCGCTGCTGGGCGCCCTTGGGCAATCCGTCGGACCAGAATCAGCCTGCCAACCGGGGTGAGTACCGCCTTAGGATGGGACACCGGAGAGCCTCCGTCTGGGTGGATTTCAACAACCCAAACTCAGCCCGGGGGCTCTCTCTTTGTCAACAACCTCTATGGGCACTACAGCTAGCGGCGGCCAGCGAACTCGGGGAGGCGGCCGGCGGGGATCCCGGCTCCAGCCTCAAACTGGCCTATTCGGCCTCCGCCGAGATCCCCGCCGTCCTCAGCGCAGTTTCAACACGGCCTCCGGCGTGACCCCACCAGGCATTGGCGAAGCTCCATACCGGACACTCAGCCTTTGCCGCGATCCCCGCTTGACGGATGCATTCATGTTCCTGCTTGGTGATCGTGATATTCTGAATTTACTGAATATAAGGACGAGATCATGACCGATGCGCAGCTGTCGTTCATCGAGGACATGGGGCAGCTCATGGTGGGGTGGGGGCTTCCGAGGACCACCGGTCGGGTGTACGCGTATCTGCTGTTGCAACGTGAGCCTGCGTCCCTTGATGACATCGCCGGAGCGCTTGGCATCGCGAAGAGCGGAGCCAGTGTGACGTCGCGACAGCTCGTGCAGCTCGGGTTGGCACGGGCGCTCGGCCAGGCCGGGAGCAGGCGCGTTCTTTACGAGGCGCTCGACAACCTGGGATCGATCATCAACGCTCGCACCGCGCAGATGAGAGACCTGGCGGCGACGCTCCGCAAGGGCGCGCGCTCGGCGTCGGGTGTAGCGGGACGCCGGCGAATGGAGGATATGGCCGACTGGTGCGAAGAGTCGATCGGACACTTCCAGGTGCTGGTACGCCGCCTCGACAAACGGAGGAAACGATGAGGAGCGCGATCCTGATGCAGGGGCTCACCAAGGATTACGGGTCGGGGCATGGACTGTTCGATCTCGACCTGGAAGTCGCCGAGGGTGAGGTGTTCGGGTTTCTCGGTCCCAACGGCGCCGGCAAGACCACCACGATCCGTCTGCTCATGGGTGTGATCCATGCATCGGCTGGCAGCGCCACCATCTTCGGGCTCGACTGCGATCGCGACTCGGTTGCGGTGAAACGCGACGTGGGATATCTCCCCGGCGAGCTGCCGCAATTCGGTGGGATGCGCGGGAGCGAGGTGGTGACGTATCTCGGCGGGATGCGCGGTGGCATTGACGGCGCGCGCGTGAAGGAATTATCGGAGCGGCTCGAGCTCGACCTCGGCCGGCGCTTTCGCGAGTATTCGCGGGGGAACAAGCAGAAGCTCGGGCTGGTGCTGGCATTCATGCATCGTCCACGGCTGCTCATCCTCGATGAGCCGACGAGCGGTCTCGATCCGCTCAATCAGCAGACGTTCCAACACCTGGTCGGTGAGGTGAAGGCGTCGGGAACCACCGTCTTCCTCTCGTCGCACGTGCTCTCGGAGGTGGAGGAGACGTGCTCGCGCGTCGGGATCATTCGCGGCGGCCGTCTTGTCTCCGACATGACGATGGACAAGGTCCACGAGCTCCGGTTTCACGAGGTGACTCTCGAATTCAGCGGCCAGGTTCCTGAAGCAGCTCTTCGCGCAGCCGCGGGAGTGGAGGATGTCGTTGTGGACGGCGCGCGCCTCACCTGCACGGTGCACGGCGGCTTCGACGGCTTGCTCGCCGCGATCAGCGGCCACACGGTGGTTGACATGGTCAGCAGAGAGCCGAGCCTCGAGTCGCTCTTCCTCAGCTACTACAAGCAGTGATGTCGCCTCGCCTGCTGCTGCGTCTCCATCGCATCGGCTTGATCGCGATGGCGTACTTCAGCATCTTCTACATGCTGGTGAACAGCGCTGCGTTCCCGATCATCGCGGGGAAGACGCGCGCCGCGCAGGAGGCGTTCGGACATTCGGTCACCGTCCTCGGTGCCACGTTTGCGTGGTTGCTCCCTCTGCCGGTTCGACCCGACACCGCGGCGGGGTATCTGCAATGGCGCGGCTACGGGTTCTTCGCGATTCTCTTCGCCGCCTGGGGTCTGTTCAGCGCGTGTGGCGCGGTTCGGCGTGACGAGGACAAGAGTCTTGTCGAGTCGTGGCTTTCGTCAGGAGTTCTCGCGGCTGCGTCTGCTCGCAACGCGGAGCATCTTTTTCGCGGCGCTGAGCGTGGAGATCGTGACCGCAGCGGGAGTCGCCGGGTGGTTGGGATGTCTCATCGCGGGCGCACCGGCGGACGTCGCGGGATTGGTGGGAGAGAGCGCGGCGCTCTGGGCGCTGACGCTGGCGTGCTTCGGGATCGGACTTCATCGTGGCCCAACTCGTCGGTGACTTCCGTGCTGCCGCGTCAGCCGGCGGTGCGGTGCTGCTCCTGATGTTTCTGCTCGACAGCATTGGGAGGTCGAGCGTCCATCGAGCGCCATTCACCGATATCTCCGTGTTCTTCCTGTTCAATCAATCCAATTCCGTCGCTCCGGGCGGATCGTTCGACCTCGCCGCGACGATCCTGTTGTTCGTCGTCGGCGCCGTCGCCACCGTCGTCGCTGCGACGGCATTCGTCCGCCGCGACGTCGGGTCGGGACTGATCCGCCAGCGACCCCGTCGTGTGAGCGAGGTGCACGAGCCATCAGCCAACCTGCTGCTGCGCATCCCGGTCATGCGCGGCTTGTGGGTTCGGCGCGTTGGCGCGCTTGGATGGACGGTGGGGATGGGTGTCACCGCGGCAGCTGTCGTCCTGCTCGTCAACGTCACCGCGACGTTCTTCGCGACGACGCCAAGCCTCAGCACGTATCTGCGGGGCCTCGCGGGCAATGTGCACACGGTGTTGCTCGCGCTGATCTGGCTGAGCTTTGCCCAGGCGCTCCTCGCCATCCTCTCCATCGCGACCGTGTCCCGCTGGTCGTCAGACGACTCGTCCGGTGTCCTCGAGATGCAGCTTGCCGAGCCGATTCCGCGCTGGCGGGTGCTTGCCGAGCGCGCGACCGAGCTGACCGTGATGGTGACGGTGATCTCCTTTGTCGCCATGGCAATCATCCTCGCCCTTGCACCGGCCGAGGGAATCGCCATCGATGTCGGGAACCTGCTCATCGCCACGGCGCTGCTCATCCCGTTCGCGCTCACCTTCGCCGCCGTCGGAGCCCTGCTCGCCGGCTGGCGCCCGCGGGTCGCCGTGGTCGTCCTGTCGACCGTCGCCGCGATCTCGTACCTGGTCTTCCAGCTTGGGCCGCTCTTCAAATGGCCGGCGTGGGCGGACAACCTGTCAGTCTTTCAACTCTATGGCACACCCCTGATCACGCCGGTGTTCGTGGGTGGCCTGGTCGCGATGCTCGCGATCGTGGTTGTGGGTTTTGGATCGGCTGGCGTCGTGCTCTCGCGGCGGGACGTCGCCGCATAGGAGGTTTCTCGTGGCGGACGACGCGAATCGGAAGGATGCGATCCGGTGGATGTGGTCGCTCGGCGACTACGGCGCCATCGCCGAGCACCTGGAGCCCCACGCGATCGAACTCGCCCAGCGGAGCCGCCTTGTCGCAGGGTCGGAGGTCCTCGATGTCGCGGCGGGGAACGGGAACTTTGCCATCGCGGCTGCTCGTCTCGGTGCAATCGTCGTGGCCACGGATATCACGCCGCCGATGGTCGAGCTCGGCCGGAGCCGCACCACGTCGTTGGGTCTCGCCATCGAATGGCGTGAAGCCGATGCCGAGCAGCTGCCGTTTCCCGACGAGCGCTTCGATGTCGTGGCGTCGGTGTTCGGTGCCATGTTCGCGCCGGACCCGGTTCGAAGTCGCGAGCGAGCTGTTCCGGGTCGCCAAGCGGGGCGGCCTGGTTGCGATGGCCAACTACGGACCCAAGGGGTTCCTCGGGCGCATCACCGCGATGATGGCCGAGCTGGGTCCGCCACCACCACCGGGGATGCAGTCGCCGTTCGACTGGGGAGTCACCGACGAAGTGCACCGCCGCTTCAAGGGGCTCACCTCCTCCATCGAGATCTATCCGCAGGCACTGACCTTCGAGTTCGACTCGCTCGACGCCGGCTGGGAGTTCTGGGAGCGGGCCAACCCGCCGCTCCAGGCGATGCTGAGCATGCTCGACGCCGAACGGGCGCAAACGCTCCGTGAGAACGGCAAGAAGCTGATGGCCGAGATGAACCAGGTGTCAGGCGGTGGTCTGACACTCGAGTCAGACTACCTCCAGGTGCTCGCCCGAAAGGCCTGACCGCTCGCGCGCGGCGACGATCGCGTACTCGAACGCATCCGCCAGCGCGCTCCACGACGCTTCGATGATGTTGGTGCTGCACCCAACGGTGCTCCAGCGTCGGTGGTGGTCGCCGCTTTCGACAAGCACCCGGACCCCGGCGGCGGTGCCGTCGCGACCATCGAGCACGCGAACCTTGTAGTCGAACAGCTGGGTGGCACCGATCTCCGGATAGCTCGGCGCGAGTGCCTTTCGCAACGCCGCGTCGAGCGCGTTGACGGGGCCATTGCCTTCTGCGGCGGTGTGCACGACCTCGTCTCCGACCTGCATCTTGATGGTCGCCTCGCAGACGAGCTGACGCCCTTCGCGCTGCTCCACGAGCGCGATGTAATCGATGAGCGTGAACGGTGCGGGATTGCCACGCGCCCGGTGCACGAGCAGCTCGAATGACGCCTCCGCGCCCTCGAATGAGTGCCCGCTGAACTCGAGCTCCTTGACCTGGTCGGCGACACGGCGTGCGAGCGCGCGGTCCTCGGTGAGGTCGACCCCGAACGCCGCGGCTTTTTCAAGCACCGTTCCACGTCCCGACTGCTGCGTGATCACCGAGTGACGCTTGTTGCCCACCCGAGCGGGGTCGATGTGCTGATACGCGTACGACGCCTTGCTCATCGCGTCGATGTGCTGGCCACCCTTGTGCGTGAACGCCGCCTGGCCGATGTACGGCGCCGAGAGGGGAGGGGCGATGTTGGCGATCTCGGCGACGTCGCGCGCGATCTCGGTGAGGCGTGCGAGCTGCGCGTCGTCGACGACGTGCACGCCCATCTTGAGCTGCAGGTTGGGGATGAGCGTGCAGAGGTTCGCGTTGCCGGTGCGCTCGCCATAGCCGTTGATGCAGCCCTGCACCTGCACCGCACCCGCGCGCACCGCGGCGAGCGTCGCGGCCACGGCACATCCGGAGTCGTCATGGCAGTGAATGCCCGCGACGCTGCCGAATCGGCTGGTGATCTCGCGAACGACGGACTCCACACGATCGGGGAGCGTGCCCCCATTGGTGTCGCACAGCGTGACCCGTTCGGCGCCGGCGCTGATCGCAGCGTCGAGGCAGCGAAGCGCGTACTCCGGATCGCTGCTGTATCCATCGAAGAAGTGCTCGGCGTCATACACGACGCGGCGCCCGTGGTCGGCAAACCAGCGAACCGAATCGCCGATCATGGCGATGTTCTCGTCAGTCGTGGTGCGCAGCACGTCGACGACCTGACGGTCCCACGCCTTGCCAACCAGCGTGATGATCGGCGCCATCGAATCGAGGAGGGTGCGCAGCTGCAGGTCGTCCTGCGCGTGCAAGCCCGGCCGCCGCGTCGCTCCGAACGCGGCGAGAGTCGCGTGGCGGAGCGGGTGCGTCTGCATCGCCGCGAAGAACTCGGTGTCGGTGGGATTAGCGCCCGGCCAGCCACCTTCGATGACGGTCACGCCGAGCGTGTCGAGATGTTCGGCGATACGCAACTTGTCGGACACCGAGAAGTTGATCCCGACGCCCTGGGCTCCGTCGCGCAGCGTCGTGTCGTAGATCTCGACGCTCATGACGCTGTCCCGCTGTGGACGGTGAGATGGCGCAACGCCTCCCGCGCCACCGCGGCGGCGACGGCGTCCGTCCCATTGGTGCCGCCGAGGTCGGTGGTGAGCACGTCCTCGCTGATGCACACGTCGACTGCGGACTCGATCGCGCCCGCGAGATCATCGCGATGGAGCGAGTGGCGAAGCAGCATCGCCACCGAGAGGATGGCGCCGTACGGGTTGGCGATCCCCCGTCCGGCGAGCGTGGGCGCGCTGCCGTGAATCGGTTCATACAGTCCCTGGTCGGTCGCGCCGAGGCTCGCCGACGGGAGCAGCCCGAGGGAGCCGGCGAGGACCGCCGCCTCATCGCTCAGGATGTCGCCGAAGAGGTTCTCGGCAACCACCACGTCCACGGTGGTGGGTTCGCGCACCAAGCGCATCGCGAACGAGTCGACGAGCTCGTGAGTCAGCGTGACGTCGGGATACTCGGCGCCGAGCCCGGTGACCACCTCGCGCCAGAGCTGGCTCGTGATCAGCACGTTCGCCTTGTCGACGGAGATGAGATGCCCACGTCGTGACTGCGCGAGCTTGAACGCGACACGGGCCACGCGCTCGATCTCCCCCGCGCTGTAGACGATGCTGTCGCGCGCGATCTCGTCAGGCCCCGAGCCAATCCGCCCACGCGGCTGGCCGAAATAGGCGCCGCCGGTGAGCTCGCGCACGATGACGAGGTCGGTGCCACGAATCAGGTCCGTTCGCAAGCTGGTGCGATCCGCGAGATGCGGGTGCACCTTGACGGGACGGACGTTGGCGAAGACGTCCAGCTCGCGGCGCAGGCTGAGCAGGCCGGCCTCACAGCGTTCTTCGCCGCGCAGGTGGTCCCATGCGGGGCCACCGACGGCGCCGAGCAGGATCGCATCGGCACCCTTGCACGCCTCGAGGGTCTCGTCAGGCAGTGGCGCGCCGAGCTCGTCGATCGCGCGCCCGCCGATGAGGTGGACGTCGATGCTGATCTGCGCATCTGCGGCGTCGCAGACGGTCGCGAGCACGCTCAGCGCGGCGTTGACGACCTCGGGGCCGACACCATCGCCCGGAAGCACGACCACGTTTGCCCTCATGCGCCCGCCCCGCTGCGCGCGAGATCCGGCATCCATGCGGGCCGGTGGCTCTCGAACTCGGTGATCGCGGTCGCGTGCTCGAGGGTCAGTCCAATGTCGTCAAGGCCCTCGAGGAGGCGGCGGCGCTCGAACGGATCCATCTGGAACCCAAAGCGCAGGTCACCACACGTCACCGTCTGCTCCTCCAGATCCACGACGACCGTGATCCCCGGCTGTTCCTGCGCGAGGTCGATCAGCGCACGCACCTCGTGCTCCGGCAACCTCACGGGAAGCAGCCCGCTCCCGAGCGCGTTGGAACGGTAGATGTCAGCAAAGGATTCAGCGATCACGGCGCGGATCCCGTAATCGGCAAGTGCCCAGACCGCATGCTCGCGCGACGAGCCGCAGCCGAAGTTGCGCCCGGTCACCATCACGGTCCCGCCGGCGTACTCGTCCTGGTTGAGGACGAAGTCGGTGAGCGCCGCTCCCGACGGGTCGCGACGCCAGTCGTTGAACAGGTACTCGCCGTACCCGCTCCGCTCGATGCGCTTCAGGAATTGCTTGGGGATGATCTGGTCGGTGTCGACATCGGATCGGTCGAGCGGGATGAGCACCCCGTCCTCGCGATGGAAGGGTTTCATGCTCGGCCTGCCGCGACGGGCATGCGGCGCACGTCGACAAAGCGTCCCTCGACGGCCGCAGCTGCCGCCATCGCCGGCGACACCAGGTGCGTGCGTCCGCCGCGTCCCTGCCGTCCCTCGAAGTTGCGGTTGCTCGTGCTCGCGCACCGTTCACCCGGTTGAAGGATGTCGGGATTCATGCCGAGGCACATCGAGCATCCGGGGTTGCGCCACTCCGCCCCCGCACTCGTGAAGATGGCATCGAGCCCTTCGGCCTCGGCCTGCGCCTTCACCTGAGCCGACCCCGGCACCACGAGGACGCGAAGCCCGTCATGCACGCGCCGCCCGTCAAGCATCGCGGCGGCGGCGCGCAGATCCTCGATGCGGCCGTTGGTACACGACCCGATGAAGACGGTGTCGAGCTTGATGTCCTGGATCGCGATTCCCGGCTCCAGACCCATGTACGCGAGCGCGCGCACGGCGGACTCGCGCTCGGCGGCATCCGCGAAGGACTCCGGGTCCGGGACACGTCCGGTCACCGGCACCGATTGGGCGGGTGTCGTTCCCCAGGTGACCGTCGGCTCCAGCGAAGCCGCATCGATGAAGACGGCACGGTCGTACGCCGCGCCCTCATCGGTGTGCAACTCGCTCCACGCGGCAACGGCTTCATCCCAGACCGCACCGGTGGGCGCGTACGGACGGCGTTTGATGTAGGCGAACGTGGTTTCGTCGGGAGCGATCATGCCCGCGCGACCGCCGGCTTCGATGGTGAGGTTGCAGAGCGTCATGCGCTGTTCCATCGAGAAGCCGCGGACCACCGAGCCCGTGTACTCGACGACGTGTCCAGCGGCACCGGCAGTGCCGATGGCGTTGAGGACTCCGAGGGCCGTGTCTTTCGCGGTGACCCCGATCGGCAGCGTGCCCTCGATGCGCACCTCCATGGTCTTGGGCCGGGACTGGCGGAGACACTGCGTCGCCAGGACGTGCTCGACCTCGGAGGTCCCGATGCCGAGCGCGAACGCTCCGAAGGCACCGTGTGTCGCCGTGTGCGAATCGCCACAGACGACCACGGTTCCTGGAAGCGTGAGGCCCAGCTCCGGGCCGATCACATGGACGATGCCCTGCCAGCGATGTCCGGCCCCGAAGCACGAGATCCCCGCCTCGTCGCAGTTCTTTCGGAGCGCCTCCATCTGCGCGGCGCTCATGTCGTCCGCGCCGCTCACGCCGTCGCCGTCGGTGGGGACGTTGTGGTCCATCGTGGCCACAACCAGGCCGGGCCGGCGCACCGTCCGGCCCTCCAGCCGCAGGCCCTCGAACGCCTGGGGCGAGGTGACCTCGTGCACCAGGTGCAGGTCGACGTACAGCAGGGACGGCTCGCCGGGTTGTTCGGCGACGACGTGCGCCTCCCAGATCTTGTCGAAGAGGGTGCGGAGGGTCATTCGGCTGCCGCGACCCCTGACGCCACCGCGACAGGGTCGCGACCGGTGGTCGCGCCCATCGCTGCCATCTGTTCGGGGGGGACCCGCGGACCTGCCGCGAGCCGCGCGGTGAGCCGGTTCAGCGCGTGCACGTACGCCTTGGCCGCAGCCACCAGGATGTCGGTGTCGGCGCCGTGCCCCGACGTCAGCGCGCCGTCCTGGCGCAGCCTGACGCTCACCTCGCCGACGGCATCCATGCCCTCGGTGATCGCCTGGATGGCGAACTCCTCCAGCTCGGCTTCCACGTTCACCAATGAGTTGATGGCGCGATAAGTCGCATCCACCGGCCCGTCGCCGATCGAGACCGCCTCGTGGCTCATGCCATCGCTGAGCAGCATGCGCACGGTTGCGGTTGCACGCAGATTGGTACCGCAGCTGACCTGCAGGTGCTCGAGACGGAAGGTTTCCTCGCCACCTTGACGCTCGTCGGCGACGATCGCCTCGAGGTCGCGGTCGGTGACGTCGCGCTTGCGGTCGGCGAGCTCCTTGAAGCGCACGAAGGCGCGCTGCAACTCTTCGCCGTCGAGGCGGTAGCCGAGCTGGTCGAGGCGGTCGTGCAGCGCGTGCCGGCCGCTGAGCTTGCCGAGCACGAGCGTTGAGCCGGCACCGACCTGGCCGGGCTCCATGATCTCGAAGGTCCGCCGATCCTTGAGCATGCCGTCCTGATGGATGCCGGAGTGGTGCGCGAATGCGTTGGCGCCCACCACCGACTTGTTCGGCTGGACGAGCATGCCCGTCAGCTGCGAGACGAGCCGCGAGGTGCGATACAGCTGCGAGTGGTCGAGCTGCGTCGCCACCCCGTACACCTCCGGATGCAGCTGCGTCGCCATCGCGACCTCTTCGAGCGCGGCGTTGCCGGCGCGCTCACCGATGCCGTTGACGCAGGTCTCGATCTGACGCGCGCCGGCGAGCACGCTCACGAGGGAATTGGCGGTGGCCAGGCCGAGGTCGTTGTGGCAGTGCACCGACAGCACCACATCACGGAGCGCCGGGACCTGCGAGTACATCCACGCGATGAGGTCGCGCCACTCGTCGGGCGTTGCGTAGCCGACGGTGTCAGGCAGGTTGATCGTGGTCGCGCCCGCCTCGATGCACCCGTTGACGACCTCGGCGAGGTAGTCGCGCTCGGTACGGCTCGCGTCCATCGGCGAGAACTCGACGTCGTCGCGGAATGACTTGGCAAGCGCGGTCATCTGTACGGCGTGGTCGTACACTTCACGCGGGGTCATGCGCAGCTGGCCCTCGCGATGGATCGGCGAGGTCCCGATGAACACGTGGATGCGAGCGCGGCTTGCAGGCTCGAGCGCCGCTGCGCACGCGCGCACGTCGGCCTCGAAGCACCGCGACAGGCCGGCGATCACCGCGCCGTCGACCTGTTCGGCGATGGCTTTCACCGCGGCGAAGTCACCCGGGGAGCTGTGCGGGAAGCCGGCTTCGATGACGTCGACCTTGAGGCGAGCGAGCTGATGCGCGATCTGCAGCTTGTCCTCGGCGTTGAGCGCGACCCCCGGTGACTGCTCACCGTCGCGCAGTGTGGTGTCGAGAATCGTGAGTTGCTCGGTCATACTCGCGCCTCCTCGCGTTCGGGCTCGGCCAGCACCTTGTCCATCCCGGGCGCGGTTTTCGCGTTGAGCCAGCCCATCTTCGAGCGCAGCTCGGCGCCGACCCGCTCGATTGGTAGGTGCTGCTCCTCGTCGCGGTACTCGACGAAGTTCGGCCGCCCGGCCTCGCTCTCCTCGATCCACCGCTTTGCGAAGGTGCCGTCCTGAATGTCGGAGAGGAGCTTGCGCATGGTCTCGCGGGTTCGCTCGTCGACGACCTTCGGACCGCTCACGTAGTCCCCGTACTCGGCTGTGTCACTCACCGAATAGCGCATGAACGACAGTCCGCCCTGATACATCAGATCGACGATGAGCTTGAGCTCGTGCATGACCTCGAAATACGCGAGCTCTGGTTGGTACCCCGCCTCGGTGAGCGTGTCGAAGCCCGCTTTCACCAGCGAGGTGATCCCGCCACAGAGCACCGCTTGCTCACCGAAGAGGTCGGTCTCGGTCTCTTCTGCGAAGGTCGTCTCGAGCACGCCGGCGCGGGTGCCGCCGATACCGCGGGCATAGGCGAGAGTGCGCTCGCGTGCGAGGCCCGTCGCATTCTGGTGCACCGCGAACAGACACGGAACGCCCTGTCCGTCAACGAACGTGCTCCGCACCAGGTGTCCCGGCCCCTTGGGGGCAACCATGCTCACGTCGACGCCGACCGGCGGGTCGATCAGCGCGTAGCGGATGTTGAACCCGTGCGCGAACATCAGCATCTTGTCCGCGTGCAGATGCGGGGCGATCGCCTCGTCGTACAACGCGCGCTGACCGGTGTCGGGCGTCAGCACCATGATGACGTCGGCTTCTTCGCACGCTTTGTCCGGGGTGAGCACGCGCAGCCCCTCGGCTTCCGCACCTGCGCGGCTCTTGCTGCTCTCGGGCAGCCCGACGCGCACGTCGTATCCCGAGTCGCGAAGGTTGAGTGCGTGTGCGTGCCCCTGCGAGCCGTACCCGAGGATCGCGATGGGGCGATTGGACAGCGCCTCTCTGTCGGCGTCTGCGTCGTAGTACATCCGAGCGGTCATCGATCGCTGCCTCCTCTGCGCTTGCTCATACGGTGCCGGTGGTGTCGCCGGCCACGCCCGCCACGCGGGACGGCTCTGTCTGCGGCTCATCGCCGTCGATCGCGAAATCCATGAGGCGGATGCGCGCCTGGTCACCGCGCACCAGCGCGACGAGGCCGCTGCGCGCGAGCTCCTTGATGCCGTACGGCCGCATCAGCTCGATGAAGTTGTCGATCTTCTCGGGGCTGCCGGTCACCTCGATGATCACCGAGTTGGGGGCGACGTCGACGACGCGGCCTCTGAAGATGTCGACAAGGTTGAGCAGCTCCGTGCGCTCGCCCGGCGGCGCCTGCATCCGTATCAGCACCAGCTCGTGGGCGACGTTGCGAAGCCCGGTGATGTCGTCGATGGTGATGACGTCGATGAGCTTGGCCAGCTGCTTGGTGGCCTGCTCCGCCTGCTGACGCCCGACGTGAACGGTGATCGTCATCCGCGAGATCGTGTCATCGTCGGTCGGACCCACCGAAAGTGAGTTGATGTTGAAGCCACGCCGCCGGATCATCGACGCGACACGTTGGAGGACACCGGGCTTGTTGTCGACAAGCACCGACAGCAGCCGGCTCTGAGTCATCAGCTCGCCTCGACGAAGTCGAGCATGCCCATGCCGAGCGGGACGATCGGATACACGTTTGCGTTCGGGTCGATGTTGAAGTTGAGCAGCACCGGGCCCTTGTGTGCCACCGCCTCGTCGATCATCCGGCCGACGTCTTCGAGACGGTCGGTGGACATCGCCTTCATGCCGAAGGCATCGCCGAGCTTGACGAAGTCCGGGGTGAACGTGAGGTCGACGGCGGAACGGACGCCGTCATAGAAGTCATCCTGGAACTGGCGGACCATGCCGAGCGAGGAGTTGTTGAGGATGATGACGTTGACGTCGATGTCGTTCTCGACCATCGTCGCCATCTCCTGCATGTTCATGACAAAGCCACCTTCGCCGGTCACGCAGAACACGGTCTTGTGCGGGTTGGCGAGCTTCGCTCCCATCGACGCGGGGAACGCATAACCCATGGTTCCGGTGCCACCGGAGTTGAGGAAGAGACCGGGTTTGCTGTAGTTGAACCAGAGCGCCGCCCAGATCTGATTCTGGCCGACGTCCGCGAGCACGATCGCCTCGTCCTCGCACCGCGAGTACATCGCCTCGAGGACCTGCTGCGGCTGGAGCAACCCGGTGTGATTGGTGAAACGCACGGGGTGCTCTTCCTTCCACTGGTCGATCTGGGTCAGCCATTGATGCTCGCGCTTCGGTTCGACGAGCAGGTTCAGCTCGCGCAGCGCAACCTTCGCGTCAGCGACGACGCTCACGTGCGGGACCACGTTCTTCCCGATCTCCGCCGGGTCGATGTCGATGTGCACCAGGTGCTCGACGCGCGGTGCGAACGAGTCGAGCCGGGTGGTGACCCGGTCGTCGCACCGCATCCCGACCATGATCAGAACGTCGGCCTCGCAGACTGCCTTGTTGGTGTATCCGGCGCCCATGAACCCCACCATCTGCAGGGCCATCGGGTCGGTCACCGGGAAAGCGCCCGTGCCGAGCAGCGTCCAGCCCACCGGGATGTGCGCCTGGTGAGCGAGCTCGGCGAGCTCCTCCTCGGCGCGCGCGATGAGCACACCGCGGCCGGCAAGGATCACGGGCCGCTTGGCACCCTTGATCAGGTCCGCGATCTGACGCAGCTTCGCCGGGTCGGGTCGTGGTGGCGCGGGGTACGAGCGCCGGCGCACCGGCGCGTCCGGGTAGTTGAACGCGGTGACGGCGGCCTGGAGGTCCTTGGGGAAATCGATCAGCACCGGTCCGGGGCGCCCGGTCCGGGCGATGTGAAACGCCTCTTTGATCGTGGGCGCGATGTCCTCGACGCGGGTGATCAGGTACGAGTGCTTGACCACCGACATGGTCGAGCCGATGACGTCGGACTCTTGGAAGCTGTCGGTCCCGATGGCGGTGGAGGGCACCTGGCCCGTGATCGCCACGACCGGGACCGAATCCATGTATGCGGTGGCGAGGCCCGTCACCAGGTTGAGCGCGCCCGGACCGCTGGTCGCGAAGACGACGCCGACGGACCCGCGCTTGCTGCGCGCATAGCCGTCGGCGGCATGGGCGCCGCCCTGCTCGTGACGCACCAGAACGTGGTGGAGCGCCGGATAGCTCGGAAGGTGGCGGTAGAGCCAGAGGTTGGCGCCGCCGGGGTAGCCGAAGATGGTGTCGACACCCTCCCGGATGAGCGATTCGAGGGCGATCTGCGCGCCGGTGAGCATCCGAGGCGGCTCCGCCAGGCCGTCGGGGGTTGCTGCTGTCGTCGCAGCCGCGCTCGAGCGTTGATCCGTTCGGGCGGTGATCATTGGTAGTAGCGGTTGAGTGATCGACGCACGAACTCCTCGCTCTCGTCATGCCGGGGCGTGCCGGGAGCGAAACGATCCGCGCGCGCGGAGTCGAGGCGCTCCGCCTGGGCGTTCTCGTCGTGGTTGCCTGGGTCCCATCGAGTGGGTGCTCCCATGCCGTCGTACGGTGCGGGTGCCTGTCGGGGGCCGGCCATGACGGTTCCTCCTGTCGGGTTGTGCCCGGGAACAAAAAAAGGCCCCCTCCTGGGAGGGGGCCTTTTGCTTGATTCCGGCTTGGTGTTGGTGCCTACCTGCGCACGCGCCTGCCCTGAAGCATGAAAGCCCCGCTCCTAATCAGGAGCAGGCCTACCAGCAGGACCAGCGCGGAGCCGTACAACACAGTGGCGCGAAGGATACGGCCTGAATGGCGTTCCAGTCAAACACGGAGTTGTGACGGTCGCCGCACCGTATGCTTCCGCGCATGCCCAAGCAAGCGGCGAGCCGACCGAGCTCCGTGATGCTGCACGGTCCCGATCGCGCCCCTGCGCGAGCGATGCTGCGCGCCATCGGCTTCAGCCGTGAGGACCTCGAGAAGCCGATCATCGGTGTCGGTCACTCTTGGATCGAGACCATGCCGTGCAACTGGAATCACCGAGCCCTTGCCGAAAAGGTTAAGGAAGGGGTTCGTGCCGCGGGTGGCACGCCGATGGAGTTCAACACCATCGCGGTGAGCGACGGCGTCACCATGGGAACGCAAGGCATGAAGGCGTCGCTCGTGTCCCGCGAGGTCATCGCCGACTCCATCGAGCTGGTCACCCGGGGGCACAGCTTCGACGGCCTCGTCCTCATCGTCGGCTGCGACAAGACCATTCCGGCTGCGGCAATGGCGCTGTGCCGTCTCGACATCCCGGGCCTCGTGCTCTACGGCGGCACAATCCAACCGGGACACCTTCGCGGCCGTGATCTGACGGTGCAGGACGTCTTCGAGGCCGTGGGCTCGTACAACGCCGGGCGCATCGATGCCGATGAGCTTCGTGCCATCGAGGAGCACGCGTGTCCGGGCGCGGGGGCGTGCGGTGGTCAGTACACGGCTAACACCATGAGCGCCGCTGTCGAGTTCCTCGGGCTCTCGCCTCCCGGCGCCAACGGTGTGCCCGCGACGCACCCGGACAAACCCGCCGTGGCGGAGGCGGCCGGACGCCTCGCGGTGCGGCTTGTCGAGGAGGGAACCACGTCGCGGTCGATCGCCACGCGCGACGCGTTCGAGAACGCGGTCGCATCGTTCTCGGCGACTGGTGGCTCGACCAACGCGGTGCTCCACCTGCTCGGCATCGCCGCTGAAGCAGGCGTCGCACTGGACATCGACGACTTCGACGCCATCTGCGCGCGCACGCCGATCCTCGCCGACCTCCGGCCCGGCGGGCGCTTCGTCGCGACCGACCTTTTCGCGGCCGGCGGCCTCGCCGTTCTGATGCAACGGATGCTCGCACTCGGCCTGCTCCACGGAGACGCCAGGACCGTCGACGGGCGGACGATTGCCGAGGTCGCAGCCGCGGCCAGCGAAACGCCCGGCCAGGAGGTGATTCGCACCGCCGACGCACCGCTGCGCCCGCACGGTGGAATCGGTGTGCTGCGCGGCAACCTCGCCGCTGAAGGCTGCGTTGTCAAGCTCGCCGGCAACGATCGCGATTCGCATCGCGGCCCGGCCCGCGTCTTCGATTCGGAAGAGGCGGCGTTCGCCGCGGTGCGCGACGGCACGATCCAGGCAGGCGACGTGGTGGTGATCCGCTACGAGGGACCGGTCGGCGGACCCGGCATGCGCGAGATGTTAGGCGTGACAGGTGCCATCGTCGGTGCCGGTCTCGGCGATTCCGTGGCACTGATCACCGACGGCCGATTCTCCGGAGCGACGCATGGGTTCATGGTCGCCCACATCGCGCCCGAGGCGGCGCTTGGCGGCGCGCTCGCGGTGGTGCAGGACGGTGATATCGTCAACATTGACGTGAACACACGGCGCATCGACGTCGAGGTGGATGACGCGGAGATCGCCGCGCGCCGAGCGGTATGGACGCGGCCGGCATCTCCTTACGCGACCGGCGTCTTCGCCAAGTACGCGGCCACGGTATCGTCCGCGAGCCTGGGAGCGGTTACGGGGCGCTGACCCCGATCTTGCCGACGGCCCCGCGGAGTCCACGGCAGCCGATGCAACCGATGCAGCCGACACAGTCGACACACGCGGCGCACGCGATGCAGCGAGCACAACGGACGCTGGCGACCATCAGCACACAGCGCCGGATGGCAGCGCTGCACAGCGTGGCGACACTGCCACTCACAGCGATGCTCCCGGCCGTCAGGCTGCTCCGGGCCACCGCCACGCTCAGGGTTGTGGCGGCGCTGCCGGCGACTGCCGCCGAAGCGCTGGTCAATGCCGATCCCGCAACCGCGGTTGAATCAGTTGTCACCGCGGATCCTGCGACTGCCGCCGAGCGGTGTGTGGCCACGCTTCCCGCGACCGCAGCGCTGTCGACGGTGAGGACGCTGCCGGCAACGGCGACGCTGGAGCGCGTCTTCAGCGAGCCGGAGACGCTGTCCCATTGCTCATCGCCGGCCGCGAGCTCCCGGCGCATCGCAAGGACGCGGGCAGCTGCCGTGGCAGCGACCACCGCGAACCCCACGACGATCGCCACACGCTTCGGTCGGATGTCCGGCATCCGGCCAGTGTAGTTGCCGGGTGTGCCGGGGGCTACTGACCTGCTTCTCCGCGCCACCCGTGAAGTGGATAACGGCCCCTTCTGTTGGGCCAGAATCTCGCAGGCGATGACCACGACCCCGGCGTCCTTGAGCGGACCGCAATCCGCACCCTTGCAGCCGACGCACCGCGCGGCGCTCGTCGCCGAGGACTGGTTGCTGGCCGTGTGGGTGGCGCCGGGCCTTTCGATTCCGGCGCACCGTTGCTGGGGGGCCAATCCTCAGACGGCAGTCGCCGCGATCGCCTTCCTGCTCGCGTTTTCGGCCGTGTACTACGCGATGCTCGTGTACGCTCCGCGCCAGGTGGCCGAACGCGAGGGCGGCCTGCTGACCTGGCTCCTGCGCTATGCGCTCTTCGTCGCCGGCGTCATCTTCGGGCTCGCCTGGCCCCGCCTCTTCGGCGCGTAGCTAGAGAAGGTTCGAGCCCACGCCGACCTCGACCTCGACCGGCGTCGCGCCGCCAAGGTCGCTTGCCACCGCGGTCCCGCCCGGTTCGTCGGCTGCCGGAATCCCCCGCGCTTTGGTGCGCAGCGGGACCTCTCTGATGAGCAGCGTCAGAAAGAAGGCGACCACCAGGATCGGGACGGCGGTGAGGAAGACAACGTGCAGGGACTCCGACACCGCGTTGATGAGACCCGTGTGGATCGCTGCCGGCAGGTGGGCGAGTTGAGCGGGATTCCCCTCGAGCGAGGCCGGATTGATCCCCGAATGGAGCGCACTCGCCGGCAGGTTCTTGCGCAGGTTGGACGCCAGCTGATTGCTGAAGATCGCACCGAAGATCGCGACCCCGAACGAGGCGCCCATGGACCGGAGGAACGTAGCAGAGCTGGTGCCAACCCCCAGGTCGCGCTGCTCCACCGCGTTCTGGACGGCAATGACCAGAACCTGCATGACGCAGCCGAGGCCGAGCCCGAGGACGACCATGTAGATCGAAAGGAAGAAGCGTGGCGTCTGCGCGTCGATGGTTGAGAGCAGGAACACACCGATTGCCGCCAGCGCTGTGCCGATGATGGGGAAGATCTTGTAGCGGCCGACTCGGCTGATCACCTGCCCACTGGCGATCGATGCGGTGAGCAGGCCAGCCATCAAAGGCAGGATGTTCAACCCGGAGCTCGTCGCGCTCGCGCCGTCCACCAGCTGCAGGAAGACGGGCAGGAAGGTGATGGCGCCGAACATCGCGAATCCGATCACGAAGCCGACGCCGCTCGCGACATTGAACACCTGGATGCGGAACAGACGGAAGGGCAGGATCGGCTCCGTGACCCGCCGCTCCACCACGATGAAGGCCGCCAGCATCACCACGCCGATGATGCCGAGCCCGAAGATCGGCAGCGACGCCCACGCGTACTGGGTGCCACCCCACGTGGTCATCAGGATCAGCGCCGACGCGCCGGCGGCCAGGAAGAAGGCGCCCAGCCAGTCGATGCTGTGGGAGATCCGCCGGGTCGGCGTCTTCAGGACGGTCGCGGTCACGAACAGCGCCACCGCCGCGATCGGGACATTGATGTAGAAGATCCAGCGCCACGACGCGTCGTCGGTGAGGAAGCCGCCGATGAGCGGCCCGGCGACGCTGGCGAGGGCGAAGACGCCGCCCATCCAGCCCTGGTACTTGCCGCGCTCGCGGGGCGGGACGACGTCACCGATGATTGCCTGGGCGCCGACCATGAGCCCGCCGGCGCCGACCCCCTGGATGGCGCGGAAGCCGATGAGCTCGAGCATGTTCTGCGACAGACCGGCGAGCATCGAGCCGACGATGAAGATGACGATCGCCGCCTGGAACAGGAATTTGCGCCCGTAGAGGTCGCCGAGCTTTCCATACAGCGGGGTGGAGACGGTCGACGCGAGCAGGTACGACGTGACCACCCAGGAGAGCTGGTTGAGGCCGCCGAGGTCGCCGACGATCGTGGGGAGCGACGTCGCGACGATCGTCTGATCGAGAGCCGCGAGGAGCATGCCCAGCATGAGGGCGCCGAGCACCGCATAGATCTGGCGTTGCGTCATGCGGTAGCCCTCCGTAGATGCTCTCCGAGGTCATCAGGCACTGTCGCGGCGATGCGCTCCGTCAAGTCGACATATGTGTGCAGCTCGTCGTCGTTCAGCGCGGCGCACACCTGGGCCGATGCTCGGCGCATGCCTGCCTTGAAGCGCGCGGCGAGATCCTTTGCGTGCTCCGTCGGTACAACGTGTTGCACCCTCCGGTCGCGGGCGTCACGAACGCGGATGACGAGCCCTTGACGCTCCAGGCGGTCGATGAGTTGCGTGGCGCCACTCAGGCCGATCCCTTGCGCCTCGGCGACTTCGCGCATGCTCATCCCATCGCCGAGAAGCAGCCGTCGGACCACCTCCATCTGGTGGACGGTCGTCCCGCCCCACTCGGCAAATTCCGCCTGCATGGTCGGCGAGGCCGCGTCCAGGAAGCGGCGACGCAACTCCGACTGGGCCAGCATCAGACGCTCGAGGAGGAGAGAGCGGTCCTTCATGCCACGGATAATACATCACGTGAAGCACTTTGTCGCGCCGGCGATATGTCCCGCTGATGGTGCGGTGGTTATGGACCGGAGCGCACCTCGCGCTGCCGCGATGGGATCGCGTATAAGTCAGGGGTTGGATCAGTCGGCTCGGCGACAGAGCCGCAGAGCCGGTGCGGGAGGCAGCGAATCATGGGAAGCCCAATCGTCCACTTCGAGATCATCGGCAAGGACGCAGCGCAGCTCAAGGAGTTCTACACGCAACTGTTCGACTGGAAGATCGGTGACCTGATGCCTGACATGGGCAACTACGGGCTCATCGACGGGGACTTGAGCGGCCTGGCCGGCGGCGTCGGGCAATCCGACGACGGCAAGCCGCGCACCTCGGTGTATGCGCAGGTGCCCGATCCTCAGGCGACGCTCGACAAGGCTGTTGCCATGGGAGCAACCGTGGTCATGGCGCCCACGGAGATCATGCCCGGGACCACGCTCGCGATGTTCGCTGATCCCGCCGGCAACATCTTCGGGTTGACGAAAGGCTGAATTCCGCCAAGCGGTGACTGGGCGCGTCGCGTCACCACGGCGCGGCGCGCCCGCCTTCGCGTCAAGATGGGCCGCGCCGTGATCCAGCACCCATCCGCCAGCTTCGCATTCACCGCTCGATGCCGCATCGTCAACCGACCGGGCATGCTCGGCCAGCTCACGTCCGCGATCGGGAGCGTTGGCGGTGACATCCGCGCGCTCGACATCGTTCGCGTCGACGGCAGCGGGATCGTGCGCGACATCACCGTGCTCGCCGCCGACGCCGACCATGCGCAGAAGCTCATCGAGCGCATGTCGAGCGTCCCCGGCGTCGAGGTGCTCGAGTACTCGGACCGCACCTTCCTCGCGCATCTCGGGGGCAAGATCGAGGTCACCCCGCGGCACGCGATCCGTACCCGCGACGACCTGTCCATGGTCTACACGCCGGGGGTTGCCCGCATCTGCATGGCAATTGCTGAAGACCCGCGCCGGGTGCGCAACCTGACCATCAAGCGCAACGCAGTTGCCATCGTCACTGACGGGAGCGCAGTCCTCGGTCTCGGCAACATCGGTCCGGAGGCCGCGATCCCGGTCATGGAAGGCAAGTCAATGCTCTTCAAGGAGTTCGGCAGCGTCGACGCCTTCCCGATCTGCCTGGCAACCCAGGACGTCGACGAGATTGTTGAGACGGTGGTGAACATCGCTCCGATCTTCGGGGGTATCAACCTGGAGGACATCGCGGCGCCACGCTGCTTCGAGATCGAGCGCCGCCTGACCGAACGGCTCGACATCCCGGTGTTCCACGACGACCAGCACGGCACGGCGATCGTGGTCACCGCGGCGCTGCTCAACGCGCTCAAGATCGTCGGCAAGCGTCTCGGCGACGTGTGCGTCGTGTGCCTCGGTGTCGGCGCCGCGGGCACGGCCGTCACCCGGCTGCTGCTCGCGGCCGGCGTTGGAGCGGTGATCGGCGTCGATCGCGAGGGGATCATCAGCGAAGGTGGCGAGGGCCTCAGCCCGGAGCAGGCCATGTATGCGGCCGCCACCAACCGCCTGCGGCTCACGGGCGGGCTTCGCGAGGCGATCACCCGTGCGGACGTCTTCATCGGCACGAGCGTCGGCGGGACACTGGATGCGAACCTGGTTCGCATGATGGCTCCCGATCCGATCGTGTTCGCCCTGGCCAACCCGGAGCCTGAGGTCCAGCCTGAGGCGATCGAGGGTGTGGCGGCTGTGATCGCCACGGGAAGAAGTGATTACCCCAACCAGATCAACAACGTCCTCTGTTTTCCGGGCTTCTTTCGAGGCCTGCTCGACAGCGGCGCGGCGCAGATCACCGACGGGATGAAGCTCGCCGCAGCGAACGCGATCGCGGGAGTCGTCGGCGACGACCTCCAGGCTGAATACATCATCCCGTCCGTGTTCAACCGCGATGTGGCCCCGGCGGTCGCGACCGCCGTGAGCGCCGAGGCGCGGAGCAGCGGGCTCGCACGCGAGTTCTCGGATCTCATCGATCCGCTGCACGTTGTTCAGTCACGCCGCGAACTCGCGACATAGTCCCGGTTATCCACACCCCGGCACTGCGATCCCGCCTTTGAGTGCCCTGGCGATCTCCCCAGTTATCCACAGCCGCCTGGGGAAAGGTCCGCAGGTTCTAGGATCCAAGCCAGGACGCGCCGGCAAAGCAGCGGTGGTGAGACGATGATTGAACTGGTGCCCTGGTCGGACGCCGACCTGTGGGTTGTCGACAAGATTCTCTCCGACCCGGGGATGATGCACCACCTCGGCGGGGCTCAGAGCCGCGAGCAGATCCTGGACGCGCACGCCAGGTATCTCGAGACCGGCAGGTCGGGATCTGGCGGGATGTTCACGGTCGTGTCCACCCCCGACAACGCGGTCGTCGGCAACATCGGCTACTGGGACAAATCGTGGCGCGATGCGCTCGTCTACGAGACCGGATGGATGATCTTCCCCGAGCATCAGGGCCGGGGGTTGGCGACAGAGGCCCTCGCTGCGTTGATCGACCGCGTCCGGGGAGAGCACGCGCGTCGATTCCTGCATGCCTTTCCCGAGGTTGGGAACATCCCATCCAATGCGCTCTGCCGGAAAGCGGGATTCACCAACCTGGGCGCCCTCGACTTCGAGTATCCACCTGGAAACCGCCTGCAATGCAACGACTGGCGCCTCGACCTGTGGGCGACGGCGGACGCGTCGGGGGCTCTGCCAGGCTGACCCTCAGAAGGTGATGCGACACTTCGTGACATGGACATCGACAGTCACGTCGAACGGATTCGCGCCGACGGTGAGTCGCTGGCGCGGGCCGCCGAGTCCGGGCCACTCGATGCTCCTGTGCCCGGCTGCCCCGGCTGGGATGTCGAGATGCTCGTCCGTCACATCGGCGACATCCATCGCTGGGCTGCCACCATCGTGCGCGAGCGCGTTCCCGAACGTCTGCAACGGGATTTCGAGGGCCCAGGGAAACGCGACGAGCTGCTGGCGTGGTACCGCGAGGGTTATGGGGCCCTGATCGAGACGTTGCAGGCGGCGTCTCCCGACGACACGTTCTGGTTCTGGGGACCGGCACCCAATGCGCTCGCGTTCTGGGCGCGCCGCCAGGCCAACGAGACGGCTGTGCACCGGTGCGATGCCGAGTCGGCGCGTGGGCCGATCACGCCGTTGGCGACGGGTGACGCGGTGGATGCGCTCGATGAGTGGCTCGGCCTCGCCGTGCGGCGAGCGCATGCTCCGGATGGCGGCGGCCGCATTCTCCGGCTGGTCGCCCCCGATGCCGGCACGAGCTGGAACGTGATCCTTGGCGAACGGGTCGAGGTCACCAGCGACCGGGGCCGGGGGCATTGCGAGCTCCAGGGGACCGCGTCTGACCTCTACCTCTGGTCGATGAACCGGCGCGATACCCAAGGCCTCGCCGTGTCCGGCGATGAGAGCCTCCTGCGAGTTTGGGCCGATAATGTCAAATTCTGATCTGTAACCTCCGCTGATGCTCGGTGGCCTCGCCACGCCGCAACCTCTTCGATCATCGCGGCACTGGGTTCCGGGTTACAGGGCGGCAACGCGAAGCTCGGTGGCGGCTATCCGCTCCGTGCCGTGCGCTCCGCGACCGCCTGGATCTCCTCGAGCCCGTAGAGGAAATGCGCGCGTCGCACCTCGTCGAGGGCGGCCTCGTCGACGCTGTTCCGTGGCGCCGACGGTGCGACCGCAGGATCCGCGGTCGCCGGTCGCGCCGTGAGACGGGCATCGGCATCGTCGATACCGCCTCCGACCGGGATGTAACCGAGATCCTGCCGCTCCGCCGCCTGCATCATCCATCGCGCCACCGCAGCGCTGATCGGCGACAGAACTTCCTGGTCGAGCCAGCGCATGTCGGCTTCCGTGGGCGTGCTCAGCTCACGATTGAACGGCGGCGGGACGACGTTGACATCGTGCCCGTTCACCGTGATGTGGATCTCGGTCGGCCGCGCCTCGTCAGAGCTGATCGAGACGCGGATGGTCACGCTGGTCGCGGAGAGCGTCTTCCACTGCTTCTCCCAGACCCGGCTGTGTGTCTGAGGATTGAAACGCCGCCGCACGGGCTCGGCGACGAGCATCTCGCCGTTGAGCGCACAGAAGACGTTCAGGGTCGCAATCACCTCGTCGGCAGCTGCCGAGGAGATCCACTGCAGCACGGGAACGGTGCGGCTGTCGACGTCAGGATGTGAGGCAGCGCCGAATTCCCACTCGAGCGCCTGCATCGCGTGCGCGTGCAATGCGCAGTAGATCCTGCCGTCGACGACACTCCGATCGGCCGGGCACCAGGCCGTCTTGCAGCGCCGACCGCGGCGGTCGAGATAGCTGCACGGCATGCCTGCCAAGGACGAGCAGCGGAGCGCGGAACAGGCTTGATTCCCGGCAATGGTCTCCGGGTGCCGGGTGATCTCGTCGTGACCGTGGGCGGGTGGGTGCTCGGCTGTCCCGGATCTCCACCTGAGCATTTTCTTGACCTGCGTGGATCGAGCGGCAGTGCTCGGTGTCGACCCATGCTATGCGACCTAGGCGGTCGCATATGGCAAGCCTGTTACGACCCGCTGAGCTCGCGTCAGCCGGCAGGATCGGAGTCGCGAACCGACCGACGTTTCTCGGTGAGCTTGCGAATGCGCTGCATCTCCTCCGACGGCTCGCGATGCGGGGGCCGCTCCGGGGGCTGCAGCTGCGGGGGAAGGTTCCTGCGGGGACCGGCCCAGAGTGCCGGTGGGGCGTTGACCGCGTCGGCGATGCGGTACGCGAGGGACTCGTAGTTCACGCGCCATCCGCGGAAGTGCACCCACGATTCCGCCGCGCCGCGCTGCATCTTCCAGCCGACATGCTCGAGGTGATGGATGGCGTCCTGGTAGTTGTCCTCAGTCAGTTGGATGGGATCGGCGGGCTTTGGGTCGTGGTCGTACGTGATCCCCACCACCGTTGCGAGGTCTCGCAGGCACATATACCCCATGCGCAGGAACGCTCGGGCCTCCGAGGGCGCGGTCAGGGGCTGGGTGGCGAGCTGCATCGCCGCCGCGTCCATCACCGCCAGCAGGCCGAGCACCCACGACCGGTATGGGTGTGGGGAGCGAAACCAGAGCAGCACCGGATACGACGCATGGCTCTCGGCCACGTCGGCCGCCCATTCCTCCCAGCGAGCATAGAGCCTCGCCAGGTTCTGGACATTATCGACCAATTCGCTGCGGGCAAGAAGCTCGGGACCCCAAGCGGGTGATCCCGCCCGGCTGTCGAGCATGGTGACCAGCACCTCGCGCCGATTGAACGCACCGTAGAGGACGGGCAGGTAGGCGATCTGGAGGGCCACGATCCACAGGCCAGCCGCCGCGGCGCAGAACACGAGCAGCCGGGGCCCCGCCCCGGTCTGGGTCGCGAAGCCGAGCGTGAAGAGTGACGACCCGCTCACCGTCGCTGCGTGGACGAAACCGCCGGTCGTCATGAAGGGCCAGAGCATCAGCGCGAAACCGATGAGCAGGGCCGCCAGCCAGATCGCAAGGTTCACGATCAGATAGATCGGCGCCTGCATGGCAAGAAATCGATCGCGCGCCTCGTACGTGTCGAAACGATGAGAGATGCGCGAGAAGACCTTGATCGTCCCGCGGCCCGCGTAGTTCTGCACTCGCGACGTCCCCAGGCGGGGCAGCACGAGCGAGGTCACCACGCTCATCAGCGTCGAGAGCACGGTGATCAGGCCGACGGCAGCCCCGATCCACGCTACGACTGTCATCGGCGCATCATCGCCGAACGGCCGGCGTCGCGAGCCTCGGCCCGCGACGCCACCGGGTCAGGCTGTGGCTACCACTCCACCCAATCCCCCGGGGCCGAGAGCCAGACGGACGTGTCGGGCGCCCCGGCGAAGACGGGACCGAAGTGGTCGAAGCCGAGCGAGAGCTCGTAGTACTCGTTCATGCGATCGGCGTCCATCCAGAGATCCATGCCAAGCACCTCGGGTGCCGGCGCTACACCGGGATTCGGCACGCGAGCCCAGACGCTATGGCTCACGATCCCGTAGGTGCGGGCGGTGTTGATCGTCGTGGCGGCATACGCGCTGAACGCGCCTGCCGCCTGCTCGACCGACGTGACCCGGGCCTGAAGCAGGCCCACTCCGCCGACGGAGCGGCCCGCGGGAAGTGCCAGATGAAATGCGCCGAAGCCCTCGAGTTGCGACCACACGATGCCGTCGCGAGTTCGAGAACAGCTGTCCGGCCGCGGCCTGCACCTGCGGATTGGCGAAGAACGTCCCCAGGCCCGACATGCTGTTCCAGAGGTCGATGAACAGCACCTGTCCGTCGAGGCTGATCGGTGCATAGACGTTGTGACTCAGATCTCCGAGCGCGCGAGCGCCGGCTGCGCTCTGCGGCGCGCCCGCCGTTGCGTTGTGCGTCGTCCGGACGTTGTCGAGTGCCGACGCAACGGTCTTGCCACGCACCGTGAGCAAGTAGGTGTCGGCGCTCGCGTCAGCGGGATAGGTGTCCATGTTCGTTCTCCTGTTGTCTGCGGTTCTACTCACACGACGAACGGCCATGACGGATATCGACAGCCGCTGCGAACCGCGTTGATCACGCTGATCAGGATCCGGCGTGCTGTGGTGATGCAGAGGTCCCGTGCTGGCTAGACTGTGCCGGGCTGATCAATAACCGGAGGTGCGAGAGTGGCAAAGGGGACTGGGACTCGCGACGACCCGTGGCAGCTGACGACCCCGAGCGGAACATCCAACTACGAGATGTACCGTGACGAATCGCTGGATCCCCCTGCGCTTGTCTGCACCGTCGGGAGCACGCAACTTCGCTATCAACTGCGATGCCTCGAGGACCTGCACGAGATGCTCAAGCAGCGCGGTGACTGGGTGCCGCTGGGAAGCGCTGACGAGCAGAAACCGGCCGCGGAGGGAACCGTCGAAGCGTGGGGCCGCTCAGCCGACAACCCGGTTGGCGGCTGGTACGGGCTGAAGAAGGGGCTGCGCGGACGCTTCGGCATGTACGTCCCGCCCCTGATGGAAGCGCTCGGGCTCGCCGAGGTCGAGCACAACCCGCGCAACAACCGGATGCGCGCGATCTAATACGGGCTACTCGATCTTGGTGATGTAAGCCCCGACGAGCGTTGCCGTCTTCTGGTCGACCGCGCCCTCGCGGCGGTCACCGTGGCCGTCCTGGAAATGTGCAAACGCCGCCGTTGACGAAATCGGATTGACCTCGTCGTCGGCGTGGTCGTGGAACGAGACGTGCACGAAGGATCCGTCGTCGAGGCGCAGCACGATGTAGCTCACGTTGTCGGGTTTGTCAGCCTCGAGCTCGGCGAACACTCCCTCAACCCGTCGCTGATTCTCGTCAGCCGCCTCCTTGGACTTCGTCGCGTAGCGCGTTACCAACCGCTTGTGCATTTGGGCTCCTTATGTGCGTCTCGATAGACTACGCGCATGGATTGGAAGATTGAGCTCGTCGCGATACCCGTCACCGACGTCGACCGCGCCAAGGCGTTCTACGTGGACCAGGTTGGCTTCAACGCCGACCACGATTTTCAGGTCAGCGAGACGCTGCGCTTCGTCCAGCTCACCCCGTCGGGCTCGGCCTGCTCGGTTGTCATGGGGGAGGGGATCACCGACATGCCGCCCGGGTCGCAGCGCGGTGTGCAGATGGTCGTCGCGGATGTGGCGGCGGCCCGCGAGCACCTCGTGAGCCACGGCGTCGCCGCGAGCGAGATCGACGTGCAACCGTGGGGCTCGTTCGTGACCTTCAGCGACCCCGACGGCAACACGTGGTCGCTCCAGCAGCTCCCGGAGCGGTCCGGTCAGCAGGCGCCACAGCCGACTTAGAGCTATCGGGCGGGCTGCACTTTGGGGCCGCCGATGGAGATACAGCGGCCCATTGGTGTCAGCTGAGGTTGCTCCGGTTGGTGCTGTCCCGCGGCTGCTGCCGTCGCGTCACTTTGAGGTCGTGAATGTCGGGGTGACGAGAGTCCAGGTCGATCCTGCGTCGGTCGTTTGCCACAGCTGCGGCGGAATCATATTGGGGACAGGCTGGCTGTAGACCGGAAAGGATTCCGCCCAGCCGGTCGTTGCCGAGATGAAGTCGAGCGCCCCGGTCTCGGCCGGCCCTTTCCCGCGAATAGCACCGTTCGGTGCCTGGCTCCAGGTGACCCCGCCGTCAGATGTCCTCCAGAGAATCGGGGCCGGGTTGCCATTCCCGGTGAGGCCCATCGCGAATCCGTGGGCCGCATCGATGAAGTCGGGCGCTTCTCCGGTTGGGTAGGTGCGACCCGTCCAGGTCCGTCCACCATCGCTGGTGACGAAGAGGACGCCGATGCCGCTCGAACCGAACACCTGCCCGACCAGCGGCGATTCGAACTGCGGAGGGTAGAGGGCGCAGTTGATGCATGGGAACATCTGAGGTGCCCATGTGGCACCGCCGTCATGGGTGACGTCAAAAAGCGTCGCCAGGTCACAGGAACCGGTGACCCATCCCGTGGTGGTGCTCACGAACGTCACGCCATACGGCGCGCAGCCCACCGGAAGAGCGCCAGGGGCCGCCTTGCCGCTTGCCGGGGTCATCTCCACCTGTGACCAGTGCAGTCCCCCGTCCACGGTGCGATAGATGAACATGGGTGCACCCACCGCGGGCATCTGCGCGTTGAAGAACCAACCATGGAGCGGGTCGACGAAGTCGAGATCCGCATACATCGTTCCGTTGCTCGCCGTCTCGCCGGTCTCGAGCAGCACTTTGAACGGCTGCCCCTGCGTCCAGCTCGTCCCAGCGTCATCGGTCATCCAGGGAGTCAGCGTATATGTCTGCTCGACGTAGTTCGCTGCGGCCGCGGGCGCCGCGAGGATCCGCGCTGAGTTGGCGTCGGCCCAGGCGACACCGACGATTGCCTCGTTCCCGATGGGCGGCGGCACGGTCGTCCAGTGCTGCACGCCGGATGTCGTGTGCATGATCTGGTCGCCTCCAGCCCACGCCCATCCGTCGTTGGGACCGAACATGTGCAGGTCCTCGACAAGCCTCGTCGATCCGCTGGAACCGCCGATGACCCCGGCGCGCAGCAGCGCGCCGACACCCACCGGCACGGCGACGACCAACGCCGCGACCACCGCGATGAGCGAAGTCGCGAGAGGCGAGCGATGCCGTCGTTTCGACTGCTGCTCGAACGCCTCCGGGTTGATGCTCGGTTCGCGTCCATCCGTCCCGTACGTGGCGTGAAGCAGCTGCCGGATATCGTCGTCGTCCATCACTCCCTCGCCTCGTGCTGCGCCATCAACACTCGAAACCTGGCAGCCGCACGGGCCGTCCTCGCCTTGACCGCCGACGGTGAGATTCGCAGGACACGCGCCGACTCCTCGACGCTCATGTCCATGAGGAAACGCAGGGAAAGCACCACGCGATCGTCACGCTTCAAACGTCGCATGGCCGACCGGACGTCGAGCCGCTGATCCACGCCAGGCGGCCAGGTGACAACCCCCGGCTCGGCTTCGGATGGGACCGACTTGCGTTTGCGCCACGCGCTCCGGCATTCGTTGACGACGATTGACAGGAACCAGGCCCGTGCGCTGCTGTCGTCGCGAAGCTGTGCCAGGCGCCTCCATGCCCTGAACGCGGCGCTCTGCACCGCATCCTGCGCGGAACTACGATCGGCCGAGAGCGCCTGCGCGAGGGCAAAGGCGTCCCCGAGATGGGGTTCGATGAGGCGCTCGAATCGGTGTTCATCATCTGAGCCGGCTACCGCAACGTCAGGCATGACGCCCGCTATTGAGGCAGTTCGCATGCTGATGAGACGCCTGGACCCGCGAAATGGACACATCTCGTTACAGAGGCCAAGATGTGGAGTCCCTGATGAGAGCCGTCGTCCACGACCGGTACGGTCCACCCGAGGTGCTGCACATCGAGGACGTGGAGCGGCCGGTGCCCAAGGACGACGAGGTCCTGATCCGCGTTCACGCCAGCACGGTCAGCCGATCCGATTGCGCACTTCGGGCCGGCGAGCCGTTCTTCTCACGATTCATCACCGGGCTGCCCCGGCCGAGGCAGCGGATCCTCGGCGGCGACTACGCGGGTGTGGTGGAGGAGGCCGGAGGAGCCGTGACCGACTTCAAGGTCGGCGACCGGGTCTTCGGCATGAAGCCGTGGAAGTTCGGTGCTCACGCCGAGTTCATGTGCATGCAGCAGAGCGGACCGATTGCGCTGATGCCACCGGGTGCGACGTTCGATGAGGCCGCCGCGGTTCCCGATGGGGCTCTTCTTTCACTCAACTGCCTCCGCCCTGGGAAGGTGCGAAGCGGACAGTCTGTCGTCGTCTACGGTGCGTCGGGATCCATGGGTACGGCTGGCGTGCAGCTGGCGAAAGCCCTCGATACCCACGTCACGGCGGTGTGCCTCGCCAAGAATTTCGAGCTTGTGCGCTCACTCGGCGCAGATGAGGTCATCGACTACACGCAGGAAGACTTCACCAAAAGCGGCACGACGTATGACGTCGTCTTCGATTCGGTTGGGAAGCTCTCGTTCGGACAGTGCAAGGAATCGCTCAAGCCGGGCGGTGTCTACCTCCCGACCGACGGGTTGAAAAATGTCGTGCTCACCGCATGGACCTCACGGATCGGAGACCGCAGGGTGGTGTTCGACATTCCGCCCAAGTTCACGAAGAAGGACATGATCTTTCTCAAGGACCTCATGGAGGCGGGCAAGTATCGTGCCGTTATCGATCGGCGCTATCCGCTCGAGGACGTGGTGGAGGCAACCCGATATGTGGAACTGCACCAGAAGGTGGGGAACGTCGTTCTGACGGTCGCCGCCTGAGCGGCGCGCCACAGCGGCGCCATATCCTTGCCGGGGTCAGCGATCCGCGCTCGCGTGCGCGGCGCGTGCGGCCTCCGCTGCTGCGGCTGCGGCATCTTCCGCTTCTACAGCTTTCTCGGCGGCGACCCGCGCTTCCTCGGCCAACCGGTCCGCCTGATGACGAGCCGACTGCGCGAATGTGCGCGCGGCCTCGGCGGCGGCGTCTTTTTTCGCGATCTCGCGCTCCGCCTCGCGCTGAGCGATGCGATCGGCGCTCGAGGTGTGCGTCGTGGGTACCGAGGACATCGATTGCGTTTGCCGGCGCAGCGGAGTGAGGAGCGCCACAAGCTCTGGGTCGTCGTCCTCCGAATCGTCAACGGCGCCGAAGCCGGATCCGTCGAGGTCGCGATCGAGCGTTCCCGTCCACAGCAGCCGGCGCTCCGCGACGCCGCCCGTGGCAGCAGCCTGAAGCGAGGTTCGGATTCTGCGACCCGTCTCGTCGCTTGCTGCGTGCCCTGCCTGAGTGAGCACGTCGATTGCCGCACGCGTAGCGGCCTCGACAGCATCGCGCAGCCGTCCGGTGGCAACACGCAGATCGTCGCGGTTCACTGTGCCCGCCGCAACGTTGCGCTGAGCGTCACGCGCATCTGCCCCGGCGGCCAGGAGCCCGCTGATCAGCGCCGGTCTGTCCGCGGCGAGCTGGTCGATCGCCCAGGCGCTGACGGGAGGCTTGCGGAGCTTTCCTGCGGTATCAGCAGCTTCCTTGTCGGAGCTACGAAGTTCGCGCACCAGGGCAGTCCGCCGCGCGACAAAGTCGTCGAGCGGGCCTCGATACAGGGATGCGGTGTCCACGGTTCGAGCAGTGTGATGCAACGGCGTTCCGGACCACGCTGTTAAGGGTTAGAGGCGCGCGTACCCGGACGTGGATGCGTGACGGAGCTGATCTCATCGGGCCCGGGTTGCACTTCGCCATCAGCATTGCGTGCGTCAGTGCTGAGCGGCTCCGGGTCTGTTGCGCCCGAAGCCTTGAACGCACCGACGTCGTGTTGCGTCCCTCAGGGCGGCGGTTCCACCACGGCGATGCCGTCAGCAAGGTGGATGCGCCACCCCTGCTCGTGCACCTGGCGGTGGTGCGGCCGGCACAATGAGACGAGATTGTCGACCTCGGTACGCTCGCCGTCGGGCCAGTGCAGGATGTGGTGCCCGTCGGTCCACGCCGGCGGGCGGTCGCACCCTGGGAAGCGGCAGCCCTGGTCGCGGAGGTTGAGCGCGGTGCGGATGTGCGGCGGGATGGTGCGGGTCGCCCGTCCGACCGAGAGCGGTAGGGCTCGCGCAGTGCCGGCACTCGACGCCCAGGCCGAGCCATCAGCAGAAGGCGCCACCGTCACCACCGTCCGCACCGCGTCGCAGGCGATCCGGCGCGCCGTCTCCGGATGGATCGGCCCCACGCCGCTCAAGATCGCGGGCGGCGTTTCCAGGCCACGGCCGATCGGCGCGATGCCACTCAGCTCCGCCGGCACTGCATCTGCTCCTGCGTGCGTCGTTGCTGAGCGCAGCGTGTCTGACCGCAGCGTCTCCGCACTCACCGTGAGCGTGAGGTGGGGCCGCTGCCCGTGCACATCGCGGTGGTCACCACAGCGCAACTGGGTGGCGGCCATGTCGACCAGGGCATCGGCCCGGCGCTGCGAGCCCGAGCGCGTCTCGCCGGGACTCAGACCGTGCGCGAGCGCATCGATCGCGGCCTTCACCAGGGCGCCGCCTTCGGCATCGAGCTGACCGCGCAGGAACCACTCGCCGCCATAGCTCTGGTCGCACTCGAACCAGCGACGCTGGTGAGCACGGTTGTCATCGGCGAGCGCGCCGTCGGGATCGATCCGAATCCGGGTGGCCCGGGTGAGGGTGCGCATATCGGCGACGTCGAGCGTCTCCGCCGCGCCCACCAGGACGTGCTCGAGCGGGGCCACCTGCTCCACGCCGACCTCGGTGGCAAGCTGGGCGATCAGGGTCACGTTGGTGAGCGAGGCGCGCCCGGCCCGGGCACTGTCGAGCGCGGCCGGCAGCTCGCCGAGCTTGCGCGCCAGGCCATGGCGCAGTGATTGCGCACCCAGGACGTGGTGCTGCCGCCCCCATCCGCCAGCGCTCCGTGGGCGCGATCAAAGCGGTCGAGGCGGCGCAGGAACTCGGCTTCAAGCCGATCCGCAGCCCGCCGGATGGTGATCAGATCGTCGCCCAGCGCGCCGGTTGAGAACCCATCGATGGACTCATTCACGAGTGCATCAACTGCCTCACCAAGACGGTCACTGGCATCGGCAATCGCGAAGGCTTCCATGCGCACATGCTACCAAACATCTGTTCGCCACCCGTACCGTGCGCAACACGGACAAAGCATGTCCGTGCACATGTTCACGCCATGTTCGGCACTAACCGGATTCGGTACACCCAGTGCGGCCCCGACGCAGCGAAAGAGGAGAAGCTGCCGAGCAGTTACGACAGCAGGCAGCCTTCCCGCGCATACCAAAGACATGACGGGCGATCCGCTATCGGGAGCAACGGACAGTGACTCGGCGTTTCCTGCCACGAGGTGTCAAGACACTGCTCCCCAAACTGCACATTGACTGGGACGGGATGTGAGACAGGTTGCGGTGCCGTCAAGGGACGCGGCGCGAGACCAGGCGCCAATGCGGTGCTCGTGTTCCACTGAAGCGCAACGACCAAGACCGAGATCGCGAACAGGGTGGTCAGGACTCTTCACGCACGCCGCCAAACCGGCCGCGTCATGCCCGCAACGCTGTCATTCAGTGTGTCAAGAGTTGAACCGAAACCGGTGTCAAGCATCAACCGAAGTCGTGTCAAGCATCAGCCGAATGCACACACCGTCGGCGCGCTCCCCAGCGCGCCGAGGATGAGGGTGTCGGCGACCGGCTATGCAGGGCGTCCGAGGGAGAAGGATCTGCTTTCTCCCTATCGAAACAAAGGGACCCCGGCAAATCGAGCAGATGCGCGCGCCAGATACACACGACCCGGCGCGAAGATTTTGCTGGGGAGGAAGTGTGTGGTTTCAAGACATAGTGCCCGGAAACGCTCTGGGATGTCTCAAGACATAGTGCCCACCACATTCACGTGGAGGGCACCATGGGCCGGGAGCGCTACATCATTGAGGCAATCTTTCGCGAAGGCCGCTCCCACCGAGAAGTGGCCCTCGCCGCGGGCGTCTCCAAAGCCTGGGTCACCAAGCTCGTGGCCCGCTATCGCGCCGGTGGGGAACTCGCCCTCGAACCTCGATCGCGCCGACCCAAGTCCTGCGCACATGCCACCACTCCCGAGCTCCAGGACGTCGTCCTCGTCCTGCGCCGCGAGCTCGACGCAGCAGGACACGACGCCGGCCCGCACACCATTCACCACCACCTCGCGCTGACCCGCGCCGACGTCCCATCCGTGGCCACCATCTGGCGCATCCTCAAGCGCCACGGACTGGTCACGCCACAGCCGCAGAAGCGCCCCAAGAGCTCGTTCATTCGCTTCCAGGCCGATCTGCCCAACGAGATGTGGCAAAGCGACTTCACCCACTGGCAGCTCGCCGACGACACCGGCGTCGAGATCCTCAACTACCTCGACGACCACTCGCGTCTCGCCCTCGCCTGCGACGCGTTCTTCACCGTCAAAGGACTGGACGTCGTCAACACCTTCCACATCGCCGCCACTGGCTATGGCTTTCCGGCCTCGCTGCTCACTGACAACGGCGCCGTCTACACCGGCAGAACCCGCAAGGGCAAGGTGCTCCTCGAGTCCGAGCTCGAGCGCCTCGGCATCGTCTACAAGAACTCCCGCCCCTATCACCCCCAGACCTGCGGCAAGGTCGAGCGCTTTCACCAGACCCTGAAGCGCTACCTCGGCAAACAACCGCCGCCGGCGTCACTGGCCGAACTCCAGCTCCAACTCGACACCTTCCGCGCCTACTACAACCACCACCGGCCGCATCGCGCCCTCAACGGCCAGGCGCCCCTCATGGCCTTCAACGCTCGCCTCAAGGCGCGCCCCGAAGCACCTGAGGCGGCACCCCACCTCCGCGTCCGCCACGACACGGTGGACAAGGCGGGACGCGTGACGCTTCGTTACCTGAGCCGCCTCCGCCACATCGGGATCGGCAGGTACTCCATCGGCACTCGCATCACGCTGCTGGTTGCAGGGGCTCACATCCGCGTGGTCGATGAGGACGGCCGTCTCATCCGCGAACTCATGCTCGATCCCACTCGCGATTACCAACCGCTCGGCACACCCTGCGGCCGACCAAAAATCGGGCACTATGTCCCGAGACAGGTGGGCACCATCACCTGAGACATCACA
>CAWFUO010000004.1:0-56179 GCA_963819095.1 Candidatus Dormiibacterota bacterium
CTCCGGCACTGCGTGCTTACGACACGATCGCCCTCGCCACGACCGGCCAGGCCGGGCCTCACGTTGCCGGCGTGTTCTTCGCGCCCGAGCGGACCGACACCGGCATCCGCCTCCTGATCGCAACGAGAGCTGGTTCGCGCCTGCTCCGCGAGCTTGAAGCCGACCCGCGCGTGGCTTTCATGTGCTCTCCCGGCAACGCCTCGCGATGGATCCAGGGCGGTGGCCTCGCCCGCGTCGTCCGCGAGCCGGGAACGCGCATCGAGCTGGCGCGACGGCTCATGGAGCACGCCGCCGGGGCGCAGGCATATGTCGAGGGGCCGGACGTGCTCCCTGGTTACGATCGCGGTTCCGCTGGCTCAAGGTGGTCGAGGCCGAGTTGACGGCCCTCACCTGGTGCTCCGCCTGGAGTGCTGACCGTCAGGAGGCCAGCAGGCCCGCGAGGTCGCTGAAGAAGCCGGGGTAGGAGACCGCGGCAGCGTCTGCACCGTCGATCAACGACACACCCCCTGCCGATGGGACCAGCGCCGCCGCGATCGCCCAGGCCATGGCAAACCGGTGATCGCCGCCCGCATCCACTCGGGCGGCCCGGAGCCGTGCCGGGCCGTGAACCGTCTAGCGAGTTCGGCGGTGCTCTCGCACCGGACACCGAGAAGCCGGAGACCTGTCTCGAGCATTGCGATGCGATCCGGAACTCCTTGTGGCGCAGCTCGGCCGCGTCGCGGATGTGGTATCCCCCTCGGCCTGACTTGCCAGCACCGCGATGACCGGCAGCTCGTCGATGCAGCGCACCGTGAGCTCGCCCGAGACGGTGACCCCGTGCAGAGTCGCGCCCCGGACTCGACGTCGCCGACCGGCTCCACCCCACCGGCCGGATCGTGCGCGTCCACATAACCTGCGCGCCCATCGCGTCGAGAACGTCGAGGATGCCGGTGCGTCCGGGGTTCAGACCGAGGCCGGCACAGCACACTCGCCAGCCGGGGCGCGACGCGGCAAGCGCGAGAAAGAACGCAGCCGAGCTGAGATCGCCAGGAACGCGGAACCCAAACGGCTCGATCGGTCCGGGATGCACTGTGACCTCCGCACCATGCGATTCGACGGCCACCCCGCACATGCGCAGCATCCGCTCGGTGTGATCGCGAGTTGGCACAGGTTCGACGACCGTGATCGGCTCCGTCGGCGGAGAGTCCCGCGAGGAGTACCGCCGATTTCACCTGGGCACTCGCCACCGGCGACTGCCAGGTCAATGCCCCGAGCAGCTGCCGGCCATGCACGCGAAGCGGCGCCGTCCCCGCCGGCGAGGGGTCGATCAGGGCTCCCATGGCGCGCAGGGGATCGACGACGCGGCTCATCGGCCGGCGGCGCAGCGTGGCGTCGCCGTCGAGGGTCGCCTCGAAGTCGTTGCCGGCCAGAACGCCGGCGAGCAACCGAATGCTGGTGCCCGAGTTGGCGCAATCCAGCACCGCGTCGGGAGCACGCAGCCGGCCGATGCCGTTGCCGTCGAGCGCATATCGATCCGGCGGAAAGTCGCGCACCCGAACGCCACACGCGCGCAGGCACGCAGCGGTGGCGACCACGTCTGCGGCCGCGCGACGCATTACCGATGTAGGTCCGCACCCCGGGCGAGCGCGCCGAGGATCAGTGCACGGTGGCTCATCGATTTGTCGCCCGGGACGGTGACCTCACCGTCGACGCGCTCGGCCGGGGCCACGCGTTCCTGGCTCACTCGCGGCGCGAGGCCTCGCGACCCATCATCGCGGTGAGAAACGCTGTCGCCCCGGCGACCGGGTTGGCGGGATCCTCACCGATGCGGTCGAGTAACGCGGAGCCGACGACAGCAGCCTCAGCGTGACCCCGTAGCGCTTCGAGATGCTCGTGGGTCGCGAGCCCGAAGCCAAGGGCGCGTGGCAGCGCCGTCAGCCGCCGTACCGAATCGAGCAGTGCGATGGCGTCATCCGCGACCGTCCGCCGCGCGCCCGTGACTCCTGTGACACCGACGCAGTAGACGAATCCGGCTGCGCTCGCGCAGATACGCGCGAGCCGGTCCGGGGTGGTCGTCGGCGCCACCAGCGGAATCACCGCGACACCCGCTGCATGCATCGCCTCGCGGAAGCCCGCTCCCTCGTCGAGCGGCAGATCCGGCACGATGGCGCCGTCGACGCCGGCCGGCGGCCGCGGATCGCGCGAACGCATCGAGGCCGAAACTGAGCACGGGGTTGACATATGACATCAACGCGAGCGGGATGGTCACGCCTGCGGCGCGCGCGTCGCGCACCTGGCCAAGAGCGGTGGTGAGCGTCATGCCGTTACCGAGGGCGACCTGGCCTGTGCGCTGGATGGTGGGTCCGTCGGCGAGCGGGTCACTGAACGGCATACCCACCTCGGCGGCGATGCATCCCGTGTGCTGCGCGCACAGCAAGAGCGCACCCAGGCTCTCGTACTGCGGGTATCCGGCGGTGAAATACGGGATCAGGCCCGGCAGTTCTCCGGTGCCTTGCGCAGCGAAAGCGCTGGTGAAGCGCGTGTCAGGAGCGCGAGCGCTCATGTGCGGTCGAACTCACGAACGCTGTCGACATCCTTGTCGCCGCGGCCGCTCAGGCAGATGAGCACCACCTCGTCTGCGGACCGGCCCTGCGCGAGCCTGGTGGCGACGTGCACCGCGTGCGACGAACTCGAGCGCGGGGATGATCCCTTCCAGCAGGCAGAGCTCGTGAAAAGCCGCCAGCGGCTTCCGAATCCGTTGCGGCGAGGTACTCGACTCGGCCGCTGTCGCGCAGCGCGCTGTGCTCCGGTCCGACCCCCGGATAGTCGAGGCCGGCGCTGATCGAATGCGTGGCGAGCACCTGACCGCCGGCATCCTGCATGAGATAGCTCAGCGATCCATGGAGGACCCCGGGCCGTCCACGCGACAGTGGCGCGGCGTGCCCGCCGCTCTCGAGCCCGCGCCCGGCGGCCTCCACGCCGACCAGGCGGACGTCATCGTCGATGAAGGCGGCGAAGATGCCGATGGCGTTGCTGCCTCCGCCGACGCAGGCCACAACTGTCGCGGGCAGGCGCCCGAGCCGGGTGCAGCATCTGCGCGCGTGCCTCGTCGCCGATGACGCGCTGCAACCGGCGCACCAGCGACGGATACGGATGCGGGCCCACCGCGCTCCCGATGACGTAGTGGGTAGTCGCGGACATTGGCGACCCAGTCGCGGATCGCCTCGTTGGTGGCGTCTTTGAGCGTCGCCGAGCCGCTGTCAACAGGCACCACCTCGGCGCCGAGCAGGCCCATCTTGTAGACGTTCAGCGCCTGCCGGCGCATGTCCTCGCGGCCCATGTACACGAGGCATTCGAGGCCAAGCGCGGCGCAGGCGGTGGCGGTGGCCACGCCGTGCTGTCCCGCGCCCGTCTCGGCGATGATCCGGCGCTTGCCCATGCGCTTGGCAAGCAGCACCTGTCCCAGGGCGTTGTTCAGCTTGTGTGCGCCGGTATGCAGCAGGTCCTCGCGCTTGAGCCAGATCTGCGCTCCTTCGATGGGCATCGCTGAGACGGCGTGCGTGGGTGACCGGTGTGGGCCGGCCGGCGAAGTCGGCGAGCCAGCGGTCGAGCTCGGACGTGAACGCGGCGTCGGCAAACGCCGAGTTCATCTCGGCCTCGAGCTCCTCGAGCGCCGGCACGAGCGTCTCCGGCACATAGGCACCGCCGTAGCCGTCGAAGCGGCCCCGGACCGCGTGCGCTCATCGGCGGTCCGCCTCAGAGCGCCGCCGCGGCCGCGCGCGCCGCGAGCACGAAGCGCGCGAACGAGCTCGGGATCCTTCTCGCCGGGGCTCCGCTCGAGCCGGCTCGACGCGTCGACGCCGGCGGGACGCACCGCGGCGATCGCGTCGCCGACGTCGTCGGGCCCGAGGCCGCCCGCGAGCAGGATCTCGCGATGGCGCGCGACATCCGCGGCCCACTCCAGCGGCACGCGGTGGCCGGTGCCCCCCGGGCAGCGCGCCCGCGTTCGGGCATCCCGTCGAGCATCACGAGCGTGTCGGGCGGCCAGTCGAGGGTGCACGCGGCGCACGGTGCGTCCACGTTGAAGACAGGAATGACCGGAACCGAGCAGCCGGTCACGAGGCTGTCGATCGAAGTTGCCGTGCACCTGGACGGCGGCGAGGCGGTACCGCGACGCTGCCGCATCGCACTCGGCGGCGCTGGGCTCGACGAAGACGCCGATGAGATCGGCACGTCCGCCGACCGCGCGCACCACCGCGAGCGCGGCCGCGTCCTCGACCCAGCGCGGGCTCTTCGGCACCAGCATCAGGCCGATCCAGTCGGCGCCGGCGTCGATCGCGGCCTCGGCGATCTCGGGCGTGCGGACGCCGCAGACCTTGACGATCACGACCCGCCCCGCCTCGCGGGCCGCTGCGACCATCGCGGCGCAGCCTCCGCCGGGGAGGCAGCGCGCATCAGCGCCTCGCCGACGAGCACGGCGTCGGCGCCCTCGTTGACAAGCCGGGTGACATCATCCGGGCGAGCGAACACCCGACTCGGCGACGCACACGACGCCGGTCGGCACAGCGCCGAGCGCACCCGCGCGAAGGTCGCGAGGTCGGTGGCCAGCGTGCGCAGGTCGCGGTTGTTGATGCCGATGCACTCGGCTCCCGCCGCGACGGCGATGCGCGGCCTCGTCGACGTCGTGCACCTCGACGATCGCGTGCGCGCCGCTGCGCGCGACGCCCGCAAGGCACAGGTCGAGCGCGTCGGCGTCGAGCAGCGCGACGATCAGCAGCACCCAGTCGGCACCGGCGACGCGCGCCTCGGCGATCTGCACGGGGTCGAGGGTGAAGTCCTTGCGCAGCAAGGGAATGTCCACGCGCGGCGCGGACATCGGCGAGGTCGTCGAGGGAGCCCCCGAAGTCCGGGTCCGTCGGTGAGCACCGAGATCGCCGCGACGCCCGCATGCCGCGTAGTCCGTGCCCAGCGTCGAGCGGATCGAGGTCGGGGCGGAGCACGCCGCCACTCGGGCGAGCGGCGCTTCATCTCGGCGATGATCGTTCCTCCGCGGAGCGTCTCGCCGAGGCCACGTGCCGGCGGCAGCGACTCCGCCTTTGCCCAGAGCGCGGCCTCCGCGCAGCGCAGCTGCTCGACCTCCGCGCGCTTGCGCGCGGCGATGGCGTCGAGCGCGCCGCCGCGCCCGCTCATGCACCCACCGCGCACGGGGAACGCCGGCGCTCTCGAGGAAGTTGCGCAGCAGCGCGTGGCCCAGCGGGCGTGCCGACGAACTCCGGGTGGAACTGCACGCCTTCGACGGGAAACACGCGATGGCGCATGGCCATGATCAGGCCGTCGTCGCTCCAGGCGGTGGCCTCGAGCACATCGGGCAGCCCGCTGCGGTCGACGACCAGCGAGTGGTACCGGGTTGCCATGAACGGGATCGTCGAGCCCGCGAAGCACGCCCGCGCCGTGTGGTGCACCGGGCCGACCTTGCCGTGCACCACCGCCGGCGCGCGTACCACCGTGGCGCCGTACGCGACGCCGATCGCCTGGTGGCCGAGGCAGACGCCGAGCATCGGCATGCTGCTCGCCCAGCGCGCGGACGAGCTCGACACAGATGCCGGCCTCCTCGGGGGTCCGCGGCCCTGGTGACATGCACGATCGCGGCCGGATCGAGCGCGCGCAATGTCCGCGACCGGGAGCGAGTCGTTGCGCTCGACGGCGACCGCTCGCGCCGAGCTCGCGCAGGTACTGCACCAGGTTGAACGTGAACGAGTCGTAGTTGTCGATGACGAGCACCTGACCACTCAGCCTCGAGCCCACGCGTTTGCCTCCTCCACCGCCAGGATCTGCGCTGCGACCTTGTTGTCGATCTCGAGCGTCTCCTCGTGCGCCGACGAGTCGGCGACGATGCCGGCCGCAGCCTGCACATAGGCGATGCCGTCGCGCACGACGATGGTGCGCAGGGCGATCGCGGTGTCGAGGTCGCCGCCGTAGCCCACATAGCCGATCGCGCCCGCGTAGGCCCCGCGAGCCTCGGGCTCGAGCTCGGCGATGATCTCCATCGCGCGGATCTTCGGGGCCCCGGTCACGGTCCCGGCAGGAAAGCACGAACGGAGCGCGTCGAGCGAACCGCGGCCTGTCGTCGAGGGTTCCCTCGATGCTGCTCACGAGGTGCATCACGTGCGAGTAGCGCTCCACCTCCATGTGCTGCGTGACGCGCACGCTGCCGGTCGCGCAGACGCGGCCGAGATCGTTGCGTCCGAGGTCGATGAGCATGAGGTGCTCGGCCGCCTCCTTGTCGCTCGCGCGGAGCTCGCGCTCCATCGCTCGTCGTCCTCGGGCGTGCGCCCGCGCCGTCGGGTTCCCGCGATCGGGTGATACGCGCACGTCCCGGCCGGTGACCTGCACGAGCATCTCCGGCGACGCGCCGACCAGCGTGCACTCCGGGGTGGCGATGTAGATCATGTAGGGGCTCGGGTTGATGGCCCGGAGTGCGACGTAGACGTCGAAGGGATGCGCCTGCAGCGGCAAGTGCGAATCGCCTCGACACCTGGACCTGGAAGATGTCGCCCGGCGACGATGTAGTCGAGCGCGCGCAGCACGCGGTCCTGGAACTCGTCCCGGGACAGATTGGCCTCGTGGTCGTGGCGACTGCGTCGACAGGAGTCCGCGCGAGCGGTCGCACGGCGGCTCCGGAGCTGCCGCGCAGATGGCGGTGCGCAGCGCCGTCGATTCGCTCGAGCGCCCGCGCATACGCGGCCTCGAACCCTGCCGGGTCGTCGCGATGGACGCAGCTGGAGAGCAGCAAGCGCCGCTGCGCATGGTCGAACACCGCGACGGTGTCGAAGATGGCGAACCACTGGCGCGGGAGATCGAGCGGATCGCTGCGCGGCGACGGGGAGGCGCTCGTAGCGGCCGCAGCCTCATACGTGAGGAAGCCCACGGCGCCGCCGAGCAGTGGCGCCGCCAACGCCCGGCAGCGCATGCCGCGCCGAGCGACGCGACGTCGCGCTCGAGCAGTGCGAGCGGGTCCTCGCCGCCCACGCTGTCGCTGATAACGCGCGATGGCCCGTGGCCGAGCATCGACCAGCGCGCCACGGCACCACTGCCCTCGACCAACTCGAGGAGGAAGCAGCTCGCCTCGGTCCCAAGCGCTCGCATCGCCGCGACCGGGAGTCGCCGTCGCCGATCGGGAGCTCGAGGACCACCGCGACGACGTCGTGGTCAGTGAGGCGGCGCCGCGTCTCCTCGATGCCGGGAAGCGGCTGGTTCATCGGTGCCGCGCCATGGAGGGGTCATCCGGGTACCCTGCGGCGCCGACATATTGCGCGATCCGGCGCGCCGCCTCCTCGAGGTTGGCGATGGAGTGGCGTAGCTGAGGCGGATATGGCCAGCGCCCTCGCGGTCCGAAGGATTGCCCGGGAAGGACGGCGACACCGACCTCGTCGAGCAGGGAGCTCGCCAGCTCGCGCTCGTCCGAACCCGGTTGCGGTGATGTCCGGGAACACGTAGAACGCGCCGGCGGGGCGGTGGCATTTGAAGCCGGGGATCGCGTTGAGCAGCTCGACGATACGGTCGCGCCGATGGCTGAATTCGGCGACCATGCGGTCGACGGCCGCATCGGACTCCGGCGAGTCGAATGCCTCGACCGCTGCCCATTGCGTGAACGCCGCGGCGCACGACGAGCTGTTGATCATCAGCGTGTCCATCTTCCTGGCGATCGCGACGGGCATCGCGCCGAAGCCGAGCCGCCAGCCGCACATCGCCCATGCCTTGGACAGCCCGTCCATGTAGATGGTGCGCTCGGCCATGCCGTCGATCCCGTAGAGCGACACGTGAGCGCCGTCATAGCTCAGGCGGTTGTAGATCTCGTCGCTGAGCACGATGAGGTCGTGCTCGATGGCCAGGCGAGCGATAGCCTCACAGTCGGCTTTGGTGAGGATGCCGCCCGTCGGGTTCTGCGGCGAATTGACGACCAGCATCCGCGTACGAGGCGTGATGAGCGCGGCCAGTTCGTCAACGTCGGCGCGGAAGTCGTTCGCCTGGCGCAGGGGCAAGGAAACCGCCTTGGCGCCGATGAATTCCACGAGCGAGCGGTAGATCGGGTACCCGGGATCGGGAACGATGACCTCGTCGCCCTCCTCCACCAGCGCCAGGAGCGCGAAGAGGAGCAGGTTCTTCGACCCTGGGGTCAGCACGATGTTCTCGAATTGCGTGGGGACCCCGGTGTGCCGGGTCACGTAGGCAGCCGTTTTCTCGCGAACCTCCCGAATGCCGCTCGCCGCCGTGTAGTGCGTCGCCCCCTCGCGCATGGCCCGCACCGCGGCGTCGATGATGTTGTCAGGCGTGGCAAAATCAGGCTCGCCGATCTCGAGGTGGACGATGCTCCGCCCCTCGGCCTCGAGGAGCCGGGCATGGGCCAGCACCTCGAACGCGCTCTCGGTGCCCAGGCGGTTGAGGCGCTCGGCAAAACGGATGGTCATGACGCCACCATCATGGCGGGAAGCCTGCCGGTCGGGGCGGAATACTCGACGTCGACGCGTTCGACGCGAGCGTGGCTCGGACCCTGGCGCAGCAGGCCGAGCATCCGGTCGATGTCGGGCGACGGGCCTTCGAGCACAGCTTCGACGGTCCCGTCGGGCTGGTTGCGCACCGTCCCGGACAAGCCGGCATCGCCCGCGTGCGTGATCACGAAGGCGCGAAATCCGACCATCTGGACGCGCCCATGGACCACCGCACGCACGCGCACCACCGGTTCAGCCATCGCCGCCCGATTATAAGAGGGGCGCCTTGTGCGACTCAGGCAGCCGCCGGCGAGAGCTCCTTGGCGCCGGTCAGCTTGCGCACCAGCGGAGGGATCTCACGGAGATTCTTGATCTCCACGCCGCTGAGCTCGGACAGCAGGGCAAGAATCCGCCGCTGCACCGGAGCCTCGTGGTCGCGACCAGGGAGATACCAGTTGAGCATCCGCGAGACGTATTCGGGATCCTCGAGACGGCTCACGACCGATGGCTCTGTGATCGTTGTTGGATGCTTGGGCGCGTCGTTGGTGCTTCGCATCATCCACAGCGACATCTTGAGGATGTCCGGAAGCACCTCCGGTTTGTTCGCCACCGCTCGACGCATGTATTTCGCGTAACAGGCCGCATGGCGCAACTCGTCGGCAGCAAGGATCTTGAAGATTTTGCGCATCACCGGCTCGGGGCCTTGCTCGCTGAAAGCGGTGTACCAGTGCGCGAGCCGCTGCTCGCCGCAGAAGTGCATCGTGAGCGTCTCGATCGCCGGTCCCGGTGCGAACGTCAGCCGCAGCTCCGGCAGCTTGGCCTCGTCGAAGGTCTCGCCGCACTTCTCCAGGTACTTGCGCAGCGTCAGGTGATGCTTCATCTCCTCGTAGAACCAGATCGAGATGAAGCTGCAGAAGTCGATGTCCGTATAGAAGTCTCTGAGGAACATCTCAGTGGCGTACAGCGCGGAGAGCTCCGTCAGGCAGATGTTGCGGAGGTCGCTGATCCACTGGGGGCTCAGCAGGCTCGGATCAATGTCGTCAAAAGGGATGTCGGAGCTGAGCGTCCAGCGGGCGCGCTCGAGGCGAATGAACATGTCGTCGTAGAGCATCGGAGTCAGCATACTTTCTTCGTCCGGCACAAAGGGTAGGCAATGTCATCCGGCGTACATGCCAAGATTTGTACATGAAGGACAATATGGCCCAATTGACCAAGGCACCGGACCTCAGGTTGTCCGTCGCGGCCACTCTGCCGCCGGAGGTGACCGTGAGGCTGCTGTCGGAGGTCGATGTGATCGCGCGCCGGATGACCCGGCACATCCTGTCCGGGATCTCGCTGCCGGACAGCCGTTTCCGGACGCTCGGCTATTTCCGCACCGTCACCGCGGCGTGCCGCGATGCCCTCCGGACGTTCGTCCGCCTCCTCCGCGACGGGCGTGGGCTCCGGGCCGGCGACCTCGAGCGGCTCGGCTCGATGGGTGCGCAGCAGGCGGAGCTCGACGTCCCACTCGAATTGGTGTTCGGCGCGTACCGCCTGGCAGCCAGGGTGCTCTGGGACGAGGTCATCGGCCAGCCCGCGATCCTCAACGACGTCCCGCCGAGCACGGTGATCGGGCTCACGAGCACCGTGCTCGAGTACTTCGACGAGATCAGCGCGGCGGTGGGCGGCGCCTACCTGGAAACCCGCGAGCGGTTGTTGCGCCAGCGCGACCGGGATCGCGACCGGATCCTGCAGCGGCTGCTTGCCGGTGACGCGTCGGCAGAGCTACGGCGCATCGCGGTCTCGGCCGAGCTCACTCTCCTTCCGCCATATACGGTCGTCGCCTGCTCGGCGCCGACGCTCGAGGCTGAGCGCGAGCTCGAGGAGAGGTGGCGGGCAGAGGGAGCGCACCTTATCAGTGAAGAACCCGGCCTGTGGATCGCGCTCGTTCCGGACGGGCGGGATCTCACAAAGCTGTGCGCAGCAGTCGGCCCCGTCGTGTTCGGCGTCGGTCCGGTCGCGACGACGCTTGACGCGGTGGCACCCTCGGCGCAGCAGGCGCGCCGGGCGCTCGAGGTCGGCCGGACGCTGTATCCGGAGCGCTCCGTGCACAACGATGCCGAGGTGGGGGTCTTCGCAGCGCTCGCGGACGATCACGACGCCATGCGCACGTTCGTCGACCGGGTGCTCGGCCCGCTCGCCGAGGGGACCCCGAGCCGGCGCCTCGAGCTCGTCGCGACCCTCGAGGCGCTGCTTGACAGCCGGAGCATCGGCGAGGCCGCCGACCGCCTTGGAGTCCACCGCCACACCGTCGTCTACCGCGTCGGCCGGCTGCGCCAGCTGGGCATCGACGCCGACGATCCCGAGCAACGCCACCAACTCTGGCTGGCGCTTCGCTGCGCTCGGCTTCTGGAGGGGTAGGCCGGCGCCGCGAGGCCCAACTGATCCATCGTAGCAAGAGATCATTCCTATTGACTGATCCTCATTGACGCGTGATTCTGGCCCTCCGCAAAATGGAGCAATCGCGCCAGAGAGTGCATTGGGGGGTGACCGGGTCGGTCAAGGGGAACGGTCGTCGGTTGGGCAAGCAATGGGGGTGCCCAAGACCTTCGGGCATCCGACCCACGCTATATGAATGTTTAGATGAAGAGATGATTCCGTTTAAAGCAAGCTCCTTGCTTAATGGGATTTTGGCAACGGATAGTCACAGCGCACGACGACACGCCACACGTAGGAGCAGACCCTCGTGGGGCACAAACCCGAGGCGGGACATCAACTAGAGCACCAGAGGCCGATCGAGAGGGGTCCTCCGGAAGAGAAATCGGTAAAGGGGAGACACAAGATCATGTTCAGGAAATCGCTACTTTTACGCTCGTCAGCGCCGCGCCAGGCGCGTACCCGGCGCGCAGCAACATCGGTTGCCCTCCTGACCACCGCCGTGGTCGTTGGCGCATGCGGCTCGGCTACTGCCGGAACTGGTTCCGGCGGGGCGCCGAAGTCAGATCCGTCGACCGTCAACCTCGGGTACCTCGTCAATTTCACGCACGCTCCCGCGCTCGTTGGAGTCACGAAGGGCTACTTCCAGGACGCGATGCCGAGCGGAACGACTGTGAAGACAACCACTTTCACCTCCGGCACTCCTGAGAGCGAAGCGCTCCTCGGGGGCACGCTCGACGCCGCCTTCCTCGGCCCAGGACCGGCCATCAATTCATTTATCAAGACCAAGGGCAAGGTCGTCATCGTCGCGGGTGCGGCCTCAGGCGGCGCCGGCCTCGTCGTCACTTCCAAGATCGCCAACGGCAATTTCCCGGCTGACCTCGCCGGCCAGACACTCTCAACGCCGTCGCTCGGCAACACCCAGGACATCGCGCTCCGCACGTGGCTCGCCACCAAGGGTTTGACCAGCAAGGTCAGCGGCGGGGGCCAGGTGAACATCGACACGACCTCGGGCAACTCCGTCAGCCTGCAGAACTTCGAGGCAGGCAAGATCGCTGGTGGATGGGTCCCCGAGCCCTACGAGTTCGAGTTCATCCTCCAGGGCAAGGGCACACTCGCCGTCGACGAGACGTCGCTCTGGCCGAGCGGACAATTCCCAACCACCGTGCTGGTTGTGACCCAGAGCCTTCTCCAGAACCACCCGGACATCGTCAACGACCTGCTCAAGGCGCTCGTGCAGTCCGTGGACTGGATCAACGCCAACGAATCGACTGCGCCCACGACGGTCAACAACGCGCTGGCGGCGACCACCGGCGGCAAGGCGCTCAAGGCGAACGTCCTCGCACTCGCCTGGACGCACATCTCCTTCGGGTTGGATCCCCTCGCTGCGGACATTCAGACGAACGCCAATGAAGCCAAAGCACTCGGGTTCGGCACAACGTCGGATATCAAGGGCATCCTCGACCTGGGACCGCTCAACACGATCCTCAAGGCAGCTGGCGATCCGACTGTCAGCGCCGGATCGCTCGGCTCATGAACCTCGCGCTCGCGCCGCGACCGGCGGTACTGACGCTCGAGGCCGACGGCGCCTTCGCGACCCTGGCCGGGGTGACGAAGGTGTTCGGCACAGGCAAGCGCGCAATGACTGCGCTCGAGAACGTGTCGCTCGAGGTGACCAGGGGAGAATTTGTCTGCATCCTCGGGGCTTCGGGATGTGGGAAGTCGACTCTCCTGTCTCTTATCGCCGGACTCGACAACGCGACCTCCGGAACCATCGAGATCGCCGACGGTCGCCCGGCCGTGATGTTCCAGGAGCCCGCACTGCTGCCATGGCTCACCGTCCGCCGCAACGTTGAACTGCCCATGCGAATCCACGAGCTCGACGCTGACGAGCGAAACATCAGGGCCAACAGGCTGCTGGCCATGGTCGGTTTGATCGATTTCGCCAATCACCGGCCGCACCAGCTCTCAGGCGGGATGCGCCAGCGGTGCGCTCTTGCGCGGGCACTCGCGCAGGATTCCGAGCTGTTGCTCATGGACGAGCCGTTCGCGGCTCTCGATGCGATCACTCGTGATCAACTCCATGACGACCTGAACAGGATCTGGCACGAGACCGGCAAGACGATCATCTTCGTGACCCACAATGTTCGCGAGGCTGTGCGCCTGGGCGATCGTGTGGTCCTGATGACCCCGCGACCCGGCCGGGTTGCGCAGATATGGGATGTCGAGATTCAGCGCCCGCGCGAACTCGACTCCTTCGAGGTCTCAGGGCTCGCGCACGAAATCACCACGCGGCTGCGCGCGGGGACGATCGGCCATGAAGCTGAATAGGCTCCAGCGCGTCTTCAAGGCTGTCTGGCCGCGAGCGCTTGCGATCGCGATTCTCCTGGGTATCTGGCAGTTGCTCGTCGTCGTCGGATTTTCGTCGCCAGGAGGAGAGCCGCTTCCGGGGCCGGGAGACACGTGGTCCGAGATCGTCTATCTGATCCGGACTGGGGTCCTCGTTCCCGCACTGCTGATGACGCTTGAGCGTGCCGCCATCGGTTACGTGGTGGCTCTGGTGTTCGGATCGCTCGTCGGCCTCGCGGTCGCCCGGGTCCCTGTCCTTCGTGCGGGTGTCGGGTCGCTTCTTGCGGGCATGCAGAGTCTCCCGTCGGTGGTCTGGGTTCCGATTGCGGTGATCTTTCTCTCGTTGGGTGGCAACGTCGAGTTCGCGGTGTACTTCGTGGTGCTCATGGGTGCATTCCCGTCCATCGCGATGGGTGTCATGTCCGCGTATGACAACATCCCGCCGCTCACCTTCAGCCTGGCGCGTTCGATGGGTGCACGCGGCCCGAAGTACTACCGGCATTTCATCTTCTCAGCGTCGCTTCCGGGTTATGTCGCCGGCATGAAGCAGGCCTGGGCCTTCTCCTGGAGGTCGCTGATGGCCGCCGAGTTGATCATCGGGTCGGTTGCGAGCGGCGGTCTTGGCCCTATCCTCGACGACGGCCGCAGCCTGGGCGATATTCCAGAGATGCTTGCCGCCATGGTCACGATCCTGGCTGTCGGCATCGCGGTCAACGACCTGATCTTCGCGCCGATGGAGCGGGGTCTCCTCCGCCGCCGCGGCCTCGTTCCTGCCAGCTAGTCGTTGCCGACTTCGTCTTTCCCGTCAGCCTCGCGGCGGCGCTGTCCGCCCGAGGCGACGGTGGCGCCCTGCTCCGCTTCACGCGCGAGCATGAAGAGCAGGTCCGAGCAGCGATTCAGGTAGCGGAGCACCTCGGGGTTCTCAACAGCGCCCTCGCGTTGCAAAGACACTGTCCGACGCTCGGCTCGGCGTACCAGCGTCCGCGCCAGGTCGATCGCCGCGCCAACCGGCGTGCCGCCGGGAATGACGAAGCCGCCGGGGAGCGGGACGCGCGCTTCGAGGTCATGGATCTCGCGTTCGAGCGCGTCGGCCATCGCGGGCGTCACGACGTTGAAGTGGCGTTCGAGATCCGCTCGATGTCCGGTGCCGGTGGCGAGCTCCGCGCCCACCACGAACAGCTCGCGCTGGAGCTCGAGGATGCGCGCCGCGCGCTCGGGCGACTCCGTCAGCGACCTGGCCAGGCCGAGCGCCGAGATGGCCTCGTCGAGCGAGCCGTACGCCTCGGTGTGCAAATCGTCCTTGGCGACGCGACCGCCATACAGGAGCCCTGTCTCTCCCCCGTCGCCGTGCCCGGTGGTGATGCTCACGGTCGCGCGGTCAGACGGCGCCGTGCAGGGTCGCTTCGATGAGCTCCGGTGGCGTGTCGTCGTGGCCGCGCCGCCAGTCCTCGATCCACTTGCTCGCGGCGATCGTCGCCGTGGTGGCGTCACCGACGGCCGTGGTGATCTGCCGGGTGAGCTGACTGCGCACGTCGCCGGCGGCGAAGATGCCCGGGATGTTGGTCATCATCGTCATCGGGTCTGTCTTGTAATAGCCAGCTTTGTCGTGATCGATGTGGGCATCGACCAGCTGGGTGTTGGGGATGAAGCCGATGAAGATGAAGATCCCGCCGACCTCGAGCGTCGAGCGACGCTCGGTGTCCAGGTTGCGCAACGACAGCTTGCGAACCTTCTCGTCACCATCGACGCTTTCGATGATGGTGTCGGTCAGGAACTCGATCTTGGGGTGCTTGCGCGCCTCATCGAGGAGGATCGGCTGGGCGCGAAACTCCTTGCGCCGGTGGATGATCGTGACCTTGCTCGCGTAGCGCGTGAGGAAGAGCGCCTCCTCCACTGCGGCGTCACCACCTCCGGCAACCGCGAGGTGGACGTCCTTGAAAAAGGCACCGTCGCACACGGCGCAGTACGACACCCCACGACCGGCGAATTCCTCCTCGCCCGCCACGCCAAGCTTGCGCGGGTTGCCGCCCGCGGTGATGATCACCGCCGGCGCGAGATAGTCTCCGTCATAGGTCTCGACGAGCTTCATGCCGTCGGGTTGAACCTTGATCGCCTTGACCTCGGTGCGCACCAGCTGAGTGCCGAAGTGCGCGGCCTGCTCCTCCATGACGGTTGCCAGCTCACCGCCGAGGATCGACAGAAATCCCGGGTAATCCTCGATCAACTCGGTATTGAGCAGCTGTCCGCCCGGCGCCTTGCCCTCGAGAAGAACCGCACGTTCGCGATTGCGACCGGCATAGAGCGCAGCCGTCAGCCCGGCTGGACCGCCGCCGATGATCGCGATGTCGAAGTCGTATGTGGGCACGGTGGTTGCACTCCTCGGGGTACGTCTGTACGTCCCGTCACTGGTGACGATACCCAATGCGGGACCGAATCATCCGGCCGCGATCCACTGATGAAGGGTCGCGAGCACCCGGCTGATGGGAATGGCATAGGAGTTGGAGCTCGACGGGCTTGCCAGGGTGACGATTCCGATGACCTGACCCGAGGCGTCGAGCACTGGGCCGCCGCTGTTGCCCTCGTAGATCCGCGCGCCGTGGAGATGGAGCATGTCGTCGTACTCCTGAGGGAGCGCCTGGCCGGCCTCGATGCCGTTTCCCTGGAGTGGGACGTTGTCGTCGAGGCCGATCAGGGTCTCCGCGGTCATGTCGGCGTGCCCCGTGGCACGGCTGGACGCCAGGGTGATGACCGGGATCGGATGCTGGGTGAGGTTCTTTGTGTCCACTGGCAGCGGCGTTCCAGTGAGCGTGCCGGTCACTCGGAGAAGCGCGAGGTCGCTGGTCTCGCTGCTCTGCACGAGCCTCGCGACGTAGATATGCCCCGCGCGGTCGGTCACCCTCAGCGTGTCGTCGCCGTTGATGACGTGGGCGTTGGTGACCACGTCGCCGAGGTCGTCGAAGATCCAGCCGGTGCCCAGCGACTCCTCGGAGCCGCTCTCGAGCTCGGCCTCCACGGTGACGACGCTGGTCAGATCATCCCGGCCCAGATCGGTCAGCAGTGGTGGTGGCGGGGTCGGAGCGCTGGCCGCCGGGAGCCGGATCGGGACGATCTTTGTCGGGTTGACCTGCGCGAACTGGTTGGCAACCACGAACCCCGCCAGGCCGGCGACCAGGAGCGCGATGATGGCCGCCACGGCTCGAGCCACCGCGCGTGGCTGGAATGTCGGCCCGGTCCCAGGATCCACGAGGAAACATTGTGGTAGTTCGGCAAGAAGGGATCACCGTTGTCGGCGGCGGGGGTGGCGCGCTGGGCTCTGCCGTCGTGCATCGCCTGGTGGCTGCCGGCCGCCGGGTCGTGGTCCCGGCGCATCACCCGGGTCGCACGGCGCCAATCGAGGGAGTCACGGAGATCGAATGCGATCTCGACGATCTCGCGTCGGTGGCGCGCCTGCGCAGTGCCGTTGAGACCATCGGGGCCTGGAGGGCCGTCGTGAGCGCATCAGGTGGCTACACGGGCGGACGTGCCCACGAGGTCGAGGATTCCGTCATCGAGGGCCAGCTCGCCGCCAACCTGCTCGGTCCCTGGAGGCTGGCCCGCGCCGCCGCTGCGTCGATGGTTGCCGGCGGTGTGGGCGGGAGGATCGTGATCGTGGCCTCGCGTGCCGCCGTCGAGGTCGCCCGTGGGCAGGCTGCCTTCCAGGTGAGCAAGGCGGCGGCCCTCAAGCTCGCCCAGGTGATGGCCGCGGAGTTGCAGGGGCACGGGATCACCGTCAACGCGGTGCTCCCGGGCACCATGGACACGCCGGGGAACCGCGAGTCGATGCCCAAAGCGAACCGCTCGTCATGGGTGAGCACCGATGCAGTGGCGGCGGTCATCGAATGGCTGCTCTCAGACGATGCGGCGGCTGTGACCGGCGCGATCGTCCCTGCGGGCTGAGCTCAGACGTACGCAAGGGCGTCGAACACGCCGGCCTCACCGAGCCGAGCGATAGCTCGCGCCCGATGCGACACCCGCGCCTTGTCCCCCTCGGGAGCTTCGGCGAAGGTGACGCCAAGATCCCCCGAGAGGAACACCGGGTCATAGCCGAAGCCGTTGCTCCCTCGGGGCGGGGCCACGATGGTGCCCAGACACTCGCCGTGGGCGGTCACGGGCTCCGCGCCGGGCCGTGCGAGCGCGGCGACGCAGACGTACCGAGCACGCCGATCGTCGGGCGTCCTGCGCGCCACTTCGGCGAGCAGGCCGTGCATCCGCTCTTCGTCGGTCGCTTCGTCGCCCATCCAACGCGCCGAGCGCGGGCCGGGCCAGCCGTGGAGAGCATCCACCTCGATGCCGCTGTCCTCGGCAAGCGTAGGAAGATCCGTGGCGAGGCACACGGTGGTCGCCTTGGCGAGCGCCGACTCGGTGTAACCGGGCCCAGGCTCTTCCAGCACCCCGTCGAACCCGATGTCATCGAGCGAGCGGAGATCCAGTGGCCAGCCGCGCAAGAGGTCGCGGAGTTCGCGGAGCTTGCCGGGGTTGCGCGTTGCCAGCACCAGGGTTGTCTGGCTCACTTGCCCCCGCTCAGTACCTCGGCCTGGAGATCAAAGAGCCGTTTCAAGCCGGCATCGGCGAGGCCGAGGAGCGAATCCAGCTCCCCACGCGAGAAGGGCTCCTGCTCCGCCGACCCCTGCAGCTCGATGAACCTGCCGTCCGACGAGCCGACGCAGTTCATGTCGGTCTCGGCGGCGGAGTCCTCGAGGTAGCAGAGATCGAGGCGCGGCTCGCCTGCCACGATGCCGGCGCTGACGGCGGCGACTGGCCAGCGCAGCGGGTCCGAGCGCAGGACGCGTGCTTCCCGAAGCCGGCCGATCGCCAGCGCGAGCGCGACGTACCCGCCGGTGATCGACGCCGTCCGCGTTCCCCCGTCCGCGACGATGACGTCGCAATCGATCAGGATGCTGCGCTCCCCGAGCGCCTCGAAGTCCACCGCGGCCCGCAGGCTGCGCCCGATCAGCCGCTGGATCTCCTGCACGCGACCGTCCACACGGCCCTTGCGGCCATCGCGCTCGGACCGCGTCTGGGTGCTGCGCGGCAGCATCGCGTACTCGGCGGTCACCCAGCCGCGACCGCTGCCCTTCCGGAAGGGCGGCACACGCTCCTCGACCGTGGCCGCGCAGAGGACCCGCGTGTCTCCCATGGTGATGAGCGCGCTGCCCTCCGCATAGGGAATCGGATGCAATTCGATCGTGGTCGGGCGAAGCTCATCGGCGGCACGTTCATCTGGGCGCATTGGCCCGAGTGTATCGGTCGACCCGACGATCAGCGCCGGAATATCCGCTGGAGCACGATGATCGAAACTTCGTAGAGGATGATCAGCGGGATCGCCAGGGCGGTGGGTGTGAACGGGTCGGCGCCCGGTGTGATGACGAGCGCCGCAGCGATGATCGCGACATACGCGATCTTGCGCCAGCCCTTGAGCTTCTTCGACGACACGAAGCCGAGCAGTCCCAGCAACACCAGAACGATGGGCAGCTCGAAGGTGATGCCGAAGATGAAGACGACGATCAGGAAGAACCCGATGTACGAGTTGATATCGGGGAAATAGATCGCGTGTCCACTCAGGAAATTGGTCAGGAAATTCAGGCCGAGCGGCATGACGAAGTAGGCGAACGCAGCGCCGCCGGCAAAGAGCAGCAGGGCGCTGGCGATGAACGGCCCGACGAATTTCCGTTCCTTCGGCCGCAAGCCCGGCGAGACGAAGTTCCATACCTGCCACAAGACGATCGGCAGCGCGATGATCAAGCCCACGACCGCCGACACCTTGAGAGGAACCGTAAGTCCCTCGGTGGGACTGGTGAAGATTGCCTCGCCGTTGGGCAGGATGCTGTGCGAGTTCTTGAGCACCGTCGACAGCGGATGCAGCAGCAGTCCGATGAAGAAACCGTTGAAGACGAAGGCGACGGCGGTCCCGACGATCCACGCCGCCATCACCCAGATGAGTACGCGGCGCAACTCCTCCAGATGCTGGACGATCGTCATCCGCCGTTCGTCGTCGCCAGCCACGCCTTGCACCTTACGTGCCTCCGATCAGCGCGCGCCTGAGCGGCGCGTCAGGCGGAAACTGAGGGCTGGTGTGCTGTCGCGTCGGCCGGGACCGTCACCGGCTCAGCCGCCTGCGCAGGTGCCGGAGCGGGTGCGGCGACAGCCTGAGCGACTGGAGCCTGGTGGCCCGGGCTCGTGGACGTTCCCATCACGGCGTCATGCGTCTCGGACGAAGCCTTCCGAAACTCGCGAATTCCCTTGCCCATGGCCGCCCCAACGTCGGGAAGCTTGCCAGGTCCCCAGATGATCAGGATCACCACCAGGACGATGATGATCTCGGGCAGATGTCCGGTCAGTCCACTCAACATGTCGGCCTCCAGTCTAGCACCATTTTTTGACGTCCCCTGAGATCAGACTGAGACCGCGGACAGGGTGCGAGCGAACAACTCGACGGTCCTGTCCACGTCCTCATCTGCGTGTGTCGTCGAAAGAAACGCAGTCTCGAATTGCGAAGGCGGCCAGAGAATTCCAGCCTCGAGCCACGCGGCATGCTGCCGGCCGAACCGCTCACGGTCCGCTCGCTTCACCTCGTCGAACGAGCGCGCCTCGCGAATCCCGATGAACGGCGTCACCATGCTGCCCACACGTCCGACCGAGCAGGCGACCCCGGCGGCTGCTGCCGCATCCGCGAACCCGCTCTCGAGACGCTGTCCGAGCCCTTCGAGCCGCTGATAGAGGGACGGATTCTCGCGGAGCTCGTCGAGCACGGCGATGCCGGCAGCCATCGCCGGCGGGCTGCCGGAGAGCGTTCCCGCCTGATACACCGGGCCCGAGGGAGCGATCTGCTCCATGAGGTCGCGCCGGCCGCCGTATGCGCCGACCGGAAGGCCGCCGCCGATCACCTTGCCGAACAGGCTGAGATCCGGACGAACCCCGTACAGCGTCTGAGCGCCTCCGTATGCCACGCGAAATCCGGTCATCACTTCATCGAATACGAGCAAAGCACCCCATTTGGATGTGCAGGCGCGAAGTCCATCGAGAAACCCGGGCTCGGGCGGCACACATCCCATGTTGCCGGCGACCGGTTCCACGATCACGGCAGCGACCCGTTCGCCGTCGCGTTCGAACAGCGCCACGACGGAGTCGAGGTCGTTGTACGGCAGCACGACGGTGTCCATGACGGCCGCGGCCGGGACGCCGGGTGAGCCGGGAATCCCCAGGGTTGCAATCCCGGAGCCCGCCTCGGCGAGCAGCGCATCGGCATGTCCGTGGTAGCCGCCGGCAAATTTCACGAGCCGATCGCGTCCCGTAGCCGCCCGCGCGAGCCGCATCGCCGACATCGCGGCCTCGGTGCCGGAGGTGACAAAACGCACCATGTCGACCGACTCCACCGCTTCCACGATCCGCTCCGCGAGGTCCACCTCGAGCTCGACGGTGTGGCCGTACGCAATGCCCCGCTCGAGCTGGGTGCGGATGGCAGCCATCACCGGCGGCGGCTGGTGGCCGAGGATGTGCGGTCCGTAAGCGAGCACGTAGTCGATGAAGTCATTGCCGTCCGCATCGACAACATGCGCGCCCTTCCCCGCGACGATGTGTGGCGGCACGCCCGGAACCGCGCGGTAGGCGCGCACAGGGCTGTCGACACCGCCGGGCAGCACCCGCTCGGCGCGGTCGCGCAGCCGCCGAGCGTGGCTGTCCTTCATCGCCGCTACGAGCGCGCGCTACGTCTGCTCGCGCACGGTGACGGACTTCATCACGTCGCCTTGCGCAATCTTCAGGGCGATGTCCATACCGGTCTCCACCTTCCCGAACAGGTTGTACGAAGGTGTCAGCTGCGCCGAAGTCGTCGGCGATGCAGATGAAGAATTGCGAGCCGTTGGTGTTGGCACCACTGTTGGCCATCGCGACCGCACCCTCGACGTACTTCTGATGCACCGGTTCATCGTTGAACTGGAACCCCGGTCCACCCTGACCGCAGGTCCCCGTGGGTGACGCCGGGGCGACTGGGACGTTGCCGATGCATTCCGGGTCGCCGCCCTGCACGACGAAGCTCGCCACCACGCGATGAAACGGGATGCCATCGTAGAAGTGGTTGCGCGCGAGGGTGACGATCACGTTGACCGTATTGGGCGCAAGGTTCGGTTGCAGGCACACGACGATATTGCCCTTCGCCGTTGCGATGGTCGCCTGGTACAGCTTGGATGTGTTGATGGTCATCGCCGGCGCCGCGCTGTACGTATGCACGCTTGCCGGCGGATTGATCGGCTTCAGCACCGGGCCGAACTTCGCGGTTGCGCAATCCGCGAAGGGAATCGTCGGAGCGGGCGTCGGTGATGGAGTTGCGGAGGCGCTGGGCGACGCCGTGGCGGCGGGCGTCGGGGTCGCCAGTGCCGGCAGCGGTGAGCTGGCGCCGTTGACGCCGATGGCGATCGCAACGATGGCGATCACCACGACCGCTCCCGATCCAAGGGCAAGAGGAAGGCGGCGCCTGCCGCCGGACGGATCACTCATCAAATCAAGTCCCTGTCTGCAACACGTCTCAGCATCGATTACTCCTTTGTCTCAGCGAGCCAGTGAGCGGCGGCTCGCGCGTCGTACGTGATGATCATGTCGGCACCGGCGCGGCGGATGCCGCCCAGGGCCTCGAGGACGGCGGTGCGTTCGTCGAAGGCGCCGGCGGCGGCGGCGTGATGCAGCATGGCGAATTCGCCGCTGACGCAGTACGCGGCGAGGGGCAGGTCAGTGGCGTCGCGGACCCGCGCCACCACATCGAGATAGGTGAGCGCGGGCTTGACCATGACCATGTCCGCTCCCTCTTCGACGTCGAGCATCGCCTCGCGGACCGCCTCGCGCTGGTTGGCCGGGTCCATCTGGTACGACCGGCGGTCGCCGGACTTCGGTGCACACTCGGCGGCGTCGCGGAATGGTCCGTACAGCACGGTGGCGAACTTCGCGCTGTACGCGAGGATCGCCGTGTCGGTGAACCCGGACATATCGAGCGCCTCGCGGATCGCCGCGACCTGCCCATCCATCATCCCGCTCGGCGCGATGATGTCCGCGCCAGCCTCAGCCTGGCTCACGGCGGTGCGCGCATACAGCTCCAGGGTGGCGTCGTTGTCGACATCACCGCTCTCGAGCAGAAACCCACAATGCCCGTGGTCGGTGTACTCGCAGAGGCAGCAGTCGGCAATCACGACGCACGCGTCGCCGAAGCGCTCGCGCAGCGCACGGATGGACTGCTGGACGACACCGTTCTCCGCAAACGCGCCCGACCCCTGCGCATCCTTGCCTGCGGGGAGCCCGAACAGGAGCACGCCACCGAGGCCGAGCTCGATTGTCTCCTCCACCGTCGCGCAGAGGGAGTCGATGCTCTCGTGATTCTGGCCCGGCATCGAGCCGATCGGCTGGGGCGATTGGAGCCCTTCACGGATGAATGCCGGGTGAATCAGCTGCGCGGCCGTCAGACGCGACTCGCGGGTGAGCCGGCGCAGGGCCGGGGTGCGGCGCAGACGGCGCGGGCGTTCAGCAGGGAATCCCATGTCCTGATCAGCGTAACGGCTGGGGGGTGAGGCACTCGGTCAGCGCGCGAACCAGCCCATCGACCGAGGTCTCCCGAGCGACAGCGGCGACGGTGAGCCCGGCGGCTCGCGCGTCCCCCGCCGTCTGCTCGCCGATGCAGACGATTCGTACCTCCGCCGGCAGGCCGCCCACGCCCGCAGCCGCGGTGAGGTTGCGAGCAGTGCTCCCGCTGGTCAGCGTGATCGCGTCGACCCCATCTGCAAGCGCGGCGCGGAGGCGTTCCGGAGCTGATTCCGGCATGACGCTCTCATAGATGCGCTGGACGGTCACCACGGCGCCCGCACCCCGGAGCCGGTTGGCGAGGTCACCGCGAGCGCCTGCGGCGACCGGGATCCACACGCTCGCGCCGTTCATCCCTTGCTGGAGCATGGCCGCGGCGAGGCCTGTCGCCTCGTGCTCGCTCGCCACGAGGTCAGGCGGTGCTCCTGCAGCGATGAGGGCCGCAGTGGTGGCGGGGCCGACCGCCGCGACTCGAAGCGGCGACAGCGCCGGCGCACCGGCGGCCCCGACGACGAGGCGCACGGCTGTCGCGCTCGTGAATGCGACCCAGCGGGGTTCCGGAGCCGCGGCGATCGTCACGGCGATCCGGACGATGGCGTCGGGCTCGGCAATAGGGACGGTTGCGATCAGGGGGACCACGACGACCCACGCGCCGGCCGCATGCAGCCTGTCGACGAGGCCCTCGGCCTGCTCGCGCGTTCTCGTCACGAGGACTCGTCGCCCCGTCAGCGGCTGCGGCCGCGGCCGCACCGTCATCTCAGGCGATCCGCCACCATCGCACCGAGCGCCACGGCATCGTCGAGGTCGCCCGACGCCTCGGCTCTGCGAATGGCACCGTCAACCACAAGCGCCGCCACGAGCACCAGCTGAACGCCCTCGATCCTCGCCCAGGCGCCCAGCGGCAGGAGACACCCGCCTCCAAGCCCGCTGAGGACCGCACGTTCTGCGGTGACCGCGATCCTCGTCGCCGCGTCATCCACCAGCGCGCATGCCAGTGCCGCGGCAGAGCCGCCGGCAGCCTCCAGCGCGATGGCGCCCTGCGCCGGCGATGGCACGAACTCGACGGGGTCGAGGCGCTGAGCCAGACGATCGCCAAGTCCGAGTCGATCGAGCCCCGCGCATGCGAGGACGAGTGCGTCGTATTCGCCAGCGTCGAGTTTGCGCAGGCGCGTATCGACGTTGCCGCGGATCGCGACCGCGTTCAGCCTCGGGTACAGCGCCGCGAGCAGCCCGGCCCGCCTTGCGCTACTCGTTCCGACCGTGGCGCCGGCAGGAAGCGACTCGAGGCCGGCCGCCGGTCGTCGAGACGACCCCGTCGCGGACATCGGCACGGGGGAGGTACGCCGCGATGCCCAGACCCGGAGCGAGCGCGGAAGGCAGGTCCTTGGCGCTGTGCGCCGCCACATCGGCGCGGCCGTCCAGGAGGCTGCGCTCGAGGTCGGCGGTGAACCAGCCCTGTCCCTCGAGTTGATCGACCGGGGCACTGTCGCGCCGGTCCCCCTCGGTCCGGACGATCAGGCTTTCGACATCATCCCGGCCGGCTGCGCGCAGCGCGTCGACGGCGAGCGCTGTCTGCCTGAGCGCCAGCGCGCTGCCGCGCGTCGCCAGCCGAAGCGTCGAGGTCTCCGCGGCGGGCATCAGCGGTCGAGCCGGAATGCCTCGCGGATGGCCAGTGTCGTCTCGGGGTCTCCCGCTTCGCGAAGGCGAGTCACGGGTCCGTGGAGGAGCTTGCGCACCATGCTCCGAGTGAGCGCTTCCACTCGCTCACGGGTTGCGTCGTCAATCGGAGCCCGGCCGAAGGTTCGCTCCACCTCCTCGGCGCGAAGCCTCTCGGCCCAGTCGACGAGCGCAGCGATGGTGGGCCCCGCGGTGTCTCGCTGACCGATCACCGTGACGGTCTTGTCGAGCTCGACGTCGATGATCTCCTCGGCGGCAGGGACGGTCTCGCGGCGCTGGTCGAGCCGCGCGCCGGCACGCCGTCCCAGCTCGTCGATGTCGATGAGGGTCACGCCGGGCACGTCCGCGGCTGCCGGGTCGATGTCGCGTGGCACCGCCATGTCGACGATGCAAAGTGGTCGCCGGGCACGCCGGCGCTGCAGTGCCTCAATTGCGAAGGCGTCGAGGACGGTCGTTGCGCTGTCGGTGGAGGCGATGATCACGTCAACCTCGTCAGCAACCTCCTCGAGCCCAGCCAGTCCGACCGGCTCGGCGCCAACCGCCTTGGCGAGCCGGCGGCTCGATTCGCCGCGCGATGTCGTCATGATCCGAGCGCCCTCGTCGCGCAACCGGTCCGCGGCGAGGCGGCTCATCTTGCCGGCCCCGACGAGCAGCACGCCGCGGCCCTCGAGGTCGCCGCACGACGTCCGCGCGCATTCCACAGCGATCTCACTCAAGCTCGCGGCGCCTCTGCCGAGCGTGGTCTCCGTACGGACGCGTTTGGCAGTTGAGATGGCCCGGCGCATCACGTAATCGAGGCGCGCGTCCACCGTCCCCGCGTCGGTGGCCACCCGGTGCGCCGTTTTGAACTGCCCGAGCACCTGAGCCTCGCCGATAACCATGCTCTCGAGGCCGCTCGCCACACGAAACATGTGCTCCGCAGCCTCGCGATCCTCGAGCGTGACCATGTGGCGTTCAACTCCGCTGGAACCGCCCGGGTCGAGGTACCGGGCCAGCCGGGGGGTCACCTCGGCGCTCAGATGATCCGGACACACCACATAGAAATCAGTTCGGTTGCACGTCGAAAGCACTGCCGCGCCGTGGAGGCCGGCATGGCCGACGAGGTAGCGCAGGGTCGTCGCAGCGCGCGCCGCTGGGATGGCCGCAGCCTCCCGCACAGCCAGTGGAGCGGTGCGAAAGCTCAGCCCGGCGGCTACCAGTCGCATCACGAGCGAGTATAGGTTTACCGTCGGTCCAAACCGGTTCCCCCGCCCCGGAGTTCTAGGATGGGGGGTGTATGGAAGCTCGCCGGCGATACGGTCGCCGCCGAGGGAGGGTCCCCACGGGCGACAAGTTTCTACCGCGTCTCGGTCCGGCGGGAGCCGAGCCCTTTGCCACGCTCGACGACGCAGTCGATTCCTGGTCGGCGGAGCGACCCTCCCCGGACACTCGGATCGCGGACCTGCATTTCGTCGCTCTGGATTGCGAGACGACCGGCCAATCCCCGCACCATCTCGTCGAGCTGGGTGCCGTGGCATTCACGATGCGCGACCACCTGATGAGCTTTGAGACGCTCGTGCACAGCAATGATCGGATCAACCCGTATGCGCGACGGATTCACGGCATCGACGCCGCGACGCTCAATGGCGCGCCACCCGTTTCGCTGGTCGTCGAGCGTTTTCAGCGCTTTGCAAAAGGCGCCGTCCTTGTCGAGCACAGCGCCGACGCTTTCGACACGCGTCTGATCGGTCGCGCGATCGGGTCGAGCCTCGACGCCGACAACGTCGACACCACCCGGCTCGCCGCGAAGCTCTTCGACCTCAAGGACACGATCGGCCTCGAGCGGCTGTGTCGCGAGCTGGGTGTCGTGCACCGCAAGCCGCACCATGCGCTCGCGGATGCGGAGGCGACCGCGGCGTGTTTTGTGGAGCTCGTCAGGCGCGGTACCGAACAATTCAACTGGCAGACGTTGGGAGATCTGCTCGTCGCGGGCAAGCCCCCTGCATTCGCGGCGGACGTCGGCGCTGCACCGCCAGGTGGATCGCCCAAAGGTGCGGTTTCAAGCTCTCGATCGCGCCGGCGGCGTTGACAGCACGGCCAGCGCGCCATACCATCCAGGCGAACCAACCACACTCATTCCGGGTTCGCGTTTGCGCGCTCCGGTGAATCACCCGGGTTCTTCTCGAGGACACTGCGATGCCCACCCACCTCAACAAGGCGGAGGCGATCGGTACCGCATCGGCCGCGCTCGGCGTCCTCATCGCCTTTCTCCCGTGGTACTCCTACTCCACCGGCACTTCGCACGTGTGGGTCAACGCGTTTCGCGCATCGGCCCTCGGTGACACGTTCTTCATCGCGATCGCGGCGACGATCCTGCTGCTGCTGATCGGGCGTGGATTCATCGACGACGTGGTGACGTCGTATATCCCGGAAACGACTGCATATGCCACCGCGGCTGCCCTTGCAATGGGCAGCGTGCTCATTCAAATGATCCTTGCAAAAGCAACGGAACGATCTCTCGGCATTGGGATGTTCCTGGCGCTGCTCGCCGCGGCGGGCTTGTGCGGCGCCGCGGTGTTGAGACGCCTGCATCCAGATCGCCGGCGAATTGTTCGCAAAGGCCTTTCCCAAGAGCCCCTGATTACCCCATAATCCAGCGATCCGCGCTCGGGGGACGTGGCGCCCCATCCCGCGCCGAAGCCACAACCGCCGCTCATTCATCCTTGGGAGGACTATCCGAACCTATGGCCAATATCCTGACTGACCCGCCCTTTGCGGCAGACCCACCGATCAAGCTGAACGTCCCCGCGAAGACGCTCGGACTAGTCATCGGGATCCTCGCGATCATCGGCATCATCCTTGACCTGATCGCGCTCCCAGTCGTCTTTGCCCTCAACAATGATGTGAACACCCTTTGCAGTGAGGTCGGCGGGCTCAACTGCGGAACCACCGGTGTCTTCGGGCTGGCGCTGATCGGCGTCATCATCGGCCTGGTCGGTTCCATCCTCTATGCATTCGGCGGCTTCCGCATGTACCAGCTCAACCGCTCCGGCAAGGACCTCGTGATCTACGGCCTGGTGGTGAACCTGGTCGGCGGCATCTTCGCGATCATCGGGTACGGCGGCATCGGCAGCTTCATCTTCAGCCTCATCATCGCGGTGGTCGTCTACTACCTCGTCGTCATCAGCCGCTGGCCTGGCGATGCCCCGCTGGTCGCAACTGGGCCAACCGGTGGGTACGGCAATCCTCCCGGCGGCTACGGCAGCCCGCCACCTCCCCCACCCAGCGCCTGACGGCTCCGAACGCGTCGACGTCGCCGGATCCGATCAGCTTTCGTGAGGAACGCTTGACGTGCCAGTGAATGTCGCGGGCAAGCAAATGTCCAACGGTGCCGTGGCGGTGGCGGCCGGTCTGATCGTCGGGCTGGTCGCCACCTGCCTTCCTTGGCACAGCACGACGGTCCCCACGATATTCGGCGCTGACAGCGGCGGCCACGATGCCCTCGGGTACTGGTCGGGCTGGATCTTCTTCCTCGCTGTGGTGGTCGGTATCGCTCTGTTCGTGATGCGGACATTCGTGCCGCAGGTGACTATCCCCGCGTTGCCGTTCACCGACGCGATGATCTATCTGGTCGTCGGGGCGGTCATGGTGGTGTGCGCGCTGCTCTGGCTCGTGACCGGCGGCGGCTATTCATCGCTCTACGAGGTCTACTCGGATCTGCCCGGGTACTCGTCGGGCCCAAGCTTCGGAATCTTCATCGGGATCATCGCCTCGGTTGCGGTAGCCGCCGGTGGCTACCTCATGAAGAGCGACCCGCAGCCCGCGACCAGAGCACTCAGCTCCTATCAGCCGAGCGCCTCATCGAATCCGCCGGCGTTGCCGCCGCCGGCTCCACCGCCGCCGGCGACCTAACCCGGCACGTGGGCAGCAAGGAGGGAGAGACACACCATGTCTGACGGTCCGCAGTCGCCGCAACCGCCGCAATGGGGCGCGCCGCAGCCCGGCAATCCTCCGCAGGCACCAGCGTTCCCGCCCCAGCCGGGGTATCAGCCCCAACCGGGATATCCGGGTGCCCCGCCCGGGTACTACCAGCAGCCGTATGTCGTCGCCCAGGCCGGTAATGGGATCGGGATCGCCGGCGGTGTCTGCGGCATCGTCGCCGTGGTGCTCTGCTGGATCCCGTTTATCGACTACCTCAGCATCGTGCTCGGAGCGCTTGCGATCATCTTCGGCGCTCTCGGCATCCGCAATGCAAACGCGCACGGCGGGGCCGGCAAGGGCATGGCGATCACCGGAGTGGTCACGGGAATCGTGGCGCTGGTGATCTCGGTGCTCTTCCTCGCCGTGGTCTACACAGCGGTAACGTCGATCAACGCCAGCGTCGGCGTCCTGGGCAACTGAGATAGGTCAGACCCGGAAGTCGGCGACCACGGGATAGTGATCGGACGCCACCGCGGCGTCCGGGTCCGGCCACGTCCTGCCTCCCACGACGTCGGCGCCCGTCACAAAACCGGCGAGGTCAGAGGTCGCGAAGATGTAGTCGACGCGGGCTGACAGCTGCCACGTCGCGCAGGTGAGGCCGCGAGCCCTCGGATGCACCTCGCGGTAGCAATCGACGTAGCCCTCGCCCAGGAGCCGCTCAACGGTCCATCGCTCGATGAGCCGCCCGAGGAACCGGTCCATGGCACGCGACACGGGAAGACCGGCGGTCAGCGGCGAGACAACCCGCGGCAACGCGGGGATGCCGCCGAGGAGACGAGGATCGATGCCGGCCTGTCGCCATCGATCGGCGAGGCCATCGTCGGCGCTGCCGTCGCCGGGGACCAGCGGACTGAGGATGCCGTTGGAGCCCGCCACCAGCAGACCGGCTCGGCGCAGGTCGTTCATGCGCCGGAAGAACGACGTGGCGAGAATGTCGTCGCCCGGCGAAAGCGCGTTGAAATCGCCGATGAGCAGGTGCGGCAGCGACGGCTCGTCCGCGATATCGGTGAGCACCGCACCGATCTCGCGGATGCGTCGAGCCTCGCCCTTGTTGCGAGAGCCGAAGCGCGCTGCGAGATGCAGGCAGTGCACTCCGAGCACGGGGACGTCTGCACCGCCCGTCTCGATGTCGCAATGCAGGTGTGAACGCAACATCCGGCCGTGATGGCGGCGATTGCGCCATGCGCGGACCGGGAGGCGCGTCAGGATCGCGGTATGCATCGGCGATTCCGGGTCGCTCGGCTCCCCGAGGAACATCTCCATGCCGAGGTCACGGGCAAGCGCGCGGATGCGGTCGATCTCGCGAACCTCCTGGAGCGCGACGACATCGGCGTCGATACGTTGGAGCACATTGCGAACCAACACCCCGCGCTGCTCGCCACCAAGGAGGATGTTGTATGTGGCGAAGCGAATCGTGTGTCGTGTGGTTTTTCTGGTTCGCGACATCGACCGAACTTACAATGCCACGGTGCAGCCACAGCGCGACGCACACCTGACCGAGCTCGTCTTCCTCGCCCGTGGTCCGATCGCGCTGCGCTGTCTCGCAGTGGCGATCGCCGCGGCCGCATGCGGGGTGGCCGGCACGCTCCTCGTTCGCCTGCACCAGTCGCTCGCGGGCGAGCTTGCCGCGCACATGGCGCTCAATCCGCTGCAGACCCTCATCGCCACCGGGTCGAGCGCGCGCACGCTGTGGCCCGGCTGGGTGGCTGCAGTGTGCTTCGGCGCCGCGCTGCTGAGGCTTCGCCACGGTGCAACCGAGCCGCCGCCCGGAAGGACCTCCGTCGAGCAGCAGACACTTGGCCAGCTGCGCGCAGGCCTGCGACGCGAATATCGAATCGTGCGGTCCGCCCTCGTCGTGGTGACGCTCCTCGCCGCCGTCGATATTGCCCGCACGGTGGCCAGTGTGATCGCGGGGCAATCGGGTGACCGGCAGATCATGACGACCATGCCCGCGACCGTGGTCGAAGCGGTGGGGTATGCCGTCGCCACACTGCTGCTGGCAGCGTGGGCTCGCGCCTTCGGCTCCGAGGTTCGCCGGCTCGGCGCGCTGTGAGCCGGCCCGAAGCGGTTCAGATCCGGCGCTCGACGACGTAGTCGCAAACGCGCTCGAGGGTATCGCGAGCGCTCGATTCCGGGAAATTCCCCAACTCCGCGGCGGCCTCGTGCGCAAACTCCAGCGCGCTGCGCTCGGCCGCGGCGATGGCGTCCGAGCTGCGCACCAAGCTCACCACCGCGTCGAAGTCCTCCTCGTTGAGGTCATTCTTGTCCAGAATGCGCCGGAGGCGCGCCCCGACCTCGCGGTCGCTCAGCGCCAGCATCAGGGGCAGGGTGACGGTGCCCTGGCGAAGATCGGCACCGACGGGCTTGCCCACCTCCGCGGTGGTCGCGACGTAGTCAAGGACGTCGTCGGCGATCTGGAATGCCATGCCCAGGCTGTGCCCGTATCGGCGCAGGCTCTCGACGGCCGCCGCGTCAAGGCCCGCGATCAAGCCGCCGCCGTAGCAGCTCGTGCTGACCAACGTGGCGGTCTTGCGGCCGATCTTGCGGTGGTAGTCGGCGAGCGACTGGTCGTACTCATTGCGGCTCGTCATCTGCAGCAATTCCCCCATGCAGATGGTCATGACCGCCTGGCTGATCGCTGAGTTGATCGCGGGCATGCCGATCTCCGCAAGCAGGTATGCCCCCTTGGCGAAGTAGTAGTCACCGATGATCACGGCGGGATCAGGCCCGAGCGCCTCGTGGATCGTCGTGATCCCGCGCCGGGTGGGCGCCTTGTCGATGAGGTCGTCATGGACGAGGGTTGCGGTGTGGATGAACTCGATGCCCATTGCGAGGTTGAACACGTCGTCGGATTCGGCGTCTCCAAGCCGGGCGGCAAGGATCACCAGCGCCGGGCGGAGGCGCTTGCCACCCGCCTTGACGATGTGGGACATCGCGCTCGCCATGGGTCCGAGATCGGATGCGATCTCGGCATCCAGACGCCGCTCGAATTCGATCAGTTCCCTGGAGATCGGCTCCAGGAGCTCTTCGGCGGCGATGCTCATGACCCCGCCGCCACGCGAATCGTCTGCGCCAGCGGCCGGACCACGCGCGGCTCGGGCACTGGCTCGTCGAAGATCCGGGCGGCACTCGTTCGAAAGCGAGCCGGAGCTGCCGTGACCAGCAGCTCGGTCCTCGCCGCCAGCAGCTCCTCGGCTGGTGGGGAGGCGGCACCGGCTCCGATGCGGTTGACGGCGATGATCCGCTTGACGCGTGCCGCTGTTGTGTCCGCGCTGTCGACGACGCGCAGCCTTCGGCGTCCGATCAGGCGCTGCAGCGCCGGGCGGAGCAGCGGGTAGTGGGTACAGCCGAGCACGAGCGTGTCGGCGCGCCACTCGACGATGCGCTCGAGCACCGGGCGCAACGCCGCATCGGCTCTCGGGGTGTCTGCGTCGCCGTCCTCAACGATCTCGACGAGATCAGCCGCGACTTCGCTGAGCACGGCGATCCCCGGGTTCGCCTCCTTGATGGCATGGACGTACTCCCCGCTCGCCCGGGTTCCCTCGGTGCTGAGCACAGCGACCCGGCCGTTGCGCGTCGCCGCGGCGGCAGCCTGAGCTCCCGGGGCGATGACGCCCACGATCGGGATGTCGAAGCGCTCGCGGGCGATGTGAAGCGCCGCGGCCGTCGCGGTGTTGCATGCGATCACGACAAGCTTGGTGTCCATCGCGGCGAGCATCGCGATGATGTCGAGGGCGAGGCCGCGTACCTGAGCCTGCGAGCGCGGGCCATAGGGAAAATGCTCGAGATCGGCGACGTAGATGAGCGCTTCCACCGGCATCTGATGACGAATCTCGCGAAGCACGGTCAGGCCGCCGACACCGGAGTCGAACACGCCGATCGGGCGCGGGTCGCTCATTCGTTTCGCAGGATAGCAGGGGCGTGTGTCACGTCCGGCCCCGCCAGACGCAGGCCCATGAGGAGCATGTCCCTGTCGCCACTCGGCATGCGCACCTCGCCACGGGCCAGGCCCTCCTCTTCGAACCCGAGTGAGCGGTAGAGCCCGATTGCGCGCTCGTTGTCAGGGAAGACTCGCAGATTGATCTTGGCAAGGCCCACCGCCCGTCCCCAGTCGATGGCCATCTCCATCAGGATGCGTCCCAACCCCTCGCCGCGCCGTGCGTTGCTGACAACGATGGCGATTTCCCCCACGTGCGCGTAGTGCGGTCCGGCTCGACGCTGGATCATCACGTGGCCGGCGGGCACGCCGTCGACCTCGAGGGTCAGGGTGAGGCCGCCCTCGAGCACGATGGAGACGATCCGCAGGCTCTGCTCGATGGTGTCCGGTTCGCCGGGCACGGCCGCGAGCAGCTCGCCCTCCTTCGCCACAGCATCGATGAGCGCGGCGATCCCGGGCGCGTCGCCGTCCTGCGACGGCCTGATCAGGTACGGATGACCACTCGGGGTCAAGCCTTCGCGGCGAAGCGCGGGACGCGTCGCCGTCATACAGCGAGGGAGAGGCCGGGATCGTCCTGCAGCGTGGTGGCGCGATCGGCGATCCGCCGCGCGATCCCGCCGGCGCTCATCACCGTCATATGCCCGTGAGGGTATGTCCACAGATCCGTCTGCCACTCGCCGCTGAGCCGCGTGACCGGGTCGGGTCCGACCACGAGGTCCTGCATCGCGCGAACCAGGGTGATCCTGCCCCCGGGCGTCCGCGGTGTGAAGTTGCGAGCAACCAGCGGCGCGAGCGTCGCATCGAGAAAGCGCCCCGCAGCCACGCGGTCCGGCCCCCACGACCCGCTGTACTCGCCGATCATGCCGAGGTGGCGGAGCGACGGAGTTGGCGGTCGCTGCGACAGGGTGGTCGCCGGGTCGCAGAATGGCGCCACCGCAATTACCCGGTCCAGCTCGAGCTGCGCCGAGAGCAGGGTGGCGATCAACCCTCCGAGGCTCACGCCCACCACGGTCACGTGCGGGCTCACCTCAGCGCGCGCCCAGGCGATCACCGCCGTCGCATCCTCGACGGATTGACGGACCACCGCCCGGATGTGGGCCGGATCGAGGCTGAAGTACCCGTCCCCGCTCCGCTGTCCCGGCAGGGTTCGCCGGAGGTGATACGGGAGATCGAGGCGCGCCGTGTGCGCCCCCCGAAGGCGCATCTGCTTGGCAAGCCAGCGGTCGTATGTGGTCTGGGGCACTGCGTAGCCGTGCAGGAGCAGGACGAATGGCGCGGGTCCGGTCTCGCGTCGCACGTGTGCGGTCGCCACCAGGCGACGGCTGCCCCAATGGCCTCCCGGGCCTTCGCTGTCGCCCTCGAGCTCCAGCTCACGCCATCTGGGGCCGCCGAGTGATTCCCATTCCCGGTTCACACGGAGCAAGCGCGGATCATGGACGCGGCTCTGTTCCCAGAAGTCAGCGGCCTCGACCGGAATGCGGTCGATCGTCTCGGGACGGCTGAGGCCGACCGCGGTCAAGCGCACATGGACCATCCGATCCAGGATCGAGGAGACCGTCCCGATGAGACGGTCGTGGGAAGTCTCGGAACTCATTGCACAAACCCTCTCCGTCAATCATGCCCCGAAGTGCCGATTGCGTAACTCCATGACGTAGAACATGATCGAACGTGGCTGTGCCCGATTCGCCGCCGCCCCTTCGCGTGGTGGGCATCCCAGATCATCAGAACGACTGGGAGTCCGTCTACCAGGAGCATGTCGCTCCCCTCTACCGATATGTCTACTCGAGAACCGGCAATACACCCGACGCCGAGGATGTGACCTCCACCACCTTCCTCCGCGCCCTCCCGCGTCTGCGCTCGGACGTTTCACCGGGTGAGATCGGCGCCTACCTTCGAACCACCGCGAGGAGCGTGCTCGCAGATGTCTGGCGACAGCGGCACGGCACAGTCCTCCTGGAATTCGATGAGCAGCGTGACGCCGCCCCTGAGGCCGAGCGCGAGCGTGAGGTCGATGTGACCCCGATCCTTGATGGTCTGCCCGAGAATTATCGGAGCGTGCTCGAGCTCAGATTCCTGCGCGGATACTCGATCCGGGAGACCGCGGCTGCAATGGGCGTCAGCGTTGCCAATGCCAAGGTGCTGCAACTGCGCGCGCTCCGCCGCGCCGCCGCAACGGGAGCTCACGATGTCGAAAGCTGATCGCCAACTCACGCGTTTCATCAACGCGCTGATCGCCAACCGGCGGCCGCCCCGGTCGCCGGCGGGCGACGACTCAGCGGCGATGCAGGCCGCCACCCGGCTCCGGGCCGCGCATCCCGGTGGGTCGACGCCGTCGCCGGCATTCGTCGACAATCTCGCCCGCCAGCTCCGCGACGCGTCCGGTCACGAGCCCGGTTGGACCGAGGCGGGCATCCGCCGGCGAAAATTCCTGGTGGGCGGGATCGCAACCGTCGCCGCATCGGTCGCCGTCGGCGCCGGGATTGAAGGTGTTCGAGAGGCGCTGACCGAACCCGCATACGGCGGCGGTCCCATCAAGCCGTACATCAGCGCGTGGGTGGCGGTCGCGACGCTGGACGACGTGACGCCGGGAAAGATCAAGCAGTTCTCCGCCGGCGGGATCCAGGGTGTGGTCTTCACGCTCAAGGGCCAGATTCAGGGTTTGAGCGCCGTCTGCACGCACCAGGGATGCACGCTCGTGCCGGACCCGTCCGAAGGCAAGCTGGTCTGCCCGTGCCATCCGATGAGCTTCAACCTCAATGGTGATGCGGCTCCGGGCGCCTACAGGCTGAACCCGTTGCCCACAGTGCAAACCCGCGTCAATGCCGGCCATGTCGAGGTGCTCGTCCCCGACTGGACCTGAGGTCTGGTCGGTTGGAGCCGGCCGCCACAGTGGGCGCCACCGGCAGTGATCCGGCGCCCTGAGCCGTCCGTACCAAGCGGTGACAGGGCGGAGACAAGACGGCCAACCGGATCGCCAACGACCGCTCCTGAGAGGTGTACACATGGCCAAGGTGACACGGCGGACGTTTCTTTCCACAACGGTGGGGGCAGCGGGCGGAGTTGCAGCGATGGGGCTCATCGCCGGGCCGAGCACTCTCGCCGAAGCGGCGCAGAACATCGCCGACGCAAGTGACGGTCCGGTGTCGAGCGCGCCGATGACCGCATATGTTCGCGACGCGGCGACCGGTGAGATCTCCGTGATGGTCGGCCATCGCGAGGTCGTCACCAAGGACCCGCACCTCGTCCGGCGTCTGCAACGCGCAGCGCGCTGACGCGCCGACCACAACAGCATCCACAACCTCACGAGGGGTACACATGTCTTCGCATCGTGAAGCGCCGGGAATCTCCAACGACCCGGTTGCGGACAGCACTGACCTTTACGCGTTCACCAGCCCGGATCATCCCGAGACGGTGACGCTGATCGCCAACTACATCCCGCTCGAGGGACCGGACGGCGGACCGAACTTTTACAACTTCGGTACCGATGTTCTCTACGAGATCACCGTCACCAACGGTGGCAGCGTCGCGGACGCGATCACGTACCAGTTCGAGTTCACCACCGAGTACACCGATCCGAATACGTTCCTCTACAACACCGGTCCGATCACCAGCCTGACCAGCTCGAGCTGGAATGTTCGCCAGTTCTACTCGGTCAAGCGGATCAAGCACGGAGTGTCCGAGGTGCTCGCAAGCAAGCTGGCCTGCCCACCGGTGAACGTCGGTGTCCGCTCCACCCCGAACTACGGCGCCCTGGCTCGCGCGGCGGTGCATCCCCTCGACGGGGGATGGGTGTTCGCCGGGCAGCGTCGCGAAGGCTTCTACGTCGACCTTGGGTCGATCTTCGATCTCGGCGTGCTGCGCCCCTTCCAGAACGCCCATCTCATCCCCCTTCCAGCGGTGGGTGGCATCGACTCCACCAAGCACCTCAACGTGCACACCATCGCCATCCAGGTGCCCAAGACGCACCTGACCAAGAACGGCGAGATGCCGGGCGACCCGACGAGCGCGGACTCGGTCATCGGCGTCTACACCACGGCCAGCCGGCGCAAGTCCACGGTGCTCGAGAACGGCGGACGCACCATGGACGTCGGACCCTGGGTACAGGTGTCGCGTCTCGGCATGCCGCTGATCAACGAGGTGATCATCCCTATCGGCAAGAAGGATTTCTGGAATTCGACCGAGCCGAAGAACGACTCGCAGTTCGCGGCCAACTACGCCCATCCCGAGCTCGCCGGTCTGCTGCCGGTGCTCTACCCGGGCGTGTTCCCGCACCTCGCCGGCTACAAACCGGCCCGTGCGGACCTCGAGGCGATCCTGCTCACGGGCATTCCGTCGGGGATCATCGCGGGCTTCCAGAACAACACGGGTGCCACGCAGGCCGATCTCCTGCGGCTGAACATGGCGATTCCCCCGGCATCGTCGCCGAACATTCAGGGCATCCTGGGAGGTGACTTGGCAGGGTTCCCGAACGGTCGCCGCGTGTTCGACGATGTGGCCACCATCGAGATCCGCGCAATCGCCGGCGCCACGATCCCGCTCGTCGATGCCGGCTACACGGCTGATGCGGCCGCCGGGGCGGTCAGCGACTTCTCCTCCACCCAGCTGGGCAGCTCGGTCCCCGGCAACAACCGGTACATCGACCACTTCCCGTACCTGGGCACGCCGCTCAACGGATTCGACACCCCGAGTTGACCGCGATCAAGTCCGCCGGTCCCGCGCCGAGCGGGCCGGCGGTCCTCGACATCGGTGGGGGGACGGGGGCGCTGCTGGTGATCGTGCCGGCAGCGCTCCTCCGCACCGAGATCGAGGTCAGCCCCGACGACCGGCCCGACGCCCGAACCCACACCGGCGTGCACGAGCGTCCGATGGCCGGGCAGCCGCTTCCGGTCGCGCTGTTCCCGTCACTCGACGCGGGGAGGTGGACCCTCTGGGGCTCCGGTCCGTGCGCGACGCAAAGCGTCGAGATCGGCGACGGTCAGGTCACTCAGCTGGACTTGCGCTGACGATCGCTTGACGGTCCCCACAGTTTGCGTCTAACGTAGCCTGATTCTACAGGCGTTCAGTAGAATTTTTTGCATCCGCATGGGCTACTGGAGGGACCTGGTCGATGGGCTCGAGCTTGGGTGACGTCGATTCCGAACGTGTCGCATCGCTGACGGCCCACGAGGAAGCCGAGTTCCGGGCCCGACGGACGCGGTCGCGCGAGCTGTGGAAGGAAGCGACTGAGTTCATCCCACGCGGCGTGCCCAGCTCGTTCCAGGACACGCCGCCGCAGCCGGTGTTCATCGACCACGGCGAGGGCAGTCGCGTCTGGGATGTCGACGGCAACGAGTACGTCGATTTCCACAACGGTTTTGGCGTCATGGTGGTCGGCCACGCGCATCCCGCGATCGTGGCGGCGGTGGAATCGCAGATCCGTCGTGGTTCGCATTTCGCGCAGCCGGTTGAAGCGAACATCGTTGTCGCCCGTGAGCTGGCCCGACGGTTCCATCAACCGCAGTGGCGTTTCACGAACAGCGGCACCGAGTCCACGCTCGATGCGATCCGCCTGGCGCGCGGGTTCACCGACCGCGAACGGATCATCAAGATCGAGGCCTCGTACCACGGCCACCACGATGCGCTGCTGGTGTCGGTCGAACCGCCCGTCGGCCTCATGGGTGATGCCGACTTCCCGAACTCTGTACCCATGACGGGCGGCATCCCGCAGTCGACTGTCGACCTCACCACCGTCGTCGGGTTCAATGATCTTGCATCGCTCGAGCGTGCGTTTCTCGCACATCCCGGCGAGGTTGCGGCCGTGATCGTCGAGCCCGCCATGATGAACATCGGATTCGTGCTTCCCGATGAGGGATACCTTGCCGGGCTCGTGGAGACCGCCCACCGGCATGGCGCCGTGGCCATCTTCGACGAGGTCAAGACCGGCGTGACGATAGCTCCCGGCGGGGCGACGGAGCGCTTCGGTGTCGTGCCGGACATCGTGTGCCTCGCCAAGGCGATCGGCGGCGGACTCCCCTGCGGCGCAGTGGGTGGTCGCGCCGACATCATGGCGACCATCAGCGACGGCAAGGTGGCCCAGCTCGGCACCTTCAACGGCAACCCGCTCACCACCGCGGCATCGCGGGCGACGCTCCTCGAGGTGCTCACCGGGCAGGCGTACTCCCACCTCGATGCGCTGACCGAGGAGCTGAGTGGCGGTCTCCGCGACGTGATGGCGGAGTACAGCCTGCCGTTCCATGTTGTCTCGATGGGAGCCCGCGGCTGCGTCACCTACCGCGACGAGCCGGTGCGCAACTACCGCGACTACGCGGCGATGGACAAGTCGCTCGCCTACGTCTCCTGGCTGTACCAGACCAACCGCGGGGTCCTCATGGCCCCGGGCGCCGAGGAGAACTGGACACTGTCGGTGCAGCACTCGTCCGATGACGTGAAGCGCTACGTCGCCAATTTCCGCGAGCTCGCGAGGGATCTGAAGGCATGAGCACTGTCGCCGTGCGCACGCTGCGCAACTTCGTCGACGGCGAGTATCGCGACGCGAGCAGTGACGCCTCGACACCCCTGATCAACCCGGTCACGGGCGAGGAGTTCGCACGGGCACCAGTCTCGAGCCCGGCCGACGTCGACGTCGCACTTCAGGCCGCGCAGCGCGCATTCGCCGGCTGGCGCGACACCACGCCGAGGGAACGCAGCCTTGCGCTGTTGCACATCGCCGACGCATTCGAGAAGCGCTCCGAGGAATTCGTGGCGCTCGAATGCGAGAACACCGGCAAGCCGATCTCGCTCACGCGCAGCGAGGAGATTCCCCAGCTGATCGACCCGGTTCGTTTCTTTGCCGGCTGCGCGAGGATTCTCGAAGGCAGGAGCGCCGGCGAGTACATGACCGGGCACACGTCGATGATCCGCCGCGAACCGGTCGGGGTCTGTGCCCAGGTCACACCGTGGAACTACCCGATGCTGATGGCGATCTGGAAATGGGCGCCCGCGATCGCCGCCGGCAACACCGTTGTCCTCAAGCCGTCCGACACGACACCCGTCACCACCTTGCTGATGGCCGAGATCATGGCCGAGTTCCTGCCACGCGGAGTGTTCAACGTCATCTGCGGCGATCCGAGCACCGGCGGAGCGCTCGTGACACACAAGATCCCGGCAATGGCGTCGATCACCGGCAGCGTCCGTGCCGGGATGGAGGTCGCTCGCGCGGCCGCAGGCGACCTCAAGCGGGTCCATCTCGAGCTCGGTGGCAAGGCGCCGGTGATCGTCTTCGACAACTCGGACGTCGCATCCACGGCGGAGGCCGTCGCGATGGCCGGGTACTTCAACGCCGGCCAGGACTGCACCGCCGCGACGCGCGTGCTCGCGTCGTCGGCGATCCATGACGAGCTGGTCGCGGCACTCGCCGAGCAGGCTGCCGCCAACAAGACGGGTGCGCCTGATGACGACGAGGTTGCCTTCGGCCCGCTCAACAACTCCAGACAGCTCGACCGAGTGCGGGAGCTCGTGGGGAACGCGCCGTCACACGCCGACGTCGTGGCGGGGGGGCATCGCGTCGGCGATCGCGGCTACTTCCACGAGGCGACGGTTATCGCCGGGCTCCGCCAGGACGACGATCTCATCCAGCGCGAGATCTTCGGACCGGTGATCACGGTGCAGCGCTTCCACGACGAGGCGAAGGCTCTGGAATGGGCCAACGGTGTCGAATACGGTCTCAGCGCGAGCGTGTGGACCAGGGACCACGGCCGCGCGATGCGCATGGCGCGTGCGCTGGACTTCGGTTGCGTCTGGATCAACACGCATATCCCGCTCGTCTCCGAGATGCCGCATGGGGGCTACAAGCACTCGGGGTATGGCAAGGACCTCTCGATGTACGGGTTCGAGGACTACACCCGCATCAAGCACGTGATGAGCAATATCGAAGCCTGACCAAACAGGCTCGACGCAGGAGGACACGGTGAGGAGGAAAACATGGCGACGCTAGCGGAGCCGATCGTTCACGGGCACCCGGTCGAATCGGAGCTCAAGACCAACACCCTGACACTCTTCGACACGACCGTCATCGCGACGTCGAGTGTGGCGCCCGCGTACACGCTCGCCGCCACCGCGGCATTTCTCATCGCCGACGTCGGCCTCGCATCGCCGGCAGCGATCCTCGTGGGATTCGCGCCGGTGCTGTGCATCGCCATCGCCTACTACTACTTGAACAGGCAGGACCCCAACTGCGGGGCTTCCTACTCCTGGGTCAGCCGGACCCTCAACCCATATATCGGCTGGATCTCCGGGTGGATTCAGCTCGCTGCCAACGTGCTCTTCTGCGCGGCCGCTCCGTTGGTCGCCGGTGCGTACACGCTGCAACTCTTGAACAGCTTCGGATGGATCAGCTCCGACGCGGCGAACGACAACCGCCTGATCGCTGTCGTCGGGGTGCTGTGGTTGCTGCTCGTCACCTTCATGGTGGTGCGAGGCATCCGGGTCACGGCGAACTTCCAGTGGATCCTCGTGTTTATCGAGTACTTCATCGTCCTGGCATTCGCTCTCTGGGCGATCGGCAAGATCGCCGGCGGGCATGCGGCGGCCAATGCGGTCTCCGCGCAGTGGTACAACCCGCTGCAGTTGCACGACCTGAACGGTCTGGCGACGGGATCGGCCCTGGCGGTCTTCTTCTTCTGGGGCTGGGACACTGCCGCGAACGTCAACGAGGAGTCAAAGGACGCTGAGACGTCGCCTGGCCTTGCAGGCATCTACAGCATGTTCATCCTCCTGTTCATCTTCCTGATCGCGGACAGCGCGATTCAGGCGTACATCACGCTCCCGCAGATCAATGATGTCAACAACCAGAACGACATCCTGTACTTTTTCGCTCAGCAGATCTCGGGAACACCGGTGGCCTACCTCATGGTGCTCGCGGTCCTCTCCTCCACCATCGCCACCACGCAGACCACGTTGCTGCCGTCGAGCCGGCTGACCTACTCGATGGCGCGCGACGGGGTCTTTCCCAAGGCATTCGGAACGGTCCACAAGAGTTGGAGGACTCCATGGGTCGGGACGATCATCTCGTCGGGTCTCGCCATCGTGGTCATCGTGCTGTCGGTGACGTTGGCTGACTCGGTCGGCAGCGTCTTCGCTAACCTGATCCTCGACATTGGGGTGCTCGTGGCCCTGTACTACGGAATCACGGGCATCGCCTGCTTCTGGGCATTTCGCAAAGTCCTGCTCACGAGTCCGAGCCGGCTCATCTTCGCAGGCGTGCTGCCGCTTCTAGGCGGTATCTACCTTCTGTTGGTCGCGTATGCCTTGGCAGTGCCCGATTCGCTGCCGTTCGGCCAGTCGACGGATTGGGGCACGAGCCTGCCGATTCTCATCACGGTCCTCCTCGGGATACCGCTGGTGATCCTGGCGTCGATGGCATCGCGATCGGGATTCTTCAAGGAGAAGACCGTGTCGTACGTGTTGCACAAGGGCCGGCTCATGGCGTCAGTTGGGGGCGCAATGCCGGTGGACCTGGCGGTCGCCGCGGTCGGCGTCGCTCCACCTCCGCCGGATTCGACCCCTTAGAGCCGATCGAGCAACGAGTAATACGCACCGACGAGTGGGAGGAACCACGGGTGCCCCCGGTACAGCGGGATGAGCGGAAAGCGGAGATCCGCGAAGGCCGGCTGGGCACCCGTGGCGATCCACTCGCCGGCGAGCGTCCCCATCCAGCTGCCGAGCGCGACTCCACTCCCGCAGTAGCCCATCGCGTACGTGACGCCCCCCGACCGCGTCAGATGGGGAAGCTGGTCGAACGTGAAGCCGACGTTGCCGGTCCAGGCGTGGGTCACATGCACGCCGGCAAGCTGCGGATAGATGCCGATCATCGCCGCGTACAGGCGATCGCGCGCGGTCGACACCGTGACCGGCGCGAAGCTCGTCCGCCCACCGAAGACCAGCCGGCCGTCGGGTGACAGCCGCCAGTAATGCAGAAAATTCCGCGTGTCGCTCATCATGCGGCGCTGCGGGCTGATATCCGCGGCGCGTACGTCGCCGAGCGGTTCGGTGGCGATGATGTAGCTGCCGATCGGGATGATCCGACGCCGCGCGTACGGAGCCGCGGCGTCGGTATATCCATTGGTGGCGACGAGCACGTCACCGGCGGTGATGTCGCCACGCGCCGTGCGGACCAGCGAGCCGGTCTCGAGCGACTCGATGGAGGTCACCTGCGTGTGCGGATGCAGCGCGGCGCCACGAGTGAGCGACATCCGCGCGAGCCCCGCGAGGTAGCGAGCCGGATGGATGCTCGCGCCATTGTCGGTGAGCATCCCTCCGTGGAAGCCGCGGCACGGGGTCTCACCCTCGAGCGCCGCCTCCTCGAGCATCACGGTCGCCTCGCCGAGCAGGTGCCGGCGCTCGGCCTCATCCTTGCGCAGCCCCTTCATCCGCGATTTGCGGTGCGCGAGGTGGAGCCATCCGGATTGCGTGTACATCGCATCCGGTGCCGCGGTTGCCGCCGTCTTGGCGACGAACTCGTAGGCTTCCACGCTGGCGTCGTGCAGCGCGCGCCCGGCCGCTCCGTGCTTGCGCTCCAGGAATGCGACGGGACGGCGAACGCCGGCATGGATCATTCCCGCGTTGCGGCCACTCGCCCCCTCGCCGAGCGCGCCACTGTCAACCACGATCACGTGCTTCCCGTGAGCGGCGAGGCGCGCGGCGGCGGTCAGCCCAGTGAATCCAGCACCGATCACGACCGCGTCCGCAATCGCCGGGAGCGGCGATTCCGCCATGTCGGGAAACGACGTGTCGTCCCACCACAGCGGGGTCTCACGGTAATCCTCGGCCAGCGGCGCGACACGTCGGCCAGGCGGACCGGGGGACGACCAGAGGCTCATAATCTACTCAACAGTGACAAGTTCGACTGGGTCGGACAGCGTACCTGCTGCCCGCCCCGGGTCGTGTCGAGGAGTGGCCACGTGGACGACATCCGCATCGGCGAGGTCGCCCGACGCGTTGGCGTGAGCCCGTCCACGCTCCGCGCGTGGGAGCGAAAGGGATTGGTGCGCCCGCAGCGTGCGGTCGGGCGCCATCGTCGCTACACGTCCGACGACGTCAGTCATCTGCGCGACGTGCGCGCCCTGCTCACCCGCGGCTTTGCACCGCCCGCGTTGCAATCGCTGATCGCCGGCGAGACCGTTCCCGAGGATCACGTCGTCGGCAAACGGCTGCGCGCCGCGCGGACCAGGCGGAGCCTCTCGCTGCGCAGCGCAGCGGCGCGCGCGGGGATCTCGGCGTCGTACCTGAGCCTGGTGGAGCGAGGGTTGGCCGAACCCTCGGTATCGCTGCTGCAACGAGTGGCATCGGCGTACGGCGGCACGCTGCTCGAATTCTTCGGCGCCGCGCCGCCCGGCGCAGCCGGGCCCAAGCTGGTCCGCAGCAGCGAGCGGCGGCGGCTGAGCGGGTTCGACCGCGTCGAGATCGAGGATCTCGTCACCTTTCCCAGCGCCGTGCTGGAGATCGACATCTTCAACGTCGCGCCCGGTGGGGGCAGTGGTGGCGCGTACTCCCACGATGGGGAAGAGGCGATCTACGTGCTCGACGGCGAGCTCGACATCTGGCTCGACGACACCGAGCACTACCACATCGAGGCAGGCGACACGCTGTATTTCCACAGCCTCCAGCAGCATCGCTGGATGAATCAATCCAGTGACACCACCCGGCTGTTCTGGGTCAACACCCCGCCAACGTTCTGAGAGGAGCGCGCAGTCATGGACACGGTCGAGAAGTACCGGCGCTACGTCACCACCAGCGCGTTCGCCACGGTGGAACCCATCACCGTCGACAGCGCGCGCGGCGCGACCGTCACGGCTGCCGATGGGACCGAGTACACCGACCTGTACTCGGGGATCGGCGTCGTCAACGCCGGGCACGTGCCCCCGAAGGTTGCGGAAGCCGCCAAGCGGCAGATCGACAAGGTCGTGCACTCCTGCTCGTATGCCTATCACGTCCCCGTCGTCGCAGACCTCGCAGAGCGACTGGCGCAGATCACGCCGGGACGCTTGCAGAAGACCTTCTTCGGGAACAGCGGCGCCGAGGCTGTCGAAGGCGCGCTCCGCCTCGCGCGTGTGTTCACGGGACGCCGTGAGGTCATCGCGCTCCAGGGATCGTTCCATGGACGGACGGCGGGCGCGCTCGCCGTCACCGGGAACGCATTGCGCAAGCATCGCGGCGGTGCGCAGATCGCGGGCATCGCGTTTGCCCCGACGCCGAATCCGTATCGCTGCCGGATGTGCTCGGGCTCGTGCTCGCTCGCGTGCGCGGACGCCGTCGACGACGTCATTCGCTACGACACGAGTGACGACGTCGCCGCGTTCATCGTCGAGCCGATCATCGGTGAGGGCGGCATCATCCCGTTGCCTGCGGGATATCTCCAGCGGGTCAAGGAACTTCTCGAGGCCCGCGGCATCCTGCTCGTCGTTGACGAGGTACAGAGCGGATTCGGGCGCAGCGGGCGGATGTTCGCGGTTGACGCATACGACGTCGAGCCGGACATCATGACCATGGCCAAGGGGATTGCCAGCGGGTTCCCCCTCGGCGCCTTCATCGCGCGCGAGGAGATCGCCGACGCGTTCGAACCGGGCGATCATATGAGCACCTTCGGCGGCAATCCCGTCTCCTGCGCGGCCGGCCTTGCGACGATCGACATGCTGGTCGAAGAGCGGTTGCCCGAACGCGCGGCGCGCGTCGGCGCCGCGGTCCGAGCTCGCCTCGAAGCCTTCGCCGCGGAATCCGAGCTGGTGGGCGATATCCGGGGGAGCGGGCTGATGATCGGCGTGGAGCTAGTGCGCGATCGAGGAACGAAGGAGCCGGCCACACAAGAGGCAGCGGCCGTCAAACGGCACTGCCGCGAGCGCGGCGTGCTCATCGGCGTGGGAGGGTCGCTCGGCAACGTGGTGCGCATTCAACCGCCACTTGTGATCGACGAACAGGATCTCGACCGGGCGATCGGCGTGATCGAGGAGGCGGTCACGAGCCTGTCGGCGCAGCCCGTCGGGTAGCGCTCAGGCGACGACGATCACCGGGGTGCCGAGCGGCGCCCATGAGAACGCCCAGCGCATCACTGACGTGGGTGCGTGCACGCAGCCATGGCTCGCGTTGCCGGTGTTCTGGCTGCCGGGGCCGTATGCGCTCGCGGGTTCCCACGGCGCGTCGTGGAGGAAGATCCCAGCGCGCACGACCGTGAACTCGAGCGCGTAATTGGCGCGTTCCGGTGGATACCAGTACGGCGAGCCTCGCGGAGCCCACGACGTGAAGAGCACTGGCAAGTCCTTGTGAAACACATGGAACGTCCCGGTGGGCGTGCGCTCGTTGCGCCGGCCACTGGTTACCGCGGTTGCCTGGACTGCGCACCCGTTCTGGTAGAAGACGGCCTCCTGGAACGTGAGGTTGATGACGATGGCCTTGCCCGATGGCGTCGCGTGGCCGCAGGCGTTCTTGTGGAGCGCTGCGCTCAGGGTGGTGTTGAGTGACGCGACCTGCGCGCTCAAGGAGACGAGTGCTGCGCGTCCCGGTTTGGCGGCGACCGCTGTCCAGAGCCGCTGGTATGTGCTCAGGTAGCCACTGGCTCCGGCGATGTTCTCGGCGCCAGCCTGGTCCGACGCCATGAGCAGCGTGTGGAGGCTCGCCGGGAGCGCCGCGACGTCCCAGCTTGCAGCCACGAGCGCGTCATGACCTTCGGCGGCCGTCGCCGACGCGAGCTGCGCTGAGATCGTTTCGATGGCTGCGGGCGTCGAGGCGGCGGCGAGGCGCTTGACCCAGGTCCCCGATGCCGTGACGGTTACCGCCGTGAGCGTCGCCGCGTTGCGCATCACCATGTCGTCCCACTCGAGCACCGCCGCCGTTGCCTTGGCCCGGGCCGCGGCGAGCGCCTGGTTCCAGGTGGTCTGGGTCCTGGTCTCGAGACCCTGCACGAACGACGTTCCCGGATCGTTCCACCAGGCCGGGGACCACCAGGGCGCTTGGTACGACGACGTCTTCAGCGCCGTCTCGAGCGGCTCAAGCGCCGTGGTGCTCACTCCATCGGCGGCCATCTCCGACCAGCGCTGCTCCAGCTGAGTTGCCTTGGCACCGAAGTCGCTGTGCCGCCCCGAACCCAGTGCCGCGAGCGTCACGCCGCTGACGGCGACGATCAGCGCGAGATTGGCCAGGGCAAGCGGGGACGTACGCATGGGCGTCGCCGATGGTACCTGCCGGGGACCATGGCGGACCGAGCGTCACCTTGCGGAATGGGAGCCTTCGCCGTGATGGCCCGGCGCCGCGCGCGGGATGGGGCCGGCCGTGTGCTGCGGCGGGTACGCGGTCGGGACGCCTTCGCCGTCCCGCCGCTCGCTCTCGCCGGGGTGTTAACCCCGGCTCCGAGACGACCCGCCTTCGCACGCACCCACCCCCATCCCTCCTCGCCTGTCAGTCCGGGCTCCGGCCGAGAGTTGCTTCGATGCCGCGTGTATCGCCGTCCTCGTCGGTCAGAACGTTGATTTCGGTATAGCCGACGTCGTTCAGCTCAGCCTCCAGGAGGTCTGCCTGGTTGCCGCCGAGTTCGAGGAGGAGGGTGCCCCCGGGGCGTAGGTAGTGCGGGGCTTCTCGGATGACACGGCGGAGGATGTCGGTGCCGTCGGGGCCGCCGTCGTAGGAGAGGGGGCGCTCGAACGTGAAGGTGTCCCGTTGAAGGAGCGGCAGCTCCGGGGTTGGCACGTAGGGGACGACGCCGACGATCACGTCGACGTTGCCGGCGAGCTCCTCGGGCACTGGAGCGAAGAGGTCGCCAACGAAGGCTTCGACGCCGTTTGCGGTGGCGCATGCGACTGCTCGGGGGTCTACGTCGGTTGCCACGATTCGGGCGCTTGCGCGATTGGCGCGGAGCACAGCTGCGATGGCGCCGGACCCGGTGCAGACGTCGACGCCGGTTCCGTCCGCGGGAAGGCGGTCGATCGCTCTGCGCGCGAGCGGCTCGCTGAGCCATCGGGGGACGTAGACGTCGGGATCGACGTGGACGGTGATGCCGCAGAACGAGACGGTACCGGTGATCCAGGCGAGCGGCTCGCCGGTGAGGCGGCGCCGGACCGCGGCGTCGAGGAGGGCGGGTTCGGTGCCGGCGAATGCCAGGAGCTCTTTTGCCTCCTCGGCAGCGGCGATGAAGCCCTCTCGGGCGAGCAGGGTGGTCAGCGCGGCGGGGTCGATCAGGGCAGCTTGAAGTGTGGGTTCTCGATGATCCCGAAGACATTCCCGCCAGGGTCGCGGAGACTGGCGACGCGGATGCCGTCGCCGACGTCCTGCACCTTGACATGCTCGCTCGCTCCGGCGGCGATCAGCTGCGCGTATGCCTGATCCGCGTTCGGGACACCCCAGTAGGCGACCGGTCCGACTGCGACGTCGGCGTTGGGATCGAGGCCGAGTTCGTAGCCTCCGACGTTGAAACCGACGTAGAACGGCTCATCAAAATACGGATCCCGGCCGAGGATCGACGCAAACCATGTCTTGGCGGCGGCAAGGTCGGGTGCCGGATAGATGACGGTTCGCAAGCCTAGGAACATCGCTGCCACCTCCGTGGTGCCGGGCAATCGGATCGACTGGTCAGCAGCATGCGTCCGGCGGGCTCGAGATTGCCAGGAGCCCGCCAACGACCAGGAGGGCGAGCACCAGGAGGAGCAGTCCAGCAATGACGAGCTTTGTCCTGGTGTCCATGGGCTGACGAATGATGCACAAACCCGGCAGGCATCGGTCAGCGTGCGCGACGCGGCGGTGCGATTTGGATCAAGCACCGCGGGGTCCATTAGCCCGACGGACCCACCTCACGGACTGCGTGGTCCGGAGCGCGAGGTGCGAGCATAGCGCTCGGCCTCGCCCTTTGTGCAACGCCCTGTGGGCTCATCCCGCCGCGACCGAGCCGGCTGCGGCACTCCAGGCACTTGAAGTAGGGGCGCCCCGACGGGTCGGGCCAGCCGCCTCGATGGCGATCATCGCGACGTGACGGGGTGAATGTGAGCGGGACCAGACGATCGGCGCCGCAACGGCCGCAAAGGATCAACGCCGCGGGATTCTTCCACGAGATGTATGTGCCGTCTGTTCGGCAGCGAACCAAGCTTCCGACAACCTCTCCGGCCGCGTGTGACGCGAGCGGTGGTCTAGCGCTGCTCGATCGTCGTGGTACGTGTCCCGCTGGCGGGGTCGACCCCGTCGCGACGACGGCTGAAGCCGCCCCAGGAGGACCAGAAGACCACCGAGAGGACGATCCCGAGTGCGCCGGCGCCCATGAGGATCCAACCAATGGTGTGGAGGTCGATCGCCCCATTTGAGGGGTTGGTGTGGACGGCGAAGACGAGTGCGGCGCCAACCGCCAGGAGAAAGATTCCAGCGCCAATACCCATGATGCGTGCCTCCTAGTGATGCCGGACGGCATCTGCCGATCGGTGTGTGCGGGCTCGTCTCATGTATTGCGGCCGAACTCGGGCGATGTCATGCATTCGGGTCATTTCCGGGACCTCGATGCGAGTACCGTTGAGTTTGCGAGCCCAACTGTGTTGCCGTCCGTACGTTGGCGGACCGACAGCCGCCCTCGGCGCCATCACTTCGAGGAGGCGAGCATGGTGGCCATCGACGGGACGGTCAGCGAACGCGTGCACTCCGAGAGCAAGCGATACCTCGGCGGATTCGCGGTCGTTGATGTGCCCTCCCGCGAGGAGGCGCTCGGGCGGGCTGCCAAGTTTGCCGTTGCCTGCCGCTGCGCTCAAGAGGTCCGCGAGTTCGTGCCCGACGTGTCCGCTACCTGATCCGCGAACTGAACCCTCGAGGATGTTGCAGGGTGTGACGCTTCGCCGTGCAAGCCCGGATCAGCTCGCCAACCACCTTTCAAGTGGAGGCCTGACGTCAAGCGCCGTGAAATCGCCATCAGCAAGAATTGATTCGGCCGCGTCGGCCATCGCTTTGACCGCAACCCACGCCAGGCTCCCGCCCACGCTCACGCGTCGAGCGCCGGCGGCAGCCGTCTCAGCGAACGACACTCCGGGAATGGCGAGCACGTTCACCGGTTTGGAAACCGCGTCACACACCGCGCGGATCTCGTCAACCGTCCGGAGCCCGGGTGCATAGACGACGTCGGCTCCAGCCTCAACGTACGCGTGCAATCGGGTGATCGTATTCTCCAGATCCGGGTTGCCGCGAATGTGATTCTCCGCCCGCGCCGTGAGCATGAACGGAAATCCGAGGTTGTGTGCGGCCTCCGACGCCGCAGCAACTCTCTCAACGGCGTGCGGCAGGTCATAGATCCCGTCTGAGCGGTCGTAGTCTTCAATGGAGCCGCCGACCGCTCCCACCGCGGCGATCCGTTGGATCGCATGCGCGGCATCATCGGGATCAGGGCCGTAGCCGTTCTCGAGGTCGACCGACACCGGGAGATCGGTCACCCGATCGAGCATCGCTGCATGCTCGACAACTTCGTCCAGCGAGGCGGATCCGTCCGTCCGGCCCAGCGTGAAAGCAAACCCGGAGCTCGTCGTGGCGAGTGCCTTGAACCCGAGCGCCGCCAGCACTCGTGCGGAGCCGGCATCCCAGGGATTCGGGATGACGAACGCTCTGTCAGTGTGCAGCGCTCGGAAGGCGACTGCCTTGCGCTCCTGTCGAGTCATGGACACGAAACACTACCTTTCTCTCCGTCGTCACACTGTCGTGCCCGAAGGTTCCGACACTTCGGATTCCCCTAGGTCGCCGGAACGCAGACGGTGTAATGCAGTCCCAGCCAGCCGTTGGTGTTGCCGATCTGGAAGAAGTTGCGGACCCTGAGGGTGTTCGCCGTGTTGGTGTACTGAATGTCGATCCGTGGGTTCCCGCTCTTCAATACCACGTCGGTCCAGCCAGTGTTCGCCGTGGACGACATGACATGCAAGATCGTGGTGGATATCCGCTTGTATGTCACGGAGCCGACGACGATGACTTGTCCTTTGGTGTCGATGTAACCGGTACCGTTGGTGGCGGTGTACCCGACAGGAACGGGAGCCTCGTAGTAGCCCATCAGGGTGTAAGGGCCGCACGACCAGCCGGGAGCCGGAGCGGCGGCGACAGCGACCGGAAGAGATGCGGCTGTGAAACACGCGACGGCAACCGAGGCGCCGAGCACGCTCGTCCTGAAATTCATCGTGACCCCTCCTGTCGACCAACCCGTTGTGGCCGACTACGCTCGAGTCTAGACGGGCTTCGGGCGGATCGCAACCTCGGCCCGGTCGCGGGTGGGAAGGCTAATACCGGGCCCGGGAATTGAACCCGGACGAGGGTTTCCCCCCAGCGGTTCTTAAGGGCGCCGTCCGAGCGTTTTCGCGTGCCATTCGGGGCCGTCGCGTATTCGGCGGACCCGTTGAACATGACTCGGTGTGCTGCCCCAGGGCGTCGATGACGACGTCGTAGGGGTACGTGTAGGGGTCCTACGCAAGATTCCCCGCCCCGGCTGCCGCGGCTAATCCGTTGGCAGATCGGCGAGGACGCGCAAGGGCCTCTCGCTCTCTTTGATGATCCGAACGCGGCAGGTCAACGGAAAGCCCGCCGAATGTGCTGCGTGGAGCCGTCCATCAGCACCGCTGTCGAGCAACCCGACAGGCTCGGCGTCGAGGGTGAGACACCACCCAGGGTCAGTTGAAATCAGCTCACCAACCTTGACGATGCGCTTGGACTTCGCCTTGCTTTGTTGCAGGAGCAGGGCAAGGCGCTCGACTTGTCCGTCGAACAGCTGAACCGGGGGTCCAAGGCCCGGAGGAAGAAACGGCTCGCCATCGGATCGCGGCTTCGGGCCTGCCCACACAAACACGTCGACGTACTCGGCGTCGGTGCTGTCGTCAGCCTCCAGTCTCGCTCGGCAGGTGGCGGGTAAACCGGCACGGTGTAAGTGGTCGACGGCATCGCGGAACGCGGGAGCGAGGGCATGCGGGATCGAGCCGAGTACTTCGCCGCCGACCGTCACGCGCACGGCCCCCGCGTACTCGCCAGCCTGCTCGACCACCAGCACGGCCATCGCCAGTGTCCCGAATCTCGCGATCGCTTCCCGGAGGGCGTCCGTGTGGTAGTAGACGCCGGATACCTTGATCTGACCCCCGCCACCAGCACCGAGCGTGGGCCACGCGAGCCAGTCACCGTCGGGCATGCGAACCTACGAACCGTCCGACGTGCTTATCTCCCAGATATCCCAGGCATCACGCCACTCGCGCGCAGCACTGTCCCGCCGCAGATCACCGGAGCGGGTCCTCTGACTGAGATCCAGATCGAGGAGCATTTGATAGCCCTCCTCGGTCACTTCGTCGCCGAGAATGATCTCCTGAGGAACGTCCGAACACCGCAAGACCACCGTTCCAGCTGGTGATGTCGATTTCCGCTTTGACTCGTAGATTCGACCGACGAGCTTCTTCAATGCGCGACCTCCGCCCTTGCCCACGTTGACGACGCCCTCTCCAACGGCGCGACCCAGCACCGTGCCTGCCTCGGAGCCCGCAGCCTTCGCGAAGGCTGAGACGAACACAACGAACGGCGCCATCACGTATACGACCCACGGGATATCGCCGACGCTGCGAAACTCGATTGACGCCAAGACATCAACGGGGATGTTCGCCTCGGCGAAAGCATCACGAACGCCCTCGATCTCAGCGAGGCTCGCGCCGCGCTCCATGACGATCTCCCACGAGGACGGCGAGGGCGTTGATGAAGGGCATTTTATCGGGCAGTCTTGCCCCGCCGCGCCCGGGTGATGACACCCGCCACCGCGATCACGCCCTCGGCGACATAAGTCAGGATCGTGCCCCCGTAGCGGGAAGGCTTCGGCCCAGGCAGGCGACCACGAACTACCCGAGGAGGGTTCAGAAGAGCGGTCCGCAGGCCCAGGTCGACGGTAATGTGGTCATGCGGCCGTCGGAACGGGCCCCGAGCCGGCAAGCGACCTCGCGTACTTGCTGAGCTAGCCTCCTCTTCGATGCCACGACTCAGTGTCCCAACGGACCCGGAACACGTCGCTACGCTGCACAACGCCCTTAGGGACGTTCTCGCAATGATCGAGGCCGTCGAGGATGCGCTCGCCATGTGCCTTGCAACCCCGGTCGCCGGATCCGAAGCTGAGACTTGCGCGACGAAGGATCCGGAGAGCTGGTGGCTGACGTATGCGAATGCCAGCCTGAACAACGCCCTCGACCACCTCCGCGCGCTCACAGCGATCTGGGCGTTGGAGAAGGAGGGGATCCCCAACGCCCCCGGATACACCCTGATCCGGGGGACCACAGAGGCGGCTGTGAGAGCGATTTGGCTGCTCGACCCCGCCCTGAGTCCTCGAGAGCGCATCGGTCGCGGCGTCGTCGAACGTCAGAACGCCCTCTTTTGGATGCGGCGCATCCGGGGCGACAGCGAAGACACTCAGCGCCGCGAAGCGACCTTCGCTCGTACTCTGACGCGCTCTGGATTCGAGATCGTCGCGAACACCTGCGAAGGACAGAAGCGACCGGCGATAACGACGCTGATGCGGGAACAATTGAGGGTTCCGATTTCGGAAGGCGAGACGAAAACCAGTGGCGGACTCATGTATGCGCTGCTTTCCGGCTATGCCCACGCGCCGTGGGCAACGATGCTAGGCATGCGACCTGTCGGTCCTGGCGTGGGCGCGGTCGCGCTGAACGTCGATATGCAGGTCACGATGCTTCGGAACGCTCTGAAGCTGCTCAATGGCGGCATCGTCGGACTGATCTACCTCGCGGGTCACGACGTCGATGCCTGGAAGCGCCGAGCGGTTCCGCTGGTGATCGGAACCTAGCGGTACAGCAGGCTCCGACTTCCAGGCGGGTGATCACTTGTCGCGCTTCAAAACCACTCGTAGACGAGCCCGAGAACGGCGCTTGACCTCTATGAGCCGCTCCTCCTGCTTGCTCACTTCCATTCTCACGAGCTTGGGCCTAACGGCAGCTCGCTGCGTACTCTCGCCGAGCGTGCGAGCCACCGAGGCAAGTTGCGAATTCCTCATCGCTTCTCAGCCGCTCATGTGCGCGAAGAGCTTCGGGTTCGTAGGTCAGTTTGGTTTCGGGCGGTAGTTCGGGTTTGGAGTGAACTTTCCAGCGATCTCGCCGCCAGCGGCGATCCGCCACGCTCCTATGGTCGCGGAGGGAGGCACAGCCCCCGCGCGTTGCGCGGCAAACTTCGCATCTTTGGGCGGCCTGCGTTCCTCCATCCACGAACAATGCGCCTCGCCCGTACCTTCGAAACTAGCCAAACGCCCTAGCGATTTTCAAGTTCGTCCCGGGTGTGTCCGGTCGTGGTCGTCAGCGCCCATCGAGTATCCAGAATTGGGCTGTCGCATAGGGATCCTGTTCGCCGGAGGCCGGGCGCGAACGCGCTTTAGGGTGTCGGATAGGGTGTCAGCCGCTGGCTCAAGGCAGATGAGGTTCGCGTCGATGGCCGTGTCGCATCCACCCGACGCATTGGGACGGCTGTTCTGTCCCCGGAGAACCGTGAGTGACCGCGAAGAGGGTGCCGGAAAGGCGCCGGCCTGCGGAACCAAGATGAGGATGGCGCGGGCCAGACTGAGCTTCCTGACGATGGCCGACTCCCGCGAGGTGCGGACGCGGGGCCGAACATGCGCCGAGTTCGGTAGGGGTCTGCAGACCTCCATCTCTCGTTATCCGCACGATTTGAAGTTCGTGGATGCAAACGTCGTGCCCCTGGACTGCAATCGAGCCGCGGCTCGAGGTTGCCTCGGGCACGATCGCGCCTGAATACCGACGGTCAGCCCTCGTAACGCAAGAGGCGTTCAAAATAGACGAAACCGATGCGCGCCAGAAGAATCCGTCTGATGGTGCAGAGCCGGGGCACCCTGGCGCTGGTCGTGTTGCTCTTGGCAGGTTGCTCCTCAAGCACACCTAGCCCGAGCAGCCCCGCGACGACGCCGGCACCGTTGGTATGTGCGCAGCTCCTCCCTGATCTGAAGTGCAGCGTCGTGAGCATGAGCACGTTCACCACGGTTGACGTCGGTCGATTCACCGTCGGCTTCGATCCAAAGGTATTGCGCTCCTCGAGCGCAATCGGCGTCTCCCTCCAGAGCGATGTGGCCAAGGACCTGGCGCGCATCGCGGCTCTGCTCCCAGGCCCACCCGCCGTAGTCATCGTGGAGCAGACGACAAATGTGACCCCGCAGACCGGTGAACTCGGCTACACAGACCCGACGACCGGCCAGGTCTTGATCCAATTAGACCCTAATAGTCAGACCACGTTCTCCAAAACGCTTGCCGTGTGGCTTCCCGAGGCGCTGGCCCACGAAGTGCACCACAGCGTCCGCACCCTCACCGGCCCCGGATTCGGCAACACCCTCGGCGCGTTTCTTGTGAGCGAGGGCATGGCGAGTGCCTTCTTTCATCAGGCATTCCCCGGAACCGACGCCCCCTGGGACAACGCACTTACACCCGTTCAAGAGCACGCGCTCTGGGACGAGGCGCAGCCTTTGCTGGCACAAGGCGGCGTGCCGGTGTATTCGCAGTGGTTCTACGGAGGGGATGGCGTGCCCGAGTGGGCTGGGTTCACGATTGGCTACCACCTCGCCGAGGCCTATGTCCGCCATCATCCCGGGACGAGTGCCGCATCGCTCGTTGACGCGCCGGCATCGACCATTCTGGCTGGCAGCGGGTACGCTCCCTGATGAGGAATTGAGGTCGCCAGCGCGGCAGACTTTGGCGTCGCCCACCGCAACTATCACCGATTGTGCACGCAAGGGTTGCTGCTCGCATCTTCCACCGTATCGGTTCTTGAGTTCGTGCCTGGCGCGTTCGGAGGTGACCGCAAGCGACCGTCTCGTACTCAGAGTCGCCACCCGCACCGCGATGCTGTACGCCCAAGTCCGGGGGTGACCGCAGAATCGGGTGTCAGATAGGGTGTCGGTCTGCTCAAGGCAGATGAGGCTCGCGTAGCCCAGTATCCGCAAAGCCAAAGCCTTGATAGGCGGAACATCATCCCCTTGGCAGCAGCTGACCCACCAGTTCAAGGATGGCGTCGGTGACGGTCTCCGGGTCGGTGATCAGACCGAGGTGGTGGCTGGCCAGCTCGATCACCGGCCAGCCAAGGCGTCGTGCCTCGTCACACGGCTCCCGATACTCCTCGCTGAGCCGGAGATAGGCGCACGGCGCATCCGGCCATCCGGGCACCTCGGGAAGGACCTCTTCGAAGAGCGCAAGAGGCAGCCGCGGGCAACCCCTGACGAAATGAGTTCTGACCATTGGATCGGGTAGAAGGCGGACCAGCTCGTTCGGACCCCACCAGTCTGACCACGGGGGTAGCCATCCGTCACGGCTCATCCTCGTCAACTGCTCGGCCAACGCAGAAGGAGTCGTGGCAATCCAGCTCGCGCCGGGGTGGGGGAGCCTGGCATCGACGTACACGCAGCCCTCCACTCGGCGGGTCGCCCGTGCGGCAAGCGGAAGAAGGGGGCCGGCACGACTGTGGCCGACGAGGATGGCTGGGCCCGTGATCGCGGCGGTAATCGCGTCGACCTCGCGAGGCCAGTAGGGAGGGCCACCCCCCAGGGCGTTGGTCAGGTCTACTAGCGACACCCTCTCGCCGCGTCGGCTCAGGCTCGCGGCCACGGCCTCCCAGCTATCCCGCCCGACAAGAGGGCTGTGCACGAGGACGAGGGAGGTGGTCACAACGAGGGCAGCTTCGCACCCGCTGGGCACCGCCTGGAGGTTCCCAAACCGAGGGACCACTCGGCCTTTCGTGACGCAAGAAGGTCGTGCGCACCAGTTGGTGCAACTGT
>CAWFUO010000005.1:0-16504 GCA_963819095.1 Candidatus Dormiibacterota bacterium
GAGGTTCGCCAGCGCCGATCCGGTTTCGTATTGTGAATCCATAGCCCCCACGCACGCCCCAGCGACGGTTCGCTTGTTCCAGCGCACACCGCCTCCGATATCACCCGTAAAGAACGTGTCGCTCGTGGCGATCCCCAGCGCGGCCGTGTCAAGCACGGTGAGTCCAGCTCACTTTAAACTGGACCCGTTGTCCCGTCGGCAGTTCTGAATGTTGACGGCTAAAATCGGAATCGGCCATTGGGTTGAGTGTCGGGTCATCGGTTATCGCTGCCTTCTTGTTTCTCAATACAAGACCTCTTCGGCCCGAATTATCAGCTGTCCAGATGCCTGTAGATGTGTGTGGCTGCCATCGAACCCGTCGCGAAAGCCACCTACGTCGCTGACGAGGGTCCTGCGAACCAGGGTGAAATGATTGATGTAGTTCTCGGCAAGAAGACGGTCCGGAGAGAAGTCCGGCTTGAACGTCGGTGTGCCGAGGCTGCCGTCCGGCAGCAGCTTGTCCTCGTCGGAATAGACCAGGTCGGTGTCGGGATGCTCGCGCAGGTACGCAGCCATCGAGTACAGCGCATGCGGTCGGAGCACATCGTCGTTGTCGATGAAGCCGACGAACTCTCCTGTGGCGAGCTCGAGTGCCGAATTCGACGCGGCAGCGATGCCGCCCTGATGATCGCGATACGTGACGTGGACGCGTGCGTCCGTGCTCGCCGCCTCGAGCACCGTGCGGACGTGCGCTTGCGTGGATGCGTCATCCGCGATACAGAGCTCGAGGTGCGGATACGCCTGCCCCAGCACCGAGGCGATCGCGGCCTCGAGCCAGGACCGCTCGGGATTGTGCACCGGCATAACGAGGCTGATGACTCGAGCGCCATCGTCTCGTTCTGCAACCCGTCGCATCGTCTCGAGCTCCGCGGGGCGTGGGGTGTGCAGCGCCAGCCAACGACGGTACTGGCGACGGCGAGCAGCTGCGGTGTCAGCCACTCCGATCGCCCGGCGCAGGTCACGGTCACGGCGGATGAGGCCGGCGAGTGCGGAGGGACCTTTGTCGACCAGGGTCAGCGTTCTGGATGCCGCCTTGTGCAAGGTCTGCTGGCGGCGTGACTCCGGAGGCACCACTCGCCTCGCCTTGCGAACCAGGGAGACGGCGATCCGGGCCGACGCGCTGCCGGTCGCATCGGCGAGCTCCGCCCGCAGCGCCTGGAGCTCTGCCTCCAGCTCCGCGACGTGGCGTCGCGTCGCCAGCAAGTCTTCGGCGAGCCGGTCGGCATCCTCGCGGGGCGCCGTCACAGGGCTGAATCCGTCAGGGTGGTCCCGATCATCTCAAAGGGCATCGAACCCAGATGGTATGCGGGGGGCACGCAATCCGCCGCCGCTTAGGTATGCTCGAACTCGCCCGGGACGGCCACCCACGTGCGATTCGTATTGGAGACTTTGACATGACCGTTGTCGCGCAGGGAAGCGGCACTCTCGAGGCGATTCCGCGCCCGAAAAGTGTCTTCCAGCGGAACCTCAACCTGGTGCGGGAGCTCTCGATCACGAGCTTCAAGCTCAAGTACACAGGCTCCGCGCTCGGCTACGTCTGGTCGCTCGTCAAGCCGCTGATGCTCTTCGGGATCATGTTTGTGGTGTTCAGCGTGCTGCTGAAAGCCGGCTTGAACTCGCCGAACTTCCCGGTGCAACTGCTCATCGCGATCGTCGCCTGGACATTCTTCACCGAGGCGACCTCCACGGCCATGAACGCAGTCGCCGGCAATGGGGACCTGATTCGCAAAGCGTACTTTCCGCGTTGGATCCTGGTGCTCGCGTCGACAACCAGCGCCCTGCTCACCTTCGCGATCAACACCGTGCTCGTGGTGATCATCACGGTCGCGCTTGGTGACCTCGATCTGACGTGGAGAAGCCTGCTCGCACCACTGCTGTATCTCGAGCTGATCGTGCTCGTTCTCGGTCTCTCAATGCTCCTGTCCTCGCTCTTCGTCTTCTTCAGAGACCTCGGCCATATCTGGGAGATCGTGTCGCTCCTGCTGTTCTACGGGTCGGCAGTTGTCCTCCCCTTCTCGCTGATTGACTCGAAGTTTCCGAAGCTCTCGGTGATCGCGGGTCTGAATCCGATTGCGCAGATCATCACCGACGTTCGCTACGCGCTGGTCGACCCGCGACTGCCAACCATGGCGCACTACATCGGTCCGCTGGTAGCGATCCCGATCCTGCTCACGATAGTCATCTTCATCCTGGGCTTCACCGTCTTCACCGTGCTGACTCCGAAGTTCGCGGAGTCGCTGTGAACCCGGTCGTCGAGGTCTCCCATCTCCGCAAGCGATTTCGCCTCCCGCTCGACAAGAGCAGCACCCTGAAATACCGCGTCACGCACTTGCGCAGCTCGTCGCGGTACCGCGACCTCGTCGCCCTGAATGACGTCTCCTTCGACATCCCGTCGGGGCAATTCCTCGGCATCGCCGGCCCCAACGGATGTGGCAAGAGCACGCTGCTCAAGATTCTCTGCCGCATCTACGAAGCCGACTTCGGGCTACGCTCGGGTGAACGGCGAGTTCTCGGCGTTCCTCGAGCTTGGGGTCGGTTTCAACCCGGAGCTCACCGCTCGCGAGAACATCTTTCTCGGCGGTGCGATGCTCGGCCTCACCCGAGCCCAGCTGCGCGACAAGGTCGACGAGGTGCTCGCGTTCGCCGAGCTCGAGGATTTTGCGGAGCAGAAGCTGAAGAACTTCTCCTCCGGCATGCAGGTGCGCCTCGCCTTCAGCGTCGCGATCCTGGGGCAGACCGATCTGCTGGTCATGGACGAGGTCCTCGCCGTCGGCGACGCCAGCTTCCAGGAAAAGTGCTTCGACACGTTCAACAGGTACAAGCGTGAAGGCAAGACGATCGTGCTGGTGAGTTACAACCTCGGCTCGCTCGAGGAGTACTGCGACCGGGTGCTGCTGCTCAATCAGGGAGCGATCGTCGCGGACGGCCCGGCCACGGAGGTGACCGGAATCTACCATCGGATGATCGCCGACCACGCGGTCGCGGCCGAGCGAGACCTGACCACCGGGGTGGTGCACGGCGACCCCAGCCGGACGCAGACGCCGCCGATCGAGTTCACCTCGGCGGCCCTCCTCAACGCGAGCGGGCAGAACACCAGGCGATTCGACACCGGTACGCCATTGACCATCGATATGGAACTGCTCGTGCATCGAGACATCGGCGATTTCGTGTGCGGTATGGCCATCCGGCGTGCGGACGGGCTGCTGGTGGCCGGCACCAACACGCTCATGGATAAGGTGACCATCCCGCGTCACCTTCCCGGCGACAAAGTCTCGGTGCGCTACACCATCGACTCCCTGCCGCTCCTTGCAGGCGGGTACATCGTCCAGGTATCTGTTCATCACCCAGCAGGAACACCTGTCTACGACTGGGTCGCTCCCGCGGCGAGCTTTCGCGTCAACGATTTGGGTGGGCACCTCGGCATGCTCGAGATGCGAGGTCGGTGGGAGGTGGAGCAGGAAGCGGACGTGCCCACAGGCGCCGTCCGCCCGATTTCACGGTAGGGCCGGCGCTGGCCCGCAGCACGCGAACCTCGATTTCGCGCGGGCGCACCGCATGGTCGATCCTTGGTCTGCCCGCGGCCATGCTCATCGGATTCGGCATCCGCCTCCTGCTCGGTTTGCGTACGCCGCTCGACGCGAACGAGGCGACGCTCGGCCTCAGTGCCCTGCACATCCTCCACGGCCAGCTCGTCCTGATGGACCCGGACGGCCAGTACTTCGGAGCGACCGACGCCTATCTGGTGGCGCCCTTCGTCGCGATCTTCGGGACCAGCCTGGCAGCGATTCGAGTTGCACTGGCGTTCACAGGCGCGCTCACGGTCCTCGCCGCCTGGTGGTTCGGCCGCATCGCGTTTCGCCGCCCCGAGCACGCGGTGGCCGGTGCCGCTGCGGTCGCCGTCGTTCCGCTGTTCGCCGTGTACTGGTCGACGCGGCTCGCTCCGGGATCGGCTGAGCTCCTCCTCCTCGAGACCGTGTGTTTGAGCGTTGCGGCTTTGATCGGATGGGGCGGCGGACGCAAGAAACGGTATTGGGCGCTGCTCGGGTTCGTGGCCGGCATCGCGATGTGGTCCGACCTGCTCTTTGTCTGCGTTGTCGTCGCGATCGCAGCGGGATTGCTGCTACGAGCGCCCCGCGTCGGCTGGTCGGAGGTCGTGAGCGGTGCGGGGACCGCGGTGGCAGGTGGCTTCGTCGGCATGCTGCCCTGGCTGGTGGTCAACGTTCCAAATGGTCTGTTCAGCCTCCGCGCGATCCCCAGGGAGCCGGTGAGCCTGAGCGCGAGTTCTCGGCAATCTGATGCATGAGCAGATCCCGATATTCGTCGGTGCCGCCGGCGCTTGCGGTCACGATGTCGTGCCGGCTGTCGGCGCCGACGCCGCCGTGGCGGTGTTGCTGCTGGCCCTGCTCTGGTCGCGGCGCCGGACACTGGAATACCTCGTTACCGGCCACTGGACCGGTCTCTCCCAGATCGACCTGGCGTTGATCGTCATTCCGGTCACTGTCGTGCTGGTTGTTCTCGGTGGCGTCAACGCCAATTCCTGTGCCGCACAGAGTTTGCTTCCGGTGGCTGTGCCCCTTGCACTGGGCGTGGCGTCGATCCTCGTCGAGCGGACGCGCTGGCGCGTGATCGCGGCCGTCGTCGCCGCGGCCTGGCTCGTCGTCAGCGGGGTTGCCGCGACCGGCACCTTGCAGGATGCGCGAGCCGTGACCACCTCGGGAACCCCGGTCCCGACCGACCTTGCCCCCGGCATCGCGCTGCTCGAGGAACACGACACCAAGGCGGTATGGGCGGACTTCTCGCTCTCTCGGCTCCTCGCGTACTTCAGCGACGACACGCTGCCAGTCGGTGAATACGGCGGGTACGAGGGATTCGTGAAGCAGCAGCAGCAGGTGGAGACCGCGCTCGACCCGAGCTGGGTGTTCGTCGCCGGCGACCCGAATATCGCCCGGTTTCTCGCCGCCTGTTCGAGGCAGTCGATCACGTACGCGACGTACTCGGGTGGGGGTCTCCAGCTCTACACGTCGCTGAGCGGACCGCTCGAGCCGGCTGACGTGTTCATCGGCAGAGCGGCGCAGACCTCCTGATCAGATCGGAGCGCCGGTGACGAAGAAGAGCAGGTGGGCGGGCACCACGCCCATCACCACGCTGATGATCAGGACGTAGAGCATCGCCGTCGCCGGCTGGTTGGCGCGGATGCGGGCGAAATGGCGGGTCAGAAGCGCAACCCCGGTCGTGAACACGATGCCCGAGCCAACCACAAGCAACCAGAAGGGCACGGCATCACCCGACCAGAGCAGTTCGCGGCGCACGGCCGAGCCCGAGGTGAGGATGACCAGGACGATCACGACCGCCTGGATCGCAACGGAGATGAAGACGATGTCAATCGAGCGGCGCAGCGGCCGGAAGGAGAGGTTGGGCGCCACCAGGTACCAGTGGCCCAGCAGCATTCCCGCAAGCGCGCTCCCGGAGACCAGAGCAGCAGGCACGAAGGCCACGACCGCGGTCCCGACTCCGCCGAGCGACGGCCCGAACGCCGCGGCGGCTTTCGCGATCGCCATGGCGCCGAAGCCGATCGTCACCGCGCCCACGACGCGACGCGCCACATCGGTCATCACCGCGCAGAAGAACGCATAGGCGAGCAACGCAACCGTGAAGGCGATTGACCAGTGGAACAGCGAGGCCTGCGCACCTGCGGGGAGCGCGGTCCCCAGGAGCGCGGTTCCGGACGGAAGCAGCGCCTCGATCAGCAGATCGAGCGCCATGAGGCCGGCGCAGATCAGCGAGGTGCTGCCGACGAATCCTCGCCCCACCTTGCCGACGAGGTCCACCGTGTACGCGGCGGCGGTCGTCCCGGCAGCCACCTCGAGGAGCACCACCACGGTGGCGATCGGGGCGAGCGCCGGCAGCGAGATGGGATCGACCACCGACCGATCCTACGTTTGTGGTGGTCCCCACCGAGGCACCCGGGGGCGCGGGTGGTTCGAACGAGCGGATATCTCGCGGGTGACGGTTTCGCACATCGGGTGCCAATCCGATTTGGCTCTGATAGGTTGGGTCGCGGATGGTCAGCGCACCCTCGAGGTGGCGATGGGTCATCGGCGCGGCCGCCGTATGCGCCGTGTACCTGGTGGTCAGATCCATCGCCGACCTGCACACCGCATTCGGCGGCGGCTCCGCCGTCGACTACCTCGCGATCGCGTCCGCCGGGCGCGTGGTCCACGGGGGGTCGTCGTGCGTCTATTGCGTCGACTCCCTGGCTGCCGCCCAGGCACAGTTGCTCGGCTACATGCCGGCTGGGAGCGCCACGTTCCCCGTGCCATTCGTCAACCCCGCGCTGATGGCCTGGCTGATCCAGCCGCTCGCCGTTCTGCCACTTCAGACCGGCACCGACATCTTCGTCGCGCTCAACGTGGCGGCGATGGCGCTCTCGGCAGCGGTCCTCGCCAGGCTCGCGTCGCCGCGCCTCGGCGGTCCGCTGGCCGCCTGCCTGGTGGTGATCGCGGTGTTCTCGCTCGAGGCCGGCACCGGGATCCTTCTGGGTCAGTCCGACGGGCTCATGCTGCTGTCGGCGTCGCTCGCCATCCTGGCCCTCGATCGGCACCGGCGCGTGATCGCCGGTCTGCTCCTGGTGCCGCTGCTGCTCAAGCCCCAACTCGTCTGGCTTGTGCCCCCGATCCTGGTGATCGCCAGGCAATGGAGGATGCTCGCGGCGTTGGCGGGCGGAGCCGTGGTGGTGCTGCTCGGGTCGATCGCGGTGGCCGGCCCAGGTCACCTGCTCGACGCGGTCGGGTTGGTCACCGCCTCGACGTATGCGCACCTGGATCTTCAGAGCAACTCGATCCCCGCGCTCGTCGCCCGGCCGCTGGCGAGCAACCCCGCAGCGTGGATCGCGTCGCTGGTGCTGGCGACGGCCGCCGTGGCGAGTGCGGTGGTGCTGCGCGACACCGTCCGGCGCAACCTGGTACCGGCCGTCGCGATCGGCATCGGCCTCTCCGTCGTGCTGTCACCGCACCTCGGCGACTACAGCCTGATGCTCCTTGCGATTCCGGTCGCCGTGCTCGCACCCCGGGCCGTGACACTCACCCTCGCGCTCGCCGCGGCGTACACGGCCGCCTCGCTGTTCAACCCGCTCGTCGCCCTCAACGAGAGCACGGTCGCCCTGGTCCTGCTTGCGGGCCTCGCGGCGGTGGTGTGGCATGCGACCCGCCACGGCCAGAGCGATCTCTTCCTGCACCTGCCGGCGCGTTCGACTGCTGGAGTGAGCAGTGCCTGATCAGCGAGCGCTGCTGCTCGGCCGGCTCGCCAGCGCCATCGACGGCGTCGCTGACATCGCACAGCACCTCGGTCCTCCGGCGACGCAGGCCAAGGCACCCACGCCGCCGAGCCCTCCTCTCGAGGCGGTGGGACGGCCGTGGACGCTGGCCGCAGCCATGGAACCGATCGCAACGCCGATCGTCGAGCGCACCGAGCCGGGACGCGCCGCTCACCAGGCAACCACGATGGCGTTCGAACCTCCGCCACCACCTGAGCACCACCGGTTGCGAGCCCCGCTCGCCATCATCGGGTCGACGTTCGTCGGGTTGATCGTCATCGGCGTGGCCGCGCTGCACTTCCTCGGTGGCGGTGCCGCCGTTCCGCCCCAGGACCACCCCTCGGCGCAGATCCTCCTCACCGGGGTTCGACCCCTCGCCTCCTCACCCGCGACCGGCGGCTCGGTCCCGGCAACCCAGGTGTCGTTTCCGGCAGCGACGTCGGTGGTCGACATCGAGGTCAACTCCGGTGGTCCCGCGGGCCAGGCTCCGGTCCAGATCGTGGTCACCGTCGGCCGGCCGGCCCAGCGGATCATCCAGAACGACTACGTGCTCAGCCAGTCGGGGGACACCGTGATCCCGCTTGCTCCGCCCAGTGGCGACTTCGCGCCCGGCGAGTACACGGTGACGATCACGTACAAAGGCGCGGTGCTGGGGTCGACGGCTTTCGCCGTTCAGTGAGACCGGCTGGTCAGTGGTCCACCGGCAGGCCCGCATCCTGCCATGCGTCGATGCCACCGGTGACGTTGAACGAGTTGAGCCGGCCGAAGGTGCGCAGGTAGTCGACGGCGCGCGCGCTGCGTGCGCCCATCCGGCAGTGCACGTAGACGTCGCGATCATTCGGTAGCTCGCCGAGACGCGCAGGCAGTTCGCCGAGCGGGATCAGCACCGAGCCCGGAATCCGAACGTCGTCGTACTCCGACTTCTCGCGCACGTCGATGAGCATCGCGCCATTCGCAACGGCTTCGCTCGCGACCTTGGGGCTGACCTCGGAGCTGTCGGACATCCGCGGCAGTATAGATGCGCCGGTCGCGGGCGCCACGCTGCGTCCAAGCGCGTGCGAGCCTGCTAGGCTCGTGACCGTGAGCACAGTTGCCGCGCCGGCGGTGGTGGACTCTCCCTGGCTGAACGCACAGCGCCAGTTCGACAACGCCGCTGAGATCCTCAATCTCTCACCGGGGTTGCGCGCTGTTCTGCGTGAGGTTCGACGGGAGCTGGTCGTTCGTTTCCCGGTGAAGATGGACGACGGCAGCGTTCGCATGTTCGAGGGCTACCGCGTCCAGCACAACGTCACCCGCGGTCCGGCCAAGGGCGGTCTGCGCTTCCACCCCGCGACCGACATCGACGAGGTCAAGGCACTCGCGATGTGGATGACCTGGAAGTGCGCGCTCGCGAACCTTCCCTACGGCGGCGCCAAGGGCGGCGTCGCGGTCGATCCATCGCACGCTCAGCCATCGCGAGCTCGAGCGGCTCACCAGGAGGTTCGCGGCCGAGATCAGCGTGCTGGTCGGCCCGGAATCGGACATCCCGGCGCCGGACGTGAACACCACGGCCGAGATCATGGCGTGGATCATGGACACGCTCTCGATGCAGGCCGGCTACTCGGTTCCCGCGTCGGTGACCGGCAAGCCGCTCGAGATCGGCGGCAGCGAGGGGCGGCCCGAGTGCGACCGGGCGGGGCGTGAACATCATCGCGATCGAGGCGTGCAAGCGGCTCGGCATGGAGCCGTCGCAGACGACGGTCGCGGTGCAGGGCTTCGGCAACGTCGGCAGCTGGGCATGCGCAGCTCATGCACGAATCGGGATTCACGATCTGCGCAGTTGCAGACGTCACTGGCGGTATCTACTCGAGGAGCGGGCTCGACATTCCCGCGCTGCTCGCGTACCGGCAGGAGACACGGTGGGGTCAAGGGATTTCCCGGCTGCGAGTCGATCACCAACAGCGAGCTGCTCGAGCTCGAGGTCGACGTGCTGGTGCCCGCCGCGATGGAGAATCAGATCACCGCGCGCAACGCGGGAAGGATCCAGGCGCGGCTCATCGTCGAGGGCGCCAACGGCCCGACGACGCCGGACGCGGACAGCATCCTCGAGCGGCGCGGCATCACGGTCGTTCCCGACATCCTCGCCAACTCCGGCGGCGTGACCGTGTCGTACTTCGAGTGGGTGCAGGACCTGCAGTCGCTCTTCTGGGAGGAGGACGAGATCAACGTCCGCCTCAAGAAGATCCTGCAGAAGGCGTTCAACCAGATGTGCGAGCAGGCGGATCGCCACCACGTGTCGCTCCGGCTCGGCGCGTACCTTGTCGCGGTCAAGCGCGTCGCCGACGCGACGGCGGTACGGGGCATCTACCCGTAGGGGTGCACCCGACCCCGGCCTGGTCATGAAGCTCCTCGATCGGGTGCGCACGCTGCCGCTGCCGGCCGGGACCATCCCGGTCGCGGTCGGCCTCGGGCTCGCCGGACTCATGCAGTACGGGTTCCTCGTGGTGGCGGCCCGCGCGCTCGGCATCGCGCGGTTCGCCCCGCTCTCGGTCTTCTGGGCGCTGCTCTTCGTATGCGGCCCGGGGTTCTTCCTGCCCCTCGAGCAGGAGACAGGACGGGCAATCGCGGCACGACGGGTACGCGGCGAAGGCGGGCCGCCCGTGTTCATGCGTGCCGCGCTGCTCGGCGGCATCCTGGCAGTTGTGCTGATCGTCGTCACGCTCGCTCGTGGCGAGCCCGATCGACCAGCATGTGTTCAAGGGTGACCGCGCGCTCCTCGCCGGGCTCGTCGGCGGATTCGCCGCCTACCTCTGCGAGTTCCTCGCTCGCGGGGCCCTGGCCGGGAACGCCCGCTTCGGCGCCTACGGGGTACTGCTCGGCGGCGAAGGCGCACTGCGCGTGCTGTTCGCCGCGGCGCTCGCCGTGATCGGCGTCAAGACCGCAGGCCCGTACGGGATCTCGCTGATCGTCGCGTCGTTTGCTCGCCATCGCGCTCGCGACGGTCGGCCGGCGCGGGCTCCTTCGTCCGGGTCCGCCCGCACCGTGGGGCGAGATCACCCACGCGCTCGGCTTCCTGCTGATCGCTTCAGTGTTCACCCAGCTCCTGCTCAGCGTCGGGGCAGTCGCGGTGCAGTTGCTGGCCACGCCGGCTCAGGAGAAGGCCGCGGGGCAATTCCAGGTGAGCCGGATCGTGGCCTACGTCCCGATCTTTCTCTTTCAGGCGGTCCAGTCGGCGCTGCTGCCGAAGCTCGCCACGCTTGCCAGCGGCGACCGGCACCGCGAGTTCCAGGCGCTGCTGACCCGCCTGCTGCTCCTCATGAGCGGCATCGGTGCGGTGGCCATCGTTGCCTTCACGTTCCTTGGTCCGACCGTGACCCGGATTCTCTTCGGCCACGGATTCGAATTGAGCGACCTCGACTTCGCGCTCCTCTCAGCCAGCTGCATCGGGTTCATCTTCACCCAGATCTTCGGCTACGTCCTGATCTCGCTCTCCGAGTACCGGCGGGTCGCGCTGGGGTGGGCCGTCGGGTGGAGTGGTGTTCTTCGTGGTCACCGCCGTGGGGTCATCGCTCTTCCTTCGTGTCGAGCTCGGCCTTCTCTGTGGCGCGGTGGCTTCGGCCGTGGTCATGGCCGCGCTGCTCCTTCCCCTGTTGCGAGAGCGCGGCACTCTCGAAACGGACCTGCTAATTTCCGATCTGGGAGGTCCGCCGGGCTGAGACTGCGCCCATGGGTGCTCGTGCCCGGATTGCGCTGGTCGGAGCCGGGGCGATGGGGGCCAACCACGCGCGCGTCATCTCGGAGTCGGACGGCGCCGACCTCGCGGTGATCATCGACACGGATCCAGACCGGGTGCGCCCGCTCGCCGACAGGCTCGGCTGTGCCTTCGCCGAGGATCTCGACGCCGCGATCGATTGCGACGCCGCGGTGATCGCCACACCCACCGCGTTCCACGAGAGCGCCGCGCGTGCGCTGCTCGAGCTCGGAAAGCCGATCCTCGTCGAGAAGCCAGTGACCCCCGACCTCGATGACCAGCTCGGGCACTGGTCGCCTGCGCGGAGCGGCGCCACGTGCCGTTGATGTGCGGATTCGTCGAGCGCTTCAACCCTGTGGTGGCGACCATGCGCAGCCTCCTCGACGAGGAACCGGTACACATCGTCGGCATCCGTCACTCTCCGGAGACGCCGCGAAGCCGGCTCAGCGTGGTCTTCGACCTGCTCATCCATGAGATCGACCTGGCGCTCTGCTACATGGGCGGCACACAGCCGTCGCGGGTTTGCGGTACCGCGAGCACCGCGGGGAGCGGATCGATCATGGAGATCGCCGACTGCCTGCTCCAGTTCCCGAGCGGGGCGATCGCCACGCTCTCGGCGAGCCGGGCGAGCCAACGGAAGGTGCGCTCTCAACTCGTCGCCACGCCGACGGCTCTCTACGACGTCGACATGCTCCGTCAGGACCTGACGGTCTACCGCCATCGCGCCCACGCCCAGGGTGCTGGGCCCGGGCAGCCCGCCGGGTATCGCGCCGAGACCGTGATCGACATTCCCTTCGTCCGGCACACCGGTGAGCCGCTGGCGCTCCAGTTCGCGCACTTCCTCGACCTCGTGTCGGGACGCACCGATGCGTGCGCCGAGCGCAACTCGATCCTCCCGGCCCACGAGGTCGCCGCGGCCATCGAGGGGTGCGCATGAGCGATCCGACGGTCACCTACGTCATTCCGGTCCACAACCAGATCGCCGAGCTTCGCAAGACCGTCCGCCTCTTGGTCGCTCGGCTTGGTCACCTGCCGGGATCCGAGATCATCCTCGTCGAGAACGGGTCGACCGATGGATCGGGCCCGCTCTGCATCGCTCTCGCGGCCGGCCTCGACTGCGACGAGGTGGCGGTCCGGGTCACGACATCGGCACAGGGCATGGGGTACGCCTGGCGCCGCGGCATGGCGATGGCTCGGGGCGAGTCGTTGGTGCTGACCGCGGCCGACCTTCCCTTCGGCTTCACCGACCTCGACGGGTACCTCGGGCTCAGCCCGAGGCCGCCACTGGTCATGGGCTCCAAGACGCATCGCGACTCGCAGGTCGAGACGCCCGTCCTGCGCCGCGCCATGTCTGCCGGGTTCGGGCTGCTCCGCGCCCGGCTCATCGGGCTCGACGTCGACACCCAGGGGTCGGTGCTGATCCAGCGATCCCTCGCCCAGGCGCTCTCCCGCGCCTGCGTGCCGGCGACTACCTGATCGGCGCCGAGATCAACGCCTGGGCGGTGCACGAGGGCGTCGTTCCGGTGGAGGTCCCTGTGGTGTACACCGCCTCCGGCCGCTCAACCGTCTCCCCGATTCGCGACTCGGTGGCCATGGCCGCCGGGCTGTTCTCCCTGCGCCGGAGGATCGCCGGCGAACGGCGGGCGACGCGCCAGGCCGGCGAGGTGGCAGTCTCATGACGCGCGACCCACGTCCCGGTGGAGGCTCGCGTCCGGATCTCCGCACCTGAGCTCGGTCCCGAGGTGGAACGTCTCGTCCTCGCGGTGCTGCGCAGCGGTCACCTCGCGCAGGGGCCGATGGTCGCGCGGTTCGAGGCGCTCTGCACGGTCATGGCCGGCACCGCGCATGCGATCGCCGTTGCCAACGGAACGGTTGCGCTTGACGCGGCGCTGGCGGTGCTCGACATCGGTCCCGGCCAAGAGGTGATCACGTCCCCCTTCACGTTCGCTGCGACCATCAACGCGATCCTGCGATGCGGCGCGACGGTGCGCTTCGCCGACATCCGCGACGACTTCACCATCGACCCGAACTCCGTCGCGGCGCTGATCGGGCCTGCGACGGCGGCGATCATGCCGGTGCATCTGTACGGACTTCCCGCCGACATGCGGCCGCTCATGTCGCTGGCCGACTGCTCACGGGCTCGCCATCGTCGAGGACGCGGCACAGGCCCACGGCGCGGATGTCGAGGGCCGCCGCGTCGGGCAGCTTCGGCGTGGGTTGCTTCTCGTTCTACGCGACCAAGAACGTGACCAGCGGCGAAGGAGGTTGCGTGACAACCGACGACCCAATGGTCGCGGATCGGCTCCGCACACTGCGCAACCAGGGCATGCGCACTCGTTATGATTATGCCATGATCGGCCAGAACTGGCGGATGACCGACGTGGCTGCTGCCATCGCCATCCCGCAGATGGAGCGCCTCGACGAGATCGTCGCGACGCGGCGTCGCAACGCCGCGCTGCTGACCTCGCTGCTCATCGGCGAGCAGGCGGTGACGACCCCGCGCGTTCCCGACGGTCGTGGCCACGTGTGGCACCAGTACACGATCCTGCTGGAACCCGGGATCGACCGCGACCGCGTGGTCGCGTCGATGTCGTCAGACGGCGTCGATGCCGGCGTGTACTACCCGGGCCTCGTCTGGGATCACGACGGCGTACCGAAAGCATCCCAACGTGCATCGCGACGACACGCCGCTTGCACGCGAATGCGCCACGCGATGCCTCTCGCTGCCGGTCCACCCGGCGCTGAGCAGCGCACGACCTCGAGCGCGTTGCCGAGGCGCTCGACCGCGGCCGTTCCGCCTCCTGACCGCGGCGGTGGGTCAGCGCGGCGGCTGTCGAACTCGATCGCGGAAAGCAGCTCGTCGCCCTGGTCGGTCGGCCCGACCAGCGCCATGCGCACGTCGTCGATGCCCGACGGCGATCTCCTCGGCGATGGACTGCACCTCGCCGCGGTCACCTTCATGATCGCTTCGGCGCGCTCATCCGGCGTCTCGAGCGGGAGTCCGGCGCGCCAGCGCGCTCCCGTAGAAGCGCGCGCTCGCGATCGCTGTCTCGGTCGACCGGAGCAACCTGCCGATCATCGCCGACTTCGCGGCCGCAAGCTCGTCGGCCGCGACGCGCTTGGCGGCGATCTTGCGGAACTCCTTGAACGCGAGGCTCGTGGCCTTGCGCGCGTCCTTCGGCCGCGTCGCCGTGGCGATCGCGAAGAGCCCGGTGTCGTCGAAGCCGGCATGGTGCGAGTAGATGCTGTAGCAAAGGCCGTTGCGCTCCCGGACCGTCTGGAACAAGCGCGACGACATGCCCCCGCCGAGCACGTGCGTCATCACCGACAGCTGCGTGCGACGCGGATCGGTCGCCGGGATGCCGGGCACCGCGAACACCATGTGCACCTGCGGCTCCTCCTGCGCCGTCACCGGGCGCACGTTCGCGGTGTAGCGATCGCCGAGGCCCCACCTGGCCTTCTTGCGAGCGCGCGGCTTCCCCTGCGGGATGTCGGCGAGCAGCTCGAGCGCCTGCTCCTCGTTCAGCGTCGCCCCGCCGGAGATGACCAGGCACATCGACTTCGGCGCATAGAACGCGCGGTGGTATTCGTCGAGCTGCTCGCGCGTCGCCTTCTCGATGACTGCCGGGAATCCCGCCGCCGACCAGGACATCGGCTGGTCGCCGCCGAACGCGACGGTCCCGAGCCGGTCCCAGATCCACCCGTCCGGATCGGCGAGGCGCATGGAGAGCTCCTGGAGCACGACGTTGCGCTCGCGCTCCACCTCTTCCGCCGCGAAGAGCGGACGGCTGAGCATGTCGCAGATGATGTCCGCGAGCTCGAGCATCGCGGTCGCCGGGCCCTCGGCGAAGTACGCAACCTCTTCCGTGTCGGTGTATGCGTTGGTATTGGCGCCGAGGCGGTCGATCTCGCGGGAGATGATCTTGGTGGTCGGACGGTGCTCGGTGCCCTTGAAAAACATGTGCTCGAGGTAATGGGCAAGCCCGGAGGTCTCCGTCGATCTCGTCACGCGATCCGGCACGAACGATCAGGAAGACGCCGGAGTTCCGGCTGCTCGACGGCGCGTTGAGCAGGCTGACACCGTTGCTCGAGCACACTGAGCTCGGGTCGATACGGAATGTTGAGAGCCATGGTTACGTGGTCCCCGATTCCCAGGAGGCGAGGTATCTCTGCTGCTCGTCGGTGAGCGTGTCGATGCTGACGCCCATGGCCTGCAGCTTGAGGCGCGCGACCTCGCGGTCGATCTCCAGCGGCACATCGTGGACGGCAAGCGCGAGATCCTTGTGGTGCTTGGCGATGTGCTCTGCGCAGAGCGCCTGGTTGGCGAAGCTCATGTCCATGACCGCTGCGGGGTGGCCCTCGGCCGCGGCGAGGTTGAGCAGGCGTCCCTCGGCGAGCACGTGCACGGTGCGTCCGTCGCGCAGACGGTGCGACTGCACGAACGTCCGCGGTGTTGTGACCTCGACCGACATGTCGTCGATCGCGGCGAGGTTGATCTCGTCGTTGAAATGGCCACTGTTGGCGATAATGGCGCCATCCTTGAAACGCTCGAGTGAGCCGCGGTCGATCACGTTGATGTCGCCTGTCACGGTGATCACGATGTCTGCAGTCGGGGCGGCCTCCGCGAGCGTCATGACCCGATAGCCGTCCATCACCGCCTCGAGCGCACGCGGTCGGATCGACCTCGGTGACAATGACGTGCGCGCCGAGCCCGGTTGCGCGGCTGGCGAGCCCGCGGCCGCACCAACCATAGCCACAGACGACGAAGGTCTTGCCTGCCAGCAGCACGTTGGTGGCTCTGATCAATCCGTCGATGGTGCTCTGCCCCGTGCCGTACCGATTGTCGAAGAGGTGCTTGGTGAGCGCCTCGTTGACGGCGATGATCGGGAATCGCAGCGCACCGTCCTGTGCCATCGCACGAAGCCGGATCACGCCGGTGGTGGTCTCCTCGGTCCCTGCGATGACATCGTCGAGCAGCTCGCGACGACCCTTGTGCAGCTCGGCGACGAGGTCGGCTCCGTCGTCCATCGTCACCTGCGGGTGCGGTGTCGAGCACCGCCTGGATGTGAGCGTAATAGCTCGCCGAAGTCCTCACCTTTGACCGCATACGTGGGAATCCCGTGCTGACGCGCCAGCGCCGCCGCGACAGCGTCCTGCGTGGACAGCGGATTGCTCGCGCAGAGGCTGACATGAGCGCCACCTGCCTTCAGGGTGATCGCGAGATTGGCGGTCTCACTGGTGACGTGGAGACAGGCGCCGAGACGCAGACCCTCGAGCGGACGCTCGCGCGCGAATCGCTCGCGGATGATGCGGAGAACGGGCATCTCGCGCGCCGCCCAATCGATAAGGCGCTGCCCCTCGCCCGCCAGGCTTGGATCGGCGACGTCGGACTCCGTCGCTTTCAACACGTTGGTCACGCGATT
>CAWFUO010000006.1:0-1344063 GCA_963819095.1 Candidatus Dormiibacterota bacterium
GCCTCGACACGCTCGAAACGGTGATTCCAGCATTGGCGGCGCAGGGCCGCGGTGACCGAAAATATGCGTGTGGCGTATGACGAGGATCTCGCAGGACGCATCCGCGAGTTGATCGGTGGCGAGAAAGCGCTGAGCGAGAAGCGCATGTTCGGCGGTCTCGCATTTCTCATCGGCGGCAACATGGCGATCAGCGCCAGCGGGCAGGGAGGCCTGCTGGTCCGTGTCGACCCGGCCAAGACCGACCAGCTGACCGCCGGGCCGCACGTCGACGTGGCCGTCATGCGCGGGCGCGAGATGCCGGGATGGTTGCGAGTCGATGCCGCAGGCGTCAAGACCACGTCGCAACTGCAGCGGTGGGTCGTCGAGGGTGTCACGTACGCGCGATCGCTCCCCGCGAAGTGATCCGATCGCGCGTCGCCGTCCAACGGCCGTGGGTTCGCGTTGCCCGATGACGCGGACGGCGGAGGAGACGAACCGGCGACTGCTTCGCTCACGCGATGCGATGGATCTTTCCTACGCGAGTCCGCTCGACATAGCAGCGCTCGCGCGGATCGCCTGCGTCTCTCAAGCCCACTTCATTCGCGAATTCCGGGCGACGTTCGGCGAGACGCCCCACCGTTATCTGCAACGACGCCGCGTTGAGCGTGCGCTCTACCTGCTGCGCTGCACCGATCGCAGCATCACCGACATCTGCTTCGACGTCGGATTTGCAAGCCTCGGAACCTTCAGCAAGACGTTTCATCTCATCGTGGGAGAATCGCCCTCGCGGTACCGGCGCCGAGGCGAGGTCATCACCGTGCCCACGTGCTTCGCCATGGCATGGACGCGGCCGAGCAGTTTTGGAGAAGACGCCGGCCAGATGACCGGGTAGCGTTGGGACATCATCAAACGCCACGACGCAAAGGGGAACCGGACATGCTCAGCAGCCTTCGTATCTCGCAGATCTACGTGCTCGACCAGGACCAGGCAGTCGACTTCTACGTCGGCAAGCTGGGGCTGGAGATCAACACCGACCAGGACCTCGGTTTCATGCGATTCCTGACGGTCAACGTACCCGGTGAGCCCGACCATCAGATCCTTCTCGAGAAGCCAGGCCCACCCGCGATGGATCCCGTGACGGCAGACGAGGTCCGCTCGCTTCTCACCAAGGGTCGCACCGGCGGCCATCTCTTCTTCACGACGCCGGACGCGCGCAAGGCGTACGAGGAGCTGCGCACCAAGGGTGTCGAATTCACCCAGGAGCCGACGGAACAACCCTACGGAATCGACTTCGGACTGCGCGATCCGTTCGGCAATCACATCCGCGTTGCGCAGATGTCGTAAGCGAAATCCCCGACGTCAGTCCCAGCGTGGTGACGGCTGATCCGTCACCACGCCATCCTCTGCGACGATCACGAATCGGTTGAAGCGACGCGCAAACCAACGGTCGTGGGTCACGGCGATCACCGTTCCCTCGAACTCATCGAGACCGCGCTCGAGCGCATCTGCCGAGTGCACATCGAGGTTGTCCGTCGGTTCGTCAAGGAGCAGCAGCGTCGCGCCGCCGATCTCGAGCACCAGGATCAGAAAGCGCGCCTGCTGACCGCCGCTCAACGTGGCGAAATCCTGCTCGCCGTGGCCCACCAGCTCATAGCGGTCGAGTGCGCGCATGGCTCCGGCGCGATCCTTCCCGTGCTGGTGGAGTGAATCGACAAGCGTCGCGCCGCGCAGCTCCGGGTGCTCGTGAGTCTGTTTGAAGTGTCCTGGTATGACGCGCGCGCCGAGCACGAACCGTCCCTCGTGCGCAATCTCCTCGCCGGCGAACAGTCGCAGGAGATGACTCTTGCCGGTGCCATTGCTCCCGAGCAGCGCGATCCGTTCACCGAACGTCACGTCGAGATCGAACGGACGCACGAGACCCGGGATGGCAAGCTGTTCGCAGGTCAGCACGCGGGCACCGGTGCGACCACCGCGCAGACGGACGCGGACATCCTGCCGGCACGGTCGTTCCGCGGGCGGTCCTGCCTCCTCGAATTTGCGCAGCCTGGTGACCGCGGCCTGGAGGCGGCTGGCCATGGCGTCGCTCATGGTCGCTTGGATGCGCATGCGCCGCACCAGGTCCTTGAGGTGGTCGTGTCCCTCTTCCCAGCGCTTGTGCAGCTCATCGAGGCGACCCAGGCGTGCCTCACGGGCTTCCGCGTAGTCGGCGAAGCCACCGCCGTGGACCCAGACGCCGTGTCCTTCGAGGGTCACGACCCGATTGGCGGTCTCGGCGAGGACCTGACGGTCGTGGCTGACGTAGAGCACGGTCTTGGCGGTGGCGCGCAGCTGCTTCTCGAGCTGCCGCTTGGCGGCGACGTCGAGATAGTTGTCGGGCTCGTCGAGGAGGAGCACCTCCTCTTCGCCACGCAGCAGGACTTCGAGCGCGAGACGCTTCTGCTCCCCACCGCTGAGCGTGGCGACGAGCCTGTCCCGAACGCTCTCGAACGACTCGCCAATACTGTTCTCGCAGCACACGTTCCAGGTCACCTCGGCCTCGTATCCGCCCGCTGATGCCCAGTCGGCGACGGTCTGCGCGTAGTCGATTGCGACCTCGGAATCGTCGGGCTGCTCGGCGAGCCTGTGCTCGGCAGCTTGCAGCGCGTTTCCCGCGACCCGAACCGCTTTCGGTGCCAGCCCCAGTAGGAAGTCGCGCACGGTGGTCGAGCCACCGGTGCTCCCGATGAACTGCCGCATCACGCCGATGCCGCCACTGCTGCTGATGCTCCCCGTCTCGGGCTTGATATCGCCGGCGATGAGCCGGAGCAGGGTTGTCTTCCCGGTGCCGTTGGCGCCGACGAGCGCGACCTTGCTGCCCTCGCCGACGCGGAAGCTCACGTCGCGAAAGAGCGGATGACCCCCGATGGAGTAGCCGAGCTCGCTGACGTCGATGAATCCCATGGCGCTGCGACGATGCCACAACGCGTCTCCAGGACCGGGGAGCTTAGGCTGGAAGCCGCAGCGCGATCAGCACGACAGATCACCGGGGAAAGAACCATGAGCACGGCACAACTCGACAAGCCCATCCGCGACGCACTCGACCGCGGCGGCAAGATCGACATCACCACCATCGGCCGCAAGACCGGTCAGCCGCATCGCATCGAGATCGTCTTCCACAACATCAACGGGCGGCTGTACATCAGCGGGATGCCGGGGTTCAAGCGCAGCTATATCGCCAACCTCATCGCCGACCCGCACTTCACCTTCCACCTCAAGGAAGGGGTGAGCGCGGACCTCGCGGCAACCGCGCGGGTGATCACCGACGACGCCGAGCGCCGCGAGGTGCTCCCCAGCGTCGCACGCATCTGGAAGCGCGACGATATCGACGCCATGATCGAGTCCAGCCCGCTCTTCGAGGTGACAATCGAGGGGCCGGCCGGCTGAGCAGTGGCGAAGCTGATCTACGCCGCCATCGGATCGCTCGACGGGTATGTTGTCGACAAGGACGGGAACTTCGACTGGGCTGCGCCTGACGAGGAGGTCCACCGGTTCGTCAACGACCTCGAGCGGCCGATCGGCACCTACCTGTACGGGCGCCGCATGTACGAGACGATGGTCTTCTGGGAGACGGCCGGCGCCATCGCCGGGCAGCCGTCCTACATCACAGAGTTCGCGGAGCTCTGGAAGGCGGCCGAAAAGGTCGTCTACTCGAGAACCCTCGCGGTCGTCTCCAGCGTCCGCACTCGAATTGAGCCGGAGTTCGATGCCGAGGACATACGTCGCCTGAAGGCGACGGAGCAGAAGGACATCACCGTGGGTGGTCCGCATCTTGCCGCCGAGGCGATCAGGGCGGGCCTCGTCGATGAGCTCCAACTCTTCGCCGTGCCGGTGATCGTCGGTGGTGGTACCCGGGCACTCCCTGAGGACGTGCGAGTGGACCTGGAGCTCATCGACGAACACCGTTTCGCCAACGGTTTTGTCTACCTCAACTACAGCGTCACGAACTACGGCGTCAAGCCATGAGTGGAGCGGCGCGCATGCGCGTTGGCGAAATCCCAGATCGGCGTTAGGAGCTGCCCGGGAGTCTCGAGCTGGGGCAGGTGGCCCGTCTCGGGCAGCATCAGGAACGTCGCTCCGGGAATCGACTCCGCGTAGGCGCGACCGTAGTCGGCGTCGATGATCCGGTCGCTGTCGCCCCAGACGACAAGCGTCGGCACGGGGACGCCGCGGAGCCGGGCCCGCAGGGTTGCATCGCCCATCGCCTGCCCGCCGTAGGTCGCCAGGCTCGCGCGGTTGCCGGCGACGATGGACCGCTGCGCGGCGGACATGGCCGTGGGGTCGATCCGGAAACGGTCGGGGTTGTGGAAGCTGAAGTCCGCGACCTGGTCGAGCGTCAGCGAGAAGAAGTCGACAATCGGATGGCCGTCGACCTCGATCCCGGCCGCGTCGACGAGGACAAGGGCGCCGATGCGTGGCGAGCCGAGCAGTGCCATCTCCGCGGCGATCCAGCCACCAACGGAGTTCCCGATCACGGTGACGTCATCGAGATCAAGGCGGTCGAGAAGTGCCGTGTACACGCGGGCGAGTCCCGGCATGGTGTCGAGCGCGTCCGGCCGCGGAGTCGCACCGAATCCCGGATGCGTCGGCGCAACCACCCGTCCACCGCCGGCGATGAGCAGATCTGCGAATCCCGACATCGACTGCGGACCGGCGCCGCCGTGCAGGAGGAGGAAGGGATGACCCTCTCCGCCGTCGGACATGGTGACGTCGACGGCCCCGATGCCCTCAACGGACAGCTTCTCGGTGGAGTTGGTCATTGTTCGGCCTCCTGCTTTGCTCTGGCTCTGACGATGTCAGCAAGCTTAGCACAACATGTTTAGAACAGCACACTGATATAGCCATGCTGATACAAGCACCTTGATAATGTCTCAGAATGATCCGGTGACCAGAACGCTCCAGGGCATCGGACTTTCCGTCAAACGCCTGCAGATGCGCCACCACCGTGCGATCAATGCCGGGCTCGCGCCGCTCGGTGTCAGTCTCGTGCAGTGGGATGCGCTCCGCCACCTCGACGAGAACCCGGGAGCTTCGCTGCATGATCTGGCGCGCCTGACCTTCCAGAGTGACCAGTCCTTTGGGACGCTTGCCGGTCGCATGATCCAGCGCGGCCTCATCGAGCGAGTGCCGGGACCAGGCCGCGCCGTACGCCACCGTCTGACCGACAAGGGGAACGAGCTTCGCCACGCCGGCGATGCGATCGTCGAACGGGCGCTGCGCGAGTCGTTCGCGCCGCTCACCCAGGCTCAGCTCACTCAGCTCGCTGAACTCCTGACCCAGGTGCTCGGGCAACAGGGCGCCTAGGCGGTTCCTCGGAACCCTTCGAGGCCGTCGAGGATGAGATCCAGGCCGAACTCGAACTCCTCGCCGTAGTCATACCCTGGCTTGAGCGCGTGCTCGACGAGCATCTCCGCGAGGAATGGGTAGTCGCGGGCGGGGAGCTCGCGGAGGATGTTCTCCGCGAGCTCGGCACTTTCCGCGGTCGTGTGGGATGGCAAATTCTTCTGCTGGAGCGCGAAGCCGTAGATGTAGCCGTCCATCAGGGAGAAGGCGTGGGCGGCCATGGCCACCGAGAACCCGGCCTTCCGAAGGCTGCCGATCACCGCGTTGTGGTGCCGCATGGTCGCGGGGCCGGGTCTCGTCCGCGACTGCATCAGGCTGGTTGCCCAGGGGTGGCGCAACAGCACGTCACGGGCTGAGAGCGCTCGCCGGCGCATCGCCGCCTTCCATTCAGCGATGTCTGACGGCACCTCGATCTCGCTGAACACGAGATCGACGATGCCGTCGAGAATGTCGTCCTTGCCGGCGATGTGGTTGTAGAGGGACATCGCCTCGACCTGAAGCCGTTCTCCGAGCCTGCGCATGGTGAGCCCCTCAATCCCGCCTTCGTCGGCGAGCACGAGGGCAGCGCGGAGCACCCGCTCCCTGCTCAACGGAGCCCGCGGCTTCGCGCTCAGGCCGGTCTGGGTGGCCACGTGCATCCTCCGTACTGGCTGGAAACGTACAAGGTAAGTCATGGCCGCCAGCGCTTGACAAACTTACGGCGTAAGGGTAACTTACAGCCTAAGCTTACAGCGTATGTTCAAGGGAGACCCTCGATGAACCCAACCAAGCGCCTCGCGAGGATCGCAGGCGGCCTCTACCTGCTCGTCGGCATCTTCGCCGGCTTCGCCGAAGGATTCGTGGAACCCAAGATGTACGCGGCCGGCAATGCAGCCGCCACCGCTGGGAACGTGGTCGCGAACGCAGGACTGCTCCGCATGGGCATCGTCGCCGACCTGCTCGACGGGACCTTCTTCGTCTTCACGGCGCTCGCTCTCTACATGCTCCTGAAGGACGTCCACAAGAGCGCGGCACGCGCGATGCTCGTCTTCGTTGTCATCGCCGCCACGATCACCTGCATCAGCGCCGTGTTCGAGTTCGAGGGGTTGCGGGTCGCAACCGGTGCCGTCAGCGCGACCTCACTCGGCGCGGGCGGTTCGCATGCGCTCGTTCTGCTTCTCCTCGATGCCCAGCACTACGAACTCCTTGCCGCGCAGATCTTCTTCGGCCTCTGGTTGGCGCCGCTCGGCTATCTGGCATACAGGTCCGGGTGGTTTCCCAAGGCGCTCGGCGTGGTGCTGGTTGTGGCCAGCGTCTCCTACCTGGTGGACTTGCTCGCGGGCTTCCTGGTTCCCGACATTGACAAGCACATTCACGCGATCACGAGCATCGTGCCCGCGATCGCCGAGCCCTGGATGGTCGTCTACCTCCTCGTCATCGGAGTGCGCGCCGCCAGGCCAGTGAAGCCGGTTGTCGTTGCGCAACTGGCGAGCTAGCACAACGCGACAGCACACGAGCGGCCGGGAGGCGGCCGCGAAGCTGATGAAAGCCCGGTCGGGGTCGTCCCAGTCGGGCTTTCTCTTTGCGGCAGCGAAGTGCGAGGCGAGCCAAACGGCCCGGCGGGGAGCGTCAGGCAGCGAGCTGCGCCGGCGCCTCTTCGAGAGCCGGACGGCGTCCCGCCATGCCGACCGCGACCCCGGCGACAGCCAGAACGGCCGCAACGATGCCGGTGACCGGCTCAGGGAGCGTGATGTTGAAGAGCGAATCGAGCGAGTACGACCCGGGACCGGTGATGGCGATGACTGCAGCGGGGACCAGGTAGAGCAAGGGAACCTCGAACCCGCCGCCCTGACCGAAGAAGCCCTTGCCCCAGTGGACCGACGCGATTGCCATGAGCATCGCCGCGCCGACACCGACCGAGCCCAGTGGACTCAGGAGCCCGAGCGCAAGGAGAAGCCCACCGCCGATCTCGGTGCCGATCGCCCCGGCGACCCAGAGCGAAGCGGGGCGAAACCGCATGCGATTCAGGTGCCCGGCAAATCCGCGGACACCCGGGCCACCCCACCAGCCGAAGAGCTTCTGAGCGCCGTGCCCGGCGATCGCCAGGCCGACAAAGATGCGAAGGATGAGCAAGCCGGTGTTCATGTGAGTTGATCCTCGATGAAAGTGCTGACCGAATACAAGCAGCTTACAGATAATAAGCAACTATGTCAAGGGTACGTGGCAGAGGTATGATGGGCGTATGGCTCTGGCGCCCGACTCCGTTACCGCAGATCCGCCGGTCACGGTCCACGAACCCGGCCTCGTTTGCGTCGTCTACCACCAGGCGATCGAACTGATCGGCAAGCGGTGGACTGGTGCGATCCTCAGCATCCTGATGCGCGGGCCGACCCGCTTCCACGGGCTGGTCAGCGCCGTTCCGGGGATGTCCGAGCGTCTCTGCGCCGACCGGCTCCGCGAGCTCGAAGGGGCTGGGCTGGTCTCGCGCCGTGTCCTCCCGGGCCCGCCGGTCGGCGTCGAATACACACTGACCGAGGCCGGGAAAGACCTGAACGACGCGATGGAGGCCCTGGGCAAATGGGCCCATCGCTGGCTCGAACCGAAGATCGTCTGACCCTGTTAGCGGTCGCCGCCCGATACGGCTGGTGCCACGAACACCTCGGCTCCATCATTCACCGGCGTGTCCATCGGTGCGCCGCTTCTCACGCTCACGCCATCGACGAACATGAGCACATGGGGCCGCAGTTGGCCCTGCTCGTCGCGGAGCCGCCGCTCCAGCTGCGGAAGTCGCTCGGCCAGGTCATCGAGCGCTTCACCCAGCGTGCCGCTCCGGATGTTCACCTCGGCCTGCTCGCCGGCGTAGCGGCGCAGCGCCGCGGGTAGCAGCAACCGAGAGGTCACGCGATCTCGGCGACTTGCACGGACAGGATGTCGGGCAGGTGGCCGGCGATGAGCGACCACGAGTTGCCGTCGTCCCGGCTCGCGTAGACCTCGCCGAGCCTCGTCCCGAAGTAGATGCCCGCCGGGTCTTCGGAGTCGGCGACCATCGCGTCGCGAAGCACCGCGGCATAGTACGGGTCGGTGGGCAGACCGTTTGCCACGGGCTCCCAGCTGGATCCCGCGTCCTCGGTCCGGTAGACGCGCAGCTTCGCGTCGGGGGGAAAACGCTCGGCGTCCGCCTGGAGCGGAAAGGAGTAGAGCGTGTCGGGCCGGTGAGGATGGGCAACCATCGCGAACCCGAAGTTGCTCGGGAGTTCCGATTCGATGGGTGACCAGGAGTTGCCCCGGTCCTCGCTGCGGTAGACGCCGAAATGGTTCTGGGCGAACAGTCGCTCCGGGCGGTCGGGATGGAACGCCACCTTGTGGACGCATTGCCCAAACTCTGGGAAACGCTGCTCCTCAGGCACATGCGCCACCTGGATGCCGCGATTGGCCCGCTGCCACGTCGCCCCGCCGTCGCGCGTGTGGTAGACGCCTGCCGCCGACATCGCGACGAGCAGGTCGTCAGGGTCAGTCGGATGCGTGAGGACGGTGTGCAGACATGCGCCTCCGCCTCCAGGCATCCAACTCGGACGGTCGGGATGCTCCCACAGGCCCTCGACGAGCGCAAAGCTTTCCCCCCGGTCATCCGATCGGAAGAGGGCATGCGGTTCTACACCCGCATACACCACGTCCGGTTGCTGCGCGGTCGCGGGCTGGATCTGCCAGACGCGAGCCACGGACGCGTCGCTTCCCTGGGGAAACCCGATCGGTGGCTCCTCAGGCTCCGTCCAGGATTTGCCGAGGTCGTCGGAGTACGTGAGCAACGGGCCCCAGTGCCCGGTCCCAACACCCGCGAACATGCGCGGCCGATCGTGGCGGGCGTCGAGCGCCACGGAGTAGACCTCCTGATTGAGAAACTGGAACCCGTCCATGGCCCAGGTCTGGCGATCGTCGGTGCTGCGCGCGATCATCAGTCCCTTGCGGGTGCCGATCATCAGGACCACCAAACCCATCGAAGCTCCTCCAGAGTTGCCGGATCGCGCCGCAGTCTACCCCGCTTGGCAAAAGGCCGTATCTGCTGGTCCGAGACGGTAAGCGCGGGCACCACATCACGCTTCCCGACGCATGATCGCCGTCGCCGGCCAAAGGCGGTTGAGCGCAGGGGCCGGTCACATCGACCGACCCCTGGCGCTCGCTGACGCCGCAACGCGCGGCGTGCCCCCACTCACGGCAGGCGTCCCATCAGGCCAGAAGCCCCGAAGGTGTGCTCGCTGCTCAGGACTGTGTCGCGCTCCACGTCCCGTTTCCCAGCCCGCCGGGGACGACGTAGGTGCCGGACATGCTGTTGCCGGACACGGTGCCCGAATAAGCGATACCGCCCACGGAACCGAAGGTGATCGCGCTGCCCCCGACACTCCCGGTGATCTGCACCGTTTTCGGCGGAGAGGACAGCACGATGGTGCCATCCAATGCTGAGCCCGATTGCGTCCAGGTGAGCGTGAACGTGCCGTTGAAGGGACCGCTGTACTGCCCCTTCCAGGATCCTGCCAAGTTGACCGCGGGAGGCACGGGCGTCGGGGTCGCGGCGGGAGCGCTCGTCGCCGCCGGCGTGCTCACCGGCGTGCTCGCGGGCGTTGGCGTCTGTGTCGTGGTGTCGGTGGACGAACCGCAGGCCGCGAGCAGGCCTGCGGCAGCGCCGGTGAGTTCGATGACCAATGCTCGATTCATGCCTGGTGTCTCCTGTGAGTCGGTTTGCTGACTGATAGCTGCATGGGTTAGAGACGTGTGTGATCGCTACTCGAGTGCGGCGGCGCCGCTTCGTCCGCTGCCCGTCGAGGACTTGACTCAGCGGCTCCCGACAGGAACTCGATCAACCCCGCCACCTCGGTGAAGGTGACGTGCTTCCCTGAGGCGATATGCGTAGCGGTGCCACGCATTCCCGGCGACCAGCCGTCGCTGCCCGGGGTCCAGAGCCGAACCATGAATGTCTCCATGGCCGGTGAGCCTAAAGAGCCGTCTAAGGTTGGCTGAAGGCGGCTGGCGGCCGCCCACTCACCTGCGCCGCGCTCCGCCGGCCTCCCGGGAATGGCGCCGGCTCGACGCCGAGCTCGTCCATCGCCCGCCGGTAGTTCAGATAGTGGCGATGGGCCTCGCCGTGACGGCCGTCCGCCGCGAGGGTCCGGACAAGGCCGAGATGAGCCTCCTCGTCATACCGGTCGGTCTCGAGGATGCGCAGCAGGTGCGTGACCGCGGCGTCGGGATCGGCGGCGTGCCGGGCGAGCAGCCGGAGTGCTGCGACATATGCGGCCCGGGCTTCCTCGCGGATCGATACGGCCCAGTCGTCGTAGGGGTTCTCCTCGAGGAAGTCTCCCGCGTACAGGACGGCGGCAGAGCTCAAGAGGGGCAACCCATGGGCGATGTCGCCGCGCCGGAGGCGATCGAGCCCGTCGGCCGTTGCCGAGAGGAAATGCTCGACATCGACGTCCACCGCGTCGAGGTTGAGTGAGACCGCATCCTTGTCCGCGACCACGAAGTGTTCCGGTGCAAAGCGGCGTTGCGGATCGAGGACGCTTCGGACGGTGGTCAGCGCCACTGACAAGCGGTTGGTCACGCGGTCCGGATCCTCACCGGGCCAGAGCATCTCCATCAGATACGCGCGGGTGGATGGGCGTCCGCGGCGGGCGATGAGGAGCTTGAGCAACTCTCGTGCCCGCTTCGACTGCCATTCCGAAAGCCTGACCAGCTCTCCGTCGCGCAGGACCGAGAAACCGCCGAGCGACTGCACCCGCACGGCCACGCGGTCGCGTGGGCTCAGGAACGCGAGCAGGCCTGCTGCCACAGTGCCGCTCTGGTGCGCTCGGACGCCGAGCATCTCGAGCTCGCGCTCCGCCTTCTGTCGCAGCGCCGCCGAGCCGGTGCTTCGGTCGATCGACGCGCGAACCAGGTCGACCTTCGCCTCGCCGAGTGGATTCCCGACCTCGCGCCAGATCGCAGCCGCTTCCGCGAGACGGCGCAGCGTGACCCGTTGATCCGTCGCGCTGAGAGCAACGAGCGCGATGGCATCCGCCAGACCGGCTCGATCATGGCGCGCCCGCGCTGCCGCCTCAGCCTTGGCTGCCAGCTCGCGAGCGCGACCAAGATCGCCTTCTGTCGCCGCTACCCAGCCGGCCGCGAGCAGCGCTGCCACATACGACATGCCGGTTCCGTACCCCACCGCCCGATCGGCAAGGGCCCGTGCCTGCTCGGGATCCTCGCCCGCGACCACAATTGCCAGGCAGGCAAGCGCAGGAACAACGCCCTGGACGTCGCCCGATGCCTCTGCGACCGCGAGTGACTCCTCGAGCATGACGCGGGCCTGGGCAAGATTCCCGCGCTCGCTGTAGATCTCGCCGATCAGCTGCAGGGGATACGACACCATGTCCGAGTCGATCTGGCGGTACCGAAGCCGTGAGGCCTCGAGGTCGGCGAGCGCCTCCTCGATGCGACCCATGCGCAGCTTGGTTTCGCCACGATTGCTGAGACTCAGCGCGAGGAAGCTCGCGAACGACGTGAGCTCCGCGAGGCGCACCGCCACATCCAGCTCCTGCAACGCCTCGGCGTAGGAGCCCTCCTCCATGAAATGCGAGCCACGGTTGGTCCGGATGCGCACCACCTGGAGAACGTCGGACGCCTCCTCCGCCGCGCGCAGCGCGAGCAGGTAATGCGCGTCGTTGCCTCGCCGGTCTCCGTCGAGGGCCGCCAGCATCGCCATCACCGTGTGGGCGGCGGCGAGCGCTCGGTGGTCGCCGCAGCTGCTCGCGGCCGCCAAAGCCCGCGTCGCGAGCTCACGGCACGGCTCGACATCGCCGCGAATCCAGTGGGCGGTGGACATCCAGGCGAGCAGCAGCGCCATCTCCACGGGATCAGCAACGGGGTCGTCGACCCCGCGCTGATAGACGGTCAGCGCAGCGTCGGGCTCTCCGCGCAGGTAGTGAATCAGGCCGATCCGCCAGGCGAGGTGTGCCGGGAGGGCGTCGCGACCAGCCGCGGCACGCTGGAAGCAGGTCATCGCCGCGCTCCAGTCGCCCTGGATCTGCTGGGCCTCACCTTCCAGCTGCTCGATCTCGGCGGTACGAAGGTGTGATGGGATCGCCTGGCAGGCCCCGAGGACCGTCGCGATCTGGCCGGCGGCGAGAAGTTTTGACCCTTCTTTCGTAACGAGCGCGGCAAGCTCGTCCGCGGCCCCGGCGGCGAGCAACATCTGCATCGCGTCCGCTGCCGCGCCGGCCGCTGCCAGCCAGGCGGCGGCATCGATCCGGAGGCGGGTTGCCTCGGCCGCGGGCACGGCCAGCAACTCGACCGCGTACTCACGGATCAACGGTCGCAGCGCCAGCGACCCATCAGGTCCTCGTTCGATGAAGAGACCCCGTCGCGTCAGATCGGCGAGGATCGGTTTTGAACCGGTGAGACCGATTCCCTCGCAGAGCTCTGGCGTGAACCGCTCGAAAAGCGCCAGCTTGCTGATCAATCCGCGCACCGCGTCGGGGTGGCGTGCGAACACCTCTTCGGCCAGGTATGCGAAGAGCGGCGCGTCCGGTTTGTCCAGCCCCCCGAACACGCTGGTCCAGGTTTCACCGGGAGATGACTTCAGCGCCTCGATGGCCAGGGTCACGGCGGCCGGCCACCCGCCGGCGAGGTGGTGCAACTCCGGGGCGACGTGTTCGGAGTCGATGCCGAGGCGGTTCACGACCAGTTCCGCCACCTCCTCGACCGTGAACGCGAGCTGACCGCCGTCGATCTCCAGGAGCTGTCCCTGGCCCCGCAGACGCTCGATCTGGAATGGTGGCTGGCGCCGACCTGCGATGACCAGGTGGAGGAGGGGTGGCGCATGACGGCAGAGCGCCTCGATCAGCCGGGCGGACGGGCTGGAGGGTTCCAACTCGTGCGCGTCATCGATCACCAGGATCAGGTCGGTGGAAAGCTGCGCGTGCAGGATCTCCGCGAACTGAGCCGCAAGCGTGTCGGCACGCAGAAACTGTTCGAGCTCGGGACCGCCGGCGCCCTCGGCAAGCCAGCTGACGTCGCTCGGGATGTCGGGGACACGCAGGCGAAGCGCGTCACTCAGCTGCCGGCCGAGGGTGGGAAGGTCGAGATCGCGGTGGTCGGCCGTGTACCACGCGCACGGCGCGCTCTCCCACCACGACGCGAGGAGCGTGGACTTCCCGAATCCCGCCTCGGCCACCACCACCGTGAGGCGGCGGTTTCGCGCGGTGACGAGCAGCTCGTCGAGGGCTGGGCGCGCGATGACACCGTCTGTGGGGATCCGAGGCAGGATCTTCGCAATCGGGGTCGCGTCCACGATGCACCAAGTGTGGACGCGCTGCGGTCGGTTAAGCCTGTGCGGGTGCGGTCCTGTGCGCGAAGAGCTGGAAGATTCCACCCAGGTGGAGGCGCTTGTTGATCGCCGCATACGCGGCGAAGCCGAGGATCAGTGAGAGCCCGGTCATGAGTCCGCGCTGGATGATCGCTGCCGCACCGGCGGCTCCGGAGCTCACCCCCAGGAAGATCAGGAGGGCTGCGACGCTCGCCTCGTTGGCGCCGACGCCGCCGGGGATCAGGCTCACCGCACCGCCGATGGTGGCCAGTGCGAGCACGAATGCGGCCTGCCACCAGCCGATCCTGCCCGGCTCCAACCCCTGCATCACCAGCCAGAAGGTGGTCACGGCGACCACCACTCGAGCGGCGTCGAGCACCGAGAGCGCGAGCGCGTCTGGGCGATGCAGCAGCGTGGAGGTTTCCTGCTGCAGCTCTTCAATCGCGGGGAGCAGCTTGTTGAGAAACGGAATGTGCGCAACCAGGTCGTGAAACCGGCAGAACACCGGTGACACGGTGAGCACGACGATGATCAGCGCGATGCCGAGTGCCACAGGGATTACCGCAGCGAGGCCGTACCCGAGCGCAAGAATGGCCGGCAGCGCCGAGAGCATGAGCCACAGCATGTACGAGAGCTCCTGCACGGTCACGGTGGCTGCAACGGTGCCGAAATCGGTGCCGTCAGCGGTGCTCGCGAATGCGGCGCGGGTGAGATCGCCGAGCGGCACGATCGCCGTGATCGTCTGACCGGCGAGGTTGATCAGGATGGTGTCGCGCAGCCGGAGCTTGGTGCCGACATCGGTCAGCAGGTAATGCCACCGGATCCCCTGCAGGATGTAGACGACGATCGACAGCAGGATGATCGGCGCGATGAGCGCCAGCTGAAAATGCTCGAGCGCGCTGCCAATCTTCGCGGGATTGAGAAACAGGATCACGGCTGCGATCCCGGCAAGGCCGATCACACCGGTGAGCGTTCGACGGACCGCGACAGGGAGTCGCGGGCGGCGATGCTCCGACACCGTGACCCGCGGCTTGGTCAGTGTCAGACGACAGCTCCGTCGCTTTCGTCAGCCGCTTCCTCGGGGTCGTTGATGCTCGCCTCGGCGCGAGCCAGCTCCGCGAGGACCTGCTCCTCCACACCGGTGGCGCCGAGCAGATAGCTGTCATCAGAGGGTGGGGACTCCTCGTCCTCCGTGTCAGACGACGGTGTCGATGGGGTTTCGTCCGCCATAAGAGACCACTCTATACGGCGAATCGAGGTTCCGGTCATCGCCGACGAAGCGACGATGACCGGGATGCCTCACGCAGCGAGGATCAGGCCGCCCGGACCTGGCGGGCACGCGGGCCCTTGTCGCTACGCTCGATCTCGAAGCTCACGCGCTCATCGCCCGCGAGGTTTTCGAAAACCAGTGAACTGTCAAGTCCACTGCGATGGAAGAAATACTCCTGTCCATCCTCGGCGGTGATGAAGCCGAAGCCGCGTTCGGCGACGATCTTCTTTACGGTACCAGTCACTCTGGTCTCTCCAATTCCTTCTCGTTACGAAAAACAGACGCAGCGCGTCCGTTCGAGAAGGAATGACGACCACGAGCGATGCCCCTCGAGATTCGAGGTGATGCCATCACCATACCCCATCGGGACTCCGCTAAACCTTCAATCCTCCGCGCCGAACCCGCGCGACCCCCGGCGAGCCTTGCGGCCCGGATCGGCCGGCCCGCACAATTGCCGCCTTATGGTGGTGGCTGCATGGGATTCGTGAGCCGGGGTTTCAAGGGGCGCCCTCGTGACAAGCCTCAGGACGCGCGCATTCCTCCAGGACAGTACGTGGTTCGCGATTTTCCCGTGCTCTCCGCCGGACCGACTCCTCACCCATCGCTCGCCGACTGGACCTTTTCGATCGAAGGCGAAGTCGATGAGGAGAAGCACTGGACCTGGAGCGAGCTGCGCGCGCTGCCGAGCGAGACGGTGACCCGCGACATTCATTGCGTCACCAAGTGGTCCAAGCTCGACACCACATGGGAGGGGGTGTCGGTGGACACGCTGCTCGAAGGCGTCGAGACGGCGGCGGACTATGTGATGGCGTTTTGCGATGGCGGCTACACGACCAACCTGCCGCTCGAGGACCTCACCGGTGACAAGGCCTGGATCGCTTTCGGCTACGACGGGCAACCGCTCGAGAGTGAGCACGGCGGTCCCGCGCGCCTCCTGGTGCCGCACCTGTACTTCTGGAAAAGCGCCAAGTGGGTCCGCGGTCTGCGTCTCATGAACGACGACGCACCCGGCTTCTGGGAGACGTACGGCTACCACATGTATGGCGACCCGTGGCTGGAACAGCGCTACAGCGGCGACTGATCTGGCGCACCGCCGAGGTCGTGGACCTTGTCGATGAGACCCCACGTGTGCGCAGCCTGGTGCTCGCCGTGCCCGGATGGCCGGGCCATCAAGCCGGTCAGCACGTGGATGTGCGCCTGACCGCTGACGACGGGTACCAGGCGCAACGCAGCTACTCGATATCGTCCGGACCATCGGCGGACGAGCGGCTCACCCTCACCGTCGAACGCCTCGACGATGGCGAGGTATCCCAATATCTCGCCGGGGAGCTGCACGCCGGCGACAAGCTGGAGCTGCGCGGACCGATCGGGGGGTATTTCGTCTGGGATCCGGGTGCCGGCGGTCCGCTGCTCCTGGTGGCGGGTGGCTCGGGCATCTGTCCGCTCATGGCCATGGTGCGGCTCCGGCAGGCTGCCGGGAGCACGGTGCCCGCACGCCTGCTGTACTCATCGCGGTCGCTCGAGGATGTCATCTATCGCGACGAGCTCGACCGGCTGGTCGCATCGAGCCCCGGGCTGGAGCTCTTTCTCACGCTGACTCGCGTGCAACCCCAGGACTGGCAGGGTTTTCGGCGGCGCATCGACGCGGAGATGCTGAGCAGCGTCGCGTGGTCACCGTCAGAGCAGCCGCTCTGCTTCGTCTGCGGTCCCACGCCGCTCGTGGAGTCAGCGGCCAACGCACTCGTGAATCTCGGCCACGAGCCGGCGCGCATCAAGACCGAGCGATTTGGTCCAACCGGAGGCTGAGATGGCGATCTCCGATCAGGAATTGCGACTCGATGGCAACGCTGCGGCAGGACTGCTGCACGACGTGTTCGTCCCCGAGTTCACGAGTGCGCGCGGCGCGTGCGCGTCGTGTGGCGCTGTCGGCGAGATGGGCGCGCAGCATCTCTACATGGCACCGCGCTCGCCGGGCGCCGTGCTCCGCTGTGCGTCGTGCAGCAGCATTCTGATGGTGGTCGTGCACGCGGGCGGGCGATTTCGCCTTGCCCTGCAAGGGCTCGTGTGGCTCGACCTGCCTGAGGTGGCCGTCGCGAGCTGAGACTACTCGCGGAGCTCCGCGGCGATGAGGTGCGAGGTGCGCGGCGCCGGATCCGACAGTGATTGGGCGTAGTCGACGTACGCAACGTCGGTCCCCGTCAAGCGGTCCGAGTGCTGTCGCAGATGTTCGTCCCACGATGCGACCACGAACAGCTCGACGAACTCGCGCGGGGTCTCGCCATCGCGGAAGAGTCCCCACTGCGTTGCGCCGGTGCGCAGCCTGGACAGACGGACCCGGATCATCGCGTCGAGAAACGTAGCTTCTCGATCGGGTGCGATCGTGTACGTGATCCGGACCACCACCGGTCCTTCGTCGGGTGCAGCGTCGAACGCGAGCTGAGGTTCCGACCGCGCCACCGTTCGCCGGTCCATGCCCGCGGTGTCGAAGAGCGGCCAGATGCGGATGGTCGCGGCGCCGGCGGCCATCACGGCGGCGGCGATCAGGAATGCCGGTACCACGCCCTTGGGCGCTGCGACCACGCCCCAGACCACCGCGCCAACCGCCTGGCTGCCGAACAGCACTGTGAGGTACACCGAAAGACCGCGGGCTCGCACCCATTCGGGCAGGAAGAGCTGCAGCGACGCGTTCATCGTCGAGAGCACCGCCATCCACGCGAGGCCTGCCGGCAGCAACGCCAGCAACGCAATGACAAGATTGGGAACGAGCACGAGCACCACCATCACGGCGGCGTACACGAGGCTGCAGGCCAGCAGCAGGCGATTCGGCGAGAGCATCGCCCTGAGCCGGCGTATGGCGAATGAGCCTGCGACTGCGCCGATCCCGAGTGCTCCAAGGAGCAGCCCGTATCCGCCGGCGGTCATGTGCAGGCGCTGTGTCGCCACCAGCGGCAGCAGCGCCCACACAGCGCTCCCCGGGATCAGGAACAGCGCGCTGCGCAGGAGCATCCGTCGCATGACCGGCGAATAGCGGACGTACCGGCCACCGGCGCGCAGCGCAGAGACAAAGTGTTCCGGCAGCTGGCGGGATGCCTCAGTCGTGGGGTGCCACGCAGTGACAACCATGCCGTAGATCAGAAACGCTCCGGCGTTGATTGCGAAGACAGCCCCGACGCCGATCCGGGCGATCAGCACGCCGGCGATGGCCGGTCCGATGGCGCGGGCCAGGTTGACGCTGATCGACCCCAGCGTTGTCGCCGAGGCGATCTGGGTCCGGGGAACGAGCTCGGGGATGAGTGACTGGTACGCCGGCAGCGAGATGACGGAGCCGGACCCGAGCACGAAGGTGAAGGTCAGCAACAGGGCGGGCGGCATCTGACCCGCGAACGTGAGCAACGTGAGCGCAAGACCGGTCACCGCCATGAAGGCCTGGACTCCGATGAGCAGGCGGCGACGGTCGAACATATCGGCGAGGACGCCGCCGATCACGCCGAAGATCACGTCGGGGAGCATGTCGGCCGTCTGGACCAGCGCCACCAGGATCGACGCGTGGGGTTGGTCGACGAGGAGCCACTGCGCCCCGACGGTCTGCATCCAGAGCCCGATGTTGCTGACCAGGACCGCAAGCCAGATGGCGCGAAACGCTGCGATGCGCAGCGGGGCCCACGTCGAGGGATTCACCGCCGGGTCGGACGTCTCGGGAACGTCACTCACGCGGCGACAGAGTAGCCCGCGGGGCGTGGCGCCACAAGCGCCGCGCCGAACCCTGGTGCGGCAGGCTCATCATTGAGGGATGGGCGACGCTGCAGGGGAGTGGCCGGCTCTGCCATATGAGGAGTGGCGCGACACTCGAGACACGCTGCACATGTATGCGCAGGTGATCGGCAAGCTTCGGCTTGCGCTCAGCCCTTTCGAGCCCGGCTGGGCGAATGTCGCCCTCTACGTCACCGCCCGCGGATTGACCACCTCACCCGTGCCGTTCGGGCTGCGAACGTTTGACGCCGAGCTCGATCTGCACGACCACGTTGTCGTGCTCCGCACGAGCGACGGGCAGACCGAACGGCGCCCGCTTGGCGGGGCGGTGGCGGACTTCTATCGCGACGTCGTGGACGCGCTGCGACGCATGGGCATCGACGTCAGCATCTCGGTCACCCCTTCGGAGGTGCCCGATCCCATTCCCTTCCCCGAGGACCACGTGCACGCGACATACGACGCAGCACAGGCCACGCGCTTCCATCGCGTGCTCGCGATGGTCGACGTCGTGATGAAGGAATACCGCGCGCAGTTCCGGGGACGCACGACACCGGTGCACTTCTTCTGGGGATCGTTCGACCTGGCCGTGACCCGGTACTCGGGTCGCCTCGTGCAGCCGCCCCCGGGCGAGGGCGTCATCAGGCATTTCAGCTCAGACGCCGAAGAGATCTGCACCGGCTGGTGGCCCGGTGACTATCGCCTGGCCTCACCTGCATTCTTCTCGTACGCCTATCCGTCGCCGAACGGCATCGAGGATGTCGCTGTCGAGCCGGCGGAGGCCGCCTGGAGCCCCGCCGCGGGCGAGTTTCTGCTTGCGTACGACGCCGCGCGCTCGCATGCGGATCCACATGGCGCCATCCGCGAATTCCTCCAGTCGACCTATGCGGGGGCGGCGCAACGGATGGGGTGGAGCAACGAGTTGACGGTATTCGAGGAACCCGTACCGCAGTCCGCTGAGCACGCCGCAAGGAGATCCGCATGACCACTGCCACCTGCACGCATCTCGACCAGATCGAGCATGTCACGCCGTCGGGAACGGGTTGCGTTGAGTGTCTGGCTGCTGGACGCCACGACTGGGTGCATCTGCGGGTCTGCCAGGAATGCGGACACGTCGGTTGCTGTGATTACTCGCCGGGAAAACACGCGACCGCCCACTTCAACACGGTGGGACACCCGATCATCCGCTCGTACGAACCCGGTGAGGATTGGTACTACTGCTACCTCGACGACCTCATGTTCGAGATCGACGGTGCGCCGCCGGCGCCGTCGCACCCGTAAGGGTCGTCGTTACCGGGTTCGATACTGAGCACCGAGCGTGGTTGCGAGCGTGCGGTGCGCCGCGCTGGTACCGATGAGCATGGTTCGGTCGACGTCGACATCGTGCTGCCGCGCAAATGCGAGGAGGAGTCCCGGAAGCGGGGGCCGGCACCAGCACACGGGCGCTCCGCCCTGGTGAGCGCACAGCGCACCGGCCACCTGGCCACTCACCACTGCGCCGAGCCGGGTGACCTCCGCATCGAGTGCACCAGCGGGTGCCCCCGGTCTCCAGTCGAAAAGCAGGTGCGGCGCGTCGGGTGCGCCGGAGGCGATGACGTCTTCCCATCCCGCGTGAGTCAGTGCTGCGGCACCCACGAACACCGCTGCGGGCGTGGCCGTCGCATGTGCGTGCGCCGCGTGCGGCGCTCGCTCGAAGGGAGTCCGCTCGACAGAAGCAAATCCCTCGGCGGCGGTTGGCGGCTCGAGCTCGCGAAAGGCGCGCATCTGCCGGGTGGGGGTCAGCAGGCCCGGCTCGGTGCGCGCCAGTGCTTGGATCTCCTCGGGTCCGGGAAGCGTGCCGAAGCGGTCGAGGAGACGCTGAACCAGATGCACCTGTGCCTGGGCGAGCGGCGTGTCCATCCACACGCACCGAACCGCGACGCCGTGCCTGGCGGCCTGCTCGATGACATGGCTCCGCGCCGCGCGCGTGAGGAATGTGTTGTCGAGCACGATGCGACGTTCGCCCGACGCGAGCGCCTCGCCGAGCGCGTCGCTGAGATGACGAAGTGAACCTCCACGTTCATCACGATTGAGCCGTGCATAGCCTCGCGCCAGGAGTTCCTTGGCGTGGCGGCTCTTTCCGGCGCCCGGCACACCCATGACGAGCACGATGTCGGCGTCCGCAACCGGGGAACTCGCAGCCGCAGAGGGTCGTTGCCAGCCGAAGGTGGCCGCGAGAGCCGTTCGCTCGTCATCCGCGAGATGAAGCGTGGCCGCGCGGGCAGCCGAGCGCGCGGTCTCCGGACGCGTCGCACCGGGGATCGGGACGACCATCGGGGAAAGAGCGAGCAACCATGCAAGCGCGACCTCGTGCGGAGTGGCACCGCGTGCGTGTGCAACGTCCACCAGGTCCGATCGCCGCGCCAGCGCACCCGCTCGTCGCGGGCCCCCCAAAGGTGAGTGGGCGATCACCACGATGCCGCGCTCGTCGCAGAACTCGAGGAGGCCTGACCGCACCGCTGTGTCGTCCAATGCACTGAGCGCGACTTCGATGGCGGTGACGTCGACAAGATCGACGGCCTCCTCCAGTTGAGGGCGCGTGACGTTCGAGAGTCCGACGTGCGCGACGAGACGCTCGTCCAGCAGTCGTCCGAGCGCACGCACCGATGTGCGCCACGTCGTGCGCTGGTCCGGAGCGTGCAGCAGGTACAGGTCGATCGCCATGCCGTCGAGGGCGTCGAGGCTCGCCTCGCAGTCTGCCTGGATCGCCTTGGCGCGCCCGTCCGGTATCCACGCCGTCCCGACGCGTGTCATGCCACCTTTTGTGACGATCCTTGCGCCTGCACCGCAGCTTCCTAGCGAGCGGGCAAGAAGCTTTTCGTTCTGACCAGCAGATGCATCGTCGCCGCCATACGCATGCGCGGTATCGAAGATCGTGATGCCGGCCGCGGCAGCGGCGACGATCGTATCGCTGGCGCCGTCGCCATCCGCCGGCAGACGCATGCAGCCGAGGCCGACGCGGAGCTCCGCGGTCTCGACCCAGCGCCGGCCGTTCGACATCGAGCTTGTTGAGGAAATTGGTCTAGCCGACCCGCCGGTAGCTCCACACCGCCAGCGGGACGAACACGATGAGCACGCCTGCAAGCCACAGCACGCTTTCCCACAGCGACGGGTTCAGCGGAAACGCGGGGCCGCCGAGCGCCATTGCGCGCATCGCGTTGATGACGAGCGTCACCGGTTGATTGTTCGCAAAGTCCTGCAGCCAGCTGGGCATCGTCGCGATCGGCACGAACGCAGAGCTGACAAATGTGAGCGGAAAGAGCCAGATCAGCCCGAAGGCCTGCACCGATTCCTCGTCCTTGATGGCGAGGCCGATGAAGGCCGACACGGCGCAGACGGTGACGCCGAAGGCTTCGGCGAGCAGCACCATGCCCACCGCGCCGGCAACCCCGTTCTGGAAGCGGAATCCGACCGCATAGCCGACACCGACGATCACCAGGATGACGATCAGCATGCGAATTGAGTCGGCAATGAGCCGGCCGGCCAGCACCGCGGAGCGCGCCATGGGCATCGCGCGGAATCGGTCGATGACTCCCTTCTTTGCCTCCTGCGCCAGCGCGATTGCCGTCGCGAACGTCGCGAAGGCGGCGGTCTGCCCGATGATGCCTGGCATCAGGTAGCTGACGTACCCGCCCGCTCCCGGCGCGTGGATTGCCCCGCCGAACACGTAGCGGAAGAGCAGCACGAAGATCACCGGTTGCACGACCGTGAAGACCAGATAGGCGGGGACGCGCATCCACACCAGCAGGTTGCGCCGGGTGATGACGAGCGCATCACTGATCGCCCAGCGCGCGTTCTGGGCGGCGCTTGGCCGCGCCCTGCTGTCAACTGCCTGTGCGATCGCGCTCACGATGCCACTCCTGCCGCGGGGCTCTTGCGATTCTTGTCCGCGCCGTCAGGGTCCGCCTCGGCCGCATGGCCGGTGACGGCCAGGAACACGTCATCGAGCGACGGCCGGTGCAGCGCCAGATCCTCGGTCACGACGCCGGCGGTGTCGAGGCGACGCACCGCCTCAACGAGCGCCGTCGATCCGCCGCTCCCCACCGGCACCTTGATGCGCTTGGCATCCGTCTCGACAGTCGGTGGCGACGCGGAGAGCCCGGCGACAGCTCGCAGCGCGTCGTCGAGCCGCGTGCGATCCGGGACGGTGAATTCAAGGAGGTCGCCACCGACCTGGTCCTTGAGCTGATTTGGGGTACCCGAGGCGATGACCTGGCCGTGATCCACCACGACCACGGTGTTCGCCAGCTCGTCGGCTTCCTCGAGATATTGCGTGGTCAGCAGCAGGGTGGTGCCGCGGCCGACGAGCTCGCGGATGATCGCCCACATGCCGAGGCGTCCGTACGGATCGAGGCCGGTGGTCGGCTCGTCGAGAAAGAGGACGGAGGGCTCGGCGACCAGGCTTGCCGCGAGGTCGAGGCGTCGTTGCATGCCGCCCGAGTACGTCTTCGCCGGCCGATCGGCCGCGTCGGCGATTTCAAAGCGTTCGAGCAACTCGGATGCGCGACCTTTGACGCTTGAACGCGGCATATGGTTGAGGCGCCCCATGATCTCGAGGTTCTCGCGCCCCGTCAGCTCGAGCTGGATCGCGGTTGCCTGCCCTGCGAGTCCGATGCGGCGCCGCACCGCCGCAGCGTCGCGCACGACGTCGTATCCTTCGATGACGACCCGTCCGGAGTCAGGCCTGAGCAGTGTGGTGAGCACACGAACAGCGGTGGTCTTGCCGGCACCGTTGGGTCCGAGCATGCCCAGCACACTGCCTCGCGGAACGGCGAAGTCGATCCCACGTAACGCGTGCACCTTGCCGAATGACTTGTGCAGCGCCGAGACCTCGATGGCGAAATCGGAGTGTGCGATGACCATGGACGCACGAGGATAGGTCAAGCGGGCCGTCGCGCCTCCTGAGCGAGAGCCACCGGTGATCTGAGCATATTTCACTTTACGCTGTGTATAGTGAGAAACCATGAAACCTCGTACCCGGCTCACGGTGAGGAACGCCTGATGACCCTCTATGCCTTTGCCCTGTTCGTGCACATCGTCGGCTCGCTGCTTCTCGGCACCGCATTCACCGCCGAGGGCATCGGCCTCTTTCATCTCCGGCGTGCGTCTGGCGACGCGGCCGTCCAGCAGTGGGAGGGCGTGATTGGCCTTGGCCGGATCTTCGGCCCGGCATCGGTGGTCACGATCCTGGCCTCGGGGCTCTACATGATGATCTCGTCCTGGGGATGGGTCTCGTGGATCGCGGTCGGGCTCTTCGCCTGGGTGTTGATCGCCGTGCTCGGGGCGCTCAACGGCATCCGGCTCAGCCTGCTCGTGCGGCGGATCACGGCCGGCGCGTCGCCTCGGACCGCGCTGCGGAGCAGGGCGTTTGTCATCTCCTGGCTGACCCGCCTGGCGCTCGCCGTCGGCGTCGTGTTTCTCATGACGAACAAGCCAGACCTTCTCGCCGCGCTCGTCACCGTGGTGGTCGCTGCGGCAACCGGTGTCGTTGCGGGCGTTGCGCTGACCCGTGACGCCCCCACGCGTTCACCGGCCGTGTGACATTCTCACGGCGTGGCGTACCACGTCTCCGCCGACGAGTTCGAGCGCATCGCCGCTGATGCGCTCAGCAGCATCCCGCCGGCGCTCCGTGCCCGGATGGACGATGACAATCTGCTGATCACGATTCAGCAGGAGGCCACGGACGACGACCGCAGCCGCGGAATCGACGAGCGTGTGCTTGGCTATTTCCAGGGCACGACGGAATCGACGTTCAGTGCGACCGGGTATCCCAAACGTATCGTGCTGCTCCAGCATCACATCGAGCGCTGGTCCAGAACCTACGCGGAACTCGTCGACCAGGTGCACGACACCGTGCTCCACGAGGTGGCTCACTACTTCGGCCTGGACCATCGCGACATCGAGACGACTCGACTGCACCACTGAGCCAATCACAAGGGACTGCGATGACGAGTGAATCTTCGGCCGGCCAACTCAACCAATCTGGTGTCACCACCAAGCTGAGCTCACTCTCGGTCGCAGACACGGTGGCGCGCCTGCTCGAACTTGTTGCCGCAAAAGGGATGGAGGTCTTCGCAGTGATCGATCACAGCGGCGCGGCCGCGAGCGCCGGTCTGTCTCTGCGCGAGACCAAGGTTGTGATCTTCGGCTCCCCGCAGGCAGGAACGCCGGTGATGCAGTCCGCGCCACTCGCCGCCCTCGACCTCCCACTCAAGGTGCTCGTGTGGGCAGATGGCAGTCAGACAAAGGTCAATTACACGGCGCCGGCGGCTCTGGCTACTCGCTACGACCTGAGCGCTGATCTGGCGGCGAGACTCGCCGGTATTGACGGGCTGACGGACGCTCTCGTGGCGCTGTAGGCGCTGCCACGTGGGAGTGGCGGCTACGTTCCGGGAATGCTCGAAGGCGTCCATTCGCCGGGAAGTCCGCGCACGCGCGCGTACCGTGTGAGGCGTCGAACACAGCTCACGCCGTGCGACCGTTACGAGGTCAGGAAGTGAAGCGAGGCGGTGACAACGGCGACCGGTCGTCGCCCGACGGCCACTTCTGGCTGAGCTGCGCGGCCGCGGCTCTCTTGACGCTCGTTGTGGTCGTGGCGCTCTTCGGACTGCACGAATGGTCGAGCCAGCGGCAGCAGGCCGCTCAATCGGTGAGCTCGCTTCGCACGGCTGTCGCCGTCGAGCAGGAAGGAGTCCTCAACTCCGCACCCGCCACATCGAACCTCCAGGATGCGGCGAACGTGGCGCTGTCGCTCGTTGAAGCGGGCGAAACATCAGCCTCCGACCGCAGCCTCATCATCGGGCAAGCGAGCTTCTACCAAGCAGCAGTCACCGACGAGATCGCTGCTCTGCACCAGGACAACAGTCAGGCAGCGGCCGCAATCAACACCACGCTGGGCGACCCGGCGTTCACAACCCTCGACGCCAGCCTGCAAGGCATAGGGGCACGGGAGACATCGAGCGCCGCGAGCGGTGTGAACGCTGCCTTTCTCGCCTCGATCGGCATCGTCACCGGCTCCGGTGTCCTCGTGCTGCTGTTTGCGGTTTTCACGCGCCGCAGACGCGCCGCCATCGCGGCAGAGCAGGCAACGCTCGCGGCCCTTGCATCCGAGGCGCGCATAGCAGCGACCCGCGAGGAATCGTTTCGTTTGCTCTTCAACGAGAACCCGCAGGCAATGCTTGTCACCAAGCTGCCGGACCCGGCCACCGAGGACGGCTACCTGCCATTCCTCGCGGTCAACAGTGCCGCAATCGCGATGTATGGATACAGTCGCGCCGAGTTCCTCGCGCTCTCGCTGGCGGAGATACGCCCCCCTGAGGATCGGCTGCAACTGCGCGCGAACCTGCAGTCGATGCGGGGCGGACGCACGCACTTCGACGGCATCCGTCACGTCACCAAATACGGCGGGGTGGTGGACGTCGAGATCGACACTCGCGAGACGGTCTTCGACGGCGAGGCGGCGATGATCGTCTGCTCGAGCGACGTGACCAACCGTTCACGTTTGCAGCGCGAGCTCGCACACCAGGCCTTTCACGACGCGCTCACCGGATTACCGAATCGATCGCTCTTCGGGGATCGCCTCGAGCACGCTCATCAGCGCCTTGCTCGCGGCGCCGGCTGCTATGCGGTTTTGATGCTCGACCTCGACAACTTCAAGACCGTGAACGACGGCCTCGGTCACGCCGCCGGCGATGCGCTCCTCGTCGAGGTGTCGCGCCGATTGTCCGCAGGGATCCGCGCCGGCGACACGGCCGCCCGGCTTGGCGGTGACGAGTTCGCGATCCTGCTGGAGGATCTCGAGGAACCGAGTGCAGCCGCACGTGCGGCAGAGGGAATTCGCGAGCGGTTACGCGCGCCGTTCTCCATCGCAGGGCGCCTTCTGACTGTCACAGCCACAGTCGGGGTGGCGACCTCGTCGGGTGCCGGGGATGCCACCGATGTCGTCCGCAACGCCGACGCTGCGCTGTTCGTCGGAAAGGCTGCCGGCAAGGATCGTCATGCCCTGTTCTCCGAGGACATGCACTCCAAAGCCATCGAGCGGCTCACCCTCGAGGAGGAGCTGCGAGCGGGCATCGGTCGCGGTGAGCTCGTGCTCATGTACCAACCGAAGGTCGACGCCCGCACGTCGCGCATGACCGGCGTCGAAGCCCTCGTCCGATGGAATCACCCACTGCGGGGGCTGGTTTCGCCTGACCAGTTCATCCCCATCGCTGAGCAGAGTGGGCTCATCAACGACATCGACACCTGGGTTCTGATGGAAGCGTGCCGGCAAGCACAGGCGTGGGCAACATCGGCGGTGGGCGCGATTCCCGTGGCTGTGAACGTCTCGGGCCGAAACCTGGTCAGCTGCGGGCTCATCGGGCGCGTGCACGATGCGCTCAGGCAGACCGGCCTTGACCCCAGTTTGCTCGAGCTCGAGGTGACTGAGAGCGCGGCGATTCCTCAGCAGGGCGAAGCGCTCGACCTGCTCCAGGGCATACGCGACATGGGCGTGCGCATCGCGATCGACGACTTCGGCACCGGCTATGCGGTGCTGAGCCGGCTGCAGGGATTCCCAGTCGACACCCTCAAGATCGACCTGTCATTCGTGCGTTCGATCGTCTCCGATAATGTCAACGCGCCGATTGTCGACGCGATGATCGCGATGGGACTGAGCCTTGGCTTGAAGATCGTGGCTGAAGGCGTCGAGACGGAGGCGCAGCGGGCCTATCTCGTGAAGCGACATTGTTCCGAGCTCCAGGGATATCTGATCAGCCGTCCCATCCCGCCGGAAGCGGTCGTGGCACAGTTCTGCACGGCGCCCGCGCTCGCAACGGTCGTCTAGCGGGTCAGGCGCCGGGCGCGCCCGACGATCTCCGGAAACGACGCTTCTTCGCAGCGTACATGGCAGCGTCTGCACGCGCGGTGACAGAGGTGAGTGACTCTCCTTCGCGAACCGTTGCGGCACCGAACGAGAGCTGCAGCGCCGACACCTCGGTTGCCTGGATCCGCCTGATGGCGGCGCGTACGCGTGTGAGGTAGCGTGCCGCACCCTCGCGGTCAGTTTCAGGCATGAGCAACAGAAACTCATCACCTCCCACGCGCGCGATGCGATCCGACCCACGAGCGTGCTTGCGCAGAAGGTTGGCGGCGGCTCGGATCAGCCGATCGCCGGCCTCGTGACCATAGCGGTCGTTGACCGCCTTGAGGTTGTCGAGATCCGCGCTCACGATCGTCACCGCCCGAGCGTAGCGAACCAGCCGCGCCTCTTCGGCGTTGATGTGTTCGTCCCAGGCGGCACGATTGTCGAGGCCCGTCAGCGGATCGATCCGTGCCTGACGCGCAAAGCGATCACGGTCGGCCGAGAGCCGCTCGCGCGAGATGGCCTGCACGAGGAGCGACTCGGCGACCTCTGCGAGCGCGTAGCCGATGCGCTGGCAGAGGTTGGTGAATCCGCGCGCTCGTGTCGCGGCGTGGGCGACCACGAGAACGCCGAACGGTTTGGGGCGCCCGATCGGGACCGCGAAACGCGCGACCAGTCCCTGCTCGCGGCCGAGAGCATCGCCGGCCGCGGCTTCGAGCTCGAGCTCCACGAACGCACCTTGCTCCGCTCGTTCGAACAGAGTGACGAGCGTAGCCCGGATCGCGGCCGAGTCCGGTTGCTCGGACCAGTTCCGAAGTCGCGACCTCCGCAACCAGGCTCCCGTTGTAGTGGAGCAGCACCGCGCCGACCTCACACGAGAGCGGCTCGGCAGCCTTCTGCGCGATATGACGCGCGGTGTCCACGACGAGCTCGGGGCGGTACTCAATGAGGTCGCGGATGGCATTCATGAGCTCGAGCTCGTCGGCGAGCAGCTTCGCCGGCGAAACCTTCTGCACTTCGGCAACGAGATGCGCCGCCGCAGGGACCAGGGTTGCATCGGGGTCGGGAAGCGGCGCGTCACCGCCGAACACCACGAGATGCTCACCACCAACCGGTACCAGCACCGCGTGTCTTGCCCAGTACGGTCCGATGACCCGTACAGGTTCGTCCGTGCCACCGATTCGCGCTGGTCTGCTCGAGCCGTGGACGCGCATCGCGAGCGGTTCCATGTCGAGCGCGAGATCGACGATGCCGGTCCATCCAGCGCCCCGGCCACTTCCGCCGATCAGGCTGAGGCCCTCTGATGAGATGTGAAAGATCAGCGTGTCTGTGGAGATGCGCGTCGATGCATCGGGTTGTGCAGGCATCGTCTCTTCCGGCTCCCTAACGCGAGGGTCGTCTCGCGCGGCGGAGTCTCACATATTCGTGGTGCCCCTGAGGGCAATCACGCCGGTCAACCGGAGGTTAAAGAAGGAAGGATCCACCGGCCGCGGGCTGGTGGATCCTTCCGTATCGCATCGGGACCGTCGTCAGAGGGTGTTGCTTACGCGTGCTGGCGGACGGGGGTCGGCTGTGTTGCCGGGCGGGCGGGCCGTCCCGCCTTGGCGGATTCGCGCCAGCTGGCGATCTCGAAGAAGAAGGCGCCGACGACCACGACCGCGGCGACCAGGAGGCCGATGGCGGCGTAGCCTGCGAACATCCCGATCTCAGACCAGCCGTAGGCGTTGAGCAGCATGCTGCGCAGCGTGGTGCCCTTGAAGATGGTCTCCACCTCGCCGGCGAGCTTGGTGTTGGTGGGATCGGCCTGGGCTGCAGTGCTGAGCTGCGAGTAGGTCTGGCCACCGCCGATCTCGCTGAGATGGACGTTGATGAAGTTATTGGCGTAGACCTGAGCCTGCGCACCGGTGAGCAGCTCCTGACCCGCGTACTGGGTCATCGCCGTGGCGTCGACCTTGGGCAGGGAGGTGATCGCCTTGGTACCGGCAGCCGGGAAGTAGATCTGCTGGGCTGCAAGCTGGTCGTGCACGGTCGAGGTCGCGAAGTTGCTCGCCCAGAAGGCGAAGCCGCTCACGAACGCGAGGATGCCGATCAGTCCAACCTGAAGTACGAAGATCCGCCAACGAAGTCCACTAGTCATGGCCGTGTCCCTTTTGTTGTATTGCTTGTGGGTTCATGTGACCCTGGAACACATGCTCAGCCCGAGTGGGGCGTGGGCAACAGAGCCACAGGCCATGAGATTTCCGCGTGGAGTCCCAGGCGACGGGTGCCATCGGGCCCCGGTCGGCCCGGGCCGTTTGGCCCTTCCCGGAGATCAGCGCAGGCGGCGAACCTCAGTCTCGGCGTGGCGACGCCACGGGATCAGACGGATGCGCACATCGACCGCCAGAAAATCCTAGCTGGTGGCGATCGGCGGCAGCAAGGTGCCATTCCCGCCTGCCGGGCAGGCTCGCGCGTGCGTCGTCAGGTGTCTCGAGGTCAGGGCTCGTACCGGCCTTGGAAGGAATCGCGTCGTGCTCGTGGATGTGCATAACCTCGAGCTGCGCCGGGAGCGCGTCTATGAAGCGTTGGCTGCGCGACGGAGTTCGGTGACTGCCTCGGAAAGAGCGTGCAGCATCGCGTCGCGGTCACCTGAGCCTGGATTGTGGTCTCGACGGCTTCGGTCATACCAATCAGCGAGTTCCGCAGCGATCTCGACAACATCGTCGGTAGCCTGCATCACGTCCTCGCGCCTCACGACGTCGTGCCTCTCGGTTATTGGCTGTCTCCTCGGTGAGCACAATGGTATCCGTACCTTCCCACGAAATGCCGCTCGGCATCCGCGCGCGGTTTCAAGTGGCCATCCCACGGCACCGCCTCGCCCACCTATGTTCGCGCGGCATGCACGGCGCGATTTCCCCCGGCATCCTTTGCCTCGTAGAGCGCACGGTCCGCAGCCGCGATGCGCGCGGGGGCGTCCTCGCCGCAATCGAAAGCCGCGATCCCGATGCTGACGCTCGGGCGCTGGTCGCGCGCAGTACTCTGCGCCAGCCCTGCAAAGATCCGCTCGGCGACCACGTCGGCGTGATGGGGATCGGCGTCAGACAGAATGATCGCGAACTCATCACCGCCCACCCTCGCGGCGAGGTCTCCACGGCGCACTGATCGCTGCAACGTTCCAGCCACAGCTTGAAGCAGCTCATCCCCGGCTCTATGCCCGAAGGTGTCGTTCATGAGCTTGAGCTTGTCGATATCGATCGCGAGGAGCGTGTACTCTGCGCGCCTCGGCATTGTTGCCAAGCGGCGATCGAATTCGCGGCGATGGGCCATCCCAGTCAAGTGGTCGGTCGTCGTCACGGATTCAAACGCCGATGCCCGCGACAGCGCGAGCTCGAAGAGCGGCGTAAACGCGCGGAGCCATTCGCCTTGCGCCTGAGTGTATGCGGGTCCCGACACATCGCCCTTGAAGACGGCCAGGAGCCCGCTGGCGTCGTCGCCCACGCGCAACAACTGCACGATCGCCGTCTCAATATCGAGTTCCGCAAGCAGTGCGCCTATTTCCGGCGGAGCATAGGTGCCCTGATCGAGATTGAAAAGCCGATCCTCATGACTTGACGCCGCCTGGTGCAGGTGAACCGTGTTCAAGAGCGAGACGCTGATACGACCGGCAGGCTCGTCCGCCGTGGTAGCGCCCCCCAAATCCGGATCGTACGAGGCGACCAGAGTGGCCCGATCGCCCTCGACGACGAAGAAGCCCGCCTTCGACTGCGTCTGACCTGCCACATCCGTGAGCCGCGCCGCGCTTTGGATTCCGAGCCTGATGACCTCGTCCTTGTCGAGTGTGGAATACATTTCATCAGCGATCAACGCGAGCACCGCATCGCGCTGAATGATGGCTGATCGTTCGTTTACCGTCTGTTCGAGTTCTGGAGCGCAACTGATGGATTGCGTATGCGATCCCCATTCCAGTGATTGGCCACACGACGACGAGCTGCGCGTAGTCGGGGAGGGTGAGCCGGTTGATGATTCCATCGCCGCCGAGAGTTGCGGCTGCGGCCACGATGGCAGTGATCGTCACGCTCGGCGGACCGTAGAGCGCAGCTGCTACGACGGGGATGGCGGCCAACGCGAGAAGTCCCTCGTTTTCGCCGGCGTCACCCAGGACAAGGAGTGTCAACGATGCGTAATACAGCAGGGTCACGACGAGCAGCAACGATGGGTGTGGCCATCGCGATATCGGGATGGCGATCGCAACGGTGACACCTGCGACGATGGCGCCGGCCATGGTCAAGTGCGGCCTGGCATACGGCGCAGCAACGATCGCCGCGGCGAAACCGATCGCCGCTGCTGACGCGAAGACGAGTAATCCAATCTGCGCGGTTGAGGTGGCGATGCCGATACCCGGTCCCCGATCGCCAACGCCTGGCCGAGGAGCAGCAGACGAGGCGCCGGCTAACACATCGAGAGACGCCGCGGCCACTTTGATGCCTCCGGGCGGTCCCTGCTCGGCGACTGGTGGGCGATGCGAACCAACTCAATGAGGCCGTCGATTCGCTTCTCTATGGCAGCGGCAGCCGCAGACTCCGCCACGCTGTCCATCTCGTGGTCGATGCGCTCGAGGATCGCAGAGGCCTCTTGATCGCTCATCGGAAACCCCGCCTGTCGGATGATGGCGTCGATCGGATTGCCGCAATAGGCGAACGTCAACCGGAGCTCCCGCGGTTCCGCAGTGGCCAAGGGCATCCCACGTCCTCCGTTTATGACTTGCGTCAAAGTGATGTGCCCTTATGGCGCTGTTCAATGACAGTGTTACCCGAAGGTGTGGAAGGCGCTAGAGCCATAGGTTGTGGGATTCCGGGACCGATGGCGGTTGCCTGAAGGACAGAGGTCATTCAGTAAGGTCGAAGGGCCCTCTCGGCAACCTCAAGGGCTGAACGCGACTCAGCGGTCGTGACGACGCCGATGACGAGGCGCAGTCCTACCCGCCCATCAACTCCGCAACGTGGTCCGGCACGTACGTATAGGTGTCGAGCGACGGCCGGACATAACCCTCGTCGGACTGGCGCGGCGGGAGCGTCAACGGCGCCTTGATCACGTCCGTGTATGGAACCTTCGACAGCAGATGCGCGAAGCAGTTCAGGCGAGCGCGTTGCTTGTCGTCGGCCTCAACGACGTACCACGGAGATTCGGGGGTATCGGTGTGAACGAACATGATGTCCTTCGCACGCGAGTACTCCACCCAGCGCAGGCGCAACTCGAGGTCGACCTGACTCAGCTTCCACTGTTTCAGCGGATCGGTAAGGCGGATGTGGAAGCGTCGCTCCTGTTCCTGATCACTGACTGAGAACCAATACTTGATAAGGATGAGCCCGGAGTTGATGAGCAAGCCCTCGAAGATCGGGCACTGGCGGAGGAACAGACGGTGCTCCTCGTGGGTGCAGTACCCCATCACATATTCGACCCCGGCGCGGTTGTACCAGGAGCGATCGAGCAGTACGATCTCGCCGGCAGAGGGCAGGCGGTCGACATATCGCTGGAAGTACCACTGCGAACGCTCTCGATCCGATGGCGCCGGCAACGCAGCGACCTTCACGACCCGGGGATTGAGGTACTGCGTGATGCGGCTGATGGTGCCTCCCTTGCCCGCGCCATCCCGGCCTTCGAAGATCACCGCAACACGGGCGCCGCTCGAGCGGACCCACTCCTGCATCTTGACCAACTCCACTTGGAGCCGCCGCAACTCCTTCTGATACAGCTTGTTGGTCAGGTCCGTCGAACGCTCGTGCTTGGACTCCGCCTTCTTTGCCACAGCCCTTCATTCTGAGGGTCACGAACGATCGTGCTTACCCTTGGCGCCTCTCAGGCCGCGGCACGCTGCCCGACCGAGGACGCACGCGACGTGGCGGGACGTGGTGCGTTGCCGTCATGCACCATCAGCGGCGGCACGGGCTCAGGGACCGTTCCGCGGTGGCGCAGCGCCAGGTCCACTGCCGACCAGATCACCACCCCCGTCCCCACCGCTCCTACAGAGAGCGCGACGCCGAGCGCAGCGATCTCGACTGCATCGAGGAGCCCGTTGCTCTTGTGGACGTTCATTGCCGCTCCTACATCTGAGAAGACTGAGACCGACGCCACTGTGAACTCCGCATGCGTACCAACTCCAGAGGCGAAGGTCATTTCTATCCACAACACACACGGGTCCAACGGCACTGGCAGGTCTTCGTCCTGAAGACGATGATCGAGTCGTGCAGTCAACAGGTTCCGGTGGCGGATCCCACCGAAAGGCACACGAGGTGGCTATGGTCTCCGCAGCCGACATGACCGCTCGCGGCGCACTCTGCACACAAGCGGAGTTGCTCCGCTCGCGAGTGCGCGTGATCCGTGAGACGGTGCGCACACTGCCTAACCTTGCCGAAGCCGGCGTGGTCGACGCTCTCACTCGGCTTCAGCCGTTCATCTATTACCTTGCCGCCCATGGCCGCGCGGAGGAGCACATCCTCTATCCGCACGCTGAGAAGCCCGGCGGGGCCGGATTCACATCACTTCGGCAGGACCATCTGCGCCTCGAGGGGCTCGCCACGGCGATTGCCGCCTGGACACCGGCCGTCGGCCGACCGAAGCTGGCGCTGCTCCTCACAGCGTTCTGCGATACCGCTGAGGCGCACCTCGCCCTGGAGGCGGACTGCTGCCTTTCGATTGTGCACGAGCACAGTTCAGCTCGGAAAGAGCGCTACCTCTACGGGGAGACCGAGATCGAGACCTTCGAAACGGCTCGGCAGTGAGTGTCCAGCGTGCCGCCTTTGTCAAACCGCCGACGATGCATCCCGTGCAGGTAACCCGGCGCATCGCCTGCGGCGTTAGCCATTTCACACGCCATGGTTTTGCACCCTGATGGCACAACAGGGTGCACCGCCTACGCAGCGGACGTTCAGGGTAGCTGCGGATGGCGCATATGAGACCAGCCGGCGCGGCCGGGACATCCTTGAGGCACCGATGCTGAACAAGGGGTCGGCGTTCACGCTGGAGGAACGGACCGAACTGGGGCTGCACGGACTGCTGCCGACCGCAGTGACCACGATCGATTTGCAGGCTGAGCGCTCGTATGCGCAGTACGGTCATCAGGGTGGCGATCTGGCCAAGCATCTCTTTCTTAACTCGCTGCACGACCGCAACGAGATCCTGTACTACCGGGTGCTCAGCGAGCATCTTGCTGAGATGCTGCCGATCGTCTATACGCCGACGGTCGGGGAGGCGATCGAACGCTACAGCAAAGAGTTCCAGCGCCCACGGGGTGTGTACCTGTGTGTCGACGACGCGGACGACGTCGACGTTGCGTTCGATAATTTCGGTGCCGCCGCCGACGACATCGACCTGATCGTCGCCACCGACGCCGAGCAGATTCTCGGTATCGGCGACTGGGGCGTTGGCGGCATCGCGATCTCCGTCGGCAAGCTCGCGGTGTATACGGCCGCTGCCGGAATCGATCCCACGCGGGTCATCCCCGTCATGCTGGACGTCGGGACCGATCGCGAGGAGCTGCTCGCCTACCCAGCGTACATGGGCGCCAGACATCCGCGCGTGCGCGGTGGCGCGTACGACGACTTCATCGACCGCTTTGTGCGCTCGGCGACATCGCGCTTTCCCAACGCGATCATTCACTGGGAGGACTTCGGAGCGAGCAACGCTCGCCGGATCCTCGAGCGTTATCGCGATCGGGTGTGCACGTTCAACGACGATATGCAAGGCACAGCAGCGGTCGTGCTCGGTGGCGTGATCGCCGGCGCGCGAGCCGCGCGAAGCACAGTCGGAGACCAACGAGTGGTGATCTACGGCGCAGGCACCGCTGGTGTCGGCATCGCCGACTTCATCTGCAGCGCGATGGTGCGCGAAGGCATGGAACCCGCCGACGCAAGGCATCGGCTCTGGTGTCTCGGCAGCCACGGTCTCCTCGTGGAGGGCATGGCCGCCGGGATGCGCGATTTCCAACGCGCGTACGCCCGTCCTCACGCTGAGGTGATCGCCTGGGGGCTGCACGGGGATGAGATCAGCCTGCTCGAGGTGGTCCGAGCGGTGCAGCCCACGATCCTGATCGGTTGCGCCGCGCAGCCGGGAGCGTTCACCGAGGCGGTGGTTCGCGAAATGGCTGATCACACCGCTCGCCCGATCATCTTCGCGCTGTCGAATCCGACGTCGCTGTCGGAGGCGATACCGTCGGACCTCATCGAATGGAGCGACGGTCGCGCCCTGGTCGCAACAGGAAGCCCGTTCGCGCCTGTCGAGCACGCGGGCGTGACATATGAGATTGGCCAGGCGAACAACGCCCTCGTCTTTCCAGGGCTCGGGCTTGGGACCGTCGTCGCCCGAGCGCGGTTGGTGAGTGACGGGATGCTGCTCGCAGCGGCCGACACGGTGGCGGAGTCGGTGGACGCGTCGCGGCTGGGAGCATCCGTCATGCCGGCAGTGGAGGACGTTCGAGCCGTGTCGTTACGTGTCGCCGCCGCGGTGGCGCGAACAGCCCAGAATGAGGGCCTGGCTCGGACAGCGGTGAGTGACGCCGCGGGTCAGGTCCGCACGGCAGTGTGGGAGCCTGCCTATCGGGTCGTCCGCCAGCTCATCTCGGACGGCGGCAGCGTCGCGTGACGTGAGGTGGCGGTACAGCGTGACGCGCGGAGTTTGCCCGACGTAGGTCCCGGCACTAATGTGGCATCCGACCCTGGAGATGCAGGTGCTACGCCGTACAGAATCCGTTGTATGGAAACGCATGCCGCGTGCGCACCGGATGTCACCGCATCGGATGGAATGTGGGCGATCGGACGTGGATCGATCGCGGGGTTCCGGTCTCAGGTGTCCGTGTTTGGACACGTGACGTCGATCGTGGGCCACTCGACTGCGCTCACGGGCAGTATTTGCGTGGTCGGCGGCGGCGTCGCATCAGGATCGTTTCGGATCGACCTGGCAAGTCTTCAGATATTCGGCAAGTCGAACCCGGGGCTCAACCGCATGATGGATACGACACGGTACCCGGCTGCAACCTTCGCCCTGAATCAGCCTATCGCGGTGGATACCAGGCCTCTGGTGAACGTCACATATCGTGCTCCGGCAACCGGCTCGCTCACCATGCACGGCATCACTCGGCCGGTAGCGTTCACATTCGTGGCTCGGTACACCGGGGTGGCGCTCGAAGCCGCTGGATCGATCGGTGTCCGCTTCTCGGACTGGAATTTGAGGGCTCCCTTCGGGGTCCAGAAGGATGGAGCGATCGAATTCACCCTTCGCCTGAGCCGAGCATCTGAGGGCCGCCTCCCAGCGAAAACGGCGACACGAGGTCTCTGGGACTCCTCTTCTGCTGCTTGAGCGGATCGGTAAGACGGGCATCGTGAAGGCGGTTGACGTCATCTGGTGGTGCAGACCACAGATCCCCATCCCGATTCGTGGTCGCTAGCTCGATACTGACGTCGGTGCGACGCCCTTGAAGTACCTCCAAACGCCCGTTCCCGGCCGTGTCGGCGGTTCCATGCTCGTCGTGCTCGCGATCGCCGGCGACACATCGACCGACCAGCTCGAGGTCGCCGAGGTTCATGACAGCAGCATCGCCCTCGGCGATATTCCCGAGAACACGAGACGTCGTGTGGTCCCCGCGGCCGACTTTCGTCCATGGCCGCAGCGGACGATGTTCATCGGCGGTCAGCCCTTTGTGTACCAATGGGCCGGCGGGCGCGAGAGGTGTGCCAGATGCGGTGCTGAGGTTGAGCACTTCGGCTACACGGGGATGTCTGGCGGTGACGTGCGTGAGCGCGGAGTAGGGACGGGCTCGCCAATCTGGTATTGCGAGAGCTGCGTCCGCGAGGCCCTGGATCTCGCAACGATCTGAGGCCACCACGAAGCCTGTGAGACGGTCGATGTCGTGGCGTCCATGGGAAAGCCGGCACAAAAAGACCCACCGGCCCTGAGGCCGGTGGGTCATGGGAGGGGACCGTCAGATGGTGTTGCTTACGCGTGCTGGCGGACGGGGGTCGGCTGTGTTGCCGGGCGGGCGGGCCGTCCCGCCTTGGCGGATTCGCGCCAGCTGGCGATCTCGAAGAAGAAGGCGCCGACGACCACGACCGCGGCGACCAGGAGGCCGATGGCGGCGTAGCCTGCGAACATCCCGATCTCAGACCAGCCGTAGGCGTTGAGCAGCATGCTGCGCAGCGTGGTGCCCTTGAAGATGGTCTCCACCTCGCCGGCGAGCTTGGTGTTGGTGGGATCGGCCTGGGCTGCAGTGCTGAGCTGCGAGTAGGTCTGGCCACCGCCGATCTCGCTGAGATGGACGTTGATGAAGTTATTGGCGTAGACCTGAGCCTGCGCACCGGTGAGCAGCTCCTGACCCGCGTACTGGGTCATCGCCGTGGCGTCGACCTTGGGCAGGGAGGTGATCGCCTTGGTACCGGCAGCCGGGAAGTAGATCTGCTGGGCTGCAAGCTGGTCGTGCACGGTCGAGGTCGCGAAGTTGCTCGCCCAGAAGGCGAAGCCGCTCACGAACGCGAGGATGCCGATCAGTCCAACCTGAAGTACGAAGATCCGCCAACGAAGTCCACTAGTCATGGCCGTGTCCCTTTTGTTGTATTGCTTGTGGGTTCATGTGACCCTGGAACACATGCTCAGCCCGAGTGGGGCGTGGGCAACAGAGCCACAGGCCATGAGATTTCCGCGTGGAGTCCCAGGCGACGGGTGCCATCGGGCCCCGGTCGGCCCGGGCCGTTTGGCCCTTCCCGGGGATCAGCGCAGGCGGCGAACCTCGGTCTCAGCGTGGCGACGCCACGGGATCAGACGGATGCGCACATCGACCGCAACCGCACCGCTGGGGGAGGCGATCACGGGATTGAGATCCATCTCGGCGACTTGCGGGATCTCTTCCGCGAGGCGGGCAACACGCAGCAGCACTCCCTCCACGCCGTTGACGTCGCATGGAGGCGCGCCACGGTGCCCGAAGAGCAGTGGTGCCCCGCGAATCGACCGGACCATCTCGTGAGCGTCCTGATCGGTCATCGGCAGGATCCGGAGCACACGGTCACCGAAGAGCTCCACAGCGGTACCGCCGCTCCCGAACATCACGACCGGGCCGAAGAGCGGATCGGTGATCACGCCCGCGATGAGCTCCACGCCGTGCAGCATCTGCTGGACGAGCGCGCCTTCCATCGCATCACCGAGGGCATTCGCCATGGCCGCGTATGCCTCCGCGACCTCGTCCGGGGTGCTCAGGTCGAGATGCACTCCACCCACGTCGGACTTGTGCAGGATCGTTGCTCCGACAGCCTTCAGTGCGACGGGGAAGCCGAGCTCAGCGGCCGCTGATGCCGCTGCTTCGTGCGATGAGACCGAGATTTCCCCAGGTGTTGCGATCCCGAACGCGCGAAGCATCGCCACCGCTTCGTCAGGGGTCACCCAACCACCGTCGTTGTGCGCGGCCAGATATCCCTTGACGATCGCCTGCGCCGCACCGAGATCGACGCCGTCGAGCTGCGGGACCTGACCGGCTGGTCGCGTCCTCCAGCTGGAGTGCTCCGCGATGCGTCCCAACGCTCGAACCGCGCGCTCCGGAAACGCGTAGGACGGTATCTTTCGCGGTCCCTGGCTGAGCGCCGCCGGGGCCGCGCTGTCGCCGAGATGCACGAAGACGAGAGGACGCGACCCGGCATCGATTTGTACGACCGCGCGTGCGACCTCTTCCGGATCCGCGGTGGCCACCGGAGCGAGTATCACGACCGCACCGTCGATCGACGGTGAAGCTAGGACGGTGCGCAGCGCCTCGTCGAAGAGCTTGGGCGTCGCGCCGGCACCGAGGTCGACCGGGTTGCTGACACCCGCATTCGGCCCGGCGAGCGCGCGGAGCGCGGCCTGGGTTGCTGCATCGAACTCTGGGACACTGAGCCCGGCCGCTTCGCACGCATCGGCCGCGAGCACGGCAGCGCCGCCGGCGTTGCCGACGATGGCGAGGCGGTGTCCCGCGAGCGCGGGCTGGCTGGCCAGGAGCTGCCCCGTGTCGAGCAACTCTTCGAGTGTGTCGACTCGGATCACCCCGGCTTGACGAAAGAGCGCATCCACGACCGTGTCGGGGCTGGCAAGAGCGGCAGTGTGCGATGCGGCGGCGCGTGTCCCCGCGGAGCTTCGGCCCGATTTCACGACGACGATCGGTGTCGTGCGCGACACGACCGGTGCAACCCGCGCGAATGCGCGCGGATTGCCGAATGATTCGAGATAAAGGAGGATCGCTCGAGTCTGGCCGTCCTGTTGCCAGTACCGGAGCAGGTCGTTGCTGCTGACATCGGTCTTGTTGCCCATGCTCACGAAGCTGGAGAGACCGAGACCCGAGCTGAGCGACTGCTCCAGCACAGCGATGCCGAGAGCACCCGATTGTGATGCGAATGCAATCCCGCCGTGCACCGGTGCTCGTGTCGCGAAGGTGGCATTGAGGCGAACACCGGGTTCGGTGTTGATCACGCCAAAGCAATTCGGACCGACCACACGCATGCCGCCACGGTGCGCGCGCAAGACCAGTTCACGCTGCATCGCAACGCCTTCGCCACCAATCTCAGCAAAGCCGGAGGTGATCACCACCAGCCCTTTAACCCCCTTGCGTCCACAGGCATCGACGGCGTCGAAGCACTGCGCGGCCGGGATGGCGAGTATCGCCAGATCGACTGGTCCGTCGATATCCTGGACACTCGGCGAGCATCTGACCCCGAGGAGCGCGTCAACGTTCGGGTTGACCGGGTAGACGCGTCCGGTGAATCCGCCATCGATCAGGTTTCGGACGACCGCATGCCCGATCCCTTGCGGGTTGCGCCCCGCGCCGATGACCGCGACCGATTGCGGCTCAAGGATCCTTGCGATGCTGTGAACGCCGGCAGTCCAGGCGCGGCGCTCGCTCGCGGCCAGCGATTCGCCCGTCGGCTCGATGTCGAAGGCGAGGTGCACAACGCCGTACTGGATGGATCGGGTTTCACGCCGGAAGCCTGCGGCCTGAAAGACCTCGAGCATCGGCCGGTTATCGATGAGCGTGTCCGCGCTGAATCGTGTGATCCCCTGAGTCGCTGCATAGGTCGCGAGGTATTCGAGGAGCAGCGTCGCCAACCCCCGTCCCTGATGCTCGTCGGCGACCGCAAATGCGACCTCGGCTTCATCGCCGGCGGCGAGACGGTCATAGCGACCGATTGCGATCATCTCGTCGCGAAGGAACGCGGCGAAAGCCATGCGGTCGTGGAAGTCGACGGTCGTGAAGTGGGTCACCTCACGATCGGTCAGCTCAGAGCGGGGACCGAAGAAGCGAAAGTACACGCTCTGCGCCGACTGGTGGGCGAAGAACGCGCGATGGGCGGTTGCGTCGTCAGGTCGGATCGGTCGTATGTGCACGGTGCCGCCATCGGCGAGGATCGCGTCGATCGCCCAAGCCGATGGATAGCCCGCAGGAGTCGCCGGAGACGTCACCCCGTAAGCTTGGGACCGACGGGACACCTGTGCCAAGAGACCAAACGACCCGGGCGCTTCGGGACTTATAGCTCTGACTTGGGAACTTTCACGATCGACAGCTCGATGCCGCGCGTCTTCAGACGTCGGATTGATCCGATCGAGGGCATCCCCAGCGCGGCCGACCGCTCGTCAGCGGCTCACACCGGGACTGTGACACGCACTGTCGTGCCTCGTTCGGGATGGGAACTCAACTTCGAGTGTCCCGCCGATGGCCGCAGCCCGTTCAGCGAGATTGCCCATCCCCAGTCCGGTCGACCTCGAGTCGCGATCGAACCCCCGGCCATCGTCGTCGATCTCGAGCACCGCTGACGAGCCGTCACGTCGCACTGAGACGCGGCAGGTTGTCGCTGCCGCATGACGCCCGACGTTCGAGAGCGCCTCTCGAACGATGTGCACGATGTGCGCTGAGCCATTCGCAAGAGCGGGCTCCAAGGACACATCGACATCGACGACCACGGTGACACCGGTGCGTTCCTCTGTCTCGTGAGCAATCTGCTCAAGGGTGTTTGTGAGATTGCCCGCGGAGAGAACGCTCGGTCGTAATCCGAAGATGTAGCTGCGCACATCACCGATGACTCGGTCGATCTCGCTGACGAATTGCTGGATGCGATCGGCGAGCCGTGGGTCGCCCACGACCGCCGCCGTCCCCTGAAGTCCGATTCCCACGGCGAACAGCGACTGGATCACTCCGTCGTGCAGGTCGCGAGCGATACGTTCTCGGTCCTCGATCATCCCGAGACGCGAGAGCTCCGAGATGGCACGCGCGTATTCGAGCGCCAGACTTGCCTGCTCAGCGAAGCTTTCCAGAAGCGGGATGTCCGCCGAACCGAACCCCGGCCGCCCCGCGAGTCGCCCAACGGCCAGCACCCCAGCCGTGCTCGTCCGGAGTGCGAGCGGGACCAGGATCATCGGTCCAACCCCGGCGATGCTGACCATCGGTTGCGTCAATGGCGATCGGCTCGCGTCGGCGACGACCATGGTTCGCTCGGTGCGGATCACCTCAGCTGAAAGCGAGCCGGCGAGCGGCACCTCGACGCCGAGAAGCTCGTGTGCGCCGGCACCGTCGGCAATGATGATGCGCAATCCATCGCCGTCGGGGACGCTGATGGTCGCCATGTCCGCGTTGCCAAGCTCATTGGCGTGCTGAGCCACGAGCTGCAGGGCAGCACGAGCTGTGTCACCTGCGAGCAGCGTGGTTGTCACCTCGCGCACTGAATCCAACCAGCGCTCGCGGAGTTGGAGCTCGCTATAGAGCTGAGCATTGGCGATGGCGACGCCGGCCTGCGTCGCGAGCACCAGGACCGCCGCTTCGTCATCGTCGGTGAACTCCGACGCGCCCTGCTTATCGGTGAGATACAGGTTTCCGAAGACGCGCCCGTGCGCGCGTATCGGTGCGCCGAGAAAAGAGCCCATGGGTGGATGATTCGGCGGAAACCCCGCAGACCGCGGATCGAGGCCGATCTCCGGAACCCGGAGCACTGCGGGTTCGCGAATCAGAACGCCGAGGATCCCTCGCCCGCGTGGTAGATCCCCGATCGCGGTGCGCTCCCCAAGGCTGAGGCCGCTCGTGATGAAGTCGCTGAGCTCGACACCATCGGGAGAAAGGACGCCGACCGCTCCGTATCGGGCATGTGTCAGCTCGACCGCCAGATCGACGATGCGCTGCAGCAAGGTCGGAAGCGACAGTTCCGCAGCCAACGCCAGACCGGTGTCGAGCAGACGGTCGGCGCGGGTGCCACTGGGTCCCATCCAGGCGGGATCATAGCCCGCGTGCCAGCTGACGCAACGCACCTCGCACGCGCGTCGCACAACGTCACATCTCGAACTGGGCCCCGGCTCAGTATCCGATGGAAGGGACCGTCTCGGACGCTTCCGCGTCAGCCAGCGTGGAGACCAGCCGGCTGAGAAACGCCCTGACGCTCGCTTCCGCGACACGATGCATCAGGAGCCTGTCGAGCCGGCGCCCGAGGGCACCAAGCGGCGGCTCGTACCGGCCCTGCACCGTCAGTTGCGTGAGGTACGGGTCCAGAGGCGCAATTTCGAGGTCGGCAGTCAGGACGGGAAACAGCCCGGGGGCTGTGGTCGCCGTCCAGGTGAGCGGCACGACAGTGACATCGCCGCGCCGGAGCGGCTGCCCGACCTGCACACGAACGGTCTTACCGAGCATCGGCAGGGCGTTCAGCGGCCCCACTCTCATCCGAAGCGCTTCGCCCTCGCCCATGGCCGCAGCAGCCAACGGCGAGAGCCACTCGCCGTCATCGGCGAGGATGCGGTCGCAGACCCGTTCAGCCGCGACGGGGGCGAAGGCGAAATCGTGGAGAAGCATGCTGTTCATGAGTACCTGACCTGATCTTGAGGCCCGCTGCAGCCGGTCACTAGGGCAGAAGGTCACGATTTGGGCGGGCCGGTTGGCAAGCCGGCCACGGCGCGCTGGTACAGTGCAGGCGTGTCTGACGAGCCCGCGATCCGGATCATGCTGTGCGACGACCATGAACTCGTCCGTCGCGGACTGAGCAGCATCCTCGAGGGCGTCGGTGGGATCACCGTCGTCGCCGAAGCGGGGGACGCCGACGCGGCGCTCAAGGCGGTCGAAGCGAGCCGCCCAGATGTCGTGATCATGGACGTCCGCCTTCCCGGGCGATCGGGCATCGAGGCCTGCCGCGAGATCCGTTCGTCGTTCCCCGAAACCAAGGTGCTGATGCTCACCGCTCACTCTGACGACGAGGCCCTGTTCAGCTCGATCATGGCCGGGGCTGCCGGCTTCGTTCTCAAGCAGGTTCGCGGTGGCGACCTCGTTGGCGCAATCCGGCAGGTTGCTCGGGGCGAATCGCTGCTTGATCCAACCGTGACTGCGAGAGTGCTCGCCAGGCTCCGTGGCGAAGGGGCGCAAGTCGATGACGGCATTGCGGACCTCACCCCGCAGGAGCGCAAGATCCTCGACCTGGTTGCAGAGGGGATGACCAACCGACAGATCGCCGAGAAAGTGTTCCTGGCCGAGAAGACCGTGAAGAACTATGTGTCGAACATCCTGATGAAGCTGGGATTGTCGCGCCGCGCCGAGGCCGCTGCGTTCATGGCTCGTCGAAACGCCAAGGCTCACGACACCAGCGACTGGTCCTGAGAGGAGCCGGCATGGAAAGCAAACCCCAGACCAGAGTTCGAGAGCTCAGCAGGGCCGAATCGCTCGAGCTCCTGCAGCTCCACTCCTATGTTGGCCGGCTCGGGTTCGTCGTCGATGGCCGGCCGATGATCCTCCCGGTCAACTATCTCGCCGATGAGGCATCCATTGTGTTCTGCACCGAGCCGGGCACAAAGCTGAGCGCAGTGGGCGGCGGTGCCCAAGTCGTCTTTGAAGTCGACGACAGCCGCCCTCTTTATCACGCCGGATGGAGCGTCGTCGCCATAGGAACGGCGCGAGAGATCACCGACGCAGACGAGCTGGATGAGCTGCGTCACGGGCCGCTGCATTCCTGGGCAACGCGGTCTTCGGAACACTGGGTGCGAATCTCGATTGATGAAGTGACGGGACGGCGCATCCCCGAAGCCTGATCACCGCGTTCAGGCCGCCCGCGTTGCGGCCGAAGGTCGATCGCGCATGTGACATTCGCCTCTGGCATCACAGCATCGCGCGTGCCATGTTCGACTCATCCAGATTGGTCTGACAACAGCTGATGACTGGAGGTTCGTCATGCATCGCTGGTCGCCGTTTTCGGTGTTGTTCGGCTTGAATCTCTTCCTGGGCCTTACCGCAGTCGGCGGCGGGGTGGCCATCGTCGCAGGGTGGATCAATGTTCCCCTCAGCTCACTGGCCGGTAGTCCGTTCAGCGATTACACGGTGCCGGCGATCCTTCTCGCGACTGTTGTCGGGTGCTTGGCGCTGCTCGCGGCGTGGGCGGCTCGGGTTCGGATCGCGCGCATCACCGTGCCTCTGTCTGCGGTGGCGGGGGGCGCCATCATCATCTTCGAGATCGTCGAGTGGAGCATCATCGGATTCGCTTGGCTCCAGGCGGCCTACATCGGGGTCGGTGTTGCGATTGTCGCGACCGCCATGTGGATGCAGGCAACCAACGTTTTCAGATACATGTCGCGCCATCCAGCTCGATGAATGGCCGGATGAAAGCCCAAGCCGTGCAAGTTTCATCGGGAGCGTCGATACGAGGATCGATCTCCGCTGGCGACCGAGCAACGGCGCGCGTCAGCGCGTTGCTGCCTCCGCCGGGGCCTCGATGCCCGTGACTGCGAGGATCTCTGTCTCGCCGAGCGTGTCGTGCTCGAGCAATGCCTTGACAAGCGCATCCAGCTTGTCGCGGTTGGCGGTGAGCAGGGAGACCGCCTGGCGCAGACACTCCTCGCAGATGCGCCGCACCTCCTCGTCGATGAGAGCAGCCGTCTCCTCGCTGTAAGGTCGCGACAGCGACAGTGGCTGTCCTGGGCCCTCGTCGTCAGCGAGGCTCAGCACGCCGACCTTCGGGCTCATGCCCCATTTCACGACCATCTGGCGTGCGATCGCCGTCACCTGGCGCAGGTCGCTTTCCGCGCCTGTCGTGACGATCCCGTAGACCAGCTCCTCGGCCGCCCGGCCGCCGAGCGCCCCGGTGATCCGTCCCCGAAGGTAGTCCTCGCCGTAGCTGAAACGGTCGTCAACCGGGCTCTGCACGGTGGCGCCGAGTGACTGTCCACGCGGGATGATCGACACGCGGCGCACCGGGTCCGCTCCCGGCTGCAGCAAACCCAGCAATGCATGACCGGACTCGTGGTAGGCGATCTTCTCGCGGTCAAGCGCCGTCAAGGAAAGCTTGCGTTCGGACCCCAGCTCCACCTTCTCGAGAGCATCCGAGAAGTCGGCCTGGGACACGGTGGTCGCATCCCGGCGGGCTGCAGCAAGGGCCGCTTCGTTGGCGAGGTTGCGCAGGTCCGCACCGACCATCCCGGCGGTGAGTGACGCGATCAAGTCAAGGTTGACGTCGGGCCCAAGCGGGATGTGCCTCGTGTGGATGCGGAGTATCTCGAGGCGCCCCCGCCTGTCGGGGAAGGGGACTGTGACCCTGCGATCGAAGCGTCCGGGGCGGAGCAGCGCGGCATCGAGCACATCGGCGCGGTTGGTCGCGGCGAGAACGATCACTCCCGTGTGGGGATCGAACCCGTCCATCTCGGTCAGGACCTGGTTCAGCGTTTGCTCCTGTTCCTCGTTGCTCCCGAGACGAGCGCCCGTCGAACGCGACCGGCCGATCGCGTCGAGCTCGTCGATGAAGACGATTGCCGGTGCCGCGGCGCGTGCCTTCTGGAACAGGTCGCGTACTCGGGCAGCGCCGACCCCGACGATCGCCTCGATGAATTCCGAGGCTGAGATTGAGAAGAATGGAACGCCGGCCTCACCCGCAACCGCGCGGGCGAGCAGTGTCTTGCCTGTTCCGGGTGCACCGATCAGCAGCACGCCCTTCGGAATGGTGCCGCCGAGGCGCTCATATTTGTCGGGCTTCTTCAGGAAATCGACGACCTCGACCAGCTCGGCCTTGACCTCGTCGATCCCTGCGACGTCCGCAAAGGTCGTGTCGGGGCGCTCGGCATTGTAGAGGCGGGCGCCGCTCTGGCCGAATCGCCCGAGGAGGCCACCGCTCCCACCACCGCCCAGGGCCGCGGCGCTTCTGCGCATCAGGTAGATGAACCCGAAGACGATCAGGAGCGTTGGTCCGAACCAGAGGAGCAACGTCTCCCAGATTGGGGTGGGAGGGTTGGGATTCTCGGCGAGGATGCTGACGTTGTTCTTGATCAGCGTGGTCTCGAGGTTGTCGCTGGCGAACGAGGGACGCTGCGTCAAGAAATTCTTCGCGCTTGGTTGTCCAGCTCCTGGGCTGACGGCGCTTCGTGTCGTCCCGGTGATCGAGTCACCCGTGGCCGTGATGTTGACCACGTTGCCGGCATTCACCTCGTCGAGGAAGAGGTTGTATGGGATGGTCACCGACGCAGGCGTGCTCGCGCTCTGGATGATGCTGGAGATCACGATGTTGATCAGGAGCAGCCCGCCGATGAGCAACCAGAAGCGGCGCCAGCGCATCGGGTTGTAGCCGACCGTTGCCGGCCCTTGTGGTCCTCCCGAGGGCGGTCTCCTCCCCGGGCTCGGGCTTGCGGTCGCCATCGATGAAGCTTAGGTTGGCCAGACCCCGGCACGTTGGGTCCATCGCCGCGTAATCCGGTGACAAACGACCGTAGCCTGCTCGTGACCAACCCTGGTTTCCTTGATCCACGGGTCAGTGATTACCGGAGATACGAGCCATGCAAGTGCTCAGCCTCGACGAGAAACTGCAGGAGCGGTCTGTAAGCCTCGTCAACATCCTGCTTGCCACCGACGGCTCCCCCGCAGCGCACCGCGCGCTCACTGCCGCTGCGGATCTCGCCCGACGCTCTGGTGCCCTGTTGCACCTCGTCACGGCGTACGAGTTCGCCCCGTCCAGCGTGCTCGCATATGCCCCGTATATCGGTCCGGACCGGGCATGGGACTCCTTTGAGGTCGACGCCCGGGAGCTCCTCGTAGCTGAAAAGGGCCTGGCGGTCAGGCTCGGCGCCACAGTCGGAAGCCTGCACGTCGCATGTGAACCAGCCTTCAACGCCGTCATGGATGTGGCCGAGATTGTTGAAGCTGATCTCGTCGTTGTCGGGAGCCGCGAGCTCGACGAACTCAAACGGGTTCTGGTTGGGAGCGTCTCGGAGCATGTGGTCCACTCTGTGCATCGTCCGGTGCTCATCGTCCGCGGCGATGAGGCTTCGTGGCCGCCAACGCAAGTCATCATCGGCTTCGACAACACCAGCGCGGCCCGGGGGGCCGCCCGGTTCGGTGCATCGATTGCGCACCTCTACGAGGATGCTGAGATCGAACTCGTCGAGGCTGAGCCGACCGTCTCGGTTGCCGAGGATTGGTTTCTCGGCCCCGACAAAGGAGACGATGTCGAATCGCGGCCAATGCAGGAATTCGCGCGATTGCTCGATCCGGTCGCCGGACGCATGGTTCAGACGACCCACGTGATCGGTGATGCAGCAGAGGCGCTTCTCGCAACCGGGAGGGAGCTTGCCGGCACGAAGCTGCTCGTGGTCGGCTCCCGCGATCTCGGCCCGGTGCGGCGCCTCCTGCTCGGGAGCGTATCGACCAAGCTCCTTCACGCCGGGCACGAAGCCCTCCTTGTCGTTCCAGAGCATGAGACTCGGTCGCGCTGACCGCCACCGACGCTCAGATGCCGCTCAGCTCCTTCGGGGGCGACACCCCGCGGTCGTCGAAGCGATAGGTGAGCGACTGGTCGATGTCGATGACGCCTTCGACGCCAAGGATCAGTGTGGTCAGGATGTCGACATCGCTGCGCCGATCCACCTCGCCACGGATGCGCACCACGCCGTCGTCCACCTCCACCTCAAAGCCCGTCGGGTCGAGCCACATATTGCCCCGGATGACGCCCTCGATGACATCGGAGCATATGTCGGCGTCAGTGCGCAGGTAGCTTTTGAGCACGTCCGCACGGCTGATGATGCCGACAAGTCTGTCGCCCTCCACGACGGGCAGGCGTTTGACATTGCGTTTGCGCATGAGCCGAGCAGCGGCCGCAAGCGGTTGACCCTGAGTCACGCTGACGGCGGGAGCCGACATCAACCCGGCGGCTGTCTGCGCGTGCGCCTTGCTCCTCCGCTCCCGGGCGTCATGGGTCCATGCCCCACGCTCCTCGGCCGCAGCCTCGGTCCTGAGGAGCAGGTCCGCTTCCGAGACCACACCGACCAGCGCACCCTCGTCATTCAGCACGGGGAGAGCGCTGATGTGGTGCTCGTCCATGAGCTGCTCGATCTGTTTGAACGGCGTGTCGGCCGAAATCGTGACCACGTCACGGGTCATCACGTCGCCGACCGTAAGCCGGGTCGGCCGTCGAGTGGCTTCCTGTTCGCCCATCGCTGCGATTCTGGCACCTCGAGCTCGGTATCGTGGGCGGCGGCGCTGTCGGCATGATCGGACCGCGCCGGGATATCACCCCGCTCCCAGATCTCGTCCACCAGCGCCCCAATGCCGGACCGGCGCGCGGACGGCGTCCGCTCTACGTCGACCTGCTGCCGCCCTGCAACGCGGGCTGTCCAGCCGGGGAGAACATCCAGGCATGGCTGGCGCATGCCGAAGCCGGGCGCAACCACGAGGCGTGGCTCGAGTTGGTGACGAACAATCCGTTCGCGGCGATTCACGGGCGTGTCTGTTATCACCCCTGCGAAACCGCGTGTAACCGCGCGGAGATCGACAGCGCTGTGTCGATCCACGCCGTCGAGCGCTTCCTCGGTGACCTTGCCCTCGAGCAGGGCTGGAAGCTCAATCCGCCGGCGGCATCGACCGGCAAACGGGTGCTGGTCGTCGGTGCGGGGCCAAGTGGGCTCTCCGCCGCATACCACCTGGCGCGGCGCGGGCATGCAGTGGAAATTCGCGATGCCGGTGCACTGCCCGGCGGGATGATGCGCTACGGTATCCCGTCGTATCGCCTGCCTCGCGACGTGCTTGATGCCGAGGTCGCGCGCATCGTCGACCGGGGTGTCCGGATCACCTGCAATCATCGCGTCGAGGATCTCGTCGCCGAACGCGCATCCGGACGTTTCGATGCGGTCTTCGTGGCCGTCGGTGCGCACCTCTCCAAGCGCGTCGACATCCCCACGCAGGATGCTGGGCGGATTCTCGACGCGGTTTCCTTCCTGCGAAGTGTTGCGTCAGGCATGCCGCCTTCGGTCGGCCACCGCGTCGCCGTGTACGGCGGAGGCAACACAGCCATGGACGCCGCACGGGTGGCCCGGCGGCTCGGTGCGGAAGATGCGCTGATCGTGTACCGGCGGACGCGCGAGCAGATGCCGGCGCAGGACGAGGAGGCGGAGGATGCCGAGCGCGAGGGCGTCCGCATCAACTGGCTGCGGACGATCACCGCCTTCGACGGACCGGAGCTGAACGTCGAGGTCATGGAGCTGGATAACGCCGGATTCCCACGGCCTACCGGAAAGTTCGAGACTTCTCGCTGCAGATACGCTGATCCTTGCGCTCGGCCAGGAAACCGACACAGCCTTCCTGCGGTCGGTGGACGGCGTGCAGTTCCAGGCGGACGGGACGGTTGTCGTGTCGCCGACGATGATGACCGGGTGTCCCGGCCTGTTCGCCGGTGGCGACATGGTCCCCAGCGAGCGCACTGTGACTGTTGGTGTGGGCCACGGAAAGAAGGCCGCGGCCCACATTGACGCGTACCTCCGCGGTGTCGACGTCACGGCCCCGGCGAAGCATCACCTCGCGACCTTCGCCGATCTTCACCTCTGGTACTTCGGTGACGCCGCGCGTCGCAACCAGTCGCAACTGCCGGCGGACACACGTACGCAGGCGTTCAGCGAGGTTGTCGGCGGGCTGTCCGCGGTTGAGGCGGCATACGAATCGCGTCGTTGTCTGTCCTGCGGCAACTGCTTCGAGTGCGACGGTTGTCTCGGCGCGTGCCCGGAGACGGCTGTCATCAAGCTCGGCATCGGCAACCGCTATACGTTTGATCTGACACGATGCACAGGCTGCGGTGCGTGCTTCGACCAGTGCCCTGTGCATGCGATCGAGATGACCCCGGAGCCGGTGTGATGCGTGTCACCATCGACGGCAACGAGGCCGCAGTCTCTGTCGCGTATCGCCTCAACGAGGTCTGCTGCATCTACCCGATCACGCCGTCGTCGCCCATGGCTGAGCTCGCCGACGAGTGGTCGAGCCTCGATCGGCCCAACGTCTGGGGGAACGTGCCGGTGGTTGTCGAGATGCAGAGCGAGGGCGGTGCCGCGGGCGCGCTCCACGGCGCTCTCCAGAGCGGCGCACTGGCGACCACGTTCACCGCGTCGCAGGGATTGCTGCTGATGATCCCCAACATGTACAAGATCGCCGGTGAGCTGACCTCCGCGGTCATGCACGTTGCCGCGCGCTCGCTGGCAGCTCAGGGCCTGTCCATCTTCGGCGATCACTCCGACGTGATGGCGGTGCGACAGACCGGATTCGCACTGCTGGCATCCGCATCGGTGCAGGAGGCACACGATCTGGCGCTCATCGCTCAGGCCGCGACCCTGGAAACGCGCGTCCCGTTCGTGCACTTCTTCGACGGGTTTCGCACGTCGCACGAATTGAACGGCGTTGAGATGCTTTCTGACGACGACCTGCGGGCTCTGGTTCCCGAAGCGCTGGTTCGCGGGCATCGTGCCCGGGCTCTCTCGCCGGAGCGCCCGTTCATCCGGGGGACGGCGCAGAATCCCGACACCTATTTCCAGGCGCGCGAAACGGTGACCCCCTTCTATGCGAAAACGCCCGGGGTCGTCGAGGACGCGATGACGCGTCTCGCTGAACGCACCGGCCGCCGATATCACGTTGTCGACTACACGGGCCATCCCGAAGCCGATCGCGTCATCGTGATCATGGGATCCGGAGGAGAGACGGTGCGCGCAACGGTCGCTCACCTCGTCGCCGCTGGTGAACGTGTCGGCGTCCTCCAGGTCCGGCTCTACCGTCCATTTCCCATCCGCGAGCTGGTCGATGCCTTCCCAGCGTCTGTGCGGCGCATCGCGGTTTTGGACCGTACGAAGGAGCCCGGCTCGGCCGGCGAACCACTCTTCCTCGATGTCGTGGCGGCGCTTGCCGAGGCCCATGCCGACGGCGAAGCGGGGCGAATGCCGCTTGTCGTCGGGGGCCGATATGGATTGTCCTCAAAGGAATTCACGCCCGGCATGGCCGCCGGTGTGTTCGCTGAGCTCGCAAGCGAGAAACCCCGTCGTGGGTTCACGGTCGGCATCAATGACGATGTCTCGGGGACGAGCCTGCCGTACGACGCAACGCTGGACATCGAGCCGCCCGGCACGATTCGTGCTGTCTTCTTCGGTCTCGGCTCCGACGGAACGGTCGGCGCCAACAAGAACACGATCAAGATCCTCGGGGCCGAGGAGGGATTGCACGCACAGGGATACTTCGTGTACGACTCGAAAAAGTCGGGATCGCAGACCGTGTCCCATCTGCGGTTCGGGCCCGATCCGATCCGAGCGCCGTACCTCGTGGAGCAGGCGAGCTTTGTCGCCTGCCACCACTTCAATTCGCTCGAGCGCATCGACATCATCGGCAGAGCGGCGCCGGCTGCCACGCTCCTGCTCAACTGTCCGTATCCACCGGATGAGGTCTGGGATGCGCTGCCACGTCCCGTGCAGGCTCAGATCGTGGAAAAGCATCTGAAGGTGTACGCGATCGATGCCGGACGGATGGCTCGCGAGGCCGGCATTCCGGGGCGCACCAACACAATCCTGCAGACGTGCTTCTTCGCCATCTCCGGCGTGTTGCCTCGTGACGAGGCGATCGCCCGGATCAAGACAACCATTGCCAAAACCTACGGACGCCGGGGGAAGGACGTTGTCGAGCGCAACGAGGCGGCCGTCGACCGCGCGCTGGACGGTCTCCACCGTATCGACGTTCCAGACAGGGTTACATCCACGCGAGAGCTCGCGCCTGTCGTTCCCCTCGATTCGCCCGAGTTCGTCCGGACGGTGACGGCATCGATGATCGCCGGCCGTGGCAACGAGCTCCCGGTGAGCGCGCTGCCGGTCGATGGGACATATCCGAGCGGTACGGCGGCGTACGAGAAACGGAACATCTCCGACCTCGTCGCGATCTGGGATCCGGAGATGTGCATCCAGTGCGGCAACTGCAGCTTCGTCTGTCCGCACAGTGTCATCCGCTCGCGGTACTACGACAAGTCGAAGCTGGAAGGCGCGCCAACGGCATTTCACAGCGCTCCGTTGGCGGCGCGCGGATTGCCCGACACGCGCTTCACGCTGCAGGTCTACGTCGAGGATTGCACCGGTTGCGCGCTGTGCGTCGAGGTGTGCCCCGTCGTCGCGCCGGAGGACCCTGCGCGCCGCGCGATCAATTTGGGCGATCGTGAACCGGTGGTGGCGGCAGAGCGGAAGAACATCACGTTCTTCGAATCGCTCCCGCCGGCGGATCGATCGCGTGTCGACTTCGGGACAGTCCGCGGAACGCAATTCCTGGAGCCGCTCTTCGAGTTCTCCGGCGCATGCGCAGGGTGCGGCGAAACCCCGTATATCAAGCTCCTCTCGCAGTTGTTCGGAGACCGCCTGATGGTGGCCAACGCAACCGGGTGCTCATCGATCTACGGCGGCAACCTGCCGACGACACCGTGGACGAGCAATGCCGCGGGACGCGGCCCCGCATGGTCGAACTCACTGTTCGAGGACAATGCCGAGTTCGGGCTCGGTTTCCGTCTCACGATCGACCGGCACACTGACCTGGCTCGCCGCCGCGTCACGGAGCTGTCCGATGCGGTGGGTGCCCAGCTGGTCAGCGATCTTCTCAACGCGCCGCAGCGGCGCGAATCGGAGCTTCAGGCTCAGCGCGAACGCGTTGACGAGCTTAAGCGCAGGATCGCAGTCCTCGAGGGTCCAGTCGTCGAGGACCTGCGCAGCGTCGTGGATCACCTGGTTCGCCGAAGCGTCTGGATCATCGGTGGCGACGGCTGGGCATATGACATCGGCGCGGGGGGGCTCGACCACGTGCTGGCCACCGGTCGCAATGTCAACGTCCTTGTGCTCGACACCGAGATGTATTCGAACACCGGTGGACAGATGTCCAAGTCGACGCCGCTTGGAGCAGTGGCGAAGTTCGCCGCGGGCGGCAAGACTGTGGCCAAGAAGGATATCGCGCTCCAGGCGATCTCCTACGGGAACGTCTACGTCGCGCGTGTCGCAATGGGTGCCGACCGGCAACAGACGTTGCAGGCGTTTCGGGAGGCCGAGGCGTATGAAGGCCCCTCCCTCATCGTCGCCTACAGCCACTGCATCGAGCAGGGGATCGACATGCGCAAAGGGCTCGACCAGCAATACCGCGCGGTGGCGAGCGGACATTGGCCCCTGGTCCGTTATGACCCGGTGGTTCGCACAGAAGGCGGCAATCCATTCCGTCTCAACTCGCCCCGGCCCCGCATACCGCTCGAGGAGTACCGCTTCAAGGAGCTGCGATATCGCACGCTCCTCAAGGCGGACCCGGCCGAGGCGGCCCGGCTGCTCGGCTTGGCACAGCATGCCGCCGAGCAGCGGTGGGAGGTCTACGAGGAGATGGCGACACAGGACCCGCATCGTTTTCCAGACGACACCACGCGCAAGGGCACCTCATAGGCGCTGGGGCGCGGAGGTCACTTGGGCCGCCGCGAATTTGGACAAGCTGAGCCTCGGCCCGGGTGACCTCCGTGCCCCAGCAGCGCGGCAGCCACTATCGCGTCGCCGGTCGCAGGGCCTCGAGCTCGCGGAGAGCGGCGACGCCGGGAAGCGTCCTGCCCTCGAGGTACTCCATCGTGGCGCCTCCACCAGTGCTGACGAAGCCCATCTGGCTTGTTACTCCGGCCTCCTCGACCGCGGCTACAAGATCACCTCCGCCGATGATCGTGAATCCCGACACTCCGGCGAGCGAGCGAGCGACGCTCCCGGTGCCTTCGGCGAATGCAGGAACCTCATAGATGCCCAGTGGGCCGTTCCAGACAATCGTTCCTGCACGGATGCAATCGGCTGCGATGTGTGCGGCAGTGTCCGGCCCGATGTCGACAACCATCATGTCGTCTGGAATCGCCTCCACCGGGACGACCTTCGCCGGCTCGTTCCCGTCGGTGCCGGCGCTCACCACCACGTCGGTCGGGAGCGCGAGGCGTCCATGCTCGTTCGCCGATGACGAGAGCAGGCCGCGTGCGACATCAACGAAGTCTTCCTCGATGAGCGAGCGTCCGGTTGAAAGACCTTGTGCTCGGAGGAACGTCGTGGCCATAGCACCACCAATCCACAGCATGTCGACACGGTCGCAGAGATTGGTCAGCACCCTGATCTTTGTTGAGATCTTCGCGCCACCGATGATCGCCACCAGGGGCCGCTGCGGGTGCTCCAGCGCGTCGCTGAGCACCTTGAGCTCGCGCGCCATGAGCCGACCGGCCACCGCCGGGAGAAGATGCGTGACACCTTCGGTGGACGCGTGGGCGCGATGAGCGGTGCCAAAGGCATCGTTGACGTAGATCTCGGCGAGCGAGGCGAGCTTTGCTGCGAAGGCCGGGTCATTGGTCTCTTCACCCGGTTCGAATCGGACATTCTCGATCATGCCCACATCACCGTCGCTGAGTGTTCTCGCCATGGCAACGGCTGTCGGGCCGACGACATCAGCGGCCAGGCGGACGGTGGATCGCAGCAACAGGCTCAGCTTGCGCGCCAGCGGCGCGACGCTGAGCGCTGGATCGACGTGACCCTTTGGCCTGCCGAGGTGAGCGACCACGATGAGCCGCGCACCCCGGTCGCGCAATGCCACGATCGTGAGGAGCGCGGCACGGATGCGTCGATCGTCGACGATGCGCCCGTCGCGCATCGGGACGTTGAAGTCGACGCGGAGCAGCACGCGCCTCCCGCTGACGTCGATGTCGTCAATGGTCGCCTTGGTGATGCCGCCGACAGCGCTCCCGATCATGTCAGAGCCTCCCCGCAATCAGCTGCACGAGGTCGATGACGCGGCAGGAGTAGCCCCACTCGTTGTCGTACCAGGAAAGCACCTTGGCGGTGTGCTCGCCGATCATCATCGTGCTGAGGGCATCGAAGATGGACGAATGACTGTCCTTGAGAAAGTCAGCCGACACCAGGGGCTCGTCCGACACCGCGAGGATTCCGGCGAGCCATGTGTCCGCTGCCTCGCGCATCGCGGCATTGATCCCCTCAACGGTTGCCGCCGTCGACAAAGTCAGCGTCAGATCGACGAGGCTGACGTCGGGTACCGGCACGCGCAACGCCAGGCCGTGGAACTTGCCCTTGAGCTCGGGCATGACGAGCGCTACCGCTTTGGCAGCTCCGGTCGTGGTTGGAATGATCGAGAGCGCCGCAGCCCGTGCCCGGCGCAGATCCTTGTGTGGCGCGTCAAGAATGACTTGATCACCAGTGTAGGCGTGGACTGTCGTCATGAATCCAGCCTCGATGCCGAACGTGTCGGACATGACCTTGGCAACCGGCGCCAGGCAGTTCGTCGTGCAAGAGGCGTTCGAGACAACGTGATGTCGCGACGGATCGTAAGCCTCGTGGTTCACGCCCATGCAGATCGTGATGTCCTCATTCTTTGCCGGGGCGGTGATGACCACCTTGCGCGCTCCGGCGTCGATATGCGCATGAGCCTTCTCGGCATCCGTGAAGTGACCGGTCAACTCGATGACGATGTCCACGCCGAGGTCACCCCAGGGGAGGTTCTTCGGTTCGCGCTCGGCAAAGACCTTGATTGCATGCCCATCGACGACGACGGAGTCCGCGTCGGCCGTGACGGTGCCCGGAAAGCGACCGAAAACGCTGTCGTACTTGAGCAGGTGTGCCAGGGTGCCGGCGGTTGTGATGTCATTGACCGCGACGACGTTGATGTCGGCTCCGCCATCGCGCGCGGCGCGAACGATGTCGCGCCCGATACGTCCGAATCCGTTGATACCGATCTTGACGGTCATGGTGAGCTCCAGTGTGTTGATTGACGAATTCACCGTACTGACGTCAGGCCACGCCTGAGTAGAGGCCTTTGACACTCAGTTCGGAGGGCCAACGTCCACGCCGGTGACGTGATGTTGGAGCGCGATCCGCCGGCGCCGTCAGCTCATCGCGAACGTCACGTAGATCGTGACCGAGATCTGGTCCACACCGGGCGACAGTGGAACCGAGCCTCCCGCGCCGCCGCATCCCTCAGTGCAGCCGCCCGTGGAGCCGGTTCCGACGAGCTCATCGGACACAGACAGTGCAGCTCCAAGCCGTTGCCCCGCCAGTTGCGCCAGTTGCACAGCCTCGGTGCGAGCGTTCGCCATCGCCTGCCGGCGGGCCGTGGCGATCTCACCGGAAGGATCGAGGATTGAGTACGTCACACCAGAAACAGTGGCGTCGTTGCCGACGGCGCTCACGCCCGACGCTATGACCTTGCCGGCGTTCGAGATGTGGTGGATCGTCACGTTAACGCTTTGACTCGCCTGATATTGCGCGTTGTATTCGCGGTAGAGCGAGAGTTCCGTTGTCGAGATATCGGCCGCCTGAACGCCCTCGCGCTTCAGCGAGGCGAGGAGCGGCGACATATCCGCGCTCGCCTGATTCATGGCAGGAGCCGCGGTGGCCGCCTGGGCATCAACCCCAAGGCTGACCACGACCTCGTCTGGAGGAGCCGACACCTCGCCGGTTCCCGTGACCAGCAGGGTGTGGGTGGTCGCCGGCCCGGGCGTCGGCGTGACCGTCGAGGACGCACTCGCGGTGGCGGCTGGCGAGCTCGCGCCGGCGACCGGGGACGACGACCCGCACGAGGTCACCAGGACCGCAAAGGTCGCGGCGAAGGGCGTGATCATCAAGAGGCGCCTATTCATGGATGTCACCCGCGAACGTGTGTGGTCGCGTGACGATCAGATCGGTCATCAGAGCGCGATCGAGGCGGCGCATGACATCGTCGCGGCGAGCGACGGGCTCGAGAGCCTCGTTCCACTGCGCGATGCGATCACGACCGACGAGATAGCTTTGCAGGCGCCTCGCCGCCGAGCTGTCAGCTCGTCGTTGTTGCAGGTGCTCTATCAAACTGCGGCGCATCGAGCGGCCTCCGATTAGAGGTGTCTGGTCGCGAAGGGTTGGCGCTAGGTGTAGTGCCCATAGAGGTTGTTGACAAAGAGAGAGCCCCCGGGCTGAGTTTGGGTTGTTGAAATCCACCCAGACGGAGGCTCTCCGGTGTCCCATCCTAAGGCGGTACTCACCCCGGTTGGCAGGCTGATTCTGGTCCGACGGATTGCCCAAGGGCGCCCAGCAGCGCACGTTGCTGCTGAGATGGGCGTGTCCCGTGCGACGGCGTACAAGTGGTGGCGTCGCTACGTCCACGAAGGCGAGATCGGCCTCCACGATCGGAGCTCGCGACCACTGCGAAGCCCACGGCGGACACCGGCGCGTGTGGAGCGACAGATCGAGGCGCTGCGACGGCGCACCAAGCTTGGTCCCGTTCGCATCGCAGTCCGGCTGCACCTGCCCGCCTCGACCGTGCATCGCGTGTTGGTGCGCCGGCACCTCAACCGACTGAGCTGGATGGATCGTCCGACCGGCCAGGTCATCCGCCGTTACGAGCATCCACAGCCCGGCGACATGGTCCATGTCGACGTCAAGAAACTGGGCCGCATCCCAACTGGCGGCGGTTGGCGTGTTCACGGACGTCTCGGTCATGACCACACCGGAGTCGGCTACGACTACATCCACTCCGCCGTCGACGACCACTCCCGATTGGCCTACTCAGAGATCTGTGACGACGAACGTGCCCCGACTGCAGCTGCGTTCTGGACCAGGGCGACCGCGTTTTTCGCCGCCCACGGCATCGCGGTCCAGCGTGTCCTCACCGACAACGCTCAGGTGTACCGCCGTTCCTTTGCGTTCCGAGCTGCGGTTCTGGAGAGCGGCGCGGTCCAGCGCTTCACGCAGCCCTGGCACCCCCAAACCAACGGCAAGGTGGAGCGCTTCAACCGCACCCTGCTCGAGGAATGGGCCTACGTCCGACCCTATACGTCCAATCAACGTCGCGCCCAGGCCTTGACGGCGTGGCTGCACATCTACAACCATCACCGCGCCCATACCAGCCTCGGTCAGCTCCCACCCATCTCACGTCTCAACAACGTGTCTGGGCACTACAGCTAGGGTCCGACGTCCGGCTCGTGGGCGATAGAGCCTCTCGTCGTGAGTTGACGATGACAAAAGGTCACGTGGCTAGAGGCGAAGGACCTCTGTTTGATGATCGTTCGACGACGTTCGGCACTATGAGTGCGCGTGCGGTGTGCGTAGCGTGGGTGGGAGACAACCACAACCATCCATAGGAGGTGTCGAAATGACACTCACATTGGAACCGGTCGAAACCGAGACCACGCCGGCCAGCAAGGTGTACACACCGCCCGGCGAGCCTGGCAGCGTGGTGCACTTGAAGCCGCGCTACGACAACTTCATCGGCGGGCGCTGGGTGCCGCCGGTCATGGGCGCGTACATGCCCAACATCAGCCCCGTCACCGGCAAGGTGTTCTGCGAGGTCGCGAAGTCGACCCCGGCCGACGTTGAGCTTGCCCTCGATGCGGCCCACGCAGCCAAGGATGCATGGGGTGAAACGTCTTTGGCGGATCGCGCCGCCGTCCTGAATCGCATCGCCGATGCCATCGAGGCGAACCTCGAGATGCTGGCCGTCGCCGAGAGCTGGGAGAACGGCAAACCGGTGCGCGAAACACTCGCCGCCGACATACCTCTGGCTGTCGACCATTTCCGCTACTTCGCCGGGGCCACTCGCTCCCTCGAAGGCCGGAGCACCGAGATCGACAAGGACACCGTCGCGTATCACTTCCACGAACCTCTCGGCGTGGTGGGACAGATCATCCCCTTCAACTTCCCGCTGCTCATGGCCGCGTGGAAGATCGCGCCCGCCCTGGCCGCAGGGAACTGCACCGTGCTGAAGCCGGCATCTCCGACCCCCTGGTCGATCCTCAAGCTGGCAGAGGTCATCGCGGATGTCGTGCCCCCGGGCGTGATCAACATCGTCACAGGCCCTGGTGGTGAGATCGGCAAGGCGCTGGCATCGAGCCCGCGCATCGCCAAGATCGGCTTCACCGGCGAGACGGTGACCGGGCGTCTCATCATGCAGTACGCCGCTCAGAACCTCATCCCGTCGACGGTCGAGCTGGGTGGCAAGTCGCCGAACGTCTTCTTCGCCGATGTGATGGACGCCGATGACGACTTCCTCGACAAGGCGATCGAAGGTCTCGTCCTCTACGCGTTCAACAAGGGCGAAGTCTGCACGTGTCCTTCCCGTGCACTGATCCAGGAGTCGATCTACGACCGATTCATGGAGCGCTGCCTCGCCCGCATCCGTGCGATCAAGCAGGGCAACCCGCTCGACGTGAGCACCATGGTCGGCGCGCAGAACTCCGCGCAGCAGCTTGAGAAGATCGAGTCGTACGTGAAGATCGGTATCGACGAAGGTGCGAAGTGCCTGATCGGGGGCAAGCGCCCAGCGGTCAGCCAGGACATCGCGGGCGGGTACTACTTTGAGCCCACCGTCCTGGAAGGCAACAACAAGATGCGCGTGTTCCAGGAGGAGATCTTCGGGCCGGTCCTGGCGGTGACGACGTTCAAGGACGAGGACGAAGCCATCAAGATCGCCAACGACACGCTGTACGGCCTGGGGGCCGGCGTCTGGACCCGCGACGGCAGCCGTGCGTACCGGATGGGCCGCGCCATCAAGGCCGGCCGGGTGTGGACCAACTGCTACCACCTGTATCCCGCAGGCGCGGCATTTGGTGGGTACAAGATCTCGGGTGTTGGGCGCGAGAATCATCAGATGATGCTCGAGCACTACTCGCAGACCAAGAACCTTCTCGTCAGCTACAGCGCCAAGGCGCTCGGCTTCTTCTAGAAGGCTGGAAGACGGTGAGCGACCACGCCTCCACGGCCGTGTCCCCCGCGCGTGTGGTCGCCACCCCCGCCGCCCTCGAAGCAATCAGGCAACTGGTTGCGGAGCGGGGGACGCTGATGTTCTTTCAGTCGGGAGGCTGCTGTGATGGCAGCCTCCCGATCTGCTTCGATCTCGGCGAGTTCGTCGTCAGTGATCACGACGTGTTGCTCGGCGACGTCGGTGGGTGTCCCTTCTACATCGACCATCGGCAATTTGCGGCATGGCAGCACACACAGCTGATCCTCGATGTGAGCGACGGGCTGCCCGAGGGTTTCTCGCTCTCCGCCGGTCCGCATCAGCATTTCGTGACTTACGCGCGCGTGTACGGCTCCGATGAGGTGCCCGCACGCGGCGACGTCTGCCCCGTTTAGAACGAGCGTCGCCGGCCTGCCTGCCGATCAGTTAGCGGAGGTGGCCGACAACCAGATCCGCGGCGATATCGATGCTGCGGGCGACGGCATCGCTCAGACCCTCGCCCCATCCCAGGTCCGCCGGTTCAATGGCCACAAGGTGCAGCTTTCCTGGCATGCGACCGACCGCGCGCCCCAGCGCGATCGCCTCGAAGATCCCGAGAGCGTGCGACGTGCGCTCGCCGCCCGCACGTGCAAAGAACGCTTCCCACGCGATGTCCGAGACCGACCCGGGGGTGCTTCCCTGACGAACTGTTTCGATGACGATGGCAACGGGCGCGCCCGCCCATGAACTCGATCAGCCTGGCCGGCTCGCCGTCGCTCTCAACCACGACAGTGGTGGCAGGAACGCGGCCGGCGAGTGCGTCGATCACACGAAGTGCCGAACCATCATCTCGCCGGTAGCGGTTGCCGATGCCGATGACGACCGGCGAGGCGCTCACGCGCGGTCGACGGTGAGGTCGAGGAAGTGTGTCGCGCACGAGATGCAGGGATCGTAGTTGCGGATCGCCTGCTCGCACTGCCTCGTGAGCTCCGCATCATCCAGGTCGAGCCGGTCCTGGACGAATTGCCGGAGACAGTGCTCGATCGACGGTTGGTTCTGTGCGGTCGGCGGCACGATGACGGCGTCGCTAATGATGCCCCCGGCATCAATGGTGTAGCGGTGGTAGAGCAGACCGCGCGGCGCCTCAGTGCAGCCATGGCCGGTTCCGGCGACGGCCGGAACCGGGGCAGCGGGCTGCTCGGGCGCCTCATAGGCCTCGATGATGCGCAGTGCCTCGTCACAGGCAAAGACCACTTCCAGGGCCCGCACGACGATGCTCTGAAATGGATTACGGCAGGCCCGGCTCAGACCCACGTCTGCAGCGACCTGCTTGACGATCGCCGGCAGGGTGTCGAAGTTGAGGTTATATCGCGCCATCGGCCCGACGGTGAAGGCGCCGGCGCGTGCGCGCCCGTGGAGGGCTGTGGAGTGGGCAACATGCTCCTCGCCGAAATGATCGGGGAATGCTGCCACAGCGATATCGAGCCCGGAGGACGACACGATTCGCCCATCGTTGATCGCGTATTCGTGCTCGCTGTGCAGCGCGACAAGGTCGCCGTCCAGCGTCAAATCGGGGAAGTCGAAGGTCGCGACCCAGCGTGCTGTGCTGATGGCGGCGTCACGCGCCCAGAGGAGGCGTTCGGTCAAGGTGGTGAGCTCTGCGATCGACGGCACCTTGTAGAAACCACCCACGCGCACGTTGACCGGGTGGATGGCCCTGCCGCCGAGCACGTTGAGGATGTCGTTGCCGATCTTCTTGAGTCTGAGGCCCCGCTCGACGATGTCGCGATGGTCCTTCGCAAGCTCGATGGAGCTCTCGTAGCCGAGAAAGTCCGGCGCGTGGAGAAGATAGATGTGCAGCGCATGGCTTTCGATCCACTCGCCGCAGTAAAGGAGACGGCGCAGCGAACGCACCTGTGGGTCGATCGTCACGCCGCACGCATCCTCGATCGCCTGACAGGCGCTCATCTGGTAGGCGACAGGGCAGATTCCGCAAATGCGCGCGGTGATGTCCGGGACCTCGGTGTACGAGCGCCCTCGCAGAAACGCCTCGAAGAACCGCGGTGGTTCGAAGATGCGCAACTCGACGTCGCGGACCTCGCCGTCGCGCACAACGACGTGCATGCTTCCTTCGCCTTCCACACGCGCGAGCGAGGCGACCGAGAGGGTGCGCGATCCGTTGTGGGTGTGGGTCATTGTCGCTCCAATGCCAGCTGGGCGGCGGAGCTCGCCGCACGAAACTCGGGCGCCTCGGCGTTGAACGTCCGCAGCACACGGACGAGGTTGAAACCGGACAGCCCCGCTGCGCTCAACGCGCCAACGAACGCTGGGATATTGGTGGTGTCAGCGGGTCCGAAGCAGCCATAGCATCCGCGCTCATATGCCGGACAGATCGCGCCGCAGCCCGCATGGGTGACCGGTCCCAGGCAGGGGATGCCTTTTGAGACCATCACGCAGACAGTTCCACGGCGCTTGCATTCGACGCAGACCGAGTGCGAGGCTATCTGAGGCCTGCGGCCATGCAGGAAGGCGGTGATCACCTCGAGCAGCTGGTGCTTGTCGATTGGACAGCCGTGCAACTCGAAGTCCACGTCGATATGCGCGGACGGTGGCGTCGATCGGTCCAGTGTGTGGATGTACTCCGGATGCGCGTACACGATCGACGTGAACTCACGGACGTCGGCGAAGTTCCGCAGCGCCTGGATCCCGCCCGCCGTGGCGCACGCCCCGATCGACACCACCTGATTCGAGACGCGGCGAACTTCGCGGATTCGATCGATATCGTCAGCCGTGGTGATCGAGCCCTCCACGATCGAAAGGTCGTACGGTCCCGCCACGACGGAGCGGGTCGCCTCGAGGAAGTACGCGATCTCCACCTGGCCGGCGATCTCGAGGAACTCGTCCTCGCAGTCGAGCAGCGTGAGCTGACAGCCGTCGCATGACGAGAACTTCCACACGGCCAGCTTCGGCTGTTTCACGGGGCTCACAACTGGCGCACCCCGAGCAGCGGTTCGACGCGCTCCCACGTCATCACGGGGCCGTCGGCGCACACGAAGACCGATCCCAACTGGCAGTGCCCGCACTGCGCGATCGCGCATTGCATGTTGCGCTCCATCGACACACGGATCTGTGACGGATGCAAGCCGCGCTCCATCAGGGCCAGCGCGGTGAATCGCATCATCACCTCAGGACCGCAGACCAGCGCGATCGCGCCTGGGTCACAGTGGATGCGGGGAAGGACGGTCGTGACCACACCGACCGTCCCACGCCAGCCGGGTGTCGCGCGGTCGACAGTCACGTGGACCGCGAGATCATCTCGGTGCCTCCAGGCATCCACCTCCTCCTTGAACGCAAGTTCCTCTGGCGTTCGCGTCCCGATGACGACCTCGACCGTGCCGAAGCGGTCGCGCTCCGAGATGACCTGGGTGACCACGGACCGAAGCGGTGCGAGGCCGATGCCCCCGGCGACGATGACGAGATCGCCACCTGCGGCGCTGTCCAGCCCCCAATCTGATCCGAACGGGCCGCGAAGACCGAGCGTGTCGCCAACCCGGAGCGCGCAGAGGGCGCGCGAGACCGCGCCGACATTTCTGATGGTGTGCATGATCGGGCCGTCCACCACGGGGTTTCCGCTGATCGAGATGGCGACCTCGCCCACCGCGAACGCGTAGAGCATGTTGAACTGACCGGCCGCGTACCGACGGCGCGGGCCTTCGGTCGGCTCGACCTGGATCGTGACCACGTCGTCAGTCTCCTGACGGCGCGCGACGACCCGGTGGCTCGCTGGAGTCATCGGCGCCGGTGGGCGGGAATCAGCCTGGGTGAGCAGGGCCATACAGATCCAGGATTCGCATGCGGGCTGCGTTGAGGCGATCGCCGAGAATCGCGGCGACCCGCTGCGCGAGATCGAACCCGAGAGCAGGATCGGCAGCGCATTTGCCACGGAGGCACAACGCATCGAAAACGACTGCGTGCACCTCATCCAGGGCATCAGCGTCGAAGTGCCAGCGGTACGGAGGAAACAGCCATGCCCAGCCAAGAACATCGCCCGAATGCAGTGTGTCGATGGTCACCATTCCGCGGCCCGGCGCGGTGACGCCGAGTGCCACTCTCCCGGCGCGAATCGCCCAGAACGCGTCCGCATCGGCTCCCTCGCGGATGATCGATGACCCTGCTGCGATCACGACATTGCGGGCACACCCTGTGAGCACGTCGAGGTGGCCTTCGTCCATTCCCTGGAAGAAGCGATGCGCCGTGAGCTCGCCGGCGATGGTATTCACGGCGAGCTCGCCCGCAGGCCGTCGGTCGCCCGGATCGCCGCGGCCTCCTCGGTGATGTCGATACCTACCGGGCACCAGGCGATGCATCGGCCGCAGCCGACGCAGCCGGACGAGTCGAACTGTTCCCACCACGTCCCGAGCTTGTGGGTCATCCACTGGCGATACCGGCTGCGCACCGTCTGTCGCACAGCACCTCCGTGGATGTACGAGAAATCGTGCGAGAAGCAGGATGCCCATTCTCGGACGCGAGAGCTCGAACTCGCCGTCCGGAGCCTGTGATTCGACATCGTCGCTGCAGAAGCACGTCGGGCACGCCATCGTGCAGTTGCCGCAGCTGAGGCATCGTGCGGCAACGTCGTCCCAGCGTGGATGCTCGAGGTTGCGGAGCAGCAGGGCAGGCAACTCGCGAGTCTCCATCTGCCGACCCATCTGCTGTGCCGCCAAGTCGGTCACCGCCATTGCGGCGTCCAGATCCTGTTCACTCGCGACCTGTGCGGCAAGCGTGTCCAGCACCTCCTCGCCGGCCGGCGAGCCTGCCTCGATGACGTAGCGAGGTTTCGCACCATCCAGCAACTCGGTCATCGCGAGGTCGAACCCCTCGCGAGCGCGCGGCCCGGTATCCATGGAGGTACAGAAGCACACGCCGGACGGCGACCCACAGTGCACGGCGATGATGAACAGATCGCGACGCCGCGCCGCATACGCGGGATCGACGTGCGCCGAACCGAGGAAGACTCGGTCGTGCACGAGGATCGCGGCGAGCTCACACGCACGGACGCCGAGAAACGCGTAGCGTGGCTGCTGCTGCAGCGGAGTTTCCGCGAACGTCAGGTCCCCGTTTTCGTCGTGTCGCGTACGCCACAAGGTCGTTGCCGGCGGGTACAGATACCGCTTCCATGAGGCGGGTGCGGCGGCGAAACCGAAGAGCGCGGAGTCGCCGCGATCGCGCAGACGGTATCGCGCGGGTGCCTGCTCGTCCCCGATACCACGCGGCAGTTCGGCGCTGGTGGTGACCGGTTCATACGTGATCGCTCCATCACGCACCGTTGGCGCGACCACCGTGTAGCCGCGCCCACGCAACGCGGCGATGACCGCCTCCAAGCCTTCGCTCTCGAGCACGAGGGTGGCGCTATGGGGGCCAGCCATGGCCGCTATTCTGCCTCAGGCTGCGCCGGATTCCTAGCGCCATAGGTCCCAGATGCTTCGGGCCGATTGCCTCTGTTCGACGGTGCGTTCTCGCTGGATCCTGATCCCATGACGAGCGCGATTGACACAGAAGGGTTGACCAAGGACTACGGTCAACACCGCGGCATCTTCGACCTCAACCTCGAGATCCACGAGGGGGAAGCCTTCGGCTATATCGGTCCCAACGGAGCGGGCAAGACCACCACCCTGCGGCTTCTCATGGACCTGATCCGGCCCGACTGCGGCCGCGCGAGCATCCTGGGCATGGACACACAGCGAGACGGCGTGAAGATTCGGAGGCTCACCGGCTACCTGCCGGGAGAAGCTCCTGAGTACCCGAATCATACGGGCGAGCGAATCCTCGATCTTCTTGCTCACCTTCGAGGTGGTGTCGACCCCAGACGTATCAGCGATCTCGCGAAGCGATTCGAGCTGGACCTCCACCGGAAGTACCGGAGCTACTCACACGGCAACAAGCAAAAGGTATGGCTGATCCAGGCGTTCATGCACAACCCGAGACTTCTCCTTCTCGACGAGCCCACGACGGGCCTCGATCCGCTGATGCAGCAGACGTTCCGAGAGTTGATCAAGGAAGCGCGTGACCGGGGTGCAACGATCTTCCTCTCGTCACATGTGCTGCCGGAGGTCCAGGAGATCTGCGATCGCATCGGCGTCGTCCATGACGGATCTCTGCGCCAGGTCGGCAGCATGGAGGAGCTCCGCATCAGTCACGTGCATCGGGTGGAAGCGACCTTCGATACGGCATTCGATGCTGCGCGACTCACCAGGATGCCCGGCGTGGCCGGTGTCGTCATCTCCGATCACCATCTCCAGTGCACCGTCACCGGAACGATGGAGCCGCTCCTGGAGATGCTCGTTCCCGCCGGCGTCGTCACGCTGGAACTCGACCGAGATGAGTTTGGAAGAGATCTTCCTGGCGCAGTATGGACAGTCCACGCAGCCGTAGCCTGACTCCGTGGGCTGTCCGAAGCCATCTGGCCGGAGTGCTCGCGCTCGGAGCCGGATTTGGCGTGTCGGTCGCGATCCTCGCGCCGGCCTATGTGGCGGCCGCGAAGGCACTTGCGGGAGGCCTGCAGGCGTTGGCATCGGCGGCACTTCCGGTCGCGCAGAGCTTCGAGTTTCTCACCGGTCCGGTGGATCGGCTCGACACCGTGGGAGGCTATCTCAGCTACAAGATCTATCCGGACATCACCTTGCTGATAGCGATCTACGCCGCGATACAGGGTACTCAGGTGATCCGTGGGTCTGAGAGCAGGGGGATCTTCGAACTCTGGTTTGCTGCCGGACGAACCCGTAGCGCCATCTTTCGTGACCGCGTTACCGCGTTTCTCGGTGCGCTCGTCGGTGTCGTGGTGCTCATCTACATCTTCACGGTCGTCGGGAGCGCGCTCGCCGGAGTGCCACTTGCCTTTCCGGCGCTGGGTCAATGCGTGGCGATGGCTCTCGTTGGGGCTTTCGGATTCGCGCTCGGGCTCCTCGTCTCGCAGTTCTTCACAGCCGCCCGTACTGCGGCCGGTTTGACGTGCGGTTACCTTGTCGCCTCGTTCTTCATCGCCAACCTGGACAACGAGCTTGGCGCGCTGACGTTCCTCCGCTACCTCTCACCGTTCCACTACTACATTCAGGCGCGTACGCTCGCCGGGATCCCATTCGACGCGAGGGCGATGGCGATGCTCGCCGTGGGAGCGCTGGCAGCCGGGTGCGGTGCATGGTGGTTTTACCTGCGCAGGGACACCGAAGGGGTCAGCCTGAACTCGCCTACCGCGCAGCAAGCCGGTCGACTATGCCTTTCGACCGAGCATCGTATGGCGCCGAGATCTCTGGCTGAGCTGGATCGCAGAACAACGGCTCGGAATGGTTTCGTGGGCCCTCGGGATTGGGGTATTCACAGCCGTCGAAGCGGCCGTCATCCCTTCAGCGATCAAGCTCGTGACTGGTAGCGGCGGACAACTGAGGCAGGTTCTCGCGCGCCATCTCGCCCTGTTGACGCCGAGTCAGTACGTCTCATTCTTCATGACATTCGCCGCCTTGATCGCCGCGGGGTTCATGGTCGCGCAGGTCGCGCACTGGGCGAGCGATGCCACGCAACACCGCGTCGATATCGCGCTCACCCAGCCCGTATCGATGTGGCGGTTCGTTGTTGAGCGCGCCGTGACGGTACTGGTTCTGGCTGCGGTGATTGGGTTGGCGGTGGCGCTGGGCACGTGGGTCGGCACGCTCATCGGCGGCTACCCTGCCAGCTTTACCGGCTTGCTCCGTACGTTTCTCGCGATTGTCCTGCTGAGCTTCGCCATCGGAGGTGTCGGCCTCATGGTCGTGACGGTGTTTCGCAGCGCCGCAGCTACGGGGATCACGGGCGGAGTGCTTGTCGCCAGCTTCTTCCTGACGACCGTGACGGGACTCCTCTCCTGGCCGGCCTGGACCAGCCGGCCGTCAGTCTTCGACGCTTTCGGGACGCCATATCTGTCGACGCCGGCAGCGGGAAGTCTCGCCTACCTCTTCGCCTTGGGAGCCGGCGGCCTGCTTGTGGCATACGTCGCGATGCGCCGGGGCATGCGCATCGCTGTCTGAAGCCGGCGACTTCGACTACACCTGCCCGTCCGGAATGACGTGCACCGCGGCTTCCTCAGCGGATTGGTCGTCGTCATCCTCCGGGGATTCCCACGAGTCACGCTCACTGCGTGTCACCGCGACGTCGTCGTCACCAGCCTCGGGCGCCTGAAGGTCACCGGCCTCCGGCTCCTGCGCCAGCGCCGCCCGGTCGGGCTCCTCTTCGCTGAGCCGCTCGTCGAGGGTGTCACGATGGTATTCGTCGACATCGTGGAGCCGGCCCGCGAGCGAGCCGTCGCGGACCGCTGGGTCGTCCTCGTCGCCGGTCACCTCTGCGGGGTCAGGCTCACCGTTCCCCAGCGGTGCGTCCGAGTCGGCGGGGGTATCGTTCCAGGGCAGGTCTTCGGGGTGATCAGTCATACCTTCATGATGGGGGAAGGGTCCACGGCTGAGGAGGAAACAGATGACCAGCGCCGAAGTGCTCACCGACGCGTTCAGGCGCATCCAGGACGTCGTTCACAGCGTGCTGGATGGCCTCAGCCGCGAGCAGCTCGCCGCGCGCCTCGATAGTGACGCGAACTCGATCGGGTGGCTGATCTGGCATCTCACGCGAATTCAGGATGACCACATCGCGGGAGTTGCCGGGACCGAGCAGGTGTGGATATCCGCCGGGTGGGTGGATCGATTCGGTTTGGCGCTCGACCCCGCGGATCATGGCTACGGACACAGCTCCGAGCAGGTGGCGTCCGTCGTCGTGGACGCCGGACCGCTTGCCGCGTATTACGACGCCGTCCACGCCGTGACCGTTGCCTACATCTCCGGACTCACGGACGCCGACCTCGATCGAGTTGTCGACGAGCGCTGGGACCCGCCGGTGACCCTGGGCGTACGGATGGTGAGCATCATCCACGACGACGTCACCCACACCGGGCAGGCCGCGTTCATTCGCGGGATCCTCGAGCGTCGGTAGCCGTCAGCGGCTCAGCTCAGCCGCCTGATTGGTCTCCGTCTCTCCGTTTTGCGTACAGGCTCTCGATCTCGGCTGCGAAATGCTGGGCGACGATCTTCCGGCGCACTTTGAATGTCGGAGTGAGCTCAACGCCCACAACGAATTCCCCCGGCAAGAGCAACCACCGGCGTACCTGCTCGACATGGGCGAGGTTGCGGTTGACTGATTCGACGCGCCGTTGGATCTCGTCGAGCACCACAGGATGTTGCACCAACGCTTCGCGATCTGTCGGGAGGCCGTGTCGCCGAGCGAAGTCCTCGAGGCCTGACCCGTCGAGCGTGAGCAGCGCCGCGATGAAGGGTCGCCGATCGCCGATGACCACGGGGTTGGCGATCAGCTCGCTGCGCAGCGAATCCTCAATGTTCGACGGAGCAACGTTCTTCCCCCCGGCCGTGATGATCAGGTCCTTCTTGCGGTCGGTGATCCGCAGGTATCCATCGGCGTCGAGCTCGCCGACGTCTCCGGTGTGCAGCCAGCCGTCGACAACCGTCTCGGCCGTGGCCTCCGGGTCCTTGTAATAGCCGGCGAAAACCACCTCTCCGCGCATCAGGATCTCGCCGTCATCTGCGATGCGCAGCTCTACGCCCGGGACCACTTGTCCAACGGTCCCGAGACGCGCATGGCCGCGGCGGTTGACGGTGGTCACGGTCATGTTCTCGCTCATGCCATAGCCCTCGAGGACTTCGAGGCCGAGAGCATGGAAGAAACGAAGCACCTGCATGGAGATCGGAGCTGCACCGGTGATGAGCGTGTGCGCTTGATCGAGTCCGGTCTCCGCACGGATCTTGCTGAGCACGAGACGGTCGGCAATCCGATGGCGCAGACGCTGCGCGACCGTCAGCGACTTTCCGCGCTGGGTGCGGTCAACCGTCGCCTCGCCCGCCGCAATTGCCCAGCGTGCGAGGCGACGGCGCGTTCTTGGGAGTGAATTGATCGCAGCGTTGATGGTTGCGGCCATCTTCTCCCAGACACGGGGCACACCCACGAAGCACGTCGGTCGAAGGTCGCGCACCTCCGCCGGCATCTCGGCGATGGATGCGGCGAACCAGAGCGCATTCCCTGCGCAGTCGAGGCGCACTTCACTGTTGAGGCGTTCGAGGATGTGCGCGAGCGGGAGGTAGCTCAGCACGCGATCATCCGATGACAGATTGACGATCGGTCCGAGCGCGTTGATGGCCGCGATCAGGTTGCCGTGAGTTGCCATCACAGCTTTGGGCGGTCCTGTTGTGCCGCTTGTGTATACGAGAGTCGCCACGTCCTTCGGATGCACCAAAGCGCCGCGGCGCTCGAGCTCGGGTGCGACCCGTGGCAGGGCATCGCGACCACGCTGCAACGCGTCCGCCCACGACACCACAGGTGCCGATTCCGCCGCGGGGGCTGCGCCTTCCATGAGCACGATGCACCGCAGCGCCGGTAGGCGCTCTTGCACCGTGAGCACTCGCCAGAGGAGCTCCTCGTTCTCCACCACCGCGATCGGTGCGTCGGAATGCCCGAGAACGTACTCGGCCTCGGACGGGCTCAGCGTCTGGTACAGCGGTGCCGTGCATGCGCGAGCCAGCATCGTCGCGCTGCTGGTGATGAGAAATTCCGGCCGGTTGAAAGACCAGATGGCCACGTGGGATTGCTCGTCCAGCCCAGCGGCGATGAAGAATGCCGCCAGCGCCCGTGCGTTCTCCGCGTACGTGTCCCACGTGATCGGCGCCCAACGATCGCGGTCGCGATGGAACATCGCAGGCTTGCCGGCGCGTGTGGCCGCCTGCCGGCGAAACAGCTCGACCAGCGTGCGCTCCGAAACCGGGGTTGCGTTCGTCATGGATGTCTCACCTCAAGCGGCGATCCTCCCCGAGCCGCTGGTGCTCTCGAGTATGACCCCAGTCAGCGAGCTCAGGCCACGGCTGCTTCGGAGGAGGCCGGCGCGGCGTCGAGGCATTCGTCGATGATCGCGTGGACGAGCCGGTCCACACGCTGCTCGCCGAGGCGAGGCGCACGCCGGGAGAGCCGGTCAACGATCTCATGCTCTCGCTCGCGGTCACGCACCGGGAGCGTCGCCGCCGACTTCTGCCGTTGCACGGCATCCACAAGCTCCGCGCGGTACTCGAGCATGTGGAACACCGCATCGTCGATGGTGTCGATCATCGTCCGGCATTCGGCCAGCGAGCCTGCAACCGCGGGTCGCGTCATCGCGCACAGCGAGAGTGCCGTCTGCACGATCCGGTCCAGCACCTGCGGCGTGATCGCCTGGGCGGCATCACACAGCGACGACGCCGGATCCGGATGACACTCGACGAGCAGGGCATCGGCGCCGGCGGCGAGCGCGGCCACCGCGAGCGAGGGAACCCAGCGCGCATTGCCCGCCGCGTGGCTCGGGTCCACGGCGATCGGCAGGTCGGTCATGTCTCGAAGCACCGCTATGGCGCTCACGTCGAGGGTGTTTCGGGTCGCAGTTTCGAACGTCCGAATGCCGCGCTCGCACAGGATGACCTGCCGGTTGCCTTCGGCGTTGATGTACTCGGCGGCGGCCAGCCATTCCTCATAGGTGGCCGACATGCCACGTTTCAGGATCACGGTCATGCCGCTCTGGCCCGCGGCGCGGAGCAGCGGCGTGTTGTGCATGGAGCGCGCGCCGATGAGGAGTGCGTCGATGTGGGTGCGTAGCACCGCGATGTCTTCGGCAGCGAGTGGTTCTGCGATCACGGGCAATCCGGTGACCCGTCTCGCCTCGTCGAGCAGGGGCAGCCCGGCGTGCCCCAGGCCCTGGAACGATCCGGGTCGCGTGCGTGGCTTGAGGACGCACCCGCGCAGCACTGAGGCGCCCGCGCGATGCGCTGCGATCGCGTGCTCGACGTACCCCGCTTCAACCGCGCACGGTCCGGCGATGACAGGCACCGTGTCGCCGCCGACCTCGACGGCGCCGATGCTGACGCGGCGTGTTTCTTGCTCTCGGGTCGCGCTGATGAGCAGCGGCTCGATGGTCACTGTATGGCACCTCCGTGTGGTGATGGGCCACCACACGGGATCCGGGGCTGACCCATCTCTGATGAACCAGCCCTGGTAACGACTGCGCGTTGGGTTAGAAGACCCGCGGCAGCCTTACGGCTGGCGGGCCAAAGTATCGACACGCAGTTGTGGCCATTGCGGCAACCCTAGCACAGCCCCGGCTTGCGGATGCGCCGAACTTGATCTGGCGGGCCCGCCCGTGTCAGGCTACGCACGTATCGGCCCCCAGCTCGGCGAGCAGCCCCCGAATCGAGGTCTGTCCGACGTCGCCCTAGAGCACGACGCGTGTGGGGTCGCGTTCGTCGCGCGGATCGCCGGCGGCCCTGCGCACTCCGTGGTCGAACAGGGGATCCAGGCGCTCGTCAACCTGGGACACCGCGGCGCGACGGGCGCGGACCCCGACTCCGGCGACGGCGCCGGGCCGCTCCTCCAGCTGCCCGACGCGTTCCTCCGCGCGGTCTCCGGCGTGCCGCTGCCGGCTCCTGGGGCGTACGGCGTCGGGGCCCTGTTCCCCGGATCCGCAGCGAGCGCGAGCGGTGCGAGGCGATCTCACGGCTGCGAGGACGAGGGCCTCCGGGTCCTCGGCTGGCGCGACGTGCCGCTCGACGCGGCGGGGATCGGCCGCTCGCGCGCACGGATGCCGAGGATCCGCCAGTTCTTCGTCGCCTCGGTCGGCCTCGCGGGGCTGCGCCTCGAGCGTCGGCTCTACGTCGATGCGCCGCGTCCTCGAGGCGCGATGCGTCGCCGCGGGCTACCGGCGAGACTGGCGCACGTCGCCTCCCTCTCGAGCCGGACGCTCGTCTACAAGGGGATGCTGACCGCGACCCAGCTGCGCGGGTTCTACCCCGACCTCGTCGACGAGCGCGTCGCGTCGACGTTCTGCATGTTCCACGCCCGGTTCTCGACCAACGTGCTGCCTCGCTGGGACCTCGCCCAGCCGTTGCGGATGTCGCGCACAACGGCGAGATCAACACCCTGCGCGGCAACGCGAACTGGATGCGCGCCCGCGAGTCGAAGTGGCGCAGCCCGGTCTTCGGCGGGGACGTGGCCAAGCTCTGCGGCGTCCTCGACGCGGACGGCTCGGACTCAGCCAGTTCGACAACGCCCTGGAGCTGCTCACCATGGCCGGTCGCAGCGTCGAGCACGCCATCCTCATGATGATCCCCGAGGCCTGGCACGCCGACGCCGACATGGACCCCGAGCTGCGCGCCTTCTACGAGTTCCACGCCTCGCTCCTCGAGCCGTGGGACGGACCGGCGGCGATCACCTTCACCGACGGCGCGACGGTCGGCGCGACGCTCGACCGCAACGGGCTGCGCCCGGCGCGCTACGCGATCACCGAGGACGGTTGGTGGTGCTCGCCTCCGAGGCCGGCGCGCTCCGCCTCGACGAGGGCGCGATCGTCCGGAAGGGGCGCCTCGCGCCCGGCTCCCTCCTCCTCGTCGACACCGAGGCCGGCACGCTCCTCGACGACGGAGCGGTCAAGCGCGCGCCTCGCCGCTGCGCACCCCTACGCTCGTGGATCGCGCCGAGGCGGTCCAGCTCGACGCGCTCGCGGCGCCGCGACCACCGTGCCGCCCGAGAGCCGGACGCTCGAGCGTGCGCCCGCGACGTTCGGCTGGACCGAGGAGGACCTGGCGTGATCCTCGCCCCGATGGCGACGAGCGGCGAGGAGGCGATCGGCTCCATGGGCAACGACACCGCGCCCGCCGTGCTGCGGGATCGGCCCCAGCTGCTCTTCACCTACTTCAAGCAGCTCTTCGCCCAGGTGACCAACCCGCCCATCGACCCCATCCGCGAGGCGCGCGTGATGACGCTGGCCACGACCCTCGGGCCGGGCGGCAACCTGCTCGAGCAGGGCCCGGCCCAGGCGCACCGCCTCCTCCTCCCCCACCCGGTCCTCACCAACGAGGACATGGAGACGCTCCGCCACGTCACCCAGCGCGGTTCCCGCACCGCGACGCTGCGGGCACGTTCCCGGGGCGGAGGGAGCCGGGGGGCTCGCCGCCGCGCTCGAGCGCCTCTGCGCGGCGGCCGTCGGTGCACGTCGGCGGCGGGCGCGACCGTCCTCATCGTGAGCGACCGCGCCGCCGACGCCGCCGCCGTGCCGATCCCCTCGCTGCTCGCCGTCGCCGCGGTCCACCACCACCTCGTCCGGGAGCAGACGCGCACGGGCGTCGGCCTCGTCGTGGAGACCGGCGAGGCGCGCGAGGTCGCCCACGCCGCACAGCTGATCGCCTTCGGCGCCGAGGCGGTCAACCCCTACGTCGCCATCGACTCCATCGACGCCCTCGAGCGGCGCGGGCTGCTCCGCGGGCGCGCCGCGCCGACGCGAGGTGCTCTACGTCGCCGCGCTGTGCACCGGGCTGCTGAAGACGATCGCGAAGATGGGCATCTCGACGCTCGAGTCGTACTGCGGCGCCCAGGCGTTCGAGGCGCTCGGGCTCGACCGGACGTCATCGACGCGTACTTCCCGAACACCGCCTCGCGGATCGGCGGGATCGGCCTGGAGGGCATCGCCGCGCGAGGCGATCGAGCGCGCACACGCCGCGAGCGTCGCCGAGGTGCGGCCGCCCCGCGCGACGCTGGACGGCGGCGGCGAGTACGTGTGGCGCGCGACGGGCCGCGCCACCAGTGGCACCCCGACGCGATCACGCTGCTGCGGCAGGCGGTGCAGCCGGGCGACGAGGTCGGTTCCGAGCCTTCGTCGCGCTCGCGGACGACGAGATCGGCGGCTCGAGGCGCCTGCGCGGCCTGCTCGCAGCTGCGCGCGCGAGCGGCGCCGGTGCCGATCGCCGAGGTCGGAGCCGCGTCGAGCGATCGTGCGCGCGCTTCTCGACCGGCGGGATGTCCCTCGGGGCGCTCAGCCCCGAGGCGCACGAGACGCTCGCGATCGCGATGAACCGCCTCGGCGCACGCTCGAACAGCGGCGAGGGCGGCGAGGATCCGGCGCGCAACGCGCCCGACGAGGATGGCGACTCTCGTCGCAGCGCGATCCGCCAGGTCGCCTCGGCACGGTTCGGCGTGACGGCGGACTACCTCGTCAACGCCGACGTGCTGCAGATCAAGATCGCCCAGGGAGCGAAGCCCGGCGAGGGCGGCCAGCTGCCCGGCGCAAAGGTCGACGCGACGATCGCCGCGCTGCGCCACTCGACGCCCGGCGTGGGCCTCATCCGCCCGCCGCCGCACCACGACGTGTACTCCATCGAGGACCTCGCCCAGCTCATCTACGACCTGCGTCGCGTCAACCCGACGCGCGGATCTCGGTCAAGCTCGCCGCCGAGGTCGGCGTCGGCACGGTCGCCGCGGGCGTCGCGAAGGCACGGCGCGGACCACATCGTCGTGAGCGGCTACGAGGGCGGCACGGGCGCCGCGCCGCTGACCGCGCTCAAGCACGTGGGCGTGCCCTGGGAGCTCGGGCTCGCCGAGGCGCACCAGGTGCTCATCGCGAACGGCCTGCGTGATCGCGTCGCCTCGAGACCGACGGACTGCTGCGGACGGGCCGCGACGTCGTGGTCGCCTCGCTCCTCGGCGCCGACGAGTTCGCCTTCGCGACCGCGCCGCTCGTCGCGCTCGGCTGCGTGATGATGCGCGTCTGCCACCTGAACACGTGCCCGGTGGGGATCGCGACCCAGGACGAGCGGCTGCGCGCGCGGTTCCCGGGCCGGCCGGTGCACGTCGAGCGTACTTCACGTGGCTGGCCGAGGACGTGCGCCGCCACCTGGCCGCGCTCGGCGTCCGACCCTCGGCGAGCTGCGCGGGACCGCGTCGATCTCCTCGAGCGGCCGACCGCGCCGTCGACCACAAGGCGCGCGCCCTCGACCTCTCCTCGCTCCTGTTCGCCCCGACGCTCGCTCGTCGTGGACGGCGGCGCACCGCACGCGAGCGGGCGCGGCCCGGCGACGTGCTCGGCACCGGTCCTCGACGACGCTGCGCGACGCGCGCGGGGGCGGTCGGCACCGGCACCCCCGTGCGCTCGCCGGTCGCGCAACAGCGATCGAGCCGTCGGGGGCGATGCTCGCGGCGACGTCGCGCGCGCCCACGGCGCCGCGGGGCTCCCCGACGACACGGTGCGCGTCGAGCTCACCGGCAGCGCAGGACAGTCCTTCGGCGCCTGGCTGCCGAGCGGGGTGACGCTCGCCTGTTCGGCGAGGCGAACGACTACGTCGGCAAGGGGCTCTGCGGGCGGGCGCGTCGTGCATCCGCCCGTCGACGCGCGCGCGGTTCGTCGCCGCACGACAACGTGATCGCCGGCAACGTCTGCCTCTACGGGGCGACCGCCGGCGAGCTGTTCGTCCGCGGCCTCGCCGGCGAGCGGTTCGCCGTGCGCAACAGCGGCGCCGAGGCCGTCGTCGAGGGCATCGGCGACCACGGGTGCGAGTACATGACCGGCGGCGCCGTCGTCGTGCTCGGGCCGATCGGCCGCAACTTCGCGGCGGGGATGAGCGGCGGCGTCGCGTACCTGCTCGACGAGGACCGGACCGTCGCGGCGTCGCGGCAACCCGGCATCCGTGGCGTCGAGCAGGTCGGCGTGGACGACCACGACGTCATCCGTGGTCTGCTCGTGCGCCACGCCGTCCTCACCTCGAGTGCCGTCGCGAAGCGACTGTTGCGCACATGGACACAGGACCGCGAACGCTTCGTGCAGGTGATGCCCGAGGAGTACCGGCGCGCCGCCGTGCACAGCTCGAGCTGGTGAGTTGATGGGTGCAAGAACCGGGTTCCTGGAGCACACGCGCCGCACGCTCAGAAGCGGCCGGTGGACGAACGCGTCGGCGACTACCGCGAGGTATATCTCCCACTGCCGGTCCAGGTGCTGCACGAGCAGGCGTCGCGCTGCATGGACTGCGGCGTGGCGTTCTGCCACCACCGCTGTCCGCTGCACAACCTCATCCCCGAGTGGAACGACCTGGTGGCTCGCGACGACTGGAAAGGAGCCGTCGAACGGCTCGACGCCACCAACAACTTCCCGGAGTTCACCGGGCGGCTCTGCCCCGCTCCCTGCGAATCCGCGTGCGTGCTCGCCATCAATGATGACCCGGTGGCGATCAAGGAGATCGAGCAGTCCATCATCGACCACGCATTCGAGGAAGGCTGGATCCGCGCGGAGCCGCCCGCGCACCGAACGGGGCGTCGCGTGGCGGTTGTCGGTTCTGGACCGGCGGGACTCGCCGCGGCACAGCAGCTCAACCGCGCGGGACACCGCGTGACGGTGTTCGAGCGGGCGGACCGCTTGGGCGGGCTGCTTCGCTATGGGATTCCCGACTTCAAGATGGAGAAGTGGGTGATCGACCGGCGCATCGATCTGCTCGAAGCCGAGGGGATCACCTTCGAGACCGGGTACGACATCGGTGTCGACCTGAGCACCGCGCAGCTGCGCGAGCGATTCGAAGCGGTGGTGCTCGGGGTCGGCGCCGACCGCCCGCGTGACATCGCCGTCCCCGGCCGGCAGCTGCGCGGGGTTCATTTCGCCATGGACTACCTCGTGCAACAGAACCGCCGCGTGGCCGGTGAGCGCGTCAGCGCACAGCCCGAGATCTCCGCGCGGGCCGCAAGGTGGTCATCATCGGCGGAGGCGACACCGGTGCGGACTGCCTGGGCAACGTGATTCGCGAGCAGTGCAGCGACGTGCAACAGCTGTACATCTACGCGCAACCCCCGGATGCGCGGCCTGACGGGAACCCGTGGCCGCAATGGCCCCTCATTCTGCGCACATACCCCGCGCATGATGAAGGAGGCTCGCGAGAGTTCGGTCTCATGGTCACGAGCTTCGAGGGTGAGCACGGCGATGTGCGCAGTGTAAGAGCGATTCGCGTTGAGGCGCGCCGCGAGCATGGGGCCCGGGCGTTCGTCCCCGTTTCCGACGACATCGTGCAGCTCGATGCCGACCTCGTGCTCATCGCGATCGGGTACGAGGGAGCCACGCGCTCCACGTTGGTCGATGAGCTGCCGATCAGGTTCGACCGCGGTGGCAACATCGCCGTCGATGAGGGCTTCGCGTGCGGCACGCCCGGGGTGTTCGCGGCCGGCGACGCGGTGCGCGGCGCGTCGTTGATCGTCTGGGCGATTGCCGACGGTCGTGCGGCTGCGCGGAGCTGCGACGCGTACCTGACCGGCACCGTTCGCCTCCCATAAGCAACCGGGCTCTGATGGCGAGGATCGCCGGGTGACGCCTGCGAGGGCGCGCCAGATGGCGCTTGGCATTGCCCGAGGTCGTTGAGCAGGACCACCACGGGTTCCCGGCGAGGCTGCTCGACGACGCTTAGCCGGTTATGGCGCCGTTGGTGTCGGCGTCGGAGCGGTCGTCGGTGAAGGCGTTGGCGAAGGCGCCGGTGACGCCGTGGGTGACGCCGTCGGTGACGCCGATGGCGTGGGCGAGGGCTGCCCCGACGCACTCGGCGATGGCGACGGGGACGTTCCTGGGCTCGGCGATGGGCTGGCCGACGGCGACGGCGTCACTTGGGGGAGCGGCCCAACCTTGAAGTCCGGGACGATCTTGCCGATGCGGGGGAGATCAGCCTGGGGTCCGCTGAACGGAGCGTTCTGGCTCGGTGCCGCTATGACAAGCGCGAGCACGGCAGCCGTCGCGGCTACCCCGACCGCTGCGAGCGGAGCAACGATCGCTCGTTTGCGCGCCGGACGTTCGCCGGTGTTCTGCGGCGAGCGGGCATACGCGCGTCGCTCCGGTGTGAGGATGATGCCTTCCGCCGCCAGGCTCGCCCATGGGGCGTTGGAGTAGACGAAAGCCTCAAACAGGAGCAGCGCGGCCAGCACGCCCGTTGCGATGCTCGGCGAGCGCACCAGCATCGCGGCCGCCCCGGCGACGGCGGCAACCATCAGAAGGCTCTCCGCGCGTGACGCACGCAGCGCGCTGAGGAGTGAGCGGCCCTCCTTGCTCTTGGCAGTGCGAAGAAAGTCAGCGTGCTTTTGCACGAGGCCACGCACGCAGGCGAGCGTCACCACCCAGGACAGCGCAAACCACACGCGCAGTGCGTAAAAGGCGTCTCGCGTGCTCGCTCCGCACGCACGCCGCAGCGCCCAGACCGCGCGCAACACACCCGTGCCCGCAAACGCGACCGGCACCGCGAGCACCGCACCGGTGAGCTCGCGCACCGGGAGCTTCTCGTGCAGCGAGGTGGCGAGCGCGGTGGCAAGCAGCAGCACTGTGAATGTCGCGGTGAGCACCTCCGCGAACCACTGGACGCTGCCGAGCAGGTAGTGGATGCGCTGTGCGACGCTCAGCCGCATCCGATGCCTGGCGAACGGAACCATCTCTCGCCAGTGGAGCTTGAGAATCTGAATGCCGCCGAGCGCCCATCGGAACCGTTGCTTCTTGAGGCCGTCGAAATCCAGCGGCATCAATCCCTCGCCGTATGCCGCAGCGTCGTACACACCGCGATATCCGGCGCCGAGCATGCGCAGTGATGCTTCCGCATCCTCGGTGATGCACTGCTCGTTCCACCCGCCGATCTGGTTGAACGCTGAACGCCGGATCAGCCCCATGGTTCCACAGAAGATGATCGCGTTGCGATGGCTGCGCGCGATCAGCGTGATGTCGAAGAAATACCGGAAGCTGTAGAAGAGGCCGCGCAGATACGGGTTGTCGCGCCATTCACGGTAGTGCTGCGAGGTCTGCATGAAGGCGACGGACGGATCGTCGAAGTAGCCGATCGTGTTGCGCAACCACTGCGGATGGACCTGGTAGTCCGCGTCCACGATGCCGAGGATCTCGACCTCCTCGGGAAGCCGCGGCGTCGCCTCATTGAGCGCCCCGGCCTTGAATCCCGGCCAGTTCTCGAGATGCACAAAGAGGAAGCGCGCCCCCAGCCGCGCACAGAGTTCCTCGATCGGCTTCCAGAGCGCGGGATCGGTGGTGTTGTTGTCGACGACCTGGACGAGCAGATGTGGATAGTCGATCTGCGCCAGGGACTTCGAGCGTGGGTTGCACGACCTCGACCGGTTCGTTGTACGTCGGCACCTGGAGCGCGACCCACGGTTCTCGTGTCAACGGGGGAATGACTCGCTGCCGCGTCCGTCGCGAAAGGACGTCGCAGATCTCGAACGTGAAGGACACCGAGAGACCGAGGGCCAGGATCTCGAGGATGAGCAGGGCGATGGAGGCGAACACGGCGAGGATCGGCAACCCGCCAAGGAACGTCTGGAGGGATGCGTACACCAGGTAGCAGAGCGCGGCTGCGGACACCCCCACAAAGAGTTGCGCGCCGACAAAGCTCCAGCGCGGCTGCACGATGCGCATGACACAGACCAGCAGGATCGCCGCGATCTCCAGAATGATCAGGCCCGGCTCGTCCTGTTCGATCGCAAGGAATGCGGCCCCCGCACCCGCAAGCGCGAGCAGACAGAAGGGTATTCCGAGCCATGCGCGCGCGGTCATCGTGGGCGGCAACAGCGCGATCACGAGCGTGGTCGCGAGCAGCAGCGCGAAGAAGATGACGCTCTCGAGGATCATGCGTTGACTCGATCGAGATCGACGAGAATGCCGCCGGCCAGCGCGAGGCCGAACCACACCCAGTTCTGTTCGAAATAGTTCTGGGGATCGCCGAAGTACGCGGGTGGCCCCGGATGGAACGAGGCCAGCAGCGACTGTTCGATCTGCTGTGCCCCGGTGCTCTCGGTCACCACGAAATTGCCGATGTCGCCGCCCAGGAGTGTGGGGTCGTCGTACGAGCTCACGACGCTGCCGTCATGGCCGTAGACGGGGTCGAGGCGCATGCTTTGGTTCCACTGCGAGCGCAGGAACGCCGTCTTATCGAGGTACGCGCGAGCGCGCGGCTCTCCATTCCAGGTTGCATCCATCGCCACCCGCCACATCACGCGAAACGCGTCGTAGCCGTACTCGTCAGCGTTCGCGATGGTGGGGAACGACACGATCCGACCAGTGGTTCGCGAGATGGCGCACCAGTTGGGCGGAAGGCCTCCGGCCACGGCCGCGGTCCCATCAAGCACGGCGCTGCTGCACTCGTCGAGCACCGTGTACGAGCTGTCGATGAGGGACGACCACGGATGGCTCGGATCCTCGGCGGCGAAAGTTCGGAACGCATACGGGGCGAAGTACGAGGGGTTGATGACCGGCCCCGGCGTCTGCTGCCGGGTTGCCCAGTTGCCTCCCGTCAGGATGTTCATGCCGTCGATGGACACAACGTCGTCCTGCCACATGGCGCTGAGAACGGTGAGCGCCTGGCGATGCAGCTGTGCCTCACCGAAACGTCTCGCCGCGTAGAGGAGTGCGAGGGCGATATCCGAGTCGGCGTCGCTTGCCGAGTTCGCGTCGACCACCCGGCCGTCGCTCCACAGCGAAGCGAAAGGCGCACTCCCGCCGAGCTCGAGGTGCGTTGCCGTCCAGCGCCAGACGGAGTCGAACGTCGTCCGGTCGCCCATCCAGACCGCGCGGAGCAGCGCATAACTCTGGCCTTCTGATGTGGTGACACCGCCGCGAGTCGGGTCCACGACCCGGCCGTCGGGCTGGATGAAGACCTGCTTGTATCCCGCCCATGCCGCGTCGAGCATGGTGCGCAGGCGGTTGGACGCCGTCGGGCGCGGGCTGGCCGCGGCCGGGGACGACACTCCGCAAGCGGCCAGGACAAGGGTGCTCGCCAGGGCGGCGGACGCCACCCTCTGAGTTCGAGCCGGAAGGCCGGTTTGGGCCACGGCGCTCGCAGCCGACATATGCCGAAACCCCGCGTGCGTGCTTGGTCTATCCGCTCACGCGTGCGTGCGCGTGCACCCGTGAGCATCTAATCTGTTAGTTCAACTAGCAGATTTACTGGATGTTACAGTATCAGAGTCGTCCGGATTGGAGCATGACGGGGAGACCGCCTCCGCCAGACGGCGATGGTCAGGACGTCGGCCCTGGACCTGCGCGCCACGAGTATGGCTGCACACTTTTCGGGCCATATATGATAGTCTTCATATCAATATCAGCTATAAGATCGCTGACAGTATCTGAGACGGGACAGACAGCGACCAAGGAGGTAGCAGCCATGGGCCTCGGAGTAGGCATCTTCCTGTTGGCCGTGGGAGCCGTCCTGGCTTTCGCGATTCATGTGACCACCAGCGGGGTCGACCTTCACACCATCGGGTACATCCTGATGGGGGTCGGAGCGCTGGGCATCGTTCTCTCGTTGATCTTCTGGTCGTCCTGGGGCGGCCCGGGCTACATGAGGCGCAACGGAACCACCACAACCACCATCGACGATCGTCCGATCTAAGGGCGGACGTCGCATCGATCGACGACAAAACACCCTGAAGTTCGCAATACACGGAGGCGAGGCATGATCGTTCTGGGCATCATCCTTCTCATCATCGGGTTGCTGGCGGCGATCCCAGTCCTGGTGACCATCGGCGTCATTCTCATCGTTCTCGGGGTCGTGCTCGAGTTGCTCGGAATGGCCGGGCACGCGGTGGGCGGCCGGCGCCACTACTACTGACCGAGAAATTCCGCCACCAACACCCTGTTCGAAAGACACGTTCCGAACGCCGGAACGTGTCTTTCTCTGTGCTCGGTGTTCGTGAACCACCCTTGATGCTCGCCAAGCTCTGATGGTCGAGATGGTGGTGCTTGCGGCGATGCCGCCCTACACTGACAGGAACACGATGCCTGACGAACCGGCCGCGTCCCAACTCACGACTTCGCAGGACGCGAGCGAACAGAGTCGTACTGGTGGCGTGCTCTCGTGGCCCGAGATACGCCGCGGTACCCCGCTTCGCATCCTGATCGACCTTGTTCAGTACGGCGTCGCGATCGTGTTGCTCGTGCTTGCGGGCGTGGTGCTGGTCCGTAGTTTCATCGACTTCTTCACGCAGCCGGGCACGTACACACAGGCGCTGATCAGCGCCGTCGACGGCGTCCTGGTCGTGATCATCCTCGTGGACATCATGCGCACCGTCCTCACGCATCTCGAGGGCTGGGGGTTTCCTTTCCGACCATTCCTGGTCATCGGCATCATCGCTGCCGTGAGGGACATCCTCGCCGTGTCGACCCGCCTCACGTTCTCGCAGACGGGAACCGCCGGTGCCTCTCCGTCAATATCGCAGTCGCTGTTCGAGCTCGGAACCAACGCCGGTGTCATTCTCGTGCTGGCGGTCGCGCTCTTCCTCACTCGAGGGCAGAATGTCGACGCCGAAACCGACCCGAGGTAGCAGCGCCCGATTCACCAGCGTGGTTTCATTGACGGGCTCGCCCATCGTCCAGTACTCCCACTTACCCAGTTCCAGATACGTGTGGTGATACCGAGGGTTGCTCGAATCGCGCGGCCACGGTTTGACGACACCGGCAGTGCGGATCAATGCGACGAACGATCGGAACTCGGGTTCGAGATCCTGGCGCCACTGAAGCACCGTGTACTCGTGGGGCCATTGCGGCATGGTCTTGGCGAACTGCCAGCGCACCTTGGCGATGTAGGCACTCGCGTCGTCGCGGGTAAAGGTCATATCTGCACTCTGCCTGCCGCTCACGACAGGTGCATGTCGCCTGGGCTAGCGCCGGTTTGGCCGGTCGAGGTTCCTGTGCGTCCGGCGATCGCCGGCCACGACCCCTTCGGCGTCGCACCGGTCCTCAGTGCCGCGCGGTCGACGCCCGCGCCGGAATGAGCGCGCCAGGCTCGTGGCCTGGGCTCACTGCTGCCTCGACATCGCGAGCTCCAATGCGCTCGCCGCACGAGCCGCAGACCATGACCGCGGTGGTCACCTCGCCGCATGCCTTGTGGGTCACCACCAGTGGCGGGCCGCTCGGCGCGACATAGCGGTCGCCCCATTGACGCATTGCGGTGAGGACCGGCCACAGGTCACGGCCTTTGTCGGTGAGACGGTAGTCGTGCCGCACCGGATGCTCGGAGTACCGAACCCGCAGCCAGCACTTCGGCGTCGACCAGCGTGTTGAGCCGGTCATGGAGGATGTTTCGCGAGATCCCCAGACGGCGCTGGAAGTCGTCGAACCGGGTCACGCCGAGAAACGAGTCTCGAACGATGAGCATGCTCCACCACTCCCCGACGATCTCGAGGCATTGCGCCACCGAGCAATCCATTCCGGCGAAGCTCTTGCGATCCACGGTCTCAGCATAGTGAGTTGCATAATAGAACGCAAGCCATTAGAGTCTGGCAGGCCGTGACCGAGTTGAGCGATTCCCCATCCGCGCCTCCGACGGCGACGCCTGTGAGCCGGCGCCGGATCGTCTTTGTCGTCACCGCACTCGGGGCGTTCATGGCATCGCTCGACCTGTCGATCGTGAACGTCGCGTTCCCCGCTCTCGAACGCTCCTTTCCAAGCGATCCCCGCGCGACGCTTGCCTGGGTGATCACGAGCTACGGGATCGTCTTCGGCTCGTTGCTCGTGATCGCGGACGCACCGCTGACCGGCTGGGCAGCCGGAAGGTGTTTTTCGCCGGCCTCGGCGTCTTCACCGCGGGCTCGGCCCTCTGTGGCGTGGCCCCGTCGGTGGTATTGCTCGTTGCAGGTCGGGTGATACAGGGGTGCGGCGCCGCCGCGTTGTTGCCGGCGTCCCTCAGCCTGCTCCTCGCCGCCTTTCCGGCTGAGCGGCGCTCACAGGTTGTGGCGCTCTGGGGTGGGGTCGGAGCCCTGGCGGTGGCCACCGGCCCATCGCTTGGAGCGGCGTTGATCACCCTTGGCGGCTGGCGCGCCGCGTTCTTCGTGAACGTGCCGATCGGCATTGCGGCGTGGCTCGCGGGTCGCCGCGTCCTGGTCAGGTCGCGGCCAGGCGCGGCAGGAGCGGCGCCCGACTACCAGGGCGCCGTGCTGATCGCTCTGACCCGCTCGGCGCTGGTCCTCGGCATCACCGAGGGGCCGACGTGGGGCTGGACGTCGGCGCCCATTATAGGATGCTTCGCCGGAGCGCTCCTGGTCGGCACCATCTTTCTCCGGCGGTCAGCGCGGCACCCGGAACCGGTGCTCGATCTCACCCTCTTCAGAGCCCGCTCGTTCAGCGTCGCAAACGCGGCGACATTTCTCTACGCGATGGGATTCTTCGCGATGCTCCTTGGGAACATCCTGTTCCTCACGAGCGTGTGGCACTACCCGATTCTCGAAGCGGGCCTGGCGGTGACACCTGGTCCACTCGTGGTCGCGCTCGTCGTCCGGCCCTGCAGGCCGGACCGCGTCACGCATCGGCTTCCGCAAGGTGCTGCTCGCCGGGTTCACCGTGTTCTTCGCGGGGCTCGTGTGGTTCGCGACACGAGTCGGACTGCAGGCCGATTACCTGACGACGTGGTTGCCGGGCACATTGATCATCGGGCTCGGCATCGGGCTCACCTTTCCTGTGCTCGGTGCAGCCGCCGTTTCGAGCCTGCATCCCAACCGCTTCGCTGTCGGAAGCGCCGTGAATCAGACCGCGAGGCAGATCGGCGGCGCCTTCGGTGTGGCACTGCTGGTGGTGATCCTCGGGACACCGCGCAGTTCTGCTGACGCGCTGGCCCACTTCCACAATCTCTGGTGGTACGCCGCCGCCACGGCGGCGCTCTCCGGGCTCGCGTGCACCGTGATCAGTCACAAGCCGCGCGTTGTGGCGGAACCTACGCCCGTCACCGAAGCGGTCGTCGAGTTCCCGGTCGCGGTCTAACGCGCCAGCAGGGCGCGCGCCTCACGCGCCATCTGCGCGTCCTCGCGAGCCGTCACAACGACGACTGCAGCCCCGTGGTCAGCTCGGGCGATGACCGCGTCTCCCTCCGCAGGCAGCAGGGAATCGGGAAGGCCGAGCACGCTGAAGTCGAGCGCATACGCGGCTGCGGATCAGCGCCGAGTGCTCGCCGATTCCTCCCGTGAACACCAGGGCATCGAGGCGCTCGAGCGAGGTGGCGAGGCCACCGATCACGCGGCTCAACACGTGCACGTACACATCGAGTGCCAGCACGCAGCGCTGGTTGCCGAGCGTCGCCTCACGCTCGACGTCGCGGATATCCGACATGCCGCTGAGTCCGAGGAGTCCGCTGCCGTGTTCGAGCGCCCGCGTCATCGCTCCGACCGTGACGCCGTGACGCTCCTGCAGCCAGAGCAGTGCGCCTGGGTCGACGGTGCCGCTCCGCGACGCCATCACCGCGCCTTCCAACGGTGTGAAGCCCATGCTCGTATCAACGCTGCGTCCGTCGCGAACGGCGCAGGCTGAGACCCCCGATCCGACGTGCGCGATCGCCACCTGGAGGCGATCCGGTGATTGGTGCAACAGCTCCGCGCTGCGCCGGCTCGACCATGCATATGAGAGCCCGTGAAAGCCGTAGCGGTGCACGCCCCAGTCGCGCCACTGCGCCGGCAGCGCGTAGGTGGTTGCGAATACCGGCATGTCCGCGTGAAACGCGGTGTCGACGCATACGATCTGTGGCCGATCGATGCCGGCACGTGCCGCGTCGAGCAAGGCCAGCGCGGGTGGCACATGCAGTGGAGCGAGCTCGATCGCCGCGTCGAGCTCATGACGCACGTGATCATCAACGACGACCGCGCGGCGGATCGCGGAACCTCCGTGTACCAGCCGGTGGGCGACGGCGTCCATGCTGCCCGCCCGTGCCGCGAAGTCGCGCAGCGCTGCGATCGGATCAGTGTCGCCGTCGGTCTCCTGCTCGTCGTCCACCCCGTCGCTGTCGTTGACCACGCTCAGCTTGAGACTGCTCGAGCCGGCGTTGACCGCGAGGATGCGCATCGTTCAGGCGGGTTTGGCCGGCAGGAACCCCTGCAGCCTCACCCCGGCCACCGCCAATCGCGGATCTCGGGCATATCCTCGAAATGCTCGCGGACGTAGTGATGGTGCCGTCGTAGCTGTGACTTGCAGAACCGGTTGAGATCCTCGGCGCCGGCGGGAGCGCGCCGCGCCCGGCGCAACGCCTCCATGACGAGGTGATAGCGGCTCATCTCGTTGAGCACAACCATGTCGAACGGCGTTGTCGTGGTGCCGTGCTCGTTGTATCCACGAACGTGGAATCGGGCGGCGTTCGGCCGACCGTGGACGACCTGATGGAATGCCCTCGCGTAGCCATGAAATGCCATGACAACGTCGACATCGTCCGTGAACAACCCTGTGAACGTCTCGGGACTCAACGCATGAGGATGGAACGGCGCAGGGTTCATGGCCAGCAGATCGACCACGTTGACGAGGCGGAAGCGAAGGTCGGGCACATGCTCGCGCAGCAACGCTGCGGCGGCGAGCGTCTCGAGCGTGGGAATGTCACCGGCGCATCCGAGGATCACGTCCGGATCCTCTTTCGCGTGATTCGATGCCCAGGACCACACCGAAGCTCCGCGTGTGCAGTGTTCGATCGCATCGTCCATGGACAGGTACTGGAGCTCCGGTTGCTTGTCGATGACGATGAGATTCACATAGCTGCGGCTGGTGAAACAGTGATTTGCCACTGAGAGCAGGCAGTTCGCGTCGGGTGGCAGATATACTCGGACCACATCGCCGCTCAGCGACATCACGGTGTCGATCAGCCCGGGGCCCTGGTGACTGAAGCCGTTGTGGTCGTTGCGCCAGCATGTCGACGTGAGCAGGATGTTGAGCGCCGCGACCGGCTCGCGCCATGCAAGCGCGCGCGCTGCCTCGAGCCACTTTGAGTGCTGCACCGTCATCGATGCGGAGACCATCGCGAAGGCCTCGTACGTCGCGAAGAGTCCGTGCCGCCCGGTGAGCAGGTATCCCTCGAGCCAGCCCTCACACAGATGCTCCGACAGCACCTCCATGACCCTGCCGTCGGCGCTCACATGATCGTCGATGGGGATGGTTGCCTCCTCCCAGCAGCGGTCCTCGATGTCGAAGACCGCGCCGAGTCGGTTGCTGTTGGTCTCGTCCGGGCAGAAGAGGCGAAAGTTGTGCGGGTTGTCGCGGTAGATGTCGCGGATCCACTCACCAAGCCGGCGCGTCGACTTGCGACGGTGACCCCGGGGTCCACAGGCATTGCGTAGTCGGTGAACGCCGGGAGCTGCAGCGGCCTGAGCATCCTGCCCCCGTTGGCGTATGCGGTTGAGCCCATGCGCTTGTCGCCGCGTGGCGCCAGCGCCGTGACCGCCGCGACCGGGACGCCGTTGCTGTCGAAGAGCTCCTCAGGACGGTAGCTGCGCATCCATTCCTCGAGCTGCGCGAGGTGAGCGGGGTTGGTCCGGACGTTGTCGAGCGGCACCTGGTGGGCACGGAAGGTTCCTTCCACAGGCAGGCCATCGACGAACTTCGGACCGGTCCATCCCTTGGGCGTGCGCAGCACGATCGCCGGCCAGGTCGCCCGGCCCACACTGGCCCCGCTGCGTGCGGCATTCTGGATCTCGCGGATGCGCTCGTAGCAGACGTCGAGGATCTGCGCAAACTCCTCATGCACCGCACGTGGGTCGTCGCCGCTGACGATGTGAACGTCGTACCCGTGAGCGGTCAGCAACCCTTGCATATCCTGCTCGCGAGCCCGGCCGAGGACGGTCGGCCCGCTGATCTTGTAGCCATTGAGTTGAAGGATCGGGAGCACGGCACCGTCGCGACGCGGGTTGAGAAAGCTCACGCCCTTCCACGACCCCTCCAGGGGACCGGTCTCCGCTTCGCCGTCCCCGACCACGCATGCGGCGATCAAGTCGGGGTTGTCAAAAACTGCGCCGAACGCGTGAACGAGCGCATAGCCGAGCTCGCCGCCCTCATGGATCGAGCCCGGCGTTGGAACGCTCACATGGCTGGGGATGCCACCAGGCGTCGAGAACTGACGGACCAGCCGAAGAAGTCCGGCCTCGTCAAGGGACACCGCCGGGTAGATCTCGGAATATGTTCCTTCGAGGTACACGTTGGCGACGATCGCCGGGCCACCGTGCCCGGGGCCGGCGACATAGAGGACGTCGCAGCTGCGCTGCTGGATCAAACGGTTCAGCTGGACGTAGATGAGGCTCAGCGCCGGGGATGTCCCCCAGTGACCGAGGAGTCGTGGCTTGATGTGTTCTGCCAGCAGCGGCTCGCGGAGCAACGGATTCGCCTGGAGGTAGATCTGCGCGACGGTCAGGTAATTGGCCGCACGCCAGGAGGTGACGAGCGTGTCCAGGTCAATGCTGCCGGTGGACGGTGTCAGCGTGGTCACGGCCTCCATCGTAGCCGGGCGGTCGGTCAGGTCGGAATGGCACATTTCTTCTTAACGAAATGCAAGAGCAACCACCGCATGAGCCCGGCGAGGGTGGCGTCCGCCGCGTGAACACACGCTCCGTCGTCGGGCTCCTGTGCATCATCGCCGTGGCGGGGGCGATCGGGATCGTGATCTCGTTCAGTCAGCGCGCGCAGATCGCGGCAACCCGGGGGTCGCACACGCCAACGCCGGCGCAGCAAACCCTGAGCCCGACGCCCGTTCCACTCGAGCCTCAGGCGGGATTCGGCTTCAGCCTCGCCGACGATCTTGCGACCCACGACATCGTCCTGTTCGGCGGTGTCGGCGACTATCCGAATACGTGGCTGTGGAACGGCTCGAAGTGGACGCTGGCCCATCCATCAGTCAGTCCCGCCGGGCGTTTCGGGGCCTCCGCGGCCTATGACCCGCACACGAAGAGCGTGATGCTCTTTGGGGGGCGTCTGGAACCGGGCTTGCCTGTTGACGACACCTGGGCGTGGAACCGGAGCACCTGGGAGGATCTCGATACCGGGGTCAACGGGCCGCCTCCCGGTGAGGGCTCGGACATGGCATGGGATCCCACGACCAGCCAGATGATCCTGCTGACGCGCTCCGGGGTGATCTCGGATCCCGCGGAGACATGGGTCTGGACCGGCACCAGCTGGCGCCAGCCGGGCGGGGCGGCACTGCCACCAGGTGCAACGTACAGCCCGATGGGCTTCGACCCCGCCACCGATGCACTCCTTGCGGTCGGATGCTGCGTCGGTCCCCCGCCTGCCACCGGCGCCGTCAACACAACGTGGAAGTGGAACGGCATCGTCTGGTCCATGCTGCCGACCTCGATCCATGCACCGATCGACGGATCGACGATGGCGCTCGACCCGATGACGCGACGCCTCGATCTGTGCGGCTGCAACTCATCGGCATCGGGTGGATCACGCCTGTCCGCATGGGACGGAAGCGAATGGGCTCCGCTTCCCGCCGCCGCACTCCCCCTGGTGGGGGGTGTCGAGATCACCGACTCCGACCGGCACGAGTTGCTTCTCCTCGGGAGCCCGCCGTCGGCATCGGCATCCGGGGAATCACCGGTCGGCGTCTGGCGATGGACCGGCTCTGCGTGGATCCAGATCGGTCCCAAGCAGTAGCTGCCGCTCTCGGCCGCACGGGGCGGAGAAGCTACGCTGAACGATCATCACCCCTACGCAACCGGCGACCCGAGCTGTCACTGGCAAGTCATACGACGAAGACGAGGCCACCGATGCGTGGCGTCGCACCCTCGAGTTCTTCGCGGAGCACGTGCGGTCGTCGCGATGACGGACCTGATCGACGTGCGAGAGCGCGCGGCGTTGTGTGACCTCCTCCTCGAGCTCGGTCCGGACGCGCCGACCCTCTGTGAAGGCTGGACCACGGCCGATCTCGCGGCGCACCTCGTGCTGCGCGAGCACTTCCACCGCTGGTCTGACGCCGCGCGTGCAAGGGAAAAGGCCAAGGGTATGCCGGCGATGGTCACCCGCTTGCGTGCGGGCGCACCGCTGATCCCGTGGCGTCTCCCAAGAATTCGCGAGCTCTTCAACGGGATCGAGTATTTCATCCACCACGAGGATGTCCGCCGTGCGAATGGTCGTGAACCGCGCCCACCGATGGCCGATCTGGAAGCGCTCGCATGGCGAACGACCGGGTACGGCGCCCGCCGCCTCGAACGTGCGATCCGTCCCTACGGGATCGAGCTCGTCGGTCCAGACGGTGCTCGAAAAGCGCGCGGATCGGGCGACATGGCGGTCCTCAGCGGTCCGGCGACCGAGCTGATCCTCTACCTCGGGGGCAGGCGTGCGACGGCGCACGTCGCGCTCAGCGGCGCCGCCGATGCCGTGGCCGCAGTCGAGCGCAGCACAATAACCCTCTGAGCGCCGTCACGGCGTCGAGCGCATCCAGGGAGACTCGGTGACTGAATCGGTGACCCGCATGCTTGCCGACGATGCTGCGTCACGTGCACTCGGTATCGAGGTCCGCGACGTAAGTCCGGGGGTAGCGACGGCGACCATGACGATCCGCGCGGACATGGTGAATGGGCACGGCATCACCCACGGCGCCTTCGTGTTCGCGGTCGCGGACACCGCCTTCGCGTGTGCCTGCAACAGCCACGGAGCGCCGACTGTCGCGGCCGCCGTGGACATCACCTTCGTCGCGGCTTCGCGCGCAGGCGATGTGCTCGAAGCGCGCGCCGTTGAGCGCACACGATTCGGACGCTCTGGCATCTACGACGTCACCGTCCGACGCGGCGGCGACGTGATCGCCGAGTTTCGCGGAACCAGTCGCAGCATCGCCCAACAGCCTGGCGTCCAAAACTCCACGGTCAAGACTCCGGCGCGAAAGGCCGGGCATGACACTCGGCACGGCGCCACCTGCGGACCTGCTCGACTCGGGTGAGCGCCTGACCCGCGATGCCTTACTGCACCTGCAGCTCGAGCGCATGCGCTGGTCGTTGCGCCACGCGCATACAAACGTCGCCCATTACCGTCGCGCATTCGACGCCGCCGGGGTCAAACCTGACGACTGCGAGTCGCTTGCCGACATCGCGAGATTTCCCTTGACCACCAAGCTCGATCTCCGCGACAACTATCCGTTCGGCATGTTCGCGGTACCGCGCTCGGACGTGCGCCGCATTCACGCGTCGAGCGGTACCACCGGTCGCCCAACCGTCGTCGGCTACGCACAGGACGATCTCGACACGTGGGCCGACCTCATGGCCCGATCGATCCGCGCCGCCGGCGGTCGTCCCGGCGACATCGTCCATGTCGCATACGGCTACGGGCTCTTCACCGGCGGGCTCGGCGCGCACTACGGAGCGGAGCGACTGGGCTGCACGGTGGTCCCCGTCTCAGGTGGGATGACCCCGCGGCAGGTGCAGTTGATCCGCGACTTCGAGCCCTCGATCATCATGGTCACGCCGTCGTACATGCTCGCGCTGGTCGACGAGTTCGAGCGCCAGGGCGTGGATCCGAGGTCCAGCTCTCTGCGCATCGGCATCTTCGGCGCGGAGCCGTGGACCGAGGCGATGCGCGCTGAGATCGAAGGACGCATGGACATGCACGCGGTGGACATCTACGGGCTGTCGGAGGTGATGGGTCCGGGTGTGTCGCAGGAATGCGTGGAGACCAAGGACGGTTTGCACATCTGGGAGGATCACTTCTATCCCGAGGTCATCGATCCGGTCACCGGCGCGGTGCTCCCCGACGGCCAGATCGGTGAGCTCGTCCTCACGTCGTTGACCAAGCACGCGCTGCCGATCATCCGCTACCGCACGCGCGACCTCACTCGCTTGCTCCCCGGAACCGCGAGGCCGGCCTTCCGGCGCATGGAGAGGGTGACCGGCCGCACCGACGACATGATCATCCTGCGTGGCGTCAATGTCTTCCCAACCCAGCTCGAGGAGCTGGTCGTCCACACGGAGGGCTTGGCCCCGCATTTCCAGCTGATCCTGGCGCGAGAGGGCCGGCTCGACACCCTGACGGTGCGGGTCGAGGCTCGATCCGGCTGCCCGGCTGATCGTCGCGATTCCGCTGCGCAGGGGCTCGCCCGCGAGGTGAAGGATCGAGTCGGGTCACGGTCGGCGTCGAGGTCGTCGATCCCGACACGATCGAGCGCTCGTCGGGGAAGCTCCAGCGGGTGATCGACCGCCGGTCGTAGACTCGCGCCAGCCCGCCAGTCCAGGGGTTCACGGGAGGCATCTCGGGTGGATCGGTTTCTTCTCTATCGGACCTACGATGAGCTCGAGGTCGGGCAGACGCAGCGCACCCGGGGCCGCACCATCACCGAAGGCGACATCGTCAACTGGTGCGCGCTGACCGGCGACTGGTTCTACCCGCACATCGACAAGGTCGCTGCCGAGCGCTCGATGTTCGGGCAGCGCGTCGCCCCCGGGATCATGGTGTTTGCGCTCGGCACCGGTCTGGGAGTGCCCGCCGACGCGACCACCATCCTCGCCAACTACGGCACCGACCGCCTTCGCTACACGGCGCCAACCTGGATCAACGACACCATCTACCTCGACATCGAGGTGCTCGAGAAGTCCGACAAGGACGCGAGATCCGGTCTCGTGACCTATCGCTGGGACATCCTCAACCAGAACGGCGTCACCGTCTGCGCAAGTCAGCTGAAGATCCTCACCGCCAGGGAGCGCGCGGCATATGCCGGAATCTGACGGCGAACGCACCGTCCTCCTGACGGTCGACGGCGGTGTCGCCGAGCTCGTGCTCAACCGCCCCGCGAAGATGAACGCGATGAACTCGGCGATGGTGCGCGAGCTCGGCGAGAGCCTCGATCAGGTGGAGTCGGCGGGTGCCCGTGCGCTGCTGGTCCGCGGCGAAGGCCGGGCGTTCTGCAGCGGCCGGGATCTCGCCGACGCCGATCCGCTGCACGAGGATGGCGAGGCGATCCTCCGCGACACCCTCAACCCACTGATCGAGCGCATGGCGAGCGTTGCGGTACCCACCATCGCGGCGGTGCAGGGGGCGTGTCTGGGCACCGGACTGGGTCTCGCACTCGCCTGCGACCTTGTGTATGCCGCCGACGACGCGCGGATCGGATCTCCGTTCGCGCGCATCGGCGCGGTCCTCGACAGCGGTGCGCACGCTTCGTTCGTCGCGCGCATCGGCGCGCATCGCGCCCTCGAGCTCATCTACACGGGGCGCTTGCTCTCAGGGCGTGAGGCGGCCGATTGGGGGCTCGTCAACCGCAGCGTCGCCGGCGCCGACCTGCTGCGCCGGACGCGCGAGCTTGCGACATCAATCGCACGCGGTCCCACATCCGCCTTCCTCGAGTCCAAGCGGATTGTGAGAAGCATCACCGACACCTCGCCGTCATTTGCCGAGGTGCTCGCCGCGGAGGCTGCGGCGCAGGGCCGTGCATCGCGCACCGACGACTACCAGGACGGTATCTCCGCCTTCCAGGAAAAGCGTAAGCCGGCGTTCACCGGGCAGTGACGCGCGAAGCGATGACGGACGACCTCGCCACCTCATTTCCCAGCCTCGCCTTCGAGCGCCCCGAGGACGGGATCCTGGTCATCACCATGAAGGCCGAGGGTCGCCTCAACGCCGCCGATGCGGCGATGCACCGCGACCTCGCCGAGGTGTGGCGCGAAATCGATCGCGATGCCGACACGCGCGCGGTCATCATCCGCGGGGCCGGCGGCACCTTCTCCTCGGGTGGCGACTTCGATCTCATCGAGGAGATGGCGTCGGACTTCGCCGTCCGCGCTCGGGTGCTCCGCGAGGCACGCGACCTCGTCTACAACGTCATCAACTGCAGCAAACCGATCGTCTCGGCGATGGATGGTGTCGCTGTTGGCGCCGGGCTGGTGGTGGGCCTGCTCGCCGACATCTCGATCGCCGGCAGGTCGGCACGGCTGATCGACGGTCATACCCGGATCGGCGTCGCCGCCGGCGACCACGCCGCAATCATCTGGCCGCTCCTCTGCGGCATCGCCAAGGCGAAATATCACCTGCTGCTCTGTGAGCCGGTCAGCGGCGAGGAGGCCGAGCGCATCGGCCTGGTATCGCTCAGCGTCCCGGACGACCAGGTCCACGTCACAGCGTTCGAGGTTGCCCGCAAGCTCGCGGCCGGGTCGCCCACTGCGATCAGCTGGACCAAGTACGCGCTCAACAACTGGCTTCGGGCCGCCGGGCCGATCTTCGACAGCTCGCTCGCCCTCGAGTTCCTCGGTTTCACCGGTCCAGACGTTGCCGAGGGCGTGGCCGCAAGACGGGCGAAACGGGCGCCGAACTTCGGCGGGCCGGGCCCGCAGCGGTAGGATCGATCAACGTGAGTGTGGAGGTGTCGTCCGCCGCGAGCGGGCCGTCCTCATTTCCAGGGCTGTCGCAGGCCGCCTGGCAGGACGTGGCGGCCGAGGGCGCGATGGGCGCGGCGACGTCACACGATGTCGACCTGAGCGCCGATCAGCTCCGCTCCCTCTACCGGCTGATGGTGCTGAGCCGCCGGGTGGATCGTCAAGCGATCAACCTCACCCGCCAGGGAGCGCTCGGCGTGTTCGCGTCAAGCCACGGACAGGAGGCGGCGCAGGTGGGCGCGGTGTTCGCGCTCGAGGCGGATGACTGGCTGTTCCCGACCTACCGCGAGACCGTGGGCACCTTCGCCCGGGGCGTCGACGTCGTCGAGCTCCTCGCCCTCTTCTCTGGCAGCTGGCACTCCGGGTTCGATCCGTACAAGTACCGCGTCGCGCCGCTGACCACCCCGCTCGCCACTCAGGCACTGCACGCCGTGGGCCTGGCCATGGCGGCGAAGATCAAGCACGACCCGATCGTCGCGCTCACCTTCTTCGGCGACGGCGCTGCCAGCGAGGGCGATGCGCACGAGGCGCTCAACATGGCCGGGGTCTATGGCGCGCCGGTGGTCTTTGTGGTCCAGAACAACGGCTACGCGATCAGCGTTCCGTATCGGCTGCAGACCCGGACGTCATCCATCGCGCTGCGCGCCGCAGGGGTCGGGATCCCCGGCATTCGCGTCGACGGCAATGACGTCATCTCCGTGTACGGTGCGGTGAAGACCGCGGTCGACCGGGCTCGTCGTGGCGACGGACCAACGCTCATCGAAGCGGTGACGTACCGGCTCGAGGCGCACACGACGGCCGACGACACCAGCCGGTATCGAAGCGACGACGAGGCGTCCGAGTGGCGCGCTCGCGACCCGGTCGAGCGCTTTCTGCAGGTGCTGCGAGACGCTGGTGTGGCCGGCGATGCATTCGTCGCCGAGGTCGAGGCGGAGGGTGAGGCCATCGCTGCCCGAATGCGCGATTTTCTCTTCGACGCCCCGGCGGGCGATCCGCGCGAGATGTTCGACCACGTGTACGCGGCCCGGACGCCGCAGCTCGACATCGAACGCGCGCTCCTGGAGCAGGAATTGCGGGCGGCCGAGGAGAGTTGATGGAACTGACCATGGCCGGCGCGCTCAACGCGGCCCTGCGCGAACTCGATGCGCGCGGACGATTCCGTCGTGGTCTACGGGGAGGATGTCGGCCGGCTCGGCGGTGTCTTTCGTATCACCGACGGGCTGCAGGCGGAGATGGGCACTGATCGGTGCTTCGACACGCCCGTTGCCGAGGCCGGCATCGCCGGCACGGCGATCGGTATGGCGCTGTACGGGCTCCGTCCCGTCGTCGAGATGCAGTTCGACGGCTTCTCCTACCCCGCGCTCAACCAGGTGATCAGCCATGTCGCCAAGTACCGCAACCGCACACGCGGCCGCGTGGGGCTGCCGCTGGTGATCCGCATCCCGTACGGCGGCGGTATCGGCGCCGTCGAGCATCACTCGGAGAGTCCCGAGACGTACTACGCGCATACCGCGGGGCTCACCGTGGTGTCGCCCGGCACGCCCGCCGACGCGTATGCATTGCTCCGTGCCTCGATCGCGTTCGACGACCCGGTGATCTTCCTGGAGCCGAAGCGGCGCTACTGGCTCAAGGAGGACCTCGACCTGCCGGTGACTGCCGCGCCGATCGGCGAGGCGGTGGTGCGCCGCGAGGGGACCGCCGCGACACTCATCGCCTACGGGCCGATGGTGACCACCGCGCTCGAGGCGGCCACGCGCGCTGCAGATGAGAGCGGCTGGGATCTCGAGGTCGTCGACGTCCGCACGCTTTCCCCGGTCGACATGGACACGCTGGTGGCGAGCGCCACAAAGACGGGACGGGCGCTGGTGGTGCACGAGGCGGCGCGTTTCGTCGGCTACGGCGCCGAGATCGCCGCCGAGTTGAGCGAGCGCGCCTTCGGCTATCTGGCGGCCCCCGTCCTGCGCGTCACGGGGTTCGACGTCCCGTATCCCTCCGCAAAGATCGAGCGTCACTTCCTTCCCGATGCGGACCGGATCCTCGACGCGGTCGCGCGACTGCTCGAGTACTGATCGATGCTCACGATTCGCGACTTCCTCATGCCCGACCTCGGCGAAGGGCTGACCGAGGGAGAGATCAACCGCTGGTTGGTGGCGGAGGGTGACGTGGTCGTGGTCGACCAACCGGTCGCCGAGATCACCACCGAGAAAGCCGTCGTCGAGGTGCCCACCCCCTTCGCCGGCCGCGTGGCCACACTCCACGGTGTAGCGGGCGAGACCATCACCGTCGGCAAGCCACTGATCAGCATCGAGGTCGCCGGCGGCCCGCCTGCCGAAGGCGCTTCGGGCAACGTCCTGGTCGGCTATGGGACCAGCGAGGCGGCGCCGCGGTCGCGGCGGAGCGCGCCGCTCGAGCGCGCCGAGCCCGCCAGGCCGGTCGCGAGCTCTCCGATGCCACCGGCTTCTCCGCTGGTCAGACGGCGCGCGATGGCGCTCGGCATCGACCTGAGCACCATCACCGGCAGCGGCCCGGGGGGCATGGTCACCCAGGCCGATCTCGAGCGCGCGACGCCCGTCGACGCGTTGACCTCTGCCGGCGGGGACCCTGCAAGCGGCGAGACAGTCCGCATAGCGCTCACCGGTGTGGACCGGATCGCGGCGGAACGCCTCACCCGGTCGCACCGGGAAGCGCCGAGCGCGTCCGCGTGGCTCAGTGCCGACGCAACCCGGCTCATGGAGTTGCGTGCCGAGCTCCCCGCCGGTTCGACCGACGCGTCGGTGACACCCTTCGCCATCATCCTGCGGCTCTGCGTCGTTGCACTCCGGAAGTTTCCCCGGCTCAACGCGCATTTCGACACGCAGACCAACGAGGTGGTCCGTTTCACCCCGATCCATCTCGGCGTCGCCGTGCAGACCGAGCGTGGACTGGTCGTCGCGGTGATCCGCGACGCGCAGACCAAGTCGCTGCGGGCCATCGCGGACGAACTGCAACTGCTGGCCGTCGCCGCGCGCGACGGCTCCATCGACGCTGCCCATCTCCGCGGCAGCACGTTCACCGTTTCCAACTTCGGCGCGTTCGGCGTCGACGGCGGGACGGCGATCATCAATCCGCCGGAGGCGGCGATCCTCGGCGTCGGGCGGATCGCCACACGGCCGTGGGTCATCGACGACGAGGTCGTGGCGCGCTCCGTCGTCGAGCTGTCGCTCGTGTTCGACCACCGCGTCGCCGATGGCGGCGTCGCCGGTGGTTTCATCCGGCACCTGGCGGACCTTATCGAAACACCCGACGAGGCGATGGCATGACTGAGACCCCGACCAAAGCGTCCGTCACCAAGGGAGAGCTGCGTCGCGCGCAAGCTGACACGTGGGTCTACTTTGACGGCGAGCTCCGCCGTTACGGCGACGCGCACCTCGGTCTGCTGACCCACGCGCTGCACTACGGCACCGGCTGTTTCGAGGGCATCCGCGCGTATTGGAGCGAGCGACAGCACCGCATCAATGTCTTCCGGATGGCGGATCACTTCGCGCGCATGACCGGCAATGCGCGGATGCTTCACATGCAGCTCCCGCACAGCGTCGACGAGCTCTGCGAGATCACCGTCGAATTGATGCGACGCAACGATTTCCGTACCGACGTGTACATCCGTCCGCTCGTGTTCAAGGCGAATGAGGAGATCGGCATTCGCTTTCACAACCTGCGCGACGGGTTCATGATCGTGCCGGTGCCATTCGGTGCCTACGTGGATACGACCGGCGGCATTCGCTGCCAGGTTTCGAGCTGGCGGCGCATCGACGACAACGTCGCGCCGGCACGGTCGAAGGCGACCGGCATCTACATCAACAGCGCGCTCGCCAAGACCGAGGCGTTTCTCAACGGCTTTGACGAGGCGATCCTCATAACTCAGGACGGCCACGTGTGCGAGGGGAGTGCCGAGAATGTCTTCATCCTCCGGCACGGCCAGTTGATCACGCCGCCTGCGTCCGAGAACATCGTGGAGGGGATCACACGATCCGTCCTGATGCAGTTCGCGCGCGACGAGCTCGGTGTCGAGGTGATCGAACGCACGATCGATCGCAGCGAGCTGTACGTCGCCGATGAGGTGCTGCTCTGCGGGACGGGGGCCGAGGTGTCAGCGGTGATTGAGATCGACAACCGCCGCATCGGCGACGGCGAGCCAGGGCCGGTGACCCGAGCGCTCCAGGACCGCTACTTCGCCGCGTGCAAAGGCGAGAACGACAGGTACGCGAGCTGGCTGACCCCGATCATCTGAGGTCGCCGGCCGCGCGACGAGATCACTGATCGAAGTCGAGGACGACCTTCGGTGTGGTGGGATGTGACTGGCAGGCGAGCACGAAACCGGCATCGATCTCACGCTGTTCCAGCGCGAAGTGCTGGTCCATCTCGACGCTGCCGCTGATCAATCTGGCACGACAGGTGCCGCAGACACCGCCTTTACACGCGTAGGGTGCGTCGGAGCGTACGCGCAAGGCGGCGTCGAGGATGCGCTCCCCATCGGTGTCGACGCTGAACGTCGAGCTGCGGCCGTCAAGGAGGATCGTGACCTCCGAGGCATCCGCCGACGGCGCGACGGCGAGCTGTTCGACCCGCGGACGCTGCGCGTCCTTGGCATGAAACAGCTCGGCGTGCACGTGCTCGCTGTCGACGCCTCGCGCGAGCAGCACATCTCGCGCCGACTCGATCATCTCTCTCGGGCCACAGAGAAACCATTCGTCGACGTGGGCGGGACGGATCACATGATCCAGGAAGAGCGTAAGTCGTTCCGCATCGATGCGGCCGTGGAACAGTTGCACCTCCTGCTCCTCGCGCGAGAGCACGTGGTACAGGGCAAAACGGTCCGGATAGCGATTCTTCAAGTCCTCGAGCTCCTCGAGGAACATGATGTCCTTGACCGTTCGGTTGCCGTAGATCAATGTGACCGTGCTGTGGGGTTCGACGGCGAGAATGGTGGTGAGATTCGACAGGATGGGCGCGATCCCGCTGCCGGCCGCGATCAAGGCGTACGCGAGCGCGTGGCTCGGATCCAGCGGCGTGTTGAAGTGGCCGATCGGGGTGACAACTTCGACGATGTCGCCTGCCCGCAGCTGCTCCAGTGCAAACGCGGAGAAGACCCCACCCGGCAGGCGTTTCACCGCGACACGCAGCTGCCCGGAGCCGGCGGCATTGCAGATCGAGTAGCTGCGCCGGGTGTCGTCTCCTGCGGCTTCACAGCGCAGCGAGACGTGCTGGCCGTGCGTGAAGGAGAACTCACTCTCGAGCTCGGGTGGAATCTCGAATTCGATCACCACCGCATCGTCGGTGAGTGGCTCCACCGCCCTGACTGTGAGCGGATGGATGGTCGCGCGACGATGTGCTGCGGGTGCCTCGGCAACCGGCGTGGCGGTCAACCGCTCAGTGCTCCTTGAAATGCGGGAACGTCTCGCCGCAGGCGTCGCACTGGCGCACTGCCTGACACTGCGTCGAGCCGAAGCGCGTGAGCTCGTGCGTTCTCGATGACTCGCAGCGCGGGCATCGCACGGCGATGGTCAGTGGTGTGAGGTTGAAGCCGCGCTGTCGCGGAGGGGCGATCCCGTAGTCACGGAGCTTGACGCGGCCCGCCTCGGACATCCAATCGGTCGTCCATGGGGGCGACAGCACAACGCGGACGGTCACGTCCGGGTAGCCCTGATCCCGAATGCAGCGCTCGACATCCTCGCGAATGGTGTCGAGCGCGGGACATCCCGAGTAGGTGGGCGTGATGTCGACGTCGACGTGACCGGTGGCGTCGACGCGGACATCACGAAGGATGCCGAGATCCGCGATGGTGAGGGCGGGCATCTCGGGGTCGGGAATCGCCCCGGCCGCGGTGCGGATCTCGTCGATCGAATTCACCAGGTTGCCCCCGGGAATGAGCGATGGAGGTGCTGCATCTCAGCAACCATGTACCCAAACGGCTCCGTGTGCAGTCCCAGACGTCCGCCGGTGGGTGCCCAGCTGCTCTCCGGCACCACCAGGGTCGCGTCGCGAAGCACGCGACCCACGTAGCCTTCCCACTCCGGCCACAACGCTTGAGGATCGGGTCCGAGGCCGTTGGCATTCGCTTCACTGGTCACGGCGTCACTCTCGAAGAGCTCGCCGGTGAACGGCCAGAGTGCTGCGAGCGCGCTCTCCATGCGGCGGTGGCTCTCCTCGGTTCCATCGCCGAGGCGAAGCGTCCAGTCGGTGGCGTGGTCGCGGTGGTATGCGGTCTCCTTGACCGCCTTGGATGCGACCGCCGCCACCGGTGCATCCGTGGAGGTTGCGAGCGCCTCCCAGAGCGCGAGATGGTACGTCGAACACAGGAGCTGGCGGACGATCGTGGTTGCGAAGTCCCCGTTCTCCTGCTCGACGAGGAGGCAGTTGACGAACTCTCGCTCGTCACGCATGAAGGCGTAGTCGTCCTCAGTGCCGCCGCTACCGTCGAGCTCGGCGGTTCGCGCATACAGTCCGCGCGCCTGGCCCAGCAGGTCGAGCGCGATGTTCGTCAGCGCGATGTCGTCCTCCAACGTCGGAGCCCACGATGACCACTGCGCGAGCCGGTGCGACAGCACCAGGCAATCGTCCGCGGTGCGCAGCGTGTAGACGGCCGCCGCGCCGGCGACCACGGCGGTCACAGCTGCTGCACTTCCTTGGGTATCGAGTAGAAGGTGGGATGGCGGTACGCCTTGTCCGCCGCCGGGTCGAAGAACGAGTCCTTCTCGTCGGGCGACGACGCGGTGATCAGCGCCGACGGGACAACCCAGATGCTCACGCCTTCGAGGCGCCGCGTGTAGACGTCACGCGCGTTACGCAGCGCCATCTCCGCATCGGGCGCGTGCAGGCTTCCTACGTGGTTGTGGGACAGGCCGCGCTTGCTGCGGATGAAGACCTCCCAGAGCGGCGCTGGAGTTTCCTCGTTCATGCCGCGGCGCTGGCGGATGCGTGCTTGGTTGCGTACGCGGCCGCGGCTGCGCGCACCCAGGCACCATCCTCCTGTGCTTTGCGGTGATGGGCGGCGCGCTGCCGGTTGCACGGCCCATCGCCGCTGACGACGCGCCGCAACTCCTCAAAGTCCGGCGTGCCGAAGTCGTAGTGGCCGCGTTCCTCGTTCCAGCGCAGCTCCGGATCCGGAGGTGTGAGGCCGAGCACGATCGCTTGCGGCGCAACCATGTCGATGAAGCGCTGGCGCAACTCATCGTTCGAGAATCGCTTGATCCCCCAGGCCATCGATTGCTTGCTGTGCGTGGAACTCGCTGTCAGGCGGGCCGAGCATCTCCACCGACGGCCACCACCACCGATTGACAGCATCCTGCGCCATCGCGTGCTGCTCTGGCGTACCGTGCGACAGCGCGTAGAGCAACTCGAAGCCCTGGCGTTGGTGAAACAACTCCTCCTTGCACACCCGGACCATCGCCCGCGCATACGGCCCGAACGAGCACCGGCAGAGCGGGATCTGGTTCGTGATCGCGGCACCGTCGACGAGCCATCCAATCGCTCCGACGTCGGCCCAGGTCAGGGTGGGGTAATTGAAGATGCTCGAGTACTTCTGCCGCCCCTGGTCGAGGAGGTCGATGAGCTCGGAGCGATCGACGCCAAGGGTCTCCGCGGCGCAGTACAGGTAGAGGCCGTGTCCCGCCTCGTCCTGCACCTTGGCCATGAGGATGGCCTTGCGCCGCAATGAGGGCGCCCGGGTGATCCAGTTGCCCTCGGGCTGCATGCCGATGATCTCCGAGTGCGCGTGCTGCGCGATCTGGCGGATCAGCGACTTCCGGTAGCCGTCGGGCATCCAGTCACGCGGTTCGATGCGTTGATCCGCATCAATCAGCGCCTGGAATTCCGCCTCACGAGGTTCCGACACCACCGTCGAGGCCGTCTCGCCACTGGATGGCACTCCCCCGGCGGCGCCACGCTCGATCGGGCCGCTTGATCTCATACACCTACAATAGAACCACATGGTCCAGGTCGCCGAGATTGCCGTGCCCGTGCTCGAAGGTACCGATCACGTTGAGCTGTGGGTGGGGAACGCGCGCCAGGCCGCCTATCACTATCGCAAGGCGTTCGGATTCGACGTGATCGCGTATGCCGGTCCGGAGACGGGCGTTCGCGACCGGGCGAGCTATGTGCTCCAGCAGGGCAGGGTGCGCCTCGTGCTCACCGCGCCGTTGCAGCCCGAGGGCGACATCGCCGATCACCTGCGGCTCCACGGTGATGGTGTGCGCACCATCGCGCTCCGGGTTGCTGACGCCAAGGCGGCGTACGAGGCGGCCACCACACGCGGGGCACGCAGCGTCGCGGAGCCTTCACGCACCGAGGATGAGCATGGCGTCGTCACCTCCGCGTCCATCGCAACCTTCGGCGACACGATCCACACCTTTGTCGAGCGCGATGAGTACACGGGCGTTTTCCTGCCCGGGTATCGACCCGACAATCTCAGCGGGGGCGGCGTCGGCCTGCGCTTCATCGACCACACGGTGGGGAACGTGGACACCGGCAAGATGGACGACTGGATCTCGTTCTATTCCGAGGTGTTCGGCTTCACGGTGTTCCAGGAATTCGACGAGAAGGACATCGCGACCCAGTACAGTGCCTTGCGCTCCAAGGTCGCACGTGACCCGCGGACCCAGATCACCATGCCGATCAACGAGCCATACGTGGGGCTCAAGAAGTCGCAGATCCAAGAGTATCTCGACTACTACCGGGGCAGCGGCATCCAGCACATCGCCATCCACACGGACGACATCGTCGGCACCGTGCAGGAGATGCGCGACCGCGGCGTCGAGTTCCTCACCGCTCCCGGTGCGTATTACGACGCGCTCGGCGACCGCGCCGCAGGTATTGACGAGGATCTCGACCGGCTCCGGTCGCTGAACATCCTCATCGACCGCGACGATGACGGCTACCTGCTGCAGATCTTCACGCGGCCGGTGGGCGACCGTCCGACGCTCTTCTTCGAGGTGATCCAGCGCAAGGGCTGCAAGGGCTTCGGCAAGGGAAACTTCAAAGCCCTGTTCGAGTCCATCGAGCGCGAACAGGCCGCTCGCGGCAACCTCTAAGGTCTGAGGATCGCCGTCGGGGACGGCACATAGGGTGGAAGGCGAGAGGGGACGGGCAGCGCCCAGCGAATTTGACCGCTCGCGAGCGAGCGCGACAATGTGCTTGCGCGAGCGAGGGAGCGGGCAAGCTGAGCATGGTGCCGCCCGTCCCCTCTCGCCCGGGCGCAGAGCCTCGAGCCCTACTCGCCGGCGAGCATCACGATCAAACGCGCCAAACGAAGCATGATGTGTGCGATGATGTTCCTGCGGTGCCGGTCTGGCATGGCGGAAGGGGACGGGGCGAATGAAAGAACAGGAAGACGCATGGGCGCGTGTGCTGCGCTTGATGCGTGATCTCGAGATGCTGCTGCTCGACATCAAGGATGCGGCGGTCCCGGTGCTGACCACCGGCGAACCCGAGCAGGCATGGCGCACACGGCGCTTCTTGAGGCTTGCCGATCGGATGCTGGAGGACATGCACGGCCTCCAGTTCTCGTCCGAGGATCTGAACGGGAACTGATCAGGATCGGTTCAGACCGGCGGCCACTGATCGAGCGCCGGCGGCGTGCGCGGCTTGTCCGCCCAGTCGTCCCGCGGTGGCGAGAAGCTCTCGACGATCGTGCATCCCGCTTTGCCGGCTCGCTCGACGGTGTGTGGGACGCCAGGCGGGATGACCCACATGTCACCCGGCTTGCGCAGCCTCGTCTCCCCGCCGATGGTGAACGTGAATTCGCCACGAATGACAACGCCGACCTGCTCGTTGGGGTGGTGGTGCTCCGGCATGGCGATCCCGGGATCGAGCTCGAAGACGGCGAGCGTGATCCGTTCTCCGTTCACCGGCCGGACTCGCAAACCCTCCAGGAGTGCCAGGGGCTCGATATCCGTGACGGTGGCGAACTCGTGGGCCCGGGCATCGGATTCCGGCATGGCGGCACCATACTCAAAATCAGCCCTCAGGGCCATCGACATTGACCACCGAGGGTCCGTGCCCGGACCGCGTGACCACGAGCGTTGCCACGACGGCAGTGGTGTTGCCCTCTCGGTGAACGCAGTGGGGTGGGACAAAGACAAAGTCGCCGGGCTCGGCGTCGAAGACGTCCTGCCCGTGCTCTCCCGATTCCATGCGCAGCGCGCCGGCGGCCACATAGATCACTGAACTCATGCTCGCCATGATGGTGCCAGCCCGAGACCGCTCCTGGCTCAGTGCGCACGACGCCCGCCCAGACACGATCGGTTGCGACAGCCTGGGTGCGCACCATCCCAGGTGACGACGGACCGGTTGAGAGTTCGCCCGCGCGAATTCGGCGAATGCGTTCAGGCATCGAGGCTCGGCTGGTCCGACGGGACGTAGCCCTTGCTCTTGTCGACGACGTTGACGAGCGGCTCGCCGCGCACGAAGCGCTCGAGATTGCGACCGAATAGGGCGGCGATGTCGCGCTGCATGCCCGTGTAGTCGCCCGACATGTGCGGCGAGATGATCAGATTCGGTGTCTGCCACAACGGCAAGTCGGCGGGGAGTGGTTCTGGTCGCATGACGTCGAGGGCCGCCCCGGCGAGGCGGCCGTCACGCAGCGCGGTGCACAGCGCCTCCTGGTCCAGCGTCGATCCCCGGCCGACGTTGACCAGGCGAGCGGTCGGTCGCAGGGCGCTGAGAGCCGCCGCGTCCACCATGCCCGCGGTCTGCGGAGTGCCCGGGAGGACCATCACGACGTAGTCGGCATCGGCGAAGAGCGTTGCCAGATCGTCGGATGCCACGATGTCGCCAAAGTCCGGGTCGCCCGTTCGTGCGGTACGCGCGACACCACGCACCGACATGCCGAATGCGCTCGCGAGCTGCGCGGTCCTGCGCGCGATTGGACCGACACCAACCATGACGACGGTCTTGCCGGACAGGGTTTCCGTCTCTCGCTGGACCCAGCGATGATCGGCCTGGTAGCGGAATGTGGTCACCAGGTCCTTTGAGAGCGCGAGCATCAGCCCGATCGCGTACTCCGCAAGTGGCTGGTCGAAGATGTGCCTCGCATTGGTCAGAGCGACGCCACTCGCTGCGAGCTCGGGGAAGAGCACGCGCTCGACCCCGGCACTGGCGGTGTGAACCCATCGCAATCGCCGGAACCCGTCCCAGTTCTCGCGGAGGAATCCGCTCCGGGGGTTCCAGATCAGCAGCGCGTCGGCGTCGAAGACCTCGAGCGGTGGCGCGGAGTCGGGGTCGATGAAGACGTAGCCGGCATCGGCTCGGATGGGCAGGATGTCGCGGCTGGCAGTCTCGCCCTCGACCACCCCGACGAGGACCGTCATCCCGCCGTCCCGGCGCGCTCGCGCGCATCGATGGGCCCAGTCAGGATGCCGAAGTCTCGCACTCGTGGCACCGTCATACTGTGCCAGGTTGGCCGTGCATCCCGACCGGCCGGCTGGTGGAGGAGCCCAGGACGATATGACCGTCGAGGTGGCGCAAAGCCGTATGACCAGCGAGGAGATCGCACGGCTGTCGAAGGACCACACCTTCTTCTCGTGGTCCGTCCAGGGCGCCGTTGATCCGATTGCGATCGACCACGCCGAAGGCGTGTGGCTGTACACGCCGGAGGGCCGGCGCATCCTCGACTTCAACAGCCAGCTGATGTCGGTCAACATCGGGCACGGCGACCAGCGTGTGGTCAACGCGATGATCGAGCAGGCGACACGCTTGCAGTTCGTCCAACCCGCGTTCGTCACCGAGATTCGGGCGCGTCTCGGCGAGAAGCTCACCGGACTGCTCCCCGGCGATCTCGACAAGGTGTTCTTCACACTCGGCGGCGCAGAGGCGATCGAGAACGCGATCAAGATCGCACGTCAGTACACCGGTCACTACAAGATCCTCGCCCGCTACCGGGCGTATCACGGCGCGACCATGGGGGCCATGACGCTCACCGGCGATCCCCGCCGCTGGGCCACCGAACCCGGGCTAGTGGGCGTGGTGCGGTATCCCGATACGCATCGCTGGGGCGAGCGCGAACCCCGGCCCGTCGAGGAGAGCCTTCGCGGTCTCGAGGACGTGATCATGTACGAGGGACCGCACACGATCGCCGCGATATTTCTCGAGACCGTGGTGGGAACCAACGGCATCCTGATTCCTCCCGACGGGTACATTCAGGGCGTTCGCGAGCTCTGCGATCGTCACGGGATCCTGATGGTCGCCGACGAGGTGATGGCAGGCTTCGGACGCACGGGACGGTGGTTCGCGATCGAGCATTGGGACACCGTGCCCGATCTGATGTGCATGGCGAAGGGTCTGACCTCCTCGTACCTTCCCCTCGGTGCCGTGGCCATCCGCCGGCACATCGCCGAGAAGTTCGAACTCGATGATGTTCTTCGGCGGACTCACGTATTCGAGCCATCCGGTCTCGCTGGCCGCTTCGCTCGCGACCTTGAAGGTGTACGAGGACGATCACCTGGTGGAACGTGCTGCCACGATGGATCCGGTCATGCGCGGGCATCACGAGCGGCTCGCCGCGCGACATCCGAGTGTGGGCGCGCATCGCAACCTCGGCCTGTTCGGCATCCTCGACCTCGTGAGGCGGCGGGATCCATACACCCCGATGACCAAGTTCAATGCAAGCAGCGACGAGATGGCCGCTGTCGGCAGGTATCTGCGCGAGCACGATGTGTACACGATGGTTTCCAACAACTCCATCCATACCAACCCGCCGCTCTGCATCACCGAAGCGGAGCTCGCCCACGGATTCCAGGTCATCGACGGTGCGTTGTCGATTGCCGACCAGGCCGTGCAGGGTTAGCGCCGCACCCTTCGCGTGAGCACCGAGGACGCCGAGCGCGCGCGGCTGCGCGACGATCCCGCCGGCTGGCGGCGCTGGGGTCCGTACGTGAGCGAGCGCGCCTGGGGAACGGTTCGTGAGGACTACAGCGCTGATGGCGACGCTTGGGGGTACGTGCCGCACGACCAAGCGCGGTCCCGCGCCTTCCGGTGGAGCGAGGAGGGGCTCGGTGCGATCTGCGATGAGCACCAGTTGCTCTGCCTCGCTTTCGCGTTCTGGAACGGCGTCGATCCCATTCTCAAGGAGCGCATCTTCGGACTCACCAATCCACAGGGAAACCACGGTGAGGACGCGAAGGAGTACTGGTGGTACGTCGATTCGACACCGACGCATTCGTGGATGCGCTGGCGATATCTCTATCCGCAGCTGGCCTTTCCCTACGACGATCTCGTCAACGAGAACAGCCGCCGCAGTCAGCTGGATCCCGAATATGAGCTCGCCGACACCGGTGTGCTCGACAAGGGTTTCTGGGACATCACGGTGGACTACGCGAAGGAGACGCCGGAGGATCTCGTGATCGAGCTCTCCGCTCGGAACACCGGCACCGCGAAGCAGACTCTCCACGTGCTGCCGACGGTGTGGTTCCGCAACACCTGGGCATGGGGCATCACCGATACGGTACCCACCCTGCACGTCGAGAACGCTCGCATCGTCTGCGATCACACGGTCGTCGGTCGCATGTTCCTGACCGGCGACGGCGACTACACGCCCCTTGTGTGCGACAACGAGTCGAACGCGCCGCGGCTCTGGGGATCGCCACCGCGGACAGCCTTTCCCAAGGACGGGATCAATGATCACGTCGTCGGCGGAGCGAACACGGTCAATCCCGCGCAGGCGGGGACGAAAGCCGCGCTCCACTACGTCCTCAGTGTCGATGCCGGATCGACCGCGACCATCCGGCTGCGTTTCGGTCGCCACGAGACGGACGCCGTCGACGGTGTCGCCGCTGCCCTCAACATGCGCCGGAGGGAAGCAGACGCATTCTACGCGAGCATCCTCGGAGCAGGGCTCACCCCCGACGAGGGCCTGGTCGCGCGTCAGGCGCTCGGTGGCATGCTCTGGGGAAAGCAGTTCTATCACTACAACGTGACCCGCTGGCTCGACGGCGACCCGGCCGAGCCTCCGCCGCCCGCGGCACGCCTCGACGGGCGTAACGCCGGCTGGCGGCATGTCGACACTGCCGACGTCATTTCGATGCCGGACAAGTGGGAATATCCCTGGTTTGCCGCCTGGGACCTGGGTTTTCAGTGCGTGGCGCTGGCGCACGTCGATCCGGAGTTCGCCAAGGAACAGCTCATCCTGCTGTGCCGTGAGTGGTACATGCACGCCAACGGGCAACTGCCCGCATACGAGTGGTCATTCGACGACGTCAATCCACCCGTGCACGCTTGGGCTGCGCTGCGAGTCTTCGAGATTGATGGCGCGAAGGACTACCAGTTCCTCGCGCGTGTCTTCCACAAATTGCTCATCAACTTCACGTGGTGGGTCAATCGTGAGGATGCCGAGGGCAACAACATCTTCGAGGGTGGGTTCCTCGGGCTCGACAACATCGGACCCTTTGACCGATCGATGCTGCTTCCAGCGGGTGGTCACCTCGAACAATCCGACGGCACTGCCTGGATGGCGATGTACTCGCTCAACCTGCTCGAGATGGCGCTCATCCTCGCCACCTTCGACAGTGCGTACGAAGACGTTGCCACGAAGTTCTTCGAGCACTTCGCGACAATCGCCACCGCCATGAACGAGCAGGGGCTCTGGGACGAGGATGCGGGCTTCTACTACGACAGCTGGCACCTCGACGATGGCACGCGTGTGCCCATCCGGGCTCGCTCGATCGTCGGCGTCATACCGCTCTGCGCCGCGACCACGCTCGGAAACGACACCCTGAGCCTGCTGCCTGACTTTGCAGCGCGACTCCGATTGTTCATCAAGCTCAAACCGCGATATGCCGCGGCTGTCTCGCTCGAGATCGAGAAGACGGAACGTGAGAGCCGCCTGCTCGCGATCGTCGACCCGGATCGGCTCCGCCGCATCCTGGGATATCTGCTCGACGAGTCGGAGTTTCTCAGTGACCATGGGCTGCGAGGGCTCTCGCGGTACCACGCGGACCACCCGCTCGAGATCGACCTCGGCGGCGCGGTGGCGCGACTTGACTACGAACCGGCGGAATCGACATCCCGGCTGTACGGCGGCAACTCCAACTGGCGGGGGCCGGTCTGGTTTCCGGTCAACCATCTGATCATCGAGGCGCTGCGCGTGTACCACCGCTTCCTCGGTGACTCGTGGACCGTTGAGTATCCGCGCGGCTCGGGCCGGCAGAAGCACCTCGGCGAGGTCGCGGACGATATCGCCGCACGCCTGGCAGCGATCTTCCTCCGCGCAGGCGACGGCGTGCGCCCGGTGGTCGCGGGCACCAACCTGTATTCGCGGCCGGACCTCGCAGAGGCGATCCCGTTCCACGAATACTTTCATGCTGAGACGGGGCAGGGCCTCGGCGCGTCCCATCAAACCGGCTGGACCGGCCTGGTGGCCGACCTGCTCCTGCGTGGTACCGCATCTCGTGATCGATACGACATCGCTGCGCTGCGTGATGCTGGTGCGGCGGGGAGCCAGTCGCCTGTGTAGTGAGCCGGTGCCGGCGTCACGGGCGGCACTGCCTCCATACTGGATCGGCAATGGGATCGGAGAACGCGGTGCGCCGCGCCCTCGCAGCGGCAGTGACGCCGCTCACCGGTATGGACGGAACGATCGATGGCGACGGGATCGACGCTGTTGTGGAGTTCTACGTTCGCTCTGGGCTCGACGGGATCCTTGCGCTGGGAACCACGGGTGAGGGGATTCTGTTCTCGCTCGACGAGCGGCGGTTTGCGGCTGACGAGTTCGTGACGTCGGCGCACCACCGGCTCGCGGTGATCGTGCACTGTGGCGCGCAGACGACCCACGAGACGGTTGCTCTTGCCGAACATGCAGCCGGTCACGGCGCTGCCGGTGTCGCCGTGATCCCGCCGCCGTATTTCGCGCTCGACGCGGAGGCGATCTGGCGGCACCTCAACGCGGCCGCGCACGCGTGCGCACCGCTGCCGTTCTATGTCTACGAATTCGCAGCGCGGAGCGGATATGCAGTGCCCATCGACGTGGTGAAACGCCTGCAGTCGTCCGCGCCGAACCTCGCCGGTCTCAAGGTCTCCGACTCGCCGTTCGAGGCGGTCAAGCCCTATCTGATCCCCGGGCTCGATGTCTTCATCGGAGCCGAGGGCCTGATCGCCCAAGGGATTTCGGCCGGGGCTGCGGGAGCCGTTTCCGGCCTTGCCGGGGCGCTCCCAGAACTGACCATCGAGGCGGTCCGATCCGGAACCCCCGCGGCGAGCGCTCGGGCAGCCCAGATCCGATCCACCATCGAACCGTTTCCATTCCAGTCGGCGCTGAAGTTCATCCTGCAGCGCCGTGGCGTCGCGATCGAGTATGCGGTCCGACCGCCGCTCCTGACCCTTGACGACGCGCAGCAGCGGTCATTGCGCAGCCTGATCGACGACCCGGCCGGTGAGATCGCGGGTCTGCTCGCAGCTTAGAGCACCGCGGTTTCGACCACGGCGCCGGGCTCGGCAAAGCGGCTCAGGCGCAGCGGGTGAAGGTCGAAGGTCGTGCAACGTCCCTGCGTGATCAACTCGGTGACCGCCTGCCCCGCCGCGAGTGAATGCATGATCCCGTGGCCACCGAAGCCCGCGCACTGGATGAACCACGTCGCCTGCTCGGTGATGTCAACGATGGCGTGGTGGTCCGCGGTCTCAGGGTAGAGGCCCGCCCAGCACTTGCGCGGGCTGATCGGGACGTCCTCGAGGAAGGGGAAGCGGTTGCCGACGCGCGCCGCGATGGCATCGAGAAAGTCGGGGTCGAACGTGGTGTCGAGGCTCGGCGGGTCATGGGGATCCGAGAAGCCGATGAGGAACCCGGCACCCTCTCTGCGAATCAGCACGCCGGTGTCCGCGTCGACGCACATCGGGATCACGGCAGGCAATCCGGAGACGGGCTCGGTGCAAGCGAGATTGCGCCGGCGTGGTGTGACCGGGAGGTCAACGCCCACCTTCATGGCAAGGTCGCGTGCGAAGGGCCCTGCGGCGTTGACCACATAATCGGCGTGGAGATCACCGGCGGTGGTGCGTACCGTGGCGCCATCGGTATCGCCCGCCAGGTCGAGCACATCGGTGTCGAACATGAATGTCGCCTCGAGGCGCCGTGCTTCCGTCCAGAGTGCAGTGACCACGCCGTGCGGGTCGATGAGGCCGTCACCGGCGCAGAAAGTCGCGGCGGTGAGCCCGTCGACATTGACGAATGGCGCCTTCTCGATCACCTCGGTCGCAGAGAGCCATTGCACGTCGAGACCGAGTGATCGCTGCAGCTCCCACGCGCGTCGCAGCGCGATCTCGCCTGTGTCGCTACCGGTGAGAAACAGATACCCGACGGGTTTGAAACCCACCTGGCCGTCGCTCTGCGCGTGCAGTTCACGAAGTTGCTCGATGGTGAACTGCGAAAAGGCGATGTTGACGGCGGTGGTGAACTGCGCTCGCACCCCACCGTTGGCTCTGCTCGTCGAGCCCATCCCGGCCGATGCGTTGCGGTCGATGACGACCACGCCGTCGACGCCGGCGCGGCGCAGCTGCAGCGCAACCGCAAGTCCCGCTGCGCCTGCGCCGACCACCGCGACCCGGGCGTGTTGAGTGCCACTCGCCATGACCGATCCCGGTTCGCTGGCCACGCCCGCTTCGCGCCTATGAAGCCGGCGCGCCGGCTCGCAACTGTGCCAGCGGCAGCCCGCGGATCGATGCGTCGAGCAACTCCACCGGGTGGAAGGCGGGGAGCGGATGCCCCGACCGGCGCAGCGCCGCGCCGATCTGGAGCAGGCAGCCTCCGTTGCCCGCGGTCACCAGCTCGGCGTCGGTCGCCGCGATGTTGCCGGCTTTCCGTGCGCCGAGATCATCGGCGGCCCGCGGAGCGACGAGGTTGTAGATCCCTGCGCTGCCGCAGCACACATCGGGCTCTTTCAGATCGACCAGCTCGAGACCGGGGATCCGAGCAAGGACGGCGCGAGGCTGCGACCGGATTCCCTGGGCATGCGCGAGGTGGCATGCATCGTGATACGCAACACGCGCTGGAAGCGGATGGAGACGCGCGGGTAGACGCACGTCCAACTCGGCCAGGACCTCCATCACATCACGAACCTGGCCCGAGAAGCGAGTTGCACGCGCTGCCCAGAACGGGTCGTCGGCGAGCTGCGCACCATACTCCTTCATCGCGGAGCCACACCCGGCGCTGTTGACGACGATGTGGTCGACGCGGAGGGTCTCCATCTGGGCGATGAGCTGACGCATCCGGCGCTGCGCGGGTTGCTCACGCCCGGAATGGATCTCGAGCGCTCCGCAGCAACTCTGCAGCGGAGGCACCAGCACTTCACAACCGTGCGCGGCGAGCACCCGAGCAGTTGCGCGGTTGACGTGGGCGAAGAACGCGTCCTGCACGCATCCCGTCAGCAGCGCGACGCGCCGCACCGGCTGCCCTTTCGGTTTGAGCCGGCGGGGTGTCCTCGCCGTGAGGCCGGCCCGTTGGATCGACGGTGCCATATCGTCAAGGCGAAGCAGCGTTCGCGGCACCATGCGTCGCACCGGCTTGCGCTGCAGCAGGGTACGAAGTCCGAGCGCCTGGGTGAGCGCGACCGCTGACGCGACTGCACGCATCCGCTGCGGGTAGGGGAGGATGGCGAAGAGCGCAGCGCGCGAAGCCCGCGCCGGCAAGCCACGAACGAAGCGGCGCTCGACCTGCGGGCGAACCTGCTCGATGAGGCGGTTGTATTGCACGCCCGAGGGGCACGCATCGACGCACGCCATACAGCCGAGGCACGCGTCCCAGTGGCGCACCACCTCCTGGTCCATACCGACCTCACCGCGCGTGGCGAGATCCATCAGCAGGATGCGGCCGCGCGGGGAATCCATCTCCTCACCCCAGAGCAGGTATGTCGGACACGCGGGAAGGCAGAAACCGCAGTGCACGCAATCGGCGATCAGGGCCGGGTCGGGCGCGTGGTGATCGTCGAACGCGATGGTTTCGGCGCCGGGCCGCGCGTTCCCAGCAACGCGCGGCGGCCCGGTTGTCAGCCCGGCCATGTCAGATGCCGCCGACCTGACGGCCCGGGCTCAGCGTCCGTGCAGGATCGAGTTGCCGTTTCACCGAGCGCATCAGTTCGAGCGCCACCTCGTCGTCCACGTCGCCCGCAGATGTCGCGTCGCCGCGCCGGATGACAAGATGTCCGCCGGCCGCGCGCACGGCAGCGCGCACCGTGCCGAGCGTCTCGGTCGCGAAACGCACCTCCCCGGTACCAAGCAGCGGGCGCCACGTGATCGCGTCACATGTAGCAGACAGAGATGACAGAAACGCACTCGCCCGGGCGGGCAGCGTTGCCACCGCGCCGATCACCCCGGAGCCCGTCCACGGCGACCCTGCAAATGCAGCCGTCAGTGCGGCCTCCTCGTCGACACCGAGGGTGCGGCCGCCGATGGCCTGAATGACGTGCTCGGCCTGGACAGCCGCGCCGTGCTCGGAGCTGTCGAAGCGCACCACGACCACGCCCTGCGGCCAGTGCAGATCGACGAGGTTCGGGGTCACCTGCAGACGCCCGACTTCGCGCCGCGAACTCGCAGAGGTCGAGCACTGACCTCGACTCGAAGACGACCGTACGCGACGCCGGCGGGAGCGGATGGAGCCGGAACGCCACCTCGGTCACGATGGCGAGCGTCCCCAGTGAGCCAACCAGCAGCTTCGCGACGTCGAAGCCGGCAACATTCTTCACGACCTTGCCCCCGCTTCGCCCGATCGTGCCGTCGGAGAGGACGAAGCTCGCTCCGATCACGAGGTCGCGCGGGGTGCCGAACCGCGTGCGCAGTGGACCGCTGACCGCGGTCGCAACGATGCCACCGATCGTTGCCGCGTCACCCTGGGGTGGGTCGAGCATGAGGCGCTGGCGGAAGCCGGGAACCGATGCGAGCGTCTCCTGGAGATCGCCGAGGGTGGTCCCGGCACGGACGACGCAGACGAGGTCCGCCGGTTCGTGATCGACGATTCCCGCAATCCGCGCGGTCGAGAGCACCAGGTCGCAACGCTCGGGCGGCGAACCCCAGTCCACCTTGGTGCCACTTCCGCGGGCAACGACGACCAGACCGCGCGCCGTTGCTGCTGAGAGCACGGACGCGACCTCGGCTTCGTCCGCGGGCGACACCACGAGGCTTGGGACGATCCCGCCGACTGCGTCCGATGGCTTGCCGGGCCGCACATTCGCCGCCCCGACGAGCTCGGTGAAGAGATGGCGCTCCTGCGCCACCGACGCCATCACAGCCGGTCCGCCAGGCCCGCCATCTCGATCGCGTGCGGGCGATACATGCCGGGCACCTCGCCGCAGAGCCTCGGCGTGGGGAGAGCCTTGCCCGGATTGCAGAGGTCGCGCGCGTCAAAGGCGTCGCGAACCCGCCCCATCACCGAGATCGAGCCGGGGCTGAACATCTTCGGCATGTAACAGGCCTTGTCCGAGCCGACCCCATGCTCGCCGGTGATCGAACCGCCCGCCGTGATGCAGGCGTCGAGGATCAAGCCGGCGAGCTGCAACGCCCGCTCTCCGGCGCCGAGCTCCGTGTTGTCGTAGAGCACGAGCGGGTGGAGGTTGCCGTCGCCGGCGTGGAAGACATTGGCGACGCGCAGCCCGTACGTTGTCGACAGCGCGCTGATCTCCTCGAGGACGTCGCGGAGCCGCGTCCGCGGGATGACCCCGTCCTGAACGTAGTAGCTGGGGCTGATCCGTCCCATCGACGCGAACGCTGCCTTGCGCGCCTTCCAGATCAATGCGCGTTCGGCTTCGTTCGCCGCCACACGTGTTTCGGTGGCTCCGCTTGCCGCGCAGATGTCGATGACCTGGCCGAGGAACGCGGCGGATTCGACGGCCGGCCCGTCGAGCTCGACGATCAGCGCCGCGCCGCAGTCCGGGTAGCCGGCGTGAACGATCTCCTCGCAGGCCTGGATCGCCAGGCGGTCCATCATCTCGATGGCTGCGGGAGTGATGCCGGCCGCGATGATGCGCGACACCGCCTCGCCGGCGTCGCCCATGGTGTTGAATGCCGCGAGGACGGTCTCGGTGGATTCGGGGACGCGAACGATGCGCAGCACGACCTCCGTCACGATGCCGAGCGTCCCCTCGCTGCCGATCACGACGCCGAGCAGGTCGTAGCCCGCGGAGTCCCGTACGGCGCCACCGAGTTCGAGCGATGCGGCCGCCGGCGGTGACAAACGTCGCCGCCAGGACGTGGTGCGTTGTGAAGCCGTATTTCAGGCAATGGGCGCCACCGGAATTCTCCGCGACGTTGCCGCCGATCGTGCACACCTGCTGCGACGACGGGTCCGGTGCGTAGAAATATCCGAGTGGCCGCACCGCTTTGCTGACCTCGAGGTTGGTCACTCCCGGCTGCACCGTGACCTGCTGGTTGTCGAGGTCGATGTCGAGGATTGCCCGCATCCGGCTGAGCCCGATGACAACGCCGTCCGCCACCGGAAGTGCTCCACCCGAGAGACCGGTGCCGGCACCGCGGGCGACAAAGGGCACTTGTGCCTCGGCGCACGCTCGCACCACCTCGGCCACCTCCAAGGTGCTGATGGGCAGCACCACCGCTGCAGGTGAGACGCGCCGCCCGGTCAGCCCGTCGCACGCGTACGTCTGCAGCGCCGCAGGCTCGGTGATCATTCCGTCGTCGCCGACGATCGCGCGGAGCCTCTCGAGCACGGCGTGATCAAGCATGGCACGGGCGCCCAGCGCGGGGCCGCAGCCGCGTCGATGGTTCGCGCGGCATCCGTCTCGGTGACCGTGCCCATGTGCCCGATGCGTATGCCGCGCCCCGCCCACGGACCGAGGCACCCGGCGATGATCACACCGCGCTCGGCCATGCCTGCGCGCAGCGTGGCATCATCAACGCCGTCCGGGAGCGCGAGCACGCTCAAGGTCGGTGCCAGGCACGCTGGATCGGTGAGTGGTTCGAATCCCAGCTCGCCCATGCCCTCGCGGATCATCGCTGCTACACGAAGATGACGTTCGTATCGTGCCGCGAGGCCCTCGGCGAAGATGGCGTCGAGCGATACCTCCAGGGCGCGCAACAGCGATACCGCGTGCGTGGAGAAATACTTGCGTGGGTCGTCGACCGACGCGTCCCAGCGGCGGAGGTCGGCGTAGTAGGCGTGGATCTCGCCAAGCAACTCGCGCCGGCGGTGGGCACGCCCCGACACCGCGAGCAGCGCAAGCCCCGGCGGAACGCTCAGGGCTTTCTGCGCGCCGGTGAGCAGGACGTCGACATCCCAGGCGTCCATCGACTCCTCGATGCCGCCCGTTGCGCAGACGCCGTCGAGCACGAGGACGGCGTCAGGGGCAACGTCGCGCACGGTCGCCGCAGTCGCAGCGCAGTCGGCAAGTGTTCCGCTGCTCGTGTCCACGTGCGTGAAGCACACCAGTGCAGGCGGCTCGCCGTTCTCGATGAGGACGCGCAGCGCGTCCTGGTCCGCGCGCCGTCCCCATTCGACCTCGAGCACATCCGGACGCATGCCGAGGGCGCCGGCAATCTCGGTGAACCGGTCACCAAAGTAGCCGTGGCTGATCACCACAACCCGGTCGCCCGGCGCCGCATGGTTGACGAGCGCTGCCTCCATGGCGAGGGTGCCCGCGCCTGCGAAGCAGTGCACCGGCGCCTCGGCAGACCCCACCAGGCGGCGGATTCCCTCCTGGATGCGGAGCATCGTCGCTGCGTTCTCGGGCCCGGTGTGGCTCCGCACCGGCTCGGCGAGGGCGGCGAGGACCGCGGGTGCCACCGGGGTGGGTCCGGGGATCATGAGCAGCGGCGTCGTCGTCATGAGCCGCCTCATGCTGCCACATGGGTCAGGGGGCCGGCGCCCGCGTGGCCGGTCTCGGGCTCCTGCTAGATCGAATCGCGGCGGAAGGCGGCGATGACGATGGGAGCGTCCTCGCGCACCGAGACATCGGTGCCATCGTTGAATGAGACGCGGGTTGATCCGATCGAGACCTGCCGAACCTGGGTCACGGCATCGACATTGATATACGTCGACGCGTCGTCGGAGCTCAAGTGGAGCACGACCCATTTCGCCACGCCTCGCAGTCTATCAATGCGCCGCAACGTGCCCAGATACGCGAATGACACAAAACCGGCGTCGTCAGCCACGTCATGGGGGACGGTTGGGTCACGGTTGTCACAGTGTTGAACGAGCGTCGATTCGCACTCCCCATCTGTACGCTGTCGAACAGACGGAGCCCTGCAGGAACTCCAGATTGGGCCTCTGACGCAGGCGGCTTGCGTCGTTCACAGGAGACTTTGACCGTGACCATCCGTAGCGCACGGTTGCAGCCTCGCCGGCTCTAGCGACCACTGTGTCTCATCGCCGGATCATTGTCACGGGGACGGCCGCGGTCGCCGTGCTGATCGTCGTTTTCGTCAGTGCGTCGTTGCTCGATATCGGCGGCAATGCTTTCGAGGACGGCATCCACATCGCCGCCGAGATCGCGGCAGTGGCGTGGGTCGGTGGCGTCGCGGTGCTGATCGCGACCAGGTCGCGAGGCCGGAGTCGCGGCCTCGGGGATGCGCTGATTCACCAGGCGGCGCACGACGCTCTTACCGGGCTGCCAAACAGGACGCTGTTGCTGCGGCGCATCGAGTACGATCTGCGCGGCGCCGGCTCCGACGCGAATGCCGTGACATTGATAGTGCTCGACCTCGACGGATTCAAAGAGGTCAACGACACATTCGGTCACAGCACCGGTGACCTGGTGCTGGTTCAGGTCGCGCAGCGCGTGGTCAAGAGTGTTCGGGACGACGACACCGTTGCTCGCCTCGGCGGCGACGAGTTCGCGATCCTGCTCTCGCACGGTCCGGGTGACCACGTTGCCGTCCTTGCGCGGCGCGTGCTCAGTGCTCTCGAGCTCCCCATGACAATCGGTGGGATCACCGTCGGCGTTGCAGCGAGCATTGGGGCCGCCACCGCGGGCCACGGCGAGAACGCCGAAGAGCTCCTGCGCAATGCCGACCTGGCCATGTACGCCGCGAAGGCTTCCGGGGGTAATTGCTTCGCACCGTACAAGCCGGCGATGCACACGGCAATCGCCGAACGCGTGCGAGTCGAGAATGGTTTGCGGACCGCATGGCTCACCGGCGACCTGCTCGTGCACTACCAACCGATTGTCGACCTCGCCAACGGCAGGATGGTCTCGGTCGAGGCTCTCGCCCGTTGGAAGCACCCGGACGGCGACGTGATCCCCCCGGACGTCTTCATCCCGATCGCGGAACGCACCGGGCTCATCATTCCGATCGGTGCGCGCATCCTCAATGAGGCGTGCCAGCAGCTGGGAAGGTGGCAACAGGAATACGGTGCGGCAGCTGACATCACGATGAGTGTCAACGTCTCGCCACGTCAGCTCTACTCGGACGACCTTGTCGCGATCGTCGATGAGGCGATTCGCAGCGCCGGCATCGAACCCCGCTATCTCATCCTCGAGGTGACCGAGACAGCGGTCATGGACGACATGGACAGTGCCATCCGGATCCTCGGCCGGCTCAAGGCACTCGGCGTGGGCATGGCCATCGATGATTTCGGGGTTGGGGCGTCGTCGCTCGCGCGGCTGCGCCGCCTCCCGGTCGCCATCGTGAAGATCGATAAGTCACTCGTCGACCATGTCCCCGACGGACATGTGGCGAGCAGCCTTCTCGACGCCGTCGTCGGCATGGTGCGCGCACTGCAACTGCGGACCATCATCGAGGGGGTGGAGCGGGCCGACCAGGCGACCCACCTCCGCGAAGCCGGGTACGACCTCGCCCAGGGCTATCACTACGCCAGGCCGATGGATGCCGAAAGCCTTGGACGTGCGCTTGCCACCGCTCGCTCTGCCGACGGCGGGCGCGTCGTGTTCCCCCTGGAGGTGTCAACCGGTCCGGTTGCGCAACGTGAGACAAGCGGACGCGTCCTTGTCGTCGATGACGATGAAGCCGTGGGCGTCACCGCCTGCAGGATCCTCGATCGGTACGGCCTGCGCACGGTGCTGGTACCGACCATTCGAGAGGCGATGGCGGAGCTCGCGCACAGCACCGATGTGATGGTGGTGGACATCGGCATGCCGGACGGCGATGGCTGGGAGTTGATCACTCATGTGCGCTCGAGCACCATGCACGCGCGCATCCCGATCGTCGTGATGACCGGCCTCCTCGACAGCGCCGAAGTGCTGAACCGCGCGTATGACCTCGAGTGCGAATACCTCGGCAAACCCTTCGCGCCGGAAGCGCTGGTTGCCAAGATCGAGTCGGCGCGGCGTGTGACGGGCAACGCGCGACCGGTGATCGGCGCACCCCACGCGGCCTGACCGGAGCGCACAGCCCCGCGTGGGAGAATGGCCGCGGTGTCTCGTCCCCTTCGGATCGGCTACAAGGTTTCGGCGGAGCAGTTCAGCCCGTCAGATCTGCTGGACTTCACCGTCGCTGCCGAGCAGTGCGGCTTCGACACCGCCGCGATCAGCGATCACTTCCAGCCCTGGCGGCATACCGGTGGTCATGCCCCGTTCTCGCTGGCCTGGCTCGGCGCCGCGGGTCAGGCGACGAACCGCATCGCGCTTGGCACCAGCGTGCTCACGCCCACATTCCGCTACCACCCGGCGATCGTCGCGCAGGCGATGGGGACGCTCGCGTCACTGTTTCCCGGCCGGATGTGGCTCGGCGTGGGGACTGGGGAGTCGATGAACGAATCGCCGCTCGACATCTCGTGGCCGGACACGAAGGAACGGTTTGCGAGGCTCAAGGAGGCGGTCACGATTATCCAGACGTTGCTGCGGGACGAGCGGGTGACGTATGACGGCACCTACTACCGGACGCGCAATGCCACCATCTACGACCGGCCGGCGACACCGGTTCCCATTTACATCGCGGCAGCGGGGGCATCAGCGGCACGGCTTGCGGGTCGCGTCGCCGACGGGCTCATCTGCACCAGCGGCAAGGGCATGGAGCTGTACTCGGAGACGCTGCTCCCGGCCGTCGCCGAGGGCGCGCGTGCCGCAGGACGGCATCTGGCGGAGCTCGAGCTGACCATCGAGATGAAGGTGTCGTTCGACAGCGACATCGACCGGGCGCGCGATGACACACGCAACTGGGCGGCGCTGGCGCTCTCTCCCGAGGAGAAAACCGGCGTCGAGGATGCTGTCGAGATGGAACGCCTCGCCGACGCGCTTCCGACCGATCGCGCTGCAAGCCGCTGGATCGTGTCGTCGGATCCCGACGAGCACGTCGAGCGAATCCGGCCCTACCTCGACCTCGGCTTCACACATCTCGTCTTCCATGCGCCCGGCATCGACCAGCATCGTTTTCTCGAGCAGTACGCGCGCGAGGTGCTGCCGCGACTTCGCGCGGTTGTGCCTCGGCCCCGCGAATCCTGAGAGCAGGCCGCGAGAAACCTCAGCCCTGGGCTGTCGGGCCGCTCCTGTCCACGGTGATCCGGACGAGCACGCGTCCCTCGCGCTCCATGGCCTGCCGATAGTCCTGCCAGTCAGGATGCTCGCCGCTGACGCGACGGTAGTAGTCGACGAGCGCTTCCATCGCCTCGGGAAGGTGGACGATCTCGACGTTCCCCTCCACGGTGTGCCACTCCCCGTAGAAACGGTCGTTGAGCGCGCAGAACGCCGCTCGTGGGTTCCGGCCGAGGTTGCGCGTCTTCATCGCCCCCTCGCGAGTGCTGATCACCACGCGGGACTCCGCGTCGACAGCTGCGATGACCGGCGAGAGCTGCGCCTGACCGTCGCGACGATAGGTCGCAAGCACGCCGCGCCCGTTTGCGCGAATGAATTCGAGCGCGGCCTCATGAGCCATCAACTGACTCTAAAGCGCGCAGCAGGGCACTTGCCAGACGCGTCTCTCCCTCGGCGCCGTCCATGACGATGTCATCGACGATCGCGCGCATCCCGAGCGAGCGGATCGGTTCGAGCAGCTCCCTGTCGGCGCGGTCGATCACGATAGTGGCCGCGATGCTCGCGTAGCGGCGAGCGATCCCGAACGCTGTGGCCTCCTCGCCCATCTGGCTGAGCATCGCGGCGGTCGGCCCTTTCAACGACCGGCCACCAACCACGGGCGATACCACGGTCACGCGCTCGCGGTTCAGCACGTCGCCGAGCACGGCGAGGATGGGATCGACGCTCAGCAGCGGGTTCGACGGCCCGATGATCACTGCCTCCGCACTGCTCACGGCGGCGACGGCCTCGGGTGCTGGACGTGCCGACCGGATCCCGGCGAGGCGCAACCTGCGCACCTCTGGTCGGCATCGCTGTCCCACGAACCACTCCTGCATGCTGAGCTCCCCGGCATCGGTGCTGATCCGGGTGCGCACCGGGTCGTCGCTCATCGGGATCACGTTCACCCGTATACCAAACCCTCGAGCGATGTGCGCGACCGCCTCGGTGAGGCGCATCCCGCTGCGCAGGAGTGATGCCCGAAGCAGATGCACTCCGATGTCCCGGTCGCCGAGCTGGAACCAGGTCTGCTCGCCGAGGCTGCCGAGCATCGCCTGCGCATGAAAGGTGTCGTCACTCACGCCGAATCCGCTTGCGTCGTTGAAGATGCCGGCGAGCCTGTACAGGATCGCGTCGACGTCGGGGCTCACCAGGAGACCCCAGAACTCCTCGTCATCGCCGGTGTTGACCACGATCGACAGGTCTTCCGGGGGCAGGATTGCCGCGAGGCCTGTCGCGAGCCGAGCGCCCCCGGTTCCTCCCGAGAGCAACGCAACCTTCACCGCGAGGTCAGTGTCATCGGAACAGATCCAGGTCGGACGGTCGCACCAGTTCCTGTCCGGTGCCATCCGCCTCCGCGGCGGTGTCGAGCCCACGCACGACGACCACGGGAACCCGCCTCGTCTTGCCCATCAGCAGCTCCGCCGCGGCTGCAAGCTCGTCAGCGATGGCGACGACGGTCGCCTGCAATGGCATGCCGAAGTCGTCGGGGCGGCCGCGGTAGTCGAGCATCGCCGGCATGCCGGCAACCCCGAGCGCGACGTTGACGAGGCCCATGCGCCACGCGCGGCCAAAGGTGTCGCTGATCACCACCCCGACCGGCGCACCGGACAGCGTTTCGATGCGCTCGTGAAGCGCACGCGCACTGGCATCGCAGTCGATCGGCAGCAGGCACACATCACCGGCTCCGTCCACGTTCGAACGATCGACGCCTGCATTGGCACAGACGAAGCCCTGGCGGGTTTCCACGATCAGGACGCGGTCGTCGCGCACGATCCGGGTGCTTTCATCAAGGACCACCTGGACCATGCGCGGATCCGCGTCGAGCTTCGTCGCCAGGGTGATCGCCTGCTCGGAGGGCGTCACATCGGAAAGCGTTCGAATCCGCCCCTCGGCCTTGGAGACGACCTTCTGCGCCACCACGACGACATCGCCGCTCGCCAGCGTCCCAGCATGTTCAACGATGAGCGCCGCGAGGTCGTCGCCGGGATGGATCTCAGGGAGGCCCTCGACGCCGCGGAGCGCGAGGTTCACCCGGGCTGCTCGAGGCGGCGCCAGGCAGTGAGGTCTGACGGCTCATCAAGATCGAGGCCGAGCGCGGGATCCTCGTGGAGGATGAAGCGGCGACCGCGCAGACGGGCCTCCTCCTCGAACTTGGGCAGCGAGGCGTTGCCGAAGTGGAGGGAGAAGTCGCCGGGCGGCCTGAGATAGAGCGCGTTGGTCCCCTGCCGCCCGTCAGCGGCGGCGGCTACCACGAGGCTCCCGGGAACATCGGTGGCCTCGAGCATACGGGTCAGTGCCGCCTCGTCGACGAGCGGAAGGTCCGAGCTCAGCAGCAGCGCCGCCTCGGCGCCGCGCTCCCGGACCTCGGTGAGCCCGCGCTGGGCGGCGGGGTTCTGGCCGCCCGGAGACGATTCCACCACGAGCGCCGTACCGCGAACGCGGGCGAGCTCGGCGGCCTCGATCGACCCGCAGACGGCGAGCGTCGGTGCGAGTGCGAGTGCCGCGTCCAGGGCACGAGCCGCAGTCATCTCCGCCAGCCGGTGTCGCGCCTGCGGCTCGAGCACGGACGCGAGCCTGCTTTTGGCGGTCGTGAAATCCTTGATCAGCACGACGATCCACAACGACGGCGTCATCGTGTGACAAGCGGCCGGTTTTCGGCGCCAACGATCAGCTCGGTCTGCTGCGGGGCCTCGACGACATCACGGTGCTTGAGCAGGTTGAGCGTGGTCACCACGGCGATCAGGAGCAGGGCGCCGACGATCTCGATGCCGTAGAGCGGAAGACCAAGACCAACCGGCGCCGGCAGTGAGAACACCAGGAAGAGCGTGCAGGGATAACCCAGCTCGGCGATGGACGCCATCGACGCGGGGGTGTTGGCCAGCGCCCGGTAATAGAGGAGCATCGCCAGCAAACCCGGGATCAACGCGATGCCGATGAAGCTCGGGATCTGCTGCACCGAGAACGCGCCGAGGTGACCGCCGCCAACGCCCGTGAGCATGAGGACGAGCAGCACCGGGAGCGCCAGCGTGAATCGCATCGCCGCAGTGGTCACGAACGAGACATTGGAGAGGCTGTACCGGCCGAATACCGTGCCCGATGCCCACAGCACCACGGCGCCGAGAATGAGCAGCGCCGCAAGGAATTGACCGTGCTGTACCGATGAGAACGGCGAGAAGGGATTCTGGGGAAAGACGATCAGATAGACGCCGACAATCGCGCACGCGGCGAGCGGCCAGAAGTAGGGCTTGCGGCGTTCCTTGAGAAAGATCGTGGCCATGGCAATGCCGAAGACGGGCTGGAGCATGTAGAGGAGGTAGACCTCGTTCTCGACGTTGAAATCAGGCGCTGCATGCGCGGGGAACGCGTAGCTGAGCGCCTGGGTGAAGAGCACGGTGGCAAAGGCCTGAGCGCCGAGCGCGATGATGCCCATCGCGACCCACTGGCGCAGCGGAAGACGGCGGAGCTCACGGCGCACGCGGCCGGCGACGGGCAGGAAACACAGCGCGATGAGCAGTGACTCGACGAACACGATCTGGCTCGCGGTCAGCTGCTTTGTCAGCGCCGGGCGGAAGTAGGGGTCGGTCGCCCACATCGCCGCGGCGATGGCGACAGCGACGGCGCCCATCCGCCCGATCAGCGCCCCTGCTCTCGCCCCCACGTTCATCTGGCCCTGGTCGCTCGGGGTCACGAGGACCACGGATCGTCGAAGTGCACCGGTAAATTACACTCGATAGGCCGCCGAGCGGCGCCTCGGACAATCGCGCGTGGAGATGCAGGATGCTGTTCGGTCAAGAGCACGTCGACCGGTACGTTGCGACAAACGGAGAAGAGGGTTACGAGTGGCGCGAAGGGACGCACATCCTCATCCTCACCACCAAGGGACGCAAGTCGGGGCAGGCGCGCACCAACGCGCTCATCTTCGGCCAGCACGGTGACGACTACCTGGTCGTCGGTTCCAAGGGCGGCTCTCCTGCTCCGCCGGCGTGGTATCTGAACCTCATGGACGATCCGGAGGTGCACGTGCAGGTCAAGGGAGATCGCTTCGCCGCTCACGCGCGCACCGCAACACCTGAGGAGAAACCGGAGCTGTGGAAGACGATGACGCGCATCTGGCCGCATTACGATGAATATCAGCAGCGCACTGCGCGCGAGATCCCGGTCGTCGTCCTGACTCGCGACTGACGCGCAGATGATCGACGCGGGGAGCATGGTGGCAATCGATGTCCACGTTCACGCGGAGGTCTCCGCGAGTGGTCATCCCTCGCTGCCCGACCACTTGCGCGAAGGCGCTGCCGCATATTTCGCCGCGGGGCATCGTATGCCGACGGTGCCCGAGATAGCGACGTACTATCGCGAGCGGCACATGGCCGCGGTGGTCTTCACCGTTGACGCCGAGTCCGCAACCCGGCACCGCGCGATCTCCAACGAAGAGATCGCCGTCTCGGCGGCCGAGCATTCCGACGTGCTCATACCGTTTGCCAGCGTCGACCCCGCAAAGGGACCGGCCGGGGCTCGCGAGGCGCGCCGCCTCGTCGAGTCGTTTGGGGTCCGCGGTTTCAAGTTTCACCCGAATCTCCAGGAATTCTTTCCCAACGATCGAGCGGCGTATCCGCTCTATGAGACGATCCAGACGCTCGGTCTGCCGGCGATCTTCCACACCGGTCAGACCGGTATCGGAGCTCGTGTTCGCGGCGGCGGCGGCGTGCACCTCAAATATTCGAATCCGATGTACCTGGACGACGTTGCGGTGGACTTCCCTGATCTCCGCATCATCATGGCGCACCCGTCGTTTCCCTGGCAGGACGAGGCGCTGGCTGTCGCCACGCACAAGCCGAACGTCTTCATCGACCTCTCGGGCTGGTCACCAAAGTACTTCCCGCCACAGCTGATCCAGTACGCGAACACCCTGCTCAAAGACCAGGTGCTGTTCGGATCGGACTATCCGCTGCTCACGCCGGACAGATGGCTCGCCGACTTCGAAATGGTTGATATCAAGCCGGACGTCAAGCTCCGCATACTCAAATTGAACGCCATGCGCCTGCTGGAGCTCGGTTGATGCCGTGAATCGCGCCGCGGGGCTGGGGTCGTGGCCGGCGCGCATCGCCAGGAAGGCAGCCCTGCGTCCCGCGATGACGTATCAGGATCAGACAATCACCTATGCGGCGCTGGGGACACGCGTCGCGCGTCTTGCCGAAGGACTGCGAGGCGTCGGTGTGGAACCCGGATCGCGGGTGGCGTATCTGGGTAACAACCACCCCGCGTTCATCGAGTGTCTCTTCGCGACATCCGCGATTGGCGCCATCTTCGTCCCACTCAACGCCAGGCTGTCGCCGGCGGAGATCGACTTCATGCTCGATGACTCTGGCGCCACAGTCCTCGTGTTCGGTGGCAGTTCGGTGACCACCGTTGCGGATCTTGACGGGCCCGCCCACCCACGACTGGTCGCTGTGGAGCAGCCTGTGTCTGGAGCGATCGATTACGGCGCCATGATTGCAGCAGCGCGCCGCGACGACGTGTCAGCCGCGGTCGACCTCGATTCGGCGTGCATGATCATGTACACCTCGGGTACCACCGGGCGACCGAAAGGCGCGATCCTCAGTCACAACAACGTGATCTGGAACTGCCTCAACGTCCTCGTTGATCTCGACATGCGCAGCGATGAGGTGACGCTCGTCACCGCCCCGATGTTCCATACCGCGGCGCTCAACATGACCTGCTTGCCCACCATGCTGAAGGGTGGACATCTCCTGATCGAGCCGCGATTCGATGCGACAGCGGTGATCGACACCATAGAGCGGATGCATGTGACCCTGCTGTTCGGCGTGCCCACAATGTTCGCCGCGCTGACCCAATCACCACGGTGGGCGGTCGCCGATCTCTCCTCACTTCGAGTGCTCCTGTGCGGCGGCGCACCGGTGCCCACATCGCTGATCACAACGTACCTCGATCGCGGGCTCTCGTTCGTGCAGGGATATGGCATGACTGAGACATCACCAGGCGCGCTCATGGTCGACCCGCACATCGGCCGCGAGACGGTCGGAGCTGCCGGAGTTGCGCATTTCTTCAGCGACGTCCGAACTCCTGAAGGACGATGGCACTGTGGCTGCACAAGGCGAACTGGGCGAGGTGGTGATCGCGGGACCGAATGTGATGCAGGGATATTGGGGGCTGCCCGATGCCACCGAGGCCGCGTTCATCGGTGATCGCTGGTTCCGCTCCGGCGATCTCGCCGTCTCGGATGCCAACGGCGTGATCACGATTGTCGACCGCCTGAAGGATGTCTACATCTCCGGCGGTGAGAACGTGTACCCAGCCGAGGTCGAGAAAGCGCTCTGCGACCATGAGTCGGTCGCTGAGGCGGCCGTTGTCGGCGTTGCCGATGACACCTGGGGCGAGGTCGGCAAGGCATTCATCGTTCTCGCCGAGGGAGGTGTCGCGAGCGAGGAGGACCTGACAGCTCACCTCCGGACTCGAATCGCCGGATACAAGATCCCGCGGTCCATGGTGTTCCTGCCATCGCTCCCGCATACAGGTTCGGGTAAGGTGCTAAAAGTCCCGCCTGCGCGCGGAGAGTGATTGAGGAGACCGCCATGACCACCACCGTGAGCAGCGTTGCCGAGCTGACTGCATTGACCGGCACGCATCTCGGGTACAGCGCGTGGCGCGAGGTGACCCAGGAGCAGGTCAACACCTTTGCGGATGCCACCGATGATCACCAGTGGATTCACGTCGATGCAGAGCGTGCCAAGTCAGGACCTTTCGGCACCACGATTGCTCATGGATTCTTGACGCTGTCGCTGCTCGTCCCGATGTGGAGCGAGATCCTGCATTTCGATGGTGTCCGGCTCGCGATCAACTATGGCTTGAACAAGGTTCGGTTTCCTACACCGGTGCCGGTCGGGTCGCGGATTCGCACCGGTGCAACGCTGGTGTCAGTCGAGACGGTTGCGGACGGCAGCCTTCAGATCGTTGTCGACTTCATCGTCGAACGCGACGGGAGCGAAAAGCCGTGCTGCATCGCGCAGGGGATGTACCGCTTCTACATCTGACCAAGTGCTACCCAGGCCAGCCTCAGCGCGTGGAGCGCAGCTCGGGGAAATCCTCCTCCCAGTACTCACTCTCGGCCCGTGCGTGCCCGCTCTGCTCGCGCAGTCCCACCTCCTGTGCGCGCAAGTCGACCCGCCGGATCTTCCCTGAGATCGTCTTGGGCAACTCCGCGAACTCGAGCCTGCGAATGCGCTTGTATCCGGCGAGATTCGCCTGCGAGTGCACGAAGATCGAGCGCGCGAGCTCCTCCGTCGCGGCGTAACCGGTGCCGACTGCGATGAACGCTTTGGGGACCGAGAGACGAAGCGAATCCGGTGAAGGCACCACCGCCGCCTCGGCCACGGCAGGATGTTCGATGAGCACGCTCTCGAGCTCGAACGGCGAGATGCGATAGTCGGACGACTTGAAGACGTCGTCGGAACGGCCGACGTACGTGATGTAGCCGTCGACGTCGCGCGATGCGACGTCGCCCGTGCGATAGAAGCCGTCGCGCATCACGTCGGCGGTGTGTTCGGGATCGTCCCGGTACCCTGCCATCAGCGCCAGCGGTCGCTTGGACAGATCGATGCAGATCTCCCCGGTCTCGCCGTGTTCCCCGCTTGCCGGATCGATGAGCTCGATGACATAGCCGGGCAGCGGCCTCCCCATCGAACCGGGCTTGACGAGCTGTCCCGGCGGATTGGCGATCTGGGCGGTGGTCTCGGTCTGCCCGTAGCCGTCGCGGATGGTGAGACCCCACGCGCGCCGGACCTGCTCGATCACCTCCGGGTTGAGCGGTTCGCCGGCGCTGAGCACCTCGCGCAGGGGTGGGCTCCACGCGCTCAAATCCTCCTGAATGACCATCCGCCAGACCGTGGGTGGCGCGCAGAGACTGGTGACCGAGCAGCGAGTGAGCGTGTCGAGCAGGCGTTTCGCCGAGAACCGTGCGGCATTGAGGATCAGGACGGTCGCCGCGGCGTTCCACGGCGCGAAGACGTTGCTCCACGCGTGCTTCGCCCAGCCTGGCGAGGAGATGTTGAGGTGCACGTCGCCAGGCTGCAGACCGAGCCAGTACATCGTGGAGAGGTGCCCGATCGGGTAGCTCACGTGCGTGTGTTCGACGACCTTCGGTTGTGCCGTCGTCCCCGAGGTGAAGTACAGAAAGAGCGGATCGTCAGCGCGCGTCGGACCGTCCGGAGCGAAAGTGCTCCCGGCCGTCGCGAAGTCGTCGTAGTTGAGCCACCCTTCCACGGGGGTACCGACGGCGAAGCGGGTGAGCGCAGCGGCGACGTGCGCAAAGCGATCCGTCAGCTCTGACTCGGCGATGACATGGGCGACGTGACCGCGCTCGACACGATCGGCGATGTCGGCGGGTGTGAGCAGCGTGGAGGATGGAATCATCACTGCACCGAGCTTGGTCAGCGCGAGGATGCACTCCCAGAGCTCCGCGCGGTTGCCGAGCATGAGCAGTGTCCGGTCGCCACGCCGGACCCCGTGCTCCCGCAGCCACCCGGCGAGCGCATTGGAGCGCTGAGCAAGGTCCGCGAAGGACAATCGGCGCTCATTGTCATCGTCGACGATCCAGAGGGCGGGACGCTCATTGCCCGCCGCGATGGCGTCGAACCAGTCGAGCGCCCAGTTGAACGTCGCGGGCTGCGGCCAGCGGAAGTCGCGATACGCGGTCTCGTAGTCGTCCCGGGCCGAGAGCAGGAAGTCACGGGCGGTCTCGAACTCCATACTCGTACTCTCCTCGTCGTCGGATCAGGAACCCTTCGAGCGTACCTCGCGGGCGGTGTCCATGAGGCGTTCCGCACGAGCCGGGTCCACCCGGCTCCACGTGTCTCCGTCGACCTTGAGGCTGGTTCCGACGATGACGCCGTCGGCGACGGCGAGGATGTCGTGGAGCCGTGCCGCGCTGACGCCGGTGTTCGCGAAGACGGGCATATCCGGAACTGCATCTTTCGCGGTCTGCAGATCACTCATCGCGAAGGGCACGCCTGCGGCCGGACCCGAGATGAGAATCGCATCCACACCGAGATAGGCCGCGCTCCGGGCGCGATCGGCGATGCTTCGCCCGCCGAGAGCGCTGCTGAATTCCGGCGCGATATTGTCGAAGAATCCGACGTCGTCCGCGCCGATGGCCGTGCGGTAGCCGGCGAGGTCGCCGAGCGATGGCGCGATGATGCCAAGGTCGCTCTCGTACACGCCGGTCAACACCTCGCGAATGAATGTCGCGCCGGTCGCCCGTGCGACCGCGAGGCTCGCCTTCGCGTCCCAGAGGATGTTCACCCCGAAGGGAACATGGAGCGATGCGCGGAGCTCACCGATGACAGCCGCCATCGCTGCCGGGATCTCGGGGCCGACCTCCAGCTGATATGGGATGTCGTTCTCATTGCAGAAGAGCACGCCGTCGACCCCGGCGCCCTGGAGCGTCTCGAGGTCGCGTCCCACCACATCCACGAGATGGCTTCTGCCCAGCTCACGATTGTGTCGAGGCCGGCCGGGAAGGCCTGGGAAGTGCAGCATCGCGATCACAGGCTTCTCGGTGCCGAACCGCTGGGCGAGCGACAGGTTCATTCCAGCTCCTACTGCACCGCGGCGCGGTGCTGATCGATGAATTCGATGACGGCCCGATTCCACGGGTCCGGATTCTCCAGAAACGCGGCATGCCCTCCGGGCACGATCGCCCACGTCCCGTTGGGCAGCTCCTCGAACATCTGGTGCGAGAGTGACAACCGGATGATGATGTCGTCGTCGGCTGCCATCACCAGCGCGGGCGTGTGCAGCGATGCGAGCCGGTCCGCGCAATCGTGAGTCAGCAGCGCGGCGATCTGCGCCGCAAACGCCGCTTGGGGCTGGGGACTCCGCTCCATCTCGGTGAGGATTTCGGCGAGTTGCTCGGGGTGCGACTCGTAGAACGCCGGGCTGAAGACCCAGGGTGCCTGCTGACGCATCACCAGCGGCATCCCGCCTGCTTCGGCCACCAGCCCCCAGCTGTGGAAGGCGGCCCGCGTGTATGCGTCGGGCCTTGCGTACGTGTTCGCGAGCACGACGGACCGAAGATCCGATGGGTACGCCAGCGCGTATTCCTGAGCGATCAATCCACCCATCGACACACCGACGAGGTGGAAGCCGGTGAGGCCGACGGCGTCGGCCAGCGCCTTGGTGTCGGCCGCCATCTCATTGCTGGCGTACGGTCCTGGGGGCAACGACGTGCGCCCGACGCCGCGGTTGTCGAATGTGATCACGCGTAACCCGGCGTCGACCAGTGGTCCGACCTGCATTGCCCAGCCTTCGAGGTCGTCACCCACACCGTTGACGAGCAGCACCGTCTCTGCACCAGCGCCGCTGACGCGGTAGTGAATGTCCAGACCGTTGGCATGCACCATCGGCATCGCGCTAGCTCCCGAGCCCGCGGGCGTCGATCGCATGCCGCCATAGCTCGACGGAATCGCAGAGATCGGCGAGCACGCGAGCATCGGGATCCTCGAAAGCGGGGATGATCTCGAAGATCAGGTCGACGGTCCCGGCGCCCGTGGCTTCCAGCGTGTCGAGGACCTTCGAGGGATCGATGATGCCTGTGGCGTTGTGCTCTTTGGTGAACGCCCAGTGGTGATCCCCGAGGCCGTCGGTCTGCTGCAGCTGCACCTCGCATAGTCGGCTGCCAAAGCGTTGCAGCCAGGCGTACGGATCGCGCTCCGTGCCTGTGGTCCCGGGCACGCAGTGATGCCCGACGTCGAGGCAGAGACGCCACGGGACGTGTTCCGCATCGCCACCGGTGAGCAACTCCTCGACCTGTGCCATGGTCGATGGGTCGCGCACCGACACCATGTTCTCCAGCAGCAGGTAGTCGAGTCCCGCGGAGGCGGCGTGCGCCGCGATGGTTTCCAGGTCGCGTTTCAAGCCGTCCCAGCGATCGGCTCGCCGGTCTGGATCGCGCCAGTCGGCGACGCTCATCGCGCCGACGTGCCCGCCCGTCGCGCGCGCTCCGAGCGCAGCGGTCAGGTCGACCATCGCGCGGTACCACTGCAGCGCTGCGGCGCGACGCGCCGCGTCGGGATGCATCAGCAGATCGAGCGTGTAGGCGGCGAGCCCGGTGAACGTGGCGTGCGCCTGCAAACCGTTGGCGTCGAGCGCGGCGCGATGGCGTTCCACCGCGTCGCGGCTGCCGGCGAAGGTCTCGATGCCTTCGACCAGGTCGAGCGACAGTTCGACCAGGTCGAGCCCGAGGTCGTTGCGAACCACCGACGCCCAGTCGGCGGGGCGTGGCCACCGTTTCAGGGCAAAGCATGTGTTGATGCCGAGATTGACCTTCACGAGCTGTCTCCTCCTCCGCGCTGGGTCGATGGCGCTTCGGTGTGGAGGGTCGACGATGCCACCGCTGCGCGGTAGCGCTCGAAGATCGCGGTATATCGGTCGTGATTGGCGGGATCGGGCTCGATAGCGGCCTCGGGCCGGCACGCGGTGGCGACCGCCGAATCGGCATCCGGATAGATGCCCACGCCGATGCCCGCCAGCATCGCCACACCCGACGTCGTCGCGTCGCCCGGGATCCGAGTCACCGGAATGCCGAGGACGTCCGCCTTGATGTGGTTCCACGTCCGCAGCGATGCCGGGCGACCGGAGACGCGCATCTCCGTCGCTGGGGTGCTCGCCGTGCTGAGAGCGTCGACATGGGCGCGTATCGCGAAGGCGACGCCTTCGAGCGCAGCGCGGGCGAGGGTCCTGCGGTCATGGCGCACCGAAAGCCCGAGCATGGCGCCGCGGAGGCTCGGGTCATCGCGCTCGCCGTCGCCGAGCACCGGGACGAAGAGCAGGCCATCGGATCCGGCCGGGACCTCGCTGGCCTCGCGGTCGAGGAGCTCGAAGTCGTCCGCGCCCAGCCGGCCGGACCGGCCGCCGTACGTCAGGGATGCCAGCCAGTCGACCGCCTCGCCGGCGGTGTTGATCCCTACCTCGGTCACGTAGCCATCAGGACCGACCGCGCTCGGGTAGTGGGTCACTGCAAGATCGGCGGTTGGCTCGCTGACCACTGTGTTGAGGCACGTGGAGCTGCCCGCCATCTCGCTCACCGGTCCGGGCGACGTGACCCCTGCACCGAGGGCGCAGGCAATGCTGTCGCCGGCGCCGGCGACCACCGGGACGGTCTGTGGCAAACCGAATCGCCGCACCAGCGACGGGCGCAGCTCGCCCACGACGCTCCACGACGGCGAAGGAACGGGGAGCTGGACCAGCTCAAGGCCGACGGCCTCAACGAGCTCGGGCGCCCAGCGGCGGGCGCGGAGGTCGAGCAGGGCGCTTGCCGCCGCCATGCTCCAGTCGGTGACGGCGTCACCGGTGAGGGTGAGCGCAAGGAATTCCGTCGGCTGCAGAAACAGTCGCGTCGCGTTGAAGACGTCCGGTTCGTGACCGCGGATCCACAGGATCTTCGCCGCGACATGAAAGGCGGCCGGCACGTGGCCGGTCAAGGTGTGCAGCTGTTCGGAACCGAAGCTCTCGCACAGTGCCATGGCCTCGGCCACGGCTCGGTTGTCGCGGTAGATCAGCCCTGGGCGCAGTGGCACCCCGCGGCCGTCGATCGGCACCACCGACGGGCACTGACCGGTGAGTCCGATCGCCCGGATGCTGTGCCGGGTGCCGATTTGTTTGACGAGCGCGCCGAGCGCAGCCAGCGACGACGAGCGCCAGCGGGTCGCGTCCTGCTCGGCCCACCCGTCATGTGGCGTGAAGGTCGGATACGGGCGACGTATCTCGAGAAGCATCGCGCCGGTGGTGTCGTAGGCGGTCGCGCGCGCGCCGGAGGTACCCACGTCAACGGACACGAGCGCGTCGCCTCCGGAGCTGGTGGCGGACATGCCGGCCTACCCGCGAACCAGCTGCTGTGCCTTGACCTTGTCGCCGTCGAGCGTGACCAGCGCCCCGTTGAGGGCGCCGGTCGAGTAGTCACTGCCGGGGTTGAGCACAACGGTGCGGCCGATCCGGCGGATTCCCGACAACTCATGAATGTGTCCGTGCAGTCCGAGCAGCGGCTGGTAGGTCTGTTCGGCGTCACGAACCGCCGTGCTTCCCACCGGCACCATGCGCACCTGGCCGAGTGTCGCCTGCACCTGGAGATTCGCATCGAGCATGGGTGCCTCGTCGAGCTGGGTTCCGAAAGGGGGAGCGTGCAGGTTGAAAACGGCTCGCTCGGGGTGCTCGAGCATGGGCACCATCGCGTCGATGGACGCGCGCAGATGTGCCTCATCCTGCTCCCGGTACGTATGCCAGGGCGTCACGTTCGAGTACCCGCAGCTGATCATCTCGTGCTCGTCGTCGAGCCAGATGACCTTCCCCTCGTCATGAGTGCCCCAGGGTGCGCCGTCGAGCAGCGCGCCCAGTTCCTCGGGATCATCGTTGCCGAGCATGAAGTAGAGCGGGATGCCGAGCGGCCGCAGGCGTGCATCCGCAAGGTCGAGCCATTCGGTGAGCCGTTCACGCATCAGGCGCAGGAACAGATCGTCGAGTCCGCCGTTCGCCTCCATCGCCTCGAGCTCGCCGGGATCGGCGCGGTACGGGTAATAGCCATGGTCGGCGATGAGCTTCTCGAGGGCAACCAGCTCGGGGCCTTCGACGACGTCGTAGTCCGTGCCGACGAAGCGACACACCCACCGTCCGCCCGCTGCGTGCACGATCGACTGGATCGCCTTGCCGGCGACGTCGCCACCGAGGATCAGGACCTTGGCCTCGTAGATCTTCGCGGCGTTGATGAACTTGCGGAAGCACACGTTCGATCCGTGCAGGTCGCTGACGAAGTAGATTCTTGTTTTCGCCATGTCAGGCCGGAACCGCCTCGCGCGCCCGGTGCGCGGCGTCCATGAACCGTTCGGCGCGCTCGGGGTCGACTGGATTCCAGGTGAGGCCATCGTGCTTGAGGCTGGTGCCGACGAAGACACCGTCAGCGAGTGCGAGAATCTCGCTCACGGTGTCCTCGCGCACGCCGGTGTTGGCAAGCACCGGCATGTTAGGAACGGCCTGCTTGGCCTCTGCGAGTGCGGCGACGTGAGTGGCGGTACCCGTGATCTGTCCGCTGATCAGAATCGCGTCAACCCCGAGGTACTCGGCGCTCTTCGCTCGCATCTCGATGGAGCGATTCCCAAGGCTGCTCGCGAACTCCGGGGTGATGTTGCTGAACATCGCCACTGATCCGGCGCCGATCTGCTCGCGATAGGCGGCAATCGAGCCGAAGTCCGGCTGCATAAGCCCGAGATCGCTCTCAAAGACACCAGTGAACACCTCGCGCACGAACGTCGCGCCGGTGGCGCGCGCGACTGCGAGGCTGGAGATCGGATCCCACACGAGGTCGATCCCGAAGGGCCGGATGATGAGGTCGCGGACCTGGCCGATCACCGCGGCCATGGCGGCGGCAACCTCGGGCCCGACGTGCATCTGGTACGGCAGATCTGCTTCGTTGCAAAAGAGAAACCCGTCCACGCCTGCGGCCTGGAGTGATTCGAGGTCGCGTTCGACGGTCTCCACCAGATATCGCATGCCGGCGTCGCGGTCGTGGCGCGGGCGGCCGGGCATCGCCGGCAGATGGAGCATCGCGATGATCGGTTTGTCCACGCCGAACAATCGACGTAGCAACGTCATGCCAGCCTGCGAACGTCGGTGAGGCGTGTCCTGCCGTTCTCCACGGGCCGGGTCACCGCCCCTTCGGGTCCTGCGACCACGACCTCGATGCCGGCCTGCTTGATATGTTCGATCTCTTCGGCGTCGGCGCTGATGTCGGTGACGATGGTCGCAACCCGTTCGATCGGCGTCACGGTGCTCATGGCGACAGCGCCGAACTTGGATCCGTCGGCGATGACGATGATTCGCTCGGTGCGCTCGAGGCCGCCGCGTATGACGTCAGCGTCGCGATCATCGAGCTCGGTGACGCCCCGGCGCGCGGAAACGCCTGCCGCGCCGATCACGGCGGTGTCGGTGTTGTAGCGGCGCACGGCCTCGACAGCCGACGCACCGATGCAGGTCAGCTCATCCTGGCGAACGAGACCGCCCGCGATGATCACGCGAACATTGCGTGTGCCGAGCAGGCTGGCCACGGCGAGCGAGGGCGTGACCACCATGAGGTCCTCGCGCACGGGGAGGTAGCGAGCGAAGTTCTCAACGGTGGTGCCGATGCCGAGGAACATGGCGCGGACACCCACGGTCAGCTCGGCCGCGCGCTTGGCGATGATTCGCTTCTCCTTGGCGTGATGCAGGGTGCGAGCGAGGGCACCGACCTCGAACGTCCGCACCAGGTGAGTCGTGGCGCCGCCATACGTGCGCCGAACGAAGCCGTCGCGTTCGAGACGGCGCAAGTCGCGGCGAATGGTCATCTCGGAGACCTGGAAGTCGCGAGCCAGCGTGCTGACCTCGATTGCCTGGTCCTCCGCAACCCGCTCCAGCAGCTTCAGGCGCCTTTCGACCGCTAACACTGTGCGCCGCACTCCTTCGAACTATTCATCCTGAGTTTGTCGGGTGTTGACCGGAAGATGTCCCTCCGTGTCCTTACCCCTCTTGACAGTCGTGTTCGATTATGTTCAAACTCTGCGGGATTTCGACGAGCATGTCAAGTTTGTGGCGGTGGAACGCCGGAGGGTCGCCATGGCAGCCGCGAGCAGGCTGTTCGTCCGCAACAGCACGGGGCTTGTGCGCTCCGCGTCGGCAGTCGATGCCACGATCTTCAACGCGGTTATCTCGGCGCCGGTGGGATCGACGATCGCGTACTCGATCTTCTTCGCGCTCGTCGCGTTCCCGGGTGCGGACGTCGTTGGAGTCCTGATCCTCGTCGCGATCATCAACATCCCGGTGCTGATCATGTTCGCGCTGCTCGGAGCGAGCATGCCGAGAGTCGGGGGTGACTATGTGTGGGTCAGCCGCGTGCTCTCGCCACCCCTGGCGCTGATATCCAATCTCTGCATGATCATGGGCGGTCTCCTCGGAGCCGCCTTCTTCGCGAAGTTCTTCTCAGTGCTCGCGCTCGGACCGGTGCTCGTCGCGCTCGGGGCCCTCTTCAACAACAGCCATTTCATCGACTGGGGGAACTCGTTTCAGACCAACAACGGCTGGATCCTCGGCGCCTCGCTGTTCATGGTGCTGTTGCAGACACTCATCCTCGTCAGCGGCACCAAGGCGACGTTCCGCTGGCAGAACTACTCGTTCATCATCGCCATGGCGGGAACGCTCGTCGCTTTCATCGTCCTGCTCCTCGGCAGCCAGGGTGACTTCTTCACCCATTTCGACACCCTCAACAAGAGCTTTGGCGGCGGCAACGTCGCCGCTGTGATCGCCGGGGCGCCGGGTGCGGCATCCGCGGCGCCGAACTTTTTCAGCGGGGCGACGCTGCCCACGCTCTTCTCCATCCAGGGTTTCATGATGTGGAACTTCTGGTCCGTGTACATGTCCGGCGAGCTGAAGAGCGCCTCCAACCGGCGCCGCCAGCTGTCGGTGATGTTCGGGGCGCTGGGCTGGGACACCGTGCTGCTGGTCATCGGTTGCCTGCTCCTCTTCAAGGTTGCCGGCTACAACTTCGTCTACGCGCTCAATGCCGCCAGCACCGCGTATCACATCCCGTCCGGACCGTTCTATCCGTTCCTCGCATCGCTGGTCTTCAACACCCCGATCCTCACGATCATCATCATGGGGTCGTTCCTGTTCTGGTCATTGCCGTCGATGATCGCCAACACGTTCATGCCGATCAGGTCGTTCTTCGCATGGTCGTTCGACCGGCTCATGCCCGAGAGCCTGGCGAACGTGAACGAGCGGACTCACTCGCCGGTCAACGCGATCCTCGTCACCAACGTGATCATCGCGGCGCTGGTTGTCTGGAGCGTCATCGGGAATCAGTTCCAACTCGTGCTCGGCCTGATCGTGCTCGCCGGATCGCTTGCTGTGATCATCGTCGGCATTGCGGCGCTCGCACTGCCCATGCGCCGGCCTGATCTCTATCAAGCGTCACCGGCAAACGTGAAGTTCCTGGGCGTTCCGGTGCTCTACATCGTCGGGACCTTGTCGATCCTCGAATTCGTCGGTATCATCGCCATCTCGTTCATCAATCCGCTGTCGGTGATGAACGGCAATCGCGACGACTGGTGGTGGATTCCGGCCTGGCTCGGTGCGCTGATCGTCGGCGGCGCGCTCCTCTATTACGTGCCGCGGTTCATCCGCGCACAGCAGGGCGTGAACATCCGGTTCGTCTACAAGGAACTCCCGCCGGAGTGACCGAACTCTGCCCCTTGGTTGGGAGGGCGGCCGGTGATCCCACCGGCCGCCCTTACTATGTCCTGATGCTCATCGGATCGCGCTGATGGCGGAGCCCGCCACACTCATCCTTTCCGACATCCGCGAGGAAGCGCGGCGGCTCGCCGAAGCGGCTGTGACGCTCGGCCTTTCGGCTCGGCTCATCGGTGGGCTGGCCGTCTGGCTGCGCTGCCCGAGCGTTCACGACGGACCGTTCGCGCGGTCATACGCGGACATGGACTTCGCGATCGCTGCTGACGCCGGCACCAAGTTCAAAGCGCTGCTGCTCACCCAGGGTTATCTTCCAGATCAATTCTTCAACGGTCTGCACGGCGCCACTCGTCTGTACTACGGAGAGCCGGCTGGACGCTGGTCGATCGACGTGGTCATCGATGAGCTCGTCATGTCGCACAAGCTCGACCTCCGCGGCCGTCTCGACGGACCGGCGCCCACGATCACGCTCGCGGACCTCCTGCTCACCAAGCTTCAAGTGTGGGAGATCAATCGCAAGGACCTCGGCGATACCGTTTGCCTGCTTGCCGACCACGCCCTCAGCGAGGACGAGGGGGATACGGAGGGGATCAGCCTCCCGCGAGTGCGCTCGGTGTTGAGCAAGGACTGGGGCTTCTGCCACACCGTCCTGCGCAACCTGCAGAAGGTTGACGAGCTCTGGTCGCGCGAGCCGCTTACGGGCGCTACTCACGATGTTCCAGCCCAGGTCGCATCGCTCGTACAAGCGATCGAGGACGCGCCGAAGTCCCGGGCGTGGAAGCTGCGCAGCCGGGTCGGCGAGCGGATTCGCTGGTACGAGACGCCGGAGGAGGTCAAGCACTGACGATGGGGGCACCGCACTAGACTTCCCGACGTGTCCAACACGAGTGCGGCTTTCGTCATCAACTCGCAGAAAGCGCGCACCCTTGATCTCCCGGAAGGCACGGGGGTCATGTATGGCGGGCTCACACTCTCGAAGACGTTCACCGGCGCGATCGAGGGCACAAGCACCGTCGAGATGCTGTACACGCGAACGCCAGGCGCGGACGGGTCATTCGAGGGTGCGGGGTATGTCGCCCTGGAGCGGATCACGGGCAGCGTCGATGGACGAACCGGAAGCTTCGTGCTCCTGCATATCTCGACCGTTCTCGGCAACGAGCCGCCGCTGAGCCGGTACCTCATCTCACCGCGGTCGGGGACCGGCGAACTGGCCGGCATCTCGGGCGTGGGGCTGATCACGATTGGTGACGACGGCTCGCACACGCTGCATCTCGACTACGAGCTCGAGGGAGCGGCGCCATCGAGCTGAGCGGGAAGGTGACCGTCGTCACCGGCGGCGCCAGTGGGATCGGGGCTGCATCGTGTCGTGCACTGGCTTCCGCCGGTGCGCAGGTTGCGGTGATCGATCGCAACCGGAAGGGGTGTGAGGCGGTCGCCGCCGAGGTGGACGGGATCGCCGTCGTCGCGGACGTCAGTGACGAGGCGTCTGTCAACGTCATGGTCGCCGAGGTGACGTCCCGCCTCGGCCCGATCGACATCTGCTTCAGCAACGCCGGTGTCGCGACCGGGGGTGACATCCTCACCACCGAGCCCGATGTATGGAACGCGCAGTGGGCGGTCAACGTCATGGCCCACGTGTATGCGGTGCGCGCAGTGCTTCCTGGAATGCTGGAACGAGGGAGTGGATACCTCGTGCACACCGCGTCGATGGCCGGTCTGCTCACCAGCCACGGCAACGTTACATACGCGACCACCAAGCACGCGGTAGTGGGGCTCGCGGAGTGGCTGTCGATCACGTATCACCATCGAGGCATCCGCGTGTCATTGATCGCGCCGCTCGGCGTGCGAACGCCGATGCTGGCAGGTGCCGATCCGCGGTTCGCAGCCGCGGTTGCCGGGCCTATCAAGGAACCTGAGGATATTGCGTCGTCGGTGGTTGCGGCGATCCGTGAAGAGCGATTCCTGGTCGTTTCCGATCCCATCGCCGAGACGTGGATGCAGCGCAAGACCGACGATCCCGAGCGTTGGCTGCGCGGGATGCGCAGGGTGCAGCAGCAACTCGAAGAGGAAACGCTGCCCCCGAGCTAACCCTCGGGCCAAGGAACTCGGCACGGACATCCAGGAGCGCGTCTGCGCGTTACTGCCGAACATGGCTAGAACCTGTGCGCGGACAATGGTTGTCCGTGTTGCGCACGGTACGCTGGCGAACAGATGTTTGGTAGCATGTGCGCATGGAAGCCTTCGCGATTGCCGATGCCAGTGACCGTCTTGGTGAGGCAGTTGATGCACTCGTGAATGAGTCCATCGATGGGTTCTCGACCGGCGCGCTGGGCGACGATCTGATCACCATCCGGCGGGCTGCCGATCGACTTGAAGCCGAGTTCCTGCGCCGCCTCGACCGCTTTGATCGCGCCCACGGAGCGCTGGCGGATGGGGGCGGCAGCACCACGTCCTGGGTGCGCAATCACTGCGCCATGGCCTGGCGCGCAAGCTCGGCGAGCTGCCGGCCGCGCTCGACAGTGCCCGGGCCGGGCGCGCCTCGCTCACCAACGTGACCCTGATCGCCCAGCTTGCCACCGAGGTCGGCGTGGAGCAGGTGGCCCCGCTCGAGCACGTCCTGGTGGGCGCGGCGGAGACGCTCGATGTCGCCGATATGCGCACCCTCACCCGGGCCACCCGGATTCGGATCGATCCCGACGGCGCGCTCGCCGATGACAACCGTGCTCACCAGCGTCGCTGGTTCGAGTGCGACCAGAGCTATGGCGGCGAGTGGTTCCTGCGCGGTCAGCTCGATGCCGAAGGCGGCGCCCTGGTCAAGGCCGCGATCGATGCGCTCGCGCACGGTCTGAGCCCCGGCGAGACGCGCTCGGGCTCGCAGCGCCGGGCCGACGCCCTGGTCGACATGGCCGCCACCCAGTTGCGCTGTGGTGACCACCGCGATGTGCACGGGCAGCGGCCCCACCTCACGCTGACCGTGAGTGCGGAGACGCTGCGGTCAGGCACGCTGCGCTCAGCAACGATGCACGCCGGAGCAGATGCAGCGCCGGCGGAGCTGAGTGGCATCGCGCCGATCGGCCGTGGCCTGGAAACGCCGCCGGCCATGCTGAGCGGCGTGGGGCCGATCCATCCGGAGACGGCGCGACGGATCGCCTGCGACGCGGTGCGGACGGTGGTGACGGTGGCGCCTTCTGCTGATGGCCCGGCCTGGGCGTCGAGTGCCGGCACTGCGCGAGCCCTACCGCTCTCGGTCGGACGGGCGACCCGCACCATCCCGCCGCACATCCGCACCGCGCTCAACCTCCGCGACCAGGGCTGCCGCTTCCCAGGGTGCGACCGCCCGCCGGCGTGGACCGATGGCCACCACATCCTGCACTGGCCCGACGGTGGTCGTACCGAGGTCGACAATCTCGTCTCCTTGTGCCGGCCGCACCACCGCCAGGTGCACGAGCAGGGGTGGCGCATCCACCTTGCTGACGGCATCGCCGTCGTAGAGCCTCCACCGTGACCAATGTGGAAGCTACGCACTGGGCGAGCTAACTCGGTGGCGAGAGAGAGCCGGACTGCAGCACGATGTCGACGTCGACTGTGTACCAGGATCCCTGAATCCCGGCAGGTGCAGCCTCGCCCACCGCGGGATCGTGGGCAAGGAGCGTTCGCACCAGTGACGGCTTGACGCCGAACACGACGTCAGACGCGAGGTAGCAACTCTCCGAATCGAACACATGCGTCGTGACCGGGACATATCGATCGGCGCTGACGATGAAGTGGATGTGCGCCGGTCGCCACGGATGGCGGCCGGTTGCGTGCAACATCCTGCCGACCGGGCCGTCATCGGGAATCGGGTAATCCACAGGCCTCACCGTGCGAAACGCGAACGCGCCCGCGGCGTCGGTGAGAAACCGGCCGCGAAGGTTCTCGGGCGACTGGCCGTCATCCTGCACCGCGTACAGACGGTTGGTCGCGTTCTGCCACACATCGACGGTGGCGCCTGCTATCGGCCGGCCCGAGGTGTCGAGCACGTGGCCGGTGACGAGCAGCGGCTGGGAACCAAGGTCGTCGGTGATCGTGCCGCCGTTGGATCGCCACGGCGAGCCTTCGACGTAGAAGGGTCCGAGGACTGTCGACTCGGTCGCACCAGTTCCGGCCCCATGGTTGATGAGGTCGACGAGCATTGACAAGCCCAGCGTGTCGGACAACAGGATGAACTCCTGGCGCCGATCGGTGGTGATATGTCCGACATCAGTTAGGAAGCGGATCCCCGCAAGCCATTCCGCCTCGGTGAGCGACGCTTCGGCAGCGAACTCGTGAAGATGACGGATCAGCGCCGCCATCAGCTCGCGCAAGCGTGGATCGGGACAGTTGTCGAGCCTCGCGATCACGTGCCGGGTGAAATCGTCTGCAGCTGTTCCAGTTGCGCTCACGTCGTCCATTCGTACCCCACGTAATTCTCCGCGAGACTTGTCGAGGCCGCTCGCGAATCGACCGTGTAGGCAAGCTGCGCCAGCTGCAACCGCGCCTGATACTCGTCGCTGTCTGGGAAGCGATGCAGCATCGAGGTCATCCACCACGAGAAGTGCTGCGCACGCCAGACCCGGCGGAGGCAGCTGCCGGAGTACTCGTCGAGCAACCGGGTGTCGCCACTCATATAGAAGGACGCAACGGCGCGGGCAAGGACGCTCACATCACGCAGGGCGAGGTTCATGCCCTTGGCCCCGGTGGGGGGAACGATGTGTGCCGCGTCGCCGCTCAGGAACAGGCGTCCGTGCTGCATTGGTTCGACGACGAAGCTGCGCATCGCCGAGATGCCTTTCTCGGTCACCGGGCCTTCGGCGAGTGACCATCCGTCGGCCGTCAGCCTGATGTGCAACTCCTCCCAGATTCGGGAGTCGGGCCAGTCGCCGAGGCGTTCATCGGCCGGCACCTGTAAGTACAGGCGGCTGACCGTCGGTGAACGCATGCTGAGCAGTGCGAATCCACGCTCGTGGTAGGAGTAGATCAGCTCGTCGCTCGAGGGCGCGATGCTCGCGAGGATGCCGAGCCACGCGAACGGATACTCGCGCTCGTAGGTGGTGAGCACACCCGGCGGCACGCTCTCGCGCGACACGCCGTGAAAGCCGTCGCAGCCCGCGATGATGTCGCAGTCGATGGAGTTGCTCGCCCCGTCGCGCAGGAAGCTGACCGATGGGTGATCGGACTCGATGCCATGGAGCTCGACATCGCTCACCTCGAAAAGGATTGGATGTCCCGCGGAGAGCCGGAGCGCGATCAGGTCCTTGACGATCTCCTGCTGCCCGTACACGGTGATGCTGCGCCCGCCCGTGAGCTCACTGAAGTCGATGCGGTGATCGGCGCCGCCGAAACGCAGTTGGATGCCGTGATGCACCAGGCCTTCACTGCGCATGCGTGCGCCGGCGCCGGTGGCATCGAGGAGGTCAGCACTTCCCTGTTCGAGCACGCCCGCACGCACCCGTTGCTCCACGTACGGTCGCGTTCGCGATTCGATGACGATCGAACTCGATCCCCTCGAGGCTGAGCAGATGGGCGAGCATCAGCCCGGCGGGGCCGGCCCCGACGATCGCGACCTGAGTTCGCACGCGCTGAATCGTGGGCTAGAAGGGGAACGGACGGCGGCCGCGCTGCACGGTGACCCAGCGCATCTCGGTGAACTCGTCCATCGCGAACGTGCCGCCGAAGCGCCCCCAGCCGCTGTCCTTGACGCCGCCGAACGGCATCTGCGGCTCGTCATGCACCGGTTGATCGTTCACGTGCACGATGCCCGCCTCGATGCGGGCGGCAACGGAGGTCCCGCGTTCAGTGTCGCTGGTGATGATGCCCGAGGACAGCCCGTACGACGTCGCGTTGGCCCGATCTACCGCATCGTCCTCGTTGTCGACAACCTCAACGGTGGCAACGGGTCCGAACGTCTCGAGACGGTCCAGGTCGGAGCCGGCGGGGACGTCGCCGACGAGGGTCGGCTGGTAGCACGGGCCGGTTGCGGCGCCGCCGGTCAGCACGCGCGCACCGCTCGCCACCGCGGCGTCGACCCGGCGCTGCACCATCTCGAGCGCCGCGCGATTGATGAGCGGGCCGATGATCGTGTCCATCTCCTTCGGATCACCGACCTTGAGGCCGGCGGTCTTGCGGGTCAGGGCGCCGATGAACGCGTCGGCGATGGGACGCTCGACGATGATGCGGCGGGCCGACATGCAGATCTGCCCCTGGTGGAGGAATGCGCCGAACGCCGCGGCATCCACCGCATAGTCGAGGTCTGCGTCGGAGAGGACGATCAGCGGGTTCTGGCCGCCGAGCTCGAGTACCACGCGCTTGAGATTTCGCCCCGCCGCCTCCGCGAGACGCCGGCCGGTAGCGGTCGACCCGGTGAAATTCAGGCGGCGGACCTTGGGGTGCTCCACGAGCTCGTCGCCGATCGGTCCGGCCTCACCGGGCGCGTGGGTCACGATGTTGAGCACGCCCGCGGGGAGGCCGGCTTCGGCAAAGATCTCGCCCCAGACGAGCCCACCGCTGTACGGCGATTCCTCGGACGGCTTGAGGACGACGGTGTTGCCGAAGACGAGCGGCGCGGCGATCGACCGCGCCGACAGGATGAGCGCCGCGTTCCATGGTGCGATCGCACCGACGACGCCCACCGGGCGGCGCACCGCCATCGCGACCGCACCCGGCATGTCGGAGGGAATGATCTGGCCGATCGGCGCATAGGCCGCTCCCGCGGCCTGGCGGAAGAGGCCGGGGACGAAGTGCATCTGGAACATGCCGAAGCCAAAGCTGCTGCCCGTCTCGCGTGCGAGCCAGCCGACGATCTCGTCCTGCCGGCTCTCCAGCACGTCGGCTGCCTTGAGGAAGATGCGCTGGCGTTCGGCAGCGGCCGTCTGCGCCCAGGCGGGGAACGCGGCTGCGGCCGCTTCCACGGCGCGGTGCGCATCGGCACGATTGCCCGCGGCGACCCGTGCCACCACATCACCCGTGAACGGGTCGAGGTCGTCGTAGACGCGGTCGTCGGAGGCCGGAACCCACTCGCCGCCGATGAACTGCGTGCACTCGCGCACAGTGCCGTTGACAGTCGTGGTCATGACCCCGTCCTCCGATTCGTGGTTGTTTGCGTTCCTGGACTCATGTGTCCTCGGCCCCGGGACCGGCTTTCGCCGGTGCGGGTGCCTCGAGCCTTCGTAGTGTGTAGCCGACCGGGAGCAGTCGCAACTGCAGGCGGCGGTCCATGGCGCCCCAGATCCCGTGAGGGAGAAAGAGGGCAAAGGCGATTGCGGTGGCCCCGAGACCGACGAAATACCAGGCGCCACTGTCTCCGAACTGTGCCTGGATGAGATAGAAGATGACCGCGCCGATGATGGGACCCTCAAAGGTGCCGAGGCCACCGACGAGCACCATGAACAGCATGTACGCCGTCCACTGCACGCCGAACACCGACGTGGTCTGGATGAACAGCGTGTTGGCGAGGTAGAGCGCGCCGGCGATGCCGCAGCCGGCGGCCGCAACGACGAAGAGCACGCGCTTGGAGCGCACGACATTGACGCCCAGCGAGGCGGCAGCCTCCTCGTCGTCGCGAACCGCCTGCAAAGAGCTCCCGATCCGGCGCCGCAGCAGGAAGAACATCAGTCCGAGCAGCACCGTGGTGCACGCGAGCGTCACCCAGAACGTGTACGCCTGCCGGTAGCCGGGAGCGAACACGTTGAGCCCGCTGAGCGAGATCCCGGTGCCGCCGCCAAGTCCCGTGTCGAGGGTGACGAGGATGCCGAACACTTCCGCCACAACCCACATGCCGATCGCGAACTGCCCACCGCGCAGGCGCAGCATGATGAGTGAGGTCGGCACTGCGACGACGCCGGCTCCGAGGCCGGCGAGGATCATCGCCAGATAGGGCGCGAACCCATGCTGGGTCAGGAAGATCGTGCCGTATGCGCCGAGCCCGATGAACGCCTGCTGGCCGACCGAGATGAGGCCGCCGTAACCCGCGAGCGCATTCCACATCACCGCGAGGATCACGAAGATCAGCAGCGTCGTGAGCTGTTCGGTGACATCCGCGCCGAACAGCAGCGGCACGACGGCGAGAACCACGACCACCGCCACGGTCAGAAGCGCCGAGACGACCGAGAGCCGAGTCCACCGCCGCACACGGAATCCACCGGTGAGCGCAGCGCCATGTGTGCGGATCACAGTGCCCGCACCCGTCGGGAGAGGAGACCGACGCGCGGCGACGCGAGCACAGCGAGAAACACCAGGTGGCCGAAGAGCACGAAATACTGCGGGTTGACCTGCGCGCCGATCACCTGCGCCACACCGAGCACGATGCCACCGAGCAGCGTTCCCCAGGGCGATCCAAAGCCACCGATCACCACGGCCTCGAACGCGAAGATCAGCTGCGTGGGCCCTGTAAACGGGTTGAAGGTCTGACGGATTGCGAGAAAGATGCCGCCGAGTGCGCCGATCGCCACGGCGATTGCGGTGGCCTTCGCGTACACGGCGCGCGCGTTGATCCCCACCAGCTCCGCGATGTCAGGGTCTTCAGCGGTGGCGCGCATCTGCCGCCCTGACGTTGTGCGCGAAAGAAACAGCTGCAACCCGGTGAGCACGACCACCGCCGTCGCCAGGGTGAGGATGCCGAAGATTGATATCGACAGCCCACCGAACGTGATGCTGGATGTCGCCAGGGTGCCCGTGCTGCTCAACAGCGAATGGTCGTCCGGCGAGAAGACCTGGAGCAGCACGTTCTCGATGACGATCGCCAACCCGAACGTGGTCAGCAAAGGCACGAGCTGTCCTGCACGGCGGCTGCGTTCGAGAAGGAGGACGTACATCGCGTAGCCCGCGACCCACATGATCGGCAGCACGAGCAGAGCGGCAAGCCACGGTGGGATCGACGTCTGGTTGACGAGCACCCAGATGAGATATGCGCCGATCACCGCGATGTCGCCGTGAGCAAGGTTGATGATGCGCATCACCCCGAACATCAGCGAAAGCCCGCACGCGAGCAGTGCGTAGAACCCACCCAGAAGCACGCCCTGGACGAGAACGTTCACCCAGTTCATGTGTCGGCCCCAACCCCCGTCGCGGGGCGCACGCCGAAGTACGCGCCGGTGATCTGCTCGCGCGAGAGCGCGGAGGCCTCGCCGTCGAGCACCACAGCGCCATGGAGCATGCAGGTCACACGCGAGGCGACGGTCAGGGCTCGTCCGAGATCCTGTTCCACGATCACCACCGTCGTGCCACTGCCGATGAGTCCCTGCAACGACTCGTACACCGCCGCCACGGCCTTGGGCGCGAGCCCGAGTGACACCTCATCGAGCAGCAGGAGCCGCGGATTGCACATCAGCGCGCGCCCGATCGCCGTCGCCTGTTGCTCTCCTCCCGAAAGCGTTGCGGCCCGCTGCGTGCGCCGCGGTTGCAGCATCGGGAAGATCTCGAGGACCCGGTCCACGGTCCAGTCGCCTCGTACCCGGCGGCCTCCGGCGATGCTGAGGTTCTCCTCGACTGTCAGTCCTGGGAACAGCCGCCGGCCTTCGGGGACGAGCGCGATTCCAAGACCGACACGCTTGTACGCGGGCATCCCGGTGATGTCGGCCCCGTCGAAGATGACGCTCCCGGCCGAGGGACGGTGCGCTCCCGCGATCACACGGAGCAGCGTCGTCTTGCCCGCGCCGTTGGCGCCGACGAGCGCCCGCGTCTCACCCGCGTCGATGCTGAGGGACACACCTCGAACGGCTTTCAACAATCCGTACTGCGCGTCGGCGGCGCGAACCTCGAGCAGGCTCACGTGACCGATGCGCCCAGATAGGCGTCGATGACAACTCGATCCGCGAGCACTTCGTGGGGCAGTCCATCGGCGATGATCCGCCCCGCGTCGAGGCAGATGAGCCGGTCGATCGCCTGGACGAGGATATGCACGATGTGCTCGATCCAGATGATCGCGATGCCCTGCCGCCGCAGTTCTTTGATGATGCCGACAAGCTCGATTGCCTCGGCGTCGGTGAGGCCGCCTCCGATCTCGTCGAGAAACAGCACCTTGGGATCGGTAGCCAGCGCGCGAGCCAGGTCCAGGCGCTTGCGATCCAGGAGACCGAGATCGGCTGCGCGCCGGTTGGCGACGTCGATCAGGCCGCAGACCTGCAGCACATCGACTGCGCGCTGATACGCGCCGCCGTGACCCTGCCGCCCTCCGAGCATCGCGCCGACCAGCACATTCTCGAAGACGGTCATGCCGACGAATGGGCGGGGAATCTGGTGGGTACGAGCGATGCCGAGACGGCACCGGCGGTCGGCACGCATGCCGGTGACGTCGTTGCCGTCGTAGCGAACGTGACCTGACGTGGGACGCAGTGACCCCGCAAGGATGCTCAACAGCGTCGTCTTGCCGGCCCCGTTGGGCCCCACAATGCCGACGGACTCGCCGGACGCCAGCTGGAAGTCGACACCGTCCAGAACCACAAGTGCGCCGAACCGTTGGGCAATGCCGCCCGCCTCGAGCAACGCTGACATCGGCACGAAGATACGCGCCCCTCGGTTCTTCAGCTAGCTGTACGCGGTCAGTTTCGCCGCCACCGGAACGTTGGAATCGCTCGAGTTTTCGCAGATCACGAAGTTGATCGGATAGGCCTGTCCCGGAGTTGCGACCCACTGTCCACCGATGATCGGTGTCGCCACAACGTTGGCGTTGGGCCCCTTTCCCCACGTCAGCGTGCCGAGCGGTGTCTCAACGGAGAGGGTCTTCATCGCGGTCGCAACGGCTTGCTTGTCCTTGGGATTGCCACTTGCCTTCAGGGCAGCGGCAGCGACGTCGAAGAGCGCGAGACTCGCGCCGGTCTGCTGATTCCACTCTTTCCCGGACTTCGCCTCGTATCCGCTCGCGAGGTTCGCCGAGGTGATGCCCGTGAGCGACGAGGTGTATGGCCAGGTCGGCGCCCAGTAGACACCGCTGGCGAGCCCGTCGCCGATGGCGCCGAGCGCCTCGACCTGCGACGGGAAGAGCCCGGTCTTGGCAATCTGCGCGATCTTCGGCTTGTATCCTTGCTGCGCTGCCTGCTCCCAAAAGGTCACGAAGTCCGGCGGGATCGGGAAGGTGTTGAAGATCTCGCAGTTCTTGCTCTTGAACTCGGTGATCTGCGCGGTGTAGTCGGTGGTGCCGTCGGCGTACGCGCCTGGATCGACGATGGTGTATCCCGCCATCTTGAGCGCGGGGCCAAGGGCCATCCGGATCGCGTTGCCGTCGGCGTCGTTCGGCCACATCACGCCGACCACCTTATTGGTCGGCACCTGCGGCCAGAGGTGCGTGTACGCACTCGCGAACTGGGCGACACCGAAGGAGAAATGAAACGTCCACTTGAAGTCGACGGGTGCGGCCGGGTTTGCCTGTCGCCCGAAGTACCAGGCTTCCCACGGGACGACCGTTGAGATGCAGGGGACGCCCGCAGCTTCGGCTGCGTCCGAGACCGGGTTGACCGTTTCCGGAGCCGAGGTGGTGAGGATCAGGTCGACGTTTTGCGTATTGATCAGGTCACTCGCCGCCTGCGCGGCACGGGTCCCCGACTGACTGTCCTCGTCGATGATCTGGACGTTGTATTTCTTGCCGCCGATGTTCAGCCCACTGGCGAACGCCGTCTTCGCCAGCGAGATGACATACGGATCGGGCTCGCCGAACCCGGAGTCCGGTCCGGTGAGCGGGCTCACGAAACCGATCTTGATCGTTCCGGTGCTCGAGCTTCCGCCGGTGTTGCCCAGCGATCCGCATGCCTCGAGGAGGCTCCCCCCGGCGAGCGTGAGGGTTCCGGCGCCGAGCGCTTTGAGGACGTCCCGGCGGGACAGCTCGTGGCCTGCCACCAGGCGCTCGACGAAGTTGACGCCGCCTGCTTTGACCAGGGCATCCTCCTGGGACATGGCTAGCACCCCGCACTTTCGCGATTGCAGAAATGTTCGCATAGCGAACCCACGTTCTCTGACTGAACGTATCATATCCTTGTGCGGGCAGGCAAGCACGGGCTCTGCGCCGACGGATCACCTGAAAACGATATGGTTGCCGATACGAGTGTGCGCTACGCGAACATGTTGATCCCTGAGCATGGCTGAGATCGTCTCGCTGGCCGATGGCGTCGCTGCGGTCGTCCACGATGGCGACACGCTGGTGATGGAGGGATTCACCCACCTCATCCCGTTCGCGGCGGGGCACGAGATCATCCGCCAGGGACGCCACGATCTCACCCTGGTGCGCATGACGCCCGACCTCATCTACGACCAGTTGATCGGCATGGGGTGCGCTTCCAAGCTGATCTTCTCGTGGGGCGGCAACCCCGGTGTCGGCTCCCTGCATCGATTCCGCGACGCGGTGGAAAATGCCTGGCCGCTTCCGCTCGACCTCGAGGAACACAGTCACGCCGGCATGGCCAATCGATACCTCGCCGGCGCGAGCGGTCTGCCCTTCGCCGTGCTGCGCGGCTACGTCGGCACGGACCTCGTGGCTCAGACCGACACCATCCGGCCGATCACGTGCCCGTTCACTGGTGAGGTACTGACCGCCGTTCCGGCGCTGTCGCCCGACGTCACGATCATCCACGCGCAGCGAGCGGACCGCAAAGGCAACGTGCAGATGTGGGGCATCCTCGGTGTGCAGAAGGAGGCCGTGCTCGCCGCGAAACGGTCCCTCATCACCGTCGAGGAGATCGTCGACAGCCTCGATCCGAAGCCACAGGAGGTGGTGCTGCCATCGTTCGCGACCACCTACGTCGCGGTGGCACCGGGCGGGGCGCACCCGTCGTACGCACAGGGATATTCCTTGCGGGACAACGCCTTCTATACGGAGTGGGACGCCATCAGCAAGGACCGCGACACCTTCCTCCGCTGGATGGAGGAGAACGTGATGCGCGAGGCACCCGCGGCGTGACCGGCTACAGCGCCGACGAGATGATGACCGTCGCGGCCGCACGCCAGCTGCACAACGGAACGGTCTGCTTTGTGGGCATCGGTCTCCCGAGCACTGCGGCGAACCTGGCCCGCGCGACGAGCGCACCTGACGTCGTGCTCATCTACGAGTTGGGGACGCTCGGCGCCAAACCGGACCGCCTGCCGTTGTCGATCGGCGACGGCATCCTGGCGGAGACCGCGGACGCGGTGGTGAGCGTCCCCGAGGTCTTCAACTACTGGTTGCAGCCGGGGAGGATCGATGTGGGCTTTCTCAGCGCGGCCCAGATCGATCGCTACGCCAACATCAACACCACTGTGATCGGCGCCGACTACCGCCATCCCAGGGTGCGGCTGCCAGGTGCGGGTGGCGCTCCCGAGATCGCCGCCTCGTGCCGAGAGGTGGTCGTCGTGCTCCGCCAGAATCCACGGACGTTCGTCGAGCGCGTCGACTTCATCACGTCGGTCGGCTTCGGGCAGGGAGCAGGCGACCGCCAGCGGCTGGGCCTGAGCGGTTCAGGGCCGAAGGTGGTCATCACCGACCTCGGCATCATGAGTCCGGACCCTGAAACCTGCGAACTCACCCTGGTCAGCGTCCATCACGGAGCGACGGCCGAGGACGCCCGGGCCGCGACCGGGTGGAAGCTGGCGGTGTCGCCGGAGCTCGCCACCACCGAGCCTCCGACCGAGGAGGAGCTCTCGGTGCTTCGCCGTCTCGAGGCGACCATAGGCGCGTGAGCGAGGACGTCTTCATCCTGGACGCGGTGCGCACGCCGATCGGGCGTCATGGTGGCGCGCTGGCCGGGGTGCGACCCGATGACCTCGCGGCGGAAGTCATCTCGGAGTTGCCAAGCGGAGCCCGGACCTCGACCCCGGCGCTATCGGTGACGTTGTCTTCGGAGACGGCAATGCGGCTGGGGAGGACAACCGCAACGTCGCGAGGATGGCGCTGCTGCTCGCCGGTATTCCGCCGAGCGTGCCGGGCACGACCGTCAACCGGCTGTGTGGGTCGGGGCTCGAGGCGGTGATCGCGGCAAGCCGCGCCATCGCCGTGGGTGACCACTCGATCTGCATCGCGGGCGGCGTGGAATCGATGAGCCGCGCGCCCTGGGTGATGCTCAAACCTGAGCGCGGATACGCGCGGACGAACGAGGCCATGTGGTCGACGACTCTCGGCTGGCGCATGGTCAACCCGCGCATGCCCGCGAATTGGACGATTTCACTCGGGGAGGGTGCGGAGCTCCTCGCTTCGAAGTACTCGATCAGTCGCGAGGAGCAGGACGCATTCGCCCTGCGCAGCCACCGTCAGGCGTCCGCTGCGTGGGACGCCGGCCGGTACGACAGCGAGGTGGTGGCGGTCGACGGCGTCGAACTGACGCGTGACGAGTGCATCCGCGCCGATTCGTCCCTCAAAGCCCTGGCCAGACTGCGTCCCGCGTTCCGGTCCGACGGGACGGTGACCGCCGGCAACGCCTCGCCGCTCAACGACGGTGCCGCGGCCGTCCTGCTTGGCGACGCCGAGGGAGCGCGCCGCGCCGGCCGTGAACCGCTGGCACGGATCGTGGCTCGGGGGGTGAGCGCCGTCGAGCCGCCGCTCTACGGCATCGGGCCCGTCGCAGCAGCCAACGCGGCGCTGGGTCGCGCCGGCATCGGCTGGAAGGATCTCGAGGTCGTCGAGCTCAACGAGGCGTTCGCCGCGCAGTCGCTCGCCTGCCTGCGCGACTGGCCCGATCTCGACCCTGACAAGGTCAACCCCAATGGCGGCGCGATCGCGATCGGCCACCCCATCGGATGTTCCGGCGCCCGCATCATCGGGTCGCTCGCCCACGAGCTCCGCAGGCGCGGCGGCGGATACGGGCTGGCCGCGATCTGCATCGGCGTGGGCCAGGGGCTGGCCGTGGTGCTGGAGGCCTGATGCCAAGCTCGTCTCGATCGGTGCATCCGCCCAACGACTTCCCGGGCTACGGATCCACCGCCCAGCGCGCCCCGAAACACCCGCTGCGCCTGCTTCCGGGCCGCCTCAGCGAGCTCACCGCACCGCTGCTGGGCGGCGAGACGATCGGTCCCCTTGACCACGACCTGACCCGCCAGCACGACGGCGATCCGCTCGGTGAGCGCATCACCATCAGCGGGCGGGTGCTCGATGAGGACGGAAACCCGGTCGCCGGAGCGCTCATTGAGATCTGGCAGGCGAACGCCGCCGGCCGCTACGCGCACCTGTCGGATCAGCACCCCGCGCCGCTCGATCCCAACTTCAGCGGGGCAGGCCGGTGCCTCACCGACGCGGCGGGTGCGTATCGGTTCGTGACCATCAAGCCGGGCGCCTACCCGTGGCGGAACCATCCCAACGCCTGGCGGCCGGCGCACGTGCACTTCTCCGTGCTCACGCCCGCAATCGCGCAACGCCTGGTCACCCAGATGTACTTCCCGGGTGACCCGCTCTTCGACCAGGACCCGATCTTCAACTCGGTCCCGGACCCAGAGGCCCGGCAGCGCCTGGTCTCGCGCTGGTCGCTCGCGCTGACGCAACCGGAGTGGTCGCTCGGCTACGAATGGGACATCGTGGTCGCGGGACGTGACGCCACTCCGCTCCACGATGATGGGTCCGAATGACACTGCCGCTCACGCCTTCACAGACCGTCGGGCCCTTCTTCCGCATCGGGCTCTCGACGACGATCGGATCGCATGTCGTCGGTGAGGGCATGCCCGGTGCCCTGCGCATCAGCGGGCAGGTGTTCGACGGAGCCGGCGAGCCCGTGCCGGACGCGCTCATCGAAACCTGGCAGCCCGAAGGCGCCGGGCGGTGCGCGACCGACGAGGAGGGACACTTCTCCATCGTCACCAGCAAACCGGCACGGGAAGGCGCGGTGACCGGCGCGCCCCACCTCGATATCTCGGTCTTCGCTCGCGGCGTGCTCACACGCCTGGTGACGCGCCTCTATTTCCCTGACGAGAGCGCGGCGAACGATGCGGACCCGGTGCTCCAAAGCCTTTCACCTGCCGAGCGTTCGACACTTGTCGCGATGCGAGATGAAGGCGGTCTTCGATTCGATATCCATCTCCAGGGCGCGCATGAGACCGTCTTCTTCGACCGCTGAGGGCATCGTCGCTCCCCTCTTCGGTAGCGCCGCGTTGGACGCGATCGTCAGCGACACGGCGTGGCTGCAGGCGATGCTCGAGTTCGAAGCGGCACTCGCGGAGTCGGAGGCGGACGCCGGACTCGTTCCTGCTCCTTATGCAGCCGAGATCGCGGCGGCCTGCCGTGCCGGGGATTTCGATGTGGCGGAGATCGGCCGCCAGTCGGTTGCTTCGGGAAACCCGGCGGCGCCGCTCGTTCGCGCGCTGATGGAGGCCGTGTCCCGCGAGGCACGGGACTACGTCCACCTTGGGGCCACCAGTCAGGATGTCATCGACACAGCGTTCGCGGTGATGGCGCGGAGCGCCATCGTCCTGATCCTCGAGGACCTGTCAACGGTGGCGTCCGCGTGCGCGACGCTCGCACGGGTCCAGGCGGACACGCTCATGACCGCGCGCACCCTGCTGCAGCCGGCCACGCCGACGACGTTCGGCTACAGGGCCGCCGGATGGTTGGTCAGCGTCGACGAAGCACGCGAGCTGCTGAACCGTGTGCGTTCCGAGCGTCTCGCGGTGCAACTCGGCGGCGCGGCGGGAACGCTCGCGTCGCTCCAGGGTGCCGGAGTCGACATCGGTCACCGGCTGGCGGCTCGTCTCGGGCTCGCCGAACCCGTGCTCCCATGGCACACGGATCGCACCCGCATCGCTGAGCTCGCGGCCGCACTCGGTATCGCCGCCGGCGTCCTCGGCAAGATCGCTCGTGACATCACGCTGCTCGCGCAGGCCGAGGTTGCCGAGGCAGGCGAATCCGAGCACGGGACTTCGTCGACATTGCCGCAGAAGCGAAATCCCGTGCGCGCTGTGCTCATCCTGGCCGCAGCCGCGCGCGCACCGGGCCTGGTGGGGACGCTGTTCAGCACCATGGTTCAGGAGCACGAGCGTGCGACCGGGGGGTGGCACGCGGAGTGGGACACACTCCGCGATCTGCTCCGTATAACGGGCGGCGCGAGCCATCACGCGGCGGCGTTGCTCGGTACGCTCCACGTGGATCCCGCGCGAATGGCCGAGAACCTCGCTGCGGACGGCGGGCTGGTGATGGCGGAGCACCTGGCGCAACAACTCGCGCCGCATGCGGGACGCAGCGTTGCTCGCGACCTGGTTCGCCGCTGCAGCGAGGAATCGATCGAACGCCACGTCGCGTTTGCCGCTGTCGTTCGCGACGATGCCGAGGTGCGCCATCATCTTTCCGAAGCCGAGATCACCGCCGCGCTCGATCCATCGAGGTATCTTGGATCGATCGACGAGCTCATCGGCCGCGCCGAGGCTGCGCACGTCAGCGCAGGTGTGCAGCGATGAGCGTCGAGGTCGCGTGCTCGTGGGTTGGTGATCGTGACAAACCGGTGCTCGTGTTGAGCAGCGCGCTCGGCACGTCCCGCGCGATGTGGGAGAGCCAGCACATTCTCGGTGACGATTACTCGCTGCTGCTGTACGACCACCGCGGCCTTGGCGAATCGCCCGCACCGCCGGGGCCGTACAGCATCGCCGACCTCGGCGCGGATGTGATCGCCTTGCTGGACAGGCTCGGCCTCGATTCTGTCGCCTTCTGCGGCCTGTCGATCGGTGGGCTCGTCGGACTCTGGGTCGCGTCGCATCACCCGTCGCGCATCCGGAGCCTTGTTGCCATCGCCACGCTGTCGCGGCTGCAGCCGGCCGACCGGTACATCGAGCGGGCTGCCTCTGTCCGAGCGGATGGCATCGAGCCCATCGCATCCGGCGTTGTGGCGCGCTGGTTCACGCCGCGCTTCGCGCAGGAGCATCCGTCGACGCTCAAGCGATTTTCGGATGCGCTTGCCGTCATGAGCCCCGAGGGCTACGCGAGCTGCTGCGAGGCGATCGCGACGTGTGACCTGCGCACCGATATCCGCAAGGTCGCTGCGCGGACCCTGATCGTTGCAGGCGCGGAGGATCCGATCGTCCCGGCGTCGAGCGCCGTCATGTTCAGCGCTTCGTTCCACGACGCGAGTGTCGCCGTTGTTCCCGATGCCGCGCACCTCGCCAGCGTCGAGCAGCCGGACATCGTCAATCGGCTGGTGCTCGAGCATCTCAGTGAAGGTGATGGAGGAGTGGCGTGAGCGATGACGTTCGACAGCTGGGGATGAGCACTCGACGCCAGGTGCTCGGCGATGAGCATGTGGACGGCATGATTGCGGGAACCGATGCCTTCACCGCCGATTTCCAGGACTACATCACGCGCTCCGCCTGGGGGGCAGTCTGGTCACGTCCGGGTCTCGACCGGCGAACGCGCAGCTGCATCACCGTTGCGATGCTGGCCGCGCAGGGCATGGAACACGAACTCGCGCTGCATGTGCGTGCCGCGCGCCGAAACGGTGTCAGCGTCGAGGAGATCAAGGAGATCCTGCTCCAGGTCGCGGTGTACGCAGGCGTCCCTCGAGCGAACCGCGCCTTCAGCATCGCTCGCGACGCTCTGGCCGGCGCCGACCCGTCGATGGACGCGGAGTGACCGACGTCGAACGACCGCCGGTTGCGCGTGTTGACCGCGGCATCGGCACTGACTTCGTCCAGTCGCTCGATCGCGGGCTCGCGGTGATTCGCGCCTTCGACGCCGAGCATCCCGAGCTCACGCTCAGTGAGGTCGCGCGTGCTGCGGGGTTGACCCGCGCGTCGGCCCGGCGGTTTCTCCGCACCCTGGTCGAGCTCGGCTACGTCCGCAGCAACGGCCGGCTCTTTGCGCTTCGTCCTCGTGTCCTCGAGCTCGGCTACGCATACCTCTCCAGCCTCAGCTTGCACGAGGTGGCGCAACCACATCTCGAGCGCCTGGTGGGAGTGCTGCGGGAATCGTCGTCCGTGTCCGTGCTCGACGCGGACGACGTCGTCTACGTCGCCCGAGTCCCGACACGGCGGATCATGACCATCACGATCAGCGTCGGCACGCGGTTCCCCGCGTACGCGACATCGATGGGTCGCGTGCTGCTTGCGGGACAGAGCGACGACTGGCTGGACGGCTACTTTGCGACTGTCGAGCTGCGCCGGCTCACGGCACGCACGGTCACCGACGTCCCGGCGCTGCGCGCGGAGCTGCTGCTGGTCCGCCACCAGGGCTGGGCGTTTGTCGATGAGGAGCTCGAGGAAGGCCTCCGCGCCATCGCCGCACCCATCAACGATGCCTCCGGGCGCGTCATCGCCGCCGTCAACGTCTCGTCACCGGTGAGTCGTGGGAGCGCCGACCTGGTGCGTGGCGAGTTCCTGCCACATCTCCTCGCCGCGGCGCGTGGGATCGAGGAGGATCTCGGCCACAACGCAACGGGATCACGCTGACCATGCCAGTCCTGCGCGCCGGCGACATCGACATGTACTACGAGCTGCATGGAGCCGGTGATCCGATGGTGCTGATCGGAGGCCTCGCAAGCGACATCTCGCAGTGGCGCTGGCTCACAGACTGGTGCGCGCAGACGCACCGCGTGCTCGCATTCGACAACCGCGGCGCGGGTCGTACCGACAAGCCGGATGCGCCGTACACCATCCCGATGATGGCCGACGACACAGATGCGCTGATGGACACGGTCGGCATGTCAAACGCGACGGTCCTGGGGATCTCGATGGGTGGCAAGATTGCGCTGGCCCTCGCGCTCCGGCACCCGGACCGCGTCTCGCGGCTCATCCTGGTGAGCACCATGGCGTCAGCGCGACCGGTCACGTCCATGTCGCGCATGGAGCTGCTCGGCGCCCTGTCTGGTCTGATCTTCCGAGGCAAGCATCCGCAACCGCGCTACGCGTTCAACCGCCAGCGTGAAGCCTCGCGCTCCTACGACTGCGTCGACCGCCTGGGTGATATCCACTTCCCGACCACCATCCTGCACGGACGGAAGGACAAGATCGCGCCGCTGCGTGAAGCCGAGCGGATGCGTCGGGACATCCCCAAGTCAACGCTGGTGACCTTCAGCCGCGGGCACCTCTTCTTCCTGCGCGAGCGCAAATGGTTCTTCGACAGCGTGACCGCCGCGATGGAGGCGGACTGACCCGGCTCAGCCCGGACGCCACCGGCTGTGGTGTGTTGTCGCCTCACCGTCGCGGATGAGCTGGAGCCTGGGCTTCGGACCGTCGATCCGTCCGCCCTGTGGCTTGCGGCTCCCGGCCTTGAACGGATCCGGCCACTCGGCACCCGGCCCGAAATACCCCTGGTCAGCCGCTGCATGGAGAGTCCACTGTGGGTCGTACAGGTGCGCGCGAGCCAGTGCGCAAAGGTCGGCTCTTCCGGCGAGGATCAGTGAGTTGACGTCGTCATATGACGAGATGGCACCGACGGCGATGGTCGCGATCCCCACCTCGTTTCGGATGCGGTCCGCGTATGGCGTCTGGTACGAGCGGCCGAAAGCGGGCTGCTCGTCCTTGGTCACCTGACCGGTCGACACGTCGATGGCGTCGGCGCCGTGCGCCGCGAATGCGCGCGCGATCTCAACCGCATCCTCGACATCGTTGCCGCCCGGGTACCAGTCGGTGGCGGAGATCCGCACGGTGATCGGCTTGTGCGCCGGCCACACCGCGCGGATCGCTGTCAAACACCTCGAGTGGAAAGCGAAGGCGCTGCGCCAGGATGCCGCCGTACTCGTCGGTTCGTTGGTTCGAGATGGGCGAGATGAAGCTGGACAGCAGGTATCCGTGCGCGCAATGCAACTCGAGCAGATCGAAGCCGACGCGCTCGCCCGGCTGCCGCCGCGCCAGCGAACTGCCGCGGATCTCCGCCATCTCCTCGCGGCTCAGCTCGCGAGGAATCTGGTTCGCGGCGGCAGAACCGAATCGGCGATGGCGCCACGACCTCCCAGTTGCCGTCCGGAAGTGGCTCGTCCATGCCCTCCCACATCAGCCGCGTCGATCCCTTCCGCCCCGAGTGGCCGAGCTGCAGGCCGATGTGCGCGCTGGTCCGCGTCGTGCACGAAGTCGACGATTCGCCGCCAACCGGCCTCGTGCTCCGGCGCATACATCCCCGCGCAGCCTGGCGTGATGCGGCCCGCCGCCGAAACGCAGACCATCTCCGTCATCACCAATGCCGCGCCCCCGAGCGCTTTCCCGCCGGTCTGGACGAGATGGAAGTCGTTGGGCATGCCGTCGTCCGCGGAGTACATGTCCATCGCCGACACGATGACGCGATTCTTCAGCTCGAGGCCGCGCAGCCGGAACGGCTGGAACATCGGCGGTGTTGTCGCATCGGGCGTCCGCGGCTGCTGCAGCTCCAGCTGACTCTCGAACCACGCGTCGACCCGGTGCACGAATTCCGGGTCTCGCAGGCGCAGGTTGTCGTATGTGACCCGGCGGCTCCGCGTCAGGATGTTGAACGCGAACTGCAGCGGGTCCTGGTGCACGTACTGACCGAGGTTCTCGAACCATTCGAGGCTTGCCTGCGCGGCTCGCTGCGTCGAGACGACCACGGGTTTGCGCTCCGCCTCGTACGCGTCGAGCGCACGCGCGACGCTCGTGCTGCTCGTGCAGGCACGCGGCGAGCGCGAGCGCGTCCTCCATCGCGAGCTTGGTGCCGGACCCGATCGAGAAGTGCGCGGTGTGCGCGGCGTCGCCGAGGATGCACGACATTGCCGTCATGCCAGCACTCGTTGCGCACCGTGGTGAAGCTGATCCACCGCGAGTTGTTGGCGTGCACGGCATGGCCGCCGAGGATGTCGCGCGAAAAGCCGGCGGATCTCCGCGATGCTCTCGACGTCACTCTCGCCCGGTGCGAACGGCCGCCTGGCGAGCGCGTCGAATCCCGCGCGCTTCCACACCTCGTCGTTCATCTCGACGATGAACGTGCTCCCGGTGGCGTCATACGGATATCCGTGGATCTGCATCACGCCATGCGGGGTTTCGACGATGTAGAACTTGAATGCGTCGAACACGAGGTCGGTGCCAAGCCACATGAACTTGCATCGGCGCACGTCGAGCGTCGGGCGAAATGTTGCCGCATGGACGCGCACGCGACGTCGAGTTCACGCCGTCGGCGCAGACGACGAGGTCGTGGCTCGACCGCGAGCTCTCGCGTGGACGGTGCCTCTGTGGTGAAGTGCATGCGTCACGCCAAGCTCGCGGCACCGCTCCTGCAGGATCTGCAGGAGCCGCCTGCGGCTCATCGCCGCAAACCCATGGCCACCCGAGGTGATCACCTGTCCGCGGTAGTGAATGTCGATGTCGTCCCAGCGTGCGAAGTCGCGTGACATCGCCTCGTGGATCGCCGGGTCGGCATGCTCGATGCCGCCGAGCGTCTCATCCGAGAACACGACGCCGAAGCCGAAGGTGTCGTCGGCCGCGTTGCGCTCCCAGACCGAGATCTCGTGCGCTGGGATCGAGCTGTTTGGTGAGCGCCGCGAAGTACAGTCCGCCCGGCCCGCCCCCGACAACCGCAATTCGCATGTGAGTCTGGGCGCAACTGTAAAGTGTGGAACCTCGTGAATGTGGCGTCCTCAGCATGCCTGCATCGATCCATTTCGCCGATCTGACCTCGCCGCGCGCGCGGGCGCTGCTCGACGCCGGCCCGGTGCCGGTCCTGCTGCTCCCGATCGGCGCGGTGGAACCGCACGGTCCGCATGCGCCGCTGCGGCACCGACTCGATCATCTCGGCGGCGATCTGCGAGCGAGCGGCGACTGGCGCTCGCCGGCGGATCGCGGCGTCCGGGCGCTGGTGCTCCCGGAGATCGCCTTCGGCGTCACCCGCTACTCGGCCGCCTTCACCGGCGCGATCACGATCAGTGAGAGACACCCTGCGCGCGCTGGTGATGGAGGTCTGCGCCTCGCTGCGAGCCCAGGGCTTCCGCCACCAGGTGATCGTCAACAGCCACTTCGAGCCCGCCCATGTCGAAACCCTTCGCCGGGCGGCCGGGGACGCCGACGTCGGCTTTCTCGACCTCACCCGCCGCGCGATGGCCGAGCAGCTGACTGCGGAGTTCCAAAGCGGGGCGGCACATGCCGGGCGCTACGAGACGTCGCTGGTCCTCGCCCCGCAACCCGATCTGGTCGAGGCCGAGATCATGCGCCGGCTTCCCGCGTACGAGCTGGACATGCCCGCCGCGATGGCGGCCGGGCCAGACCGACTTCCTCGCCATGGGCATGGACCGCGCGTATTGCGGTGCCCCGGCCGAGGCATCAGCCGCCGAGGGCGACGAGACGCTGGCAACGCTCGACGCGCCTCCTCATCGACCTGATTCGCGCGCAGGTCGAGGCCGCGCGGCCGGCGTGAGCGCCGTGGGGACGGGCCCCGGCCTGAACCTGGCCACGGCGTTCCTGGACCGGAACGTCGAGCGACGGTCGCGGCGCTCGCACAGCGCTGACCGGCCCGGCCGGCAGCTGCACCTACGCCGAGCTGGCCGCACTCAGCAACCGGGTCGGCAACGCGCTGCTCGAGCTGGGTGTCAGGGCCGGCGAGCGGGTCCTCCTCGCGCTGGCCAACTCGATCGAGTTCGTCGCGACCTGGTACGCCGTGCAGAAGATCGGTGCCGTGACCGCCGAGGTATATACGTTTCTGCAGCCCAAGGACTACGCGTATTACCTCGAATACACGGGTGCTGTGGTCGTGGTGGTCGATCGGGTCACACTCGACCGCGTGCGGGAAGGCTCGGTCACGAGTGGCACCCATCCGACCCTGCTGGTGGTGGATGCAGGCGACATCGCGCTCCAGCCGCACGAGGTGTCGTTCGGCTCACTGGTCTCGCGCCAGCCGGCCGGCCTCGATGCCGCGCCCGCGGGTCCCGACGACATCGCGCTCTGGAAGTTCACCACCGGTAGCACCGGTAAGCCCAAGGCGTGCGTGCACACGGCGCGGAGCCCGCTGTTCAGCTATGACGCATACGCGCGAGGCGTGCTGGGCATCCGTTCCGAGGACGTGGTCCTCCCGGTGCCGAAGCTGTTCTTCGGCTATGCCCGCGACCTCGCGGCCCTGTTCCCCTTCGGCGTTGGCGCCAGCGGCGTCATCTTTGCGGACCGGACCACGGCCGATTTGATCTTCGAGTTGATCGCGCGCCACCGGCCCACCATCCTCGTCAACGTACCCACGATGATGCAGGCGATGCTCGATCACCCCGACGCCGCCAGACATGATCTGAGCTGCCTGCGGCTGTGCACCTCCGCCGGCGAGGCCTTGCCCGAACCGCTCCACAAGCGCTGGAACGACGCCTTCGGGATCGAGGTGCTCGACGGCATCGGATCGTCCGAGGCGTATCACATCTTCGTCTCCAACCGGCCGGGTCGGGTCCGCCCCGGAACAATCGGCGAAGCCGTCCCCGGCTACACCGTCTCTGTGGTCGACGACACGGGAGCGCCCGTCGGCCGTCGGGGACACCGGGAGGCTCTGGGTCCGCGGCGAAAGCGCGGCGCTGATGTACTGGCAGGATCCGGACGCCTCGGCACTCACGTTCGCGGACGGGCTCGTGATGAGCGGCGATCTCGTCGAGCGCGATCCCGACGGGTACTTCACGTACCGCGGGCGGGCGGACGATCTGCTCAAGGTCGGCGGCATCTGGGTGGCGCCCGCCGAGATCGAGCGGTGCCTCGCCACCCACCCCGATGTGGTGGAGTGCGCGGTGGTGGCCCGCGATGCGCGCCGGGCTCACGCACGGGCAGGCCTGGGTTGTGCTCAAGCCTGGATCGGCAGCCACCCCGGCAGCGTTGCAGGACTTCGTTCGCGAGCGCCTGTCGCCTCACAAGGTCCCGCGCGAGGTGGTGCTCGCGACCGTGCTGCCACGGACCGGCTCCGGCAAGATCGATCGGAGCGCGCTGCGCCGGCTCGTCATGGCGGGCGAGGCTGAAGGCACGTCGACATGACTCGATTCCGTGCATCGGCCGGTTTCACCGACCACTGGCAGCACTTCGATTTCAACATCGCCGAAGGCGTGGCCACGATCACGCTGGCCCGCCCCGAGAAGCTCGGCGCGCTGACCTTCGACGTCTACGCCGACCTTCGCGACCTCCTGGCCGAACTCCCGCATCGCGGCGACGCTCGCGTGGTGGTGATCACCGGCACCGGCAGGGGATTCTGCTCGGGTGGCGACGTCGTGGAGATCATCGGCGCGCTGCAATCGATGCAGGCGGGTGATCTGCTCGAGTTCACGCGCATGACCGGTTCGGTCGTCCGGGCGCTCCGCGAGTGCCCGCTGCCCGTGGTGGCGGCGGTCAACGGCATCGCCGCGGGCGCCGGCGCGGTGATCGCGCTCGCTGCGGATATCAGGCTCCTCGCCCGATCTGCGCGCTTCGCATTCCTGTTCACCAAGGTCGGACTGGCCGGCGCCGACATGGGGTCCGCATACCTGCTGCCTCGGGTAGTCGGGTTCGGCCGTGCCAGTGAGCTGCTCCTGCTCGGCGACACGGTGGGTGCCGACCGTGCCCTCGAGATCGGCCTGGCCACCGCGGTGGTGGCCGACGATGCGCTTGCCGAAACGGCCGGAACCATGGCTCGACGTCTTGCGGACGGTCCCGCTCTCGCCTACTCCACGACCAAAGTGCTGCTCACCCGGGAGCTCGACATGGGGCTCCCGGCCGCGCTCGAGCTCGACGCCATGACCCAGGCGCTGCTGATGGGCAGCCACGACCACGCCGAGTATCACCGCGCCTGGACCGAGGGGCGCGCGCCCGTGTGGGAGGGGCGATGAGCCACAGCGAGCACGAGATCGTGACCGCGAGTGATCTTCCGGCGCCGATCGGGTATGCCCACGCCGTCGTGGCAGCACCCGGCCGGACCGTGTATCTCGGTGGCCAGACGGCCCAGGCCACGGACGGGACGATCTTCGGGTCGACCATCGTCGAGCAGTTCGACCTCGCTGCGCGGAACCTCGTGGCCGCGCTGCAGGCCGCCGGAGGGCAGCCCGACGATCTCGTGTCACTGCAGATCTACGTCACCGACCTCGTCGCGTACCGAGCATCCATGGCCGACCTCGGAGGCGTCTGGCGGACGCATTTCGGGCGGCGCTATCCGGCCATGGCGGTGCTCGGGGTCACCGAGCTCTTCGACCCCAGTGCTCTGGTCGAGCTCGCCGGCGTCGCCGTGATCCCGTGAGCGCCACCTACGCGCACCTCACGGCGGCTCATCGCGACCTGCTGACCCGGAGCGAGCGCCTGGCGCGGGATGTTCTGGGCCCCATCGCGCACACCGGTGACGAGGGCAGGGTCAACCGCGACCTCGTTGCGGCGCTGTCGAGCCATGGCCTGGTCCCCGAAGTCCTGCAACGGGGTCGCGATGTCCCGGCGCTCAACCTGTGCCTGGTCCGCGAGGGCCTGGCCCGGTATTCGACCGCTGCCGAGACGGCTTTTGCGCTGCAGGGGCTCGGCGCCCACCCGATCCTGGCCGCCGGCCGTGCCGCGGTCGCGGACGTGTGGATTCCTCGCGTCGCCGCGGGCGAGGCGGTGGCAGCCTTTGCGCTCACCGAGCCGGACGCCGGCTCCGACGCTGCAGCGCTCGCGCTCGCAGCCGAACCGGACGGCAACGGTTTCCGCCTCAGCGGCGAGAAGCTGTTCATCTCGAACGCGCCGGACGCCGACATCTACACGGTCTTCGCGCGCACCAAGCCCGGCGCCGGCGCACGCGGGATCACGGCGTTCGCGGTGCCGGGGGAGAGCGACGGGCTGTCCGGCGACGCCATCCCGTTCATCGCCGACCACCCGATCGGGCGGCTCCACTTCGACGGCGTCGCAGTCCCCGCGGAGAACATCCTCGGCGAGGTTGATCATGGTTTCGGCGTCGCGATGCGGACCCTGGACCTGTTCCGCCCGAGCGTGGGTGCGGCGGCTGTCGGCATGGCCCAGGCGGCGCTGGACGCCGCGGTCGCCCACGCGGCCGAACGCGAGGTCTTCGGCGGACCGCTCTCGGCTCTCCAGGGGGTCAGCCACCAGCTCGCCGACGTCGCCACCCGAGTGCAGGCGTCGCGCCTGCTGGTCCATTCGGCGGCAGCCGCCCACGATGCAGGCATCTCGCCCACCACCGAAGCCGCGGCGATGGCCAAGCTCTTCGCGACCGAGACCGCGATGCTGGCGATCGACGTGGCCATCCAGGTTCATGGCGCCAGGGCGCTCGAACGCGGCCATCTCCTGGAGCACCTGTACCGCGACGTCCGCGGCACCCGGATCTACGAGGGCGCTTCCGAGGTGCAGCGCGAGATCATCGCCCGGCAGCTGTTCCGCCGGGCCGGTCGCGGATCATGAGGATCGATTCGACACGCCGACCGTCGCGCATATCCGTGTCCAGGAAGGGATCGCCCACGACACGCATGCCGGCGCGACGGTAGGCGGCATGGGAGCGCGCGTTGGTCGCCTCGGTGATGAGTGCCACCGCGGTCGCACCCTCCGCGGCGAAGAGATGGTCCGAGAGCACCCTGACCGAGCGTGAACCGACGCCCCGGCCGGCGAGCCTGGCGTCGATGAACACGTCGAGGCCCCACGATCCCGGAGGCAGGCTGACGCCGATCTCCGCGAGGTAGGCCGTCTCGGCGTCCCAGGGATAGAACTGGATGAAGCCCACCGGCTCGCCCGCCAGCTCGATGAGGCAGGGGATCGTCGGGTCGTCTCCGCGCAGGCTCGGCCGCAGCTCCTCGATGACTGCCTCGAGCGTCGGCGCATCGTCCGGGTCCCACCACTCCCTGACGTGTTCGGTGTTCCGCCAGGCGACGATGAGCGCGTAGTCGCCGGCCTGATCTTGAACCCGCCTGATCACCAGGTCCTCGTCGGCCGCGATGACATCCTGCATCCGGCCAAGTATCGAGTCACTCGCGAAGCACGTGCGGTCCGGGACTGGTGCATACGATCCGAGCCATGCGCGTACTCGTTGTCGAGGACGAACCGGAAGTCGCTCGGAGCCTCTCCCGCGGGCTGGCTGAAGCCGGCATGTCGGTCGACGTCGCCCTGAGTGGCGAGGATGCCCTGGAAACCCTCCGCTCCGGGCTCTCGTACGACGTCGCGGTCCTCGATGTGATGCTCGGCGGCGACGTCGACGGCATCGGTCTCTGCCGGCATCTCCGCCTCCAGGGTGCGCCGACGGCGGTTCTGATGCTCACCGCTCGCGACGACGTCAAGGACCGGCTCGCCGGGTTCGACGCCGGTGCCGACGACTACCTGGCCAAGCCCTTCCACTTCGAGGAGGTGCTTGCCCGTGTCCGCGCCCTTGGCCGGCGGCGGATCGCGCCCCAGGTCGAGGTGCTGCATGCGGGCAACCTCAGCATGGACAGCGCCGCCCGCCAGGTGACCATCGCGGGAGACCTGGTGCCGACCACCCGTCGCGAGTACGAGATCCTCGAACTCTTCCTACGCCATCCAGCCCAGGTGCTGAGCAAGGAGCAGATCCACGACGCGGTCTGGGGTGACGCGCAGACCGTTGAGTCCGGGCTGGTCGAGGTCTACGCGGGCAAGGTGCGCCGCAAGCTCCAGGCCGCTCGCGCGTCGGTGCTGATCGAGACCTGCCGCGGCATCGGCTACCGGCTGATCAGCGGCGACGCCGCGGCGATGTTGTGAGCAGCGCCGTCAAGCGTCGCGACACGTTCGGCCCTCGTCAGCCGCTGACGCTCTTCGGCCGCGTGACGCTTTTCCTCGGATGCCTGGCGATGCTCGCGCTGGTCCTGGTCATCGAGATCGCGGTGCCCAACAACCCGACTCTCGGCGGCATCCTGCTGCTGGCGGTGCTTTTCGCCACATGGCTGCTGCCGACACCGCTCGCGGTCTCCGTCACCGCAGCTGCGGTTCTGATCACGCTGATCACAGCCCTCAACGGCGCCGTCGACCCGCTCACCGCCAAATTCCAGTTCGTCGCCATCGTGGTGACCGCGTGTCTCAGCGAGTTGACGGTGCGCTCATTGATGGCCCGCGATCGCGCGCAACTGGCCACGACTGATCAGCTGCGCAGGTTCACCGCGGATGCCGCCCACGAGCTGCGCAACCCGCTGTCGGCGCTGCAGAGCGATCTCGAGATCACGCTCCTCCAGCCCCGGACTCCGGACGAGCTCACCGAGACCGTCCGGCTCGCGCTCAAGAACACCCAACGGCTGGTGAAGATCTCCGAGTTGCTCCTGACGCTGTCGCGTGGAGATTCCGGAGGGCTCATGACCTCGGTCGCCCAGATCGATATCAGCGACGTCCTCGAGGAGGCCTTCGCACGCTGGGAAGGACATGCGACGGCGCTCGGAGTTGGCATGTCCGAGGCGCTGAGCTGCGAGGGCGTCGTCGAGGGTGACGCCCTGCTTCTCGGCCGACTTTTTGACAACCTCATCGAAAACGCGCTGGCCAACACGCCCCGCGCCGGCAGGGTCATGATTGCGCTCACGGCTTCGCCCCCCGCCGCGTGCGTCGTCTCCATCACCGACACGGGCTGTGGGATCCCACCGTCACTGCGACCGGTCATGTTTGACCGGTTCTCACGCGGTGACGCATCGCGGTCGCGCAAGACCGGTGGGGCCGGTCTCGGCCTCGCCATCTGCGCCGCCATCGTTTCGGCCCACAAAGGCACCATCACACTCGATGACGAATACGTTGGCGGAACGCGAATTGTTGTGCGACTACCTGTTACCAGGCTTTCCGGAAGAGTTTGAGATCAGAGCCCACTCTGTATCCATCGCCTCGAAGAGTTGGGGGAAAGTCTTTATCGGAGATATCAAAATGGGCAACAGGGTTCTGGAGGTCGGCGAGCGTATCCGCGAGTTGGGCGAGCGGCTTCGCAACAACGAGGAAGGTCAGGGCATGGTGGAGTACGCGCTGATCCTCGTCCTTATCTCGATCGTCGTTATCGTCATTCTCACCACCCTGGGCAAGACGGTGAACAACGTCTTCTCCAACGTGAGCCACGGTCTGGCCAACTAGGTCTGACCTGCCAGGTCTCCCCCGCGGGCTGCCGATTCTTGAGAGGGCATCGGCAGCCCGTTGTCATGTCAGGCGGCGGCAGCGGCTCCAGCGACCGGCTGCGGTCGCGCTCGTGGCAGCAGCATCGAGAGCAGCCCGGTCAGCGCCCAGAAGCCGACGTTGAAGAACAGGATGCGCTCCACCGACGACACGAAGTCGGTTCCGAGCGCACTTTGCGCGGCGGTCGCGAACGCTGCTGCAGTTGGTCCCGATCCCGTCGTCGTGCATCCTGGTATCGGCGCGGAGGGATCGCTCGAGGAGGCCTGCTCCTTGAAGCAGACATTGAAATGCGAGATCGCAGCCTGCGCCGCCGGCGCGGGCACATGGGCGGCGGCGAGCTGAGCCTGCAGCTGGGGAGTGACTGCGGCCGTTGAGCTTGCCGCGCGGCTCGAGAGGAGGCCGAAGAACACCACGCCGACAACGGCGACACCGATGGCGCCACCGAGCTGCTGAAACGTTGTGAGCACACCGGATGCCGACCCGGCGTCCCGCCCCGGCACGCCCGCCAGGATGATGTTGAGCAGCGGCGCGATCACTGTCCCAAGGCCGAGCCCGCTCACCACGAACGAGGGGATCAGGTCCCATCCGGTGAGCTTGGTGCCCTCGAGGTGCAGCGTCCCGATGACCCCAAGCATCCCGATGACCAGCAACGTGGATCCGATGGCGATCGTGTACTTGCCCAGACGCGGGGCGATGCGTGCCGACATCGCGGATGCAACGGCAGACGCGAGGCTCCAGGGGATGGTCGTCAGGCCTGCATTGAGCGCGCTGAACCCGAGACCGACCTGCAACATCAGGCTGAAGGTGAAGAAGAAGGCCGGTATGCCGGCGATGAACACGGCCGATATGGCCACGCCGACCGAAAAGGATCTGATCCGGAACAACGAGAGCTGCACGAGCGGGAACCGCGTCGACGGCAGGGACCGCTCGTAGAGGACGAAGAGCACGAGCATCACCGGGCTGATGGCCATGCAGATGAACGTCCATGCCGGCCAGCCGGCGACCTGGCCCTCGACGAGCGGATACACGAGCAGGAGAATGCCGGCGGTCGCGAGCAGCACACCAACGATGTCGAGACGCTTTGCATTCGGTGCGCGGAACTCGCTGATCAGCCGTGTCGCGGCGATGAGTGCAGCGATACCGATCGGCAGGTTCACCAGGAAGATCCACCGCCACGATCCACCGGTGATGTCGTTGCGGATGATCAGGCCACCCGCGAGCGGACCGGTGATCGTGGCGATACCGATCACCGCGCCGACCAACCCGAAGACCTTGGCGCGCTCCTGGGGTGGAAAGGTGACCTGGATCACCGAGAGGACCTGTGGATACATCATCGCGGCCATCGCGCCCTGGAGCACGCGGGACAGGTCCAGCATGATGGCGCTCTGAGCGAGACCGCAGAGCGCAGACGCGAGCACGAACCCCGACATCCCGATGATGAACAGCCGCTTTCTGCCAAAGATGTCACCAAGTCGACCGCCGGTGATGAGCAGCACGGCGTAGGCGAGACCGTAGCCGGCGATGACGAACTGGATGTCGGCGTTGTTGGCGGCAAGGTTCGAGCGAATCGCAGGGATCGCGACGTTCACGATGGAGACGTCGAGGAGCACCATGAAGAGCGCGGTCATCACGCTCGCCAGGGCGAGCCAGCGCCGCGGATCGAGCTCGGTGGTGGGAGGAGCAGGCGCCGCGGGCGGAGTCCCGGCGCCGGGTGGAGGAACGGCCTCAGTTGTCTCGGTCATCAGGCGGTCCATCTTGCCAGAGTCCCGTTGGACGCGCGTATTCCGGAGCCACTGGTCAGCTGCCGGCGAGCGGACCGTTGAGCGCTGTGTGCACGATACCGACGGCCAGCACCGCGAACATGGTGGCGACGTGGTTGCGCCGGATCCGCCGGCGCGCGTCGCGCTTGGCGCCGGAAAGACCGCTGCCGGCAAACGCCGTGAGCACCAGGAGACCGACCGCGGCCGCACCTGCCCAGATCCCGACCTCCTCGCCGGCGGGGAGCGTGGTCCGGGTCACTGACGAGAGGCAATGCGCGATGCCTGCCACGGTCGCGAGGGCGCCGAGCCAGTTGTGGGCCCGAAACCATCCCATCGAGAAACTCCTGCCTGCGGAGAGCCGCCAGCGGTTCACCAGTGACGACACGATGGCCACGCCGAACAGCGCCGCTGCAACCCAACCGGTGAGCGAGTCGATCTGACTCATCGCGGCCGGCGCAAGCCGCCAGTCCTCCCTTGGGCTCTATCCTCGTGGGTCATGGAGATGCAGTATCGGCACCTTGGGCACTCGGGGCTCCAGGTCAGCGTTCTCTCGTTTGGTTCGTGGGTGAGCTTCGGCCCCCAGCTCGCGGGGAGCAGTGCCCGCGATTGCCTTGCCGCCGCGTACGAGGCGGGCGTGAACTTCTTCGACAATGCCGAGGTGTATGCCGGCGGGCGGTCGGAAACCATCATGGGCGAGGCGATCGCCGAGCTCGGATGGCCGCGACACACCTATGTGATCTCGAGCAAGTTCTTTTGGGGCATCGAAGACTCCGTCAATACCCGCAACACGCTCAATCGCAAGTATCTGCTCCAGGCGGTGGACGGCTCGCTGCGCCGTCTCGGCCTCGACTTCCTCGACCTGATCTTCTGCCACCGTCCAGACCCGGACACGCCCATCGAAGAGACCGTGCGAGCGATGCACGACATCATCACCTCCGGTCGCGCCCTGTACTGGGGCACGTCGGAGTGGAGCGCTGCGGCCATCCTCGAGGCGTGGGAGATCGCGGATCGCCATCACCTCCACAAGCCGGTGATGGAGCAGCCGCAGTACAACCTTTTCGAACGCGACAAGGTCGAGCACGAGTTCGCGCCGCTCTACGACAGGATCGGGCTTGGCCTGACGACATGGAGCCCACTCGCGTCGGGGCTGCTCACCGGCAAGTACAGCAACGGCGTTCCGTCGGGAAGCCGGGCTGCGCTCAAGGGATACGGATGGCTCAAGGACGAGGTCACGAATCCCGACGCCAACCGGCGCGTGGCCGAGCTTGGCGTCATTGCCGGCGAGCTCGGTGTCAGCCTTGCGCAACTGTCGATCGCGTGGTGCGCGTCAAATCCCCACGTCTCCACGGTGATCACCGGTGCGAGCCGGGTCGAGCAGGTCCGTGAGAATCTCGCAGCGCTCGACGTGCTGGACAGGCTTACCCCGGACGTGCTCGCGCGCATCGACGCCATCTTCTGACGCTTGCTCGCGACCGACTGGCCGCATGCCGGTGCCTGGCAAAATGACGTGCCGTTACCGGGGTTTGGAGGTGCGCGGATGGATATGAAGCTCGAGGTGGTGGTGTTGCCGGTCTCCGACGTGGACCGGGCCAGAGGCTTCTATCAGTCCCTGGGTTGGCGGCTTGACGCCGACTTCGCCGGACCAAACGGCTTCAGGGTTGTGCAGCTCACGCCTCCGGGCTCGGCATGCTCGGTCATCTTCGGCCAGGACGTCACCGCTGCCGCACCCGGCTCGGCGGAAGGCCTGCAACTCGTCGTCACCGACATCGATGCGGCGCGTGCCGAGCTCGTCGCACACGGTGTCGACGTCAGCGACGTGTTCCACGACGCCGGCGGCGTCTTCCACCACGCCGGGAACTCGAACCGCGCCCCGGGCCCCGCGCCGGATCACAAGAGCTACGGCTCGTTCGTCACGTTCAGCGATCCGGACGGAAATCGTTGGTACATCCAGGAGATCACCACGCGCCTTCCAGGCCGCTGAGCGCGGTCCGACGGCATCGCTTGCAAGAGGAGTACCGGAATGGCAACGACTTACAACTCCGCCGCCGATCTCGCCGCCGCATTGCGCCGCGCAGCCGCGGCGCACGGCCGTCATGAAGCGGAGATCGGGCACGCCGACGAGAACTGGCCGGACTGGTACGCCGAGTACATGGTCGAGGAGCAGGGCGCGCCGCCCGATGACGGAGTCGAAGGGCCGAGCACATGAGCGACTACGACGTCATCGTCGTCGGTGGTGGCTCGCCCGGGGAGCACTGCGCCGGGGAGCTGGCCGACGGCGGTCTCCGAGTAGCGCTCGTCGAGCGCGAGCTGGTCGGCGGCGAGTGCTCGTACTGGGCATGCATCCCGTCCAAAACGCTACTACGGCCGGGCGAAGCGGTCCACAGCGCACGCGATGCTCAGGCACATGCTGAAATCGACGTCGACGCTGCGCTGGCCTGGCGTGACTTCATGGTCTCGAACTATTCCGACACCGGCCAGGAGCGCTGGCTTGCAGGCAAGGGCATTGACCTGTTGCGCGGCACTGGCCGGATCGCCGGCGTGGGTGTGGTCGATGTGGATGGCGTGCAGCACACCGCAACGCACGTTGTTCTGGCGACAGGCTCCGATCCTGTCATCCCGCCGATCCCCGGCCTGGCCCATATCGACGATGTTTGGACCAACCGCGAGGTCACCGGGATGAAGTCGATCCCGCGCCACCTGCTGGTCCTGGGCGGCGGCCCGGTCGGGGTCGAGATGGCCCAGGCGGTTCGACGCCTCGGCGGCGAGGTGGTCGTCATCGAGGGCGCCGCGCGCCTGCTGGCCCGCGAGCCGGCGCCGCTCGGAGAGGCATTGGCGACCGTTCTTCAGAGCGACGGCGTCGAGCTCGTCCTGGGCCGGAAGGTCACGGCTGCCCGGCGTGACGGCGATGACTACGTGCTGACGCTCGACGACGGCCGGGAGTTGCGCGGCGACCACCTGCTCGTCGCCACCGGCAGGCGCCCGCGGGTGACCGGGATTGGGCTCGAAACGGTGGGGATCAGCGCCGATACCCACGGAATTCCCGTCGACACGCACATGAGAGCCGGCGAACGACTCTGGGCGCTCGGCGACGTCACCGGCATCCGGCTACTCACCCACGTGGGCAAATACCAAGGCGAGGTCGTCGCCGCCAACATCCTCGGCGATCCTCGGGAGGCGCATTACGAGGCCATTCCCAATGTCGTCTACACCGACCCGCAGATCGCCGCGGTCGGCGCGGACGACGCGCCGTTCAGCGCAACGACGCCGCTGTCGGAAGTTGCCAAGGCCGAGACGTACAGCCGAGCCTACGCAGAATCGCCCGGCTTCCTGACGCTCCTCAGCGATGGCGAACGGCTCACCGGCGCGTATGCCGTCGGCCCCGAGGCCGGTGAGTGGTTGCAGCAAGCCACGCTCGCCATCCGGGCCAAGGTCCCGCTCGACGTGCTGCGCGACACCATCCAGCCGTTTCCGACGTTCTCGGAGATTTTCGTGGCCACGCTCAAGGCACTCCACGGACAGATCCGCGCGGCCCGTCCGGCTTAAGCGCTCTCGAGCACTCGCAGCCGGGTCTGCCGATCGGCGGGCTGCGCCCATCGCCCGCCGCCCACGCGCATCGCATGGGACGCCTGCAGCATCCGCTGGATCTCCTCGGCGGGGACCGGTCGCGAGAAGTAGAAGCCCTGCGCGAAGCGGCAGCCGAGGCTCTGAAGCCGCTCCGCTTGCTCGGCGGTCTCGACGCCTTCGGCGATGAGACCGAGTCCGAGCGTCTTGCCCATCCGGATGATCGCCTGGGCGAAGGCGGTCCGGCGCGGATCCTCGGCGACGTGATCGACGAACAGCTTGTCGATCTTGAGGATGTCCAGGGGCAGGTCTTGGAGCGATGCCAGCGACGAGTATCCGGTACCGAAGTCGTCCATCGAGATGCGAACGCCCAGCGACTTGAGCTCGTGGAGGCGGGCCCTCGCGCTGGCGGGGTCATCCACCATGAAGCTCTCGGTGATCTCGAGCGTGAGATGCGAGGGGAGCAGACCGGTCTTGACGAGGATGCGGCTCACATCCTTGACGAAATCCGGGTGGCGCAGCTGTCGCGGTGAGACGTTGACGCTCATCGTGACCGTGGGCTCGTCGTCGATCGCGACGTGCCACGCCTGCCATTGCCTGCAGGCCACCTCGAGGACGTGGAGGCCGAGCTCGCGGATGATGCCGGTCTCCTCGGCGATGCCGATGAACTCCGCGGGGCCGACAATGCCCCAGCGCGGATGCTTCCAACGCACGAGCGCCTCGACACCCACCGGCGTGCTCGAGGCCATGTCCACGATCGGCTGATAGAGGACCATGAGCTCGCGGTCGTCGATGGCACGCTCGAGATCCGTCCGCACCTCGAGACGCCGGGACACGACATCCTGCATCCCGGGTTCGAAGATCTCCGACGTGTCCTTGCCCTTGAGCTTGGCGCGGTACATCGCGACATCGGCGCGGCCGACGAGCTCCTCCGCGCTGATGTCGCGGGATGCCGTGACCGCGACGCCTATGGACGCGCTGATGGTGACCTCGCGTCCGCCAACCTTGAAGCGAGACTTGAAGACCGACTCCACGCGGTCAACGACGCGGATCGTGTCGTCGCGATCCGCAGTTTCCTCGACGAGGATCGCGAACTCGTCGCCGCCGAAGCGAGCGGGTGTGTCCGAAGCCCGAAGCACGGTTTTCAGGTTGTCGGCAACGCGGGTCAGGAGCTCATCGCCGGCCATGTGTCCGAGGCTGTCGTTGATCTCCTTGAAGTTGTCGAGGTCGAGAAAGATCACAGCCAGCGACTCACCATGGCGCTCGCGGCGGGTGAGCGCATGTTCAAGGCGGTCCATGAACAGCGCCCGGTTGGACAGTCCGGTGAGTGTGTCGTAGAAGGCCTGGCGATGGAGGCGGTCGCCGAGGCTTGTGTTCTGCACGGCGACGGTGATCTGCGCCGCATAGGCGTCGAAATCGCGAAGGTCGTCGCTGCCGAAGGTGCCCAGGTCGCTCAGCCGGTTGGCGACGATCAGCGATCCCAGGAGTGTGCCGTTACCCTGGAGGAGCGTTGCCATCGCGTCCGTGAAGCCTTGCTCCGTCAGCCATTGGCGCAGCTCGGGATCGGCCGTCGATGGGGTGATGATCACCCCTCGCTGAGCCACGTCCGCGGCCACGCCGGCTGCAGGCGATGCCGTCTCATCGAGCAGCGGCAGCAGCCGCTCCAGGTAGTCGGCGCTCAGCACGGTATCCACCGCATCGCGCTGACCGCGTGACGTGCTGATGGTGCGCGATGATCCTGTTCCGGTCGCAACTGGCAGCAACGACACCATCGCGATATCCACGCGGAACACCTTGCAGTAGTGGTCGAGCAGATCGGGTATCGCCGCCCCGCCCGAGCTCGCGCGCTGCAGCATGTCGCTCGATTCGTACAGGTACTGGAGGCGCTCGTGCTTTTGATGTTCACGTGTGTACAGCACATACGAAGCGGCGATGGCCGCAAGCGGTGTCAGCAGCAGCAGGAGCTCCCAGGGTTTGTTGGCGTAGGCCACGACCGCGAGCCCGATGCTGCAGTTTGCCAATCCGCCGATCAGCACCATGACGCTCGGTTGCAACCACGGTCGACGTGACTGCCGCCCCTCCGCCAGCGAGATGGCAAGTGCGGTGAAAGCGAAGCCCAGCAGCGACGCGACCGACATGAGGAGGAGCACCCACAACCAGACGATCGGATTGGTCGCGTCAGAGCGTGAGACGTGACCATGCACGAGATTCACGAGGATCAGGAGCGCTTCGGTCTCGATGGCGAAGCTGGCGATGTTGAACAGCAGCTTCATCGGCTCCTGCCGGCGGATCAAACCCAGGCCGATGGCTGCCCCCAGGACGCGTGCGAGGACCAGCTCACCCGGGTCCGCGGCGAGCAGGAAGACCCCGATCACGAGCGGTATCTCGCTCAAGGAGAAGGACTGGGACTCCTTGCGGAAGTGGATGTAGACACGCCACGACTCGCCGACGGCGAATCCGGCGACGAGCAGGACGATGAAGAGAATCGCCGCGCCCCCGGGCGCGGCCAGTGGCGCGACGCCGACCACGTAGACCACGGCGGCCAGCACGCCCAGCCCGAGATCCAGGATCCAGATGGGCGCGACGCTTCGAGCGCTCGCCGTGGACCGGTTTTCCGGGCCGGCCCTGGCCTCATCCGCTCGCTGCTTGGCGGTCACCACACGGGGTGACACGTCACGCAATCCCGATCATCGCGATCTCCCGCGCGAGCCTGGCGCCGGCTCCGGGCGGGCCCCCCTCAGGGGCTGACTGAGTTATATCCTCGACGCTCCAAACGCGTCATGACGCCCCGGAATCGCGGATGTTACGGGCGATACGACATCCGGGCGGATGCCTCGCAGAGTGAGTGGCGGGGCGGCGCCGCCGTCACGCCAGGCAGCGCCGCCCCCTTGGTCAGCTGGTTCGGAGGTGCAGAGGCGCAGACGGTCAGTCGGGAAACGACGCCTGGCCGAGCGTGACGGTCACGGTGTGCGACACCGCCGAGGCGTCCATCCAGGTGAGGCTCACGGTCTGACCCACCTTGAAGCTCTCCATCGCGTTGTGGAGGTCGTTGGTGTTGGTCACGGTGTTGCCGCCGATGCTGGTGATCCGTCCGCAGACGGTCACCCCGGCGCTTGCGGCGGGATTCGCTGTGACACCGCTCACCCATGCTCCGGTGGTCGCATGCGAAGCGCTGCAGTCAGGGCTACTGCCGTCGACGCCCGGCTGGTCCGCAGAGACCGCGACACCCAGTAGTGCCGCGTTGCCGAGGTGGATGTTTGGACCGCTGCCGGCCCGGATCTCAGAGATGATCATGATCGCCTTGTTGATCGGGATCGCGAACCCCACCGTCGAACCGGTCTCCTGAGTGGGATTGCCTGAGGTCTGCCCGGCCGTCGTCATGCCGATCACCTGGCCGTTGGCGTTGACCTCCGGGCCACCGGAATCGCCTGGCTCGATCGCGGCGCTGACCTGGATCATCTCGGTCAGCGTCTCGTTGTCGCCGCTGTCGTCGCTCGCCGTGATCGTTGTCCCGAGCTGCGCGATGGTACCCGTGACCACTGCCGGCGTTCCGCCCTTGCCGAGCGCGTTGCCGAGCACGGTGATCGCATCACCGACCGACACCTTCGAGGAATCGCCGATCGGAATGGTCGGGAGATTGGAGGCACCGACGAGCTGGACCAGTGCGACGTCGTCTTTCGCGTCGTAGCCGATGACCTTCACCTGGTAGGTCTTCCCGGTTCCGTCGATCTGGGCTCGAATGTTGATGGTGTCGTCGATGACGTGGTTGTTGGTGAGCACCAGGCCGTTCGAGGTGAGGATCATGCCGGTGCCGGCGACCTCGCCACTGCCGATCGCGGTGTCGGCGTTGATATCGACAATTGACGCATCAAGCTTCGCGATGGTTGCCGCGGAGATTGTCCCCGTGGAGGGAGTGCCGTTGCCCGTGCTCGGGTTGTTGCCCGAACCCGGACTGTTGCCGATGTTGTTCGAGTTCCCTGACGGCGACCCGGACGACGGGTTGTGGACCGACGCGGTGGTCAGCGCCCACGCGGTGCCGCCGCCGGCGCCGACGCACGCGATGGCGAAGACCGCCAGGGCGGTGCGGCGAAGTCCCGAGCCGCGCGGACGTTGCGGGGTCGGCGTCCAGACCGGTGGTCCCCACTGCGGATCGGACGACCACGCGCTGTAGGAAACACCCGCCGGCTCATCCGGCGGCGGGGGCGGAGGCGGAAAGTAGTCCTGCATGTCGTTGGTCATCATCGGGCTCCGAGGTTTTCGATTTGGTGACACTCCGGAGCATGACGCCCGAAGCTCAGCGTGGCCTGAGGCCTCTCTGTGACATTGCTGAGACCCATGGTGGCACCGATGTCCTTCACGACGGTCCCGATATCCGTTCCTTGACGTTCGACTCCACTCCGGCCCGGGGCAGCGGCGCGAACATGTAGTAGACGGCCGTGAGTCCCGCGAGCCCGAGCGAGAGCGGCGCGCTGACGAACGCCATCGCGAAGACGATTGCATAGATGACCGCGCCGATCCCTGAACGAAAGCGGGCTCTGCGCCGTTGATCAGCGGGAACCGTGATGTGCGTGCGGCCCTCGACGAGCGACCATTCGAACATCGCGACGAAGCTGAGCGCCATGCCCTCGAGCACCACCGCGTACACCGCCATCGACAGGTGCGAGTCTTCGGTGCCGCTGGTGAGATACGTTGCCATGGTTGCGGTGGCGAAGGGGATGAGAACAACGAACAGCAGCAACACGAGGTTGAGAAACAGCAGCGTTCGGTCGACCACGACGATGAGGCTCACCCTGGCGTGGTGATTCACCCAGATGATTCCGATGCTGAAGAAGCTCACCGCGTACGCCGCGAACTGCGGCCAGTGATCCCCGAGCTGGGTCAGCAGCCCCACGCGTCCCGGCTCGGGCACGGTCAGGTCAAGCGCCAGCAGCGTGATGGCCACAGCGATGACGCCGTCACTGAAGGCTTCCAGTCGCGCCTTGCTCATCTCCGCGGAGAGCGTACATGCACACAGCGGTCGCAACGCGCGACGTCGGGGTACCATCTGACGGCCGTGGCGCACGCCGCCGCAGCCCGTCCTTGAACTCGCGTCCTCCCCACGTCTCACCTGAGGTTCGAGGTTGTCTCGTTCGTACGATCTTTCCGGCCGCCGCTCCGTGCGCCGCCGCCGGCGCGCGTCGCTGAAGACCGGCCGCCAGCGGGTCACCGGGGGCTCGTTCGTGGCAGCCGGCTTCCTGGTTTCGATCCTCGCCGGCGTGGTGCTGTACTTCCTCCCCGCGCTGCAGGTGGCGCTGCGCGACACCGGCCAGGTCAACACCTCGCTGGGTGGCACCGCCCAGCTCAAGCCGGTGTCGGCGAGCGAGAACCTCTCGTCGAAATCACCGTTCACGCTCCTGCTTCTCGGCTCTGACAGCGACTCCAAGTTCAACGGCGACTACCTGACCCAGTCGATGATCCTCACCCGAGTCGACCCGGCCACGCGGAAGGTGACCATGCTCTCGATCCCTCGCGATCTCTGGGTTCGCCTCTGCACCGGCGGCATGGGCAAGATCGATCAGGCATTCCTGCATGGCGGTGCGCAATGTTCGATCCAGACCGTGGAGCGCGACCTCAAGGTCAGGGTCGACTACTACGCGTGGATCGGGCTCCAGGGCCTCGTCTCGGTCCTCAACCAACTCGGCGGGGTCAACGTCATCGCCAACAACCCGGTGATGGACGATTACTACCCGGCGGATCTCTCCGGCGGCAATCCGTACGACTACGAGCGGATCCTGGTGCTTCCCGGCGCGCAGCACGTGAGCGGGACGCTCGCGCTCGAGTACGTGCGCGCGCGGCACGACGAGGCATACGGTGACTTCGCGCGATCGCAGCGGCAGCAGCAGATCCTCATCGCGCTGCGTGCCAAGACGAAGGGCGTGTCCATCGCGGATATTCCGAGCCTGGCGACGTCGCTGGGTTCGGATTTCCAGACCAACATGAGCATCGGCCAGGTGAGCGGGTTGCTCCCCATCGCCGGCTCGGTGCCTCTCGGGTCGATCACGCAGGTGGTGCTGCTGCCTCCGTACACGAGCACGGCATATGTCGGCGGCCAGAACGCGCTGATGCCCAACTGGGCGCTGATCCGGCCCGAGGTTGCGAAATACTTTCCGGCGGCTGCGTGAGATGAAGCGCGCGGCGATCCTCATTGCGCTGATGCTGGCGAGCGGGCTGGTGGCAAACCGGACCCTCGCGGTGTTGCAGACGCACGCGACCACGGCATCACTCATCAGCACGACGAGTTCGCAGGTGAAGCTTCCCGGGACGATCTACGTCAGTCAGGAGAATTCCATCTACGCGATCTCCGGGTCGGCGGTGCGCCGGCTGCCGCTTCCCACCGGCGGCGACTGGACGCAGCCGCGCGTCCTGCCGGACGGCTCGCTGCTGTTGATCCGCAGGTTCGACGAGTACTCGGACCTGTATAACGTCAGCGCTGCGGGTCGCGTGCTCCGCCAGATGACCAGTGACGACCAGTCGACCAGCAACCCGACGCTCCAGGTGGACCACTGGATCCTCTGGCCGGCGATCGGGCCCGACGGCGCCAGCGTGTACTTCGCCACCGACGCGCCCAAGCCTGCACCCCGAACGAGCTATGAGGTCGACTTCTCGCTCTGGTCCGCCCCGCTCGGCGCTGCGTTGAGCATCGGGGATACAGGGGTGAGCGGCGGAACCCGCTGGTCGGTGCCCGATCTCTACACCGGCGGTGACATCGAGCCCGTGCCACTCCCTGACGGCAGCGTGCTCTATTCAAGCTACACGAACACTGGGAAGGGCACCGTCGTGACGGTGCTCGGCCTGCAGGCAGGACCCCACAGCCCGATGCGGTCGCTGACGACACCGCAGCAGGACTGCGGTGCACCCGCCGTCGCGGCGGACGGTTTGACCGTCGCGACGGTGTGCACCAACGGGGGCCAGACGGCGAATCTGGAGGTCGCGACGATCGAGGGCGATACGCTCGGCCCCCTTCACGTGGTTGCGGCGAATTGCCTGTGCAACTCGCCGTCGTGGTCGCCGAGCGGGGACAACCTTCTCTACATGGATGCGTCGGATCCGGATGGCAATTTCGGGCTCTGGTACATCGCTGACGCGGGCGGTCCTCATCCGCGCGCCGCACGCCGCGTCACCGACACGCGCGTCGACCTCGACGCGACGTCGGCCGCCGCGTGGTCGAGCCACTGACCGATCAGCTGGCGGGCTGCGTGAGGTCGTAGACGGTCACGCCGTCGACCCGAGTGGCGGTGAAGTGCTGCTCGACCCACTGCGAGATCTCGCTGGAGGTTCCGCTGCCGCCGCCAAGCCCGCCGCCGGATCCGATGAAGTAGTGGATACGGCCCTGGGCCACGTCCTGCTCGAATTGCGCGAGGCTGGGCGCGGGATCGGTCCCATTGAACCCACCGATCGCCATGATCGGATCGTCCGTCGCCAGCTGGTAGCCGGCTGCTGAGTTGGCGTCGATCGTGGCTGCAACCCAGCTGTAGCTGCCGGCGTCGGTCCGCAGCAACTTGACCAGCGCGGCGCCGGGGGTGCTCGCGTTGAGGAACGATCCGCCTCCGCCGCCAAAGCCTCCACCACCCGCGCTCCGCGGGAAGCCCGTGCCTCCACCGGTGAAGCCTCCGGGATTCCCGAAGCCACCTCCGGGAAAGCCACCGAAACCCCCGCGGCCGAAGCCACCCGGCAAACCCGGCGTCGCACCCCTGCCGGGGAAGCCGCCACCGCCGAAGCCACCGGGACCGCCGCCGGTCGCTGCCGCGGTGACCGCCGGGCCGGCCGAGGGGATCGCACCCGAGTGCGGGGTCAGCATCGTGTCGATGGTATAGGCGGCCGGCCCGGCGAAGGCGGCGGCCATGGCCACGGCGAGCACGGTTGCCACCGCTGCGCGATGCAACAGTGGGATGCCGACGATTGCGATGGCCGACCCGATACCGAGAACCGCGATAGCGGTGGCCAGGCCTGGCGCGAACGCCGGACTGCGCTCCAGGAGGATGGCCGACCAGACGCTGGTTGTGGCCACTGCGGCCGCGAGCACGAGGCGCGCCCAGGTCCGCGTGCGCTCCCGCCAGAGCATCACGGTCCCGATGCCCACCAGCGCGCCGACTGATGGGGCAAGAGCGACGGTGTAGTACGGATGGATGATCCCCGCGGCCAGGCTGAAGACCAGGGCAGTGACCACGAGCGAGCCGCCCCAGAGCAGGAAGGCCGCTCTGGTTCGGTCGGTGCGCGCGCGTGTCAGCGTGAATCCAAGCCCGGCCGCCAGCATGATCAATGCTGCCGGGAGGAGCCAGGAGACCTGGCCGCCAAAGCTCGCGTTGAACAGCCGGTCGAGCCCGGTCGGTCCCCACATCGTGCCGCCGGCACCCGTGCCGCCCACGCTCCCAGTCTCGTTGCCGGTCAGGCGGCCGAATCCGTTGTAGCCGAAGATCAGGTTGAGGATGCTGTTGTTCTGCGATCCGCCGATGTAGGGACGATCGGCGGCCGGCGTGAGCAGCACGATCGCGACCCACCAGCCAGCTGCGACGACCATCGCGCCCGCGGCGATCGCGAGCTGGGCGACGCGGCGACGGAGCGACACCGGCGCGGCCACGAGATAGACAACAGTGAATGCCGGCACCACCAGGAACGCCTGGAGCATCTTGGTGAGGAACGCGAAACCGACCAGGGTCGCGGCGAGCACAAGCCACTTGGTCTTGCCCGCCTCGATCGCCCGGACCGTCGCGTAGGTCGCGACGGTGAGCAGCAGCACGAGCAGGGCGTCGGGGTTGTCGAAACGGAACATGAGCGCGGCAACCGGCGTGAGCGCAACGGTCGCCCCGGCGATCAACGCCGCGGCGGGTGAGAACCATCTCCGAACCGTGAGGTAGGTGAAACCCACCGTGGCCACACCCTCGAGAGCCTGGGGCACGAGGATGCTCCACGCATTGACGCCGAACAGGCGAGCCGAGAGGTCCATCACCCACAGCGCGGCAGGTGACTTGTCAACCGTGATGAAGTTGGACGCGTCGAACGATCCGAAGAAGAACGCCTTCCAGCTCGTCGACCCTGCCTGGACAGCCGCGGAATAGAAGGCGTTCGCCCATCCCGAGGCGCCGAGGTCCCACAGATAGAGGAGCGAGGCGACGGCGAGCAGCCCGATGAGTGACGGTCGTACCCAGGTCGCGTCTTCCTGACGGCCCCTCACCAGCAGCCTGCCCCACCGTACGGGAGCCACACGGCCACCGCCGCCCGCGCCATCTCGTACCCGGGGTGGCGCGGGAGGTGCAGCCGGAAGCGCCGGCGGGGGATCGTCGAAGAACGGGCGGGAAGCCATGACCTGACTGTGCCGCCCGCCACTCACGGCGACCTGAGCAGAAGCTCAGAGTTCGCTGTGAGCGTGAGGCCTACGGCAGGAGGTGGTCCGGGCTACCGCTGAACCCGACTTCAACGCTGAAGGTGTCACCTGCGGTCGCGTTTGAGGCCACATCGTAGACGAGGCTCCAGTAGCAGTTGGACGTTCCGCTTGTGGTACATGCCACTCCGCCTGGGCCGGTGAACGAAGCGGGCACCTGCACCTGGATCTGCACCCATTGACCCTGGTAGATGGCGCCGCCTCCGGAGTAGGCCGTCTGGTAGCACGCGCCACATGACCCTCCAGCCGGCCATGAGCCTAGCGACGACACGTTGGCGCTTCCGCTGGGCGGCGTTGATCCCGCGAGATCGGCTCCCAGGTCGGTCATGCTGTTTGCCGTTGCCCAGGTGACCCCGTCCGGCTCCCGAAGGCCGACATACGCCGCACCACTTCCGACGTCACCAACGTCGAACAGGTCGACATTGATTGTCTCGCCGGCATAGGCGGTCGGATCGATGCTGAACAGAGGAATCGCGAACTGGGGACTGCTTGCGCCGTTCACTGGGGTGAACACCGTCATGTCGTTCATTCCAGAGACGGTGCCGCAGCTCGTACAGGCAGATGTCCCCGGACTGACCAGCCGCACGGCGTAGCCCTTGTGCGCGTCGGAGTATCCGTTCGCACCGTTTCCGGTAGCAGAGTTCGGCAGCGTGCACGGTCCGACGGTCGCGGCGCAGGTAGGCCAGCCGTTCCACTGCAGCGAGTCGACCTCGAGCCGGTAGTACTTGTCCACGGTCGCTGTTGAAGGGTTGCTGATGTACCCACCGAGCTTGTTGGCGTCGGCCGCCCGCGCGCCGCCGCCGGCCGCGTTGGCGTTCTCCGGGTCCGTCGCGTTCGTCGCGTTATAGGTCAATACCGAAACCCACTGGTGATAGGTTGGGTTGGTACCGCCGACTGTCGACTGGCCTGGGCAGCTTCCCCCACTTGCCCCGGGCTTGTAGTAGAAGTAGCTCGTCGGACTGCTCGATGCGTTGTAGGGGTAGAAGACCTCCTGGCCGACCTTCGAGTCCGAGAGCCGGGACGAAAGTGTCGAAACCGAGAAGAGCGTGTATTCCATCGCGGAGTACTCGGTGCACACCGCACCCGTGCCCCCGAAGCTCGAGTCGTCCTCGTGGTAACAGTACGGCGGGGAGGTCTTGGTGCCATCGCAGGTGTCAGCCGCGAAGGCGGGGTTGTAGACCTGCACATCAGCCGATGCACCGGGTGGGAGATCGATCAGATAGTTGTTGCCACCCTGGTATTCGAGTGTTGCGTCGGGCGTCTCGGTTTGATCGGCGGCGCTGACCGAGTGGTAATCAGGTGAGGACGATGCATTGCATGAGTTGCCGCCCGGTGAGGGGCCACACGAGTTGGCGTTCTGATCGGGCGTCGGTGTAAACGCGTCGCCTTCGGAACGCGGGTTGCCCCAACCCTCCTGACGCTCGAAATATCCCGTGACACCGAGTGTGGAAAGATCCGCTCCCTGTTGGGATCCAGGCTGGCCGAGCGAGATCGGCGGCAGATACTCAGCGGTGTCGGAACGGACCACGGTGTGTGCGCCGAAGCCGACAAGGCGGAGGAAGATCGTCGAAACCGAAGTTGAGATCGTCACCTTCAGTTCATTGGTCTTTGGTTGCGACGTGACCACGCACGGCGAGGGATTCCCCGCGCACGCGTTCCCCGAGCCGGCGTTCGGGAATCCATCGCGCGCCGCCTCGACAAGCGCGGCGTTTTGAGCGTCAGGGTAGTCGCCGGGCAGATAGGCGACTCCGGCAAGCGCTGCAGCTGCGGCCGCGCGCTCGAGCTTGTTGCTGGTGAGATAGCTCGAGCCTGCGTCGACGGCAAGGCCGGCAACGACGAAGAGCAGGACCGAAACGAGGGCGAAGATCGCCATCGCCTGACCCTTTGCGGAGCGCCGATTGGGCCTCGTTGGTTCTGGTCTCATTGTCTTCCTCACGGTCATCCTCACGATGTCGGCGCAAGCCGCATTACGGTGTACTGAGTGTCGGTCTGAGTAAAGAACGTCAGTGTTGGCGACGTGTATTTGAAGACGAGGCGCACGCCAAGCTCTGCCTCGTTCGGATGCGTCTGCAACCGCAGCGCGAGCGTGTAGGTGCACGTCGTGCACGGGAACGTTGCGACGTAGTTGGTCACGCTGTAGATATCGACTGGCTCGCCGGCCGTGTACGCACCGTTGTTCGGCGGACAGCTGCCGGTGGCGAATGGCGTGGTGCCGGTGCATCCGTTGGGCTCATAAATGTCGATCTCAGTCACCTGGGCATTCGTCAACTGGGGTTTGACGATCGGCAGCACCTGATCGATGATGTCTCGATCGACTTGAGCCTGTGTCAAGCCCGGGCCATTGCCGAGTTCGGCTGCCAGGCGGGCGCCGGCGCGCGTGGCCTGCGCGGCGGCGTTGTTGTCGTCGATGAGGTTCGCGGCCGTCCACGAGCCGAGGAACAACAGGAGCAGGACCGGCAGCAGCAGCGCCATCTCGACCATTGCCTGGCCGCTCCGGGTGTCGCGCAGGCGCATCACTGCTGCGGCTCCAGGCGGAAGAGGTTGACCGTCGTGCTGTTGAAGGTGGTGGTGCCGATCAGCAACGTGTACTGGAAGTGGATGACCATCTTTGCGTAATCAGGAGTCGGGCCAACGTTGCGCACGGCGGGGCTCCACTGGATCGTGGTCCCAAGCTTCACGGTGCCGTCCGCGTTGTATTGGTTCTCGCAGACCCCTGCAGTGCACCCGGTTGCATCGCTGAAGACTCCCGCGCTGACAGTCTCCTTGTAGACGTCGACCTCGGTGACCGTGATGAGCGGCGTGCTGGTCAGCCCATCGCTGTCCATCCGCGAGATGGCGATGGTGTCGGCGTTGTTCGGCTGAGGGATCCCGGTGTTGTCGTAGTTGCCTTCGGCGGCGATGGTCGCGACCCCGATGTCAGCGGCGTACTGCATGGCGTTGGCGCCATAGAGGTAGAAGCCGGCGTTCATGACTGAGAAGATCAGGAAGAACAGCAACCCGCCCACGATGGCGAACTCAACCAGCCCCTGGCCCGAAGACCGGCGCCTGCGCAGTCGCCTCACACGTGTAGAAATGGTTGGATCCTCCAGAGCGGTGGTGCCTTGTGACACCTACCTGTCCACCCCGAAGGCCAGTATCGACGCGATCTCGCTCCACGCCCGATTGCAATGTGTGAAGAGTTGGTTGCAACTCGTGACGGAACTCCGATACGCCTGAGGGTGACGCGGTCAGCAGGTCCCGGTCGGCCGACCAACCAGTCGAATTGCCCCGGTCATTTTGTCGGGAACCCGGGCAAATTCCGGGAAGTGCTTGCCTAAGCTGCTGCACTAGTGCAATTAATGCGCGGCAAATAATTCCGTCAGGGCGATGTCCAGGAGGTCGCGATGAGCGAGAGGGCCAAGACCATCGATACCTTGCTCGACGAGCGGCGCACGTTCGCTCCGAGCCCGGAATTCCTCTCCAAGGCCCGGGTCACAGATCAGAGCGTCTTCGAAGCGGCCGCCGCCGATCCCGAGGCGTTCTGGGCTGAGCAGGCGAAGAAGTACATCAGCTGGTACAAACCGTTCGACACGGTGCTCGAGTGGGACATCCCGTTCGCCAAGTGGTTCGTCGGCGGTGAGACGAACGTCTCGTACAACTGCCTGGACCGCCACGTCGAAGCCGGGAAGGGCGAAAGGGTCGCCTACCACTTCGAGGGCGAGAAGGGCGACACCCGCGCGATCACTTACGCCGAGTTGCTCGCCGAGGTCTGCCGGCTTGCCAACGCGCTCCGCAAGCTCGGCATCAAGCGCGGCGACCGGGTGGGCATCTACATGCCGATGATTCCCGAGCTGCCGATGGCGATGCTTGCCTGCGCCCGGATCGGGGCAGCGCACTCGGTGGTCTTCGGCGGGTTCAGCGCCGAGGCCGTGCGCGACCGTATGAACGACGCTGCCGCTGTCGCCATCATCACCGCCGACGAGGGTTGGCGCCGCGGCGGGCTCGTGCCTCTGAAGCGCAGCGTCGATGAAGCGTGCGAAGGGTCGCCGACCGTCAAGAACGTCGTGGTCGTCCGTCGCACCGGCAACGAGGTCCCGATGGTCGAGGGCCGGGATCACTGGTATCACGAGCTCATCGAGGGCGAGTCGGACACCTGCGAGCCCGAGCACATGGAGTCGGAGGACCTCCTCTTCACGCTCTACACCTCCGGCACCACCGCCAAGCCGAAGGGGATCAAGCACACCACGGCGGGCTACCACCTCTACGCGATGTTCACCCACGACCTGGTGTTCGACATCCAGCCGGACACGATCTATTGGTGCGCAGCCGACGTCGGCTGGGTGACAGGGCACTCCTACATCGTCTACGGGCCGCTCGGCAACGGAGTGACCTCGGTGATGTATGAGGGAACGCCGGATTACCCGGCGAAGGACCGCTGGTGGTCGATCATCGAGAAGTACGGTGTCACGGTCCTCTACTGCGCTCCGACCGCAATCCGCACCTTCATGAAATGGGGACCGGAGTTCCCGAAGCAGCACGACCTCTCGAGCCTGCGCCTGCTCGGCACGGTGGGCGAGCCGATCAACCCCGAGGCGTGGATGTGGTACCGCGAGCACATCGGTGGCGATCGCACCCCGGTGGTCGACACCTGGTGGCAGACCGAGACCGGCGGGATCATGATCGCGCCACTCCCCGGAGTGACCGTGCTCAAGCCGGGGTCCGCTACCAAACCGCTCCCGGGCATCGGTGCCGCGGTGGTGGACGAGAGCGGCACGCCGGTCGCGCTCGGAGGCGGCGGCTACGTCACGCTGACCAAGCCGTGGCCGGGAATGCTGCGCGGCATCTGGGGCGATGACGAGCGGTACAAGGAGACGTACTGGAACCGCTTCGGCACCCAGTACTTCGCCGGTGACGGCGCCCGCATCGACGAGGACGGCTACTTCTGGTTCATGGGCCGCGTCGATGACGTCATGAACGTCGCCGGCCACCGCATCTCGACAGCCGAGGTGGAGTCCGCGCTCGTGGACCACCCGGCCGTCGCCGAGGCCGCGGTCGTTGCCAAGAGCGACCCCGAGACGGGACAGGCGATCTCGGCCTTCGTCACCCTGCGCGCGGGATACGACGAGTCAACCGAGCTCATCGCTGAGCTGCGCGACCACGTCGCCAAGCTGATCGGTCCCATCGCGAAACCCAAGTGGATCGCGTTTACGCCAGATCTGCCGAAAACTCGAAGCGGAAAGATCATGCGCCGCCTGCTCCGCGACATTGCCGAGAACCGCAAGCTCGGCGATACCACGACGCTCGCTGACTCGAGCATCGTCGCGGATCTCCAGCGCCGCGCCACTGAGGAGGAAGCCAAAGAACAGTAGATCCGTCGCAGTGGGGGACAGTTCGATTTACGAACACGCTCCGGGGTGCGATCTACTCCGGACTCATTGGAGGGCTACAAACCTATGGCAACCGTAGCTTCGCCCGGCCCGCCGTATGTGGCGGAGTCGGTGGCACCGGTCGCAAACCCAGCCCCGCTCGGGCTGATCGGATTTGGACTGACGACTCTCTTGCTTTCGGTCATCAACGTCGGCTTCATCTCGGCAGCTCCCGGACCAACAGCTGGCTCGCTGTCAGTTGTCCTGGCAACGGCAATCGCATTTGGCGGATTCGGGCAGATCTTTGCCGGGATGTGGGAGTTCAGAGTCGGCAACACTTTCGGGGCGACCGCATTCACGAGTTACGGGTTGTTCTGGCTCAGCTTTGTGCTGATCGAGACGACCTTCGCACCGGATCTCCCCAAGGATCCAACCCCCATCCTCGGCATGTACGCGCTCGGGTGGGGCATCTTCACGGCCTACATGTTCGTTGCGTCGCTGGGCGGCGCGTCGCGTGGGGTGTCGTTGGTGTTCTTCCTTCTCGCACTCACCTTCATCACGCTGGCAATTGCGTTCTGGGCAAAGAGCGCGCCGAGCGCAGGTTGGAACCAGATCTCGGGCGGCCTCGGCCTTCTCACCGCGATCGCAGCTATCTACTGCTCGTTCGCGTTCGTGACGAACGCCAACTTCAAGCGAACGGTGCTGCCCGTCTGACAGCACAACCGGTGAGGGCGGCGCGCGGTCCTTCGGGGCCGCGCCGCTGCCTCCCGGGTGGAGAGCGCTAGCGTTCGGCGGTTCGCTTCTCCAGATTGCGCAGCCGCCTGCGAAGCAGGAAAGGGCGCCGCCGGTCATGGGCAACCAGCCTACGATCGTAACGGAACGCCAACGAACGCGTTTGCGTCAAGGTGACCCGTCACCCCTATGCGAGAATCGCTCATCGGTGAACACGGATCGACGACCGCCCACATTCCTGATCGGCGCCGCCCGTTCTGGCACAAGTCTTCTCTATAAAGGGTTGTGCCTGCATCCTGAGGCGGCGTATTTCAACAACTATGTGCGTCGCCTGCCGCATCACCCCGCGATCAGCGTCACCAACCGCATCGCACGGATGACGCCGGAGCATCGTCGCCGCGTGTGGTTCTCGGGCGGCTCCAATGCCTATGTCTATTCCGGAGCGCGGAAGCTGCGCGACCGGCTCTACCCGATGCCGGTCGAGGGCGAACCCGTGTACGCCGCCTGCGGGATCCCCGATACCGTGTCGAGCGACACGGTCAGCATGAACGCAGCTCGCGAGTTGCGCCGCGCGGTCCACAGCACGATGCGCTGGGGCGGTGGAACGCACTTCATCAACAAGCGAATCGCCAACGTCCGCCGCATCCCATTGCTTGCGGCCGCGTTTCCCAACGCGCGCTTCGTGGACATCACGCGTGACGGACGTGCCGTCGCCGTCTCACTCTCGCGCGTCGACTGGTGGGAGGGGAGCGTGGTCTGGTGGTACGGCGGCACACCGAAGGCTTGGCGTGACGACGGTCGCGACCCCTGGGAGCTCTGCGCGCGAAACTGGGTGGAAGAGGTGCGCGCGATCGACTCGGGCATCGGCGAGCTCAATCCGAAACAGGTGCTGCGCTTGACGTACGAGGAGTTCACCGCCGAGCCGGTGCGCACCATAGAGCGTGTAGCCGAATTCGCGGGATTGGACGACGATCCCGCCTGGCGCCACGACATCGAACGCATCCAGTTCAGAAACCGGAACGACTCGTGGAAGACGGGGTTGCCGCCGGAGGTGGTCACCACCATCGAGGAAGTACAGGCCGGCGAGCTGAGCAAGCGTGGCTACGCCTGACGCCGGGGGCGGCTCGCAATTCGTTTTCGTTCTCGGCACCGGACGATGCGGGTCCACGCTCGTTGAGGAAGTGCTCTGCCGGCACGCGTCGGTCGGCTTCGTCTCGAATCTCGAGGATCGATTCAAGCTCCCCGTGACGGCCGGTCGCTGGAACGGCTCGCTCTACAGGCGCCTTCCCGCCGCGGTCACCCAAAAATCGCGGGTTCGCTATGCGCCGTCGGAGGCATATCGCGTGCTGTCACGCGAGGTCTCGCCGTTGCTCGCTTCGCCGCTGCGCGACCTGGTTGCCGGCGATGTCACGCCCTGGCTTGGTACTCGCTTTCGCGAGTTCTTCACCGAGCGCGCACTCGCGCAGCACACCGACACCTTCCTGCACAAGTTCACCGGCTGGCCGCGCGCCGGGTTCATCCGCGGCGTCTTCCCGTCGGCACGATTCATTCACGTCGTGCGCGACGGCCGGGCGGTGGCGAACTCGTGGCTGCAGATGCCGTGGTGGCTCGGCTTTGAAGGACCGGACCACTGGCAATGGGGACCGCTTCCGGAGGATCTCGCAGCCGAATGGGACGCCTCCGGCCGGTCGTTCGTCGTGCTTGCCGGCTTGCTCTGGAAGATGTTGATCGAGGCGTTCGACAGCGCTCGCACGGCGATCCCCGCTGCCGACTGGCTGGAGATTCGCTACGAGGATGTCGCGGCCAATCCACGCACGGCGTTCGCGAAGATGCTCGAGTTCTGCGGTCTGCCCTGGGATGCGGAGTTCGAGCGTGGCTTTGAGCGCCACACCTTCACCGGGTCACGATCCGACGCGTTCCGTCGCGACCTCGGTGGCGAAGACGTCGACCGGCTCAGCCGGATCCTCGCGAGCGAACTCGCGGCCAGACGCTACAGCTGATCAGTACGAGCCGCGCGCTGTGAGCAGCGCCGGGACTGTCTTCGCCAGGATGTACAGGTCCATGGTGAGCGACCAGTTCTCGACGTAGAACAGGTCGTAGCGGACGTAGTCGTCAAAGACGAGGTCGTGGCGTCCGTTCACCTGCCAGAGACCGGTGACACCAGGCTTCACCCGCAGCCGCCCGCGCTGGGATTCCGCGTAGCGATCCACCTCCTCGGGGAGCGCGGGCCGCGGTCCGACGAGGCTCATCGTGCCCGCGAGAACATTGAACAGTTGGGGCAACTCGTCGAGCGACGTCTTGCGCAGGAAGCGACCAACCTTGGTGACGCGCGGATCCCGGCGCATCTTGAACAGGAGACCGTCGGCCTCGTTGTCGAGGGCGGAGCGCTGATCGTGTGCCCCGACAATCATGGTGCGGAACTTCAGGATGGTGAACTCGCGCTCCTGCGCGCCGACGCGTCGCTGCTTGAACAGCACCGGGCCGGGGCTCGTCAGCTTGATCGCCAGCGCGATGGCGATCATGAATGGTGCGGCGACCACAACGGCGACCGACGTGACACTGAGATCGAGGGTTCGTTTCACCAGCCGCTGGCGTCGCGAGAAACGGTGCCGCCGCAGCGAGAAGAGGGCCATGCCGTCGATCGGCTCGAGGATGACCCGTGCGGCCCCGAGGTTGGCGAGCCCAGGTGAGACACGCACGCTGACGTTTGTAGCGAGCGCCGAGTCGATTGACTGAAGTGTTGAGCCGCCGGCCGCGCTCCCGGCGATGATCACGGACTGGACGCCGTGCTCCCTGCTGATCTGCGCGATGTCGTCCACGGTGCCAAAGACAGGGATGCCATCCATCACGGCGAGGCCCGACGGGTTCACCTCGACGAAGCCGCACACCTGGTAGCCCATCCACGGCCGGCGTTGGAGTGTCCGCGCGAGCGCGCGGGCCTCGTCGTTGGTTCCGGCGATGAGGGTGACCTGGCTGGTGACCGCATGCGCGTTCAGTGAGTGACCGATCCGCCGAGTCAAGAGCCTTCCCGAGGTGATCGTCACCAGCGAGATGACGAGGAGCAGCGGGATGAAATCTCGAGCCGGCGTGATCCGCGTGACGAAGTCGAACAGCACGACGAGCAGCACTGAGATTGCCACGGCGATGAACAGGCGCTGAAGCTCCGCCGTTGCGTGCGTAGGCCGCCGAAGGTCGTAAAGCCCATAGATCGCGAAGACGATCGGCCAGATTGCGATGGTGAAGAGGATTGGATGGTTCAACGCGAACGCGACATCCTCTTTTCTGACGATCTCCTTCGCAATGAGGTACGCGGCGGTGACCGCGATCATGTCGACGCCGAAGGTGACGAACGCGAGGATCAGCGGCCAGGGGCGCGATGGCGCCCGCTGATTCAGTGCCGGCGCAAGAGCCGGCTTTGTCTGCAACTCACCGACGAGCTCGACACCACCCTCGACCTCGCTCCAAGTCCCCTCTTGGGTGAGAATTGACGGCAGACGGTCCTCTGCTAGCTCCACGACTGCTCTCCCCTGTCGCAAACGCGATGCCGTGGAAACGGCAACCCCCCGGCTCCTCCACCGGTCCCAATTCCGTTCCCGCTGATGATTCTAGCGACGCGTTCGAGCCCCCGTCAATCTGACGCCTCTGACGCGCTTGACCAGATATTACAGCTTGCCCTGGCCGGCCGTCCAGCAGCTCGTTTCGACACGTTCGGTGCGATCTGGGGCTTTGACTTTCCTGGGGCCGTCCGTCATGATTGCGATCGAACTGTCTGCCTTTGGAAGGGTCTGGCGGAGTTCGTCGCCACATGGGCCGCGCGGTCCACGAGGGAGTCAAGATGGGCGTTCACGGGGGACACATGGGTCGGTCACTTTCGCGATTCTCGGTACTCGCCGGCAGTGCTGTCGCGGTCGGCTCCCTAATCGCCGGGTGTGGGGCAAATGGTCCAGGTCCAGCCGTGATTCTTGCGCCTGCGGCTGCCGCCTCGGTAGCCGCGGAACCTTCCGGTAACTTCCTCGCCGGCCTCGAGCAGGCCGTCGCCAACGAGTTGAGCGCGATCAACACCACCCAGAGTGACAACGAGCCGCCGCAGGTTCTGGTTGAGCTCAACGCGCTGAGCAGTGAAGGATCGCTGATTCAGGCGGAGAACTTCGCCGGTCTTGTCACAACCGGAAGCAATCAGATCCTCAAGCGCGAGCGACTCATCAACGAGCTGACTGTCGACGTCAAGTCCAGCACGTACCTGAACGGCGTCACCGTTGCCGGCAAAACCGTTTCCAGTTCGATCCTGTCAGTGCTTTCCGGCGTGAGCGCTCAGCTCCAGGCCCAGGCCAACAGCATCGATGCCGCGCAGGTGCCCGACATCCTGCGCGAGGTGATCACGAGCATCGGCCCATCCACGCGCGTCTTCGGTTTGGTCGAGTCGCAGATACACCTCGCCATCGCGGCTGGTGAGGAGCTCAATGCCGCGAGGATTCTCTCGGGTCAATACTCTGACCTGGTAGACAAAGTCCGGACCCAGATCAGCAATGCCAAATACCCGTCCGTGCGCGCCAAGGGGGTCTCGCTCCTCGCGGACCTGCAGTCCAACATCGCGACCGTGACCTCCAACGCCACCACTGACCTGAACGCGGTCCTCGCGCTCACGCCGGCGGGGTATCCGGGTAACAAGGCGACGATCGTGAGCGTTCGTGCTCAGCTGACTCAGTTCAGGTCGCCACTCGGACAGCTGAATAGCGCGGCAACAGACGTCAATGACATCGATCAGCTCATTGCCGAAGTCTCATAGCGATGCCAGAGGCTGGCAAGGACGCAAACACAACTAGGGCGGACATGAACAAGCAATCTGGTTTTCCATTCAAGCGCGCGGGCGGGATTACCGCGCTCGCCGGGACAGCGGTTTTGGGGCTGGCGGTGCTGACCTCGCAGGGCGTCGTCGCCCGAGGGAATCCCAGCTTCGAGGGGAAGATCGCCGCCGCTCAGCCGACCGGCTTCCTCAGCAGCCCGGCAACGTACAACGTCACGAACGGAGCCGTCACGGTCCATTTCGACGTCGCCACATACAATCTGACGAATACCGCCCAGACGATCGGCCTGAATTTCTCGGCCCACCACATCCTGACCTACAACGGCGTCAACGTCGCTGATGGCCAGCCGGGTCAGCCGGGAATCACCTTCACCGGTCCGGGCGGGACGACCCAGGCGTTGATGCCGGGGACGCAGTCGTGGACCGAGACATGGGCACCCAAGAGCGGCGCCACAACGAACACGTACAACGAGATCTCGCGCACCTACAACTTCGACGCCTGCGGGTACTACCAACTCGACATCTGGGCACCCTTCAAGCAGGGTGGAGAGGGCGGCCGCGACCGTGCGACGCTCGCGTCGGGATTCATCCGCGTCCTCGGATGCGAGGGGCAACCCACGCCCACACCAACCCCGACCGCGACGCCAACTCCCACTGCGACACCAACGCCAACCGCGACACCGACGCCGACACCCACTCCCACACCAACCGCAACGCCGTCGCCAACTGACAAGCCCACGCCAACACCTTCGCCCACTGGCGGTGTCGGTGGCGCAACAGCAACGCCGACGCCAACCGGCGGCGTGCAGGCCGTCACCACCGGAACGCCCGGAACGGGAGCAGGCAGCGGCTGGATCACAATTGGGGCGATGCTTTTGATCGCGGGAGCAGGTATGCTTGTTTTGGGCGTGCGCGGGCGTCGTTTCGACATCTGAGAGGGGAGAGATAGGGCATGGAAATTCGCGACTACCTGCGGGCAATCCGCCGGATCCTTTGGCTGGTCATCGCAATTCCGGTCATTGCCGGTGTGCTGGTCGGTGGCTTCATCGAGCTGCAGCCGTCCGTGTACGAGGCTGATGCCACCGCGGTTGTTCCCGCGATCACCGCCAACGGGATCTCTCAGAGCGCCGCATCGCAGTACGCGAGCACCTTCAAGGACGTGCTGACGTCGCAGCAGGTGATCCCAGACGTCTCTCAGAAGTTCAACATCCCGCAGTCAGAGCTCGTGACCGGGCTGAGTTCCAGCACGGCGACGGCGTCGAGCAATCTGATCAACGTGGTGCTGATGGGCAAGAAGAATCAGAACCTGGTCGGCGCGGTTCGAGAAGCCACCATCGACACGCTGAATGCCATCGCCGAGCCGCAGCTCGTGCAGGCGAACAACGAGGTCGCCAATGCTCAGACTCTGCTGACCAAGGCCAACACGGCAATCACAAACTTCGATGCGCAGTATGGAAACGTTTCACCGCAGGTTTCCTACAACGACGAGCAGGGCGTGCTCACCAACTGGGAAGCGCAGCTCCAGACGGCGATCCTCAACACCGACGCGAAGCGCGAAACCGCGCTGAATCAGCTCATTGCAACCACCAAGACCACACTTGCCCAGCTGGGATCGGCCGTGGAACAGTACACGCCCCTGGCCAACGCCCAGTCGGCGGCTATTGCCTCGATGGATCACGCCACAGCCGACCAGGTTGCCGCGCAGTCGCTTCTCGCGACCAACTCCGCGTCTGGCACGGTGCTGACGAAGGACGTCGGCCGGCTCTCCAAGCTCAGTGACGTCATCAAGTTCGCAGCCATCGGGTTCGCGCTCGCGCTGATCATGATGCTCGGCCTGATCCTCATCCTCGAGCTGATGCGGTCCGGCAGGCGCGAAAAGGCAGTTCCCGACGCGGGTCGCCAGGGCGCGTTCGCGTGGCCGCCGCCGGCCGCTGAGACGCGGGCTGCAGGACCACCCGCGATGCCGGCGATGGCCGGGACTCCAGGGGCCGGAACAGCCACTCGCGATCCGTGGCGTGCCACTGATCCGTCGGCAACCGCACCAGGTGATGGCAACGGCAACGGCAACGGTCACGACAGCGCAGCCGCTCAGGCGGACGCGTCGGGCACTGACGCCGAGCCGCAACGCGCCGGAATCTTCCGCCGCCGATAGCAACGCGATAGCGGCCGCCCCACGGCGGCTGGCGCGCTGAACCTCGGAGACACATGTCGACGGTTGTCCTCTACATCGCCGGTACCGGCAGAAGCGGCAGCACGGTGCTCGCGAACATCCTCGGCGAGGTCGAGGGTGTGTTCGCCGCCGGCGAGGTTCGCTACCTCTGGCAGCGGGGCCTCAAGGAAGGCCGGATGTGCGGCTGCGGCTTGCCGGTGCGCGAATGCCCGGTGTGGAGCCAGGTTCTGGACACGGCCGGCGAGCTCGATGATCCCGCACGCGTCGACGGCATCGTGTCCATGCTCCAGAGCACCGGCAGGATCCGCAACCTCCCAGGGGTCCTCGCCGGCACCGTCGTGCCGCGACTCGATCCCGCCGAAGCCCACAAGCTCGCTCCGGCGCGGACTGCACTCGGCGATCTCTACGCCGCGATCGCGACCGTCACCGGTTGCAGCGTCATCGTCAACTCGTCGAAGCTCCCCGCATACGCGAACGTCCTCGCCGCGACCCCGGGAATCGACCTTCGCGTTGTTCACCTGGTGCGCGACCCGCGCGGTGCCGCGCACTCCTGGTCGAGCAAGAAAACGCTCGCGGACGGCGCTGCGCGAGCGCACATGGAGCAGATCGGCCCCGCGAAGAGCGCCGTGCTCTGGGATGTCTGGAACATCGCGGGTGGCGTCCTCTTCAAGGGCGGTCCGGATCGGTACCTCCGTATCCGCTACGAGGACTTCATCGCCGATCCACCGGGGACGGTTCGCGCGATTCTCCGGATGGTTGGCAAGGAGGACGCCGAGCTGCCGTTCGTCGACGGCCACGAGGCGCTGACGACACAGAACCACAGTGTTGCGGGCAATCCCGACCGTCTCCGCCACGGGCCGATCACGCTGCGCAGCGATGATCGCTGGAAGAGCGCGATGGCGCCGAGGAACCGCCGGCTGGTCAGCGCGATCACCTCGCCGCTGCTCCTGCGTTACGGCTACCCCCTTCGCGCAGTGGCGGTCAAGCCCGGTTCGGACGAGACGATCTTCGACCGGGCACCCGTCGGCGAGGGCACAACCTCACGACTTGCACGTCGCGTCCGCCGTCATCTGCGCTGGGGTCGCACCGAGGGCTTCTCGCGCCTGGTCGAGGAGGACGAGCTCAACCCGCTGGCGCGCGCTCGCGTCGCAGCATCGAAGTGGGAGTGGCGGCGGACCCATCCACGGCCTGCCGGCCTCGCGACTCCCGTCTATCTCGCCGGGCTTCAACGCTCGGGCACGAACATGCTCGCGCGGGGTCTCGACATCGCGCCCGAGTTCGAGGTGCACAACGAGAACGATCGCGCGGTCTTCGCCCATTTCCTGCTCAGGGATGACGACGTCGTCCGCCGCGTCGTCATGGCGAGCCGGCACGAGTACGTCCTGTTCAAGCCCCTCTGCGATTCGCACCGTGTCGACCACCTCCTCGATTCGCTGGATACCCCTTCGCCGGGACGGGCGATCTGGGCATACCGTGACGTCGATGGGCGCGTCCGTTCCGCGGTCTCCAAGTTCGGCCGCAACAACCTCCTCACCCTTCGCGACATCGCCGCAGGCAAGGGCGCCGATATGTGGCAGGCGCAGCGGTTGTCGCCCGCGACGCTGGCGGAGATCGCCGACTACGACTACTCGACCATGACTGCCGAGACTGCGGCGGCCCTCTTCTGGTGGCTCCGAAACGGCCTCTACTTCGAGACCGGCCTCGACCGGCGTGACGACGTGCTCCTTGCCTCGTACCAGGACATGCTCGCGGCCCCCGTCGAGGCGATGCAGGCGATCTGCACGTTCCTCGGACTCGAATACCGGCCGGCCCTGATCCAGCACATCTCGCCTCGAGGCCCAGGCAGTCCTCGTCCGCTCGACATCGACCCGCGTGTGCGAGCACTCTGCGAGCACCTCCAGGGGCGCCTCGATGAAGCCTTGGGCAGCCAGCGCGACGGCGCCGCGGCCTAGAGCCGCGGCATGAGCGCGAAGGTCGGCGTGCGACCGCCCGAGCAGCACTCCGATCGCGCGATCTTCCGCCAGTCCGGTCTCACCGGAGTCGCGGCGATGGCCGGAGTGATCGCGGGCCTGATCCTCGACGTCAGCATTGCGTTCCGTTTCGGAGCCGGAGCAAAGACCGACGAGTTCTTCGTCGCCGCCCGCATCCCTATCGGTCTGATCGCAGTGATCACTGCGGCGGCGAACCAGGCGCTCGTGCCGGCATTCCGAACCTCGCTGACCCAGCGCGGTGACCGCTCAACCGATCGCCTCATCTCAATGGTGATCGCAGTCGTCGTGATCGTCGGCGCCGCGCTCGTGCTGCTGACGTGGGCCGTCGCCGGTCCTTTCGTGCACATCACAGCACCGGGGATTCATGTCGATGAGTTCACGACCGCTGCCTCGATGGTCCCGGTCATGTTCGCAATGGTCCCGCTGGTTGCGATCGCAGAGGTCATGCGCGCCTACCTGAACGCGCGGTACGCGTTCGTCGCACCCGCACTGATGACTGTAGTGCTCAACGGTCTGGCTGCGGCCGTGATCATCGTCCTGCCGATCCTGGGCTGGAAGGCCATCTTCCTGGTCGCGGTCGCGTTCGTATCCGGAGCCGCAGCGCAGCTGGTGTTCATGTGTTTCATGGCGGTCCGGCGTGGATTGCGCCTGCGTCCGGCACTGGACCTCGGTGACGAACAGCTGCGGTCAGTCGGGAAGCTGTGCGTGCGCCCGCTCGGCGCAGCTGGGCTCAATCCGGTGGCACGGCTGGGCGAGCAGCTGATCGTGTCGTTTCTTCCCACGGGATCGATCAGCGTTCTCAACTACGGGTTCCTGGTCAATTCGGCGGTGGGTGGAACGGTGTTCTTCCGATCGGTCATCGTCGCGCTGGTCCCGAGACTCACCGATGCACACAACCTCGGTGGGCAGGCTGAGGTTCGACGTGTCACCGGCCTCGGTGTGCGGATCATGCTCGCGATCAGCCTTCCGCTCGCGACCGTCATGGCGATTCTCGGCAAGCCTGGTGCAGTCGCCGTCTTTCACCGTGGATCGTTCATCCTGCCTCAGGCTGAGCTGCTCGGCACCGTGCTGGTCGTCTACTCGATCAGCCTCGTCGGGCAGGCTCTGCAGCGCGCGCTGCTCGCGCCGTTCTACGCGCGGCTCGATACACGGACTCCCCTGCGGAACGCCGTGTACGGACTCATAGCGAACCTCATCCTCCTGCCCGTGCTGGTGCTGCCTTTCGGCCTGCACAACGCCAACGCAGTCCTTGGCGTCGCTCTCGCGTACTCGCTCGCTCAGTACGTCAACGCGGGACATGCCTGGTATCGACTCACGCAGACGGACGGCAATCCACTGCGTGGCGTGATGCCTTTTGCGATCAGGCTTGTGGTTGCCTCGGCGATCAGCGCGGTCGCCATGGTCGGCGCGTCCCTCCTGCTGAATCTTGGCAGCGAGGCTGCTCAAGGCGACCGCGTCCAATTGCTGATCCGCACACCGATCGCCGGCGTCGTCGGGCTGGTCGTCCTGCTGGTGTCGATCTACCTTCTCGCTGGCGGAGAGATCCGGAACTGGCGCTCGATGCTTCGCCGCCGTCCGCCCGCCGTTCGAAACGACGGATCAGGGACAATCACCACCGAGGAGACAGGCGCGCTGGATGACCCGGACGTATGAGCCGCCGCCAAGAGCACGTCAATCGCAGCAAACTTGCCATGAAAGCTCAGTGCCCTTACACTGAGTACCAACGGGCCGTTCATCCTGGCCACGGAGTGGTCGGAATGGATGGGAAGGGGGCTTCGCGCACCGGGGGTGCGGGCGCTCCGGCGAACAGGGGAATCAGTTGATGTCGACGGCGATTTTCCGGCAGTCCAGCGTGGCCACGCCGATGACGCGACGCAGCAAGTGGTTCTTCGCGCTCATGGCGGTGGTGGTCCTGGCAGTGTCGGTCGAGGCCGGCATCGAGGCGTATCTGGGCGGCAACAAGCTCCTGCTCATCGTCCCGATCGGGGGGCTCGCGGGCATTGGCATGGTCGCGCTCGGCTTGGTCAACTTCGAGAACTTCGTCTTCACGACGATCGCGATCAGGTCGTCGCTCGACATCACCAAACCCCAGGCGGGCAACAGCGGGGCTGCAGGAGTTGGCACCCCGACCGCCGCAGGTCTCGATCCGGCGGGCGCGCTCGCCGTGCTCTTCATCCTGGTGGCGTTCTTCTGGCTGCTGTCGCGCATGCGGGCGGGACAAAAGTCGCCGCCCGCCTCGATCCACCGCATCTGTCTGATCCTCTTTGCGGGAGCCGGTTTTCTCAGCATCATCGACTCCGCGGGCCCCACCATCAGCCTCCTCGAGGCCATCCGAGTCACCGCCGTTGTCGTCATGCTCGCCGTGCTCGAGGTCATGCTCGTGGACCGCGAGATGATCAAACGGTTGATCACCGCGATCTACGTATCGGCGCTCGTCCCGGTGGGCTACACCATGCTCGAGGTGGTGACGCACCACGCGCAGTTCACGAGCGGTGGCTTCGACAGGTTCGAAGGCACGTTCTCACAGCCGAATCCGTTCGCGATCTATCTGACCATGCTGATCGTCATGGGCGCGGCGCTCTTTCCTCATCTGTCGCAGAAGAAGAAGATCGGCATGGCAGTCCTGCTGTTCTTCTCATTGGTCTGCCTCTACTACACGTTCACTCGCAGCGCCTGGATCGCATGCGTGATCGGACTGTTTGCGGTTGCGATCATGGGACGCCGGCGACTCATGCTCGGGCTCATGGTCGGCGGCATCATGGTCTCGCTTGTCGCGCTGCCGTCGATCGCCGGGAGGTTCGCGGACCTCGGCTCATCGACCAGCGCTGCCGGCTACTCATCGAACTCGCTGTCCTGGCGCTTCAGCTACTGGGGCGATGTGCTCCCGCTCGCCAACGCGGATCCGATCACCGGCATCGGGCTCAACATGAGCTCCTATGAGACGAGCCAGCAGAAGGAACCCCACAACGACTTCCTCCGCGCCTACGTTGAGACAGGCATCATCGGCACGCTCGCGTACCTCGCGCTGCTCGTCAGCATGGTGCTCGTCGCGCGCGACTCGATGCGCTTCACCAAACGGCGAGCGTGGTCGTATGAACGATCTATCGCGGTGGGCTTCGCGGCCTGCGTGATCGCCTTCGTCGTCATCAGTGTGGTCTCCAACGTGATCACAGAGGTGATCGTGCTCTGGTATTACGTGGCATTCGCGGCGGCCGCATATGCGGTCACGCGTTATCGCGAGAACGCGGAACTCCGTGGCCTGCCGCCTCCTGTCGAGGAACCCGAGCCGGTTCGGGTGGGCGTCTGACGGGCGCGTCCCGCCCCAGCCATGTCGCAATCCGCTTAGGCAACACCAGGTGCGAATCCTCCACGTCAACAAGTTCCTCTACCGCCGAGGGGGGGCCGAGGCGTACATGGAGGATCTCGCCGATCTCCAGGTGGCTGCTGGACATACCGTCGCGTTCTTCGGTATGGCGCACCCTCTCAACACCCATCTCGAATACGCGTCGCATTTCCCCTCGCACATCGAGCTCGAGCCACCGCCGCCAACCTTGAGCGGACGCGTGCGCGGTGTTGCGCGCATGCTCTACTCCACGTCGGCGAGCAGAGGCATGGACGCTGTCCTGACAGACTTCCGCCCGGACGTGGTGCACATGCACAACATCTATCACCAGCTCTCGCCGTCGGTGCTGCGCCCTGTCGCACATCGCAGGATCCCCGCAGTGATGACGCTGCACGACTACAAGCTCGCGTGTCCCACGTACCAGTTCCTCGACCATGGCAATCTCTGCCAGGCGTGCCTCGGCGGCCACTTCCAGCACGCGATCCTGCGCCGCTGCAAGGATGGATCGCTCGGCTCGAGCGCGGTGATGGCAGGGGAACTGTTCGTGCACACGATCACGCGCGCGTACTCGCCGGTGCGCGTGTTCATCTGCCCGAGCGCGTTCCTCGAAGGACGCATGCGCGCCGCGCGCGTCTACCCGCGCCGCATGCGGCACATTCCTCACTTCATCGAGACCGGGGGCATCCCGGTCAAGACGGCCCCCGGGTTGGGTGTGCTTGTCGCGGGAAGGCTCTCACCGGAGAAGGGGATCGACGTCGCGATCCGCGCCGTCGGCAAGATCGATGGCGCTGTCCTCGACATCGCCGGGACTGGACCGGAAGAGGAATCGCTGCGCGGCCTCGCTGAATCGATGGCGCCGGGTCGGGTTCGCTTCCACGGCCTTGTCGACAAAGCCGAGGTGCAGCGCTTGATGCTCGCCGCGGCGGTCGTGGTGGTGCCGTCGCGCTGGTACGAGAACCAGCCGATGGTGGTCCTCGAGGCGCTTGCCCGCGGCGTGCCGGTGGTGGGGAGCGCGTTGGGCGGCATGCCCGAACTGATCGAGCCCGGCGTCACCGGTGAGCTCGTGCCGGCCAACGATCCGTCTGCGCTTGCGAGCGCGCTCACCCCCTTCGTGCGCGACCCGCACCATGCCTTCGCGATGCGTGACAGGGCTCGGGCGACCATCGTCGCCCGAGTTCTCACCCGAACGCCACCTGGAACGCGTCGGCACCACCTACGCTCTGGCGGCGAGAACGTTGCTCCCTCGCGCGGCATGAGACCAGCGCGTATCGCCTTCATCGGCCAGCGCGGTGTTCCAGCCACGATTGGCGGTATCGAGCATCACGTCGAGGAGATCGGCTCACGCCTGGTGGAGCGCGGGCACGAGGTCACCGTCTACACCCGCGCCAACTACACGGTTGACCGCTTCACCGAGCACCGTGGCATGCGCGTTCGCTACATCCCAACTGCACCCACCAAGCATCTTGAAGCCCTGGTGCACAGCGGCCTCTCCACGGGCGTCGCGATGCTCCCGGGAGCGCACCGCGCCGACATCCTGCATTTCCACGCGATCGGGCCGTCGATCTTCACGCCGCTCCCGCGGGCGCTCACGCGCCGAGGGGTGGTCCTGACCATCCACGGGCTCGACTACGACCGAGACAAATGGGGGGTCGGGGCGCGCACCGCGTTGAAGACAGCCGGCTGGATCAGCGCGCACGTCCCTCACGCGACGATCGCGGTGTCGCAGAACCTCGCCGATTTCTATCTGGCGCGCTACGGCCGCGTTGCCCACTACATCCCCAACGGCGTCGCTCCGCCGTTGCGCCGCGCGCCGCAACGCATCACCGAACAGTTCGGGCTCAAAGGCGGTGACTACGCGCTCTTTCTCGGCCGCCTCGTGCCCGAGAAGGCGCCGGATCTGCTCGTTCGCGCGTTCCGCAACGTCGATACGACATCACGCCTGGTGATCGCCGGTGGCTCGAGCTTCACCGATCAGTACGTGCACGAGCTGGAGGTGCTTGCCGCGCGGGATCCGCGCGTGCTTCTTGTCGGCTCGGTGCACGGCGAGCTGCTCCAGGAGCTGTACACCAACGCGGCGCTGTTCGTGCTCCCCTCGCGACTGGAGGGTCTCGCGCTGACGCTGCTGGAGGCCGCGTCGTACCGGCTGCCGCTCGTGACCAGCGACATCGCCCCGAATCGGGAGGTGATTCGCGAGGACGGCCCGGGTGGGAGGATGTTCGCCAGTGGCGATGAAGCGCGGCCTGACCGCGGCGCTCACAGCCACGCTCGGAGACCTCGCGCCGGCGCGGGCCGGCGCCGAGGAACTCGGTGATCGCGTCGTGCGCGAATACGACTGGGACGCGGCAACCAGCGCGACCGAGGACGTTTACGAGCAGGTGCTGCGCCGTTCCGGTGCGGCCCGCAGGCGCAACTGACCCGACCCGAACATCCCAGGAACCTGCCGGCCGACCGCAACCGCCCCGACCAGGCGGCGGAATCCCAAATACCGGGTACCCACGCGCTAGGATGCACACGTTTCGATTGGGGGCCTTGCTCAGACGTCATTCGACGTGGGTGCGGGTCGAGGGAAATATCTCAGGAGGACGGAGCCATGATTCGTGGGTTGAGACTCGGCGGCGTCATGGCCGCTGGAGCGCTGCTCGGCAGTGCGGGCTATATCTCGGCGACACCGCTCGGGGCGGCGGCGAGCGGCCCCTATATCTGCTCGGGAACACCGTCGGCTCCCGGGGTGCTGACCGGCTCGCATGGAGCAGTCGACGTCAGCGGCGTTTGCTTCGTAAACGCCGGAAGGGCGGTGGTGCATGGCACCCTCACAGTTGAGCGCCGCGGGGCACTGCTCGCCGTGTTCGCGCACAACGACCAGACGGGGCACGGCGCGTCGAACCTCACCGTCGACGGGGACATCGATGTCGACAACAACGGCACCATGTTGCTCGGCTGCTTCGCGACGAGCTTCGCGTGTCTCGACGATCCCAATCCAGAATCACTCCGACCCTCAACAGCCATGCCGACGTGCACGGGAACATCGTCGAGGACGACCCGCTCGGCGTGATCCTGCATGATGTCAGTGTCAAGGGGAATGTCACCGAGGAGGGCGGCGGTGGCGGTGTCAACTGCAATCCGCAGGGTGTGTTCGCGGTGTTCCAGAGCCCGGTGTACAGCGACTACGAGGACAGCACCATTCACGGCTGGATGAGCATCAAGAACTTGAACTCGTGCTGGCTCGGCGTGGCGCGAGTGCACGTCCACGGCAATGCGAGCTTCGTCAACGATCAGCTCGCGGACCCCGACGGCGCCGAACTCCTGTCCAACGACTTCGACGGTAACCTCGCCTGCTCGGGCAACAGCATGATGTGGGACAGCGTCGACGTGACAAACAACCTCTATCCACGCGTTCTCGAGCGCAACCAGGTGGCCGGGACGCGCTCCGGACAGTGTGTGCTCGCGAGCCCGCGCAAGCCGGGCGGCGAGTTCGGGCCAGGCAAGTTCTGATCGACTTCACCGTATTTCTTTGAGTCAAGCTGCGCTCGGCGGCGCCACCTCGGGTGGCGTCGCCGGAGCGTGGCACGCAATCGGGTCGGATCCGGGTACGCACAGGGCCCCGGCGGTCGAGATTGCGACGGTTTCGCCACCCGGCTGATTCGGTTCGATAGGGGACCTGCGCCTACACTCGCCGGGAGCATGTCCGAAGTCAGCATCTCGTCGTGGTAGGCGCCGTCGAGCGCCGGCCGCTCCCCAAAGCCCTCGTCGCCGTCTGCGCCCTTGTGGTCATCGTGACCGGGATTCCGATCATCGTGACCATCGGTCAGGCGGTTTCCGGCGGATGGTCGCAGTTCGTGCAGGCCTTCCAGGGAACGACTCTCGTTCCGCTGCTCGTGCGGACAATTGGCGTCGCCCTGGTGGCCACTCCGGTATGCGGTGCCTTCGGCATCGCCGGCGCCTGGTTCGTCGAGCGCACCGACCTGCCTGGCCGCCGGGTGTGGGCGCTCCTGCTGGTCGCTCCCATTACGATCCCCGTCTTTCTGACCAGCTATGCCTGGGCCGCGCTCGGCACCGAGTTCCAGGGATTCTTCGGTGCCTTTTGCATCCTCGCCGTGACGTACTACCCGATCGTCTTCCTGCTCTCGTCAGCCGCGCTGCGAGGCATGGACCCGGCGCTCGAGGAGTCGGCGACCGCGCTCGGCTGCAGCACCTGGCGTGTGTTCTGGCGTGTTGTGCTCCCCCAACTCCGGCCGTCACTCCTGGGCGGCCTGCTCGTCGTTGCCCTGGCGACGCTCGTGGAGTTCGACGCATTCGTCGGCATCCACTTCTCCACGTTCGTGGCGAGCGTCTACTCCCAGTACCAGATCAGCTTCTCCGCCTCGGGCGCCGCAACCCTCGCATGCGTCTCGATCCTCCTGTGCATCGTCATTCTCGCCATCGAGACGCGACTGCGCGGCAACGCCGCATACACCGGCGTGAGCCATGCGGCACGGCGCCAGCCGGAGCGGTACGCGCTCGGCAGGTGGACCGCGGCGGTGCTCGTCGGCCTCACGGCGATCGCCACATTCAGCGTCGAGATCCCCGTGTATGCGCTCATCAGATGGTTCGAGCAGGCGACGCCGCAGTCGTCGGCGGGAGCGGCCGCGGGCATCGGCGACCTTCTTCCGGCCACGCTGACCACGGTCGCGCTCGGCATCAGCTCGGCGATCCTGTCGCTCCTGCTGGCCCTGCCCATCGCGGTGCTCGCAACACGCTACCGCGGACTCACGGTGTCCGCACTCGAGCGCGCGACCTATCTGTCGTTTGCGCTTCCCGACCTGGTGGCCGCAATCGCGTTCGCCTATGCGACCAGCCAGTACACCGGAGCCCTCTACGGCAACGTCGTGATCCTCGTGCTCGCGTATGCGGTGCTGTTCTGTCCGATCGCGGTGCTGGCGTTGCGCGTGTCCTTCGGACAGATCGAGCCAAGCATGGACGAAACTGCGCGCTCCCTTGGCCTGGGACCGATCCGATCGCTGCTCCGCGTCGGTCTTCCCCTGGCGCGGCCGGGCATCGCCGCGGGTGGCGTGCTCGTCTTCGCTTTCGTGCTCAGCGACCTGTCGACGACTCAGGTGTTGCTGCCGCCGGGGATGGTCACGCTCGGCACCGACTTCTGGGCGGACAGCTCCACGGTCGCCTTCGGGGCATCGGCGCCGTTCGCTGCGGTGCTCATGCTGCTCGCGGCCGGAGCCACGTATGTCTTGATGAGCCGTTTCGGCAAGACCCGTCTGTCATCAACACCGGCGGCTGCATGACCGATCTGCAGTGCACGGCTGTCGCCAAAAGCTTCGGCGCGCGCACCGTGCTCGCCGGCGTGAACCTGACCGTTGCCGCGGGATCGATGACCGCTATCCTCGGGTCGTCGGGAAGCGGCAAGACGACCTTGCTGCGCATCGTCATGGGATTCATCCGCGCCGATTCCGGCCAGGTCCGCATCGGCGACACGCTCGTGGTGGACGCGCCGCGTCACCACGTGGCGCCCCAGCAGCGCGGCATCGGCTACGTCGCGCAAGAGGGCGCGCTCTTCCCGCATCTCTCCGTCGCTCAGAACGTGGGGTTCGGTCTGCCGCGGGCCGCCCGGCGATCGAGCACCCGCATTGATGAGGTCCTCGACATGGTCGGGCTGAGCAGCGACTACGCCCCGCGCCGTCCGAGTGAGCTCTCCGGTGGCGAGCAACGCCGAGTATCGCTCGCGCGGGCGCTGGCGCCGCGGCCGAAGCTCGTGCTCCTCGACGAGCCGTTTTCGGCGCTCGACGCGGCGCTGCGCGTGGAGACCCGAGCCGCGGTGGTTCGCGCGCTCGCAGAGGAGGGCACAACCGGCGTGCTCGTCACGCACGACCAGGCGGAGGCACTCTCGATGGGCACCCAGGTTGCGGTGCTCCGCAACGGCGAGCTCGTCCAGACCGCAGCACCCCGCGACCTTTATCAGACCCCGGTCGACCTTCGCGTCGCGCGCTTTGTCGGCGAGGCGGTCGTCCTCCCCGGTCGGGCGGAGCATGGCGCGGTGGACTGCGTGCTTGGCAGGCTGACCCTGCTGCAGCCTGTCGACGGCGCGGTTGAGGTGATGCTTCGCCCCGAGCAGATCCAGATCGAGCCCGACGGTGCCGCCGCCGGTGCGCCCGAGGCCGAGGTTCTCGCCTCCGCGTTTTTCGGGGGTCAGACCCTCGTGACGCTGCGACTCCGCGGCGACGATGGCCTGGTGATCACCGCTGCAACGTCGAGCCAGCAACCGCCGACGGCGGGTGAGACCGTGCACGTTGCCGTGCAGGGCGGCGTGATGGCCTACCCAGCCGGCGAGAGCGCGCCGGCGACAGCCGCCGAGGCGAGTGGATGAGGCGTTGGCCCGCCTGGTGTGCCATCGCCGCCGCGGCCATGGTCGGCGTGAGCTGCGGCGGCTCGTCGACGCTCGTGCTCTACAACGGACAGCATCCGCAGCTGACCAGCGCGCTCGTCGCCACGTTCCAGAAGCAAATCGGCATCAGCGTGTCGGTGCGCACCAACGATGGGATCGTGCTCGCGCAGCAGATCCTCCAGGAGGGCAAGGCGTCGCTCGCCGACGTGTACCTGACCGAGAACTCCCCCGAGCTGGTGCTCCTGCAGCAGAAGGGCCTGCTCAGCAAGCTGCCCGCATCCGTGCTCAGCCAGGTGCCGGCGGGGGACAGCGACCCGGGCGGCGAGTGGGTGGGTGTTGCGGCACGGGTCAGCGCGCTTGCTTACAACCCCGCGCAAATCTCTGCCGGCCAGTTGCCGGCATCGATCCTTGACCTCGAGCTGCCGCAATGGAAAGGCAAGCTTGCCATCGCACCAAGCGACTCGGATTTCGTGCCGCTGGTGAGCGCCGTGATCGCCAAGTACGGTGTCGCCAACGCACGAACGTGGCTGGCAGGGCTCAAGGAGAATGCCGCCACCTACCAGGACATCGAGGCGGTTGTCTCGGCGGTGAACTCTGGCGCGCAGGCCGTGGGGATCATCAACTCGTACTACTGGTTCCGCCTGCAGCTCGAGGTCGGGGCGAGCGCGATTCACAGTCAGATCTATTACTTCCCACCGTCCGACGTCGGTGGCCTCGAGAACATCTCTGGGGTCGCCGTACTGGCGAGCAGCAGGAATCAAGCGGCTGCGGACAAGTTCGTCGCATTCATGGTGAGCCAGAAGGGCCAGGAGCTGCTTGCGGCGGGCGACGATTTCGAGTACCCGCTGCGGCCTGGTGTGGACCCCAATCCGGTGCTGCCGCCCATCGCTCAGATCCATCCCGACGTGGTGAGCCTTGTCAGCCTCGGCAATGACCTGCAGGCGGCGCAACTCATACAGCAAGTTGGGCTGGTCTGAGCGCGCGGGGATCGGGCAGCACGGCTCACCTCTGAAACCCTGGCCCCGGACACCGGTGACGTGTTCCTCCAGGGCTGAACCTCAACTCGGGAGGACGCGCATGCTTCGAACGATCACCCGGATGCTGGTCGTGTTCGCGGTCGCAGGGAGTGGGGTCGCCGCGAGCGCGGGAACCGCGCATGCCTCCACCTGGGTCCGGCCTTGGTCAGCCGTCGGCGCCGTCGGTGCGACGCAGCCGACCACGAACATCGACGGCAGGGGACACAACCTGAAGTGGGTTCCGAACAGCGTCAAGGCGCTGCCCATTTCGGGGACGTGCTCATCCACCAATTACTCATTCCTGGTCTTGAACAAGACGAGGGCCACCCAGCAGATCGAATACAAGGGGCAGCCGCTGTTCAAGCCGATTCCGCCCAAGAACGGCCTGTACGTCTGCGCCAGTGGCCCCATTAAGGCAACTTTCACGCTCAAGGCTGATGCCGGTGCGAAGTTGAGGCTGGTCGTCAGCTGATCCCGAGGGTTGCGCGGCGCACCGGGACGGCTAACTGCTCGGCGCGACCCGCGCTCGCGGGTCGCGGCCCGTGAACGCCACAAAGCGCTCCCAATCATCGGCGCCGAGAGGTGGCGGTACCTCGGTGCCGAACGGGGCACCGGGTCCCCCCATGTTCCGGAACCTCTGCTTGATGAAGGCTTGCGCCCCACTCAGTGCCGGCGCGGCGAGGGTGGGGGCGAGTTGATCGAGCTGTCCAGTGGCCCGAGCCAGGTCCCACGCGTGGGCGGCCAACTCAAGGATGTACATGTCGACGAGGGCGGCCCCGGTGTACCGCTCGCCCCAGGGCATCGTGGCCGTTGTCACCAGGCGGGTGCCGTCTGCCCACGCCGCCGCCGCCTCCTGCTTAGCGCTCCGCATCCGGTCGGGTGCCTCAGCCAGCTCCACGTGCGGGGATGCATCCCCAGACGGCGGGGCTTGTCCGCGGCCGAGAGCGGCAACTCGGTGCCCGGCTTCGACGACGTGGTCGATCATCCCCGCAACGTCGTAACCGGGGCACGGTGTGGAGTTGCGCAGTTGGTCAGGGCGTATCCCAGAGACGATCACCGCCGCGTTCTCGTAGGCATCGATGAGGATGCCGCGGCGGTCCGGCGTGGTCATGGTCGTCGCGCTCGCTCGTTTCATCGGTCGGCCCATTGTCGGCCAGAGCCGACGCAGCGCCTGGCTCTCGCGGCTAGCCCGGGTTCGTGGACGTCTCGATGGCCCCGTCGCCATCCGCGACGACGCACAAGCCGGCACCTGGACATGAGAGGCCGTTGGGATTCGGCGCACCCGCAAGGCTCGTGAGCCTCCAACCACTGGCCGGCCCCGCAGGGTCAGTCGAGCTCGCGATGTCACCGGTGGAGTCGACGGCAACGCAGCCACTCTGAGCCCAGCACGACACACCGACGAGGCTTGCCGAGCCGTCGGCCCTGACGACCGACCAATGCGGGGTCAGCCCGGTGGGATTGGTCGTGCTCACGGCATTGCCGTTGTCATCGACGGCGACGCACAGCGCCGCAGTCACGCACGAGATGCTTGCGAGGTTCACGGAGCCGTCGACCTTGGTGACGACCCACGATCCCGCGTCGCCGCCCCCGGGATCGGTGGAGGCAAGTGCGAAACCGCTGTCGTCCACGGCCACGCAGAGCAGCGTGCTCGGACACGCTACCGCGTTGAGATTCGCCGCACCCTCCACGTTGGTGACCGCCCACGCAGCCGCGCCGCCGAGGGGGTTGGTGGAGGTGACGACGTTGCCGCTGTTGTCCACGGCGACGCACAGGGAAGTGCCCGCGCACGCAACGCCATTCAGGCTCGAGGCTCCGTCAGCGCGGACGACAGTCCATGCCGCACCGCCATCACTTGGATCGGTGGACGTGATCACGTTGCCCGACTCATCCACCGCAACGCAGAAGAATGTGCTGGGGCACGACACGCCGTTGATGCTTCTGCGACCGTCGATGTTGCTGGTGTCCCACCGGGAGGCCGACTCGCCGGATTTGTCGAGGTGACCACGTCACCGGTGCTGTCGACCGCGACGCACAGCTGCGTGGAGGGACACGACACCGCGTTGATGCTCGATGAGACGCCGGTGTCGGCGATTGTCCAGAGTATCGGGGTGACCGCTCCAAACCTTGCCAGCAGCACCAGGGCAAGACCAAGAACAAACGCGACGGCGGCGACTACCGCGGCGCCGATCCGCCGCTGAGTCACACGCAACACCGCGAGACCGAGGATGACCACCGCCAGGCCGATACTGACCTCCACGAAGACGACGTTCGCCGCCACGCCAAGGCCCCGATCCCGGCCCACGCCCAGCGCGGCACCGCCGAGGATCGCCCAGAGAGAGTCGACGACCAGGAAGCTCACCATCAGCAGCGCCGAGAGCAGTCGCGCTCGATCGCGCGCCGCAATCACCAGCACGACTGCGGCGATCCAGAGTGCGGCGATCACGCAGCCGGCACCGATGACGGCAAGGTTGTCCGGTGTGGCAGCAGCGCCGAGCGATGCAACGAAGTTGCAGAACAGCAGCCAGAGGGTGCCGCTGATACCCAGGAGGACGAGTTGGGTCTGACTGGGCATTCCCCGGCGGGGCGTCTCCTCGCGCACCGTCAACGCCGCGCCGGGCCGCGGCTCAGGCTGGTCGGCAGAGCGGTGATCACGGAGGTGCAGTTTCGGGGGGCGAGGTAGTGGAGGGTTCGAGTTTTGCCGACTCGTCGCCGCTTCCGAACGGTGTTCGAGCCCGATGCGGCGTCACGCCGGGGGCCGGGCTCGTTTCACCTCCGACACCGAGACGGTAGGACAGTCCGGATGCGGTAGCGTGGACAATGCCCCGGAGGATTGCAGGAATAGTGCAATCTATGCAATCCTTTCATCCAAGGGGCGAGTAGAGGGTTCAGAGGAGGCGACAGAGTGCCGCATAGGTATTTCACTTTCCACAAAGGGCGTCTTGGAGTTGCCGCGCTGACGTGCGTGGCAGCCGCGGCAACCGCAATCGCGCTGCCGCTGGCGCAGGCGATGCCCGTTGCGGCGAAGACCGCAAGCCAGAGCACCGCCTCGATCCCGGCAGGATTCCGGGACTGGATCGAGCATCGAGACAATGCCGTCCATACCGGTGTGTCGGCGGAGAAGATCCTCTCGTCGAGCACCGCATTCAAGTTGCATTGGAGCGCCAACACCGGCGACAAGAGCTACGGCTCCCCGGCGATCGCCTTCAACTCCACATTGAACGTGTCGCTTGTCTACGTCGGCAACATGCTTGGCGAGTTCAACGCGTACAACGCGACCACCGGCGCGCTCGTGTGGCACTTTCAGACCCCCAAGACCAAGGGGCTCTCGAAAGAGATCGAGGCGTCGCCGGCCGTCGACAGCCGCGAACAACGTGGTCTATTTCGGCGATGGCGACTATCACGAATACGCGCTCAATGCGACCACCGGTGCCTTGATCTGCACGTCGCCGTCGATGGGCGGCATCAGCGCATCGTCGCCGGTCCTCGCCACCCCGACCAGCGCGGGTCGGGTGGTCGTATTTTGGTGACGCAGGTCCGAGCGGTAACACCAGCGACGGCGGTCACCTCTGGGCGATGTACGGCGTCGGCAACACCGCCGGCAGCGCATGCAGCTGGGACTGGTCGCAGGACAACTTCGGTAGCCCGCCCGGCAGCCAGACAGGGCTCTCCGGTGTGTACTCGACCCCGGCATATGGAACGCTCGCAAACAACTCGCCGGTCGTCGTGGTGGGTAGCACCGACGCGGACGACGCCATCTACGCGTTCAATGCCGTCACCGGCGCAATCCTCTGGCGGTTTCAGACGCTCGTCGGCATCGATGCAGACGTGGGAGCGCCGCCCACCATCGCTGAGCCCGGCACGGTCGGCGCCGCTGGAACGCCTGCGTTCACCGACGGTGTCGTCTACGACACCGGCAAGGACGGTCAGACGTACGCGCTGGATCTCCAGACCGGCGCCCAGATCTGGACCTTCAACATCAAGAAGACCATTCACCACGGCAACCCGGCGCAGTCGGGCGCAGCGCTCGTCGGCAATGCTGTCTACATCGGCTACGGTGCGGGCGTCTTCTCGCTGAACGCGACAACGGGAGCGCTCATCTGGGTGAGCCCGGTCGCGGCCCCGGTCATCTCATCGATCTCGGTCACCGGCCCCGCTGGGAGCCAGGTGATCGCGGTTGGAGACTACGCCGGCAACGTCGACATCTTCAAGCTCTCGACTGGCGCCAACCTGTTCACCTACGCGACAGGCGGCCCGATCTTCGGCTCCGCCGGGATCTCGACCGGACAGATCTTCATCGCGAGCAGCGACGGCAAGATCTACGCGTTCGGCAAATAGGCTCTGATCAGCGACCGGCCGGCGCGCATCGCGCGCTCCGGCCGGCCGCGCCATCGAGCATCGGTGAGAGCCCGCCTTTGCCGGAGTATCTGTCGGTTAGCGCACAAACGCGAGCGTCCTGGTTCCTGTACACTCCCGTGTCGTGGTGGGGTTTCAGCCTGGGATAGTGGCGCCTGGAGGGCGATGCAAGCTCTGCTGACGCGTCGCCGACCGGTCGTGTCGATCGCGGCGGTCGCCATCGGGTGCGCAGCAGCATTCACGTCCCTGTCGGCCCGGGCAGCCTCAACGTCGCCGACGCTGCAGATCACCTCGCCGGGTATCAATCAACTGTTCCGCGACACCGGCGGCGTGACCTTCTCGGGAACCGCGAGCGATGGTGTCGGTGTCACCGGTATCTCGTATCAGGTCGAGGAGCGCGAGACGTCGAGCTACCTTCAGGCGGGAATGACGTGGAGCTCGCGTCCATCGTTCTGGAATGGAGTGCTCGCTGCGCCGGCGATGACGACGTCGACATGGTCGGTGACATTGCCCGCGCTTCCCGCGGGCGACTACGTTCTCAATGTGCGCGCCGCCGGCAAATCTGGAACGTCGGTCAGAGCATCAGTCGACTTCGGCGTGGGCGCGGCACCGACGATCAGCACACCCGGGTATCTCACGTTGATGTTCGGGCGCGCTGAGTGGGTCGCTGCGTCGTCGAGCTGCGTCGCCGTTCCTGGCCAGCCGACGCTGATCACGATCGCCCAGGCGCTCGCCGCCGCATCGCCGCCGAGGACAGGCGTCGCCGATCCGGTGACTGACTGGCTTGGGACATCGTCGGAGACCTGCGTGCACCATGATCCGTATCCTAGCTGGTCGGACCTGGACACCTTGAAGAATACCTACGGCTGGGAAGTTGCCAGCGAAGGCAAGTCGCACACATACATGACCACGCTCACCACGGCGCAACAGATCGTCGAGAGCTGTGGGGCACTCACCAACCCGAACGGCTTCTACGCGCACGGCTTTGGGGAGGCGTGGGGGATGTTCTCCTACGCAAACCAGGAGTACACCGCTGCGATTCAGACAGGAGTCGTCGCCAAGTGCTACGCGTGGGGGCGGACGTACAAGGGAGGTCGCAACGTCCTCGGGAAGCTGCTGCCGAACGATATGCAGCAGACGAACTCCATCCTCGGCGGGACGTGCAACATGGCCACGCTCTCCCAGTGCCCGGGCGAGAAGAACCCGACGCGGAATCACCACTCCGTCGTCATCTATTACGACCCGCCGAGCTCCCTCGTGAATCTCATGAACGTCGCCGCCAATCAATGGGTGGTCGTGCAGATGTACAAGCTGGTAACCGGCACCTGCGCAACCACGACCAAGTCGTGCGGCGGCCTTGCCTGGAACTGCAACGGTGCCTGGCAGACGCACTGGACGAGCAAGCCGGAGCTGTACTGCGAGCCCGACTACCTGGCCGCGGTGGCGAGCATTCCGGCAAATGTCCTCACCGTCGATCCCGCCACCGTTGCCGAGGCGTGGGACATCAACCCCGCGGTGACCCAGGCGCCACTGCCGGCGGTGACAGCGGTTTCACCTGGAGGCGGTGTGCCCGCCGGCGGGGCCAGCGTGAACATCACGGGTTCGGGGTTCACAGGAGCAGCCGGCGTTGCGTTCGGAGCCAGCCAGGCAATCTCCTTCACCGTCGATTCGGACAACGAGATCACGGCGACCGCCCCTCCTGGCACCGGCACGGAGGACGTCGTCGTCACGACCACCAAAGGCATCTCCGCGATCAGCCCTGCTGACCAGTTCATCTATGCGGACGCACCTGTGGTGTCGGGCATCTCGCCCACCAGGGGCCCGCAGGCGGGAAGTACACCGGTCACCATCACCGGTACCGGGTTCACCTCCGCCTCATCAGTCATGTTCGGCACCGTGCCCGGTACGGATGCCCTGGTTGTCTCGGACACGGAGATCACAGTGGTGAGCCCGCCAGGAACCGCGACTGTCGACGTCACCGTGACCACCAACTCGGGAACGTCTGCGACGACGCCGAACGACCAGTTCACCTATACGTCCTGAACTGCTGAACGCCGTGGAGCCCTCACAGCGAGGGTGACCACACGCCGTAGTACGGCTGCCGTCAGCGCGACGTTCAGCGACTGACTCGAAGTCGATTTTGGCCGACATCTGAGCATGGATCCGGCGCGCCCGAACGTGCGCCGCCACATGTGGTGGTCGAGATCGGAGGTTTGTCACAGCCCGGCCACGGCCCTGTCTCGACCACCGATTACGGTCAGGTCACGCCCATGTCTACCAACGGAAGGAAGCTATGTCCATCAGCCCCGTGAGGCTCGCCCTCTCCCTCGGAGTGACCGCCTCGCTCGGCGCCCTCGTACTCGGAGCCTCGATGTCGTCAGCGCCGCAGTTGAGCAGCGATCACGTGGCCGCTCCAGCGGCGCTCGCGGAGCCCACGTCGCATGCGACAACCCATGCGAAACAAGGTTCATCCAAGACGGCTGACACCGGTGTCACCGGCCCCCAGGTCGCTGCCAAGGCAAAGGGTGCTACCGGCTCGTCCGGTCAATCACTCACATCCAGTGCATACAACGGGTCTCCCCAGAGTGTGACGGTCTACGCGTATAGCAGCCATGCCAATCCGACCAAGGTCGTCGCGTCCTTGCCGGCAGTCGTCGGTGGGGTGAGCTGGATCTTCGGCTGGAGTCAGATCGAGACCGCACCGGGCGTCTACAACTGGTCGTCGGTGGATGCCGCGATCGCTGCGTCATCCGGCAGCGGCCGCAAGACCATGCTGCGCATCGATGGCGGCGCTACCTCGCCGTCATGGGTTCCCGATCAGCTGACCTTCTCGTTTCAGTCGATGGGTCCTCATGGCGAGCAGACCGTGACCATGCCGAAGACCTGGTCCCCCACGTATCTCGCCGACTTCACCACGTTCATCAGAGCATTCGGCGCCCGCTACAACAGCAACCCCAAGGTCACCAGGGTCGAGATGACTGGCGGTGGCTACCAGGGTGAGATGGCGCTGCCGCAGTGGCCGGGATGGATCGCTGCGGGTTACACCGACCCGCTCATGACCGTCGCGTGGGAGCAGTTGATCAGCACCTACAAGTCCGCGTTCCCGAACACGCAGCTCGGCATGGACTACGGCGAGCCGCTACAGACCTATTACCACTCGAACATCGACCCTGCAGTTCTCGACTACGCTCGGACGTTCAGCAACGTCGACTTCCAGCAGAACGGCTTGAAGAGCACGACAAGCCAGAACTGGTCGGTCTTCAAGACGCTACAGGCGCTGTCAACATCCACCAGGATCGGCTGGCAGCTGTGGGGCGGCGACAACAACAACTCGTACCTGATGAGCGCGTTCCAGGTCGCGATCGCCAGCCACGCGAGCTACGTCGAGGTGTACCTGAACGACTGCATGAACCCCGCGAATGCTCTTGCGCTTGCATACCTCGTGAACGATGGGCATTGAACTCCGGCCGGGCGACGATTCACTGAGGGGTCGACGCCTCTCGACCAATACCGCACCCACACGCCGGGTGGTCACGCGTTGGCTGGCCGGACCCCCAACTCCAACTTCTCCCACCGGCGCGAGGTGGATGAGGCACGCGGAAACAGCGTCCCTGACGTGATCGCCGGCAGCCCGCGCCTCCTCGGGCCCGGGACGAGCGTAAGCATCTCTGCACCTGCGCCCACTGCCACAGCCGCGGGTATATAGGCAGACACCGTCAGTGTCATTCCCCTAGTGCGATGTAAGCCTCGCTCAGGGAATGGTCGGCGGCACACCGTAGGGAGTGTACGCGTACACCTCGTCTCCCGCCCCCACGTAGAGCGCGCCGTCGCACAGGCTGATGGAACTGCTGATGGAGCCGCTGGTGACGAATGTGCTCTTGGGCCAGCCAAACGCCGTTCGCACCGCGTAGATTCTGCCGTCAGTTGAGCCGACAGCAACGAAGCTCCCACCAAACACGGGCGACGAGGTGACGGCGCCGCCGGTGCGCACGCTCCAGACAAGTGCGCCCGTAGCCTCCGTGAGCGCGTACAAGTTATCGTCGCTGGAGCCGAAGAACACCATCCTGCTGCCTACGGCGGGAGACGACGTGACGGCGCTCCGCGTACCATACGTCCAGGCGACATCGCCCGTGGACTCGTCAAGCGCATACAACTTGTCGTCCGCAGAACCCACGAAGAGAAGACCCCCGTCCACCGCGGGCGTGCTGGTGACCGGACCCCCTGTCGAGCGTTGCCAGTCGACGGCGCCGGTGGCGGCGTCGAGAGCATAGACGGATCCATCCTGCGACCCGATGTACAGCCGGCCGGCATCGACGGAAGCCGACGATGTGATCCCAACTCCTATGCTTCTAATCCAAAGAACGTCGCCGCGGTTGGTGAGATCGAGCGCACGAACGTTACCGTCTTCGCCTGTGATGTACGCGACGTTACCCACGACGGTCGGCGACGACTCGATTGGCGTGCCGAGGTCCACCTGCCATTGCAGCGCGCCGGTGGCTGCGTCAACAGCGCGGACGTACCCGTCATCGGACCCGAAGATCGCCGACGAACCGCTCAGAGCGGGCGACGATTTGACGGAGCCGCCTGTGGCGAACGTCCACCGCACGGCTCCATCGGCAACGTTGAGCGCGTACAGACTGCCGTCGTCGGATCCGATATACGCTGTCCCATTGGCGACCGCCGGGCTGCTCTCGACGGCACCGCCCGTGGGCGTGGACCAAGCGTTGGCGACGGTCCACATGTTGCCCTCGTTGACCGGCTGCGTGTGAGACACCGCCCCCGTGCCAAGCTGGTTAAAGCGCCATTGCGGCCACGGAGTGGTTACATTCACGATGCCTTGCGTGTCGTCGCCGGAACCGTCGACAGCCGACAGCGAGTGGGGCCCCGGACTCTCGTTTGATGGGACCGTCACGGCAAACGATGCAAGCTTGCCCTGGCTGTTAGCGGTCCGGACTAGTTTCGCCGTGCCGTCAAGAGCGATCGACACTGACGACCCGGGGGTGAATTTGTTTCCCGTGACCGCGACTCTTCCACCAGGAGCAACGCTGGATGGCGAGATCGTAAGACTAGCGCCCGCAGTACCGGCAAACACGACAAACGGAACGTGCGCTGGAAGCGGATCAGCCATGCCGTTTGCCTGGATGGCTTCGGCACTGAGAATGAAGACGCCGCCCGACGACGGCACGGCAAACGAGAACTGCCAGCTGGAGGTATTCGCTCCCGGCGATACCAATGTGGCCGACTGGAATACTGCTGCGGGTGACCAGGACTCCGAGGAAGCCTGCCACCAAGGGCCGCCCGGGCCGTACTCCTCGATGCCGACCTGTACTCCGGCAAGTGGAGTAGCGCCGGATGCCGACCCCTGGATGGTGACGACGCCGTTCGGCAGTTGTGCTCCCTTTGCCGGCGCGCTCACCGAAGTCGTCGGGTGCGCTCCCTTAGCGCCTGCAGGTGCGAACGCGTACAGAAAGCCATCATTCGATGCGATGTAAACAATGCCGCCGCTGACGGCGGGCGAACTGTAGACTGGTCCCGCCGTCGCGTACGACCACAGCTGCTGGCCGCTGGTCGCGGCGAAGCCGCGCACCACTCCTGAGCGATCCGCGGCAAGCACCACCCGAGAGCCGCTTGGACCGACGACTGCCGGCGAGGAATCCACCTCGCCAGTGGTTAGCCCGAAATCCTAGAGTCTTCCAAGCCGCAGTTCCCGTTGTCGCGTTCACGTCGTAAACTCCGGCGCCGTAACCGAAATACAGCGAATTGTCAGCGAGCGCTGCCGCCGAGATCCCGCCACCTCGGGTTTTTGAAGCCTTCATGTATGGGAACGACCAAATGCTCGCCCCTGTCGTGAGATCGAGTGCGAACAATTCGCCATCCTTGGCCGGCACGTACAGAACCCCGTCGACGAAGCCATTGACGCCCGGTGCCGACACCGTGCTACCGGCACCGACGTCGTCGTCGACGATGCCGTTGCTCGGAGTTTGAAAACGCCACACGCGCTTCCCGGATGCCGCGTCAATTGCATACACCGCGGAGTCCGGCTCAGCTGTGCCGGTGAAGACGAGGGCACGGCCGTTCTTGTCAAGACCAAAGCTCGGCGGCGACCACGAGCCTAAAGGTGGCCCGTTGCCCGGCGAACTGCCCCAGGCGGTGAACGTCCAGGCGATGTCGCAACTGCTACTGCTTGGCGGGGTGAGCAGCGCGATCATCGCACCCCAACTGGAGCCACGATCGAGGGTGGTGAAGAAGACCAGCTCCTGTCCGTCTACGACTCCGGCCGTCGGACTGGACTGGATCGGCCCCACCGCCCGGTCGGCGCACTGGAGCGCCCCGGTCGATGCATTCAAGGCGAAGAGGCCGCCGAAACTTCCTTCCCAGACGGTGTTCCCGATCACCAACGGGGAGCTATCAGTGGAGATGCCGAGGTTAGTGCTCCAGACTTGGTTGCCGCTTGACAAGTCGTATGCCATGACGTCGCCATTGTTGTTAGCCACATACACGAGTGAGTGCTTGAGATTCGAGCTATACGCAACAGCGGGCGATACAAACGACGGCGCCCCGGTGTAGCCCATCCACGACACGCCGAGCTGTGCGACATTAGAAGTTGAGATCGACGTTTCTGGCGACACACCGTCGTTGCCATCGTCAAAATGAAACTTGGGCCAGTCGATAGCGCTGCTCAGCGCGCTGGACTGAGCGCGTTGGCCGATGTCAGCGACGGCGGCGCTGATTGGTGTCGGCGGCAGTGCGAAGCATAGTGCAACGAGCGCCGCACCCACCCAGTGCGACGCGCGACCCACGCCGAGCGCGGGCGGGTCGCCCCGTGGGCTGATGTATCTCACGTCGTGTCATCTCCGTCCTGGTATGGGGGTGCGTTGCGTGATGCTTCGGGGATCTTGGTGACCACCATTCGCGGACCGGCAATCGGCGTTTGCGCATAGTTGAACGCATTGCTGAACGCGTAAGCGTTTGCGTCGTTTACCGAGAGCGGCTCGAGGCCGAAGGTCCCTTCAACGTATGCCAGGATTCCGGCGAATGTCGTCGGTGTAGTGTCGACATATCCAGAGATTGCGTATGGGCTGACGATCACGAGTGGCACGCGCGGGCCTTGCGGAGTGCCGTCGGGATTGACGCCCGGTGGCACATGATCATAGAAGCAGCCGCAGTCGTCGTACGTGATGAACATGGTGGTGCTGTCCCAGAGCCCGGTATTCTTCTCCAGCGCCGACACGATCTCGCCGATCCAGTTGTCCCCGCAGGCCATGGAATCGCCGTTGTGCTGGCTGCTGCTGCCGGTCGATGCTGCGCTGCCCGTGACCGAGCCACAGTTCATTCCCGGCACGACTAGCGCAAAGTTGGGTAGTTGACCCGAGTTGATGTCTTGAAGCAGGTCCGCTTCCGGAACCAGATTCTGCGCCTCGCTGGTGTCTCTGCAGGAGGCGAAGGTGGGGCAGACTGCCTGGTTATATGCCGGGTTCACGCCGGCGCCACCCGCCACCTTCACTCCGCTGGAGTAAACCCGCCACGTTACGTTCGAAGCGGTTAATATCTTCGAGGATTGACGGCACGCTCTGCACAGCCGTTGGTCGATAGGCTCCGCCATATGGGTACTGGGCGGCTGGCAGCGACGGGTCCGGAATGCACGACGGCTGCTGCGATAGTGCTCCACCCGGAGTGGCCGTCCAGGGTGCATCCTTGTTGCTATCGCAGCCCCAACCGAGATGCGTGGTCGCGCCGATGTATGACGTCAGTGGAATGTCACCCGTGAACCCGTCGAGCGAGGCCGCAACCGCATACAGATGACCGCCCCAACTCGGGGAGTCGGCCATCGAGAAGGTGCGGTCGCTGATGGCGAACTTTCCGGCAAGGCTGATGAGATTCGGGATCGCTTGCGGTTCATAGCCGCTAATGCAGGGATATGGCGCCTTTGTGCAGCCGGGGATAGCCGTCCAGTTATCCATCTTTCCGCCATCGATGGCGAGTGCTTGTGGCTGCACTCCGTGGCCGGCATTGGGCACAAGGTCAGGCGTCACTCCGGGCGTGACGGTGGTTCGGCCGTTCCTGAGTTTGAGCGACACAGTGGGGGGCATGCCGTCGCAGTGCGCTGTCTGATCGCACCAATAGCCGAGCACATTGTCGAACGTGTGGTTTTCCTGATAGAGCACCAGCACGTGGTGGACCGGTGTGCTCGACGTCGAGCTGAGCCTAGCGATCCCTGCTTGAACGCTCTCAGCGCCTGTCGTGCTCAGCAACGCGCCCGCAGCGCACAGCGTGACAATAGTCGCGGTGTGACGTCCCCGGCGACCTCCAGCCGGCACTTCGCCACGACGTGAGCGACGAAACATGCCCTACCCCCCCTTGTGATCAACTGGGATGGAGCAGTCTAGCAAATTCGGGAACGCCGTCACATGCTGATGCGCCAGGCCGGTCCGCCGCCACCATATCCCGGTCGCCGTATACCGACCAGCCCTCGGCCTTCGTCACTACAGAAGACCTCCGTGCCCATCGAGGGCCAGCTCAAGGGTGACGAGATTCGCCCAACGCAATTCGGCCGCCCGCTGAATGAGTTGGGCTGACCGGGACTGACTGCTTTCCTCCCGTGGGCTCGTCCATCTAGCGCCCTCACGTAACCGATTGATAACCTCAACGGCGGATTACGAATCCGACCACGCAGCTGTGGTCGGCCCGCCATGTCTCACTCCGCGGACCCGTCCTGATGCTGCCGCAGCATCGCTAAAGAGTTGCGTCTTGTCCGGTTGCGGGGGAGCGTCGCGGTTTGCTAGGTTCATAATCAGCTATGCCGCATCGCGAGCATCACCATAATGAGGCTGCCATGTGCGCTCCCAAGAGCCGCGTTATCTCCAAGATCGGTCTAGGGGTATTCCTCGCCATCGCCTGCGCTGCGGCGCCCAGTGGCCCACAACTGTTGCGCGGCGGACTCCTCGGGCTTAAGGCTTTAGGCGCTTCGACGACGTCCAACCACATCCACATTTTCGCCTTCACAGGCGCAGCGAATCCTGGCGCTAAGGTCGCCTCCCTTCCTTCTGTTGTGGACGGCGTCAGTTGGGACTTCGCCTGGGCGGGCATAGAGCCATCGCCCGGAACGTACAACTGGGCCCCTATAGACAATGCGCTGGCCGCATCCTCTGCCGCTGGCAAGCTAGCGATACTGCGGGTCAATGCCGGTCACGAGAGCCCATCCTGGGTCAAGCCGCAACTGACAATGACGGTCACAATCCCGTCGAGGATGACGATCACAATGCCACCGCCGTACAGCTCGTCCTTTATCGCAGACTGGACCAAATTCATCGCGGCGTTCGGTGCACGATACAACCGAGACCCGCGTGTCTGGATGGTTGAGATGCCTGGAGGCGGTTGGCAGGGTGAGATGACACTGCCGCAATGGGAAGGATGGTGGACCAATGGCTTAACGAACGCCGACATGTCAAAGGCGTGGGACCTCTTTATCAGCGCGTACCGTAAAGCGTTCCCGAGTAAACCCACTGCGCTGGACATCGACGAGCCGCTGACGCACGTGACTCCGCAGACCGAGATTCTGGCGTCGGTGCTTCGAGACGCCAGCAGCTTTTATCCGTCAGTTTTCATCCAGCAGAACGCGCTGTCACCCCAGCATGGCCTGTACTGGGAGGACATTGTCACGGCTTCCGCCTCCACGACGGTTGGCTGGCAGATGAATGGTACCGTCCACACCACGACGTTCCTGCGCGGGTCATTCACCAGCGCCATCAACTCGCACGCCAGCTACGTCGAGGTGTATCTCGTCGATTGCGTCAAGCCAGCAAACCTACCGCTACTGCGTTATCTCGCCGCAGGCTGAGCTATGGGTGCCCGCCGCTGCCTGCTAGAGCTTGGTTGAAAGCCTCAATCTGCGCGCTGGGCAACTGGAAGAGCACGTTGTCGGCCTCAAGATAGGAGGCCTTCTCGGCAATGCCCTGTTGTATGGCGGTCGCCATTTGCGTCCCGGTTGATAGACGGTTCGTGTTGGCTTCAACTTGGAAGTAGATTGGCGATCCGAGGCGCTCGATGGACTGGTATACGGGCGACTGCGCCTCGGGACTGTTGTCGAACACCGGCCGTCCGAGCTCGTTGTTCCCAATCACACAGCGATCACCAAGGACGAGGCGGCAATATGCCGCGATGCTGATGGCGTAGGCATTATCGAGAATGGGTCCCCCCGGTGCGTCGATCCGCTCATACGCCGAGATCGAGATGCTGACGTGTGTATGTCTGAAAACCCTAGCTGCATCGATCTCCTGATGCTGGCAGACGTTATCCAACTCGGACGTATAGCCAGCCTCCAGGAGGTTGGCGACGGTCTGCGGACTGTTATATTGACGCACCATCGGTTCGGCATACACAGTCGTGCAGCGACTGATCACGACGTCGGCCACCTCAGACACGGTGTCGTACCGCGAGGCGAGTTCACTCATGAGGCGGTCGTATGCTGCGCCGACTGAATCCATCCAGAATCGAGGGACGGTCCCGGACAACGGATGGCCGCCTCCAGGCTCTGTGACAGAGACCGGGTCGCCACCTAAGCCTTTCACCCATGCAGGCGAATGAATGCCTGCGAGCACCCGCACCTTGATGCGAAATGCGTGGCCGGGGTGAGCTTGGTCGAGTTCGCGAGCCTGAACGATTGCTCGATCGATGGGGTTCCCAGTGACGAGCCCGGGACCCGATGGCTCGAGTTGTGCCCAGGGCACATTGACGACCCAGCCGTTCACATCGTCCTCATGGCCGGCTGGGAGGCCGTTGAAGGCGATCAGTCCGCTGAGCACTGGTTTCAACGCTGCAGCGACCGGCGATGCCGATGACTGAGCAGGTGCCGACCGATGGATGACGCTTGTAGCAAGCTCGATTCCCGCAATTGCCCCCAGCGTGCATATGACGCACACGGTCAGGACGAGCGTTCCACGCCGCATGGCCTAGCTCAGGATACAGGGACCGGGACGAGGCGGGAGCCGAGGTTAGGCGGTGGCCGCGTCACCGCTGGTGAGTTGTGATGAACAACGCATTTACCGTCGCCTGCACAATCCAGTCGACCCGCATCGCTCAGCTACACGTTTGAGGGGTCGGATAGTAGGTGAACGTGTCACCGACAACTGGACTCGACGGTCCGCTTTGCGTTGTCACGATCACGTCGACAGTCCCGCTGCCTGATGGGGATGTCGCGTCGATTTGACCGTCCGAGACCACATGGAAGCTACCGGCGGCGGCCGATCCAAAGCTCACAGCAGTGGCGTAGGTGAATCCCGAACCGGTGACGACAACCTGGTCCGCGCCGGCATCCACTCCGCACGATGGTGAGAGAGCGGTAACCGTTGGGATGGGCGCATAAGTGAACTGATCCGCGCCGCTTGTTGACGACGTACCACCGGCTGTAGTCACCGTCACGTCAACCGTGCCGCTACCAGACGGGGTTGTCGCAGTGATGAGCTCGCCGCTTGGATCGATGCTGAAGCTGCCAGCGGCGGCTGACCCGAAGTTCACCGCGCTCGCAGTAGTGAATCCCGTACCCGTAATTTCAACAGAGTCCCCGCCAGCCATATTCCCGGATTCTGGGGAGATCCCGGTGACAGTCGGTGCCGCCACGTACGTCATCAGATCGGCTCCGCCTGCGGCCGAGATGCCCTTTACAGTGGTCACGGTGACATCCACAGTTCCGGCTCCGGGGGGACTGGTCACGGTGATCTGAGAATCGTTCACGCTATCGATTGTGGCCTGCTGCGGGCCAAATGCGACATTCGTGGTGCCCGTGAAGCCGGTGCCATTGATTGTGACCATTGCGCCTCCGGCAGTAGATATGGCGCTTGGTATCACCGAACTCACTGACGGTTCCGGCCTGTTCGCGACGGATGGGTTGACATTCCATTGTTGTGCTACGAATGCGGGGTCCACCGTCTCCACGTTCGAAGGGATCGAATTTACTGCCGAGAGCCAGTCGTTCTCGCAATACATCTCTGGCTCGCTTGTCCAGTGCAGATGCCAGTCAGCACTCGTGCAGTCCCAGGAAGCGCCCTTACCCGCGTAGCTTCCAGTGACCAACTTGTACATCTGCACGACCACCCACTCGTCGCCGGCTACTGACATGAGGTTTGCCAGCGAGACGGGGGAGTGATAGTAGGCGACGACATTCTTCTGGCTATCCACGATCTTCGAAGCGCATGGCTGGGGCGCAGGCGCGTTGCACGTGCCGCCGGTTATCGAGTTCGTCTGCTGAAACCATGGAGCCTTCATTTGGGACTGAACATTGCGGCCGCCGCCGTAGGTGCGACCGAAGGCAAAGCACTTGCCAACGACGTTCGTCTGGAGAGTTGGCGATAACTTGTTATTGGCATAGGCAAACATCCCCCAACCCGCGCTGTGCCCGTGCACGTAGAGGCCAATCCCCGGGTCAGTCAGCGAACCGCAACTTTCGGCCACCTGCTGGCTCGTTGTCATCGTTGTCATGTTCTTGTGGTACTCGCCTTCGCTGTCCATCGTCCATCCGTACTCATTCGCGAGCGCCGCGATGTCCGGCCACGAGGGGTATAGGTTGTTCTGGGTGCACTTCTCGGACGTCGTCCCGACCCAGCCGGTGACCACAAGGCCGCTGGCGGTGCGAGGCGGGGTGAGGCCGCTCAGAGTCTGCGCGATATCGCTGAGGGTTGGCTGTCCTGCGATGAGGTTGCAGGAATCCGTCGCTGCCCACATGGTCCGGCCGAAGAGGAAAGTCAGATATCCCGGTGTCGCAGCCGTTGGCTGAGGACCGGACCCGAACTCGACTGAGACGGTGGCCGACGTGGCTCCCGACGTGTTGACTGCTCTGGCGAGCACCTGCACATCGCCGTCAGGCACCCTCGCAGACCCGGTCCAGGAGGTTGAGGTTGACTTCGGATTGGTCAGTCTGGCGTGGATGTAGAAGGAAGCAGCTCCCCAAGCCCCATTGCTCTGCAGCCATTGATGCGTTTCGCGATTCTGCACGCCGAATCGGACAGACTGAACGGAAGTCGCGTCCGTGGCCGTCCCACTGAATGTGATATTCGTGCCGGTGTAGAACAGCTGATCCGGCGTCGGCGCGATGATCTGCACACTCGGGCTGGCAGCCGCAGCGAGGAGAGGGCGCGCGGTCATTCCGACCGCCGAACCGCACAGCGCCAACGCAATAGCAACCAGAACCCAACGTCTCACGACGATGCCGCGAACGCTGCGGCTTCTCAGCAACCTCATCCCTCGACCCGCCATCTCCCTCTAGGCCACGCGGCGACGCCGTCTTGCCGGAAGTCTAACACCGGACCGCCCCCTGCAACGCTGCCTTTTGTCCTCGTCGTTATCTAGCCTCGCCACCCAATTCCTGTCGCCCGTGCTTGTCCATCTTGCGGGCAGTGCTGTTAGGGGCGGCCTCTCAGTGAATGGAGTCGCTTGCGCGTTTACACACCACTCCGGAATCCACGTCCCGTCCGGTCAACTGTAGTAGCCGAAGACGTCAACGATCACGTCGGTGAAGCCGACGTCATTGGCGATGTTGATGGTCCCGGTGGCAGGGTCGATACCGACCACCACGAGATTGGTCACGGGGTTGAAGTTGGGGACGTTGAGATCCGACGCATTCGGCGTTCCCACGTTCCCCGGGTAGACGGTGACGAAGGTGCCGGTGGTCGCATCAACGGCCGTGATGTTGGCCACCAGCGCCAACGGTGCATGGGCGCCGCCTTCCGCCGGGATCCCGTCGATCCCGGTGACGTTGAGGTTGAGGGGGGATCCCGCGGCGATCTTCCCGGGAACCTCGCAGCCCTGAGCGCTGCCGCCGAATCGCGTGTCACAGATGCGCGCCGGACTTGGCAGCGCGGTGAACTGCGAACCGGTGGACCCGAACCAGCCGTCGATATCCACGGCGACGTTGACGTTGCCGGCACTGTTCCAGAGCTTGACGGTGCAGGTCGCGCCGCTGCAGCCGCTGGGGACGGGAACGATGACCCGGTTGGCCACTGCCTGTCCGGCTTCAAGGTTGACGTTGGAGACCGTCGGCGGAGTGGACAGGTTGCCGGGGTAGGCGGCCAGGTCGGTGCGCACCGACGGGTTGATCGCGGTGAGGTTGAAGACCACCGCGGTCACGCCGGTCGAAGGAACCGGGCTCCCGGAGGCGGAGACGACGAACGAGAGCACGCCCTTCGGACCGAGCGGATGCGCTCCTGGCGAGGCGTCGTTGCACTGGTTGCTGGGGATGCCGCCGCCGGCTGCGCGGGTGTCGCAGATCCGGGTCGGGGTGGTCGGGTTGAACATCCCCATCGATGTCGAATCGACGTAGCCCTCGATGTCCATGGCGATGTTGATGGTGCCGACGTTGTTGTAGACGTTGATGTCACCGCCGGAGCCGATGCCCACCTCAACGAGCACGGCGACCACCTGGCCGGGGAGCGGGTTGACGTTGGAGACGCCGCGCGTGCCACCGGTTGGGTACACGGCGAGCAGCGTGCGCGCGGTCGGCGCGATGGCGGTGAGGTTGACGACGATGGCCGACGCCGTCGAGGGCACCGGTCCGCCGGTCACATGGACTGCGCGTGTGGAGTTGTTGGTGATCGGGCCGCTCGGCGAGCCGGTGTTGCACTGGTTGGAGGCGATGCCCGGCTGCACGGGACGCGTATCGCACACGCGGAACGGCGTGACCGCGGTGTACGACGCTTTTGAGAACGGCGCCGTGACGTTGAACGATCCACTGTTCACGCTCGGCAGCGAGTCATCGGTGTCAGTCGCGGTCAGGGTGTCGCCGTTTGCCGCCGTGTTGACGGAACAGCCGCTGAATGTGGCGAGGCCGTGGACGGCCTGCACCGTGCGATTGCCCGAATCCGTGCACGACAGCGTTCCCGGGCCGTTCAGGCTGATGGTCACATTGCTGCTGTCGGTGCCGACCACATTGCCACGGGAGTCCTCGACGCTCACCACCGGTTGCGGGCTGAGCGGTGCGCCCTGTGCGGCACTGCCCGGCGAGGGTGTGAAAGCCAGTTGTGCCGGCGATCCGCTCGCACCAACCGTGAAGCTCGAGCTCGAGGACCACGGCAGCGATCCGTCTGACGCAGTGAGCGTGTACGTCCCCGCGGTATCAACGGCGCAGCCGCTGAAGCTCGCAACACCGTTCACCTCGGCCACCGTCAGCCCACTCGTGCACGTCAGATTCGCGCCCGGCGGTCCTCCGGTGAGTGCGAGGGTCACCGATCCGGTGTCACCGGCGACGGGATTGCCCGACGCGTCTTCGACTGTCACGACCGGCTGCGGCGTGAGGTCGTCCCCGACGCCTGCACCGCCTGGTTCGGCGGTGAACACGAGCTGGGTCGCAATGCTGAATTCCTGAACCCGGTTGTTGTACGTGTCCGCGACGAACAGCGTTGTGCCGTCAGGCGATACGGCGAGCGAGTGGGGTTCGAAGAACTGCATGGTGCCATCGCCCGGACCACCGAAATCGCCGCCGAGCTGCGTCAACGATGAGGAGAGATGAATGATGTCGTTGCCGTTGTTGTCCGTCTGGCTCGGTGCCCGTGTTGGCGACCCAGATCGATCCGTCCGGAGCGAGCGCGACGCCCTGTGGCTGGTCGAGACCGGTAAAGCTCGCAACATAGTTTCCACCGAGATCGAGCTCGACGACGCGGTTGTTTCCGGTATCCGCGATGTAGATGTCGGTGGCGGATGCCACCACGGACTCGGGGTTGAACAACTGGTTCGTATCGGGCGTCGAGCCGGCGGTTCCGAATGCCGCAAAGTTCTGCGTGGCGGGGTTGTAGCTCTGCACGCGGTTGTTGTCCGTATCAGCGATCCAGACCTTGCCGTCGGCTGCTGCGCTGACGCCTTCGATGTAATTGAACTGCCCGACAGCGGTGCCGCTGCTGCCGACGATCGTCGGCGTTCCTGTCAGGTCGGCATTGCTGAAATGCTGCAACCGACTGTTGCGTGTGTCGCCAACCCACACCGTCTTGTCCGGCGTGACGGCGACCGCTTCCGGCCACGAGTACTGCCCCGGTGCAACGCCGCGCGACCCCTGTTCGGTGACGTAGGTGCCATTGGCGGCAAACTCCTCGACCCGCTGGTTGAGCCGATCGGCAACGTATGTTGCGCCGTCGGGTCCGATGGCGACGCCGTACGCTTCCGCGAAGCCCGATGCGGGCGCGGGGCTGCCGTCAATCTCGTACATCCCCATCGTCGAGCCGGACGGGCTGAACTCGTGGATCCCGCTGCCCCAGAAATCGGCTGCCCAGATGTCGCCGGTCGCCGGATCGACGGTGACCCGACGGAGCGCATCAAAGAAGCCGGCGTTGTCGGGCGGTTCCGGGCAGGGATTTGGGCAGCGCGCGCCGTAGTTGTTGAGGAAGGCACACTCGTTGGCCTGGCCGTTGAGCGTGCCGGTGCAACTCGTGACGTCGAAGACACCGATGCGCTCGTTACCGGTATCCGCGACATAGCCGATCTGACCGTCGGGGCTGAACGCGATGTTGTACGGCGAGTTGACCTCGCCGTTGTCGTGGCCGGCGGCGAGTCCATCGCCGATGACCTTGTTCGCGGTGGTGACCCAGGCCGTGCCCACAGTCGCGCTCGAGGTGCACGTGCACTGGAAGGCGCGGACCTCCTCATCGTGGTAGTCCGCGACCCAGATTTCGCCGTCGGGCCCGCGTCGCGCTTCACGCGGCGACGCAACCACACCTGCCGGCAACTCCCAGATATACGCGCCTGCGGTCATGCCGTACGCGCCGCCCGCGGCCGCAAAGGCTTTGATCTCGGAGTGGCCGGTGTCGGCGACGAGCACCTCGTTGGTCGTGGCGTCATAGCTGATGCCGATCGGGGTGCTGAGCTTGCACGCCGTAACGCTGCCGCAGTCGGTCGCGTCACCGGCTGTCCACAACCACGTTCCCTGGGAGTTGAATGCCTCGATCCGGCCGTTGGCGGCGTCAGCCACGTAGATGTTCGAGCTCCCGTCGACCGCGACGTCGCGATCGGTGTCGAACTGCCCGTTTTCGCTCCCGTAGCTGCCGAAGGTCTCGATTGGGGCGCACGTTGAGGTGTCGGGCACTGGGCAATCCGTCGGGTTGTAAACGGTGACGCGGTTGTAGCCCGTGTCCGCAACCACGACGACTGGAATCGGGCCCCCGCTGGTAGGAAAGCTCGGATCCCAGATCAGACCGCTCGGGTACATCGGTGCCTCCGAGGGTCCGGCGAGCGACTTGAGGAATGAGGCCCGATCCGAACCCGGCGACGGGCTCGACGGACCTCCGACCGGAGCTGCAGATGCTGCGAACGACGAGGTGAACGTGGCCACCAGAGCGCCGGCAATCACGAGGCTGCCGGCGCGGCTGAGGATGCCGACGGTCCGGCCTCGACCGTCTGTCGGCCGCCCGCGACGTGTCATGCGCGAGTCGCCGCCAACGCGCAGGGGTCGCGAGGACATCAGACAGCCGCTTCGCGAACTGATATCGACAAGAGTTGCCACATTCCCCTCTCTGTCCACCCTGCGGAGCGAAGTGCGCTCAGGCTTGGGACCTACTTTACCAGTTCGGTCGACAATGCCAAGCACCGAAGCAGCTCTGAGGATCGATTCGATCCGTCGGTGCGATGGGTGCGGGCCGAGTCATACCGAGTTGTCACGCTCGGCCACCGCGATGTCAAGACTCGGTTCGTACAGTCGAGGACATCGTCGGCCATCCTGTCCCGTGCGTTGCTCGCCGGGCTCATAGACGACGCCCTGCGGAGCGTCCGCTGCGACGACACCGATGTGATGCGAGCGGAGTGATACGTGAACCGACCTCGGCAGTAAGGGGATTGAGACGGTGCGCTGTGCTTGTCAATGAGACCTCCGACAGTGGCATGCGCACGCAACGATCCATCAGTCATTCGCGACTTGGAAGTGGACAGCGAACCCGTCAATGGCACCGAACACCGCAGGCGGGCGAGGGCTAAGAGCGGACACACATTTTCGTGTAGAAAACGTTATGACATAAGGCATTTCGCGGTGCGTCTTCTTAACCGTTCGAGCGTGCAAATGTTCCCGGTGAGACGTGTGTTATGGTCCCGCGAACTCAGGAACCCCACACAGGGTGGGGAACGTTGGTGGACCTCGGGATTCTCCGGGGACGGGTGCGCGCCCGCAATGTCGCGCTGGGGGAAGTTGCTTATGAAAGCACTTCGAATTCATGGCGTGAGCACGCGCCTTGCCGTGCTTGGGGTCGTCCTTCTGGCGGGAGCGGTTGGGGCTGCCGCCCCCTACTTCGGCGCTCGCCTCGACTCAGGAACCGCGCGGACACCTGGCGTCACCTCCTCCGCTGCCGCACCGTCGATCACGTCGCCGGATGCCATCGGAGGGGGCGGATCGCTCAACAACGGAGCGACGAGCACGACAAGCACCTACGGCATCACGGTCTCGACCACGAATGGCCCGGCGCCGTGGCTGCTTCGATTTTCGCCGCTCTACATGGGTGGCGGGAAATTCACCCTCGCTCAGGCGCAGGCCGTGGCCAGGAACTACGACATCATCGCGGAGCACACCGGTGTACTGACCCCGTACCTCGCCGCGATGAAAGCGATCAACCCCAACCTGAAGATCGTCGCCTACATCAACGGCGCATTCGATCAGAGTGCAGGGGGCAACAAGTACCCGGCGTCGTGGTACGCGAAGGAACTCAAAGGGAAACCGCGTCCGCTCGAAGGCGTTCGGCAACTGGCTCATGCTTCCCACGGCCCAATGGGCGTCGACGGTCGCCAGCATGTGCAAGGCGCAGATCGCGAAGTCAAGGTACGACGGATGCTTCCTCGACACGCTCGGTATCGGGCCGCTGCTTCCCGGCTATGTTACGGGCCTGCCGGTCAATCCGGCCACCCACAAGGCCTTTACATCCCAGGCGTGGATCGCCGACCAGGCGAACACGGTCACTGCTGTCAAAAAGGGGAATCCGTCTGCGCTGGTGATCGCCAACGGTCTCGCCGACGGCCAGAAGTTCAGCCAGACCAGCCCGCTGCTCACGGCGGCGCACACGGCAATGTCGGAGATCTTTCTCCGCGTGTCGCGCAACCCCGAGAGCGATTTTCCCAGCACGGCGGACTGGCTCCAGGACGTGAACATGCTCACGAACGCGGGGTCGCACGGGTTTGGGGTCATGACCGTCACCAAGCTGTGGGCCAAGGCGACTGCGGCGCAGATCGAGCAGTGGCACCGGTTCACGCTCGGCACCTTCCTACTCGGTGATGGAGGGCTGAGCGCCTACTGCTTCACCGATGCTCAGACGTCCGCGGGCCTCAGCATCGACACAGCCGACGACAACGTCGCGATCGGCACGCCGACGAGTGCGTACACCCAGGTCGGCGGCGCTTACCGGCGCACGTTCACCAATGGGATCGTCGTGGTCAACCCGGGCAGCTCCTCGGTAACCGTCAGTCTCGGGGGTTCCATGATCAACCTCAGCGGCGGGCATGTCTCCTCGGAGACGCTCGCGCCGCACACGGCGGACATCTTCGTCAAGTAGTTTCCGCATATCGGATTCGGCCGCTCCCGCCGCAGTCGCGCTGCGGCCGGAGTGCGCCGGCCGGAGCGCGCCTGGGGCCGAACTGGCATTCGACATCGCTTCCACGACCCCGTATACTCGAATGGGAAGGTCGATCGGGGCTTCCAGAGTTACGGGGGGGCGAAGCATCTCTATGCACAAGGTGAGGCTTGGCGTGGCCGCGTCTGCGGTCGTACTCGCCGGTTCGGCAGCAGTTTCGGGGATCGGCGCACAGGCAAGCACGTCCTTGACTGCTTCGAGTTACAAGACGACACTGGCGGGGCCATCGTTGGCGCCGATGTATCCGAGCGGGTTGATCTTTGACCCGACCTGGCCGGGGACCACACACGGGGCTGTGATCGTTGCGGACACCGGCTACAACCGGATCTTGGTCTTCGATCCCACCACATGCCCGAATCCCGACGGTGCCAACACGCCCTGCACGCCGATCCTCCAATTCGGTTCCCTGGGATCCGGCAGCGGGCAGCTCAACACGCCACGCGATGTCGCGGTCGATGCCGCTCACAACATCTACGTGGCCGATGCCGCAAACAGCAGGATCGAGGCGTTCAACGATACCGGCAGCGTTCTCTGGACCGCGGGCGGTCCTGGAAAGCTGGCCCAGAACCTCAACGTGCCGATCGGTCTGAGCTACGACGCGACCACCAACGAGGTCCTCGTTGCCGACACCGGTCACTCGCTGATCAAGGCGTACGCGGCGCAGGGTGGCGCCTATGGGTTTGCGGCCGGAACCTACATCTGGAAGTCGCCGGCGGGGATCCTCAAGTCACCGCGCGAGGTGCGCCGGGGACCGGACGGTGAGGTCTGGGTGGCGGACTATCACAACCAAGAGGTCAAGGCGTTCCCGTGCTCGTGCACCGCATCGAGCACCTCGTGGAACTCGACCCCGAACAAGTGGCTCGGCGACGGCAAGGCCGCCGGTCACGCGGCCGGGGAGTTGAACGCACCCTACAACGTCGCGTTCAGCCCGGATGGCACCACCGCCTACGTTGCGGACACCGGCAATGAGCGTATTGCCGTCTACAACATCGCGACGTGTGCTGGGTCGTGCCCGTGGCCCACCACGGCCGACTACGGCTCGCGGTGCAAGAGCTCCTGCATCCCGCCAGGGAATGCGGCACAGTTCCAGGCACTGCGGCGCGTGGCCGTCGATCCTGCCACCGGAAACCTCTGGGCCGCGGACTTCTGGGGGAGCGGCATCCACGAGTTCAACTCCGCGGGATCGACCTCGGGATTGACTGAGATCGACGGCGACCCCGCACCCGCGCCCGGATTCGCCGAAGCTTATGGCATCGCGGTCGGGCCTGACGGCACGACCTACGCGATAGACCGGCTCAACCAACGCGTTGAGTGGTTCGACTTAACAGGGGTCTATCAGGGCGACGAGGGCAAGCGCGGCACCGCGCTCGGCGATTACTCGTGGCCGGAGACGGTTGCGGTCGCACCCGACAAGACCGTCTGGGTCGGCGACACGCGCAACAACCGCCTGGAGCAGTTCTCGGCGAATCTTGCGACCCCGCCGCTGTCGGTGGTCACCGGGACGTCGGTGGGCGTCTTCAATTACATCGAGGGCATCACGGTCGCGGCCAACGGCATCGTCTGGATCGCCGACACCAAGAACAACCGGATCGTCAGCTACGACCCGACCACCCACAACGAGGCTGCCTTCGGCACGCGCGGCGGCGGCTCGACGGTCGGCGCGCCGGTGCAGTTCGTCAACCCGCAGGGCCTGGCCGTGTCATCGACGGCCATCTTCGTGGCCGACACCGGAAACAATCGCATCGACGAAGTGAGCTTCAGTGGCAACCTGCTCGCGACGTACAAACCGGGCACCGCGATCCTCAGCGCCCCACAGGACGTCGCGCTCGCGCCGGACGGCACACTTTGGGTGGCGGATACCGGCTTGAGCGCAAGTGACGCCGGCGGGAACCAGATCGTGCATCTCTCCGCGACATCCACGACGTTCACAAACCTCTTGGACGGCTTTGGCAGCCCGGGCACCGGCACCATGAACTTCGACCTGCCGCACTCACTGGCCGTGTCGCCGACGGGCAGCACGCTGTTCGTGGCCGACACGCAAAACAACCGCGTCCAGGAATTCAACATCACCGGAAGCTGATTCGACCGGATGGCGGTGCGTGGCAGCACTCACCGCCATCCGCGACGGACCACGGCAGCAGAGATGCTGGTGGTGGTGGTGCGGACATTGCGTGATGAGATGCGGCGCCTCGAGATCTGACGTCACGAAACGGCGTCTGGCACTTGGTGACCGCTTATTCACTGAAGCGTCACAGCGCGCCCCTAGGGTGGGAACGAGACACCCGCCCTCCTCACCGGGGTATGACGCATGCAGCGATCCTTTTCCCGTCTTTTGCTTGCCGGTGGCCTCACGGCCACGATCCTCGTGGCAGGCCACAACATGACCGGGGGGACCGCGACCGGCGCACTCGGCGTCGCGGCCGGCTCGATCATCGGTGGCCAGCTGGGTCACCCGGGGAGCCACCCTGGTGGTTCGCCGGGAGCGAGCAGTCACGCGTCGCAAGCGGGCGCGGGCGGCAAGGGATCCTCGTCGGCAACAGGCAACCCGGCCCTCCCAGGATCGCACACTGGGACAGCTCTGACGGGAGTCGGCACCTACGCGAACGTCAACACCGGGCTCATGATGCGCAACCCGTCACCGCCGCCCAGCAGCCTCGACCAGTACGTCGACGGCTATATCATCGAGGCGGCATGGAACGTCGTTGAACCGACCCAGGGCGCGTTCGTCACCACGCGCATCGACAAGGCGGTTGCCGCAGTTCGCAAGTGGAATGCAGCCAATCCGAATAATCAGCGCGGACTCCGGTTGCGGATCACCGCAGGGTTCAACACGCCGGCATGGGCGCTCAACCTCGGCGGTCCCGCGATGCATCTCTGCTCACAGAGCGGAACGTGCGGCTCGGTCCCCCGCTGGTGGACCGCACCGGTCGAGGCGGCATATCAGGCGTTCACGGCGCGGCTCGCCGCGTACGTGAACCCGATGCCCGAGGTCCGTGAGGTCACCGTCGGACTCACGATGGTCCGCTTTGGTGAGGTCATGGTCCGCTTCCCAACCGCCGGAGGCAATGCGGCCGCGTATTCCGCTGCCGGCTACACGGAAGCCCTCGATATCGCTGCCATGAAAGCCGAGATCAACGATGGCAAGGCATTTGACGCCGTCACGCAGGTCGACGTTGCCGACTACCAGACGCCATCGAACGGGCAGGACATCAGCGTCAGCAAAGAGATCATGGACTACGCGGTGGCCACGCTCCCTCACGTGCAATTTGCCAACGCCTCGATCACGCAGAGCCCCAATCAGAACGCAGCCATCTTCTCGCTCATGCAGACCTACGGACCGCGCGGCAACAGGACGGCGAGCATCACCTTCCAGACGTTCCCGACCTTGAGCAGCGTCACTGAAACCCTCGCCCGGGCGGTGTCGTACGGCGCCTGCTCGGTGGAGATGCCGCAAAGCGGCGTCAACCAGGCAATTGCGTCGACCTACAACTCAGAGCTGCGCGCCAACTGCTCGGTCATGGGCATCCCCGTCCCGAATACACCCCCGCCAAGCGGTGGCACCGTGCAGAGCAATGGCATCACGCTGACCGCCGCGTACTGGCGAAACGCCAACTGGGGATCGACCGCCTAGAAGAAGCGTTTGCCCCATGCGATGGTTTTCATCGCGTGGTGCTCGTTGACGCAACCCCGCTCCGACCGCCACTCTACTGATAGAGGCGGCAGGAAGTTCGCGAGGGGGCGACGCGCGGTGCACATCGATCTTTTTGTGGCGCTGGCCGGGCTGATCGTGGGGTTCGCGGTGGGTCTCACCGGGATGGGCGGGGGCGCGTTGATGACCCCGATCCTGGTGCTGGTCTTCGGCATCGCACCGCTCGCGGCGGTGTCCAGCGACCTGGTGGCGTCGCTGATCATGAAGCCGGTTGGAGCCGCGGTCCACGCGGGCCGGGGAACCGTCCGCTGGAACCTTGCCGGCTGGCTGGCGCTCGGCTCGGTACCGTCCGCCTTTCTCGGGGTTGTATTCCTCAAGTCGATCGGCAGCGGGAGCAAGGTGCAGACCATCGTCAGCGTCGCGCTCGGCGCGGTCCTTCTTCTCGCCGTCGGCGCGCTAGTCGTGAAGATGTACCTCGATCACCGCAACGGCACCAGCGCCGGGGTGGACGAGAAGCTGCGCATCAAGAAGCTGCCCACGCTGGCGATCGGGACGACCATCGGCTTCATCGTGGGGATCACGTCGGTCGGCTCGGGGACCCTGGTGATCATCCTGCTGCTCTTCCTCTACCCCCGCCTGCGCGGCTCGCAGATGGTGGGCACGGACCTGGCGCAGGCGATCCCGATGGTGGGCTCGGCAGCGCTCGCGCACATCGTCTTCGGGGACTTCAAGCTCGGCCTGACGGCGTCGATCCTGATCGGCAGCATCCCCGGGGTCCTGATCGGGGCGAGCGTCTCGTCCTACGCCCCGACGGCATTCCTGCGCGGCGCACTGGCGGCGGTGCTGCTGGTGTCCGGGCTCAAGCTCGTGAACGTGCCCACCCTGTGGATCGGGGTCGTGCTGGTGCTCTGCGTGCTGGTGCTCGGCGCCGCGTGGGCGTACGTCCGGGCAAGTGGCCGGACGCTGCGCGAGATCTCCGGCGAGGCACAGCACGGGCTGTCGGGACAACTTTCGACCCCGTAATCCATCCGTCGCCAGCACCCAGATGCCCATAACAAGTTCATAACCCCTGGCCGCTGACCGACCTGCGACGGTTTTCGGACCTGTGTCAGTGTCAGTCCAGGCCTTGGTGCTTCTCGCTCTCCTCGGCTTCGCTGTGGGCACTTTTGGAACGCTCGTCGGCGCCGGCGGCGGGTTCATTCTCACGCCGGTTCTGCTCGTGCTCTACCCGACCTCCAGCGCCGCGACGATCACGTCGATCAGCCTGGTGGTTGTCTTCTTCAACGCGCTGTCCGGTTCGATCGCGTATGCGCGCCAACGTCGCATCGACTATCGCAGCGGGATCGCGTTTGCCGCGGCCACTGTTCCGGGGTCCGTCATCGGAGCGCTGGTCGTTGGCTTCGCGCCGCGCAGGCTCTTCGACGCTCTCACCGGACTCCTTCTGGCGGCCGCAGCCGCCATTCTGATCCGAGAACCAAGCGCCGCCGCCAAGCCTCGAGGCAAGGTGCGAGGGTCTCCGCGGTGCATCTCCGACCGTGGAGGCACCGTGTATACGTATACAGTCAATGTTCGGCGAGGGGTTCTTTTCAGCATCGCAGTCGGCTTCGTCTCCAGCTTCCTCGGCATCGGGGGCGGCATCATCCATGTCCCTCTGATGGTCACCGCGCTCGGGTTTCCGGTGCACGTCGCAACAGCCACGTCGCATTTCGTCCTCGCCAACATGGCGGCGGTCGGGAGCATCACCCATATCGCGACCGGCGCGTTCTCGAACGGCGTCGGAGTCCGTCGAGCGCTCGCGTTGTCCGTTGGCGTCGTCTTCGGCGCGCAGATCGGGGCATTGATCTCCCGAAGGATTCGGGGGCCGGTGATCCAGGCGCTGCTGGCGGTGGCCGTGACAGGGCTTGCGGTCCGTCTCCTCGTCGGGGCCATCTGACGAAGCCTCAGACGCACACCGTCATCTCAGCTCGACGGACTATGTGTACGTGAAGTGATCCGCACCAATCCTGTCCGATATTCCTCTCGATGTGGTCACGGTGACGTCCACGGTGCCCGAGCCCGCCGGGCTGACCGCGGTGATCTGGGTCGACGAGTGCACCACAAATGACGTCGCCTGATTCGCTCCGAACGCCACGTACACGGCCCCTGTGAATCCGGAACCCGTGATCGTGACGCTGGTCCCACCCGTCGTCGTGCCTGCTGCTGGGGTCACCCCGCTCACGAGCGGAACCGGTGCGTCAGTGACCGCTGGATTCACGTTCCACGCAGTGGCAACCGTCGCAGGGTCGACGGTCCGCACATTGGGTGGAATCGCCGCCATCACGGCGAGGAAGTCGTTGTAGCAATACGCTTCGCCCTGACTTGTCCAATGGTCCTGCCAGTTCGGCGATGTGCAATCCCATGAGAGGTGGCCATCGGTGCCGGCGCCCACCAGGAATCGATAGAACTGAATGCTCGTCCACTCGTCACCCGCGGTGTTCACGAGCGCCTCGAGCAGCGTCGGCGATGTGTAATACGGGCTGCAGCCGTGGCACCCGGTCTCGTGCATCGTATGGCAGGGAAGGCTGACATCGACGCAACGTCCACCGGACACGCTGTTGGTGCGCTGAAACCATGGAGCGGTCATGCTCGATTCGATGGTTCGTCCGGTTTTGTACGTGCGTCCGAACGCGAAACACGTCGCCACGGGATCGGTCTGAATCGCCGTCGTGAATTCATTATCCGGGTAGGCGAACAGGCCCCATGCATTGGCGAAACCATGCGCATACAGACCGCTAGCGGGATCGGTGAGCGACCCGCACAACTCCGCGACCTGATTCGCATAGCTGATCGTGGTCATCTTCGGCTTGTACGTCGCCGAGGCACTCACGAAGCTCCAACCCAGCGCCTGGAGCGCATCGAGGTCGTCCCACGTCGGGTATTGATTGTTGTGGCTGAAGGTGCCACACCCCTCGGTTGTGCTACCGATCGTGTCCGTGACCACGGCGCCGGTGCCCACCAGGCCCATCGCAGCCATGTCCTGCCCCACTTTGAGCAGCGTGGGCGCTCCGGGGACGGGCACACAGGTTCGTGATGCAGCGACCCAGTTGGTCCGACCAAACATGATGGTGAGGTATCCGGGAGCCTGCGGCGTTGGCGCAGGCCCGCTGGCGAAGACGACATTGCTGATCGCCGACCACGTCAGGCTCACGTCCTCAGCCTTTGCCCAGAGCTCGTATTGCCCGGATCCAAGTGTCACCGAGGCCGTCCAGGATGCCTGCCCAGCGACCGGTTGCGTCAACGCGGCCTTCAGCCATGCACGGGTTGCTCCCCACGAAACCCCGTCCGCCTGCAGCCATGTCCCGGTTCCCTGGTTCTCCAGAGACCACTTGACCATCTTGATGGTGACGGCCGAGGAAGCCGCGCCGGAGAACGACGCTGGATTTGACGTGTACAGTCCCTCGCTCGCGGGCGATGTGATTGAGAGCGTTGGTGGCGTGGCCGCTTGCGAGATCACCGGGACGCCGGCGGCGAGTGTCGCGAGCACCGCCGCGGCCACGAGCGCGGCGAGTGTGCGGCCCGTTCTCCTGGAGCGTCTTCTCATTTGTTGCGCCGGCATCAGCGCGCGAGCACCGTTCCCGTGCCGGTCGCGGTGAAGATGGTGATCCCACCACTGGCGTTGCTGATCGTGAACTTGAAGGTTCGGCTGGTACTCGGTGGCGCATTGGCGAGCAGCGTCACCGGGATGACGGCACTGGTCGAACCGGCCGCGATGGTGGTGCTCCCCGACGTCGCCTGATAGTCGCGTCCCGCCAGCGCGGTGCCGTCCGAGGTCGCGTAGTTGAACGTCACCGCGCTGGAGAGCGGCCCGCCCAGGGTGACGGTGAAGTACATCGGTTGGTTGGATCCCGAGGTGGGCACCAGCCCGGCGCCGCCCGCATAGAGGTCGTCGACCGTGGCCTTGCCGTTCTCGAGATCGGGGAGCAGCAACCCTTCACCCACCGACCGGCCGAGCACGCCGGCGCTCGGGTTCATGAGATTCATGAACCACCCCTCCGTGTAGGTCTCCCCCGCATTGGCGCCGACATACGCGAACTGGCGGAGCAGGAGCTTGACGGACGACGCATGCGCCGGGATGGTGATGGTCTTCGGGGTGAGGACCTGGATGTAATCCTCCTCGCAGCCCTTGTCACCGAGCCCGCAGAGCGTGATGTACTGGACGGTGGTGGGGGTCGCCTGGACGGGCTGAATCGTCACCGTGAAGTCGGCGGGGGTGCCGGGCTTGACGTCGCCTTCCACGATCGTCGAGTCACCGATCGAGATCACCGGCGCTGACGACGCGAAGTCGTACGAGTCGCTGTTGGTGATCTGTGGCGAGCTGTGCAGGTCCTGCACGACGATCGAGTCGATGCCGGTCGAGATGAGCGACGCCGGCGCCGTGTAGGTGAGCGAGATCTGTCCCGACGAGTTGGTCGTGTACAGGGTTGGCGTGGCGGTGAGTGCCGCGCCGCCGGTGATCTGCGCCGACCCGCCGCCGTTCGCACGCGCGAAGGAGAGATACACGGTGTCATTGGGAATCCCCTGATCGGCAGCGTCGTCAGCGGAGAGCGTGACCGCGACACTGGCGTTGGCGGCGAGGCTCCCGGAGGTCGCGATCGGCGAGGACGCAAAGCGGTACTCGGTTGCGTAGAGATAGTGATCAACGGCGCTGATCGACGGTTTGCTGGCGGTGTTGCCGGCGGTGAAGAGCACGACGGCCTGTGCCGGCGGCTGCGCCGGAGCCTTGTAGGTCAGCGAGATCTGTCCCGCGCCGTTCGCAGCGCAGAGCACCGGCGTGCTCGACAGCTGACTGACTCCCGAGCACTGCGCGGCAGGCACGGCGGTCGAATCGCCGTGCGCAGGCGAGTTGTAGCTCAGGTACACGGGACCGCCGGGGTCGGCCGCGCCGTTGTTCTTGACCTTGAGGACGAAGGTGACGCTCTGATTGGGTCCGAGCGAACCTGCAGGCGCGATCGGCGGTGCCCCGAATGCGTAGGCGAGACCCGCGGTCTGGACGGACGCGCTGCCGTCGAGATCGCCGAGCACCAAGGGTCCGGAGACGTGTTCCGCGGCACCCAGGACCGCGACCATGCCGAACGACGGGAGGATCAGCGCAGCGGCAACGGTCACGCAAGTCGCGATGCCCCGCACGCGGCGGGCGATCACAGTTCGTGCCCCAACGGACACGCGCGCGGCGCCGGCGTCCGTGATCCGATAAGTGTTCCCGTCCTCATGGCTGACACTCCCCATGTTCATCGTGACCTTTCGTCCCAGCTCTGCTGAATGACGAGCTGACGGCTTCGCTGAGCGGCGAATGATTCTCATACTGGTGACCCAACCTGAACACGACCTGAAGCCTCTGCTACAAACTCATCGATGAGAGCGCTCGCACGTGCAGGAAGCGACCCGCAACGAGCTCGCAGCATGTAAAGTGAGAGCAACGAGAGCGGCTCTCACCACCAACGGAGTCGCTCTCTTTTTTTACCCTCCGCACAGCCCTATCCCAGTTGGAACTCCTGGATGCGGTTGTTGTATGTGTCGGCGACGAACAGCGTGCTTCCCGACACGGCCAGCGAATGTGGCAGGTTGAAGTTGGTGTTCCCGCTGCCCGGGGTTCCGAAGGACGTCAGCTCCGAGGAGAGGTTCGATGAGAGCTGCACCACCTGATCGGATTGCGTGTTTGCCACCCAGAGCGTGCCGTCAGGCGCGAGCGCGATGCCCTGAGGTCCGCTGAGGCCAGTCTTGAACACGGCGACCAGATTTCCATTCATATCGACTTCGTCGACCCGGTTGTTGCCCGTATCCGCGACGTAGAAGTCTCCCGACGTGGCCACCACACCCTGGGGATCGATGAATTGGGCGGGGCTTCCAATGACCGCGCTGGTCCCGCGCGTCCCGAACGCGGTGTAGTGCGCGCTACTGGAGTTGTACGAAACGATCCGGTTGTTGTCGGTGTCAGCGACCCACAGCACGCCGTTCGCTGCCACGGAGACGCCTTCGATGTAGTTGAACGCTCCGACGGTGCCGCCGCCGCTCACGACCGCCAGCGGCGGAAGTGCGAGGTTCGACGCGTAGTGCTCCAGTCGGTTGTTGCGCGTGTCGCCGACCCAGATGCTGCCGTCAGGAGCGACGGCCGCGGTCTCAGGCCACGAGTAGTCGCCGACGGCGGTGCCACGCGTGCCCTCAGCGGTCATGTACGAGCCGGTGGCTCCGAACTCCTCAACGCGCTGGTTCAGCCGGTCGACGCCGTAGGCGATGCCGTTGGATCCCACCGCGACGCCATACGCTTCGGCGAACCCGGGCAGGGGCGCCGGAGCGCCGTCAATCTCGGTACCGGTCGCTCCCGCGGCCGTGAACTCGTGGATCCCACTGCCCCAAAAGTCGGCTGCCCAGATGTTGCCCGACGGATCGACGGTCACGCGGCGCAGCTGCTCGAAGTACGCGGCGTTGCCGGGTGGCAGCGGGCAACTCTTCTTCGGGCATCGCGAGCCGTAGTTGGCGACCCACTGGCACGCTCCCGAACACCCGCTGATGTTGAACACGGCGATGCGCTCGTTTCCAGTGTCGCTCACATATGCGGTCTTGCCATCCGGGCTGAAGGCCACGTTGTATGGAGAGTTCAGCTCGCCGTTGGCGTGGCCGCCGGTCTTCCCGTCGCCCAGATGCTTGTTCGGTGTGCTGTTCCAGTCGGTGCTCGACGACGTGCACGTGCACTGGAAGGCCTTGATCTCTTCGTTGTGATAGTCCGCCACCCAGATCTCGCCGTCGGGCCCGCGACGGACTTCGCGCGGTGACTTGAGGATGCTTGCCGGCGACTTCCAGATGTAGGTCCCAGCCGCAAAGCCCTCGGCGCCGCCGACCGCGGCGTACGCCTTGATCAGTGAGTGGCCGGTGTCGGCGACAAGGATCTCATTGGTGGTCGGGTCATAGCTCAAACCGATGGGAACGTTGAGGTTCTGCGGCAGCTTTCCGGCGCCTCCGGTCGACCAGAGAAACGTGCCCGTCGAGCTGAACGCCTCGATGCGGCTGTTTGCCGCGTCAGCAACATAGATGTTGGAGCTGCCGTCGACCGCGACGTCACGCGGCGTGTTGAACTGGCCGTTGCCCTTACCGTAGCTGCCGAAGCTGAATGCGGGCTTGCACGTTGCCGGCGGTGCCGGGCAGCTGCGCGGCGTGAACACGGAGACGCGGTTGTATCCGGTGTCCGCAACCACGAGCCGGTTGCTGTGAGCGTCCCAGATCAAGCCACTGGGATACATCGCCGCCTCCGACGGACCTGCGAGCGTCTTCAGGAACGTGACCCCCGTTGGGGAGACAATCGGTCCGGCGCTCGACGGTGCGAGAACCGTCCCCGTCCCTTTCGCACGTGCGATCGTCAGACCTCCGCTCGCGTTGCTGATCGTGAGCGTGAACGTCTTGTTGCTTGACGGCGGTGCATGCGGCAGCAGGTTCACCGTGATGATGCACCAGGTCTCACCGGGTGTAATCGTTGCCACGCCGGATGTCGCAACGTAATCGGCGCCCGCGATCGCGGTCCCGTTCGACGTGGCATAGCTGAACGTCACTGCGCTGGTCTCCTCCGCGCCGAGAGTCACGGTGAAGTACATCGGGGCGTTGCCGGGGTTGGTGATCGGCACGAGGCCCGCGTCGCCGACGTAGAGGTCGGGAAGGGGCTGCGTGACACCCTCGACGTCGGGAAGGAGTATGCCCTCACCAACCGAGCGACCCAGGACGCCGGCACTCGGGGCGCTCAGCAGCATGTACCAGCCCTCGTTGTAGGTCTCGCCCGCATTCCCTCCGACGTATGAGAACTGGATGATCGGCAGGATCGTGCTGTTCGCGTTCGCGGGAATCGTGAAGGGCGTTGGCTTGCTGACCTGGATGAAGTCCTCACCACAGCCCTTGTCGCCGACGCCGCAAAGGGTCTGGTAGTCGACGGTCACCGGCGTGGTCTGCACCGGGCTGATGGTCACAGTGAACTGCGCCGTTACGCCGTGGTGATGGAGGTCCTTCTGGTCGCCCTCCACCACGTTGACATCGCTGATCGAGATCACGGGCGTCGCCGATGCGAAGGCATAGGTGTCGGTGTTCTTCTCAGTTGATCCGGTCTTCGCGGCATCCGATGCGGTGATGACGTCCTGGCCGGTCGCCGGCGGGGATGCCGGAGTTGTGTAGGTGATCGTCAGGGCTCCGCTCGAGTTGGTGCTGAACAATGCAGGCGTGGATGTGAGCTTCGTGCTGCCGACGCTGGCCGAACCGCCGCCCGCGGCCGCTTTGAACGACAGGTACACGGTGTTGCTGACGCCCGCATCGAGCCCATCCTCCGCGGTCAGAGTGACCGGCGTCGACGCTCCGCCCTTGAGGCTGCCGCTCGCTGCGATCGGCGACGGGCCGAAGCGGTAGATGGTGCAGTACACGTAGTGCTGAAGCGCCTTATGGGCGGGGTGGGCGCTCGTATCCGAGAGAGCGATCCAATCGGCTCGCCCCTGAGCGACGGTGTGCGTCGGAACGTGGTAGGTGAGCACCACCTGGCCGAGCGAGTTGGTCGTGCAGGCGAGGAGGCTCCCATTGCTCGGCAGGACCCCGGTCCCCCCACACTGTGAGGCGGGGACGGTGGTTGAATCACCCGGGACGCTGTCCGCGACTCCCGGGCTGTCCTGGCACTGACACAGATAGGCGGTGACGCCCGGATCCGGGGCGCCGTTATTCGTGACGCGCAGCGTGAACGAGAGGCTTCCGCCCGCTGGAATCGCTCCGGCAGGCGCGATCGGCGGTTGCGGGAATGCGAAGTGGACGCCGCCTGTACCCGCGGCGCTCGCCGGGGCGGGCCCGAACCCAGGAAGGACCACAGCCGCAGCGATGACCACGGTCGCAAATAGCCGACCGATCTTGACCCTCATACCTGAAACCCCCTGCTCGAACAAGGACCCATTGGTCCGCCGATTTGACATCTTAATCGGTTTGCCATGCCCGCACGCGGGCGTCGAGGCGCGCTTAACCGAAGTCGCCTAAAGGTAGGCCGGACAATTATCGCGTCCCGACCTTAACCCCACCTTGAGGACGTGCAACGACCCACCCTCTTAGGGGAGTTCCACGGTGAAACGCGTGCATCGGCCATCCGGCTCCTCGAGACGGACGACCCCACCATGAAGATGGGCGATGGTCCGACACAACGCCAGGCCGAGTCCTGCGCCACCCGTTCCGCGCTGGCGCGCCGGATCACCGCGGCGAAACCGTTCGAAGATCTCTCCGCGCAGCTCGGGAGCAACGGTCGAGCCGGTGTTGCCGACGCTCAAGAGCCAACCCCGGCCGCCGGTGCAGGCGGCGAGCGTGATCACTCCATCCGGCGGCGCGTAGCGACAGGCGTTGTCGAGGAGGTTGTCGAACAGCCGACCGAGCAGAACAGGATCTGCGCTGATGACACCTTCGTCCGGAAGCTCGAGCTCGATGGTCAGCCTGTGGCTTTCAGCCATCGCCTGCCAGCGGTCCGCGAGCTCTGCGAGGAAGTCGGCGACATCAAGGGTTTCCGGCTGCGGAACGAGCTGGCCGTGGTCCGCACGGGCCAGCATGAGCAGAGCATCGCTGAGCTCGCTGAGGCGTACCACCTCGCGCTGCAACGTGGTGAGGCTGTCGCGATAGTCCGCGGCGTCACGCGGGCGCGCGAGCGCACGGTCGGCCACTGTGCGCATGATCGCGAGCGGGGCGCGGAGCTCGTGTGCGGCGTCGGCGGTGAAGTCGATGAGCCGCGAGTTGAGCCGGCGTAGCTCTTCGGCCTGCTCGCCGAGCGCGATCACCGCCTGGTGCAACTCGCCACCGAGCCGTTCGTTTCTGCGAGTTGCACGGCGGCCTGGTCGGCTCGCTGGCGCTCGCTGTTCAACAGCTTCGCGTGCAACTCGTCGCGGCGCAGTTGTGCTCGCCGAAGTGCCCTTCCGGCCACGCGACTCACGGTTGCCATCAAAACCGTTGCTGCGAGCTGAAAGCCGCCGGCAACCGCAGCGACCGATCCTTCGACCACCGCAGCGGTGAGCACGCTGAGGGCGATGACCACCACGGCACCCGCCCAGGCGGTCGGCAGAATCCACGTGGCGGCGAGGACCGCGATGAGCGCGTAGCTCCCCAGGGTGACGCCTGGGGCGACCGTCTCCCCAAAGAGCACCAGCGCGAGACCGGCGATGCAGAGGATGAAAATCGCGACGATCTGGCCGCGACCTGTCAGCTGTTGCGGATGGCTCAGTGTCCGGCGCAACCATTGGCGAAGCCGATGGTGGGCGCTGAGAGGGGCGCGAGGCGCGACCTCCACGCTATCGATCAAGAGTTCGCGGCTCCGGCGGCATCGAACCGATACCCGCTCCGGCGCAGGGTGACGATGCTGTAATCGGCGCCCGCTGCTTCCAGCTTGCGCCGGATGCGCGCGATGTAAACCTGGACGAGGTTCGACTTCGGAGAGTACTCGTAGCTCCAGGTGTGATCGTGCACCTGCGCCGCGGTCATCAGACGCCCTCGGTTGTGGACGAACAACTCCAGGATGGCATGCTCCTTGGCCGTCAAGGACAGCGGCCGGCCCGCGACCGTGACCATGTGTCCGAGGGTGTCGATGGCGATGTTGCCGGCGCGGAGCACCGAGCCGCGGTCGGGCAGGTTGCGCCGGACCAGGGCGCGAATCCGCGCGAGAAGTTCCTGAAAGGCGAATGGTTTGACGAGGTAGTCGTCGGCGCCCGCCTCGAGGCCGCTGACCCGGTCGTTCACCGCGTCGCGAGCCGTGAGCATCAGGATGCCCGCGCCGACGCTCCGGTGCCTGAGCTCCCGGCAGACAGCGAAGCCGTCCATCCCGGAGGGCAGCATCACGTCGAGGACGATGACGTCGAACGATGTCGTCGATGCGGCGGCGAGGGCGTCACGTCCGGTCTCGACGCGATCGACGCTGATCCCGTACTCGGTGAGGGTCCGGCTCACCTCTCTTCGCGAGCGTGGGGTCGTCCTCGACGATCAGGACATGCATAGAAGGAATCTACCGCTCCCGTCGACCCCGGGCGATGTCGGTCGCGCGTGAGCGTTGCGCTCCCGAAAACGATCGCGACGGAGCGGCGCAGTGCCGCTCCGTCGCTGGTGATGCATTGTCGGTTCGGATCGTCAGTTCGTCATGATGGTGCCGGTGCCGGTCGCAGTCGCGATCGTCACCGGACCACTGAGGTCACTCGCGTTGCTGATCGTCACGGTGAACGTCAGCGGGCTCACCGGCGGCGCGTTCCCATTGAGCAGGATGTGATCACGCACTGTCCTTGCCCGCCGCGATGGTTGCGGTGCCGGTCTTTGCCTGTAGTCCGCGTCCTGCATGGCGGTCCCATCAGCCGTCGTGTAGCTGAAGGTGACCGTGCTGCTCTCGAGCGCTCCGAGGGTCACGGTGAAGTCGATTGCGCGCTTGACGCCGTCGCCAACCGGCACGATTCCCGCAGTGCCGACGTAGAGATCAGCGACATTGGTCTGACCTTGCTCGATGTCCGGGTAGAGCAGGCCCTCGCCGACCGAACGGCCGAGCACACCGATGGTCGGGTGGCTGATCACCACGAAGAAGTTCTCGTTGTAGGTCTCGCCGGCGACGTCGTTGTCGCCCTTGCCGCCGATGTACGAGTACTGGGTGACGCGGAGGGGCGCCGTCTTGGCGCCGGCCTGCGATGGTCAGTGTCTTCGGCGATGTGATCTGGCGGTAGTCCTCACCGCACTCCTTGTCGCCGATACCGCACAGCGCGGTGTACTGGATGGTGATCGGGATTGACTGGACCGGCGAGACGGTCACGATGAAGTTGTCCGGGATGCCGGGCTGCTGGTCGGCTTCGAAAGCGCCGACATTGCCGATCGAGATGACCGGCGTCGTGCTTGCGGTGCCGAACGAGTAGGCATCACTGTTGCCGGCGCCGACGGAGTGCCCGGCGTCGCGGACCGTGATCGAATCCTGCCCGCTGGTTGGCAGCGTCGCCGGCGTCAATGTAGCTGAGCGCCAGGGTGCCGGTCAATCGGTCGTGAACAGTTGCGGCGTCGAGGTGAGCTGCGTGGCGCCGACCCATGCCGTGCCGCCGCCGAAGGTGGCGTTGAAGGACAGATAGACGTTCGAGTTCGGGACGCCCTGATCGAGCCCGTTGTCAGATGTCAGCGTGACCGGCACAGTCGTGCTCGGGGTCAGCGTCCCGGGCGTGGCGATGGGCGAGGGGCTGAAACGGAGAACATCGCAGTACACGTAATGCGTGATCGCGAGCGCGGAGCCATTTGCCTGCGCCTGCCAGTCGGCTTCCCCGAACTGAAGGAGGCTCGCCGGGGCCTTGTAGGTCATCACCAACTGGCCATTCGAGTCCGTCGTGCAGGTGATGTAATGGTTGCGCTGCAGCTGTGCTTGATCGAAGCACTGCGCGCTCGGGACCAAAGTCGCATCTCCAGTGACTCCGTTGGTCGCCTCGACCTGGACGTTCACGTTCGGGTCGGCAATACCATTGAGCTTGGACGAGAGCGTGAAGTTCACGCTGCCGCCGGGCGCGATCGAGCCCGCCGACGCGATCGGCGGCGCTGCGAACGAGATGACGAATCCGGTCTTCGCGGACGCGTCGAGGTCACTCGTGATGGTCGGAAGGCCCGACGAATGACCGAGTGCGCCGACGCCGACGACCACCGCAAACGACGGCACCACCAGAGCTGCCGTGACACCGAGGCGGCCGATGAGCCGCAACACCCCTGACTTCACTTGATTCCCCCTATTGCCTCTCGATAGCGTCGCCGGACGGATGTCAGGCGTCGCCTAGTCCCCCGATGGTTCGGCCCGCCGGCCGCTAATGAAAGGATTGCACAGTTTGCTCCGTTCGCGCAAGCAGGCTCTTTCGCGACACGCCGGCCGCTCGTACCTCCGCTAACTGGAGAGGATGGTGCCAGTGTTGGTTGCGTTGGCGATGGTCAACCCACCACTCGCGTTGCTGATCGTCACCGTGAATGTTTTGTTCGTCGACGGTGGCGCGTTAGGAAGGAGCACGACGCGAATGACAAAACTTGTCTTCCCGGCAGGGATGGAGCCGAAGCCACTGAGCGCCTTGTAATCCGTTCCGGCGATCGCGGTGCCGTTGCTCGTTGCGTAGTTGAACGTCACCGTCGAGCCCTCTAGCGCACCCAGGGTCACCGTGAAGTCCATGACGACCTTGTCCGCAAGGGGGTTCTGGACGGGCACAAGCGATGCACTCCCAAGGTACAGGTCGGCGAGCGGGACCGACGAACCCTCGATGTCCGGGCTCAGGTTGCCCTCACCCATGGATCGTCCGAGGATGCCGGTGCTCGGATTGCTCAGCAGGACGTACCAGCCCTCGTTGTAGGTCTCTCCGCCCACCCCGTCGTCGGACTTGCCGCCGAGGTACGCGAACTGTCTCACGAGGATGGTGGCGGTGCTCTTGTTGGCGGGAATCGTCACGGTGACCGGGGTGAAGACCTGCTTGAAGTCCTCGCCGCAGCCCTTGTCACCAAAGCCACACAAGGTCACGTACTGCACGGTGGTCGCCGTCGACTGTACCGGCGTGATCGTGACGGTGAAGTTGGCAGGGGCACCAGGATTCTGGTCCCCCTCATAGACATCGACATCACCAATCGAGATGACCGGGGTGCTCGACGCGAAAGCGTAGGTGTCGGTGTTGATCTCCTGAGGCTTGCTCGAACTCGTCCTGCACCGTGATTGTGTCCTGTCCCGATGAGGGGAGCGGGGAAGGCGCCGTGTAGCTGATCTGCACCAGTCCATTCGCGTCGGCATTGAAGAGGACAGGCGTCCCGGTGAGATTGGTCCCGCCGACGCTCGCCGCACCCGCGCCCTTGAACGACAGGTACGCAGTGGAGCCGGCGATGCCCTGATCGAGCGAGTCGTCGGCGCTCAGGGTGATCGGCACGGTCGCACCCGCCGCCAACGTTCCGGGGTTCGCGATCGGCGACGGCCCGAACCGGTACACGGTGGTGTAGACGTAGTGGGTTTGTGCCTTGGTCTTTGACGGCCGCTCGTCAGTTGACCGACCCAGTCGGCACGTCCTTGCGCCGGAGGAGTCGCCGGCGCGTGATAGGTCATGACCAAGGAGCCATTCGAGTCGGTGACGCACTGCTGCAGCGCCCCGGTTGCGGGGTTGAGTCCCGACGCCGCCGCACTGTGCCGCAGGCACCGTGGTGGAATCGCCCGGGACGCCGTCCGGCACATTGGGCGTCTCCTGGCATTCGCAGAGATACACGGTGACGCCTGGGTCGGCGACGCCGCCCATTTTGGTGCGCACAGTGATGTCGACCGTGCCGTTCGGTGCGATGGATCCCGCGGTGGCGATCGTCGGGGCGTTGAACGCGATCGTGAGCCCGTTGCCGGCGGCCGATGCGTCGACGTCGGTGGCAACCGTCGGGATCCCTTGCGTGTGCCCGAGAGCGCCGAATCCGGCGACGGCCGCAAAGGACGGGACGATGAGGGCCGCCGCGACGACGGTTCTGCCGATAGCCTTGAGAAAACGCTTCTTCACGATCTTCCCCTACTCCTGTAAACGACGTGCTGGACGATGATTGCGGGGGGCGCAGCATGACGTCCAACTGGACGTCGGCTCGACCTTCCATGCCCCCGCTGCAACCTAGGATCGCACAGCTGTCCAAACGAAGCAAGGATTTCATTGCTCGCGCGGGATCTCTCACATCCTGAGGTGAGATGCAATGCGCAGCCGTGGCCATCTCAGACGACAGGGGTCGCCAGGGCCGGACGGTGGCGAGCGCGGCGTTGGTCGCCGCGAAGGTCGCCGGGGTGGCCAGCGCTTCGTAGCCGCCGGGGAGCTCCACGGAGTTGGCGCCGAGCGACACCGCGTACTGGAGCGCCGCCTGCAGGTCGCCGATCCGCTGCTGCCGTGGCCGTCTGGAAGGCGATCGGCTGACCGAGCGACTGCATCTGCACGTACATTGTCTGGTACTCGGGCGGCGGCGGGACGCGGAGGGAGTTGTTCTCGAGCACGCACGCCGGCCCGAGGACCTGCCTGCAGTACGACATCATCAGGTCGGTGAAGAGCTCGTCGGAGCTGACGTGTCCCGCCTGGTTGATCGACCTGGTAGGGGTTGAAGGACAGATCGGAGTGGGTGTGCTGCCACGCGGTGGCCGCGTCGATCTCCGCCGCTGGCAGTTCTGGTCGGCTTCGATCGTGTAGCCGGCGGCGATCAGCGCGCTGACCGTCTGAGGGGTCGGAGACGTCGCGGATGAACGGCTCGTCATAGAAGGTGGTGCAGCGCGAGATCGTGACCTCGCGAACCTCGGCACCCGGTCGTACTCGGCCGCGAGCAGAGTCTCGAGCTGGTCATACGCCTGCCCGAACGCGTCGGTCCAGAAGCGTCCGATGGTTCCGGTCTGCCCACCCTGCGGGTTGATGACGGTCACGGGAGCTCCGCCGAGCGACTTGACCCAGTCCGGCGCCCGACACCCGCGAAGATGCGGATCTTGAGGCCGAGATGGGCGTGGTCGGTGGCGTTGAGCGCGCGCACCTCGGTGATCGCCTGGTCGATGGGATTATCGGCGGCAAGGGCGCCGTCCGGGGTCGGTTGCAGCTGGCTCCAGTGGACATTGACCACATAGCCGGCGAGTGAGCCCAGGTAGGTCGGGTGGCGGACTCCATTACGATCGAGCAGGCCACGGAGCACCGGCTTGAGGTCCAGCGGCGCCGGGCTTGCCGACGGCGAGAGGTCGGCGACGGGGTTGGGCTGGGCGTGGGAAAGGGATTCGACGATCCGCCGCACCGGCGAGCACTGCCGCGGCTGCGGCCACGGCAACAGCGATCGCGGCGCGCCCTTGCCAGGAGCCCTGACGGAGTGCCGATCGAACTGATCAAGAGCGCGTTCGGGTCCGTTCAGCCCGCGGCTGACAGGTCTCCTCTCATCCAACCCATTGTGCATGGGGCGCAGATCGACTACCTGTGAGCGGAGTGGAGAAACGTCGGGTCCGCCGCGCGTCAGGGCTGGGCCGTGGCGACGCGCTCCGGACCGCACTGACGATCGCGTCGTGCAGATCCGGGCGGCAGACGACCTGATCGGGCAGCCATGGATTCTCACGGTTGTACAGCGAGGGGCGAGCCGTCGACACGGGTGGCGCGGAGACCCGCGGCGAGCGCCACACCAACCGGCGCCGCCGAATCCCACTCGTACTGCCCGCCAACATGGACGTAGGCGTCGGCATCGCCGAGCACGACCGCCATCGTCTTGGCGCCCGCTGAGCCCATGTAGACAAGCTCGGCGTCGAGCTCCTGCGGCGACCGCCACAGCCTCGGGCGGCGTGTGCGACCGGCTGACCACGAGGCGCAGGCGGCCTGGCGCCCGCTCAGTTCGAGGTCTGCGGCGGGAGGTGGTCATCACCATGTCCCGCGCCGGCAGCGCGACCGCTGCGGCCACGGGTATGCCATCCTCGATCAGCGCGACGTGCACGGCCCAGTCGGTGCGACCGGCTCGCCAAACTCACGTGTCCCGTCGAGCGGATCAACGATCCAGACCCGTCGCGCACCGAGACGCTCCTTGCCGTCGAGCCCTCCTCGGAGAGGACCGCGTCGTCCGGGGCGTTGCTCGGCAAGCAGCTTCCATGAGCAGCACATGTGCGGTGCGGTCGCCCTCGTCGCGCAGGCGCTTCGGGATCGTCGAAGCCGATCTCATCGCGCAGTGCCATCAGTGCCCGTCCCGCGGCGACGGCCGCGAGGCGGGCGAGCTCGTGGTCTGACGCGACCACGAGCTCGTTCCCCCCCACGTTCATTACTTTCTTATCTGCCTCAACTGTAGTAGCCGAAGACGTCAACGATCAGGTCGGTGTTGCCGAGGTCGTTGGCAGAGTTGATGGTGCCCGGTGGCAGGGTCGATACCGACCACCACGAGATTGGTCACCGGGGTTGAACGTTGGGGACGTTGAGATCCGACGCATTCGGCGCCGCACGTTCCCCGGGTAGACGGTGACGAAGGTGCCGGTGGTCGCGTCAACGGCCGTGATGTTGGCCACCAGCGCCAACGGTGCATGGGCGCTGCCTACCGCCGGGATGCCGTCGATCCCGGTGACGTTGAGGTTGAGGGGGACAACCCGCGGCGATCTTCCCGGGAACCTCGCAGCCCTGAGCGCTGCCGCCGAATCGCGTGTCACAGATGCGCGCCGGACTTGGCAGCGCGGTGAACTGCGAACCGCTCGACCCGAACCATCCATCGACGTCCACGGCGACGTTGACCGATGCCGGCGCTGTTCCAGAGCTTGACGGTGCACGTCGCGCCGCTGCAGCCGCTCGGAACGGGAACGATGACCCGGTTGGCCACCGCCTGTCCGGCTTCGATGTTGACGTTGGAGACAGTCGGCGGAGTGGACAGGTTGCCGGGATAGGCGGCAAGGTCGGTGCGCACCGACGGGTTGATCGCGGTGAGGTTGAAGACCACCGCGGTCACGCCGGTCGAAGGGATCGGGCTCCCGGAGGCGGAGACGACGAACGTGAGCACGCCCTTCGGACCGAGCGGATGCGCTCCTGGCGAGGCGTCGTTGCACTGGTTGCTGGGGATACCGCCGCCGGCTGCGCGGGTGTCGCAGATCCGGGTCGGGGTGGTCGGGTTGAACATGCCCAGTCGATGTCGAATCGACGTAGCCCTCGATGTCCATGGCGACGTTGATGGTGCCGACGTTGTTGTAGACGTTGATGTCACCGCCGGTGCCGATGCCGACCTCAACGAGCACGGCGACCGACCTGGCCGGGGAGCGGGTTGACGTTGGAGACGCCGCGCGTGCCACCGGTTCGGGTACAGCGGCGAGCAGCGTGCGCGCGGTCGGCGCGATGGCGGTGAGGTTGACGACGATGGCCGACGCCGTCGAGGGCACCGGTCCGCCGGTCACATGGACTGCGCGTGTGGAGTTGTTGGTGATCGGGCCGCTCGGCGAGCCGGTGTTGCACTGGTTGGAGGCGATGCCCGGCTGCACGGGACGCGTATCGCACACGCGGAACGGCGTGACCGCCGTGTACGGCGCCTGCGTGAACGGCGCTGAACTGCCGTAGGTGTACGAGGTCGTCTGTGTCACCGTCGGAATTTTTGGATGATCCTGCGCAGTAATGGTGTCAATGCCGGATGTCGCTGCCGAAGCCGTGTATGTCACCTGCACCTGAGCGTTGTTGTCAGACCCGAATCGAACGGAAGTATTGGTGACCGGTCCCTGTATCCCGAGAAGTGATTGAAGGCTGTCGCACTGCCTTGTGGTGAAGCGGTACTCGTCAACTTCAGGTCGATGAAAGCGCCCGGCGCCGGGTCGCCGTTGGAGTCCTCGGCCGTTACCGAGAACGCGACCTGTGCACCGCTCGCGAGCGATCCCGATGGCGCAATGGGTGGTCCCACAGAGAGTGCGTACTGGGTGACCGGCGAGTAGACATAGGTATCGCTATTGCAGACGACCGATGCCGGGCAGGTGCCCGTGGTGCCTGAATCGGCGGCACTGTCAGCGGCGACGACGACATCACGACCATGCGGGGGAATCGACCCCGTCGGCGTGGTGTACGTCACTGCAACTGAGTCGGCGGACGTCGGTGCCATTCTGGTTCAAGCACGAGGCAGCTGTCGGAATCGACGTCGGCGTGGTGGACAGGGTTGTTGATCCCGCGATCGCGGTGCTCGTCTGCACTGGCGGAGCGGTGAACAGGCCTGAGTAGAAGCTCAGCCAGACCTGCACTCCAACGCCGACGGTGCCGCCAGTGGCGGTGCGGGGCTGGATGCACATTTGAATCGAGGTGTCATGATTCAAGGTGCCCGGTTGCGCTATTGGAAACGGCATCAAGCTGATCGAAGCGATCGAACGTCGCCTGGGCCACTTGCGGCACTCCGAACGGCAGGGCGAGACCTGCAAAGGCGGCCATGCCGAGGACTGCTAGGGTTCGCTTGGGCATCAAGATCTCAACCTCCTGGGGGAACAACACCCGCGCCGGTGACGACCGGCGCGGGTGTTGAGGATAACCCACGGTACCGATTCCCACCAGCGCCGCCAGTGGATCGGCGACACGATGGCAACAGTGCTATGCCTTTCTCGTCCTCTTGACCAGCTCACCGCCGAGGAAGAGCGCGAGGCCGCCGAGCAGGAGCTCGATCCCCAGGCCGACCTGGTGATCGATCCGACCAACGCCGGTCCCGGGGTGGTGATCCCCTGGACGCCGCCGGCGGTGAGATCACCGGCTCCGCGCCGCACTTGCTCTTCGATGGAGCGCTGCTGGCGTCACCGCTGTACGCGGCGACCCAGTTGTAGGTGCCGGCCGTCGTGGTGCCGCTGAAGGATCGCCGAGGTGGCGGTCCCGGTCGCGCTCGAGCGCCACGGTGCTCGTGAAGATCGGCGCTGGCGGTGCACGTGGTGTCGGCCGGGCCGTAGAGGCTGAACGTCACCGTGCCGGTCGGCAGGAACGTCCGGTCACCTTGGCGGTGTCGTGGAGGGCGATGCCCGGGGCGCCGCCGGCCGATGCCGCCGTGGTGACCGACGTCGGGTCCTTGCCGATCGTGACCTGCTCGTCGCTGCAGGCGGTCGAGACGCTCTTGTTGTTGGCGTCGCCGCTGTACTTGGCGATCCAGTTGTAGGTGCCGACCTCGGTGGTGGTGTAACGGCTCGCCGCGCTGGAGGCCGAGCCGTTGGTGCCGAGCGGCACGGTCACGGTCTGCACCGAGCCGGCCGAGCCCTCGCTGTTGGCGCAGGTCGGGTTGCTCGGCGCGAAGAGGGAGAACGTCACGGTGCCGGTGGGGTTGTCCCCGCCCGAGACCGTGCGCCGTGTCGTGGATCTGGGTGCCGACTGGGCCGCCCGTGCTGGAGCGGCGGTCGTGATCGTCGGCGTCGCCTTGGTGACGGTCACGCTCTCGCGCCGCACGCGCTGGAGCAGCGAGGTTGTCGGCGTCGCCGCTGTAGGTGGCGACCCAGTTGTAGGTGCCGACGACGTCGGTCGTGTAGCCCGGGCGCGCGGCACGCTGGCGTTGCCGTCTCCATCAAGCGGTGCGGTCCAGCGCTGCAGCCACGGTCTGCCCGTTGTCCTCGCCGACTCGCGCAGTTGGAGTTCGACGGGCCGAAGAGCTCGAACGTCACGGTGCCGGTGGGGTTGACCCCGCCGGTCACGGTCGCGGAGTCGGTGATCGGCTGTCCCGACCGGACCGCCATCGGCGTTCGACGGCGTGGTGTTGATCTGCGTCGCGGGCCGGGCTGACGGTCACCTGCTCGTCGGTGCACGCGGTCGGGCCATTCTCGATGCTGCTGTCCGCGTTGACGATGACCTCGGCGGTCCACTCGTAGACGCCGGCATGCCTTGGGCACGTAGGACGCGGAGGTGACGGTGCTGTTGGTGAGCGCCGGCGTGGTCACTGGCTCGCTGTCGGTGAAGACCGGGGGTGCGCCCTCGGCGCCGCAGGTGTCGGCGCCCAGAGCGAGAAGGCGATCGTGGCGGCTGCTGTCCGCGTAGACGAGCGCTGTGTCGGCGAGCGCAGTGGTGCCGGCGACACCATGAGAAGGAGTCGGCGTCGTGGAGACGATGCGATGCGCGGACGACCGTCGCCAGGCTGACGCGTCGCCGGCCGCGGCGATCGCAACTCCCGACCGCACACGACTCTGCCCATGCTCCGGCGCGTCCGGTGCGTGCGATCACGCATGTTGTCGTTGAGCCAGTTCGCCACCCTGATGCCTCCTTATCCCCGCCGGCTGTGCCGGCATTCCCCTGATGACGCGTCCCGATGCGTCTGCGATGAAAGTCCCCGATCGGAGCATTATCCTCGAACGCTTCGATCTCCCTGATCCAGCCTAACAAACCAGTGCGAGTGAAGCAAGTGAGACGTTTGACCCGGATGCGCCCGTCATCACAACCGGGCGCGCGGTTATGACGGAGTGACCGGATTACGGCCCATCGATATGGCATTTCTCGGCGTCGGCGGTGCGACGAATCGCTAGGCTGCCGCCGTGATCGCCGACGAGCTCGCCGAAGCGGTTCGCTACGCGCGGCGGATCGAGGCGTGGGCGCCGACGACCAGGGCACTGGTCCGGTGGCGAGTGGTTTCGTGCGCGGACGCTGCCGCGGGTCTACACGCCAACCACGTGGTCGTCCTCGAGCACGGATTCACGATGTCGATGGAGGAGGTGTCAGCGCTGCGGCCGACGAGATCCAGGCGGGCATTGCCCAATCGCATCGTCGAGTTCGTGCGACTGTCCGGAGTCGGCGGCGCTCGCGGCGGCGTTTCGCGCGGCCGGATGGCTCGACGAACCGCTCGGCATCATGGTTCGGCATCGCGGGCCTGACCGACTCGTCGACACCTCAGCGGCTCGTGCCGTCGATGCGATCTCGATGCGGCCGGCCGTCGCGGCCGCGTTGAAGAACGAGCCGTGGGCCACACCGGATGCGGTGGATCAGGTGCGTGAGAAGCAGGAACGCGTTGCCCGAGCGCGTGCCGACGACGCACCTCGCCGTCATCGAGCGAGGCATGGTCGTCTCGTACTGCGAGGTCTACCGGCTCGATGACATCGCGCAGATCGAGAGCGTCGCGACTGTGCCCGAATACCGCCGGCGCGGCCTACGCGCGCGCGGTGGTGCACTCGAGCGCTCGAGCTGACTGCTGATCGCCGCCTCGTGTTTCTCGGCATGGATCCAGACGACTGGCCGCAGCAGCTCTACGCGCGGCTCGGACTGGACGACATCGGGCGCGTTGCCCGATTTCGCAAAGCGCTCCCGGGCTCAGCTGAACCCAGGAGCGCTTGCAACCCCCTATCCCTCAAGGCCGTCTCCCCCGCGGATCGGTGCAAAGCCACCGAACGTCGTAAGACTACCAAACACGTCAGTGCGATGCAAGCATTGTCTTTCTACAGTGTGCTCAAATGCAACATCCGGCCGCTGCCGGTTGCGTCACCGCGATATAACGGCGTGTCGGATAGGACATTCTGCCCGTCACGGCGCGGTGGGCAGCAGCTGTTCGTCGAGCGTGCCGCCCGCCGCGATGTAGGCGAGGATGGCGCGATCCGTGAGCCACTCGACCGGCGCGCGGTCGTCGGTGAGCGGGTCAGCGGACGGCTGCGCGACGTATGCCTGCTGCACCACCAGCGGGCCGAGCACCTGCGATGTTCGCTGGTAGCACCGTGAGTCGGTCGCGCAAGCGACGTGGCCGTGATCGGATCCGACGAAGCCGACGACCAGCTCGTTGAAGTGCAGCGCCGGCCACACCCACACCTGCGGGAACTCCGTGGCGACGGTCCCCGCGATCGCCTGCGACCAATTCGTTGTTGCCGGGTACGCGCTCGACGTTGAGCGCGATCGCCGCCGCCGGGGTTGAGATGCGCGCGCATCAGCGAGAAGAACTCCTGCGTCGCGAGGTAGAAGGGGATGTACTCGGTGCGGTACGCATCCACGACGATCAGGTCGTAGCGCTTCGCGGTGGTCTCGAGATACTCGCGTCCGTCGGCGGTGATCACGTGCAGGTTGGGGATCGTGTCGAGGCCCATGTACTGGCGCGCAAGCTGCGTGACCACGGGATCGAGCTCGACGGCGTCGATGTCGATGCCCGGGATACTCCGCGCCAGACGCGCGCGCCGTCGTGCCGCCGGCGTTGCCGATGACGAGCACGCTGATGCAGGGTGCGCCGCCAGCAGCGGCGGCACCACGAGCGGCATGTCCCACTCACCGCCTGTCAGCGCGGTGTCGGCGCGATACACGGACTGATCGGCGATGCCGTCGTCGAAGCGCATGACGATCCGTCCGCCCGACTCGCGCACGACCTGCACGAACTGGTAGGTCGTCTCGCGCTCGGCGAGCGTTCCCTGCGTCTCCTTGACGAGCCCAGGCGGGAGGATGAGCAGCACCACGATGACAGCGCTCGCGATGATCGCCGGGCGCATCAGCAGCGGGATGGAGACCAGCGCGACGAGCAGCGCCGCGCTCAGCAGCGTGCGCTGCGTGCCGACGCCGGGGATGAGCACGAGCGCCGATCCGAATGTGCCAATGATGGCACCAACAGTCGCGAGCGATGAGAGGCGCCCGCTGGTCCGGCCGGCGCGATCGATGTCGGTGAGCGCGAGGCGCAGCGCGAACGGTGACGCCATGCCCAGCAACGTCACCGGCACCGAGAAGAGCAGCAGTGTCGAGAGGAACGAGCCCACCACCGTACCGATGCTCACCGCGGCGAAGCCCTGCAGCGCCAGGTTGAGAAACGGCCGCGCGATGAAGGGCAGCACCGCCGTGCACAGCGCGGCGATGACGAGGATCAGTCCGAGGACGCGCGGCGTGGGATGCCGGTCGGCGATGCGGCCGCCGAGCCAGTATCCGACCGACAGATAGATGAGGATGAGCCCGATGACGTTCGCCCACACCACCGTCGACTGACCGAAGTACGGGGCGAGCAGTCGCGTGGCGCAGATCTCGGTCGCCAGCGAGGAGGCTCCGGCGGTGAAGACGACCGCCGGGAGCACGCGTGGGGCCACCGGGGGATCGTAGTCGCGCCGGATACAGCGACGGCTCGCCTTGGGGGGCGAGCCGTCTTGGGAGGGAGGCTATGGTGAGGTGGTCTACCCGCCGGTGACCCGCGGGTCAGTTCGCGGTGAGTGCGCCCATGTTCGGGCACGGGTGCGACGCGCCGGCGTGGTGAGGCCATCGGTGGAAACCGTGGAGGCGGCGTTGGCGGCAACGAATCCGCCGATGCCACCACCGATGAGCAGACCCGCGGCCAGGAGGAGCGCAGCAGGACCACGGCCAAGGCCGCCGAAGCTGCGACGCTGCGACTGGTCGTCGGACGGGGAGTGTCGGTGAAGTTGTCCTGATGCATCGCAAACCTCCTCGGGTTCGTCCACACGGAGGTTAGGGGCGGCAACCTTTCGACTTGGTGACGCCGTGCCGATTTATGACGGTGCGACCCGGCACCATCGCCTGTGGGAACGACACCGGACCGCAACGGATCAATCGCCGCGTTCGCCTCTTAAATCCGCCTAAGCCAGCTCGTAAATATGAGTCTCATCCGAGTAGTACAGGGCGTGGTTCGGCGCCCTCGACCACGTCGAGGCGACACCCGAGGGGCCAGCCGCACCGTCGCGTGCGGGCTTCCGGCGGTGACGATCGCCATGCCCTTGTCGTACGTGCAGAACACGAGGTGCCCGGCGTAACCGGACGGGCCGTGCGGCATCCACGAAGGTCGCGCCCGTGGGGACGTAGGTGCTCGTCTCGCTGCTCCAGTTCGGTGCCAGGCCGCCACCGCACGTCGACGTCGCGAGCGGATGGCTGTAGCCATAGCAGTCGGGCCACTGGTAGTGACGCGCCGCGCGTCACGTTCAGATAGAGGGTGTCGTATCCGGTGCCTGGGCTGCCCGGCATCGCCCGACGGACCGTTCATCGTGATCGCCAGCTGTCCGGTCGGGCGAGAACGCGATCCCGAACGGGTTGCGGAACCCGTATGCCCACACGGGATTGTTGCGCTCCGAACGGGTTGTCCGACGGGATGGTGCCGTCCGGGTTGTAGCGAAGCACCTTGCCGCGCACGTCGTCGACGTTCTGCGCGCTGGGCGCGTCGTGCTCGTCGCCGAGCGTGACGTAGAGCTTGCCGTCCGGTCCGAAGGCGATCCGGCCGCCCTTGTGGCAGCAGTCATTGCCCGCGGGGAACGTGGCGATGATCGGCGGCGTGCGTGCCCGGTGCCGTCGCAGTCGTACCAGCGGATCACGTGCTGGGTCGTGTAGCTTGGCGTCGGAGTAGAAGGCATAGACAAAACGATCCGTGGTGAAGGTCGGGCTGATGGCCAGGCCGAGGAGGCCGCGCTCGCTGTAGCTGCCGTTGGGTTCCGTGGTCACGGTCCGCACGCGTCGCGAAGACCTTGGAGCGCCGTTCTGCCAGACCCGGACGGTGCCGGAGCGCTCGGTCCAGAACAGCCGGCCGTCGGGCGCGAAAGCCAGCGCGGTCGCGTAGTTGGCCGGGATCGTGCCGCTCGGCGCCGGCTCGTTGGGCGGGGCGACGCAGGCGTTCGCTGTGGCGGTCGGGCGTTGCGCGGTGATGCCCGCGGTCGCGGTGGCATGATGCGGCGTGGCGCTCGGGCGTCGGTCGCGGTGTCGATCCGCACGCGGCCGCGAGCAGCCGCAACGCCGGCGAGCGCGGCGCGGCGACGGATCACCTGACGCGCGGTCAGCCGACAGCGGCGTCGGCTCCTCGTCACGCGGCTCGCGACTCGGCGTCGAGATGCTCACGACGCCCAGCGCATCGATGGCGTCGATCACCCGCTGCAGGTCGACGCCCGCCGGGGCGAGCTCGTACGACGTCCGCGGCGGCATCTGCGAGTGGACGGTGCGGCGCAGGAGCCGAGGTCCTCGAGGCGGTCGAGGCGGACCTTGAGCGTGGCCGGGTTGCAGCCGCCGACGGCGCGGCCGAGCTCGTTGAAGCCCGAGGGGGCCGTCCAGCAGGGCGCGGACGATGTGCATCGTCCACTTCTCCTGAAGTACCTGTATCGCCTCGTGAACCGGGCAGTAGTCGCGTTCAGCATCCATATGGTCGGGACCTCCATCCCGGTCCAGATATTAGCCGGCGGCTGGGGGAAGTTCGAGCATCGTCTCACTTGACAAACTATAGCACTTTATTTCATGATGTGTGTACCGGATTAGACTGACGTCCGAGGCCGCCCGGGGCACCCCTGGCATTCAAGGAGTACACGCAAATGACGTGGAGTCTCTGACCCGCATCACACCGCGGTCGGCCTTCAGCGCGAAGCACCTCGGTGTCGCCACCGTCCGTGGCAGCTTCACGGACAGGTTACCGCCGACTCTCGAGCTCGACGATCCCAACGATCCGACGACCGGACAGGGGCACCGTCACCATCCAGTCCGCGAGCATCACGACCGGCTAATGAGCATGCGCGACGGACATCTGAAGGGCGCGGACTTCCTCGACGTCGAGAAGTATCCCGAGATCGTCTTCACCCTCAAGTCGATCGCGCCCGAGGGCGACCATTACAAGGTGACCGGTGACCTCACGATCAAGGACGTCACCAAGGAGATCACCCTCGACTACGAGCACAGCGGCTCGGTCGTGGATCCCTTCGGCAACACCAAGGTCGGCGGCACGCTGACCGGCACCATCAACCGCTGCGACTGGGGCCTCACGTGGAACGTCCCGCTCGGTGGCGGCGGCCTCCTCGTCGGCGAGAAGGTCAAGCTCGAGATCGACGGTGAGCTCGCGCAGGACAAGCCGGCCGAAGCCGAGCCCGCCGCGGAAGGGGCAGCTGCAGGCGCGACCGCGTAACATTTCGAAGAGGACATTGACGATGGCTGAGAACATTCGCTTCTACTTCGACCCGCTGTGCCCGTGGTGCTATCAGACGTCTCGCTGGGCGAGACGTCTCGATGAACTGGGTGTGCTCGATGTCGAATGGCGCGTGTTCTCGCTGGCCATCGTCAACGGTGGTGACGAGGGGCGCGCGGCGGCGGACACCGGGTCCGCGCCGTCGCTCCGCACCGCCATCGCCGTCCGCGACGCGCACGGCAACGCCGCCGTCGGCGCGTTCTACAAGGCGCTGAGCGACGCGCGTCATCAGCGCGGCTTACGCTCGACGACCACGCGGTGATCGAGGACGCGCTGCGCGAGGCCGGCGTCGAGCCCGAATTGCTCGCAGCAGGCGCTTGCCGACCCGTCGACGTGGGAGGCGGTGCAGCGCGAGCACGATGAGGCGGTCTCCGTGCACAAGGCGTTCGGCGTGCCGACGATCGTGCTCGACGGCGGGAACGGGCCGCAGATGTTCGGGCCGATCATCAGCGACGATTCCCGACGATGACGGCGCAGCTGTCGAACTGTGGCAGCATTTCGCCTGGATGGCGCGCAACCCGAACGTGGCTGAGCTCAAGCGAGACCGCCTGCCGCTCGACCTCGAGAGCGTGCGGCTGTGGCAGCGCGAGCGTGAGCGCCGCGAGCAGGAAAAGCAGGCACAGTCCGGCCGCGTGACCACCACCGAAGTACCGCCCCGGCTCCCGCAGCGCCGAAGATCGCGCAAGCACGGCGAGGTCGGGCCCCACTACAAGTGGGTCGCGCTCTCCAACACGACGATCGGCATGCTCATGGCGACCGTCAACTCGTCGATCGTGCTCATCTCGCTGCCCGCGATCTTCCGCGGCATCAAGCTGAATCCGCTCGTCCCGAGCAATGTCAGCTACCTGCTCTGGATGATCATGGGGTACATGGTCGTCACCGCCGTACTGGTGGTGAGCCTCGGCCGCATCGGTGACATGTTCGGCCGAGTCCGCTTGTACAACCTGGGCTTTCTCGTCTTCACCGTCGGGTCGATCCTGCTCTCGCTGGTGTTCACCACCGGGCCGACGTGCGGCGCTCGAGCTGATCCTTTTCCGGCTCGTTCAGGGCGTTGGCGGGGCGATGATCTTCGCCTGCTCCACGGCGATCCTCACCGACGCGTTTCCCGCAACGAGAACGCGGCATGGCGCTGGGGATCAACGCGGTTGCCGCGGTGTCTCGGGATCGTTCATCGGGCTGATCGTCGGTGGCTTGCTGAGCACCACGGACTGGCACCTCGTGTTCCTGGTGTCGGTGCCGGTCGGCTTGTTCGGGACCGGGTGGGCGTACCTCAAGCTGCGTGAGACCGGGATCGTCAAGCGGTCGCGAGTTGACTGGTGGGGCAACGTGCTGTTCGCCGTCGGCCTGATCTCGGTGCTCGTCGGCATCACGTACGGGATTCAGCCGTACGCCGGCGCAATCGATGGGGTGGACGAATCCCTCGGTGCTCACGGCGATCATCGGCGGCGCGGCGCTGCTGGTGGTGTTCGTCATCGTCGAGACCCGGGTCGCCGAGCCGATGTTCCGCGTGAGCCTGTTCCGGCTTCGCGGGTTCACCTTCGGGACCGTCGCCGCGTTGCTCAGCTCGATCGGGCGCGGCGGTCTGATGTTCATGGTGATCATCTGGCTGCAGGGAATCTGGTTGCCGCTGCACGGATACAGCTACGAGTTGACGCCGTTCTGGGCAGCGATCTTCATGCTGCCGTTGACCGCCGGTTTCCTATTGGGCGGGCCGTCGTCGGGATTTCTCTCTGACCGGCTGGGTGCACGCGGCTTCGCCACTGCGGGCATGATCTGTTCTGCCGCTCGGCTTCGGGCTGCTCATGTTGCTGCCGGCCGACTTTGCGTATCTACCCTTTGCGGCGCTGCTGTTCCTGGTGGGTTTGTCGATGGGCATGTTCGTCGCGCCGAACACGGCGGGCGTGATGAACTCGGTGCCGGCAGATCGCCGCGGCGTCGCGTCGGGGATGCTGGCGACCTTCCAGAACAGCGGCATGACGCTGTCGATCGGCATCTTCTTCTCGCTGATGATCGCTGGGCTCAGCTCCACGCTGCCATCGACGATGTTCGCGGGGCTGACGGCGCATGGCGTGCGCCGACGGTGGCGCACCAGGTGGCGAACCTGCCGCCGGTTGGGTCGCTGTTCGCGGCGTTCCTCGGGTACAACCCGATAACGACGTTGCTCGGACCGTCGCTGCACACGCTCTAGGCGAGCCAGGCCGCGTACCTGTCTGGGCACACGTTCTTCCCGAACCTGATCAGCAACCCATTCATCGTCGGGATGCACATCACGTTCGCGTTCTCCGTGATCATGATGTTGGTCGGTGCGACGGCTTCGTGGTTGCGCGGTGGGAGCCCGGCGCGGCCGGCAGCGGCTGCTCGGGTGGCGGCGGCGCGTACTGAGGCGACTGAGCTCGCGGGTTAGCGGGATGGGCTTTCCCGGTAGGCGGCTTGGCCGTCCACGCAGAGGCGGGTTGTCCATCGCGCGGTCGGGACCACATGAGAGTACGCAGATCGAGCGATCGAGCGTTGCAGGTCGCGGTTGAGGGCTGGTCGAGCTAGACATGGCTGTGTATACTACACGGAAATGTGTGATAGCGGCGACAATATGGCTCCGATCGACGAGATCGAGGGACTTGCGCTGGCGATCGATCGTCTTCGGGCCCGTTCACGCTCGACCGCGCCCGAGGTTCTGCGGGGTGAATCTGGTTCGGCTCCGGAGGATCATCGATCGCGATTGAGCTGGAGTTCGCGGCAGTCGCCAGCGCCTTCGCGGAACACTGAGGAAGAGGAGTGGCAGGGTTGCCTCAGCCCCGACGCAATGGATGCGGCGTTGAGTGCGGGATGACGCGCAGCAGCGACCAGCAGCGCCATTGCGGTTGGGTCGGAGGCGGACCGCGCTGGCCGAGAGCATCGCGGCGGTCGAGGACGGCAAGCTCGGTTTCGCGCACCTCGCTTTGATGGCGGGGACCGCGCGGGCTTTTCAGGAGTCGCCGACTGCGAAGCCGTTCGAGGAACAGCCGCTCCTGGAGCAGGCGGTGAACCATGAGTTGAGCCGTTTCAGGGTCGACTGCGCGCATGCTCGTCACGCACACGACGCTCGAGGCCTTCCAGGCTGAGCAACTCAGGGAAGCGAACTACCGAACGCTCGAGGTGCGGACCGGTGAGGGGGGTGCGGTCTTCATCAAGGGATTCCTCGATCCCGTCGGCGGGGCAGCCGATTTGCACAGCGCTCGATCGGCTCGCTCGCCGTGCGGGGAGCACGACGATCGATCGCGCGAGAGACGATATGCCGACGCCCTCGTCGAACTCGCTGGGCACGCGCTCGACGCCGCGATCCTGCCACGAGTGGGTGGTCAGCGTCCGCACCTGCAGGTGACCACGCGTGCCGAGACGCTCGTCGGCGTCCCTGGTTCACCCGCCGGGATGCTCGAGCGTGCCGGACCGATCGGCACGCCGACCGTTCAACGCCTGGCCTGCGACGCAAGCGTGACCAGCGTTGTGCTCGGTTCGGATTCGGAGGTGATCGCCGTTGGGCGCGCTCGACGGCTGCCCTCCGCGCCCGATGCGACGCGTGCTGCACGCGCGTCGTGGAGGGTGCGAGTGGCCGGGGTGCGACCGTCCGACGTCGTGGACCGCGGCACATCACATCAAGCACTGGGCTCACGGCGGGGCGACGGAACTCGACAATCTCGCCCTTCTCTGCCATCGCCATCACGGGTTCGTACATGAGGGTGGATGGGAGCTCGTCCGCGGCGAGGACGGCGAGATCAGGGCAGTCGCGCCGATTCCGGTTGTGCGGTGGCAGCCGCGAGCGCCAGACACGCCTGAGAGTTGAGGCTCGTCGCCGTTGCTTGCTTACGAGTTCTGCTGGTTCCGTCTCCACTGAGGGCACGTGCACGATCAACACCGGAACGCGGCTGTGATGCAGGACTGCGTGACTGACGCTGCCCATGAGGAATGATTCGGCATCCCCCCGGCCGCGCGATCCGACGACGATGAGATCGTGCCCTCCTGCAGCGGCCTGAGCAAGGATCGCTCCGGCCGGTGAGGCATCGACCACCAGGAAGCTCGCGGTGACCTCGGCCGGGATTGTTGCCTTTGCCTCGTCGGCGATTGACTGACCTTCAGCTCGGACACCGGCGACGAACTCATCGACTGCGCTCTGGGGCAGGGGAGCGACGGGACCCCATGGCATCAGCGTGCTGTACGCGACCAACACGGTCAGCGACGCCTTCTGTGTGCGCGCGATATCGACCGCCTGGGAGAGCGCGACCTTTGCGTGCTCCGATCGATCGATGCCGACGAGAATGCTTGCGAACATCACCAATCTCCGTGAAGTTTCCGAACGCGGTCCTCTGATTCTCGCGCAAGACGGTCTCGGCCGGCACTGTCCCGTGTCCGTCCGCACACCTCGCCCAGAGTTCTGCTTCCAGCCCGGAGCGGGCTAGTCGAGACCGAGGGTTGAGGAGAACCGCCATGCTGGTACTGGCCGCCACCGCAGCGATCCACTGGCTCAGCGCGTTGAGTTAAGTTTCTCCGAACGATCCGTTGTCGCAGCAGGTGCTGGCGCGAGTGGCCAATCCGCTGCTGACATCCGCGCAATTTCTGATCCCCGCAGCGGTCGCGATTTCCGGGATCCACAAGATGATGGAGCACCGGGAAAGTGGTGGAAGTTTCATGGTCGACATGGTCACGAAGGGAGGCGGTGCCATCCTCGTGTTGCAGCTCGTCAAGTCCATATCCGGAGTGGGCTGATGAGCCTTGAAGTGTATTTGCTTTCAATCCCTCTCGCCAGGCATCGGAGCATCATTCCACGCCATCGCGGCCACGAGGCGTATTTCGGAGACACTGCCGCGCGCACACCCGAACAGCGCTCACCCGCCGTCACGAACAGGCTCGTTGAGCCTTCCATGACGCCCGGCCAGCGACCGCGCCTCGACCGCGACTGACTCCGGCCACCACAAACGAAATGGTCATCGCCGATAGCTGGTGGGATCCAGTCACGTGGCTGCAGAGCGTCGGCGGGTTCTTTCACGGAGCATACGACGCTGGGGGTGCCGTGCTCAACGTGCTCGGCGGCGCACTCACGATCCTCACGCAGTTCTTCCGATTCTTCCTGGATACCGGCGGGTTCATCGCCGATGCCGTCAACTGGATCACGCAGACGCTATTTCCCCCGGAGCTGCAGACATGGTTCCTCGGGACCATCGGTGCGCCCGGTCAGCAGTGGACCTCGGCACAAATCTACGAGTCCCTCTACAAATCGATGATCCCGCCCGCCTTGATGATTGCCGGCGTCGCCGCAGCGGGTCGAATTATCCGGGCATTGGTTGACCATCGCACGGGCTCGATGGACACCATCCTCGCGGTCTTGCCACGATTTCTCCTGGCGGTCGCGGTGATCGGCGTCCCCGGGACGCAGGTCAGCGTGGGCTACACCGCACTGGTATGGTCCGTCGACGCATCAATCGCCTTGGCGGGAGCCATTGTCGGCATCATCCTTCACGCGTCGTTGCTGAGTGGATTTCAGCCCGGCGAGGGTTGGTTCACGCACATCTTTGGCGTCCTGGCGGCGGCAAGCCACGACATGGTTGCGGTGGTCATCGGCGGGATCCCTCTACTGATCCTTGTGCTGTATGCCGCCTTCTTGATGATTGTCCGTACTGTGATGCTCGGTTTCTGTGTCGTCACGGCGCCACTGTGTCTGGCTACGGCGGTGTTCGACTCGAATAACCGATTCTTTCACTGGTGGCTCGATCTGCTCGGCAGTGTCCTGCTGACACCACTCGTGCTGGGTATCGCGATCGCGTTGAGCCTGACGCTTGCTTCTCATGTCGTGAGTGCGGTGGTAATTGGGCCGCTGCTTGCAATCGTCATCATGTGCGGCGGACTTTGGTTCGCCGGGAAAATGGTGCATCACCTTACCTGGCGCGGGTTCAGTCATGGGAGCGCGCTCGCCGGATTCGCAGCGGGGATGGCAACCATGGTGGCACCGGTACATCGGTTGTCGTCCGCCGGCTTCATGGCCGAGGCGCTTGGAGCGAACCGCGGCGGCGGGAATTCAGCCGTGAACTTCATGAAGCGACTCGGGCTCGCGGCGCAAGGGCTGACGCCAACGCCGTCGCCGGCGGCTGTCGGTCTTGGCGGTTGCACCTTCGCAGCATCGACTCCTGGCGCAGATCTCATGGCCTCGGACGGGCCACCGAACGTTGCTGGTGCGCTCGGAGCCGACGGTCAGTCGGCAGTCGCAGGTGCGGAGAGGGCCTTTTCGCAGCACGCATTCAACGCTTTTGGCGCCGGGCACGCGAAGCTGATAGGGGCATCCACCCGTGACCAACCGTATGGCTCGCTCTCGACCGGCGATCGGGCAAAGCTCGCATGGAACCGAACGTCGCCTCGCACTCAGGCAGCATTCGCCGACGATTTCTTGTCGGAATGGCTCGGTGCGGGTCCGACGGTCGAGCGCGATCCCAGTTCTGGCATGAGCTTGCCACTCCTTGAGGCAGGCACCGCGTGAGTGGAATCCGAGTCCCGCTCGCAGTCGACGCACAGGTGCGAATCCCCTTCGGCCCAGCGCTCGTCCCGCTGCGCGCTCTGGTCTTGCTGAGCGCTTCCGCGCCGATTGCGCTCGCCTGTCTCAACCTGGACGGTCTTTCGATCGGATCCCGTCTCGGACTGGCGATCGCCGCAATGATGCTTGGCTTCACGTTGGCGGCGCCCATGCGTGACGGCATCTGGATTGGAACTTGGTGTCTGTATCGACTCGCAGATAGTGTTCTGCCGAATGCAGTGCTCGAGGGCGAGGGGCATCGTGCGCGCGTGCGAGCTTCAGGGGATGCGATGCAGGTGTCGAATATCCGAGGCGAACTCGCCTGGCGCTCGCCGTTTCGCGTCCTCCGGCACCTGAGCGTTCTACCGACCGTGAGCAGTGCGGGCGCAGGAGTGGTGTGCCTGACCCCGGGCGGCGCTCGAGGAATTCTGAATTTGGAGGGACCCGGTGGATCTCCAACCAGCGAAGCGCACGCTCGCTGGTGTTCAACAGTGATGCAGTGGATCCTTGCGTTGGATTGCCCAGCGCAGTTCGTCAGCGTCGTCAGCAATTTCGACAGCCATCGAGCCAAGGTCGCGTTCGACGAGCGGGTCAAGGGTTGGCCGGCCACTCGGCTTGCCGAGCTGGAGCGTGATCTGGCAGGAAGGGTGGCCGAGCAGAGCCTCGGGCTTCACCACTTCGTCGTGCTCTCGCCCGGCCTTGCAGCTTCAGACGGGATCCCATGGCTCAGCCGGCTGACGCGGCTCCCCCGAGCTGTCGAGGCGAGTGTCGACGACGCAGGTCGAGCGGTGCACACGGCTTTGCGAACTGCACCAGGATTGGGCCTTGCAGTATCCGTTGCCGACCGCGATGACATCGCGGATATCCTCGGCGACACCGTTGTGGGCTCACCGAGCGCCGCGATCAGCCGCCAAGGAATACTCCGGATCGGTGACGAGTTTCAGATTCTCCTCACGACGACGCGCCTTCCTCCAACCATGCATCCCGGCGCCATTGTTGATGCCTTGATCCGTAGTCGCGCAAAAGGCTATGCCAGCCTTCATGTGTTGCCGGTTGACGCCAAGGTTGCGAGAACTGTGCTGCACCGCCGCGCAGCGATGCAACGCTACACAGCGCGCGAAGGGAATGACGCCGTGGACAATCAGGTGGCACTGGCCGACACGACAGCGGCACTCGCCGCAATCGCGCAACGGCAACTCATTCCGTGCCGAATCGCGCTGAGCTTCGCTGTTCGAGACACCGATTTGTCGAGAGCAGCGGAGGCGGCCGAGCGTCTGGATGGGCTCCTACATGGGCAAGGGTTCGAGATCGTTCACCCGACGTCGCCGGGTCTGCTCCCGTCACTGTCGGTGACGCCAGGCGGCGCCCCGCTCGGGCGCAGCCTTCAGCTGACGTCGGACACAGTCGCTGCGTGCCTGATCCCAGCGTTGGGGACCCCCTTCGGGGATCAGCGCCAGCCACTCGTAGGAATCAATCAACTTACTGGCGCGCCTGCGTACCTCTCGATCTGGAGCAGACCGAATCACAACGCGGTAATTGTCGGAAGCTCCGGCTCGGGCAAGAGTGTCGCAGCCAAATCGCTGCTCGTTCGCCACGTAATGGAGGGCGCGTCGGCAGTTGTGATCGATCCAGACTCCGAGTACCGACGCGTCATGAATGCGATCGGTGGTCTGCATTTCGAACTCGGGGAGGATGCGCTCAACCCTCTGGCACCCGGCTGTGGCGTTGCGCCGGACTTCGCGGCGAGCCTTCTCCTGCCGGTGCTGAGTGTCATGGCCGGTGATGAGAAGGGAATCAAGGACGGGCGCCCGATACGGCGATTGCCCGACGAGGATCAGGGATGGATCCATGGTCAGATAGCAGCCTTCTTCAGCGAGTGGAGAGAACAGAAACCCGATACAGAACCTTTGGTCCATGACCTCGTCGCCTTCCTCGACACTACGTCGACATCCCAGGCGCTGACACGACGTGAGAGGGACCGCGGCAGAGTCATCACGGCTCGGCTACGACGGTTCACGCAGGGCGATCGAGCTCGAGTTTTCGACCGACCTTCAACGTTTCGCGTCGGCGCGCGACCCGTCTCGATCGGGTTGCGGAACTTCGCTCTGACCTATGCAGCCGACCTGACGCCGGCGCTCGCGGTGGTACTCACCGCGGTGCTTGCGTCGCTGGGCCGAGACCATGGCCGTCTGATCGTTGTCGTCGACGAAGCCCATCGGATCACGATCGATCCGGATGCCGGAGAGGTTCTTGGGCAGCTTGTGCGCCAGGCTCGGAAGCACGGTGCGGGTGTCTGGATGTGTTCGCAACAGGTTCAGGACTTCGTTGGCACGGATTTGGGCAGAACGCTCGTGGCGACTGCAGCAACCAAACTCATCCTCGGCATTGAAGAGGCCGCTATTGCTGATGTCCGCGATGTCTTCGGTTTGAGCGACGATGAGATAGCGGCGATCAACCCACCCGTTCAAGGACGGGCGGTGCTGCTCTCAGGCGGCGAGCGAACTGTGGTCGCGGTTGTACCGGGACCTGCCTTGCTCGCGCTCGCGAAGTCGTCACCCGAGCCGCGATCTCAGCCAGCGCCCTGGTTCGCGGGTTAGGCAATGGCACTTCCGGTTGTCGTCGGAGCCGCGTTGTCGAAAGCTCGGTCGCTGCGATCGCTTGCGTCGGCGTTGAGCGTTGGGTCCACGCAGGGAAGGCGAGGGCGAGGTAGATGCTGCCTGACCTCCTGTATGGGATGTGGTGGCTGTCTTGTGATGGTTGCAGTCCTGGTCATCTCGATCGGCAGCGCCCTCGCTGCGCTCAGTGCCCAACTGGTCGGCATCGCGGCCGACGCGCCATGTCCGCAAGGGTCGGTCGTCCCGTGCACAGCTGTTGCCGGAGGCACCGTCGGCGCGCCGATGAACTGTCCCAACCTGTATGTGAGCCAGGGGTTCGGCGACACGCCCTGGGAGCATCCCCATACTGGAATTGACATCGTGTGTCCCGCCGCGACCATGGTGGTCGCGGTTGCCGCCGGAGTTTTTCATCATGATCAGGGCGGCTCGATCGCATGCTCGTATCCACCGGGACGCATAGGGGGGCTCGGCACCTACGGCGTTCTCGACGCTGGTGGGAGGGCCTACCTCTACGGGCATCTCGAGGCTTTCGCCGCCTCCGATGGCGCAAATGTCGTTGTCGGGCAGCCCCTCGGCTTCGAGGGTGCCACCGGTTGTGCCACCGGCCCACATCTGCACTTCGAGGTTCGCATGAGCGGAAAGTCTGTCAACCCGTGTCCGTTCCTGCCCGGCGGATACCCGGATCCACATGACGCAGCTGACCTTCGCTGCTGGGGGACTGCTGCGCCGTGATCGTGCGTTCACCCACCTACCCCGAATTGTCTTATGCTCTTCTCTGCCTGGCGGCGGGGGATTCTCAGGGGAGGGGTTCATCGCATGAGTTCGACGAAGACTTGCTGCTGCCATGTTTTTCAGCGCGGTCATCGTTGTCGTTCTCGCGCTGATCGTTTACACCGAGCAGGTCAACGCAACTCAGACCGTCTCGGTATGGGTGGTGACGCATGACGTCGCTGCCGGTGCGCCCTTCAATGCCGCAGATGTCCAGCTTGTCCAGATCCGTGCTGGATCAGGTGACTTCAACTACGAGATCAAGGGGCCCGCGGCGTTCAACGCGCTCTTCGCACGAAACCTTGTTGTCAACGACCTGCTTAGAGACGACGACTTGATCCCGGTGACTGCGGACTCCGAAATCGCAATCACCGTCGAAGGCGCACCAGCGCTCGCTTCAGGCGACACAGTCGATGTCTTCGCAGCTCTCACGAGCGACCAACAAGTGCTGATCGGCCACGACCTGGTGGTGAACGCTGTATCCGGTGGAACTATCACGTTGCTCGTCCCGGTTGCGGATGAGGCTTCGTGGATTGCCATAGGGGCATCGACAGTTCCGCTGCACGTTGCACTTACGGTCGCGGGTACGAAGCTCACTCCTGCTCCAATGAACGCCGACGGCGCCATCCACATCCTGTGCGGCACCGCCTGCGGCGAACCTCCGACAAGCGCGGCGACACCGTGACCTCGCTCATCGGTGTGTGCACGACTCGGTCCGGGCAGACCTCGACGTCGTGGGCAACCAGCCTCGCTTGGTCCTTGGCGGCGAGCCGTTCAGTCGTGCTCGTCGATTGCGACATGGAAGGTGGCACCGTGGCCGACCTGCTCTACCTCCGTCTTGATGATCGTGGCATCGCAAACTGCTTCGGCGATCGATCAGTGACCCCCACGATGCTTCGCGCGCAGACGATTCCGGTGCCTGACCGGCCGGGTCTGCGCGTCATCCCAGGCCTTCGAAGCACGTACGGTCTGGAGATCGGCGACTGTCTCCGGTCGATAGCGCCGGCTTTGGGTGACTTGGCATGCGACACGGTCGTGGTCGACCTTGGTCACCCGTGGTCGCATACGAGCCTTCGATCCCCGCGCGCCGCCGCTGACGCAGTGTGCTCCGTGTTCGACCGCGTGTTCATCGTGATTCGCGACGAGCCGGCACTCCTCTCGAGGAGCATCGACGTCCTTCGCACCGCTCGACCGCCACATGGCGAGTTGATCGTGTGCGAGCAACGAGGAGCAACCCACCGGAAAGTAATGGTAGAGAGCGTCGAACGCGAGCTCCCCGATCTTCCGATCAGGCGGGGATGGGCGTGGGACGAGCGCCGCGCGGCTCGCGTCGCCGACACAGGTCGTCCCACCATCCTCGTCGGCGTCGAAGAGGAGTTGCATCTATGACGACGGCTTCCCCGAACGCTCCCCGTAATCATCGATCCACAGTGCAGGTAAGCAGGTGGCCACACATCCCGACTGAGGAGCGCGAGGTCGCTGAGATCATCGCGGCCTCGGTGCGCCAGTTGAGAGACGGAGAGCCGGCATCGGTGTTGCACGAGGAACGTCTGAGTGACGACGTGTCAAAGTCGATTGATCGAGCCATCGCGGCGCCGCAATCCAGTGGGCTGCCGCTTTCGGTAGTCTCGGAGCTCGCGCGCAATGCTCGCTATCGGGCGACGACACAGCGCAACGCCGTGATCCTCGGATCGCATCTGCACCCCTTGTCACTTCTGATCTATGGAGCGGAGCTCGAGAACATCACGTGTCTCGGCCACGATCATTGGCTGGTCAGCACAGTTGGAAGAAAGCTTTCGTTGATCGGCGGAAGCCCGTTCACCAGTGATGATGAGGTGCTTGAGTTCTTTCGCAGCGTGGTGCGCATGCGTGGCGTTACGGGCGATCAGTCGATCACTGACGCGTCTCCAATTGCCGAGGCGAACGTCGGCAGTGTCATTCGGTTGTGCGTGGCGAAGCGGCCTGCAGTGTCGGGCCGCTCAGATGTGAAGGCCGCCATCAGGGTGCCGGCGCGAGCCAAGGTGCGCGACCTCAGCGACTACGTCTCTCAGATGGTTATGCCGCTGGGGGTCGCGGTCTTCATTGAGGCGTGCGTTCGTGGGCGTGCCAACATGCTGATCGCCGGGGGAACGTCAACGGGCAAGACGACACTGCTCCGAGTTCTTGCGGGGATGGTTCCGGAGGACGAACACATCGTGGTCGTCGAGGACGGAGCCGAACTCCACCTCGATCAGGACCGCGGTGACGGCGAGCCTTGGCACGCACTCACCACTGCGGTCTCCACGATTCCGTCGATTCGAACCGACGCCGACGCGCACGATCTCACCATGTTCGACCTTGTCAGACATGCGCTGAGATTCCAGCCTGATCGGATCATCCTGGGGGAATCTCGGGGCGAGGAGATGGCCGCCGTGTGCAAGGCGTTGATGACCGGTCACGACGGATCGATGACAACGATCCACGCCGAGGACGCCGAGCTCGCGATCGAGCAGGCCATGCAGTACGTAATGGAGAACTCACGTTTCGCCGGGAACGAGCTCCTGGCACGGCGAATCGTGGAGCAGGCCATCCATGTGGTGGTGCACATCGCGAACCAGGATGGACGCCGTCGCATCACCGGCGTTGTGGCGGTGGAACGAGGCGGAAACCACAAGTGGGTCTATCGTCAGGCGGAGAGCGGCGGACTCGTTCGAGGCACTGATCTTGTCGGCAACCTGGGGCGTTTGGCGCCGCGGATTCTGCCCCACCTCGCAGGCGGTACGGTGCCGGAGCCATGAGTCTCCTCGCGCAACTGTCTCAGCCGGTCGTTCTCGTAGCTGGACTAGCACTGATCGTAGCGTGCGGCTGTGCTGGCATCGCTGCCATTCTCGATGTGTCGCCGCTCTCGAAGAGAGTGACAGGACATCGGGCGATACCGCTCCTCGAACACGAGAAGGACGTCGCCGCGGCATTGGGATGGCCGTGGCGCCGCTGGATCGCATTGCGCGCCGGCTTGACCCTAGCCGGGATCGCGGTCGGGATTACCACGCAAATCTGGCTTCTGAGCTTGCTGCTTGGTGTTATCGGCTTCTTCGGCGTGCGATTCCTGGTGGCTGGCCGGGCTGCGCGGCGACGCCTCGGGATGGAGCGAGCGTTTCTCGTGCAGCTTCGCGTCTTGCGTGACCGGATGGCGATCGGGAATCAGTCGCTCGAACTCAGCGCTGCAGGAAATCGGTCGCAATCCTGGACGCGAACTCGCGTACGTGCTCGCTCCCTGGGCAGAGGGTGGTTCTGTCACCGGCAACATTGTGTCGAGTGGCGTGCGTTCGCGGTCTGCACTCGTCGAGCATTCCTGTGCCGTTCTGATCTGGGCGAGGACACGCAGCCTTGATGGCCTCATCTCCGCGATCGACGAGGTGCTGCTCCCGGTTGGCGAAGCGCAGTTGGAAGTCGAGGAAGAGTCGCTGGTGACGTTGACTCAGCAGCGCGCTGTCACGTTCGCGATGTCGGGCTTGATGACGGTGATGTTTGTCAGCCTCGTCCGCGTCGCGAGTTTCCGTGCGTATTACGACACGATTCCGGGCACCGTGGTACTGCTTATCGCCGTCGGGATGTTCTTCGCCTTGATTGCCCTTCTCGGTCGGATCGCTCGGACAGCCCGATGGACCCGATGGGACCTGCGGCAGGTCCAGGAACAGGAGATTCATCCGCATGGGTGACGCGATCCCATATGCCGCCCTCGCGATTCTCGTCATCGGGGCTTGGATTGGCGGCATCAAGCTCCTGGACATGTTCACAGCACCTGACGCTCGAGCATGGCGTCGCATGACGCACCTCCGCGGTTTCGCGACCCGCGAGTCGGCGCTCGAACGAGTGGCCCATCGCACTCCAGTCCTCGGAAGGGTGCAGGCGGAGCTGGATCTCGAACGTCTCCTCGGTCAAGCCAATAGCAGGGAAACGCCGGCGAGCTTCCTCGCCAGGACCGGTGCGATCTCATTGCTGACGTTCGCGTTCGTTCTTGGAGCCGCGGCCGCCAGTAGGGCCGTCGCCGGAAACTGGCCGGTTCCGCCTTGGACAGCGCTCGTAATCGCTGGGCTCATTCTTCCGATCTCGCTCAACGATCTTCGGCGGCGTGCGCGCCGCGAATGCGAAGCCTCCGCTCGAACTCTCGGCGATATGCTCATGGCGGTCGCGGTCATGACTGATAGTCGCGGGCTACAACTCGACGACGCTGTGAGAGTGATGGCACGCTGTGCGCGAGATGCCGCGCTCCAGGACCTCCTCGATCGAGGCGGGTTCAAGCGGCTTGCTGGAAACTCATTTCTTTCGACTGCTGAGAAGTACCGGCTCATCGGCGATGCATATGGAATACGTGCCTTCGTCGATGTTGCCGATGCGGCCGCCACGACCAATGTGGGCGTGCCCAACCGCGTTGCCTACACGCGCCTCGCTCTCACGGTGTATCAGGAGCGCCTTGCGGATGCTCGAGTGCACGCGGCGCGAGCTCGCATCTTGATCACGCTGCCAATTGCCGGGATGCTTATTCCGTTGCTCTTGCTGATCGGCGCTCCCACATTCCACGCGATCTCGGCCGGCCTCGGAGGGTAATGTCGATGGAGCGGCGGATGGTGCTCGGGCTCGGCCCGGTTTTTGCGATGGTCGTGGCCGCGCGGTTGGTACTTCGTCTCCCTGATCTCGGCCAGACCGTGGCGTTCTTCACGGCCAGCGTTCCAACATTGTCGGCGGGAGAAGCCGCCATGACGATGCTTGCCTGGATCGTCGTCTTCACGGCCACATGCTTGGGGCTCGTGAGCGTCGCCCGACAAGGCCGCCGGTCGCGAAGCCGAAATCCGACCCTGATTGCGTGGGTGTTCCTTGCGGCTGGGCTGACCCTTCTTGCCGTCGGTGCCGTCCATCACTCGCTCCCAGGGACGGCGGCCTGCTGCGGGTCGGGATCCGAAGCCATGCGGGAGGCAGTCCAACTTGCTCGCTGAGCGCGATTGTCCCCGCGCGGTGGTTGTGCTCCTCGACGATGAGGATGACGCAGAGGCCGTCGCACGCATGGTCAGCGATCTCTGCGTGGAACGTGGAAGCGTGATCGCCCGCATACCTCCAGTGCGTGGGATCGCGTTCTTCGCAGATGGCCCCGCTCAGCGGACACTGGACGCATGGTGGGAACTCCAACTGCCGAAAGACGCACGTGTGATCTTCGTCCTGAATGACCAGGATGGCCTTCCCGAATGGCTCCGCGGCCTCGATGGTTACTCGTACGTGAGTGTGACCTCGCCGGCGAGAGCATCTGTCTATGACGATCGGGACAGGGTGCGAGCTCTGAGTGTCCGCTCGCCACTGGACTTTGCCGCCGCGGTCATGGGCGATCTTGCCGGCACAGGTATCTACGACGAGGTGGAGATCGCACGGATCCGGTCGCTCGCCGCAGCGTTCAGCGAACGGGCTGTACCTACCTCGGATGAAGGCGAGATGAGCGGTGGTGTGACGGCGGACGCGCCAGATCCCTTCGACTTGCTCATCGCGATGAGTCTCAGTCAGGCGGACGCGGCCGCGGCAAGCATGCGACCGCCGTTGGCGGTGGTTGATGATCGGAACGCATCGCCCAACCGCGGTCTGCGCTTTCCGGGCTGGGCACGCCGCATTGCACCGCGACGCGCGCCACCTGGCATTCCGGACGCTGAGCTGGCGGAAATGCTCGTCAGCCGGGGATCGACGATCGTCGCCGTTGGGTCGCGCAAGGGTGGCGTCGGCAAGACGAGCCACGCGGCCGGGATTGCGATAGTCGCAGGCACAGCCCTCGACGCCGTCGGTCGTTGCGCCGCCATCGTCGATGCGAATATCGCGAACCCTGACGCCTGGGGCCAGCTCAATCTCCCTCCGGGTGCAGCGACGGTGCGGGACATGATCGTCGCCCTGACGAGTGCTGGAGATCCCCCGAGACCAGTGCACGCGTCGACTCCCGCGCTCGCCTGCTTTCCGGAAGCGCGCGAAACATCTGAATACTCGCGCACCGAAATCGGTTTGCTGGTCGCCTACCTTCGCCTGCGATATCTTCTCGTGGTCGTCGACATGAGCAACCGGCTGCCTGATCCGACCGCCGGTCCCGAGGCAGCGGCGGCAGCCTACTGGCTTGAACACGCTGATGTACTCGTTCTCCCCAGCGCCGCCTCGAAGCAGGACTACAACGGCGTTCTCGACTACCTCGATATCCGCGACCTGCCTCCTGCGATCGTCGCGTCGCTCGTGCCGCGAACCCGCCGCAACCGCGAACACCCCCTGGCCAAGCGATACATGACCGCGATCACGCAGCGTGCGTACCGGGTCGTTGACATCCCTGACGATGCCGAGCGCGTCCGCTACGCCGGGATGGAGGGCGTACCCGTCGAGTCGGTCTCCGGTGCGCTGCGAGCCGCCTATCGAGAGCTTGCGGAGGCGATCGCTCTTTCGCCGGCGGCGGCTCGGTGACTCGGTGGGTCGGAGCACTGTTGCGCGGAAGAGTATCCGTCGATCGTTTGAGCGACCACGCTGTGCGCGAGCAGCGACTCGATGCCGTGCGGAACGCAGTCGAGCAGTTCACCTACGATCTCGGGCTGCTGATCGCTGGGCACGATGCCTCAGACCTTTCGCCCACGCCCGAACTCGACTCAGCAGTTGCAGGGTGTGCTCCGACCATTTCTCGATGCCGGTGATTCGATGCGACCCGATTTCGGGGCGTTCGGCGACTTGCGAGTCGAAGGAGAGTTGCTGGAGGTGTCCCGCGCCGTGCTCGCGACGCTGGAGTTCGAAGATCGCTGCGCACGAGAGACCGCGTCAGGCCAGGTCGTCGCCGCGCGCGGCAGGCGTTTGCGTTTGACCATGCACCTTTCACTGGATCCGGTCCACGTCATCGATTGCGCCGTGTCCAATGCCGGCGATCGACGTGGGTAATCGCCTGGGCAACATCGCTGGCTCCTTGGACCGTTCCCCACAGACGCTTCCGGTTCCGCTGGGAGGGCTGGCGCCCGTCCACCGGCATACGACCGCGCTGAAGCGCATGATGCGTCGGCACAGATCAGCTCCGCTGCTCGCACTGGGGTTGGTGGCCGCCGCCGGCGGTGTCTGGCTCTCCACTCCCTCTGGTTTTCAGGCCGGCCGCGACCGGGCGGGTGTGCATATCGACGATCTGCTGCTCTCGCGCGTGGCGGATACGGTTGCCGGCACCGAGATCTTCACGGGATCCGCGACGCTCGTCATCAAGACTGTGGCGGAGGTTAGTCGGAGCGGCGCGGTAATGGCTTGGAACGGCGTTCCGACGACCGGCCGGTGTGTCTTGATTCACGCCACGTCCGCCGACACCCGCGAGACATGCGACTTCACAATCGGGGCGACACGTTTGACGGCTGTCGATGGGTTTGATCCGGTGACACGAACGTGGGTGCGGCGCTATGACGATGGTCGCGAGATCACCATCGACGTGCCAACGGGTGCGTCGCTGGTTCCGATCCCGTTTCCGCTTGGGCGTTGAGGTGACGGGCCGCTGAGCGCGGCTAGCCACCCGGTCTCAGAGCCAGTTCAGCGCCCTAAGGTGGGGACACGATGACACGCGGCTCGTCAGCGTGGAACGTGCTCCGCGGAGCGGAAATACGGGACTTTCGCGAGTCTCCGATAGCGCGCTCTGCGAAACCAGTACGGTAGACGCACATACGCGGGCGGACTGTCTCGGTGGATGACGATCGCACTACCTGCACTCAGTTGTCTCAATGCATCGGGCGTGGCCATCGCATCGTGACGAACGGAGAAGGAACGACTGACCCGGCCATCTGCGCCGAGGCTCACCTGCTGTTCCGTGAAATCTCCCCGACCGATCAATTTCCCAAGCACCTCCGCGGTCTCGGGATCAGTTTGCCCCGGAAGAATCACCTTGCAGCCGTGATTGTTCAGGATGGTGTTTGCTTTTTCCATCCCGTATCGAGATCGCAACTGGCTGAGGTCTTGCACGATGCTCATGAGCATCACCCCACGCCCGGCGCCCTGGGACGCGAGCGCCGGCAGATCATCAATCGGCACCACATTGGCGAGTTCATCCAGGAAGAGTCCGAAACTCACCGCGTGCCTGTGATCCGGGTCCACGTCAGACATTGCATATGCAGCGGTGACCACCGTCATCAGTATTCCGACAAAGAGGCTTGCAATCCGCTCCGGGGCCTGCCTTGGTGTGCAGAGGTAAAGGGTTCCGCGGCGACGAAGGAAGTCCTCTGCGTCGAAGCGGCTCGACAGCGCCAACTCTGCCACCGCGCGTTCGGTGAACACATTGAAAATGCGCATCACGGTCGAGAACACCGTTCCACGTTCGCGCTCAGGCCGCTGATCCACCGAGGCGAGCATCGACATGGCGCGTATCGGGTCGGAGTCCTCCAATGTTGCCGGGTCGAGAAGCATCTCCTCGAGCAGGCTGATCGGGGTTGCGATGTCGAAGCCGTGGATCCAGGTGCGCACATCGACTATGGTTCGACCGGTGATTGCGGCGACGTAGAGCAGCGGTGCGATCAGCAACTTGCCGGATTCGGCCCAATGTGACCAGTCGTTGTCGCCCCGGCCCCCGCCCTGTTGGAGCGATGCGCACAGCCACGACGCTACGGTCCAGGCGCGGTCGAGATCGTGGCATCCAGCGATCGGCGACCACGTGACAGTTGCGTAGCGGCCGCCTGTCGCGGCGCTGGGGTCATACACGTACACCGGCCCTCGCGACTGCCGGTGACCTGCGGTGAGATCGACCAACTCGCTCTTGGTGCTGGTTGCGATTGCTGGTCCATCCCAGTCGAACAGATTTGGAATGACGAGTGCGGCCGTCTTGCCGGAGCGAGTTGGGCCGATCACGAGCACGCTCGTCTCCCGCTGGGTCACAAGCAGCCGGCGCCCGTGCTGACCGAGAAGGAACACTCCCGCGCGACCAGGATGTCCGCGCAGTGATCGGAGGTCGACCGCGCGCGCCCAATGAGCATTGCGGACGACCCGCCGCCCAGCAGGCGCGAACCGTTTCAGCGGTCCGCGCGTCATGTGGAGAACCAGCACTCGAGCAGCGACGACGACCGCGCCCGCGACCGTGATCGTCGACCCGAGGGCACCCCAGAACCGCCACGCGAGGACGGGCGCTTGCGGACCAACCAACATCCACCATTGCAGCGATCCAGTCCCCGACTGGAGACGGCGAATGAAGTCGCCAGGATTGATGAACGAGATCGCCGAGACACTCGGGCGGCCGCCGGCCTCCCACGTGGCCGCGGTCAGTAGACACCAGGGCACGATCCAGAGTGAGACGAGCACAGCACTCGCCCAGACGTCGCGTGGCGACTGGGTTCGAGGCCGGGGAGCAGCAGCCATCGCTTCATGTCACTCTGGAGACTCACCCAGGACGCCCACCGGACAGTTCAGGCTTCGCGATCGCATACGCTGGCAGCGGCTGTAGCGCGGTGAGGTCAGTCAGCCTCGCGAGCAGCGACGGCGAGCATGTCGTCTGCCAATTGTTCGAGCGTAGTGCGCAGGAAGCCGCGCACGGTCATGACGCGCACGCGATCCGCAAGCCATATAACGCTTTGATGGTCGCTCGCAGCGTCGTCCACAACCTGCTCCACCGACCCGGAGGACCGCTGCAATCTGTTCTGAACCAGCGACAATAATTGCGGGAGCACCAACTCGACTGAGGTCGTTGCCTCTTGCGCTCGATGCTCGAGGGCCACTGGGTGCCACTCCACTGCATCGGGATGCGGCCCAAACATTGCTGACAAGGTCGCGTTCGGGTCGTCTGCACCTCGCGCCGTCAGGCGTGCCGGATCCAACGCCACGCTACGTCTCGCGTGCAACTCCTCGTCCGGTGACGCGTGCTCCGCCTCCAGAACCACGGCACCATTCGAATGCGGCGTCTCGCCAGATGCCGAAAACGACGATGCGGCGGTCTGTCGGGCGGCGGTCACGCCACGGTCGATGAGGACGCGGACGGTTCCGACAGCTCCCGTAGCCAGATCATTGAGCAGATCGGTATCGCCGAGCGTTGCACCTGATTCGCCGAACGTCGCAATCTGCCGCCCGCTCTGGATGATCGTGACACCCCGGCCGTTCGGCGTTGTCACCTCGACTACGAATGTCTGATCTCGTTCACGCAAGTCGTTGAGGAGCCTGGGCCAGACCACCCACTCGAGGCGGAGATCGGCGTATCGCGGCTCGGCGCGGATCAGTGGTTCGACAACGACCATCGCGTCGTCCGAGAGCTTGCGTGCCGACACTGTGGCTGCATTACCGTGGATCAACGCGAGCGCATGTTCGCCGGTGGTTCTGACGCCGCCTGCAACCCACACCGTTTCCGTGATGGAGCCACTGCGGATGACGAGAACGCCCTGGTCGGCGCCGTTCCTCAACGTGATCACGCCATTGCCGACCGCGGGCGCCAGCGCATCGACCACCACGGCGCCGAACGGAAGTGATTCGAAGAGCGGAGTGCCAGCTGGCAGAAGTGGAAGGGAGCAATCCTCGTTCACATCGCCGTCCTTCATTCAACGAGTATGACTTGCGACGGTGGCGGCCGCCGCGAGATGCCGGACGCCCGACGGACATCCTCGCCACTGAACCGGTTTGCTAGGCTCGCAACCATGGATCTCGGACTCAACGGACGCGCCGCATTCGTAGCCGCGTCGAGCAAAGGGATGGGACGTGCCATCGCCGAGCAGTTCGCGGCGGAAGGCGCTGATGTCGGTATGTGCGCACGGAGCGAGGCGACGTTGCGAACGGCTGCCGACGCGGTTCGTGCCCATGGCGTCCGCGTCGTGGCCATCCCCGCCGATGTCGCAGATGGGCAGCAGGCAAAGGACGCGGTGGAGCGCGCTGTCAGGGAGTTCGGACGACTGGACGCCCTCGTCGTCAATGCAGGTGGCCCGCCACGAGATTCGTTCGCCGAACTTGACGACGAGAAGTTCGACGCTGCGTATCAGCTCACATTCATGAGCGCGGTGCATCTCGTCCAGGCCGCGCTGCCGGCACTGCGGCAGTCGGATGCGCCGGCGATCCTGTTCATCGCATCCACCAGCGTCAAACAACCCCTCCCAGGGTTGACGTTGAGCAACAGCATTCGCGGTGCCGTGAGTGGCCTTGCGAAGACGCTTTCCAACGAGCTTGCGCCGGAGATCCGAGTCAACTCATTGCTCCCTGGGTCGATTCGGACCGACCGTCAGATCGAGATCGCGAGACGTGCGGGAGTCACCGACCTCGAAGCGTTTTTTGCCAGCGCCGGCAAGATCAATCCGCTCGGTCGGGTTGGTGAGCCTGACGAGATCGCACGAGTAGCAGTCTTCCTCTGTTCACCCGCGGCGTCATTCGTGACCGGAGTGGCATTGGCGGTCGACGGCGGGCAGATCCAGTCCGTCGGCTGACCACGTCAACAGGTGGCCGTGGTGCTCAGGATCGCGATGATATTGGGTAAGTTGAACAATGCGTGCGTCACAATGCCGGGGACGATGCTGCGCGATCCCTGATACAGCGACGCAAGCACCAGTCCGACGAAGAACAGTGGCAGGAACAGCACCAATTGTTGGTGCAGTGCCGAGAAGATGGCAGCGCTGAGCGGCACCGCGAAGATCGCAGGTCCCCAGCGGTGTAACCAGCCGTAGATGAACCCTCGGAAGATGGTTTCCTCTGAAATCGGGGCGATGATGCAGACCACGATGATCGCGATCACGTAGTAATGGCTGTAGTCGTGCTGGACTTGCTGGCACTGGCCGTTGGACACGCCCGGAAACAAATTCTGGTTGATGGTCTGCAGGTAGCTCGCGCCAACCAGCGCGACGTACGTGGCCAGGGGAGCGATGGGGAGCCACCACCACTTGAAACCACGCCAGCCGAGATCCCGCAGCGTGCCCCCGCGCCGCATGAACGCGAGGACGAAGATGTTGAACAGCATGCCGCCGTACTGGCACACCGCGAGCACCGACGACTCGATCGCATTGCGCACTGTCACATCGGACGTGTTGCCGATGAGGTTGGTCAGGATCACCGCCACCGAGCCGAGCAGTTGAAATGCGCTGAACCAGCCTGGCCAGAACATGACGAAGTCGGTCCAGTCCCACGGCACCTTCGAATCCGGGTCCGCGGGATCGCGGACGACCGGCACGTCGTGTCGCATCCGGGTCGCTCCGACGCCGAGGATCACTGCCCCGACGATGCAGAGCCCGCCGCCGCCGGCAACGCTGATCAGGCCGGTGCCTTCCGCTCCACTGAAGAATCCGAAGGAGATGAGGACGAGGAAAGCCGCCTCCATGTAGAGGATCACCCGTGCGGCGTAGTGACGTCCGGTCTCGGCCTGGGGCTGCGGCACGGCCGCCTGCGCTGGCGTCTGGGACTGAGTCACCGCGGGCAATTCTGCACAATCCATCCCGTGACCACGCTGGACTCGGTGATCGGCCACGGCTCCGTCCTCCAGCGCCTGGTGGCAAGCGGGGTCGACGACGAGCTCACCCACGCGCTGCTGCTGATCGGGCCGGAGGGCGTCGGCAAGACCACTGCCGCACTCGCCCTCGCGTCCGAACTGCTCGACGCCGAGAACTGGCCGGGGGGGCTGTTGGCGCACCCCGACTTCTGGCTCGAGGACTCGGCGGCCGAGAACGTGGGCATCGATCGGATGCGGCCATCGCCGAAGCGGAAGGCAGGAGACGAGGAGGTGGGCCCATCGCTCCAGCAATTCCTCTCGCTCTCGGCGTACGCGGGCGGACGGCGCGTCGCCGTGATCGCCCGTGCTGACCGGCTCACCGAGCAGGCAGCCGACAACGTGCTCAAGACCCTCGAGGAGCCGCCGCCTCGCGCCCACCTCGTGCTCACCTCGGCACACCCCGAGCAACTCCCCCAGACGGTCCGCTCGCGCTGCGAGACGGTGGTGCTCGGACCGGTGTCACCGACGGTGATCGAGCGCTGGCTCGAGCGCGCCCACGGAGTGAGCGAACACGATGCCGCCACCGCCGCCGCACTCGCCGCCGGCAGGCCCGGGCGCGCCCTGAGGCTCGCCACGTCCGCCGGTGCGCTCGAGAGCGAGCTCGACGCGCTCGATCGATTCATCGGCGCTGGTGGGGGTGGTGCCGAGGGCGCGCTGCGGGCGGCTGCCCAGGTCACGGTGGCCGCGGCCGTAGGGACCGAGAAGAGCGCGGAGGTTCGCGAGCAGGCGCTGATCACGCTGGGCGCATGGGCCTCGTTCGTTCGCGACGCGGCCTGCTTCGCATCGGGAGCTCCAGAGCTCGCGATCTGGAGGGCTTATCGACCGGCGCTCGAGGCCTGGGCCCAGGATCTCAACCTCACGCGCATCGTCGAGATCCTGGCGCGGATCCTCGAAACGGCCAAGTCAGTGGCCATGTATGCGCAGCCCCGCCTCGCGTTCGAGGCGTTGATGCTCGACATCTTCGCCGGGCCGGACAGCCCGCCGCTCGTGGAGGTTGCTCCCCGCGGAGGGCCGGAGATCAGCCCCGGCGGCGCAGCACCAGGAAAGCCACGCCGATCCCCATCAGCACGACGGGGATGACCCACGGGCTTTTGGCCGCGATCGAGGAGATGCGCTGACCGACCCCGGAGTCGGCCTCGGCATCGATCTCGAATGGGTCCTCGGTCATCAGTCGGACGGTGCCGGCGACCCGGCGCGGACTTTCCTCCTCGCCTTCGACGGCGTCGTCGAGGCGGGCCGGCTGTGGATTGGGCATCCAAGCATTATGGGCCGGTTATCGATGGTCACTGGAGACGCCGTCCGCAGGCGTACGAATGTCCTCCGGATCGGTCGCCTCTCCGGCCTCGTGCCTCCCGTCTGAGCGGACCGGCCAGCACGAGGCGCCACGTATTCTGGTGAGGTGGCTGACACCACCGTCATCGACCTCAGCGGCTCAGAGGAGCTCTGTACGGAGCCTGGTCCGCTCGAACGGGTGCGCAAGGCGTACGCGCGCCTGGAGCCCGGCGGTCTGCTCGAGGTCCGTTCGCCAATCACCGAGCACGCGTTCGCGGTACGCGCGTGGAGCCGTAAGAATGGCGTGACTGTGGTCGTCGACGAGCCGTCGGAGGGGTACCGCCGTCTCGTCCTCGCCGCGCCCGCGGCGACCGGGTGACCCCAAGGCGCCTGCCTGAGGGCTTTCTTCTCGGGTGCGCCACCGCTGCTCACCAGGTTGAGGGCGGCATCGACAACGACTGGTCGAGGTGGGTCGCCGACCATCCCGAGGCGATCAACGGGGGAGGCGATGCCGTGATCGCCATCGATCAGTACCGGCGCTACCGTGAAGACCTCGATCAGCTCGGAGCGATGCATCACAACGCGCATCGCTTCTCCGTCGAGTGGGCCCGTATGGAGCCGCAGCCCGGCCGGTTCGACGGCGGCGCGATCGACCATTACGCGGATGTCGTGCGCGCCTGCCGGAGCAGCGGAATGGAGCCGGTTGTCACGTTGCAACACTTCACGCTGCCCGTCTGGCTGGCGGAGTCCGGAGGGTTTGCCGCGCCCGAGGCGCCTGTGCACTTCGCCCGCTACGCCGCTGCATGCGTCGAGGCGTTCGGCGACATGGTCACCTGGTGGGTGACGGTGAACGAACCCACGGTGGTCGCGGTGCTCGGCCATCTCGAAGGCCTGTGGCCTCCCGGGGAACGTTCGCTGCGTCGCACGCTGGGTGCGCTGCGCGGTCTTATGCGCATGCACGCTGCGGCCGCGCAGGCTATCACCGCGGTCTCCGCGCGCCACGGCCGTCAAGCGCAAGTGTCGATCGCCCATCACGAACGCCGTTTCGTGCCTCGCAACCCGACGTCACGCATCGATCGCGCGGTCGCGAAGTTGCCCGATTTCCTTTTCAATCGATGGTTTCTGCGCAGCTGCATCGAAGGTCGCGTCCTTGCTCCCGTCGGGCACGGAGAGACAGTCCCGGGCCTGGCGGGCTCGCTCACGTACCTGGGCCTGAATCACTACACCAGTGAGGCGGTATCGCTCGATGTCGGCGCGCCCGGCATGCTCTTCACGCGCCACGAGGCGGTGCCCGGGTTCCCACTGTCAAGCGCTGGTTGGGCAATCGACGCCGGCGCGCTCCGCCGCGCCATCACCGATCTCGCGGACGAGTTCGGTCTGCCGATCCTGATCACCGAGAACGGCGTGGCGGATGACAACGACGAGTTGCGACCCGAGTTCCTGCGCCAACATCTCGCCGCCGTCGGTGATGCGATCGATGCCGGCGTCGACGTCCGTGGCTACCTGTACTGGACGGCGTGGGACAACTTCGAATGGGCAGAGGGATACACCAAACGCTTTGGGCTGTTCAGCGTCGACCGAGAGACGCAGGAACGGATTGCAAAGCCCAGTGCGGCGCTCTTCGCGGAGATCTGTAGAACGCGCCTGGTTCCGGAGGCGAACGAAGGCAGGGGCGGGTCCGGCCGTTGGTGACGGGTGGCGTACCATCGTGGCTCGGGAGCTCGGCGAGACCGGGCTGAGAGGGCCGCTGCGGGCGGCCGACCGTGGAACCTGATCCGGGTAATGCCGGCGCAGGGAGCGCTCCGCCTGCAACAAGGCGGCTCTCCGGGCGTCGTGTCACATGGAGGCCGACATGACCGAGGTGATCGATCGCAAAGCGACTGCCACCGCGACCGCTGCGTTGGCGACGGGCAACGCCCGGCGCATCTACGTGGACGGATCGCGTCCCGATCTGCGGGTCCCGTTCCGAGAGGTAGCGCAGGCGCCCACACGCGGCGTGGCCGGCGACACCGCCAATCCGCCGCTCCGTCTCTATGACACGAGTGGTCCGCACGGGGACCCGGACGTGACCGTCGACCCGAAGGCCGGTTTGCCGCCGCTGCGCAGGCCGTGGATTCTCGAGCGCGGCGACGTGGAGACGGTCGCCGGCGTCCGGGGTGAGGCACTCCGCGCGCTCCCCGGCACCGCGGTCACCCAGCTGCACTACGCGCGCCGCGGGATGATCACGCCGGAGATGGAGTTCATCGCCATCCGCGAGGGAGTCCCGTCCGAGCTGGTCCGTGATGAGGTTGCCCGCGGACGGGCGATCATCCCCGCGAACATCAATCATCCCGAAGCGGAGCCGATGATCATCGGCACCAAGTTCCTGGTGAAGGTGAACGCCAACATCGGCAACTCGGCCGTCCTCTCGAGCATCGACGCCGAGGTCGAGAAGATGCGCTGGGCGACGCGCTGGGGATCGGACACCATCATGGACCTGTCCACCGGCAAGGACATCCATGCCACCCGCGAATGGATCATGCGCAACTCGCCAGTTCCTGTCGGAACTGTCCCGATCTACCAGGCCCTCGAGAAGGTTGGTGGAAACGCCGATCAACTCTCCTGGGAGATCTACCGCGACACGATCATCGAGCAGGCCGAACAGGGAGTCGACTACTTCACGATTCACGCCGGCGTGCTGCTGCGCTACGTGCCGCTCACCGCGAAGCGCGTCACCGGGATCGTGTCGCGCGGCGGGTCGATCATGGCGGCATGGTGCCTCGCGCACCATCAGGAGAACTTTCTCTACACGCATTTCGAGGATCTCTGCGAGATCCTGCGCGCGTATGACATCTCGTTCTCGCTCGGCGACGGGCTGCGCCCCGGTTCCATCGCCGACGCCAATGACGAGGCGCAGTTCGGTGAGCTGCGCACCCTCGGAGAGCTGACCCAGGTCGCATGGAAGCACGACGTCCAGGTGATGATCGAAGGCCCGGGACACGTGCCGATGCACAAGATCAAGGAGAACGTCGACCTGCAGATGGAGGTGTGTCACGAGGCGCCCTTCTACACGCTCGGTCCGCTGACCACCGATATCGCACCCGGGTACGACCACATCACGTCCGCAATCGGCGCGGCCATGATCGGTTGGTACGGAACGGCGATGCTCTGCTACGTGACGCCCAAGGAACACCTCGGTCTTCCCGACCGCCAGGATGTGAAGGACGGTGTCATCGCATACAAGATCGCCGCGCATGCCGCCGACCTTGCCAAGGGACATCCCGGCGCGCAGCGCTGGGACGACGCGCTCTCGCAGGCGCGCTTCGACTTCCGCTGGGAGGACCAGTTCAACCTGAGCCTCGATCCGGAGACCGCGCGCTCGATGCACGACGAGTCGTTGCCGGCGGCGGGCGCGAAGGTTGCGCACTTCTGCTCGATGTGCGGCCCGAAGTTCTGCAGCATGCGCATCACCCAGGATATTCGCGACTACGCGCGCGATCACGGCGTTGGCGAGGATCAGGCGGTTCGACTCGGGCTGGAGGAGAAGTCTGTCGAATTTCGTGAGCTCGGCGGGCGCATCAACGTTCCGCAGTAGGCAGGCGATGTAACCACTTCGCGGGGCTCTGGTTAGAGTGATATGACCGTGCGCACGAGACCACGCCCATGATCCGCCTGCGCCGGCCCGCCGTTGCGGCGGTGGGAGGACTGGTCCTCGTGGCCGCAGTCGCACTCCCCCTCTGGACCCTCGCGGCCGGGACCCCGTCGCACGCGACAACCGACAACATCGGCCCCGCCACGCCATCCGCGGCCACGCCGACCCCGTCGGCGCCGACAGCCTCGCCGGTGAGCACGGACGCCGGCTCCTTGTTCCTCCCGGGCCCGATCATCAAGCAGGACCTGGCGCTCGACTGTGAGTCGGCCGCACTCGAGGTTGCGCTCGCCGTGCAACACATCGAGGTGCCCCAGGACCAGATTTACGCGAGCCTGCCTCAGGATGCGCGTCGGCCCGAGCTCGGCTCCAACGGTCTTCCGGTTCGTTGGGGCGATCCGTTCAAGGACTTCGTCGGTGACGTCAACGGTTACGAACCGGACTTCACCGGGTATGGGGTCTACTACCCGCCCATCGTCGCCGCCGCGAACCGCTACGGAGCGAACGCCGACGGCCACACGGGCTGGACCCTCGCCGAGATCGTGGCTCAGCTGCGTCTCGGGGACTCGGTGGTGGTCTGGCTGACCTCGGACTTCAAAGCGCATGTCCCGCGCTACTGGACCGCCTGGGATGGAGCCCGCATCCCCTGGGCGGTCGGCGAGCACGCGGTACCGGTGATCGGCTACGACCCGGTGCGAGACACGATCACCTTCGTCGATGTGCTGTACGGCGTCGAGCGAACCATGACCACGCAAGCCTTCACCGAGGCGATGACGACGTTCGACGGTATGGGGGTCGCAGTCTCCTCAGGCGGCTGACACGGGCGGCCGCGCAGGCTGTGCGCAGCGCACGACAATTCAGTAGCGTTCCGGTGCCGGAAGAAACCGAAGGGTGCGATATGCTCCGCTGAGCAACTTGCGCTTGTGCGTTCCGCCTAGTTGGAGGCCATCAATTGCCACCGTCTACCCACAGGGAAGCTCCCCCTGACCTCCTGGCGAAAGTTGAGGCGGCGCAGGTGCGCCACATCGATCTCCAGTTCACCGATGTCGTCGGCGGCGTGAAGACGGTCACCATCCCCGCCTCCCAGCTGAGCGAGACCATCGCGCACGGGACGTGGTTCGACGGATCGTCGGTGGACTCCTCGGCCCGTACGGCGGAATCGGACATGTACCTGGTCCCCGACCCCTCGACGTTTCAAGTCCTGCCCTGGGCCGACGAGAGCACCGCCCGGCTCATCTGCTGGGCAACCACGCCGGACGGCGAGCCCTACCAGGGCGACCCCCGTGGGGTGCTGCGTCGAGCGGTCGGGGAGGCCGAACGGCTCGGCTTCGAGTACCGCGTCGGCCCCGAGGTGGAGTTCTTTCTCCTCGAGCGGACGACCGACGGGTCGCTGGTGCCCACGCGCAATGACCGCAGCTCCTATTTCGACTTCTCGAGCGATGGAAACCGCGATCTGCGCCAGCGCATGGTCAGCGCGCTGATGAGCCTGGGTATCGCGGTCAACACCTCGCACCATGAGATCGCGGGCGGGCAGCACGAGATCGACATCGATGCGGCCCATGCGCTCAAGGCCGCCGACGATCTGATCACCTTCCGCTACGCGCTCAAGGCGGTCGCCGAACAGTCGGGTGTGATCGCAACATTCATGCCCAAGCCGTTCGACGGCAAGCCGGGCAGCGGCATGCACGTCCACCAGAGCCTGCTCCGCCTGCGCGATTCGACGAACGCGTTCGCCGGTGACGATGCCTACGGGCTGAGCGATGTGGCCCAGCATTTCATCGCCGGGCAGCTCCACCACGCGGCGGCGATCACCGCCGTGCTCGCCCCGCTGGTGAACTCGTACAAGCGCCTGGTGCGCGGTTTCGAGGCGCCGATCTTCATCTCCTGGGCGCGGACCAACCGAGGCGCGCTCATCCGTGTCCCGCACGTCGGGCGCGCGGAGGCAACCCGGGTCGAGCTGCGCAGCCCCGACCCGTCGTGCAATCCCTACCTCGCGTTCGCGGTGATGCTCCGCTGCGGGCTCGACGGCATCGAGCGCCGTCTGCCGCTGCCGCCGCCGGTAGAGGAGTCGCTCTACGGGTTCGACGAGGTGGAGCTCGAGCGGCGCAACGTCGGAGTGCTCCCGGACAACCTGAAGGACGCGGTCGACGCCCTCGAGGCCGATGAGATCGTCATCGACGCGCTGGGCGACCACCTCGCGGAGCGTTTCATCGCGGCCAAGCACCTCGAGTGGGAGGCGTACCGCGGTCAGGTCACACCCTGGGAAATCGACCAGTACCTCGAGCGCTGCTGATCGGATGCCCGCGTCATGAGCTCGCCAACCATCACGGTCAAGGATGTGTGGCGCGGGGTTCTGCCGCCCGGCACCGACCTGCTGGGCGGTGGCGGCGGGCTCGAACGCCGGGTCGAGTGGGCCTGCGCGCTGCGTACCCGTCCGCCCGCCTTCGAGGCGGTGAAGGGCGGCGAGATCGCTTTCGTGCCGGTCAAGAGCATCCGCCTGCTCGACGAGCGTCTCGACCTTCCCCAGGTGATGGTCAGCTTTGCGGAGAAGGGCGGCGTCGCCGTTGCGGTGGTGGGCGACGTGTCCGTCGAGAGCATCTCGGCGGCGGACCGCCTGATGATGCCACTGCTCCGTCTGCCCGACGGCATCCACGCGGGCGACGCGCACCACACCTGCGTCCGCTTCATCCTCGACCAGCGCGCGCTCCTGCATGAGCGTGCGCAGGAGCTGCAGCTCTCGCTGATGGATCTCGCCCTTGCTGGCGCCGGCCCGGACAAGATCGTCGGACGGCTCGCCGAGGTCACCGGCCTTGCGGGCGCGTTGCTGGACGAGGCGGGCGAGGTGCGCCACCTGACGGTCGACGACGCCACGCTGCTGGCCGACCTGGGCGCAGGGGCCGATGCCCTGCGCCGGTGGGGCGGCACGATCGCGGTGGTCGGTGCCGATCCGCCCGTTCACGAGTTCACGATCGGACGTCACGGCCTCGCCTCGCTGGTGAGCCCGATACCGATACGCAACGGGGTCGGCGGTTTCGTCTGCGTCATCGGAGAGGAGCAGCGCCTCGACCAGATTGCCCGACTCGCCGTGGCGAGGGCGGCCTCCGCATGCGCCATCGAGTTCGACCGCGAGCGCGCCGTGACTGAAACCCGCGACAAGCTCGAGGGCGAGTTCATCGCGTCGCTGCTCACCGGCTCGTACTCGTCTGAGCGCGTTGCGCTCGAGCGCGCCCGCCGGCTTGGCGCCGACCTCTCCGGGAAGGTCGCCGTGATCGCGCTCCGCGGCTCGGTGTCCACGGCGTCCTGGGAGCTCCGCGCGCTGCGCGCAGCCCAGAACGTGGTTGCCCGGCGCGAGGCGCGTGCCCTGGTTGCGGCCCACGAGGACGCCGTCTGCGTCGTGCTGATGCCGGAGCCGGACGGTGCAGTCGACGCCCTGTATCGCTTCGCGGAGCTGGTGCGCAGCGAGTGTGCCCGGGCGACCGGAGATGCGACCACCTCGCTCGGACTCGGGCGCACGCATGACGGCGCGTCGGGCGTGCGCCAGTCATTCCGGGAGGCCGAGCACGCGCTCGAGATGAGCCGGCGCCTGCTCGGTCCCGGGCGGCAGGCGAGCTTCGCCGATCTGGGCCTGCACCGGCTCCTCTTCGCGATGGCCCAGCACCCCGAGCTCACCGATTACTACCGAGGCACGGTCGGCGAGCTCGTCGCCTACGACGAGCGGTCGAGCGCGGAGCTCATGGCCACGCTCGACGCCTACTTTGAGGCCAACGGGTCGCCGACCGAGACCGCGCAGCGTCTCAAGCTGCACCGCAACACAGTGCTCTACCGGCTTCGCCGCATCGAGGAGGTCGGCCGGCTCCGTCTCGACGACCCGGCGACGCGCCTCAACCTGCACCTCTGCCTGCGTATTCGCGACGTGCTCCAGTCGGGGGCCGCACGGGGCGCTCAGTCAGAGCCGGAGGGAGTCCCGGGATAGCTGAGCGCCCTTGGTCGGCGGCGCGAACTGCCAGTGGAGCAACCCGAACGTATTGGTCGCGTCGTCCACGAAGCACACACCCCAGACCGCCGTGGGCAGCGCCACATATCGAGTACGCGCGACGGTTACGTCGAGCGCGGTGAGTTCGCCTTGCTAAACTCAAGAGCGATGACCTACATCGTCACCGAGACCTGCGTCGACCTCAAGGACAAGTCCTGCATCGAGGTCTGCCCCGTGGACTGCATCCACGAGGCCGCCGAGGACCGCATGGTCTACATCGATCCCGATGAGTGCATCGACTGTGGTGCCTGTGTCGATCCGTGCCCCGTGGACGCCATCTACGCCGAAGAGGATGTCCCCGAGACCCAGGTCGCCTTTGTCGATATCAACAAGATCTACTTCAAGGACAAGGTGCTGGCGCGGTCCCAGGTCGCGGAGGTCAAACCTCCCGTCGCCACCTGAGTGACCTGAGGCGCAGTTCGGTTTGTGCATTGTGCACAAGCCATACCGTGAATCCCTCGGACTCGGAGTCCATAGCTCGATGCGTCCGAGAACCCTAGTCTGGCTCTCGTAGTGTGCCGCGGCGACCGAGGGGTCCAATCGGGAGCCGGGGTGTGAAAGGCAGCGTCCCGCGGAAGGAGGCCTATGGCAATCGACGAGTCGTTAGCCGTGAGAGTTCTACAAGAGGTGACACCCGCGATGTCTCCGACCAAGGCCACCAAGGCGACGCCCGCCGACGTCATCCGCAATGCGAAAGAGCTCGGCATCAAGATGGTCGATCTTCGCTTCGCGGATCTGCTCGGCAGCTGGCAGCACTTCAGCATCCCGGTCGGCGAGATGACCGAGTCGCTCTTCAAGGAGGGCATCGGGTTCGACGGCTCGAGCATCCGTGGATTCCAGAAGATCTACGAGAGCGACATGCTCCTCTTCCCAGATCCCGGACGCACCTTCGTCGACAGCACCCTCGAAATCCCGACTCTCGCGATGGTCTGCGACATCAAGGACCCGCTGACCCTCGCGGACTACAGCCGCGACCCCCGCTTCGTCGCGCGCAAGGCCGAGGAGTACCTGCTCAGCACTGGCATCGCGGACACCTCGTACTGGGGCCCCGAGCTCGAGTTCTACATCTTCAACTCGGTGCGGTTCGACCAGAACACCCACGAGGGCTACTACCACATCGATTCCGATGAGGGCATCTGGAACACCGGCAAGAATGGAACGGCCAATCTCGGCTTCCGCCCCAAGCTGAAGCAGGGCTACTTCCCCACGCCGCCGATCGACAAGCTCCAGGATCTGCGCAGCAAGATCGTGCTCGCGCTCATCGACGCGGGCGTCCAAATCGAGGTCCATCACCACGAGGTCGGCACCGCGGGCCAGACCGAGATCGACATGCGCTTCGACTCGCTGGTGAACATGGCCGACAAGGTGCTCATCTACAAGCACATCGTCAAGAACGTCTGCTACGAGAACGGCTACACGGCGACGTTCATGCCCAAGCCCCTCTTCGGCGACAACGGCAGCGGCATGCACACCCATCAGTCGCTCTGGAAGGACGGCGTGCCGCTCTTCTACGACAAGGACGGCTACGCGCTGCTCAGCGACACCGCGCGCTGGTACATCGGCGGTCTGCTCAAGCACGCGCCGGCGGTCCTGGCGTTCGCGGCACCGACGACCAACAGCTACCGGCGGCTGGTACCCGGGTACGAGGCGCCCATCAAGCTCGCCTACAGCGCGCGTAACCGGAGCGCCTGCGTGCGCATCCCGACGTACAGCGCCGCCCCGGCAGCACGCCGGCTCGAGTTCCGCTCGCCGGACCCGATGTGCAACCCGTATCTCTCGTTCGCAGCCTGCCTCATGGCCGGGCTCGACGGGGTCAAGCGCCGGATCGAGCCGCCGACGCCAGTGGAGGCCGATCTCTACGAGCTCGAAGGTGAGGAGAAGGCACGCGTCAAGGACCTTCCGGGATCGCTGACCGAGGTGCTCAACGCACTCGAGGTCGACAACGACTTCCTCACCGAGGGCGGGGTGTTCACCCAGGACCTCATCGACATGTACATCGCGTACAAGCGCGAGAACGAAGTGGATCCGGTCGCGCTGCGGCCGCATCCCTACGAGTTCGCCTTGTACTACGACGCCTGAGCGCACCGCTCAGAACTAACCAGCACACTCCTTCCTGGACAGGGGGGCCGGGTTACCTCGACCCGGCCCCTCCTTTATTTATCAATAACTGGTCCGGGGCCTGTCGGAGCGGGGACCCCTCGCCGCTCTCCAGCCCGGTCTTACTCGTCTTGCGGTCCGGGGATGCCGTGCGGCTTGCCCGGCCTGCGATCGGCGCTTCCCCCCGCTCCGCCACCCGGACCAGTTATTTATTCATGCCGGGGTGGCAGGTCTCGGTCTGAGGACGCAGAACTCGTTGGCTTCGGGATCGGCCATCACGACCCACGAGACGTCTCCCTGGCCGATGTCGATGCGCCGCGCACCGAGCGCCATGAGGCGCTCCACCTCGGCATCCTGGTCATCCGGGCGGAGGTCGAGATGGATGCGGTCCTTGACCGACTTGCCCTCCGGGACGTTGAGGAAGAGGATATCGGGGCCCTCGCCACCGGGCTCGATCCACAACTCGCCGTCCTCCGGCCCATGGAGCTCCAGGCCCAGCGCCTCGCTCCAGAACGAGCCGACGAGGAGCGCGTCGGTGCAGTCGATGACGATGTTCTGCCAGCGAAGGGTCATGACCCGAGTCTAGCGGCGCACGCCGTTCTCGAGCACTGCGTCGCGGATGGCGCCCACCTGCGATTCGGGCGTGTACCGGCGGAGCACGTCCTCGAGGCCACGCTCGGCAACCGCGGCGAGGTCGAGCTCACCTCGGACCGCCTGCTCGAGACGCGCTTCCCAGTCGTATGCATCGACGAGGAAGCCGTTGACCCCGTTTTCGATGGCGCGTTGAAACGTGTACGTCGGTGATGCCAGGGTCGGGGTTTCGACGACGGCCGCCTCGAAGTACTTGAGCTCCGACTTCGAGTTGCTGAACACGTTGGTGAGCAGCGGCACGATGTTGAGGTCGGCGGACCCGATGAGCGTCTGCAGTGTCAGGAAGTCGGTGAGCGGTCGCGTGTCGATGCGGTCCGTGAAGGCGCGCAGCGCCGGTCCGATGTCGAGGAATCCGACGATGCTCAGGCGCAGCTCGCTGTGCCGGGTCATGACCCGCGCGAGTGCGGTGGACACCAGCTCGAAATCGCGGTTGTGGGTTGGTGTGCCGCTGAAGTAGCCGATGCTGGTCACGCCCGGCGGCGGCGCCGTCTCGTGGCGCGTGCGCCGGACCTCCGCGGATCGTTCCAGCTGCAGGCGGTTGAGGAAGTTGGGCACGACCCACGTCGGCAGTTGCGCGAAGTCCTCGATGTGCGATGCGAGGAACTCGTTGGTGGAGATGGCGCCGTCGCACAGGCGAAGCATCGCCCCGAGGCGCGACATGGCCGCAAACCATTCGTCGAGCATCGCCTCACCTGGGTTGCGATCCAGCGTCTCGAGAATCAGGCTCACGTAGCGGGTGTCGAAGATGAGGTCGTCGACGTCGAACAGCACGCGTGATCCGGACGCGCGAGCCCTGGTGACCAGGCTGTCGAGCCGCGCTGTGTAGCGCGTCCGGCAGATGACGAGTGTGTCGACGTCGCCGATCAAACGCTCGAGGATCGGCAGTTCGGTGCCGGTGAACCAGGTCGCCGAGATTGGTCGATCACGATCCTCGAGATCGAGCGCTTCGACCATGTTGAAGACGCGGTAGCGAAACGTGCTCGTGTCCGGGACCTCGTAGACGTAGGCAACCGAGTGCGCACCGGGCACCGTGACCCTGCGGATGCGTTCTTCGATGCTCGGCGCCCATGGATCGGGAAACTGCGGAGGCGCCGGCTTCCTGGGCACCCTATGCCTTGATGGCGGCAGGCGCACCCACGAGGTTGTCGCAGATCGGCGCGAACACCGCGTTCCAGTCGGTGAGGAACTTGCTGTTCCGGTGGTTTGCCTCGCGGCGAGCGGAGTCCCGCGCCAGCGCGACACCGTGGCTGATCCCCGTGACGAGGCTCGGGAGGTCTGGATCCGCGCAGATGATGTTTGCCGAGTATTGATCGAGCGATCGCTTGTACGGGCCGAACGTGTTGGTGACTACCACCGCACCCGCGGCCGCGAGGTCAAGCGGCGGATAGCTCGAGTGCGGTGACGCCATCAGTGACAAGCCCAGATCCATGCGCCGGAGTAGCTGCTGATAGTCGTGCCAGCCGAGGTTCTCGATGAGCTTCGGCCGGATGCCGCCGGGGAGCGAGACCGGCTGCAGGTCCCTGCCGATGAAGAAGAACGCCCACTCCGCGGGATCGAGGTGTCCGCTCTCGATGGCGCCGGCGATCGCCTCGAGACCGCGGTAGTAGAGGTTGCGGAGGTTCTTCGGTCGCGCGTAGAAGATGAAGTTGCGTTTCCCGGGCGCGGCCGCTTCGCGCGGGAGCAGAAATGCGGGAAACGCCGGATCGAACCACGCCGGCTTGCGTGCGTGTGTCGCGTCACCGTCGAAGAGATAGTCGAAGAGCGGTTTGGAGTTGACGATGCAAGTGATACGCGGATCCTCGAGCGCCTCGGCGCAACGAATCGAGTCGTCGCCTTCCGGGTAGAAACGACGCTCGTCCTCCTGGACGAGATAGATGATGCTCGCGGGATCGACGGACGCGCGCGTCGCCCAGGTGGTCCACCACGATGTGGTCACGAAGAGATCACCCTCGGCGACATCCACGAGCCGTCCGCCGGATGAATCGCGGGACGAGAAGACGAAGTCGACGTCTCCCTGCCACGGAATCCCATTGGCCTCGAGCACCGTCCTGCAGTTAGCCGGGGTGGGCAATTCGGCACGGGTGATGATGCGCAGCGGCCGGTCCATGCGCCGCGCCAGCAGCGTCGCGAAGATCAGCGCTGTTCCGACTCCCCCGAAGAGGCTGCCGCTGTTGATGCTGTCGGTCACCATGGAGATGCGCTTCGGCGCCGACGCGCTCGCATAGACGCGGAGTGGACGGAGGTTGGGGAAGCGCTCGTCGAGCGTGAGTGCCAGCCAGCGATGCTCAACTGTCGAGGGTGCGATCCTGCTTCCGCGCGCCTTGCCGTGGCGCAAGTAGTGGAGCAGCGCGTTGGTGCCGCGTGACACGTCGGGGTTGTGCTCGAGATAGAACTCGGTGGAGAAGCGCGGACCCGGGTCCCATCCTTGCCCGGCACCGACGAGCGCGTAGTGACGCAGCGGGTCCATCCCCGAGAGCGACACCTCCGGGTAGTTCGCCGTGTACCAGTCGGCGTCGAAGAGGCCCGAGTGTTCCATGTCGCGAAGCTCGCGTGGAAACTGCACGCGCCCCAGCGCTCTGCGGTGAAAGTTGATGCGGCCGGTGCCGGTGACGACATTGAGCGCCTTGATGGCAGTCTTGGAGACCTGCGGGTACTGGCGGATGATCGAGCGCAGCTGCGAGTACGGCGGCTCGAGCAGCGACTGGCGCAGACGGGCGTTCTCGAGCTGCGCCTCGTCGAGCTCGTGCTGCAACAGGGCGAGCCTCAAGCTCGGATCGTCGGGCCCGTGCTCGCCGTTGTCGGACTGCGATTGCATGCTGTACCGCCTAGCGTGTGGAGGCGTGGCTCATGGCGTCGCGCTGTTCGGCAAAGCCGGTCAGCCCGCGAGCACCTCGGTCGCCGGCAGCAACGCGAGCGCTGCCGCCGTGATTCCCTCCGCATCGAGGCCCATCTGCCCGAGCAGCGCGGCCTGCGCGCCATGTTCGATGAACCGATCGGGCAGCCCCATCCGCACGATCGGCACGGCGATACCGTCTGAAGCGAGCAACTCCGTCACGGCCGTCCCGAAGCCGCCGCTTGCCACGCCGTCCTCAATGGTGATCACCGCTCGGTGGCGTGCGGCGATCGAGCGCAGCTCGGGAGCGAGTGGCTTGACGAATCGCCCGTCAACCACTGTGGTGGAGATGCCGAGCGCCAGCAGTTTGTCCCGCGCCTGCATCGCAACGGCAACCATCTTGCCGACTGCGAAGAGCGCGAGGTCGCTGCCGCGGTGCTCGATGACCACGCTCGGTACCTGGATCGGCTCGAGCGGTTCGGTGCTTGCGGACGGTGCCGCGCCGCGAGGAAAACGCAATGAGAACGGTCCGTCGGATGCGAGCGCGGTGGCAAACATCCTGCGCAGCTCGTCAGGCGAGCTCGGTGCCGAGATGGTCATGCCGGGGATGCAGCGCAGGTAGGCGAGGTCGAGAAGCCCGTGATGAGACGGCCCGTCGGCACCGGTGATGCCGGCCCGGTCGATGACGAACGTCACCGGCAGCCGGTGCAGCGCAACGTCGCACGCGACCTGGTCGAAAGCGCGCTGCAGGAAGGTCGAATAGATGCAGACCACCGGGCGCAACCCGCGCATGGCGAGCCCCGCCGCGAATGTGACCGCATGCTGCTCGGCGATGCCGACGTCGAAGAAGCGGTCCGGGAAGCGTCGCGAAAAATCGAGCAACCCCGTCGATGAGGCCATGGCCGCGGTGATGGCGACGATCCGCTCGTCCAACTCGGCCGCCTCGCAGAGCGCCTCGCCGAAGACGTCGGTCCAGTCGAGCCCTTTCTTGACTGCCGCCCCGCTGTCCGGGTCGAACGTGGAGACTCCGTGGAATTTGTCAATTTTGTCTGCAACCGCTGGACCGTAGCCCTGCCCCTTGTTGGTGACCACGTGGACCACCACCGGACCGCGGATCCGGGCAGCATCGCGCAACGCCTTCTCGACTGCCTGGAGGTCATGCCCGTCGATCGGTCCCCCGTACTTGAGCCCGAGCGTCTCGAAGATCGAGATTGGCGCCACCAGCTGCTTCAGCGAATTCTTCATGCGCCGGGCCGTTTCGTACGCGGAGTGTCCCACCGCCGGCAGCGAGCGAAGCGCGGTTCCCGCCGCATCCTTGGCCGCCTCGTAGCGCGGCGACAGGCGCAGGTGCCCGAGATTCTCGGCGATGCCGCCGACGGTCGGCGCGTAACTCCGGCCGTTGTCGTTGAGGATGATCACCATCTCGGGCTTGAGCTGACCGATGTTGTTGAGCGCCTCGTATGCCATGCCGCCGGTCAGCGCGCCGTCGCCGACGACGCAGACCACCTTGCCCGTCTCGCCACGCAACCCCCGCGCGGTGGCAAAGCCGAGCGCATAGCTCAGCCCCGTGGACGCGTGCGAGTTCTCGATGAGGTCGTGCTCGGACTCGCGCCGCGACGGATACCCGCTCATGCCGCCCTGCTGGCGGAGCGTGTCGAACAGACCGAGGCGGCCGGTCAGCATCTTGTGGACGTATGCCTGATGTCCAGTGTCGAAGATGATCGCGTCGCGTGGGCTGTCGAACACCCGGTGCATCGCAACCGTGAGCTCGACGACGCCGAGGTTGGGACCGAGATGACCACCGGTCCGCGAGACGGCGGTGACCAGCTCATCGCGAATCTCCGCACAGAGCCGGGTCAGGTCTTCCGGGCCGAGCCCACGCAGGTCCTCTGGACCGGCGATCTCCTCGAGCAGCACATGGTCAGTCTAGTGGAGCAGACCCGGATGGGCTCCTCCGCAATCTGATCACAGGGCACATCGATTGCGACTGACGATCGAACGGCCGCCTGCGCGAAATGCCCACAGGTGGGGGTCGCGGAGCATGATTACCGGCCATGCAGGGATCGGAGCCGCGCGATGCCGTGCTCGAGTGCGCCGCGCGGGATGGCGATATCGCCGAAGGGGCACTCTGGCTCGCCGCCGACGATTGCCCCGGCGTCGAGCCGGATCGCTGGCTCGAGCGTCTCGATGAGCTGGCCGGCGAGCTGCGCTCGCGGTGCGGGATTCACGGCTGCGGACCGTCGGACGCGCCTCTGGTTGGCGCCCTGCTTCGCGACCGTCTGCGGCTGCGCGGCGCGGGAGGCGGCGATCCTCGCGCCCACTACCTGCACACCGTCCTCGAACGCGGTGCCGGCGTGCCCATCGCGTGCTCGGCGATCTGGATCGCCGTCGGAGCGCGGGCCGAAATTCCCGTGGAGGGAGTGAATCTTCCCGGACATTTCGTCGTCCGTGTCGACGGGCACCTGTTCGACACCATCGCCAGCGGCGAGCCGCTTGATGAGGACGACGTCAAGCGCCTGGTCACGACCTCCACCGGCCACGAGGTCGAACGGCTCGAGCCCGCTCAGATGGCGCGCGCGAGCGCTCGAGACATGCTCGCCCGGATGTCACGCAACCTGCGGCGCTGCTACACGAGTCTCGAATGCTGGGACCAGGCCCTTCGCGCCGCTGACCGGTGTGTCGACCTCGTACCGTCGCCGGCCGAACGCCGTGACCGGGGTCTCCTGCTCTGGCGCATGGGCAGGATCGTGGCCGCGCTCACGGATATCAACGCCTACCTCGATGAGGCGCCGGAGACCTGCGCGGATCGCACCGCGATGACCGAGGTCGCCGGCCGGCTCCGCGCCTTCCTCAACTGACCGGCGGACGGCCGCGTCGCGCGGCTCAGTGCACCCCGATCAGCAGTGACAGCAGCCAGATCACGCCGATGAACGCGAGCACGGCGAACGGCATCATCACGAAGACGACGAACGAGAAGACCAGGCGCTCGTCCGGCATCAGTTCCGGTGTCCGCTTGCGCACCCGAAGATCGTGCGTGTACCAGAAGATGCCGCCGACGAGAAACCCCAGCAGCAGGAAGAAGATTCCGGCGAAGGCGGTGACGATGCCGACGGCATCGGGCGACAGTGTGAAGCGCCATGCCGCCCCGCCCGCAAGCGACAGCAGCCCGCACGAGATGTAGCGCAGGAGGATCGGGACGGGACGCGGCTGGGTGGGATCGGGTGCCGGGCGCCGCGCAGCGGCAGCCTTCTTCGTGGCCACGCCTTGGCGAGGGTTGGAGGGCACGAGCCGAGTATAGGGACGGCGGGGCAGGCCTCCGGCGGATGCGGAGCACCCCCGCTCTGACGCTCCCTACACTGCCTGTCAGTTGCGGCTGCGTACGGAGGAACTCGGAACCATGACAGTCGGGGCGCGACTCCCAGATTTCGACCTCGAGACGAGCGACGGCCATCGTGTGAGCAATGCCGACCTCGAGGGTCACCGAACCGTCCTGTACTTCTATCCGAAGGACGACACGCCGGGCTGCACGCTCGAGGGCCAGGAGTTCACGCAGCTGAACGACGCGTTTGCCGCAGCGGGTGTGACCGTCTACGGCGTGTCCCCGGACAGCCTGAAGAAGCACCAGCGGTTCATCGAGAAATGCGCGCTCGGCATCCCGCTGATCAGCGATCCCGAGCGGCTGCTGATCGAGTTCACAGGGTCTGTGGGTCGAGAAGAAGTACATGGGTCGCCAGTACATGGGCGTGGCGCGCACCACGCTGCTGATCGGGTCGGACGGCTCCATCGAGCGCGAATGGCGGGATGTCAAGCCCAGCGGGCATGCCGCAGAGGTCCTGGAGACCGTCCACGGCGGTTAAAAGTCCGGTCGCCGGAGCGCGGATCGACCTCGCGACGCTGCTTCGGCGGCGGGTGGTCTTCGTTGTGGGGAAGGGAGGCACCGGCAGGAGCACGATGACCGCTGCCCTGGCACTGCTCGCGGCACGGGCCGGCAAACGGGTCCTGGGCATCGACGTCGACGCCAAAGGCGACCTGGCCGCCGCGCTCGGGTCACCACCCGCCGGGTTCGCGCCGCGCGTGGTGCAGCACAACCTCTCCGTCCTGGAGCTTCGCACCGACGAGTCGTTCCAGGAATACCTGAACATCTATTTCAAGGTCCCGCGCGTGACCCGGCTCACGCCGCTGGCGCGAGTTTTCGACTTCATCGCGACTGGGGTCCCCGGGCCTCGAGACATGCTCGTGGTCGGCAAGATCGCCTACGAGGAACGCCGCAAAGAGGCAGGCTCAGGGTCGTCGGTCTGGGATCTCATCCTTGTCGACTGCGCCGCGGGCGGTCAGGCCGAATCCCATCTCGCCGCCCCGAAGGCGATGCTCACGCTCGTCCGGGGCGGGCTGATTCGCGCCCAGGTCGAGTGGATCGACGCCCTGATCCGCGATCCGCGCCGAACGACCACCGTGCTCTGCGCGCTGCCTGAGGAGATGCCGGTTGTGGAGGCGATCGAGCTTCATGAGCGACTTCGCAAAGGATCAGGTGTCGCGGTGGACCTGTGCTTGCTGAACCGCGCTGTGGATGAGCCGGTGACCGCGAATCATCGACGGCTGATGAGCGCGATGACCGAATCCGAGCACGCCGACGTCGTGACTCAACGCCTGGGCGGATGGCCCGGGCCGCTGGAGGCCGGCATCGACCTCCAGGCGCACCTGTATGACACCACCGCCCGATACTTGCGTCAGCTCCGCACCAAGCTCTCGATGCCGGTCGTGCCCGTGCCGTTCGTCGTCGACAGGACCGGGTTGACGACCACACGAGCGGTGGCCGAAGCGCTCAACGGCCGGCTGTCATGAGCGCCGGCGCGGGCGTCGCCGTCCCCGAGCGTCGCCGCAGTCCCCGGGGTGAGCCGGCCGGCCTTGGCCGACGCTTCGGGTCCCTCGATGTCGTGATCTGTTGTGGCAGCGGCGGGGTTGGCAAGACCACGGTGAGCGCGGCGCTCGGGATGGCGATCGCTGCTGCCGAGGACAAGCGGGTTCTCGTGCTCACCGTCGACCCGGCGCGGCGACTTGCTACCGCGCTGGGCATCAAGGGCATCGGTGCTGAACCGGTGCGCATTCCCAAGGCGCGCCTGCGCCGCGCCGGCATCACCATCGCCGGCGACCTCGAGGCCGCGATGCTCGACATGAAGCAGGCATGGGACCGGATGATCGAGCGCTACTCACCGGACCGCGCCACCGCGCAGCGCATCCTGCGCAACCCGCTCTACCAGCGGATCACCGATTCATTTGTCGGATCACACGAGTACGCGGCGATCGAGGCGCTCTACGAGCTGCATGACGCCGGTGAGTACGACTGCATCGTCGTCGACACGCCGCCGTCGCGCAGCGCGCTCGACTTTCTCGAGGCGCCGAGCCGGCTGACCGACTACGTGGGTTCGCGCCTGCTCTCACTGCTCTCCGGCGGACCGTCGCGTCTCGGCTTCCGCGCCATGAATTTCGCGGCCGCGCCGTTTCTTCGCCTTGCCGACCGGCTCCTGGGCGCTGAGGTGCTCGCCGAGGTGTCCGACTTCGTCCGGCAGCTCCAGCTGCTCTATGACGGGATTCAAGGCAGGGCACGCTCGGTGTACCGGCTGCTGCGCAGTCCGCAGACCGGCTTCGTGGTGGTGACCACGCTCGAGCAGGGCCCGTTCACCGAAGCCGAGTTCTTCTGCACGAAGCTCCGCGAGTTCAAGATGCCGCTGCGGGCGATGGTCGTCAACCGCGTCCTCCCCGACGTGTTCCGCGACCCCGGCGGCGTGGCTGCAGCGACGACGCTGGCCGAGGACCCCAAGGTCGCGAAGTGGCTGAGCGACGAGCTGCACATCCGCGTCGCCACGGAGACGGCGCGTTTCGTCGGGAGCACCTTTCTCACCCGCACCACCCTCGCAAATCGCGAGACGCGACAGCTGGCGAAGCTGGGCCGGATCGGTGACGTACCGGTGGTACGCATCCCGCTCTTCAGCGAGGAGGTGTCCGAGCTCGAAGGATTGGTTCGCATCGCCAAAGCCCTCTGACACGCGCGGTGAGCGCGTCCAGAGCGCGCGGTGAGCGTCAGCCCTGACCCGCGAGCAAACGCATACGCGCGCTGTGACGTCCGAGTGAATGCGCATCGCCGATAACGTCGAGCACCGGCGGATCCTCGAGGCGCACCACTGAGCAATCGCCGGCGGTCATTCGCGAGACCGCCTCCACCATTGCGGGGTCGGCGGTGCTGAGCAGGACCTGATGCGTTGCTGACACGTCGTGCAAGAACTCGATGAATAGGTCGCGGCGCATCGGGTCGGATGTCAGCAGCGGCTCGTCGAGCAGGAGCGGGGTGCGCTCGCCGCCACCACCGAGCACCTCACAGAGCGCGAGCCGGAGCAGGAGCGCGACCTGGTCGCGGGTGCCGTGCGACACCGCGTCAAGCGGCACCATATCGGGGCGTTCACGGCCGAGCAGGCCGAGAGCGAAGTGATCCGTGTCGACGTTCACCTCGATATACCGTGCCCCGGTCAGCAGGCTGAGCCGGTTGCCGAGCGAATCGGCGAGCCGCGGCGCAAGCTCGCGATGCGTCACCCGCGACGCGGCCTCGATCAGGTCGGCGGCCCGGTGGAGCGCCTTGAGCTGGCGCAGGCCGCGGTCGCGTGCGGTTTCGCACGCATCGCGCTCATCCTCGAGGTCGGCGATCGCCGGGAGCGTGTCGAGCACGCCCCCGAGACGGGCGCGCAGCTCGCGGGCCTGGTCGCCCGCCGATGTCGCGGCGCGGCGAGCGCGTTCCGCCTCGAGATCGAGTGCCTGCAGCACGCCGGCGCCGGGGGGTTCGGCCGCGAGCGCCTCACCCGGGTCACCGCCGCATTGCATCAACTGCTCGGCCAACGCGGTCTCGAGGCTCTCGAGTGTTGCGGCATCGCCGCCGAGCGCGAGGACGGATCGCTGCAACTCGTCGACGCGGCGGCGGGCCGCATCGTGACGGCGCCGGGACTCGCACGCGTGACGGAAACCGGCCACGGCGTCGGCCGCGTCGACTTCGGGAATACGGATACCCGCGGCCTTGAAGATGGTGCGAAGGCGAATCTCGAGATTGGCGACTGAGCGGATGGAGCGGTCGACGTCCTCGCTGGACTGCGTGTATGCGGACTCCTCAGCGGCGAGCACCGCATCCTCGGCGAGCAGCTCGTCGCGCCGGCGTGCCTTGAGGACGATGCCGTCGACACGATCGAGCAGCCGTTGGGCCCCCGCGATGACGCCGTCGGGCGTGGCTTCGGCACCTCGATGCGGCTCGACGATGCCCGCCTCGGCCGCCACCCCGCGGCAGCGCTCGAGCAGCGAAGCAAGGGTGACCTGCAACGCCTCGGCCTCCGCTCGACGGCGCGAGGTGCGCAGCTCGGCGTCGTCGAGCGCCGAGTGCAGCGTTCGCAGGACGGGGAGCCGGTCCTGGAGTCGTTCAAGCTCTGCGGGGTCGACCCCGGCCTCGAGGGCAATGGACGTGGCGCTGGCGCGCGCTCTGGAAGCGGCGGCGGACTGCCGGCGCGCGCGCCAAGCGCACCCGAGAGCGCTGACGGCGCCGAACAATCCGACAATCAGCGCGGCGACGGTGAGATGGGCACGCGCAAGGCCGGCTGCTGCTGCCACCGCGGCGACTGCGCACGCAACGGCTGCGATCCCCGCGGCGCGGCCGCCCCGCTCTGCGGCCTCGAGGTTGGGGAGCAGTTCGTCGATCACCCCGGCCGGCAGGCTGCGCAGCCCGGTCGCGGCGATCTCACGACGCAGCGCCGCCTCGCGGGCGTCGTCGCCGCCGCTTCGTCGAGCCGTTCCGGCCACCGCGATCAGCTCCCCGCGCAGGCGTTGCGACCGTTCGCCGATATCACCGCCCACCGCGCCGGCCAGCCCGATCGCCGCGATGCCCGCCGCAATCTGTTCGCGCCGAGCCTGGATGGGCCGGAGCCGATCCCCGGCGGCCTGCCAGCGTGCTTCAGCCCCGTCGGCGCTCACCTTCGCCTGGGCCAGCTCGCCGCCGAGAGTGGTGACCTCGGTCTCGACGTCGAGCGGAAAGCGCGCATAGGAGGCGGTCGCTTCGACCTCTGCCGCCTGGACCTTCACCTCACGCACCATGTCCGCGAGGCGGACGCGACGGCCGGCGACCTCGGCGAGACGCCCGGCGAGCCGCGCGCGCTCGGCGGCCACCCACTGCTCCGTCTCGATCGCATGGGTCGCGTCGAGCATTGCGAGGCGCTCCTGGTCGACGGCAACCGCCGCCAGGCGTGTCCGCGCATCGGCGAGAGTGCGATCCAGCACCCGAAGGCGTGCGGTGGCGACCCCGAGCGGACTCGTGCTCCGTCGTTCGGATCCAACCCGATCCATGGCGTCGCGGATGCGCACCAACGCCTGTGCCGCCGTGACGCCGCGGCGCGTGTCGGCGAGGCGCTCGATCGCCTCCTGGAGCTGACCGGCTCGCTGACGCGCGCTCTCCGGCGCGTCGATTCGGAGCCCGTCGTCGCTGAGCCATGCGGTTGCGCAGAAGACCGCCTCGTCGATCCCCAGGTGGAATCGCCCGGGGGTCACGGCGCGCCCGCTGCGCAGCTCGTCGGTGAGCTCCGATCCGCCGAGCTCGAGCACCTGAACCACCTGCTCGCGGGTGTCGAGGCGCCGGGCGACGCGGATGCGACGGCCGTCGTCGAGCTTGTACGTCAAAGCGAGGCCGTAACCGCCGCGCGTCCAGGGCTCGTATCGGGCCCAATCGCTGCGATCCACGGCGCGACCCTGCCCGCCGGCATCGATGCCGTAGAGGGCGCCGCGGACCGCTCGGAGCAGCGTGGATTTGCCGGACTCGTTGCGCCCGGCGATCACGGTCACTCGCGGATGCAGCTCGGTGGTGATGTCGTGGAGACATCCGAAACCGGTGATCTCGAGACGCTCGAGGATCATCGCAGTCCGACCTCGGCCCCGGAGAGCGCCATCAGACCGTACCGGAGAGCGTCCTCGAGCACCTCGGCCTCGTCGGGATCCGCATTCTCGGCCGCGGCGGTTGCCGCACGGACAAAGGCGCCCCGTGTGCTCTCCTCGCTCAGTGCTGCCTCGAGGTCGATGTATGGCGCCGTGCGGTCGCGCACCTTGACGGCGGCGAGGTTGAGGCGCTCGCGCACCGCGAGTTCGAGGGTGAAGGCGTCAAGCGACACCGACGAGTCGATCGAGCCGCAGAGATCGACGCGGATCATGGTCCGCGCGGCGTCGCCGAATCCTGTCGACGCGCAGTGCATGGTGACCTCATCGATCACAGCCTCAACGGACCCGCACTCGCCGGCGTCGCACTCGACTGTGAATACCGACCATCTGTTGGTGTCGTGGGCGATGAAGCGCACGTCGCCCCGGTCCGTGATCTCGACGACCACCGGGCCTCGGCCGCCCTCGTCGTCGAAGCCGAGCGGCTCGGGCGTCCCCGGGTAGAGGAGTCCGGTGGTGGAATCCAGGCGCCGGCGGTGGTAGTGGCCGCAGAGTGCAGCCGCAAAGCCGGCCGAGCGGATCCGCTCCGCGTGGAACGGGCCGTGGATGGATTTGCCCTCCGGGCGAGACCCGAGCTCAGCGCCGTGGAAGAGCGCGAGATGCACTCCGGATCCGGATGTGGCGGGCGCTGTTGCGAGGGGATCGCCTTGCCACGCGGGCTCGCGGTGCGCGAGGCCCCAGACGGTGAGACCGTCGGTGAGCTCCACTGGCTCGAACTCGGTGCTGCTGAAGACGGTGACATTCGAGGGCCATTCCACTCGCCGGTAGATCGATCCCGGGAGCAGGGCGTCGTGGTTCCCGGGCGCGATCAGCACGCGCATCGGCCGCCAGGACGCGAAGGTGTCGGCGAGGAAGCGGCCCGTGTCCACACCAGCGCGCTCGTGCTCGTAGAGGTCGCCGCCGATCGTCACCGCGGAGCAGTCCTGCTCCATCGCGAGGCGTCCGGCGCCGGTGAGCGCGTCGCGCAAGCCCTGCCGGCGCCGCCGGGCAAGCTCGCCCTGACAACCCATGGCGGCGAACACCCGATCGAGGTGGAGGTCAGAGAGGTGCAGGAGACGTGTCGTCATGTGGTGCTGGGCAAGGACGGGGTGAGAGGAATCAGAACCGCGACCTGAGAACGAACGTCAGTTCGCACACAGTATCACAGGTCAATTGGAGGAACTTCTGGCACAATCGATCGATACCGACGACTGTTGCCTGGCCGCCAGGCCGGGTCCAGTCGGATCAGCGGGGGTGGGGGATCAGGTGGACTTGCGGTTGCATTTGTCTCGGCGTTACAGCCAGGCAGGGGCGGGAATCGTCGGCGCCGCAGTGGCGATCAGGGTGCTCACGCTCTCGGTCAGCCCAGGCGTGCGGCTTCTGGACGCGCTCGTGGCGGCGGGGGCCATGTGCATCGGCCTGGTGCTGCTCACCATGCCGTCGGGGTGGGAACACCATCGCCAGACTGCGTCAGCCGCCGGCGCAGTTGCGCTGGCGGTGCTTGCGGCAATCGGGCTGCGCGCTGCCGCCGCCCAACTCCCTGATTTCGTGCTGGTTGCCGCGCTGGCGTTCACCGCCATTCTCGTGGGGCTGGACACCGACCCGCCGCAAACCGCGTCGGGCCGAGCAGCCGCCGAGCTGAACCGGGTGCCGTGGGTCCCCGCGCTTGCAGCGGCAGGCGTCGTGGTCGTCGTCTTCGTGGTGCTCTTGACGACCACGGCGTCCACGGGATTCGGGTCGCTCGCTGTGGCAGTGGCAGCGATGGTTGGCGTCAAGCTGCTCGCGGCAGGCGGGGCCGAGCGCAGCCTGGACCGGCTGGACTCGGAGACCCGGCGCGGCCATGTGTACTCGACGCTCGGTCGCAAGCTCGGCGTTGCGCGCGATGTCACGTCGGTGGCGTCGGCGGTCCTCGAGGCCTGCCGGGAGATCTTTCCCGCGACGTCGACCGGGATGGTGCTGATCAACGACCCGGCGGATGGGCTGCTGAAGTCACCGGGCGCGTTCCTTTCGTCGAACGGGGTGGGCTCGGGTGGCCCGGCGTATGAGCTCGCGCCGGGGGAAGGGCTCGGCGGCGCCGTCTTTGTGGCCGAGCGCGCCGAGGTGTGGCCCACCACCCTCTCTGCTTCCATGGCCCAGGCGAGCCTGCGTGAGGCGAACCGTGTCCGGCTGCGGACATCCAAGCTCGGGTTCATCCGATCCGCCATCGGTGCACCGCTGCGGGTCGACGGCACGACCATCGGCGCAATCCTGCTGACCTCGGAGCGTCAGGAAAACGTTTGGGCTGAGACCGATGCTCCGATCATCGAAGCCCTCGCGGACGAGGCTGCTCGTGCGATCGAACGCGCCCGCCGCCACGAAGAGGAGATGGCCAAGGCACTCCTCGACGCGGTGACCGGGATGGCCACGCGGCCGCACCTGCTCGCGGTTGTCGACAAGGAGCTCGCTCGTGCGTCGCGTCGCGAGGGGACGCTGGCTCTGATCGCCGCCGACATCGACGCGTTCGGCGAGCTCAACGATCGCTCGGGCCACGACGCCGGCAACCGGGTGCTCGAGACGTTCGCCGACGTGCTCCGTTCCATCCTCCGCCGCGAGGACAGCGCCGCACGTGTTGGCGCTGACGAGTTCGTGTGCGTGCTGCCGGGCGCCGACCGCGACCAGGCGCGCGCCGTTGCGGCACGCATCCAGCAGCGATTCACCGCCGACACCTCAGGCGACCAGGATCTCGGCCGGTCGGGAGCCACAGCCTCCACCGGCATCGCCGTCTACCCCGCGGACGCGCAGGATGTCGGTGGTCTGCTCGACGCGGCATCGCAAGAGCTCGCAGCGGCCAAGGAATCGCACGAGTTGACCGGTCGTTCGCGGCTCCGTCGCCGGGTTCGAGACGCCGCTCCGAGTTGACATCGCCTGACGAATAGTTCTACACTAGAACTATTCGTCGATCGAATAGTCGAGGTTGTTCGTGAGCCAGGCACCGGCAGTGGAACGAACGGTTCCGTCCCCAGAAAACGTCTTCAGCGAGCCGTCGCAACGAGCTCGCCCACCTGCTCTTCGACTACATCGGCGGTCTCAAGCGCCGCCTGATGGCCAGCGTTCCTGAAGAGTTGAAGGGACGAATTCGGCGCCGTGACATGGCACCAGTTGAGCGCGCTCGAGCAGCTCCGCGCCGCCACCGAGACCTCATCCGGCGCGACCATGAACGAGATCGCGCGGATGCAGCAGTGCGCGCTCAGCTCAGCGAGCGCGCTCGTCGACCGGGTGATCCGCCTCGGATTTGCGGAGCGGCTCAGCGATGCCGAGGACCGGCGGATCATCCACATCGTTCCCACCCAACTCGGCCTCGCAGATGCTCGACGAAATTCGAACAGGCGCGCAAAGCCGTGGCGGTCGAGGCGCTGGCCCCTTGAGCGACTGACGACCTCGAGAGCTCGTTCATCTGATGGGCAAGATCGTCGACTGGCCGGAGCCCGGCCAATCAAGGAGGTTGCGCATGACTGAGGTGCTCGACCGCCCCGACGCCTCCGTATGCCGCGATCCGCACCGCCAGGCGACAACGGCGTCGCGACGCACCAGATCCGGACGCTTCGACTACAAGTGGATCGCGCTCGGCGTGGTGCTGCTCGGCACGATCATGACGATCCTCGACGCGACCATCGTCAACATCGCGATCCCGACACTGCAGGTCGACCTCAAGGCCGGGTCGTACGCGGACATCTCGTGGGTCGTCACCGGCTACATGCTTGCCCAGGGTGCGGTCATCCCGATGGCCGGATGGGCGAGTGATCGTTTCGGCACCAAGCGGCTGTATCTCGTCACCATCGCGCTGTTCACGCTCGCGTCGATGGCGTGCGGCGTCGCGCAGAACCTTCCCGAGCTGGTCATCTTCCGCGTTCTGCAGGGACTCGGTGGCGGCATGTTGATGCCGATCGGCATGACCATCATCATGCGAGCCGTCGGGCCCCAGAACATGGGACGGGTCATGGGGATCTTCGGGATCCCGATGCTGCTCGCGCCGGCTGTCGGCCCGGTGCTCGGCGGCTGGTTCGTGCAGGACTTCTCCTGGCGGCTGATCTTCTACGTCAACGTTCCGATCGGTCATCATCGCGTTCGCGTCCGCGTGGCGGTTCCTCACCGAGTTCCCGAAGTCGCACGGTCTGCGACTCGACACCTTCGGTCTGCTGACGGCGCCACCCGCGGCCGTCGCGATGATGTACGCGGTTGACCAGAGCATCACGCTCGGATGGGGATCCCTGCTCGTCGTGAGCCTGCTCATCGGCGCGGCGGTGCTGCTAGCAGCGTTCGTGCTGTCCCAGCTGGGCCGCCGTCGCGCGGCGACTTTGCTGATGATGCCGCTCGCCGCGGGGGCGGCACTCATGGTCGCACTGCGCAACGGCTTTGTCGACGGCTGGACGGCGCTGGACACAATCGTGATGCTCGCCGGCGCAGCGCTCGCCGATCGTCAACCTGGTGATCGGCGACCGCGGCAACCCCGAGCCGCTGCTCCAGCTTCGACTCTTCCGCGATCCGACCTTCTCCTGGTCGATGGGCCTGAGCTTCATCATCGTGACCGCCCTGTTCGGCGGCATGCTGCTGCTGCCGCTCTACCTTCAGGAGGTGCACGGGTACAGTCCGCTCGAGACCGGACTCCTGTTGCTGCCACAGGCGATCACCGCCGCCGTCGCCATGCCGCTGGGTGGGTATCTCACCGATCGCATCGGTCCACGACCCGTGGTCGCAACCGGCATGGTCATGCTTGCGGGTGGCGGCTTCCTGCTCGCCCAGATCCACCCGACGTCGTCGAATTGGCTTGTCGTCAGCGCGCTGTTGCTGCGCGGCTTCGCAATGGGATTCTCGATGATGCCGTCGATGGCGGCGGCCATGGCACGCGTGCCCCATCACCTCAGCGGGAGCGCGTCGAGCATCTCCAACAGCCTGCAGCGCATCGGCTCGTCGGTCGGCATCGCCGTGCTGGTCACGGTACTCGCTGCACAGTTCACGACAGCGATCGGACAGGCATCGTGCGCGCCGTCGCCGGCGGTGCTCAGCGCCGTATCCGCGCCGGGCCATCAGCTGACGACGGCGGAGTTCTGCAGGACCCTGCAGGGCCAGTACTCGACGCTCATCCAGAACGGCGGACAGCCGTCCACCACCGCGAAGGTCGCGCCGGTCGTCGCGCAATTCGGCAGGACCTACGCATCCGATGCGCTCAGCACATCGTTCGACCGGACATTCGCATTCATCACGATTCTGACGCTGCTCGGCGTGATCCCGGCGCTGTTCCTGCGCAGACCAGAGAAGACCGCTTCCGGACACATGCCTCAACTCGATGCCGCGTAAGGTCCTGGTTCTCGGCGGGACCGACTTCGTCGGCCCGTCCGTGGTCGGCGCCTCGCTCGCTCGCGGCGACGAGGTCACGATCTTCCATCGCGGCCAGCACCGGGTCCGCTCCCGATGGCGTGCGTGTCATCCACGGCGACCGGACCGACCCGGCCGATCTCCGCGCGCTCACAACTGAAGAGTGGGACGTCGTCGTCGACGCATGGTCGCGCGCGCCGCGAGTTGTGCTCGACGCTGCGCGATCGCTGGAGCCGCGCGCGGCTCGATACGTGTACATCTCAACGATCTCCGTCTACGCCGAAGTGCACGAGGGAGTCATCACCGAAGCCTCGCGAACCGTCGACGCGCGCCCTGACGCCGACGCGACCGACTACGCCGCCGACAAGCGCGGTGCGGAGCTTGCCATCGAGAGTGTCTTCGGCGCCGAGCGAAGCGTCTTCGCGCGGCCCGGGCTCATCCTCGGACCGCGCGAGAACATCGGCAGGCTCCCGTGGTGGCTTCGTCGCATCGCCGCCGGCGGCACGGTGCTCGCACCGGGTCCGCAGGACCTCGCCGTGCAGTACATCGATGCGCGCGACCTGGCGGCTTACGCCATCGACACAACGCTGAACGGGGCCGTGAACGTGCGTGAGCCGTCCCGGCCACACCACCATGGGCGAGGTGCTCGCGCTCTGCCACGAGGTCACCGGTTCAGCGCATCGTTCACATGGGTCGACGCGGCGTTCCTGCTCGCGCACGAGGTCGCGCCGTGGACGGAGCTGCCCATCTGGGTACCGCCGGTCGGCGACATGGAGCGCTTCTACAGCTGCGATTCGTCGCTGGCGCGGGGTCGGGACTGGCGTGCCGCCCGGCACGCGACACCGTGCTGGGACACCTGGTCGTGGTTGCGCGACAACCCGGACTGGACGCAGGTGGTGAGCGCCAACCGCTCCGCTGTCGGTATCGACCCGGAACGCGAGGCCGCGCTGCTGGCCGCGTGGGCGGATCAGCCTCCAGCAGCCCGGTAGCGCCGCCCGCGCTGCTCGACGAGCTCGTCGATCGGGATCTTAGCGCAGCTCGTCGAGGTGGCGGATCACCGCGCCGCGGATGGCGGCGATGACCAGCGGTGCATGCGCGTGCGCACCGGGCGGCGGCTCGGGGATGAGCTCGTCGACGAGCCCGATGCGGTGCGCGGTCTCGACCCCAGGACGCAGCGCCGCGGCGGCACGAGCGCGCTGCCCGGCGTCGCGATACAGGATCGCCGCGCACGTCTCGGGAGGGGCAACTGTATACACGGCGTTCTCGAGGGCGAGCACGCGGTCGGCGAGCGCAAGCGCGAGCGCGCCACCGGAGCCGCCCTCGCTGAGCACCACGCTGACCGTCGGGGTGCGCAACCCGAGCATGCAGAGCAGCGCATCGGCGATCGCCCACGCCTGGCCGCGCTCCTCGGCGCCGATGCCCGCGTGCGCGGCGGGGGTGTCGACGAGGCAGACCACCGGCATCGAGAACTTCTCAGCCTGGCGCATTAGTCGCACCGCTTTGCGATATCCCTCCGGGTGGGGCATCCCGAAGTTGTGCAGCGCACGGGTCATCGGGTCGGTGCCCTTCTCCTGACCGATCACCATCACCGAGCGGCCGCCGAGCCGCGCCGGACCGCCGATCACAGCGCGGTCGTCGCCGAAGAGCCGATCACCGCGAAGCTCCGTCCAGCCTCCGGTGATGGAGGAGATCACCTGGAGCGCGCGCGGCCGCTCGGGGTGACGGGCCAGCTCGACAGCGGCGAACGCGATCCGTTCGCGTTCGGTGGTCTCGATGGTGGTGCTCATGCGCGCCCCGAGTAGATGCGGATCAGCGTGCCCACGGAATCGCGAAGGCGGCCTCGCTCGACCACGGCGTCGACCATCCCGTGGGCGAGCAGGAACTCCGCGGTTTGAAATCCCTCCGGGAATTTGTCGTGCGTTGCCTGCTCGATGACCCTGCCGCCGGCGAACCCGATGCGCGCCCCCGGCTCGGCGATGATCACGTCCGACTGCACCGCGAAGGACGCTGTGACCCCGCCGAAGCATGGGTCGCCTAGGATGCTGATGTACGGCAGGCGGGCGGCGATCACCTCGGCCACCGCGGCCGAGCATCGAGCCATCTGCGCGAGCGACGCAATGCCCTCCTGCATCCGAGCACCACCCGAGGTGCAGACCGCAACCAGCGCCCGCCGATCGGCGACCGCCAGCTCGCAGGCGCGAGCAAAGATCTCACCGGCCCCGCTGCCGAGCGACCCGCCGAGAAAGTCAAAGTCCATGCAGGCGAGCACCACCGGGTTCCCCGCGAGCGATGCCTTGGCGGTGAGGAATGCCTCGTGCAGGCCGGTACGCTCGCGCGCCCGGGCGACGCGCTGCGGGTAGGGGACACCGTCATCGAAGCCCAGAGGGTCGCGGTCACCGACCTCGACGACCAGCGTCTCCGCGGTGTTCGGATCTGCGAGCTGGGCGACGCGCTGGGCCGCTCCGACGATGCCATGATGCCCGCACTCGGAGCACACGTTGAGGTCTGCCGCGTAACGCTCGGCGACAAACCGGCGCTTGCAGCGCGGGCATGCCACCGTGCCGGTGGTGGGGGCCGTAGGCCGGAGTTCGGGCCCGGGCGCCTGGAGCCTGTTTCGCGGCGCCTGTCGCCGCGACGTCACCCCGTCGGCGTCATCCATCGGAGAGCGATGCCACCCCAGACAACGCCTGAGCCAAAGGCGATGCAGACAACGCGGTCGCCCTCGCGCAGCCGGCCCGTCTCGACCGCCTCCGCCAGAGCGATCGGGATCGACGCGCCGCTGGTGTTGCCGTACCGATCGATGTTGATCACCACCCGATCGAGCGGGAAGTTCAGACGCTTGGCCACCGCCTCGATGATGCGGAGGTTGGCCTGGTGGGGGACGAGCAGGGTCACGTCGTCGAGGGACCAGCCGGCCTCCGTGCACACGGTCCGGGCGGCATCTGCCATCCGCTCGACGCCGAGCCGGAAGGTGCCCTTGCCGTACATGCGCAGGCCGTCGGTGCCATCCTCGTCACCGGCCTTGGGGCCGTAGTAGATGAGGTCCGCCTCACCGCCGTCGGCACCCCACTGGATCCCCTCGATGCCGCCCGCCTCGGAGACACCAAGCACTGCGGCGCCGGCTCCGTCGCCGAAGAGCACGCAGGTGGATCGGTCCTTGTAGTCGATGAGGGAGGTCAGGGCGTCGCCGGCGATCACCAGGACCCGGCTCATCCCCGACGACACGATCAGGCCGCGACCGATCGCCACGCCATAGACGAAACCGGCGCAGGCGGCGGCGATGTCGAAGGCGGGGATGCCGGCCAGGCCGAGGCGGCGCTGCACCAGGCACGCGGTCGAGGGGAGCGGCGAGTCAGGCGACACCGTGGCGACGATGAGCGCGTCGACGCTGTCGACCCCCGCGGCTGCCATCGCCCGGCGGCCTGCCTCGGCGGCCATCATCGAGGTGGTCATCCCCGAGGCGATCTTGCGGCGCTCGCGGATGCCGGTCCGTTCCAGGATCCAGGCGTCCGAGGTTTCCACCATCGCCTCGAGGTGTGCGTTGGTGATGATTTCGTCGGGCACATAGGACGCGATGCCCAGGATGCCTGCTGTCCGGGTGCTGCCTCTGGGGACTCCGACGGGCGCGGACGTGGGGGCGTGAAGGATCGCCATCTCGACAGAAGCTTATGCGAGCGCCGGAGGTTACGTCACCATTGCTCTGATGTACATTTCCCGATCGAGATGCTCGGGAGCCTGGTCGCGGTCAACAACCCGTTCCCGTTTTCGATCAGCGGGTTCACCGGGCTCACCACTGCCCAGATCATCTCGTTCTTCATCGACTTCGTGCTCTTCAACGCCGAGGTCGTCCTGCTCGTCATCGCCATGGTCGCCTTCTACTTCACCGCCAAGCCGCGCCACGGGGTGGTTCGCACGGCCGCCATCTGGCACTTCGTAGCCGTCCTCTGGATGCTCATGGCATTCATCGGGCTGGTGTGGGCGGCACCCGCCGAGAAGACCTGGCTCCAGCTCAACACACTGGCCAACCTCGGCATCAGCCAGCGCGGCATCAACGCCTTCATCAGCATGGGGTTTGCCTTCATCGCCGTCGTCTGCATGGCCGTGGGATTCGCCCAAGGCTCTCGCCAGAACCGCGCCATCCGCGAGAAGGTCCTCACCCAAGACGTGCTCGCTGACGACAGGCTGGTAACAGCCAGCTCGACCGCGGTTGGCTCCAACCAGGAGCGAAGGACTACGGCACAGCGGCTTTAAGGCGACAGGGGACGGGCGGCACCCGGCGAATGTGACCGCTCCCGAGCGAGCGCCAGACCAGGGTTCTGCGAAGGCTACGGCACAACGGGTGTAAGGCGGGAGGGGACGGGCGGCACCCGGCGAATTTGACCGCTCCCGAGCGAGCGCGACGATCTGCTTGCGCGAACGAGGGAGCGGGCAAGCTGAGCAAGGTGTCGCCCGTCCCCTCCCGCCCAACCACCACGCGATGTGACTGCTGAGCGACAGCTGAGCACGGTGCCGCCCGTCCCCTGGCGCCGGCACCACACGCGAGGTGCCTGCGGAGCGGTCTTCAGCGCAAAGAGAACGACAGGATCGACGCCGGGTTCAGCAGGGCGAAGGCGCGCTGGACAGCGTGGGTCTCATTGGTGATCGCCGTGATCCAGAGCGCGGAGAGATTGGTCACCGGCAGGAAGTCGCCGGGGTGGCGCTCGAGGTGGTCCTGCAGGTCGTTGCCCGGTGACAGGTGCACGTCGCCGACGAGCGAGATCGCCGATGTGTTGATCGACGCGGCATAGGGGACGGTCTCGCGCCACATGGCGGAGTTGCCGTCGGGCACCTCCTCGAGCGGTGACACCAGGATGACTCCGGCCTTCGCGATGGTGACGCGCGGCTCGAGCCGGCTCAGGACCGGGTAGTTGGTGGAGAGGGGCTCGGCACGCGAGTTCCTGACCTGAATGAATGCACCGAACCGGTTGATGCTGTCGCTGAGGCGTTCCGCGCCGATGACCTCGAGCTCGCCCGTCAACCGGATGAAGGTGCCGTAGATCTCGACCTCACGCCATCCGCTCACAGGCCTCCAAGGCTACTCTCCGGCGACCGTCGCGGGCACACCTGGCGCGATGCGCGGCGTCGGGTGCGTGGTGACGTATCCTTTCGGCCGTCTGACGCTCCGAACACGAGAAATGGAACGCTTCATAGTCGCTCTCCGCACTGACTTCGGATGCTTCGCCATCATCGTGGCATTCGTTGTGATCATGATTTCAGCGATTGTCTTCGCCAATATCCTCACTCCTCCGGCGAGCAATCCGCTCCTGTAGCAGGGATGAGGCTCACCCCGTTCCCCGGTCAAGCGGCATTGGTGCCACAAGCTCCTAAACTTGCCCCAGCTACGAACCCCCTCGTGAGGACTGTATGGCGCTGAATCCGTACGAATCGCCGCGAGGGAAGATGCGTGCTCGCGCCGAGACGACGAGACGTCAGTTCCTGATACTCATGGGCTGGGTCGCCGCAGCCGGCGCGAGCCTGTTCGGCGGCATCGAAACGCTCAAGTTCATGTTCCCCCAGGCGTCGGGCAACGCACCCGCGCTGTTCAAGACCTCATTCACATTCGAGCAGCTCACCGGGGGCGTCGTCGGCGGCAAGGCCACCACCCCGGTGAACGTCCTGTCCGAGACCGACAAGCGCGTGACCGTCGTGCTCGACGACGCGGGCATCTACGCGGTGTACCTGGTCTGCACGCACCTCGGCTGCACGCCGAACTACGTCACCGACGTCACCACCGGCTCCGGCGTGTCGCCTTCGGTGGCGGAGGCTCGTGGTGTCCGCACGGCAAGCCAGCGCAGCCCCAACGGATGGGCGTGTCCATGTCACGGCAGCCGCTACTTCATCGATTCGACGAACTTCTACGGCCCGGCTCCGCGGCCGATGGACTGGGTCAACATCGAGGTCACCCCGGACGGGTTCTTTGCGGTCGACCGGGCCACGCTGGTCGCGACACGTGGCCCTGGCAACAACGAAGCGCCAGAATGGCGCCTGCTGGTCAGCACGCAGAAGAGCAATGGCAAAACTCTCGGGGTCTAAACACCCTCGGGGTCCAACGAGGAGGCGGGCAACGCGAATGAGGGGTCTCGGGACGTGAGCGCAACCCCCGGTCAGGCAAACCCAGTCCGCGCGTTTGTCGCGCAACTCTGGGGATCGGTCTTCCGCCACGGGCTGCCCACCAACGACAAGGTCGCCGCACGCACAGCGCTGACCAACTTCTTCCTGCACATCCACCCGGTGCGGGTCAAGAAGTCTGCTGTTCGCGTCTCCTACACGCTGTGCCTTGGCGGCCTCTCGTTCTTCCTCTTCATCCTGCTGACGATCACCGGGCTGTTCCTGATGTTCTATTACATCCCCTCGGTGGACTCGGCGTATCAGAACGTCAAGGACCTCCAGTTCGTCGCCGTCTTCGGCGACATCATCCGCAACATGCATCGCTGGGCGGCCCACGCGATGGTGATCACCGTCTGGCTGCACATGGCTCGCGTCTTCTACCAGGGCGCCTACAAGCCACCGCGGGAGTTCAACTGGGTCATCGGGACGTTCCTGCTCCTGATCACGCTGCTGCTCTCGTTCTCCGGCTACCTTCTTCCCTGGGACCAGCTCGCCATCTGGGCGATCACGGTCGGCACCAACATGGCCAAGTACGCCCCGATCGTGGGGCCCTATACCCGATATCTCCTGCTCGGTGGCGATCAGGTAGCACAAGGTGCTCTGATTCGCTTCTACGTCTTACACGTCATCGCCTTACCCTTGATCGGCTTCTTGCTGATGGTCGTACACTTCTGGCGCGTCCGTAAAGACGGGTTCACAGGAGGCCTCTGATGGCAACTGTCGTCGAGGGAGGACGCGACCCAAGCGGAGCGGTCACGCCGCGTCCGCGCCGGCAGGCGCCCGTCTCCGGACCTGAGCTGGCCAACACGCCGCTCGTCATCCGCCGTCGCGAGGACGAGGAGACGGTGGTCACGTTCCCCTACCTGGTATGGCGGGAATTCCTCGCCGGCCTCGGTGCCTTCGTGTTCCTGCTGCTGGTCTCGATCCAGGTCAACGCGCCGCTCCTGCAGCGCGCCAACACCTCGATCACCCCGAACCCGGCCAAGGCGCCGTGGTACTTCGTCGGCCTTCAGGAGCTCCTCGAGCGCTTCCCCCCGATCATGGCCGGCGTCGCGTTCCCGAGCTTCGTGATCATCTTCATGATCCTGACCCCGTACCTCGACCGCAATCCGAGCCGCCGTCCCCAGGACCGCAAGGTGGCGATCGTGCTCTTCACCATCTATGTGTGCCTCGCCGTGGCGTTCGTCGTCATCGGCGAGTTCTTCCGCGGTGAAGCCTTCAACTGGGACTGGACCCTCATCCTCGGACACCCTGGACTGAGCTCTCCCGTATGAGGACTCGTCTCATCTTCGTGGGCCTCAGTGTCGTGCTCCTCGGCCTGGTCGCCTGGGCGGCATTCAAGGACTCGAGCGCCCGCACATACATCACGATCCAGGAGCAGTACCAGAAGGACTATCCGCAGTCGGACTTCAATGTCCAGGTCCAGCAGCTGTTCCCGAGCTTCCCGCAAGCGACCATCGAAGGCGACACCTATCGCGTGGAGCGCTGCATCTCCTGCCACGTCCCCGACATCGGCACGATCGGACCGGTGGAAGCCGCCAAGCGTTTGAGCCAGGACTTCTTCAAGTACGAGCCGAACGCGAAGCAGCTCGCGGCGGAATACCACCTCACCGGCATCCATCCCGCATACGTCAGCCCAACCGGCAGCAACTATCCGCCGTCGATGAGCTATGCGGCGTATGGCCAGGATGGATTCACATCATTCCAGTACACGCCCTACTCCGCGCCGGGCGCTCCCGCGGCCGCCCCTGTGACAGTGGAGCAGCCCGGATTCCTCCCAAGCTTCGTCGATCCGTCAACCAACTACGGGAGCACCTCGGGCACGCCAACGGGGAACCTGGGGATCGACCAGATCGGCTGCATCGTCTGCCACAACGGCAACCGGCTCGGCCTCGACGAGACCGACGCGCACCAGAACCTGATCGTCAATCCCGCGTACTCGTTCACCGAGGGCGCGCAGCTCTATTACCAGAACTGCGCGCGATGCCACGGCGGTCAGGGCGAGGGCGGCGCGGGTCCGCCCCTCAACAACCAGGACCGCCTCGGGTACTTCAACGAGGACTACTACTACCGCTGCATCGAGTACGGCTTCACAGACTTCGAGCACGTCGGCAGCATCATGCCGAACTGGGGCGGGATCGCCAGCGACTGGAATCCGACCGCCAACCCCCCGGGTCCGGGCGCAGTGCTCAACACGAAACCGGTTCTGACCCAGGCGCAGATCAATATCCTCATCCAGTTCATTCGCCATTGGGAGAACTACACCACCCTTCCATGAGGACACCACAGTGAAGCGGCGCAGCACCTTCGCACGAGATCTGATCGGCACCCTGCTCGTGTTTTTCGGCCTGCTCGTCTTCACGTTCATCCTGATCTACGGCGAGTTCCTACTCGAGAACTTCAAGGCGCACTGAGCGATGCCCATACCTTTGCTTGCTGAGCTGTACCCGGGAGAAGCCGGCTGGGGCGACGTGCTCTTCGTCGCCATCTGGTCCTTCGGCACGCTGTTGCTCGCCGCCTACTACCTCTACCGGGCCTTCGTCGGGCGATGAGGGGGACCGCACTGCTGGGCGGCCACGCCCTCTGGATGTGTCGTCGCGCCAGTGATGGCGTCTGAGGCGGGAGGGGTCAGCCCCCTGCGCCGGCCCAATCCCGGACTGGCCGCCGGGTTGTCGATCGTCCCAGGCCTCGGCCAGCTCTACACGGGGCATCCGCGCAAGACCCTCTATTACTTCGGCTGGACGGCGTTCACGATCGGTCCGGCGGTGCTGCTGATCATGGCCGGCCAGTCGATCGGCCACTCGCTGCTCACCCACGGGTCGGGCGCGCTCTTCCTGCTGATCGCGCTGGTCTCGGTGTTCCTGTTCATCGGCCTCTTCCTGGCCGGGCTGTTCATCTGGGCGAGCTCGATCATCGACGCCTACCAGAGCGCCCAGGCGCTCGCGGCGGGCGACGTCGAGCGAGCCGCGCAACGCAGGACGTTCCGGCTGTGAGCGCCAAGGCCCCGAAGTCCCTGCTCGGACGCCTGCGCCGCCGACAGCGGTCCGCCGCCACCGGCGAGGTGCTGCCCGACCCGTCGAAGCCGCCGGGCAACCGCGGCTCGTGGGATTCGGCTGCGCTGATCAACACCGACATCACCGAGCTGGTGAAACGCCAGATCAACACCAAGACCAAGATATGGCAGCGCTGACGCCGGCGAAGCGAATCAACGCCCCAGGTGGCTCGGATTGCCCGCCTGAAGGCCGCTATGCGATCATCCTGCGTCGCGGATGAACCTGCTCGCAGCGTCCACCTGTTGCGTCAACAACGCCGGAGCGTTCGGCGATGGCGGCACGATCAGCGATAGGGCTCTCGGTGTCTACACCGCCGTGTTCTGGGCGTCGGTGGTGCTCGGCGTCATCGTCACCGGGCTGCTGCTCTATGCATTCGTCAAATTCCGCCGGCGCAGCGATGATGACGATCCACCGCAGTTTCATGGCAACACGCGGCTCGAGATCGCATGGACGCTCGTCCCGCTGGCGACGTTCCTCTCGCTCTTCGGTCTGACCGCGGCGAACATGCCTTTCATCAACAACATCCACACCGGTACGCAGTACACCGTCACGGTGATCGGACAGCAGTTCAGCTGGACGTTCGATTACGGCGCGAGCTCAAGCGGCAAGCGCATCCGCAGCTTTGGCACCTTGTATCTGCCCGAGAACACCGATGTCGGGCTCAACATCGTATCGACGGATCCGCCGTGCGACGCAAGCCCGTCGGTGCCGTCCGGAAGCACGCTCGCGGCGGCGATCTCCAATGAGGGATGCGGCGTCAACCACAGCTTCTTCGCCCCGTCGTTGGGACAGCAGATGAATGCCATCCCCGGTGACGTCAATACCGCGCCGATCGAAGCTCGTCAGGGAACGTACTACGGACAGTGCACCGAGCTCTGCGGCGTCGGCCACGCCAACATGACGTTCGAGGTCATCGCGTTGCCCATGAACCAGTTCCAGTCGTGCGTGTTCGGGAGTCCCAGCGGCTCGATCGATCCGACCAGCAAGTCGTGCACTCTCGGAGGGTCTTGATGGCGGTCATGGACGCGACGCTTCCCCGGACGCGATTCGCCCGCGTCGACAAGTCGAAGGGCATCCTCGGCTGGTTGACCACGGTCGATCACAAGCGCATCGCGATCATGTATCTGTTCCTGACCTTCTTCTTCTTCCTGGTCGGCGGTGTCATGGCCCTGCTGATCCGCATCCAGCTGGCCGAACCGCAGAACACATTCCTCACGCCCGAGCAGTACAACCAGATCTTCACGATGCACGGGACGACGATGATCTTCCTGTGGATCATCCCGGTGTGGGCCGGGTTCGGCAACTACATGGTCCCGCTGATGATCGGTGCGCGCGACATGGCGTTTCCGCGCATCAATGCACTGTCGTTCTGGCTGCTCCCGCTCGGCGGCATCGTCATGTATTCGGGCTTCCTGGTCCCCGCGACCACGCACGCCGGCCTGCTCTGCCCGGGTGGTCCGGGTGACGCGGGATGGACCGGGTACGTGCCGCTCACCGGGAGCCACTACAGCTGTAGCATGGGCCAGGACCTCTGGATCATCGGGCTGCACCTTGTCGGCATCTCGTCGATGCTCGGCGGCATCAACTTTCTCGCAACCATCCACAACATGCGCGCCAAGGGCATGACGTGGGGACGGCTCCCGCTCTTCGTGTGGGCGCAGGAGATCACTGCCGCGCTCGTCGTCCTCGCCTCACCGTTTCTCGCCTCCGGCCTGGCGATGAACCTGCTCGATCGTCAGATCGGCACCAACTTCTTCGACCCGGTCAACGGGGGCAGCGCGCTGCTCTATCAGTTCGTGTTCTGGTTCTACTCGCACCCGGCGGTGTACATCATGATCCTGCCCGCGTTCGGGATCATCAGCGAGATCATCCCGGTGTTCAGTCGAAAACCGATCTTCGGGTACAAGGCGATGGCGGCGTCCATCGCCGCGATCGCCGTGCTCGGATTCATCGTGTTCGTGCACCACATGTTCGTCACCGGTCTGCCGCTCGTGGTGCAGACGTTCTTCGCCTTTACGACGTTCGTGATCGGCGTGCCGACGGGGGTGAAGATCTTCAGCTGGCTTGCCACAATGTGGGGAGGGAGCATCAAATTCGACACGCCCATGCTCTTTGCCTGCGGCTTCTTGTTGATGTTCCTGATCGGCGGTATCGACGGCGTGTATCTCGGGAGCCTGGCCGTCGACCGGCTCGTGCACGGTACCTACTGGGTGGTGGCGCATATCCACTATGTGCTGTTCGGAGGCAGCGTCATGGGCGTATTCGCCGCCTTCTATTACTGGTTCCCGAAGGTGACCGGGCGATTCCTCAACGAGAAGCTCGGCAAGCTGCACTTCTGGTTGATGTTCATCGGCATCAACCTGACGTTCCTGCCGATGCACGCCCTCGGACTGCTCGGCATGCCGCGCCGCATCGCGACATATCTCGACAACCGCGGGTGGGGCGATCTCAACTCGTTGATCACCTTCGGCGCCTTCGTGATCGCCATCTCGGTGACCGTGTTCATGATCAACTTCGTGATCAGCATGCGGGCGCCCAGAACGGCGCCGGACGATCCGTGGGAAGGCAACACCCTCGAGTGGGCAACATCGTCGCCACCCCCTGCATGGAACTTCGACGAGGAGCAGGAGGTGCTCAGCCTGCGTCCGGTGCGTGACAAGCGCGTCGCTCGCAAGAAGGCCGCGTCGGGAGCGCCGGCGTAACGCCGGTGATTCCGTGATTCCAGCGCGGCCGTCGGCAGGCTTCCGCCGCCTCGCGGTGTGGACGGCAGTGTTGACGTACCTGCTGATCGTCTGGGGTGGGATCGTGCGCGTCAGCGGCAGTGGCAACGGATGCGGCACCAGTGACCAGTGGCCGCTGTGCCACGGGTCGCTGCTGCCCGCGTGGCAGATCAACACACTCATCGAGTTCACCCACCGCTGGATCGCCTCGATCTGCACACTCCTCGTGATCATCCTCACGGTATCAACGTGGATCTGGCATCGCCATCAGCGCAGGATCCTTGTCGGCACCAGCATCGCGGCGGGGCTGTTCGCGGTGCAGATCGCGCTCGGGGCGCTCGCCGTCGAATACAACCTTCCCGGTGGCGTGGTGATGATCCATCTCGCCAACGCGCTGCTGTTGTTTGCGGTGCTCATCTACGTCGCGCTCGTGGCGTGCACGGTGGGGACCGCGGCGCGCAGCCCGAGCCTCTCAGCTGCAGTTGCGCAGACCGTCAAAAGACCGGTGATCATCGCGGTGGCGGCCACGTACCTCGTGGCCATGAGCGGCGCCTTCGTGGTCGAGACCAACTCGGGAGGAGGGTGCACCAGCTGGCCGCTCTGCGGCAGCGGGTTCTCACTGCCGTCGGGTCAGGCTGCAACCATCAACGTCGCCCATCGCGTTGTCGCGCTCATCGTTGTGCTGGCCCTCGGCGGTCTCATGGCCGTGATCGCGCGCCGGCGTCGGGGCGACCGGGTGGTGCGCATCGGCGTCATGGCCGTCAACCTCCTGCTGGTGCTGCAGGTTGCCGCAGGCGCGCTGGTGGTGCTCCTCGGTCTGCCCGCATGGGTTCGTGGCCTCCACATCGCGCTCGCGTCGTTGCTGTGGGGCGCGGTGGTTCTGGTAGCGGTCACGAGCACGATCCCGCTGAATGAGACCGTCCCGGCCGCGGCGACCAGGCGTGGGGACGCTTTGAGACCGCAGGCCAAGGTGGCGCAGTCATGACCGTTGCAGTCAGTCTCGACGCTCTTCCGCGCCGCCGCATCGCCGACGTCGCACGCGATTACGTCGCGCTCACCAAGCCGCGCGTGATCCTGCTCCTCGAGGTCACCGCCGTCGCCGCGATGGTGATCGCCGACCGCGGCTGGCCGGGGTGGCGCCTCGTCCTGCTCACCGTCGCCGGCGGCTGGCTCGCTGCATCGGGCGCCAACGCCATCAACTGCTGGTTCGACCGCGATATCGACCAGACCATGGGACGCACACGGACCCGGCCGCTGCCGTCGGGACGGATCGAGCCGCGTCAAGCGCTCGCGTTCGGGGTCGTGCTCGGCGTGGCCTCATTCGGCCTGCTCGCGACCACGGTCAACGTCCTCTCGGCGAGCCTGGCACTGATTGCGTTGCTCTTCTACGTGTTCGTCTACACGATGTGGCTGAAACGGTCCTCGATGCAGAACATCGTCATCGGGGGTGCGGCCGGCGCCATCCCACCTCTGGTCGGATGGGCGGCGGTGACCGGGAGCCTCGACATCACGGCGGTTTTCCTCTTCGCCATCGTCTTCTACTGGACGCCACCGCACTTCTGGGCGCTCTCGCTGCTGCTCAAGAACGACTACTCCCGGGCGGGGGTCCCGATGATGCCGGTCGTCCAGGGAGACCGCCAGACCCGCTACCAGATCGTGCTCTACACGATCGTGCTCTGCCTCGTCACCGTGCTGCCGCTGCTCACGGGGTCCTTCGGCGCGGTCTACCTCGGGGGTGCCGCGGCACTCGACGGCGTGCTGATGACCGACGCGGTGGTGGCCGCCCGGCGCCCGACGGCGCGCTCGGCACGCCGGCTCTTTTACCATTCCATGATCTACCTGGCTCTGCTCTTCGCGATCATGGCGATCGACCGCGTGACAGGGCTCTGAGGAGGACGCACCGGTGAACCGAAAGCTCGCCCGCAGGAACATGCGCATGGGCGTCGCCATGTTCATCATGCTGTTCATCCTCATGGGTGCGGCATTCGTCTGGGCGGCGATCTTCCTCGCCGTCACCAAGTGAGCCGGCAGTCATGAGCGACGAGACGGTCGCGACCGCCACCCACGAAGAAGCCGGCGAGCACGAGCACCCGCATCTGCCGCCGCCGAGCGCCGTGCCGATCAACATCGCGCTGGCGCTTGCCATCACGCTCACCGGGTTCCTCACCGACATCCGGGCGGTCGTGGGGCCGGCGATGTGGGGGATCGGCCTGATCTATCTCATCATCACGTGCGTGTTCTGGGCGCGCGGGGCGAGAGCTGAGTACCTGGAGCTCCCGGAGGACGGAGGGCACTGACGGCACACCTGGGGTTCGGCGACTGGACGTGGGATCCCACCGTCATCTGCGGCCTGGTTGCGGTGGCCGCCGGATACATCATCGCGATGCGGCGCGGCACCATCGGGCCCGACGACGATGTCAGCCCGTGGTTTCGCCATCCGCACCTGCGGCCGGTGTTCTTCTGCGCCGGGCTGCTGATCGCGTTCCTCGCGCTCGAGTCGCCGATCGACTACGCCGGCGACTACTACCTCTTCTCGGCGCACATGGTCCAGCACATGCTGCTGATGATGGTGGCGCCGCCGCTGCTCCTTCTCGGGATCGCCGGGGCGCGGCCGGCGCCGCGCGATCGCCACTCGACGTTGCGGACGTTCTGGTGGGCGATCACGCGGCCGTGGCCGGCCGTGATCATCTTCAACGTGGTGCTCCTGCTCTGGCACATCCCGGCGCTGTACGACACGACGCTTCGGGTGGTGCCGGTGCACATCGTCGAGCACCTGAGCTTCATCGCAGTTGGGATCATCGTCTGGTGGGCCGTGGTCGACCCGATACGAGACGCGCAGACGAAGACCGTCAGCCCGCTCACCAAGATCGCGGCGCTCAGCATCGCCGGGATCCCGCCGACCGTGCTCGGCATCGTCTTCGCGCTGGCTCCGGCACCGCTCTACAGCTTCTACGCCGCTGCGCCGCGCCTCTGGGGCATCTCGGCGCTCACCGACCAGCAGTACGGCGGGGTGATCATGCTGGGCGTCGGCAACATCGTGTATTTCATCGCGATCATCGTCGTCTTCATGCGCCTGTTCTCCGACCCGGGCCGGGACGAGGAGCTGGCGGCAGATCGGATCGCCGAGGCGCTCCGGTGAGTGCCGAGGCGTGCCGGCGAACCCATCCCTTAAGATTCCCTCGGACATGCACATGACTCACCTGCGCACGCTGGCAGCCGGTTTGGGAGTGTGCATCGCTATCGGAATCTTCGCCTGCGGCAATGGGACGACACCCAGCGGAGGGAGTGGACCCCCCGCCGCGTGCAACGGCACTGCTGCCGCGAGCTCCCTGGGGGCCCCGGCCAGCGGCGACACCATCGATGCCACTGACGACCTCGTGTTCAAGCCCGATACGTTGACCGCGGCGGTCGGCGACGTCATCGAGTTCAGCAATACCGGATCGGTAACCCATACGGTCACCTTCCAGGACAACAACGACGCGTGCCTGACCGATGACACCCTCGCAGCGGGGCAGACCTGGGAGGTCAAGTTCACCCAGCCCGGCACATACAACTATCTCTGCACCATCCATGCCCCCAACATGAAGGGCAAGATCACCGTCACCGGGTCTGCCGCGGCCGGGACCTCATCGGGCGCGACGCCTTCGCCCTCGGCTTCCGCCACCCCCTCGCCGGCGAGCTAGCAACCCGACCTCTCCGGGCACCGGTCTGCCCATCAACGGCGTCGGCCGCCGAGATGCACGTCCGCGGCGAGGAACCGATGCGTGTGTCCTGACGCCTCCACGAGCAGCGCGCCGTCCTCGGCGACGTCAAGCGCCACACCCTCGATGACCCCCGAGTGGGTGTGCACGGTCACCGGTCCGCCCAGCCCGACGGCGACACGGCGCCAGTCGGCCAGAAGCATGCCGATGCCCCCCTGCTCGAGCATCGCGACGCGAGGGCCAAGGGCTGAACCCCACGCCTCGAGCAGTTCGTCGGCAGATGGCGGGGCTGCCAGAAGCGTGTGCAGGCTGACCGCATCGATGCCCTCGGGGAAGCGCGCGACGCTGAGGTTCACACCCAGACCAAGCGCAATGGCGACCCGGCCATCGCCCGCCGTCCCTGGTTCGACCTCGCACAGGAAGCCTGCCAGCTTGCGACCCTCGACCAGGACGTCGTTCGGCCACTTGAGGCCGGCTCTGACGCCGTATTCAGCAGCGAGCACGTCCACGATCGCCAGTCCCGCCGCAAACGGGATTCCGGTTGCAACCCCTGGCGAACGGCGGACCAGGACTGATGCCAGGAGCCCCGTGCCGGATGGCGCGACCCACTGGCGGCCCTGCCTCCCGCGTCCCGACGTCTGCTCGGCCGTGAGGCAGGTGTAGCCCTCGTCGGCGCCTTCCCGGGCGGCGCGGAGCACGACGTCCTGAGTACTCCGCGTCCGGGCCACCCGGACCACCCGCAAGGCGGGAAAACGCGCTTCTTGACCGTTACGGTGGCGCGACATACGATGGAAGTTATTACAGGGATAGAGGATGTGAGGGTGGTGGTCTGATGATCCAGGAGACTTGCGTGGAGATCGGCGAGCTGGAAGCTCGCTGGACGACTCTCCGCGAAGCACGCAATGCGCGCCGGCAGAAGATCCGCTACATCGACGAGCTCATCGATCAGTTCGAGAAGCTCAACCTCGCCGATGAGGTCGAGGTGCCGTACGAGCTCGTCGGTCGTGCGGTGGCGCTGGTGAGCAACGACACCCACCTGGTGGGTCGGTCGCCCCAGGAGCTGCAGATCTCGGAATGGATGGATGCCCTCTACGAGGTGCAGGACAGCCTGATGTTCGCCTCCGAGGACGATTCCGACTGAGCCGTATACTGGCCACGGTTGTCCCGGCGAGCCGCGACGGGCGCCCGTAGCTCAGTTGGATAGAGCGCCGGCCTCCGGAGCCGGGTGCGGGGGTTCAAGTCCCTCCGGGCGTACCACTCCTGCCTTCATTCGAGGCGGGGTTGGCCCTGCCGATGCGGTCTGGACGGCTGTTGGCGGTGCGGTGCCTCATCATCCCGGTCCATGACTACGGACGCGGAGTCGTTGGGGCTGACGCTCACCAATCTCGACGATCCCCTGTTTGACGGCGCGGACGCGACCAAGCGGGATCTCATCCAGTACCTGGACAGCGTTGCCGATCGGATCGTTCCGGTCCTGGAGGACCGGCCCCTGTCGGTGATCCGCATTCACCGCGGTCATGAATCGTTCATGCAGAAGAATCTCCCCTCCTACGCGCCGCCCTGGATACCGAGGGTGACGCTCTGGGCGGAGTTGTCGAAGCGTGACGTGACCTATGCACTCTGCAACGATCGCCGCACGCTGCTCTGGTTCGCGAATCAGCGATCGATCGAGTACCACCCGGCGCTCGTGCGCATGGATAAGCCTGATCGGATGACCCATCTCGTGCTCGACATCGATCCGCCCAGCGCGACGGCATTTGCCGAGGCGGTGCGTGCGGCGCGGATCGTGCGCCAGGTGCTGCTCGATCTCGGCCTGACGGCAGCGCTCAAGACGAGCGGCGCGAAGGGTCTGCATCTGTTCGTGCCCATCAAGAGTGACGCCACGGTGGAGGACGCGGCCGCCGCCACGCGAGCGATCAGCGCGCGTGCTGAGCTGCTGGCCCCCGACACCGTTACCAGCGCGTTCATCAAGGAGGAGCGCGGTGGCAAGGTCTTCGTCGATGCGACACGGGTTGGAGGCGCGACAGTCGTGGCTGCGTACAGCCCGCGGATCCGGCCAGGTGTGCCAGTGTCATTTCCGCTCGACTGGGACGAGCTCGATGATGTGCTGCCGGCGCACTTCACCGTGCGAAACGCAGCGCGGCTCCTCGGCAACAGCGATCCGTGGGCGACCCAGATGCCGGCGCCGCAGTCGCTCACTACGGCGCTGATCGAAGAAGGCCGCACCATCCCCGTCGCTCGCGTTCGAGCGATGCACGAAGGAAAGCGCCGGGCCCGGAGCGCGCGCGCCTAGCAGCGAGCTTCATGGAGCAACAGCTCATGGAGATGTGCGCTGTCGGAGCCTGATTCAGGCCGCGTGCACCGCATGTTCTGATGGCATGTTCATCATCCGGAGCATGCCCACGCCGCCGGTGCGCAGGAATCGCATCAGCAGGAGCGCGATGATGGCGAGGGTCGCGATGTCGAGGTAGGTCGTCGCGCCCCACGTGATCGCGCTGGTGAGCGCGGCGACTGCGTGACTCCCCGGCACCCAACCGAGCGCGCTGAAGACCGCACCGACGATCAACCCCGCGGCCACCATCGTCAGGTACGACACGACCGCGAGGGATACGGCCACGCGGCCGCCGTAGTACTTGCGATAGATGTTGAGGATCGGAGGGATGATCAGGTCGCCGAAGACAAACGCGATGACGCCGCCGAAGCCGATGCCGTTTCTCCAGAGCACCGCGGCGAGCGGGATGTTCCCGACCGAGCACACGTAGCTGAGCGATGCCACCAGCGGACCGATGAACGCGCTGGACAGCGCGGGCACGAATCCGTGGCCACCCGCAAAGAGGTGCGACCACACAGTCTCCGGTACCCAGGCGCCGATCGCGCCGGCGATGAGGAAACCGAGGAGCAGGTCTCCCCACAGCGAATACACGTTCATGAAGAAGTAGTGGCTCACCGACGTCAGCGCCCGCCTCGAGAGGGCGCGTTGCAGAAACGGCCCATCGGTGACCGACATGTCCATGGCGCCGTGACCCTCCATCTTCCCGGGGATGCCGCGGTCCGCCTGCACTCGCGCGGCATCGGTGAGGCGTGGGGTGAGCGTGAAGCGCAACGCCACGGCGAGCAGCACCACCATCAGCAGCCCACCCACGAACTCTCCGGCGACGAACTGCCAGCCGAGAAGAATGAGGAGCGCGAGGCCGAGCTCGAACACGAGGTTGGTTGAAGCGAACTCGAAGATGACCGCGTTGCTGAGCGTCGAGCCCTTGCGAAACAACGTGCGCGCGATTGCAACCGCAGCGTAGGAACACGACGACGAGGCGGCGCCGAAGAGCGTTGCCAGGCTTGCTGATCGGACGCCGTCACGGCCGAGCCGGCGCGAGATCGCCTCTTTCGAGACGAAGGTCTCCACGCACGCGGAGAGCAGGAAGCCGAGCGCCAGCGGCCAGAGCACCTCCCAGAACATGTCGAGCGACAGGCGCAGGGCATCGCCGACGTGGTCCAGGACAAAGCTCACGAGATCAGGGTAGCCATGCGAGCGGCATTCACACTCTGAGCGATCTCCCAGGGGAAGTCCACGGCGTTCTCACTGGCGGGCGCGACGCTGAACAACGTCAAACGTCAGCCCACCAAGGAGGCACTACACCATGGACGGCGACCAGTTCACCCCACCGCCCCCGCCACCGGAAGAGCCGGCACCGCGGAGGATGGGTATGCGCAAGATTGCGGCGACGGCGCTGCTCTCAGTCGGTCTGCTCGCCGGCACGGGAGTGGGCAGCTTCGTGATCGCGCATGCGGCATCGAACACGACGGCGTCGAGCAACGCCACAACCCTGACGGCCAGCACCGCGACGCCGTCGACCACGGCACCGGCGACGAAAACGCCATCGACCTCGACCAAGTGTCCGAACATGGGCGGCTCGAGCAGCACGACCGGCTAGGCGTCCCTTCCTTCCCCCTCAGGCGACCCACCGGCTTCGGTGGGTCGCCTTTTCACCACCACTCGAAGGGTCGGCCGTCCCATGCGTCGAGAACGGGAAAGATCGGATCCGCCGCAAGCTCCGCCACGCGGTGAGCGAACGCCTCCACCTCGCTCTCGTTGAGCAGGCGGCGAAGCCTGGTCAACAACGCGGTCATCCGGGCGCCGTCCCCGGCGAGATCCTGCACCCGCTTGGCGAGCTTTGCGGGGAGCTGTGATCCGCCCAGCGCGATCAGCGCGGTCCGCTGCCGCGGGTAGGGGAGAAAGCTCAACGCGTTGTCGATCGCCTTCACGCTGGGGCCGTCGATCACCAGCAGGTGCGTGCGCTTGCGATCGGCGTTGTTGATGAGCACGTCGAGCACGGCGACGGCGCGGAGCTGCGACTCGAGCTTCTCGGCGCGCTCCGCGGTCAGGGGTTCCTCGAGCACGTGCACGAAGCGCTGCACCGACCCCGGCCCGAGCGGGCCGTCACGCAGCACCGTCACGGGGACGCGATGCAGGCCGAGTGCCGTGTCGACAACGTAGGCGGCGACCTCGCGAAGGTAGAGGGTCCGGCGTGGAAAGTCCCAGAGCGGTCGCTCGCCCCGGACCGGCTTGTACACGGCCCGAAGCGGCTCGGTCGGAATCGCCGGGTCGGGCGCGTCGAGCTCGAGCAGGAAGACCCCGTTGCTCCCGTAGACGACCTCGGCGATGCGATCGATCGGTGCCTCGGCAAGCGCCGTTGCGACCTCCAGGTCGCGGGGCGCAGCACCGTCCGCGGGGCCGGGTGCCACTGCGGCCTCGAAGCGCTCTCGAAGTGACGGCGCCGACGCCGTCTCGTCGCCGCCCGCAGGCAGCGCAAGGCCCGGGATGGGATCGAGGTGGGGGCGCCTTGGCGTCCTCAGACGATCCCTGCGCCGCGGCGCGTCCTGGCTCATACGAGTTCCAAGGGTACCGAGAGCCCGGTCAGCTGCTCCGGCGTGCCATCAGGATCGTGACGGTCGAAGCGAGCCCGACGGGGACGCCGATCAGCAGGGTGATGTAGAAGGCGTCGCGGGACCCCGAGTCTGCATACCACTCGACGCCAAGCACCAGGGCGACCACGATCGCGATGAGGAGCCCGATGAGCACCCGTCGATACCACGGCCAGCGGGGGGCGCGGCCGGTGATCTCGACCGACGGCGCCACAGGCTCGGCATCCTCGTACCAGCGTCGATGGGCCGTGGGACCGACCTCGTTATCGGGGAGGTCTGCCCGGTCCAGCGCGGCCCACCACGTTGGCGCGCCGTCGTTTCGTCGCTGGCCATAAGGCCGGGCGGATCGGGAAGACTTGTCGGACATGGAGCCTCGGTGTACGACGGCTGACCACGACGGCCGCTCAACTGCTATGGAATGGAGTGACGAGCGGTGAGGAGATGATATCGCCTGGGATACGGCGACGCTACTCCGGCGAGTCAGAGTCCGTACGCATGCCGACACAGGCCGTCCGATTTCGCTCCCTGAGCGCGCTGCAACGCGAGCAGCATGCATGCACGCGATGCGCGGACGCGGGCTTCATCGCGCGTGCGCACCCAGTGTTCAGCGGGCACGCCGGTCAGCACGTCATGCTCGTCGGCCAGGCCCCCGGCCCGGTCGAACGGGATCAGAGCAGGCCATTTGCGGGACGCGCGGGGCGCCAGTTGATGCGCTGGCTGGTGCGCGGGGGCTTTCGCGACGAAGCCGACGTGCGCGAGCGCATCTACATGACCGCGATGACCACATGCTTCCCGGGTCGCCGGCCGGATGGAGCGGGTGACCGGCGCCCAAGTGCCGCCGAGGTTGCGCTGTGCGCACCATGGCTCGACGGAGTGCTGGCGCTGCTCCGCCCCCGGCTGATCATTCCGATCGGCTCGCTGGCACTCGAGCGTTTCCTCCCGGGGCAGCGGCTCGACAGCATCATCGGCGCCGCATACACCACGACGGGAGAACGGATCAGCGGGGCGCCGGAGGCGGTGCCCGTTCTCGTCCCCCTGCCCCATCCCTCAGGACAGAGCAGGTGGCTCAACGATCCCGCGCGCTTGGCGTTGTTGGATCGGGCGCTGGCGACGATGCGCGAGATGGTTGCGTGGGCCGACCCGGACGGCTGAGCCGCCCACACAGTCATCGACTTTCGGGAATGTATTCCGATGCTATCATCGGTTTTCGCACTTGCTGTGACGGGGAGAAAGGTTGCGCCAACGTGAGAGTCGTCGTCGTGGGAGCGCACCTCTGATCCACGACGAGGCCACATCACCCGCCGAGCCGGTTGTGAAGAATGCCGAGGACATTCTCGAGCGAATCTTCGCGCCGACGCCGAAGGCGAGCCCTGCGGAGCAGGCCGAGCGTGCGCTGCGGCGACCCAAGCAGCTCATCTATTGCGCGCTGAGCAACCGTAACTTCTACTGGCGCCAGCACATCACCAAGTTCGTCCTGGATGAGGGTCAGGTGCCGATCGTTCCATTCATGCTGTTCGACTATTACCTCGTGCACACGGTGCCGAAGGATGTGGTGCGCGAGGCATTCAACAATCTGATCGTGCGCTGTGACCAGATGTGGGTGTTCGGCAACCCGTCACTCGGCGTCAAGGTGCAGATCGGCATCGCCAAGCGTCTCAAGAAACCGATTCGCTACTACGACATCACGGACATGCCGTATCGGGTTGTCAGCGTCCCCGAAGCGATGTTGCGCGAAGAGTGAGACACTGAGCTCATGACCGTTCTGATCATCGTCGTGGTCATCGTTGTGCTGATCGCGCTGTACGTTGCCTATCGGTTCAACCGGCTGATCCGCCTGCGGACTCGCACCCAGGAAGCGTGGTCCGACATCGATGTCGAGCTGAAGCGGCGGTATGACCTGATCCCCAACCTCGTCAACACCGTTCAGGGGTATGCGGCTCACGAGCGAGGTGTGTTCGAGGCGGTCACCGCTGCACGCACCAATGCGCTGGCCGCATCAAAGACCGGTGATCCGGCCACGATGGCCGGAGCCGAAGATGCGCTCACCGGGTCGACCCGGCAGTTGCTTGCTGTGGCGGAGAACTACCCGCAGCTCAAGGCGTCGGAGCTCTTCCTGAACCTCCAGGAGCAACTCACCACCACCGAGGACAAGGTGGAGTTTTCGCGGCGCTTCTACAACGGGAACGTGCGTGACTTCAACACCGCGCTTCAGACGTTCCCCACCAGCATCCTCGGGCAGATGCTCCACTTCCAGCCGTTCGCATTCTTCCAGGTGGCTGATTCCGAGCGGCAGGCGCCCACCGTTTCGTTCACGCCCGCCGTCCCCGTCACGCAGCCACCGACGCCGGCCGTTCCGCCTCCGCCAACGCCTCCCGGCTGATCTTCCCAAGGGCGGTCGGCGCCTCGACTCGAGGCTGCAACGATCCGCACACCGCTGATCTGGTGGCGAACTCCTCCGCTAGCGTCGTGAGCCATGGCCGACGAAGATCAGGCTTCGGGCGCTCCCCAATTCGACCCGGGCGCGGGATGGCAGGTGCGTGTGCGCGACGCGCCCAAGCCCGATTGGGATGCCGTACCGGCGCCCCAGCCGACGCAGGCTCCGATGCCGCCGCCACCCTCGGATCCTGGCCTGGCACCAGGTTCGGTGCCGCCTCCGCCGCCGACATCGGGACCCGCGCCCGCGCTCGACGCCTTCGGGGCGCCGCCTGCCCCGCCCCCGGTCGATCCCGTTGCCTTGCCGCCAGTGCCGCTTGCCGCCGCTCGGAAACCTTGGGGTCCGCTCCCCGCGATTCTCGCGGCCGCGGTCCTGATCGCGCTGATCGCCGGCGGCGGCTACTACCTGATGGGACGGAATTCGCCGGCCGCAACGCCACTGAGCACGCCTCTTCCCTCGGACGTCGCGGTGGTGCATTCCGGGCCGGCGCAGCTGGTGCTCCAACCGCTCGCCGGGGGCGCCCCGACGCGCACGGTGAGGCTGCCGGGGTCACCCGATCAGATTCTCTCCACGCCCGACCGGTCCAAGGCCTTCCTGCTCGACAGCTCGCGCGGTGACGTGATCCCGGTGAATCTCGTCAGCGGCCAGGTCGGTGCAGCCATCCCCGTCGGCAAGCTCCCGACCGATGAGGACATCTCCGCCAACGGGGCAACGCTCTACGTCACCGACAACCTGGGTGGGACGGTCATCCCCATCAACACCGCGACGGGTCGACTCGAGCCGGCGCAGCCCCTCTCCCAGGGAGTCGACTTCTACGTACCATCGCCGACCACATCCGGCGCACTGGTGGGCGCGGTGACATCGCCGGGGCAACCCGGGGTCGTGTACTTCTACAACCCGGGAACCGGTACGGGCTCACCCGTCGCGGTCGGGTCGAATCCCGTTGACGCGGCCTTCTACAGCCCGGACGGAACCACCGTCTGGGTGGTCGAGGCCGGCCTCAACAGCAAGCCCGGGTCTGTGATCCCGATCGACGTGGCGACCCGCAAGCCGGGAACGCCGATCAAGCTCGGCATTGCGCCCGGCGCGTATGGGCTCACCCCCAACGGTCAGACGCTCGTCATCGCCAATGGCGGGGACAGCACCGTCTCGATCGTCGACCTCGTCAAGCGCCTGGTGGTCGCGACTGTGCCTGTGGGTGCGACGCCGACCGGTCTCGACGTCGACAAGGCAGGGGCCACAGCCTGGGTCGCCTCCGCAACCGAGCACAAGCTCGTGCCCATCAACCTGCTCACCAACCACGCCGGCACCGCCATCAGCCTCGGCAACGCACCCGGCGATCTGGCGCTGCCGGCCGCGGCAGGTGTCGCCTGGGTCCTGTATCCCAGCTCGAATGGCACCGTCAACTTCCTCGACGGCACCGTGGGTCCGTTCGATGGCTCGATCCACGTCGGCAACGGACCCGAACTGCTCATCGGCACCGGTTCCGAGACGAGCTGGGTCGCCAACACGCTGACCAACACCGTTCAGCGCATCGACGCGGCCGGGCGCAGCGCGGGTGCCCCGATCCGGGTCTTTCAGACCCCGGAGGAGCTCCAACTCACCCCTGACGGGAGCGCACTGCTGGTGCTCAGCTATGGCGACGGCGTTCATGCCGGCATGCTCACGTCGATCAACACCACCACCTCGAAGCCGAGCGCGCCACTCAGCGTCGGAGTCGCTCCCAGCAATCTCACGATCTCTCCGGTGGGTGATGTTGCGTACATCGCCGACTACCAGGCCAATGCCGTCGTGGTCATTGACATTCCCAACTGGAAGATCAAGGGCGTGCTGCCGCTCCCGTGCGGTCCCACCGATCTGGCGGTGACACCCGACAACACGCAGCTGTTCATCGCCTGCGGAGATTCCTCGGCGATCCTGCCGATCAAGCTGCCCGACTACACGTTCGAAGCCCTGCTCAGCGTCCCGAACATGCGCGAGATGCTCATGCCGGTGACGGGCACCAACCTGCTGGTCGTCCGCGCCAATGGTCTGGTCAACATCGATACGGACACCGACAAGGTCACCAAGACGGTGAACGAGACCGCCAACCTCGTCAGCGTTGTGGAAACCACTGACGGTGGCACGATTCTGGCGCTCGACAACTCGGGCGCCGCCGTGCTGCTGATCGACCCCGTCACGCTCGCGACCAGGAAGTCCCTCGCCGTGGGGACACGTCCGGATGAGCTCGTCGTGTCGCCGGACAACCTGTCTGCGTATGTGCTCGATGCGGGGCAGCAGAAGCTGTTCGTCATCGATGTCGCGACCTGGAAGGTCAAGGCAACGCTGAGCGTGTCGCCGGACGCCACCAACGTCATCGTGCCCCTGCCGGTCGTCGTCCCGCCGTCCTCCTGAGCGTGTCGATCCCGACCATCGCGCCGCCGCTGCCGCCGCCGCTCTGGCCGGATCCGCCCCCGCCGCCACCGTCTGAGGGGAATCCCAACCGTCGGTACGTGATCGGGCTCGTGAGCGCCGCAGTGGTCCTCCCGCTCGTCGCTGTCGGTTGGATGCTGCTCAGCGGAGCGCACCCGGCGCCGCACCAGAAGCCCGCCGTCGCCAGCGCCGTCACGGATGACGGCATCGTCAACATCAACGGGAACGTCCCCGGCGGCTACATCGCGGGCACCGGCATGGTGCTCACGTCCGGCGGTCTCGTGCTGACCAACAACCATGTCGTCGCCGACACGACCGATCTCACCGCGCAACTCGCCGGCAGGGGTCCGATCTACAACGCCGTTGTCGTCGGCGTGGACCCCACCCAGGACGTCGCGGTGATCCGGCTCGAAGGTGCATCCGGCCTCCCGGTCACCCCGTTCGACCTGTCCGGGTCGCTCGGCGTCGGTGATCCGGTCACGGGTCTCGGCAACGCGCTTGGTCACAACGGGGCGCCTGTGGCTGCCAAGGGAAGGGTGACCTCGCTCGACGAGACGATCTTCGTGGAGGACGAGGACGCCAGCATCGTCGAGACGCTGGACGGCGTCGTCTGCTTCAACGCACCGATTCAGCCGGGCGACTCCGGCGGTCCGCTCCTCAACGCCGGTGGGCGTGTCATCGGCATGGACACCGCAGGGGCACTGACCAGCGCGACCCTCGCCGGCGCCAAGTGGGGGTGTGCCATCCCGATCACGCGGGCGATGACGATCGCTCAGCAGATAGAAGCGGGGACCGCTTCGCCGTACTTCGAGTCAGGGCATCGGGGCATCCTCGGTGTTGATGTCACGGCACGAACCGGCGTCACGGGCTGCGTGGTCACCGCGGTCACCCCCGGCGATGCGGCGGCAGGCGCAGGCATCGTCGCCGGAGATGTGATCACCACCGTCGGCGGCATACCGGTACCAACCACTGCGGGCTTCAATATCGTCATGCAGGACCGGCGACCGGGAGATCAGGTGGCCGTCGTGTGGCGCGATGCCTCAGGTGACACGCACACCGCAGTCGCGGTGCTGAGCGCGGGACCGCCTGCCTAGGTCTGCTTGACCTGCAGCATCGCCTGCAGCGCGGCGATGCGCTGCTCGATCGGCGGATGCGTGTCGAAGAGGTGATGGGTGAATCCGCCGTGGTGCTGCAACGGGTCGTCGATGCACATCGCCGCCGTGGCGTGGGTCATCTTGGCGAACGGCTTGTCATTCTGCTGCAGCTTCTGCAGCGCGTGGAGCAGTCCCGCGGGATTGCGCGTGAGGTCGACGCTGCTCGCATCGGCGAGGGACTCGCGCGAGCGTGAGAGCGCGAACTGCATGAGCGGGCCGACGACCACCGCGACCACTGAGAGCAGCGCCGCCGCGGCGATGAGGATGATGATCAGGTAGCCGCTGTCGCGGTTGTTGCCGCCACGGGTGAAGAACAGCGACCGCCAGAGCAGGCTGGCGAGCAGCCCGATGAGCGCGACCGACGTCGCGACGATCAGCACCAGGCGGACGTCGTAGTTCTTGATGTGGCTCATCTCGTGGCCGATCACGCCCTTCGAGCTCTTCACGATTCATGATCGCGAGCAGCCCGGTGGTGCAGGTGATCGCCGCCTTCTTCGGGCTCGTGCCGGTGGCGAAGGCGTTCGGCGACGGGTCGTTGATGATGTAGACCTTCGGCATCGGCAGGCCGTCGCCGATCGCGAGCGTGGACACGATGTCGTAGAGGACCGGCGCCTGCTCCTGCGTGACCGGTTGCGCGCCGGAGACGGCGAGGACGGTCTGCTGCCCGAGCGTCAGTGACCAGAGCACCACGAGGAGCGCCAGGATCGCTGCGATGATGATGCCCGAGATGCCGCCGCTGACACCCGAGGCGATGAAGCCGATCACATAGCCGATCGCGGCCCAGATGATGAAGAAGGCTGCGACCACGATCACGCTCTTGCGCTTGTTGCGGGCAATCTGGTGATACATCGACTTCACTATGCCACGGCAGATGCCGGGGCAAACTGATGTTCAGCGCAGAGGTCGACTCGACGACGGATGAGGTGAGGTCAGATCAGATCGGCGTAACGCTCCCGAACGGCTCGCAGCGAGGCGGGCAACGGGCGTCAACGTCCGGAGCGCGCGAAGCGACGCAGTCGGCGGTCTTCAGACCGGCACCCGTGATGTAGGCGACCACTGTCTCGTCGCCCTGCCAGCGGCCGGCGCGGGCGAGGTTGCGGAGCACCGCCACGGTGACCCCGCCGGCGGTCTCGGCGAAGATGCCCTCGCTCGCCGCCAGCAGCTCGATGCCCTCGACGAGCTCCTCCTCGGTGACGCTCGGCGACGACGCCGCCGGTCTCGCGCGCGATGCGCAGGACGTCGGCGCCGTCGGAGGGATTGCCGATGGCGATCGAGCGCGCGATCGTGGCCGGGCGGACCGGGACGACCGAGGTCTCGCCGCCTGCGAACGCGGTTGCGACCGGCGAGCAGCCAAGCGCCTGGGCGCCGGTGAGGCGGGGCAGCCGCGATCCGCGATCGACGAGGCCGAGGTCGATCAGCTCACCCGCGGCCTTGCGGTGCTTGACGAACTGGCATCCGGACGCGACCGGCACGACGATCTCGTCGGGGAGGCGCCAGCCGAGCTGCTCCGCCGTCTCGAACGTCAGCGTCTTGCTGCCCTCGCTGTAGAAGGCGCGCAGGTTGAGGTTGCAGAAGCCCCAGTCGACGCAGTCGGCGAGCTCGGTGCAGAGGCGGTTGACGTCGTCGTAGCTGCCGTCGACCGCGATGATCGTCGGGCGGAAGATCGAGGTCCCGATCATCTTCGCGGGCTCGAGGTCGCTGGGCACGACGACGACGGCGCGCAGTCCCGCATGGGCCGCATACGCGGCGACCGAGTTGGCGAGGTTGCCCGTGCTGGCGCACGCGATGGTGGTGAGCCCGTGCTCGCGCGCCCAGGTCGCGGCGACGCTCACGACGCGGTCCTTGAACGACCCGGTCGGGTTCTGCGTGTCGTTCTTCAGGTAGAGGTTGCGCAGGCCGAGCTCGGCACCGAGGTTGCGCGCGTGGATCAGCGGCGTGAAGCCCTCGCCGAGCGTGATCGGCTCCCTCTCGTCGAGGTCGACCGGCAGCAGGTCGCGGTACCGCCAGATGCTCGGCGGACCGGCCGCGATGCTCTCACGCGAGATGCGCCGCGCCACCTCCTCGTAGTCGTAGCGAACCTCGAGCGGACCGAAGCACCGGTCGCAGATGTTGGTTGCCTCGACAGGGGTCTCGTGACCGCAGGCGCGACAGACCAGACAGCTGACGTGCGCTCCCGACGGGAGCCCGGCCGTAGCGTTCGAGCAGACTGATCGTGGACATAAAAAAACCTCCCGGGCTTGTGGTCCGGGAGGCTTCCCAACGTGGGCGCGCGTGCCCCTACGTTCGGAAACCTCCGCGGGGCATGATCATGGTTGCGAGCACGACTGCTTGGTGTCAGCACAGTGCGGGCATGCTAACACGGACCCCGCGTTGCATCGCAAGTGGCTCGCCGTGACAGCCTGTCGCGAGCGATCAGATACGGCGGATGAGGTCCCGCTCCACACGCTCACGCGTGAGCGCGACCACGGGGTGGAGCGGGTGATTCGCGGAGTGCCTGCTCCATCTGGCGAAGCAGCGAGTAGAGGCTCTTCACCGCCTTGACCACGTCACCGGTGTCGGCGCCGGGCGGCGGCTCGATGTCCGCCAGCGGCACCCCCGACGCCCACTCGTACGCGGGCCGGATCATCTCGAGCGAGAGTGGCGGCATGCGTCTCGAGGCCGTGCTCGCGCTCGAGCTCGACGAAGCGGCGCATGGCGGTGCGCAGGCCGCGATGCCGCTCCTCGATGCGCGGGGTCGGAAAGTGGCGGCGCGACGGCTGCGGGCGTTCGCGGCCGCGATCCTCGGCGACCAGGCTGACCAGGGTGGCCGCGAGCTCCTCGGGCTTCAGCCCGTCGAGCACACCGGACGCGATCGCGTCGGCGACCAGCAGCGAGCTCTCGCCGTAGAGCGAGCCGGCAAGGCGTCCGAGGTCGGTCGGCTCGTCGCCGTCGAGAAAGCCCGCGGCGCGCAGCACCGCGCGGTGGGCGCGGAACTCGCGGCGGAAGCGATGCTGGGCGCGCTCGAGCTCCTCCTCGGCGCCTGCAAGCGTCGTCTCGATGTCGGCGATCCTGTGGTGATGGGCTCGATGCTCGCCGAAGTACGGGCAGTTGCGGCACGGCGATTCGTTGAGCCGGTCCTGCAGCGACCGGGTGGTCCGGCGCAGCGCCTCGTAGCGCTGGCCGGGATCGGATCCCGCCTTGCCGTAGCGGCCGCGGCGAGCGTCGGTCCAGTGTCCCCGCCGGACGCGCCGGAGCGCGAGTTGCGCCTCGCCGAGTTGGGTTGTGGTGGTGAGATACGACGTCAGGGTTCGCTCGGTGCACGGAACCCGCGGATGCTGGAAGCGCCGCAGCCGGAGGTCGTTCAGCTCGGCTTTGAGGTTGGCCTTGCGATGCCCCCACCGGGCGGAGCGCTCGAGCGCCTGGTACTGACCGAACGAGCTGTCGAGGAGCAGCTCGGCCGCCTCGGCGGAGCGCGTGCGCAGCAGGTTGAGCACCATCGTGTATGTGGGCGAGAACTTGGAGTCGACGGCAAACTCGCCGGAGATCGCGGCGTCGTAGATGTCGCGCAGGTCGACGTCGCTCTCCTTGAGGATGATCCCGTGCCCGACGGTGTCGATACCGCGACGACCTGCGCGCCCCATGAGCTGGGTGAGCTCGCCGCTGGTGAGTGACGCGAAGCTGACGCCGTCGAATTTCGTGAAGGTGGAGATGACGCAGGAGCGCGCCGGCATGTTGAGCCCGAGGGAGAGCGTCTCGGTGGCGAACACGACCTTGATCAGCCCCTGCTGAAAGAGCCGTTCGACGGTCTCCTTCGCGTAAGGGAGCAGACCGGCGTGGTGCATCGCGAGGCCGCGCCGGAGCAGGCGCCGGTCGAGCTCGAGGAGCACACACTGCCGCTCGTCGGCATCATTCAGCGCCGACATGCGCTCGGTGATCGCGATGTCGATGCGCTCCTTCTCCTCGTCGTTGGTGAGGTCGATGCCATGCACGCCGCAGCGTTGCAGCGCCTCGCGGCACCCACGTCGCGAGAAGATGAAGTAGATGGCGGGGAGCATCGCGCGCCGGCGCAGCACCTCGATCACCTGGAGCAGATCGTTGTCAGGCGCGTGACGTGCCTCGCGAAAGCGCGGCTGCTGCACCGCATCCGCCTGCGCGAGCTCGAGCGTTCCGCGCGCCGCATTACCCGCTTTGTCGAAGAGCGGATGCAACGCGTTGTCGATTGCGAGCCACATCTCGAGGGCCACGGGGCGCTCGATCTTGGTGACGGTCTCGATGCTGCCGCGCAGACCGGACATCCACGCCGCGACCTCCCCGACGTTGCTGATCGTGGCCGAGAGTCCGATAAGGCGAATGTGCCGCGGAGCCTCGATGATCAGCTCCTCCCACACGGTGCCGCGCGGGTAGTCGTCGATGTAGTGGACCTCGTCGAGCACGACGTCGCCCACCCGATCGACACGCGCCGGATCGTCATAGAGGACGTTGCGCAGGATCTCGGTGGTCATCACCAGCACCGGCGCGCCGTCATTGAGCGTGTGCTCACCGGTGATCAAGCCGATGCGATGCTCGCCGAATCGCTCGCACAGATCGTGGTACTTCTGGTTGCTGAGCGCTTTCAGCGGCGTCGTGTACACGACGTCCGCCGCGTCGGTGATCGGCCGTCGCAGCGCGGCCGGGGCGTCGAGACGGCGCCAGATCACGTAGTCGGCAACGACGGTCTTGCCGCTCGATGTCGGCGCGCTGACGAGCACGCCTCGCGAGCGTTCGAGCTTGATGATCGCCTCACGCTGGAACTCGTCGAGCGTGAACGGGAGCGTCGCCTGGTACGCCTCGATGAGATCCCGCGTCTGCGGGGCCTGGTCAGACGTGGATCAGCTCGAAATGCGAGCCGAGGACGAGCGCCTCGCCGTGGTCATCGACAAAGCGCAGCACCTTCTGGCACATCTCGTCCGCGTGCCGGCTGTCCGAGCTCACGCAGGCAACCCCGATCACCGCGGACTGCCAGAGATCCTGGTCGCCGACCTCGGCAACCGCGACGTTGAACGTGTTGCGCAGCTTGGCGGTGAGCGAGCGCACCACCTGGCGCTTGTCCTTGAGGGATTCGCTGTCCGGCACCTGGATGGTGACCGTCAGCGTGCCGATGACCATGTGACGCTACGAGGAGGGGACGGCATCGACTGCGGCGGGCACGGGGGCGGAACGCCTTCGCCGTTCCGCCCCTCGCTCTCGCCGGAGGGGGTAGCCCCGGCTGCGAGACGGCCCGCCTCCGTCAATGCCATCCCCTCCTCGTAGCATCACAGGGCGTCGAGCAGCTTCTGGCGGAGAACCTCCAGCTTCTCGAAGTCGTCCACCGAGGGGCGAGTCGGCGCCTTGCTGGGGAACTTGAGGTGCTGGACGGCCTCAGAGAGGATCCGCAACTCGTCGTCGGTCAGCCGGACAGAGCGCATGTGGGGTGCCGGCGCGGTGGGGACCGGGTGGACGGCGTCGTTGTTCTCGCCGGGCGACAGTGGGGCGTCGAGCTGCTCGGGTTCCGCGGAGCGGAACAGCTCGTCGCTGCCGCGCAGCTGGGCGCGGCGAAATCCGCGCATCACCGTCGGGCCGCGCGCACCCGCTCGCGTGGACGTTCCGCGCTCCCGGAGACCTCGATGGTGTCGTCGCCGTGATCCTGGGCGATGACGGCCTTGGCGAGAGCCCGGTAGGAGCGAGCCCCAGGCGAGTTCGGGGCGTACTCGAGGATCGACTGGCCCGCCAACGGTGTCTCAGCGAACCTGATCGAGGAGTCGACGGTGATCGGAAAGACGAGGTCGGGATACGCGCCCTTGACGAGGTCGAGCACCTCCTGGCTGTGCAGGGTGCGCGACTTGTACAGCGTCGGCAGGATGCCGGCGACGCGCAGATGGCTGTTGAGCTTTGCGCGCACGCGGTCGATCGTGCGCTGCAACTGTTGCATGCCTTTCATGCCGAAGTACTCGCATTGCAGCGGGATGATCACGTCCGTTGATGCAACCAGCGCGTTGATGCAGAGCAGCCCGAGTGACGGCGGGCAGTCGATGACGACGTAGTCGTAGCGACCATCGATCGGCTCGAGCTTCTCCTTGAGGATCGAACTCGCGTCCGAACTCGGTGACCAGTTGCAGCTCGGCGCCGCTGAGGTCGATGTTCGCGGGGATGAAATCAAGGCCCATGCCATCCGACGTCAGGAGGACATCGTCGACGTTGACCCGATGATCCGTGAGCAGGTCGTAGATCGTTCGCTCCAGCTCGTCGGGCCGGCGGCAGCCCATGTTGATGGTCAGATGACCCTGGGGATCGAGGTCGACTGCGAGAACCTTCGGCCCGGCCTCCGCGATGGCTGCCGCGAGGTTCACTGCGGTGGTGGTCTTGCCCACACCGCCCTTCTGATTCGCGACCGAAATGATCCGCGTCATGGCTGGCGCGGTGTCAAGAGATCGCAAAGGGAACGGACGCGCCTCACTGAGCAGGTATCATAGCGAACCCGATTGCCTCTCTCGGCCGTGGGTCGGGAGCGAGCGCACTCGCAGCGGTCATTGACCCTTGAATCCGGAGTGGTGTTTGGTGTCTGAAGAACGTGTCAAGCCTCGCAACCTGTTTGTCGACGAGGCTATCGCGCTGGCGCTCGAGAGCCGCTGGGCGGAAGCGCTCGCCGTGAATCAGGCGCTCGTCGAGCGTCACGGTCCCGATGAGGACACGCTCAACCGGATCGGCAAGGCGCTCACCGAGCTCGGCCAGCGTGAGGAGGCACTCGCGTCCTATTCCGCCTCCCTCCAGATCAATCCGCTCAACCTGATCGCGCAGAAGAACGTTCGCAAGCTCACCGCGATGCTCGAGAGCAAGAGCACGGCGGCCGGCTCCGCGGCCGCGATCGACGTGGAGCTCTTCACCGAGGAACCCGGGAAGAGTGCCATCACCGTCCTGAGCGCTCCTTCGAAGTCGGCAACAGTGTCGATCGCCCCGGGCGACGTGGTCGAGCTCTACAGGGAAGGGTCGACGCTCCGGGCCCAGACGTCCCGCGGGGTTTCACTCGGCGAGGTCGACACCAAGATCGCCAGGCGCCTCGTCCCGCTCATGGAGACGGGCAACCGCTACTCGGCAGCCGTGGCCCGCCTCGAGGATGAACGGGTCGAGATCATCCTCCGCGAGACGTACCAGGCGGCCGAGAACGCCCGCAAATCGTCCTTCCCGCTCGCCAAGGGCGGCCGCCGTGAGGAGTTCCGCCCCTACGCCAAGGAATCGCTGCTGTCGTCCCGAGAGATCGATTCGAGCCAGCTCGACGACGATGGCGAGGAGATCGTCGGTCCCGTCGCGGACAACTCCGAGGACGATCTGGGCGAGCTCGGCATGACCACCTTCCAGGCCGATGCCGAGGAGACTCCTCCCGGCGCCGACACCGAGGACGACGATGACACGCGCCCCGAGGACGAGTACTAGCGGGACGGAGCCCAAGGGCCGGACCGTCCCCCACGAGCGGATCGACGGATATCTCCCGATCGGCGCCTATGGGTTGATCGGCGACTGCCGTTCCGCGGCGCTGGTGGGGCTCGATGGCAGCGTCGACTGGCTCTGCCTGCCGCGGTTCGACGATGACGCCGTTTTTGGCAGGCTCCTCGATGCGGGCAGGGGTGGGAGCTGGCAGCTCCATCCCGACGAGCCGCACCAGGTGCACCAGCGGTATCGCGACCGGACCAACCTGCTCGACACCGTCTTTGCCACGGGGACCGGAGTGGTGGTTGTCACCGATTTCATGCCGGTCGACGAGCACAGCGTGATCCAGCATGCAAGACCGCATAACCGTGCGCGTGTGGTCAGGCTGGTGGAATGCCTCGCCGGCGAGATGACGATGCACCAGGTCTTCGATCCCGCGCCGGGGTTCGCACGCCTGCCGGTCGAGCTCAGCATCGACGACGGGCAGCTCCACGCCGACGCGGCGAACCTGCATCTCTGCCTGAGCTCAACCGTGAAGCTGGACGGCCCCGACGACACATTCCACCTGCGCGCCACCGATGCCGTGGCCTTCGCGATGCACTGCGGGGTCGCGGGCCCCTGCCGGGCGAGGCCGTGGAGCGTCGAGCGAGCCCGTGCGTTGCTCCGCGAGAGTCAGCGGTATTGGTGGCAATGGGTTGGCCAGGTCGACTATCACGGCCCCTATCAGGTGCACGTATGGCGATCCGCGCTCGCGTTGAAGCTCATGACGTACGCGCCGACCGGCGCGATCATCGCCGCGCCGACCACGAGCCTCCCCGAGGACATCGGCGGTGAGCGCAACTGGGACTATCGCTTCACCTGGTTGCGGGACGCCGCCTTCACGCTCTACGCCTTCTTTCAACTCGAACTCACCGCTGAGGCGACCGCATATTTCGACTGGCTCACGCATCGACATCTCGCCGATCGCAGCTCCACCGACATCCCCAACCTCTTTGACCTGAGCGGACACGCGCACGCCACGGAGCACATCCTCGATCACCTTGAGGGATATCGAGGATCGAAACCGGTGCGCGTCGGCAACGCCGCGGTCAATCAACTCCAGCTCGACGTCTACGGCGAGGTGCTGGACAGCGCATACGTCTACGCTCGATTCGGCGGCGTGGTGAGCCAGACGCTCTGGGAAGAGCTCAGCAACATCGTCGAGATCGCCATCAGTCGCTGGGAGGAACCGAACTCGTCGATCTGGGAGGTGCGGAGCGAGCGCAGGCAATACGTGTACAGCAAGCTGATGTGCTGGGTCGCGGTCGATCGCGGGATACGCATCGGCGATCGTTACAAGCTGCCCTACGACAAGGTCGCATGGCGTCGTGCGCGTAATCGCATGCACCGTGCCATCACCGCCCACGGGTACTCGGAACACAGGCACTCCTTCACCCAGATCTTCGATGACGACGCGCTCGACGCCTCCGTCCTGCGCATGTCCCAGGTGCGCTTTCTCGGCAGCAGGGATCCGCGCATGTACTCAACCGTGCGCGCGATCGAGCAACACCTCGGCGAGGGTGTGCTCGTCAAGCGATACCGCATGGATGAAAGCGAGGATGGGTTGCGTGGGGACGAAGGTGCATTCCTTCTCAGTTCCTTCTGGCTCGTCGACGCGCTCGCGCATGTCGGTGAGCTCGAGCGCGCCGAGCGCCGCTTCGAGCGCCTGCTGCACTTCAACTCGCCGCTCGCACTCTTCTCGGAGGAGGTGGACGTGCGCACCGGCGAGCTCCTCGGCAACTATCCCCAGGCGTTCACGCACCTCTCACTCGTGGGTGCGGCGGTGAACATCGAGCGGGCTCGAAAGCGGACCCTTGGCGTGAAGGGCCTGCGCAAAGGCTGACGCGCCGGTTGCCTCGTGAGAGGGCCAAACGGCGCCGGGACGATGCGGCGCGCGTGGCCGTCGCTTGCCCCCGCTGAAAGGGACATACTTGCGTCCGCTCGGTAGCGTCGGCATTCTCGCCAAGGCGCTCCGAGCGTCCCGGATGGAGGTTGGACATGCCAAAACTGGTCATGACTCATGCCGTCGCCGACGTCGAACGCTGGCTCAAGGGCAAGGACGAGCGTGCCGCGGCAATTGGCGCGGTTGCCACAAACGTGACGGACCACGTCGCGGCGGATGGGAGCAATAACGTGGCCATCACAGCCGACGTCCATGACGCGGAGGCCGCACAGGCGATGGTGAACTCGCCCTCCCCGGAAACGGTTGCGCTGATGCAGAGCCACGGCGTCATCCCGCCGGTGACCACCTACATCGAGAAGTAACCAGGTCCGGGCCTATGCGCCGGGCCTCACCCGGAAATCGGCCCGGCGTGGTCTTGATGAACTGACGGCGGCGGGGTCTTCAGTGCATAAGTATGCAGGCGCGCTGTATACTCTTCTGCCATGCCTCAGGCAACTCCGTTGCGTGCCGCCGTCGTCGGTTCCACCGGCTATATCGGCATGCAGTGCACCGCTCTGCTCGCGACCCACCCGGACGTCGAGCTCATTCGCGTGCTCGGGCACAGCACCGCCGGCAAGCGCTACTGCGACGTCGTCCCAGGCAGCCCGGTCGAGCTGATCATCGAGGACACCCTCGACCCGGGGTCCGCGGACGTGGTGATGGCAGCGCTGCCGCACACGGTCGCGGCGTCGCTCGCACCCGCATGGCTCGCCGCCGGCGCGACGGTCATCGACTGCTCAGCCGACTTCCGCCTCCATGATGCCGGCGCGTACCAGCGCTGGTACGGCGTCGAGCACCCGTCGCCCGATCTGCTGGACGAGGCCGTGTATGCCATGGTCGAGCTCGAACGCGAACGTCTGGCGTGCGCGAATCTCATCGCAGTCCCGGGCTGCTATCCAACGGCGACATTGCTCGCCTGTATCCCGGCATTGCGCGCGGGTTTGATCGAGGCAGACATCGTTGTTGATGCCAAGAGCGGGGTCAGCGGCGCCGGCCGCGACGCCAAGGTCGCCAATCTCTTCGCGGAGGTCAACGAGTCGGTGCACGCCTATGGCGTCGCGGGCCACCGCCACAAGTCCGAGATGCTCGAGCAGATGCATGACGCCGCGGGCGGGGATGTCCGGCTCACCTTCGTGCCCCATCTAATCCCCATGACCCGCGGCATCCTCGCCACCGCGTATCTCCGCCCCCGCCCCGGGGCGACCGAGGCGGACTTCCACGAGCTGTATGCCGCCTTCTGCGCCACCAGCCCGTTCCTCGATTACGTGGACGGGCCGCCGCGGACCAAGAGTGTCACCGGAACCAACCGTGCCGCGATCCATCCAGGCTGGCAGGACGGGATGGCGGTGGTCACGGTCGCGATCGACAACCTCGGCAAGGGCGGCGGCGGCCAGGCAGTCCACGCCATGAACATTCGCTTCGGGTTCGACGAGACGGCCGGGCTGGAGTCCCGCATTCTGTGGCCATGAGCGCCCCGGTTGCGCAACAGGCGCGCGCGGGCGTGTGCGCTCCACTCGGGTTCCGCGGCGGCGTCGCGGCTGCGGGGATCCGCGGTGACGGCGATGAGGCACGCACCGACATGGCGGTGTTTCGCTCCGACATCCCCGCGGCAGCTGCAGGCGTCTTCACGCGCAACACCGTCAAGGCCGCACCAGTGGTCATCTCACAGCTCACCCTGCGCCGCGGCGCACCGATCTCCGCGGTCGTGGTCAACGCCGGCAACGCCAACGCATGCACCGGCGCGCAGGGATTCCGCGATGCGCTCGTGATGTGCACCGCGGCGGGCGATGCGCTCGACCTGGACCCCAGCGAAGTGCTGGTCTGCAGCACGGGCGTGATCGGCCGGCCGATGCCGATGGAACGTGTGGTGCGCGGAATCCGCGCTGCATCGCTCTCGATGTCGCCGACCGCCGGCGGCGATATCGCACGCGCGATCATGACCACCGACACGCTCGCCAAGGTGGCCTCGGCGACGTTCACGACGGCTGGGGTGACCTACACCATCGGCGGCACCGCCAAAGGGGCTGGAATGCTGCATCCCGACATGGCCACGTTGCTCGCCTTCCTCACCACCGATGCGCCGATCGATGCGGCGCTGCTCCGACCGGTGCTCGCACGAGTCACCGACGACACCTTCAACTGCGTCACCGTCGACGGCGATACGTCCACCAACGACTCGTGCATCCTGCTCGCCAACGGCGCTGCCGGCGGCGCGGCCTTCGCCGCAGGATCGAGCTCGCTGGACGATTTCGAGATGGCGCTGCTCACGGTGTGCGATTCGCTCTCCGAGCAGCTCGTCGCCGACGCCGAGGGCGCGACGAAACACTTCCGCGTGGCGGTGGACGGGGCCGCGGACACCAGCGAGGCGCGCATCGCCGCGCGAGTTGTCGCGCAGAGCTCATTGGTGAAAACGGCGATCCACGGTGGCGACCCCAACTGGGGGCGCATCGTCGCCGCCCTCGGTCGAAGCGGCGCGACGTTCACGCTCGATCGGTGCCGCGTCGCCATCGGCGGCCTGGTCGTCTTTGATCGCGGCGCTCCCGAACCGGTCGAGGCCGACCGCATCCGCGTCGCCCTGTCGCAACCGCGAGTGGACATCGCCATCGACCTCGGCGCCGGCGATGGCGCGGGTCACGCGTGGGGCTGCGACCTCTCCGCGGACTACGTGCGCATCAACGCCGACTACACCACGTGATACGGAGCAACCACCAGAACAACCATGCCTGAACAGACCATCGACGAACGGATCCATCGCGCCGAGGTACTCATCGAGGCACTGCCGTACATCAAGCGATTCGCCGGCCACATCCTCGTGATCAAGGTCGGCGGCGCAGCCAGCGCTGTGACCGACCTCGACGCGGTGCTCGAGGACGTTGTGCTGCTGCGCTTCGTGGGGATGCGACCGGTGATCGTGCACGGCGGTGGCCCGGAGATCAGCGCGTGGCAGGAACGGATGGGCATCGAGACACGGTTCGTCAACGGGCTGCGGGTCACCGATGAGCCGACGATGGAGATCGCCAAGATGGTGTTGACCGGCAAGATCGGACCGGACATCGTCGCGCGCATCCATACGCTCGGTGCGAGTGCGATCGGGTTGTCCGGCGAGGACGGTCCAACGCTGCTGGTGCGGCCACGCGCCGGCGCGGACGGCGCCGAACTCGGCTTCGTCGGTGATGTCGTGCAGGTCAACGGCGAGCCGATCATGTCCATCCTCGACCAGGGGCGGATCCCGGTGATGGCATCGATCGGCCTCGGCTACGACGGCCATGCCTACAACGTCAATGCCGACACCGTCGCTGCCGAGATCGCCGTCGCGCTGACCGCAAGCAAGCTCATCCTGATGACCGATGTCGAAGGCGTCCGCGACGGCAGCGGCACCCTGATCAGCGAGCTCGACGCCGCTCGCGGCCGTGAGCTGCTCGCCGCAGGCGTGATTCGCGACGGCATGATCCCCAAGGTCGAGGCGGCGATCAGGGCCACCGACGGCGGCAGCGCCACCCACATCATCGATGCGCGCGTCCCCCATGCGCTCCTCCTCGAGCTGCTCACCGAACGCGGCGTGGGCACCATGCTGACGAGGACTGCGTCCGGATGACCATCGACGCCACCGGCGAGGGACGTGCGCCGGCCGCGCGTGCCAAGGCGGCGCTGATGGACACGTATCAGCGCCAGCCGATCACGTTGCGCAGCGGCAACGGTGTGTGGGTGCGCACCGACGACGGCCGCGAATTGCTCGATGCCGTCGCGGGGATCGCGGTGAACGTCCTCGGTCACAATCACCCGGCGTTGCGCGAGGCGATCGCCGCCCAGGCAGGCACGCTCATCCACGCCAGCAACCTGTACTACACCGAACCACAGCTGGAGCTCGCCGAATTGCTGATCGCGTCGGCGTTCCCGTCGCGTGTGTTTCTCTGCAACAGCGGCACCGAGGCCAACGAAGGCGCGATCAAGCTGGCGCGCAAGTGGGGCCGGGTGCACCGCGACGGCGCACACGTCATCGTCTGCGCTCAGGGCGCATTTCACGGACGGACCATGGGTGCGCTCGCGGCAACGGCGAATCCGCGCTATCGCAAACCGTTCGAGCCGCTGCCGAAAGGCTTCGTGCATGTCCCGTACGGCGATCTCGATGCGCTCGCCGAGTCCATCGACAGCGCGACCTGCGCGGTGATGCTCGAGCCGATCGAGGGTGAGAGCGGCGTGATACCGCTCGAGCCGGGCCGTCTCGCGGCGATCCGCCGCCTCTGCGATGAACGCGACGTCCTGCTCATCCTCGACGAGATCCAGACCGGGATGGGGCGGACCGGCAGGTGGTGGGCGTATCAGCATGAGGGTGCGGCGCCGGACATCATGACCGTCGCCAAAGCGCTGGGCGGCGGTGTCCCCGTCGGCGCGATTCTGGCCGCGCCGCGCGCGGACGTGTTCGAGCCGGGCGACCACGGATCCACATTCGGTGGTGGGCCGCTCGCCTGCGCCGCCGCGGTTGCGGTGATGCATGTGGTCGAGCGCGACGGACTGGTGGAGCATGCCGCCGAAGTCGGTGACTATCTCGCCGAGTCGTTGAGCGCACTCGCGGCCGGCGGCGCGCCGATCGACGGCGTACGCGGCCGCGGCCTGATGCTCGGCATCGGGCTGAACCGCGACGTCGCCCGTGATGTCGCCGCTGCGGCGCTCGATGAAGGCCTGATCATCAACGCCATCGGGGAGCGCACGTTGCGCCTCGTCCCGCCGCTCGTGATCACGCGCGAAGAGGTCGACGAGGCGGTGCGACGGCTGAGCCGTGCCTTTGCGGCTGTGGCGGCGGCCGGGCGGGTGACGGCAGGACCCGCCCGCATTCCGCCGCGGGGCGCCACGTGAGCGCGAGCTCTGCGCGCTTGATCGGGCCGGCGGCGAAACCCGCGCGCCATCGCGCCATTCTCGCGCTGGTCCGAGGCGGGGTCATCCGCACCCAGGAGGACCTCGTGTCCGAGCTGCATCGCAGACGGTTCCCGGTCACCCAGGCAACGGTCAGCCGCGATATTCGCGAGCTCGGCCTGCTCCGCGTCCACGACGATGCGGGTCCGCGCTATATGGCGCCGGTTGCCGAGCTCGACGTCGAGCAGACCATGCAGCGGCTGCGCAACGCCATCCGTGAGCACGTCCAGGGCATCGAGTTCGTCGACCTGTTCGGGATCGTGCATACAGCGCCGGGATGCGCGCCCTTGGTTGGCGGCGCACTCGACGGCTCGCGCTTCGAGGAGGTTGCGGGGACCATCGCAGGCGACGACACCGTGCTCGTGATCGCGCGCTCGCGACCTGCCGCGCAGCGCCTGCTGTTGCGTCTCAATTCGATGTCCGAGGAAGACGCGTGAGCGAGCGCGAACGCTGCGTGCTCGCGTACAGCGGCGGTCTCGACACATCGGTGGCGATCCGGTGGCTGCAGGAGGAGCTCGGCTACGACGTCATCACGCTCACCGCGGATCTCGGGGAGTCGAAGGATGTCGACGCGGTCGTCACGCGGGCGCTGCGCACCGGCGCGCTGAGCGCACACGTCGCCGACGCACGCCGCGTGTTCGTCAACGCCTTCTGCTTTCCAACTCTCGCGGCTGGTGCGCTGTATGAAGGGGTGTATCCGCTGGCCACCGCGCTGGCGCGGCCACTCATCGCCAAGTTGCTCGTGGACGTCGCGCGTGAAGAGGGCGCAACCGCGGTCGCGCACGGATGCACGGGCAAGGGCAACGACCAGGTGCGTTTCGACGTCGCCGTCGGTGCGCTCGCGCCCGAGCTGCGCGTGGTCGCGCCGGTGCGCGACTGGGACATGGGCCGGCCGCAGGAGCTCGAGTACGCCGCCGAGCATGGCATCGAGGTGCCGGTCACCAAGGCGTCCCCATATTCCGTGGATGCCAACCTCTGGGGGCGCAGCATCGAGACCGGGGTGCTCGAGGATCCGTGGGTTGAGCCTCCGGACGACGTCTACGAGTGGACCGCGCACGAGCACGCACCGGGTGTCGTCGTGGAGATCGGCTTCGAACGCGGCACCCCTGTGTCCATCGATGGACGCAGGCTCGAAGGTGATCACCTGGTGGCGGAGCTCAACGCAACCGCGGGTGCACGTGGCATCGGTCGTATCGATCACGTTGAGAACCGCCTCGTCGGCATCAAATCCCGAGAGATCTACGAGGCGCCGGCCGCGGTCACGCTCCATGCGGCTCATCACGCGCTCGAGAGCCTCACGATCACGCGCGATGTCGCTCGTTTCCAGCGCATCGTCGGCGACGAGTGGGCGCGGCTCGTGTACGACGGCCTCTGGTTCTCGGCGCTGCGCACAGCGCTCGACGCCTTCGTCCAGGAGACGCAGGTGCACGTGACCGGAACCGTGCGCATGCAACTCGAGGACGGCGTCGCACAGGTCGTCGGCAGACGTGCTGACCGCTCGCTGTACAGCAACAACCTCGCGACGTATGACCGCGCGGGCGACACCTTCGACCATGCCGCGGCGCGCGGCTTCATCGAATTGTTCGGCCTGCCGCTGCGCACCCAGACACGGGTGCAGGGGGCCCTCGAGGACACGGCGCCGTTGTACGTCGAGCGGCGCACGCAGCGACGTGGCGACGTCTGACCGGGCGCGCAGCACGCGCGTGCCGAAGGTGTGGTCGGGTCGTCTGAGCGCACCCACCTCGGCGCAGGTCGAGGCATACACATCAAGCCTCGCCGTCGACCGCCGTCTGGGTGCGGATGACGTCGCAGGGTCACGCGCACATGCGCGCATGCTGCGCAGCATCGGCGTACTGACTACCACACAGCACCGCGCCATCGACGCCGGCCTGCGGGCGATCGCAGCGGAGCTCTCCAACGACACGTTTGCCACAGCGCCGGGCGACGAGGACATCCACACGGCGGTGGAGCGGCGGCTGTTCGAGCTGGCCGGACCCGTCGCCGGCATGCTGCACACGGGGCGCAGCCGCAACGACCAGGTGGCCACCGACCTGCGCATGTGGTCGCGGCGCGCCTGCACTGATCTCCTCGTCGCGATCGCCGGCTTGCAGGAGGCATTGGTGCAGCGCGCGGCGGAGAACCGCAACGCGCCGATGCCCGGCTACACGCATCTCCAGCGCGCCCAGGTGGTCTCACTCGCGCATCACCTGCTCGCGTACGTCGAGATGTTCGCGCGCGACGCGCTCCGCTTCGGTGCGGCGCGCGCAGCGTGCGACGAGCTCCCGCTTGGGAGCGGCGCGCTCGCCGGGTCAACCCTGCCGCTCGACCGCGACAGAGTGGCCCACGAGCTCGGCTTCGCACGCGTTGCCTCAAACAGCATGGACGCAGTCGCCGACCGGGACTTCGTCGTCGACATCACCTCCGCGTGCGCCCTCGCGATGGTGCACTGCTCGCGTCTCGGCGAAGAGCTCGTGCTGTGGTCGAGCGCGGAGTTCGGGTTCGCGGCCCTGCCCGACAGCCACGCCACCGGCTCATCGCTGATGCCGCAGAAGAAGAACGCCGATATCGCCGAGCTCGCGCGGGGAAGAAGCGGACGCGTCATCGGTGACGTCGTCGCGTTGCTCACGACGCTCAAGAGCTTGCCGCTCACCTACAACCGCGATCTTCAGGAAGACAAGGAACCGCTCTTCGACGCGGTGGACACCACCACCGCCACCATCCGCATGCTCACCGAGCTCATCGCGGTGATCCACTTCGACATCGACGCCATGCGGGCTGCGGCATCCGATCCATCGCTCCAGGCGACCGACGCGGCTGAGCACCTGGTCGCCAACGGCGTCGCCTTCCGCGAGGCGCACACCATCGTCGGCGCGATCGTTGCCCGCACCCTCGCCGGCGGACGAACGCTCGCCGACCTGAGCCTCGATGAGTGGCAGGCAGCCGCGAAGGAATTCGATCGAGACGTGCTCGACCTGTTCGACGCCGACGCCGCACTCCGCCGCCGCGACGTTCCGGGCGGCCCCGGCCCGAGGTCGGTACGCAGGCAGCTCACGCGCGGACGAGCTCTCGTCGCCCGCACACGCAGGGCGGCCGCGGGCGGTTGATCTCGCGGACGAACGTATCCTGAAGTCCGTGACCCGAGCGACCCTCATCGTCGGCGACGTCCAGGGTGACGTCGACCGGCTGCGGCAGGCGCTCGAGCCCTACCCCGAGGACGACGTCGACACGGTCTTCCTCGGCGACTTCTTCCAGGGCGGCGAACCCGGCGCCGGCGGCGGCGCCGCAGCGGCACGCCTGGCGATGACGCGTCGTAACTCTCGATCAGTGCTCGGCAACCACGACCTGTTTCTGCTCGTCATGGTCGAACGCTCCCGCGGCGGCGACCAGCTCGGCACGTGGACCACCCGCGACGGCCTCAGCATCGAGGACCTCTGGCTCAGCCGGCGCGGCGACTGGGCCGACCTCAACGCCGTCGCCGCGGACGCCGACCTCGAAGCCTGGCTGCGAGCGCTTCCCTTTCTCGTCGCGCTCGACGATGGCACGCTCGCCCAGCACACCGACGACGACCGTTACGCCGAGATCGGCGACACCGTCGACGAGGTCAACGCCGCAGTGCACTCCTGGCTCGTCACCGACGGCGGCGCGTTCCAGTCGCTCCGCTACACCATCGGACGGCACGCTTTTGAGGATCCGGCCCGCCTTCAGCGATACCTCGAGCATTTCGGGGTCCGGCGGATCGTCCACGGGCACACCCCCCACTGGGAAGACGTGCCCATCTCGTTCCACGGCGGTCTGGCAATCGGCTACGACGGCCGCTTCTCCCGCTACTGGGGCCGCGCCGAAGGCGAGGACGCCGGCCCAATCGGCGCGACCGTGGCAATCCTCCCGCCGCTCCCAGGAGGCGCAGGCTGAGAACCTGCCCCGCCGGGTGTGAGGCGCACTCGCGCCAAAGCGAAGTTGTCAGCGACCGTACCCAATCTGAGCCGGCCCCGGAGCGGGAGGGGGTGACCCGCACCACGGCGAATTTGTCAGCGCCCGAGCGAGCGCGACAATCTGCTTGCGCGAGGGAGGGCGCTGACAAGCTGAGCTCTGGCGTGGGTCACCCCCTCCCGCTCCGCGACGCAGCGCCTAGCAGCAGAAACACGGGCGCTGGCACGCTGAGCCACCCTCCCGCTCCGCGACGCAGCGCCTCGCAGCAAGCAAGAGGGCGCCGGCAAGCTGAGCCCCCGTATCACGGGTGCCGGCTGAGCATCTCCCCAAGGCGAGCGATCGGAGGCTCCTGCCCGGCGGTGACGTAAGCGGTGACGATGAGCGAGAGCAGGAGGACCTTGAGCGCATGGAATGGCGCCGCAGCAGGATGCTGCACGACGAGGCCTGAGAGCGCGATCCCGTCGATGGCGCTGAGGATGGCGCCGGCCAGCTCGCGCGGCGAGACCAGTGAATAGGCGGGTAGACGGCCGAGCACCTGACGGAGCTCGACCTCGACCTCATCCATCAGGTGGGTGCGGAGCGCGGCACACCGGACGCGGAGCGCCGGGCTGCTCAGGCTGACCGTGTAGAGGTCGAGGAGCATGCGAAAGAACTCGGGCTGATCGGTGCAGCGGGCCTCCGCGTGGTCGAGGCCCGTCACGATGCGCTCCAGCGGGTCGTCGACCGCCTCAACCACGGCCTTCCAGTTGGCGACCATCTGGCGCTCGGTCACGGTCACGACCTCGAGGAGCAGCTCCTCCTTCGAGTCGAAATAGTAGTGGAGGAGGCCGGGCGCGACCTTGGCCTCGCGAGCGACGTCCTTGAGGGATGTCTCGGCGTAGCCCTGGCGGCCGAGCACGGCAGCCGCAGCTCGGACGATCTGGGATCTCCTTCCGGCCTCGTCGAGGTCGACGCCCTGGACTGTCGTCCCTTCGTCCGTGGCGTTCATCGTGGCGATGTTTCTCACGCGTTCAACCTGAGCGGCAATCCTAACCCGGCGAACGCGGTTTGAACCGGTTGCTTCAAGCGATGGGCTTGTGGAATCCCACCCCGATGGCGCCCGGTCCGCTGTGGCAGCCGACGACCGGGCCGACCACGGTCAGCGCGGGTTCGCTGGACACCAGCGGACGCATCCGCTCGACGAGCTCCGCGGCGATGTGCGGCCTGTCGGCGTGCGCGATCACCAGGTCGGCTCCACCCCATGTCGCGGCCGCCTGCCGGCACTCGTCGACGACACGATCGATGGCGCGCGGGTAGGTCCGAACCCGCCCAACCGCCTCGATCACCCCGTCACGGATCTCGAGGATCGGCTTGATGTCGAGCACGGACCCGAGCATGGCGCGGGCTCCCCCGATGCGCCCGCCCCGGCGCAGGAACTCGAGGGTCTCGACGGTGAACAACACCTTGTCGGTGCTTCCCACCGCGGCGATCGCGGCGACCACCGCATCGGCATCGCCGCCGGACTCGTCGACGCGCACCGCCTCGCGGACGGCTGCGTAGTGGCCGACCGCGACGCTGCGCGTGTCGATCACGCGAATGTCCAGCTCCGGCAGCGCGGCGCGTGCCTGGGTCGCCGACGCGAACGTGCCGCTCAGGTCCGCCGAGATGGTGGTGCAGACGATCGTCCCACCATCGGCGCCCAGCTCACGGAACACGTCCTCGAACTCCGCCGGGGTGGGCTGTGACGTTCGCGGGAAGGGGCCGGGCGCGGCCAGCCGTTTGTAGAACTGTTCGGCGCTGATGTCGACCCCGTCAGCGAAGGTCTGATCGCCGAAGATCACCTTGAGGGGCACGACCCGGACCTCATGAGCGGCGCGAAAGGCCGGGTCGAGGTCGGCGGTGCTGTCGCACACCAGGTGCACCGAGGGCATGGCGCCGTAGCCTACCTCGCCGTCAACAGTCGCGCCGGATCCTCGCCGTTGTCCTCGGCGATGAGCAGGGCGCCGAGCAGGGATCGATCTTCGCCCAGCGTCCCGCGCGTGATCTCCGGTTGCGGCTGGAGGTGCAGGGATCGGTGCACCTCCTCGAAGAGCGACGGTGCGAAACGGGCCCAGCTCGCGCACACGCCGCCGCCGAAGACGACGACGTCGGGGTCATGCACCGCGGTGACGTTGACGGTCGCCAGCCCGATCCAGCGGCCGATCTCGACCCAGGCGTCCGGGTCGCTCAGATGCTCGGGGGCGACCCCGTAGCGCCGGGTGATGGCCCGCCCGCTCGCCAGGGCCTCGAGGCAGCCCGCGCCGCCGCAGTGACAGGGTGGTCCGCCGAGCCAGGCGGGCCACAGCACCATGTGCCCGCCCTCGGTGTCGTGCCTGCCCACCACGATCCGGCCATCGCGTACCACCCCGCAGCCGATCCCGGTCGAGACCGTCCAGTACACCGCCGTGCGGTGCCCCGCCCCGGCGCCGAGCCGGGCTTCGGCGAGCGCCGCGCAATTGGCGTCGTTCTCGACCACGACCGGGCAGTCGAAGCGCTGACCGAGGAGGTGGGCCATCTCCAGGCCGTGCCATGAGGCCGGCATGCCGGGCGGGTTGCGGAGCGCACCCGTCGCTCGGTCGAAGGGCCCGGGCGCCGAGATCGCGATGGCCTCCGGGAGGACACCGCCCATCACCGCCTCGATCAGCCCCCGGAGCGTCGCAAGCGGGGAGTCGACCGGCGTCGGAATCCGCCGCACCGCCCCGATCGCGGCGCCTCGGCCGGCGGAGGCGGCGATCTTGGTGCCGCCGATGTCGAGGAGCGCGATCACGGGGCGATGATGCCTACACTCGCCGCGATGCTGCTCGCAATCGATGTCGGCAACACCAACATCGTCGTCGGGGTGTTCGACGGCGACGAGCTGGTCGCCGACTTCCGGATCCACACCGACGACCGTTTCACCGGGGATGAGCTGGGGCTCGTGGTCGTCGATCTGCTGGAACAGCGCGACCTCGCACCCGGGCAGGTGAACGAGGTGGTGGTCAGCAGCGTGGTTCCCACACTCGCGCGGAGCATCGACGAACTTTCCCACACCTACTTCAACACGCCGCCGATGGTGGTCGGGCCGGGGACGCGGACGGGCATCCGCATCCAGTACGACGATCCCCGGCGGGTGGGCGCGGACCGGATCGCCAACGCCATCGCCGCGCATCACCTGTACAAAGGGCCGGCCATCCTGGTCGACTTCGGCACGGCGACCACCTTCGACGCGATCGACGCGCGCGGCGATTACATGGGGGGCGCGATCGCGCCCGGGATCCAGCTCAGCCACGACGCCCTGGTGAGCCACGCGGCGATGCTCATCCGGGTGGAGCTCGTCGCCCCAACAGAGGCGATCGGCCACTCGACCACCGGCAGCATGCAGTCGGGGATCGTGTTCGGCTACGTGGGCCTCGTCGAGGGGTTGGTCGGACGGTTCCGCAACGAGATGGAGGGTCAGCCCAAGGTGATCGCCACCGGCGGGCTCGCGCCGTCGCTGGCGAAGCTGATCCCGGCGATCGACATCGTCGATGAGCGGCTCACCCTGCACGGGCTCCGTCTCATCCACGATCAGAATCGCTGATCGGACCCCGCCTGCCTCGTACCATGGCCTGATGGCTGTCGCTGCGACCGCCGCCGCTCCGCTCCGGGTCGGCGCGCTTGAACTCTCGTCACCGGTCCTGGTTGCGCCCATGGTCGGTATCACCGACGCGCCGTGCCGGGCCCTGTGTCGCGAGTTCGGGGCCGGCGTCGTCTCCACCGAGATGGTCGCGGCCGAGGCCGTGGTCCGAAGCACCGACGCGGCCCTGCGTCTCCTCGACTTCCCCGGCGACGTGGAGCCGGTCGCGGCCCAGCTGGTGGGCTATGACCCGGCGATGATGTCCGACGCCGCCCAGGTCTGCGTCGAGCGGGGTGCCGTGCTCGTCGACGTCAACCTCGGCTGCCCGGTGCCGAAGGTGGTCAGCCGGGGGAGTGGGGCGGCCCTCGCTCGCGACATCGATGCGACTGCCCGGGTGGTCGCGGCGATGGTGGCGGCGGTCCAGGTTCCCGTCACCGTCAAGATGCGGCTCGGCTGGGATGCGTCGACCATCAACGCTCCCGAACTCGCCCGCGCCCTCGAGGATGCGGGCGCGGCGGCGGTGACGGTCCACGGGCGGACCCGCTGCCAGAAGTACGAGGGAAGGGCCGACTGGGTCGAGATCGCCCGGGTCAAGGAGGCGGTCAGCGTCCCGGTCTTCGGCAGCGGGGACGTCGAGGACGTCGACATCCTGGCGCACCGGATCGAGGCAGGGGTGGTCGATGGAGTGGTGATTGCCCGAGGGATGCTTGGCAACTTCTGGTTCGTGCGCCAGGCCGTGCACCGCCTCGCAACGGGGACGCAGCTGCCCGACCTCGCCTTCTCCGAGCGCATCGCGCTGGCACGGCGCCACCTCGACATGCTCTGCGCGTATCACGGCGAGACGCGCGCACTCCGCATCGGCCGCAAGTACGTCGCCTGGACGATTCGCGGATGCGCGGGGGCCGCGCGGCTGCGCGCGGAGGTCCAGACGCTCGACACGCGTGAGCGGCTCGATGCGCTGCTTGATCGCACGCTCGCCGCCGGACCGCACCCGGAAGGGTGGTTCCGGCCGGTGTTCATCAGCGGTGAGGGTTAGCGTCGTATAAAAGAGAAGGGCGCCTCTGGAAACCAGAGACGCCCCGAGAGGGGGGGCAGTTAAAGAGATCCCCGCCATGACCTCGCTGCGGATCATATGAATCAGAACGATTTCCGTCAAGGAATAACGACAACTTGTTACGCCGCGTTGGATGTTGCTCGCCTATACTCCGGGCTCCGCAGAGCGGAGGTCACCGGATACCACGCCGGCATATTCGTCGTACCAGGGAATTGAATGGACAAACCTGTGTTGCTGACGCGAGATGGACTCGCCAAGCTTGAACACGAGCTAGAAGAATTGCGCACCGTTCGTCGCTCCGAGGTGGCCGAGCGCATCAAGTACGCCAAGGACTTCGGCGACATCTCCGAGAACGCCGAGTACGACGAGGCGAAGAACGAGCAGGGCATGCTCGAAGGACGCATCCTCGTCGTCGAGAATATGCTCCGCAACGCCGTCATCATCGAAGAGGGAAGCGACAGCGGCATCGTCAGCGTCGGGACGACGGTCGACGTCAAGGACGACTTCGGCAAGCAGACGCTGACCATCGTCGGTCCCGCCGAGGTTGATGTCGCTGAGGGCCGAATCTCGATGAAGTCGCCGGTCGGCAAGGCGCTGCTGGGTCACAGCGTTGGTGACACAGTAGACGTGGTCAGCCCCGGTGGCTCCCGGCAGATCAAGATCGTCAAGATCAACTAGGGCACCGCGCGGCCGGTCACGCGCACGCGGCGAGCCCGGCCGGGGAAGATAGGCCGCATGCCATCCGACGACCTCTTTGCTGAGCGCCGGCGCAAGGTCGACGAGCTTGCCACGCAGGGGATTCCGTCCTACGGAGTCGACTTCGCGCCAAGCGCGACCATGGAGCAGGCTCGCCTGCTCCTCAACGCGTACGAGGCCGACCATCCCGGCGCGGACACCGACGCAGCCGACCGGCCGGTGGTCGCAGTGGCAGGCCGGATCATGCAGCTCCGCGACCTGGGCGGTGCCGCGTTCGCGCATGTCGAGGACGAGTCGGGCCGCCTGCAGGCGTGGTTTCGCGCCGACCGCCCTGGAGGCGCGCACGCGATGGTCGCCATGCTCGATCTCGGCGACATCGTCGGCATCAGCGGTCCGATCACGCGCACGCGCCGGGGCGAGCCAACGGTGCTGGTCGACACCGTGACGTTGCTCGTCAAGGCGCTGCACGCGCCGCCGGAGAAGTTCCACGGTCTCCAGGACCAGGAGACGCGATACCGGAAGCGGTATCTCGATCTGCTCAGCAACGCCTCGCAGCGCCGCCACTTCGCAACCCGCACCAGGTTGATTCGCGCGTTGCGCGCCACCCTCGATCAACGCGGCTTTGTGGAGGTCGAGACGCCGATCCTGCAGCCGATCCCGGGAGGCGGTCACGCGCTGCCGTTCGAGACGCACTGGAACGCGCTGCACACCGATGTGTACCTGCGCATCGCCATCGAGCTGCACCTCAAGCGGCTGATCGTCGGTGGCTACGCGCGCGTCTACGAGATCGGCCGCGTGTTCCGCAACGAAGGGCTCTCGCCCCGGCACAACCCGGAGTTCACCATGCTCGAGGCGTACCAGGCGTATGCGACGTACGACGACATGCGTGAGCTCACCGAGTCGCTGATCACCGCCGCAGCCAACGCTGCCGGACCGCAGGTCGCCGAGGACGTGGAGGGCGGCAGCGCACCGTGCGAGGATCCGCTGCTGCGCACCGCGTTTGGCCGCTCGCTCGACCTCCGCCCGCCGTATCGCAAGGCCACGATGGTCGACCTGGTGCGTGAGTACACCGGTGTCGACGCCCTCGCTTCATGGGACGCGATGCACGAGGCGGCTGCGAAGGTCGGCGTCGAGGCGTCACGCGATCTCGGCCCCGGCGCGGTGCTGCTCGAGATCTACGAGCAGCGTGTTGAGGGTGAGCTCTGGGATCCGACCTTCGTGCTCGATTACCCGGCAGAGGTCAGTCCGCTCGCCCGGCGGCGGCGCGACGACCCGCGCTTTGTCGAGCGATTCGAGCTGATCGTCGCCGGCCGTGAGCTCGCCAACGCGTTCAGCGAGCTCAACGACCCGATCGACCAGCGCGCGCGCTTCGAGGAGCAGGCACGCCTGCGCGCCGCGGGTGACGCGGAGATTCCGCCCATCGACGAAGACTTTCTCGAGGCGATCGAAGTCGGTATGCCACCCGCCGGCGGTCTCGGTGTCGGAGTCGACCGTCTCGTGATGCTCCTCACCAACTCGGCGACGATTCGCGACGTCCTGCTGTTCCCGACCATGCGTCCGCAGCATCGCGGCGGAGACGTCTGATGCTGCCGATCCAGCGCATTCGCGACGAGCCGGATGTCGTTCGCGCCGGCGCGCGCCGGAAAGGCGAGACAGCGCCGATCGACGAGTTGCTCGCAGTCGACGCGGAGGCCCGAACCCTGCGCACCGAGGTGGAGCAGGCGCGAGCCGAGCAACGTTCCTCGTCCGCGAGCGTGCGGGGCAAGCCGTCGGACGAGCAGCTGGTTGCGTTGACAGCGCTCAAGCAGCGTATCCAGGACGGTGAGGCGACTCTCGCGGAGCTCGAGCAGCGCGTCGAAGCGTTGCTTCTGGAGATCCCCAATCCACCCCACGACAGTGTTCCCGACGGCGCCGGACCCGAGGACAACGTGGTGGCGCGCACGTGGGGCGATCCACCGCAGTTTGGCTTTCATCCGTTGCCCCATTACGAGCTCGGCGAGCGTCTTGGCGTGTTCGATTTCGAACGCGCCGTGAAGATCAGTGGCTCTCGCTTCGTGGTGTTGCGCGGTGATGGAGCGCGTCTTCAACGCGCGCTGACGTCCTTCATGCTCGACGTCGCGCGCGAGCACGGCTACACGGAGATAGCGCCGCCGTTCCTCGTGCGCCGCGAGGCAATGATCGGCACTGCGCAGCTCCCCAAGTTCGAGGACGAGGCGTACCACGTAGATGACGGACTGTTCCTGATCCCGACCGCCGAGGTGCCCGTGACCAATCTCTACTCCGGTGAGATTCTCGAGGCCGCGCAACTCCCGATCGCCCACGTTGCCCTGACACCGTGCTGGCGTCGCGAGGCCGGCGCTGCGGGAAAGGACACCCGGGGGTACATCCGCCTGCATCAGTTCGAGAAGGTGGAGATGGTCCGGTTCACCACGCCGGAGACGTCGTTGGACGAGCTCGAGCTGATCACCTCGCATGCCGAGCACGTCCTGCAACGCCTCGGCCTGCACTGTCGAGTGCTGCTCATGTGCACCGGTGACCTCGGGTTCGCGCAGTGGAAGAAATATGACGTCGAGGTGTGGGCGCCGGGGCTGAGACAGTGGCTCGAGGTGTCGTCGTGTTCGGTGTTCGCTGACTTCCAGGCGCGACGAGCCAACATCCGCTACCGTCCCGCACCCGGTGAGAAGCCGCGCCACGTGCACACGCTGAACGGCAGCGCACTCGGCGTGCCACGCACCTTCGACGCGCTCCTCGAGACGTATCAGCAGGAGGACGGCACCGTGCAGATCCCGGAACCGCTGCGCGGGTATCTCGGTGGCCTCGAACGCCTCACGGCGCCGTGATCAATCACGACATCGACCCGGCCTGGCTCAACGACCGCAGCGAGTTCCAGCAGAACTGGGTGCACGGGTTGCGCAACCCGACAGGCCTGCACCTTCAGTACGAGCTGGACGGTTCGCTCGTCTTCTCGCACTGGACCCCGGGTGAGGACCACGCCGGATTCCCCGGCTTCGCGCACGGCGGAATCATCAGCGCGGTGCTCGACGACGTGATGGGCCGCTGCTCCGCATTGCACCGTCATTGGGTGGTCACCGGGCGCCTCGAGGTGCGCTTCCGTCGAGCCGCGCCACTCGGAACCCGGCTGCGCGTCGAGGGCCGTATCACGCGGCTCATGCGCCGCGCGCTGCACACCGAGGGTCGCGTGCTTCTCCCTGACGGCGGCGTCATCGCCGAGGCGACCGGGACATACCTCCCACTCTCCGAGGAACTCCGCAAGCAGATGGTCGCGGCGTGGCCCGGATTCGAGGAGTTTCTCTGAACGCGGATCAGCCTGGCAGCGATGCGCGATTCGCGCGCCGTCGCGCCCGGAATCGCGCCTCGGCCGTCGCCTTCGCCACCTCCTCGACGACGGTTGCCTCCGCCGAGTGGCCCCAGAATCCATGTGGCGCGAGGGTGTACTCGATGAGCTGCTGAAGTCGGTTGCCGTAGGGGTTGCGCAACTCCTGGAGTCGCCGCCACGTCTCGTCCTTGTCGCGCAACTCCAGCCCGAGATCGTTGAGGCCTTTCCACGCCACCTCGACGTTCTCGTGGGTCAATGAGGAAATGTCGGCGGCCTCTTGGGGGATGTGCAGCGCGTCCGCGATGTCGCTCACAGCGCGCCGGCCTCGGCGATACAGGAAATACGGCTCGCGAACCTCGGCGCCGACGATTGCCGCGCATGCGAGGGTGGCTGCATCGGTGACCACGCCGAGTGCCGTGATCCACGACTGCCCCGGATGCTGCGACCGGAACAGCGCCAGCATCGGGTAGGAGGTATGGCTCTCGAGCACCTCAGCCGTCCACATCTCCCAGTCGGAACAGAAGCGATTGAAAAGCTCGAGACGTCCGTCGCTGGCGTGCACGGCGATCACTCGGAGCGGAGTGAGCCGTCCGCCGATCGGGTCATCGAGAGTCAAGAGACGCGCCTCGCGGCGGCTGTACGCGCCATAGAGGGCAGGGAGATACGAGATCAGCAACGCGATGGTGCCCAACCCACTCAGCGTTTCGATCAATGAGAGGAAACGCACCACCTGCCCGTTCGCGACGCCAAATGCCGGCGTGAGCAGCGAGGTGCCCGCGTAGTAGGCGAGGTTCACCCAGTCACCCTGACCACCGATGCGCTCGGCGAGGCCCCAGTAAACCGACGTCCATCCAACGGCCAGGCCGACGAGCCAGAGAACGAGAAGCCCGAGCAGGGAAAGCGCCGGGTAGACGTTGAGGACGAAATCCCCGCCTCCCGAGGGGAGACGCGCCGCTGCGGTCCGAGCCCAGCGCCACGTTACGACGTACCAGAGCCTGGTGGGACGCCACGCCGCCGCAGCTCCCCGGGTCACGACCAGCGTGCCGATCGCGTCCGCCAGCATGAGCAAAACCAAGGCCGCTCCACCCACGAGCGCCACGGCCCGCAGGACCTCAGTCATCGACGTGAGTGTATTGGCAGGGGACAGGCGGAGGGGACCCCGGCTCCGGCTTCAACCCGGACTATTCAGCCTCCGCCGGGGTCCCCTCCGCCCTTTGCTGAGTTCGGGGCCGAGGCCGAGGGTGCACGTCGCGGTTACAAGGTCGCTGGTCTTCGACTGACTTCACTCCCCGCTGGTAGGGTCGATGAATGCGATGGTGGCCAGTGTTCGCGGCGATCGGTGCGGTGATCGCCCTCCTGATCGCACTGGTCCTCGGCACGGCGCGCGGGGTCTGCTACAGCGACAGCGCCCCCTCGTCCTTTGTCTGTCCCGGCGGCGGAGGCAGCTGTCTCATGCACTGCACCTTCTGGACGCCCGCCTGGCTGATCGGTCCCGTGATCGGCGCCCTGCTTGCCACCATCGCCATCCTCGTACTTCATACCGTCACTCAGCGATCGACTAGAACCATCGCTGTTCGTTGATGGCTCAACGTGGAGCAATCCACGACTGACGCCGACCACGGTCTGATTCGAGGAGCTCCTGTAAGCGGAGGGTCTGGAATCTCCGGATGCCGCGTCGAGAGCCAGCGGAGGGCGGAGCGGACCCGGGCGGAGGCTGAATAGTCCGGTTTGAGGCTGGAGCCGGGGTCCCCTCCGCCCGCCAACGGCGCACTTCGCAGTGGCTGGAAGACCAGCGAGGCGCATACAGTGACGACGATGCCTGAGGAACGCGAGATCAAGATCCCTGTTGGCACGGACTTCGTGCTCCCCGATCTCGATGGCGTGGTCGAGGGCACTCGGGCGGTGGAGCGTGGGACGGTGGAGCTGTCGGCGACGTACTGGGACACCGACGACCTGGTCCTGCTCCGCGCCAAGCTCGGCCTTCGCTATCGCAGCGCTCCCGGCGAGCAGGGCAAGTGGACGCTCAAAGCCGGCGATCGGATGGTTGGGGACGCCGTGTCACGCGAGGAGACCAACTTCCCGGGGTCGCCCGAGCAGCCGCCCGCGGCCGCCGTCGATGTGATCCGCGGAGTGGTCGGCGACGTGACGCTCCAACCGGTCGCGCGGCTCGTGACCGACAGGCACACGGTCGACCTCGTTGCCGGCGATACGCGACGGGCCGAGGTGGCTGACGACCATGTGTCCATCCGTTCGGGCGACACCACCGTCGAGACCTTTCGAGAGGTCGAGGTGGAGCTCTTCGACGCCGACGCAGCCCTGATCGAGGCGGTGATGTCGCGACTCCATGCATCCGGCGTCGGGGAACCTGACAGCACGCCCAAATATGTTCGTGCGCTGCGCGCGCTCGGGCACGAGATCCCGGAGCAGCCTCGCTCCTGAGCGCGCGAGCCAGCCTGCTCTTGGGAGGGGAGGGAAGAGACGTAGCCCGCTCCGCGCGGGCTGCGCTCCCCGTCCGTTGGGACCGGCCCCCCTCAGGCACCCATCCCCCTGGCTGGCAACCCCCTCAGATGTGGCCCCTGGGCGAGCATCCTGACAACGCCCGCCTGAGGAGATGGAACCGGCTCACGTCGGCTTCACCGTTTTTTACCGTTTGCAAACAAACATTTGCCCAGCCAAGCGCTGCGAGCCCCAGGTGGCCCTCTGCATCCCTGTAAAGTCGGAAGGGTGACGTTAGCAGCGAAGGCGGAACCGGAAGCCCGAACGCACGACTTCTTCCAGGACGCCACCATCGACGACCTGCGCCTCGCGGCGATGTTCCGCCGCGGCTTCCGGCAGGCGATGATCCAGATCAATCGATCGCTCGCGCAGCACGACCTCAGCCCGCTCCAGTATCACCTGCTCCTCGAGGCCGGGGCTGCCGGGACCCGGGGGTGCGTCCAGGGCGACCTCGCCGAGCTGATTCAGGCTCCGGAGGCCCGCGTGTCGCTGATGGTTCACGAGCTGAATGCGCGTGGGCTGGTGCGGACGCTTCGCTGCGCTCCCGACCGGCGCATGGTGCGGGTTGGGCTCACCGAGGCCGGATGCCGGATCGTGGAGGCGGCCCTCCACGCGCAACGCGCGGCGCTGCACCAGATGGCGATGGACTTCGACGTGCCGGGTGTCGCGCAGATGCTCCGCGGGGCGGTGCAGCTATACCTCGGAGTCGATATTGCCGAGGAAGGCCGCCTCTAGCACCGCGCCGACCCGCAGTGCGTAGCGGGGCGCGTTGACGCCCAGCCAGATCGCCTCGCTCCAGTTCGCAGGCTGCCGGATCGCTCGTGCCGGCTCCGCCCAGGCAGCGGAGAGCTCGTGGGACGGCGTGTCGAGGATCACCCGGATGACCCCGAAGCGCTGCGCGGACTCCGCGGCCGCGGCAGACTCCATGTCCACCGCGACGTGACCCCGGTCTGCCCACCTCGCACGCTCGGCGCCGGTCACCATGCCTGACGTCGAGATGAGCGACCCGCCCGTCACCGGGAGGCGCAGATAGCGTGCGGCCGCTCCAGCGCCAGGACCACGCCCGGGTCGCAGGCGTGGGTGACCCCCAGCTCGTCGACCACCTGCGTGGGGATGACCACGGTCCCCGGGGTCTGCTCCGGCAGCAGACCGCCACAGAGACCGGCGCTGATCACGATTCCCCGCAGCCCGATCGGCGGACGCCCTCCAATACCGACTTGGACGACACGGAGGTGGGGGGCCCGGCGGCGCACTCCCCACGCCTCCACGCCCATCGCGCAGATGGCATGGACCGAGGCTTCAGGCGGCATAGCCGTGCTCGCGATACCAGCGCACGGCGCGCCCGATGGCGTCGGCGGTGCTTGACGGCCGGTAGCCGAGCTCATCCGTCGCCTTCTCGCTCGACGAGTACATCGGCGAGCCGGCCCATGCGCACGCCCTCGAGCGGGATGGCCGGCGTTCCGCCGGTCGCCCAGACACGAACCGCATCGACGCGCGCGGCCGCCGCAGCGACCGCGTAGGGGAGCCTGAACGTTCGCTCGGGCCTGCCTGCAGCTCGTGCGATCAAGCGCCACAGCTCCGCGAGCGTGAGGTTGACACCGCCTGCGATGTAGCGCTCGCCGGCACGTGCCGCGTTCCAGGGCGAGGACGTGCGCGGTGGCGACGTCCTCGACCGCGACGACATTCATGCCGCCACCGAGCGTGGCTGGCATGCGGCCGCGCATCAGGTCGACGATGATCTTGCCGGTCGGTGTCGGGCGGTGATCGCCGGGACCGACCGGCGCAGTTGGCAGGACAGTGGCGACGGCGAGCGGCGCGCTGCAGTGCCGCACGTTCCCCGGCGAGCTTGGACGCGTGGTACGACCAGCCACGGTGATCGCCACTCGCCCAGTCGCTCTCGGTCGCGGGGCGGGACGCCGGCGCCGGTCGCAGCGCGGCAGAGCTCGACGTCACCACGCAACGCTCCACACCGGCGATGCGCGCGGCCTCGAGGATTCCCGCCGTCCCGCGCACATTCACCACCGCGATCGCGGCACGGTCGCGCGGCGCAAAGGAGTACAGCGCCGCGGTGTGGACCACGTAGCTGCACTCCCGGAGCACGGGGATCAACACGCCGGGAGTGCGCAGGTCGCCGGTGATGCGCTGCGACGCCGGGCGGAGCATCCAACGGTCCACGCACGAGCGCGCGCACGCGGTACCCGCGACCGAGCAGCGCCGCGAGCACGTGCGCGCCAACGAACCCCGACGCTCCGGTGAGAAACACGTCACCCTCGCCGGGCGCTGCGTGCGCCACGTTCATGTCAGTTCAGATGCGGGCTTGGTTCCGCGAGGCCGGAGGCTGTCGCTGGCTGCACGGATCGATTCGCGCAACGAGGCCGAGGTGGCGACAACAGCAGTCGGTTCGTAACCGCAGTGGGCCATGCAGTTCGAGCAGCGCTCGTCGCGACCGCGGCCGTACTTCTCCCACTCGGTGGTCTCGAGCAGCTCGTGGTACGACGACGCATAGCCGTCGGCCATGAGGTAGCAGGGGCGCTGCCAGCCGAGCACCGAATAGCTCGGGATACCCCACGCGGTGCAGCTGAAGTCAATCTTTCCCTCGAGGAAGTCGAGGAAGAGTGGGGAGTGATTGAGCCGCCACTTCTTGCGTCGCCCGTCAGCAAAGGCGTCGCGGAAGATGGCATGGGTGCGCTCGACATTGAGCCAGTGGTCCTGGTCGGGCGCCTTCTCATAGGCATAACCCGGTGAGATCTGCATGCTGTCGACGTGCACCTCATCGTTGAGGAAGTCGAGCACGCCGCGGATCGAGCTCGCGTCGTCCTGGTCGAAGAACGTCGTGTTGGTGGTCACGCGGAAACCAGCCGCCTTGGCGGCCGCGATGGCGGCGATCGCCTTGTCGAACACCCCGGTACGGCAGACCGACTCATCGTGGCGCTCGCGCAACCCGTCGATATGGACCGAGAAGGAGAAGTAGGGCGACGGTGTGAAGAGGTGCAGCTTCTTCTCGAGCAGGAGCGCATTGGTGCAGAGGTACACGTAGCGCTTGCGCGCGACCAGCGCGGCGACGATCTGATCGATCTCCTTGTGCACCAGCGGTTCGCCGCCGGCGATCGACACCATCGGCGCCTCGCATTCCTCAACTGCGTCGATGCACTGCTGCACCGTGAGCCGCCGCTGCAGGATCGGATCCTCGTGCTGGATCTTGCCGCATCCGGCACACGCGAGATTGCACTGATACAGCGGCTCGAGCTGCAGCACCAGCGCGAACTTCTCGTTGCGGCGCAGCCGCTGCTTCGCCACGTAGCTTCCAACTCGCATCGCCTGTCGCAGTGGCACCGCCATGGCTGTCTCCTTGTTCTCGTGGCTTATCTGTGGGCGACGAGCTCGCGCTCGATGACACGCTGCCCGACTTCTGATGGCTCGCCGCCGGCGAGCGCCAGAGTCGGGAACACGTGCCGGTAGAGGTGGTAATTGATGTAGAAGTCACCGGGAAACCCGGTGCCGGTGTGCTGGGGCTCATCCCATGTGCCATCGCGCTGCCGTTCGATGAGGAATGCCCGGCCGCGTGCGCAGGCGGGATCATCACCAAGTCCTGCGAGCTGCAGCGTGAGCATCGCCCACGCGGTTTGCGACGGAGTGCTCGTCCCAACACCGGCGAACGACTTGTCCACGTAGGAATGGCACGTCTCGCCCCACCCCCCGTCCAGGTTCTGAACGCGGCGCATCCAGGCGGCGGCGTTGCGCACCATGTCATCGCCGGCGTGCAGCGCGACCAAAGCGCTCACCACGCACCACGTGCCGTAGATGTGGTTGACGCCCCAGCGGCCGTACCACGAGCCCCATGGGCGCTGCTCGGCGCGCAGATAGGCCAGCGCCTGCGGGATGTCCGGGTCATCGGTGCCGCACCCCACCGCCGCGAGCATCTCGATCACGTGCGCCGTCACGTCCTCGGACGGCGGATCGAGCATGGCCCCGAAGTCTGCGAACGGAAGCTTGTAGACGAGTGCGCGGGTGTTGTCCTTGTCGAACGCCGCCCACGCGCCGTTGCGAGACCGCATCGCCCGGCACCAGCGGACGGCGTCGGCAACCGCCTTCGACACGGTCTCGGGCTCCGCAGCCTCGAGCAGCGCGAGCACGACCACGGCCGTGTCGTCGACGTCCGGATAGATGTCGTTGTCGAATTCGAACGCCCATCCGCCGCACTCGCGCAGCGGTACCTTGACCTGCCAGTCGCCACCGCCCGTGATCTGTTCGCCGAGCATCCAGTCCACCGCCCGTCGCAGCGCCGGGTGCTCGCGCGGAACCCCGGCCTTGCGCAGCGCCAGCATTGCCCACGCCGTGTCCCAGACGGGCGACATGCACGCCAGGAGGCGGAATCCATCCGCATCGTCGATGCTGAAGCGACGGAAGCCCTCGAGGCCGCGCCGTATCACCGGGTGATCGACGGACATACCTTCGAGATTCAGCGCGATCAGTGAATAGACCCACGGTGGTTGGATCCCGCCCCATCCACCGTCCGCCTCCTGCCGTTCGATGATCCACTCCACAAGCTTGGTGCGCGAGGATCCGCGTCCCGGCTGGTGTGGGAGCCGGTCGTACAGCTTGAGCAGGTGGTCGAGCCAGAGGAAGACACCGGACCCGGAGACACGGTGCATGCGTCGTGCACTGCCGGGAACGATCACCTCGCCGACGTCAACGCCGAGGTCGCGCACCGGACGGCGCGAGATGACGATGAGCAGTGGTGCGACGGTACCCCGCGCCCAGCAGGCGAAGTCGTAGAGGTTGAGCGGCGCCCACGACGGGAGTCGCACCAGCTCGGGCGGCATGCTGGGCACGCCGTCCCACGGGTAGATGCCGAAGAGCGCAAGCCAGATCTTGGTGAAGACGCGCGCTTCGACGATGCCGCCCTGGTCGACGATCATGCGCAGCGCCAACCGCATCTGTGGCTGTGCTGCGTCGACGCCGAGAACGCGCAATGCCACGTACGCCTCGATGGTCGTGCTGAGGTCGCCGGGTCCGTCGTAGTACAGCGCCCACGTGCCGTCTTTGCGCTGCGTACCAAGCATGTGGCGAATCGCGCCGTCGCGAATGTCGTCGTGCGAGACGCCGAGAAAACGAAGCAGCAGCACGTGCTCGGCCGTCATGGTGACGTTGGTCTCGAGCTCGCCGCTCCACCAACCCGCGGAGTCCTGATGCTCGAGCAGCCAGTCGACCGCTGAGCGCAGCGCCTCAGACTGCATGGGCCATCTCCGTCGCCGCACCGGCCCCGCTCGCCGTCTGCCAGCCCGCGGCGTTGCTGAACAGCGTGAGTGCTGCGGCACTGCCACTGCGGACCGCGGACTTGATTGTTGCCGGCCAGCCGGTGTCGGTCCAGGCACCGGCGATCACGAGGTTTGACAGTGCGGTGGACGGGCCGGGGCGGCGCACACCCGGAGCGGGAATGAACGTCGCGTCGGGGTCGCGAGTGGCCGCCCCGCGCAGCAACTGCGCCCTCGCCGCCTGGGGGAGAACGGCGGCGAGCTCCTTGCGACCGAGCTCGACGAGCTCTCGCTCCGGCCGCTGGACCAGGTCGTCGGCCGCGCTCATGCTGCAGCACACGTATCCCGGCGACTTCTCGAACACCCACTGCACCGGCGAATCGAGCAAGGCCGCAAAGTCGCAGCCGAGCACGGGACGGTCGTACCAGAGGTGGACATCGACGATTGGCATCGGTTCGAACGCCTCCAGGCCGTCGATGCGCACTTCGGGTGCGTCCTCGAGGATCGAGTGGAGCCGGCGCGGCGGTACGGCGAGCACGCATGCATCGCATGCCGCCCCAGCCCCGCCACTCAGCCTCACGCCGGTGATGCGGTTGCCCTCGCGATGCAGACCGACAACCGCCTGGCGGAGATGCACGCCGTCGAGCCGCGCCGCGGCGGCCTCGGCGAGTCGGGCGAGCGGCACGCGGAGATACGCGATCCGCGCAGCGTCACGATCGCTCAGAAACGCCGTCCGGATGACAAACAGACCCATCTGCGCGGACACGCGGTTCAGCGGGGCGTTGAGCGCCGGTACCAGAAACGGTTCCCAGAACGCGCGCAGCGCGCGGGTGCCCTGGTGATGCCGGCGCAACCACGCAGCCATGTCGCCCTTCGCATGCGCGTCGCCGCGTGCCGCCATCAGCGCGCGCCCCACCTGCAGGCGATCGAGCGTGCTCAGGTGCGGATAGCGTGCGAAACCGGCCATGAGGTGCAGCGGAGCGGGGAGCGACGACGCGCGCAGGTGTGCTGGCGGGCGTGCGCGTGAAAGCACGGTCACCTCGAACCGCGGTTGTACGTAGAGGGCATCGTGCATCCCGAGCTCATCGACGAGTTCGAGCGTCGCAGTGCAACAGGCGAGCACCACGTGCTGCCCGCAGTCGACCTCCTGGCCCTCGACCTCGAACGAGGTTGCCTTGCCACCGAGCAGGCGGGAGCGCTCGTAGAGGTCGACATGCCACCCGCGCTTGGCGAGTGCGAGCCCAGCCGTGAGGCCCGCGAGGCCCGCACCGACGACGGCGACGCATGGTTGCCGGCTCATACCGCCGCCAGCCACGAGCGAGCCATCACGCCGAGCTTCGCCGCCTTCGACAGACGTGCTCGTCCACGGAGCGGCAGTTCCGGTGCGGCCTCGATGCGGTCGAGGATCCCGAGATAGATCCCAGCCATGGTGCGCACGCAGACCGCCGGCTGCTTGGGGATCGACTCGGTGACGCGAATGCCGGACGCGTGCAGCCGGCGCGCACGCGAGATCTGCATCGCCATGAATGCGTGCCAGCCCGGGGCGACGCGGCCGTCGAGGATGTCCCGTTCCGTGATGCCGAACTCGCTGAGCTCGCGGAGCGGGAGGTAGATGCGCCCGCGGCTGGCGTCCTCCTGCACATCGCGCAGGATGTTGATCAGCTGCAGCGCCACGCCGAGATCATCGGCGCGGGTCAGCGCGATCGGATCGCGGAATCCGAAGATGCGGACACACATGCGCCCCACGACCGACGCGACCAGGTTGGCATACGCGCTCAACTCGTCCCAGGTCTCGTATCGGGTTGTCGTGAGATCCATGGCCACGCCATCGATGAGCATGTCCAGCTCGGCGAGCGGAATCGCGTGGCGCCGCATGGCGATCGCGAGCAGACCCATGACCGGGTCGGTGCTGTCACCGGGGCGGGTGTCGCGCAGGCGGCGCCGATGATGCTCGAGGCGCTCGTCGCGCGAGGCCCGGCCGTCGAGGTCGGCGTCGTCGTCGACCTGGCGCGCAAAGTCGTAGAGCGCATAGATCGATGTGCGCTGCTGGCGTGGCAGCGCGATGAATCCCCAGTAGAAGTTGGCCGCCTCGCGACGCGCCATGTCCTCGCAGTAGCGCTCGAGCGCGCGCACGTCGGGCTTTGTCGGCGCGTCAAGCATGCCGTTGGCTCGCTGTTTTCACCGGCGCCTTGACAGCGCTGTGTGGTGCGGCTCGAGGGGGGAGGCCGACGATGTGCTCAGCTTGTCCGCTCGCTCGTCGCGCAAGCACATTGTCGCGCTCCTCGCTCGCTCCCAAATTCGCTGATCGCCGGCCTCCCCCCTCGAGCCTGGAACGCCTCGTCCCATTGGTCGCCATCGTCGATGCTAAGGCGCCGGCGACGATGCGCACGCGCGCTGCCTTATCGACTGAGGGACGCTGCTTCTCGGTGCGATATCCGGTTGCGGCGATGGCGTCGAGGATGGCTTCGCCACCCAGCCTGTACAGGGCGAGTTGCACGCGCAGGCGTCTCGGTGCCATCGCTTCCAGCGCGATCCCCGACGCAAGGAGAGTCCGGGCTCGTTCGCACATCGAGCGAGTCGCTCCTTCGATACCGAGCTTGCGAATGTCGCTCTGCAAGAGGTAGGTGCGGCCGAGACGCTTGTCCACCGAGACGTCCTGCGCGAAGTTGGCGAGCTGCAGCCCGATGCACACGTCGTCGCTCAACGCGACGGCCGCAGGATTGCGGATCTCGAAGAGACGGAGCACGATCCGCCCGACCGGCGCGGCGGAGTGCGTGCAGTATCCGCGCAAGGCCGCCCAGTCCTCGTACGTATCGATGCGCTGGTCCTGCACGTTGGCGTCGATCAGATCGATGAAGGGCTGAGCGTCCAGCTGGAAACGCCGGACGGTGTCACTCAAAGCCACCAGCACGGGATGAGTCCGCTCGTCGTAGTCGAAGCTTTCGCGTGTCTCGTCGAGCCAGCGGCGCAGGCGTCGAATCGCGACGGCGCGGTCGCCGCTCTCGTCACCGAGGTCGTCGGTGAAGCGGCAGAACGCGTACACCCTGGTGAGGTCGCGACGCAGCCCACGCGGTGACAGCCGCGAGGCGACGGTGAAATTCTCGTAGTGCTGCACGAGCCGGCGGCAGTATGCGTCGGCTGCCTCGAGCGACACGGTGGCCTGGGCCATGTCAGAGGGCTCGCCCGTCGCACCGGACCAGGCCGGCGTCACGACGGAGATCGGCGACCCTTGACGCGCCGACGCAGAACATGGCGAGACGCAACTCCTCGAGGATCACGGTAACGGTCTCCTCGAGCGCGTCGTCGCCGCCGGCGGCTGCGCGCACCAGCGGCCCCGCGATGCCGACCAAGTCCGCACCGAAGGTCAGCGCCTTGGCGACGTCGATGCCGTTGCGCACGCCGCCGCTGGCGATCAGCACGTCGGTCGGCGCGGCACTGCGCGCGCGGATCAGCGCCTCGGTGGTCGGGATTCCCCATCCCGCGAAGGACGCGGCGACACGCGCGCGGACGGGATCCTTCATGCGATGGCGTTCCACCTCGCTCCAGGACGTTCCGCCCGCCCCCGCGACGTCGACGGCTGCCACGCCCACGTCGAAAAGCCGGGTGACCAGGTCGTCGGCGATCCCCCAGCCGACCTCCTTGACGATCACCGGCGCACCCAGGCTTGCGCAGAGCGCCGCGATGCGGGCCAGCAGCCCACCGAAGGTGGTGTTGCCGGAGGTCTGGAGCGCCTCCTGGAGCGGGTTCAGATGGAGCACGAGCGCGTCGGCCCGCAGGACGCGAAGCAGATGACGGCATTCGTCGGTGCCGACGCCGAGGTTGAGCTGCACCGCTCCGAGGTTGGCGAGCAGGGGCACATCCGGTGCAAGCGAGCGGACGTCGAATGTCGGCAGGACCTCGGGCTGTTCGAGCAGGACTCGGCACGAACCCAGACCCATGGCGAGGCCGTGCGCCTGAGCGACTCGCGCGAGCCGCTCGTTGATCACCCGCGCCTGCTCGGTGCCACCGGTCATGCAGGAGATGAGCAGCGGCGCATCCACATGCGTGCCGAGCAGGTGGCTGCGCAGCGTCACATCGCTGAGGTCGATCTCCGGCAGCGCACGGTGCACGAAACGCCAGTCGTCAAAACCGCTCTCGATGCCCTTGGCAGCGACGTCCTCGTCGATGTTGATGCGCAGGTGCTCGTCCTTGCGCGAGGCCGTGCGCGATCCGGTCTTCGCGTCGGTACTCGCGTCAGCGGTTGCGTTCAGCAACATGGATCGCCAGGTCCGCGAAGTCGGTGAGCGCCTCGTCGGGGAGGCAGGTGAGCGCTGCGATGGCGTCTCGCGCCAGCACCATCGGGACCCCGGCGGTGAGTGCGGGCCCACCGAGATCCTCGAGGAGCGCGCGCAGGCGGAACTCGCCGCCGGGCTCACGTTCGCGGAAGAGCCGGCGCAGCTCGCGACGCCCGGCGGGCGTCGACACCTCATAGGCTGCGACGACGGGGTAGGTGAGCTTGCGCCTGCGCAGGTCGCCGCTCCGGCCCTTGCCGGTGACCTGCGGGTCGCCCCAGGTGCCCAGCCAGTCGTCGCGGACCTGGAATGCGAGACCGAGCAGTCTCCCGGCAGCATCGAACCGCCGGGCAACATCGCGAGGCGCGCCGGCAAGGACCGCGCCCGCGGCCATGGCGGCTCCGATCAGCGCGCCGGTCTTCATGGTGACCAGCCGGAGGTACGTCGCCTGCGCGGCGCCGGCCCGGCCCTCGAGGGAGAGGTCGAGGCACTGGCCCTCGACGACCTGGACGACGGCGGCGCTGAGCAGATGAGCAGCGCGCATTCGCCGTCCGGGCCTCGGCCCCGGGGCGAGCAGCCCGCTCATCGCGTTGGCGAACATGCCGTCGCCGGCATTGATCCCCTGCTCGGTTCCCCAGATGGTCCACACAGTGGGGCGGTGGCGCCGGAGCTGGTCCCCATCCTGGATGTCGTCGTGAATCAGTGTGAAGTTGTGGATGAGCTCGACCGCGACGGCCGCGGGAAGGGCCCACGCCGGCTCACCTCCGAGCGACTCGCACGCCCAGAGCGCCAGCGCGGGGCGGATGCGCTTCCCTGCGGGGTCGTTGGCGGGACGGCCCTGCGCGTCCGTATAGCCGAGGTGGTACGCGGACATCTGGCGGAGCAGCCCCCGCGTGCGGGGGGCGGTCTTTCGAAGGCCGTGGTCGAGCAACTCGGTGTGCCGATCGAGGAGCGCCGGTAGCGCCTCGATCGGGGGCGACGCATCGATGTCGAGAACGCGTTCCGCCATGGGCCTCCCCCTGCAAGGAAGCTTTCTACGTCGTAACTATCGCCGAATGGTAACCAACGCGGTTCTACGACGGCAAGTCGAGCAAACGCAGCGTCAGAAGTCGACGGCAGCCGGGAGCACCACCTGGAACTCCGTCCCCCGGCGAGGCTCGGAGGTCACCGAAACCGTGCCGCCGTGCGCCTCCACGACGTGGCGGACGATGGCCAGTCCAAGCCCGGAGCCCTCGCCGTCGCGCTGACGCGAGCTGTCCGCCTTCCAGAAGCGCTCGTAGATGCGGGGCAGATCGGCAGGCGTGATCCCCACGCCGGTATCGCGGCAGCGGAGCACCACCTGGCCGGCGGGTCCGGGGGCGGCGCTGATCGAGATGACGCCGCCCGACGGCGTGAACTTGATCGCGTTGTGCGCGAGGTTGCGGAGTACCTGGCCGAGGTGCGAGGCGTCGCCGGTCAGGTCCGGGGTGCCCTCCTCGACACTTATCTCGAGCGAGACACCCTTGCTCTCGGCAAGAGGACGGAGGCGGTCGAGGCTGCCCATGAGCACCGAGATCGCGACGCGTTCACTGGCCATGGGCCGCAGCCCGGACTCGATGGTGCTGAGCTCGAGCAGCTCCTCGACCATCTGCGCCATATGGGCTGCCTCCTGACCGATGCGGCGGACGAAGTCGGCCGCGGCACCCGGGTCCTCGAGGCCGCCATTGGCCAGCGTCTCGGCGATGAGCTGCACCGCGGTGATCGGCGTGCGCAGCTCATGCGAGACGTTACTGACAAAGTCGCGCCGAACTCGTTCGAGATGGTGCACGCGCGTCTCGTCGCGCACCATGAGCAATGTCGACACCTCGCCGCTGAGCGCGATCGCCCTGGCGTTGAAGTCGCGGTCGTGCAAGGTGATCGCACGCTCCTCGACCCGGCGACTCTGGCGCGCGGCGTCGAGGAGACGGATGATCCGGTAGTCGACCTCGGCCGCCACGAAGTCCGAGCCCTCGACGAGCGGAAGTCCGAGCAGACGGCGCGCCGGCTCATTGGCCAGCAACACCTTTCCTGCTGCGTCGAGTCCGACGATGCCGGGGTCGAGCAGCAGCCCGACAGCCCGGAGCACCTCGATGCTCCCCGAGCCGGACAGGAGCTCGACGACTTCCAACGCCTCCACCAATCCGAGTATAGGCTCGTCGCCGAGGCGCCTCCAGAAGGGAACAGGTAAGCTCGGTCGATGGCGCCCACCGTCGCCAAACGTATTCTCGTGGTCGAGGACGAGGACGCCATCCGCGAGACGCTTCGCTACAATCTCGCGCGCGAGGGCTACGACGTCAGCGAAGCCGCGACCGGGCCCGACGCGCTCAGCCAGGCCCGGGCGGAGCGACCCGACCTCATCCTCCTCGACGTCATGCTGCCCGGGCTCAGCGGCCTCGAGGTCTGCCGCGTCCTGCGCCAGGAAGTCATCGACGCCGATCCTGATGCTCACCGCCAAGGGCACGGAGGTCGACAAGGTCGTCGGGCTGCAACTCGGTGCCGATGACTACGTCACCAAGCCGTTCTCCTTCAACGAGCTGCTGGCGCGGATCACGGCGTTGCTCCGGCGATCGGACATGACCACGCGTCCGGCCGGAGTCCCGGAGATCGAGGAGTTCGAAGGCTTCAGGATCGATCGGGCCGCGCGCACGATCCATGTCGAGAACGTCGAGCTCCGGCTCGCGCCGAAGGAGTTCGACCTCCTGTCGTTGTTGCTGCGCAACGCCGGCCGGGTGCTCTCGCGCCAGGCGATCATCGCCGCGGTCTGGGGCAACCGCTTCTATGGCGATCCCAAGACCGTTGACGTGCATGTCCGGTGGCTGCGCGAGAAGTTCGAGCCGTTCGCCCAGATCCCGTTCCGCATCACCACCGTCTTTGGCGTCGGTTACCGGCTCGACCGAATCGGTGCAATCGACCCGTCCCCGTAAACTCGACCAGGCATCGGAGGAGACGCGTGGACGCAGCGGTCATCGGTGGGGGAGTCATCGGTCTGTCGGTGGCCTGGCGAGCGGCGCGCGCCGGGCTGAGCGTGGCCGTGGTCGACCCGGACCCGGGCTCGGGTGCCTCTCATTTCGCCGCTGGGATGATCGCTCCCATCGGAGAGGCCGAGTTCGGCGAGGAGGCGGTGGTCGCGATCAACCGTGACTCGGCCGCTCGATACCCGGCGTTCATTGCCGAGCTCGAGCTCGACGCCGGGCGTTCGGCGGGCTACCGGCAGACGGGGACGCTGCATGTGGCGGTGGACGCCGACGAGCAGACGGCGCTCGAGCGGCAGTTCCAGTTCCGGCAGCGCCTCGGCCTGCCGGTGGAGCGCCTCAGCTCTCGCCAGACGCGCGACCTCGAGCCAGGGCTCGCCCCATCGGTGCGTGGCGGGATGCTCGTCGAATCGGACCACCAGGTCGACCCCCGCGCCATGATTCCAACCCTGCTCCAGGCGTGCAGCCGGCTCGGGGTCCAGATCCATCGGACCAGAGGCTCGCTGCTGGTCGAGAACGGACGGGTCGCCGGCGTGGGACTCGAAAGCGGGGAACGCATCGAGTTGCGGCAGGTGGTGCTCGCCGCCGGCTGCTGGTCAGCGGGGATCAAAGGCGTCCCTGGTGAGGACATCCCTCCGGTGCGACCGGTGAAGGGACAGATCCTCCGGCTGCGCGGAGTGCCGGAGATGATCGTGCGCACGATCCGTGGCGGTTCCGTGTACATCCTCCCCAGGGGCGACGGCCGTGTGGTGGTCGGAGGCACCATGGAGGAGCAGGGGTTCGACACCAGGGTGATCGCCGGCGCGGTCTACGAGCTGCTTCGCGAGGCGCGAGCCCTGCTCCCGGATGTCGCCGAGCTCGAGCTCGTCGAGGCATCGGCCGGCCTGCGCCCGGGGTCGCCCGACAATATGCCGATGGTGGGCGCCGCGACGACCGACGGCCTCATCGTGGCGACCGGTCACTACCGGAACGGCTATCTGCTCGCGCCGGCCACGGCCGACGCAGTCGCAGGTGTGCTCGCGGATGGGCGATGGCCCGAGGCAACCCAGCCCTGGGCGCCGTCGCGATTCCGGCGGGCGGCCGAGGTGGGAGCGTGATCATCGTGGTCAACGGCGAGAGCCGTGAGGTCGCCGACGGTCTGGCGCTCACCGAGCTGCTCCGTGAGATGGAGCTCCCCCCCGAGCAGCGCGGCATCGCCGTGGCGCGAAACGGTGACGTGGTGCTCCGGGCCAGCTGGGCGGACACCACGCTGGCCGCCGGCGATCGCCTCGAGATCCTCCATGCCGTCCAGGGTGGTTGATCGCGATGGCTGATCTGGCTGACGCGCTGGTCATCGCCGGGGAGCGCTTCAGCTCACGCCTGATCATGGGGACCGGCGGCGCGCCGAGCCTCGACATCCTCGAGCGGGCTCTCGAGGCTTCGGGCACCGAGATCGTGACCGTGGCGCTGCGCCGTCTCGATCCGTCCGGAGCGAGCTCCTTCCTGGATGTCGTGGCCCGGTCCGGGCGGCGCATCCTGCCCAACACGGCCGGCTGCTACACGGCCCACGACGCGGTGACGACGGCCCGGCTCGCGCGCGAGGCCTTCGAGACCAACTGGATCAAGCTCGAGGTGATCGCGGATGAGGACACGCTGCTTCCCGACGGCGCCGAGCTGCTCGTCGCCGCCGAGCAGCTGATCGACGATGGATTCGTGGTGCTCCCCTACGCCAACGACGACCCGGTGCTCTCACGCCGCCTCGAGGACCTGGGCTGCGCTGCGGTGATGCCGCTCGGGGCGCCAATCGGCAGCGGCTCGGGAATCCGCAACCCGTACAACCTCCGGATCATCCGCGAGCGCGCCGGTGTGCCGGTCGTGCTCGACGCCGGCGTCGGCACCGCTTCCGACGCTGCGATCGCCATGGAGCTCGGCTGCGAAGCCGTCCTCGTCGCCTCGGCGATCACGCGGGCCGCGGAGCCGGTGCTCATGGCCCGGGCGATCGGCAAGGCCGTTGAGGCCGGAAGGCTGGCGTTCCGAGCGGGGAGGATCCCCCAGCGCCTGTATGCCGAGGCTTCGACGTCGTGGGAAGGTTTGCCCGATCTCGGCAATCGGCCCAAGGTCGTGCCGGCGGCGGGTGATGCCGGCTCCAGGTGATGCGCGGCGGGAGCGCCTTCGGCAGGCCCGCCTCTACGTGGTCACCGGGGCTCGCGAGGCACAGGGCGATCTCGCAGCATTCCTCGAGGCCGTGCTCGACGCAGGGACGGACATCATCCAGCTGCGCGAGAAGGACGCTGAGGCAGGCGACATCCTCCGCTGGAGCGAGGTCTTTCGGGCCGCGGCGGACCGCCACGGCGCTCTCTTTGTGATCAACGACCGGGCTGACCTGGCGGTGGCGGCCGGCGCCGACGGGGTGCACGTCGGCCAGAACGATCTCCCGCCCGCCTGGGCGCGAAAGGTGGTCGGGGCCGAGGTGATCATCGGTCTGTCCACGCACTCCAACGCGGAGTTCGACGACGCCGATCCCGCCGCCGACTATCTCTGTGTCGGGCCGCTCTACGCGACGCCGACGAAGCCCGGCCGTCCCGCGACGGGGCTCGAGATCGTGGCACATGCTGCGGATCGCGCTCGAGGTGGGCTGGAGGTGCGTCCGTGGTTCGCCATCGGTGGCATCGGCGACGCTTCGCTGCCAGGTGTCCTGGCGGCGGGCGCCGGGCGGATCGTGGTCGTGCGGGCGGCGGACGGGGCTGATCCCGGAGCCTCGGTCATGTCCCTCATCGGAGGGCTCGCACGCCATTCCGATGACTGACCAAGAGCGCGAGCGACCCATTCGTGAGTGACGCCGGGAGAGGAACCGTTAAACGCCCCTTAACCCGCTTGGTGTGTCGCCCTTAATCATTCGATCGGCAGGATAGGGCCGTGCAGTCGCCAGTACGGCTGTGAAAAGGGGCACTGAGGGCTGAGATGACTGTCGAGATCGAACCTTCGTTGAATCGTGAACGTCGATTCCGGCGTCACCGCGCCAGCGTACGAGGTGCAGCGACTCTGTTCGTGGGAGGCTCCGTCCTCGCCGCCTGTGGATCAGCGAGCAGCCCAGGAACCGCGGCACCGAGCGCCACGCCGACGCTGGTCTGCACAGGGACCACATCGAATCCCGGTTACACCAACGGGCTCGCTACCGTTTCCGGCCAGGCGACGAGCCTGAGTGGAGCTGGGTCGACATTTGTGGCTCCCATGATGTCGGTCTGGACGAAGGCATATGCGACTTCCAACGGCGTCCAGGTCGCCTACTCGTCGGTGGGCTCTGGCGCCGGCATCGCGCAGCTTCAGGCGAATACCGTCGATTTCGGCGACTCCGACGCATTCATGTCCGATTCCGACATCGCCAAGGCCAAGGGCCCTGTCGTGCAGATCCCTTTGGTGCAGGCGCCGGTGGTCGTCATCTATAACCTTCCCGGTGTTGCCAGCGGTCTCAAGTTCGACGGCGAGACGATCGGCAAGATGTTCTCAGGCGCTATCACGATGTGGAATGACCCTGCCATCAAAGCCTTGAACCCGGGGATCACGTTGCCGAATACCCCCATCGCCGTCGCCCATCGATCGGACGGATCGGGAACAACGGCAATATTCACCGACTTCCTCACGCAGACGAGCCCTACCTGGGTGACAGCGCTCGGCGGCAAGACCACCAGCGTCGGTAAGACCGTGGCGTGGCCGGTCGGGATCGGCGGCAAGGGAAACGAAGGTGTGTCGGCCGTGGTCGGGCAGACGGCTGGTGGACTCGGTTATGTCGAGCTGGATTACGCCATCGCGCAGCATCAGACGTACGCGGATGTCAAGAACAAGGCAGGCGCGTTCATCGAGCCGTGCGAGCAGACTGCCGCCAACGCGACGGTCGGCATCACCAGCTATCCATCTGACCTTCGGGTTGATATCGTCAACCAGTCAACGAATGCTGAGGCCTATCCCATCACCGGCTTGACGTGGGCGCTCGTTTATCAGAATCAGACGAAGGCAGCCACCGCGGCCGCCCTCGTCAACTTCTTCTCCTGGGTCCTCACCAAGGGTCAGGATCTGACGGGGTCCGTCAACTACACGCCGCTGGGCCCGACGCTGCAGGCTTTGTGCATTGCTCAACTCAAGAAGATCACGCTCAACGGGACCCCGGTCTCGCCGTGACCCGACAACCCACTTGAATATGGTGCGTTTCTGATGCCGCCGCCTGCTGACGCGGGCGGCGGCATCGCCGCCTCTACCGTCCGAGTCCCACAGGTCGTCTTGACGCGCGGTCGACCGCGTATCGGCGACCGGATCTTCGGCACGGGTGTGACGTTCATGGGCGGCATCGTGCTCGTCGTGATCGCGGCGATGATCGTCTTTCTGGTGCTACAGGGCCTTCCAGCAATGCAGCACTACGGGTTTTTCTCCTTTATCACGGCAGCGCGATGGACGCCATCAACTGCATTTCCGAACGTATCGCATCCGAATCCGTACGGGATCCTGCAGTTCATTTACGGCACCATGCTGACGTCGATCATCGGGATGATCATCGCGGTCCCGCTCGCGGTCGGGGCTGCACTGGTCATCACCGAGGTGGCGCCGCCGCGTGTCAAGGGGCCGCTCTCCGGGCTCGTCGATCTGCTGGCAGCGGTCCCCAGCGTCGTCTACGGGTTTTGGGGGATCTTCGCGCTTATCCCGGCGATCAGGCCGATTGTCGACTTCCTGACCACGACGCTCGGAACGGTACCGGTGATCGGGGTCGCCTTCCAGGGCCCGTTTTTCGGGGTCTCCTATTTCTCGGCGGGGTTGGTGCTCGCGATCATGGTGCTCCCCATCATTGCCGCGGTGTGCCGCGAAGTCTTCCGGAGCACGCCCCGGAACGAGAAGGAGGCGGCACTCGCTCTGGGCGCTACGCGATGGGAGATGATGAGGATCGCAGTGCTGCCGCGTGCGCGTTCCGGCATCGTCGGGGCGTCGCTGCTCGGACTCGGCCGTGCCCTGGGCGAGACCATCGCCGTGACAATGGTCATCGGCAACGCGGTCCTGCACATCAACGGAAGCATCTTCTCGCAGGGGGCGACCATGTCGAGCGTGATCGCTAACGAGTTCACTGAGGCCACGGAGCCCTTTCATCTGTCAGCACTCTTCGTGGTCGGGTTCTGGCTCTTGATCGTCGCGTTGGTGGTGAACATACTTGCCCGACTGATTGCTCGCCGCGGGGTGGCCCTTTGAGCCAACTCGCCCTTGGCACACCGCGAGCTCGCAACCGTCCGGCGCTGCGCCGGCGGCGCATCAAGAGCAATGTGCTCGTCGGCTTGCTGATTGCGGCGGTGGTCGTCGCGGTCGGAGTGCTCGCCTGGGTGCTCATCTACGTTGCCATACAGGGCGCTGGTGCATTGAACCTTGGGTTCCTGACACAAACTCCTCCAGGCAATCCGGCAGCCGCGGGCGGTGGGTTTTACAACGGCATCGTCGGCAGCCTCATCATCGTTGGCATCGCGGCATTGATCGCGATCCCACTCGGTATCGGTGCGGCGATCTACCTTGTCGAGTACGGGCGAGGGCGCTTCTCCGACGCGATACGTTTCTTCAATGATGTGCTGATCGGGATTCCGACCATCGTCACAGGCGCATTCGTCTATGCCATCTGGGTAACCCGGTTCGGCTTCTCCGGCTTCGCTGGATCACTGGCGCTGGCAATTGTGATGATGCCACTCGTGACTCGAACGACCGAGGAGATGCTCCGGCTGGTTCCGAACGAGCTACGCGAAGGCAGCCTTGCCCTCGGGGCCACGCGGAGTCAAACAGTGATGCGAGTTTGCATCCCGACTGCGCTCCCCGGAATCATCACGGGCGCCATGCTCGCGGTGGCGCGCGCCATGGGGGAGACCGCGCCGATCTTGCTGACGGCCCTCGGCAACGACCTGTTTACCGAGTACAACCCGGCGAAGCGAATGTCCACGCTCTCGCTGCAGATATTCGACAATGCGGTGACCGGGTTTCAGGCGGGTCAAGGCCGGGCCTGGGCAGGCGCGCTCACGCTCATCGCCATCGTGCTGATATTCACACTGATAGCTCGCTTTTTCGGCCGCCGCGTGCGGACGTCGAATGCCTAACGTGACTACTGACCCAGCGCCCGCGACGGCAGGAATGGATGACACGGTCACCGCTCAACAGACGGTTTCCCAGGGATTGTCAATAGAGAAGCTCAACGCATGGTTCGGCAAGCATCATGCCGTGGCCGACCTCGACCTAACAGCCCCGGCGCATCGCGTGACGGCGCTCATCGGTCCCTCGGGATGTGGCAAAAGCACGGTGCTGCGGTGTGTGAATCGGATGCACGAGATCGTGCCGGGTGCGCGGGTCGAAGGCAAGGTGATCTTCAGTGGACAGAACGTCTACGATCCGGATATCGACGCGGGATCCGTGCGGAGCGAGATCGGGATGGTGTTTCAGCGACCCAACCCCTTTCCGACCAAGTCGATCTTTGAGAACACGATCATCGGCGTGCGGCTGGCGAGATCGGCGGGTGATCGCAAGCTCGACGACATCGCGGAGGGCGCGCTGCGCCGTGCCCAGCTTTGGGACGAGGTCAAGGACCAACTCAACAAGCCGGCAGTGAGCCTGTCAGGGGGACAGCAGCAGCGGCTCTGCATCGCGCGCGCGGTTGCAGTGGATCCCACGCTCCTGCTCATGGATGAGCCGTGTTCTGCGCTGGATCCTATCGCAACCTTCAAAATCGAAGAGCTCATCCGCGAGATCGCCGACCAGTACACCGTGATCATCGTGACCCACAACATGCAACAGGCAACCCGGGTATCACAATTCACGGGATTCATGACCATCGAGCGCGCCGGCGAGCCGGGGCGGCTCGTCGAATTCGGTCCAACAGATCAGATCTTCGGTGCCCCCGCGCAGGCTGCGACCGAGGCGTATGTGAGTGGTAGGGTGGGCTGAGATGGCGAGTGAGTTGAGCATCCTTGGATCGTTGCGGGACGCGAACTCCGGAAAGGTCCGTCCCGCGCGACCGAGCATCGTGCAGGTCGAGAATCCGGCGGTCAGTACGCGGCATGTGAACGTCCGCTATGGATCGTTCCTCGCGCTTCGCGATGTTTCGATATCAGCGCCACGTGGCGAGATCACCGCGATCATCGGCCCATCCGGCTGTGGTAAGTCGACGCTGCTGCGAAGTCTCAACCGGATCAATGACCTCATCCCGTCGTTCAGTCTCGAAGGCGAGGTCACGGTCGACGACCAGAACGTGTATGCGTCCAACGTCGACGTCGCCAGTCTGCGCCGCCGCGTCGGAATGCTCTTTCAGCGTCCCGCGCCGTTCCCGATGAGCATCTACGACAACGTCGTTTATCCCCTGCGCCTCGATGGGCGCCAGAGCAAGCAAACTCTGGACGATACCGTCGAGCGTTGTCTGCAGCAGACCGCACTGTGGGACGAGGTGAAGGATCGCCTCAAAGCGGCGGCAACCGGATTATCGGGAGGGCAGCAGCAGCGTCTGTGTCTCGCGCGCACGCTGGCTGCGGGAAGCGACGTGATCCTCATGGACGAGCCCTGCGCCGCACTCGACCCCATCTCGACTCTCCGGATCGAAGAGCTGATGAGAGACCTGCGCGGGAGCGTGACCATCATCATCGTCACGCACAACCTGCAGCAAGCGGCACGAGTGAGCGACTACACCGCTTTCATGCTGATGGGCGAGGGGCGGGCGGGCGAATTGGTCGAGCTCGGCGAGACCGACGAAATGTTCAGAGACCCGGTGGACAAGCGCACCGAGGACTACATCACCGGGAGATTCGGATGAGCCAGTCGCCGCCCGTAAACCCCGCCGGGACCCATCGCCCCGTCCTGCAGGCCGAACTCGATGCGATCCGCACAGCGATCGTGGAGCTCACAAAGCAAGTTGAGGTAGCCATTGAACGCGCGGTCTGGGGCCTTCGCGAACGCAACGCAGACATCTGCACATCGGTCATCGAAGGTGATGCGGTCATCAACGAGCAACACCACAAGATCCGCGATGCCTGCTTTCACGCGATACTGACGCAGGCCCCCGTGGCCCGCGACTTGCGCGACATACATGGCTTCGATCACATCGCCTCAGAGTTGGAGCGCATGGCTGACCACTGCGTCTCGATCGCGCGCATAGGGAGATCGATGGTGGAACTGCCGGACGTGCCGTCATCGGAGCCGCTCGGGGTCCTCGCTGACGAGGCTGAGATACAGGTGCGAGATATCCTCGCCGCATTCGAGACAAGAGATACGCTTGCGGCACGAGACATCGCCCGTCGCGACAGCGTGGTTGATCTGAAATATCGTCAGATCTTCTCCATGTATGTTGAACAGATGACGGCCGACGGGAGTCTTGCACCGCGTGCGACGGGGCTGGTCTTCGTCGCCCACTATCTCGAGCGGATCGGTGACCGCGTGACGAATATCGCCGAGGAGTTGATCTTCGCCGAGACGGGCGGAATCGAGGATCTCGGCTAGCCAGCTCGTTGCCCAGGGGTCGAGGGCAACGCACGCGTCGCCGTGGTGGCGTCGCCGCCGTCAGGCAGTCGGACGCTACGAGCTCGATATCCACTTATCCGTGAAACCCTCACCGCTCGCCGTGAGTGCCGACGGCTTGGCGCGGTTGCCGTGCGTGCCGGTCATGGTGATGGCGGCATGCGGGAATGAGGCGATGCTGGAAGGGCTGGCTCCATTTGCTTGCTCGCTCACCAGACCGCTGCCGAACACGATCGGCGCGAACTTTGGGAGGGACGCGACGGTAGTGCCGAAGCTCGGCAACTCGACGATCCACTCCGCGGAGCTGCGGACGCAGGGAACACTCCCGCACGCCTCGTTCATGTTCAGGGACACGTCGCTGGTCTCGTCCCAGACAAAGATGTTGTACGGCTTCTTGGATCCGGCCTTGTACGTAACCGACGCGAAGATGAAATCCCCCGGCTTGACCTGGAAGACTTTCTGAACCGCGTTGGTCGGATACATCTCCCACCACGCCATGTGCCTTCCTTGCTTCTTGCCGTGGCAGATGGCGATCGTGCCGCCTTGCTCGACAGTGTTGGAGCCGAAGTAGCCGTCGATGCCTACCCACACGGCGGACAACTCGGGCGACTTCCCGTCGCACTTGTACGACGGCTCCGTCCAACTTGCTTGTACGAAGGTGTAGGGACTGCTCTGCTGGGTATCGGCGTACCCCGACCAGTTGCCGCTGGTCACGCCGCGCACGTGGAGCGCGACCCCGCCAGGGGTCACTGCGGGAGCGGCGGCAGCCACCAGTGGTACGGCTCCAGCCGACAACACTCCTGCAGCGGCAACAACGCTGGCCGCGGGAACCCCAAACCATCGAGAAAGTTTCATGACCGACCTCTCCTCGCACCTGTCCGGCACACCGGCCCAAGAACCTCCCTCAGGACGGCCTTTCTGACGCCGAATGATAACGCAGAAACCACCAATCCCACCACGCTTCTGCAGATCCTGTGGCGTATCGCACGGTAGGATGGATGGTGCGTGGAGGTGCGTCGATGACCAGCCTGTTCCGGCGCCGGCGCTCGGAACCCCCAGATCCGCCGCCCGAGCCCCAGCCGACCGGCGTCAGTTGCAGCGTGCCCGGGTGCCTCAACAGCGACGCGCTCACCTGCGAGTACCGCGATCGACGAGGCCGCACCTGCCACGTTGCGTTCTGCGTGTATCACGGTTCCGTCATCGAAGGCGTCCCGTATTGCCGGCGGCACGCCGGCACGCTTCGTGCCATCGGCCCGCTCGCAGCCGATCCGAATGGCCGGCCGGACGTGAACGATCGCACCCCGTCGCTCGTCAACTGGATCTCGCGCGAGCTCGACGCCCACATCCGGGCCCAGCTGGAGGAAGCGGCGGGCGAGGGCGAATCCGTGCTCGCGGATGATGCCGTTCATCTCTCGCGTGATTCCAATCGGAACCTTCGCTGGGAGCGAAGCTGGCGGCTCGTGGAAAACACCGGACTCGTGCTCAAGATCAGCATCAACGTGTCCGAGGAAAATGACGCGCTGATTCGGATCATCGTCGGCAGCGAGATGGTCGCCGATGGCATTCCGCCGTGGATCGCGCGCCGCCGGATGGGCGAGGACGTGGATGTCGCGATCGACGTGGCGCAGCGCCAGCTGTTCTATCAATACCTGCAGGAGAGCATCGCCAGGGCGGTCGCGGAATTCCGCGGCAGCGGCGCCCGCCCGCACGGCCACTGACCCGACGCCTCGGTTGGGTACGCTGTTGCATTCCGGCGGCGCGGCCGCAGATCCCACAGGAGAGTCGATGAACGCCGAGACATACCTGGACAACACCGGTCGCGACGACGTTCTCGGCGGCGGTGCCCGGAGGATTCCGATCACCACCGCAAAGGGTGGCTTTCATATCTGGACCAAGCGCTTCGGCAACAATCCGACGGCGAAGTTGCTGCTCCTGCACGGCGGCCCGGCATCCACCCACGAGTACTTCGAAGCCGCCGACTGCTACCTGCCGGCGGCGAACATCGAGTACTACTACTACGACCAGCTCGGCTCGGGATACAGCGATCAGCCCGACGAACCGGAGCTCTGGCAGATCGACCGGTTCGTCGACGAGGTCGAGCAGGTCCGCATCGCGCTTGGCCTCGACGCCGGGAACTTCTTCCTCCTGGGCCACTCATGGGGTGGCGTGCTCGCCACCGAGTACGCGCTGAAGTATCAGCGCCACCTCAAGGGTCTCGTGATCTCCAACATGATGATGAGCATCCCCGCGTACAACGAGTACGCGCGCGGCGTGCTGATGCCGGAGATGGACCAGGAGGTGCTCGCCGAGATCAAACGGCTCGAGGCGGCGGGTGACACCGAGACGCCTCGCTACATGGAGTTGCTCAAAGGCCATTACGAGCAGCACGTCCTGCGCATCCCCATCGACCAGTGGCCGGATCCGGTGCAGCGGGGGTTTGCCCACATCAACCGATCGATCTACGTGCCGATGCAGGGACCGAGCGAGCTCGGTGCGAGTGGGGTCCTCGCCAATTGGGATCGGACCAACGACCTGGAAAGCCTCGACGTGCCGACGCTGGTCATCGGAGCCACATACGACACCATGGATCCCGCCCACATGGAGATGGTCGCCGGGCGCATCCCCCACGGCCGCTTCCTGCTCTGCCGGAACGGCAGCCACATGGCCATGTACGACGACCAGGTGACCTACTTCCGCGGGCTGATCGACTTCATCATCGACATCGATCAATGGAGCGCCGCCACGCGCGAGCGCTGACGCGCCCTATCCTGTGCCGGTGCGGGCTCCCCAGGATCGGCTAGGTGACGCTGCGCCCGGGCAGCGTCGCTCGCTCTGGCGGAACGGCGTCGAGGCAGTGCTGCTCGCCATCGCACCCGCGGCGGCCTTCTTCGGTCTGAGGCTGACCCTCATGGCGCCACCGGATCTGAACGACCCGGCGATGCACACGACGTTCCTCATCGACCCGCAGGACATCTTCTATCGCTACGCAGCGGTGTTTCAGCCGACGGAGCGGCTCCGCGAAGGCGCCCGAGTGGGCTTCCTGATCCCCGGCCGGATCTCGTACCTGCTCTTCGGCGGCCTCCCCGGGTTCATCGTGTTCCGCTACGTCCTTGCACTGATTGCCATCGTACCGGCCTACCTCCTCCTGCGCAGGCTGTACAGCCCGGTCGTGGGTGTGATCGGCGCCATCGTGATTCTCAGCTGCCCGGTCATCATCCTTGCCTGGGGCACCGACTTTCCCGACTCCGCGGCGGTCTCATACCTGCTCGGCGGACTCGCGTGCCTGGCAATGCCGTCGGCTCGACACCGCATCGGCTGGTTGATCGGCGCCGCGGTGCTGTTCACCCTGGCGGTCTGGGCTCTGGCGTCCGCCGCACTGCTGGTGATCGCAACGGCGCTCGCCTATTGGCTCGTACGCCGCAAGCGCGACCGGCCGAAGGTATGGCGAGACCTGTCGGTCATGGTGGGAGTCGCTGTCGGAGTCACCGGGTTGCTCGCCATCGCCTCGGCCGTGCTCATCGGACCGTGGGACTACGTGCTCACCACGATCCAGTCGCTCATCTACCTTGCACAGACGTCGCAAACGCTGGCGAATCATTCGCGGAGCCCGCTCTGGGCGCCGTACATCACCTATCTGCTCGTGCCACCGGCCGTCGGTCTCGCCTGCTACGCCGCCTTCGGCGGGCGCCTCAAGGATTTCCTTGCCCGAGGCCGCATCGCGCGGATCGGCCGGCGCCTGGGAACGATCCCCACCCCGCAGCTCATCGTCGCGCTCTCGTGCGCCTTTCAGATTGCGATCTACGCGGTCTTTCAATTCATCGGGAGCACACAAACGCTCGAGGTGCACTACTTCGCATCGCTGCTGTGGGCGTCGGTGATGCTCACGCTCGCCATCACCATCGCGGAGATCGGTGCGCCCATCCTCGAGCACGTCCGCTACCGGTGGCTCATCCCCGTGGTGCTCGTGGCCGTGCCGCTCGTCTTCGAGCTCAACCCCAAAGTGCCCCAGTTCGGGTGGATGCCGGTGGGGCTGCTCATCGTCGTGGGCATCGTGGTGCTCGCGTGGATCGCCAAGCGAGAGGCGGCCTCACACGACATCACGCGCTCGCGATTCATGATCGGCGGCGCCATCGCGGCGATCACCGCGGGGCTGCTCGTGTTGACCGTGACACCCACACAGCACAAGCACGAGCGAGGAACGGTGGACGACACGTTCCCCGACTACGCGTACACGCTCGGGGGACGTCGGCGCAATGGGGGCCCGATTCCACGTGGGTCAACTTATACGCGGATACCACGGCAATGCCGTCATTCGTCCGTCCTGCGTCGTACGCAGGCGAGCAGCTCCTGATGTGGTGGAGCAGCGACGACCTGAAGGAGCTGCGCGAACCCATCGGCATCTACCACGCGTTCTTCGACTTCGATTCCGAGCAACCTCGGTGATCTGACGCCGCTCGACAAATACTTCTTCGGTCAGCGGCATCCCGCGCAGATACTCTTGATGAGCCTGACGGGCCAGGGCTTTCAGGCATCGCTCGATTCGCTCAAACCCTTTGGCGCCCAATTGGTCCGCGCGGGAGTGCTGCGCTCGGGATCGGTGGCGTTGCACCTCTGGCTCATCGAACTGCATCAGTACCTGAAAACTCCATAGCCGCATCAGGACTTCCTGATACGGTCGCTCGGTTGTGGACCCGGTGACGACAGACTCGCAGGCGGCGTCGCGCGGGCGCCCGTGGTGGTCGCAAGCGGGTGCGGACCTGCCACGCGCGTTCTGGGTCATCTTCATCGGGACGGTCATCAACCGGCTCGGCTACGTCGTCGAGCCCTTTCTCGCCCTCTATCTCGTGCGCGGGCGCGGGCTCTCCGTCGGCACCGCAGGAGTGCTGATCGCGTGTTTCGGAGCGGGCGCCTTCGTATCGCAACCGCTCGGCGGCGTGCTCGCGGATCGAGTTGGCCGTCGCACCACGATCATCGCTGGGATGACCGGCTCAGCGGTCGCGTTCATCGCCCTCGGACTTGCACCGACGCTGCTGGTGATCGGGGTTGCGGCCGCGGCTGCAGGACTCGCTATCGATCTCTACCGGCCGGCTGTCGCTGCGATCGTGGCCGACATCATCCCGTCGGAGCATCGTGCTCGCGCATTCGGGCTGATCTACTGGGGTCTGAATATCGGCGTCGGCGTCGCCGCGGTTGCGGGGGGATTTCTCGCCCAGCACTCGTACTGGTTCCTCTTTGCGCTCGACGCCGGCACCTGCCTGGGATTTGCGATTGTCGTCGCAATCGGTCTGCCGGAGACGCGACCGCAGCGGCATGCCGACGAGCACGGTGGGTACCGCACGGCGCTGTCGGACGGATTACTGATGGCGCTGGCGGCGTCGGCGTTCGTCAGCGGCATTGTGTATCTCCAGTCGTTCGTGACCCTGCCCCTGGTGATGAGCATGCATGGGCTCGGCCCCGCCGCGTACGGGCTCGCGTATGTCGTCAATCCAATCGCGGTCATCGTGCTGCAACCGGTCACCATTCGATGGCTTGCGCGTCAACGTCTCGTTTTCGTCTTTGTCGGCGGACCGGTTCTCATCGGCCTGGGGTTCTTCCTGACGCTCTTCGCCCGCTCGATACCCGCGTACGCAGCCACAGTGCTCGTGTGGACCCTCGGCGAGATCGCGTTCAACGCTGTGGGCCCTGCGCTGGTTGCCGATCTCGCACCGGTGCACCTGCGCGGTCGCTACAACGGCGTCTTCGGCACGTCGTTCGGCGCCGCTGCCTTGGTGGCGCCGATCATCGGCACTCTCACGCTGCAACACCTTGGGGAGGGATGGCTGTGGAGCGGCTGCCTCGTCGCGTCTGTCGCCGCGGGTGGCGCGATCCTGGTCCTCGGCGGACGGATCGACGCGCGACGAAAGGTGATGGTGGCTGCCGCGAAGCCTTCCTAGCAGCGCCGAAACGCTAGAGGGAAGGTGGAAGCGGGACGAGCGGCGGCGGTGCCGGTGGAGCAGGGGGCGGCGGTGGCGGTGCCGCAAGCGTTGAGGGCATTACGGCGATCCCGCTGTTGAGCGGTGCCGGGCGTGGATGCGACACGAAGGACATGATGAGGACGTACGCGAAGCCGGCGTCACAGAGCAGGGCAACAATGGTCGCCCCAACAACCGCCGACGTGTCGGTGCTCAGGCGCGATATCTCGCCGATCGCCTGCAGGAACACGACGCAGAGCACGATGCCGCGCGCGATCCCGTACTTGGTGAGCCACACGATGATCGCGAAGAACACGATGGCGACGAATGCAACCAGCGCGAGAAACGGACGAATGTTCAGGGTCTGGTCGACGATCGTCCCGGTGGCCGGATCCTGCACCGGGATGGTGACAGTCGGCACGAGCAACCCGATGGCGAAGATGCCCAGGACCTGCAGCGAGCCGTAGGCGATGGTGATCCACCGCGCGATCGCAACCCAGTCAGTCCCCACCGTCAGCGGTGCGAGGGAGACGGTGGGCGCTTTCAGGGTCATCGCCGTCGGAGCGGTCCCATCCCGCGCCTGGTCGACGCGCCGGCCATCGGGTAACACCAGAGGAGTCCCACAACGTTTGCAGGTGGCGGAGTTCTTGAGCTCCGACCATTTCCAGCAGGTGGGGCAGCAGACGACGGGGGGAGCGGTGACGGCCACAGGTCATTCTCGCCAGAGATCGACGAGAGGCTTGGCGCTGTTCTCAGACGGTGCCACGACCGTGACGCGGTCGCAGCAGGCGGTCAGCGGGCGCGGATCGACCAGCCGACCGGTTCGAGCTCGAGGGGCGGTGGCTCCGGCAGGGCGACGACGTCGCTCGGTGGCGGCAAGGCAGCAACCTCGTCGGCGCGTCGACCATCCATGAGAATGAGCGGCGTCCCGCAGCGCTTGCACGACATGACCGTCCCCAATTCCGTCCATTTCCAGCATGTCGGGCAACAGACTTTTATGACCACCGCTCATTCTCAGCAGCGCAGCGCGGCGTGACGGGTGACGTTCGCGGACGGTGCCGAGACCGTGACCGGTTCAGCGCAGACCGAGATATGACGGGGCAATGGTGACTGGCGAGTCGTAACTTGGGCGCTGACCTGCACGTTTCGCGCAGTGATGACACGAACATTTCGGCCCCGGCTCATCTCCGCATGGGCTGGGTCGGTGTGCGTCCTGCTTGCCGCGTGCTCGCCGGCGCCGGCGAAGCATTCGGGGAGCCCGAGCTCGTCGCCATCGGCAGCCGTCACCGCTGCGCCAAGCCTGCTGCCGTCCCCGCCACCATCCGCTTCCGCGACGCCCACGCCGGTATCGGTGTCCGTGCCCTCCGGCTTCCAGCCGAACTCGGTGACGTTCGTCTCGCTGCGGATGGGGTGGGCGCTCGGCGGCGCCCCGTGTGCCACCGGCACCTGCGTGACGCTCCTGCGCACGACGGATGCAGGACGGTCCTGGTCGCGCGTGACAGCGCCTCCGACGAACTATGCGCCCGCCAGTTCGGCTCATCAGGGGATCAGTCAGATCCGCTTCGCTGACCCGCTCGACGGTTGGGCCTTCGGGCCCGAGCTCTGGTCCACCCACGACGGTGGTACGCACTGGACCAAGGGCAGCCTGGCTGTTGAAGCGCTCGAGGCCGCCGCCGGTCGTGTGCATGCCATCGCCCTCGATCCTTCGAACGATTACGAGATCAAGACAAGCCCGACCACCACTGACGCCTGGGTCACGACGGGCTCACTGCAACTCGGTGCGGGCCCTGTCCCGCAACCCGATCTGGTCCTTCAGGGGACCACAGGATGGGTCATCGAGGACGACCGCGAGGTCATCGGTGGCGCCCGCCTGGTGGACGGGCGCTGGGTGCCATGGTCCGCGCCGTGCGCCAACAACGGCGGTATCGCGGTCATCAGCGCCCCGACGGTCTCGTCCATGGCCGCCGTGTGCGAGGAGGGGGTCTGGGGGCCGTCCGGGTATTCAGGGCCACCTGCGGCGCGCGCGATCTTTTCGAACACGGGTGGTGCCACCTTCTTTCTCGGCGGCACCGTCCCCGGGACGGCCGATGCCTCCGGGACGGTGGTCGCGAGCCCTGGTCCAGGGGTGAGCGTGACCGATGCCTTCGTTGGAACCAGTCACGAGCTCGTCGAGACCTTCAACTACGCGAAGTCCTGGCGGGTCGTGGCGACCGCCCCCGAGTCACTCCCGTTCACCTATCTTGGCTTCACGAGCTCGTCGCAGGGTGTTGCCATCGCGTCTGGTGCCCAGTCCGCAGCCATGCTCATGACCTTCGACGGCGGCCGGGTCTGGTCGCCCGTCAAGTTCTAGCGCCGGCGCTACGAACCAGCGCTGGACAGCCGCTTGAGGAGTCCGGCTCCATCCGGCGAACCGAGTTCCGGTGCACGCGTCCCAGCCTGGAGTTCGCCTTGTACGCACCATTGGATCCGGTCACGACGTCGTGCAGGGCACCGTCGCCGGCGGATGAGTACAGGAAGGGGTGGAAGTAACCGACCGGTCGTCCCAGGCCCTGATTGAGAAGCGCGATGAGGCCCGCCCAGAGCGGCGCCACCGCGCTGGTGCCTCCGATCGGAATCGTCTGACCGTCGACACGGACCGTGTACCCGGTGTCGGGATCCGCATCGCCGCAGATATCGGGCACACCCCGGCCGACGCGGCCTCCCCGGTTGGCTGACGGAGGGATCGATGCGTCGTGCTGGTAGTCGGGCACCGGAAAGACGTCGCTGATCCCACCTCCGCCGGCACCATTGCCGGGTCCGTCATTCCATACGGACTCCGAAGCGATGACACCTTCTGTGATCTGGAGACGTGTGCCGCCGCAGCCGAGCGCATGCGGGGCCGATGCCGGAAAGTCGACGTGCTGAAGGCCATCCGTCGCTCCATCGGTCGACCCGTTGTCGCCCGCGGCGGCCGTCACGGTCACGCCCATCGCCGCAGCAGCCGTGAACGCCTGCTCCATCACATTCATCGCCTGGGCGGTCCATGTGCTCTCTGCGCTTCCCCAGCTGATGGAGACAACCGAAGGGCGGTGGGTCGTGTCGTGGACGGCGGTGCTCACCGCATCGATGAAACCCTGGTCCGTATTCGGCGCGAAATACACGGCGATGGTGGCGCCCGGCGCGATGGTGCCGGAGACCTCGATGTCCAGCATGACCTCGCCATCGGGTCCGTCAGGCGCGCCGGGGTTGTTGCTCCCGCCGTCGATCGGGATGGCGAGAACGGATGGCTCCGCCACTCCGAGCTGCGCGAAGTATGCGCTGAGATCTGCCTGCCGGAAGCCGCCGCCCAGCTCGATCAGCGCGATGCACTCGCCACTTCCAGTCAATCCTGTCGGAAACGCGTAGGCCGCGGCAACCTGAGGAGGCGTGTACGATGATCGTGCATCCGCTCGGGGACGGAACTGGGCGCGCGCCTGAGGACGCGCGTCGAGGCCGAACACGCCGGTCACCACCTCGGCCAACTCGGAGGGTACGGAGAGACTGCCTTGACGCGCTCGATACTCCACGCCCTCGGGGTCCCTGTACACCATCAACGTCGTGCCGAAGGCGGCGCTCAGCGCTCCGACCGTCCCGGTGAGCTGGACGCTTCCACGGGCGAGGTCGACGTCGCCGGTCGTCAGCCCGTGCGCCTTGGCGAATGCTCGGACGGCGTCGACATCGCTCGGTGAGGCGCCATACGCGGCCGCGAACTCCTCGCGTGAGAGCCGCCCGGACGGCGGCTCATCGCCGGAGCCCCGAACGTAGACGGTGACCGTCGTGACCTCGGCCGGATCGCTGGTCCCGACCGATGCGTGCGTTGCGCCGGAGCGCTCGCTTCCGGGGATCGGGACGCGGGATGGCTGGTCCGCCATGCACCTATTGTCCGGGTGCGGTCACGGCGATGTCCAGACGAACCCCTCTTGGTTCACCTCGCGTGCCGACGAACGCGCACCCCGAGAAATCGAAACGCACCGAGATGGGACCGCCCGAAGGCGGCCCCTCTCAGCATCTGGTCAGTTAGGCCGGGCAGGGATTGTTGGGCAGGTTGTTCTGGTAGTCGTTGTACTCCCACGTGACCTTGCCCTTGGCTCCGGAGTAGGGGACAGCGAGCAGCTGGCCGTACTGCTGGTGTCCGCCGTAGTTGTTGGTGCTGAAGCCGGGGTATTCTGTCCCACGGTCCAGGCGCAGCCGCCGAGCGCTTGGCCGGTGGAGTAGTACGGATAGAACTGCGCGGGCGCTCCGTCGTCAGTCGGCGGAATGATGGTGCAGCCGGCACCGGTTTCGGTGCTGCACGTACCCAGGCTGTCCTCAATGTCCGGCAGGTCCGTGTTGAAACCGACGGACGAGTAATTCGTGTTGAAGTGCGAGCCGGTCAGCGGGCTGGTGAAGATGAAGTTCGTCGGTCGCGACGAGCTGCCGTTGGGCCAGTCCTTGAGGTACGACGGCCCGTCATAGCCGAGGTTGTCGCCTTCACAACCGCCGATCTTGATGAAGCCCGAAGCCGATGGTGCCCAGCAGCCATAGTCATCGCCGTCCGCAGGCTCCTTGTTGGATCCAACGCCCTCTTTGCCGACGCAGCTGGCAGTCGTGGAATCCACCTTGCTGCAGTAGTCGAAGTGGCCGAGCTCGGTATCCATCGCCACGTTGTAGGTCGCGGCCGCCCACGGCACAGTGGTCTGTGGGGTGGAGGTGGAGTACATCGGATGGAAGTTGTACGGGATGTTCTTGCACTCGGTCGACGGGGCCGGAGCGAACTTCACCTGGCCGAAGCCGTTGGCCGCGCTGGCGGTCATCGACCCGGAGGTGCCGTTGGTTGTGTCCTTGACAACTGCCTGCAAACCGCTGGAGGTGTCCTGCAGTTGGACGGTGAACTGATCACCCTGATTCAGGAACTCGACCTTCTTCGGGTTCGGTGTGCCCGAGCCGAGCGCCTGGAACTGCACCGGGTTCGGGGGGCCCTGCGGGATGCCGTTGTGGGTGAGATATGCGAAGTTCGCGTACTCCACACCAACTCTCGCCTCGCACGTCGAGTTCAACTGCTTACCAGTCAGTGAGTTGAGCGAGAGGCTGTCGATGGTGAGCGCGACGCACCACTGTGTCGCAGAGCAGCTGAACCCGTTCCACTGCTGGACGTAGCCGGGCGGGTAGAACTGCAGCTCCATGTATGCGGTGCCAGGATGGTATGGGCTCTTGGCAGGATCGACGATGTTCACATTGCTGTCCCGAACGCATGAGTCGACCAGCTCGGGATAGGACTGCGTGTCGCACATCGCCATGCCGAACCAGAACGCCGGCGTGTATTGGAAGCTGTAGACATGCTTGCCAGGAACGTTCGTTGCCGACGGCTCTGTGGGCAGGATGCCGCTATATGCCATCTCATTGCCCGAGCCCGCCTTGTTCGAGTAGAAGAGCACGCTCGGCTCGTCGTGGCCGACGTAGTGGCCGAAGACCTCGTCGGACTGGTTCACCTCGGTACACAGGAACCGGGTGCCGTTCGAGCAGTCGATATGCGTCGGGCCCTTGGGCGCCGATGACGACGCCGACGAGGTGATCCCTCCGCTACTCAGGGCAGCCGGTATGGCCAAGGCTGCTATAAAAAGTGGTCCTGCGAATCTCCATTTCTGGTTCATCGCGTCCTCCTCGGAGTGACGGCTAGAAGGTCGCGCTCACCGGCCCCCCTCAGGATTCACTCCGATTCTCCTGAGCGCACGCAGACTAGCAAGGGTGTACCGCCTCGCACAACTGGCGTAGATTTGCGCCCGGCAACGGCCATCCCTGGGCGTTTGTTACCAGAGCGCGATGGCGTTGTTTGTGCCTGACCCCAGGATGCAAGTCATGTCCCGTTTTCGGCGTTGGCCACTCCCTGCAGTGCTTGGAGCCGGAGCCATCGCACTGCTCTCAAGCGGCTGTACGAGCACGCTTGGCTTAGCCACACCCTGCTCTGCCTGGACCTCCATGGACAACGCTGACCAGCAGGCCACGATCATCAACATGGTTCATCAGGACGGCGGCCCCACTCCCAGCAGATCCGACCTTGCGCAAACGCAGCGTTCGGCCTCTGCCTATTGTGCGGATCCGATTCCGAACGACGACACCATCGGGGGCATGCTCGACAGCCGCCCGTCGTAACCGGGCCCTGACGGCGACAAGACGGATTTGGCGGAGGGAGAGGGATTCGAACCCCCGGGGGCTTGGCGCCCCTGCGGTTTTCAAGACCGCTCCGTTCAACCGCTCCGGCATCCCTCCGCGTTGGCTCTTGCCAGTCTAATGTCAGCCGGTTGGCGTGACCCAGGGAGGTGCGCTCACAAGGTCCCCACCTGGGGGAATCTGGAGAGAGTTCGATAGCTCGGGCATCGCACGAACGTCCCAATCGCCGTTGTTCACTGTCGTGGTCGGGTCGCTCAAACAAGCACTGCCTCGACCTCCGGTTTACCATCGGCCGCGTCCGACCCGATCTTGAAGCGAGGCAACGATGAACTGGTTCCTGTTATGGCTCTTCCTGCACATCCTCGCTGCAGTGATCGCATTCGGGCCGATATTCGTCTTCCCAATCGTTGGCAGCCTCGCCGCTCAGATGCCGCAGCACATGCCCTTCGCCGTCGCGGTCAACCACCGGATTGAACAGCGCCTGGTGTTGCCAGTGGCGCTGACCCTGGCCGTCAGCGGCGCTGGGTTGATCTGGACAGCGAACATCAATATCTTCGCAACGCCCTTTCTGCTCGTGGGGGTCATTCTCTATCTCGTGGCGCTCGGGATCGCCTTCAGAGTTCTCCTTCCGACAACGGAGCGGCTCGTGCACCTCGTCGAACAGGCCCCGCCGCCCGCCGCACCCGGTCCGCCGCCGCAGGAGGTGACGACGTTGATTCGCCGCCTTCAGATGTTCGGCGGTGTCACCACCGTGCTCTTTCTCGTGATCATCTTCCTCATGATCGTCCAACCAGGAGGAATCACACTCAGGTAGGTTCCGACCCGCTCAACCGGCGGACTCGGTTGAGTTGCAGACATATACCGCATCGCAAGAGCGCATACTCCGCCGCGACGTGGGAAGGGACATCACTGTTGAAACGTCGATCGTGGTGAGCGCGTGTCTCGCATAAGCCGGGTGTTGACGGTCGCGCCGATCACGACAATCGTGGTGGCAACCGCTTCACTGTCAGAGCCTGCTCTTGCGTCGGTGGGCGCGCCGACGATCACCCTGCAACCGGCGTCGGTCCACCTCTACCAGGGCCAGAACGCCGTGTTCACCGCAGCCGCCTCAGGATCGCCGACACCGACGGGCACATGGCAGGTGAGCCTTGCCGACGGCCCATGGGCGACCATTGGCGGTATCACGACCGGACACCTGACGGTGCCGCACGTGAAAGTGGCAATGAGTGGAAACCGCTATCGCGCCGTTTTCCGCAACAGCGCCGGCAAGACCGACAGCCGGGCGGCGCTGTTGACGGTTGCCGTCGCCCGCCTCGCGAAGGTGGTGCTGTCGCCGGCGACCGCCACGATCGCCCCAGGCGGGAGCGCGACGTATCACGCCGAAGGCTTCGACCCGAATGGCGTCGATCTCGGCGACGTCACGTCGACGACGACATTCTCGATTGCGCCCGCCGGTTCGTGCAACGGCGCGATCTGCACCCAATCGACCCCCGGCGCGTACACCGTGACGGGTGCCAACGGGCTGGCACGCGGCACCGCGTCGCTCACGGTCGTCACCGCAACTCCGAGCATGCTGGTCCTGTCGCCGGCAGGGGCGTGGATCGCGCCCGACGGATCCGCAACGTTCTTCGCGGAAGCCTACAACTCCGCCGGGGATGATCTCGGAAACGTCACGGCCTCAACCACCTTCAGCGTCGACGGCATCACCTGCGCCGGCGCCACGTGCGCTTCGAGCGTCGGAGGAGCACACACGGTCACCGGCACCTACGACGGCGCGACCGGGACGGCAGCTCTGACCGTCGTGACGAGCAGGTACGCCGAGCTTCTCTTCTCGCGCACCGAAGAGACTGCCGCCGACAACTGCGTGCGCGATGACACCGACATCGCGCTTCTTGACACCACGGTCGCGCCGTATCTGCAATCTCTCGGCTTCTCGGCAACGGGCTCGATCGAAACGGGTCCAACCCAACAGAGCAGCCTGTGGTGCACGCATTATCAGTCGACGTACGCGACCTCCTGGGACCTCGCGCAGGCGCTCGCGTCCACATACGGTTGGACGTTCGTCTCTCATTCCGCGACCTACCCGACCACCTGGCCGACGGACCCCGGCGAGCAGTGGGATCAAACCTGCGGCTCGGCTCAGGTGATCGATGCTCACGGATTGCCGGGAGCGGACGCCATGTTCGCCTGGCCCCACAACCAAATCAACAGCACCGCGCTGACGCAGTTCGTCGAGCCCTGCTTCGGCACCAGCCGCGTCTACCAGAAAGTCCCGACCGATGTCGGTACGCTCACGACGCCGCCGTACTCCCAGGACGCCTGGCAGCTGATCGGAGGTTGTCTCAGCGCAACCACAGGAGCCAACCGCTGCGGTCCGGTCGTCGTCGACGGGAGCACGTTGACCTACCAGGACCCACAGGCGGTCATCAACGCGATCGAGGCGCTGCCACCGGGGCGGGTGCTCACCCTGCAGGCCTACCTGCTCGTCACTGGGAAGAGTCCGCCGTACACGGCCGACAAGGACCAGTGGGACTGCACATCGACAGATCCTGCGGATCACTGGAGCAACGACGCCGAGCGCTACTGCTACAGCGATTTCATGGAGGTGATGCAGGCCCTGCACGACAGCGGCCTCGCCATCACGCAGCCGCTCGCGGTGGACGCGGCGTTTGGGCGCACGGCATTCTCCGACACGGCCGTTCCGCGTCCATAGGTAGCTGCGACCGACGAATCTCCTCGCGCGATTGCGATGACTTCCCAGAGCAAGAAGTACAAGCACCGCCAGCTCTACGCGATCATTCCCTCGAGTTGGTCGGCGTGCTCCTCGAGGTGCCCGACGAGGAATTCCTCCACGAGCTCCTCGACCGTCATGGGTCCGAGCGTCGGATGCCTGCCCTCGAGTGCCCACTGCTCGGGCGTGATCGTACCGAGGAAGGCGCGAAGCTCCGCAATGTCTGCCCGTGTGTCGTCCCAGAGTACCGGCACCGGCGCGTTCCGATTGCGCTCGATGGCACCGATCCGCTCGGGGTCACGCTTGGTCCTGCCGAACGGCACGGGCTCGCCAGCGTTGTCATTGTTCAACACGGGTGCGGCTTGGGCGATCCAATAGGGGATGAATTCGGACACATGCGCCCACACCTGGCCGCGTTCCCAGCGCTCGCCGGTTTCCGCATCAGCACCCGTGAGCGATCCCGGCGGCGGTTCAGTGCCGGCAGCCGCGCCGAGGCGGCTTTCCACCGCGTCGAGGCGTGCGAGGTAGTCGTCGGTGGTGTTCATCGCAGTGGTCGCAACGATGTCGCCGGTCACCACGCGATTGCGCAGCGTGCCCAATCGCTCAACGCTCAGCTCAACTACATCGCCGGGCTGCAGCCAAGGATACCGATCCGCGCCGTGCACCAGCGACAGCTCGAGGATGCACCCCGTACCGCACGTTCCCGACCCGATGATGTCGCCGGTCTCGACCCGCGTCCCGCGCGATGCATACGCGATCATCTCGCCGAAGCTCCAGAAGATATCCGCCAGTGATGCACGCGAATATTCGACGCCGTTGACACTCGCGGTCATTGCGAGATCGAAGCTCTTGTCCCGGCGCGTGTCCTCGAGCTCATCCGGGGTGACGAAGACGGGCCCGAGCGATGTCGCAAAGTCCTTGCCCTTGACCGGGCCCATGCTCAGCTTCATCTCCCGCCGCTGGATGTCGCGGGCGCTCCAGTCGTTCATCACGCAGTACCCGGCGATGGAGCGCTCTGCTTCATCGGGATCGAGGTCGGCGCCGGCGACGCCGACCACGGCCGCAACCTCGAGCTCGTAGTCCATCTCCGCGGAACCCGGTGGGATCGCGACATCATCGTCAGGGCCGGTTATGGCGTAGGGATTGCTGAAGTAGAAGACGGGCAGCTCGTACCAATCGGGATCCATCTCAAGCCCGCGTCGCTGTCGCGCAGTGCGCACGTGCTGCTCGAACGCGTAGAAGTCGCGCACCGTTGGCGGATGCGGAATCGGCGCCAGCACCTGGACGGCGTCGAGCTCAAAGACATCATGTGGATCGCTGCGAAGGTCGTCGCCCTCGTGCGGCGAGGCGGTTGTTGTCGTGATCGTGAGCAGGCTGAGCAGCGTCACGCCAGGACCGCATGCATGGATACGCCCGTCGACCAACATGCCCGTACGCTCGCTGGCATGCCCCGACGGGGTGAACGTCACCCAGCGCATTGACGCCGTCGCCTTCGCATCGAGCACAGCAGTGAGCGCACCGACTGCGACGAGCGAGAACTGCCGCGGCGAGCAACGGCGGCCACACGCCGAGGCCCTCGGTCGACGCCGCGGTCTCGCCGGCGATCACGCCGAGGCCGCCGCGGCCGAACGCCGGCGCTGTCTTCCGAGCTGAACGCACTTGTGGTGGGCCCGTGATGGATCGGAACCCACGGAATTGCGCGTGCTGTCGCGCGTGGCGTCGCGACCGGTGTTGGCCGCGGGGTGCTCGGGGCCACGCGGCGCGGGCTGACGGGGCGTGCGGCGTTGGCGATGCGCTCGATCACGATTGCCATGCTGCCGTAGATGGTGAAGGTTCGAGCGAACTGCGCCATCGTCGTGCCGTTGTACGAGCCGGTCAGCGGATCGCTGAACTCGAGCGTTCCGGCGGATGTGTTCACGCCCATCAGCACCACGACGTGTCCGGCCTCAGTCCACGGCAACGACCTGCCATCCCATGCGGTCCAGGTGCGCGGAGTTTGCGACGCATAGTCGACGGTCGTCCAGACCAGAACCGGATGCCCTGCCTCGACCGCCGCGTAGAGCGCCGCGGGATTCCATCCCGTGAGCTGCGCGGCCACCGGGACGCCGAGCGATTCCGCACGCATGCGCGACCACCGGTGCGTACGCGCCCCACCCGGCATATGCGGTCCAGTGCGGGTTGCTGCCCGGCTCCGAGCCCATGACGTGGCCGACGAAGTCGTTGTACGGGTCACCCCACTCCGCGGGGAGGCCATTGGCGCCGAGCACGGGGGCGCGGGTGTCGGTGGGGAAGTGGTCCTGGACGTACTGCTGGGTGGTGTGCACGCCGACAGACGCGAGCGCGATGGTCAGCGACGTTGCCTCGCAGTCGAGCGGCATCTCCATGCGCTGCGTCCCGACCGGGAGTCGGAACATGGCGGCTTCGGCCGTGATCGGGGCCGTCGCCAACGCCACGGCGCCCATCCCGAGGGCGACGATCGCGGCGGTCCCCCTCCGTATATGGACCACGCGCCTACTCTACGGGCGGCCGATTTCGGATGGTTGCGAGCCGGACACGACATATACTGGCCCCGGCCTGGGGAGGTGGCTGAGCGGCTGAAAGCGCCCGCCTGCTAAGCGGGTGAGGGATGTTAAGTCCCTCCGGGGGTTCGAATCCCCCCCTTCCCGCCAGGCCGGGGTATAGCAGCGCACCAGGGCTGTGATTCACGTGGTTGAGAAGAATGAACGCAGCTCCGCAGCCGTCTCGGTGGCCGCCTCCTCGGCGAGGAAGTGACCACTGTCGAGCGCCCGACCGGAGACCGGGGCATCGGCCCAGCGCCGCCACACCGCAAGGACATCGAACCAACGGCCAAGCTCGGCGCGTCCCGCCCAGAGCACGTGGAGCGGACACCTGACCCTCACACCGATCTCGAGGTCGTGCCGATCGGCGTCGTCGTCATAGGTCGCCCCAGCTCGGTAGTCCTCGCACATCGCGTGGATGGTCATCGGATCGGATGTCGCGCGTCGGTAGTCGGCGAGCGCTTCGGGATGCATCCACGGGTGCGGATTCCGAAAGTAATAGGCCTCAGGCGCCGAGGCGATCCAATTCTCGGGAAAGGGCGACGGCTGTGCGAGAAAGAACCAATGGTAGTCGACGAGTCCGAACTCCTTGTCGACCCGCCGCCACATCTCGTAGGTGGGCACGATGTCGAGGACGGCGAGCCGGGTGACGCGGTGGGGCTGGTCGAGCGCCATCCGGTACGCGACCCTGCCACCGCGGTCGTGGCCTGCGACGTCGAACGCATCGAAGCCGAGAATCTGCATCACACACACCATGTCCCGCGCCATCGCGCGTTTCGAGTAGGGCTCGTGGCGGTCATCGGTCGGCGGCTTCGAGCTTTCTCCGTAGCCGCGGAGGTCCGCGCATACGACGGTGTGTCGCTCGGCGAGCTGCGGGGCCACCGCGTGCCACATCATGTGCGTCTCCGGATGGCCGTGCAGCAACAGGACTGGCGGCCCCGAACCTCCAACCCGCACTCGAACGACCGCCTCGGGTGTCTCGATGTGATGGAGCGCGAAGCCTGCAAAGAGCGTTCCGGTCATCTCGCTTTCCCACGTCCTCCGCCAAAACGGTATCCGCTGGTTCCGATTTCGTGCTCGGTAATGATCGCAACTTCTCCGCCGACTCCCGCATCTTTGGGTTTGTCCCACGGCATACATCATCGCGATGTTACGAGCAACCAGAGCAATGCTGGTATCTACAGCGGCGCGGCCCAAAACCTTTCCGCGCCGGCACTAAAATGCTCGATGAATCCGACTCGGCCAGAAACCCGGGGCCGCGATTCCAGACACGGGAGACGGAGGACTCATCGTGATCATAGGACTGCGCATATTTGCGCTCACTGCCGCAGTTGCCGCCACCGGGGTGGCAGGAGCCACAACCGCCGCCGCCAAGACTGGCGAACTTGGATCGCCGACAACAGCCGGTGCCAAGCCGGCCGGCTACCTCGTCGTGTCCGCGACCTTCTCCGCCGCCAACGGCGTGCAGACGGAGGGCAGCGTCGCATGTCCCAAGAAGGGCACGGCTACCCGCCTGCCGCAGGGAGGCGGGGCTGTGATCGGAAGCTCCAGCCTGGGCGCCAACATCAACACCTCCCTTCCGAATGGGAACGCCTGGATTGTCGACGTGAACAACAACAGCGGTGCGGCGACAACCTTTGTCGTCTATGCCGTCTGTGCCATCCCGAGCAAGAAGTACCAGGTGGTCACCAGCAGCAGCGTGCCCAACCCAGCGGGCCTGCAGACTTCAGCCACGGTGGTCTGCCCATCCGGCACCAAGGTGCTCGGCGGCGGCGGGTTCAGCAGTTCGGGGAACCTCGCTGTCAATGTCAACACCTCAATCCCCATAGCCAACGGCTGGCGTGTTGACGAGAACAACGCGTCTGTACTTGACGCCGCATTGACGGCATACGCCGTCTGCTCCGCTCAAGCCAAAGCGGCCCACTACGGCATCACGATTGGGACCCAGGTGACCAACGCCGCCGGCACGGAGACGCACGCCGAGGTACTGTGCCCATCAGGCCGCTCAGCGCTCGGCGGTGGTGGTTTCTCGGGTTCGTCCTCAACGTCCGTCAACATGAACAGCACTTCCCCGATCGCCGGGGGCTGGTCGGTGTACGAGAACAACGCATCCGCGAGTGACACCACGATCACCCCATACGTGGTGTGCGCTTCCTGACGACGCCCCGGTAACGTCAGCCTCAGCCGCCGTGACGGGACGACACCCGTCACGGCGGCACTCTTCGGCTTAAGCTGCCGTAGCACCGTCGGCAGTCATTGAGCGGGGGGAAATCGGCCGGCGGCTGTACGCGCCATCGAGTGCTCGCGGACTTGACACCGCGCGTAGGCTCGGTGCATGAGTACAGGCGCCCGCAGAGTCACCTTCGGCATCAAGACGAGTCAGATCAACCTTGGCTACGACGAGATCCTTCGCGTCTGGCGAGAGGCCGAAGAGGTGTCCGTCTTCGAGCACGCGTGGCTCTGGGATCACATGATCCCGCTTCGAGGCGACGTCAACGGCGCGACGCTCGAGGCGTGGACGCTGCTCGCGGCGCTGGCCGCGCAGACGAGGCGCCTTCGCCTCGGCGTCATCGTGACGAGCAACCGTCTGCGTAATCCAGCGCTTCTGGCAAAGATGGCAGCAACTGTCGACAATATCTCTGGCGGACGGCTCGAGTTCGGCATCGGTGCCGGCGGGAGTCGCGTTCCCGATCCGCAGGCTCTGGCGATGGTGCATCGCGAGTACGACGCATATGGCGTCGACGTCGTCGCTCCGTCCGAAGCGCTCGCCGCGCTGGATGAGGCCTGCACGATCGCCAAGCGGATGTGGACCGAAACCGAGCCCTTCGACTTCGACGGGCGCTGTTACCGGCTCCGGGGCGCGATCGGTGAGCCGAAGCCGATCCAGCGTCCCGGTCCGCCGATCCTCATCGGAGCAGGTGGTGAACGCATCGCGCTGCGGGTCGTGGCGCGCCACGCCAACACCTGGAACAGCCCCACGCGGACCGTCGACGAGTTCCGCCACAAGAGCGCCGTCCTCGACGAGCACTGTCGCGCGATCGGCCGTGATCCGAGCGAGATCACGCGATCGGTCCAGGTCCTCGTGTCATCTGATGGTCACGAGGCGCGTCCGGCGCACCTGCCCCAGGTCCTTGGTCCAGTGGCGGTGCGCGATCACCTCGTGGAGCTGATCGATGCAGGCGTGTCCCACGTCGTTCTCGCAGCCGTCCCGCCGATGCCGCCGGTTCCGCCCGTGCGTTGGCTGGCCGAGGAGATCGTCGAGCCGGTGCTGGCTCGCGTGCAAAGCGGATGACGAGTTGTTGGCCACATCGTTGCCCTATTGGTTGACGGAACACCCGGCAGGCGCCCCGGACTGATGATCGCGTCGGTCGGCGGCTAGACAGCCTTCCTCGCCCACGCGACCAGGCGAGGGGCCGTCCTCTGCGGCGCGCCCAAGATAACCGCCTCCGCCTCGCGCAAGTCGTGCCCAAGGTCCCCGCCATTGATGTCGTTGGGCCCTTGGCTGGAAGCGCCGTGGATCTCGATAGTGATGACGACGATCAGCGTTCTCTGCGGAGGATTACCTCGTGCGCTTCGGGTCACGGCAGCCTTGCACAACGATGGGGAGATCAAAAAGCGGCACGCGACGCGCAAGATTTGGCGCGATCATCGCCGCCGGCTTATTGATGACATTGACGTCGATAACTGTCCGCGCGGGCGCGTACGGCGCCACACGCAGCGTTGGGATCTTGTCGCCCTCACTCGACCAACTCTTCCTTACATCGGAGCCCATCACCTTTTCCGGATCGGCGACAGACACCTCAGGCGTCACCGGCGTGTCGTACGAGATCAGGGAGCGTGAAACATCACAGGTTCTCCAGGCAGCCGGCAGGTGGACTCGGCAAGTGCACTTCACAGCGGCCGCGTTGACGTCTCCAGACGCGACCACGACAACGTGGAAGGCAGCGCTTGACGCTCTTCCGAGTGGTGACTATGAATTGGATGTCCAGTCCAAGGACGGCGCTGGCAACGTCGCGAAGGCCTCGGTGAACTTTGGAGCCGGTCCCGCACCAACAGCGAGCTCGCCGGGATACCTCACTCTCCTCTTCGGGCGGGCGCAGTGGGTCGCGGCATCGCCGAAGTGCGTCCCGGTGCCGGGTCAGCCAACCCTGATGACGATCGCCCAGGGTCTCGCGAATGCACAACCGGGGATCCGCCGGTCGGGGGTGGCGAATGTCGTGACCGGCTGGATCGGCTCGGCGTCCGAAACGTGTGTCAATCACGATCCCTACCCCACATGGCAGGAGCTCGATGCGCTCCAGGGCACATACGGATGGTCGATGGTCAGCCAGGGGGAGACGCATGCCGATATGACCACGCTCACGCCGGCGCAGCAAGTCACCGAAAGCTGCGGATCGCTCACCAACCCCAAGGGACTGTACGCCCACGAGGGCGCCGACGCTTGGGGGATGTTCTCATATGCGAACAGCAAGTCCAGTCCAACCATCCAGGCGAATGTGGTCAGCAAGTGCTTCGCCTTTGGGCGGACGTACAGGGGTGGGCGGAATGTCAGATCCCATATGCTGGGCAACAACTTTCAGCAGACGAACTCGATCCTCGGGGGTACGTGCAACGCCTGGCCATGCGCCGGTGAAAGCACACCGACGCACAATCAAAAAGGTGTGGTCATCTACTACCAGGCCCCAGCCTCGCTCGTGAATCTCATGAACGTCGCCGGCGATGAATGGGTGGTCGTCCAGATGTACAAGCTCGTCACAGGCACGTGCGCCACGACGACCAAGACGTGTGGCGGACTTGGCTGGAACTGCGACGGCGCGTGGCAGACGCACTGGACGAGCAAGCCCGAGCTCTATTGCTACGACGACTACATGTCCGCTGTGGCCACGATCCCAGCGAACGTGTTGATCGTCGATCCCGCGGCCGTTGCCGAGGCTTGGAACCTCAACCCGGCGGTGACTGATAAGACCACTCCTGTGGTGACCGCCGTGTCCCCGCCAGAAGGTGCCACGGCGGGCGGAACAAGCATCACGATCAGCGGCTCGGGGTTCACCGGAACGGCCGGTGTCGCATTCGGGTCGAATCAGGCGGCGACCTTCACGGTCGATTCGGACACGAAGATCACTGTCGTCAGTCCTCCCGGAGCGGGGACGGTTGACATACGGGTGACCACCACGAAAGGGATCTCAGCCGCCTGCCTGTCCGATCGTTACGTCTATGGCGGCGATCTCAACCCGAGATCGTTCATCGTCCTTGGATCATGAGGTGGTTGGCTGGAGTACGATTTCGCCCCGACCCAACTCTCGCCGGGCGAAAGGGATGGAGGAGACATCATGACGACCGTCGTCGCACACCACGATGTGAAGGATCAGCAGCACTGGCTTACCTCGCCGAAGCGTGAAGAGGTGTTCGGCCCGCTCGGTGTCACGAACATTCGCAAGTTCATCGATCCGCAGAATCCCAACCGCGTCGCGATCGTCATGGACGTAGCGGACATGGACAAGGTCATGGCTGCGATGGAGAACGACGAGATGCGTGAAGCCATGGCCTACGACGGGGTGATCCCGGAGTCCCTGGTGATTCTCGTCGAGGCGACCTAGACACTCAGATTCATTGCCGGTCGCTGCCGGCGCACCGGCAGCGACCGGCTACGGTTGTCGGTGCCTATACGTCGCGTCTGACGAGAAGCACTGCGGCAGCGGCAATCGCTGCCAAGGCATAGGCGGCGAAGACACCCAACCCAACCCAGGGCGCCAGCATGTGTGGCTGGGGAACGATGCTCATGATCGCCTGTCCGGCGTTGCCAGGGAGATACGGGCTGATGCTGTTCGACACGCTGGCGGGCAGGATGAAGACGATGACCGGCAGGACAAAGAGGATGACGGTCAGGCTTGTCACCGCCGCCGCGGTGCTCCGGAAGATCCCGCCGAGGCCGATTCCAAGGAGTCCGCCAATCGTCAGGTAGAGCGCCGAACCGAAGACCGCTCGCGCCACGCCGGCCTGACCGAATGCAATTTGAACGTGATCGCCGGACAGAATCGCCTGGGTGCCGAAGAATGCGACCAGCATTGCCGGTACCGTCACCGACAGCGCGATGACGGAGTAGACGGCCGCCTTGCCCCAGAGAACCGGGAGCCGCTTCGGCACAGCGGCGAATGTCGAACTGACGAGTCCGGTTGAGTACTCGCTCGTCATCAACAGGACACCGAGCACCCCGATCACCATCACGCCGATGCTTGCACCGACGAGACTCACGCTCAGCGGTTGAAACGTTGCCTTGCCGGTGGCACTCATCGTGGCCCACTGCGACACCACAAGGATCGCAGCCACCAGTGCGAGCCCGACTGTGAGGCCGACCGTCGCCATCAGCGTGTAACGCGTGGACCGTAGCGAACGGAACTTGGTCCACTCCGAGCGGATGACCCGCATCTGCGTCACGCGCCCGACACTCGGCGTGCGCGGGAGGCTCATCGGTGGGAACGAAACGCTGCTCATGCTGCTACTCCTGCGGCGTCGGTGACGCCAATGCTGGTTGACGGCTTGCGGTACTCCACCTCGTCGTGGGTGAGCTCCATGAATGCGTCCTCGAGCGATGCGGTCCGGGGGGTGAGCTCCGACAGGGCGACGCCGTGCAGCGCGGCGATGCGCCCGATCTCTTCCGCTGTCAGACCGTCGACGTCGAGCAGACCCGGCTCCTCGCCGGCGATGGTCGCGTGGTGGGCGAGCACCAAACCGCGGAGCTGGTCCGCTTGCGGAGAGCGAACCCGCACAACGTTGTTCGAGGACTCCCGAACGAAGTCGCCGACGCTGATGTCACGGATCAGCCGGCCCCTGCCGATGATGATCAGGTGGTCTGCGGTCAGTGCCATCTCGCTCATCAGGTGCGACGACAGGAACACCGTGCGACCTTCAGCCGCAAGCGTCTTCAGGAGGCCGCGCATCCAATGAATGCCATCCGGGTCGAGCCCGTTGATCGGCTCATCGAGGATGAGCGTTCCCGGGTCGCCGAGCAGGGCGGAGGCGATACCGAGGCGCTGTCCCATGCCGAGTGAGAACTGGCCGGCTCGTTGTTTGGCCACGTTCTGCAGGCCGACAAACTCGACGAGCTCGTTCACTCGCGCTCGCGGAATCCCGTGCGTTTGCGCCTGTGCGAGCAGGTGATCGTAGGCGGAGCGACCCGGGTGGATGGCGCGCGCCTCGAGCAGCACGCCAACATCGCACAACGGTGCTCTGTGGGCCGAGTAGCGCGTGCCATTCACCGTGGCCGAACCACTCGTCGGTGCGTGCAGCCCGAGGATCAAACGCATCGTTGTGGATTTTCCGGAGCCGTTCGGCCCGAGAAATCCGGTGACCATGCCTGGCTGCACGGCAAACGTCAGCCCGTCAACCGCGGTCTTCGTGCCGTACCGCTTGGTGAGATTGTCGACCACGATCATGTTGAAACTCCTTGACGTTGATGCGGTTGAGCGGAGCCCGGGATTCACCGGGCTCCGCCGGATGCCGCGTTGACGGACAGTTACGCAGCGACCACCGCATCGACCGGCTGGGTCGCAGCCGCGCGGACAGCGGGGACCTCGGCGCCGGAGGCAGATCGACTGAATCCCTTGAAGATGAGCCAGAGAGCGAGGTAGGCCTCCCAGATGAACTCCGGCGCCGTCGCGATGCTCTGCCACGACGACCCTGCCTTGATGACACCGAAGAGCACGGCGGTACCCGAGACGGCCAGGAGCGGTCCTCCGATGACCCCAAACAAGGCGACGCGGCGCGAGACGAGGCCGGACCGATACATGAGCCAGCCGAGCATGAGCCCGGTCCCGATGCCATCCATGAAACCGGGCCCGAGCAGGAATGTCCAGTTCTTGATGGCGATGAGCGATTTGCTGACCGTGACGAGCGAGCCCGCATCCGTGCCCGCTGCGCTCTGCCGCAACGTCACGACCGCAAGGACGCTGAGGATGCCGACCAGGATGAACGTGCACTCAACGAGGCGAATCGCGACATAGCCAAGCGCAATTGCTTCGTTCTGCCGCTTCAGCAGTGGGAACAACACGACAGCGCAGCCGATGTTGGTGATGATGAGGAACAGTTCGAGGAAGGCACCCAGGAAGACGCGGGTGTCGGCTCCAGCACCGAGGACGTAATGAGCGTCGGTCAGGACGGGTCCGTACGCGAAGACCGCGCCAATTGACGTGATGAATGTGAGAAGGAAGAGCACCCCCACGACCAGTGCCGTTCGCCGCGTTGCGTTCACCTGGACTTCTCCTTTGGGCCGAGTTGTTGTCGTTGTTGGATTCATCTGACGCTCCTTGTCTTTCATGAGGTCATCGGGACGATGACCACGACTGTTGTTGATAGCGAGTGCGAGATCACCTGTCCGCCATCAGCTCCCTCCTCCGTCGCCGTGGCTCGCTCCGCGCGAATGAACGTCCTGCTGATCAGTTGTCGAAAGCGCTAATGACGACAGCAGGCCGATGACCTCGTAGCCGTGCAATGCCTCGAGGAAGGGCTGAACGCTGCCGCTGACGAGGCAGCGCACGCAACGACCGTCGACCTGCACGTCACTCACCCCTGACGCGCGGGCTATCTGGCGGGCCGGCGGGGGGCCGACAAACGTCACCTCAACCTGTCGGGATGGAAGCTCCTCGTTCATACTGGCCAGCGTGGGAGAGCAGGCCGGAGCGAGACATCGTCAGGATTACTGATTCGATGCGTAGTCACTCCGGTGACGAGCGCGCAGGCGTGACGCGTATCCGGGATGGCCAGGCCTAGGCGTCGGTCAGGCAACCTGCCGGCGGAGGCGACCACATTCGTCGGTCGTCGACGCGAGCTTGGCGAGATCAGAAAGAAGCTCACGGCCGGCCGTCTGGTGAGCCTGGTCGGCCCGGGAGGTGTCGGCAAGACCCGCCTCGCCGTGCGTGCTGGAACTGACCTGGCGCGCGGTTTCGCGGACGGTGCCTGGTTGGTCGAGCTCGGTGAGGTGAGCGAAGCAGCGCTTGTCACCCCTGCCGTACTCGCTGCCCTGGACCTCAGGGACCAGGCTGCAGCGACGCCGAGAGAGATCCTGACCTCGTACCTGCGGGAGCGCGAGCTCCTGCTCGTCCTCGACAACTGCGAGCACCTGCTCCAGGCAGCAGCCGTGCTCGCGAGCGACGTCCTCCGCGCTGCGCCGGGAGTGCGCGTGATCACCACGACCCGCGAGCCGCTGCAGGTGACGGGCGAGTATGTCGTCCCCATCCCGCCGCTCGAGCTGCCGTCAGAAGAAGGAGCGGAACCCGTCGCGCAGCTCCTCCAGAACGAAGCGGTGATGCTCTTCGTCGAACGGGCGGCCGCTGCATCCGGCGCCTTCGAGCTCACAACAGCGAACCAGGCAACCGTTGTCTCGCTCTGCCGGCAACTCGATGGGTTGCCGCTGGCGATCGAGCTTGCCGCCGTTCGGACGCGTGTCCTGAGCGTTGAGCAGATCCTTGACCGCTTGAGCGACCGATTCGCGCTCCTCACGGGCGGTGGCCGCGAGGCGCTTCCGCGTCACCAAACGCTCGGTCTGGCGATCGACTGGAGTTACGACCTGCTCGCGGAGAGCGAGCAATTCCTGATGCGGCGGTTGTGCGTCTTCGCGGGTCGCTTCACGCTCGACGATGTCGAAGCGGTCTGCACCTCAGATGCGGTACGGGCGATCGATGCGCTGGATATTCTGTCGTCGCTCGTCGACAAATCGCTGGCAACCAAAGAGGACGTCGACGGCCTCGCCCGCTATCGCCTGCACGAGACGATGCGCGAGTATGCCCGTCGCAAGCTGCGCGATGCCGACGAGCACGAGTCAGTCGAGGAGCGGTGCATCGAGTACTACCACAGCATCTGTATGGCGTCGGCGGATCAGGCTCGGTTCCACCTGCTGGAGTGGCTCCCCTGGGCCGACTTCGAGATCGACAACATCCGGGCCGTGCTGCACCAGTGCCTGGCCCGTGGGGACTTCGCCCGCGGGCTGGACATCGCCGCATCAATGCGCTTCTACTGGATCACGCGTGGAACCACCGAGAGCGTGCGCTGGCTCGACTTGCTGATGGCGTCGGGTGAGGCGTCTCCGCTCACACGGGTGCGCGCCAACTATGTTCGCAGCTGGTTGAGCATGCTCCAGGGGAATCCCGCAGCCGGGAGGCCATGGATCGCTCAGGCGATTGCGCTTGCGCGGGAGTCGGGGCAGTCAGCGCTTCTGTCGGAGTCACTGTCGCTGGCCACGACAATTGAGAATGTCGCCGGCGACCCGGAAGCGGCGGGGCGATTCCTCGATGAGGCAGCGGCTGTCACTGCCCATCTGCATGACCTCCCCGCCACGATCGAGTTGATGCAATCTCGAGCCATCCACGCGATCTTCAAGGCGGACCTGGAGACTGCCAGGGCGGTGTCAGAGGAGGGCGTTCGTGTTTGCAGAGAGCACGGCGACCTGTATCAACTTGAAGCGATGCTTCGCAACCTTGGCATGGCAGGCATGTTGTCCGGAGATCTCGACGCGGCCAAGTCATGGTGCGCCGAGGCATTGCGGGTCGCTCGGCACTATGACAATCGACTCGCCCAGTACTACGGCCTGGAAACTCTGGGGTCGATCGCGGCTACCGCCGGCCAGTCACGCGTTGCGGCACAGCTGCTCGGGGCGGCAGAGGCCCTGGCGGCACAGTGCGGGGCGGGCATGATGGGACCCGCAGTTCCGTTCTTCGCCGGGGCGAGGCAGGCGGCGAGCGATGCGCTTGGAGCAACAGTCTTCGACGCCGAATTCGCCCTGGGCAAGACCCTGGGCAGTGAGGTGGCTGTCGAACTCGCGCTTGGGAAAACCGGCGGTCCTCACCGTACGAATGCGAACGCTGTTGTCGGAGCGCGGCTTGGAAAACGGGAAGCCGAGGTCGGGAGACTGGTCGCCGATGGCCTGAGCAACAAGCAGATCGGCGCGCGCCTGTTCATCTCCGAGCGGACCGTCGGCACCCACGTCAGCAACATCATGAACAAGCTCGGATGCAACACACGTGCGCAGATTGCCGTGTGGGTGACATCCGCCGATTAGAGAACCCTTGCAAGATCGCCGGCGCCCGTTGTGCCACCTTTTCTCATGTCGCAACTTGACGAGGCGCTCCGGCTCCATCTTTCGTTGTAGCCACCGGTCGCCGCTCCGCTGCTAAGCGGGCTGACCGGCCACTGCAAGGTCGCGAAGCGCGTCCATGGCCATCGTCAGTTTCGGCCGCGGGACGCTGAAGCACAGCCGGATGTGCGACGGCACGCCGAAGGCCACACCGGGAGTGAGCAGCACCCGGCGCTCGGTGAGCGCATCAATGAGCCGGAGCGTGTCGGGCCACGGGCTGCGCAACCAGAGGTAGAGGCCGCCCTGCGGTTCGAAGGCGTCGAGGCCATCGGCGTGGACCCGGTCCATGACCAGGTCGCGCCGCTCGCGATACGGCGTCGCATTGATCTCCCACGAGTCGAGGTGGAGCAGGGCACGTTGCGCCGTGGCCGGCGCATTGACAAAGCTCAGCGCGCGCAGCGACTGTGCAAGGCCGCGATGGGTATCCGCGTTGACGAGCGACGGGTGAAGGACGAGGTACCCGATGCGTTCGCCCGCGACGCCGAGATCCTTCGAGAACGACCTCGCCAGCACGGTCTGCTCGTAGATGTGGAAGGGCTCGACGCGTTGGTGCGGCAGGTAGATCAGCCGGCGGTAGACCTCGTCGATGATCAGCAATACCTTGCGGTCGTGCCTGTTGTTGTGCGCCTCGAGCAGTGCGGCGAGGCCGGACAGTTCGCCGCCGTCGAGTACGTGGCCGCTCGGGTTGCACGGTGAGTTGACGATCACGGCAGCGGTGTGCGCGGAGAGAGCACCGCTGATGGCGTCGAGATCCAGGCGCAGATCCGGACCCGCGGGCACGGGAACGAATCGGGCCGACGCGGTCTCGCAGTACAGGCGGAACTCGGGGAAGTACGGTGCGACGCCGATGACGTCGTCCCCAGGGTCGACGAACGTGCGAATCGCGATGGCGATCGCCGCCGCGGCGCCGGGGGTCATCGCGATCGAATCGCTGCTGATCCCCGGGAAGTCAACGTCCTCGGCAGCACGCTCGCGAACGTCCAGGTAGCCGAGGTTGGGCATGTACCCGAAACGTCCGACGAAACGCTCGCGGCTCGCAGCTTCGAACGCATCGACCACGGCCTGCGGCGCCTCGAGCGGTTGGCCGATCGAGAGATCGGCGACCGTCTCCTCGCCGAACGCCACGCGCAGGCGCTCGCCCTCCATGAACATGCGCCGGATCCAGCCGCCATCCTGCAGCTGTGCCCGCGACCACCGGGAGATCGCCACCGTCAGGCGATGCTTGTCGTGCCGGAAACGCCGCCGGTATGCCAGCTGAACGGGTAGTCGCGGTCGAAGATCTGACGCGCGATCGCGGTGCGATGCAACGGACGGAACGTGTCGACCATCACGGCGAGCTCGTCGGTCTCGCGCGGGCGGTCGAGCGACGCCTCCAGCGCACCGGGTTGCGGACCATGGGGCAGCCCGCCGACGTGATGCGTGAATGATCCCTGGCTGATCCCACGCCGCGCCGCGTAGTTGCCCTCGACGTAGTACAGGACCTCATCCAAGTCGAGGTTGCTGTGGTGATACGGGAGATGGATCGCTTCCGGGTCCCAGTCGAGCTTGCGCGGCACGAACGAGCAGATCACCAGGTTGTGCGCCTGGAAGGTTTGATGAATCGGCGGCGGCACGTGGAACCGACCGGCGCGAGGCTCGAAGTCGTGGATGTTGAAGGTCACCGGATAGATCGTCCCGTCCCATCCGATGACGTCGAAGGGATGGTGGTCCAGCACGTAGCGGCTCACATGATTGGACCGCTTGAGCCAGATCTCCGCGGGCCCCTCGGCGTTGGGCTCGAGCGCGTCGGGTCCGTGAAAGTCGCGCTCGCTGAACGGTGCGAATTCGGTGAGCTGGCCGTTGCGCGCGCGGTATCGATCCGGCACATCGACGAGCCCGGTGACCTCCATGCAGAGCAGGCGCACGTCCGTGAGGTCATCGAAGTCGATGCGGTAGATGGTGCCGCGCGGAATCACGATGTAGTCATGTGTCTTGAACGCGAGGTGGCCGAACTGGCTGTGCAGGGCGCCACCGCCCCTGTGCACGAAGAGCACCTCGTCGGCGGAGCCGTTGACATAGAGGACCTGCTGCGCGGTCACCGGAGCGACCAGCCCGATGTGCACGTCGTCGTTGACGAGCAGCCAGCGCCTGCCCGTGATGACATCGCCCTGCGAGGGAAGGTCGAATCCCTTGAGGTGCGCGTTGGTGTGCACCTGTTCGTGCTCGGGGGTCATCAGATCGGCGGGACCTTCGCTCACGTCCTGCGCACCCTCCGGCATCCCCCGGTGGTAGATCAGCGAGGACGGCCCGCTGAAGCCCTCGCGTCCGAAGAGCTCCTCGTACGCCAGGTGCCCGTCGTCGGAGAAGCGCATGTGCCGCTTACGGGGCACGTCGCCGAGCTGCTTGTACGGTCGCACGCTCAGAGCCTACCGGTTCGGCACTACGCCGGTGCGCCGGTCACCTCGAAGATCGCCTCGAGCTCGACGGCCGCCCCGAGCGGCAATTGCGCGACGCCGATCGCGCTCCGGGAATGGCGGCCGCGCTCCGGCCCGAAGACGGCCACGAGCAGGTCGGACGCGCCGTTCACCACTGCCGACTGCTCGGTAAAGGCAGGAGCGCAATGCACGAATCCCGTGAGCTTGATGACCGCGAGCGTGTCGAGCGTGCCGAGCGCCGCCCGTGCGGTGCCCAAAAGATCGATGGCGGTGCGGCGCGCCAGGTCGTACGCGGTATCAGTGTCAACGTCTTCGCCGACGGTCCCGGTGACCACTGCGCCGTCGCGCTTGCCGAGGTGACCAGAGATGAACAGCAGGTTGCCCGTCTGTCGCGAGGTGACGTAGTTGGCAACCGGCGACGTCGTCTCCGGGATGTCGATGTGCAGCTCCGCCAGGCGATCGTCGACACCCATTGTCAGTAGTCCTGCAGGTAGTCGCAGTTGTCGGCGAAGCTCGCCGCGTCGAAGCCGAAGCCGACACGCACCGAGTCGACACGCGTGATGTTGTTGCGCCCCAGCATGTGGAGCTGGTCGCGTGTCACCGGCGGATGCTTGAGCAGCTTCTCCATGAAGAATGCGGGCGGCAGCATCATCGGCACCGGGATGTGGACGATCTTGCGGTGCAGGCCAAGCGCCGTCTTGATGGTGACGACGATGTCCTCATAGCTCATCTGGTCCGGCCCACCGATCTCGTAGACGTGTGCTGCCGGGCCGCGCTCGAGGGCGATGACGATGCAGCGGGTGACGTCGCCGATGGCGATCGGTTGGAAGAGGGTCCTGCCGTCACCGGCGATGGGGATGATCGGGTTGATCCGCATCATCCGCGTGAGCAGCGTGAAAAAGCCGTCGCCGGGGCCGAAGATGAGGCCTGGCCGGAGTCCCGTGTATGGCACACCGCTCGCGCGGACCGCCTGCTCGCCCTGCCACTTGCTCACCAGATATGGATACCTGGGGTCGGGGTCGGCGCCCAGGGCGCCCTGGTGCACGAAGTGGCCGATCTTGGCCTGTTTCGCGGCCTCGAGAACCCGCTCGGTGCCCTCGCGATTCACCCGGTCGAAGGTCTGGCGGCCGCGCTGGTTGATGATCGCGACCAGGTGGACGACGGCGTCGCAGCCGGCAAAGGCGTCCGCGAGCGCGGTCGCACTGGTCACATCGGCCTGGACAAACGTCACCCGCTCGCCCTTGGGGCGGCGCGTGGTCCCGCGGGCCACGATGACCACCTCGTGCCCGGCGTCCTTGAGCGCACGAACGGTGTGGATGCCGACGAAGCCGGTGCCACCGGTCACCGCAACGCGCACGCAGTTCCTCCTCGCCGGGGTGGGACGTTCGCCCGCGAGTTTACGGGCAGGGCCGCCGCACGTGCCCCGCGGCCATTACGTTGACGTGCCGGTCAGCGCAGCGATCACCGCGGGCGATCCTTCCAGCGCCGTGCGCTGCATGAAGTGCTTGACGGCGCGCATCCCGCCCAACTCCTCGCCGCCCCCGGCGCGCCCGGGACCGCCATGGACGAGTTGCGGCGTCGGCGTGCCGTGCCCGGTGGATTCACCGGCACAGTCGCGGTCGAGGACGAGCAGGCGGCCGTGATATGGCGCCATGCCGCTCACCACCTCGCGGACGAAGTCACGGTCGTACGAGACGATCGAGCCAACCAGGCTTCCGCCACCGCGCGCCGCAAGGGCTCCGAGGTCGGCGCCGGCGGGGTATGGGATGAGCGTGGTCACCGGGCCGAATGCCTCGATCTCGTGGGGTTCGTCGCGGTCGCCCGTGGCCAGCAACACCACCGGCGCGATGAAGGCGCCGCGCTGCGCGTCGGCGTCCACCGGATCCACCCACATGGGATTGCCGTGCACCACCTCGGCTGCGCGCCCGAGCTCGGCCACCGCGGCGCGGACCTCGTCGCGCTGGTGGATGCTCACCAACGCGCCCATGGTCACCGTCTCGTTGCGCGGGTTGCCGACAACAACCTTGTCGAGCCGCGCCCGCAGGCCGGCAATCACGTCGTCAACCATCGTTTCGGGAACGAACGCTCGACGGATGCACGTGCATCGCTGTCCTGCTTTGGTCGTGACCTCTCGCGAGACTTCCTTGATGTACAGGTCGAATTCCGCTGTTCCCGCTGTGGCGTCCGGTCCCAGGATCGAGCAGTTGAGCGAATCGGTCTCGGCGTTGAATCGTGCAGCGCGTGCGGTCACGGCGTCGTTGTTGCGCAACACCGCCGCCGTGGTCGCGCTCCCGGTGAAGGCGATGACATCCTCACCACCGAGGTGGTCGAGCAGGTCGCCCGTGCTGCCGCACACGAACTGCACAGCGCCGTCCGGGAGCGCGCCTGACGCGATGATGTCGCGCATCACCGCAGCGGTGAGATACGCGGTTTGTGTTGCGGGTTTGACGATTGTCGGAACGCCGGCGAGCACGGCGGGTGCGAGCTTTTCGAGCATGCCCCAGACCGGGAAGTTGAAGGCGTTGACCTGCAGGGCAACCCCGCGCAGCGACGTGTACACGTGCTGTCCGACGAAGGTGCCGCCTCTGCCCACCGGCTCGACGTCGCCGTCGACGAGCAGATGTCCGTCCGGCAGCTCGCGTTTGGCACGGCTGGCGAACGCGAAGATGGTCCCGATGCCGCCGTCGACGTCACCGGTTCCGTCACGCCGGGTGGCCCCGGTTGCGAGCGACAGCTCGTGATATGCGGCCTTGTTGGCGTCGAGGTGGGTGGCCAGCGCCTTCAACGCCGCGGCGCGTTCCTGAAACGTCAGGCGGCGCAGCGCAGGGCCGCCGACATGCCGTGCGTGGTCCACCATCGCGCGCGTGTCGAGCCCGGTGGTGGAGACACTCGCAACGGGATCACCCGTCGCCGCGTCCACGACCACGGTGCCCTCATCGGGCGCGGTGTACCACGAGCCGGCGACGTAGCTGGCGAGCTTCTCAGGCATGCGATCCCATTATCACGACCGGCACCGACGCTTCTGCGTGCTGCTTGCAACTCGAACATCTGTTCGCTACACTGACGTCCCGCCTCGGCGCTCCTGCTTCCCGTCCCATCAGGCGGCGGCCCTTTCCAGTGAGGAGCGATGTCCGATTCCCTTTCCGCCGCTCTGGCGACACTTCGATCCCGCTACGGTCCCCAGGCACTTCGCCGTGGCGGAACGCCGGAGCAGGCAGGCACGTGGTCCACCGCCGTGCCGGTTCTCGACGATGTGCTCACCCCTGGCGGGTTGCCGCACGGCCGGGTCACCCTGCTTGCCGCAGCCGGACGTGGGTCTTCGGGCCGGCTGACGCTGCTGCAGTCGCTGGCCGCGCTGGCGAGCCGTTCGCATGACACCGGCTATGTGGATCTCGCCGGCACGCTCGACCCCGGTTTCCTCGCCGACCTCGGAGCGGACCTCGACGCCTGCCTGGTGATCTCACCCGGCCCCGAGAGATGGGAGCGGGGGCTGGTCATGGCACGTGCCCTGGTGACCGCGGGCATGCCATGGGTTGGCGTGGCGCTCGGTGGGGAGCAGTCCCGGCCGTCGCTCTGGGACCACGCGCTCGCCGCCCTCGCCGAGGCGGTGGCCAAACGTGGCGCGATCTGCGTCATCGCCACACCGGCGCCGGTCGCAGCACCGCTTCGCCATGCCTCGTCGCTCACGCTCGTCTGCGAGGCCGCGGGCTGGCAACGCGCCCATGGCGACGTGGCGGGGCTGCGGGTGCGGCTCACCACCGGCAAGAACAAGCTGGGCGCGCCCGGTGCCGAGGCCACTGTGCTGCTCCGCTATCCACGCCCGTACGCCACTGCCGAGGTGGTCGGCCTGCCCAGCGTCGTGGTCCCGCGTCTGCAGCCGATCGTGCTGCCGGTTCCGGATGTGGCCGGTGTGGCGGCGCGAGGTTGAGGTGCGCATTCTCTGTGCTCGCCATCCGCATCTCGGGCTGCTGGCTGCCCTTCGCCGGTATCCGGAGCTGCGCGGGGAGCCGGTGATCCTGGGCGGCGCCCCGGAGCTGCGCCTCCCGGTGGTCGCGGCTTCGGCAGCGGCGCTGGCCGCCGGGGTGCGGGTGGGGCAACCGCTCCGCCAGGCGCAGCAGTCATGTCCCGCCGCGGTGTTCGTCCCTCTCGACCCGGCCGGCATCGCCCGGTTGCGCGCTGCCGTCTGCACCGAGCTCCACCGGCTTTCGCCCACGGTGGAAGCCGGTGATGAAGAGGCATTCGGCGACCTCTCCGGCCGCCACGCCGACTTTGCCGACGAAGCCTCGTGGGCATCCGCATTGGCCCGCTGCCTTCGCGATGTGCTCGATGTGGAGATCGCCGTGGGCGTGGCGGGCTCGCGATTCGTCGCCCGCCTGGCAGCACGGTCGAGCCATCCCGGCCGGATCCGCAGGGTTCGTTCCGGCGACGAAGCCGTCTTCCTGGCGCCGCTGCCGCTCGACGTCCTGCCCGTCGACCCGGCGGTCACCGCCCGGCTGGCGGCCTTCGGGCTCGACTGTCTCGGCGCGGTGGCCGCCTTGGGTCCGGCCGATCTGCAGCGCCAGTTCGGTCCAGACGGGTTGCGGCTGTACCGGCTGGCGCGGGGCGAGGATACCGGCGGCATCAACCCGGTGCCCGCGCAGCGGGCATGGAGTGAGCGGCTCGTGCTCGACGGTGCCACCGGTGATCTCGAGATCCTCCTCGGAGGTGTCCGGCAATGCGCCACGGCACTCGGCGTGCGGCTCACCACCGAAGCCCTGGCGGCCGGCGAGGTGAGCGTGGTGTTCGAGATCGAGGAAGCCGAAGCGATCTCGGCATCGATGGTGCCCGCGGCACCGTCGGGCAATGGGGGTGAGCTCTGGACGGCGGCACTCGGACTCCTCGGTGAGCTGAAGCCGCAGGCCCCGGTTGCCGCTGTCCGGGTCGGGGTGACCCGGTTGACCCCGGCGGCCGGACGGCAGGCTGATCTGCTCCGCCCCGGTGACGGTGCTCGAGAAGCCGTGGTTGCCACGGCGGAGCGTCTTCGCAGCCGGTTCGGTGCCGCCACGGTTCGCCGCCCCAGGCTCGCACTCGATCCCGGTGACCTGCCGGAGCGGCGATTCACGTGGGAGGCGCCGGTCGCGGCGGGAGCGGGCCGGTGACCGAGCTCCTCGAGGGCGTCGTGGAAGTGCGCACCGGTGCGGACGGCCGGCCGGTCGCGATCCGCACCGGGCAGGTGTGGGGACGGGTGGCCGAGGTGGTGAACACCTGGCGAGTGGAAACCGACTGGTGGCGGATCCCGGTGGGCCGCGACTACGTGCGCTGCCTCCTCAACGACGGCGAGTGCGTCGATCTCTACCGGGATCTCGAGACCGGTGAGTGGCACCGGGAACGCCGCTATGACTGAACCGTGCGCCGCCTCTCCCTGGTGGCCGCCGGTTGAGGGGAACCGGCGGCCGGGAAAGGGGAGAAGGCCTGTGTGGTGGTGGCCTGACCCGACTGATAGTTACACAAATTTGTAGTAGTTGTCAAGCCGCCATTCCGTCCCGATGCCTGGGCTTGCTGAGCTCGCCGCCCGCTCCCACTACTCCTTCCTGGAAGGGTCCGCCTCGCCGAAGCGCATGGTCCAGACAGCCGCCCGCCTCGGCATCTCCGCACTCGGGCTCTGCGATCGCAACGGCCTCTACGGCGCAGTCGAGCTGATCCAGGCAGCACAGGCTGCGGCAATCCACCCGATCATCGGCACCGAACTTGGGCTCGCCGACGGTTCACGAATCCGCCTCCTCGCACGCAGCCGAACGGGCTACCGACAACTGTGCCGTGCAGTGAGCGCGTCCCAGCTCGCCGGCGTCAAAGGTCAGCCCCGCCTCGAGATCACCGGACTTTCCAAGGGTGGCGCTGCGAGCGGGAAACCACCGTCCCAGGAGATCCAGACGGGTGACGTGGCGGGGAGGCGCCGGCCCGGCGGGTTCACGGAAGCCGGGACGGAGGGGTCCCCGCAACGGCAGGACCCGGCTGGATCGCACTCGCGCCTGGTCATCCCGAAGTCGCAGCGACGCTCCACAATGCCGCCTCCAGAGCGCCCGGCAGCGCTCCGGCCTACGGCTGGACCATTTCCTGCTGGGTGGCCGGGATTGCCGTCGACGACGTTGCTCGTTGAAAGCGAGCCGGCTCGAGTTGACCCTGCTGAGCTCGACGATTGCATCGCGCTGATCGGAGGGTCACGCAGTGCTGTTGTCGAAGCGCTGGTTCATGGGGATCGGCGCGAGGCATTGCGGCATGCGCAGGCGGCTCGTGAGTGTTTTGGGCGCGAGCGCACGGCGATGTTGGTGAGCAATCACCTGCATCCTGCTGATCGCTGGCTGGTGGCGGAGTGCGCGGCGATCGCTCGTGCGGCAGACATCCCGCTGGTGGCGAGTGCGACACCGGACCATGCCACCGCTGACGACAAGCCGCTCCTCGATGTGCTCACCGCGATCCGCCATCGCACCACCCTCGACCAGGCGGCGGCGCACGGGTTGCTCCTGCCCAACAGTGAGCACCGTCTGCATGGCGAGGCGGAGCTTCGCGCGTTGCTTCCCGATCTTCCCGAAGCATTCGACAACGCGGCGCGCATCGCCGCCGCATGCGAGGTGTCGCTCGACTTCAGCGATGTGCGTTTTCCCGGTTACCCCGTGCCGGAAGGAGAAACACCGTTCTCCGTTCTCTACCGGCTCTGCCAGGAGGCGGTGCAGACCAAGTACCACCCCATGACCCGTGCGGTGGCAGCCCGTCTGCAACGCGAGCTCGATGTCATCGAGAAGACGCGACTCGCGGAGTTCTTTCTGATCACCTGGGACATCATGCGATTCGCCCGTGAGCACGGCATCCCCGGGCAGGGACGCGGCAGTGCAGCGGACTCGATCGTCGCCTACCTGCTCGGCATCACGCGTGTCGATCCCGTTGCGCACGACCTGCTCTTCGAACGCTTCCTGCACGAGGACCACCAGGGCACGCCCGACATCGACATCGATTTCTCCACCGACCATCGCGAGCAGGTGCTCCAGTACGTCTACGACAAGTACGGCCCGGACCGCACTGGCATGGTGGCCAACGTCGTCACCTTCCGCCCCCGCATGGCGATCCGCCAAGTCGGCGCAGCAATGGGATTCCCGGAGACCGTGATCGAAAAGCTCGGCACGCATACCGACAGTTGGTACCTGGCTGACATCGAGTCAACACTCGCGTCCGCCGGTGTTGAAACGACGACGTCTGGTGGTGGCAGTGCGGGCATCACGAGGTCCGGTGACGACGTCGCAAGCACCACGAGGCCGGGTGGCGTCGCGGGGGGGCGCCGGCCCGGCGTGTTCACGGAAGCCGGGACGGAGGGGCTCCCGCGACGACAGGACCCGGCCGTCGATGCAACGAAGCTATCGTCACCGAACGACGACGTGCCTGCATCGACGTCACCAATCGTCGACGTGTCAAACCGTGCGTGGCAGCAGTTCGTCGACATCCTCCGTCGGATCGAGGGCACCCCGCAGACATCTGAGCATTCATGTCGGGCGGGATGCTCGTCACTGGTGAACCGCTGGTCGATGTGGTGCCCGTGGAGCGGGCGACGATGCCGGGACGGGTCGTCGTGCAGTTTGACAAGGACGATGTCGAGGACCTCGGGCTCATCAAGATGGATCTGCTCGGTCTGCGCACGCTGTCGGCGATTGCGGAGTGCCTCGACTTCATCGAGCAGACCACGGGACAGCGGCCCGACCTCGATGCGCTGCCCCTGGAGGACCAGCGCGTCTACGACGTGATCTGCAAGGTCGACACCATCGGGCTCTTCCAGATCGAGTTCGCGCGCTCAGCAGCAATCACTCTGGCAGTCGCAGCCGCGCTGTTTCAACGATCTGATCGTGCAGGTGGCGATCATCCGCCCCGGGCCGATCCAGGGTGATGCGGTCCATCCGTACCTTCGCCGCCGCCAGGGGCTCGAGCCGGTGACCTATCTGCATCCCAAGTTAGAGCCGATCCTGGCTGAAACCTGTGGGGTGGTGCTCTACCAGGAGCAGATCCTGCGCATCGTCATGGAGATCGCCGGGTACACGGCCGGCGAGGCAGACCGGTTCCGGCGGGCGATGAACCGCCACCGGTCGCGGGTGGAGATGGAGGAGCTGCGCGACGGTTTCATCCTCCGCTGCGTCGAGCACGACCTCAGCGAGGAGGTGGCGCAGCAGATCTTCAAGAGCGTCGCCGGTTTTGCGGAGTTCGGTTTCTGCAAATCGCACGCCGCCGCGTTCGCGCGCACCGCGTATGAAACGGCGTGGCTGCGCATGACCTACCCGGCGCACTACACGTGCGCGCTGCTCAATGCGCAGCCGATGGGCTTCTACCATCCGTCGGTTCTCGTCGACGACGCCAAACGGCATGGGGTCAAGATCCTGCTGGTCGATGTCACCAGGAGCCGTGCACGCTGCCTCGTTGAAGCAGCCGGCCCGTCGGACTTCGGGATACGGCTCGGGTTCGCCTACGTGCGGGGGCTGGGACCGACGGCACGCGCCGCGTGCGACGACGCGGTGGTCGCCGGAGCCAACACCTCGGTCACCGATTTCTGGCGGCACACACTGCTGCCGCGCGTGGCCATGGAGAACCTCATCCGCGTCGGCGCCTTCGACGCCGTGGACGCCGGCAGGTCGCGGCGTCAACTGCTCTGGACGTTGAAGGAGAACGAGGAGTCGCTGCCGCCTCGCAAACGCCGGAGAGCGACCGTCGCTCCTGCCGATCAAACCGTCGTCGCCGCCGCGGTTGTGACCGGTCCTCCGCGCGGAAGCGGGGCGATCGCGGGCAACCGGCTCGGCGACGCACCGCACTCAGCCCACGATCCGAGCAGCGACCCGGCGCCACCGCTGGTATCGCTGCCGGCACCACCGCCACAGCTGCCCGAGATGGACGAGCGCACCCGGGTGAACACCGAGTACGCGCTCACCTCGGTGAACACCGGTCCACACCTCGTCTCGTTCATGCGCGAACGGCTCGATTCACTTGGCTGCGTGCCACTCGTGAAGGTGCGAGATCTCGCTGACGGCATGAGGATCCGCGTCGCCGGGCTGGTGATCACCCGCCAGCAGCCGTCAACGGCACGCGGCTTCCGGTTCTTCACCCTGGCGGATGAGGAGGCGCATCTCGACCTGGTGTTCCGGCCGCCGGTGGTGCAGCGAACGCTCGAGGTGAGCCGCCATCCCCTGCTCATGGTCGACGGACGCCTCCAGGTGGAGCACGGCAGGGTCAACGTCCTCGTCGAGCGAGTCACGGCGCTCACCCCGGACGGCGACCCGATCGCGCACCCCGGACCTCCTTCCCCAGACACGGGATTTCACGGTTCCCACGACTACCGCTGACCGCCCGGTGACCGCCAGGATGCCGTGGACGCGGCGTGACACATCCGTGACACTCCGGCAGCAGTGCCCTGACATGGCCTGTGGCGCATCGCCGCCGTCATAGGCTGAAACCATCTCGATTGCCGCGCCGCGCGCCAACGAAATGGAAGACGATGACCGAGCACACCACAGAGGGAGGCGGCACTCCCCTTTCGTTCAAGAAGGTCGAAGACCCGGCGCACTTCGAACGCGCCCCGGCGCCACGCGCACCGGTGAGAGAGGCCGGCGATCCGAACCTTGCGTTCGAGGCCGCTCCTCGGACGCCCATCGTCCCGAGCACAACCCCTGATCCGAGAACGCTGCGGACCTCACCGCCGCCGCCGACGAACGGGCCGGTGCCCACACCCCCGCCCGTCGACGCGGGGTCAGGAACCCGGCAGCCGGCGTTCGAGGCAGTCCCCGCGTCAGTCGGTGTCGCGCAGGGACGCCTTTCGACGCCCACCATCGGCATCCGCCCCGAACCCGCACCCGCAGCCTCCACCGCACCGGTCAGCCCGGGCGGGAGCGGGTGGAACGTCCGGCCTCGCGAAGGCATGTTCCTGCCCAACCGCGGCGGCGAAACCGGCGAAGGGTCCTCGTGGCAAACGCGGCCGATCCCGGGCGCCGACCGCGACCGGTCCAGTTGGGCGGTGCCTGAGGCCCCGCGCAAGCGCTCGCTCTCGGGCAAGACGTTCATGCGCATCGTCCTCTCGGTGATCCTGGTGGCGATCCTCGGGTTTGCCGGGTACGAGTGGTTCACCGGCAGGGCGCATCCCGATCACACCATCACGACGCCGGCCTCGGTCGGCTCGCTCACCGCCATCCACACGGCCGCCGCGACCGCCGTGACGCAACAGATGCAGACGGTGATGCAGCAGGACGGTGCCACCCGGGTGGTGGGCGGCGTGTACGGCCAGGCGGGAACACCCAAGCTCGTCGTGCTGTTCGCCCAGGGGCCCAACATCGAGACGAGCACCAGCCAGTTCTTCACCGACTTCACTGCCGGCCTCAAGACGCAGGGCCTCACGGTGGTGGCCGCCAAGACGCTCACCACCACCACCGACGGGAGCGATTTCATGTGCTCCCCGGCGACGGGACCGGCTCCGCTCACCGCTGTATCGCTCTGCGGTTGGGACGACGGCGACACCATCGGGTTGGTGCTCGACGTCAGCGGTCAGACGGTGAGCACCACGCTTCACGAGGCTGAAAGCGCGCGGACCGCCGGCGAGCACTGACGCTCAGTCCGCCGGTCAGTCCAGGCGGACTAGCATGCAGTGGTGGTCACCGAGAGCGGTCTGTCTGAGCGCCTCTCCGGCATCACCGATCGCAGACGGATCGCCGTCGTGCAGGTCCGCGGGGCGATCGGCGGCGCGGCGCGCACTGACGATCTGATCCGCACCATCGGCCAGGCGCGCCGGAGTACGCGGGTCCGCGCGGTGCTCCTCGAGATCGATTCGCCGGGTGGCACCGCGATCGCGTCGGAGCAGCTCTACGTGGCGGTCCGCCGGCTCGCCGCTCGCAAGCCCGTGGTCGCATGGATCAAAGGTGTTGGCGCTTCCGGCGCGTACTTCCTCGCCTGTGCGGCGACCCGGGTGCTCGCGTTCCCCAGTGCGCTGGTCGGATCGATCGGCGTCATCAGCGTTCGCCCTGTGGTGGTCGACGCGCTTCGCCGCGCCGGCGCCCGGATAGCGGTCACCAAGACCGGCCCGTTCAAGGACCTCGGGGCACCGTGGCGCGAACCCACAGAGGAGGACGAGGCGCGCGAGCGCGAGCTTGTCGACGCCATCTTCCAGCGCTTCAGCGGCGCGGTGCGGGCCGCTCGCGGCTACGACGATGCGGGCATCGCACGGGTCACGACCGGGGAGGTGTGGTTGGGGACGCGTGCCGTGGAGCTCGGGCTCATCGACGGTCTCGCCGACGACGAGGACGCTGCGCTGGAAGCCGCCCAGGATCTTGCGTCACTCCCGCACCGCCTGACGCTGCGCCTCGGTGGACGGCGCACCCTGCTGCAGCGACTCGGCGTGCCCGGCGCCGGGATGGGCCCGCCCGGGGAGCGCTGGCTCGTCGAGATGGAGAGCTGGCTCGGCACTCCGCGGCTCCGCGCCTGATTCAGCGCGCCGCGCTGCGTCGCCGATCAAGGGTGAACAGCACCGCCACGACGATGATCAGGAGCAGCGCGAGTCCACAGATGATCGCCACGGCAGGGACGCCTCCACTTGCCGGGTGAGGCGTGGATCCGCCGCTCCTGGGAACGACGGCGGCGAACTCGCCGAGCTGCGTCGACGTTCCCTCGAAGGTGTTCCCGCAGCCGGAATTGAGCGTGGACAGCGGCATCCACGCGGTGCCGTCGAACCGATCGATCGTCGGGGCCGGAGTTGAGCTCAGTGCCCGCAGGATGATGTAGACGGGCAGCGACCGCGCCGGTTCGAGCGCGGTGCCTGCAGCGTTGGCCGCCGTGATCTTGTAGACGTTGCCGACGATGGTGCCGTTCGGTGGTTTCACCGAGCCCGCCGGCACCGGCGTGATGGTGACGGTGACCGCCGTCGAGTTGTCGAACGTCCCGGCTTGCATGAGGATCAGCGCCTGGGGCGGGGTCTCGCTGGTCGCCACCTCCTCCGGGGGGAAGGTGGCCGCCTTGGGAAACGTCATGGTGGCCGCCTTCGGGCCCGGGCTGCTGCCGAGCGTGACGTACGGGTCGGCGATGCACTGCCCGTCGTAGATCGGTGGAGAGCTTGCGGGAAGGAAGCGCCACACGAGCGTCAGGGCGATCACCGATACGGCGATCACGGCCCAGCCGCGGCGTGCGGTCACAGCAACCATCCGCCTGCGAGGTCGGCGATCACGTGCGCCACTGCGGGAGCGAACACACCGCCGCTCACGATGCGAAGGCCGCCGAGGAGCAGCCCGACCGCGAGATCGAGCGGTAGCGATCCGATGCCGTACAGGGGCACGTGCATCAGCGCGAAGAGGAGCGTCGTAACGGCCAGGGCCGCGGCGTCGCCGTAGCTCGAACGCACCGCGCCGAACAGCGCACCTCGCAACGCGACCTCTTCAGCGACCGCCACGAGCGCGACGATCGGTGTCCAGAGCGCGATGCCGGTGTTGATCGCGGCGATATGTATGGCCGGCGCGTTGTGCGAGATCAGCCACGCGCCAACCAGCGCGCCACCTCCCGCAACGCCGAGTGCCGCGGCGGTGATCGACGGACGTCCAGGTCGCCACCCTGCCGCGATCGCGACCACCAGGAGAGCGAGCGCGAACACGACTCCCGCCGGCATCGACGCGGCCGTGTCTGGCGCGCCGACTGCCCAACGCAGTGCCGTGGCGGCAACGATCCCCGTGATGCAGAGCACGCCAGGTCTGGCGACACGCCAACCGATCGCAACCCGGCCGCCATCGGACAGGAACGCCCCCGCCGCCGTCGGAATTACCTCGCGGGTCCGGGCGCGGCTCGAGCCGGGGCGACCTCGGGTCGCACCGGCTGATCGCTGGACGCCGCAACGATGAGCGGCTCGATCGCCGCGACGGCAGCGGTCGCGGTCTCGAGTGCCGTGGCTTCAAAGCCGCCCGGGGCGAAGCGTTCGCAGACCACCACCGCGACCACGCGGTCGTCCCGCACCACTGGAAGGAGCATCCGCGAGGCTGTCTCGATGTTCGACCGCCGCTGAGCGCGATATGACGCCGCCTCGGTGAGCAGCACCGGCCGGCGGTGCGCGATGACATGTGCCAGCAGACCTTCGGGCAGCCCGGACGAAGCGTCTCCTTGTGCTGGAAGCAGGTACGCCCGGTCGGCGCCCACCTCGTCGGCGAGCCGGGCCAGCCCGCCCTGGACGCCGTGGTCGATGGCGATGGACGCCCACATCGAAGGGCTGCGGTGCAGGTGTGCGCGATTGACCAGGCCGTTGAGGAGCATCGCAACGAGTGCGGCGGCGAGACCGGCAATGACACTCGGGGTCCCGATCTCCACCAGGACCGCGAAGGCGCAGAACATGACGCACCCGCTGAGGAGCGCGAATTCGAGGTAGTGACGCGGCCCCTCGCCGCCACGGCGCTGGTCTCCAAAGGTCAGTCGCCAGTTCAGGGCGGTGTTCCACGCAGCGCTCAGCGCGAATGCCGGGATGAACGCGATCAGCGGGTTGACGCGGGCGACGCCCGCCAGGATCGCGAGAACCGGAAGGAACACGCAGAGACCGCTCAGACCCACCAGGCCGAACTTCCAGACCCGGGCAGACCCCGGCACGTCGAAGAACAGCGACCGGAGGTGGCGGAGGTAGAGGAGTCCCTGACGGGCGGTGGCCTTGCTCACCCCCTCAGCGCGCGCGGCCTGCGTGACCGGGACATCGACGACGCGCAGATCGGGAACGCAGACGAGCAGCTCGAGCAGGATCTTGAATCCGACCGGCCGGAACTCGATCCCGTCGATCAGAGAGCGGCGGCAGAGGAAGTATCCCGACAGCGGATCCGAGCTCTCGCGCGCCTCCTTGAACAGCAACCGCGCCAGCGTCGTGGCCTCGCGGCTCACCAGCCGCCGCAGCGGCGATCCGAGCCCCTCGTGGCTCCCGCCCGCGGCGTACCGGCTCGCGACCACGAGGTCCGCTCCCCCTTCAGCCTCCGCGAGCAGCGTGGGGATGAGCTCCGGAGGATGCTGCAGGTCCGCGTCCATGACGCAGACATATTGCCCACGCGCCATACGCAGACCAGCCACCACCGCGGTGCTCAACCCGCCTTTGCGGTCGGCGCCCTGGCGCAGCAGGCAGCGGATCGACGGGTTGGACTGCGCGAGGTCGAGGAGGAGCTCGGCCGTGTTGTCGTCGCTGTCATCGACAAAGCAGATCTCGAAGGCCGTGACGCCGAGTGCGGCGGTCACCCTGTCGAAGAGGGGCTGGACGTTGTTCGCCTCGTTGCGCGTGGGAATGACGAGGCTGACGACTGGCGCGCCGCCGCGCGGCCGTTCGGAAGTCACCGGGACAGAATAGGCGCGAATCGCCGCAGCGGTCATCGGCTGTCACCGATCGGTGTCGACGCCGAGTGGCCTAGTGGAAGGTGACCCCCCAGACCAGAAAGCCGTCCTCGGTCACGGGAGCGGTACCGAGGATCTCTGTGAACAGCGACCGGGTTGCGCCGGGTACGACTGCCGGGTCGACGATCACGGTGCTGACATCGAGTGCGTGCAATTGCGACCGCAATGCCAGTTGCCGGGTCGGAGACAGCGTCACCGTCGGCAGCTTCACCAGGTCGCTGATCGTCTGCTGCAAAGCCTGGACAGTCGGCGGGTACGGCCCGATGACGTAGCCGCCCAACATGGTGAACGAGTAGTACGCGGTTCGCTGCCAGAGCAGCGCCTGCGGAAAGTCGACTCCTGGAAAGGGCTCGAACAGAATGTTCGCTCCGGCGAACGAGCGCGCTGACGTCTCGGAGGCAAAGGGCGCTCGCGAATGCAGCGCTGTGGCCGGCGCCGGCAGCACCGGCACGATCGGCAGGAGCGCGGCCAGGGCCACGACGGCGTTGAGCGCAAGGCTCGAGCGCAGGAGCCACATGATGCGCAGCAGAAACGAGAACGTGATCGCGGCCGCGAGATACACGTACATCATCAACCGGGCGGGCAGGATGTTCTCGAGGACCGGTAGATGCGCGGGGATCCACCAGGGCAATGGCACGGAAAGCTGATGCCCGGCCACGTGGAGGTCGGCTCCGAGTGAGCAGATGGCGATCACGACCGCGACGATTCCGGCGGTCCGGACGACCGGGATTCCCCAGAACCGGATCGTCGCCACCACCAAGAGCAGGACGAGTGGGATGCCGAGATATGCGTCCCACTCCGACGCATTCCCGGTGAAGTGCGAAGAGATGTTGACCGCGCTCTGCGGTGATATCAGTTGAGCGACGGTGGGAATGACGAAATTCGCCAGGTCGCTGACGTACGTGTCGGTACCGTGCACCGCGCCATGGATCACCAGGTGCCCCGGCGCGAAGAACTGCAGCCAGGTTGGATATGCGAGCACCACCACTGCGGCAACCGCTGCAACACCGAGCGTGCGCACGATAAAGGCGGCATGGCTCCGTACACGGTCGGGGTAGGAGATCGCCAGCACGATGACCACGACCGCGGCGGCGATCACCTCGGTGAGCAGCACCTCCTGGGTGATGAAGAACTGCAGGACCGCGAGACCGGCAGACAACAAGCCGAGCGTGAGCGGACGGCGGTTCTGGCGCACGACGATCTCGTCCAGGAGCATCAACGCGAGCGGCGGCGTGATCGCGCTCAGGACGAGACCGACGTGACCGAAGTACTGCGCGGTCATGTATGGCGAGAACCCGTAGAGCAATCCGCCGCAGGCCGCGGCGACGACTCCGGGGACCCAGCGGCGAATCACCACGTACGCGAGAAATGCGGCGAGCGCGAGGCTCAGCGTGACCACGAGGTTGTACGTCACCGTGGCGCCGAATGCGACCGTCACCGGCCAGAGCACCAGACCCATCGGCAGCGCGAACACGTCCGCCCACAACAGATTCAGCCCCACGGGCGTGTTCATCGCGGTGGATACCAGCGGATTGAGACCGTGGGTGGCGGCGAATGGCACCCATCCGACGCCCCACATGGCCTGGATGGGATCCGGGCCCTCGCCGATGTACGTGGTCGCCGGCGCCCGCCACGTCGCGATGGTGAGCACGAATGCGATCACCACGTAGATCGCTGCAACCACCAGTCCGCTAGGTATGCGGGCACGCAGGCCCGTCATCGGGGAATGACGGCGATCATTCAGAGGCTCGCTGCGACAAGCAGCACGATCAGCAGGAACAGCAGGACCGCGTCCGGCAGCATCGCCAGGGCGAGCGCGACGAACGGCGTCACCTCGAACACCGAATAAACCGCGAGCGCGGTCAGCCAGAGGAACCACGCCAGGAGCGGCAGGGTCAGCCAGGCGATCACCGACTCCACCGCCGAACTGGTGCCCGCCGCTGCTTCGGCGATTGACAGCAGTCCGAACGCGACCCAGGGGATGAACGTGAAGCCGCTCACCGCGAGATAGGTCCGCCAGCGTCCGCCGCTCGCGGCCAGCCCGGCGCCGGCATCGATGATCAGCGCCGCCGCGCCCCAGTACACGAGGAAGAGGACTGGGAGGAGCAACGACGTCACCAGGCCTGACGTGCCGCCATCGCCGATCTTATCTGCGATCAGCCCGAGCGCGAGCGCGACGACGCTGCTGCCAACCACTGCGGCGAAGCCGAGTGGGAGACGTGGCGAGGCCGCCAGCGCGGCGAAGGTGCTTCTCGGCCGGACCACGACCCCGATCACCGTCACGGCCCCAACGGTAGATGAAGAACCTTCGCTGCGAACCGCTCTGGCAGTCTGCCTCAGCCTGCTATACTTGCTTAGGTCAATCTGACCTAAATCCACAGAACCCCGTGCAGGCGGGGAAAGGTGGCGGGATGATCACAGCACAGCGGGACGTCGCGACAGGGGGCCGGACCCGGCTCATCGAGCGGATCGACGAGTTGCGACGTGAGCGCAACGCGGTGATCCTGGCGCACAACTACCAGCGTCCAGAGGTCCAGGACATCGCCGATTTCGTCGGCGACTCGCTCGGTCTCTCGCAGCAGGCGGCCGCCACCGACGCCTCGGTGATCGTCTTCTGCGGCGTCCACTTCATGGCGGAGACGGCCGCGATCCTCTCGCCGGAGAAGACCGTCCTGCTGCCCGACCTCGAAGCCGGCTGCTCGCTGGCCGCCACCATCGACGCCGACCAGCTGCGCGCCTGGCGGGCCCAGTACCCCGGCGCCGTGGTCGTCTCGTATGTCAACACCACCGCCGAGGTCAAGGCGCTCTCGGACTACTGCTGCACCTCGTCCAACGCCGAGGCCGTCATCCGCTCGATCCCCGTGGATCGGGAGATCCTGTTCTGCCCGGACATGTTCCTTGGCGCTCACCTGGAGCGGGTGACGGGCCGAAAGATGCACGTGTGGATGGGCGAGTGCCACGTCCACGCGGGCATCGTCCCCGAGCGGCTCGACGCCATGCGCAAGGAGCATCCTGACGCAGAGCTCCTCGTCCACCCCGAATGCGGATGCACTTCGTCGACGCTGTACCGGATGTCGTCCGGCGACGTCGCCGGCCCGGCGACCGTGGTCACCTCCACCGAGGGGATGGTCCGCAGGGCGGCCGAATCCCCGGCATCGACCTTCATCGTCGCCACCGAGGTCGGCATCCTGCACCGCATGCAGGAGCAGTCGCCGGGCAAGCGATTTCTTGCGGCGTCCGAGGCGGCGGTCTGTCCTTATATGAAGAAGATCACGCTCGAGAAGGTCGCGCGCTCGCTGGAACGCATGGCGCCGCGAGTCGTGGTCGACCCCGTCATCGCGGCCCAGGCCAGGGGCGCCATCGATCGGATGCTCGCGATCATCCCGGCCGGCTCTTCCCGGATCTCCGCAGCAGCCTGAGCGCCGGTACGTCCGCGGGGCTGACGCCTATGTCAGCATCCCTCGCGTGACTACCTTTGCCCGCGCGCGCCAGCCGCGCGACGGGGCGTCCGGGACGATTTCCGGGCAAAAAAAGACCGGAGGGGGAACCCTCCGGCCTTTCAGGAAGGGAATGAGTTTCAAACAGGGCAGCCTGCGGACCGCGAACTTGACTGTAACCCGACGCCTCTCAGGATAGCAGTAAAGGAACTCCCAATTCTTGTAAAGAGATGTCAAGCGAAGTCGTGAACCCTGAGCCTACCAAAATCCAGTCCGATGGCGGCCCACCGCTGGTGCGGGCTGGACTGCGGGGCTTCCTGGACCTCGGCCGGTTTGACGTCATCGCGGTCGTCGTCCTGGTGCTCGTGGCCTTCGGGCTCCGTTTCGCGAGCCCGATCTTCCCCAACTTCCTGAGCGGGAGCGGGACGGTCACCGCGCTGGGGGTCGGCTATCCGACGACGGGTGGCTCGAGCGCCGAGTGCACAACGGTCCCGATCGGTCCGCCAGGTGTGGTCAGCGGGGTGAAGGTCAGCCACACGGACGTGAACTCCTGCGGCTTCGTGTTCGACGAGGTCTACTTCCCAGTCGACGCTGCCAAGGATCTCCGCCAGCCGGCGGAATCGTACTTCGACCCCGAGCCACCGCTGGCGAAGCTCCTCATGGCACCGCCGATCGCTTTCTTTGGCTTCAACAGCTGGACGTGGCGGCTGAGCACCACCATCTTCGGCAGCCTGCTCGTCGGGCTCATGTACCTGGTGGCCCTGCGTCTCCGCCGCGATCGCTTCTTCGCGATGGTGACGGCGGCCTTCATCTGCTTCGACGGGCTCGCATTTGTCGAGTCGCGCACCGGCGTGATCGACATCATCGCGATCTTCTTCGTCGCACTCTTCTATTACGTCTTCTTACTGCACTGGCAGGCGCGAACGCGAGTGCAGTGGCGGATCACCCTCTACGTGATGGCCGGTGTCGCCGGGCTTGCCTTTGCGGCCAAGCTCACCGCGCTGGCGCCACTCGTTGTCGCCGGGGCGTTGATCGTGTTCCGCGGCATCGCCCCGTATCTCGCCGGATTCATCCCATGGTTGCGCCGCATCGCGGGCCCTCGTCGAGCTGAAAGCATCATGTGGCGACACGCGGCCGGCCCGCGCGCATTGCTTCATTACGTCGCCGGCGGCCTCATTGCCCTGGCCATCTTCGGTGCGTCGTTCTCACGGTACGAGACCGTCCAGCACCAGGACGTGTACTTCTTCACCGGATGCGACCCGGCGGTCTCGGGTCTGCCGGGGACCGCCAAGATCCTCAACGTCCCGGTGATGAAGGTCGGGTCGGTGACCGTGCCGAACCCCGTCGAGGCGATCGACAACATCGTGCAGATCACCGCTGCGTCGCTCCGTTACCACGCCGAGGAATGTCACAGCCACCCGTACTCGTCGCTCTGGTTGACCTGGCCGATCATGGAGCACCCGGTGCTGTTCTATGCGACGTCACAGCCAAACGGGTCGGTGGAGCAGATCACGGATATGGGTAATCCAGCCATATGGTGGCTCGGTATTCTCGCGCTGCTGTTCTGCGTATGGCGGCTGACGCGAGGGCCGAACTGGTGGCGCCTGCTGGTGGCGCTCATCGGGCTCGGCTCACTCGTGGCGATGATCATCCTGTACCAGGCGGCGGTGCGATATCACAATCCCAACAACTTCAACACGTCTTACACGGCAGCGCAATTCACCGCGCTGTTTCACATGCAACCGTCGTCGCAGTATGAGATTGCGCGGACCTCTCCGGGATCGTTGTTCGCGGTGGCATACGTCGGCATGATCGTCTTCGCCGCGCTGGTCGCCGTATCGGCGGTGATCTCGCGACGGTTCGTGCCCGCGTTCATCATTCTCGGCTACGTCGCCTCCTGGATGATGTGGGTGCCCGGCAATGAGCGGCGCGTGCTGTTCTTCTATCACGCGCTCGGCATGCTGCTCTTCACCGCGCTCGCGCTCGCATACGCGCTGACGGCGATGCGACACATCCGAATCCCCTTTGGCCGCAGGGAGATATCGCTGGCGCCGGTCTCGTATGCCGTCATCGGCAGCGTGCTCGCGGCGTTCATCTTCTTCTACCCGATGTGGACGGCCATGCCGCAGAGCTCTGCCGACCAACAGATGAGGGTCTGGGTCGACGTCGGGTGACCGCTTTTCTCGTCATCCTCGATGCCGCGCTGACGCTCGCAGCCGGAGCGGCCCTTGCTGGTCTCGTGAGGACACACCTCACCTTTGCCGAGCGGTCGTTGATCGGGATCACGAGCGGTCTGCTCGTGGGTACCGCCGCGACGTACGGGCTCGCGCTGCTCACGGGACTCACCACCCTGACGGTGCTCGCCGGGCCGGCGCTTGTTCTGGTCGTCGGCCTGCTCGTCTCGCTGCTGACGGTCAACCCGCGGGCGACCTGGCATGCATCGTGGGTGGAGTCGCGAGACCGCTGGACGCGGCGCATCCCGTGGCTCGCAATCGGTTCGCTGATCAGCGGGGCCGCCATTGTGGCGGCGATCTTTGCGCACACCGTGTACTCGGATGCCGGCGGTCTCGAGGCCGGCTATCCAACTGTGTGGGCGGACTGGTCGCAGCACCTGACCACCGCGACGAGTTTCGCGGTGGGGGGCAACATCCCGCCCGTCAACCCATTGCTGAGCGGGACGACGCTGCTGTATCCATTCCTACCGGACTTTCACGCGGCGACGCTGATCACCCTCGGTCTGGCGCCGGGCTTGGCACTGGCGATTCCCGGCGGTATCCTCATGGTGGTCGCCGGCATGCTGGTGGTCGCCCTCGGACGGCGCCTCGGCATCGGGACCGGCGCCGGGATCATCGCGGTTGTCATCTGCTTCATCGGCGGCGGCCTGGGGTTCATCGGCGCCTTCTCCGACGCATGCATGAGCCACGGTTTTACCGCGACCCAGTGCACGCTGCAGTACGTCGTCACGCATCCAGGGACCGGCGTGTCCATCATCGGATGGACGCTGCACGATCTTCCGGGAACGATCGCCTCGCAGCCCCGCGCGTACGACGGGCTGCCATCTGACGGCGGCACGCCACCACTGCCGAACATGCAGTGGTACACCCCGCTCATGGCGTGGTGGCTGCCGCAACGCACGCTGCTCTTCGGATTCGCGGCCGCGGTCTCGGTGCTCCTGCTGGTGCTTGCCGGTGCGTCATCGCACGGCCCGAGCTGGGAGCCCTTCGCGCTCGCCGGCGTGCTGATCGGCCTGCTGCCCATCGTTCACGTGCAGACCCTGATCGCGTTGTCGATCCTGCTCTTCGTCCTCGTCTGGCGCCGGCGGCGGCGAGAGTGGCTCTACCTGCTCGGCGTCGCGGTGCTGATCGGGAGCATCAGATTTGCGCAGCTCGCGCTCTCGCAACACGGCGCGGCAGTGACTCCCTACGGCACCAATGCGTACCCGTGGCTCGAGCCGGGATGGATGGCCAACGCCGGCACCCCCGGCAATGCAGCGGGCCGTCTGGATCTCTCCGCCGGCAATCTTTTCAGCGGAGCGATCCAGGCCATCGGTCTGGTGGGGACGGCGGGCTGGTGGGGATTCTGGCTCGCCAATCTCGGGATCGCGGTGCCGCTGCTGGCGTTCGTCGCGCTTGCCGTTGCGGTGCGGCTCGCGGGTGGGAGCGTTGGACGCGTCCTCACCGGCGCCTTCCCGGTGCCGCTGCTCGAGCTCACCCTCGGCGCGCTGCTCATCTTCGCCGCCTGCAACCTCGTCGTCTTCCAGTCGTGGAACTGGGACAACACCAAATTGCTCGTGTACTGGTATTTGGTCATCGCCCTGTTGATCGGGGCACTGGCAGCCAACTGGTGGCGGCGTGTCTGGCCGCGTGTGGCATCGATCGTGCTGGTCGCGCCAGTCGTCCTCACCGGGTTGCTCGTTGTGCTGCGGCTGCTGCCGTGGACGCCTTCGCAGGATTCGATCACCGGCCCGTACACGATCGCGAACACGCAGGAGGTGCAGCTGGCATCGACAATCGACCGCGTGACTCCCGAGGGCTCCGTCTTCCTCACCTTCGGCCGACCTAACGATCCGGTGCTCGCCGTGGCCGGCCGCATCGGGGTGATGGGCTATGGAGGCTGGCTCTGGAGCTACGGCATCAGCTTCGAGCAGCGATTCACGGACGTTCAGACCATGTACACGGGCTGCGCCAACGACGAGGCAACGTGTCCCGTGTTCTCCCTGCTCCACAAGTACGGCATCAGCTATGTCGAGATCGACAACCGGCTCACCGACCCGGGTGCGATCGACTCTCAGGAAGGCATCGGCTGGTGGGCGGACCAGGGGCTGCCGGTGGTGGCACGCACCGACCACATCACCATCTACGACGTTCGTGGCAGGGGGTGACATGACCGAGCACGTGTCGGTCACACGAGTGCATCCCTCGGTGAGCGCTGTGCTCCCCGCATATAACGAGGAGGCCGTGGTTGCCGAGACGGTGCGGCGAACCGCTTCCGCTCTGACGCAGCTCGGTGTCGTCGACTTCGAGATCCTGGTGATCGATGACGGGAGCAGCGATGGCACGGCCGTGCGTGCGATGGCCATTGATGGCCTGGGTACACGCCTCCGCGTGATCTCGCACCCGCACAACCGCGGCTACGGCGCGGCGTTGCGCACCGGTTTCGACGCGGCAACGCGTGACGCGGTCTTTCTCATGGACAGCGACGGCCAGTTCGATCCCATCGAGATCTCCCGACTGCTCGCTCTGTACGGAACCGACAGGGTGATCTGCGGGTACCGGATCCGGCGCCGGGACACGTGGGTCCGGCGCTTCTATCACAAGGCATTCTTCGGGCTGGTGCGGCTCATGTTCGGACCCACCACGCGCGACGTCAACTGCGCGTTCAAGCTGTTTCCCCGCGCAGTCGGCGAGGGATTGCATGCAGAGGGTGCGCTCGTGTCCACCGAGCTTCTGGTGCGCGCGCGGCGCGCGGGCTACCGGCTCATGGACGTCGGTGTGCACCACTACCCGCGCACCACCGGTCGTGCGACCGGCGCCGACATCCACGTGGTGCTGCGCGCATTCCGCGAGCTCTGGCAGCTGCGCAACGACCCAGCGATGCTCGACGGGCTCGAACCGCCGGCGTGACCGGACGGCCGGCAACCTCATCGTTGTGGGGGACAGCCGTCGCCGCGGTCGCGGTCTCGCGCCTGCTCTGGCTCGGTGTGTTCATCGCGGTCCTCACCATCGATTTCCCGGGCATTCCGTTGCTCACCGGACTGCATGATCACCTGGTCTCGTGGGACGCGATCAGCTTCATGTCCATCGCCGCTCACGGGTACCCCGGGCAGCTCGACTATCGCGACGCCTTCTTGCCGGGGTTTCCACTTGTGGTCCGCGCGGTGATGCTGATCACCCGCGACGACGTCATCGCCTCGTGGTTGGTCAACGCCGTCGCCGAAACTGTTGGGCTCTGGTATCTCGGCCGCCTCGTGCTGGGCGAGCGTGACAGGTCCGCCGCCGACTTCTCTGTATGGCTGATCGCGCTCGCGCCGACGGCGCTCTTTCTGATCGCTCCGTTTAGCGAGAGCACCTTCATCGCGTCGGCGGCCGCCAGCCTCTACTACGCGCGAGCCGGTCAGCCGCGCAAGGCGATCATCGCGGCAGCGCTCGCCTGCGCGTTTCGACTCACCGGACTGGCGCTGATCCCCGCACTCGCCGTCGAGCAACTCCGAAGAACGGGATGGCGACCCCGGCCAGAGATGCTGCTCGTCCTGGTCGCCGCGCTCCCACTCGTGCTCTACGGCGTCTACATGCAGATTCACATCGGTGACGCCCTGGCGCTCCTCCACGCCGACCACCTGCCGTCGTTCGGGTTGCAGCCCACGCCACCGTGGACCGGGTTCGCGGCGACGTGGCACACCCTGGTCAGCGCCACCAACGGCGAGACGCGCTCGATCTTCGCCCGCGAGATCGCCTACGGCCTGCTCGGCCTCGTTCTCTGCGCCGGTATGTGGATGTCGTCACGGATCCCCCGGTCACTCGCTCTGTACTGCACCATCGCGTGGGTGATGACCGCGTCCCTGCCGTTCTGGCGCTCCCAGCCCCGATACAGCCTTGCGCTGTTCCCCGTGGTGCTGCTCGTCTGCGATCTCACCCAGCGGTTCCCGCGCGCCCGGCCCGCGATGCTGTGCGCGAGCGCCGTGCTCATGTGCGCAGGGACCTGGATCTTTGCCCAGGGCCGGTGGCTCGGATGATCGTCGACAGCCACGTGCACATCCTGCCGGCCGGAATGCGCGATTCCCGCGCTGCGCTCGCCGATGCCGACCCCTGGTTCGACATGTGCCATCAGGGCGGACGTTCGATCATCACGGCCGACGAGCTGCTGGCCACAATGGATGCGACCGGGATCGACCGGTCGGTCTGCTTCGGCTGGCCGTTCGCCAATCCCGCGCCTTGCGCCGAGGTCAACGATCACCTGATCCAGGTCCAGCGCGATCACGGCGACCGGCTCACGTGCTTCGCCACCGTGAGCCCGGCGCGACCGGGCGCCGTCGACGAGCTTCGTCGCTGTGCCGATGCGGGCTTGCGCGGGGTGGGCGAGCTCAACGCGGATGCGCAGGGCTTCGACCTCTCGGAATCCGCTGCCGATGAGGTTGCCCGAGCGTGCAACGCGCTCGGAATCCCACTGGTGCTGCACTGCAGCGAACCGGTCGGCCACGACTACCCGGGCAAGGGCACTGCGACGCCCGACAAGGTCGCCGCCTTTGCGCTGCGTCATCCCGGGCTGCTCCTGATCTGCGCGCACCTCGGCGGCGGGCTGCCGTTCTACGCGCACATGCCGGAGGTTGCCGAGCTCTGCAGGAGGCTCTGGTTCGACACCGCGGCAGGGCCATATCTCTTCGCGCCGACCGCGTATCGCGCGGTGATCGATCTGTGTGGCGCCGACCGGTTGCTCTTCGGGTCGGACCATCCGCTGCTCCCGGCTCGACGGTACATCGATGCCTTCGCGCAGGCGGAACTCACGCCGGCGGAACGCGACCTGGTGATGGGTGGGAACGCCGCGAGCCTGCTTGGTCTGTGACAACGTGCCCCTTCCGTTACGAATCTGTGTCTCAGCATCGGAGGCTCTGTTCGGGCCCTTTGCGACACTCTGGTTGGGCGGAGAAACCGGCGCCCGCCAGCCGGTCCTTCGCCTCTTTCGTGACCAGGATTGGGGGCTTCGGCCCCCGTCCGTGGTCGCAACCGACGCTCCGATGAGGGACCGGGAGCATGTCGAAGCCGGCACCTCATGTGGCCGGTTTCGCACACTGTGCAGCGATGTTCACTCCTGAAACCCTCGACATCGTCATGGTGTCGTTCGAAGGGCCCGATCAGTACAGCCAGGCCGGCGGCCTTGGGGTCCGCGCGCGTGAGCTCTGTCGGGCCTTTGCGGCACTTGGGTTTCGCACCACGCTCGTCTTCGTGGGCGACCCCGACAAACCGGGGGTCGAGCTCGACCAGGGAGTGCAGCTCGTCCGGTGGTGCCAGCAGATCAGCGATCGCTACCGCAACGGCGTCTACGAGGGTGAGCTCGCCAAGATCCGCGACCTGACCGCGACGCTGCCCGACGCGCTCATCGACAGCATCATCCGGCCGGCGGTGGAGGCGGGGAGGGTCACAGCGGTCCTCTGTGAGGAATGGCATACGGCATGGTTTTGCAAGGCGCTGAGCGACCGGCTGCACACCCTCGGCATGCGCCAGAGCTCGGTGCTGCTCTGGAATGCCAACAACCTTTTCGGCTTCGAGGCGATCGACTGGCCGGTGCTCGAGTTCGTCGCCTCGATCACCACTGTCAGCAAGTACATGAAGCACTTGATGTGGCCGTACGGTGTCAACCCGGTCGTGATCCCAAACGGCATCCCGGAGAGCGCGCTCGCCGATGTCGACGGGTCGGCGGCGCGTGCCATCCGTGCGGCGGCGGGAACGCCCTGCCTGGCATTCAAGATCGGCCGCTTCAGCCCTGACAAGCGCTGGACGCAGGCCGTCGCCGCGATCGCGGAGCTCCGGTCGGAAGGAGTCCCCGCTCGGATGCTCATCCGCGGCGGGATGGAGCCGTATGGAGCGACAGTGCTCGCGTTCGCGGCGGAATCCGGGCTCGAGGTGGTCGACTGGTATGAGCCGGTGGCCGACGCAGGTGGGATCGTGCGCGCACTCACCGAGACCGACGGCGCGCCGATCGTGCACCTGCGCCGGTTCCTTCCCGACCAGGTGGTGACCGAGATCAATGTGGCGGCGACCGCGGTGCTCGCCAACTCCGGGCACGAGCCCTTCGGGCTAGTCGGCCTCGAGACCATGGCCGCCGGTGGGGTGGCGATGGTGGGATCGACCGGCGAGGAGTACGCCCGCCCCTACGGCAACGCGATCGTCGTGGAGACGGACGACCCGGCCGAGATCGCCAGCGCGCTCCGCGGTCTCGTCGAGCAACCGACGCTCGCGGACCGGCTCCGCGTCGCCGCTCGCCGGGACGCCGCCGACTTTGCGTGGCCGATCGTGATCGACGGCCTGCTCGAGCGGCTGCGGTTCATGTGCCTGCACCAGCGCGTGGTGCTTCCCGTCGACGGAGCACCGCCACACGCGTAATTCTTGGCGGGGCACCATATGATCTGCAGCGGCAGACCGGCGCCGAGGAGGTGGCTGTGTGAAGGCAGTGGTCATGGCGGGAGGCGAAGGGGCGCGACTGCGCCCACTGACCAGCCGTCTTCCCAAGCCGCTCGTTCCGGTGGTGGGCACGCCGGTGCTCGAGCACATCCTTCGACTGCTCCGGGACCACGGCATCACCCAGGTGGTGGTGACCCTCGCCTACCTGGGCGCCGATATTCGCAACCGCATGGGCGATGGCGCCGACCTCGACATGGAGATCGAGTACGTCGTCGAGGACCGGCCGCTCGGCACGGCTGGGAGCGTTCGCAACGCTGCCCACCTGCTTGACGACACGTTCCTGGTGATCAGCGGCGACGCCCTCACCGACATCGATCTGACCTCGGTGATCCGCGCGCACACCGAGCGCGGGTCACACGCCACGATCGTGCTCCACTCGGTGCCGAACCCACTCGAGTACGGGGTGGTTGTCACGGACGACGAGGGAACTATCAAGCGGTTCCTCGAGAAGCCTTCGTGGGGCGAGGTCTTCAGCGACCACGCCAACACAGGGATCTACGTGATCGAGCCGAAGGTGCTCGACCACATCAAGGAAGGCTCGAACGCCGACTGGTCGCAGGACGTGTTCCCGACGATGTTGCGGCGACACGAGCCGCTGCACGGCATCGTCGTCAACGACTACTGGTGCGACATCGGGTCGATCCAGTCGTACATGCAGGCCAACTGGGATGCGCTCGACGGCAAGGTGCGGTGTCACATCCCCGGCCGCCGCGAAGGCAATGTCTGGATGGGTGAGGGTGTCGAGATCGGCATCGGTGTTCAGCTCGACGGCCCGGCGTTCATCGGTGACGAGGTGAAGCTGAAAGGTGGCGCGCACATCAACGAGCACGGCGTCATCGACCGCTACAGCGTCATCGACGACAACACCAAGGTGAGCAACAGCGTGGTGTGGCCGCACTCGTACATCGGAGAGCGCTGCAGGTTACGCCAGGCGATCGTGTGCCGCAACGTCACCATCAAGAATGACTCGCTGCTCGAGGAGAACTCGGTGATCGCCGACGAGTGCGTGCTCGGCCGAGGCTCGCAGATTCGCGCCGGGGTTAAGATCTGGCCGAGCAAGACCGTTGAACCAGGCTCCACGGTGAACGAGTCGGTGATCTGGGCCGGTGAGTGGCGGAGCGGGCTGTTCTCGTCGTACGGCCTCGGCGGGCTGATCAATGTCGAGCTGACTCCGGAGTTCTGCGCGCGGCTCGGCGCGGCATTCGGCGCCACGCTTTCCAAGGGCGCGTGTGTTGTGGTTGGCCAGGATCACGCGCGCTCGTCGCGCATGATCAAGCGCGCCATCGTCAGCGGCATCGTCAGTGCCGGCGCAAAGGCTCGCGACGTCCGCGAGCTGCCGGTCCCGGTGACGCAGTGGGCCACGCTCGATGCCGAATGCTCCGCCGGGATCCACGTGCTGGTGTCGCCGCTCGATCAGCGCAGTGCCGACATCCGCTTCTTCGACTCGGACGGGCTGCAGATCGACAAACGCGCCGAGCGCAAGCTCGAGAATCTGCTTTTCCGCGAGGATTTCCGACGCGCGGGCTTCTACGAGATGGGCGACATCGAGTACGGCGAGCCGATTCCCGGATATGTCCAGCACCTGTTCAAGACGGTGGATGCCGACATCATCCGCAATGCGCTGTTCCGGGTCCTCATCGACTACGACTACAGCGATGCTTCCGCGGTGCTTCCGGCGATCCTCAACGAGCTCGGTGTCACGACCATTCCGCTCAACGCCGGCATGCGCGAGGGCGTCCATCACCGCACCGTGCCGGACGAGACCGCTCTGATCAGCAAGACAGTGCGGGCCGACGTCGGCTGCATGATCAGTCCAACCGGCGAACGGATCACGATCATCGACGAGAAGGGAGTTGTGTTGACGCCGCACGAGTGCCTGGGGTTGATCGCCTCGTGGTGGGTGCAGTCCAATCCCGGGACCGTGCTCGCACCGGCGGCAACGCCGATGTGGATCAGCGACCTGGTGCGCAAGTCGGGCGGGACCTTCAGCGCGACCCCAGGCGATCCGGCGTCGGTGCTGCGCGCGTCGACGATGTCGGGAACGAGCATCGCGTCCGACGGTGAAGGTGGCTTTGCGTGGCCAGGGCATCTCGGCGCCTTCGACGCCATGTACACGCTGGTGAAGCTGCTCGAGCTGCGCGCCCGGATCGGCGTGCCGTTGAGCCAGGCGCGGGCTGACCTCCCGCAGGTCGCGTACATCACCGCAACAGAGTTCTGCCCGTGGGAAGCGAAGGGACGCGTGATGCGCATCCTCCTCGACCGCCATCGAACCAACTCGGTCGACCTCGTCGACGGCATCAAGGTGTACGTGGATGACGGCTTCGTGCTCGTGCGTCCGGACCCCGATGAGCCGGCGTATCACGTGATCGCGAGCGTCGCGGATCCAGAGCGCGGTCGTCAGCTGGTGGACGAGTACCTCGCGCAGGTGCGCGAAGCTGAGGGGACCAACGGCGTACATCCCGCTCTCGAGGCCGTGGCCGGAGCCGAGTAGTTACCCACGGGCGTCCCGGGTCACCCAGGCGGAGTTCACTCAGCGATCGCAGCCGGCGTACGCTTTCGTCGATGCCGCACGGCCCTCGGTGCTTGATCCTGCTTGCTGCCTTGGGCACTGCAGTCGCCTGCGGGCGCATCACTGCGCCGGGGGTCGCCGCGATCGTGACACCCGCGCCGGTCCAGAGCATCCCCACATCGCGGGACGCGAACCCGGGCGCTGAGCCGACTCCGTTCACGATCCGCGGCGTGGTCGCCTGCCGACCGGCGGATCTCGACGTCGTGGTCAAGGTCGCGGATCCGTCTTATGTCGGTGAGGGACCCATGAACACGAGCAGCTGGGACCTCACCATGACCGACGCCGGCTCACGCCCGTGTTTCGTCGGGCCCACACCTGACGTTTCCTTCTTCACATCGACCGGCCCGATCCCAATCGCAAAGGAGCTGCCGTGGGCGGGGGACATCGTCTATCTCAGCCCCAGAAATGCGGAGCCCGCGCCGCCGTTCTTCGGCTCGGCGACCGGAGAGATTGATGTCGACCCGTGCCACCTCGCGCAACCTGTCGACTCCATGCTCGTCGATCTTGGTGAGACGCTCGGCAGCGTACGGGTGGCTCCGGGACCCGCAGCGGGGTGGGGCACTCCATGTCCCGTGAGAGGTGAGACGTACTTCACCGAGCTCTACGGCGTTCCCAACGACGGGAGCATTGGGGGGTACGCGCCACTCACGCAAACGAAGCTTGCTGCACCTCCAACTGCGCGGCCCGGCGAGCGCGTGACCTTCTCGGTGACCCTCGTGAACGAGCCGGCGAATCGTAGCGGCATCGGCAATCTTCCAACGAACCCCACCTGGACGTTCGGATCGTGCCCGATGTTTTACGACGAGGTCGAGGGGGTGGTGGGGACGTTCCACATCGCGCTTTTGGACTGCGCGAGTGCGAGGCCGATCCCCGCGGGAGCGAGCGAAACGTTCGACATGCAACTCGACATTCCCGTTGATGCGAGGCCCGGACCGGCGACGCTGATCTGGAGCATCGTGGGGAGCCCGGCGATGTACCAGAAGGGGACGAGCTACCTGCCGATCGCCTGAGTTTCGACGGTTGTGCCGGATTGCAAACCAGACTATCGGGGCAGCGCGACGGTCGTCAGGATGAAAACGAAATAGACGGCAGTCGCGGCGATCACCAGGATGTGAAACACCTCGTGGTAGCCGAAGACCTTCGGCCACAGCTGCGGACGTTTCAACGCATACACCATTGCGCCCGCGCAGTAGAGCGCACCTCCGATCGCCAGCACGATCAACCCACTGGTATGGATGCGATCGCCGAGCGCTGGCAGGAAGAACACGACAGTCCATCCGACGCCGAGGTACAGCACCACGGTCACCCAGCGTGGGAGCGGAACCCCGGTCGTGGCGACGATCACACCACTGCCCGCGAGCACCCAGATGACCACCAGCAACACGATGGACGGCCAGCCCCGGAGGACATTGACAACGACGGGTGTATACGTGCCGGCGATGGCGAGAAAGATGGTGGCGTGGTCGAGGCGACCCCAGATGCGCCGCGTCCTCGGTGACCATGGGCCGCGGTGGTAGCTGGCGCTGACCGCGAACAGCAGGATGAGGCAGAGGCCATAGACCGCAAGGGAGAGCTGCCGGGCTACGTTGCCGCCACCGACGACGACCAGTGCGATTGCACCGGCGATCGCGGGAGGCACGGTGGCGAGGTGAGTCCAGCCCCGCAGCAAGGGACGCGGTGGAGCCGCATTCGGGGCGACAGCGGTGTCAGGCAGCTGGGGCGATCTCCTCGCGCTCCGGCTCGGGAGGATGAAGCCAGCGCGGCGCCCACCAGTTGACGGTGCCGAGCAGCCGCATGACCGCGGGTACGACGAGCGCGCGCACGAGTGTGGCGTCGACGATCACCGCCACCGCCATGCCGATTCCGATCGACTTGATGGTGACCACGCTCGCAAGCGCGAATGCGAGAAAGACACACGCCATGATTGCCGCGGCTCCAGTGACGAGCCGTCCACTGCGCTCCAGGCCGTCGGCAACCGCCTTGCGATTGTCGCCCGTGCGCACCCAGGCTTCCTGCATTCGCGTCAGCAGGAAGACCTCGTAGTCCATCGACAGTCCAAACACGACACAGAAGAGCAGCACCGGGATTGTCGGATCGAGCGCGCCCGGCGTGAAGCCGAGGAATCCCGACAGATGGCCCTGGACGAAGATCCATACCAGCGCGCCGAATGCGGCGCTCAGCGAGAGCGCATTCATGAGCACCGCTTTGAACGGAAGCACAAGAGAACGGAGGAGCACCGTGAGCACGATAAGCGTGGTGATCAGCACGAAGCCGATGGCGAGTGGCGTGTGGTCGATCATGTAGTTGACGAGGTCAATGTCGAACGCGGTGTCGCCGGTGACCTGCACCGTCGCCCCTGGCACTGCGTCGATGGCACGGATGTCACGGACGAGGTTGTGCGCCTGGTCGCTGGTGACGAAATACGGGTTGGCGACGTCGAGGACGGCGATGCTCGAACCGGTCAGCGTTGTGAGCACCGTCTGCGCGCCGGCCGGCAGTGAGCTCTTCGGCTGCGCAGTAGAGAGTCTGATAGGACGTCAGCGTTGCGTTCGGCTCGATGCTCACGTAGCTGCGAACGCCCGTCACACCCTTGAGGGTCGCGAGCCGCTGGGAGAGCTGATACGCCGACGCGATATTTGCGGGAGCGGTGGGTCGCCCGTGCTGGAAGTCGACGACCACGGCGATCGTGTTCTGGCCGACTTGCGGGAACTGCGCCTGGAGCAGGTCGGCTCCCTCGCGAGCCTCTGCCGATGTGGGCAGCTGGTTGACATCGCTGTTGGCGAGTTTGAGGTCCAGAAACGGAGAACCGGCGATGAGCAGGATCGCGACCGTGGGGATCAACACGGTCCAGGGCCGGCGCATGACCCAGGTTGCGAGCCGGTGCCACAGGCCTTCGCCGAACGGCTTGGGCTGCAGGATGGGGATCCTGATGCTGTTGATGCGCGGTCCCGAAGATCGCCAGCAAGGCGGGCAGCAGCGTCACCGCATAGAGCACAGAGATGGCAACGACGATCGCGCCGGCGACGCCCATCGAGACGAGCGCGGTGCCCGGTGTAGAAGAGCAGCCCGAGAGGCCGATCGCGACGGTGAGCCCGCTGAAGATGATCGCCCGGCCCGCGGTGGCCATGGTGGTACGCGAGCGCGTCCTCGACGCTGTGCCCGGAGCCGAGCTCTTCGCGGAACCGCGTCACGATGAACAGCGAATAGTCGATGGCGATGCCGAGGCCGACCAGCGTGACGACGTTCACCGCGTATGTCGATACGTCGATGACGTGAGCCAGCGCGAGCGCTGCGCCGACACCACCGAGCACGGCGAAAATGCCGACGCCGAGACAGAGCAGGGCGGCGATGCCGGTGGTGAACACGATGACCAGCAGGATCAGTGCAAGCGGGCAGCGAAACAACCTCGGAGCGACGGAGGTCGCTTGCAAGGTACGTGTCAAAGTCGTACGCGAGCGGGACGTCACCGGTGGCGGTGATGCTGGAGCGAGCTGGAGTGCACCTCACCCCGGATCGCGCCGTACTGTGCCCGTGCTTGCGCGAAGTCGATCTTCATCCCCACCTGCACGAGGACGCTGCGCTTGTCGGTGGACACCATGAGCGGCACCTGCGCAGGGGATACGGTGTACGGGGTGGCCAACGCGCTGACGCGTGAGTCATTGCGCAGCGGTGCGACCGCCGCGTTCGACGGCCGACTTGTATGCGGGTTGACCGAACGCTCGACTGCGAGCTCGTGAGGATCAGCGTGAACGACGAGCCGGTCGTCGACGGGAGCTGCGCGCCTTCAAGGTTCGCAGCGCGCACCGACTCGACGTCGTAGTTCGACGCGTTGATCGGCTGACCGCCGGTGAGCAGACCGACGATGGAGAGCACGAAACAGGCGAGTGACGCAGCCAGCACCGCTTTGCGGCGGCGGTAGACAAAATGCCCCCAGCGCCTCACCGTGCAACTCCTTCGGTCACCTCGTTCGAGTATATCGACCCGCGGATTCGCCACCGCGTAGACTCCCGAGGACCGCGATGGCCACGCACCTCCCGCCCCCGGTCGGGGAGATCAGCGCGATCTCGCACTTTGCTGCAGTTGCCTGTGAGCCTCAGCCCGGTCGTCAGCTCGATCTCATCAGGGAGGCGGCTCCCGGGTTTCGGGCGTGGTTTCGAAGCACGGGGATGCCGGACTGGATCGGCACCTTCGACCTGGCAACCCTGCCCTACCCGACGCGTTTCGGCCTGTTTCGAGCGGCGATCAGCCCCGCGCCCTATCTGTCCCTGACACACCGGGTCGTGGTGATCCGATGGCGCGATCCGGACGGCAAGCGCAGGGTGTTGCTGTTCGAACCAACCGATGTCGAGCTCGCCCGGCGCACACCGTATTTCGCGAGGCTCAGCGAATCGACGCCTGCCGCTTTCGAGCGCGCATTCGCACGTCCGCTCGGTGATGTGCAGAGCCATCTGCGCAGCGTCGGCATCGATGCAAACGATGTCGACTTGATCACGTTCGACCATCTGCATACGCAGGACGTCCGGCGCTGGCTCGGCACCACGATGCCGGTCACTGATCTTTCGCCCAACGCGCCACTGCGACCTGCCTTTCCGAACGCGCGCCTCGTCGTGCAACGCGCCGAGCTGGAATCGCTGCAACGGCTGCACCCGCTGCAGGTACCCTGGTATCAGGCGTCCACCTACAGCGCGTTGCGACCTGACACGTTGTTGCGGATCGACGGCGACGTGCTCATCGGGCCGGGCATCGCACTGCTCTCGACGCCGGGGCACACGATCGGCAATCACACGTTGGTGGTCAACACGGAAAGCGGCATCTGGGCAAGCAGTGAGAACGTGATCGCCGCCGAATGTTTGACGCCCGAGCACAGCCGAATTCCGGGCGTGCGCCGCTACACACGCACCTGGGAGCAGGAGGTGGTGCTCAACGCCAACACGCTCGAGGAACCGACGCGGCAGTACAACTCGTGCGTGCTCGAGAAGTCGATCGTCGATGTCGCCCGTGCCGATTCTCGCTTTCTCCAGTTCATGCCGTCGTCGGAGCTGACCGGCTCGGTGCTGAGCCCTGGAACAGCGCCAACATTCACGCACTCCGGGATCTTCCACGGCACGCTGACCCCGACGGGCGTGACTCCGCTCTGAAGTCTCGCGCCGATACGATGCACGGCATGACCATGACGCTCGCACGCCGCGCCTGGACGCTCTTCGAACCCATCCACGCGATCGTCTACTTCGCGCTGGAAGCGCCGGAGCACTACAAAGCGGCAGGGTTGCGCGGCGGATGGATGGGCTACTTCGCGTCGCGGTCGGCGCCGATGGGTGCCGTATCGCCAGGCGTGGTCACCGCGGTGTTCCACAACTTCCATCCGGCGATGGTCGCGAGAGCGATCCCCGATGCGTGGCGATACTCAAGCCCCGAGCTGGCGTTAACGGCGAGGACCGCCGTCGCCGACTTCGCGCTGCGCCGTCTGTGGGGTGGCGAGATCGCGTCCGCAGAGCTCGCGTCGGTCGCGAGCACCGCTCTGGATCTTGCCTCCCGTCTGCGTGGCGGAGGCCGCCCGCTCTACACGGCCACGGCGGCGCTCGACGCTGCGGATCTCCCCCATCTCAAGCTCTGGCACGCATGCACACAGCTGCGCGAGCATCGATTCGACGGGCATGTGGCGGCACTCACGGTGCATGGTCTCGACGGCCTGGAGTTGCTGATCACGATCGTCGCCGCAGGCGCCGCCATCGACGCGGCTACGATGCGGCGGTTTCGCGGCTGGAGCGACGAGGAATGGGAGTCAGGTGTGGAGCGTCTCCGCAGTCGCGGGATCCTGGACGGCCAAAGTGAGCTGACGGACCAGGGTCGCGCGCTGCGCGCCACCATTGAGCAGACCACCGACCAGCTGGCCGGCGATGTGTGGGAGAGCATGGATGCAGCCGAGCGCGAGGACCTCTTCGGCTCGCTGCGCCGTCTGGCCATGCTCCTCGAGGCTCCGGATGGCATCAGCTACCCGAACCCGATCGGTCTGGAACGCCCGGCTCAGATCCGGCCGGTCATGAAACCGCGGTTGACGCGGCGCCTGCGCGCTCGCGCTCGACGACGGCGGCGAGGGCGCGGATGAAGGCCGGCTGCGTGTTCGGCAGTGCGATCCGGTGCATGGTGATGCCGGCCTCGGTGGCCTCCTCGCCGGCGGCGATGTCGATGTCGTAAAGGATCTCGAGGTGATCTGCGAGGAATTGCAGCGGGACCACGAGAATCTCGGTGACCCCGCGGGCGCGGAAGTCCGGGAAAAGATCCTTGACGTCAGGGGTGAGCCACTCCTCCGGGGTGTGCCCGGCGCTCTGGTACGCGAAGGTCCAGCGTTCATCGCCGAGACCTAGGCGGGTCGCGACTGCCGTGGCCGTGTCGCGGAGTTGGGTGATATAGCCGGCATCGCGCTCGACGACGGAGCGGGGGAGGCTGTGCGCGGTGAAGATGATCGGGATCCGGTCGCGGACCTCGGGCTCGAGGCTCGCGAGCGCCTCGCGGACTCGCTCCGCGAGCGTATCGATCCACTCGGGGATCAGATGCCATGCTCCGGCGATGTGGACGTCCACTTCGGGGTGCTCCGCGCGCCACGCCGCGACGGTGCGTTCGTAGCCGGCGAGGATGATCGGTGAGTACTGCGGTGCCAGGGCCACAACGACGATGCGGCTGATCCCGGCGGCGGCCAGCGCGTCGAGCGCGCCGGCGAGCGACGGTTCCGAGTGGAGCATGCCGGCGACGATCCGCATGTGCTCGGGGTGCTCGGCGTCGAGCAGGACCTGGAGCGCCGCGCACTGCGCCTGGGTGATATCGATGAGCGGGGATCGGCCGATCAGGTCGTATCGGCGCCGGAACTCCTCGATCAGGTCTTCCGGGACCTCGCGACCGCCTCGCACCGACTTCAGGTATGCGGGGACGTCATCGGCGGTCACCGCGGAGCCGAAGGTGGCGAGGACCACCCCGAGTTGGGCCATGCCTCAAGCGTAGAGGTGCAGGGGCGGGCCGCGCCGAGCCGCGCTCAGGCCTTGGCGGTTTCCTCGTGGACGAGCTCGGCCAGGCGCATCAGGTGGTCGCTCGACGTCTCGGGGAGGACGCCATGCCCGAGGTTGAAGATGTGGCCGGGGCGCCCCCCTGCCTGCGCGAGCACCTCGCGCGCGTCGCGCGCCACGACGTCGAATGGCGCGAGCATCACGCCGGGATCGAGGTTGCCCTGGATGCCGCGGTCGCCGATCCGGCGCCAGGCCTCGTCCAGCGGCAGGCGCCAGTCGACGCTGATGACATCCGAGCCGCAGCGCGCCATCGCCTCGAGGAGGTGCGAGGTGGTGGTCCCGAAGTGGATCGTCGGCACCCCGGTCTCTGCGACCGCCTCGAGGATCCGCCGGCTGTACGGCATCACCATCGTCTCGTACGCCGAGACCGACAGCGCGCCTGCCCACGAATCGAAGAGCTGGATCATCTGCGCCCCGGCCTCGACCTGGGCCCGCAGGTAGCTGACCGTCACCTCGGTCAAGGTCCCCATGAGGCGGTGCCAGAGCTCGGGCTCACCGTGGAGCATCGCCTTGGTGCGCGGGAACTCCTTGGTGGGCTTGCCCTCGATCATGTAGGAGGCGACCGTGAACGGCCCGCCGGCGAAGCCGACCACAGCCGTCCGGCCGTCGAGCTCGCGGCGCACCAGCTTGATCGCTTCGAAGAGTTCAGGGGTCGCCTCATGGGGCTCTACGATCCGCAGCGCGGCGATGTCGGCGGCGCTGCGTACCGGGTCGTGGATGAGCGGTCCGACGCCGGGGTCGATGGAGAAGGGCACTCCCATGCCGATCAGCGGCAGCATGATGTCCGCGTACATCACCGCGGCGTCGACGCCGAACTCCTCCACCGGCATCAGCGTCACCTTGGCGCAGAGCTCGGGCGTGCGCGTGATGGTGAGGATGTCGTAGGTCTCGCGGAGGGCACGGTAGCCGGCGAGGCACCGGCCGGCCTGGCGCATGAACCAGATCGGGGTGCGGTCGGCGGGCTGGCGGCGCGCGGTGGCGAGCATGCGCTGTGCGCCGGTCATCGGGCCGGTCTGGATCGTTGCCATGAAACGAGGGTAGCGAAGCAACAAGCCGCCACGGATGCTGCACAACGGGGCGGATGCCAAGTACGATCTCGACGACTCGGGTGCCGCAGGATCGGCGCCCGGTCAGCGCCAGCACGTGCAGAGGAGAGTGGACCCATGAACTCGACCATGCAGGATCCGCCGCTGAGCATCACGGAGCTCTTTCGCCACGGCGCAGCGGTGTACCCGGACAGCGAGATCATCACGTTCGAGGGCGAGCGGGCCCGGCATACGAGCTACGCCAAGGTGGCGGAGCGGGTCAACCGCCTGGCCGGCGCGCTGCGGACGCTCGGCATCGTGGCCGGCGACCGGGTCGGCACCCTTTGCTGGAACCACCAGGAGCACATCGAGGCGTACTTCGCCATCCCGAGCATGGGGGCGGTGTTGCATACGCTCAACCTGCGCCTCCCACCGGCGCAGCTCGCGCAGATCATCAACCACGCCGAGGACAGGGTGGTCATCGTCGACGACTCGCTGGCGCCGCTGCTTGCAGCGGTGATCGATCAATGTCCGAGCGTCGAGAGGGTGATCATCGTCGGCTCCGAACCCGTGTCCGGGCTTGGCGAAACGCTTGCCTACGAAACGCTGCTCGAGGCGGAGTTGCCGATCTTCGATTGGCCGGTCATCGATGAGCGGAGCGCCGCGTCCATGTGCTACACGACCGGAACCACCGGCGATCCCAAGGGCGTGGCGTACAGCCACCGATCCGTGTACCTGCACTCGTTCGCCGTGTGGGGAACGTTCCACCTCGACGATCGGGGCCGGCTCCTGATCATCGTGCCCATGTTCCACGTCAACGCATGGGGGACACCCTATGCCGGCTGGTTGGTGGGCAGCGATCTGCTCCTGCCGGGGAAGTTCCTGCAACCACAAGGACTGTGTGACTTCATCCAGCAGGAGCGGCCGACTTTCACCGGTGGCGTGCCGACCATCCTCACGGCACTGCTCAACCACGTACAGGCAACCGGTCGCGATGTGTCCAGCATCAAAACCGCGGTGTGCGGTGGGTCGGCGGTCCCGGCGACACTGATCACCGCGTTTCGCGAAGTGCTCGATATCGAACTCTGGCAGGCGTGGGGCATGACCGAGACGAGTCCGATCGCCACGATCGCGCGCCCGCCGAAAGGCACCGCGCCGGAGGACGAGATGATCTACCGGGCCAAGACCGGCCGAGTCGTCCCCGGTGTGGAGTTGCGTCTCGTCGACGACAGCGGTGCCGTGGTCCCCAACGATGGCGAGGCGGTTGGCGAGATCGAGGTGCGCGGGCCGTGGATCACTGCGTCGTACTACAACACCGATGCGCCCGAGAAATTCCACGACGGCTGGCTGCGCACCGGCGATGTCGGCAACATCGATGCGCGCAACTACGTGCAGATCACCGATCGCTCGAAGGACGTCATCAAGTCGGGCGGTGAGTGGATCTCATCGGTGGAGCTCGAAACCCTGCTGGTCGGTCATCCCGCCGTTGCCGAGGCCGCCGTGGTGGGTGTTCCTGACGATCGGTGGGCGGAGCGGCCGCTGGCGCTGGTTGTGCTGAAGCCGGGCGCGTCGGCGACACCGGACGAGCTTCGCGAATTCCTCGCACCCAAGGTGGCACGCTGGTGGCTGCCCGAACGCTGGACCTTCGTCGACGAGCTGCCGAAGACGAGCGTGGGCAAGCTCGACAAGAAGTTGATCCGTGCCGACTACTCGCGCGAGAAGTATTCGGTGGTTGCGCTGGAGTCTGCGAAGCGATAACGCCGCCGCCGCGGCTAGTGCAGGATCGGCCCGGTCTCGACCACCTGAAATGCATTGCCGGGGACTGATTTCAGCTCGTTGAGATTGTCGTCATTCCAGCGCGGATCGGTGGCACCGCTGATGTACCAGCTGCTGCCATTGTCGGCGACGATCATGCCGTACGTCTTGAGCGCCTTGAGGATCACCAGCGCCTCGCCGGTGAAGCCCGCCAGGCTGAATGACGCCTTGAGGCGCAACCGCAGCCCCATCGGTGGCAGGCCCGGGTTGTTGACGCCCGCTTCGTGAGTCGCCGGATGGATGAACCCGTTCTGCGTCTCATCCACGGTGAAACGCAGCGCGTGGTTGATGGCGCCGGCGGCGACCTCGCTGTACAGAGCCAGGCCGGGGAGGATCGGCAGCCCAGCGGCATCGGCGGAAGTCCATCCGTTGGGGCGCAGCGCATTGCTGCTGAGGGTGAAGACCGCGCCCGACGCACAGACCCAGCCGTTGCCTGCCTGCTGGGCGGTGTACATCTCGTAGAGATGGCAGTTGCCCGAGTCCAGCACGAGCACGTGATGATCACTTCCTGACTCGACGGGTGCATTCAGCGGCACCGGGTACGGCCCGGGATCGCTCTCGTCGCCATACGCGTTGAAGGTGATCGGCACGAACTTCTGCGATGCCGGAACGACGGTATACGGGATGCCGTACGTGGGATTCGATCCGAAATCGGGATGCAGGAATTGCTTGGTCGAGTTGATGGCAGCAATGTAGGTTGCCGACATCGGATTGAGCGGCGCGTTCGCGATGTTCTGGTTCCATGGATTGTCGGTTGGAAAAACCTGACAGCCGCCCACCACAGTCCGCGGGCCGGGCGTGGTGGGTGGTTTCGTCGGCGTCGGGCGCGGCTTTGCGGTTGCAGTCGGCCGTGCTGTGGCTCGAGCCGTTGCAAGAGCATGTGCGGACGCGGATGGAGTTGGCGAGGGTCGGTCGGAGAGATGCGGCAGGACGCCGAGGAGCGCACCGCCCGCAGGAGTGGGAACGGCCTGCGCCGACGGTCCGCTGCAGGCGGTCACGACAACAAGTGAGCACACCAGCACCACGCCCAGGCGCAGGCGTGTGGCCTCAGCTCGTAGCTGGATCACGGCAGTAGCATGCCCCGCCACAGCACCTCGATCGTGACGAGCCGGTCACGACCGTCAGGCATGATCCCGAACCACATCGGAGGGTCGGACGCCCCTTGCCTGCCAATTCGGATCGAAGCGGGGTGACGGACCTGTGTCGGGTTCGATCCCTGGGCGCGCTCCGGGAACGGGGCGTGGTACCACGGCGCCACATCGATGAAAACTCGAGGCGACTTCGCGGTAGTTGCGTTTGCCCTGCTGACGTGCGGTAACTCCGTTGCCACGTTCTGGGCCGGGGGCCTTACGATCGGCGTCATCCTGACCGCAGCGGCAGCCCTGTGCATCGGGTTCGCGCTGCGAGCCACACCGGGCGCCCCGAATCCCCAGATCGTCGTGGGAGCCGTGGCCTTCTCCGCACTCTCACTCATCGATCATCCACTGGCACCGCTGCTGACCGTGGCCGTGCTCGTCCTCGCGGTCGCTGGAGTGCTCGCTCGAAATTTCCGTATTGGGGTGGTACTCGTCGTCGCCGCCACGGCCATCGTGGTGGTCGCAGAGGTCACGCGGCTGCAGTGGGGACAACTTGCCTTCGACGCTTTTCGCGAGATGCAGGTGGCGACGGGCGCTTTGGCGCACGGCATGAACCCATACGGTCCGACGGTGCCCGTATTGATTCCTGTCAGTGACCACGGTGCGTACCTGACTCCCGAGCATTTCGGCTATGGGCCTGGCATTCTGTTGCTCGGATTGCCGGGACGTCTGCTCGGTGACGTGCGGCTTTCGCAGGCGGCGATCTGGGTCGCAATCGCAGTAGTGGTTGCATGCATGGCGCGACGCCAATCCGTCGCCATTGCCGTGGGGTCGATCGCGCTTGTCCTGCTGTCGCCGTTCGGTGTCGACCTGGCGGAACACGCCTTCAACGACGCCACCGGCGTCCTCTTCTTGCTCCTCTGGTTTGTGGGACGACAACGTCATTCTCGATGGGGACGCCTTGCTCTGGGCATTGCGCTCACCACCAAGCCAACCATCCTCGCCGCGCTTCTCGTGATCGTGGTGTGGTCGCGCTCAGCTCGCCGGGACATCGTCTGGGGCTTGGGGATTGCCGCTGCGATTGTGCTCGTGTTTGCACTTTGGGACGGGATCGGCAACTTCCTGCATTCGACAGTCGAACTCTGGCTGAGTCCGGTGTTCCTGGTGAACCGTGCCGATGCAATCACCATCGGCGCGTTAGATCACACCTACGGCCTTCCGTATCTGCCCAGTGCGGTGATCCTTATCGCAACTCTCGCAGTGGCCTTGCTGGTCTTGCGCCATCGCCCCCGTGATTCAGTGGACCTCCTGCTTGGAGGCGCCGTACTCACAGTCGCCTACCTGCTCCTGGGACACATCGCATTCATGAACTACTACGCAGTCGCCGCGGTGTTGCTGATTGCCGCGATTGCAATCGACGGCTACCCTCACCTCGTCCCCGACAACGACATCGCCCTCCCAGGCGAACGCCACAGAAGTCCCACAGCGGTCTCCAGGCCAACTGAGCCGGTGACGGTGGCGTAACCACTGAGGTGAGCCCGCTGGCTCGCCGCTTTGCGCTTAGATGCTGCCGGCTGTTGCGAGTCCGGCCAAAACGTCGCGAGGGTAGACGTAGATCCTGAGCAGCCCCACGGGGCGCACCAACTCGGGAGCCGGCAACGTATCGAGGCTGGAGGCGTCGATGCACAGCGGGTCGTGGCTGCACGGCTCGGCCTGCACGATCACGAAGACAGGGCCCGGCTGGGAGAGATACCACGCGGGTGCGGCGAACGCATAGCGGCAAACTCCGGTTGCACACTGCTGCAAGGGCAGCGCTGTGATCCGGTCATCGGTATGCCACCCCACCGCGTACGACTCCCAGTACCCGCCGTAGCCGTGCGTAACGCCGAGTTGCTCGAGCGAGGCGGTGAGTGCCGCTGCGTCCACGTAGTCAGGACCATTGAAGAGATACGGTGGAGCGAAAGCGACCCCAATCGTACTCACCACCGCAAGTGACGCGACGCTTGCCACGAGGAGGACACTGCGTATCTTTCCAATCAAGAGGAACCCGAGCGGAATAAGCGCGATCGCGGCGAACCACAGCCCGTCGATGTAATGCCCCTGATAGTCAACCGGGCTTTGCTGGATTGCCAGTCCGGAGATGCAGAAGGCGGTGATGAGCCCGGCGCAGGACAACAGCCAGAACCAGACGTACAGTTCTCGTTCTCGAACCGGCTCAGCGTCACTCGAGCGCTGCCGCGCCGCACGAGTAGCCATGACGATCACTGCGGCAAAGGCGATAAATCCGCCGAGCGCGATCGCCGCAGGGATTGCATCGCCGTACCAGGCGCCGCTGATCATCTGGCCGAGCGTTGTCGCGACAGACCGCAAGCCGGCTCCGACGCCATTGGTTGACGGCGCAAGCCCGACGCCTCCACGCGCCACGATGCCCGACGCGTTGGACAGGAGTGCAACCAATGCCGCCGCTGCGATTGCTGCAGACGCGGTGATCGCAACCGGCCAACGTCGACTGTGGTTGCGGCGCGCAAGAAGCAGCGCGCAAATGATCCATGGAGCGACCGCTGCGGCCAGGGCGAGAGTGTCGGAGACAACGCACACACCCGCAGCCACGCCCACAAGTAGGGAGGATGCGATGGCGCGGCCGCGACCCGGTCGCGAGAGTGACACGAGCTGCCAGGCGGCGATTGCGGTGACCAGCACCGTGCTCTCGTGGGCGACAGGGGTGAGCATCTCCCACGCGGCAACCGGTGGAGCGGCGACGCCGAGAACAGCAACGACAACCGCACCGAGACGACCGATGACTCGATGTGCAGTCCAGGCCATGAAGACAATCGCAACTGCAATCACGAGCGCGCCGAATGTCATTCCGAGGATGTCATTACCGGTGATCTGATGGAGCCAGCCGACAATCCACAGCGGGCCGACGCCTGTCTGTGCAGGTACTGCGAGTCCACGTCCATAGCCACCGTTGAAAACCGCGTCGCCGAGACGGAGTGCCTCTGGAAAATCGGTGTACCAGTAGAAGGATGAGAGGCTGCTGGTAAGCCGGACGGCGAGCACCACCAGATACGCGAGCGCAGCCACGGCGGGAATGACGATGCGAAAGTCAAGCCACCACTGCCGGCGGAACGCACGAGCGCTATTCCCAGCAGGGATACGGACCCGCCACTCGCGGAGGGTCGCGATCATTGGCCGATGGTACTAGCGAGTTGACGAACGACCGGCACGGTTTCGTTACAGTCCGATCGCTCTCAATCCTCGGGCCAACCACCGGTCGCTGCTATCGATCCGCCCCCTCGTGTTGAGTACTCACAAGCGTGGACGTGTGAGCCGAGCCCGGATATGCCCTTCTCGACGCGCCAGGCGGCTCCGGGATACCAACGTCTTCGGGCCAGATCGGCTTCGCTTGCTCCGCCGCCGCAAGAATGAGATCAGCGCTGATCACGTCTTCCGTCTCGTTGATTCCAAATTTCGGCCACTCGCAGACGATGCCGAGTGAACCCGGCAGAGGCAGTGGCTCGCACCAGTAGCGCGAGCTGTACTTCTTTCCCCCACCGCCGCTGCCGCGCGGCAGAAGGCCCCGGGTGCCAGCCCCTGACGGCCCGGTCGCCAGCCCGTACCCGACGTTCGTTGCCTTGGATCCGTCCGCGAACCGCAGACCAAATCGAAGGAACTCAGGCGATGGAAAAGAGCGGCCAGGGAAGCCGTGTCCCATGGGGTTTGGAGCCATGCCCCGCCTCACCCAGGCGACGCGGGCAATCGTGACAAGTGTGAGGTCAAATCCCGCTGGGTACGCGACGAATCCCCCGACGATGATGGCCACGTCCTCGGTCCGGGCCAGAAGCCGCACGAGGGGAACAGCCACGCCCGTCGTGTCATCCGACGTCCCCCGCCACGGCAGGCGCTGTGGTACCGGCTCCTCGACCTCGACCGCCTCCGGGATCACCTCATCAAAGAAGCCCACGAAAGCCATTGTGCCCCGCGCAGCCAACTCAGGTTCTGTCCGACCGACAGCAAGCGCGGCAATAACTAAACTGTCCCCCGCGGAACGCTCTTCGCGAGCTTCCGATCCCGCGGGAGTAACTCAATGGTAGAGTGCAACCTTCCCAAGGTTGAAGTTGCGGGTTCGAGCCCCGTCTCCCGCTCATTCCCGAGCAATGCTTGGCGCGAATACAGAATAGCGGAAAACGACACCCCGCTACGTGGCCGAACATCCAACATCGCACCTGTAAAAGGTTGCCCTGAACCATCCCTCTCACACAATTCCCCACAAAACCAACTGACTCGAGCTACCATCACCCCGTGAGGCCGCCTCGAAGATGGGACACCCCCATCCGCCGCCGAGGCCAAGACCCACCCCTTCTGCCGCCCGAGCCTATGGGTGACAACCCCACATTCGAGCGTGCGGTCGAACAGTGGCTCGACGAGCACGTCTCATCTAAGACCGGTCGCCCGTACAGCGCCACCAGCAAGACTGTCGCCCGCTACAACCTCACCGGTGGCCGGCTTACGGCCTGGCGCAAGGCCCGGGGCATTCGCACCGCAGCGGAATGGACGGCCGCGGTCGCCGCCGAGTATCTGGCCTGGTACCAAGACGACATGGGCGCCAACTCCGACACCGTCAAAAAGGTTCAGACCCAGCTCCGACAGTTCGGGGCGTTTTGTACGCGTCAGCTCGGCAACCGCGAAGCGATTGGGCCCGCGCTGCAAGACATCAAGATCTCGGGTGCGCACGACCAGAAGAGGGTGAAGCAGCCTCCTCTGACCCAGGCGGAAGCCGCCGCACTCCTGGAGAAAGCCTCGACGCAGCGGGACCGCCTGATCGTTGCGATGCTTCTGTACACGGGCCTGAGACCCAGCGAACTGATCGTGCTCGAGGAAAGCCACATCAGGCTCGACCGGACTCCCCGGCCGTCGAAATCCGTGGCACGGCGTACAACAAACACCCGACGAAGACACAGCCCGCATATCGGGACATACCGCTGACGATCGGCCAGAGCATCCTCCCGCAACTGCTACGCGAGCACCTGACAGATCCTTCGCGCCCGCGGGCGAACTACCAGCTGTTCCTTTCCAGCCGTCGCCATCTGGGGCAGGCGGCGCCGCTCACGATGGCCGGCGTCAGTCTGATGTTGCAGACGCTCGGCAAGGCGACCGGCATCCATTGCAATCCGTATCGATTTCGGCATACGTTCTGCACGTGGTGCGCAGATGCCGGAATGCAGATGCCGCATCTGCAACAACTGTTGGGTCACGCGAATAGTGAGATGGCCGCCAACTACTATCGCGGCAGGACGAGTGAGTCGGTGCTTGTGGCGGCGGCGAGGATCCGGTTCTAAATCGTCCGCGACCTGGGTGCGACGAGGCGGTTTGATTCGTGTGTGTCGCGAAGTCATGGACAAGCAGCAGCCGGCGGCACCCGCACGTACCACGCCTGGAAGAGCATGTTGAACCGGTGCATGAATCCGTCGAACGCCGACTGGGCGCGCTATGGCGGCCGCGGGATCACCGTGTGCCGTCGCTGGCATCGCTTCGAGAGCTTTCTCGCAGACATGGGGTCGTGTCCTGACCGCCTCACACTGGATCGGATCAACAACGAAGGCGATTACGAACCCGGCAATTGCCGCTGGGCGACTTGGGAGCAGCAGGTGCGCAATCGTCGCTCGAACCGCGGCGAGCGCCATCCCAACTCGAAGCTCACCGCTGATGACGTGGCATCGATCAGGCGGATGGCGCGCCACGGGGCTACGTACCGTTCCATAGCGTCAGCATTCGGAGTCAGCCACGCAAACGTGGGATACATCGTGCGAAGGGAGGCGTGGCGGGCACCCCTAGCTGACCCTGGCGTTCCAGAGCGGATGCGGCAACGCGGAGCAAGCGATGGCGTGCAGCTCGAGGTGTAGAGCGAGTCCGGTTTGACTGACAGCGCCGTCGGGAGCGTTTGCCAAGGGTCGCATTTGATCCCGTCGCACTCGGCACTCTGGCGGCGGCGCAGCTCTTTGCCAGAATCGACCGTGACTGCAGATCGATGCGTGAGGGGGTGCTGTCCACACGGGTGATGCAGCGAGGCTCCGGAGAGATCCGTCCACCGGCTGCGCGAGGAGACAACTCCTCGTCAGCTGGGGCTCCCTCAGGCTGGACGCGGCCGCGGCTGACCATACGGTGCCGGCGGCGCGGGAATCGGCGCGTCAGGCGTCGTCACCAATTCCTGACCCCCCATCTCGAGCCGGAACGGGGGGTACTCGTCGCGGAGCAGCAGCACGTAAACAAGGACGCGATAGACCCACCTGTTGAGTCCCATGACCAGGTCAAAGATCCCGGTGGGATAACGCCTTGTGAACAGGAGCGCCACGCCGGCGAAGAGCACGAGGAGCGTGATCAACCCGGAATAGGGAACCGTTGCCGTGTACGCGCCGCGCACCGCCAGTGTCGTGCCACCGACAAGGACCGCCACGATCAGGTAGTGCGGGATGGCGAGCAACCATGACTTCACGAGCACGAGTTCCTCTGGAGAGGTGCTCGGGATAATCGACCTCCAAGGTGGCCGGGTAGTCGGACGCGGCGCCGAATGTGAACGGCGGGTACCGATCGGTACCGAGCGCGCTGTAGCCGTAGAAGCTGACCCGCCACGACCAGCGCAGCACGGCGACATTGAAGTTAAAGATCGAGCGTGGATAGCGGCCGGTGAATAGGATCGCGAAGAACGCGACCACTGTGAGCACGATCGCCGCCACGTAGAGGCACGCCAGCACGACGAAGTGCGGGATGAGCAGGAGCCATTTGATCAGCCACAACCAGCGGCTCGGTGATGCGTCAAGTCGGCCCTCGATTCGAAGGGGATGACCCGCGGCGCTCGCCACCGGCGGCGGCGACGGAAATGCGGCTGGTGTCGGCCGCATAGTCCCTCCAGGCGTGCCGCCCACCCACGTCTCGGGACGAGGCGATGGTGCCGGGGGAAACAGCGCGGCCCCGCCGATGAGGAGAACACAGGCGATCAGCACAGCGATCCCGCCTCCGATCAACAGTCCAATCGCGAGTGGGAACAGGAATGGTGCGGTGGCTCCCACGGAGACAACGGCGTTGACTTCCCGGGATGCGTCGATGTTCATGAGCACCAGTGCCCAACGACCGCTTTCGACCTTCCAGGTCAGCGACTGCGAGCCAGTCCCGGAGACGTGGGCACGCCAGAAGTTCTGTGCGCCGGGCGCTTGTGGTGCTCCACCGCTGTGGGTCGCGTACGTGGGGCCCCCCGCCGCAACGGCGTACCCGCGCACCTCGTCGTAAGCCGTGCCATTGAGGTACCGCTGCACGTCCGCCGCGGGGGCGATGCCGATGAAGATCGCGGTGGACGACCTGTCGATCGCGACGACCCGCACCGAACCCAGCGCATCCGGGGCAACATGCCAACCCGGCGCATCCACGGTGACGTTGACATTGGTTGCGGCGATTGCATATGTGGACGAGTCGAGACGCGCCGTGGGAGATGTCAGGTACCCGGCGCCGTCTCGCTGGGTCCGATCGGCCCATATCAGCACGCTGCCACCTGCGAGCAGGCCGAACGCGATCAGCGCGCTGAGAACGCCCAGGATCACCAAGGCGATGCCGCCACCCCGTGAGCCGCCACGCGGCTCCGTCGGTGCCTCGTAAGTCTTGTCAGTCATGACGCCTCTCCCGTGACCCGCTGTACCAGCACCCTGACAGTGCATCGAAGGAACGCCGTATACCAGGGCCAAAAGTCATGCACCCAGAGGCGAATTGGCGGTGTTTGCTGGTTACCAAGAGCCCTGGTGCTTCACGACGACACGTCGTCAAGATCGTGTTGACTTTCCTGTTGTGGAGGGCTAGACATGACTGAAATGACCGACACGGACGGCACCGTCGGGACATCGGATGCTCGTGCAGCTGCTGTCAAGCGCTTGTCGGCTCGACGTGACTTTGTTGCCCACGTGGTCGCGTTCGTCGTCGTCAACGCCGGGATTGTCGCCATATGGCTTGCGACGGGACACGGATACTTCTGGCCCGCCTGGCTCATCGGGGTCTGGGCCGCCGGACTTGTCCTCCATGCGTGGGATGTCTTACGGGCGCAAACCCATTTCCGACGAGGAGATCCGGCGCGAGATGGCGCGCGAGGCTCGCCGGACGAATAGCCTGGGATCTGCTTCAGCGGCGCGAAGCGCTGAAGCAGGCAGCACTGCTGGTGCCCACTGCAAGTGACCTGGTTGAACGTCACAACCTGAGTGTTACTGCGGACGCGACCACGGGTGCCCAGCAGGATCCCGGCACTGAGGATCCCGCGCAACGACGTACCTGACGACCCTGGGATGTGGTGACCATCGACCCTTGCCCTGCCTGCTGCAACCTGTTGTGCTGAGTTCAGCAACCGCAGAACGTTGAGGAGTTTCCAACCGTGAACGTCATGACGATGCCTGCAACCGGCACTCACGCACTCGAGCTGCACTCGATCCTCGTCGCCACCGACGCTTCACCCGACGCACATATGGCGCTCGTCGCCGCGACCGACCTGGCCCAACGATCCGGGGCGCAGCTGCACCTGGTCAATGCCTACAACCTCCCGGCTGCGACCGTGTACGCCTACTCTGCCTATCTCGGTCCCGACGACGCGATGGACGCCTTCGAGAAAGCCGCGCGGACGGTCCTCGAGAAGGAGCAGGTTCGCGTCGAATCGCTTGGTGGCCGTGTGAGCGGTCTGCACTCGGGCCGTGGCCCCATCTTCGATGTCATCGGCAGCGTCGCCGATCAGGTGGATGCGGATCTCGTCGTGGTTGGAAGCCGTGACATCGGTGGCCTGCATCGACTGTTGGGTGGGAGCGTGTCGACGAGCGTCCTGCACAGCACCCATCGCCCCGTGTTGATCGTCCTTGGTGGGAAGCGGTCGTGGCCCCCGACACAGGTGATCGCCGGCGTCGACCATTCCCGCGAATCAAAGCGAGCCGCGCTGATGGCCGCCTCCATCGGACGTCTCTACGGCGACGCGGTTGTGGAGGTCATCGAGGTGTTGTCCGATCCGACGGCACCAACTCCCCCTTATTTCAACCTCGACGAGGTCACCACCGAGCACGAGCATCTGGACGCTCTGGCGGAGCTGCTCGAGCCGGTTGCAGGCCGTCCGGTTTCATGGGTCACCGCCTTCGGCGATCCGGCGAGCGCTCTACTCGCGCGGGGGGACCAGCAGACCGGAGCGAACCTGATTGTGGTCGGCACCCGAGGGCTCGGCGGCATGCGACGTGTCTTCCTCGGCAGCGTCTCGACGAAGATCCTCCATTCCGGGCACACCCCTTTGCTCGTCGTTCCGGGAAAGGAATCGGACTGACCACTTCCCACGATCCACCACGTCGCTTCAGGTTTGCGAAATCACGACCCGGAAGTGATGACGTCTCGACGTTGACTCCCAAGAAAGCGATCCGGGTCACAACGATCTGAGAGTGCGAACCGATTTCGATCCTTGAGGGCCGCAGGTCACCTGGTTCTTGTGCCAACCGGCTCTGGTGATGTTCGTGAGCGGCGCACCACGCTTTACTCGACGAATCCGTTTCATCCAGCGGAGGTGAGCGATGAGCGTGTTGATCGTCTACGGCACCAAAATGGGGGGGACGGCCGGCATCGCAACCATCATCGGCGATGCGTTCCGTTCGCACGGCGTGCATGCTGATGTGGTACGTGCCGAGGACGCGCGGGCGCCCAAGGCTTACGATGCCGTGCTCATCGGATCCGGCCTGTATGCCGGTCGCTGGAGGCACGCGGCACGCCAGTTCGTCGTTCGGAATGGCAGGGAGCTTGTCGACGTTCCCACGTGGTTCTTCAGCAGCGGTCCGTTGGGTGACTCGGCGCAGCGCGGCGACATCCCCGCCAGCGCCCAGGTGACGCGGCTGATGGCGCGTGTACGGGCGCGAGGACATATGACCTTCGGCGGGAGACTGCTTCCGGATGCCAAAGGGTTCCCGGCCAGGGCGATGGCGCGGACTTACGCGGGTGACTGGCGCGACGCGGCACAGATAGAAGCCTGGGTGCAGCGGATTGTCGATGAGCTGACATCGAATGCTCCGACGGCCGCACCGCCGGTGCTGGTCGCGGCGGTGAAGCAACACCGTGGTACGTGACCTGCGACGGCCAGACAGCGGTGCTGGTCCGCGTAGGTTGAGAAACGACGTGGCTGGCTGAAGACTGGGATGTCGGCACGAGTGGCCGTCGTCCCGCAGGCTTCCCTCCACGAAGACGCGAAGGCATCCCAGGAATCGCGGATCACGATCCTCGATTTGCTAGCTTGCACCTGTGTCCGCCCACGCTATGCTCAAGTCCATCCACCCGTTCCTGGGGACCAACTGGATCAACGACCGCGCACGAAGGGTGTCATGAGCGCAACTCGAGCGCCCGAAGTCAGGTTCGCATGGTGACCGCCCCGACTGGTTCCACGCTGTCACACCTCGAAGGTGGGCTGAGCCGAGTCTCTTATGCAGCCGACGAGCTTGCGACCGTCGACCCGGTGGACGGCCGTCCGCTGCTTGCCCGCTACGACCTCGAGCGCGCTGCGAAGAGCATCAGCAATCGCCAGCACGAGGGACGCAGCCCCACTCGTGGAGTCTGGCGCTGGCACGACGTGCTTCCAGTGCGTGACTGGTCGAACGTCGTAACGCTGGGGGAGGGCGCGACTCCCGTGCTCCGGGCGTCGCGACTGGGACGCGCGTATGGAATCGGCCGTCTGCTGGTGAAAGCAGAGAGCCTGAACCCGACGGGATCCTTCAAGGCACGCGGCATGACTGTCGCGGTGAGTCGCGCCAGAGAACTCGGAGCTACGAGCTTCGTGATGCCGTCGGCAGGGAATGCCGGTGGTGCGCTGGCAGCGTACGCGGCCGTCGCGGGTTTACAGGCAACCGTCGTGATGCCGAGCGATGCACCCATCGTCAACCAGGCCGAGGTCGTAGCCTGCGGTGCGGACCTCATCCTCGTGGACGGGCTCATCTCGGACTGCGGGCGATTGACGGCGCGCATCGCCGAGCGCACCGGGGCATTCAATCTCAGCACCCTCAAAGAGCCCTATCGCCTCGAGGGGAAGAAGACGATGGGCATTGAACTTGCGGAAGATCTTGGCTGGTCGCTTCCCGATGTGATCGTCTACCCGATGGGTGGCGGAACCGGGCTCATCGGGATGTGGAAAGCCTTTGCGGAGCTCGAGTCGATGGGCCTGATCGGTGACGCCCGACCGCGGATGGTCGGTGTGCAGGTCGACGGTTGCGCACCACTGGTACGCGCGTTTCTCGCAGGCACGCAATTTGCGGAGCCCTGGGCAGACGCCACGACCGAGGCAGCAGGGTTGCGTGTCCCAAGCACCGTTGGCGACTTCCTCATCCTCGAGGCGATCACTTCATCGGGTGGCACCGCGATCGCTGTGCCCGAAGCGGAGCTCGCAACAACTCAGGCCTTCGTGGCCCGTCACGGCGCCGGATTCCTGAGCCTCGAGTCGGCTGCGGTGTTCGCGTCTTTGCCCGAGCTCCGCGTTCAGGGCGCGATCGGGCCGGATGACACGGTGGTGGCGTTCGACACCGGTGCCGGATTCAAATCGACGCTCTCGGAATTGCCCGGGCGACGGACCGTCGGCGCCAACGAAGCGGACTGGGAGTCGCTGCTCAACACCCAAGCACCCGCCTGAGCTACGACGTCGTCCATGCAACGAGGTCGTCCGCCGGCAGCGTGTTGATGACCATTTCGGCCGAAACATCGCACGCGGCAGCGCGCTCGCACCCGCGGAGCTGCCATTCGAGCTGACCCGGCGCATGCGCGTCGGTGTCGATGGCGATCCGGCATCGGGCCTCGACGGCGAGTTTCAGCAGGCGCATCGGGGGATCGAGCCGTTCTGGACGCGAGTTGACCTCCACCGCGACGTGATGGTCGCGGCACGCGGCGAAGACGGCATCCGAGTCGAACTCCGACTCAGGTCTTCCGCGGCCGACGACGATCCGTCCAGTGCAGTGTCCGAGAACATCCATATGCGGGTTGCGGATGGCGGCGAGCATCCGCGGTGTCATGTCCGCCGCCGGCATGCGGAGCTTCGAATGCACGCTCGCCACTACGACGTCGAGCTGCGCGAGCAACTCCGGCTCCTGGTCAAGCCCGCCGTCTTCGAGGATGTCGACCTCGATCCCGGTCAGGATGCGAAACGGCGCGAAGCGTTCGTTGATCTCGCGCACGACATCGAGTTGCTCACGGAGGCGCTCGATGCTGAGCCCGTGAGCCACCGTCAACCGCGGCGAGTGATCGGTGAGGACGATGTACTCGTGACCGAGGTCGATGGCCGCCCGAGCCATGTCCTCGATGGGGCTGCCGCCGTCCGACCAGTCCGAGTGCACGTGGCAGTCACCGCGCAGCGCCCGCCGCAGGGCGAGCGCGTCATCCGAGATCGGCAACGCCTCTGTCTCGAGGCGTTGCAGGTACGCGGGTACTTCCCCCGCAGCGGTCTCCTCAATGACCCGCGCCGTAACCGGCCCGATTCCCGCGAGAGCGTTGAGAGTGCGGCGCCTGCTCCGCTGCTCGAGCTCGGCATCGGGAAGCGCGCGAACGACTTCGGCCGCATTGCGAAAGGCACGCACGCGGTAGGTCGGCTCCTGTTCGCGTTCGAGGATGTATGCGATCCGCTCGAGCGCTGCGATGGCGTCCTGGCGCTTTGTCAATGCTGAGGTCGATGGTCACATACCGGACACGCGTCCATGCGGCGACGGCGGTGCGTAAAGCCCTAGCGTCGACCTCTCGCCCACCAGGTCATAGGCGACCAGCGGCCGCCTGACCAAGGGTGGTCATGGTGCTGGTCGTCGGATTCCAGCTGCTGAGCGTCTGCATCATCACGACCACGGATCCCTTGACGAACTCGATGAGTCCACCTCCGGTCGGGAAGGCGTGGTCGCCGATTCCGGTCACGTCCTGGACCCCGGTACCCCACCAGCGCAAGGTCACGCTCTGCTGGCGAGCCCGACGTTCCGCTGGTGCGCCTCCGGGAGCCAGTCCGGCCCGTACCTGGCATCATTCGCGAGGCGCGAGTCAGCGGGATCGTCTCCGGCAAGCAGCGCGCGCACATACCTTCGGTCGGCGTCGATCCGGGAGCCGACCTCGGCTCCGTACGCCACGCTCCCGTGACCGGGAATGACGACAGCCGCTGATGCCGACGCGAGCAGGTCAAGGCCGCGGGTGTAGTCGGCAGGGGGGTCGACACCCCGAGGGTCGAAGAGCGGGATCTCGACGTCGGACAGCATGTCGCCGGCAACAAGCACGCTCACGTCTTCTATAAAGAGGCCGGCGTGGCCGGGCGCGTGGGCGTTGTGCTCGAGGATCCGGACAGATCGGCTTCGCCACGGGATGTGCGTGGAGCGCGGTGGCAGGGCGGTGACCCTGTCGAGGGTCAGCCGTGGAGCCCTCGGAGCGAGTTGCGAGGCCATCTCCTGGTTCTGCCCGAGCCGCTCTCTCGCCACCGCCACGCCCGTGGCGGTCAGGTATCGAGGGGCGTCGCCGAAGCGCTCGTGCCAGAAGAGGTGATCCCAGTGGGGATGCGTCGAGAAGCCCAAGACCACCACCACCCCCAGAGCATCGAGATCGTCGGCGAGTTCGTTGAGCTCGTCGCCGTCGATGCCGGGGTCAACCAGCAGCGCGCTGCCCGAATCCACGACCACGATCGCATTGCTCTGGCAGAAGGCACTCTGGCGGACGAGTACCCCGGAGGCGATCTCCTCGTACATGCGCTCCGACGATACGCCCGGGGTAACCGCACCGAGCGGCGAGTCCGACCGCCACCGCATTCGATCCACGAGGTAAGCCGGGGTTCAGGCGTTTACGCGATCATATGGAGATCCAGCGGTCGGGTCCACCGCGGCGGTGGGATGATTCCGACACTTTGTGGGGGGTTGCACTGTGAAGTCTCGACTGGGTGGCTTCGCCGGCCGGGCTCTCGTGGCCGCGGCGTTGATCGTTCCATCCTTCGCCGTGGTCGCCGGCGTTGGCGCGCTGAGCCATACGCAGCGCCTCCCGCTGGTGAGCACCGACCTGGATGCCACCGCCGCGAGTGGCGGTATCACGCTGGCGTTTCCCAATCCCCCGATCGCGTCCGCGGGGTCCATCGGCCCGAGCGGCACAGTGAGCTTCACCGGCCGGACCAAGAACAACGGCGCAGTCGCACCTGGGGTGACCGTCTACCTCTGTCAGTGCCTCGAGAGCGCGAACATCGCCGACAGCGTTGCCGGCGACTCGACCACGGTGCCGGCATCGCAGTGCGGCGGGACCGGCCAGCTACCGGTGAACGGGACCCTGCTCCAGTGCGTGACCAACTCGAGCGGGGCGATCGTGCTGACGTACCACGCACCCGCAAACCCCCCAGCGCAGGGCCGGGCTGATTGGGTTGGGCAGCTCAACTCGTCACCGACCACCAAGGCGAAGGCGCAGACCCATTATGTGTACGACACGCAGTTCCGTTTCGCGCATTCGCCGATCGCGACGCCCGGATCGCTGGCGGGCGGCGCGAATGTCCCGATCACGCTGAGCTCCGAGGGTGGGCTTGACCAGGCGATCCCCGCCTCCACCGTGTATCTGTCCTTCAAGGCGACCACCGGTGGCGGCACCGCAAGCGTCGGCGCAACCAAGCTCACCGGCACGCCAAAGCTGTTCACAACCGCGAGCAACGGCACGCTCTCGATCACCTACACAGCTCCGGCGCACCCGCCCGGGTCAGGCATTGACACCATCTCGGTGCAGGACCTGGCGAAATCCCCGCAGGAGGTCAATACGGACTCGTATGCGTTCGCCGCGGGCACGCCCGTGATCTCGATCGGCGACGTCAACGTTGTTGAGGGTGACCAGGACCCGGGTGCGGCTGCCGAGTTCACGGTGACGGTGTCGCCGGTGCAATCGACGGCGACCACGGTCCAGTACATCACGCTCTGCGGCGTCGGTGACAAGGGCTGCGGTGAGGACTTCGTGCAGGTCAACAAGGCGGTCACCGTCACCATCCCGGCGAACAGCAGCTCCACGACCATCCTGGTCCGGCAGTTCAACTATCTCGGCGGCAAGGACGACGCCGGCACCGGCGGCGAAACCTACAACGAGGGCTGGTACGTGTTGATCAGCAAGCCGAGCAGTGGCGTGCTGGGCCGCTCGATCGGGGAGGGGATCCTCCTGCCCGACATCGAGGGGTCGTCGACGCCGCTGGCTGATCTCTACGTCGGCGACGTGGGGTTGATGCCGGTGCACGATCCCGCCGGCGACCCGACGTCCATTCAGTTCTGCGTCACCCTGGGCGCGAAGCTCACCACCGCGGTCACGTTCAACTACGCCACCAGCAACGGCACCGCAATCGGCGGGACCGACTACACGACCACCTCGGGTGTGGCCACGATCGCGGCAGGCAAGACCAGCGTGCTCATCACGGTGACGGTCCTGCCCGGCTCGCCGCCGAGCGCGAACAAGACCTTCACCTTGACCATCAGCAATGGAAGTGGTGGCCATGCGATCGGGCGGGCCAAGGGGATCGGCACCATCCTGGCCGGCTGACGTCCCGGCGGAGGGGTAGGCCCGCCGCCCGGCGTCGCGCGCCCCGCGAGGAGATCGATCCGGCGGCTCGGCCATCCTGACCTCGGCCGTTGCCGTTCGGATACCCCCTGCGCAGACGAGCCCGTTGCGGATCTTCAATGCGCCGTTCATCTTCGGCACCCATACTGGCTAGTGGAATGTCCTCTCAGTGGACCGGGTAGCCCACGGCCACAGAGACAGGAAGGGAATGCTGCGAACCAAGCAGCCTAAGGAGTGCACACGCCGGTGAGGAACAGATTGAAGCGCCTGCTGCTGGGAGTGTTCGCGCTGGCGGTTGTGGCCACACCGCTGACCGCTGTTCATGCTGGGACGGTGCCCGGCCCAGGTTATGTGACCGTGCAGTTCGGACGCTCGATGGAGGGCAGCTACTCAAAGTGCGGACACGCCGTGCCCGGAATCCTCACGCTGACCCAGATCGCCGCGGATCTGCAGGCCCGCGGCCTGAGCGCCACTGGGACGGTCGTCGTGGACAACACCGGGACGACCAGTGAACTCTGTTCTGCGGGCGAAACCTACGCAGACTGGGCGGATCTCCAGGCGCTCAACGCCGAATACGGGTGGCAGTTTGTGAGCGATGGCCTGACCCACAACGACATCGTCACGATGACGCCCGCGGAGCAGCAGGCCGAGACGTGCGGCACCCTTCCCACGTTCGCGGCGGAAGGCTTCAACAACGCGTGGGGGCTGTACGCCTACGGCAACGAAAAGCGTTCCAGCCCGATCCAGAAGTATCTCGTGGCAACGTGTTTCGCCTACGGCCGGACCTACCGCGGCGGCGTGAACAACCGCGCGGCCATGGTGTCGCCGTGGTGGCAGAACACCAACAGCATCACCGGCGGGGCCTGCAACGACGCCGCACTTCCCTGTTACCAATTCCAGCCCGCTCAGAAGAGCAACCGCTACATGAGCCCCGTACGTCTCGAGAAGCTGGTTGCGAGTGAGACGAACGATCAGTGGATCGACCTGCAGTTCTACAAGCTGGTGAGCGGTGCGCAGACCGACGGCAAGTACTCCTGGGACTGCACCAGCACCGACTGGACGCAGCACTGGGTCGGTGAGCCCGAGCTGTACTGCCAGAACGACTTTGACGCGATCCTCAACGCGATTCCGAGTGGCATCGTGTCCGCGGACCCCGCAACCGTGGCGACCGCATGGGGTCGCCAGCCGTAGCCTTTGCCTGGTCTCGAGAGCGTTTGCCGTACCCTACGGCGGCCGTGGATGGTGTGCAGCGCGTCATCTGTCATGTGTCGATCTCGCTCGACGGATTCCTCGCGGGACCGGATCAGAGCGTCGACGACCCAATTGGCGTGGGCGGCCTCAGGCTGCACGACTGGCACTTTCATCCGGGAGAACCCGGCTACGAGATCGACGAGCCGTCGCGCGATGAATTGATGACGCCAAAAGGTGCATATGTGATGGGGCGCAACATGTACGGCCCGATACGCGGCGAGTGGAAGGGGGACTGGCGTGGGTGGTGGGGCAACGAGCCTCCTTACCACGCCCCGGTCTTCGTCCTCACGCATCATGCGCACGAGCCGATCGAGATGGACGGGGGAACCACCTTCAACTTCGTCACGACCGGCTTTGCGGCGGCACTCGCCGAGGCGAGGGCGGCGGCGGGCGCCGGGGACGTCGGAATCGCGGGCGGTGCATCGACGGTGCGCCAGGCCTTTGCCGCCGGCGCGATCGATGAGCTCATCCTCGACATCGTCCCGGTCCTCCTCGGCAAAGGGGAGCGATTGTTCGACGGCGTCGCGGACCTGCCGCTCAAGCCAATCGAGGTGATCGCCTCACCCCACGCCACCCACGTGCGGTACCGCATCAGCCACTGACGGCCGGATCCGGCGAAGCAGGTGGGTCACGAACTCGCTACACGCCGGGCATGAGGCAGGCCCCGGCCTACGATGCGCGCCGTGGCAACGATCGCGTCGCCCGTTGGCTTGTCGCGCCTTGCGCTTGCGCTGGGCACCCCGCGCCGGCGCCGTCAGATGCGCTTACTGCTTCATATCGCGGTGGTTGCGGCCGGTCTCGTGGCGCTCAAAGCGTTTGTCATCGATCCGATCACCGGCCACTTCACGGGCAGCTTTGAGGATTTTTCCGCCTACATCGGAGCGGCACGGTCAATGGCCTCGGGCGGCTCGCCTTACGCCCAGTTCACCTCGACCACCGTGGTCATGTCCGGTTTCACGTATCCGCCCTTTGCGGCGTTCCTGCTCAGCCCGCTTGCGGTGTTCGGCGATCGCGTCGCAATGTCGCTCTGGCTCTGCCTCGACCTGGCGTGCACCATCGCCGCGACGGTGATCCTGGCGCGCAGCGTGCTGCCGAAGGGATGGCCGCGAGTGGAGCTCGGCGTGCTCGCAGCCCTCACCTTTGCTCCCGCGACGTACAACTACTGGCACGGCCAGATCAATCCCGTGATCCTGTTGCTGCTGGTCTTCGCGTACTGGGCGTACTCGCGCGACCGCGACCTCGTGTGCGGCGTATGCATCGGCTTCGCTGCGGGGATCAAGCTCGCCCCGATCGTCCTCGTGCTGCTGCTCCTCAGGCGCCATTGGTGGCGAGGGGCTGCGGCGGCGATCCTCGCAGGCGCTGCCACTGGTGTCATCGGGCTTCTGACCCTGGGCGTGGGGCCGACGAAGACGTTTCTCACGGTCGTCTTTCCCACGCTGGATCGTGGGACGGGCTGGATCTACAATCAATCGCTGACCGGCGTTGTGAGCCGGCTCGGGTATCACTCGGTGCTGCGGGTGAATCCGCCTGTTCTGGCGATTACTGCCGGAGGCCTGCTTGCCGGGATCGCGGTGCTGTTGGTGGCCGTCTGCGTCGTGCGGCCTGGACCACGATCAGTCTCGGAGCGCCGCGCGGAGTTCGGTCTGGGTGTGACCGCGATGCTGCTTGCCGGAGCACTCGCCTGGTTTCCGCATTTCACGTACATGCTCATACCGTTGTTCGCTGTGGCCGGCCTCGCGTTGAGCCGTGGTTGGCGCAACGAGCGAGCGTTGCTCGCCGCAGCGATTGCCACCCTCGTCGTCTTCGCCGTGGTGGCGCCGGTGGCAATTGCGGGATTCGACCTCAACAGCGCCCCGTTGGTGGGTCATGGCGCGTTCTGGTGGGTGCTCCTCCAGTTGTATTCGCTCCCGGGTCTCACGGCGACATGGCTGCTCGTCGCGTTGGCGCGGAGTCTGCGCCGATCGGAGTCTCGCTCGCTCCCTTCCGAGTTGATCGACGCCCCCGCGCCGGCAGCCCGGCATCCCTTGGCAGCGATGTAGTCAGCGCCGGCGGGCGCAGATCGTGTATCGAATGTGGTCGGCGCCACTGATCAGGAACGCATCCTTGCAGTGACCGGCTTCGGGGAAATCACCATGCTCCGCGATGGGGTGATAGTGACGGCAACCGTTCAGCGTCTCCTCCGAGTACGGGCACAGTCCGAGCGCGTCAACTCCACTCGGAACCGGGGTTCGGGTGGGCTGATCGTCAGGATGCACGTTCGACATCGAGCCCAAGCGTGAGCGTTCGGTACGGGCGAGTACCAGTGCCATTGGTCCTCAATGGCGTCAACCCGTCGCAATCGCGCGAAACAGAAAGAGCAGCGTCATGACGGCACCGCCGGCGAGCCAGATCTGTTCGTCTCGACCCCCTAAGCGCTTGCCGATCACCATCGCGAGCGGCAGCGTCAGCAGCGTCGCCGCGCCATAGAACCAATGGATGAGCTGCTGTGGCTCGTGGCCGGTTGCGACCAGCAGGATGCCGATCGCAACCTGGACCGCGACCAGCGCGATCGTCACTCGGAGATAGAGACGAACAATGGGCAGGATGTGTGGTCGGAAGAGACTGACTATGGCCGCAACCGCGCCAAGCGCCGCAACAACCGTCAGTACTACACCGTACCGATCATGGATCAGCACGCGGCTATGGTATCGAACGGTGGAAGACGCCACGCAGAAAGGTCATTGGTCACGTCCTCGTAGGGTCTCCGGTCATCGGGTTTCGACAACCACCGGCCCTTCCCCTCTGTGCCTGTCGCGCCACACACTCCTGTGTAATTCCACGCCATATGGAGGCCGTTGATGGACGCGCCCGCTCCCTACATCCACTGGGGCTTCATTCTCATCTCGCTGCCGAATTTCGTGCTCATCTGCGTGATGGTCGCGCTGTTCGTGCTGGCGCTGGTCGCACCCTTCCCCTCGCACCGGCCGAAGGAGCCCCATGACCAGTAGCGAGAGTCCCCAAGGATCTGCCGACGCCATCGCGCCCCCGGTCGTTGACGAGGAAAGCGGTTGGACGGCATCAGTGCGACGCCGTGTCGAGAAGACGCTTCCGATCACCGAATTGCTTCCGACGAAACAACCCGCTTACATTGGTTCGTGGGTCTACGTCTTCGGTGTCGTGACCATCGCCGCCCTGTTCTGGGTCGTCCTGAGCGGTGTGGTGCTCGCGTTCTTCGGGTCCGCCTGGTGGCACGTGTCCTCGGTCGGCCACTTCTTCAACAGCATCCATTTCTGGTCGGTGCAGATGTTCTTCATCTTCATGGTCCTGCATCTCTGGGGCCAGTTCTGGGGAGCCGGCTGGCGCGACGGACGCGCCAAGACGTGGATGGTCGGTGTCGTGATCTTCGCTATCAGCATCGGCACCGCGTTCACGGGATATGTCATCCAGCAGAACTTCGACTCGCAGTGGATCGCGATCAATGCAAAGGACGCGATCAACTCGACTGGTTTCGGGGGCCTCTTCAACGCGTTGAACTTCGGTCAGATGTATGGCCTCCACGTGATGCTCTTCCCAATCGGCGTGACGCTGCTGGTGGTACTGCACATCATTCAGGTGCGCGCAAAAGGTGTCGTGCGGCCAATCGATGACCCGCTGCAGCTGACGTCATGAAGGCATCCAAGGTCGACAAGCAGACCTACTACCGCGGCGTGCGGATGATCCCGTACGACCTCCTGAAGGAGGTCACGATCGCCATGATCGGAGTGTTGGGCCTCGTGCTCATTCTCTCTGCGGCCCTGTCGTCGCCGGACGTGCCCTCGGTGACATTGCAGAGCTGGTCAAAGGCGGCCCCAGTTGACTTCCTGACGACGGCGTCGGGAGAGCTGGCCGGGACGACCGGTGTTGCCACGTATGGGCCGCCGTACAACTCCGGGACCGGCGCCACCCAGAGCTGGGGGCCGCTGGCTCCGCAACAATGGGCGGGCTCGCACGTGCCTGTGAATGCGCCGCAGGACTTTGTTCTTGAGCCCCTGACACAGACCACGGCGGGTGATGCGTCGCTCGTTTCCGCGTTGAGCACGTACAAGGCGGCAGCGAGCGACCAGCAGCAGAAATGGCTGGCGAATTACACGACGGGGCTTGGCACGGCCACGGTGGCGACGGACGGAACGGTGACCGTCCCGTCTGGCGACTATGGTCCTGTCTCGGTGTTGATGGATCGGATGCTGACGCTGGCCCGGTCCGGTGGCCTCGACGCACTCCTTCTGACCAGCGATCATTTCTACCAGACGGACTTCACGCGACCACTGCTCTTCCTCGATGACGGCGGCTACATCGCCGACCTTGCCACGCAGCAGAAGCTCGACGGCGACGACTGGGGCGTCATGAATGAGACAGGGCGCTATCCCGGTCAGGCGTGGCTCTGGCTCTACACCATGTGGTATCAGATCCCGCCATTCAACTCGGACACCGGATTCCTGGGTATCAGCGCTGCCAACACCGACCTGGCGGTCGTCGGGGTCATGCTCTTGCTCACGGCCCTGCTCCTGCTGGTTCCCTTCATCCCGGGTCTGCGCGACATCCCGCGCTGGGTTCCGATTCACAAGCTCATCTGGCGGCGCCATTACGCGGAAATGCGCGAACGGGGGGCCGCCGCCACTCCGAAGACCTGAGCCAGACCGAAACTCGACGGAGCCGGCCGCCGTTCTCTGATTGAGAGGATGGCGCGTCCTTGCGCGCCGAGCCGGTCAGCATGCCTGTAGTCACAACTCCTGATGCCCCTGTCGCCGCGCCACAAGCGCGGCCCCGCGACCCGGACCTCGAGCACGAGACCCCGGCCGTGCCGGGTCGTGCCCTGGCGAAGCACCGGCGCATCCGCTGGGTGGCACGGATCGCGCTCGTGTGCCTGATCGGCATTGGCACAGCGTTTGCGGCGAATGTCGCGACCGATCCCGGCATCACGGGAGCCCCATCCGTCGTCATGGCGATCGACCGTGCGCATGGCTCGACGGCCGCGAGGATCGCGCCCTCCGATCGCATCGCCCAGGCACTCGTTGCCTCCGAGGACAGCACGTTCTATTCGAATAATGGCGTCGATGTCGCGGCCTTGCTGCGAGCTTTCTGGGGATTCCTTACAGCCCAGGACCTCGGGGGGAGCACGATCGAGATGCAGCTTGCGCACGTGCTGTATCCGGCCGTGACCAATGGCTTCTGGGGACGCGTGCGTCGGGTCTCGCTTGCCCTGGAACTCGACACCCATTACACGAAGGCGGCGATCCTGTCGATGTATCTCTCCGCGGTGTACTTCGGCCACGGGTATTACGGCATTGCTGCCGCGAGCCGCGGGTATTTCGGCGTTGAGCCTGCGCAGCTGAACTGGGCGCAGGCGGCTCTGCTCGCCGGGATCGTTCAGGCGCCGAGTGCGCTCGACCCGTTTCGACACCTCGCCGCTTCCGAGGCACGGATGACGTACGTGCTCCAACGGCTGGCGGGAGATGGCCGGCTCAGCGCCACCCAGGTCGCCGCCCTGGAGGCGTCGCCGCCCCTTGGCCTGGTCAAAGGCTCACGGGCAGCACCGTGATTGCGTCAGCGCGGGGTACGGACCCCACGGACTGGCGCGATCAGCACCATGCTGCAATAGATCACGACCGCAACAGCCACGTGCATGACCATCAGCACCGCGACATCCTTCAGTGGCTGGTGGTGGAGAAGCAACCACGCGTCCGGAAGAAAGAGCACGAGGCTGATCACTATGGTGAGCCATGCATACAGCCAGCGTGGTGCTGCGCTGATGTGAGTCAGCACAGGCCAACCCGCTGCCCCGATCAGGGCACCAATGATCGTGAGCTTCGCGTAATCGCCAAACCGAAAGTGCTCGTAGCCTGCGGTACCAGGGAAGATGTGTGTGCCGATGGCGACGATGATCGTGTCCGCGACGAGTGAGCCGATGATTGCGACCAGCGTCGCGACGGCCAGCCGCACAACCGAAGGTTGGCGATGCGACGGGGTCCAATCGACGCGGGCAATTGCCAGGGTGCGCTCGAGCAATGGACTCTCAGCCCTCATGCCTGCACCCTACCAGGCACACCCTTGCAGAACGGTGAAGGGATAACCATCCCCATGCTCGTACTCGTCGCTGAGGACGACGCGAGGCTTCGCGAGGTGCTTGTTCGAGGCCTGCGCTCTGCAGGCTACTCGGTCGATGAAGCGGCGCGTGGCGACGAGGCGCTCGACCTGTTGATCGCGAAGCCCTACGCGGCGGCGGTGCTCGACTGGCGCATGCCCGTCATGGATGGGATCGATATCGTGACCGCGATCCGAGCCCGAGACCTCGCCACGCCGGTGTTGATGCTCACCGCTCGCGATACTGCGTCGGACCGCATTCAGGGGCTTGACGTCGGGTGCGATGACTACCTGGTGAAGCCCTTCGACTTTCAGGAGCTGCTGGCACAACTCCGGGCGCTGATGCGACGCCCGGCAGCGACGTTCGGGGTGCGGCCTCGAGCGGGGGCACTCATGATCGACCCGATGATGCGACGCGCGATGGTCAATGGCGGCCCGCTGGCGCTCACGCCGACGGAATACGCGATCGTCGAACTGTTGGTGCGGCGCAGCCCTGCGGTGGTGAGCCGCGAAGCGATTGCCAACCATGCGTGGAACGATGCCCTCGACCCCATCGGTTCCAACAACATTGACGTGCACGTCACGCGCTTGCGGGCCAAGCTTGCCGGCGCGGGGGTCAGGGTTGAGGCAGTTCGCCGCGTCGGGTACCGTCTGGTTGAGCACGGGCAGTGAGCACGCGTCTGCGCGGCCGCGCACTGCGCATCGCGTTGATCAGCACTGGTCTCGTCGCGGTGCTGATGATCGCTCTCTGTGTCGCGGTCGATGTGATAGTTGGTCAGACGTTGCGCTCGTCAGCCACCGATCGATTGACCTCAGAGCTCGCACAACTCGCCGGCCGGCCTGACGGACCGGTCCTCGCCGAACCCGACGTCGATGACCCCGTGCTCGTGTGGGAGGTGAACGCGCAACGCGCGGTGGTTGGATCCACCGCCGGAGCTCCCTCGCTTCCGGTCAGTGCGGTCACGGCAACACGGCCGAGCGAGATGCGCATCGGGGGCGCGGACGTGCTGGTCGCCGGGGTGACGATTCCGAGCGGGAGGCTCATCGGCGCGGTGAGCCTCGGTGACGAGGCGAAGGCGGCCACCGCGCTGATCGTCACCGAGGCGATCGTCGGACCCATTCTGCTGGTGTTCGTGTTCGCTGGCGCGTTCGTGGTCGGACGTCAGACAGCGGGGCCGATCGAACGAGCGCGGCGGCGCCAGCTCGAGTTCACGGCTGATGCATCGCACGAGTTGCGTACGCCCCTCGCTGTGATCGAGGCCGAGACCTCACTCGCGCTCACCACCCTCGAAGCCGGTGGCACGGATGCCTCAACGCTTCGCCGTGTCGCGGATGAGACCCACCGAATGCGAAGCATCGTCGAAGACCTCCTGTGGCTCGCCCGTTTCGACGCCCTTCCTCCCGACCCCGTTTCCGAGCCGGTCGACATCACCACGGCTGCGGCTGTTGGCGTGGATCGATTCGTGTCCATCGCGGAGCATGCCGGGCTGCGTCTCGAGGACCGCAGCGACAGCGCGGTCCTCGCACTGGTCGATGCACCAGCGGACTGGATTGATCGACTGGTCGGCGTCCTTCTCGATAATGCGTGCCGGTACACGCCGACGGGCGGAACGGTGAGCATCGCAGTCTCGCGTGAGCGCGACCATGTTCGCTTGACCGTGAGCGATACCGGTCCGGGCATACCGCTCGAGCGTCGAGCCCGGATCTTCGAGAGGTTCCGGCGAGGTACCACTGACGGGGACGGTGCCGGCCTGGGACTGGCGATCGGCAACGCCATCGTGGACGCCACCAGAGGGCGATGGCAGATCGCCGACGTGCCGGGCGGGGGGGTCTCAGTCGGCGTCGTCTGGCCGCACTCGCGCACCCGGCTCGTCAAGCGAGTCCAGCCGTAGGGCTGCGCGGGGGCAGTCGGCGATCGCGCGGCGCGCATGCGCGAGGAGCTCCTCGGAGAGCACGCGCGAATCGATCACCGGATACCCCCAGTCGTCCATCCGGATTCGTTCCGGGAACAGCTCGCCACACATGCCATGTTCTTTGCACTTGATGGGGTCGACGCGCAGCCGGACTGTCACCACCAGCCCGCATCCGTCGCCGGCACCGGAAGCAGGGCCGGCCGCTGGGAGAAACGGCAGCCGCCATGTTTGAGGTGATGACGGAGGTCGGCAGCGAAGACGTCCATGGCGCTGGCGAGAAAGAGCATCGCGCCGTCGGGATGCCTGCAGGCGCCGCGGCCGCGCACGTCGCTCGCCCAGCGCGTGAGGAGGTCGAGCGATCCCTGGCGCGCCTTGCCCGTCGCGACCCGATGGAACGTCTCGGCGATCGCGGGCAGACCTGCGTGGCAGGGCCCACACTGGCGGGCGCTCTGGGTCGCGAGAAAGGCCAGTACGCGATCTGTCTCGATGACCCCGCAGGTCGTCGCCGACATCACGACAAGTACGCCGGTTCCGAGCGACAGACCGGCCGATCGCAAGGAATCTGCGTCGATCGACCGAGCCCAGACACGCTCCGCTGCGACCCAGCGGCCGAAGTAGCCGCCAACCAGCACAGCGGCGGGTGTTTCGACTGCGCCGCCGGCGCGCTCGACGATGGCGGCGATCGTGGTGTCGAGTGACGCCTCGAGAACCCCAGGGCTTCGCACCGCGCCGCTCACGGTGAGGAGTGTGGTTCCCGGCGACCGATCCGTGCCGGCCGAACGAAACCACGCGGCGCCGAAGCGCGCGATCAGCGCCGCATGCGCCAGCGTCTCCACGTTGTGGACGAGAGTCGGCAACCCGTCGACGCCGCTCTGGAACGGGCGTGGCGGGACGACCCTCGGCTTGGCAAGATGACCGGAGACACGCGCGATCACCGCCGTCTCCTCGCCCGCCACATATCGGTTCGGCCCGACCTGGACGTCGATGAATCGATGGTTGTCGTCACGCCGTCCTCGCTCTCGAATCGCCACGCGCAGCGATGCCTCGAGATCCCGGTGGGCCCGAGTTGTGTAGATCACGAGGCGTTGCGCGCCGACCGCCTCGGCGGCATGCTCCAAACCGTCGAGGACGAGATGCGGTCTGTACGTCAAGAGGAAGTGATCCTTGAGGCTCGCGGGTTCACACTCGGCCGCGTTTGCGATCACGACTGCGTTGCCGCTGCGCCCGCGGTTCTCGATCACCGCTCGCCATTTGGTGCCCGTCGGGAAGTCTGCTCCGCCCCGGCCGCGCAGCCCACTCTGGTCGAGGGCATCGATCAAGGCGGCCGGGTCAGTCGCGGGGCGCGGCCCGAACGCGGCGAGGTGTGCGTCAAGGTCCTCCGGGACGACACGCAGTGGCACCAGGCGCTCCGCCGGTGGGGAGGCATGGAGGGATGCGCTCATGACGCTCCCTGCCTGGTGGTCAGCGTTCCCGGACCGAGCCGTTCCCCTCGTCGAAGACCTGGATCGTCGTCAGGACGGCGCCGCACCGGGCCGTGACCGCGCTGCTCCCGATGGTCGCCGGTGATACGCAGACGCGCGTTCCGGATTGCGTGACGGTCAGCGTCCCGGAGCCATTCGCCTCGGCGACGACGACGAGCTCCAGCGTGGTATCGCGCGTGTCGGTGAGGGTGGCGGTGACATTCGCCGCGGATCGGACGATGGTGCCGACCAGCTGATCGTTGAGCCGCGCGCTGAGCACCGCCGGAACAGATGGGGCTGTGGATCCTCCGGCGGAGCCTGAGAGAAGGTCGGCCGGCGTGCCCGCGGACTTGGCCCACCCGTGCTCCAGTGGGCCGGAGAACATCCACACAACCAGAAGCCCCGTGGCGGCGCAGGTGCCCGCGATCGCAAGCACCCGGAGTGCCGCGGACCTTGATCCGGCACGCGCAAGGCGCCAGACGAGTGCGGCGACAACCGCCGCAACGCACGCTGCGACCAACAGCAACGCCCACGGCGATTTGGTATCCGTGCCGGTGGCAACTCCATGAATGAGTGCAACCGGCCAGCACGCATAAGCGAGAAGATGCACAGCACGCCAGGATCGCCAGCCAAGTCGATGTCGCACGAGGCTGGTCACGGTGATGGCCATCAGCAGCTCAAATGCGACCACGCCCAGGCCGAGCCACAGCGGGCGATACGAGGCCGTGAAAGGCACGATCGCATCGAGGAAGGTGAGCTTTGCGAAGGGGTCGATGATCGATGTGAGAATGTGGATGATCAGGAACACGCCCACCAGCAACGAGAGATTGCGATGCAGCGACTGGATCACAAAACGCGGCCATTCGCGCCTGCTCTCGCGCGATGACGTGAGCACGCCGAGCACCACGCTCACGCTGAGCAGCACGAGGGCTGTGTAACCGCTGGCACGCGTCGCATACCACAGAGGTGTCGGTCCGGCTACGGCGGCTAGCACACGTTGCGTCCGGTCAGGACCCGCCGGAGATCGTTACCGGTGTCCCGCCGTATGCAGACTGAGGTTGCTGGATCGGCGCCACCAGACCGGGTGGCGTTGTTCCGGTGCTGTTGTCGGCTCCGGGCTGGGCTGCGTTCGAGCCGGCCGGCGTTCGTCCGGGGAAGCTGGTCGCCGCAACCAGCGCGATCACTCCGGTGAACGCAGTTGCTCCGAGAGCTGTGTACACCGTGAGCCGGCGAGCTCGGGCCAGCCCGAGATCCCTGCGAAGACGGGCGGCATCCATTTGCGAGTGTCGCGCCATGGCCCACACGCTATCGTGGACAGCCTTGCCGGACGATGAAGAACGACGGACACTTCAGGGACGCACTGTTCGCTGAGGTCGTCATCCCTCGCGCTGTGCCGGCAATTGCGCGCCTCCCAGCACTACGATGTTTCACGTGCGGGCGATGATTCTCGATGCGCCACGAACTGCGCTGCGCAGCGGCACCGTTGCCGACCCGGTCGCCGGGGACGGGCAAGTCCTTGTCAAGGTGGGCGCGTGTGGCTTGTGCCGCACCGATCTCCACGTTGTCGACGGAGAGCTCACGCATCCGAAATTGCCACTCATTCCCGGCCATCAGATTGTGGGTGAGGTGATCGAGACGGGTGCCGGCGTGGATACCGTGAGCGCCGGCGATCGCATCGGTATCCCCTGGCTCGGATGGACGTGCGGCGTGTGCGTCTACTGCACGTCGGGTCGCGAGAACCTGTGCGATCGCGCGCGGTTCACCGGCTACGACATCGACGGCGGATACGCCGAGTACACGGTCGCCGACGCGCGATTCTGCTTTCCCATCGACCGCTCGTACAGCGACATCGAAGCGGCACCGCTGCTCTGCGCGGGGCTGATCGGCTATCGCTCGCTCAATGCGGCCGGCGACGGCGTTCGCCTTGGCCTGTATGGATTTGGCGACTCGGCGCACCTCGTCGCCCAGGTGGCGCGCCACCAGGGACGGCGCGTTTACGCGTTCACGCGACCCGGTGACACCGCCACTCAGGACTTCGCGAGGCATCTCGGTGCGGTGTGGGCGGGCGGGACTGACGAGTCGCCGCCCGAGGAGCTCGACGCGGCGATCATCTTCGCGCCGGTCGGCGCGCTGGTCCCGCTTGCGCTCGGCGCTGTCGCCAAAGGCGGAGTTGTCGTCTGCGCGGGCATCCACATGAGCGACATCCCGTCGTTCTCCTACGACCTGCTGTGGGGCGAGCGAACGATTCGATCCGTCGCCAACCTCACCCGCCGCGACGGCATGGAGTTCCTCGCCCTGGCGCACCGGATCCCGGTGCATGCAGAGGTCGAGGCCCTGCCGCTCGACCAGGCGAACATCGCGCTGACCCGGCTGCGCGAAGGCAAGGTGCACGGCGCGCTCGTCCTCACCATGTCCTGAAGGCGCTCGCGGCACCTATGCAGTGTATGCCTTGACAGTTATATGCTTAGCGAGGCATACTGGGAGCCATGACCGCTCCCTTCGACGTCCTCGCCGAGCCGTCACGGCGGAACATCCTCGACCTGCTCCTCGTCGCGGAGCGCCCGGTGTCGGAGCTGGTCGCTGAGACGGCGATGAGCCAACCGGCGGTCTCGAAGCACCTCCGCGTCCTCCGTGACGCCGGGCTCGTGTCGGTGCGGACAGACGCGCAGCGCCGGATCTATCGAGTCCGGGCCGAGCCGCTTCGCGACATCGATGACTGGCTGCGCCCGTACCGGCAGCTGTGGTCGTCGCGGCTGGATGCGTTCGAACATCGTCTCGACAGCATGGAGGACTCGGAGGTGGGCGACGCGCCGCCCGCGGCAAGCAGGAGGACGAACGAATGACCGACACACATCGCGCCGTCAGCGCTCATCGACGGTGAGGTGCTGGCTTTCGAGCCACCCTCGCGCCTGGAGTTGCTCTGGGGTGACGAGCTGCTCCGTTTTGAGCTCGTGCCTGACGGCGACGGAACCGTGCTCACCTTCACGTGCGCATTCGACGGGATCGGCCGGGCAGCGCGAGACGCGGCCGGGTGGCACACCTGCCTCGATCTGCTCGACTTCGCCGTCGCGGACAGTGCTGCGCCGCGGTCGGAGCCTGATCGTTGGAGGCAGCTCCATGACGTCTACAAGGCGCGGTTCGGTCCCGCGGCATCCACCCTCGGGCCCCCACCGGAGTGGGAGGACGCCCACGGAGCTGCGGCGGCACCTGACCCCTGACCGACGCGACGAAGCGGGCTGTCGCTGCGCCACCATTCCCCGGTGAGCGAAACGAGCTTCCCGCGGCAGCAGGCCAGGACACAGCGTTTCAGCCTGGGCGTGCCGCGAGATTTCGCGATCTCCCCGGACGGCGGACGTGTCGTGTTCCTGCGCACGCGCAGCGGAACGGCGGCGCACACGTGTCTCTGGCAATTCGATGTCAACAGCGCGACCACCTCACTGATCGTCGATCCAGCAAGCCTGGCGAATGAAGGCGGCGCCGAGGTCCCTGCCGAAGAGCGGATGCGTCGCGAACGCGCGAGGGAACGATCCGGCGGCATCGTGCGCTTCTCCACCAATCACGACGTCACGCGCGCAGCCTTCGACCTTGGCGGGAAGCTCTACGTCGTCGACCTCTCCGACGGCGGAGCTACGGAGCTTCCGACGAGCGGCCGAGCGATCGATCCACGCATTGATCCCACCGGCACGCAGGTCGCGTACGTGGAGGCCGGAGGGCTGCACACGGTACGAATCGATGGTGGTGCAGCGCGGGTGCTCATGCGGCCGGAGGACGACCAGGTCACCTACGGCCTTGCTGAATTCGTTGCCGCTGAGGAGATGTCCCGTCAGAACGGGTACTGGTGGTCGCCGGATGGCTCCCGGTTGCTGGTCGCGCGAGTCGATGTTGCGCGTGTCCAGCGCTGGTACATCGCGGATCCATCGAATCCCGCAAACCCGCCTGTCGCCGTTGCCTACCCGGTGGCCGGTACCGCCAATGCCGTGGTGACGCTGCGTCTGATTGATGTCAACGGCTCGGCGCCGATCGACGTGCAGTGGGATCGTGCCGGCTTCGAATACGTCACCACGGTGGACTGGTCCGACCATGGATTGCTGGTTGTTGTGCAGAGCCGCGATCAGCGCACCATGCGCGTCCTCGACGTCGACACGGCAACCGGCGAGACAGCAGTGCTCCGCGAAGACACCGACCCTTGCTGGGTCGACATCGTCGCCGGCGTGCCGGCGCGGCTCAAGGACGGGACGCTCGTGTGGACCGTCGATCGCGACGGCGCGAAGCGCCTGCTCATCGGCGACGAAGCAGTCACCGATATTGAGCTCGAGGTGCGCGACGTTGCCGGCGTCGACGCAGACGTGGTGGTGTTCAGAGCCTCGGCCGAGCCGACCGAGGTTGGCGTCTACACGTGGTCACGCGCCGCCGGCGTCGAGAAGATGGAAGCAGACGGCGTCACCCCGGGCGTGTGGCGTGCCCGCCGCTCGGGCGGCACCACGGTGCTTGTGTCCCGCGACCTCGAACGCCCCGCTGTGCGCACCTCCGTCCACCGTGATGCTGCGCGCGTGGAACAGATCGAGTCATTCGCTGAAACGCCGTCGATATCGCTGAACGTCCGCCTCATCACCGTCGGTGCACGGAAGCTGCGCGCCGCGCTCGTGCTCCCCAACGGGCACGAGCCGGGCAGCGGCAAGCTGCCCGTTCTCATGGACCCCTACGGCGGCCCGGCGATGCAGAAAGTGACCGCTACAGCGGGCACGTACCTCGAAGTCGCAATGGTTCGCAGACCAGGGATTCGCGGTGCTGGTCATCGATGGCCGGGGGACACCCGGTCGCGGGCCTGCATGGGCCCGATCGATTCGCGGTGACCATGCCACCCCGGTGCTGGAAGACCAGGTCGACGGGCTGCACGCGGCCGCCGCGGAATGGCCGGACCTCGACCTGTCGCGAGTCGCGATCCGCGGCTGGTCGTACGGCGGCTTTCTCGCCGCGCTGGCAGTGCTCCGCCGGCCCGACGTCTTCCACGCGGCGATCGCCGGTGCTCCGGTGACCGACGATCGCCTCTACGACACGCACTACACCGAGCGTTACCTGGGGCGTCCGGACCAGGAGCCCGACAACTACGCAGCGGTGTCGCTGATCCCGGATGCCTTCCGTCTGACCCGCCCACTGATGCTCATCCACGGGCTCAGCGATGACAACGTGGTGGTGGCGCACACGCTGCGCCTCTCGGCAGCGCTGCTGGCTGCGGGACGCGAGCACACTGTGCTGCCGCTCACGGGTGCCACGCACATGGCAAACGACGAGGCGGTGGCTGAGAATCTCCTCCTGCTCGAGCTCGCGTTCATCCGCCGGGCGCTCGCCGATATCGCCACCGGCTGAGGGTCACGGGATCGCGATCATCGCGATCGCCGCCACTGCGAGCCCGGCGCCGAGACCTTGCAACAGGGTCATCCGTTCGTGCGTGAACACGCGGGCGCAGAGCACCGTGAACGCGGGGTAGAACGAGGTGAGCAGTGCCGTCACCGACAGCAATCCCGAATGGGTTGCGTACAGGTAGAGCACCACACCGGTGCCGTCGAACACCCCGCCGATCGCGATGATGCGCACCACGCTGCGCCGGACGATGACCGGCGTGGCGGTGGCAAGTCCGGTCCCGAGTGACGCAGCCGCCGACCCGAATCGCCCGGTGACGAAAGCGGTGACGCCGGCGTGGCTCGCGTCATGAAACAGGATGAAGAACAGGCCGAAGGCGACGCCGGCGAAGAGCGCCAAGGCCACGCCGAGCCGTGCGTTGCTGACTCCCCCGCGGCTCGGGCCGTTGATCAACACCAGCGCGGCGAGCCCGACCACGATGCCGGCCACCTGCCAGATCTCCAGGCGGTCGCCGCCGATCAACCCGACCGTCACTGGCAGCGCGGCGGCGACGAACCCGGTGACCGGCGCGACCACGCCGATCAGGTTCAGCGACATGGCGCGGTAGAAGGCGACCAAGCCGAGACCGCCGATCGCTCCGCCGGCAAACGCCTGCAGCGCCGCCTGCGCATCCCAGCCGTGCGGCAGCAGGAGGAAGGCGAGCGGTAGCGCGACCAGGCCGACCAGCTCGACCGCGACGGCAACGCTCGGGGCGCTGCTCTTTCTGCCGGCGAAGCCTCCCGTGAAATCGGCGATGCCGAGTGTCACCGCCGAGGCCATGGCCGTCAGGGGCGAAAGGGGAAGGGACATGGCCGCGGTCACGGTAGCCGAGCGAGGGTGCTGTGGTGACTTTATAATTCACCGCGTGGTGAATTCGATCGAAATCGAGCGGCTGAACGTCACCAGGGGCGGCCGTCCGGTGTTGATGGAGCTGTCGCTGAACGTCGCAGCGGGCACGGTCACCGGGCTGCTCGGTCCGAGCGGATCCGGGAAGACCACCCTCATCCGGGCAATCGTCGGCGTCCAGAGGATTGCCGGTGGCTCCGTTCGGGTCCTCGGGCTGCCGGCGGGTGCGCCTCCGCTGCGCCGGAGGGTCGGATATCTGACACAGGCGCCCTCGGTCTATCAGGATCTCAGCGTCACGGAGAACCTCAGGTATTTCGCCGCAGTGCTTGGCGTCGGCACCGCCCGTGTCGATGAGGTGATCACCGACGTCTCATTGGGCGACGTGTCCGGCGCGCGGGTCGACCGGCTGTCCGGTGGGCAGCAGTCCCGCGTTTCACTCGCCACCGCCATGCTCGGCAACCCGAAGGTCCTGATCCTCGACGAACCGACCGCGGGCCTGGATCCGGTGCTTCGCGAGGATCTTTGGTCGCTGTTCCATCGCCTCGGGGCAGCAGGCGTCACGCTGCTCATCTCGAGCCACGTGATGGAGGAGGCAACCCGGTGCCAGCGCCTGCTGCTCCTCCGTGCAGGCCGGCTGCTCGCCGATGACACCCCGGATGGACTCCGCCGGCAGACCGGAGAGGCCGACATGGACGCGGCGTTCCTACACCTCGTCAGAGGCTCCGCGCCTTGAGCCTGCGGCGGACCACCGCGACCACGGGGCGAGTGCTGCAGCAGCTGCGTCGCGATCCTCGGACCATTGCGATGCTCCTGGTGGTGCCGCTGCTGCTGATGCTCCTGCTTCGCTACGCATACGACAGTGATCCGCTTGTCTTTCGCTTCATTGCGCCGGTACTGATCGCGATCTTCCCGTTCGTGCTCATGTTCGTCGTCACGTCGGTCGCAATGCTGCGTGAGCGGACATCCGGGACACTCGAGCGCCTGCTCGCGATGCCGATCGCGAAGCTCGACCTCCTCCTGGGATATGCGCTCGCCTTCGGGATCGTGGCGGTCGTTCAGGTCGTCCTCGTGCTGGCAGAGGTCCTCGGGCCACTCGGTGTCACCGTCGCCGGCTCGGTGCTGCTCCTCGCACTGTTCGCCGTCCTGGACGCACTGCTCGGTATGGCCCTCGGCCTCTGCCTGAGCGCCCTTGCCCGCACCGAGTTCCAGGCAGTGCAGTTGCTCCCTGCGGTTGTGTTTCCTCAACTGCTCCTCTGCGGGCTGTTCGTGCCGCGCGCACTGATGGCCGGTGCCCTGCAGGGGCTTGCCGACGTCTTCCCTCTCTCCTACGCGGTCGATGGCGTTCGGCGCGCGGCGGACTCCTCAGCCTGGACGGGAACGCTCGTGCTTGACCTCGTCGTCATCGTGCTCTGCATACCGATCGCACTCGGCATCGGCGCGCTGACGCTGCAACGCCGCACCGGATGAGCGCTCGGCGCGGGCGTCGCGTTGCGGGCAGTGACACCCGGGCAGAGATCCTCACCGCCGCGCGCGTGCTGTTCGCGGAAGGCGGCTACGCCGCGACAACGCTTCGCGCGGTTGGGCTTCGAGCGCACGTTGACCCGGCGCTCATCCTCCACCATTTCGGTTCCAAAGAGACCCTCTTTCGCAGCGCAATGGACGTCCCGATCCATCCCGCGGCAGTCGCGGCAATCATCGCCGACGGCAACCGGGACCTCCTCGGCGAACGGCTCTGCAGATACTTCCTCGGGCTCTGGGAGGAAGGCTCGACCCGCGAGCCACTTCTTGCGATGCTCCGGTCCGCGCTCACCCATGACGCCGCGGCAGGTACGCTCCGCGGTTTTGTCGCCGAGGCGCTGGTCGGGCGAGTGGCGCTGGCGCTTGACGTCCCCGATGCGGCACTGCGCGCGACGCTTGTCGGGAGCCAGCTTGTCGGGCTCGCGATCGGCCGTTACCTCCTCCAACTCGAGCCACTCGCGTCAGCAGACGATGCGACCATCGTGCGGTGGGTCGCTCCCACGCTGCAGCGATATCTCACCGCCTGAGCACCCCAGCCCAAGAGGCGCAGAGGTGCGCTCTTCAACGACGACACCGCCCGCGCGCTTTCCACGGCGCGCCGTCTCGATCAGGCGATCGCGTCCCCGGTGAGCGGATCCGTGGCGAGGGAGACCAGCGAGAGCTGCACCTGGTCGCGACCACCGCGCTTTGCCTGGTACATCGCCACATCGGCGGCGCGGATCAGGTCGTCGAGCCGCGCCCCCTGCTCGGGAAAGCTGGCGATCCCGATCGATGCGGTGACGTGGTCGATGCCGCTGCACGACGGCGGGATCGGGACACCGCGCAGCGCGCGGCGGAGATCGGCCGCGACACGGGAGGCGCCCGACGCCTCGGCGTCGCGAAGCACGAGGACGAACTCCTCGCCACCGAGGCGCACGGCAGCGTCGCCGGCGCGCGTCGTGCGTCGCAGCTCGGCGGCCACGCGTTGCAGCACCGCGTCTCCGGCGGCATGGCCACCGCTGTCGTTGATGGTCTTGAAGTGATCCAGGTCGACTAACACGACGCTCAGCGGCATGCCCCGGCGCCGGCAATCGGCGAGCTCGAGCTCTCCGGACTCGCGAAGCCAGCGGCTGTTATAGAGGCCGGTCAGCCCGTCGGTCATCGCGCGCCGGGCAAGCTCCTGGTAGAGCTGCGCGTTGTGCCATGCCATCGCGGCGGTGTGTCCGAACAGCGTCGCGGTCTCGAGGTCCTCGTCGGTGAATCGATTGAGGCCCATGCGCCGGCAATTGAGCATGCCGAGCTTGTGGTCGCCTGCGAGCAGCGGGATGAGCAGCAGCGACTCGTGCTCGAACGGCGTGTTCGGCACCGCCGCGGCAGCCGGATGCGCGCCGGCATTGCCGAGATTCTGAGGCGTGCCAAGGGCAAAAGCCCAGCCGTTGACACCGACCGACAGCGAGAACACGTCGGCCATGATCTCCACGGCCTGGCGTCCGGTGGCGTACGCGGCGACGAAGCGGTGGTGGTTGTGATCGGCCTCATAGATCGACAGGTCGTCGACCGGCACCACGCGTTGCAACTGCTCGGCGATGGCCGTGAGGATGCGCTGTGGATCGTGCTCCGCCTGCAACGCCAGTGCCGCTCGACTCAGCGCGTGGGGCAGGCTCTCCGGTACCGGCAGCGCCGGATGCGGTTTGCGGCGCGGCGGTTCATGGCTTGGCGCGGCGGGCTCGACGGACGCGGGGAAGCTCTCAACCCGCTGAGTTGCAAACCATGCGGACTGGACGAGCGTCGCTCCCCTGACCGCCGGCTCACCGATGATCACCGGCTCGCAGAGCACGTTGCCCTGACCGAATTGCACGCCGAGGTCCATGAGGCTCTTGAGATCCGCCTCGGTCTCGATGCCCTCCGCGATGATGCGTGCGTTGATGTGGGTGCCGAACGAGAGCATCGACACCACCAGCGCACGTCGCGAGTCACTCGAATGCACGCCGTGAATGAGGTCGCGATCGATCTTGATGAAGTCGGGGCGCACCTCGGCGATGACGAGCATGCTCGCGTGCCCGGCCCCGGCGTCGTCGATCGCGATCCTGAAGCCGCGAGAGCGCAGGTCGGCCACCACGCGCCGCAGGCGCGCGACGTTGGGCACCGGAACCCGCTCGCTGATCTCGAGCACGACATGCTCGGGACGGACACTGGCATCGTCGGCGAACTGGGCCAGCCGTTTGGCCGCGTCCGGTTGCGCCAGCGTCGGCAGCATCACGTTGAGGAACAGCGTCGCCGGCAGCGTGTGACCGCTTCCCGCGAGCCCCGCGCGAATGCAGGCCTCGTCGAGATCGGTCTCCATCAACTCGCCCGCGGCGTCGAAGAGGTCGCTCGGAAGCTGCGGCCCCGCGCCCGGGTTGATGCGGCAGAGCGATTCGTAGCCAAGGGTGACGCCATCGAGCAGCCGCACGATGGGCTGCATGGCCGGGCGGATCCCGCCGGAGTCGATGAGCGCTCGGATCAGCTCAGGCGTTGTCCCGTGCTCGTCCTTGTGCGCGGCGACTGGAGGGAGGGCGCCGCCCACACGCCGCCAGGCCGGTCCGAGTTGCGCCGCGACGACCTGGAGAAACGGCAGTGTCTCGACGCCCTCGCGACCGCCGCGCCAGGCGACCAGCACTGCAAGGAGGTCGTCCCCGCGTTCCACGGGGACGGCGACGAAGGGCCCGGATCCGATCTCGTCGCGCAAGGCTGTTCGCTCACCGGCCGACATGTGGGGCACCAGGCTCATCAGGGAGGTTGCGAGGTCGGAGCTGGTCGCGGGCGAGCGTCGCGTGGCCGCGGCGTGGATGCACGGGATCGCACTGGTACGGAGGTGGAGGCTGCCGAGCGGAGCGCCGAGGATCGTCTCGATGCGCGCGAGTGACTCAGTCTCGACGCGGTCCCCGAGCAGCCTGATCCGATCGCCTTCGAGCTCGGCAACGTAGCTGCGGAAGCCGAGGTCGCGGAGGCATCCGCCGGTGAGCTCGAGCAGCTCATCCTTCGAACTCGGCCCGCGCGACGCTCCGGCTGAGCTGCGAGAGCGCGCGGAGCGCGTGCCGTGACGAGTACGCGTGGAGCTTGTCCGGTTGCATCTCGTCGAGGATCGGACCCGCCACCAGCGGAGCCGATGACAAGCATGTCGCAGGGCGACATCAATGGAGGTTCTTCGGAAGTTCCTGCGCCTCTCTGGCCGTGTGCGATCTCGCACGTAAGAGCGCCGCCGGGGGTTGCGACGCCGCACGTTACTACCCCGTCACCGCTTGGGATGGGGCTACGTCGCAGTGGTCTTAAGACAATCGCTCTACCGTCATAGGGGGCACCGTCCCGAGGAGGATTGTCATGGGCAGGCTACGCAGTTGGGTCAGGCTGGGGGTTGTGATCATCGTCGCCAGTCTCTCGTTGGGGACAGCGACAGTCGCAGCGTCGGCGTCGATGAATCAGACGCCGATACCGTTGGTGCACGTGCACTAGCAGATCTGGATCGAAAGGGGTGCGCCGCTGAACCGCGAGCGCCCCGGGTGAGATTGGAGCGAGTCGTGGACGCCGGTAGTGCACTACCTGCCGGCGTCCCACTCCTCCGTGAGGGCGGGAAACGTGTCGTGAGCCGCGCAGGCAGATGGCCCGCGAGCGACACAGATTTGTCGGATGCTCGGTGCCAAGGTGTGACGTGGACTAAGGGGATCGGTGCCGAGCAAAGAATCAATGTGGGGAACAGCGTGAAATCCGCAGTCATGAGCGATGTATCCACCGGGCGATCCTTGAAAGCCGGGCGTCTCGGGGTCGCGCTCCAGCCGGTGATCGACCTGATCGACCGTGTCGACCTCGGGTACGAGGCGCTGCCACGCCCACCGGATGTCAACCCCGGCGCGCTGATCGCGGCGGCGCTGACCTTCGCGCAACACACCGGTCCGGCGGTGCTGCTCGTGCCGCTCCATCGAGACCTCCTCACCTGCGACGACTTCGATCCTGCGGCAGATGCCCGGCGCCACGGCGTCAACCCGACGGAGCTTGCCTGGATCATCCAGAGCGAGGGCGGGATCGACCTCGAAGCTGCGGGCGTTCGGCGCCTTCGCGAGCTTCGCGACCTTGGCTTCCTGCTTGCCGTCGACGGCGTCCTTGCGCCGTCGCTCGATCGCAGGCTCATCGCGGAACTCCGCCCTGACTTCGTCTTTCTCGACCCGACCGTCGCGGCCCATCTCGACGAGAACGAGGTGGGGAAAGCCGATCTCGCGGCCGCCGTGGTCTTCGTGTCGCGGCTCGGGGGCAGGATCGTCGGCCGCGGCATCGACAGCAAGGCCACTGCCACGGCGATGGCCGAGGTTGGCGTCCAGTACGGCGTCGGCCCCCACCTTGCCCACCCGCTGGTGGTGGAGGCAGACGTCGCAGAGCCGTTGGACGAGGTGGTCCCGGTCGCGTGGTTCCAACGTCGTGAGGTGCGGGTCTTCCGGGAGCGCGGCGAGACGCTGAGCGCGCCGATCGAGATGAGCGCGCTGCCCGTCGGCGGCGCTGCGCTCGACGATCGGACCTTTGCACGGTTCCTCGTGGACGCGGCGCGCACCCTCCAGGCGGAGCACGATCCCGACCGAATCCTCCAGATCGCCGCCGACAGGATCGGCCAGATCATGACCTTTGACAGGCTCGCCATCTTCGAGGCGGACTGGCAGCGTCATCGCTTCCGGCCGCGAGTGCTTGCCGGGGGCGGCACCGAGGGATTCCTCGAGATGGAGGTGTCGCTGAACGACGGCATCACCGGATGGGCCTTCGGACGCGGTCAGCCGTATCGGTGTGCAGACACCGACTCGCACCCGGCCGCCTCGACCATTCCCGGAACGGCTCGCGAGCCCGAATCCCTGCTCGCCGTCCCGCTGGTCGCTGGTGACCAGCGCCTCGGCGTGCTCGACGTATGGCGCGACGGTCTCGACGCCTTCTCAGAAGAGGACCTCGAACGCTGCGCGCTGCTCGGCTTCGTCACCGCTGCGGCGTGGGGCAACGCCCAGATGTACGGTGAGCTCGAGCGGCGTGCGCTCACCGACGCGCTGACGGGGCTGTTCAACATCCGCTGGTGGCGGGACATGGGTCCACGCGTCATGGCCCAGAGCCTGCGCACCGGTGCCGGCGTCGGCATCCTCCTCATGGACCTCGACCACTTCAAGCTGGTGAACGACAGCGCCGGACACGCAGCCGGCAACTCGGTGCTCCGCGCGGTCGCGCGGGCGCTGCGAGGCGTGGTGCGCGACAGCGACTACGCCGTGCGATACGGCGGAGAGGAGTTCCTCATCGTCTTGACCAATTCGACGGTGGAAGGCGCGATGCGAGTCGCCCAGGCGCTGCAGACGGCGATTGCCGAGCTGCGCGCGCCAACCTCTGCAATCGAGCGGGTCACGGCGTCCATCGGGGTCGCGGTGTTCCCCGACCACGGCCGCGAGCTCGACGACGTGGTTGCGGCGGCAGACCTCGCCATGTACCAGGCCAAGCGTGACGGGCGTGATCGCATTGCCGTGGCGCCGATATCGCTCCGCGAGCTGTCGGGCGTGGATCCTTCAGACGACCTTCTGGCTTGACGGAGCAAGGCCGAGCGCGTCACTGAGCTTCACACGGCTACCAACGCGCAGCACCGAGTTGCGGTAGATGCGCCCGGCGACTGCGGCGAAAAGACCAACGGTCGCGATCGCCAGGACCACGCTGATCGCGACCTGCCAGAAGGGAGCGACCCCGGCCGCTATGCGCACCGGCATGATCACCGGCGAGAACACCGGGATGAACGAGAAGACGGTGGTCGCCGTGCTCCCGGGATCAGGTGCGGCAACGGTCAGTGCGAGGATCCAAGCCGCGACCAGGACGAGGATCACCGGCAGTGCCACGCTGGTCATATCCTCCTGCCGTGACACCATCGAGCCGGCGGCCGCAAAGAGCAGTGCATAGATCAGATAGCCCAGCACGAACCACACGACGCCGCTGATGACCACGTCGACGCTGAGCGTCGGGATCGACACCAGCTTGGTGGCACTTGCGAGCGTCAGTGCGACACCGGCGACCACCACGACCTGCACCAATGCCACGAGGCCGATGCCGATGATCTTGCCCAGCATGAGCTGCCACGGTCGCAACGTCGCAAGCAGGATCTCGACGATGCGATTCGATTTCTCTTCGATAACACCCTGGGCGACGAATTGTCCGTACATGATCAGGGTGACGTAGAGGGTTCCAGCAACGAAGAGGCCGATGACGATCTGCTCTTCCTGCGCTGCGTTGGCAACCGAGATCGCGTTGACGCTCACCGAGAAGGCGAGCTGGCCCACGGCGTCGCTCGGGGAGAGACCGTGCTGCATCAGGTACTCGGTGAGCACCTGCTGGCGTGCTTGGTCGTTGAGGACTGTCTGCAGTGTCGGGTCGACCGCCGATTGAACCGTCACGGTGGTGCTCGCTCCGGATCCACTGACCAGGGCGTCAAGCGTGCCATTCTTCACATCCGCTTTACCCGCCGCAAGCGACGAGTAGGCGTGAACGGTGATCGTGTCACCGTAACTCGCCGCTTCGACACGCACAGGGGCGGCGATCGACTGCGCCGCGCCGACGAATCCGACGTCGAGTGATGCCGTCGACGGCTGGTTGAACACGTACGCCTGCAGCAGGATGTAGCCACCAATCGCAATGACCGTCACCACGGTGGCGATCGCGAAGACTTCGCGATCGAATGCGGGTCATGAACTCGCGCGCTGCGATGACCCGGATCAACGTCTGGCTATTCATCGAGTGCCTTCCCGCTCATGACATCGCGGAACAACTGGGTCAACGCCGGTCGGTCACGACGGAACTCGTGCACTGGGCCGGTGGCGAGTGCGGCCCGCAGCACCGCCTGATCGCCTGCGCCATCTCCGAGTTGCAGTAACCAGCGTGAGCCGTCGTGCTCCACCAGCGTGGTTCCTGGGACGCTGTCATACCAGCCGGCGCCGGCGCCGGGGGCGTCCACCCAGAAGCGTAGTGGTCCGCGGTCGATCAGCTCGTCGACCGTCCCCAACGCGACCATCGCCCCGTGGTTGATGATCCCCACGCGGTCACACACCCGTTCCACGATGTCCAGCTGGTGGCTCGAGAGGACGACCGGTTTTCCCGCAGCGGCTTCCGATTGCAGGATCTCGGTCATGGAATCGACGGCCACCGGGTCAAGGCCTGCAAAGGGTTCATCGAGCACGAGAAGCTCGGGCGCGAACACCAATGCCGCGGCGAGTTGAATGCGCTGCTGGTTGCCGTGGCTGAGGCTCTGGAGCTGGCTCTTCGCGCGATCAGCGAGTCCAAGCCGTTCGAGCCATCCCGCTGATGCTTCACGTGCGGCTTTTCGATTGAGACCGTGCAGCTGAGCGAAGTATTGGAGCTGTGCGAGCACGCCCATCTTCGGGTAGAGCCCGCGGTCCTCGGGGATATAGCCGATGCGTCGTCTGGTGGCGAAGGTGATCGGCGAGCCGTCCCAGATCACGCTCCCGATATCGGGCTCGAGGACGCCGAGTACCACCCGCATCGTGGTGGTTTTGCCGGCGCCATTCGCGCCGACGAAGCCGAAGATCTCGCCGGGATTGACGGTGAAGCTGAGATCGTGGAGCGCCTCGAGCTGCCCGTAACGCTTGGTGAGATGGCTAAGTTCCAGCATCGTGGTGGATCTTCGCCGATTGTTCGCCCCCCAGCGCCTCGCCAGGCTGCGCAAGGTGCCCGAGGTCACGCCTGGCTTCTGGGTGACCAAGGTGTTGACCACCGCCATGGGCGAGGCAACCTCTGACACCCTGGTGCACCAGATCGCCCCGGTGGTGGCCGTTGCCCTCGGCTTTGTCGGACTGGTGATCGCGCTCGTGCTCCAGTTCGCGGCGCCGCGGTACCGACCGTGGATCTACTGGCTGGCAGTGGTCATGGTTGCCGTTTTCGGGACCATGGCCGCCGACGTTCTGCACATCCAGTTCGGGATCCCTTACGTGGTGTCAACCGTCTTCTTCGCGATCGTGCTCGCGGCGGTCTTCACGCTCTGGTACTCGAGTGAGCACACCCTGTCGATCCACACGATCAACACGCGGCGCCGCGAGGTCTTCTACTGGCTCACGGTCATCGCCACCTTCGCGCTCGGCACCGCGGCGGGGGACATGACGGCGACGACGCTCCATCTCGGGTATCTCGTCTCCGGCATCGCGTTCACCATCCTGATCGCCGTTCCAGCAGTTGCTCACCGCTGGCTCGGCCTGAACGCGATCGTCGCGTTCTGGTTTGCCTACGTCGTGACCCGTCCACTCGGCGCGTCCTATGCGGACTGGCTCGGCGTCTCCCACGCGCGCGGCGGGCTGAACTGGGGTTCGGGCGCCGTCAGCGGAGGCCTGACCGTGCTGATCGTCCTCGCCGTCGCGGTGCTTTCCCGCAATCGCCGGCGGGCGATGGACGACCTGCGCTAGGCGCGTCGGCGCTCAGAAACCCGGGAAGGTGCTCCGCAGCGTGTCGATGTCGATCCCCTCGGTCTCGACCGACGCCGGCGTGTGTTCGGCGTCGAGCCTGCCGTAGACGAGTTCGCACAAGGGCCGACGCGGGCATCCGCACCCTCGCGGTCGCAGGCTGCCCGTCGTCGGTTCCTGCGGGACGGAGTGTCACCACATCGGCGACTGACAGCCGGAACCCGCGATCCGGGTCGGTCGTGGTGATGTCGACTTCAAGCGGCCCAGCCTCCGTCTTCCCGGAGCGACTTGCCAGCGTGTCGAGCCGGTCCACCATCCAGGCGACCACATCGCCGGCGACCTCCGCCTCCGGGTCACGAATCACGATGACATCCCACGTGTGGATGGCGTGCTCGAAGAGACGCAACTCCAGCAGTCGCGCAGCGCCGGCAGGCGATCCGAAGAGGTTCATCTGCATTGCATCGAGCTCAGCGGCCGGGACCGCAGCAACGCGGTCGAGGAACTCGCTGTCCGCAGTCAGGCTGTTGCGCGCCTGCTCGGTCGGGCTCATCGCATTCCACACGTCCCAGACCTTGGTGAACTCCTCGCGGCCGGGCGCTTCCGTCCCCGCGAGTCCGGCATCGAGCAGCAGCCCGAATACCTGTGCGCCGCTGCCGATGTGCGAGAGGACCTGGGCGGTTGACCAGTCCTTGCAGAACGAGGGTCCTGCGAGCTCGTCGTCGGTCAGTGGCCGCGTGGCATGTTCGAGGCGCTCGTGTGACGCTCGAAGCGCGGCCTGCAATTCCGTGTTGGCACTCATGTGATCGTCCCTTGGTCCGGTGGCTTCTAGCGCGTCGACGTCGTCTGCAGCGGTGCAGGGGCAGGTTGGGCCACAGCCGGCGGCGGCGTGACAATCGGTTCTCCCTGCCGCCACAACCCGGAAGGCCACCAGTTCCGGCGTCCGAGCAGCACGACGATTGCGGGAACCAGGATGGTGCGAACCACGAATGTGTCCATCACCACACCGAAAGCCACGCCGTACCCGATCTGCTGTATCTGCGATCCGCCGGAAGCGCCGCCACCCGCGAACGCGAGCACTGCGAACGTGCCCCCGAGGATGAGCCCGGCGGTGGTGACGGTCGTCCCGGTGGCCCCGATCGCCTTGCGCACCGCCTCCCGCGTCGACAGGTGATGCAACTCCTCGCGTATTCGAGTCATGACGAGCACGTTGTAGTCCGACCCCAGCGCCATCAGGAACACGAACATCAGGAACGGCAGCACGAAGTTGATGCCGCTCTGTCCTCCGAAGTGGACGAAGATCAATGCCGTCAGTCCGAGCGCCGCGAGGTAGGAGAGCAGCACGCTCGTCACCAGGTAGAGCGGCGCGACCAGGCTGCGCATGACGATGGCGAGCAGGATGGCGATCAGCAGCGCCACGACCGGGATGATGTGCCAGAGGTCGGACGACGAGAGCTGGTTCACGTCATAGGCGAACGGCTGGATGCCGAAGACGCCCTGTGCTTCGGCGTGCACCGATGTCCCGGCGCTCGTCGCCAGGGTGCGGAGCGCCGGAACAGCTTTGATCGCAGGCGCCGCACCGCCCTTCTCAACGCCGATGTACTGCACCGTACGCCCGTCCGTGCTCACGAAACGACCGAGGGCCTCGGTCGCGAGTGTGCTGCCACTCTCGCGGACCTGCACCAGTTGCGCCGGCGTCAGCGCCTGGCCGGAGAAGGCGAGTGGTCCCTCCACCGTCGCAAAACCGCCCCCTGACTGCAGGGCGGTCTGGATGGTCTGCAGATCGTCGGCGTGTGACCAGATCGGAGTGGAGAACTTGAAGAGAAACTCAGTCGCATTGAGGTTAGCGCTGCCGTAGTGCTGGGCGATGAGCGTGTCGCCGGCAGCGGAGTCGGTGCCGGAGGGCGTCGACTGATCGGCGAACCCTGCTGTGGTCGTGCCGAGCTGGCCGAACGCGATCGCACCGAAGATGATCGCGCCGACGATGGCGACGGGCATCGGACGGCGCACCACGAAAGCGGCGATGCGCCCGTAGATGTTTGCACGCGGATTCTCGACGAGCCTGGCTCGTGACGGCCAGAACACCGCACGTCCGAAGATCGCCAGCAGCGCCGGAAGCAGCGTGAGCCCCGCGAACAACATCAAGGCGATGCCGATCGCAAGTGCGGGTCCGAGCGCCTGGTAGAAGCTGAACTGCGCGATGATCAGCGACATCAGCGCGGCCATCACGATGAGCGCGCTGAAGGTGATCGATTCGCCCACAGTCGCCACCGCACGGCGGACGGCGTCCTTGGGTTCAAGGCCTCGGCGCAGTTCCTCTCGTGTTCGGAACACGAGGAACAGGCCGTAGTCCGTTCCCGCGCCGAGGACGAGGACGATCAGGATGAATTGTGTGATTGCCGACACCTGCACACCGAGATGAGTTGCGCCCGCGATGACCGGGCTGGCGAGCGCGAGCACCAGCGCGGCGGGGAGGAGTGTGATCAACGGCGCGAGCAACGCCCGGAACGCGATCAACAGCAAAACGATGATGAACAGCAGCGAGAATTTCTGGACGTCACCCTGCGAGCTTTTCGATTGGCTCTGCTGATCGACGAATCCCGGGATGGTTCCGGTGAGGTGGAACTGGAGCCCCGACGCGTCGCCGGGGAACGTCGCACGGATCGCTGCCACCAGCGAGACCGCGTCGCTGCCTGCGCTGAAGGGAGGCAGATCGGTGACCACCTGCGCTTGCTCGGCGCGCTTGTCCGGCGAGAGCCCGAAATCCTGCACCCGGATGACGCCGTGAATGGCGCCGATCCGCGCCTCTTCGGCGGTGATCGTCTGCAGGTCGCCCGGGGTGAGCGCGCCGCTCTGCGTCCCGACAATCAGCGTCGCGACGCCGTGCTGCGAGTCCTGGAACGGCTGGGCAAGATTTTCGGCTTGGACCGAGGGCGAGCTGGCGGGCAGAAAGCTGCTCTGCGAGTCCTTGGCAACATCCGACAAACCGGGGAATGCCTTGACCGAGACGATGGTGATCAAGACCCAGCCGACCACGATCAGCCAGCGGAATCGAACCGAAAAGCTCCCGATCGAGGCGAATACCCGGCTCGTCACGACCGCGTCCGGAGATCGCGATCGGGGGATTCGGGCATTGGGTCGAGTATGGGTGCTGGCCGTTCCTTCATGCCCCGGATAGTACACGCCATGAAGTTTTCAGGGACTCCCCGTCACGGTCCCGTGTATCAGGAGTCGAAGCCCAGTCCAGCCGCGTCGAGCCCCTTGAGCCAGAGGTTGCGCCGCCCCTGGTGTCGATCGGCACGATCCAGCGACCAGCGCGTCAGCTGGACGACCCCGTACCGCAGCGGCTCGGGTGGGAAGGGGAGCGGACGGGTGCGGACCATCCGCAGCGTGGTGCGCTCGGTGCGTCTCCCCTCGAGGAGATCGAGCATCACCTGCGCGCCGAAACGAGACGCGCCGACGCCGAGCCCGGTATATCCGAGCGCATACGCCACCCGGCCCGCATGGCTGGTTCCCCAGAATGCGCAGAAGCGGCTGCATGTATCGATGGCGCCGCCCCAGCGGTGCGTGAAACGCACACCGGACAGCTGCGGAAAGGTGTCGAAGAAATGCCGCGCGAGCTTGTCGAACGTTGCGCCGCGTTGCTCGAGGTCGAGGTCGACGCGATTGCCGAAGTGATAGATGGCGTCATAGCCGCCCCACAGAATGCGCGAGTCGGCCGTGAGCCGGTAGTAGTGAAACTGATTGCCACTGTCCCCGATACCCTGGCGATGCATCCAGCCGATCGATGCCAGTTGCTCCTTTGACAGTGGCTCGGTGACGAGCACGTAGTCATAGACCGGGAGGACGTAAGGACGGAGGCGCGCGAGCAACGGCCGATCCGCATTGGTCGCAAGCGCGACGCGGCGCGCTGACACGCTGCCACCGGCCGTCGTCAATCGAATGCGTTCCGTCTCGGCGCCGAGTCGCTGCACCGCGGTGTGCTCGTACAGTCGCACGCCCGCGTCGAGGCACGCGCGGCGCAAACCCCAGGCCAGCCTTGCCGGGTTGACGATCGCGGTGCGGTCGTGGATCCACACACCGCCGTCGTATGTCGGGGAAGCAACCTCGGCGCGCATCGCGTCGCGGTCGAACACGTCGACGCGGTAACCGTGCGCCCGCATCGCGTCGGCCATTTCGGCGAGCTCGGCTTGCTGCCAGGCCGCAGTCGCAACGTCGAGCATCCCGGTTCGCTCGAAGTTGCAGTCGATGCTGTGCTCGTGAATCGTTGCCTCGATGGCGTCGAGGTTCTCGACCCCAAGCCGTTCCAGCGTGTCGAGCTCGTCGCCGAACCGGGTCAGCCCATTGGCGAAACCATGGGTGAGGCTTGCGTCGCAGAAACCGCCGTTGCGGCCCGACGCCGCCGCGGCCGAGTGCCGCGCCTCGAGGACCACGATATCGAGGCCGGGATTGCGCTGCCGGGCGAGCAACGCCGACCACAGGCCCGTGAATCCTGCGCCGATGATGGCGAGATCGCAATTGATATGGCTCTCGAGGCGCGGTTCCGGCTGCGGCGCCTGTGCATCGTCGAGCCAGAACACGGCCGGCGCCGCGTCGCGAAGCGCCGTATGGCGCGGCGGTTCAGTCACGGAGCGCATCGTCCGGGCGTCTAACCGGTTGCGCCGGTTGTGCCTGCGAGCGCCGAGTTCTTGACCATGATCACCGCCAGCCCGTCGTCATAGACCTTCGTCCACTGCGGGTCGACCTCCAGCGCGAGCACCTCTGGGGCACCCGGCACGTCGACGACGTAATCGATGTTCCACTGCGCGAAGATCTGCTGCCAGTCCGGATTGCCGGTCTCGACATCCGCCACCTGTTGCATCACCTTGCTGCCGAGCAACGTCGCCTCGCCGAACGAGAAGACGCGCCGGTTCGGCTGCGGATAGAAGCGGTAGATGAGATACCCACCCCAGCCGTACTGATCGAACATGTGCGTCCCGACGTCGGGGTGGGCCGCGAGCCAGTCCGCAGCGCCCACCGGGAAGTTCGCCGCCGTGGCGCGCGCCTGGTTCGACAGCGTCCCGTGCACGAAGTATGCAGTTCCGAGCGCGGCCATCAGGAGGACCGCGGCTGCGCCGGCGAGCATCTCCTTGGCGTGTGGGAGGACCCACGTCCGCACTCGCTCCGCCAGCGCCAGGCGTTCCCATCCTGCCGAGAAAGACCATATGAGCAAAGGCGTTTCCGCGGCAACGAAGAGGGCGGAGTGGCGCACCGCGGAAAGCGCGAGGTAGGTGACCGCCGCCGTGAGGCACACCTCCCACAGTGACGGGCGGCGCAATATGAACGCGATCGGCAGCAGGAGCAGCATCAGCTCGAACCCGCGCTCTTCAAGCACGTGAAAATTGGGCGACTGCCATTCGGCGATGAAGCTCTGCTGCACCCCGGAGAACTGCGGTTGGATCGTGTAGGTGTAGAGATGGAAGCCGTTCGGGTTGATGAGCGCGGCGACGAGGCACGCGACGAAGATCAGCACGAGGATGCGCACCCGGCGTTTGTGGATATCACCGTCAACGCGCCGCACCCAGTGGACAGCCTCGACGAAGCCGGCAACACCGACAGGAACAAGCCCGAAGAGGAACCCGCCGTGCAGGTTTGCCCACGCGATCATCAGCAGCGGCAGCCAGTAGATGGCGCGCGACTTGCCTCGGAGATACTGGTCGAGCCACAGCAACTCGACGCAGCTGAAGGTGAACGTGATCATCTGGGGGCGCGGTCCCCACACCAGGACGCCACCGAGGCCGGCGATGCCGATCAAAACCGCGGCGATCACCTTGTTGGTGAGCTCGAGGCGAACGCGCCGCCAGATGAAGAGGAAGCCGACGAAGGTCACTGCGCCGAACGCGATTGAGACCAGCGCAAGGCCGCCGACCTTGTAGACGAGGTACGCGATGATCTCGGTCGTGTACTCGGGGTCGACCCATTTGGCACCAGCGACCGTGAACGTGAACAGATCGTGAGAGACGATCTGGTGGTTGTCGACCATCCACCGGCCGGTCACCAGGTGCCAGAAGATGTCCGGATCGCCGCCTCGGCGGACGATCACGCAGAGGATCACCAGGAATGCGGCGACAACCAGCAGCTGTCCGGGCTTGATGCGACGTATGCGATGAACCAGGGCTGCGGACATCACGTCGCAGGGTACTCAGTGGCGCGCCCGGTGCGACCGCCTGCGTCGCCTGTCACAAATCCGAGCGTCGCGGTGCTTCAGGTGATGTGGTCGACTCTCCCGCGTTCGAAGCCGCCGGGCGCCGCCAATTGACAGGCGTCTCCCGCCCGACGCCCGAGGTGGGCGTGAGGCCGACGAGCTTCGACCGCCTCTTTGAGGAGGAGTACGCCCGGGTGGCGGCGATCGCGCGGCGCGTCCTCGGTGACCCGGCAGCGGCAGAGGACGTCGCCCAGGAGGTCTTCCTGGATCTCCACCGACGATTCGGCGACAACCCCGGAGCCAAGGCGGCCGCGTGGGCGCGAACCGCCGCCGCACACACCGCCCTGAACGTGATCCGAGGCAACCGGCGTCGCGCCGGCCGCGAGGAGCGATACGCCGCCGAGCCGGGTGTGGGGCAGGATCCGCAGGCTGCGGTCGAGGCGGCCGAGACAACCCGGGCGGTCCGAGCCGCTCTGGCCAGAATCCCGAAGCGCCAGGCCACCGTGCTGGCGCTCCGCTACAGCGGTTTGAGCTACGCCGAGATGGCGTCGACGCTGGGCATCGGAGTGAACGCGGTGGGTACCAGATTGCGGCGCGCCGAGGTGCGGCTGCGCAAGGAGGTTGGTGATGCACCCGTCTAACGGCACCCTGCGGCGCTCAATCGACGAACCGGTGGCCGTCGACGCGGCCGGCCGCGCACACGTCGCGACCTGCGCCCGCTGCACAGGGCGGCTGCAGCGCATGAGCGCGGACACCGCCGCGGTCCAGGCGATGCTCGCGTCGCCCGACCCTGCCGTCGACCTGGCCGCGGCGCGTGGCCGCCTCGCTCGCAGCGAGGTCGCGTCGGTCGCCGGGGCCGGGTCCCAGCCTCCCGTTCGGCGTGTCCGGTACGGCACCACGCGGACCAACCGAGTCCTTGCGGGCGTCGCAATCGCGGCGGCGGCCAGCGTGGCGCTCGTGGCCACCGGAGGCGCCCAGGATTTCCTGAGCCTCTTCCAGCCATCGCAGCTCGCCGCCGTCCCGGTCACCGCGGCGGACGTCCGGTCGCTTGCCGGCCTCGCCAGCTATGGAACGGTGACCGGCAGCCCGTCGCTCACGTTCCAGCCCGAGCCGGATGCAGCCGCAGCCGGCGCTGCGGCGGGGCTCGCGGCGCCGAAGGTGGGCGCCCTCCCAGCCGGGACCCCGCTGGTGCCTGCCTATGACGTCGTCTCGGGGGGCGTCGTGACGTTCACGTTCAACGGCTCACTCGCGCGGACAGCTGCTGCTGCAGCCGGAGGCAGGCTCCCTGAAATGCCGGCCGGCCTTGACGGCAGCACGCTCTCGGTGTCGATCGCGCCGGCGGTGGTGGTCTCGTATGGCGTTGACCCGGCAACGCTGCTGCACGGGGGCAGCCTGCCAACCGGCACGGCATTCATCGTGGTCGCGACCCGCACCCCGACGGTGAGCTCAACGGGAGTGACCGCACGCCAGCTCGAGAACTATCTGCTGTCCGTGCCCGGCATCCCGGCGGATGTCGCGTCGGAGATTCGCGCCATCGGCAATCCTGACGAGACGATCCCCGTGCCGATTCCCATCGACCTCGCCAGCGGCTCCTCGGTCACGATCAACGGCGCCCCCGGGTTGCTCATCGGTGACTCGACGGGGCTCGGAAGCGCCCTCGTCTGGCAACACAATGGCGTCGTGGATGCGATCGCTGGAACACTGACGGCCAACGAGGTGCTCGGCGCCGCCCGTTCGACGCATTGACGGCTGCAGCCGGTTCGGCTCCCCCGACGGCCGACGGACCGGCGATTCGGACGCTCGAGCTCACCAAGCACTACGGGGAGTCGGTGGCCCTCTCGGGTCTGACCATGGCGGTGCCGAGAGGCGAGGTGTTCGGTTTCCTTGGACCCAACGGCAGCGGCAAGACCACCGCGGTGAAGCTCCTCCTGGGGCTCAGCCGCCCGACCGGTGGTGAGGCGTGGCTGCTCGGCCATCCGGCGGGGGATCGCAAGACACGCAAGAACGTCGGATACCTCCCGGAGCTCTTCCGTTACCAGGGATGGCTCAGCGCCGCCGAGGTGCTGGCCCTGCACTGCAGGCTCGCGGGAGTCGAGCGAGCGGAATGGCCGGACCAGATCTCCACCGCCCTCGCAACGGTGGGGCTCACCGGCCATGCCGGCGCCAAGGTCGAGACCTTCTCCAAAGGGATGCAGCAGCGTCTCGGCCTCGGCGTCGCGCTGCTCGGTAACCCCGAGCTCGTGATCCTCGACGAACCGACATCGGCGCTCGACCCGGTCGGCCGTGCTGACACGCGCACCATCATTCGCCATCTTCGAGACCGGGGATGCGCCGTCTTTCTCAACTCGCACCTCCTCGGCGAGGTTGAGCAGATCTGCGACCGCGCAGCGGTGGTCGCCGGTGGCCATGTGCTGGCGATCGGCTCGCTCGACGAGCTGCTCGGCAGCGGCGGGGTGCGCATGCGCCTCACCGGCCTGACGGACGCCGCGCGCGCGGCGCTGGGCCGCCGGGGCACGCTTGCCGAGCACGAAGGGTGGTTCACCGTGGACGGTGTCGACGCCGGCGCCGTGCCCGACCTGGTCGCCGAGGTGGTGGCCGGTGGCGCGCGGGTGTATGCGGTGGAGCCGGTCCGCCAGACCCTCGAGGAGCGGTTTCTGGCCCTGGTCGAGGCCGAGCAGGCGCGATGGCAGCGCTGACCATCGCGCGGCTCACGATCCGCGAGGCCGCCCGGCGAAAGCTTTTGCTCGCGCTGGCCGTGCTCACCGTGATCGTGATCGGCCTCACAGGGTGGGGATTTCAACACCTCACCACGCTCACCAACCCCGACGGCACACACATCGCCGCCAGCGAACTCCGGCTCGCCGTGTCGCAGATCCTTGTGCTGGTCGAGTTCATGTTCAGCGGAGTGCTCGCGCTCAGCGCGGTGGTGGTCGCGTCCCCGGCCATCTCGAGCGAGCTCGAGTCAGGTGTGGCCCTTTCGATGCTCGCGCGCCCGGTGAGCAGGTACCAGGTGGTGCTCGGAAAGTGGCTCGGGCTCGCCGCGCTCATCGTCGTCTACGTTGCGGCGACCACGACTCTCGAGCTCGTCGTCGTCTCCGCGACCACCGGTTACGTCCCTCCCGGCCCGGTAAGCCTTGCGCTCTACCTGAGCGGAGAGGGGATCGTGATCATGTCACTGGCTCTGGCAATCAGCACACGGCTATCGGGAATGACTGCCGGCGTGATCAGCCTCGTGCTCTTCTTTCTTGCATGGATCGGCGGCATCGCCGGCGCGATCGGCGAGGTATTCAGCAGCACCGCCATCTCCAACGCCGGGACGATCAGCCAGCTCCTGCTGCCCACCGACGCCCTCTGGCGCGGATCGGTCTACGAGCTCGAGCCCGTCCTGTACCGAGCCGTGCTCGGCTCGAGCACCGAACGTGCCGGCAATCCGTTCTTCGTCCAGTCGCCGCCATCGACGGGCTATCTCATCTGGGCGGCGTGCTGGGTGGTGCTCATCGTCTCGCTCACCGTCTGGAGCCTGCACCGGCGCGAGGTCTGACGCCGGCCGACGGGCGGGCGAGGCTGTCTTCGAGGTCAATGGACCGAGGCACGAGCGGTTGGGTATCCTGCCTCGGCGAGGGCGACCGTGTCGGAGCAGGGGGCAGGCATGAGCGACGGGCCTCAAGGGCCAACTTTTGGACGCCGATCGTTCAAGACGCCTCTGGCCGCTGGACTCCGGCGCATGTTCGCCGTCCATGAATCGGCCGCCGCTCGCGATCTTCCGGTCGAAGCCGTCCTCCTGGAGCTCGAGCAGCGAAAGGCTGCCGACCGCCCGTTCTCGCGGCGTCGATTCCTCACCGGCGCAGCGGTGGCGGGCGCGGGCCTTGCGCTGGGCCCGGCGGCGCAAGCGTTGGCGTCGCTGCGAACGGGGTCGTCGCCGCATCAACCACGCATCGCCGTGGTGGGCGCTGGACTGGCCGGTCTGCGCTGCAGCCACCTCCTCTGGACGCGCCATGGAATCCGGTCGACGTTGTACGAGGGACACCCCGAACGCATCGGCGGCCGCTGCTGGTCGCTGCGCGACTACTTCTCCAACGGACTGATCACCGAACACGGCGGCGCGTTCATCGATTCGGATCAGTCCGCGGCGCTGCACCTCGCCGCCGAACTCGGCCTGGAGCTCGAGGACTACAACGGCGGCGAGCTGATCGGTCTGCCGGAGGTGTACTGGTTCGACGGCGCGTACTACACGTACGCTGAGGCGAGCAAGGACTGGGAGGCGTTCGGGTACAAGGCATTCCACGACGCGGTGAAGGAATCGAGCACCGCGCCCGGCCTGGCGCGTCTCGACAGCCTGTCGGCGCCCGAGTGGCTCGATGAGACGCCGATCGGCAGCTCGTCGCGCTTCGGCAAGCTGATGCTCGCCAACACCGTGTCGGAGAACGGTGGCGATCCCGGAGAGCAGTCGGCGCTCGACCTCATCTGGCTCACCGGTGTCAATCCGCGTACGTCACTCGACCCGCTTCCCGGCTATGACGAGAAGTGGCACATCGTCGGTGGCAACGATCAGCTCGTGCACGGGATGGCCGGCCAGTTGCCGGGTGCGGCGATACAGATGGGCCACAAGCTGGTTGCACTTCACGAGAAGAGCGACGGGTCGCATACCCTGACGTTCGATGTCGCCGGCCGAACAGTGGATGTGGTGGCCGACTACGTCGCGCTTGCGCTGCCTTTCACGCTGCTGCGCGACGTCGACCTCAGCCACGCCGGATTCAGCGCCAAGAAGCTGCATGTCATCGAGACATTCGGGATGGGGTCGAACGCCAAGATCCACATCGAGGTGGCCGGGAAGACGTGGGCGCGACACGGCTTCAACGGAGTCGCATACACGGATCACGACAGCTTTGACGTCTGCTGGGATGACTCGGTGCCGCTCGGCCCCAACGGTGCGCCCGCGCTGTTGCTCGCGTTTCCAGGCGCGCACGCGGGTCGAAACACGCTCACGGGCGACGCGCATGGACCGTCCCCCCTCAAAGACGTGAACTGGTTTCTGGACAGGATCGACCTGATCTTCCCGGGGACGCGTGCGGCCTACACCGGCGCTGCATACGAAGATCACTGGGTGCGCGACCCGTGGGTCAAGGGCGCGTATTCCTTCTACAAGGTCGGCCAGTATGCGACCTTCGGGCCGGCTGCCGCCGCTGCCCAGGGACGCGTCCACTTCGCCGGCGAACACACCTCGATCAACAACCAGGGGTTTCTCGACGGTGCCGTGGAGACCGGCGCCCGCGCGGCCAAGGAGATCGTCGCGCAGCTCTAGCGTCGTCGCCTCCAGCAGCCCTTCCGGTGCTTAGGCGGACGAGACGGCGCGCTGCCGCGCCCGGTAGGTGCGCGCCTTTTCGCGGGAGCCGCATACACGCATCGAGCACCAGCAGCTCCGTGCGTTCTTGGAGTGGTCGTAGTAGGCCCACCGGCATGTTTCGCTCCGGCACACCTTGAGGCGCGCCCACGTTCCCATCAGGGTCGCCTCGACGATCGCGGTAGAGATCATTCCGAGAAAGTTGTCGACCCCACCGCAGTTGACGGCGAGCGTTGCGCCCTGGGCTGACAGCACCGGACGGAGCGGCGCGGTACCGAGCAGCTTCTCCAATCTCACAACCACGGCCGGATCGACGTTCTCTCCCGTGTGTGCCTCGAGGAGATCACGGAGCGCTTCGCGGGTGGCGATGAGCCGGGCCCGGTCCTTTTCGTTGACATCCACGGCCGATCCGACGTTGTCGCGCAGCCACTGCGCCGCCAGAGGCCGAGTCCGGAGCTCGTCGACGCCGTTCGGCATCTCAGTGCTGTTGATGAAGCGCTGGACCAGGGCAAGCGAGCCCGGTGCGGGGGTCCGAGGTTCGGGTTCTCCCATGTCTTTCGTCACCAGTATAACCATTTGACAAGTGATGCGCGAAGAGGTACGATGTCACCAGTAAACCACGTTCGGTGGTGACTCAAAACGGAGGTACGGCAATGTACGGAAATCTGATTACCGAGATGGCCCAGGTGGCCGAGCAGGAGCACATGCAGCAGGCGATCCTGGCAAGGGCCCGCGCCCAGGCACGCAGGGAGCGTCGCCGGGTGATGGGACCGGGACGCGTGGCACGAGCATGGTCAGCGTTCTGGGCTCCTCGCGACGCCGTCCTGGTCTACCGCCGCGCCGGCGACGGCGCGCCGGCGGATCTCACCCCCTGCGTGGACTGCTAGTCCGCGCTCGGGGCCCCTTCGGCGTCGAGGACATTGGTGGCGAGGCGCGCGGCGATTCCGTTGGCCACAGCCGCGGCCGCGGAACTCTCCGGTTTGCGCTTCGCCTGGTCTTCGAAGCACTGCACGAACTCCTGGCGGAGCGATAACCGGGGGAGGGCACGGACGACGTCGCGGCGAAAGCTCTCCGGCCACCACTCGGGATTGCGTCCCGAGATGTCGAGGCCGGTCGCGATGGTGAGCAGATAGCCCTCGGCATCCTCGGAGAGCTCGGCTCCGCGCATATGGCGGACGACGATCTCGGCGGCTCTGCGTCGCCGGGCCACGGGCCAACCAGCCCCCGCGGCGAAGACCCAGGCGACGTGTCCGCCGGCATCCTCGAACGGCACCGTGTGGCTGTCGAACTCGGGGACGAGCCCGATGTCGTGCAGCATCGACGAGACATAGAGCAGCTCCGGGTCGAATGCGATGCCGCTGTTCGTCGCGTACCAGGCAGCCCAGACGTACGAGCGCAGGCAGTGGTTCACGATCGCCGGAGTGCAGTAGGTGATCGCCACCTCATCCGCGCAAGCGGCCGCGGCTGTGTCGGGTCGCGCGATCCCCGGGATGAGCTCGTCGGTCAGCACGGCGTCAAGGATGACGGCTCGGTCGTCAGTCGCGGCTCAGGCCCAGAGCACGTCCGAGAAACGCGAGGGCAGCTCGTCGACATCGACGTTCGGCCAGGTCCCCGAGGGAAAGAGCCCGCGCTCGAGGTACTGCCATGCCGCGGTGTGGTTCGCGCAGCCGGGAATCTCGGGGGCGTAGTGCGGGCGTGCGGACCGGCGGGGGTTGCTGCCCGTATGCTCCGGCTCGCTCGAGTACAGGAGCGTGCCTTTCACGGCCGCTGGATTGCTCGCGACCAGTGAGCAATACGCTCCGGCGAATGACCCATTGATCGGGTTCTCGTAGAAGCCCGCAACGTAGCCGGAGCCTGCGAACGCTGCGACATACGCGGCGATGTACGTGGCCGAGATGGCATCGCTCGTTTCGACGTCGCGAAAGATCGCAACTCCATGCGGCACGCCGAGGGTGCTCGCCTGCGTGATTGCCTGATGCGCTTCGGTGGACCCCGACGTGAAGGTGCGTGACGGGTCATCGATGAGCAGGATCGACACACCGTGCTGATGGATGTACTGCGCCTCCACGCTCGAGAGCTCACTGCTGTAGATGAGATATCGGCCGATGAACTGCGGCGCGCCGAGGTCAGTCGTGGTCTGCGCGATGATGTTGCCGGTCTGAACGTTGGACACCGTGTCGATGCCCCACCAGGCGCCACTCCCCGTCGTCGTCAGGGGTGGGTCGTGGTGCGGCACCGCATACACTGCACGAGCCGTGTATGTGTTGAACACGGCAGCGAGCGCAGTCGCCACGAGCACAAAGCTCGCCAGACGAGCGGCACGGTGGATCAATGAGCGCCTCCACTGAATCTGTCGCACGGGGCTGATCGGGGGAGCGCCACATCCTACGCGCATCGGTACGATCGTCTGGTGGCAGGTCAATCCACGCGCGTCGCGATCCGCCTGGCATCGATGCCCGATGTCGAAGCGATCGCCGTCCTCCACCTCGCCAGCTGGCGATCCGCGTATCGCGGCATCGTTTCGGACCAATTCCTCAACGAGCTCACCATCGAGAGCCGGTTGACCCGCTGGGAGCTGGCGCTGTCGCCATCGGATGCCACGCACACGGAAACCACGGTGGCCGCGCGTGGCGACACCATCCTCGGCGTGTGCAGCTTCGGTCCGATGCGCCGGCCCGACTCGTCCGTGACCGGTGAGGTCTATGCCCTGCATGTCGAGCCTGCGCTCCGGCGCCACGGGATTGGCAAGCTCCTGCTCGACGATTCACTGACGCGGCTCGCGAGCCGTGGGTTCACGAGCGCCGTGCTCTGGGTGCTCCGCGACAACGCGAGCGCACGCCGCTTCTATGAGGCTCAGGGCTGGTCGACCACCGGCGAGGAGATGGTCGAAGACCAGCACGGATACGCAATCCCGGAGACGAGGTACGCCATCAGCTTCGGCGCCTGAGGTGGGCAGCGTGGGCGGCTTTTCGAGTGCCACACCGTGGCGCTACAGTGCTGCGAACCACAGAGGGAGAGCGCGATGACAACCTCGTTCGCCGACGACGGTCCGTTCCCGCCGAGCGCCTTGGCCCAGAACGCGGCGGGGCAGCTGAGTGACGATCAGCGCAAGCGGTTCAGCGGCATGTCACGCGGGGTCCGCAAAGGGGAGTTGTCGTTCGCGGTCATCGCCGTGATCATCGGCGCGCTGGTAGCGTTTGCCCCGGGACCGGCGAAATACGCCACGATCAAGCCGATCATCGGCCTGGTCTGCCTGGCCATCGCCGCCATCCTCGTGGTGCGCGCGTTGAGCGGGAGCGACAAGATCACGTCCGATGTGCGCGCTGGTCGGGTCGAGTCCATCGAGGGCGCGATCACCAAACACGTGGTCGACCTGGACTCCGGAACTGCGAGCAGCGAGCTGCACTATCTCGACGTCGGCGGCCGTCGGTTCGAGACCGGGACGCAGGGCTACGAGCTCGCCCCTGATGCCGGCTACGTGCGGGTCTTCTTCCTCCCGCGCACCCATCGGGTCGTGAACCTGCAGCTGATCGCCGGACCGCCAACACCGGAACTCACGCCCGCGTCTGTTCAGACACTGCTGCAGAACTTTGGGCATGCGCACGGTGAGGTGGGGCGGGCAGAGGCGCGAGCGCAGCTGGCCGCAATGGCCTCGAGTTATCAGTCGCAACTGCAGGCCGCCGCCGTACCACCGCCGAGCACTCAGCTCGACCCGCGCCCGCTCGCGCAGGCGATCATCGGCACCTGGGCCAATCCGATGATGACGGTCACGTTCGCGCCCGACGGTACCGCGACCCAGACGATGGCCATGAACGGGCGGCAGAACAGCGGCCGCTGGTCGATCGATGCACAGGGACAGTTGCATGCGGGCCTCGACGGTCACGATGACAGTGCTCGGGCGTGGATCTCCCGGGACACGCTGACCATCTCGATGGGGGCCATGGCGTTGCCCTTTCAGCGTCAGCCTGGATACGGCGATCAGGCGCTCGGCGTGTTGTAGTACGGAGTGCCGCTCACCGGGGCGATGTCGATCCACAGCGACTCGTGGAAGCCGCCACACAGCGTCATCGGTACATGAGCAAGTGAGACCGCGCGGTGATCGCCTGGCGGTGTGATCAGCAGGCTCTGGCTTGCCGAGCACGGGGTTGGACCGTTGGGAACATCCGAGTCCTCAAAGGCGATGTAGGCGGACTCCCCGGGTCGCACCGTCACCAAACGCACCGTCGGCAGCGTGCCGTTGTTGTTGTTGAGAATCGGGCCATCAGCGCTGTGGGTCACACCGAGTTGCATCACGCGGCCGGCGACGACCCCCTGCAGGTTCACGTATCCCTTGAGCGTGCAGGCAAGAGGGCCGTTGTTGCGCAGCGCGATGTCACCGCCGATGGCGCCCGCCGCCCCGTCCTGGTCGAAGAGCCGTGCGGTGAGAACGGCAGCACTACATGGCTGAATCCCCGCCACGGGAGGGGCGAGAGCCGGCGAGGGGGTCGGCGTCGGTTGTTCCGATGGCAGTGGTGAAAACGATGGCGAGGGAAGAATGACCGGCGCCGTGGCGGCAGGCGCAGATGGCCCACCCGGAACGTTGCCCTTGCGCAGCGCAAGACTGACGCCCAGCGCACCCCCCACCACGAGCACGACCATCGCTGCGGCGATCGCCGCGCCGAGACGTGGTCCGACATGCAAACCAAAGCGATGCGTCTGTCCTGCCGCGGCCACGGCGCCGAGCACCCGCTGTTCGGCGGCGGGACCGGGAACTCGGGGGTCGACGGCGCCCCGTAGTTGCGCTCGCAGCGTGTCTTCGAAGTTGTCGTCGTTCATGGACGTATCTCCGGTGGGCTGAGCGTTGCGGCAAGCGCGGCGAGGCCGCGCCGCACCCGGGATCGAGCGGCTTCGACGCTGCAGGCGCTGGTGGCGGCGACCTCCTCGAACGGCAGGTCGAGGTAGTAGCGGAGCACCACGGCCAGCCGGACATCGTGAGGAAGCCGGAGCAATGCGCGTGAGATGTCCACGCTGCCCGCGGCATCAGCAGGATGTGCGGGGACGTCGGGCGGCTCCGCGAAACGCAGCACCGTCGCCCAGCGCGCACGGCGAGTTCTCGCGGCATTGATTCGCGACGATCGCAAGAAACCAGGGGCGCAGATCTGTTCCAGGTTGCCGGTTGCCGCGGCGTCTCCAGGCGCGCAGCGCCGCCTCCTGCACGGCGTCCTCGGAGTCAGTCCTGTCCAGGCGCATCGCGGTCGCGAGCCGCATCGCCATGCCCAGCAGCGGCCGCAACTCAGCCTCGAAGCTCACGCTCTGTTCGGCGACGTGGTGGTCGATCGTTGCAGTTGACCACGCCTGATCGGACTGCGCAGCGGCAGGGGTCACGCTCCTAATACGGGCGATCCCCTGGGAAACCGGTCGATCTCACGGACGCGTCGGTCGATCTCTCACTGCCTAGCCGGCGCAGAGGTTCACGTGTTTCGCGGTGAGGATGTTCGCAACCGCGTTCACCAGGCGTGCGAGCGGAAGAGTCCCCGCATCGACGGCAGCGACCAGTGCTGCCGCGGTGGCGGCGGTGAGCGATGCGACCTGCGCCGCAGCGGCGGTGTACAGGGCCATGTCGGCGCCGGCAGCGATCGACGCGACCACCGCTTTCGGCACCGAGTAGCCGATGTCGACAAGCGCCCCCGCCGAGAGCGAGTTGGTGATCACCAGCCCGTGAAAACCGAGCTGGTCGCGGAGGACTGTCGTCATCACCACCGGTGAGATGCTCGCCGGCAGGGTCGAGAGACCAGGCACAGTAGCGTTGGCGGTCATCACCACCGGGGCGCCTCCGGCGAACGCGGTTTCGAACGGCAGGAGGCCGGCGTGCTGCAGGACACTCCAGGGCTGCGTGGTGGCCGGCTTGACGTCGGTGTTGGCCGACGCCTGGCCGAGCCCGGGGAAGTGTTTGACGACCGGGATCACGCCGCCGGCCTCAAGCCCTAGCATGAAGGCGACGCCGTCGGCGCCGGCGATGCTGGGGTTGAGGCTGAACGACCGGGTCCCGTCGGGATCCTGGTTGTTGGGACCCACGCCGTTGTCGAGATCGAGAACAGGCGCCAGATCCATCGTCACCCCTGCCGCTCGCATCCGCTGCGCGACGGTGGTCAGCAGCTGACGGATCTGGGCTGGCGACATGGTCGCCGCCATCTGGCGCGCCGACGGCAGCGAGCCCACGAGGTTCGCCATGCGCTGCACGACGCCTCCTTCCTCGTCGGTCATCACGAAGGGCGCGACGCCTCCAGGTGCCACGGCCGAGAGCACGCGCAGGCTGGCGCCCAGGTTGGCGGGGGCGGAGGATCCGAAGAGAATCACGCCGCCAGCACCGGCCGAGATCTCGGCGCTGACGGCCGCGACGTCGCTCTCGTCAACCGGGACCACCAGGGTCTGCTCAGCGAGGCGGGTGACGCTCCACGTGGCGAGCGCGCTCGTGTTCGTGCACGCAGCCGGTGTCGGGGTAGCTGCGGGCGTGGGCGAGTCCGACGGTGTCGCAGTGGGAATCGTCGACGCGGTTGGGCTCGTGGCGGTGCCAGGAAGCGAGCAAGAAGCCAGAATCGCGGTGACGGCGGCGATGGCCACAAGCCCGGGCACAGTGCTACGCATACGGGTAATACGGACTGCATGGCCAAAAGGGGCCGAACGCGTCTGGAACAAACTCACGGAGCCAGAGCATGAAGTTCGGAGTGGTGCTTCCGGGCGGGAGCGCGACCCAGCAACTCGAGCAGGCGATCCTGGCGGAGAACGCCGGCTGGGACGGGGTGTTCGTGTGGGAAGCCGGCTATGGGGTTGACGCGTGGACCCTGCTCGCGGCGATGGCCGTGCGCACCGAGCGCGTGATGCTCGGCACCATGCTCACCCCGCTGCCGTGGCGACGGCCCTGGAAGGTTGCCAGCCAGGTGGCAACGCTCGATCAGCTCTCGGCCGGCCGGGCGATTCTCACCGTGGGCCTCGGCGCGATCACGACGGACCTGCCGCTGACCGCCGAGGTCATCGATCTGCGGGTGCGGGCCGAGTACCTCGACGAGGGTATCGACCTGATCCGCACCTTGTGGCAGGGGGGAACGAAGTATCACGGCCGCCACTACCACTACGAGTGCGACCGCAACGACCTCACCGAGGTCGTGCACCCGGTGCAGGAGCGGATCCCCATTTGGGTCGTGGGCGTCTGGCCCCGGCCGAAGTCGATGCGGCGGGTGCTCCGCTGCGACGGCATCGTCCCCCAGATCGAGATTCCCGGCCGAGGCGGGGTGCCGGACGACGTGTGCGACATCCGCGCCTGGCTGGCGGAGCGCGGTCGCGACGAGATCGATGTGGCCATCGACGGTGAGACGCCGGCGGCGGACGCAGGGAAGGCGGCCGAGCACGTCAAGGCGTGGGCGGAAGCCGGTGCGACGTGGTGGCTCGAGACCCGTTGGGAGATGCCCCACCACAGCGACGAGCGCATGCGCGAGATCCGTGATCGCCTGTCGGGAGGCCCGCCCTCAGCCTGACCCTGGTCGAGCCGGCCGAGCTACGCCTCGGAGAGCGAGCCGGCCGTCTGGAGCGCGGGCTCATCGACGACACGGTGGCTCGACAGCCCGTGCTGTGCCTCGCCGGAGATCTCGCGCAGCGTCCGGCCACTTGCCCGGACGTACGCCCACGCGGCGCCGAGCACCAGCACGCAGAGCACCAGCACGACCCCGATCCACAGGGTGGGCACGTTCACGAGCTTGAGCCCGGACACCAGCAGCACCGCCGCCAGTGCGCCGCGCAGGAATGCCGTCGGGGCGTAGGACGAGACGCTCGCCCCGATCAGGACCCCGGGGATGCTGCCGATCAGGATCGACGCCGTCAGGCCGAGCTTGAAGTCCCCGAAGACGATGTGCGCGAGCGCTGCCGAGCCCACCATCGGGATCGCCTGCGCCAGGTCCGTGCCCACCATCTGCGAGCCGCGCAGGCGGGGGTAGAGGAAGAGCAGCAGGATGATCACCAGGGTCCCCGAGCCGACCGACGTGATCCCCACGATGAAGCCGATGGTCGTCCCGATCGCCAGCGTGGGCAGCTTCTTGATGCGCAGCTTCTCGTCCACCCCGGCGCTGGTGCCGTTGCGGTGATCGAGGTACATCTTCACGACTAGCGCGCCGACGGCGAGAAGAAGGACCGCGCCGAGCGCGACGCTGACGATGGTCTGCACCTTGCTCCCGCTGCCGATCGACTTGAGGAATACAACCCCGAGAAAGGCGGACGGTACCGAGCCGAGCGCCAGCCAGCCGGCAAGGTTCCAGCGGACGGTTCCCCGGCCCGCGTGGACCGCGGCTCCAACCGGCTTCATGATCAGCGACGCCACCAGGTCGCTGGACACCGCCGCGAGCGGTGCGATGCCGAAGACCAGCACCAGGATCGGGGTCATCAGCGCGCCCCCGCCCATCCCGGTGAGACCCACCGCGAACCCCACGATCAGTCCGGCCAGCGCCACAAAAAGATCGATGTGCACCCCCCGACGCCTCCTCAGTTCCCCTGCCGCGTTTGACGCTCTTGCACTACTTTGCGGGAAGGCGCCTCCCGCGTCAAGCTCCACCTGCGACCAGGGTCGATTGTGACGTTTTGGACGCGGCCGCGTCCAATCGAATCGGACTATCGCGCCTGTGGCGCCCCAACACCGACGAAGGTCGCAAGCTCGGCCAGCGCGCTTTTCACAGCGAGAGGCCGTTTGCTGCCCTTCCATTCGGCCTCCCAGCGCTCGCCGATCACCCTGAGGCGACAGGCGTCCCGATCGACGGCAACGTCGAAGCGTGCACACAGCCGATCGCCGTGGAGGAGGGGCATCACGAAATAGCCCCAGCGCGTCGATTTGGGAACATAGATCTCCAGCCTGAAGTCAAAGTCCCACAGGGCCAGGGTGCGAGCTCGGTCGCAGATGAGATTGTCGAACGGCGAGAGCAACGTCGTTCTCGGCTCAAAGTCGTCGGCCTCGATGCGCACCAGACGATCGACGTCGGCCGCATGGACATACCAGTCGCCCCGGACCCCCGCATCGATCGGGACGATCTCGCCTTCGGTCGCAAGCGTCGCCCAGATGTCGTCGAGGCCGGCATATCGGCCTCGAATGAAGTGCTTGCGGACCTGTTGCATGGTGGCGATGCCGAGCGCTCGCAACGATCGGACCGCCGCTGTTCGCACCGCATCGGCGTGGTCGGGGAGGTCTCCGACGGGAGCGCCGAACCACCGGCCTGCATCGGCCCAGCGCCGGCCGCGGCCATCGCGTCCCGCGGGAACGATCTTCCCGGTGAGCCAGAGGAGCACGAGCGTGTCGGAGATCTCGCTGCGAGCTCCCCACCCGGACTCGTACTTCTCGGCGTGCTCGTCGAAATCGGAGGCGCGCACCTCGCCGGTTGTCGCGAGGCGCGCAAGCACGAGATCCATGGCGCGGGCGCGCTGGGTCATCCAGACAGCCGTCCCGTCGTGAACACCCGATCGTGGCGGCGCGGCAAGATGGAGTGCACGGTCATCGGTTGCGACGATTGATGCCTGGTGCGCCCAGAACTCGAAGAGACGCCGCTGCTCCCAGAGCAACATGTCGACAAGCTTTGGATCAAACGGACCGAGGCGGCTGAACAGCACGAGCAGGTGGTTGCGGGCGACGATCGCGGTCGGGTCGAGCTGCAGGCAGCCGAGCGCGACCACGAGGTCATGGATGCTGTCAGCCGTCACCGGCGAAGCACGTGGCCCACTCAAATGCTGGCAGCTCACCGCAAGACGCCGGGCGTTCTCGATGGTGACCGCGCGCCGCGCTACCCCCACACCTCCGCGGCCGTCTCGACAATCAGGCGAAGCTTGGCGACCTCCTCGTCGTACGTCAGCACGTTTCCCTCGACGGTGGACGAGAACCCGCACTGCGGGGAGAGGCAGAGCTGCTCGAGTGGCACGAACTTCGCGGCCTCGTCGATCCTGCGTTTGAGGGTGTCCTTGGTCTCCAGGGCGCCGCGTTTGGTGGTCACCAGTCCGAGCACGACGAACTTGTCCTTGGGCACGAAGCGCAGTGGTTCGAATCCTCCCGACCGTGCATCGTCGTACTCGAGGAAAAATCCGTCGACACCGAGCTGACCGAAGAGTGCTTCGGCAACGAAGTCATAGCCGCCCTCGGCCGCCCACGAGGAACGGAAGTTGCCCCGGCACATATGCGTGGTGATGCGCATGCTCGAAGGCTTCGCCGCGAGCACGCGATTGATGTTCTTGATGTACAGCTCGTGCTGATGTTCGCGATCACCCCCCAGGGAAGCGATCAACTCACGCTGGCGCGGGTCGTTGAGGTACGCGAGGCTCGTGTCGTCGAGCTGGAGATACGTGCACCCGAGCTCGCCGAGCCTGCGGACCTCCTCGGCGTACGCGGCGGTGAGATCGTCCCAGAACCCCTCCATATCCGGGTACACGGACTCGTCGATCGCGGCCCGCCCGCCACGGTAGTGGACCATGCTTGGTGACGGGATGGTCAGCTTCGGAGTCACTCCCTCGCTGACGTTGTCCCTCAGAAAGCGAAAGTGGTCGGCGAAGATCGTCCGGCCCAAGCGCACGCGTTCATTGATGCGCAGTGCGGCAGGCGCGAAATCGAGCGTTCCGCCGTCGTTGAAGAACTGGACGTGCAGCTTCTCGTCCGCCTGGGTGATGCCGCCGAGCTGGTAGATGAAGTCCATGTGCCACGCGCTGCGGCGGAACTCGCCATCGGTCGCGGACTGCAAGCCGACGTCGTGCTGCATCGCGATGGCGTCGCGGATCGATGCATCCTCGACCTCCTGCAACGCGGCGGCTGTGATCGTTCCAGCACCGTGCTGCGCTCGTGCCTCCAGGAGCTGCGGAGGACGCAGCAGGCTGCCGACGTGGTCAGCGCGAAAGGGTGGCTCAGTGCGTCTGCTCATCGCATGTGCTCGGCGATCGTGATCAGCGCGGTAGCGTACCCGATGCCGTAATCCCTAGGCTTGCGCCGTCCATGTCCGAGCCATTCCGAGACGGCCACGTGAAGAGCGATGCGCCCGACCGCGCGGCGCGGCGGCGTATCCGTAATCGCGCGCTCACCATCGGTATCAGCGTCACGCCCTTCGGTCTGTCCTTTGGTGCAGTGTCGGTGGAGGCACACCTCAGCCTTATCCAGGTGTGCTTGCTCTCACTGGTCCTGTTCTCGGGTGCGTCGCAGTTCGCGCTCGTCAGCATCATCGGTGCAGGTGGTTCGTATTTCTCCGCAGTCGGGACGGCGCTGCTGCTCGGGGTGCGCAACGGGCTGTATGGAGCGCGCATCAATGCGTTGCTGCGCCCCTCGGGGTGGCGCCGGATTGTGATGGCCGAGGTCACCATCGACGAGAGCACGGCGATGGCGGTCAGTGAGGCACCGTCGGGCCACGCGGCGCGGGCCTTCTGGTTGACCGCGCTGAGCGTGTACGTGCTGTGGAACATCTCCACGGTCATTGGGGCGCTGGTCGGCAATGCCCTGGGGTCGCCCGCAACAACCGGGCTCGACGTTGCCGGCCCGGCTGCGTTCATCGCTTTGCTCGCACCCCGGCTCAGGACGGCACGCATGCGCCTCGTTGCGCTCGCGTCGGGTGCGATCGCGCTCGTGACGGTGCCGATCGTACCGGTCGGTGCGCCAATCCTCATCGGCGGCCTGACAGCGGTCGGGCTGCTCCTGGTGTTCGACCGATGAAGCTGTGGCTCGCGGTGCTCATCGCATCGGCGGGATGTGCCGCTCTGAAGCTCGCAGGATTCGTCGTTCCTGCCCGCCTGCTGGAGTCCAGCGTTGCGCGGCGGACTCTCGAGGCGCTCCCGGTCACGTTGTTGAGCGCACTGATCTCGGTCTCGGTGTTCGCAACCGGCAATCACCTGATGCTCGATTCTCGCGCTGCCGGCCTCGCGGTGGCACTGATCCTGGTCGCGATCCGGGCGCCGTTCCTGGTGGTCGTGGTTGCGGCGTGCGCGACCGCGGCGGGCGTGCATACGCTCTGATCCAGGGGCGACCCGGGTTCGCCGTCGCTCTCCGGTCAGGCGGTCTCCGGAACCTCGCTCAGCTCGAGCAGGTGTCCGTCGGGGTCGCGAAAGAAGCAGCGCACCTCGTACCCGTGGTCGACGGGCGGTGTGAGAAACACAGCCCCACGCTCGATCAGGGTGGCGTACACCGCCCGGCAATCGCGGACTCGAAACGTCATCTCACTGCTGACGCGATCGGCGTCCTCGGGTGGTGTGAACGTGATGGTCGGCTTGTCCGCCGTCGGCCCGCCTCCTGTCACCAGCAGCAACCATGTTCCCGCAAGCCGGAAGACAGCGCTGGTTCCGCCGTACTCTCGGACGAGCTCAGCGCCAACGACGTCGCGGTAGAAGTGCACCGCGCGCGACAGATCGGAGATCACCAGGAGGTGGGTGAGTTCGGCCGCGCCGGGAAACTCCCCAGCCGTGTCGGTCACGGTAGTCATTGTCGCGCGGGTCGGCACCCATCGGGCGATGGTGGTCGGCGGTAGCAGCGAACGTCGCATGATCGAGGAATGAGCTCGCAGCACTGGCGCGAGGCGATGCAGACCTGGGCACTCCCCGAGCCCGTCCTCCGCGCGGCGCCAGAATCTCCGTGGGGATTCCCCATCGAGCCCTTCCGTTCGAGAGTGGAACTGGCGAAGCCAGGAGCGCTCAGCTACAGCAACCGACGCGCGCTCGAAGCGCTGCCTGATGGAGGAACCGTCCTCGACGTCGGCGTCGGCACCGGTGCAGCATCGCTGCCGCTCGCTCCGAAATGCGCCCTGATCACCGGAGTCGATTCGTCGCCGGCGTTGCTCGCCGAGTTTCGCCGCCAGGCGCGGCGAGTGGGGGTCGCCGTGCGGACCGTCAGCGGCACCTGGCCCTCGATCGCTCGGCGGGCTCCTGTCGCGGATGTCGTCGTCTCCAACCACGTTGCGTACAACGTCGCCGACCTCGCTCCATTTGTGGTTGCGCTCACCGAGCACGCGCGGCATCGCGTGGTCATGGAGATCACCATCCGCCATCCCACCGCGTGGATGGCGGACCTCTGGCTGCGCTTCCACGGCCTCGCCCGCCCGATCCGTCCCGACGCTCGCGACGCGGTGTCAGTTGTGCGCGGCCTCGGTCTGCCCGCGCACAGACATTCGGCGCTCCAAAAGCGCAGCCCGAGCGGGTTCGAACGTCGCGAGGACGCGGTCGCCTGGATCCGGCGGCGTCTCTGCCTCGACGCGGGCCGAGACGACGATGTCGCTGCGGCCCTCGGCGAGCGTCTCGTCCATGAGGACGGCTTATGGTCGGCGAGACCGCCGGCTGAGCCGGTCGTCACCATCTGGTGGGACGTGAAGCAGCGGTAGCGAAACAGGATCGCGGCGGCGGAGTAGGGTGAAGCTGTGTCAGCGACACCACATGCCGGCGCGACGCACACACATCGGGTCGAAGCGAACCCCGATCAGGGACGGCTGGTCGCCGCTCTCTGCCTGATCGCGGCGTTCGTGGTGGCGGAGGTGGTCGTGGGGGTCGTCTCTCGCTCGCTTGCGCTGCTCTCGGACGCGGGGCACATGCTCACCGACGTCGGAGCGATCGGCGTATCGATCGTGGCGTTGCGACTCGCGCAACGGCCGCCGAAGGGGGGCCTGACCTTCGGGCTCAAGCGCGCCGAGATTCTCGCCGCCCTGGTGAGCGGAGCAACGCTCCTGGTCATCGCGGCGGTGCTGATCTTCGAGGCGATCCTGCGGCTCGCGTCGCCGCCGACTGTCACAGCGAGCGCCATGATCGCGACCGCGGCCGCGGGCATCGTCGTGAACCTTGGGGTGACCTGGCAGCTGTCCCGCGCGAACCGCCAAAGCCTCAACGTCGAGGCAAGCTTTCGCCACATCCTCACCGATCTCTATGCGTTCGTCGGGACGCTGATCGCGGGCGTCGTGATCGTCACGACCGGCTTCGAGCGCGCGGACGCGATCGCGTCCGTCGTGATTGCCGCGCTCATGGTGTATGCCGGAATTCGCCTGCTGGGCAAGGCGGGACGCGTGCTCCTCGAGGCGTCTCCGGCCGATCTCGACCCCGAGGCGATCGGCAGCGCGCTCGCGGCGCATCCGCACGTCGTCAATGTCCACGACCTGCACGTCTGGGAGGTCACCTCGGGTTTCCCCGCACTGTCGGCCCATGTGCTCGTCCACCCAAGGGACGACTGCCACGCGATCCGCCTCGACCTCGAGCGATTCCTTCAGGAGCAGTTCCACCTCGAGCACACGACCCTCCAGGTCGACCACGCACCAGCCGAGTATTTCCAGGTGGAGCGGCTGGTACCGAATCGAGAGCGATCAGCCCACTGACGCGCTGGGCGGTCAGCTCTCCGGAGCGGTCGCCGCGCAGTCGGCGCAGACACCGAGGACGGCGAAGTGATACGGCCGAAGCTCGAACCCGAGACGTCGCTTGGCGCCATCCGCCATTGCCTTGAAGAGGTCCTTCGGCGCCTCGACCGTCGCCCCACAGACCTCGCAGACGAGGTGGCCGTGGGCTTCAGTGGCCAGGTGATAGGTCGCCGCGCCGTGCCCCAGGTGCGTATGGACGACAACGCCGAGCCGCTCGAGCTCCTCGAGGTTCCGGTAAACGGTGGAGGGATGGACGTCAGGGGCCAGGGCGCGGACGGCCACCAGCAGCTCGTCGGCGGTTGGGTGGTCGTGCCCCTTGACCAGCGCGGTGAGCACCAGGCGGCGGGCCGTGGTGACCCTGGAACCGCCGTCCCGAAGCTGGGCGACGAGTTCGTCGACGGTGCTGCTCATGGATCAAGAATAGCTGCGAGCGGCCGCCATCGCCAAGACGAGGCATCTGGCTCCTGGACGCTGTTGCGTGCTGGTCGCGTTTTGATACTCTGGGTGGGCTCCTGACGTTGAAGGAACATGAGGAGGAGACCCATGGCCGCAACGGTGTCCCGTCTGGCCCGGATCCGGGGTTCGCTGTCGCCCCGAGAGTGGGGTCGGGTGGGCGGCATGGTGGGTTTCATCATCGGCCTCTACGTCGTGGGTTGGGGGGTGTTCATCGTCGCGATCCTCCCCGAGCACTCCAAGTTTCTCGGCATCGGCGTTGCCGTCACGGCATACACGCTCGGGCTGCGTCACGCCTTCGACGCGGACCACATCTCGGCGATCGACAACACGACGCGAAAGCTCATGTCCGAAGGCAAGCGGCCGCTGTCGGTCGGCTTCTGGTTCTCGCTCGGGCATTCGTCGGTGGTGTTCGGCCTAGGCGTCGGCCTTACGTTTGCGGCGCGGGCGATCATCGGACAGTTGAGCAACTCGAACTCGACGGTCGCAACATTTGGCGGGATCATCGGCACGCTCGTCTCCGGAACCTTCCTCTACCTGATCGCCATCCTCAACCTGGTCGTGCTCGTCGGCATCGTCAAGGTGTTCGTCGAGATGCGGCGCGGCCGTTACAACGACGATGAGCTCGAGCAGCAACTCAACGCACGCGGGCTCATGACCCGGTTCTTCGGCAAGCTCATGCGTTCCATCAAGAGCCCGTGGCAGATGTACCCGGTGGGCATCCTGTTCGGGCTCGGGTTCGACACAGCAACCGAAGTTGCGCTGCTCGCGGCGACCGCCGGCGCCGCCACCGCCGGCTTGCCCTGGTATGCGGTGCTGAGCCTGCCGATCCTTTTCGCCGCCGGCATGGCCACGCTCGACACCCTGGATGGTTCGTTCATGAACTTCGCATACGGATGGGCGTTCTCGAAGCCGGTGCGAAAGGTCTACTACAACATCACGATCACGGGGCTCTCAGTCGCCGTCGCGATGCTCATCGGGACGATCGAGATCTTCGGACTCCTCGCGTCGCAGCTGAACCTCTCAGGCGGCTTCTGGGGCTTCATGTCGGGCTTCAACATCAACGAAGCCGGGTTCATCATCGTCGGCCTCTTCGTGATCACATGGGCGGCCGCGTTGGCAATCTGGCGCTTCGGCCGCATCGAGCAGCGTTGGGAGCGGGCGGCAGCATCACAACGACGCGGCACCTGACGCTGACGGCACTCAGTCCGCGTGCCGGCGGGGGCGCTGCTCAACGTTAGGCCTCGTTGAGTGGCAACGGAAAGGAGACCGTCCGGCCCGCTTGCTCAGCTTGCCGGCGGCCTCGTTCGCGCAAGCAGATTGTCGCGCTCTCGGTCGCCGTCAAATTCGCCACGGGACTCGTTCAGTGGCAACGGAAAGGAGACCGTCCGGCCCGCTTGCTCAGCTTGCCGGCGCCCTCGTTCGCGCAAGCAGATTGTCGCGCTCTCTCGGTCGCCGTCAAATTCGCCACGGACCGGACGGTCTCCTTTCCGTAGGACGTGCAGAGCCACAGCCAGCAGCGGGCCGGCCCGCGGCCTGAGTGCCGTCAGGACGCACCTACTCCGTCGTGATGGCCTGGAGGATGTCGATCCGCGACGCGCGGATCGTTGGGAAGATGGCCGCGAACACGCCGAAAACTCCGGCGGCGATCGCGTAGATGACGAGATTCTGTCCGGGGATCGCGATCTCGGTGATGCCGAGGTCGTGCAGAGAGCCTGTCACGGCGATGCCCAGGCCCAGGCCAACGGTGAGACCGAGCACTGCGCCCAGCAGCGAGATGATCACTGACTCCCAGCGGATCATCGAACGAGTTTGTGAGCGAGTCATCCCGAGTGCGCGCAACACACCGATCTCTCGAGTGCGCTCGAGCACGCTGAGGATCAGCGTGTTGGCGATGCCGAGCACGGCGATGATGATGGCGAACGCGAGCAAGACGTAGATGAGGTTCAGGAAGCTGTCGAGCGACGAGCCGACGAAAGCTCGGTACTCGGAACGGCTCATCGCCTTCAGCAACGGGAACGCGCTGACGTCGTGGTCAAGTGCCTGTTCCGCGCGACGTTGCGAGACGCCGGGCGCGGCGTTTGCGAGCAGAATGTCGTCGAGTTGCGTCGGCACCTGGGGCGCCATCGTCGCGATCGATACGATGTAGCCGCTGACGAGCGCGTTGGCCGTGTAGATGCCCGCGACTCGGATACGCACGGGCGAGCCCTGCGGAAAGTTGAACGTGACCATCTGCCCGACGTGCACGTTCGACGCCGTCGCTTCGGTTGAGTCCACGATCGCGGTGTCGGCCGATGCGATCGCCGATGCGTCACCCGACACCATGTTCAAGGACAGCACGCGCCCCAGATTCGTCGGGTCGATCGCCGCTATGGACTCGGAGCTGCCGCCGATCAGCACCGACGTCCCGCGAACCTCGGTGACGTCGCTCAATGCGGGGTCCGCCGAGAGCGCCTGCGCCGCCTGCGTGCTGAAGTCCGGGCCTTCCGTGAACACGATGAAGCTGGAGCGGAACGCGCCTTCGATGGCGTCGTCGGTGGAGACGCGGAGCGAGTCGGTGAGGACGGCGACCATCGTGACCAGCGCGAGGCCGATCATCAGCGCCGCCGCGGTCAGCGCCGTCCGTCGCGGATTGCGTCGCGCGTTCTCGCCCGCGAGCATGCCGGCTGCGCCGCGCAGGTGTCGTACCGGCCATCCCAGCACGATCGCGACTGGCACCACCAGGAGTGGCGCCAGCAGTGCCACGCCGACGAACACTGCGAGGAAGCCCACGCCGATGAACTGCAGCTTGGCGCCACTCGAGGTGAACAGCCCGACCCCGAGCGCGGCACATCCCAGCACGAAGATGACGAGCCCGATCCCGATGCGCCGTCGCGGCAGTGGTTGCGTCTCCGGGAGGGCCTCCGAAAGTGCTTCGACGGGCGAGATCCGCGTCGCTCTGCGAGCGGGAAGTGACGCGGCGATCACCGTGACGATGGTGCCGACGAGCACGGCGACGATGAAGGTGCGCGGCAGCAGCGTGATGCCCGCCGTCGACGTGGAGCCGAAGACGGAGAGCAGCGCTTTGGCGATGAGAATGCCGACAGCGAACCCGAGGATCGACGCCACCAGTCCCGTCAGCGCCGCCTCGATGAGCACCGAGCGCAGCACCTGAGCCCGAGTCGCCCCAAGCGCGCGCAACAGTGCGAGCTCCCTGGTGCGCTGCGCGACGAGGATGTTGAACGTGTTGATGATCAGGAACGAGCCGACGAAGAGCGAGATGAACGCGAAGACGAGCAACGGTGTGCCGATGAACGTGCTGATCGTGTCCTCGGTGCTCTGCTCCGCCGCCTGCGCCGCCTGCTGCCCGGTCTCCGCCTCGGCGTAGCTCGGCAGCGCGCTTGCGATGCGCTCGCGCAGGACGACATCGGTGACGCCGCTCTCGGCGCTCACGAGGATGCTGTCGTACTTGCCCTGCGTGTCCATCACTCGGGCTGCGGTCGCCTCGCTGAACAGGACGATCGTCGCACCGCCGAGATTGTCGGAGCTGCCGTAGCCCGCGATCCCGGAGATGGTGAAATGCTGCTCGATCCCCCCTTGGAAGACGATCGCGATCGACTGCCCAACGGAAAGGCTGTTCTTCGCGGCGGTCCCGGCGTCCACCACCACATCGGTCGGTTGCGTGGGCGGCTTCCCGCTGCGAAGGTGATACGGAGAGATACCGCTGTCGGTGATCCAGCTGGCTCCGAAGGTCGGCGGACCGTTGCCGCCGATGGGTTTTCCATTGGCGCCGATCAGGGTTGCGCCGTTGCGGAAGATGTTGCCGACCGCATCCTTGACACCGGGGACGGCGCGAACCGTCACGAGGAGCGAGGCGGGAACCGGGTGGTTCTGCGCGCCGCCGATGCCCTTTCCCTCGCCTGCGATCGCATGTCCGTGCACGGTGACGGCGACGCCCGCGTCGGCGGTGTTGAAGATCCCGGTGAAGGTCGCGTTGATCGTGTCGGTGAGGATGAACGTGCCGGCGACAAAGGACACGCCGAGGATCACCGCGATGGTGGTGAGCGCAAGCCGCAGCTTGTGGCTGAGAAGACTTCTCAGGCTGACGCCGAGCATCCGTCAGCTCCGCGGCAAGTGGTCAGTCACCGAGATGACGCATGACGTCGAGCACGCTGTCGGCGGTCGGCCCGCGCATCTCATTGACGACGTGACCGTCGGCGAGGAATACAACGCGGTCGGCGTGCGCCGCGGCGATGGGGTCGTGGGTGACCATGATGATCGTCTGCCCGAGCGCCGACACCGCGTGGCGTAGAAACTCGAGCAGGTCGGTGCTCGCTTTTGAATCGAGGTTACCCGTCGGCTCATCGGCGAAGATGATCTCCGGCTGGCTCGCGAGCGCACGTGCGGCTGCCACGCGTTGCTGCTGCCCGCCTGACAGTTGATTGGGACGGTGCTTGAGGCGGTCACCGAGACCGGTGATGCGCACAACCTCCGCCAGCGCTGCGGGGTCCGGCTTCTTTCCCGCGATGGTGAGCGGCAGGACGATGTTGTCGAGCGCGGAGAGCGTCGGCACCAGGTTGAACGACTGGAAGATGAAACCGACTCGCTCCCGCCGCAGCATCGTGAGCTGACGGTCGTTGAGGCTGCCCAGCTCGATATCGCCGATGTGGATGGTGCCCGATGTCAGCCGATCCAACCCGGCGAGGCAGTGCAGGAGCGTCGATTTGCCGGACCCGGACGGCCCCATGATGGCGCTGAACTCGCCCTTGCCGAACGCCACGGTGATGCCATCGAGCGCGCGCACCATGGCATCGCCCTTGCCGTACTCCTTCACAGCGTCGGTAGCCCGAGCCGCAGTTGGTCGCGAGTCCGTCGCCGTCGTCGATGTTCCCGCCGTGATGATCGCCGCCATTGGCTGCCAGGGTAGACGAAGTCCGCATTTCCGCCTGCCCGCGTCGGCGTGGGGAGCCCTTGCTAGAGTGGGTTCGTGACCGGGGCCGAACTTCCCATCGGCGAGCGCAAGGCGCGAGCCGTCGAGGAGATGTTCGACAGGATCGCCCCCCGCTACGAGTTGGTGAACCGTCTGATGACGTTCGGGCTCGATGCGGGATGGCGCCGCCGAGCGGTGCGCGAGCTGCACCTCGATCCGGGTGAGCGAGTGGTTGACCTCGGCTGCGGGACCGGCGACCTGTGCAGGGTGCTTGGACGAGCCGGCCTCCGGGCGGTCGGGGTCGACATGGCCGCCGGCATGCTGGCCAAGGCCCATACTGCCGCCCCGCTGATTCGCGCCGACGCCCTGCAACTCCCACTGGGTGACGCCTCGGTTGACGGTGCGGTGAGCGGCTTCGCACTGCGCAACGTGGTGGACATCGGCGCGTGCTTCCGCGAAGCGGTCCGGGTGATCCGGCCAGGGGGCCGAGCCGTCTTCCTTGAAGTGTCCGAACCTCCGAATCCAGTCGTCCGCTGGGCGCACGCGCTGTACTTCCGGCGCATCGTCCCGATGGTGGGCGGGCTGCTCTCCGATCGGAGCGCGTATCAATATCTGCCGGCGTCGACTGCGTACCTCCCCTCGCCGGAAGAGCTCCTGCGCCTCATGGCCGGCGCTGGATTCATCCGATGCCACCGGCTGCAACTCGGCATGGGCGCGGCTCAGCTGCTGATCGGAACGAGGCGATGAGCGCGGTCCGGCCGGCACCCCCGGGGCGCCAGGCGGAAACCGAGAGCGATCTCTTCGAGGAGTACCGCGACGGCGCCGGCGCGGTGTTGCAGCACGGAAATGACGGCCTCGCTGCCGCCGGTGAGTCGCGCGACGTCCTGGTGGCGGCCGGCCCCGATCACGTGCGTCGCGCCGCGGCGCTCGTCCAGAACGCACTCGAGGAGACCGCCGGCCGGGGAGTGGCCATGGGGGCGCTGCCGTACGAGGGGAGTTGCGGGGCGGTGATCCGGGTGCCCGAGCGTGTGGTCCGGGGAAGACCGATGTCTGGCGATGTCGCCCCCGAGCCGGGATGGTCGATCACCGCGATGGTTCCGGAGCCACTACCGGTGGAGTACGAGGCTGCCGTCGAGCGCGCCCTCCTGGCGATCGAGGCCGGCGAGGTCGACAAGGTGGTGCTGGCGCGGACCCTCCTGGTGGAAACCAATGTGCCCATCGATCCTCGCCTGCTCGCGCGGCGATTCAGCGCAGAGGAGCCGGCAGCCTTCGTCTATCTCGTGGCACTCCCGGGTGGCTCGCACCTCGTAGGCGCCTCGCCGGAGCTCGTCATCCGGCGCCGAGGGCGGAAGGTGTTCAGCGATCCCCTTGCGGGGACCGCCCGCCGATCAGCGGATCGCACCCGAGATCAGGAGATTGCCCGCCAATTGCTCGAGGCGGTCAAGGAGCAGCGCGAGCATCGCCTCGTGGCCGAGGCTGTGGCCGATGCGATGGCGCCGTTCTGCTCCAACCTCGTGGTGGACAGTGAGGCGGGTCTGTCGTCGACGGCGACGCTGTGGCATCTCCACACCGCGATCAAGGGCACGCTGAAGCCAGACGCGCCGGATGCGCTCACCATCGCAGCCGCGCTGCACCCCACCCCGGCCGTGTGCGGAACGCCGCAGAGCGCCGCCGCGGCCCTGATCGGACGTCTCGAGCCCTTCGACCGCCGCTTCTTCGCGGGCCTGGTCGGCTGGGTCGACGCCCAGGGAGATGGGGAGTGGGCGCTCACCCTTCGCTGCGCCGAGGTCACCGGGTCGACTGCTCGGCTCCATGCGGGCGCCGGCATCGTGGCGGGGTCCGAGCCGGCATCCGAGGACCTGGAGACCGAGGCGAAGTTCGGGGTCGGGCTGCGCGCTCTTGGGATCGAGCCCGTCCAGGCCTGAGCTCCGCCTACCCGGCGAGCGCGGCCTCAACCGCCTGAGCCACCGCCGCGCGTGATTCAACCGCGCGGCGGCGGTTCACGCGGACCCGGACCATCTGTACGCCGCCCGCGGCCTCGGCCTCGTGGATCGCCGGGACAACAACCCCCGCGCTGTCGACGGTGCGGACACCGACGCCGGCGGCGCGGGCGATGGCCTCGAGATCGAGCCCGTGCGGTGTTCCGAAGAGTAGCTCGAACTCGTCGTCGGGCAGCGACGCTTGAGGCAGCATCGAGAAGATCCCGCCGCCGTCGTTGTCGATAACCACCAGCACCGCTGGGTGGCCGTGTCGCGCGCCCCAGAGCAGGCCCGACGCGTCGTGGATCACGGACAGGTCGCCGAGCAGCGCATACGTTGGCCCGCTCACCTCGGCGATGCCGAATGTCGTCGATACCAGGCCGTCGATGCCGCTGGCGCCACGATTGGCCAGAACTCGCAGCCCTGCACGCGGGCGCATGTACATGTCGAGGTCGCGAACCGGCATGCTCGATCCGGCGAAGAGCACGCCCCCGTCGGGGATGGCCGCTGCGACGTCACGGGCGATGCGACCTTCGAACGGTTCGTCCCACGAGTTCGAGCAACGTGTCCACCGCCTCGCGCACCTTCCGGTCGGCGTCGAGCCATTCGTCTAGCCACTGCGGTCTGGTTGCGGGCAACGACGATGTCGTCGCGTGCAGGGCTGCGGCCACGTCTGTCGGATCCTCGTTGATCGTGAGGGTTGAACGCCGGTCGGGGTCGCCGACGAGGTGGTCGGGGTCTACGATGAGCAGCCGGTCGGCGCCTCGTATCAGGTCCTGAATGCCCCGCGAGGTCGGTGCCGCGCCGACCTGGATGACGAGATCGGGATGCTGGCGCTCGCGAAATGCCGCATTGACGGCGAGCAGCGCACCGGCTGACAGCGCACCGGCTGACAGCGCACCACCGCCCGCGGACGATGGCGGCAAGTCGCGCAGGCCCGACAGTGGTTCGGCGAGCAGCGGCCAGCGTCGTTCGTCGCACAGCTCGACGAGACCCTCCGGCGGAACGCGCAGCCGCCCCGCCACGACCACAACGCGATGACCGGTGCTGACCTCGCGAAGGAATGCCGGCATCCGAACTCGGTGCCGATGGGGTGTCCCAGTACGTCTTGAACTCGAACTGCTGGGGCTCGAGGCCGCTGCCGCTTGGTAACAAGGGTTCGCGGAACGGCAGGTTCAGATGCACGGGTCCGGGCGGCTCGAACCCGACCGCGTGGTGAATTGCGCTCTGGCCGGCGGTTGCCCACCGTTCCCGCTCGTGCGGTGCCATCACCGGCACGCCGGTGTCATGAAACCACTTGACGAAGCTGCCGAAGAGACGTTGCTGGTCGATCGTCTGGTTGGCACCGAGCCCCTGGAGCTCGGGTGGCCTGTCCGCCGTCATCACGATGATCGGCACGCGCGCCATCGAGGCCTCCACCACTGCGGGAAAGTGATTCGCTGCGGCTGTTCCTGATGTGCAGAACATCGCGACCGGCTTCCCGGATGCGGCAGCCAGCCCCAGCCCGAAGAATGCCGACGCGCGTTCATCGACGTGGACATGCAACGTGATGCCGGGATACCGAGCCGCAGCAAGGGCAATCGGCGTCGACCGGGACCCGGGGGTCATGCACATGTGGGTGACGCCGCCGCGCACGAGCTCGCGGAGCAACGTGGTCGTGTACGCGAGTGCGATGTCGCCCTCGTGTGGATGGCTCACGCGGCGACGACCAATTGCGGGTTGACGTCGAGCCTGCGCGGGACAAGCCATCCATCCGCGGGGATGAGCGGATCGTCGACGACATCCAACTCGAGGAGCAGCGCTGTTCCAGCGCCGTGTGCGAAGGGCGCGTTGGGGAGCGATGCCGCGAGCGCGACCACGACGGCGAGGCCAATCGACGTTTCCAGTGCGCTCGAGGCGATCGCTGGAACGCCACTGGCCTCGGCTGCACGGAGCGCCTCGCGGAGTCCACCGATACGCTGAGGCTTGATCACGATCGCGTCCGCAGCACCGAGTTGCCGGAAGCGCTGCGCGTCCGCGGTCGTGCGGATGCACAACTCCGCGGCGACGGGCATGCCCGCGTACCCGCGCATGGCCGCGAGCTCCTCGAGCGACGCGACCGGATCCTCGACCAGCTCGATGTCGTACGGAGCGAGCCGCGCCAGCTGCTGCAGCGCGGTCTCGACGTCCCACGCGCCGTTGGCGTCAAGGCGGATCTTCACGCCCGGCCCACACGCGGAGCGGACCGCAGCCACCCTGTCGATGGAATGCTCGTCGCCGACCTTCACCTTGACAGTGCCGCAACCGGAGCTCAGCGCGAGCGCGGCAGCCACGTCGGGGGCGACCCGCGGGATCATCGCGTTGACGGCGACACGATCGCGTACCCCTGGTGGGAACGGCAGGGTCGCGGCTTCGAGCGCAGAGCGCTCGGCCGCTTCGCGCTCGGCCTCATTCCAGCTCGGCAGCGGTGAGCACTCACCCCACCCGGCCGGTCCTTCGATGAGATACCCGGTGCGCGTGGTGACGCCCATCACGGGGTGGCGCAACGCAAGGCTGAAAGGGATGCGCCTCACGACGCGAGCAGCGCTCCCGCGAGCAAGACACCAAACACCAGTTGTAGACGCGTGATGCCGATCAGCGCGGGGACGAGCCCGCGCCCCTCGGCGGTGCGGATGACCCGGATCGGTCCGATCGCAAGGGGCAGGGTCAGCAGTGTCAGCGCCACCAGCCACGGCAGCGCGCGAACCAACGCGCCGACGCTTGGAAGCAGCAGCGCGACCACAACGACCGCGATGAGCAGTGCGCGGCTTGATCCCGTCCCGAGACGCACTGCGAGGGTGCGCTTCCCAACGGCGTTATCAGTTGGTATGTCGCGAAGGTTGTTCACCATGAGCAGCGCGCATGCGAGCAAGCCAACCGGCACCGCCAGCCAGAGCACGCTCGCATCGAGCCGAGCCTGCTGCACGAACGCGGTGCCGCACGTGGCCACGAGGCCGAAGAAGACGAACACCGAGACCTCGCCGAGACCGCTCGCCGCATACGGCTTCGGACCGCCGGAGTACAGCGCGAGGGCGAGCACGGCCAGGACACCGGCGATGATGAGCCACGGCGTTGTGAGCACGGCCAGCACGACGCCTGCCACGGCGGCGATGCACACCATCACGACCGCCGCCGCGGCAACGGCGCGAGGCGGCGCCAGCCCGGAAGCGACGAGACGTCGCGGACCCATGCGCGCCGCGGTGTCCACGCCCTTCACGCCGTCGAAGTAGTCGTTGGCGTAGTTCACGCCGATCTGCAGCGCAACGGCAACGACCAGCGCGAGCAGCGTGCGCGGGATCGAGATCGCGGTGCGGCCGGCCCACGCCGCCCCGACCATCACGGGCACGATGGCTGCGACCAGGGTTCGCGGCCGCGCCCCGATCCACCAGACGGCGAGCGGTCCCGGTCTGGGCGCCGCCTCGGCGATCACGGCCGGTGCGGGAACTTCGCGAAGTCGGGTTTGCGCTTCTCGACGTACGCGTCGCGGCCTTCCTGCGCCTCCTCGCTCATGTAGAAGAGGAGCGTCGCGTCGCCTGCGAGCTGCTGGATGCCGGCGAGCCCGTCAGTGTCGGCGTTGAAGCCGGCCTTGAGCAGGCGCAGCGCGAGCGGACTCATCTCGAGCATTCGGTCGCACACCTTGACCGTCTCGGTTTCGAGCTGCTCGAGCGGAACGACCCGGTTCACCAGGCCCCAGCGCTCGGCTGTGGCTGCGTCGTACTGCTCGCAGAGGAACCAGATCTCCTTGGCACGCTTGAGGCCGACAGTCCGGGCCAGCAACCCGGATCCGTAGCCGGCATCGAACGAGCCCACCTTCGGGCCGGTCTGACCGAAAACCGCGTTCTCGGCCGCGATCGTCAGGTCGCACACCAGGTGGAGGACGTGGCCGCCGCCGATGGCGTAGCCCGCAACCATGGCGACAACCGGCTTGGGCAGCCGCCGGATCTGTACCTGAAGGTCGAGGACGTTGAGGCGCCCGATCCCATTTGGATCGCGGTACCCGTCGTCACCGCGAACGCGCTGGTCACCGCCCGAGCAGAAGGCCTTGGTCCCTTCGCCGGTGAGCACGATCACACCGATCCGCGGGTCATCGCGGGCCAGCTCGAAGGCGCGGGACAGCTCGAAGAGCGTGGTCGGACGGAATGCGTTGCGAACCTCCGGCCGGTTGATGGTGAGCTTGGCGATGCCGCCGGCGGTCTCATAGCGAATGTCCGCCCATTCGCCGGCCGCGACCCATTCCACGTTGCCTTGCACCTCACGTTGAACTCGAATCGATCGCGTTCGATGGTAGCCCGCCAGGGTCCGGGCGGGCAGCGGCGCTACCCTCGCCGCATGAGAGTGTCCGAGCTCCGGCGCGAGCTGCGCGCGGGCGACCTCGCGGCCGTGGCGCACGCGCCGGGCGCTTCGTGGCTGCCGGTCCTCCGCCGTGCCCGCGACATCGGGGCGGCGATCCTGCCCATCGACATTCGGCTGCCGAATCCAGAGCGCGCGGCACTCATCGCTACCGCGAAGCCCACGGTGATCGCCGATCAGCACGGCGTCCGGCGCGCTGACGGCGTCCCGATCGACACGGCGATCGCGCTCGTCATCGCAACATCGGGGACGTCCGGTCATGCTCGCCTCGCCGAGCTCCCGGGCGTGGCAATCGAGGCTGCGGTGCTCGCGTCGGCCGACGCCATCGACGCGCGCGCTGAGGACCGCTGGGTCTCCTGCCTGCCGATGGCGCACATCGGCGGCCTGCTGGTTCTCGAACGCCACCTGCTGCTCGGCGCTCCGATCACCTTTCGTCGCCGGCTGACGAAATCGATCGTTGCTCGGATCGGCGATGCCCGCTTCACCTCGCTCGTCCCCACTCAGCTGACCCGCCTGCTCGATGCCGGCGCCGACCTTGGCCGGTTCCGGGCGATCCTGGTAGGTGGGTCCGGCATCAACGCCGAGCTGGCGAGCAGGGTCGCCGAGGCAGGCGTCCGCGTGGTGCCGACGTATGGGATGACTGAGACCTGCGGGGGAGTCGTCTACGCGGGCCGTCCGCTCGCGGGTCTGGAAGTGCGAGCTGCGCGATGGGGAGAGCTGCTCGTCCGCGGGCCGACGTTGATGCGCGGCTACCGCCTGGACGATGCGGCGTCGGTCGAGGCGTTCGAACCGGGCGGCTGGCTGCGCACCGGCGATGGAGGCGAGGTGGATGCCGATGGAACCGTGCGCGTCCTGGGCAAACTCGCCGACGTGATCGTCAGTGGTGGCGAGAAGATCTGGCCCGCCGAGGTGGAAGCAGCCTTGTCGAGCCACCCGGACGTCACGGCCGTGCTGGTGTCAGGCGTCGCCGATCGTGAGTGGGGTCAGCGAGTTGTTGCCACAGTCGTGGCGCGTCGGCGTGCGAGCCCGCCGACACTGGATGCACTGCGTGATTACGCGGCGGAGACCGTTGCGCGCCACAAGCTCCCCCGCGAGCTGATCATCGCGGAGCACCTGGATCGCACGTCGCTGGGGAAGGTCAGGCGACGCTGACGGGCCAGGGATCAAATCGCCCGGTATCGAGGTGCCTCGGTCTGCAGGTCGCCGTCTGTTCGCGCGATACGGTTGTCGCGCACCAGCTTGTCGAGGTGCGCTTGCACGGTCCAGCCGGCCAACGGATACACCTCGACCGGGTATCCGGCGTACAGCGTCGGGACCAGGTCCATCGGCGTGAACGCGGGACGTCCTTGAGCGGCGGCGAGCACCTGCGCCTCGCGTTCCAACCGGTGCGCGATGTACGCGTCGATGAGCGCGCCGGCGTCGTCGACCCGTTCCCCGTGCCCCGGCAGGATCGAAAGTGGTTGCAACGCCTTGACACGTCGCAGCGAATCCATGTAATCGCTCATATCGCCCTCACCCGGATGCACCACGGATGTGGTGCCGTTCAGGATGTGATCGCCGGTAAACAGCGATCGCGTCACGGGATCGAAGAAGCACAGGTGGTCGCGGGTGTGCCCCGGCGTGTGCACCGCGATCAGCTCCACGTCTTCGACACGCACCGAGTTCGCCGCCCGCCATCGCCTGCGCATGCTCGTCGCCGGCTGACGGGTCGAAGCAGAGCACGGATGCCCCGGTCTCGGTCGCGAGACGCCTGGCAAGCGGGCGGTGATCGGGATGCGAGTGGGTGAGCAGGATTGTGGTGATGCGGCCGTCGCGTGCGCCGGCCGCGTCGAGAATGGCGCCGAGGTGCTGATCGTCGTCAGGACCGGGGTCGATGCAGACGAGTGACGCGCCGCCGAGCAGATACGTGTTGGTGCCGCGGCCCGTGAAGACCGACGGGTTGGGGGCGAGCACGCGCGTGGGCGGTGCACTCATGACGGTCCCTGTCGATGCCGGAGTGCCATCCAACGGTCGATGACCTCGGGCGTGATCTCCGTCTCCTCGATCGGGTTCGCGCCGAGCGTGCTGACGATTGCGTCAACGGATCCGAGCCGGGCGAACTCGTGGCAGAGCATCCGAGTGGGCGGCATGATCGCCGGGAAGTCGAGCTCGAGCATCGACTCGGGACGGTGCCATCCGCCTTCGACCGCCTCCGCGGCATGCACGTCCACCACCTCGTCATCGGAAGCGCCAACCGCGAAGAATCGAGTGTCGTAGCGGCGTCCCTCACGCGGTGGGGTCACAAAGTGTCCGATGAATACCAGTCGCTCGGGCGCCATCACGAGGTCGTGTTCGGCGAGCGTGGCGGTGATGCCCCCTCCGGCCAGCAGCTTCGACCGGGCTGCCTGGATGCGTTCCGCGAGGTTGCGATCGCCGCTGCCGTTCGCAGGACCGCCGATCAGGATGCCCACCTCCTCGAGCACCTCGCGAACCCCTGCGACGGGATAGGCACTCTCATCGGTGCCGTCGGCGGCATCAACCGCTCCCCCGGGAAACACGAACGCCCCGGCAGCGAAACTGCTCCGTCCCGGCCGGCGGAGCATGCACACCTCCACGCCACCGTCGACGTCGCGCAGCAGCGCCACGGTGCTGGCCGGGACTGGTGCCGCTGCGGTCTGGGTCATCGCTGCATGGTATGGGCGCGCCTGCGAGACACGCCGTCGACGCGCAGCGCGAGACTATTCGGCACCGATGTCCTCCCACCTTGCAGTGGCGATCGAGCTCGCCGACATAGCCGAACTCGATCACGCAATCGCGCTTCCGTGCACCCGACCTGCGTGTCGACACCAAGTCCGACAGCACGCCGGTGACCGATGCTGACACGGCCACCGAGCGGGCGCTCCGCGATGCGCTGGAGCGGCTGCGTCCAGGCCAGGACATCGTCGGCGAGGAATTCGGCGGGGAAGGCCAAGCGGAGTGGCGGTGGATCCTCGATCCCATCGACGGGACGATCAACTACGCCAACGGCGTCCCCGTCTGGGCGACGCTGATCGCGCTCATGCGCGGTGACCGCGCCGTCTGCGGTGTGGTCTCGGCTCCCGCGTTGGGGCGGCGCTGGTGGGCGGCGACGGGCCAGGGCGCCTTCACGGGCTCGGGGCAGCGCATCCACGTTTCGCCGACGGCCACCCTCGAGGACGCCTATGTCTCGTGCACCGACGTGCGTGATTTCGCGACCCGGCGCGGTGAGCGCGGATTTCGCACGCTGCTCGAGCGCGCCCGGGTGATCCGCGCCTTCGGCGACTTCTGGTCGCACATGCTCGTCGCCGAGGGCGCGGTCGACGTGGCGGTGGAGGCGTGGGTGAACCCATGGGACGTCGCCGCCACCCAGGTCATCACGGTCGAGGCGGGGGGCCGTTTCAGCGACTTCGATGGTGCCGTGCGGATCGATTCCGGCAACGTGATCACCACCAACGGGCTGCTCCACGATGAGGTGGTGGCCCTGATGCGAGATCAAACTCCGGGCTAAACGAGACTGAGTTTCATGTAGACTGCAGTCTCATGAAGATTCGACCTCATCTGCCTGTTCCACACAAGACCCGACTCTCAGCCGCCGGAATTGGCTTGATCGCATTCGTCAGCGCCTGCGGCGCCGGCGCCGGCCAGGCACCACCGGGCACCATCGCGGTGGTGGCCGCAGAGAACGAGTACGGCAACGTTGCGGCGCAGATCGGAGGCAAGGACGTCTCAGTCACCTCGATCGAAAGCAACCCGAATACCGACCCGCATTCGTACGAGGTCAGTCCTTACGTGGCGGAGGAGGTCGGTGGGGCCCAGGTGGTCATCCAGAACGGCCTCGGCTATGACGACTTCATGAGCAAGATCGAATCGGCGTCGTCCAGCCAGACCCGCAAGGTCATCAACGTCCAGCAACTCCTCGGCTTGCCGGACAGCACCCCCAATCCGCATCTGTGGTATGACCCGACGACAATGCCCAAGGTGGCCAACGCCCTGGCTGCCGAGTACGCGGCGCTGAAGCCGGCTGATGCCACGTATTTCAGCGCGAACGCCGCCAGTTTCGTCGCGTCGCTCAAACCGTGGCTGCAGGCGATCGCCGTCTTCAAGGCACAGTACGTTGGGACCCCGGTGGCGACCACCGAACCGGTCGCCGACTACATGCTCGAGGCCGCGGGTGCCGACAACCTCACGCCCTTTCGATTCCAGGCCGACATCATGAATGGGGTCGATCCATCGCCGCAGGATGTCTCGCTGCAGGCAGGTCTCTTCAGCCAGCACAAGGTGAAGGTGTTCGTCTACAACCAGCAGGTGACCGATGCGCTGACGCAGACCTTCATCAGCGACGCGCATTCCGCGCAGATCCCGGTCATCGGCGTCTACGAGACGATGCCGACGCCAGGCTTCACTTATCAGTCGTGGATGCTCGCAGAGGCCACTGCGCTCCAGAAGGCCGTCGCGGACGGTGTTTCCACGCAAAGCCTGTAACCGTGCAGGAACGCTCGGCCAACGGTTCGGACGAAATCCTCGCGGTCGACGGCGTGAGCGTGGCGCTGTCCGGTCGCGAGCTTCTTCACGACGTCAGCTTCCATATCAACGCGGGTGAGTTCACCGGACTGATCGGCTCGAACGGCGCCGGCAAGACAACGCTGTTCCGGGTGATCCTGGGGTTGATCACGCCCAGTGCGGGGAGCGTGCACGTGGAGAGCGGGTCGCGTGGCCGGCCGTTGATCGGCTATGTGCCCCAGCGGATCACGCTCGATCCGGACATGCCGCTCCGCGCCCGCGACCTCGTGGGTCTCGGCATCGATGGCCAGCGATTCGGACTGCCGTTGCCGTCATCCACTCGACGCAAGCAGGTCGACGAAATGCTCAACTCCGTGGATGCGATGCGTTTCGCCGACTCGCGTGTCGGCAACCTTTCCGGCGGCGAGCAGCAGCGGATCCTCATCGCCCATGCGTTGATCAGCCATCCGCGATTGCTCCTCCTCGACGAGCCGCTCGCCAACCTCGACATCGGCAGCGAGCAGGAGGTGGTGGACCTCCTTGCCCGAATCGCGAGAGAGCAGCGCATCGCAGTGTTCATCTCGACGCACGACATGAATCCCCTCCTCCCCGTCATGGATCGCATCGTGTACATCGCCAACGGCCGCATCGCGACGGGAACCACAGCGGAGGTCGTCTCGAGCGAATCACTCACGAAGCTCTACGGCGTTCACGTCGACGTCATCCACGTCCACGATCGCATCCTCGTCGTGGCGGGACGCCGCGAGGAGGCGCTTCAGCACGGCGACACCGAATCGATCGTAGAGCTCGTGTAGCCGTGGCTGCCTTTCTCTCGCCGATCTTCGAGCCGGGTTTCTTCTCCAACCTGCCGGTGCAGACGGCGCTGGTGGTGAGTGGCGTGGTCGCCGTCGTCTCCGGCATCGTGGGCACGTTCACTGTGATGCGCGGCCAATCATTCGCCGGCCACTCACTCGCCGACATCGGCACCGCGGGTGGCTCAGCGGCATTTCTTCTCGGGATCAGCCCGCTCTTCGGGTTCGTTGCGATGAACCTGATGGCTGCGGGAGTGATGGAGTGGATCGGCATCCGGCGTCCACGCGGACGTGACCTCGCGACCGGCATCGTGCTGGGGGCGGCGCTCGGCCTCGCCGCCCTCTTCCTGTACCTCGACACGACAGCCTCGAGCACCACCGGTGCGACCGTCAACGTCCTTTTCGGTTCGATCTTCACGCTGCCGCCGTCCATGGTGCCGGTGATCGCGATCTTCAGCGTCGTCGCCGCGGGCATCGTGCTCGCGATGTACCGGCCGCTCATCCTCAGCTCGATCAGCTCCGACCTCGCCACGGCGCGGGGCGTGTGCGTTCGCCTGGTTGGCATCGGTTACCTTGCCGCGCTCGCGGTGGCCGTGTCTCTGTCCGCGGTCACCATCGGCGCGATCCTCTCGACCGCGCTGCTCATCGGGCCGGCTGCGACCGCGCTGCGCCTCACCGACCGGCCGGGTCGTGCCGCGGTGATCGCGGCGGTGATCGGCGTGCTCGCAACCTGGCTCGGCGTGCTCCTTGCGTACGACAGCTACTACTGGTTCCCAGATCGTGGTGGCTGGCCTGTCAGCTTCTTCGTCGTCACGTTGATCTTCCTCACGTACCTCGTATCCCAGCTGCGCTTCCGGCGACGGCCGGCGGCGATGCGATCGTCCGCCGCAACACAGGCCGCCTGAATGTTCTCGGGACTCATGCTCACCGCCTGGGAGTCGGCCTCGATCGTCGCCGTCGTTGCAGGCGTCGTCGGGTTCTTCATCGTCCTGCGCGGATCCGCGTTCGCCGCGCATGCCCTGCCCAACGGCGCATTCGCCGGGGCTGCGGGCGCGAGCCTCATCGGTGTCGACGCGATCGTCGGCCTCGCGGTCTTCTCGACCCTCGGGGCACTGACCATCGCTGCGCTCGGCAGGCGGGCACGCCACGACGTCGCCACCGCGCTCGTGATCGTGGTGATGCTGGGCCTCGGATCGCTCTTCCTGTCGATGACCACCGAATACGCGCCGGAGATCTTCTCACTGCTGTTCGGTGAGGTCCTCGGCGTCAGCAGCACCGAGATCATCCCCATCGCGATCATCGGCGTGGTCTGCATCTTCGCCGTCTTCTTCGTGTACCGACCACTCATGCTCTCGTCGGTGATGCCGGACGTCGCCGAGGCCCGCGGTGTGAGCAGCGGCCTCATGGAAGTCGTCTTCCTGCTCGTCGTTGCGCTCACCACCACGATGGCGGTTCCGGTCGTGGGCGCGCTGCTCATCTTCAGCCTGCTGATCAGTCCCGCTGCCGCCGCGAGATCGTTCACCAGCAACCCGTTCACCGCGATGGGCCTATCGGTGCTGATCGCGCTCGGCACCGTCTGGGCCGCGATCGCGCTGGCGTATCTGTCCAACCTTCCGATCGGATTCTTCGTCGGCTCGATCGGCGCGTTGACGTACGCGGCTGGCAGAGGATGGGCCGCTTGGAAGCGAAACCGCGCTGCGACACCACGCATCCGCGCCGCGCCACCCCGGGCCGCACGGATGCAGGCGTCCTAGTGAGTGGAGGGGATCCGGCGGAGGCTGAATAGTCCGGTTTGAAGCCGGAGCTGGGATCGCCTCCGCTCACTCCACCACAGCGCCCTCACAGGGCATCCCGCGGGTAAGATCGGCCGGTGCTCCAGCGCATCCGCGCCAAGCGTTCCGGGCCCTTCCGGCTCGCCGCGGTCGTCGTGTTCGCGGTGCTCGGTGCCGCTTGCGCGAGCGTCGCGGCAGCAGGGCCGGTGCCATTCCGGGTTGGGGCGATCTTCCCGCTGTCGGGGAGCACGGCGCCCGACTCGAGCGACGAGTATCTTGGCGCCACCCTTGCCGAGCAGATGCAGAACGCGGACGGCGGCATCGGTGGGCACCCGATTTCGCTCGATCTGCGAGATGTCGAGGATCAGGCGCAGATCCCCGCCGCGGTCTCGAGCCTCCAGGCCGATGGAGTTCCTGTCGTGATTGGCGCATACTCGTCGCAGCTGTCCATCCCCGCTGCTGCGGCGGTGTCCGCGGCGGGAATGGTGTACTGGGAAACCGGCGCGGTGGCTGACCGGGTCACGGGGCAGGGTTCTCCGCTGGTCTTTCGCGTGGGCGTCAATGGAGCCGAGCTCGGAGCCAACGCCGGGAAGTTCATGCTCGATCAGCTGGTGCCGCGCATGGGGATTCCAACCGGCAAGATCCGCGTGTACTTCGTCACGGCGGATGACGACTATGGGCACTCGGTTGCGGATGCCACCCGGACCGCGCTCGAGGCGGGGGGCATGCACATCAGCGGCGAATCCGTCTACAACCCGTACACACCCAGCTGGGCGCCCGTGATGCACGCGCTCGCGGCGGCGAAGCCGGACATCCTCGTGCTGTCGTCACATATCCAGGACGGCATCGCATTCCGGCGGGCGTTCCTCGCGGCCGGGCTCCAGGTCAAGGTGTTCATGGGCACCACCATGGCGCAGTGCGACCAGGACTTCGGCAACGTCCTCGGCGCCGCCGCGGTGGGAGTGTTCGCCTCGGACCGGCCGCAGGGAGACTTCAACCCGGGTGCGCTCGATCCGCAGGCGCGCTCGCTGTACGACCGGTTCGCCGCGCTGTGGAAGCAGCGTACCGGCGAGGCCGCGCCGGACGAGGAGGGGATCGCGGGGTTCACCGCCGCGTGGGTGCTGTTTGCCGACGTACTCGGCCGGGCGGGCGAGGACAGCGCCCAGAGCATCGCCGCCGCGGCTCGGTCGCTCGACCTCCCCAGCGGCAGCCTTCCCAATGGGGGTGGCGTGCTCTTCTCCAGTTCTGCCGGCCAGCTCGGCCAGAACACCCGGGCGGCTGCGGTGGTCTGGCAGTGGCAGGCGCCGCGGAACAGCGTCGTGGTCTGGCCGCCGGTCTACGCCACCGGACAGGTCAGGTTGACGGGCCCCGCAGCGTGATTAGCTGAGGCGGCATCGAGGCATACTCGGACCATGGAAACAGCGACATTCGGCGCAGGGTGCTTTTGGGGCGTGGAATCGGTGTTCGAACAGGTCGATGGGGTCACCGCGACCAAGGTCGGCTACACGGGCGGTTTCACTCAGGCTCCGTCGTATGAGGACGTGTGCTCGCATCGCACGGGACACGCAGAGGCGGTCGAGGTCACGTACGACCCCTCGCGCGTGAGCTACGACACATTGCTCGACATCTTCTGGATGAACCACGATCCGACGCAGCTCAATCGCCAGGGTCCCGACATCGGCGACAACTACCGGTCGGTGATCCTCTATCACTCTCCCGACCAGGAGGCTGCGGCAATCGCGTCGAAGAAGAAGCTCGAGGAGTTGGGTCGCTACAAGCGCCCGATCGTCACCGAGATCGTTCCCGCCGCAACGTTCTGGGACGCCGAGGAATACCACCAGAAGTACTTCTCGCGGCGCGGCATCGCTGCTACGTGCAACATCCCGGCGTAACGTTTTCGCCCTGCCCCGGCCGGGCGTCGCGTCACGACCATCGCCGGCCGCCTTGGGGAGCGCGGGGTACTGAACTGACACCAGGTCGAACACGGCGGCCGGCAACGCCGTCTGCAACGCGTCCCCGCAGATCCACTCGACCTTGGCGCCGGCCAGCGCTGCTGCCGCTCGCGCCCGACCGAGCGCCACCTCGGAGACGTCGATGGCAGTGACCGTCCAGCCGCTCCGAGCAAGCCAGATCGCGTCCGCTCCCTCGCCGCACCCAACGTCGAGTGCCCGCCCTGGCGCGAGGCTCGCGACCTCGACGACGAGCCGGCCGTTCGGGCGGCCACTCCACATCGCGCCATCCGGCTCGCTGTAGCGTGCGTCCCACTCTTCAGCCTGCGCCTTGGTGGAGAACCGCTTCTCGCTGTGTTCGTGCTCAGGCATGTTCCGCATCGTAGGTCGCGCAGTGCAGCGATGTGCACCATCCCGCCTACGAGTTGGGTCCGGCGCGCAGGACGGCGAGCACGGCATCACCGTAACGTTCGAGCTTGGCCGGGCCGACTCCCGGGATGGACCCGAGTGCTCCTGCTGTCGCGGGACGACGATGTGCGATCTCGGCGAGTGTGCGGTCGTGGAACACCACGTACGGCGGGACCTCGGTGCTGCGTGCAACGTCCAGCCGCCAGCTTCTGAGCGCCTCGAACCGCGACGCCACCTCCGCGGTCATCTCGTGGGCCGGTGCGAATCCGCCCGTTGACTTGCGGCTCCCCGTCGCGCGCACCGGCGCCGTCGCGCGGACGTCTACCTCGAGGGCTTCCTCACCGCGGAGGACCGCACTGCCCCGTGGCGTGATGCCGAGCGTCGGTTTCTCACCGTGGCCACGGCTGATGCACCCCAGCTCGACAAGCCGTTCGAGCAACTCGCGGATGCGCTGCAGCTCCCAGGTGCGCAGCACGCCGAACCACTGCAATTCGGTGACCCAGGATCGTGTCGAGGTCCACGAGTTGGCCGTGCCGCGCAGGATCGAGGCGATCCGCACGCCACCGAGATGGCCGTCGAATCGCGAGACGCAGGCGAGCGCGGCGTTCACGTGCGCAGCGTCGACGGCCGCGTAGGTCGCGCGATTGCTGTCGAGGCAGTTGTCGCACGCCATGCAGGACCGAGCAACACACTGCTCACCGAAGTAATCGGCGATGCGTGCGTGCCTGCAGCCGCGTGATCCCGCGTACTCCATGACCTGGTTCACACGCGCGTAGGCATTTGCCTTCAAGAGCGTCTGTTCGTCGAAATCGACCGGCGCACCGGTGAGACGGCGGATGCCCCCGTCGGGTTGGATCACCTCGGCGCGGCGCAGCAGATCGAGCGCGGCGCGGGCGGCGTTGATCGACACGCCGCGCGCCTTCCAGTCATCGATCGCGTCGCTGCCTTCGCGCAGCAATTCGCGATAGACGGAGCGCACCACGTCGCGCTCGGGATACGCCTGCTCGATGAAGAATTCCTGCAGCTGACGGTCGGCCGGGCTGTACAGCAGGATGCATTCGGACGGTGCTCCGTCACGTCCGGCGCGGCCCGCCTGCTGGTAATACTCCTCGAGGCTCCCGGGAAAGTCGTGATGGATCACCCGGCGGATGTCGGGGAAGTCGACTCCCATGCCGAACGCCGACGTGGCGACGATCGCCTGCAGGCGGCCTGCGGCGAACCCCTCGTGCACATCCTGCCGGGTGTCGCCGTCCACGGCGCCGTGATACGCGGCAACGGGAATCCCCGCACTTGCAAGCAGCTCGGTGACCTCATCGGTGGTCCGCCTGCTCCCGCAATACACGAGCGCGCGTCCCTTGTCAGGGCGCACCAGGCTGAGCAGCGCATCACGTTTGTCGGCAGCGCCGCGGCAGCGGACGACCGACATGGTGAGGTTCTCGCGCACGAATCCAGTGACCCGCTCGACTGTCGCGCTGAGCCCGAGGCTCGCGGCGATGTCGGCACGCACGCGCGGCGTGGCCGTGGCGGTGAAGGCGCCGACCGGTGGCCGTCCGCAGGCGGCGATGGCGTCGCCGAGACGGCGGTAGTCGGGACGAAAGTCATGGCCCCAGCTCGAGATGCAGTGCGCCTCATCGACGACGAACCGATCGACGGTGAGGCTGCTGAGGTTGTCGAGAAAACCCGGCGCGCCGAGGCGTTCCGGGGCGAGGTACAGGAACCGCAGCTCGCCGCCACCGGCCGCTCGAAGTGATTCGGCGCGGCTTGCGGCCGAGACGTGGCTGTGCAGGCAGGCTGCCGGGACGCCGAGAGCGTTCAGGCGGGCAACCTGGTCGACCATGAGCGCGATGAGCGGCGAGACGACGATGGTGAGCCCGCCGCCGGCGATGCCCGGAACCCAGTACGCGATGCTCTTCCCCGAGCCGGTCGGCGCCACGAAGAGCACGTCCGCGCGAGCCTCGGATGCCGCCACGACATCGGCCTGTCCAGGCCGGAAGTCGGCGAATCCGAAGGTCCTCTCGAGGACCGCGCGAGCCCGAGGCGAGGGCTCGAGCGGCATCAGCTCGCTGACTTGTCCAGCTTGAGGGCGCAGGAGTTCATGCAGTACCGCTGGCCGGTGGGCTCGGGTCCGTCCGGGAAGACGTGGCCGAGGTGGCCGCCGCACTTCGCGCAGCGAATCTCCGTGCGCGGGATGAGCATGCTCCAGTCTCGATGCTCCTCGACGGCGCCTTCCTGCAGCGGAGCGTAGAAGCTCGGCCAGCCGGTGCCGGAGTCGAACTTGGTGTCCGAGCTGAACAGCTCGGCGCCGCAGCCGGCACACGTGTAGACGCCCTTGTCGTCCACGTGCACGTACTGCCCGGTGAACGGGCGCTCGGTGCTTGCCTTGCGGAGCACGTTGTACTGCTCAGGCGTCAGGCGCTGACGCCACTCTTCGTCGGTGAGGGTGACTTTCTCGTCCATGCTCATCAGGTTTTACCCCGTTTGCGTGGACTCGACGCATACAGTGCCGCGGCGGCTGCATGGCTCTCAGCGATGTGCCGGCGCAGCGACTCCGGCTCGAGCACCTCGACATTGGGACCCCAGCGCATCAGCCACGGGCGCATCTCGACCTCGCCGGCGACGTCGAGACGGACCTCGATCCCGCCACCCGGGAGGTCGGTCCGCCGGGCGTGCGCGGGCCACGGGCTCTCGTCGACCCACTGGCGCGCCTCGGGGGTGAAGCGCAGCACCACGCGGTCCGCACCAGCGCCCTGCCAGATCGCCCACGAGGCGCCGAGAACGGTGTCGATATCGAAGTCGTCGGGGACGGCGAAGGTCGACGGCAGCAGGCGCGCCGAGCGGATCCGATCGAGGCGAAACGACCGAACCTCCCGCGATACCGAGTCGCGCGCGAAGACGTAGATGTGCCGCCCTTCGGCGGTGGGCTGGATGAAGTACGGGCGCAGGTCACGGCGTGTCTCGTTGCCCTTGGCATCGACGTAACGAACCTCGATCTCTCGATGCGCCACGAAGCCGTCGATGACGGTGCGCTCGACCTTGAGGCGCTCCGCGTCGGCCGGCCGCCGCTCGGCGGCCGCGAGCGTGCGGCGCAGGTACTCGCTCACCACCGGCACGCTGAGCGCCCGGGACAGGTGGGCGAGGGCACCGACCAGCGCCGGGTCCTGCTCGGGCCGCACCTGCTGGAGCAGGCGCACCGCCACCAGGAGCAGCGTCGCCTGGTAGTGATCGAGCTGCAGTGGCGGGAGCAGGCTGCCTTTGCCGATGCGCCAGCGACCGCCCGCTTCCTCGACGTCGATCCCCGCGTTGTCCCGCAGGGTCGCCACGTATCGCTGGACAGTGCGCGTATTGACCTCCAGCTCCTCCGCGAGCTGACGGGTGGTCAGGCCGACCTCGGTTTCGCACAGGCGCGCGAACAGCTTGATGACGCGAAGCTCTTTTTCTCCCTTTTCGTAAACGCCTGGCACCCAACGAGCCTAACGGCTGACGCGGGCGTCGGAGGTGATGCTCAGCGTGTAACCGAGGAGCGGGGATCCATCGGCGGTGCGACCTCCCGGGGTGGGAGTGAATCCCATGCTGGTGTAGAGCCCTTGCGCCGCCACCATGACCGGGGCGGTGTCGAGCGTGAGCCGCCGCTTGCCCCGGTCGCGGGCGAGCTCGATGCACGCTGTCACCAGGCGGCGGGCGACCCCACGTCCGCGATATTCCGGGCTGACGCCGAGCATCCTGAGGTGCGCCTCGTCCACCGCAAGCGGCTCCGCGCTACTCGGGGTGACACGCGAATCGATCTCGAGGGTGGCGGACCCGGCGATGACCCCATCGGCGAGGGCCACCAACACGGCGGCATTCCCGACCCGCGCACCGATGTCGGCTATCCGCGCGATGTAGGCCTCGAGCCCTGGATCGCCTGGCCTGACGAATTCGCGGTAGGCCTTCGCCGTCGCCTCGCCCGCTGCCGCAAACTCGGATTCGCGGACGGCACGGACCTCGATCTCATCGTCCATGACCGAACGGTACGCGACAGCCACTTGTCGCCGGCCGGGCGCATCGTCGGGGCATGGACACGCATACAGCCGGTGCCGTCGAGATCGGTGACGCCGGCGATGGGCCGTATCTGCGGCGCGCGCAGGCGCTGCTCGCCACCCACTCCGAGCTCTTTCCTGCCGCCCCGGCGGGTTCGGTGTGGCCCGCCGGAACCCCCGGCCCGCCTCACAGCCGAACGGGCTCGTCCGGTCGGCGCGGAGGACGCCAGCTCAGCCTGCCGCTGCCGCGCGAACGCGGGCGCCGGCGAGCCAGGATGGTCCGCTGATGCGCTTTCTCCAGGACGGCCGTCCCGTGTACACGGCCAGCGACCTCTGCGACTACCTCGCGTGCGGCCATCTCGTGGCCCTCAAGCGCCGGGTCGCGGCCGGCGAGTCGATTCCGAGCGACAGGTCCGCGCTGAGCGAGGTGCTCGCCAATCTCGGTGCCGGGCACGAGCAGCGTCACCTCGATGCACTCCGGGCCCGGGGTCTCCAAGTCAGGGCTTTCGACGACGAGCGCGACCGCTATGCGAGCTCCGCCGATGAGCTGCTCGCGCTCGAGGCCGACACGGTCGCAGCCATGAGCGAGGGCTATGACGTCATCTACCAGCCCACGTTCTTCGACGGACGATGGATGGGCCGCGCCGACTTTCTGCTGCGGGTGGAGACGCCAAGCGGTCGGTGGTCGTGGGGCTATGAGGCGGCCGATGCCAAGCTCGCCCGCCGCGTCCGTTCGGAAGCGATCCTCCAGCTCTGCGAGTACTCGGCGCACCTCGAGCGGCTGCAGGGGACTGCGCCGGCAATGATGCAGGTGATCCTGGGTGACGGCACCGAGCATGGTTATCGCCTCGACGAGTTCTCCGCGTACCACGCAACCGTCAAGGGCGATTTCGAATCGGCAATGCTCACGGACTCTGATACCTATCCCGATCCCGTCGATCACTGCGGGACGTGCGGATTCGCTGCGCGCTGCGTCGCGCAACGCAAGCGCGACGATCACCTGTCCCAGGTCGCCCGCATGCGCTCGGGCCAGGTGGTCGCGTTGCAAAGCGTCGGGATCGGCACGATGACCGCGCTTGCAGCCTCCTCTGATGATGCTGAGCCGCCGGCGCGCATGAGCCTCGCGACCTTCCGAGAATTACGCGCGCAGGCGGCGCTGCAGCACGCGGGTCCGCAGCCCGATGGCGTTCCGCGACATGAGTTGCTTGATGCCTGGGAAGTGGGGCACGGTTTGTGTGCGCTGCCCACTCCGTCGCCGGGCGACATCTTCTTCGACATGGAGGGCGATGGTCTGGCCCGTGATGTTCCCCTCGAGTACCTCTTCGGTGCGGTCGACATGCAGGGCGAGTACCAAGCCTGGTGGGGACACGATGATGCCGGGGAACGGCTCGCGTTCGAGGAGTTCGTCGACTACGCCATGGCGCAACTCGAGGCGTTATCCCGATATGCACATCTACCACTACGCGGCGTATGAGAAGACCGCGCTGCGGCGTCTGATGAGCCGCCACGGCACCCGTGAAGAGGAGGTCGATCACCTGCTGCGCAACGAGGTGCTCGTCGATCTCTATCGCGTGGTGCGCCAGGGAATCCGCCTGTCCACGGACTCGTACTCGCTCAAGAAGGTGGAGCGTCTGTACATGCCGGCGCGCGAGGAGTTGATCGCAGACGCAGCGGGAAGCATGGTCATGTACGAGCGCTGGCTCATCAGCCGTGAGGACGGCGGCGACGGCGACACCTCGCTGCTCGATGAGATCGCGATCTACAACGAGCGTGACTGTGTCTCCACCGCTGCAGCTGCGCGACTGGCTCGAGGCACGCCGTGTGGAGGAGGAGAGGCTTCGCGGCGCGCCGATCGAGCGTCCTCCAGTCATCGAGCGCGAGGTGAAAGAGACGCGCTCCAGGCCAAGATCGTGGCGACCCAGGAGGTCGCCGCAGCAGCTCGTCGAGGACGTCCCCGTGGACCCCGAGGTGCAGACGGACGCGGAGCGGGCGCAGGTGGTTGCTCGCGCCGCTGCTGTCGTATCACCGGCGCGAGAACAAGGTGGACTGGTGGCGCCACTTCGACCAGATCGCGATGAGCCCCGAGGAGCTCGAACGCGACACGTACGCGCTCGGTCCGCTCGAGATGATCGGCTCCCACGAGGATGGTAGCCGGATCATCGAGCGATACCGGTTCGAACCCCAGGAACACCGCGTCAGCAACGGCGACAAACCGCTCGATCCCGAGGCCGACTTGCGCTGGGCGCCGGTCGCCGGGCGAGGTGACCGACCTCGACTCGGCGCGCGGCGAGATCACCCTGTCGCGTACGCCCTCGTCAGGCCGAGCGCGGTCCGGTTCGCTTTCTTGATTCCGTCGACGCCGATGCAGACCGATGCGCAGGAGGAGTCGCTGCTCGACCTCGGCCGATGGGTGGTCGCCAACGGTCCCGATGCGCGCGGGGGCAGCCGCGCCGGGCGTGACCTGCTGATGCGCCTGCCGCCACGTCTGAACGGCGGCACGGGCTGTGCGTTTCGCGGCCTCGGGGAGACCGCGTCACAGGCGGCGATTCGGTTGATCCTCGACCTCAATGGCGGGTGCCTTCCGGTGCAGGGCCCACCCGGCGCGGGCAAGACTCACATGGCAGCGCTCGCCGCGCTGACACTCATCAAGAACCTCGCGGACCGATCGGCGTCACCGCCGTCACGCACAACGCGATTCGCACGTTGCTGGCGAAGATCGAGGAGCTCGCGCCGTCGCTCGGCGTCAGCGTGCGCATGCAGCATCGCAAGGGCGACGGAACCGAGACCGCAGCCATCCAGATCGCACGAAGCAATGAGGCGGTGGAGACGGCGGTCGCCGACGGAACCGTCGACGTGGTCGGTGGCACGTCATGGCTGTTCTCGCGTCCGGAGTTTGAGGGGATCGTTCGACACGCTGATCGTCGACGAGGCCGGCCAGATGTCGCTCGCTGATGCGCTCGCAGTGTCGCGCGCGGCGCGCAACCTCGTCCTGGTGGGCGATCCCCGGCAGCTCGCGCAGCCACTGCAGGGGAGTCATCCGCCTGGTGTCGGCGTGTCGGCGCTCGAGCACCTGCTCGGCGGCGACGTCACCATCGCGCCCGACCGCGGCGTGCTGCTCGACCTCACGTGGCGCATGCACCCGGACGTGACGCGTTCATCTCACGCTCCTTCTACGAGGGCCGGCTGGGCTCTGAGACCGCAGTGCGCGAGCCAGGCGGTGCTCATCGACGCGGTCAGCCGACGACCGGCTCTGCGCACGCATTCGTCGAGCATCCCGGTGACCGCGTCCGATCCGACGCCGAGGCGGAGCGCGTGCGCGAGGTCATCGACCAGCTGACGCGCCGACCTGGCGCGACGACACCGGACGCGAGCGCCCGTTGACGCTCGACGACATCGTGGTGGTCGCGCCGTACAACGCGCAGGTCGCCTGCCTCGTCGAGGCGCTGCCGCCGGCGGCGCCCGGGTCGGTACCGTCGATCGCTTTCAGGGGCAGGAGGCCGCCGTCAGCATCTTCTCGATGGCGACCTCGAGCGTCGAGGATCTGCCGCGCAACCTCGAGTTCCTGTTCAGCCTCAACCGCCTCAACGTGGCGGTCTCGCGTGCCCGCGGCCTGTCTATCCTGGTCTGCTCGCCGGAATTGCTGCGTGCACGCTGCCACTCGCCGGAGCAGATGCGACTGGTCAACGCGCTGTGCCGCTTCGTGGCGATGGCCGAGCCGTGGGCGTCCGCACCCCGGGCCAAGTTATGCTGCCCGCATGACCGACGGCAACGCTCAACGAGCGCCTGGTGCAGTCACTCGAGGCCGCGCACGGAGAAGGAGGCGGTGCTCGCTCGCCTTGGTTGACGACTCCCCATCGCCGGAGGCGGTCGAATGGACCGCGAAGGACAACGTCGCGCATCTGAACACCTGGCGCGAGCACGCCGTGCGCACACTCGACGCGGCGCGCTCGGGAACGCCTTTCCAAGGACCGGCCGTCGACACCGATGTCGACGCGCGCAACGCGGAGATCTACGAAGCGCACCGCGGCGATTCCGCGACTGCGGTGCGCGCCGCATGCGACGCCAGTTACTCGGCACTCATCGCGGCAGTGCCGCGTGCTCGGACGAGGATCTCGCCGCGAGCGCCCTGACAGCGGTGGCGCAGTGTGGCGCGTCGTGCCAGGCAATGGCCACGGGCACGTCGCGCAGCACCTCTCGTACTGGGCTCTCGATCACGGTGATGCGGCATGGAGCGGAGGAGGCCGCGAAGTGGGGCTACGCGCTCGACTCGCGAGCTCTCCCCGAGAACCGCGCCGTCGCCGACTACAACCTCGCCTGCTTCTACGCGCGCAACGGGCACGCCGAGGACGCGCTGCCGCTGCTCGGCGCAGCGCTCCGCGCACGTCCAGACTTGCGCGCCTATGCCTCGAGGACGTTGACCTCGAGCCGATCCGCGACGACCCGCGGGTGCAGAGCCTCCTCGGCGCCTGAGCGCCCCTGCGCCTCTCGCGCCCCTACACTCGATTCAGCGTGACATTGCAATACGCCATTGTGCTGCTGGTAGCGATCGCACTCCTCGGCGTTGTCGGTGCCGTCTTTCGCGGCGCGAATACCCTGGATCTCGCGGGTCCGTTTCGGGATCGATCACTGGCTCGGGCGGCACGGCGCCTGGCAAGGCGCGACACCCTTCCCGAGATCGTCGAGCGTCGCTACTGGACCGCGGGCGACTATGTTCGCGATGCAGCGCGGCTGAAGGCGCTTGGCTATGCGGTGATCGCGGAATCCGTGACCGGGCCGTTCGTCGCGTACCACGTGCCGGGCCGCGGCGGAGGGCGCACGGTTCGTCGCCGGGTTCCGCTGTGCGACGTCACCTACGGTCGCGGCGCCACCGTCAGGTAGGTATGCGAGTCGGCCCTCAGACGCCGGGCGGTGTTACGCGGAGCTTGTCGATGAACAATCCCTGCAACGATCGACCGATCGGCCCCCGCTCGTCGTAGAGGCGGCTGTGAGCGACGCCGACGCCGCGTCGGTCGATATCGGTGCTGGCATCGAGACAGATCCACTCGCCGTCAGGCTGACGATGCAGATAGACGGTCAGGTCTGTGTTGATGAACAGGAACTGCCCCCACGGCAGTGCCGACGCGACGCCGTTCCCGAAATCGGCAGCGGAAACCGCGCGCTGCAAGGGCGTTGTTGTCTGGCCCGCGACCACCGGGGCGGTGAGTCGCATCCACACGGTCGCCGGGCCCTGCTCGATGAACGAGCCATGCGCGTAGCGCATCTCGACGCCGGTGCGATGAAAGGCGGGATCGTCGCTTTCGGGGATGTGCGCGATGGATTCGGCTGGTCCAGCGAACGGCACTCCCGGCGACGGTTGCTCGCCGAGATCGAGATCCGCGATGCGCATGCGCCACGCGGTCGCACGGCACAACTCGGTGTTGCCGTCGGTCAGCGTTGCGGTGAGCATCTGCACCCGCCTGCCGTCACGCTCGATGCGAGCCGCAACCTCCACGGGCCGCAGCGGAACGGGCCGGAAAATCTCGACGGTGATCCGGACGACCGCCATCGGCGCCTCCGTGGGCAGCGCCTCCATCACGCCGGCCATGAGCGCGGCAGGCGGTCCGCCGTGCATCGCGGCACGATCCCACGGTCCCCGTGCGTGATCGCTGGGGACGTAACCACGCTTGTTGGGCGTGAACAGCGCTTCGGGCATGGCCGCATGGTGCATGAACCGGGCGCGGCGCCGGAGTGCGGCGCTCCAGCAGCCTGCTACGCTCACTTGCAGTGGCGGTCCGGCGAACGACCATAGCGGCACGCGGCATGCGTTTCGACGCGCTCACCACCGGTCCACTGGATGGTGAGCTCGTCCTCCTGCTCCACGGATTCCCGCAGACCGGGAGCTGCTGGCACGATGCGCTGAACGGACTGGCCGATGCGGGCTATCGAGCGGTCGCCCCGAGTCAGCGCGGTTACTCACGTGGCGCGTATCCCGACGGTGTGGAGGCGTACCGGGTCAGCGAGCTCGTTGACGATCTCCTCGCCATGGCCGCCACCCTCGGGAGGGAGCGTTTTCATCTGGTTGGGCACGACTGGGGCGGGACTGTCGCATGGGCGCTTGCCGGCGATCACCCGGAGGCGGTGGCGTCGCTCACGGCGGTTTCGACACCACACACGGCCGCGCTGCGACAGGCGCTCAAGGGCACGCAACAGCGGCTGCGGATGGCGTACGTCCCGGTGCTCCGGCTGCCGCTCATCCCCGAATCGCTGATCGACGCCGCGGGTGGCGTTATCGCCGAGTCGCTGCTGACGGCGACGGGTCTCAGCCCGGCGCACGCGCATCGCGATATCACCGCTCTGCGAGCGGTCGGTCCGACCGGCGCTCTCAACTGGTATCGAGCGCTCGGCACCGAGCGCGGGCATTCCGCACCTGTCGGCGTTCCGGTCCTGCACGTGTGGGGCGACCAGGACCCCGTCTTCACCCGCGAGGCGACCGATCTGACGGCTCAGCACTGCACGGGTGATTACCACCTCCTCGACCTCGACGGCGGCTCGCACTGGGTCCCCGACGAGCATTGGGACGACGTCGAGGACCTCTTCCTCGAACACCTCGCGGCGAACCCAGTCAGCGCCGGCCGCTGAGGCGGCGCGTGGGCGGCATCGAGGTCACGGGCACCGCGCAACGCCGCTCGTGGGATGGGGTTGGACTGCCCGATGTCGAGCGGGTCCGTCCCGGTCTCTGGTCGATCCCGGTGCCCCTCCCGAACAATCCACTGCGCTACGTGCTGGTCTACCTGCTCGAGCTCGATGCGGGCGCCGCGGTCATCGACACCGGCTGGAGCACGGAGGAAGCCTGGGCCGCGCTCGTGGCCGGGATGGCCTTGGCCGGGTACACCCCGGCCGATGTGCAGGCCATCCTCGTCACCCACATCCATCCGGACCACTACGGGCTCGCCGGCCGGTTGCGCGAGGCGTCCGGCGCCTGGGTCGCGCTTCATCCCGCCGACGCCGCGCTGATCGGCGCGCGCTACGGCAGGGGAATGGACACCCTGGTTGAGAGCATGGATGCCCTGATGGTCGACGCCGGCGTTCCCGCCGAGCTCCGTCCCGAGCTCACCGGCGCCTCGCTGGGCATCCGCGAGCTCGTTGCGGTTGCCGAGCCGGATGTCCTGCTCGAGGACCGCGCTCGGGTCGCCCTTCCCGGATGGGACCTGGTAACGCTGCACACGCCCGGTCACTCTCCGGGGCACGTCTGCTTCCACGATCGGCGCGGCAGGCTGCTCTTCAGTGGTGACCATGTGCTCCCGCGGATCAGTCCGAGCGTGGCGGTGCACGTCCAGCAGCCGATGAATCCGCTGGCGGATTTCCTTGATGCCCTCCGCAACGTGCGCGACCTCGACGTCGACGAGGTGCTCCCCGCGCATGAATGGCGATTCCGCGGTCTCGACGCGCGGGTCGATCAACTGCTCGAGCACCATCGCCACCGGCTCGATGAGACTGCCGAGGCGATCAGCGCAAGCCCGGGACTCACGTGCTGGGAGACTGCGCTCCATCTGCATTGGTCGCGGGACTGGTCGCAGATCGTCGGCTTCATGCGTCGCGCCGCGATCGGCGAGACGCTCGCGCACCTCGTGCTTCTCGAGGGCGCCGGGCGGGTGCGCCAGGATGGCGCCCGGCCAACGCACTGGTACCCGGTGGATCCGTCAGACCGCTGAGACCGCCTGCTTCGATGACATCGACCAGGTCACGCCGACAACGCCGGCAAGCAGCGCGATGACGAGGAGCATCAACGCCACCGAGGTGATGCCTCGTCCCGAGGCGAACACCAGAGACGGCAGGGCCACGCCGAGCGCCGTGCCAAGTCCGCGCGCCATGTTGAGAAGGCCACCCGCGGCGCCCGCCCGCTGCTGCGGCGCTGCCATCATGGTGGCCGCATTGTTCGCGGCCACGAAGAGTCCCATCCCGGCTCCGATGACGGCCAGTGCCCCGACAGTCAGATTGGAGCGGGTCTCGGAGGCGGCAAGCAGTGCCAATCCGGCCGCGGTCAGGAGCATGCCGAGGCCCATCGGCAGTCGCGGTCCGACCCGGTCCCGGATCGCGCCACCGAGCGGCGCGAACACCGCGATCGCGATCGGGAGCGCGCTGAGCTCGAGCCCCACCGCGACCAGCCCGACGTGGAGCGTGCTCTCGAGGTAGAAGGGGACGGCCACCAGGCAGCCGAAGAGGACGACGTACGACAGCATCGCCGCGACGATGCCGGCGTCGAACGCGGGGACCCGGATGAGCGCGACGTCGACGACCGACCCGGACACGCTCCGCTGGCGCGCCAGTGCACCGATGAGCAGCAGGCAGGCGACAATGGCCAGCGCGGGTTCGATCCAGGGCGGCGTTCCCGATTGCGCGGCGAACGAGAGCGCCGCGAACACGGCCGCGGGGATCGCGGCGAGCAGCAGGGTCCCATACGGGTCGATCCGGCTCATCGGGTCGTGGTGCGTGCTCCGTGGCAGGAAGAGCCAGCCGAGGACGAGACCGATCACGCCAAGCGGGATGTTCACGAGGAAGATGAGCCGCCAGCCGCCGAGCGCGGTGAGCGCACCGCCGAGGACCGGCCCGACGCACAGGCCGACCGCCTGCGCTGCGCCCTGCACGCCGAGGCCGGTGCCAAGCCGCCTGGGAGGCAGGACGTCGCGGATGAGCGCGTACGAGTTGGCTTGGAGCATCACGGCGCCGACCGCTTGCACCAGCCGGCCCACCACCAACAGACCGAGCGACGGGGCCAGCGCACAGGCCGCCGAGCCGCCGACGAAGATGCCAAAACCGTAGGTGTACAGGAGCTTTCGGCCGACACGGTCGGCGATGCGGCCGACCGCCGCAACGGTGCCGGCCAGGATCAGCACATAGACCAGCACCACCCATTCGACACTGGCGATGGATGCGTGTAGGTTGATGCGGATGACTGGGAGCGCCGTGGTCACGATGCTTGCGTCGAGCTGGCCCATGAAGGCACCGACGCAAACCGTGCCCACAGCGAGCCAGGGCGCCGAATGGAGCGCTCTGATGCGTGCCGGACGCCGCGGTTCGGTGAGAATTCGCGGGGTGACGCGGTGCGGCGCCTCCGGCTCAGACACGGGAGCGCACGCCTCGCTGCTCGCAGTGTTCGGGGGCGACCGCCATGAGCACATCATCCAGCACAGCCGGGTGCGGGACCGGGTTCGACTGCACTTGTCTCCACCCGGTGACGGAACGATGGTCAGCGAGATCGAAATGATTCAGCGGTCGATACTGCGATGACGCACCTGTCCACGCGCCCGGGAGGCCGCAACCGTTGACCCAGCAGCGCATCCTTCTCGCTGACGACGAACCGCGCTTGCTGCACGTCGTCGGGCTGTACCTCAGCATGGAAGGATTCGAGGTGAGAGAGGCCTCGGACGGCAGTCGAGGCAATATCGATGCTCGACAGCGAGCAGTTCGACCTGGCGATCCTCGACGTGATGATGCCCGGCGTCGACGGGATCGAGGTGTGCCGGCATATCCGATCCAACCAGGCAACCCAGTCGATGCCGGTCCTGGTGTTCACATCGCTCTCCTCCGACAAGGATGTCGAGCGAGCCCGCCTCGCCGGCGCCAACCACCTGATCACCAAGCCGTTCAGCCTCCCGGGCCTCGGCGCAGTGGTGCGCTCGTGCTTCGAGGACGCGCCAGCGCTGGCCGGTTGACCTGCTCCGTGCGCTCGCGTCGTTAGGCGCGTTCTGGTAGGATGCGGCGCCTACGGAGGCAGCTCCTATGGCGTCTTTCGACCGCATGTGGCAGCGGCGATCCTCCTTTCGGCGGCCGTCCGGTCGCGAGCGCTGCATGCAGCCCGGCTGCGCGCGAGTGGTCTCCATCCGCTGCGGCTACGCCGACCGTCGCGGTCGCGTCTGCGCCACCACCTGGTGCCTTGACCACGGCGCTCTCTTCGATGACACCGCGTATTGCCGGCGCCACGCCGGGACGGTCGCGGCGCTCTCCAACGGGTTCTATCAGCTCGCACTCCCGGATCTCGAGAACCGGGCCCCATCACTGGTGGGATGGATCAGCGTGGAGCTCGATGCGCCGATCTGCGCTGCGCTGCGGGCCTCGGCTCGGTCGCGACACGCGACGCTGGTGGCCGATCCGGTCCGGCTGACGTACTCCATCGGGGAGAAGCACCGGTGCTGGTCGCGTGCGTGGAAGCTCGTCGACCACCTCGGCGTCGTGCGCCAGGTGTCGATCGAGGTGGAGGAGCAGGCGCAGGACATCGTGGCATTGCGGGTCGACAACGACCTCATCGGCCGATCCACGCCACCCTGGATCGCGCGTCGCAAATCCGTCACGCCCATTGGTCCCGACGACGAGGCCGCAGCGAGGAATGCCTTCAACGTTGCGCTTGCACGCTCAGTCGAGACATTCCTCGGCCGCGACGAGATCGGCGCAGGGTTCTGAGCTCAGGCGATCGCCCGCGTGAACCGGCGCGCGCCGATCAGCACACCGACGATGGCCAGCGCCGCCATGATAGCGAGCCCTTCGAACACCGCCTGGTCGAAGCCCTTGCCGTTGAAGAGATCGCGTGCGGCATTGACCGCGTACGACAGCGGGTTCGCCTTGGCGATGTCCTGCAACCACACTGGTGCAAGGGCGAGCGGCAGCAGCACGCCACTCAGCAACAACAACGGCAGCGAGAGCGTGAAGATGAGTGGCGCGTAGGAGTCCTCGCTTTTCAACGCGAGGGCCGCGGCGTATGCCAGTGACGCCATCCCCAGACCGATCAACGCAACCAGCCCGAGCATCACGAAGACGCCGACGAAGGTTGGCTTGAGGCCGAATGGGATCGCGAGCAGGAGCAGGATCAGCGACTGCACCACCAGGGTGAGGATGTCGCGCAACGCCCGCCCGAGGAGCAGTGCGAACCGGCTCACCGGGGTCACGCGGAATCGTTCGATCACCCCGGCGCGGAGCTCAGCGATGAGGCCGAACCCCACGCCGCTCGCACCAAAGAGCCCGAGTTGGATGAGCAGTCCCGGAACAAAGACGTTGTAGGCGCCGCCGGCAGGAAAGCCGGGAACCTGGACGAGCGACTTCAGCAGTGGCGCGAACAGCACGAGGTAGAGCACGGGCTGAATCACCCCGATCGCGACCCACGCGGGGTTGCGCAGGAAGACGAAGAGATAGCGTTGGAACATCAGCCAGGTGTCTTTGAGCAGCTTCATGTCGATTCCCTCCTGTGCGCCTAGGCGGCTTCGCGCAGCGAGCGACCGGTCTGACGCAGGAACACGTCGTCGAGGCTCGGCCGGCTCAGCGACAGTGATGAAAGCGGAATGCCCGCGGAGTCGAGGACGCGAATGATCTGCGGCATCGCGGTTTCGCCGCGGTCGACATAGAGACGCACGAGGTTGTCGGCGCTTGTCGCCTCGCGGACGAACGACTGTCCTTTGAGGAGCTGGAGCACGCGGTCGCTCGCGTTGTCAGTGCCCACGACGACGACATCGCCGGCGACCTGGCGCTTAAGTTCATCCGGCGTGCCCAGGGCAACGATCTTGCCGTGGTCGATGATGCCGATGCGGTCGGAGAGCGCATCCGCCTCCTCGAGATAGTGCGTCGTCAGGAACACCGTCGTGCCCGTGTCGCGCAGCCTGCGCACCTCGTCCCACATGCGGGCCCTGCTCTGCGGATCGAGCCCGGTGGTGGGCTCGTCGAGGAACAGCAGCTGGGGAAGATGCATCAGCCCGATGCCGATATCGAGACGGCGCTTCTGGCCGCCGGAATAGGTCTTGGTCGGCCGGTCCGCGCAGTCGGCGAGCTCGAGCAACTCGATGAGCTCCGCCGCGCGCTCGATGGCACGCTGCTTGCTCATGCCGTACAGCCGTCCCTGCATGACCAACTCCGTCCGTCCTGGGATCTCGGGCGCGCTGCTGCCCTCCTGGCTCACGTACCCGATGACGTAGCGCACCTTTGCCGGCTCGCGCCGGAGGTCGAAGCCGGCGACCGTCGCTTCGCCACTCGTCGGTGGCAGCAGCGTGGAAAGCATGCGGAGCGTCGTCGTCTTGCCCGCGCCATTGGGCCCGAGGAATCCGAAGATCTCGCCTTTCTTGACATCAAGATCGACCCCGGCGACGGCGTCGACCGGTCCCCTGCGTGATTTGAATGTCTTGCGGAGGTTGTGCGTTTCGATCACGGTGTCGTTCTCTCCCTGGTGGTGGATGTCGGCGCGGGTTGACGGTGTTCTCGGTGGCGGTTCCGACGCTCCGCTTCGGCGGCGTGCATCGCCTCGAAATGCGCGCGGATCAAGTCCTCGTTCCAGATCAGCGTTCCCCGCTGCATGTCCGCGAGGATGGAGCGGATCCAGGCGATCTCAGCAGCGGCAAGCGCGATCGCATGCTCCAGCTCGAGCAGGACGAGCCTCGGAAGCCCGAGGTCGTCCTGGGCCATGCTCAGGGTTGCCGTCAGCGCGGAGACCCGAGCGCCGAGCGCGACCACTCGTGTCGCCAGTGCCGTCTCCGCCCGCTCCTGCGTGATGTAGCCGAGCAGGCCCACGGCAACCTGGAAGACGGGTGTCTCGTCGACGGGTGTCGCGAGCAGATCCGCGAGCCAGTTCTCGAGCTCCTCGCTGCCCTCCGGAGTGATCCGGTAGACGGTGCGCTCTGGTCGCCGGCCGTCGCGACTGGTCTCGAGCGGCTCGATATAGCCGGCCGCCTCGAGCTCCCCGATCGCCCTGTACAGCGTGCGCGTCTTGCCGACTGCATACGCCTTGTGGCGCTCCCGCAGGAGGCGCTGGATCTCATACGGATGACAGGGCTGCTCGCTGAGCAGGCTGAGAGTGGTCAGTGCCACCATGTCCTTGGGTTGAGTGCGAAATTCCATATTGCGTTCCGCACTATAGCACACCGCACGCCAGCGGCCCCGAAAGCGGTCAGTCCTCGGGGTGCCGCGCCACCTCGTGGTGATCCTGCAGGTACTCGCGGATCGCGATCAGCGCCGCGATCCCGTCGCCCACCGCCGAGCCGAGCTGCTTGGTGGACCCCCTCCGGACGTCGCCGGCGACGAAGACGCCGGGGAGCGACGTGGTGAACCCGCCCTTGTCGTCGACGAATCCGCGTGCGTCCAGGTCGACGGTGCCTCGGAGGAACGCGGTGTTGGGATCGAGACCGATGAAGACGAATGCCGCGCGTGGGGTCACCACCTGCTCCTCGCCGGTGGCGCGGTCGCGCAGCCGCACCAACTCGAGATGTCCCTTGCCGGCGAGCTCGACCACCTCGGTGTTGCGATGCACCACAAAACGTGGGTCGTGGTTGATCTTCTCCTGGAGAAGTCGCGATGCGGTGAGCTCGGGATCCCGCTGCACGATGCGCACGCGCTGAGCGAACTTGAGCAGGAACAGGCCTTCCTCGAGCGCCGAGTTACCGCCACCGATGACAAGAAGCTCCTCGGCACCACGGTAGAACGGGCCGTCGCAGGTCGCACAGAAGTGCACGCCTGCTCCGATCAGGTCGTCCTCGCCCGGGATTCCGAGGCGTCGATACGACGACCCTGTGGCGATCAGCACCGCGTGGGTCTCGATCTCCTGCCCGCTTGCGAGGCACAGGCACAGATCGCCGGCCTCGGACCCCGCTGTGGCGAGGGACTCGACGCTCACGGCGCTGAGCAGCTCCACCTCGTAGCGACGCGCCTGCGCGATGAATCGCTCGGCGAGATCCGCTCCGCCAACACCCTCGGGGAATCCCGGGTAGTTGTCGATCCGCTCCGTGACCCCTGCCTGGCCACCGAGGCCGCTGCGCTCGATGACAACAGCGTCGATGCCCTCGCGCGCCGCGTAGATCGCGGCTGCGAGTCCCGCCGGACCGCCGCCCACGATCGCAAGGTCATAGCAGCTCCGCTTGGCTTCGAGCGTGAGTCCGAGCTTGCGGGCCAACTCCTCGTTGGTGGGCTCGATCAGGACGTCGGCGTCGTCGAACACGATGGTCGGGATCGATCGGCCGCCCTTCTGCAGCTCCTCGACATGACGCATGCCGGCTGGATCCTGGTCGATGTCGACCCAGTCGTACGCGACCCGCTGCTCGGCGAGGAATCGTTTCGCGCGTTTGCAGTCGGGGCACCACGGAGCACCGTAGACGGTGATCCGGGGCATCATGTCAGCTTGCCGAGGTCGGCGCTCACACCGACCAGCGTGCCGAGAAAGCGATCCACGATGTCGCCCTTGGCGTCGACGATGATCACCGTCGGCGGATCGAGCACGTTGTAGTCCGAGGTGATGATTTCGCTGGCGTCGTTGACGCTCGGATAGGGGACGTCATAGGTCCGCTCGTAGGCTGCGCCGTTGGAGGTCGAGTCCTGCTCGTCCACCCCAAGGAAGATCACACCTTTCGGCATCCACTGGTTGGCCAGCGTGTTGAGGTCGGGCTGCTCAGCATTGCACGGACCGCACCACGAACCCCAGAAGTCGAGCACCACGACATGCCCGCGGGTCGACGACCAGGCGAACTGCGACCCTGTCAGCGTCGGAGCGCTGATCGGCGTTGCCGGACCCAACGGGCCGTTTCCGTTGATCGGCGCCGTGCCCAGGTTCTGCTGCAGCCCGCACCCTGCAAGCAGCAGCGCCGCGGCGAAACCGCTCGCCAGCAACCGTGCCCTCACGGGGTGACCGCCAGGTCCTCGAGAATGAGCGCCGCCAGCTTCTGGTCACCTTCGACAAGAACTCGCGAGCGAGCACCGGGATCGTCAGCGCGGCCGCACGCGAGGACGGTCAGCGTGGGCAGGTCGCATCGGAGCGTCGCCGCCGCCGTGCCTGCGATGGTCGCTCCGCTGCGTCCCTTCTCTCCGTCGAACGTGATCGACCGTATCGCTCCACCGGGGCCGGTGACGTCGAAGACGATAACGGTGCCGGACGCGGGTGCGATGCGCTCCTGGAGCTCATTGCCCGCACCCATCAGCATCCGCTCCCGGCTGTGCGCCGCGGCCACGCCCTCGAGCCCGCCGGTCTGACCGAGCGCACGGCGGATGTCCTGCTCGTGCGCCCAGAGATCGAAGACGCGGATGGCGAGGAGCGATCGGCGCTTGGACTCGCCGAAGAACCCGCGACCCGTCTCCTCGAGCTGCGAGTCTTCGAGGGTGGCGAGAAGGGCCAGCCTCGCCGCCGTCACCTCTTGATATTCGGCAAGCAGGTCGGCCAACGGCACACTTCGCCTGGCATCCACACCGATCTCCATGAACGTGCCGGGCTGGTTGCGGATGTACGTCAGGCTCTCCGGCGGGGTGTGCTCCACCCGGGGCCGTCCGCTCAGGACACTTTCCAGGTCGGTGATGTGCGCCACGTGGTCTCGAACCGTCCAGCCGGGGCAGCCGGTCGGCAACATCGCCCGCTCATCGTCGAGCGATTCGGCCAGGGCACCGACGTCCGCGAAGACCTCTGCGTACGCGCTGCGGAAGCCTTCCGCGGTCGTGATATTCCCGCTCTCCATCGACGTGCAGCCTAGCGCGTCGCCACAATCAATCGCGATGCCTCCAGGTGCGGACGCCGGCACTGCCGCCGGCATGACAGCGGTCAACTCGTCGGGGTTTCCCGCCCCGGCCGGCATCTATGCCGTGCCGGTCGTGCTGGCGCCCCTGTCCGGGCGGCTCCATGTGCTCCTCGTGCAGCGCGCGGAAGCGCCTTTTGCGGGGACGTGGGTGCTGCCGGGTGGCTTCATGAGCCCGAGCGAGCGGCCGGAGGAGACCGCCCAGCGCAAGCTCACGGAGAAGACCGGGGTCGGCGCGGTGTACCTCGAGCAACTCGAGACCTACGGCGACCCGGAGCGAGACCCGCGCGGCTGGATTCCGACGGTCGCCTATCTCGCCCTCATCGACGCGGCGGTGCTCCGCGCAGAGGGGTCGGGCGCGCGGTGGGAACCGGTGGACGCACTCCCGCCGCTGGGCTTCGACCACCAACGGATCGTGGTCGACGCGGTCGAGCGTCTGCGGGGCAAGCTCTGGTGGTCGAACATCGCGGTCGGGTTGCTGCCGGAGCGCTTCACCATGCCGCAGGCGAGGCGGGTGTTCGAGGCGATCAGTGGCGTGACCTACGAGCCGTCGAACTTTCGGCGCGAGCTCGAGCAATCGGGGCTGGTGCGGGCCACAGGCACGCTCGCCAAAGGGGGGCCGGGGCGTCCCGCAGCGATGTACGAGTTCGTCGAACGTCGGCCGGCGTGGAGCCTGCGGCGCTCACGCCCGCCGGCCATGTTGCGACATCGCGCCTGATCCGCGACCGTCGACCCCCTCAACTGCGCTTGCATCGTTCACGATACCCGCGCAATTGGGCACACACCTCCAGCGCCCACGCGAGGAGAAGTCATATGACCGACCAACCCATGCAGCCGGCGCCGACCCCGGCTCCGATCCCCAGGGTGGAAGAGCTCTTCCAGCACATTCCCCATCCGCGCATCGCTGAGCGCAAACACGACAGGCCGGTCAAGGTCAAGGACGAGAGCGTCGGGATCAACGGTCACGTCGCGCTGATCATCACCGCGGTGGTCGGGACCATGTGGTGCGCATACGCGTTCACTGCGATTTCGCTGGTGAGCCTGCCAAGCGCACTGAAGACTGGATCGCTGATCACGATCATCGGCTGGATCGCGCAGACGTTCATCCAGTTGGTATTGCTGCCCATCATCATCGTCGGCCAGAACATCCAGGGCAAGGCGTCCGACAAGCGGTCGGAGCAGACGTACAAGGATGCCGAGGCAATCCTGAGCGAGTGCCTCCAATTGCAACAGCATCTGCAGGCGCAGGACACCGTCCTCGATGACGTGGTCGCGCACGTCAAGCAGCATCGCGAGGAGTTGCAGCGCCTCGCCGCGAGGGTCGGTCCCGCGCGCGCCTGACGCCGGAGTGCAGGCTGGGCCGCGTCCGGGTGAGCCCGCAATGTCCCGCTTGCGGCAGGTGTGCGGCGACTAGCGTAGGGAGGTGCCGCGCCTCCATGCTCCCGTGCTGGCGCGGACATGACCGCGATCACCTGCGCGCTCGGCCCGGACTCCGCGGGAACCCTGCTGATGCGACTGCTCCGGCGGGCGCGCCACAGCATTGACGCCGCGGTCTACGAGGTCGGACCGTCATATCGATGGGCGCTGGTCCGCGCGGCGGAGCGCGGGGTGCGTGTGCGCCTGGTGCTCGACGCACACGTCTCCGACGGCAACGCGGCGACTGCGCGCGCGTTGATCGCGGCCGGCGCTGAGTGTCGCGTGGCCGGCGTTGGAGCCGATGCAGCACATGGCAAGCTGCTGGTGGTCGACGGCACGGTCGCCGTCGGTAGCGGGAATCTCATCTGGCGTGACGCTGCCCGGGATCCCCACCTCCGCTTGCCTCCATACGGGCGACCGCTCGCGGGGACGCGGGAGTGGTGGGCGGCAACCCGCGCTCGAAGCATTCATCGCGCGGCGGCGGGTGCGTTCGACGCCCATTGGGCCATCGCCGTGGACCCGCCACGCGCCTGGGATGACACACCCGACGTCACAGCGGCTCCGATCGGCGTGCCAACGCCCCAGGTGCCCCCGGCATCGCTCTGCACCCCGTCTCGCAGGATCGCGCTCGTCATCGGCGGCGCGGCAGTGGCGGCCACCCTCACCGACATGGCATCCGCCGCCCGCCGCCGGATCCTCGTGACCGTACCGTATGTGCGTCCGGGTGCTCCGCCCGTTCGAGACCTGCTCGAGCGGATGGCCATGGCCACGTCTCACGGCCTGGACTGCGCCGTTCTTCTGGGCGGGATCCCGGACGCGGACGTCGCGGCACGGCTGTCGAGTCTTCCCTTCGCCGTCCGCCGCATGGACCCCTCGCGATCGACGTCGGGGCATGCGAAGGGTTTGGTGGCCGACGGCGCGGTGCTGGTCTCCTCGGCGAACTGGAGCGCCGCGGGCCTCGGGGGCAACTGGGAAGCGGCGCTCCGGATCGACCACCCGAGCGCCGCCGCCTACTACGCCGCAGCCTGGCGTCGCGACTGGGCGACAGCCCTGCCGATCGAGGTTTGAGCCCGGAATGGCTCGTCTATTCTGTTGAGATGCCCGACGACGAGCTCTCGGTGCCTGCCGAGCCCGATCCGGCCGCGGCAGGCCCCGTCTCGCTGACGCTCCCGGCGGTCCCGCTTCGGGACAACGTCGTCTTCCCTTCGCAGCTGGCACCGCTCGCCGCCGGCCGGCCCCGTTCGGTCGCGGCGCTCGAGGCCGCGGTGAACGGCGACGGCCGTGTCGTGCTCGCCATTCAGCGCGATGCCGAGCGTGACGAGGCGTCCATCGATGACGTCCATTCGATCGCCGTCATCGCCCACGTCGGCGCCTTCCGGCAACTCCCGGGCGGTGGCGCCCATGCACTCGTCGAGGGCAAGGAGCGTGTCCGCATCGACGCCTTCGACGCTTCCGGCGACGCCTGGATCGCGACCGTCACGCCTCTCCCACCCGAGCCCGTCGAAGGCACCGAGGTGGACGCGTTGTTCGGATCGGTGCGCAGCCTCTTCGCCGAGTATGTCAACGCCGGCGCGCAGGTCGGCGCCGATACGGCTGTCGCCATGGCGCGGGCATCCCAACCGGAGCTCATCGCCGACATCGCCAGCACCTGCCCGGACTTCGGCTTCGACGACCGCGTCGCCCTCCTGCAGGAGACCGACACCCTCGTGCGCCTCCGCAAGCTCGTCCCGCTGCTTGCCCGAGAAGTCGAAGTCGCCCAATTGCGCAGCAAGATCCACGAAGACGTTCAGAAAACGATCAACAACTCGCAACGCGAGCACATCCTCCGCGAACAGCTCCGCGCCATCCGCAAGGAGCTCACCGAGCTGGACGACGCGGGTGAAGACGACGAAGACCTGAGTGCCCGCGTCGAAAAAGCCGGCATGCCCGACAACGTCAAACTGCGCGTGCTCAAAGAAGTCCATCGCCTTGAACAGATCCCCAGCGCCTCCCCAGAAATGGGAATGGTGAGAACCTGGGTCGACTGGCTCCTGGACCTCCCCTGGGCCGATCCCCCCGCCGAAACACTCGACATCGAACGCGCCGCCGCCATCCTCGACGAAGACCACTACGGCCTGACAAAGGTCAAAGACCGCGTGCTGGAGTGGCTAGCAGTCCGCGATCGAATCCGGGTAAAAGGCATCGCAGAAGAGGCATCAGCAGCGGAAACGGCGAAAGCCGACGCTGATGCAGCGGCCGCGCAGGCGGAAGCGATTGATGCCGGAGAGCCAGGGAAGGCGGAAACGCCCGCCCCACCCGTGGCCTCCCACGAGGCGGGTGGCGCAGCGGGGGGAGGCGCCGATCGGAGGCCGGGCAAGCCACAGGACGTCCCCGAAACGCAAGACGGGTCAGACCCGGCTGGAGAGCGGCGAGGGGTCCCCGCTCCGCCAGGGCCCGCCGCACTCGCGACCGGCCCGAGACGGCGGACGTTGCAAACGCCGATCCTCTGCTTCGTAGGCCCCCCTGGCGTGGGAAAGACGTCGCTAGGACGCAGCATCGCCAGAGCACTCGACCGGAAGTTCGTGCGGATGTCACTCGGCGGAATCCGCGATGAGGCCGAGATTCGCGGGCACAGGCGCACGTACATCGGGGCGCTGCCCGGCCGGATCATTCAGTCGATGCGCACGGCCGGCACGCGCAACGCCGTGATCATGCTCGACGAGATCGACAAGGTCGGTGCGGACTTCCGCGGTGATCCTTCGGCGGCACTGCTCGAAGTGCTTGATCCGGAGCAGAACTGGGAGTTCAGCGACCACTATCTTGAAGTCCCATATGACCTTTCGCAGGTGCTCTTCATCACCACGGCGAATATCGTCGACACGATCAGCCCGCCGCTTCGTGATCGGATGGAGATCATCCGGATCACCGGGTACACGGAGCAGGAGAAGGTGCAGATCGCCGAGCGCCATCTGGTGCCCCGTCAGCTCGATCAGCATTCGCTCAACTCGACGGAGCTGCAGATTCCTCACGAAACCATCGTCGCGATGTTGCATGGATACACACGGGAGGCCGGTGTGCGCCAGCTCGACCGCACGATCGCCGAGGTCGCGCGCAAGGTGCCGCGCAAGCTCGCCGCAGGAGCGGTTCCTCCGGTGGTGATCACCCCCGACGATCTTTCGGATCTGCTCGGCCCAAGGCGTCATGACTACGGTGAGGCGCAGGAGCAGGACGAGGTTGGTGCCGTGACGGGTGTTGTGGTGAGCGAGGTCGGTGGCGACATCGTCACGGTCGAGGCACTCGCCATCGAGACCAAGCCCGACCTGGTGCTGACCGGTCAGCTCGGCAGCGTCATGGAGGAATCAGCTCGCGCAGCGCTGTCATGGGCGAAGGTGCACGCGGTCGAGTACGGCGCGCCGCGTGATTTCTTCGACACCCACGCGATCCATGTCCACGTTCCGGCCGGCGCGATTCCCAAGGATGGCCCCTCCGCGGGTGTCACCATGGCGACCGCGATGGTTTCGGTCGCATCGGGCAGGCGTGTGCGCCGTGATCTGGCCATGACCGGAGAGGTGACGTTGCGCGGCAAGGTGCTTCCCATCGGCGGCGTCAAGGACAAGCTGCTCGCTGCGCATCGCTCCGGGCTGAAGACCTTCATCCTGCCTGCCAAGAACATGCGTGACCTGTACGAGATCGACACGGAGATTCTCGAGGCAATCGAGGTGGTACCGGTGGACAACGTGGGGGAGGTGCTCGACCGCGCGCTGGTCGAGTCGGATGTGCCGCGCCGCCGTGAACGGCATGGCGCCGGGTTCGTCCTGCCGATCACGGCGTCGGACGTCCTGGGCCCGATCAACGCCACTCCCGCGTAGCGTTCTCGGCTGTGACCGATACGCTGCGCGATCTCGTCGAGCTGGCAATCGTGGTCGACCCGATGTTTGACCAGAACTGTTATGTGCTGCGCCGGCGGGACACCACCGACGCGCTCGTGGTCGATCCCGGATTGCAGCATGCACAAACTCTCGCGCTCCTGGAGAAGGGCGGATTGCGCTGCGATCAGATTCTGCTCACTCATGGACATCCGGACCACGTCAGCGGCGTCCCGGCTGTCAAGGCCGCATTCGGTTGCGAGGCGGCGATCCACCCCGATGATCGTGAGCAGCTCGAGGCGGTCCACTATCTTCCCGGCGTTCCCGATGATCTGCCCGACATCGTGTGCGAGCGCGATCTCGCAGATGGTGAAGTGCTGCGCTGGCAGGGCCTCGACATCGAGGTCTTGCACACGCCGGGTCACACGCGCGGTTCCGTGTGCTTCCGTGTGGGACCCGACCTGCTCTCCGGTGACACGCTCTTCAAACGCGGTGTGGGTCGCTACGATCTCCTCGGCGGATCCTTGCCGGCGCTCATCTTCTCGATCGAGAATCGCATCTACACGCTGCCCCCCGAGACGGTCGTGTACCCGGGCCACGGGCAGCGCACCACGGTGGACGAGGAGATGCGCTCCAACCCGTTTGTGGTGCATCCGCGCTACCGCTGACCCGGGGAGCCTGTGCTACGGTGGTCGGGAGAGGGTGTGGAGAATGAGCTTCGTGACGCGTGCAACCATCGTGATCGGCGCATGCGCCGTCGTCATAGCGACGACGGCGGGATGCGATGCTGCGGCACCGAGCACTGCATCCGCTGATCCCACATCGGGCGCGGCATCGCCTTCCACTTCCACCTCTACGTGCGCAAACCCGCAAGTCAGCGCGGTGATATCGCCCGTGCGTCAACTCGCGCTCACCGTGAGCTCACTGCCGACGGGTGGTCCTCCACTCGAGCAGATCAGCGATGGCGAGATGAACAACACCGTCAACAGCGATCAACGCGGGTTTGCCAATGTCGGCAATACATATCGCATCGAGGATGACGTCGTTCTCGACCCCTCGGCGGTCACCGCCAGTGCCGACTATCCACAGTTGCGTGATGCCGCACAGAAGCAGTTCACGTCGGTGACGAGCACGTCGGCGCCCGCACATCTTGGTTGCGAGGCCGACGAATTCATCGGCAGGACGGTCACCGGGTACAGCCAGGTGGGCGTCGCGTTTCAGGAAGGCGATGTGATCGCCGTGGTGCTGGTGGTCGATTCCGCCGCTCCGGTGAACCCCGGATTCGCGGAAGCGGTCGCGCTCGCGCAGGATCAGAAGATCGTCGGCGCGACGGCCTGACGTCAGTCGGTCCGGCCGAGGCGCTCCAGCAGCTCGTGCACGATCGCGCCTGTCACACCCCAGATGACTCTGCCCGACGTCTCGTAATAATGAATCCGGCCGCGCAGACTGTTGCGCTCGATCTCGCGGACCGTGTGGGGCGCGACCATGAGCTCCGCGATGTCGACTCGAAACCACTCGGCAATCTCGAAATCGTCGGGGGTGAAGTCGATGGGGCCGCGTTGCAGACCGACGACCGGCGTCACCCAGCGCCCGGAGACCACCGTGGAGAACGGGGTCAGCACGCCAAGGACCTCGACGTGGTCGGCCTGGATTCCCAGTTCCTCGTGCGCCTCGCGCAGCGCGGTCGCCACCACGTCGGTGTCGCTCGTCTCGGCACCGCCGCCTGGGAACGCGATCTGCCCGGGGTGCTGTCGAAGCTCTTCGGAGCGGAGCACGAACAGAAGGGGTACGCCCGGCGTCGCGGGGTCGCACAGGAGCAACACCGATGCCGGCCGCTGCCCGTCCGGCACTGCCTGCATCACGGCTCCAGGGTCGCGCACCGTGAGACGCAACCGGTCGACGATATCCGGCGCCGCGGTCAACTGGCAGTCATCCATGCTGCGCCTTCGGTCAACGCCGTACGCTTGTCGCGATGAGCATCGATGCGTCGCACGAGGCGAAGCCACGCCGGCGCTGCACGAAATGCGGCGGCGACATGCGTTTCTCGCACCGCGAGTACGCGGGCAAGGGTATGTCCGCCGCGGTGCTGCGCTGTGCGAGCTGTGGTGACGTGATACATGACGCGGCGCGCGAGGGTGCCCAGGTGGTGCAGCGCCACACGTCGAAGCGTCATCGCGATCTCGATGCGGGCCCCCCGCCGAACCCCGTCCTCGACCCCGACATCGCCGCACGATTGCTGGAATCCACCGGCGATTCCGCCTGAAGTCATCGTCGCGCGGCCGCGGCTTCCCGGGCTGCTGGGACGAAGCGCTCGAACCACTGCAGGACGTCGTCATTGACGCGGTCGCGGTCGACGTCGACAGAGATCGCGTGGCCGCTCCGAGGCAGCAGCTCCAACTCCACAGCCTCACTGCCGATCAATCGCTGTGCGATCTCTCGAGCGCATCGAGGATCGATGGATCGATCCCGCTCACCGTGCGCGACCAGCACAGGCGCGCGGATCTCTGCCAGTTCCTTGCGAACGACTGCGCAAAGACGGCGGAGCTCGTCGATGCTCCGGGTTGGACGGATGCCATAGCTGTGCAGCTCCTCGACAGCATCGGGATTCCACAGGTCGACGTCGTCTCCGGCACGATGCCAGCGCACCGCGTGCTTGATCACGGGGAGCAATGGGGGCAGCGGGCCGCTCAACCAGATCGGCGCCGCGAACGTGGCCACCGCCCGCACACGCAGATCGTGCGCCGCGAGGTGAAGCGCGAGAGTACCGCCCATCGACTGACCGGCAACCACGACGCCATCGCATTCGGATACCAGCTCATCGAACGCCGCTGCGACACAGCCGGCCCAATCCTGCCATCGCGTCCGCTCGAGGTCTTGCGGGGTCGTCCCGTGGCCGGGGAGCATCGGTGCATGGCATCGGAAGCCGCGAGCCGCGAGCGCCTCGCCGAGGCGGCGCAGCTCCGGGGGCGTGCTCGCAAAGCCGTGGATGAGGAGCGCGCCGCGTGGTCCGTCGCCGAGGCGCCAGGGACGGACCACCTCCGGGTCGAAGGGGGCGAGCGTGCGGGCGGTCATGCTTCCGAGTATATGGATCGCGCTGCTCACGCTCGGTGCTACCGTCGCCCGAGATGGGCGTGGAGGTGATGCGGCAGGCACTCGAGACGGTGGTGTCCGGACGCTCGCTCGACGTCCCGACCGCGCGAACGGTGATGGACACGATGATGGAGGGCGAGGCGCCACCGATCCTCGTGGCCGCGCTGGTCGCCGCGTTGCGCACCAAGGCTGAGTCGGTTGACGAGCTCGCCGGCATGGTCGAGTCGATGCGGGCACATGCGACGCGGGTGACCTTGCCGGTCGAAGCGGTCGACACGTGCGGCACGGGTGGCGACGCCGCCGGCACCTTCAACATCTCGACTGCAGCGGCGCTCGTGGCCGCGGGGGCGGGATGTCCGGTGGCCAAACATGGCAATCGTGCGGCGTCGTCGCGCTGCGGCAGCGCCGATGTGCTCGAAGCCCTCGGGGTGGTGATATCGCTGCCGCCGGAGGAGTTCGTCGCTGCGTGGAGGAGGCCGGGATCGGCTTTCTCTTCGCGCCGGCGTTTCACCCTGCGCTGCGGCACGTGGGCCCGGTTCGCAGCGAGCTCGGCATACGCACTGTGTTCAACATCCTCGGTCCGCTCGCCAACCCCGCGCGCGTGCGTCATCAGCTGCTTGGAGTTTCGAATGTGCGGCTCACGCCGATGATGGCCGAGGTGCTGCATCGACTCGGACACGTCCACGCGCTTGTCTTCACCGGCCCGGACGGTGTCGACGAGCTCGGCGTCGCGGAAGTCGCGCGCTGTTACGAGGTGACTGTCGAGGGCGTTCGTGACTTCCTCATCGATCCAAGCGATGTCGGCCTCGAGGCCGCGCCACTCGATGCGGTACGCGGCGGCGACGCGCCGACCAATGCCGCCACCATCCGGTCCGTGCTCGACGGTGAGCGCGGACCGCGGCGCGACGTGGTGCTGCTCAACGCCGCGGCAGTCCTGGTCGCCGCCGACCATGTCACAACGCTGCTCGACGGCGTTGCGGTCGCCGCCGCGTCGATCGACACGGGCGCTGCCCAGCGTTCGCTGGAGCGGCTCGTTCGCGTGTCGCACGAGGTGTCCGCATGAGTTCGAGCGTCCGCGCTGCTCAGCCTGCAGCAGATCGACGATCGCATCGCGACACTCACAGTGGACATCGCCGGCGTCGAGGCGTCGTTGCGCGGGGACCCCGAGCTTGACCGGCTGCGCAAAGCCGAGGCGGCGGCGCAGGAGGAGCACCGCACCCTCGGTACGGGCGCACGGCTGGCGGAGCTCGAAGCCGCATCGCTGCAGAGCCGTATCCGTGAGCTGGACCGGCGCCTCTATGGCGGCACGGTACGCAACCCGGCGGAGCTCATCGAAATGCAGCGCGAGCTGGAAACGATGCGCACCAAGCTGTCCACCGCAGAGGACGACGCGCTCGAACGCATGGAGCAGGTCGACCAGTCACAGGCGAACCTGCAGGCGGCCGCCGCCCTTGTCGCAGCCCGCGAGGAGCAGCGCAGCAGCGCGATGGCGCCGTTGCGAGCGCGCCTCGAGTCGTTGACAGCCGAACGCGACGTCCTGAATGCGGAACGCGACGCGCTGCGCGCCGACACCGATCCCGGCGATCTGTCGCTGTACGCCCGCATCGCGGCGCATCGTCGCCCGGCGGTGACCGGTCTCGCGGGTGAGTTCTGCGCGGGCTGCCACATGCCGGTGTCGAATGAGGAGCGCCGCGCAGTGCGCACCGGTGCTGGGCTGACGCAGTGCGCGAATTGCGACCGGATCCTTGCGCCGTGACTGCGACGGTCGTCGCGTACACCGACGGTGCGTGTTCGGGAAACCCGGGTGCGGGCGCGTGGGCGTACCGAATTGAATGGCCTGACGGCCGCGTGGAAGAGGACGCCGGTGGCGAGCTCGCAACCACCAACAATCGTGAGGAGCTGAAGGCGGTCCGCGAGGCGCTCCGGCGCATCCGCGAGCGTATCGGTGACGATCCGGGGTGGCGAATCCTGGTGCGCACCGATAGCCTCGGCGTCATCAACTGGCTCACCGGCGCGTGGAAGCGCAAGAAGAATCTCGACCTCTACCCGGCAATCGATCCGCTCATCGATCCACGGGTGTGCTTCGAGCACGTGCGCGGACACAGCGGCGTGCCTGGAAACGAACGTGTGGACAGCCTCGCGGTGGAGGAGACGCAGCGCATCCTGGCCGGCGCGTGAAGAGGTGAGGGTGGGACTGGTTTCCTGAGGCCGGGGAAGTGCAAGCCGGCCGATAAGCCGGGTTCTGTCCTCGCGTGCGCGGCACGCGAGTGACGGTCATCCATCTGGGACGCCGGTTACCCGGCGCCTCGAGCGGCCCACCTGGGACACGGGGAGCGAGCAGCTCCTGAGCGCCGAAGCGCTCGGTCTCTGTTTGGCCTTGCTCCGGGCGGGGTTTACCTGGCCGGCCGGTCACCCGGCCGCCGGTGGGCTCTTACCCCACCATTTCACCGTTGCCCCGGACAGGTCCGGGGCTGTGTCATTTCTGTGGCACTCTCCTTCGGGTCACCCCGACTGGGCGTTACCCAGCGCCCTGCTCTGCGGAGCCCGGACTTTCCTCGGACGGCGTACGCCCGCGACCGTCTGGCCGGCTTGCCCGTCGAGTCTATCCTCTGGGCCTGCCCACCAACGAGATCCGTTCCAAGGAGATCGCGCCCTCATGCCACGACGTCTTTTCCTGCACGCCGGCGGTAACAGCACGTCCGCGCGGGCGTCGGTGATCGAACATCTCCGTGGTGCTCGTCGCGCCGTGATGATCCCGTACGCACAGAGCGACCACGACGGCGCCACCGCTCGATTCCAGGAATGGCTCGCCCCCTATGGCGTCGAGCTCACCGGTGTGCACACCGCCGACGATCCCCGCGCCGCAATCCGCGAGGCCGAGGCGGTCTTTGTCACCGGCGGCAACAGCTTTCGCCTGGTGGTGGCCCTCCACCGGTTGTCGTTGATCGACGCCGTTCGCTCGACGATCGACAGCGGGGTCCCCTACTTCGGCGCGAGCGCGGGATCGAACGTGGCCTGCCCGACCATCCGAACCACCAACGACATGCCGATCGTGCAGCCGACCAGCTTCGCGGCGTTCGACCTTGTGCCATTCCAGATCAATCCGCATTACATCGACCCGCCGCCACCCGAGGCCCGGATCGGCGAGACCCGCGAGGAACGGCTGCAGGAGTTCCTCGAGGAGAACGACGTGACCGTGGTGGCCCTGCGCGAGCAGAGCTGGCTGGAGGTCGATGGCCCGGTGATGACGCTGATGGGGACGGGTGGGGCGGTGCTGTTCCGCCGGGCCGTGGAGCCGGCACCGCTCACCGGCGGCGACGATCTCTCCTCGCTCCTCCTGGAAACGCCTCGATTCGACGCCTGACCTCGTTCTCCAGATCGAGGTGAAGCGTACATTTGTTTGCGTTGACGCCACCACACACACCTGTTAGGGTTCGGCGCGCCGGTGGAGAAAAGTGGTGAGTAGTGGGGATACCGACGTGACGACGGTGAGGCTCGAGCAAAAGCAGATCGCACTGCCTGCTCCCGCGCACTTCTGCGGAACCTACCGTCATCGTATCGACGAGAAAGGCCGCGTGGCGATTCCGGCCCAGCTGCGCCGCTTCCTCCCCGAAGGCAGCGTCGTCGCCCCCGGTCCCGAGCATCGCCTGATGATCTGGCCTCCCGACGAGTGGGCGATCCAGAAGGACCTCTTCCGCCGCACCGCCGAGACTCCCGCTCAGGAGCGCCGCTTCCTGCGCCGTCTCACCGGCAACAGCTACCCCTTCGAGCTCGATGCCCAGGGCCGCCTGCTCCTGTCGGCGCATCACCGGGAGTTTGCTCAGATCGTCGACATGGTCGTCTTCGTCGGGCTCGACACGGGGGTTGAGATCACCGCCGACGAGCTCTGGAAGGAACAGGAGGAGCTCGACCCCGACGAGTTCACCCAGGTCTGGGACCTGGTCCACCAGCGCGGCACGTCCGCATCTCCGTCGCCGGCGTGAGCGCCGCAGACGGACCCGCCTCGAAACATGACCATCCCCCTGTCGTTCGTGGCCGGCATGGGGATTCTCGACGAAACCACGCCCGGTGCCCCGTCGCCTGACGGCGCGGGCCACCGGCCGGTCCTTCTCACACCCCTCATAGAGAGCCTGCAGCCCCGGCCCGGGCAGATCGCTGTCGACGCCACGCTTGGCGCCGGCGGGGTCACGGCCGCGCTCCTCGAGCGTGTTTCCCCGGGCGGCCGGGTGATCGCGATCGATCGCGATCAGAGCGCTGTCGACGCCGGTCGCGCCCGTTTCGGTGCTCACGGCGCCGTGGAGATCGCCCAGGGTGATTTCGCCGACCTCGAGACCATCGTCCGCTCCCTTGGCGTGACGGCGGCCGATGTCGTCGTCTTCGACCTCGGCATCTCCTCCCTCCAGCTCGACGACCCGGCACGCGGTTTCAGCTTCCGCTTCGACGGACCGCTCGACATGCGCATGGACCCGAGCTCCGGCATGACCGCGGCGCATCTGGTCGACTCACTGACCGCGGACGAGCTGACATCGCTGATCCGTGACTACGGCGACGAGCGCTTCGCGCGATCGATCGCGAACCGGATTGTCAGAGCACGGGAGCGAGCGCCGATCACCACCACCACGCAGCTTCGTGAGCTCGTTGAACAGGTGGTACCGAGGCGTTTCTGGCCCAAGCGGATCCACCCGGCAACGCGCACCTTCCAAGCGCTACGCATCGCGGTGAACCACGAGCTCGAAAGCCTCGAACGAGGTCTGCAGGCAGCAATCAGCATCCTCCGGCCCGGTGGGCGTCTTGGGGTCATCTCCTTTCACTCTCTCGAGGACACCCTTGTAAAGAACGCACTCCACGTCGCAGCTCAGAATTGTGTCTGTCCGCCCCAACAGCCCCACTGCACCTGCGTCCACCGGGCCACACTTTTTCTCCTCACCCGCAAGGTGATCCGGCCGGATTCGGCCGAGCTGGCCACGAACCCGAGATCTCGCTCGGCGCGGCTGCGGGTTGCGGAGAAGCTCGCCACCGACGGGTGACGAGCGGCCGACCTTCACCGCCTCATTTCGCGCCCCAGGGGGGAGCCGCGCCTGCCGCGGCTCCCCCCGCCATCACACCCGCTTGGCCGACCCGGCACCGTCGGTGCCCCTCCATCGTCCCTCTCAACGTTTCACCACTGGAGATCAGGGCAGTGCCCCACTTGCGATTTGCACCTGGCGTCGACAGCGGGTCGACACCGACGGCTGCCGGCGTCGACGACGTCCCGTTCGAACCGCTCGTTCGGCGTCTTCGCATCCGCCGTGGCGGACCGCGCACACCGCTGCCGCTGCTGCCGGTGATCGCGATCGCCGCGGGCATCGGGATCGCGTACGTCAACCAGACGGCGCACGTGACCACCGCCACGTACCAGGCGACCCGCCTCGCTGCGCAGCAGCAGCAGCTCGTCGCCGAGGATTCTCAGCTCAACGCCGAGCTGTCGCGGCTCGAGGCATCCGAGCGCATCATCGCCGAGGCGCAGCACATGGGCATGCGCCCAGCTGCGAGATGGACACGCGTCGTGGCCGCTCCGCACAGCGTGATCACCTCGCCGCCGGAGCAGCTCACCGGGAGTGATACGAGCGGCACGCTGGAGCAGCTGGTGGGGGCGCTCGACGGCGCTTTCGGCGGGAGCGGCACGGGTCGATGAACCCGCGGCGCCGCTCACCCGAGTCGGCGCGGTCCGCACATGCGCGCGCCATTGCCAATGTGCCCGATCTGCGCCGTCGCGGTCTGTGGCTGGTGCTCGCGTTCCTGGCGATGGCCACCGCAGTGTTCGGGCGCCTCATCCAGGTCCAGATCATCCAGGGCAAGTCGCTCGCGGCGGCGGCCGCAGCCTCGCACACCACCTCGATCAGCCTGCACGCCTCGCGTGGCGTGATCCTCGATCGCGATGGACGCGTGCTGGTGAGCAACGTCCAGGTCTTCGACGTCTTCGCCGATCCGGCGCTGGTGGCGGCGTCCGATCGCGAGCAGGTCGCCGGCATGCTGGCCCCGATCCTGCAGCTGAGCCCGGCCAAGATCGTGCGCGTGCTCAACCAGCCGAATCAATTCGACTACCTCGTCAAGGGCGTATCGCAGGATGTCAATGACAAGCTCCAGGCGCTGGGTCTGAGCGGCATCGGCACGATCCCCTCCGAGGAGAGCATCTACGAGCCCTCGCCGGTGCCGGGTATCTCCGAGGCCGCGAACCTGCTCGGCTTCGTCAACGGCAGCGGCGTCGGCCAATATGGTCTCGAGGGCTATTACAACTCGATCCTCTCGGGTGTCAACGGGCACGAGTCGACACTCACCGATGTCAACGGCAACGCGATCGTCCTCGGTGAGCAGCAGAAGGTTGCTGCCGAGAATGGCGATAACCTGGAGCTAGGGCTCGACACCCAGATCCAGTACTGGGCGGAGCTGGCGCTCGCAAACGGCGTGAACTCGTCCAAGTCGTCATCGGGAACGCTGATGATCATGGACACCAAGACCGGTGCCATCGATGCCTGGGCGCAGTACCCGTCGTACAACGCCAACGACTCAGCTGAGACACCCATCGCGGACTTCCGCGACCTCGCGGTGACCCAGCCCTACGAGCCGGGATCGATCATGAAGGTGATCACGTTCGCCGGTGGGCTCAACCACAACGCGTTCACGCCGAGCACCGTCATCGATGAGCGCCAGCAGCGCATCGACGGCTTCCTCATCCACGACTGGGACCGGCGCTCGCATGGCAACGTCAGCATGCAGTGGGTGCTCGACGACTCCCTCAACAACGGTGCCATCGACGCAACGAAGATGGAAGGCGACAACAACTTCTACAACAACCTGCTCGCCTTCGGGATCGGCGCCCCCACGGGCATCGATCTCGCCGGCGAGGTCAACGATCCGCTCGCACCCGAGTTGTCGTGGAACGCGCTGAGGTACGCCGAAGCATCGTTTGGACAGGGCCTGGTCACCACGCCGGTCGAGATGCTGGCGGCTGTGAATGCGGTTGCCGATGGCGGCGTCTGGGTGCAACCGCACGTCGTCGACGCGGTGGTCAATCCGAACACGGGCAAGACCACGCCCTTCGTCCCGGTGACCCGCCGCGTCATCTCGGCCAGCGCCGCGTCTACCCTCGCGCACATGATGGTCGGCGTGGTCAATGACACGGGTGCCGAGGGGAAGCGGGCCAAGATCCCGGGCTACAGCATGGAGATCGCCGGCAAGACGGGCACCGCGCAGGTGGCACTTCCCAACGGCGGCGGCTACGGGCCCAATGTGGTGGCCTCGTTCGTCGGCTTCATGCCTGCCACGAACCCGCAGTTCACCATGATGGTGATCCTGAACAATCCGCAGGTGAATGCCGGCAATCGCTTCGGCTCGATCCTCGCCGCGCCGATCTGGAAGCAGGTCGCCGAGATGATGATCGACGACTGGCGCATCGAGCCGTGAGGGAGACCATCATCGTCGGGGTGCTCGCGTTTGTGGCCGGGGTCGTCCTGTACCCGGTGTTCATCGGACTGCTGGTGCGGTTTGGCGCGCGTCAGCACGTCGCCTCGTACAGCCCCGCAAGCCACCGCGCCAAGGAGGGGACGCCGACGCTCGGCGGCCTGCTCTTCTGTTTCGTCGTCCTGGTGGCCTGGCTTGCCGTCGACCGCTCGCGTGAGGGGTTCATCGCGATCTTCGCGCTCATCGCCGGCGCCATCGCGGGCGGCCTCGACGACGTCGTCAATATCACCGACGTCTCGCGGCTCGGTCTCTCCGTATATCAGAAGCTCGGCCTCCAGGGGGCCGCCGGCGTGCTCGTCGGAGTCGGGCTGACCATCGCCGGGTTCACCCATCAATTCTTTCCCGGGCTGGGTGCGCCCAACCTCGGATGGGGAATCGCGATCGTGGCGGCGATTGCGGTTGTGGCCACCAGCAACGCGGTCAATCTGACCGACGGTGTCGACGGTCTCGCCGCGTCGTGCACCGCGCTCGTGCTCATCGGCATCGCCATCATCGGTGTGTCGCGAGGCGATCTTTCGGTTGCGATCATCGCCGCCGCGCTCGCGGGAGCGGTGGCCGCATTTCTTCTCTTCAACTGGTTTCCGGCGCGGGTGTTCATGGGTGACGCGGGGTCGCTGGCACTGGGCTGCGTGATCGTCGCGCTCACCGCGGAGTTGCATCTCATCTGGTTCCTTCCTGTGCTCGGCATCGTGTTCGTGGTCGAGGCGGCCAGCGTCGTCGTGAATGTGACGGCGATCCGCAAGTTCGGCACGCGCGTCCTGCGCGCGAGCCCGATCCACCATCACTTCGAGGAGCTCGGCCTGCGCGAGCGGCGCCTGGTCGGGGCTTTCGCGGCTGCGGCTGCCGCCGGGACGGCCATCACCGTCCTGTTCGCGCACGTCGCCGGGCCGGTGTCTTGACCGAGAAGCCCGTGGTGGTGATCGGCGTGGGGCGGAGCGGTCTCGCCTGTGCCCGGACATTCGCTCGAGAGGCCCATCGCGTGGTCCTCGTGGATCGATCCGACACCCCGGCGATCAGAGAACGCGTGGCGACGCTCCCCGGCACTGTCGAAGTGCGTCTCGGCGGCTACCCCGACGATGTCGCAACCGGCGCGCTCATGGTGTGCCCGAGCCCGGGCGTGCCCTGGGACGCGCCCGAGCTCGAGGTGGCGCGCGCCCAGGGAGTCCCGGTGCGGAGCGAGATGGACCTCGTCTTCGAGCGCTGCCGTGCCCGCATCTGCGGGATCACCGGCACCAACGGCAAGACGACGACCACCGCGCTGGTCGCCGCCATCCTTGAGCGAGCCGGAGAACGCGTCCACCTCGGCGGCAACATCGGCGTCCCCATGCTCGACCGCCTCGACTCGGTGAGCGACAGCGACTGGGTGGTGCTCGAGCTCTCGTCGTTCCAGATCGAGTCGGTGCGCGAGCCGCGCTGCGCGATTGCGTGCGTGCTCAACGTGACCCCTGATCACCTCGATCGCCACGGCGACTTCGCGACTTACGCCGAGACCAAACGGCGGCTGGTGCGCTTCGCCCTCGATGATGCAGTGCTCGGCTTCGATGACCTGATCACCCGCGAGATGGCGGCGGTTGCCACCTGCCGGGTGCGGTACTTCGGAGTTGGTCGCGGCTTCGCGGCTGGGGCGACGCGCGCCGGCGACGACGTGGTCAGCGTCGACGCGGGCGCAGTGTCGCCGGTGCTTCCCGTGCACGACATTCCGCTTTTCGGAGCGCACAACCTGCAAAACGTGCTGGCGGCTGTCGCCGTGGCCCGCGCCGCCGGGGTTTCGATCCCCCCGATCGCCTTGGCGGTGCGTGACTTTCAACCGGTGCCCCATCGCCTTCAGACCGTTCGTGACCAGGATGGCGTGCTCTGGGTCAACGACAGCAAAGCCACCAATGTCGAGTCGGCGGTCGCGGCGCTGCGCTCCTTCCCGGACCGGACCATCGTCTGGATCGGCGGTGGCAAAGGCGCCGGCACCTCCATCGACGTGCTGGCCGACGAGGTCGCCCGTCGTGCGCGTCACGCCGTGCTCAACGGAGCGAGTGCAGCGGAGCTTGATGCAGCACTCGCGCAGCGGGATTTCGCGGCCCGGACCGTTGTCGCGACGCTCGATGACGCGGTGACGGCTGCCGCACAACTCGCGCGCCCAGGTGACGTCGTCCTGCTCGCTCCCGGTTACAAAAGCTTCGACCAGTTCCTCGATTTCGAGGCTCGCGGCCGCGCCTTCGGCGAGGCCGTCGCGCACCTCTCGGCGCACTCGATGGGGAAGGGCTGATGGCGGCTCGGGCCGGCAAGCTCACGGAAGGCCTCGCCGGAAAGTGGCGCTGGCGCGGCGGTGCCGGTGTCGCGCGGGTGTTCTCGTCAGCGGACCGCGCGGCCGCCGCAGCGGGCGTCGACGGCTGGCTGATGATCATCGTCGTCGGCCTGGTCGGGTTCGGCCTGGTGATGGTCTACAGCGCGTCAGAGGCGCTCGGCTTCCTCTGGTACAACGACCCCAACTACTTCTTCGCCCATCAGTTGATTGGCGCCGTCCTTGGGAGCGTCGGCTTGGTGGTCGCCGCCAGGCTCGACTATCACAAGCTCTCCCGGCTCGCGCGGCCGGCGATGTTCCTCATGCTCGTGCTGCTGGTCGTGGTGTTGATCCCCCACGTCGGATCGCAGCACTTCGGTGCGCAACGCTGGTTCCAGGTGGGCCCGCTCTCCGTACAGCCGTCGGCGATCGCCGTCGGGGTCGCGATCGTCTTCTTCTCGCGCTGGCTCACCGACCGCGAAGGTTCGGTGCGCACGCTGCGTGGCGTTCGCGACTACATCATCGTGCTGGTCGCGCTCCTTGCCCTGGTGCTCGCGGAGCGCGACTTCGGCAGCTCGATCGTCATCGCCGCCACCGCGCTGATCCTGCTCGCGCTGGCCGGTGCCCGCAAGCGCCATCTCCTGCTGATCCTCGTGGGCTTCGGCGCGACCAGCGTCGCGCTGGTCGGCCTGGTGGCATATCGCGCCGACCGGCTCGCCCACTTCCTCAACCCGTGTGCCGCCGCGCTCGGCTCCGGGTTCCAGAACTGCCAGGCGCTCTATGCCTTCGGCTCGGGCGGGATCTTCGGGGTGGGGCTCGGCAACTCGGTGCAGAAGTACGAGTGGCTCCCCGAGGCGCACACGGACTTCATCTTCGCCATCATCGGCGAGGAGCTCGGCCTGATCGGAACCGTCTCCGTGCTCGCGGCGTTTCTCTTCCTGGCATGGCGCGGCGTGCGCGCGTCGCTCCGGGCGCCCGACCGCTTCGGCGCCCTGCTCGCGGGAGGCATCACTTCGTGGATCTGCATGCAGGCATTCATCAACGTGATGGCGGTGACCGGGGTCATCCCCACCACGGGCATCCCGCTGCCCTTCATCAGCTACGGTGGCACCTCGCTGGCGACCACCCTCGTGGGCATGGGCATTCTGCTCAACATCTCAGCCCAGGGTCGACGGCAAGGGACGACGAATCGTGCGCACGTTGATCGCTGGGGGGGGAACTGGGGGTCACTTGACCCCGGCCCTGGCAGTCGCGCTCGCACTTCGAAGCGATCGGCCTGACGACGAGGTGGCCGTGGTCGGCCGCCGGGACGGCGTCGCCGAGCGGCTGGTTGAGGCATCCGGGCTCCAGCTCGAGACCCTCGACATCAGCGGCGTCGACGTTGGCAGCGCCGGCGGCGTCGCCCGCGCCACCACGCAGGTGACGCGGGCCACCATCGCTGCACGCCGGCTGCTGCGCCGGATGCGGCCCGATGTCGTGGTGGGTGCAGGCGGATATGTCTCGGTGCCCGTGGTGGTGGCGGCGCTCGCCCAGCGAATCCCCGTGGTGCTCCTCGAGCAGAACGCGGTGCCCGGGCGGGCGACCCGGCTGCTCGCCCGACGCGCTCGGGTCGTCGCCGCCTCCTTTGCGGAGACCGCCGCGCGTCTGCCGCACGCCAGGGTGGTGCACACCGGTAACCCGATCCGCGCCGAGATTCGCGCCGTCACGAGCCGGCCGGTCGGCGACCGGCTCCGATCGATCCTGGTCACCGGCGGATCTCAGGGCGCGAGGACGCTCAATCGCGCTGTCATCGGCTGCATGGTCGAACTGCTGAGCAGGGACCCGGAGCTGTGCATCGTCCACCAGTGCGGGAGCCTCGACTACGAGGCGGTTGAGCGCGCCGCCGAAGCGCTCCCCCCACATCTCGCTGCGCGGTACACGGCGTCAGCCTTTTTCGACGACATGGCCACGCGGATCGGACAGAGCGACCTGGTGGTGATGCGGGCCGGCGGATCGTCGATCGCCGAGTGCTCAGCGCTGGGCCGTCCGATGATCGTGGTGCCGTACCCCCACGCGGGCGGGCATCAGCGATACAACGCGGAGCCCTACGTGGCGGCCGGTGCCGCCATGCTCATCGACAACGCCGAGTGCACGCCCGAACGCCTGGGCAACGAGATCTCGGCATTGGTCGCCGACCCGGCCCGCTGGCACGCCATGGCGGCGGCGAGCGCGGCGCTCGGGCTGCCTGACGCGACCGACGCCGTGGTCCGCCTGATCGTCGAGGCGGCGGGTCCGACCCGGAGCAAGGCTGCCTGACGATGCATGTGCACGTGCTCGGGATCTGCGGCTACGCCACGTTCGGGGCGGCGAGCCTCGCGCTCAGCCGCGGCGACCGGGTCACCGGATCCGACGACCACGCATACCCCCCGATGAGCGACGCCGTCAGCGCTGCGGGCATCGAATGGGCGAACCAGAGCGACCCGGCCAACCTCGACCTCTGGGGAGTTCCTGATCTGGTGGTGGTCGGCAACCAGACACGGCCGGCCAACCTCGAGCTCGAAGCCGTACGCCGGCGCGGCATCCCGTGCGTCAGCGAGATCGAGTTCTACGTCTCGCTCGCCGGCGACCGTACCCGGCTCACCGTCTGCGGCACCCACGGCAAGACGACCACCTCGGCGCTGCTCGCTCACATCCTCGAACGGGCCGGGACGGACCCCGGGTTCCGCCTGGGCTCGACATCACTCGACCTGGGCGGCACCTCGCGGCTCGGCACCGGGCCGTTCGTGTTCGAGGGGGACGAGTACACCTCGGCACCCTGGGACCCGCGGCCGAAGTTCCTCCACACCCGTCCCGACGGCGCGTGCGTGACCCGCCTCGAGCTCGACCATCCCGACGTGTATGCGAGCCTGGACGCGTACCGGGAGCCGTTCGTCGAGCTCGCCTCGGCGATGCCGGCAGACGGCATGCTCGCGCTGTGCGCCGACGATCCCGAGTGCCTGGCGCTTCGCGACGTCGCCACCAGTGTTACGGTCACCTATGGCACAAAGCCGGGGAGTGACTGGCGGATCCGCGACGCGCACGAGGACCGCGGTCTGCAGCACTTCACCGTCGAGCGCCAGGCCGCGGAACGGCTGGACGTCGTCCTGACCTTCCCTGGGGTTCACAACGCACAGAACGCCTGCGCCGCGCTGATCCTCGCCGGGTTCGCCGGTGTCGACCCGGCTGTCTCAGTCGCCGCCTGCGCGGACTTTCTGGGACCGGCGCGGCGCTTTCAGATCCTCGGCGAGGCCGCCGGTGTGGCGGTCGTCGACGACTACGCGCACCATCCCACCGAGGTGGCCGCCGCGATCGATGCCGCTCGCCAGCGGTACCCGGGCCGCCGGCTGATCGCCATCCACACGCCGCACACGTACTCGCGGGTGAGCAGGCTTCTCGAGGACTACCGGCGCAGCTTCACGGGCGCCGACGTGGTGATCATCGGTCCGATCGAGGAGGCGCGCGAGCGTGGGATGCCGAAGACCGTTTCCAGTCAGGAGGTCGCCGACCGGGCGGGACCTGAGCACGCGGTGCACGTGGTCCTGTCGAGCGAGGAGGCGATCGATCTGGTGACCCGGGTCGCACGCCCCGGCGACGTTGTCCTGGTGCTGTCCCTCGGTGGCTTCGACAAGCTGGCGCCGCGCCTCCGCGATGCCCTGGAGGCACAGGGTGTCCGCAGGTGACTGGCTCGACTCGTTCCCCGGCATGCTCGGGAACGAACCGCTCGCTCGACACAGTCAGTTTGGGGTTGGCGGTCCTGCGCGATGGTTCATCACCACACGGGACGTCGACGTCCTCGCGGAGCTGTTACGACGCTGCGATGACTCTGGCGTCGCCGTGACCATGATCGGTGCCGGCAGCAACACCCTCATCGGTGACGGCGGCATCAAAGGTCTGGTGATTCGCCACAACGATCGAAGGCTGCGCGTTGTTGATGCACACACCGTGGATCTGGGCGCGGGCTGCATGATGCCGCGCGTGGCACTTGACTGTGCGGCGCGCGGGCTGGCGGGGCTCGAGTTCGGCATCGGCGTCCCCGGAACGCTCGGCGCGAGCGTGTCCGGTAACGCCGGCGCGTTCGGCACCGAGATGGCCGACGTGCTCGTCGACTGCACATCGCTCGACGCGCGGGGGGAGATGCTGACACTCACCGCCGGCGACTGTGCCTTCGGCTACCGGCGCTCGCGTTTCAAGGACGACCTGCGCGCCAACGTGATCGTGAGCGCGCGACTGCGGGTGCACGGCGACGACCCGGAGCGCGTGCGCGAACGCACCGATGCGATTCAGGCAGAACGCAAGGCGTCGCAGCCGTATGGGATTCGCAGCCTCGGCAGCGTCTTCAAGAATCCGCCGAACGACAAGGCCGGGCGGCTCATCGAAGCGGCCGGGCTCAAGGGGCGCCGGTCCGGCGGCGCCCAGATCTCGCCGAAGCACGCCAACTTCATCGTCAACGTCGAGCATGCGACGGCCGCGGACGTGCTGACGCTGGTAGGCATCGCGCATGACGGCGTGCAGGAACAGTTCGGCGTCGATCTCGAACGGGAGATCATCGTGCTCGGCGCGGCGGGAGGAGACGAGCGTGCCTGAGCCACTCAGGATCGGCGTCTTCTTCGGCAGCCGATCCGTCGAGCACGAGGTGTCGGTCATCACCGCCCAGCAGGCGATGGCGGCGATGCCCGCGGACCGCTTCGTCCCCGTGCCGGTGTACATCGCCAAGTCGGGTGCCTGGTACACGGGCGACGAGCTGTTGCGGCTCGATCGCTACAAGGACATCGACCGCTTGATCAGGGCTGCCACCAGGGTCACCATGCGCCCGGACCCGAGCAGCGGTGGCGAGCTCATCGAAGTTGACGGCCGCCGCGGGCTGCTCGGAGGATCCGCGCGCACGGCGGCTCGATTCGACGTCGCGATGCCGCTCGTGCACGGATCCAACGGCGAAGATGGGACGCTTCAGGGGCTGTTCGAGCTGGCGGCGCTGCCCTACTGCGGATGCGACGTCGCGTCGGCGGCCATCAGCATGGACAAGCGTCTGTCTCGCAACGCGCTGCGCGGCGCAGGAATCCCCGTGCTCGACGACGTGATGGTCTCGCGCGCCCGCTGGCAGCAGGACCTCGACGCGGTGTGCGCCGACCTCGCGCGCCGGCCGGGTTTCCCGATGTACGTCAAACCGCGCCGGCTCGGGTCGAGCATCGGCGTCGCGCGCGTTGAGGATGACGGAGCGTTGCGCGTGGCGCTCGAGGTGGCGTTCGGCTACGACACTTCGATCCTCGCGGAGCAGGCCCAGGACAGCAGCATCGAGATCAACTGCTCGGTGCTCGGCTGGCGCGACGAGGTCCAGGTGTCCGTCTGTGAGCAGCCGGTCAGCACCGGCACGCTGAGCTACGCGGACAAATATCTCAGCGGCGCCAAGGCCAAGGGCGGTGCCAAAGCCCCCGCGACCGGTATGAAGAGCTCGCAGCGCATCATCCCCGCGCCGATTTCCGAATCGCTCACCACGCGCATCCAGGACACGGCGATGGCCGCATTCCGCGCCATCGGCGCCGCGGGTGTGACGCGGGTCGACTTCCTGGTCTCGCCCGACACCGATTCGTTCGTCGTCAACGAGCTCAACACACTCCCGGGATCACTCTCCTTCTATCTGTGGGAAGCGACCGGGATGCATTTCGACATGCTGCTCAGCCGTCTCATCGAGTTGGCAACCGCACGCCACCGCGAGCAGCAGGCAACCACGTCGTCCATCGACACATGGCTGCTGACCGGACGGCCGGCCTGAACGGCGACCGGGGCGGGGGAGGCCCGACCGTGGCGGGGGCTGACGAAGAGATCCCCCGTGCGGTGCTGCAGGACCGCGGCACAGGCCGTCCGCTGTTGATCCTGCACGGCTGGGGTGCGTCATCCGAGCTCTTCGCGCCGATCCTCGATGCGCTCCAGCCGGGACGCCGTCTGGTCGTTCCCGACCTCCCCGGTTTCGGCGCAACGCCAGAGCCGGCTGCACCGTGGTCGGTTCACGAGTACGCGGCGTGGTGTGTCGCCCTCCTTGACCGCCTTGGCATCGCCAGCGTCGAGCTCATCGGCCACTCCAACGGCGGGCGCATTGGGATCGCCATGGCCGCGACGTATCCAACGCGCGTGAGCCGGATGGTGCTCACCGACAGCTCGGGCATCCGCGCACCTCAGACGTTGCGCAGCGCGCTGCGGGTCCGCTCGTACAAGCTGCTGCGCGCGGCAGAGCGGTCCGGCGCCATGCCGGCCGCACTGCGTCGTGCGGCGGGCCGCAAGGCGAACCTGCGCGGCTCCGCCGACTATCGCGCCGTTTCCGGTGTGATGCGCGGGACACTCGTCCGCCTGGTCAACGAGGATCTCCGAACGCTCCTGCCGCAACTGCATCTCCCCGTGCTGCTCATCTGGGGCGACCAGGACACCGAGACCCCTGTCGACGATGGGCGGCTCATGGAGCGGCTCATCCCAGACGCCGGCCTTGTCGTGTTCGAAGGTGCCGGTCACTTCGCCTACCTGGAACAGCCGGCGCGTTTCTGCACGATCGTCGAGGTCTTTCTGCGCGACGATCCAGGCGCCGGCGAGGCATGAGCCCTTTCATCGGTCCGCTCGTCGCCCTCGCGGCGATCATCTGGGTCATCCTCGTCTTCCGGATCGTGCTCGTCGCGGCGCGGATGTTCCAGATCGAGGAGTACGAATCGGTCCGGTTCCTGCGTTGGGGGCTCACCCGCGAATGGCTTGCGCACCGGGCGGTGTGGTTGGGACTCCTGCTCGGAGCGGTGGCGCTCAGTGTCGCCGCGGTGCTCCCCGCGGCGCGGCCGGTGGGCATCGCCATCGCGTGGCTCGTCTCAGCTGCGGCGGCCCAGTTCACCTGGCGGTGGACATCGCCGAAACGGCCGCTGGTGATGACCGCGCGGATGCGCAGGCTGCTCATCGCGGGCGGCTTCCTCGCAGTGGTGCTCGCGGCCGGTCTCGCGCTCGGCATCGTCGCGCTGCACCCGGTCGTCTCCACGATCCTGGTGCTCATCGCCGCGGGCGTGGTGACCGGCCTCAGCGAGATCCTCCTGGTTGCTGCCAATGTTGTCACGAAGCCGGCGGAGTGGCGGATACGCCGCCACTATCTCGCCCTCGCGGCAGCGCGCATCAAGCTCGTCGACCCGGTGGTGGTCGCCGTGGTCGGAAGCTACGGCAAGACGAGTACCAAGCACATCCTCGCCCAGCTGCTTCAGGCCAAGGTGAACACGCTGCCGACGCGCAAGAGCTTCAACACACTGATGGGCGTGACCCGTGTGATCAACGAGGACCTGGCCCCGGAGCATCGAATGTTCATCGTGGAGATGGACGCGTATGCGCCGGGAGAGATCGCGGCGATCAGCGACCTCGTGCATCCGCAGGTCGCGATCATCACCGCGACCGGTCCGCAGCATATGGAGCGCTTCGGCAGCCTCGATCGCATCGCCGGGGCGCTGTATGAAGTCGCTTCCGCGCTGCCGGCCGATGGCACGCTGATCCTCTACACCGGCGACAAGCCCGGAGCCGCGCTCGACCGACGGGCACGCGCCGAGCAGCGTCGCGTGATCAGCTACGCACTGGCGACTGATGGTGAAAGCGTCGATGCCGACGTTGTCGCGTCATCGATCCGCCTCGATGCGCACGGTGCAACGTTCCGGTGGACCTGGGCCCGCGAAGGACTGGACCGGCAGGTGACCATTCCGCTGCTCGGGCGCCACCAGGTTGCCAACGTGAGCGCGGCGCTTGTGGCGGTGCACACCCTCGGCTATCCGGTTGACGACGCGATCAGCACCGCAGCATCACTGGAGCAGGTCGAGCATCGCCTCCAGCTGATGGCAAGCGCGGGACCGCTGACCGTCATCGACAACTCGTACAACGCCAACCCTGTCGGTGTGCACAACGGGCTGGAGGTGCTGGCCGCGATGAGCGGAGCGCACAAGTTTCTGATCACACCGGGCCTCGTCGAGCTCGGCAGCGTCGAGGACGAGGAGAACCGCCGCTACGGCGAGCACGCAGCGAAGGTGTGCGACCACGTGATCGTCATGTCGGCGAAGACCAGCGCTGCGTTGTGCACCGGGCTGCGCGATGGCGGTATGGCCGATGACCGCATCCACGTCGTCGACACGCTCGATCAGGCCACCCGGCTGCTGCAAACCCTGTCGCGTCCCGGGGACGTCGTGCTGTTCGCCAACGACCTCCCGGACACATATCTCCCGGTGGCACACGCCACACGAGCCTAGGGTGGGCACATCGGTGCCGGCTGGGAGATAATCGGCGCGGCCCGTACGGCCTTCACGTCTCACCACACGTCTCAGCCTGCGTCCATGCAACGTCATTACCAACACACTGGGCACGCCTTGTGAGCACCGAGGTGCTTGACGAGCACGCACGCCACATGGCACTCGTCCGCGCCCAGGCGGCCCTCATCGCCGATTCATCGCGATCGGTGCGGCGGCTCGCCGTCGCCCCGGGGGCCAAGCTCGCAGCATCCCCGCGCAAGCGCCTGCACGGGCGCCGTGGAACCCCACCGCCGCCGCGCGCAGCCAAGCGGCACACCTCGTGGCGGCGGCGGGTGATCGCGGCTGCTGCGCTGACGGTGCAGGTCGGCCTGCTGGCGCTCGCGCTCACCCTCCCCGGGTTCCAGGTACGCAAGGTCACGGTCGTCGGCGCTCACCTGATCACCACCAGTGCCGTCGTTGCGGCGGCTGAGGTGCCTGAGCAGAGCATCTTCACCATCAACGGAGCGGCGATCCAGGCCCGCGTGCAGGCGCTTCCGTGGGTCGCCAGCGCGGTGGTCACCACCCAGCTCCCCGCGACCGTGGAGATTGCCGTGGTGGAGCGCGCGCCGATGCTGCGCATCCGCCGCGATGGCACCGACACGCTCGTCGCATCAGATGGCGCGACGCTGCCGGGAATCGATGCGACCCCGGCCGCGCGAAGCGGCATCCCGGTGCTCATCGACGATCGCGCCGGGTCGCCGCAACCCATCAACCCTGTGCTGGTGCAGCTGCTCAGCTCGATCGCGCAACGCTTCAAGTCGGTCTTCGGCTGCTCGGTGGACGCCTACCTCTGGGGAGCCGACGACGTCGTCAGCATCTGGACCACCACCGGGTGGCGCGCCGTGCTCGGGCACCTCGACACCGAGGAGGCGCTCCAGGCACTGCCGCAGCAGATCGAGACGCTCGCGGCGCTGAAGGGGCAGCTCGACTTCGCCAAACCCAGCTTCGGGTACGTCGACGTCGAGGCTCCTGCGGACCCGGTGAGCGGCGGCCACCCGGGCCTCCCTGCCGAGGTGACTGCGGCGATGCAGCCCGTGGTACCGGCCGTCCAGCCGCCACCCGCCGCGTCGTCGGTGGCTCCACTCACCGCGCCGCCGACGCCGCGCCCGACGCCCACGCCCACCGCGTCACCGACAGCCGGCGTCACACCAACTCCCGGGATCACGCTCAGCACGCCGCCGGCGAGCACGCCTACTCCGTCCCGCTGAACAGCACGCACTCTTTGCTACGCTTGTGCTGCAACGTGGAGCTATTTTGTAGTGGTACAAAGGTATGATCGAAGAGTTGGCACGAGCCCTCAAGGTCGAGCGGCATCCCGAGCGCGCCGTGGCGGATCGCGGCGTGGCGTTCGCCATCCTTGACGAGGGCCTGATCTGCCACGTCGGGTTCGTGGTCGACGACCGCCCCTGGGTCATTCCGACCATGTACGCCCGCGATGGCGATGTCCTGTATCTGCATGGATCGCCGGCAAGTCGCATGCTGCGCAACCTGGCCGGCGGCGTTGACGTGTCGGTGACGGTCACGCTGCTCGACGGTCTCGTGCTCGCTCGCTCGGTGTTCTCGCACTCCATGAACTATCGGTCCGTCGTGATCGCCGGCAGGGCTTCGGAAATTCGCGACCCTGACGCCAAGCTCGCAGCGATGCGCTCGCTCGTGGAGCACGTGCTGCCGGGTCGCTGGGACGAGGCGCGCCAGCCCAGCGTCAAGGAGATGAACACGACAATCGTGCTGGCGCTGCCCCTCGATCACCTCTCGACCAAGGTGCGCAGCGGGCCACCGAGCGACAGTGCCGCGGATCGCAGGCTGCCGATATGGGGCGGCGAGGTACCGCTCGGTCTCGCGTTCGGGACGCCACTCGCGGACGCGCTCGTTGTCGACGCCGCGTTGCCGGCGAGCGTCGTCGACCAGACGGCCAGGGGTACCCGCGCCTGAGCCGTTCCCACCTCCTCACCGACGTCGACGAGAAAGGGTTCGACGATCATCGACGACGCTAGCGGACGCGGTCCCAGGGTCGCGCGGCGCGCAGCGCGGAGAGGATCGCGCGTGTGGCGGGCGAGCGATTCATCGTGAAGAAGTGCACACCGGGCGCACCGCCCGCGAGCAACTCGGCGCACTGGAGCGTGGCCCACGCGACTCCAAGCTGGAGCACCGCGTCGGGGTCGTCCTCGCGTGCTCGCAACGCCTGCAGCAGCGCGTCTGGGATGGTGGCGCCGATCTTCGAGGTGAACCTGGTGATCTGCGCGACGTTGGTCACCGGCATGATGCCCGGGATGATCGGCACCCGAACCCCGGCGGCTCGTGCCCGCGCCACGAAGTCGAAGTACACGCGGTTGTCAAAGAACAGGTTCGCGATGAGGTAGCTGGCGCCCGCGTCCTCCTTGCGCTTGGCATTGCGTACGTCCTCGTCCGTGTTCATCGATTCCGGGTGTTTCTCCGCGTAGCAGGCGCCGCCGACGCAGAAGTCATACCGGCCGGTGATCAATTCCATCAGGTCGCTGCTGTGCGCCAGCCCGCCGTCGGTGGGCACGAAGCGCTCGACCCCCTCTGGCGGATCGCCCCGGAGCGCCAGGACGTTGTCGATCCCTGCTTGACGCAGGCCTTCCAGGATGCCGTGGAGTTCGTCGACGGTGGCGTCGACGCAGGTGAGGTGCGCCACCGGCTCGATCTCCAGCTCGTGGCGGATCCGGCCGACGAGCTCCACGGTACGGGTGCGCACGGAGCCCCCTGCGCCGTAGGTCACCGACACGAACGTGGGCTCGAGCTCGCGAAGGCGGGAGATCGCGTCGAAGAGCTGGCGCACACCCTCGTCGGTCTTCGGCGGGAAGAATTCGAACGAGAAGGCGGGCTCCCGGCGGCCGTCCAGGATGGCATCGAGGCGCATGGTGAGCACCATGCTACGGTCCGAGAAATGCTCGCGGCGTACGCATCGGCGGTTGGCGGCGACAAGCCGCTCGCCAATCTGACCGTCGGAGACCTGCCGGCACCCGAACCTCAGCCGGGCTGGGCACGGGTCAGAGTACGCGCAGCATCGCTCAACCACCACGACCTCTGGACCCTCCGCGGAGTGTCGTCGGCACCGGTCACACCGCCGCAGATCCTGGGCTGCGACGCTGCCGGTGAGGTCGATGCCTACGGTGGCGAGGCACCATCCGGCGCTCCTGCCGTGGGAGCCAGGGTGGTCGTCTATCCGGTCGTCACGTGCGGCCAGTGCGCCGCGTGCATGGCAGACGAGCCCCTGGGCTGCCGCTCGTTCCGGATGCTCAGCGAGGCGCCACTCGCCGGCGCCTTCGCCGAGTATGTCGAGATCCCTGCCGGCAACCTCGTGCCGGTGCCCGACCAGGTGAGCTTCGCCGATGCCGCGTGTCTGCCCACCGCCTATCTGACCGCCTATCGAGCCCTGTTCGTCCGCGCCGGGCTCCGGCCGGGCATGACCGTTCTCGTTCAGGGAGCGACCGGCGGTGTCGCCACGGCGTGCATCCTGCTGAGCCGGCTTGCGGGCATCACGGTGTATGCGACGTCGCGTGACGAGGCGAAACGGGCCTTTGCCGTTGACCTCGGCGCCGAAGCTGCGTTCCCGGTGGAGCGTGAGACTGCTCGCGCCGTCATCGGCGCAACAGGCGGCCTCGGAGTGGACGCCGTCGTCGACACCGTCGGCGAGCCCACCTGGGACCTGAGCCTCAAAACGGTGCGACCGGGGGTGTGGTGGTCGTGCCGGGAGCGACGGGCGGCGCGAACCCTCCGGCGCAGCTGAACCGGATCTTCTTTCGCAGCGTCACCGTCGCCGGCACCACGATGGGGACGCGTGGCGAGCTGCGCCGCCTCGTCGATCTGACCGCGACCGGTGCGCTCCGGCCGCTCATCGGCTCGACACATCAGCTCGGTGATGCCGCTGCGGCGTTCGCCGAGATGGCCGGCGGCGACCTGCGCGGGAAGATCGTTCTCGAACCATGAACTCGCCCGGCGCACTGGTCTTGACGGGCTGCTGCCCCGGGAAGCGTAGACGCGATGAGCAAGCGGTGTTACGGTTGCGCAGCTTCGGCGGTCCATTCAGACCGCGGCGCACAGGGCCTCGTCCAAAAGGTGCAGTGGCGAGGCCCTGTCCGCGTCTCCAGCCTGGGTGGAGACGGGTAATCCCGACGCCACGGGATTGGATTCACGAATGGGCTCGCCGGAGTGCCCAGCCTCTCGAAGACAACCAACATGTTGTGGCATACTGGGCCCGCGAACCCAGCATCTTGCGGTTTTGCGCCTGAAAACCCTTGAATGGCGCACCCGCGACGGCTACACTCGGAGACTAGACAGTGACCCGTCCTCGCCGCGTCTTCGCACTCGATCTCGGAACGACCAAAGTCTGCTGCGCCGTCGCAGATCTTGAGACCACCGGTCTCCGAGTTTTGGGCGTCGGTATGGTCGCTTCGAAGGGGGTCCGCAAGGGCGCGGTGGTCGAGATCGACCGCGCGGCCGAGGCCGTGGCCGAGGCGGTGGACATGGCCGAGCAGATGTCCGGCGTGCCCATCGACTCCGCGGTGGTCGGGATCGCCGGTGGTCACATCACGTCGCAGAACAGCCGTGGCGTCGTGGCGGTGGAGGCCGGGCATCGCGAGGTTCGCGACCAGGACGTCCATCGAGCCATCGACGCGGCGCGCGCCGTGAGCGTTCCTTCCGAACGGCGCATCGTGCACGTGCTGCCCCAGCAGTTCACCATCGACGGACAGGAAGGCGTGCGCGATGCCATCGGCATGGCGGGGAATCGACTCGAGGTCGATGCGCACATCATCACCGGTGCCAACACCGCGATCCAGAACGTCGTCAAGGTCGTGCACAAAGCGGGGCTCAACGTCGACGACATGGTGTTGCAGGTGCTCGCATCTGCCGAGGCAGTGGTCACCGAGGACGAGATCGAGCGCGGCGTTGTCGTGGTCGATGTCGGTGGTGGCACCAGCGATATCGCCGTCTTCGCTCGCGGCAGCATCGTGCACACGAGTGTCATTCCCGTCGGCGGCAACCACGTGACCGCGGATCTCGCGGTGGGATTGCGCTGCGACCTCGAGACCGCGGAAACCGTCAAGCGCAACTTCGGACATTGCCTGCAGCTGACGCTGCCTGCCGACGCCGAGGTGACGCTGACACCGATGGGCTACGACGAACCGGTCGGTGTGCCGCAACGGTATCTCGCCGAGATCATCGGTCCGCGCGCACGCGAGATGGCTTCGTTGATCGCCGCGGAGGTCGAGCGTGCAGGCCCACTCGGCATGTTCCCGGGCGGCATCGTGATCACCGGCGGCGGCGCGCTGCTCCGCGGATTCGCCGAGGTGGTGCAGCAGCAGACCAACCTGCCCGCGCGGGTCGCGGCGCCGCAGGGATTGCACGGCATGAACGACGAGATCCGCGGGCCGAGCCACGCCACTGTGGTCGGTCTGCTGCGCTGGGGAGCCCGGAGCAACCTCGGCCGCAAGCCCTCTCGCTCCGACGGAAAGAGCTCGGACGGCGCCGCCGCCGGAGTCAAATTCTCGAGGTGGTTTCGTGACCTCTTTTGATCATCTGCGCGAGCACGGACTCGACCAGCCGGGGGATGCCCTGGCACGACGGAGACCGTCACCGCACTCGACCCCCAACCGCGAATCGGCAACCCAACGCGAGGAGAAAGGCATGGCAGATCTGGATCGGACACTTGACGGCAACGCCCGCATCCGCGTCGTGGGGGTCGGCGGCGGCGGCAGCAACGCCGTCAACCGCATGATCCGGAGCAACCTGAAGGGCGTTGAGTTCATCGCGATCAACACCGACCATCAGGCGCTGAGCTCGTCGTCGGCGCACCTCAAGATCCGTATCGGCGGCAAGCTGACCCGCGGGCTCGGTGCCGGCGGCGATCCCCAGAAGGGCCAGGACGCGGCGGAGGAGTCGCGTGAGGAGCTGACCAAGGCGCTCGCCGACAGCGACATGGTCTTCATCACGGCGGGCATGGGAGGTGGTACCGGCACCGGTGCCGCGCCGATCATCGCGGAGATCGCCCGCGAGTCCGGCGCGCTGACCATCGGGGTGGTGACCAAGCCGTTCCGCTTCGAGGGCCTGCGCCGCCAGAAGTCGGCCGAGGAGGGAATAGCCAACCTCCAGGGCCGGGTGGACACGCTGATCACCATCCCCAACGAACGGCTGATGCAGGTGGTCGACAAGAAGACACCCATCGGCGACGCCTTCAAGGTTGCGGATGACGTGCTGCGCCAGGGCGTGCAGGGCATCAGCGACCTGATCGTCTTCCCGGGGCTGATCAACCTCGACTTCGCGGACGTCAAGACGATCATGCAGGGTCAGGGACAGGCTCTCATGGGCATCGGCTTCGGGAGCGGCGACACGCGCGCGGCGGATGCCGCCAAGGACGCGGTGGCGAGCCCGTTGCTCGAGACCACGATCGCCGGAGCCAAGGGGATCCTGCTCAATGTCACCGGCGGCCCGGACCTCACCCTCTACGAGGTGAACGAGGCGGCGCAACTGGTCAGCGAGTCGGCGGATGCGGACGCGCAGATCATCTTCGGGACCGTCATCGACGAGCACATGAAGGGTGAGGTGAAGATCACCGTGATCGCCACCGGCTTCACCGGTCAGATCGATGTGATCGGCACCCTGAGCTACGAGCCGTCGGCCCGTCCGGTCTCCGAGCGGCAGCCGGCGTTCAACGTGGGGGGCAAGCCCAACGGCCCGTACAGCGTCGACGACCTGGACATCCCCGCCTTTCTGAGGGACCGTCGGTAGGTTTGGGTCCGGTGCAGCTCCGGCCGCGGTCGCGGCCCCGGCCGGAGTTGCATCCCAAGCCTCCAGGGGGAAGCAGGTGAAGTGCCCGTTCTGCGGTGAGACGGACATCAAGGTCGTCGACTCGCGCAACTCCGAGACGGGTGAAGCGATTCGCCGCCGTCGAGAATGCCTCGGATGTGGCAAGCGTTTCACCACGTACGAGCGTGTCGAGGTGCCGCCGCTCTACGTCGTGAAGAAAGACGGGCGGCGCGAGGAGTTCAGCCGCCCCAAGCTGTTGTCCGGCCTGGTCATGGCCTCGAAGAAGACGCGGCTCGCACCGGCCAACCTGGAATTGATGGTTGCGGAGATCGAGAACAGCCTACGAAGCCAGAACATCACCGAGATCCCGAGCCGTGAGGTGGGATCGATGGTGATGACGCGTCTGCGCGAGATCGACGAGATCGCGTACATTCGATTTGCTTCTGTCTATCGATCGTTCAAGGATGCCCAGGAGATGCGCGCGACCATCGAGGATGTTCTGGCCCATCCTCCTGGCACCCGCCCCGACACCGCGCGGCGGCAGCGCAAGCGCCGCGACACGGAAGGGCGCGAGCTGCCCCTCGACCTGGGCAAGTAGGGTGGCGATCGTGGAGGAGGTGCCGGTCGCGGACCGGCTGGTGGCGGTGCGTGCCCGGATCGCGGACGCCGCGGCGCGCGCGAACCGAGACCCCGATGACGTGCTCCTGATCGCGGTGAGCAAGGGGATGCCGGCCGCACGTGTCGACGAGGCATTGGCGGCCGGGGTCGAGGATATCGGCGAGAACAGGATCCAGGAGGCGGCTGACAAACAGCGCGAGGTGCGCAATGCCGCACGGTGGCATCTCATCGGCCACCTGCAGACCAACAAGGCGGGCCGGGCGGCAGCGATCTTCGATTTCGTCCACTCGGTCGACAGCAGGCGTGTCGCCGACGCGCTGTCCGCACACCGGCCCGCCGGACGAGACCCGATCGGAGTCCTCCTCGAGGTCGACCTGACCGGCTTGCCAACCCGCTCGGGAGCAGCGGAAGGCGATGTCGAGGCGCTAGTCGGTGAGCTCGTCAACGTCCCGGCCATCCATGTCATGGGACTGATGACGATTGCTCCTTTTTCAGCCGATCCGCAGGACGCGCGCGCGACGTTCACGCGGCTCCGCCACATTCGCGACCACATGGAGCACGCGACCGGCTGGGCGCTCCCGGAGCTGAGCATGGGGATGAGCAACGACTTCGAGATCGCGATCGAAGAGGGTGCCACGATGGTGCGCATCGGACGGGCGATCTTCGGCGAACGAGTGGCGTAGACGACCGCGGCCGTTCGGCAGCGAACGATCTGCCGGTATCCTTGAAGCAATGCCCAGGTATTCGGCCGTCAGCGCGCGCGCGGGTTTTCCCGAAGCGGAGCTCGAGATCCTCGAGCTGTGGCAGCGCAACCATGTCTTTGAGCGCAGCCTCGAGATGCGCCGTGACGCGCCTCCGTATGTCTTCTACGAAGGACCGCCCACTGCCAACGGGCTTCCAGGCCTGCATCACGTCCTCGCCCGCTCATACAAGGATGTGTTCGCTCGCTACAAGCAGATGACCGGGTTCTCGGTGGCTCGAAAGGCCGGATGGGATACCCATGGACTCCCGGTCGAGCTCGAGGTCGAGCGAACGCTGAAGATCAGCGGCAAGAAGCAGATCGAGGAGTACGGCATCGCGGAGTTCAACGCGCGCTGCCGCGCGTCGGTGAACGAGTACATCGATCAGTGGCGCGAGATGAGCGAGCGTCTTGGCTTCTGGCTCGACTTCGACCATCCGTATCGCACCTATGACGGCACGTACATCGAGTCGGTGTGGTGGAGCCTGAAGGAACTCTGGGAAGACGAGATGCTCTACCAGGGTTACAAGGTCACGCCGTACTGCCCCCGATGCCAGACGACCCTCTCATCACACGAGTTGTCGCAGGGATACCGCGAGGACACACCGGATCCGTCGGTCTACGTCAAGTTCCGGCTCAACGATTCCGACGGCAAGACGTTCTTTCTCGCGTGGACCACGACCCCGTGGACGCTCCCGGGCAACGTCGCGCTGGCGGTGCACTCGCGCAAGCCATACGTCCGTGTCGTTCAGGGCGACGAGTCGTACATCCTTGCCAGGGAACGGCTTTCCATCCTCGAGGGCGATTACGAGATCGTCGAGGAGATGGACGGATCCGACCTCGTCGACCTGACGTACGAGCCGCTGTTCACCGATATGCTCCCGGACGGGCTGGCTTTCGTGGTGCTCGACGCACCGGAGCTGGTGAACATGGATGAGGGCACCGGCATCGTTCACACCGCGGCCGCGTATGGTGTCGCCGACCTCGAGCTGTGCCAGCGCAAGGGCGTGGCGGTGCGTCACGTGGTCGGCCTCGACGGTCGCTTTCTCGACGGCCAGACCCGTTACCACGGCATGTTCGTCAAGGACGCGGATCCCAGGATCATCGAGGACCTGCGCGAGCAGGGCAGCCTCTATCGCGCCGAGACGATCCTGCACACGTATCCCTTCTGCTGGCGGTGCGAGACGCCGCTGCTGTACTACGCGGTCACGTCGTGGTTCATCAAGACGACAGCTGTCAAGGATCGCCTGCTGGCGAACAACCACAGTGTGCACTGGCAGCCGGCACATATCCGCGACGGCCGCATGGGCAACTGGCTCGAGAGCCTCATCGACTGGAACCTGTCGCGCAGTCGCTACTGGGGCACCCCACTGCCGATCTGGGTGTGCGAGGCGTGTGACGAGAAGTTCTGCGCCGCGAGCGCCGCCGAAATCGGGCTGACTGTCGACGACGACCTGCACCGTCCCTTCATCGACGACGTCACGTTGCCGTGCAAGCTCTGCGGAGGCATCATGCGACGCGTACCCGAGGTGATCGACGCCTGGTACGACTCCGGGGCGATGCCCTTCGCGCAGAAGCACTATCCGTTCGAGAACAGGGAGCTCTTCGAGCATACGCATCCCGCCGATTTCATCTGCGAGGGCGTGGACCAGACACGAGGCTGGTTCTTCTCGCTCCTCGCCGAGTCGACGATGCTGTTCGACCTGCCGGCGTACCGGAACTGCGTCGTCGTCGGCACACTTCAGGACAAGAACGGTAAGAAGATGTCGAAGTCGCGGCGCAACACCATTGAGCCGAACACGATCTTCGACCAGTTCGGCGCCGATGCCGCGCGCTGGTACTTCTACGCGCAGGGTGTCGAGAACGCCGAATTGCGCGTGAGCCCGTCGTCGTTCCAGGACGTCGTGCGCCTTTTCATGCTCACGCTCTGGAACGTCTACTCGTTCTATGTCACCTACGCGCTCACAGAGGGATACGATCCCGCCTCCGCCGCGCCTGCAGTGCTCGAGCGGCCCGTGCTCGATCGCTGGGCGCTCGCTCGCCTTGCGGAGACGGTGGACGCGGTGCGCGAGGCCATGGAGCGGTATGACGCTTCGGATGCGGTCAAGGCCGTGGAGGGATTCGTTGAGGATCTCTCCAAGTGGTATGTGCGCCGCTCGCGCCGGCGTTTCTGGAAGAGCGCGGGCAGCAGCGACAACTCGCTCGCCGCGTTTGCCACACTGCAGACGGTGCTGCTCAGCCTGAGCGGGCTGATCGCGCCGTTCATGCCGTTCATGGCCGAGCGCATGTATCGCAACCTGAGCGGTTTCAACGGCGACCCACCCGCACCGCGCAGCGTGCCCAACTCCGTGCACCTCACCGATTACCCGAAGGTGGCCGCAGCGTGGCGCGACTCCGAGGTGATCGCGGGGATGAGCCGTCTGCGCAGGCTGGTCGAAGACGGGCTCGCAGCGCGGACCGTGGCCGGTGTTCGCGTGCGCCAGCCACTCGCAGGCGCAACCATCGCCAGCGAAGCGCTCGATCCGGAGCTCGAGGGGATCTTCATGGAGGAGCTCAACGTCAAGGCCGTGCACTACGCCGACCCCGCTGGTGGGTACGCGTCGGTGGTGTTCGACACCACCATCACCGATGAGCTCCGGCTGGAATGGCTCGCGCGCGAGGTCAGCCGCAAGGTCAATGAGCTGCGCAAGCAGGCGGGGCTGCGGGTCGAGGATCGGATCACGCTCCTGGTGGACGCGGACGGCGATGTGCGACGGGCGGTGGACACGTACCGCGAGTGGTTGCAGGCGGAAACGCTCGCGCTGGCGATCGAGGACCGCCGTGGTGAGGCGCTCGCGGAATGGGAAGGCGAGCTGGGAGGCGCACGTTGCTGGCTGGGAGTACAGCGGTAGCGGGCCGCCCGCGCGTGTCGCGACAGCGCATCTACGCGGTGATGATCGGCACCGCGGCCGTTGTAGCGCTCGTCGATCACATCACCAAGTGGCTCGTCGCATCGCATCTCGCGCTCGGGCAACAGATCTGGCCGGGCTCGTTCGTCTCCATCGACCATGTCGAGAACAACGGCGCGGCCTTCAGCGTGCTGCCCCAGCTGCACTGGCTGTATCTCGCGGTGGCGCTGGTCGTCAGCCTCTACATCGTGTTCTCCGGCTACAAGTACGGCACCACGTGGTACCGGCAGGTGCTTATCGGCATGATCCTCGGGGGTGCCCTCTCGAACGGCGTGGACCGCCTCGTTCAGGGATCTGTCGTCGACTTCATCGATTTCCATTTCTGGCCGGTGTTCAACGTTGCCGACAGCTGCATCGTCGTGGCGATCATCCTGCTGCTGGTGCTGAGCTTCGTCCCCTCGTCGCACGCACCGACGTCCACGGCGTCATCGGCACCGTCGTGAGCGCGGATACCGCGACGGTCGCGACGCCGCGCCTCGATATGTGGCTCGCGGGCTCCCGGCAGATCACGCGCCACGCGGCGCGGACCCTCATCGACGCCGGGCTCGTCACCGTCGACGGCCGCCCGGGGAGACCCGGTCAGCGCGTGCGCGACACGGCCGACGTGGTCGTCACCCAGCCGGCGATGCAGGACCCGGCTGCCGCAACGGCCGCTCGCGCTGATCCCGCGCCCGCGATCGAACTGTCCATCGTCGATGAGGACGAGTGGCTCGCGGTCGTCGACAAACCGTCCGGCATGGTCGTCCATCCAGCGCCGGGCCATCCGGCAGGAACGCTCGCGGATGCGCTCAAGGAGCGGGGGACGACATGGTCGCTGCTCGGCGGCACCGAGCGGGCGGGGATCGTGCACCGCCTTGACCGCGACACGAGCGGCCTGCTGGTTGTCGCCAAGACGGAGACCGCCCATCGCAATCTCGCCAAGCAGCTCAGCGACCGCTCGCTCGGACGCACGTACTGGGCCCTCGTGCACGGCGGCTTCCGCGAGGACACCGGGACCATCGACGCGCCCATCGCGCGCCACCCTCGCGATCGCCGGAAGATGGCGATCGTCGAAGGCGGCCGTGAGGCGATTACCGACTTTCGAGTCGTCGAACAACTCAGCGGCGCGACCGTCCTCGAGGTGTCGCTGCGCACCGGGCGCACACACCAGATCCGCGTCCATCTCGCGTCCATCGGACATCCCATCGTGGGCGACGCGGTGTACGGTCGTCCCGATCCAGCTCTTGGGCGCCCTGCGCTTCACGCGATGCGCCTGCGCCTCCGTCACCCCGCCGACGGCAGCGAACGGTCCTACAAGTCTCCCGTCCCCGAGGAGCTCGTCGACGCCACCGTCAGGCTCCGACCGTCGCCGCCGTGATCGCCCAGGGCAGACTGATCGTGCTGACGGGGCCGAGCGCTGTCGGCAAGGACACCGTGCTGCGTGAGCTCTTCGCCATCGACCCATCGCTGGAGTACTGCGTCTCGTACACCACGCGCCGACCCCGTCCGGGGGAGATCGATGGTGTGTCGTACTACTTCGTGGACGAGCCGACGTTCCGGGCGATGATCGATCGCGGCGAGTTCTTCGAATGGTCGACCGTGTACGGCGAGCTCAAGGGTCGGACCTTCGAAGCCTTGAACAAGTCGATCGCCTCCGGCAAGGACACTGTCATCAAGATCGATGTCCAGGGCGCCGAAAAGGTCCGGGAACGGACCGGCGGCGACGGGATATACATCTTCCTGCTGCCGCCGAGCCTCGAGGCGCTCGAGCAACGCCTGATCGAGCGCGGCACCGAGGATCCGGGAAGCCTTCGCGAACGTCACGACCTGGCGGTCGCGGAGATTGCGCTCAAGGACACGTACGATCATCAAGTCGTGAACGATGATGCGAGGCGCGCAGCGCAGGAGATCGAGTCGATCATCGCGGCTGCGCGCGTCGAAAACGGGGAAAGCTCGTGACCTCCCCACTTGACGGCCGCCGCATCCTCGTCGGCGTCGGCGGCAGCGTGGCGGCGTTCAAAGCGTGCCAGGTGGTGACCGACCTGCGTCGCGACGGCGCCGAGATCAGGGTCGCGATGACCGAGGGGGCGACGCACTTCGTGACCCCGACCCTGCTTCGCGCGCTCAGCGGGCACCGGGTCGCTTCCAGCATGTGGGAAGACGAGGCTGCCGAGGTCGGTCACGGCATGACCCATCTCGACCTGGCATCGTGGTGTGAGGTGCAGGTGGTGGTCGCCGCGTCGGCGGACCTGATGGCGCGGTTGGCGCTCGGCCTGGCCGGCGATCCGGTGACGGCGACGGCGCTCGCCTGCCGCGCGCCGCTGCTCGTGGCCCCGGCCATGGAATCCGCGATGTGGGAACACCCGGCAACCCAGGGCAACGCTGCGACGCTGACCGCTCGCGGTGCCCGGATCATCGGCCCCGTGTACGGACGATTGGCGAGCGGCCACGAGAGCACGGGCCGCATGGCCGAACCCGACGTGATCGTGTCCGCTGTGAGGGAGCTCCTTGTCGGCGGGGCCTGACCCCATCATCAACGGCCTGCGCTTCGTGGTGACCGCGGGGGGAACTCGAGAGCCCATCGATCCGGTGCGTTTCATCGGCAATCGGTCAAGCGGCAAGATGGGCAACGCACTCGCGGTGGCGGCACTGCGGCACGGAGCGGCTGTGACCCTTGTCACGGCAGCCACCGCGCCCGCCGCGCAGGCGGGGCTCGAGGTAGTGCCAGTGGAGACCGCCGCCGACATGCACGTCGCGGTCCGCGATGCTCTGCCGGGGGCGCGTGTCCTCGTCATGGCCGCGGCTGTCGCCGACTGGCGTCCGTGGGCGGTGGCCGGCAACAAGCTCAAGAAGGGGGCGGACGCGCTCACGCTCGAGCTGGTGCCCACGGTCGACATCCTTCGCGCGCTCCGCGACGAACAGGCGGCACAGGGCGTGTTCGTTGTCGGCTTCGCAGCCGAGACTGAGCATGTGATCGACAACGGACGCGCGAAGCTCGAGTCGAAAGGTCTCGACCTCATCGTCGTCAACGATGTGTCGCGCGACGACATCGGCATGGGCGCCGACGACAACGAGGTCACCGTTATCGGCCGCGACGGCACCATGGAAACCATCGCGCGCGCGCCGAAACCCGACGTCGCCGACGCGATCGTGCGCATCATCGCGAACAAGTTGCGATGACGTTCGCGTCGGTGGTTCCGGAGACGCGCTCGCAGCTGCCTCGCGACGCGTACACGTACTCGATTCCCGACGCTCTCGCCGAGCTCGTCCTCCCCGGGGCGCGCGTCGAGATCCCGTTCGGCAAGCGATCCATCCTCGGCTACGTCGTGGAGCGATCCGAGGTCACCGAGTTCGCGGAAGTCCGCGCGATCGATCGAGTCATCGACGAACCGCGCCTGATCCTCGACCACCACCTCGTGCTCGCGCGCCAGATCGCGGATCGCTACTGCGCCCCGCTCGGTGAGGTGCTGCGCGCGATGCTCCCCAAGGGGGTGCGCTCTCGCCCCACGCGCCGCTCCGGACCACGATCGGTATCACGCGCGGTGTCGGAGGCGGGTGCTGCCGGTCCACCCGAACCACCGCCGATGCTCAATGACGCGCAACGTGCAGCCGTCGCTCCGCTGCTCGAAGGCATCGCGACGCGCACGCATCGACGCGTGCTGCTGCACGGGGTGACCGGGAGCGGCAAGACCGAGGTGTATCTCGCGGGCATCGACGCTGCGCTCGCTGCCGGACGCGGCGCGATCGTGCTCGTCCCCGAAATTGCCCTGACCCCGCAGATGATCCGCCGCTTCGCGGTGCGCTTTCCTGGACTGATCGCGGTCGTTCACTCCGCGCTCACCGACGCCGAGCGCGCGGCCGAGTGGCGGCGCATTCGCAGCGGCGAGCATTCCGTGGTCATTGGGTCACGCAGCGCCGTTTTCGCGCCTGTTCCCGACCTCGGCATCGTGGTCGTTGACGAGGAGGACGCGCCCGCGTACAAGCAGGACCGTGTGCCCCGATACCACGCTGTCGACGTGGCCCTCATGCTCGGGGCGCTGTGCAACGCACCGGTGGTGATGGGCAGCGCCACCCCGCGCGTCGAGAGCTTCTTCCGCGCGCACACCGGCGATCTCGAACTGGTGACTCTCCCCGAGCGCGTGAGCGGACGGCCGCTGCCACCGATCGAGGTGGTCGACCTGCGTGACGAGCTCAAAGCGGGCAACACCAATGCGCTCTCATTGACGCTCGATCGTGCACTGGAGGAATGCCATGCCGACGGCGGTCAATCGATCCTCTTCCTCAATCGTCGCGGGACGTCGACCGTCGTGCTCTGCCGGACGTGCGGTGAGGCGCTCACCTGCCGCAACTGCAGCGTATCGCTGGTGCACCACGTGGACCGGGCGAGCTGCGACTGCCACTATTGTGGAATGTCGATCCCGCTGCCGGCTGCGTGTCCGGCGTGCGGTTCGCGCGCCATCCGCGCCCTCGGCATGGGGACCGAGCGACTCGAGCGCGAGGTGCGCGAGCGGTTTCCAACCCTGCGGCTGATCCGCATGGACCGCGATACCACGCGTTCACGCGACGCATACTTCGACATCTACGACCGATTCCGGCGCCACGATGCCGATTGCCTGATCGGCACGCAGATGGTCGCGAAGGGGTGGGATCTCGGCAACGTGCGCCTCGTCGGCATCGTCAACGCCGACACCTCGTTGCACTTCCCCGACTATCGCAGTGGCGAGCTGACCTTCTCGCTGCTCACCCAGGTCGCGGGGCGCGCCGGACGGGGCGACGAGCCGGCCCGAGTTGTCCTCCAGACATACAGCCCCGGTCATTACGCGGTCCGGCACGCGACAACACACGATTACCTCGGGTTCGCGCGCGACGAGATTCGGGTACGCAAGGCGCTGCGATTTCCACCGTATGCGCGGCTCTGTGTCTGCACCTTTGCGCACAAGGACGACCACGAGGCCGAGATGGAAGTGCGCCGGGAGGCCCAGCGAGTGTCTGATACACTCGGAATTGGCGCCGGGCTCGATGTCCTCGGTCCGACGCCGGCGTTCCTGCACCGCCTGCGTGGCGAATACCGCTGGCAGATCACGGTGCGGGGCACAGACATCGAGAGGGCATTTCCTCATCTTCCCAGGGCCCGGGGCTGGAGTATCGACGTCGACCCCGGGGCGTGAACGGAGACAACAGCGTGGCAGTCCTTCCCATCGTCTTGGTCTCGGACCACAACGACGTGCTCACCACAAAGGCAATTCGCGTGCCGCGGGTTGACGATGAGATACGCCGTCTCATGGACGACATGGTCGAGACGATGTTCGAGGCCAACGGGGTGGGTCTTGCGGCGCCCCAGGTCGGCGTCTCGCTGCGCGTCATCGTGCTGCGCGTCGACAACCAGATCTACCAGCTCGCCAACCCTGAGATGGTGCGTACCGACGGCGATCAGACCGGGTTCGAAGGGTGCCTGTCCGTGCCGGGATGGGTCGGCGAGGTCACGCGACGCCAGCGAGTGGTCGCGAAGGGACTCAATCGCCACGGCAAGGAGGTCCGCGTCAAGGGCGACGGTCTGCTGGCCCGGGCCGTGCAGCACGAGCTCGATCACCTCGACGGCATCCTGTTCACGAGCCGGGTGAACGAGGGAACCCTGCGTGAGGTCGAACCGGCAGAGGAGGCTGAGGAGCCCGGCGTCGTCAGCGCTGTGTGAGGCTCGTCTTCTGTGGCACCGCTCTCTTTGCGGTGCCGTCGCTCCAGGCTTGTGCCGCCCATCACGAGGTGCTGGCGGTGGTCACCCGGGCGGATCGGCTCGGCAATAGGGGAAAACCGGCGCCGCGTCCTGTCGCCGACGCAGCGCACGAGCTCGGTCTTCCCATGCTGATGCCGGCCAAGATCGGTGCACCAGAGGTGGTGCGAGGTCTGCTTGACCTCATCCCGGATTGCGTGGTCGTCGCTGCCTACGGGCAGATCCTGCCCATCGCATTGCTCGATCCGCTGCCGTTCGGCGCGGTCAACGTCCACGCATCGCTGCTGCCGCGATGGCGAGGAGCGGCGCCGATCGCCCGTGCCATCCTCGCCGGGGACACCGAGACTGGTGTCTCGATCATGCGCATGGAGGCGGAACTCGACACGGGCCCCGTGTATGCGACGTCACGCGTCCCCATCGGCCCCGATGCCACGACGCCCGGGCTCACGCGCGTCCTCGCCGAGCTCGGTGCTGTGGATCTCATCAGGGTGCTCGAGGCGCTCGAACATGGATCGGCGACCGCGACGCCGCAGGCGGAGGAGGGGATGACCTACGCGCCGCGTCTCACCCGTGAGGACGGGCGAGTTGACTGGGCGGTGCGCTCTGCGGTCGAGGTGGATCGGATGGTCCGCGCGCTTGTGCCGTGGCCCGGGGTGCTGGCGCCGATCGACCGCGTCGCGGTGCAGATCCAGGCGGGCGGGGTTGCCGGCAGCCCGGTCGCGGCCGACCCCGGGACGATCGACCGACGCGAGGGCGAGTCCGTGGTCATCGCCACTCGCGACGGCGGGTATCGGGTCGACATGATCACGCCTCCGGGCAAGCGGGCCATGACGCCCGCGGCGTTTCTTCGCGGTCGCCAGACGAGCAAGGCAGCACACTGATGCCACCCGCGAGAAAGCCCGGCGACAACACGCTCGCGTACAACCGGCGTGCGCGGTACGAGTACAGCATCGTCGAGACGCTCGAGGCCGGTATCGAGCTGACCGGCACCGAGGTGAAGTCGCTCCGGACCGGTCGCATCCAGCTGCGCGAGGGCTACGTGCGCGTGGAGAACGGACAGGCCTGGTTGATGCAGGTGAACATCGCGTCGTATCAGCACGGCAATCGCAACAACCCCGAGCCCGAACGGCGCCGGCGTCTGCTCCTGCACAAGCGCGAGATCGAGTATCTGGATGGTCGGGTGCGCACCCAGGGGCTCACGATCATTCCGTTGAAGCTGTACCTGGTGCGCAATCGGGTCAAGGTCGAGATCGGCCTGGCGCGGGGAAAGAAGCTCTGGGACAAGCGCCAGGACGTCGCCAAGCGCGACGCGGAACGTGACATGGAACGCGCGATCAAGCGCTGATCGCTCGCCGGCAGTTCAGCCCGTAGCTGTCCGAAACTCAGTGGGCGGCACGGCCTGGGATGCGGCACTCGGACGGTTGGCCTTGATATCCGGCACGACCTGTGCCGCGAGAGCGTCGATACGTTGACGCAGCTCGCGCAACCCGGTGCCGCGGGTGGCGCTCACCGCGAGCGCGGAGACGCCCGCAACGTCCCCAAGGCGCAGCCTGGCCGCGCGCACCTCCGACGCGGTCAGCCGATCGACCTTGCTGAGCGCGAGGATCATCGGTTGATCGCAGTCCATCGAGCGCAGCGTCTCGAGCACCGTCACCAGCTGCTGCTCCGCGTCGGGGTGCGAGGCGTCGACGACGAGGCAGAGCATGTGAGCCTGGCGCACCTCCTCGAGCGTCGCCGCGAATGCTTCGACGAGCTCGGTGGGCAGCTTCTGGATGAATCCGACGGTATCGGTGAGGATGACCAACTTGCCGGAGGGCAGCTCGAGACGGCGCGATGTGGGATCGAGCGTGGCAAAGAGCAGGTCGTCGGCGAGCACCTTGCTGTGCGTCAGGACATTGAGGAGCGTCGATTTGCCTGCGTTCGTGTAGCCCACCAGCGCGCACGAGGCGAGCGGGACATTGGTGCGGGCGGTGCGACGCGTCCGGCGCTGCCGTTCGATCACCACGAGCCGTTCACGGAGCCGCTTCAGCTGCTGCCGGATGAGGCGGCGGTCCACCTCGATCTGCTTCTCACCCGGGCCACCGCGGAGCCCGACGCCGCCGCGCTGACGCTCGAGGTGGGACCACCCGCCGGCGAGGCGAGGGAGGAGATGCTCGAGCTGCGCCATCTCAACCTGTACGCGACCCTCGGCGGTGATCGCGCGGCGGGCGAAGATCGCAAGGATCACCTCGGTGCGATCAAGCACCGGGACGCCCCACTCCTCCTGAAGGTTGCGCTGCTGGCGGGGCGTCAGTTGATCGTTGCAGAGCACCGCCGGACTGTCGAGCTCGGCGAGGTGGGAGGCGAAGGCCGCGACCACGCCCGAACGGAAGAAGGTCGCGGGATGTGGCTCGCGGAGGCTGATCAGGCTGCGTTCGAGCACTTCGGTGCCGAGCGTGCGGGCCAGCTCTTCAAGTTCGTCGAGCTCGATATCTCGCTGCTCGCGCTCGTCGCGGCTGGCGACGGTCCCGATGACGATCACCCGTTTCAGCTTTGCGCCGACCGCCGGATCAGCTCCAGACGGCGCGTCGAAATGCGGCAACTAGCGCGTCACCGGTCCGGCCATCACCTGGAACATCTGATCAGCCTAGCAATGGCGCTCGCCGTCTGCTGAAGCGCCGGGTCCTGGAGCTCACGTGGGCGCCGCGGTTCCGGGAACCTTCAGCTGAATGACCGCACTGCCGGCCAGAGTGAGAGCCGCGGCAACCACCACGGCAAAACCCGTCGAGACCCCGAGCACCTGCCCCGCCAGCGCCGAGCCGATTGGCACCCCCGAGAAGTTCAGGGCCATCGCCACCGCAAAGGCTCGCCCGAACCATGCCCGATTGGTGCGGCGCTGGCGCAGCGAGAAGGCGCTGACGCTGGAGGCGGCATCGGCGCCACCGGCAATCGCGATACCCACGGCGATGACTGCCAGCGACGGTACCAGCAGCGCCAGCACCGCAACTCCCATGACCGCACCCAACAGGGACATCAACTCGCGCTCGCGGCCCTCGGTTCGCATCCGCCCCGCGATGAGCGCGGCGGGGATCCCCGCCGCGCCGGCGAGCGCCAGGATCAAACCGACGACCGCCGCGTTGCCGTGGAGGTGGAAAACGGCGACGGGCAGCGCAACGATCACCATGCCCCAGCCGACGTTGAGCGTGGAGAAACCGATGGCGATCCAGCGGAGCGTGGGGTTGCCGACGACGTAGCGCAGGCCCCGCCAGGCCTCGACCAGGATTCGGCCGGATACCCCGGCCGGCGGGGCGACCGGCTCGGGCACCGCCTGAAGGACCACCGCGCCGACGATGAAGCCGATGGCGGCACCAAGCAGTGCCGACTCGCTACCGAAGACCGCGATGAGCAGGCCTGCAAGCCCGGGCCCGGCGATCGCGGCGACGCCGTAGCAGACGCTGTCCGCGGCGTTGCCGCGATCCCAGAGATCGCGCGGTACCAGCAGTGGGAAGAACGAGCGGGCGCCCGCGATGCTCAACGTGCTGGTCACGGAGCAGCACACCAGCAGCACGTACAGACCCCAGACGGGGAGGTGGTTCGTCGCGGCGAGAGCGACGATCGCGGACATGCACACCGCCGCAACGATGAAGTCGAGCGTCATCAGCCGCTTGCGCCCGTGCCGGTCGAGCAGTGCGCCCGCCACCGGGCTGAGCAGCAATCCCGGAAAGATGAGCAGGAAGAGGCTGAGTTCCGCGACGCTCGGGGAGTGATATCGCTGCAGAGCGAAGAGGATGAGGCCGACGGTCAACATCTGCGAAGCCGTGCGCGTGAGCAGCGAGCTGATCAGCAGTTGAGGCAGGCCGGCGACGCGCAGCAGTTGTTTGTACGTCGAGGGGCGTGCAGCGACGTCTTGCCCGGCCGTCATTGCTTTGGTCTTGGACATGACGGTTCTGTCGGTTCGTGGGCGTGCTGCGACGCCAGGACGGAATGCACGTACGCAAGCCTACCGCTGACGGGCGGTTTCTCGCGGTTCGAGATGGGACCCTACCCCTCCCCGCTTCGTCCGACACCCTCGACAAATCGATGTGGTTAACTGCGGTCTTCGGACCCGTCGTCAGCGGGGCATGAGCTCCCCCAACGAGTGGAGGTGCCGGTGGCCGAACCCACGCACGCAGCACGAATGATCGTGTGCCACTTCATCGTCTCCGATGACGTCGAGCGCTCGGCGCGCTTTTACACAGAAGTACTCGGTGGCAAGGTGGTCTTCGGCCCAGTGCCGACGAATATCGAACTCGCCAACACGTACATCATCATCAACGGCGGTGGAGGCCCCACCGACGACAAGCCCACCGTCACCCTCGAAACGCCACGCGACCGCGACCGAGTCAGCAGCTTCCTCAACATCCGGGTCACGGATATAGATGCCGTATACGAAGAATGGAGCGCCCGGGGTGCGCAATTCCTGACGCCTCCCAAGCAGCACGCGTACGAGCTCCGCTGCTACATCCGAGATCCCGACGGGTACATCATCGAGGTCGGGCAGACGACCGACCCAAAGGGAGACTGGTGGCCCGCCCAATGGCGACCGATCAACTCCGGCGAGCACTCCGACTGAGCTGAGGCAGGCTGCCACACGCCCGGTCCCGCAGATCCGCTTCGCAGGGCAATGCGTTTCCGAACTCGATCCCATGACCTGCTCGTGTGCGTGTGTGCGCGCGAACTACGGTGCGATCGGCCGCTCCGCGCGCTGGCTCCGTTTCGACACACCCGTGGGAGCACGCATTGGAAGTGGCCGTGGCCCTCGTCCCCGAGGTGCGAATGAAGCATCCTCGCCGGCTCGGGTGGGTGGGAGTGTCAGCGCTGGCGGTCGGCGGGAGCAATCAGAGCCTCTTTCTGATCGGCGCCCTGCTGGCGAGCCAGGGGAGCGCCGCGATCCCGCTGCTCCTGATCGGACTCCTGCTCGCGTACGCGGCGACACCGGGATGGATCGAGCTCGTGCTCATGTGGCCAAACCGCGTCGGCGGTATCGCCGCCACCTGCGCTGAAGCGTTCAGACCGTACAGCGGCGTTCTCGCCAACCTGACCGGGGTCTGCTACTGGTGGGGCTGGGTGCCGACCGGCGGTGTCACGGCGCTGCTCAGCGGCGCGGCCATTCATGATTGGTACCTGCCCGGAGTCCCGACGCCCGTTCTCGCGGTGATCATCGTCCTCGCCTTCACCGCGATCAATCTCTGCGGCGTCGCAGCCGTGACGCGGCTCGCGATCCCCATGGCAGCAGCTTCGGCAGCGCTCGCCCTGATCGGCGGCCTGGTCCCGATCGTCTTCGGCCTCGTCGACTGGCACACCGCCACGACGTTCAATCTCAAACTCCCCTTCTCGGGGCCGTTTGGCGCCATCACCAGTGCCATGGCCGGCCTCTACATCGTCGGCTTCGCCGCTCCGGCATTCGAGGCCGCCGCATGTCACGTCGGCGAGATGCGCGATCCCGAGAAGAATCTCCCTCGCGCGATGTGGGCCAGCGCGGCCCTCGCGAGCTTGTATTTCATCGTGCTGCCGACGGTCTGGCTTGGGGTGTTCGGCGCCGGACCATTGCAAGGCAACCTCACCGACGTGCTCGGACCGACGTTCACGCCCATCCTTGGCATGGCAGCCAAGTCGGCCGCGATCTGGTTCCTCGTGTTCAACATGTTCCACGGCTCGCTCCAGCCGCTTGCCGGCGCCTCGCGCACGCTGTCGCAGCTCTCCGAGGACGGACTGCTGCCACGGACGTTGAGCCGCCGGTCGCGCACCGATTGCCCCTGGGTTGCCACCATCTTTACCGCCGCGATGACCATCGTCTGCCTGCTCGTTGGTGACCCGGTGTGGCTCATCGCCGCCGCGAACCTCACGTATCTCATCGGAATCACCCTGCCGAGCGTTGCGGTGTGGCTGCTCCGCCGCAACGAGCCGGCGATGCGACGACCGTATCGAGCGCCGCGAGGAACCCTCACCCTCGGGATCTGCGCCGCCGGCGGATGGGGCTTGGCCACCATTCTCGGGTTCGAGCGCTTCGGTCTCACCACGGTGATGGTCGGCATCACGCTGGCGTACTCGGGCTCCGCGGCGTATGCGTGGCGACGCTGGCTCGATGGCGACTACTCGCATCGACTGAGGCGAGGGGCGCGGTCGCTGCACGTGAAGCTCACCGGGGCGATGCTCGCGGTCCTCGTCCTGGACGGTGCCGGTTACCTGCTCGCCGTCACCAACCTGCGTACAGGTGACGAGAACCTTGCGACGTTGTGCGCCGACATCTTCGTCACTGTCGCGCTCCTGACGCTCACCGTCGGTCTCATCCTTCCCGGTTCGATCGGCCATGCAGTCGGACAGATCGCCGATGCCGCGGACAGCCTTGCCACGGGAGCGCTCGCCGACCTCAGGGTCGCGATGGAGCGACTCGCCGGGGGCGACCTCGGGAGCCGCGGCGTGACGGCCGAGATCATTCCGGTGCGCGTGGTGACGCGCGACGAGCTGGGCGCCATGGCCACCAGCTTCAACACGATGCAGGCAGAGATCGGGCGCGCGAGCACGGCCCTCGACCAGGCGCGAACGCAACTCCAGCAGAGCCGCGACCATCTCGAAGACCTCGCATTTCACGATCCGCTGACGGGATTGGCCAACCGGACGCTCTTCTCGGACCGGCTCACGCACGCGCTCGCGCGCCTCAAACGTCGGGATTTCGAATGCGCAGTCCTGCTCCTTGATCTCGATGACTTCAAGGTTGTCAACGACAGCCTCGGTCATGCCGTCGGTGACGAGCTGCTCGTCGAGGTTGCGGGGCGATTGCGAGCCGAGGTGCGCCCGGGCGACACCGCCGCTCGAACTCGGTGGCGACGAGTTCGCGATCCTGCTCGAGGATCTCTCGACGCCGTCCGAGGCGATGGAGATTGCGCACCGGCTGCTCGTCGCGTTGCGGCGTCCGTTCACGTTGCGCGGTCGCGTCGTGCCCGTCCGCGCCTCGATCGGCGTCGCCCACGGTGACAGCTACGCGACTGACGCCGACGCTGCACTGCGGAATGCCGACGTGGCGATGTATGCGGCGAAAGCCGAGGGCAAAGGCCGGTGCGAGATGTTCACACACGACCTGTACGCGCGAGCCAGCGAACGTCTGGCCCTCGAGCAGGAGCTCTCCGTCGCGCTGGATGAACACCAGTTTCGCGTGCTGTACCAACCGCAATTCGCCATCGCAACGGGGCAACTCGTCGGCGTCGAGGCGCTCGTTCGCTGGGACCACCCACGTCGGGGCATGCTCGCGCCTGACACATTCATTCCACTCGCGGAGGACTCGGGTCAGGTCGTCCTGATCGACAACTGGGTGCTGGACACGGTCTGCGTGCAGGCGGCGTTGTGGCAGGCGGCGGGCCTGGAAGCGATCACGATATCGGTGAACGTCTCCGGTCGTGCGTTCGAGCAGCCGGCGTTCGCGACCGGCGTCCTCGAGATCGTGCGCTCGAGCGGAACTCGATCCAACGCTGGTGGAGCTCGAGCTGACCGAGAGCGCTGCGGTGCGCCAGACCAAGGAGGCACTCGTCATGCTCGACGCCCTCCGTGGCTTTGGTATCCGCATCGCCATTGACGACTTCGGCACGGGATATTCCGTGCTCTCACGCCTCAAGACGTTTCCGATCGATCGCCTCAAGATCGACAAGAAGTTCATCGACGACATCGTCGTGTCGGAGGAACAGGCGCCTATCGTCACGGCGATGATCGCCATGGCGCACGGTTTGAACCTCGACGTCGTCGCCGAGGGCGTCGAGACGCGTGAGCAACTCGACTTCCTCCGCCGCGCGCGATGCGATGTGCTCCAGGGGTACCTCGCTTCGCGACCCGTCAGCGCGACCGCGATCGAGCGCATGCTCGTCGAGCGCATCACGCTTGCCGGCCAGATCGCGCGCAAGTCGCCGCCGGTGGCGCTGCGGTCGGCCTGAGGTCTAAGGAGGACGGAGGGGAGGAACCCGCGTGACGCGGTATGATCTCCAGGCACGCTGATCTCGGACAGCTGCGTTCCCATGGGGGCGTACTGGTTTCGACGGGGTCGTGGGTCGTGCGAATGCAAGTCGAGCCCCGGGCTCGTAAAACCGGGAAAAATATACGTGCGAATAACGCACCCCTCGCCCTCGCTGCGTAAGTAGCAGAGACGAAAAACGCTCAGGCTTCGGCCTGACGTCGACCGTCTCCTCGGCTGTGGGAGGCGGACCCGACGTTAATGCAAGCAGTCTTGCCGCCCGGTGGCGCCTCGGCGCCGGGCGGGACATTCACCGGGGCTGGCCGCAGCCGAGCCTGGTCCCAGGGCGCGACTGAGGTGAGATTAAAACCGGGACTACACTCGTAGATGTCGCATGGAACGCGGCTTCGGACCCGGGTTCGATCCCCGGCGCCTCCACCACGGTTGTTAACGGAGAGGTTTACGGCTCCAAAAAAGGGCCGGAATCAACGGGATTTCGTCGTCGATGAGAGGCCTCGCCAGCCGCTCAGCGAGGACAGGCTGGGATGGTGAATGCCCCGTTAACTCATGCATCGAAGCCGCTCAACGTGTTGCTGTGGGTACCGACGCTCGGAGAGAGTGTGGAATGGCATGTCGGCGGGGCAGGGCAGGTGATCGTCAGTGTGGAGTAACGGGGTTCTATGCGCACGCCGGGATGGTGACCGAGAGGTCATACCCATAAATGAACACAGGGTACGTGCCGGCGTCCGTCGGCCCAAAATAGAATGGGTTAGCGCCATCAACATCAACGACGTTGCCGTCGAACGTAATGCTCTCGGGAATATCGCCCAGTTCGGTCTTGCCCTGTGTGAATGTAAAGGTCACGCTCCCGACGCCAGGATCACCTGCGAGACACGCTGTCTTGAACGTAACACCTGGGCAGGGCAGCCCGACGCCCAAGCTGCCACCGTTTGTGCAGTATGGAGTGGTAGGCGTAGATGTGCACGTGAGTATCGTGAACGAGCCGTTGAAGATCTCGTTCGTATTGTCCGCGAACTGGTATTTGTAGTTGCCTGCCGCGAGTGGACCATATGAGCCGTGGGGAGGTGTCAGAGGCAAATTGCCGCTCCCCTCGTACAGCACGATGGGGTAGGCACCGTTGCCCGGCGGCCAGACCCAAAAACTGTCGACGCTGTCTGCTCCGCTCCATGAGATTGCGCCACCGGTCGCTGTCGTGTTGCCGCCGGCGTCGCAGGTGGTCACGGTGACCACGGGCGCGGCATCACAACTGCCAGTCCCAGGCGGGCCGTCAGTGGTGGGGACGCACGGGCTACGCGACGCGCTCGGGCTTGGCGATTCAGTCGGGCTGGGCGACGCGCTCGCGTTAGCGGTGGGTGTCGACGCTACTGTCGGAGCGGCTGCTGGCGAGAGCGTTGGTCGCGCAGTAGGCGGGGTAACTGCGGTCGATCCGCAGGCTGCGAGGCCAACGGCGATGATTATCGTGCTCATGATGGTTATGCGTTTCATGCCTGCCTCATCCCAGGAAACGGTAACCCGCGTCGACGGTTACATCTACGCAAATGCGTCGAACGCCCCCTTTTCGAGTTGATCGATGCGGCGGCGTGCGCCAGTGGGCGAAGTGCGTGCTGAGTACGATCTGTATCTGGAACGTGCCGGACGGCACCCACTTCGAATCGTTTCCGAGATCAGCCTGGGGCTGATCAGCGAAGGGGGTGTGCAGTTCACCGTCAGGAGGGTGTGCAGATCGCCGAGGATCAACGCAAAGACATTGGTAGGTCGGGCCTTTTCGAACCGTCAAACAACCCCACCCCGGTTGTTCTATAGAGAGTTTTGCGGTTCCAAATCCAAGCCGACACAGGTGAAAGCGTTACTCCTGCCCCAACATCATGCCAACGCTCCCTGATAAATCCACTGCGTATTGACCGGACAGATTTGGCTGACCGGCTTGCCCTGCAGCGTGTAGGCCCACTAGCTCCCGCTCTCGTACCCATTATTGGCTCCAGGGGGTGGGGGAGCGTTGTCGGGAGGGGATGCGACGAATTCGTCGTTGCCCCACCAACCGTATATTTGCAGGTTGGCAATATCGATATGGCTGCGGTTGGCGAGGGTCACCATTTCGAGGGAGCTTGTGGGGATGGCGCCGCCCCCACACGGGTTGAAACTTTCGCGACCGACAGCGATATGGGCCCCGTCCGGACTGATCGAGGCCCCATAGGCGATGGACTTACTCTCCGGATAGGTCACCCCGTTGATGAGGACGGCGTGGGGATCATTAGGCATGCCTGCGACGGCCACGCCACTGCGTGCATCCATCATCCAGTCAGTAGCGGGGAACAGTTCGGAGAGTTGGCCGGTGCTGGGGTTGATGGCGAACCAGGCTTCCCCTCCGCCGCTCCCGCAGGGTCCGACTTGCACCCGTTGCATGATGATCCCGGTGTCGGTCCAACCCGCCACCTGTTCCCTAAAGCCGACCGGTGCCACCCAGCGGTAGAGGATTCGATTGGCTTCCCCAAGACCACCCGATTTCGATATATCCCGTCATGTTTGCCGGTGGCATCGGGGGTCTGATCGACGCTCCAAGCCCACTCGGTCAGGGTGGGGGAGACTTGAAAGCTGTTCATTGTGTAACCGAGGTCCTCTGGGTCATCAAGCGCGGGAGCAGTGCCCTTGCCGATCAACTTGCCAGTCCGAGAGAGGACGACGACTTGGTTGGGAGTCGTTGGTGAGGCTTGATAGAAGAAGAACACATCGGAATTTCCAGCTTGCGGTCCAAGGTTGTAGTTGCTTGCCTGTTTGGCGGTCAAACCAAACAGTTGCCCCTCTTGGGCGTTGGTCAGACTCCACTGCTCCACCCCTTGGCCGTTGAATACCGCCATGCCTCCTTGGTCGCTGTAAAAGAGCGCCAACGGAGGCTCGGGAACCGGCGTGGGAACCGCAGTCGGGCTCGGGGTTGGAACAAGGGTTGCGTCGCTGTGGCGCTCGCGGTGGCCTTGGCGGCCGGGGTTAGGGTTGTGCCCGGGGCGGCAGCGGCACAGGCGGCCAGGAGGAGGGCTAAGGGCAAGGTGGCGATCAACCCATGACCGTGGTCGTGGTTTCTGGGTTGCATCTCACCCGCGGCAAGGTCAACCTTGAGCGTCAGCGTCGTCACCACATACCTCCTGATCTCAGGCTGCGCCTCGTCAGCAACCGCGGAACAGGGCCAGAGGCCATCACGATTCCCGTCAAAGGTCCCGGGATCTGCGGAGGGCCCTGAGACAGCAGGACGGGCTGGTGGTGAGGCGCGGGCGTTGCGGTGGGGGTCGGCGATACGGTCGGCGACGGCCCCGCGGGCCGCGAAGCCGGGGTGACTGCCGAGCCACACGCTGCGAGGCCGAAGGCGGCGATCGTCGTATCGATGAGGGTTGTGCGTTTCATGTCTGCCTCACCCATTGAACGGGAGCCCGAGCCAACGGTTACATCCGCGCAAATGCGTCGAACGCTATCCCCTCGAGTTGATTGTTCCGCCGACCTCAGTCCCTGATCGCCGTGCGGGCTCCGGAGGGCCGAGCCTGGACTGATACGGGCTGACCGATCGGGAAACCCGACGGGCGCCACCACTTCGAGCTCGCCGTCGAGACGAGCCCCGGCCGAGTTCGCGAAGGGGGAGTGTGACGGTCACCGTCAGGAGGGTCTGCAGATGGCGAAGGACGCCGTCAGAGCGTTGGTCTAGCGAGGTTTCCGAACCGTCAAAACAACCCCGCCACGCACCGAGGTGAGAGAGTAGCTACGCTGGCGCGAACCGAACTAGGAACTCCGCTCCGGAACTGGATTGTGCTGAAGACCACAGCGCACCTGATGCCGTGAGAGCCAAGGTTCCGTCGTCGCGCAGTGCAGAGCCGCCGACAGTGGGGAACGCTGCGCTGCGATCGATGGTCCCGTTGGTCGTCATCTGAAAGAACCGGGCGGGATCGCTGCGCTCGCGTCCGGCCAGCCACAGCGAACCGTCGCTGCCGACCGCGAGTTGTTGGGGGCCATTCAAGTTGATCCCGACCGGGTAGAGGTACGACGAACTGGTGGTCGCACCCGCGCTGAAGCGCGAAACTCGCAGGCAGAACTCGGGGTTCTGTCCGATGCACAGTACCGGTCGCCATCCCCAAAAACTTCCGTCCGGTCGAGCCAGCATGCCGGTCAACTCTCCTGTCGGTATCTGAATTCCTGTCGACGCTCCCGACGCCGTGTACCGGCCGAGTTCCTGGTACCGATAGCCGCCGACGGCCCAGATTGCACCGTCACTTGCGAGCGCGACCGGCCCCGGCCTGGCGCCGGGACGCGCGGGTGAAAACAGCGTGACCACCAGCGCGGGAGAGACCTCCGCAACAAACGACACCCGCCGGCCACAGGTGTACGACCCGCAGAGGTTGGACAGCGTGACCCAGAGGTTGCCGCTCTCGTCGACAGCGGCACCGCCGCACTCGCTCGGTGCCGCGATCGACGGCAGCGTCACCGAATGCACGACGTTGTCCGACGCCACCAGGTCCAGCGCACACGTTCCCGTGCTGTAGATCCCGGTATCGTCCTGTCCGTACGACCACACGCCCTCAGGGCCCGCGCCCGCGATCACCGCCGGGGTGTCGCCGTGGGGCAGCACCACACCGGTCTTCGTCGCCTTGCCGCCGGAGCTGATCGAGCCGAGTTGCGACTGTGGGGTGACGAACCAGAGCTTGCCGTCGGATGCCACAGTCAACTGCTGGAAGTGGATCGTCCCCGGCACAGCGAAGACGCTCAACGAACCCTGGATGCCGCTGTTCGCCTGGGCCGCTGCGGTGAGGCTCGTCCCTGCCAGCGCCGAGCTGGCCGTCAGGACGGCGGCAGTTGTGCAGACAGCGGCTCGCGATCGGTTCGACAGCGCATGCAATCGCATCGGGTCCCCTCCAGAATTGGGCTCGCCTCCCCAGGCTTGCTCGTCTCACGTGGGACTGTAGCACCGAGCTATGTTTACCGTCCCTCGTGGCGCAGCGCTGAATCGCCACCGCACCGCCAGACTTGGAGGTCATCGTGGAAACCGAGAGCCCGTACGACACGCATCTCGATATTCGCTTCGCTCCGCTCGAGCTCATCGACGTGCAGGCACTTGTCGATGCCAATACGCACCCCTGGTACAACCAGACACTGTGCCGGATCAACGATTGCGTGATGCGTATTGGAGTCGTGCAGGGTGAGTATGTCTGGCACCAGCACGACGATGAGGATGAGTTCTTCTACGTCGTCGAGGGACGCCTGTTCATCGATCTCGAAGAGCGCACCGTCGAGCTCGCCGAGCGCAACGGCTTCAGCGTACCCAGAGGGGTGAGACACCGACCCCGGGCTCCGGAGCGCACCGTGATCCTCATGGCTGAGGGTGCGGGTGTCGTGCCGACCGGCGATTGAGAGCAGAACTATCCAAAGGGGGACCATGAACCGCCGCAATCTTCGCGTCGTACTCGTCGCGTCCACCGTGCTCCTCGCCGGAGCGCCGGCATTCGCCTCCCAAGCCCAGGCCGCCTCCGCCGCGACCGCCACCCCAGGCTGTTCCTCGGGCGCGCACACCCTCGCGCCGGTCGGCTCGCATCTCTACCCGGACACTGGCAACGGCGGATACACGAGTGTCCACACGGATATTCACATGGTCTACGACGCCGTCAACGACATGTTCCTGCGCGGCAACCATGTGGCTCTGACCGACCGGTCCACACAATGCCTCACCGACTTCAGCCTCGACTTCGAACGTCAGTCAGCCAATCACAACGCGGGGCCCGATCTCAGCGTCACGTCGATCACGGTGGATGGGCGTCCGGCGGCATACACGTTCGTCCAGCCAACGTATCCCGGCGACCCCCACGGCCAGAACGATCCCAACCCCGCGGCACACGAGGCGTCGGAGTTCAATGCTGTCGGTGGACCCCATCACAACCCGCTGCCTCCGGCATGCTCGCCGGAGTTGACCTCGACGAATCCCGCCCATGAGGATTCACAGGACGGCGCGCAGTGCCCTGCGAACAAGCTGGTGATCACGCCGGCGAACCCGATCAAGAAGGGCTCGACGTTCACGGTCGTCGTGAGCTACACGGGGCGGCCCGGCGTGCACAACGACGGCGACGGCACAACCGAAGGGTGGTTTCGTTCACCGGACGGCGGCTTCGTCACCACTGAGCCGGTCGCCAGCGAGGACTGGATGCCGCTCAACGACTACCCGACAGCAAAGCCCACGTACGATTTCCTCGACACCGTCAACGCCGGAAAAACAGTGCTCTGCAACGGCATGCTGCTGTCGGAGCGAAACAACGCCCCGAGTGCTGAGTTCCCGCATGGCTCGGTCACGTGGCACTGGCGTCAAACGGCACCGATCGCCAGCTACCTCGTCGAGAACAGCGTCGGCGACTACACGCTGACCAAGCACGTCGCTGACAACGGCATCACGTTCTACGAGGCGCAAGACACGTCCATCAACGCGCAGCGGCAACAGAAGAACCTCGCGATCATGCAGCGCCAGCTGAACATCACCGAGTTCGAGAGCCAGTTCAACGGAGCGTATCCGTTCACGTCCGACGGAGTCGTCGTCGGTACGCCGAACGCGAGCTTTGCTGAAGAGATGGAGACGATGATCACGTTTCCCGGTGGGCGGATCGATCTCGACACGCTCTACCACGAGAACATGCATCAGTGGTGGGGCGACAACGTGACCGAGGGTGGCTACGAGATGACCTTCTTCAAGGAGGGGTTCGCCACTCTCGGCGAGTACCTCTTCGCGGCGCGCAAGGCGGAGGCAGCGGCGGGTGGTTCCGGCACCGCATCTGGAAGGGCTGCGTTCGAGCGAGCGCTGGTGGAGATCTTCAATGAGACGTATGCGACCGGCGGAAGCTTCTGGACCGGAGCGCCGTCCAACCCGACGCCGTTCAGCCTGTTCGACGGCGATGCAACCTACAGCCGGCCGGGCATCGCGTACATCGCGCTGCGCCAGATCCTGGGTCCGACCAACTTCACCGATGCCCTGGACCAGCTGCAGCGAGAGTATGGCGGCAGCAGCATCACCGAGCCGCAGCTCGAGGCGGCGTTCCATCGATGGATGTCAAATCAGAGCGCGGCGTGCAGCACCCGGCTGACCCAGTTCTTTCGCGAGTGGTTCGACACGGCGTATGCGCGCGGTGCAGGGGACCGGCCCCAGATCACCGGTCCGGGCCTGTCGGGTCCTGGTTTCTACAAGCCGGGCGGGGGTTGCGCCTGAGCCGATGCAGCGTTGGTTGTTCGACACAATGGTCTCCGAGGAGAGGCGCCTGAGGTGCGGCGCGCTCCATGGCGAGGCTCGCTAGAGTCACAACATCGCTCGGGCAGCCTGGCGGTGGACCGCGGCGCCGAGCACACGTTAAGGAGCGGCTATGGAAATGACCCTAGAAGCGGTGACGATACCTGTGAGCGATACGGACAAAGCAAAGGAGTTCTATGCAAACGCGCTCGGCTTCAATGTCGATATGGATGTTCAGGTCAGCGAATCGATTCGCTTTGTGCAACTAACGCCACCGGGATCGCAGTGCTCCATCCACCTGGGCCAAGGCGCTTCGGCTATGACACCAGGCAGTTTGAAAGGGTTGATCCTTGTGGTCGACAGCGTCGAGGAAGCGAAAACCGCACTCGAAACGAAGGGCGTTGCACTGAGTGAAATTGACGAACAGCCTTGGGGGCGACACGTGTACTTCAGCGACCCGGACGGCAATGCATGGACCCTGCAAGAGTCATTCGCACGCAACCAGAGAAAAGCGGCAACTGCCCAGTAGGTCGGTGGAGCCGCAGCGAACGTCCCTCGTCCGCTTCTCGGTCGCCTCGGCGAGCGACTGTTGACGCGTGCAAATGGGAGCGCACCGATCGAAGAGCTTGGCTTGCTTATTCGCAATCGTCACCGTTTCTTGGCGCACCTCCTGTGGCTGCCGTGACATATTGAGATCTGTGCGATGACCGTCGATAGCCACGGCAGTCCCGAGACAGATCAGCTCGACAGAAATGCTAGCGGGTACCTTCTCCTGAATCCGCAGGTCTTCTGGCTTGTAGTCTTGACGACGCTTGTCGGTGTGTGCGGCGTGCTTGGCGCCGCATACCTGTCGCCGGTCGTCTTGATCCCGGAAGCGTTTGTGGTGGCGGTGGTTGCCGACGGAACGGAGCCCTTCACAGGCGGATGGCAAGGATGGCGACGGCCGATAGATCGGAGTTGGCTAGCGATGTTCGTAGGCTGGTATGTCGTAGCGCTGTTCGGGCTGTCGCTCATGGGGTTCGTGATCCGCAATCGAATCGTTTTCTGAGCCTCAGCCTTTCAAGCCTCGGGACGTTGCGGCGATGTCCAAACGCACAGCCGCCACGTTCCCTTGAGGGGCTAGGAAATGGCCGTAGATCCTAGCTGCATCCTCGGTGCGCGCCGAGCGGGCCGAGCGCCCTTAGGTGCTACTGGGGCGGTCGCACGACCACGTAGATCTCGAAGCCCTGTTGAGCCATCTCGCAGGCGGGATGAGTGTGAAAGCACGGCGAGTTGGTCGTCGCGTCTACCGTCGTTCCGCCGGTGCCGACGGCCGTGAAAACTGCTGCGGCGGTGCCCCCGGGACAGGTGACCGAACCGGATCGATAGAGAGGACCGGGATACGGGGCGGTGGGAGGTGTCCAGAACACGTCGGCGCCCTGAGGTCTCCCACTCCAAACGGGAGGCCCCGGGAACCCGACCTCGACGATCAGGTGCTGCAGTGTCGAGAGAAACACCGTGGCTCCCGCGTCAGCGCTGGTCACCGTTACCGTGGTCTCGGCGGCAGGCGGCATGATCAACAGACCAGGGGATGCAATCGTCGACGGGACGACGATGTCTCTGCAGTCCGGGACAGGGACGGCAGGTACTGATTGGGTCGGTTTCGGCGTGGGTGGGCGCGTCGTGCTGCCGGCCTGCGCGCATCCTGCCGCCAATGTCATCACGGCGACCCCGACGAGCGTGGATTGCAGGATGGACTCCATGTGTCTCACCGTATCAACGCGAGCGCACGTGTCCGGTTCCCCGGGATCATGCGCCGGCAACCACTCGAAGGAGCTTGACCCTGTCCAGCCAGGGTCCCTCGATGCCGCTAGCTGGAGAGTGCATCTCAGGCGAGGCGCGGCCAGGCAGGCGGACCTGGGGCAGACGGAATGGCGAGGCGAAGAAGTGGACGCCTGACCGTTCGTCACCGTCATGCATCGTCCGCGTTTGAAACAGACAGCCAAACAGTGGGTCGTTCCGCCCTATGATGACCCGGTTCGGTGGTCGTTTGGAGGTGGCCCGTGACGCGACAGCTGATCAAGGGGTCGCTCCTTGCGGCCCTCGTGGTCGTCGTTGGCGTGGCCGGTTACGTGCTGGGGACCCTGAATCCGGCAGTCCACGTGGCGACGGGTGTCGCCTACTCGAATGGGGGGAATCAGAGCATCGGCGGCGGCATCATCAGCGCTGAAGCCAGTGTGCAGGTGGATGGATGGTGGTACGGGATGGAGGGTGCGGTGATGGCGTGGAAGGACGCTGCCGGCGGTTGGCATGATGCCGGCTGGCCCAGCTGCCTGAGCACCCTGGGGGACCATGAGATCAGGTTCGGGTGGGTCCCCGTGTCCACTCAGGGTGGTGTCGATGGGGAGCGCGAGGTGGTCTGGGTCGAGTGCCCCTGAGCCCGAGTCCCCGTCGACAACCTGCTCACGAATCGCCCACTCGCCGCTCAGTTCATCGTCGTGGTTCGGACCTCGCGACGGGCGAACGTTCTCGTTGATACGATCGTCGAATGGCAGGCGATCGAACAGCCTTGGTCGTGGCGATCGCCACGTTTGTGATCGTCGCGGTCGTGGTCACGTTGACGTTGGGTAATGTGGTTGATGCGAACACCTGCGGCGCTGGATGGACGGGCTACGTTCCAATCGGCTCGTGCGTCAAGACATTCTGGCCGGAGGCATTCGTGATCGGCCCAGTGGTCGGACTGTTGGCGGGTCTGTGCGCAGCAGTTTTGGCCCAGCGTGCGACCCGGCGCCCCGAAGCAAACTGATCGAACGGTCGGCCCTACACGCTCCCGTGACGGCTTTGGCGACGCCCGCTTTCTGGTGGAGGCGCCTCGATCAGGAGGTCAGGCCGCCACGATTCTCGCCGATGAGCGCCGCGGTCGGTGCGGGAGTTTTGCGAGCGCGAGGTGCACCACGGCAAAGAACGTAGCGAGAGCGGAGCCGATGATGACAACCACAAATCCGGGAGCGAGGACGAGGAGGCCGAACGAGTTGAGCAGGTGGAGGACGCGCATCGGGTCGACGGTGTCCAGGCAGGCAATGGCCAGTGTGGCCACGGAGACAAGAAGCTTCGCAACGAGCAGAAACGTCGAGAGCCGGAACACGCCGACCAGTCCGAGCACAAGGCCCGCGATCACAAGGGCGAGGAGTATCAAGCCGTCCTGTCCCTGGGCGAGGGTGGTGTGGGGAAGGTACAGCTTGAGCGACAGGCAGGGATCGTTCCCGGGACACCCTTGCTGGACAAACGGAACGAAGAGGCCCGCGAGCGCTACAGCCGAGGACGCGATGTACGCACAGTTCAACGCGAGCGGAACCATCCAGCCTCGGCTGATTCCCAACCCGACCACACGCATGTCAGTTCAAGCTCCTGGAGCCATCATAAGGCTCCTGGCGAATCGTGGTATCCCGATTGCGCCCATGACAATTCGTTCTCGTGCTGAGGCCGGCTTTGCGCACGCGAACATGCGCCAATAGCCCCTGACACAGCGCCGGCTAGCAGCTCCAGGTGCCGACCACTTTGAGACCCGCCGGGCCGGTGGAACTCGGGGCGAGAGTGGCATTCAAGGAACCGCGTATCGACCGCCCGGAGCCGCCTGAGAGGGTAAGGGAGCCGGTGCTCCCGGGGTTGCTCTGCCCTCCCGACCACTCGTCGCCATTGACGGTCACGACGACCGATCCGGGAGGCCCTGGATAGCTCGTTTCGCCAGGGAGTGGGAGTGTCCAAGGCCCCGGGCCCCCAACGAAATGGAGCGAGACCGCGCCGCTGCCACTACCGAAGTTGATGACCCCTTCGAGGGTCGTCATGAGTGGCGACAGAGCCGGCGGCGGCGGCGTGAATGTGCTTGCCTGGCACCACGCTTGCGCGTCCGGGGTTCTCTGCGCCACATGTTCATTGACCGATCCCGTAAGCGTCAGCGAGCCTCGGAGTGCCGAGCCGCTCGACGACGCGGGGCCTCCGCAGGCTGTGATCGCAAGGGCGGCAAGGGACAAGAGCATCATCCGCGGCAACACACTCATTCGCATCCCACGACTGTCAGACCTTCCCCCGGGATACGTCGACCGGCGAGCATCCGCCAATGATGCTCCTGTGTCATCTCATGGCCGGCGAAAATCCAAGCCCTACCTGCGTCTATGAGGTGCTCTCCCTCAACGTCCCGCCCACAGCCCAACAGGCCCCGGACGTGCCACAGGCGATGCCGGTCAGTCCACTGCCCTGCGTGCTGGAGGTTCCGGCCACAATCGTCCACTTCCCTGCCGAGTAGCGCTCGATCAATGGCTGCGTGGACGCCCCGCTGTCAGCCGTATTAGGAAGGGTCTGGGGGAGCAGGACTCCAATACCCGGGAGGTCGCCGACTGCCCAGCACTCGTCGGGAGTCAGACACGCGACGCCCTCAAGCTCCCCGCCGTTGGGAACGCTGATGTGGGGGCTGGGCACGACCGTCCAGCCCGCCGTGGAATACCGTTCGACCAATGGCTGCTCGGTGTCCCCGGCGCCGGTTGAGCCAACTGCCCAGCAGCTGTCCGGGCCGATACACGTCACGGCGCTGAGCGCGCCCTGGACTCCTCGGCTAGGCTCGACCACCCAGCTGCTCCCGAGGTAGTGCTCGATCAGTGAGCTCGGTCCTACAGCCCAACAGTCGTCGGCGTTGACGCACGTCACCGCGGTCAACTCTCCGCCCGGTCCATTGATCTGCGAGCTGTTGACCAGGCTCCATACGGAGCCGGCGTAGTGGGCGATCAGCGGCTGCACGGGAGGCCCACCTTCGGTGCCGGCACTGCCCACTGCCCAGCAATCATTCGCGGAGACACAGGTCACGCTGCTGAGCTCAGGGGATGCGCCGGGGGCGGTGCTCAGAGCGGGTGCGCGCACAATCGCCCACTTCCCCCCCATGCCGTGCTCAATCAGCAGTTGCGAGTGGTTTCCGTCATCCACCGCACCCACAGCCCAGCACACGTCGCCGCTCACGCATGCGACGCCGTTGAGAGACCCCCCGGACGGAAGTCGGTCGCTCACAACCGACCAGCCGGAACCATCCGACTCATGCTCGATCGCCGTGCCAACCGCCCAGCAGTCCGAACTCGCGCAGCTGATGGCATAGACGTCCGCACCACTCGAGTCCTCGGCGACGTGCCACCCGCCGGAGCCGGCCTGCAGATAGAGCACCCCCGCGCCGGCGAGCGCGCTGATCGTTACAACGGCAGCGACGCCAAGCACGGTGCCGAGACGTCTCGAACCACGCCGGGCAAGGGCGGACCTGATGATGCTGGCTTCGAGGTCACGAGCAGGAGGCGTGGCGCGGCGCCGGGTCAGATACGCGCGGGTCAGACCAACGAGTTCGTCATCGGACATCTTCGGATCACGCATCGCCAAGCTCCTTCCTTAGCTTTGCCACCGCCCGACCGAGGTGGCTACGCGCGGTGCCGGGACGGCAGCCGAGGAAGGCCGCACATTCGTCGACGGTGAACCCGTCGTGGTGGTGGAGCGTGACCATCGCTCGCTGTCTCGCCGAAAGATGCTGGTAGGCGCGGTGCAGGTCCATGAGCCGCTCTCCGACGTCAGGGAACTGAAACTGACCTTGCTCGAAGCGCGAGCCGCCGGTCCCGACGGTTTTTCGGCGGAGCAGCCGGCGCTGACGGATGCATTCGCGGACGCAGACGCGAGTGAGCCACGCCGAGGCGTTCGACAATTCTTGAAGTGCTGACCACCGACGCCAAGCGATGATCATCGTCTCCTGAACGGCGTCCTCGGCCTCGCTAGGGTCGTCGACGATTGCGAGGGCGAGGCGATAAAGACGCCTGGCCTCTGCGTCGACCAACCGTTCGAAGTCGACCTCGTTCGGACGATTCTCCACCCCCGACGGCACGCTCATGGCGACGATGCTGAGGCACACGAGAAAGAAAGGCGGGTTGGGCGCGGTTTTCTTACCACCTCAACGGTCGAGGGGCTTACCGCAGGACGATTTGGTCAGCCGAGTCCTACGCTGTCCCGCAACGGGCCCGTGGCTCAGGCGAGTATTCCCCAGTACCTTGGCTCGTTCGTCCCGATGCAGCCGCGCGATGGTCGGTTTGTGCCGAGCGGAATCGGGAGAAGCGCAGCTCGCGGCCTGTCAAGCCGGGCCGCGCCAAGGGTTATCAAGCCGTGGCGGCTATGTCCACCGCCTGCGCCAACTCTCGAGCAACGCTGCCAGTTGGACGGGCGGCATCGTGGAAACCCGAAGGCCGCGCGGGAATGCGAAGGTGACGCGCCTGACGGGTGAGCGCTGGCGAGCAATGTGGGCCGGCGTCTACCGATACTCGACAAGCCCTTGGTGGGTTCAAGATCACGGTTCCACGGTAACCGCATGCAAGAGATTCGTTGGGGCGAGTGCGAGCAGGGACTCACGCTAGGAACTCAGCACGGCTGAAAACGGATTGAGTAAACATCCTGGGTTAAGGGCAGGCTGGCCCCATCTCACCCTCGCTTGGCTGCTCGGCGCTCGTTTGCGAGAGGAACCGCCTGCCCTGCGGCCGCGTCTCATGGGTTGAAGAACATGACCGCTGACGAGAAGAATCCGCTATCGGTGGCGGGAAGCACGGTCGGGAGCCGGTTTCGATTGCCCCACCTCCGGCGCCGGACCTTGTGGGCGGTGGCGTTTGTTGCGGTTGTTCTCGCCGGAGGCGCGACGACGGCCGGTTTGGTGATCGCAGGTGGCGCGAATGGAGCCGGCACCTGGTTCCAGCCGAGCAGCCCGAAGTTGGAGGTCAACGTTGCCAGGGGGTGTCCCAGCGCTCTCGCCGGCCTTCAAGATGTCGTCAACACCTTTCCCGGTCCGCCACTGGTTCAGGGGGGGCCCAGGGCGGGCCTGATCTGCTGGTATGGGGCCATATATAGGCTGGGACCCACGCCCGCCAGCCAGAGGCTTTTGGCGACCTCAAAGCGCCTCGATGAAGGTCAGGCGCAGGAGCTGGCCACCGTCATCCGCTCTCTCACCCTCACTGTGTCCGTCGGGGCCTTCCACTGCCCGGCAGACTTCGGGGAGGTAGCCGTCATTGGATTCGAATACCAAGGGAAGGCCGACGTTGGTCTTTGGTATCGGACCACCGGGTGCCAGACACTCGACAACGGGCGGATCGGTGCCTTTGAGGGAGGCAACCCCAGCTTTTACAACGGATTCGTGAACCTGATCGAACGCCTCTCGCCGCCCGTCGCGCTCCAAAATCCCTAACTCGGGCCGTCGCAACCTAAGCCGCTCGCCGAGGTATGCCGCACGCCATCGACTCGATCAATGTAATTGCGAGATATCTGGGCCAAGCCAGCATTCGCCAATATACCCACAGGCTTAGGCGTCCCCGACCCAGTGGGAGCGGGTCACGCGCCAGACGTCCTGTAACCCGGTTTCATTGGGTGCCCGCACAGGTTTCGTGTGCTGGCCGACCAAGGCGAACCCGAGCTTGCGCGGCACGCCCTGACTAGCGCGATTTGCACGATCGCAGTGGATCTCGACTAGTCCAATCTGTTGGAATGAAAATGCGACCGACGTGAGCATCGCAGCCACCAGAGCGGCATACCCTCTGCGCACGTGCGCTGCGTGTACCCAGTAGCCAATCTCAAGTCCATCCGGGCCGATGCGACGATGTAGCCCACACCCCCCGACGACGACGGGACCAACGAACATCCCGAACACCATGTCGCCGCCTGCGCGACGCTCCCTCTCCCAGCGAGCAATCATCGACTGGCGCTCAGCCAAAGAGCGCGGCTCAGTGGCGATCCAAGACATCCACGGCCGCAGATGGTCGATGCTCTCGGTGATGGCGACGCCGAGTGCCGGCGCATCGTGGGCCTGCCAGGGCCGAACAGCGAGACGTCGAGCAGCCAATTCGATCATCGACCTCATGGTATCGACGGAGGAAGGCCGCGCTGCCCTCGTAGGCGCAGCAACCCGTACGTGCTTGCCACTGGCAGTGACCCGCCGACGTCTCCCCGGGCCGCCCCTGCTCGGGCGCGGCAAATCGTCGGAGACGTCAGTTGAGCGCGCTCCCTGGGGTCATTACCCTTCCATAGGCGAGCATCCGCCAATGTCTCTCGATCGGAGGCCCGCGGGCCTGTGTACGTGGTAGTCCGCGGTGTGTGCAATCGGCCCAAGGTCAGAGGCGTTGGGTTGGCGTCTCCCCATCCGGGGCGACGACATATTGGTCGACCTACCCTTCGGGCGGGGTATGCCAGAGTCCTGCCATGCGCCGAGAGGTCCTGACCGCGCAGTTCGCAGCCGGCTTGCGTGGGCTAGGTATGCTCCGGGATTGGCCCTTCCTCGAACTGGACATTGCTGCGCTCGAACTACGCCGAATTCAAGAGGATGCGGGGGGCGCTGAGCGCCAGAGCATCGACATCTTTGACACAGACGAAGGCTACGCTGCCTGGTCGGCGTCGTACGACGAACGGATCAACCCGCTTGTTTTGACTGAGCAGTCGGCAATGACCCGGATCCTAAAGGAGACCCCTCCGGGGCGCGCCCTCGATGCGGCCTGTGGAACGGGAAGACTGACGCGTCTACTCCTCGAATGCGGTCACCGCGTCACGGGGATCGATACGTCGGATGCGATGCTCGCGAAAGCCCGGGCATCGGTCCCATCTGCCGAATATCAGCGTGCGCCTCTCCACGCGTTGCCGTTCGCCGATGCGGCGTTGGATCTGGTGGTCTGCGGTTTGGCCCTTACACACGTAACGCCTTTGGGTCCAGTCATTGCGGAACTGGCTCGCGTCCTCGACCGCAAAGGACGTCTGGTGATTTCCGACGTGCATCCCGTCGCAGTTGCCACCGGTGCCCACGCCTTCTTTCGGAGTTCTGACGGCGAGCGCTGCGTGGTGCGAAACGAGCTGCGCTGGCACGGCGAGTACTTCGAGGCCTTTACGCGAAATGGCCTACGTGTCGCGAGATGCCTGGAGCCTATGTTCACTGAGCAAACACTCGAGGCGTTCATCAGCAAGGGCGGCTCCTCCGCCCTCGAACATCTTGTCGGGCTTCCCTACGTGCTGCTTTGGGAGTGCACCCTGTAGGCGCCGTTGGCGAATTTGTACTCTTGCGCGCCGAGGATCAGCCTTCTCGCGCAGGCCAGCACCCCACAATGTGCCTGGACGCTTGGTGAACCCACGGCGCTGGTTGGACAGCGCATTGCTGATATCCTCCGCATCCTCCACGTCGGAGCAGAGGTGCTCGCAGCAAGCGGGCGGAGCAACGCGCGGGGAGAGTGATGCGCTGTCCAGGTCACGTCCGGTTCGCACTAAATCGAGTGAAGACACGACGGCGACGCGTGGCAGCCGGCCTCTTAGCCAGCGTATTCGCCGCGCTTGGCGTCGCGTGCTCAAGTCCGGCGTCCGGCCCGGTGGCGTTACACGTCAACCACCTGATTGCGCTGCTGGACGCGCCGCTCTCCGTGACTGTTTCTGGTCTTCCCGCAGATGCTCGGGTCACGGTCGACGCGGGGGCAATTGATTGCGATGGCGTCCGCTATGTGTCGAGCGCCACGTTCATGTCCAACAATGGCGGGCGTCTCGATTTGGCGAGTTCGGTGCCCAGATCCGGCAGTTACACGGGCACAAACTCAATGGGTCTTATCGAGAACATGAGACCCACGGTGGGGAGTTAGACCGAGTTCGGATTCTGCATTCCACACGGCGGCTTCGACGTAACACTGACGGTCGTCGTGGCCGGCCGCGACGTCGCCCACAAAGTCCTCAGACGGCTGTGGTCGTCGCCGGGTGTGGCTGAGCGGGACTTGCGACCGTCAATCAACGGCTTCTATGGCGATTACCTCTCGCCACCCGCAGGGAGTGCACCCCATCCAGGAGTCCTCGTGCTTGGGGGTTCGGAGGGGGGCCTCTCCGGGCATGATGATGCGGCGGCGTTTGCCTCCCATGGTTATCCTGCACTCGCTCTGGCCTATTTCGGCGAGCCGGGAATCCCCGCCACGGAACAGAACATACCGCTGGAGTATTTCGAGAGGGCTTTGAAGTGGCTCGCTCGGCAACCCGGAGTTGACCCAAACCATCTGGTCGTGGACGGAGCCTCTCGTGGTGGAGAGGCTGCACTCCTCCTTGGCGTGTACTACCCAAACCTGGTGCATGCCGTGATCGCGACAACGACCAGCAGCAACATCCTCTGTGGCCTCGATGCTAACCAGCGATGTGACGGTGCCTCATGGACCTTGCACGGTGCACCCCTCCCATACTCGGACGATTTTCATGACCCGCTGGCGACAGGGCATCCTGACGCGATCATTCCAGTGGAGAAGATCCGTGGTCCGATCCTCGACAACTGTGGCGGGCTCGATTCCCTCGTTTCATCGTGTCCATTCGGCATCGCGATCGAGAACAGACTGAACGCCGCACGCTTCCCGTTCACACACGAGTTAATCAGCTATCCGAACGCTGGTCACTCTGTGAACGTGGGCGTCCCATACCGCCCCTTCGACTTCGAAAGCTTGGGCGGTACGCTCGAGGCCAACCAACTCGCGGTGGCTGATTTCTGGCCGCGCCTGCTCGCCTTCTTGGCTTCACTCGGCAATTGAGTTACCAATGCATCCGCGGACCACACTCGATCTGCGTCCGAACTGTGCCAATCCTCACGGTCGAGCCCAGACGCACAGGGCGTTGCAGCAGGTCTGCGCGATATTTGTCCTTCGGCCAACGCTGGGGACGTTGTCACAGCCCAGGGTCCATTTCTGCACCCAGAGGGTGCTGAACGCTGCGTCGCCTTGCGGGGTGGCCACCCAGCGATAGGCCCCGGCAGCGACTTCATCGCGATCGACGAGATCAGCTCAACAGCAATGGCGAATCTTGCTGCGAATGGTGACCTTTCCGCCGGCCAACTCGGCGCTTCCTTGCCTCGATGAGGAACCGCTCAGCATGGGCAAGAAAAGGCCCTTCGCGCTGGATCTTCTTGTGAAGGCTGAAGAGCCGATCCCGGTACCCGTCCACAGTGAAGCCGGGAACCGTCCACAGCACCTTGCGTAGGAAATATACGACCGCTCCAACGTCGTTGAAGACCACGCGCAGCGATTCTTGCCGTAAATCCACCACGACGAGGCCGGCCTCCTCAGCTTCCATAACCGCTCGCTGAGGGCTACGCGAGTCGCCGACGGCTTGCGGACCCATCATGAAGTCGATGAGCTCTCGGTTTGAGCCAGCACCGACGTGTTGCGACAGGTAGATGCCTTCCGGTTGGAGCACGCGCGCAATCTCGGGCCAGATGGTCACGATAGGGTGTCGGCTGACGACGAGGTCGAACGAGTTGGCACTGAACGGCAGGTCGCCATCGTCAGACGCCTCGACGACCGATGCGCCAAACTGACTGAGAGTCCGCCTCGCTATCTCGAGGTTCGGAGGCCACGACTCGGTCGCGGCGATCCGCACGGGGGAGCGCTCAGCTTGCTCCAGGGCCTGGGCCAGGACCTCACCACCCCCCGTCTGGATATCTAGAACAGCCGCGGCGCGTGTCATCCGGCCGGCGAGCAGCTTTGCGTATCCCCATGATGGCCGCTCCTCGGTGGCCCTGCCGTCGAACCACGAGAAGTCCCAACCCTCGGTTGGGACTGAAGCTCCTTCGCTGACTAAGTCGTCGAACGTCGCTGAAGAATCCACGCCCTAATGATCAACGGCTGACACTCTCCGAGAGGCGCTTGCGAAGCCATCGGCCGATGGTTGCCGGCGCATGCGAGCATCCGCTGATATCTCTCGAGCTCCCGTGTCTCGGTGGCGGAACACGCTTCGAGACTCAGCGTAGGCCTTCTGTGATCTCATCTGTCGTTTTCGATTCGTCGCCCCATACTCACCACGTCATCCACGCTGTAGCCGATGCGGCGATAGAACGCCACCGCTTCGTGGTTGGAGGCACGAACTTGCAGATTCACCTTCGGGCAGCCGAGCTCTGCCAGTCGTTGCTCGGCGGCCGCCATTAGGGTTCGGCCCAACCCACGGCGGCGATGATCCGGATGTACCGCCAGATAGTTGATCCATCCGCGATGCCCGTCGTAACCCACCATGACGGCGCCGATCAATCGATTGTCCTCGTCGAGCACTAGAAGGCCGTTGGCGTCGACGCCGGTCTTGCGCTCGATGTCCAAGTAGGGATCATTCCAGGGGCGTGTGAGCCCGCAAAGAGACCAGAGCGACACGAGGGCTTCGGCGTCGCTGATCCGGTAGGGCCGACATGTGGAGGGCACGAAGGGTAGTCTCGCAGCCATCGGTCAGGACAGCCCACAACGTCCGAGCATGCCTCGGGACGTACCAACCCGTGGCTGCGTGCCGCTCACGGTGGCTGTGATTAGCTTCCATGGATGGAGCAAGTGGTAGTTGGAGCTTTGATTCAGAACAGGCGACTGCTTCTGGGTCACCGGAGCGACGGTCGCGCCTCGTACCCAAGCGTCTGGGCCCTTCCAGGCGGCCATGTGGAATCTGGTGAAGCCCCGCTCGACGCGCTGGTTCGCGAGCTGTCCGAGGAGCTGGGCGTGCAGATCAGCCGGCCCGCTGGCCCGCCGCTCGCTCGGCTTTACCCACTGGTACGTGAACCCAGCTTCGAGTTGGCGATCTGGGTCGTGACGGATTGGGTGGGCCAAGTGACCAATTGCGCAACCAACGAGCACGACGAACTGCGCTGGTTCAGGGCGGATGAATGGCCAGCCGTTTCGCTTGCGCACCCTGAGTACCGCGCGGTGCTTCCGTTGGCCTGGGCTGCGGCGGCAAAGGGAAATCTCAGCTAGCGCACAAGGGACGACACCGGTGCCGCCGCACCTTGAGTGGCCCGAGGGAGACGATGATTCTCCCATTAGCATTCATAAGGTCCGTTGATGGGCGTCTCTCGCGGCCGACAACCTACTCAGCCCCGCCTACCGCATCAGCGAGGTGAATCGGACCTCTCGGCGGTCGTCTGATCCCGAAAGGCTCGGCGTAAGTCGTCAACGTCGGAATTCAGGGCGTCAGCCGGCATGGGGGGTGGGTCTTGTTCGGGAAAGGGGAAGGGCCAGCCGGGGCGTGGATCGTCGGCATAGCGCGGCACGATGTGTGTGTGGAGGTGGGGTACTGAGTTGCCAAGGATGTTGTAGTTGAGCTTCACGGGCTGCATGGCCGTGGCTATAGCCCGACCGATCATTAGCAGCTCATGCCAGTATTCGTCGGCCTCCACATCGCTGAGGTCGGTTGGCTCTACAACGTGCCGGCCTCGCCAGATGACTACCGTCAGACCGCGCTGAATGCCCCTCCGGCGCAGGTACCCATCGGTGACCTTACCGGCGTAGAAGCGCACCCCATCGTTGGTGACTTCAGGGCGACCCTCCGCGCACATCGGACACCCTGCCCCACGTCTCATTTCGTAGAACGACTTGCGCCAATTCACGCCGACACCCTACCTGACCTCGGCGGCATAGGATAGCTCCGTGCCTGAGACGCCCGACGAGATGTACCAACGGGTCGCGACCGCTCTTCGGATGCCGCCTGTCGACGATTGGGACACGTTTCCATTTGTCGGTGAGTTGCGTCCCCGCGAACTGCGACCGCCGACGGCACTTGATCCGGAAAGAAGCGGAGCATTTGGCGTCGACTGCCAAAGCTGTTTGGCGCCTGATGTCGAATACCTCTGGACAGACGAAAGGTGGCGTCTCCGCGCACCCGCTCGGCCGAGCGGGCTTCCGGCAGTTGTTCTGCTCGAGGCACGCAAGCACTTCGCCGAACCGGGCGATCTTCCGGACGAACTCGCCGGCGCACTCGGAATCATGCTTGCCCGAATCGAGCGCGCGGTCCGGTCTATCGATGGAGTGGGTCGAGTACACGTATGTAGGTGGGGCGATGGGAGCGAGCACCTGCACTGGTGGTTCATGGCTCGACCGGCTCGGTTCCCTCAACTGATTGGGAGCTTTGCAGCCATCTGGGACGACGTGCTGCCACCGACGCCGGAGGCGATTTGGCAGTCAAACCTGGAGCGTGTCGTTGAACAGCTTCGCGATGCCGAGCGCGCCGGGGCGTTCACGGATCGATGAGGGATGCCTCAGCACGTGGCGTCAGTGCCACTCGCGACCTGCCAGGTGCCGTCAGGCCCATGAAGAACCTCGAGGGTAAATGACCCCGATTGGACCGAAGTCGACAACCCCAGGCTCCCTGTCACACTCCAGCCGGTCGTTGGTATATCGGACCACACCCCGCCGTGCGTGGCGAACCACTGTGCCGCCGCGATAGGCGAGGTCTCTCCCCCGGTGTCTTTGACGAGGGAGAGGCTGAACGCGCGATGCTGAGAGCATGGCGTGGAGGACGCGGATGGACTTGATGTATTGGCCACTTCGGCCCCGCAGGCGCTGATTCCAATAAGGATCAACGCCGAGCCACAGAGAAGCAGACGGGTGGATGCCATTCCTTTGAAACGCGAATGCCCCAGCGGGGTTCCTGGAAAACGCGCGGCCCAGGCTTGGATCCGGCTTCGTTGACTGCAGTTCTGCATCTGGGGCCGCCCATCTTGAGGGGCCTCAAGGAGGTGGACGTCGCTCAGGACGGTATCGTGTCCAAGACCTCAGCGGCCGGCGTCCGTGTCCCATGCAGAAATGGGCATTGCTGCAGATCTCGCGGCATTTTCATCGACGGAATCGGCGACCGCCACATGGCACGCGGCCTCGTGCGCCGGCCCCATCGGTCTGGGAAGAGGAGTGACACGCGCGCATTCATCGATGGCGTATGGACACCGCTGGCGGAAGCGGCATCCCTCACCGGGGTCGATGACCCGCGGTGGCTCACCGCTGTCCGCGGAGACCGGCACAACCTTTTCGCGAGGATCGGGTACCGCGGACAGGAGGAGTTGCGTGTACGGGTGCTTCGGTCGCGAGAGGACGACCTCAGTGGGTCCCTGCTCAACGGCGTGGCCCGCGTACATCACGATGATCCGGTCGGCGACGTAGCGGGCGCTTGCGATGTCGTGAGTGATGTAGAGGATCGATGCGCCTTCCTCGGCCCGCAGCCGCGCCATCATGTTGAGAATGCCTGCGCGGATCGATACATCCAGCATCGACACCGGCTCGTCGGCGAGGATCAGCTTGGGCCGCACGGCCAGCGCCTGGGCGAAACCCACGCGCTGGCGCTGGCCGCCGCTCATCTCGTAGGGGAACTTCCGGAGCATGTCGGCTGCAGGATTAAGGCCGACGATGTCAAAAACTCGCTTAGCTTCCGAATGTCGTTGTTCGCCATCGAGCTCCGGGCGGTGCAGCTTGAGATTGCGCATCACGCCGTGTGAGACACGGAATACCGGGTTCATCGCGCTGTACGGGTCCTGGAAAACCATGGGCACCTCGCCGCGGTACCAGAGGACATCCTTGCGCGAGCGCAGTCTGTTCACCGAGCGTCCGCGATAGAGGATCGTGCCGCGAGTCGGCGGGTAGATCATTGCGAGAAGACGTGCCACTGTCGTCTTGCCGCTCCCGCTTTCACCGACCAGGGCCAGGATCTCGCGCTCGTGGATGACCATCTCGAGATCGTCGACGGCGTGGAGCATGCGGCGCGAGAGCAGACCACCAAGGCGGAAGTGCCTGGTCAGGCCGGTCGTGCGGAGGAGCACGCCGTGTGAGCCGGCAGTCGCTTCCGGTGCGCTGTCAGTGACGGATGGCGTTGCAGGCATGGCGCTCATCGTGGGGACACGGCGGCGGCGTTCTCCGCGAAGAGCAGGCATCGCACCTGCGTGTCGTCGACGTCGTACAGTTCGGGCTCCGTGGTGGTGCACTCCGGCATCGCCACGTTGCAACGCGGATGAAACCGACACCCTGCCGGCGGCCGTCCGAGGTCGGGAGGGCTGCCAGGAATGCCGATCAGAGGCCGGCGCGGGCCGCGAACCGACGGGAACGCGTCGAGGAGTCCCTTGCTGTACGGATGCAATGGTCGGTCGAAGAGCGACTTTGTTTCGCCGAGCTCGGCCACCTGACCGGCGTACATCACCATGACGCGATCTGAGTAATTGGCGACAACTGACATGTCGTGCGTGACGAAGATGACCGCAAAGCCGAACTGCTGCTGGAGGTCCTTGATCTGCGTCATCAGCGAGCGTTGTGCCACCACGTCGAGCGCGGATGTCGGCTCGTCCATGATCACGAGCTGCGGTGTGAAGAGCAGCGCCATGGCGATCATCGCTCGCTGTCGCATCCCGCCACTCAGCTGGTGCGGGTAGCTGTCCACATGCGCCGCGTCGATGCCGACGAGGTGCAGAACCTCGGCCGATCGCGTCTTGATGCCGTCAGGGGACATGTGCTCGTGCGCCCGAATTGTGTCCGCGAACTGGGCACCGATGCTCTTCATGGGGTTGAGCGCGTTCATGGCGCTCTGCATGACGACCGAGTAGTCACGCCATCGAACGAGCCGGAGCGAGTTCTCGGTGAGTTGGACAAGATCCTGACCCTTGAACACCACACGGCCAGACGTGATCGCCGCCGGCGGTGAGAGCAGTTGCGCGATGGCGAAGAGCAAGGTGGACTTGCCGCAACCGGACTCGCCGACGATCCCGAGAAATTCCCCGGCGCGCACCGACAGGCTGACGTGCTCCACAGCGCCGACGTCCGCCGTGTCCGTGAGGTACGAGACCGAGAGGTCCTCGACCTCAAGCAGGTTTGCTGACACGTCGCTTTCTCACCGGCCGCAGCGCGGGGTTGCCGATCTCGTCGAACGCGTAGTTGACCAGCGCGAAGCCGGCGCCCATGAAGGCAACGGCTGCACCGGGTGCCAGCGCCCACCACGCATTGCCGGCCTCGAGCGCGCCCCCTTGTTGTGCGTAGTAGAGCATCGTGCCCCAGGTCAACTCGGTGCTGTTCCCGAGGCCGAGGAACTGCAGGCCGGCCGCGAAACCGACGACGAACACGGACAGCCCGAGAAAGGACGCGACGATGAGTGAGGTCATCGTCGGGATGATCTCGACGAAGATGATGTATGAGGTGCGTTCGCCGCGCACCTTTGCCGCCGACAGGAATTCACGGGCACGAAGCGAGAGTCCCTGCGACCGCAGCTGGCGTGCCTGGAACGCCCAGCTCGTTGCCGTGAGCACCACGATCATCGTGACCGAACCCGGCGGAAGGTAGGACGCGAGCACGATCAGCAACGGCAGAGTCGGGATGATCAGGAAGATGTCGGTGAGCAGCGACAGAGAGCGATCTGTGAGTCCTCCGACATACGCCGCCGTGACTCCGATCACCATCGAGATGAACGTGGCGAGCGCACTCACGACCACCGTGACGATCAGTGTCAGGCGTGTGCCCCAGATCACCTGGGAGAAGACGTCCTGGCCGAGCTGAGTCGTACCGAGGAGATGCTGCGCCGACGGACCAAGGTTCTGACCGTAGACGGCCGCCTGGGGATCGTCGCGTGCGAACACGCCGGGGAAGATGGCGACGATCACGAGGATCAGCAGGATCACGATCCCGGCAGTCGCTTTGCGATTGCGAATGATTGCGTGCGTGAAGCGGGCAAACGCACTCTGTGGTCGCGCCGCGGCCACGGCATCGACCGTCTCCGCATCGGCGGCGATGATGGCGGTGCTCATGCGACGCCCTCGCTATGCATCGCGCGTCCTGGGATCCAAGCCGGCGGTGGCCAGGTCCGCGACCAGCACGCACACGAGCACCGCGAGCGTGTAGACGAGGAACAGTGCCTGCATCAAAGGTAAGTCGTGATCGGTCGTGCTCGTGTAGAAGAGATAGCCGAGTCCGGGGTACGAGAACGTGTACTCGATGAGGATGGATCCTCCGAGCACGTATCCAAGCTGCATCGCGAATCCCGTCAGGTTGGGAAGGATCGCGTTGCGCGCGGCGTAATCGATCATGATCCGCCAGCTTTTCAGGCCCTTCGCCCGACCCATCTTCACGTAGTCCTCTGCGAGCGTCGTGATCATGTTGTTGCGCATCGAGTAGATCCAGAGGCCGGCGGTCACCACGATGAGGCTGATGGCCGGGAGGATCGCGTGAACGAGCACGTCCCCGATGAAGGACAGCGACAGGGAAGGCTCTGTGCCGATGCTGTAGTTGGAGCTGAGTGGTAGCCAGTTGAGCGTCACCGCGAACACGAAAAGCAGCAGCAGGCCGACGAAAAAGACCGGGAACGAGGCGACGATGAACAGCAGCGGGGGAAGCAGTCCGTCGAGCTTGCCGCCGCGACGCCACGCGCCCAGGACGCCGACGAATGTCCCGATGGCGAAAGCGATGATCGTCGTGACGCCGACAAGCCCGAGCGTCCAGGGCAGCTTGCTCATGATCTCGGTCAGCACAGGAACCCGTTGCGCGGTAAGTCCGAACTGACCGGTGAGGCAGTTCCCGATGTACTGGAAGTATGTGATCAGAAGGTTCTGGTGAACGTTGATACCGAACTCGATCTCCAGCGCGTGCAACGCCGCCGGGTTCACGTTCCGGAACGTCGCCAGAACCGCCTGTGCCTCATTGCCGGGCATCACGCGCGGGATGATGAAGTTGACCGTGAGGGCCGCCCAGAGCGTGATGAGGAACAGGCCGACGCGGCGGGAGACGTACCTCACCGCCGCGTCAGCCGCGCCTTGACCCTGCGCATCGGGACTACGCTAGCTCACCGGATAGAGCTGTGTGAGGACCATTCCGTTGTCTGGCGTTGCCCAGACCGGTGGCTGCGCATAGGGATTGGAGGGCGTCGGCCAGCCGCCGAAGTTGGTGGTGTCGTACTGATACCAGTCCACACCCTCGACCACCGGGATCACGGGGAGGTCCTGCGCCATGACAGCCGAGATCTGATGGATGATCATGAGCTGCTGCGCCGGGGTCGCTCCGGAGTACTGGTTGAAGAGCGCGTCTGTCGAGCTCGACTTATACCGCTCGTAGTTGGTGGACCCGATGCTGCCGCTGAAGAGCAGCGGGCGAAGCTCGTAGTACGGGCCCGGCCCGGCCACGGGCATCTCGCCGTATGCGAGCTGGAACGTTCCGTTCTGCGTGTCGTTGGTGTACGGCGTGCTGTCCTCGTCCTGGACAGTCACTCCGATACCCACCGCCTTCAACTCCTGGGTGATGACCTGGAGTGAAGCATCCCAGTCGGTGTACCCACTGATCGTCTTGATGGTGAACGAGAGCTTCTGACCCTGCGCGTTCGCGTAGATCCCGTCCGACCCCTTCGTGAAGCCGGCCGCCTGCAGCGTCAACTCCGCCTTGGACGGGCTGTAGGTGGTCGTGTCGAGCGACTTCTCGTACCACGCCTTGTAGGTCGGCAGGACGATGCCGGTCTGGTTCGCGGCCGGCTCATATCCACTCTCGCCGCGCTGCGAGACCTGCGAGCGATCGATCGCCATGGAGATCGCCTGACGCACGGCCAGGTTGCTGAGCAGCGGATTGTTCAGATTCGGGAAGAGCGAGACGTTGAGCGTGGGCGGGAACCAGTAGTGGCGTGTCGACGGGCTCTTGTTGATGTAGTACGACTGGATGTTGGGGATGTACTGCGCTCCCCACTGCGCCTGACCCTGGGCGAGGTAAAGGTTTGCTGACGTGTTGCTGAGGAACGCCGGGTAGTCAACCTCGGCCACCTGGGGAACGGGGTGCCCCGGCTTGCTCTGCCAGTACTTGGTGTTGCGGAGGTACTTGATGTTGTCCTGCGAGCAGTTCGACATGAGGTACGGGCCGGTGCCGACCGGAGCCGTGTCCGCATAAGTATCGAGCTTGCCCTGGTCCTGCGTGCCCCAGATGTGCTGGGGAACGATCGGCGTCTGATCCGCGACATAGTAGAAATAGGACTCCGCCGGCGCGTTGAATGTGAAGACCACCTGGTCTGTGCCCTGGAGCGCGACATTGGTGAGCGGTCCGCTGTTTACCGACCACAGCGCGTTCAGGTCGAGCGCGGGATCAGCCTTCAGCGCGTTGAAGGTGTACAGCACGTCGTTGGCGGTGAAGGGCGTGCCGTCGCTCCAGTTGACACCGGACCGGATGGTCATGGTCAGTGTCTTGAAGTCAGTGCTCCAGCTCGATGACGTGGCGAGCCACGGAGTCACCTTGGGGGTGCCATCGGTATTCGTCTGGAGAATGTTGATGAACTCGAGGGGTTCGTAGATGAAACCGATCGACGTGATGTTCACGGACGGGTTGAAGGGGTTGAACTGGCAGGTCCAGGTGCTCCCGCTCTCGTTGTCGATGAGCAGCTTGCCGCCCACCTTGCCGGTGTTGGCCGTCCCCCCGCTATTCGCTGTGGTTGCCGAGCCGCAGGCCGCGGCCAGGACGCCCGCCACGACCAGCACGGTCATCGGCCTGAAGCGGCGTAGGTTCGTTCGCCACGTCGATACCATCCGGGTTCCTCCGAAGTCTCGTTGTCGCCGTTTGATGGATGAGAAGGTGATCCGAGGCCGGTAATTTATAGGAAAGCTACCTTAACATCAGCAGTGTGGTCAACAGTTCTGTTTCCGCCAAGATCCAGATCATCGAGCGGCCGCTTCCTCGATTGCTCACCGCTTCCACTTGACATCCGGCTGACTGATAGGAAGAATCCCTAACCATGCCCGAGCACCCTGAGCGACCGCACCGTCCGAGGCTCGCTCTCCGGCACCGGCTGCTGGTTGCTGCCTGTGCGCTGGTCACGGTTCCGGCGCTGATCCCCGGCAACGCGGTCCAGGCGGCATCGGCGACCGGCGCAGGCAATGGAGGTGAGGCGGCAGGCGCAGCCTGGGGCCAGGTTCGCGTCGACCAGGTCGGCTACGCGAACGGCGCGCCCGAAACGCGCGTACCTCATGACGTCGACGGCCCATCCGGGTGCGCCTGTTCCGCGTCGTCGACTCGCGCGGCGACGCTGTCTACTCGTCGATGGTCGGCGCCGACCAGGGATCCTGGAGCAGCACCTACGCTCACGTCTACGCGATCGACTTCAACGCCTGTCCATCGCGAGGGGTCATATCCACATCATCGTCAGCGACGGGTCGATGCAGGTGCGGTCCCCGGCCTTCCGCATCGACACGGCCGCGAAGGCTCTACGCAGCGGCGATGGCGAACTCGCTCTCGTTCTATCAGAACGAGCGAGATGGACCTGACTTCATCCCGTCCGCGCTGCGCACCGCGCCGGGGCACCTCAACGACGAGGACGCAATGACCTACCTGATCCCCGACGTCAACAGCAATGGCGACTTCAAGGGCGACCTCACGTCGCTCGGCGTGACCATCGACGCCGCGGGTGGCTGGTGGGACGCCGGTGACTATCTGAAGTTCACCGAGACGATCAGCTACGTCGTCGGCATGATGGAGACCGACGTCCGCGATTTTCCGAAGCCAGCTCGGACCCGGGTCCGCCACCGCCAACTACAGCGCCGAGGCGGCCTTCGGCCTGGACTGGCTCGAGCACATGTGGAACGACAGCACCAAGACGCTGTATCTGCAGGTGGGCATCGGTGAGGGCAACAGCCAGATCGTGGGCGACCACGACATCTGGCGGCTGCCGCAGGCCGACGACACGTACGGCGGTACCAATCCCGGAGGATCGGTACATCCGCAACCGGCCCGTCTTCCGTGCGGGTGCGCCAGGGTCGCTGATCAGCCCCAACCTCGCCGGACGGCTCGCCGCCGACTTCGCCCTCTGCTACCAGCTCGACCGCGTCGACCGAGCCTGTGCAGGCCGCGGCCTGCCTCAAGGACGCCGAGGACGTCTTCGCCCTTGCGGATACGCACCCCGGGCAGGCTGCAGACCGCGATTCCGTATGACTTCTATCCCGAGAAGGAGTGGCGCGACGACCTCGAGTGGGGAGCGACCGAGCTCTACGACGCGCTGTCAGCGGGTCCGGCGCCGGCCGGAACGCCGAATACCGACGCCTTGTATTACCTGCGGCCAGGCAGCGCACTGGGCGCACGCGTACATCACCGGTCCGTACGACGCGGCCGACACGCTCAACCTCTACGACGTCACCGGGCTGGCGCACTTCGAGCTCTATCGCGCCATCGAGCACGCCGGCAACCCCAGCGACGTCGAGGTGACCAAGGCGCAGCTGCTCGGCGACCTCCGCAAGCAGCTCGACAAGGCGCGTTGCACAGAGCGGCACCGACCCTTCGGGTTCGGGTTCCCGTGGGACACCTTCGACACGACAAGTCACGGTGCGGGTCTGGTGGTGATGGCCGCGGAATACGACGAGCTCACCGGCACCAACGCACTTCGCCGCCTACGACTCGCGCTGGCTCGGCAACATCCTCGGCGCCAATGCCTGGGGCATCGTCGCTGATCGTCGGCGACGGGAGCACATTCCCCGAGTGCATGCAGCACCAGGTCGCCAACCTCGCCGGGTCGCTCAACGGCACGTCGCCGGTCCTCGCCGGTGCCGCGGTTGAGGGTCCGAACTCCTTCGCCGCGACGGGCGTGGTCGACGGGGATGCGCAGCTGCCCCGCCAATGGCATCGACACCTTCGCCCAGTTCAACAGCGCGACGGCGGTCTTCCAGGACAACGTGCAGTCATGGTCGACCGACGAGCCGGCCCTCGACCTCACCGCGGCGACACCGATGGCGTTCGCGTGGCAGATCGACAACGACCCGAGCGTTCCTTGACAGCCCGTCCGGCAGGATGCTGCAGATAACCAACCTTACTAACGTTCGTCGGGAGAGACACTCGATGCCGGCACCGGAAGCTGCGAAGCCAAGCCTGCTTCGCGCCATCAACCTGCGCACCACGTTCGAGCTGGTGCATACGGGCGGACCCGTGGCCGCGCCGCATGTGGTGCGGAGCACCGGTCTGTCCAAGCCGACGGTCTCCGAGGTGCTCGGACAGCTCGTCGACCTCGGTCTGCTCCGGCAGGGTGGGGCGGACCAGCGGGCTGCCGGGTCCGAGTGCGCAGCTCTACGACGTCAATCCCGCGCGCCGGATGGGTGCTGAGCCTCGATGTGGGACGCGAATGGGTGCGAGCCGCGCTCGTCGACCTGACCGGCGCGGTCGTCGGCCGGTGCGCGATGCGAACGCCTCGGAGCACCGCCAAGGCGGTCATCTCGCAGCTTGCGCCAGGCTGCGGAGACGCTGGCCGCCGACGCGGGCATCTCGCTGGAGGACATCAACCAGGTCGTGGTGGGAACGCCGGGTGTCCTGCGCCCGGGCGCGGATCACCTGTCGCTGGCGCCGCAGCTCGCCGGCTGGGAGAGCCCCAAGGTGATCCCGGCCATCCGCGAGGCGCTGGTGGCGCCGGTCGTCTTCGAGAACGACGTCAACATGGCCGCGGTGGGCGAACACGTCCACGGCGTTGCGCAGGACAGCGAGGACTTCGTCCTGCTCTCGGTCGGCACCGGGGTGGCGACCGGGTCCTTCGTCGACGGCGCGCTGCGCCGCGGCGCAGCGGGACTTGCCGGGGAGATCGGGTTTCTGCGTCTCGACCTCGACGCCGAGGTCGGCCCGGGCATCGCGCGACCTGGGGGACCGGCGCCTACGAGAGCCTCGTCGGGTCGGCCGCCATCGTGGCGCTGGCGCGTCGAGCACGGCATGCGACTCGGCGAGCTCGGTTGCGGACGATCTTCGATGCGGCGCGCCATGGCGATCCGAACGCGGACCGCGTCGTGCGCATCGAGGCACGCCGCCTCGCGCACGCGATCGCCGCGGTGGCGGCGGTGCTCGACCCCGAGCTGGTCGTGCTCGGTGGCGGCATCGGCACCGGCGGCGGTGACCTGCTGATCCGGCCCATCGGCGAGGCGCTGGCGTCGATCTCGCCCTTCTCGCCGCGGCTCGAGGTGTCGACGCTCGGTGTCGACGCGGTCATCGCGGGCTGCAGCACCACCGGTCTCCGGCTCGCCTTCGACCGCATCTTCGGGTCTGCCACGCCGATCGCGCGCACGGCGATCGACTTCATGAGGGTCCGTGAGCAGCGCCGCGGCGAGGACGCTCCCGCCGACAAGACCGCATGAAGGTTGCGGTTGTCGGCGGGGGCAGCACGTACAGCCCCGAGTTGGTCCAGGGCTTCGGCCGGGTCGAGCGAGCAGCTCGGTGTCGAGGAGCTGGTTCTTCAGGACATCGACGAGGAACGCCTGGCGGTCGTCGGTGGCGCTGCGCAGCGCATCGCGCGCGCGCATGGCTACAAGGGCAAGCTCACGCTGACGAGCGATCTCGATGCTGCGGTTGACGGTGCATCGGCGGTACTGCTGCAGATCCGCGTCGGCGGCCAGGCCGCGCGTCTCACCGACGAGACGATCCCGCTTCGCTGCGGATGCGTCGGCCAGGAGACGACTGGTGCGGGTGGGTTCGCGAAGGCGCTGCGCACCGTGCCGGTGGTCCTCGACATCGCGGACCGCATCCGGCGGCTCGGTGCGGACGACGCATGGATCGTCGACTTCACCAACCCGGTGGGCATCGTCACGCGTGCGCTGCTCGACCACGGTCACCGTGCGGTCGGGCTGTGCAACGTGGCAATCGGGTTTCAGCGTCTGTTCGCGGGCTGGCTCGACGTGGCCCCGGAATCCGTGCAACTCGGACACGCGGGACTGAATCACCTCACCTGGATCCGTTCGGTCTGCGTCGACGGCGCCGAGGTTCTGCCGGCACTGCTGCGCGAGCACGGGGACGAGATCGCCGCGCACGTGGATCTGCCGCGTCGCATCATCGACAACCTCGGTGCCGTGCCGTCGTATTACCTGCGCTACTACTACCAGCACGACCTTGTCGTGCAGGAGCTCCTCGAGTCGCGCAGCCGCGCCGAAGAGGTCATGGACGTCGAGCGCGAGCTGCTCACGCTGTATCGCGACCCGCAGCTCCACGACAAGCCGGAGTTGCTCATGCAGCGCGGCGGCGCCTACTACAGCGAAGCCGCGATCAATCTGCTCTGCGGTCTCTTCGGTGAGAGCACGGAAGTTCAGGTCGTTGATGTCCGCAACAATGGGATGATCCCTGAGCTCCCTGCGGACACCGTGATCGAGGTGCCGGCGCGCGTGAGCCCTGAAGGCGCAGACCCGCTTCCCGTCCCCGCGCTCCCACCGCACCAGTCGGGCCTGATCGCCCATGCAGCCGCGTACGAATCGCTGACCGCTGAGGCGGCGGTGAGCGGCGACCGCGAGGTAGCGTTTCGCGCATTGCTCACGCACCCCTTGATCGGGCAGAGCGCGCTCGCCGAGCAACTGCTCACCGATCTGCTCGCCGCCAACCGCAGGTTCCTGCCGGCATTCGCATGAATGACGAGATGATCGTCGCCGTCGACGGCGGCAACTCCAAGACCGACGTCCTGCTCCTGTGCACGGATGGATCGGTCCTGGCGTCTGTTCGCGGTGCCGGGTCGTCGCCACATCAACTCGGGCTCGGGCCTGCCATCCAGGTGGTCGATGACCTGGTCGATCGAGCGTGGCTCGCCGCGGGCCTGGGGGCGCGCCGCAGCCGCAGAGCTGCGGTCGCGGCCGTGTTCATGGCCGGCGCGGACCTGCCATCGGAGGAGGTTGCTCTCGCGGATGCGGTGACCTCGCAGGGGTGGGCCGAGCGGAACCACGTCGCCAATGATGTCTTCGCCGTGCTCTGGGCAGCCACCGGCACCGGCCATGGTGTGGCAGTGACGGTCGGGGCCGGCGTCAACTGCGTCGGGAGCTCACCGTCGGGACGCCGCGCCTGGTTCCCCGCACTGGGTGACATCACCGGAGATTGGGGCGGCGGACCGGACATCGGGATGGCTGCCCTCGGCGCCGGGGTGCGCAGCGAGGATGGGCGGGGCGCACCGACAGCACTCGCACGCGCGGTGGCCGGGTATTTCGGCTTTGCAACCGCGCTCGAGGTTGCCGTCGCGATTCATCAGGGCGTCCTCGACGCCGCCCGGCTCGTTGAGCTGCCACCGCTCGTGGTCAACGCCGCCGAGGCCGGCGACGCCGAGGCGCTGGCGATCATGCGCCGTCAGGGTTCCGAGGTCACGCGCCTCGCCGTCGCTGCGTTGGGCCAACTGGACATGGAGGATTCCCCGGTCCAGATCGCGCTTGGTGGCTCGGTGCTCGCGTCGAGCCGCTCGATCCTGCTCGACTACATCGCGACGAGCATCAAGGAGCACGCACCCAAAGCAGAGACAAGCTTGTGCACGACGCGTCCGGTCGTCGGCGCCGCCCTCGCGGGACTCTCGATGGCCGGAGCCGACGGCAGTGCCGCATCGCGCCTGCTGGCATGGCTCGACGAAGGCTCGACCGGGGTCGTGTGAACGACAAGCACCTGGCCGCCGAGATTGCCGAACAACATTTGATTGGAGTTGCATGAACGGACAGAACATGGCGGCTGAGATCGCCGAACAGCCCGCAGTGATCGAGCGCCTTGTGCAGCGCCGGGCGGCCATCACAGAGTCGATCAGCGCGTTGCTCCCGGAGCACCTTTGCGGGACGGTCCTGCTGGCGCGCGGTTCGTCGGACACGGCCGCCCTCTACGGCAGATACCTCTTCGAGATGGCGAGTGGACGGCCGGTTGCGCTTGCGTCGCCAAGCCTGCACACGCTGTATGGGGTCACCGCCGACCACCGCGGCTACGTGGCGGTGGGCATCAGCCAGTCGGGGCGCACGCCCGAGGTGGTGACCGTGCTCGAACGCATGCGTGCCACGGGCGCGCGCACGGTCGCGATCGTCAACGCATCGGCGAGCCCGCTCAGCGACGTGGCCGACGTGATCATCGATCTGTCCGCGGGCGGCGAGCTCGCCATCCCCGCAACCAAGACGTTCACCGCCACGCTGGTCGCGCTTGCACTCGTCGCCTCCGCACTGGGGCCACTGCCCTGGAGCGACGGTGACCTCCTGGCGCTGCCGGAGCATGTCAACCAGGTGATCGACGACCGCTATCGCGCGGACCTTGTCGCACGACGGCTCGACGGTGCCAACCGCGTGCTCACCGTGGCTCGCGGACCATTGCTTGCTGCGGCGAGCGAAACCGCACTGAAGATTCGCGAGACGTCGGCGATCTTCGCCGAGGCGTACTCGGCCGCCGACTTGCGCCACGGCCCGATCGCAGCAGTCACGGCCGATGTCCCGGTGCTCGCATTCTCCGCGCCAGGACCGGCGGCAGCCGACGTTGCGGAGCTGTGTGCAGTCTTGCGACAGCGCGGCGCGACGGTGAGCACCATCGGCGCCGAGCCTGGAGCGGATTTGCCGCTGCCCAGCGCAGTGCCCGAGGCGCTGCAACCGGTGGTGGCCGCGGTGCGCGGTCAGCAGATCGCGCTGTCAGCGGCGCTGGCGCGGGGGCTCGATCCGGACGCCCCGATCGGCTTGACCAAGGTGACGCTGACGCACTGACCGGGTGATAGGGATCGGGGGTCGTCGAGAAGACGAGTCATCACCCAGATCCGCTTTACGCGAGGTCTGAGACAACTCGATTCCTTCCCTGTTCCTTGGCGGCGTAGAGGTTGCGGTCTGCCTGGCCGAGCAGCGCCGCCTGGCTGGTGCGACCGCTCTGGAGGATCGTGAACCCGATGCTTGCGGTGACTGTTTCGCCGCTCATCGCGCCATCCCAGCGGACTAACTCGATCGCGCAGCGCACGTCCTCGCAGCGACGCTCTGCCTCGGCGACGCTGCATGCCGGGAAGACGAGCAGGAACTCCTCTCCGCCCATGCGCGCGGCCCAGCCGGATTCCGCTGTGGCGGCGGCGAGAATGCCCGATACTCGGACGAGCACCTTGTCGCCCACGGCGTGGGAGAAACGGTCGTTGACGAGTTTGAACTTGTCGAGATCCACGAGTCCGATCGAGAGTGGCGATCCGTCCTCGCGCGAGCGCGCGAGCAGGATGGGAAGCTCGGTATCGACATGACGACGGTTGCGCAGACCGGTCAGCGCGTCGCGCAGCGACAGCTGGCGAAAGCGCTCGCCCTCGCGACGCGCCTCGGTGGTTTCGAAGACGGCCTGAAGGGTGCGCGCGTTCGCTTCGCGCTGCGCGGCGCGCAGCGCTGCATCCTCCGCGTGGAACTCGATGTACTGTTCGTATGCGCGCTCGAACAGTCCTTGGTCGGCAAAGAGCCGCGCGCGTTCCTCGAGCGCTTCGACACGGATGGCGGCCATCCCACGCGCAGCGCACAGCTCGATGCAGCGGTCGAGGGTCGCGCTCGAGTCCTCCATATGTCCCTGGAGGCGCTGCGCGCTCGCGGCTGTGTTGAGCGCCTCCCCCAATCCCTCGATCGGGCGGGTGTCGAGATCGTCGGCGTCGAGGATCGGACGCAGCGTCGCCTCAGCATCCGCGAAGAGCCCGAGCTTCACCTGCGCATTGGCGATGGTGTCGAGGCATGCGGCGTCGAGCATGACGTTGTGACGCTCCGCGAACGCCTGCATACGCTTGGCGATCTCCATCGATTGATGGGTGTCGCCCGCGTCGTCCTCCAGCCACGCCAGGTTGTTGAGGATCTTGACGCGCAGGGGAATATCGTCGAGGCCGTCGGCAAGCTCGAGCGCGGTGCGATAGCGCTCGCGAGCCGCGTCCCAAGCGCCCGTGCGAACCAGCACCTGGCCAAGGCCGAAGATGTGGTCGGCGCGCATCCGCTCGGGCATGCTGTCGTCGAGCAGCTCCACCGCCGGCACGGCATGCTCCCACGCACTCGGCACGTCACCGATGAAGTCGAAGAACACTGAGAGCAGACGATGGCTTCGCGCCATGAGCTGGCGGTGACCGTGCTCGGTCGCCCATTCGTTGATCTCCCGGATCACCTGGCCGCTCGCGGTGTGCTTGCCCTTGCGGTTGAGCACGTCGGCCTGGATCAGCTGGGCCCGGCGTTCGCCGATGTCGTCACCAAGAGCGCGCGCACGCCGCTCGAGTGCGGCGGCCGGAGCGTAGGCCGCGTCCGGGTCGGAGAACGGCACCATCTCCAACACGTCGAGTTCGGCGCTGATGCGCTGGATGCGTCGCTGATTCGCGGGAGAGACAGCGGGCGCATCGCCCGTGACGGCACCATCGGTGTCCGAGACACCGGGGATCACCCTCAGTTGCGGTGCTGCGGCGCCGCCCGAATGTGGGGCCATGCCACGCACCATAGGTCGGCTCCAGCGCCGCCTTTGGGCGTTTGATGGTCTGTCACAACAAAGTCGTTCGTTCTGACATCAAGCGTCAAAGCGATCACCTCGTCGTCACACACCGCTGACGTCGGGGGCGTCGAGCTCCTGCCATTTGGACGCGCTCAAGGCCCACAGATGCACCGGTTGGGCGACATAGGGATTGCTCGGGGCGGCCGAGCCGACGATCACGAGCTGACCACTGCCGACGTCGGTGATCTCCAGGACAGGATTGACAGGGAGCCGGGTCACGTCCAGGAGCGCCCATTGGTGGCCGGTCCAGGACGCGAGGGCGGGAAGGGCGAGCATCGGACCGCAGTTGCAGAGGACGAGATGGCCGGAATCGGGGTCGAGCGCGAGAGCCGATCCCGGCAGCGGCTCCGCGGTGCCGGCGAGCTGATCCCAGCGTTCTCCGTCCCAGCGCCAGGTCGTGTCCAGCGCACCGAGCTGCGATTGAGGGGCGTAGCAGCACCCCTCGGCGATCAATGAGCGGGTGACGGGATCGAATGCCATGGGGAGGTCGAACGCGCTCGGCGCGACCCCGCCGTGAGGCTTCAAGACCCAGTGCGTGGAACTCCAGACCCACGTCTGGTCGCCGCCGGGCGCATTGCCGGCGGCGGTGACGAGCACCATCTCGTCGAGCGCCTCATCCCAGGCCATCGACGCGCCTTCGCCGGGCGGAGGGCCGCCGGATCCCTGGTCAAGCTGGCGCCAGGTCGCGCCATTCCAGGCCCATGTGTCGTGGAGCAACGGGCCGCTGGTGACCGGGGCCCGGCGCCCGCCGAAGAGCAGCACCTGTTCCGTCAGCGGGTCGTAGGCGGCCGCGGCGTCAATGCGCCCGGCAGGGCTGGTCGCAGGCGCAGCCAGGATCCATGTTCCCGACCACAGCCATGTGTTGGCGTAGTTGTCGACACCCCCGAACAGGACGATCTGGTTGCTCGACGGGTCGTCGGCGACGCTGAAGCCGATACCTGAGATGGGTCCCGGCGGGATCGGGCTCGGTACGGCGGACGGCCTTGGCGACGGCGATGGCGCCGGGGCCGGGGGCCGCTGCGCGGTCGAGATCGCGACGCCGATGACGGCCGCCACGGCGATCACGGCCACGAGCACGGTCCCCGATCTCATCCCCGGAGTCTGCGCGGGCACAATCGTCGAATGAGCGCACCTCAGCCCACCATCATCGCCACGAGCATCGGATTCCAGCCAGACGGGGGCGACGCCTGGAACTTCAAACCGGGCCCGGCGTACTCCATGGCTGCCAGGATCGCGGGCGCCGGGGCACATCCGCGCCTCTGCATCATCGGAACCGCCGTCGGCGACAACCCGCAGTGGCTCACGGCGATGCATCACGCATTCTCGAAGCTCGACATGGTGGTGTCCCACCTCGATCTGTTCCCCATGCCCAACTTCGATGACATCGAGGCACACCTTTCTCGCCAGGACGTCATCTGGGTGAGCGGCGGGAGCACCGCCAACCTGCTTGCGCTGTGGCGCACCCACGGCCTGGACGTCGTCCTGCGGAGGGTCTGGCAGGCAGGTATCGTGCTGATGGGCGTCTCGGCGGGCTCGCTCTGCTGGCATGTCGGTGGCACCACCGACTCATTTGGTCCGACCTTGCGCCCGGTCACCGATGCGCTCGGATTCCTGCCGTACGGCAACAGTCCGCACCACGACGCCGAGGAGCAGCGCCGGCCCCTGATCCACAAGCTCGTGGCCGGCGGGACGTTGCCGCTGACGTACGCGACCGACAACGGCGCCGGGCTGATCTATCACGGGACCGATCTCCACGAGGCCTTCGCCGAGAAACCCGGTGCTCTCGCGTATGAGATCCGTCGCGAAGGCGACAGCGCTCGTGAGACGGCGCTGCCGACGAGAGTGCTCTGACGGTGGCTCGGATAGACTTCAGGGGAACGCAGGCGGGGAGGGTGTCCACCGGAGGCGACCATTGAAATACCAGGTTCGCGAGAAGATCTTCCGCCTCGGCGAGGACAACGACATCCTCAACGAAGCCGGCCAGCCTGTCCTGCAGGTGGACGGGAAGGTACTGAGCCTCCACGGGCTGATGCTCGTCAATGATTTGGCGGGCACCGAGGTGGGTCGGGTGAGCCGGAAGCTCGTTTCGCTGTTGGCGACGAACGACATTACGCTGAGTGGCGGAGTCAGCGCTGAATTGCACCAGCGGTTCTCCGGCCCGTTCCATCCGACGTGGACGATCGCTGTCGCCGGAGGCGCCGACATGGAGATGACCGGCAATTTCGCCGGGCACGACTTCATCATCACCGAGAACGGTCAGACCGTGGCCACGATCTCGAAGGCTTGGATCAGCCTCGCCAACTCCTATGGCGTCGATATCGTCGCCGGCCAGAACGATCTGCTCATCCTCTGCAGCGTGCTGGCGCTGGAAGCCGAGCAGGACCGGAGCCACGACCGCAACCGCGGCGAAGGAGAGCTTGGCGTCCTCGGCGGCCTGGGTGGGCTGGCGGGCGGCGGCGGTCTTGGTGAGATCCTGAAAGGACCGCTCTGAACCGAACATCCGTTCTCTGCGGGATGCTAAAATAGCGGGTCCCAGATGAGCGACATGGACACGTTCCACCCCGCCGTGCGGGCATGGTTTGAGCGCCGGTTTCCCGAGGGCCCGACCCCTGCCCAAACCGGGGGCTGGCCGCTGATCGCGTCGGGTCGCAACACTTTGATCGCCGCGCCCACCGGTTCCGGCAAGACGCTCGCGGGTTTCCTTGTTTGCATCGACGCGCTCTATCGCGCAGCCGAACGCGGCGAGGTGGTTGAGGGCGCCACCCAGGTCGTCTACGTCTCACCGCTCAAGGCGCTGGCGGTAGACGTGCAGCAGAACCTCGAGACGCCGCTTCGCGAGATCGCCGCGGTCGCGGCAGAGATGGGGATGACCCTGCCCGCGCTCCGGGCCGAAGTGCGCACCGGCGACACCACCCAGTCGATGCGGGCCGCGATGATCAAGCGGCCGCCGAACTTCTTGGTCACGACGCCCGAGTCGCTGTACCTGTTGGTCACCGCGCAGCGCAGCCGCGCGGCACTCACCACGGTCACCACCATCATCGTCGACGAGATCCATGCCGTCGCGCGCGATAAGCGCGGCTCGCATCTCGCCGTCACGCTCGAACGTCTCGAGCGGCTGTGCACGCAGCGACCGGTGCGCATCGGCCTGTCGGCGACGCAACGACCCATCGAAACTGTTGCGCGGTTGCTCGTCGGTGCCGGGCCGTCGCGCAGCAACGCCGATGGGAGTCCGCGCTGCGCGGTTGTCGATGTCGGCCATCGGCGCGCGCTTGACGTCGCCATCGAGCTGCCGTCGGGAGAGCTCGAGGCCGTGGCATCTCGTGAACAGCTCGGCGAGGTGCTCGACGCAATCGCGGCCCACGTCCGCGCCCACAAGACAACGCTTGTCTTCGTCAACACGCGCCGCATGGCTGAACGGGTTGCGCATCTGCTCGCGGAGCGTCTCGGCGATGATGCGGTTGCGGCCCACCACGGCAGTCTCTCGAGAGATCGCCGTCAGCGTGTCGAGTTCCAGCTCCGTGCCGGCGAGTTGCGCGCACTCGTCGCGACTGCATCGCTGGAGCTGGGAATCGACATCGGGCCGATCGAGATGGTGTGTCAGATCGCTTCCCCCCGGAGCATCGCGACGTTCCTGCAGCGTGTTGGTCGCTCGGGTCACAGCCGTGGCGGTACGCCAAAGGGCCGGCTGTATCCGATGACGCGTGATGAGCTGGTCGAGTGCACAGCCTTGCTCGCCGGGGTGCGAAGCGGTGCGCTGGATGCGGTGCATCCGCCCCATCTGCCTATGGACATCCTCGCGCAGCAGATCATTGCGGAGTGCGCGGCGGACAGCTGGCGCGAGGACGACCTCTTCGAGCTCATGCGCAAGGCGGCGCCGTTCGCTGATCTCCCACGCGATGAGTTCGACCGCATCGTCGAGCTCGTGTCCGATGGCATCCCGACGGGACGCGGCAGGGTGGCCGCGTACCTGCACCGCGATCAGATCAACGGTGAGGTGCGTGCCCGGCGTGGCGCGCGCCTTGCGGCGCTGACCTCCGGTGGCGCCATCCCGGAGACCGGCGACTATCGGGTGCTTGCCGAGCCGGACGACATCTTCATCGGAACGGTGAACGAGGACTGGGCCATCGAATCGTCGGCGGGCGACATCTTCCTGCTCGGCAGCACGTCGTGGAAGATCCGCCGAGTGGTGGCAGGCACGGTGCGCGTCGTCGATGCGCACGGTGCGCCTCCGTCGGTGCCGTTCTGGCTCGGTGAGGCGCCGGCGCGCACCGAGGAACTGTCACGCGAGGTGTCGGATCTGCGCAGTGGCATCGACGCGCTGCTTGCCGAGGGGGGAGCCGACGAGGCGATCTCGTGGGTCGAGCAGCGCGCCGGCGTCGACAATGACGTGGCCTCGATGGTGGTGCGCTACCTGGCGGCAGGACGCACGTCACTGGGGGTCGTGCCCACCCTCGAGCACATTGTGCTCGAACGCTTTTTCGACGACAGCGGCGGCATGCAGCTCGTCGTGCACGCGCCCTTTGGCGGCAGGGTGAACCGCGCGCTGGGGCTGGCGTTGCGGAAACGGTTCTGCGCAACCTTCGACTTCGAGCTGCAGGCGGCGGCGAGCGACGACTGCGTGCTCCTCTCGCTCGGTCCGCAGCACAGCTTTCCGCTCGAGGACATCCCCAAGTTCCTGTCGTCGAACACGGTGGAGGAGACGCTGCGCAAAGCGGCGATCTTCGCGCCGATGTGGGCGGTTCGCTGGCGCTGGAACCTCAATCGCTCACTCACGGTGCTGCGCTTCAAAGGTGGCCGCAAGAACCCGGCGCCCATCCAGCGGCTCGAATCCGACGACATCATGGGCGCGATCTTCCCGCAACTGGTCGCGTGCCAGAACGAGAACCCCACGGGGCCCGTCGAGGCACCCGATCATCCTCTCGTCAATCAGACGATGTACGACTGTCTGCACGAGGTGATGGACGTCAACTCCTTGCGCGAGCTCGTGGTGCGCATCGAGCGTAAAGAGGTCGAGATCAGCTTCCGCGATACGGTCGAGCCGTCGCCGCTCGCCCACGAGATCGTCAACGGCAGGCCGTACACCTTCCTCGACGACGCGCCGCTCGAGGAACGGCGAAGCCGCGCGATCACATTGCGACGCGGTCTGCCGGTTGAGGCGCGCGACCTGGCGGCACTCGACCCCGATGCCATCGCACGCGTGCGTGCCGAGGCGGCGCCGGATCCGCGCGACAACGACGAGTTGCACGATCTGCTGGTGTCACTGGTGGTGACCAGGGCCGTGCCGGCCTGGGTCGGATGGTTTGGCGAGCTTGTCGAACGAGGCCGTGCGCTGACGGTCACCAAGGACGGAGAGGGTTTCTGGTGTGCGACCGAGCGCGCGGCCGGCATCGAGTCACTCTGGCCCGACGCAGCGCTCATGCCGCGCCCCGGTGAACTGCCACGCGGACTGGGCGCTGCATCTGCCGAAGGAGACGCGCTCGTCGCCTCGATCCTGCGCGGGCACCTCGAGGTGAGCGGGCCGATTACAGCGGATGCGCTCTCGGCGCAGACCGGATTGCGCCGCTCGGAGGTTGCGATCGGCCTTGCCGCCATCGAGGGCGAGGGCTTCGTGATTCGTGGTCACTTCGACCCGGGCATCGACGATGACCAGTGGTGCGCGCGGCGCCTGCTCGCCCGCATCCACGGCTATACGCAACAGCGTTTGCGCCAGGAGATCGAGCCGGTCACCGCACAGGATTTCGTGCGATTCCTGCTTCGCTGGCAACGAGTTGCGCCCGGGACTCAGCGCGAGGGCCGCGCCGGCGTCGCCGCGACCATCGCGCAGCTGCAGGGCTTCGAGATTCCCGCCGGCGTCTGGGAGGAGACGGTGCTCCCGAGCCGCGTCTCCGGCTATCGCAGCGCCTGGCTCGACGAGCTGTGCATGTCAGGCGAGGTCGCCTGGGCGCGCCTGAAGGTTCGCGAAGAACCTGGCACGTCCGGACCGCCGCGAAGCAGCTCGTCGGCGTCGCGGGCCACCCCGGTGACGCTCGTCATGCGCTCGGACCTGCCGTGGTTGCTCCAGTCCGTGCGTGGCGAGGCGCAGCCGCTGGAGCCCGTCTCCGGCGCGACGCTCGATGTCCTCGACGCGTTGCGCGAGCACGGTGCGCTCTTCACGAGCGACATCGTCACGCTTGCCCGCCGGCTTCCGACTGAGGTCGAGAACGCGCTCTGGGATGGCGTCGCGCGCGGGCTGCTCACCGCCGACGGTTTCAGTGCCGTGCGCCGCCTGCTGGTCAGCCGAGGGCTGGGGCGAGCACGGCCGCATCACCGTGGACTCCGGCACGGCGTCAGCGGCTACTCGTCCGGTGAAGGGCGATGGTCGTTGGTGCCACGGGTGGCGTTGGTGGCCGAGCACGATGCGCTCGCGGAGGCGATTGCCGAGCAATTGCTGGTGCGCTGGGGTGTTGTGTTCCGTGATGTCGTTGCTCGCGAGACGATCGCATTGCCGTGGCGCGACGTGGTCTGGGCGCTGCGCCGCATGGAGGCACGCGGTACGGCGCGCGGTGGACGTTTCGTCACCGGGTTCGCCGGCGAGCAGTTCGCACTGCCGGAGGCTGTCGATCAGCTGCGCAGCGTTCGCCGTCGCGAGCGTTCCGCGGAGGTCGTGCGCGTGTCGGCGACCGATCCGCTCAATGTCGCCGGCATCCTGCTCCCGGGACCACGCGTCACCTCGATTCGCACCAACACGGTCGTTTTCGAGGATGGGCTGCCGGTGACGAACCCGGGTCCGGTCTTTACGCCTGCAGCGGTGCGCTGACGCCGGAACGCGAAGGCAAGCTCGAGTTGCAGGCTATGAGCCGGCCGCGGACACGGGTTCGAAGAACAAGGCACTCGGCACCGGCTCCGCCTCGACGTCGGTGAGCGGCCAGAGGATGGTGAACGTGCTTCCGGCCTTCTCGTCGCTCCGTGCGCTCACGGTTGCCCCGTGCGCATCGCAGAGGCGACGGACAAGTGCGAGCCCCATGCCCATGCCCCCGTGGCGGCGCGTGCGGCTGTTGTCCTCCTGGTAGAACCGGTCGAAAAGAAACGGGATCGCCTCAGGACTGATGCCGATACCATCATCCACGACCTCGATCTGGCACCGTCCCGTGCCCTTGACGGGGCGAGCGGTCACGCGCACGTGGCCGCCTTCCGGCGTGAACTTCACGGCGTTGTCGATGAGGGCGCGCAGCACCTGACGCAGGCGGAACGCGTCGGCGTTGACCGTGGGTGAACCGCGCACGTCCACGGTGAGGTCGACCGGCAGGCTGTCCTTGAAGTGGCGGCGTACATCGTTGGACGCGTCGCGAATCGCAGCTGCCACGTCCACCGACGACATGCGCACATCGATCGTGTCGGAGTTGACGAGCGCGAAGTCGACGACATTCTCAACCGTCTCGCCGAGGAGCTTCACCGAGATGTCGACATCGCGCACGATCTCGAGCTTGGTCGCGTCGTCCCACTTGTCCCAGGCAACGTTGAGCAGCTCGATCTGGCCTTGAATGGCCAGAACCGGCGTGCGCAGCTCGTGCTGCGCCGTGTCGAGAAAATCGCTCTTCAACTGGTTCAGCTCGCTGAGCCGGCGTACGGCCTCGCGTTCCTGCTCGAGCGTTCGGGTGTTCTCGACGGCCACCGCAGCGTTGTTGGCGAGGGTGATGAGGGCGCGTTCGTCACCCTCGGCCACGGGCCGCTCCGAACCGACCACAAGGACGCCGGTGAGCGCCTCCTGGTAGAGCATCGGTACGGCGATCCCTGCACGGCCACCCCAGTCGAGGCGCACGGCGTGCCCTGCAGTCAGCTCATCGACCGGCATCATGTCGGCCATGTCGGGCATCTCGGGGCCACGGCTGCGCATCCGCAGGAACTCGGATCCACGTCGCGTGTAGACGCTCGCACTTGCGCCACCCCCGGCGATCGCGTCTGCGGCGCCGAGCACCGCATCCTGCAGCTGCTCGATGCCGCCAGTGGTCATCGTCAGCGCCCGGGACACCTCCTGCAATCGCCCGACGGAGCCGTCGATGTGCTGGATGTAGCCGGCGATCTGCTCACGCATGCGGTTGACGCCTGCTGCGAGCCGTCCCAGCTCGTCGCGCGATGTCACCGGGATGTCGGTTCTGTAATCACCGGAGGCGATCCGCTCCACCCCGCGTTCCAGGCGCGATACCGGGCGGCGGACGAACCGATCGACGAAGAGGAGCACGAGCAGGCAGACGATGATGAGCGCCGTGAACGCGATCTCGGCAATCGTCCCCTCGTCCTGGGCGGTTCCGGCGGCGAAGATCGACAGCGGCACCTCGACGCCGAGGTACCCGGCGACATGCGTCCCACCTGGAGCCATAAGGGGGACGAAGCTTCCGGCGACGGCGCCTACGCCGCCAACCGTGTAGATGGCGTGCGCCGCGACGCCTCCGGCGGCCGGGCGCGCCACCTGCTGGGCGATGGTTCCCGGTGCGGCGGCCGGGGTGGGCGTATCAGCCGAACCGCTGAAGCGGATCAGGCTCCCGCCGGAGCCTGCGCTCAGGAACACCGGCGTGTAGCCGATGACCGGGCCGTAGCGTGCGAACTGCGTCTCGAGCTGCGCGCTGTACACGACCACCCCGAGTGGTGCGTTGGTCCCGCCCTGGGCGTTGTAGATCGGCACGGCAACGTCGAGCGCGGGCAGGCCGCCGGCGAGCGCCTCGACGCCCTCGACGCCCGACGGGCACTGCGCCCTCAGCGCCGGGCTCGCAGCGATCGTCGCGCTCGGCTGCTGACACACGGCCGTCGTCTCCACCGTCAGCGCGTCGCGAACCGATGCCAGCGACGCGGCGACGTGGGGGATGACGCCGGCCTCGCAGACGGCGGTCGCGGGATGGGTCGTGACGCCGTCCGAGCCGACGCTGTCGCACTCGCTCGTGTAGAGGATGGTGCCCGCCTTGGTCAGTACCACCACGCCGAGCCCCGGAAGGTTGTCGATGCGCTTCTGGGCGAATTCCGTCGCGACGAGCGCCGCCGGGTTGGCGCCGCTGAGCGCGCTTTGCAGCGACGCGAGCGAGGCGACCGTCGTAGCCGCGTATTGCGCCTGTGGCTGGATCACCCGCGACACCAGCTCCCCGGCAACCCCGGCTCGGTTATCCGCATTGGAGAGAGCGCCGGCGTTGGTCTGCTGCGAGCGGCTCACGAGCAGGAAGCCGCTGACCCCTGCGATCAGGACGGCGGTGAAGATGACACCGCCGGCGAGCAGGCGACCGGCAAGACTGGTTCGCAGCCCAAACCTGCCGTCGAAGAGACCACGGCCCAGCCGACGCCTGCGCATGAATCGAGCCTATTGGGGCGGAGGCGGCCCCGAATGGGTGACCGCTCGCAGTCCGGCAACGGGGTGGTGACGAACGATCCCGGCCATCTGGGCGATCGGGCGTTCCGCGACGGGCTGGGAACCGTACGCTTACGCCATGCCCTTTCGCCGCCGGAGGCCCGCTCGATCCATCACGGCCGAGCCGGAGCGAACCGGTGTGGGTCCGTTTCTCAAGCGCTGGACGATCCCGATCATCGGCGCGTTGACTCCGGCGGCGCTCATCGTGGTGAACATCGCGGTGTTCATCGTCAAAAACCTGCCCGAGTTCCGGATCACGATCTCGATCCTCGCGTTCGTCAGCGGGTTGATGCTCAACTCCTGGGCCGGTTTGAACATCTATCGCATGCTGCAGCAGCGCCGGCCGGACCACCCGATCGTGCACGAGCGCAACCAGGAGATCGTCCTGGTCGTGGGCATGGCGGTGATCATCATCGCGGCGTTTCTCACAGCCCTGTTCTGCTACCTGGGCCTCTCGGACTACGGCCATCTGCCCAACGGGCTCACCTTCTTCACCGGCGTCCTGTCAGCTGCGGTGCCGATCCTGCTCCGGGCTGCTTTTCATCGCGGTGTTCCCAAGGGCCGCAGCGGTGGCGGCTCGACTGTGTCGACGGTTGTCGGGCTGCCTCCACCGGGTGGCACCCCGACGCCACCGACGTCAGCCTCGATCAACCAGCCGATTCCGCGCCGGTAGCGGGGAAGACGCGCCGGGAACGACCTCCGCCCTGAGACCGACGAGGGCCGGAAAGAACCACGCCGGACGGTTAAAAAAATGAGAGGCCAGAACGCTTTTGATTGCGTCCTGGCCTCTGGGATGTCGTGGAGGAGTTAGACCTCTTTGAACTCGGCGTCGACGACGTCGTCCGCGCCTGCGCCTTCGCCCGCACCGGCACCCGCACCTTCGTTGGGAGCACCGCCGTCGCCGTTGCCGGCATGCGGCTCGCCCTGTCCGGGCTGCGCCTGCTGAGTCTGCGCGTAGACCGCCTCGCCGATCTTCTGGATCGACGCGGCAAGGTCATCGTGCGCGCGCTTGATCGCGTCCGAGTCGTTAGTGGCAATTGCGTCACGAACTGCCTTGACCTTGGCTTCGATGTCGGTGCGCAGCTCGGCCGGCACCTTGTCACCCGCATCGGCGAGCGCCTTCTCCGCCTGGTACGCGAGCGCATCGGCACGGTTGCGCGTCTCCACCGACTCCGCGCGCTTGCGGTCCTCGTCGGCGTGGACCTCGGCCTCCTTCACCATGCGCTCGACCTCGTCCTTCTGGAGCGTTGTCGATCCGGTGATGGTGACCTTGTTCTCCTTGCCGGTTCCGCGGTCCTTGGCACTGACGTTGAGGATGCCGTTGGCGTCGATGTCGAAGCCGACCTCGATCTGCGGCATGCCCCGCGGTGCCGGTGGGATCCCGTCGAGCGAGAACGTCCCGAGGATGCGGTTGTCCCGCGCCATCGGACGCTCGCCCTGGAGCACAACGATCTCCACCGAAGGCTGGCTGTCCGACGCCGTTGAGAATGTCTGCGTCTTCGCGGTCGGAATCGTGGTGTTGCGCTCGATGAGCTTGGTGTTCACCTCGCCCTCGGTCATGATCCCGAGCGACAGCGGCGTCACGTCGAGGAGGAGCACGTCCTTGACCTCACCCTTGAGCACGCCGGCCTGGATTGCGGCGCCAACCGCGACCACCTCATCGGGGTTCACGCCACGATGCGGGTCTTTGCCCGTGAAGCTCTTGACCAGCTCCTGGATCACCGGCATCCGTGTCGATCCGCCGACCAGGATGACCTCGTCGAGGTTTGCCGCCGTCATGCCGGCGTCCTTGAGGGCCGCCTCGAACGGACCGCGGCAGCGTGCGGTGAGATCCTCGGTGAGCTGCTCGAACTTGCTCCGCGACAGCGTGATCGCAAGGTGCTTCGGGCCCGAGGCGTCAGCGGTGATGAATGGAAGGTTGACCTCGGTTTCCTGGCGCTGCGAAAGCTCGATCTTTGCCTTCTCCGCAGCCTCGGTGAGGCGTTGCAACGCCTGGCGATCGCCGCGCAGGTCGATGCCTTGATCCTTCTTGAACTCGTCCGCGAGCCAGTCGACGATGCGACGGTCGTAGTCGTCACCACCGAGGTGGGTGTCACCGTTGGTGGACTTCACCTCGAAGACGCCTTCGCCAACCTCGAGGATCGACACGTCGAACGTCCCACCACCGAGGTCGAAGACGAGGATCTTCTCGTTCTCCTTCTTCTCGAGGCCGTACGCGAGCGCGGCCGCGGTGGGCTCGTTGATGATGCGCAGGACGTTGAGCCCCGCGATCTGGCCCGCGTTCTTGGTCGCCTGGCGCTGAGCGTCATTGAAGTACGCGGGAACCGTGATCACCGCGTCGGTGACCTTCTCGCCGAGGTAGGCCTCGGCGTCGGTCTTGAGCTTCTGCAGGATCATCGCGGAGATCTGCTCCGGCGTGAAGTGCTCGCTGTTGATCTCCACCTCGGCGCGGCCGTCCTTGCCGGCCACGACCTTGTAGGGGACCTGCTTGGCCTCGGTGCTGACTTCGCTCAGCAGCCGGCCCATGAAGCGCTTGATCGAATAGACGGTGTTCTCGGGGTTGACTGCGGCCTGGCGGCGGGCCAGCTGCCCGACCAGGCGCTCGCCGGTGCGCGTGAACGCGACCACCGACGGGGTGGTGCGGCCTCCCTCGGCGTTGGCGATGACGGTGGGCTCCCCACCCTCCATCACTGCAACCACGCTGTTGGTGGTGCCGAGATCGATACCGACTGTTTTAGCCATTAGATGTCCTCCGGGACTGATAACTCAAATGTTCGATTGCATGTCCGACGGGACGCCCTTATCGAATACCGCGCGCGGCCAACATGCTAAACGTAGGGGGATGGATGATTCTCGACCGATCGAGGAGCAGCTGCAGGACCTGCGCGGCCGCGCCGACGATGACTTCCTCCATCCCGACGCAGTGCGGGAGGCCGGTCGCCATCAGCTCGACCTGCCGGAACTCGGCCTGCGGGTCAGCGTGACCCGATCCCGGTATCCCAATCGCCCCGACGGGGTCGATCAGTACGCGGTGACGATGTCGCGGCCTGTGCTGGACCGAGCGCCTGCGAACGAGGAGGTCAGCATGGTGCTGTCCTCTGCCTTCGGGCCGATCGCGACCCTGGCCGTGGAGCGATCGGGCGGTTCGTCCAGGATCCGGATGTTTCGGGTTCCGGCGGGCGATTCCGGGTCCGATCAGCCCGCGTCGGCCACCTCGTAGCCGTCGGCACCGATCAGCGGCACGAACCGGCACGGTCCGAGTGACTCCGTCTCCCAGAGCCCGTTGACCAGGCGCAGACGGGTGAGTTCCTCGCCATTGGGGTTGTCCGTGATCGGTACCACCAGGCGCCCGCCTTCAACGAGCTGACGGGCCAGGGCCACCGGCAGGCGCGGCGCCGCCGCCCCCACGGCGATCGCATCGAAGGGCGCACGTTCCGGGACGCCGAGAGTGCCGTCACCTTCGAAGACCTCAACGTCGTAGTCCAGCCGGCGCAGACGCTCAGCGGCGGTTTGCGCGAGGGACGAGACCCGTTCGATGCTCACGACGTGCGCCCCGCATGCTGCCATCACCGCCGCCTGGTACCCGGAGCCGGTGCCGACGTCGAGCGCTCGGTCTCCCTCGCGGAGCTCGAGGGCCTCGACAACCACGGCGACCATCAGCGGCTGGCTGATCGTCTGCCCCGGAGCGTCGATCGGAAGCGCCCGGTCCGCGTAGGCCTTCTCGCGATCGGCCTCGAGCACGAACTCCTCGCGGGGCACACCCGCCATGGCGCGGAGCACTGACGGCGATCGAATTCCGTGCTCGATCAGCGACGCCATCATGCGATCACGATCCGACGTAGTGGTTAGCCTCGAGGTGTGAGATCCAGATCTGGCGGCGGACTGTCCGGAAGCTTCCAGACGATCCACTCTTTCTGCCAGCGGCGGTGCAGCTCATTGGCGAAGTCCACCGCGTCGTGATACAGCCGTTCGAACGCGACCAAGTCGTGGGTTTCCAGCGCGGTCATCAGCGGATCGAGATCGTCGGCGATCCACTCCTCGATGTCGTCGGTGTACTTCGGCCGGGTCACCTCGCAGAGGCGCAGGAGCTTGCGCATCTCGCGGAGCTGCCAGTTTGCCAGCGGCCAGTTGCTCGCCTGAGCGGCGTAGAAGGCCTTCCAGAATCGTGCGCCGATCTCGGGCATCAGACGCGCGAGCCCGGGTTGGAGTGCGGTGAGCTGCTCGAGCTCGAGACGCTCGGGGTTCTTTGCCTGCGCGGTGGTCTCGGTCATCGTGAAGTTCAAGTCTACGGAGGAGCGCGTCGCGGGAACCCCAGCGGGCGTCCTGCGTCTCAATGCCATGAGTATTGAAGTCCAACGCTCGCGCTGGTCGCGGCCTCTTGTGGGGATCGCGACGGTCGCGGTTGTCGGGGCGGGCCTGGGTGCATTCTTTGGGATCCGCGCCGTCGCGGGAGCGGGCTCGGGAACCGGGTCCGGGTCGGCGACCGGACAGCCGCCGGCGCGGACCGATGCCGCGATCGCCTATGACCCGGCGAATCAGTCGGTCGTGCTCTTCGGCGGTCAGGGCAAGTCGTCGACATTGCACGACACGTGGATCTGGAACGGCTCCGCCTGGAACCATGCGCACCCCGCCACCTCGCCGCCGGCGCTCGGCAACGCGCAGATGACCTATGACCCGGTGAGTGGCGACGTGCTGCTTGTCGGCAGCGAGGAGGCCGCGGTCTCCAACGGTGGGCCGATCGCTTGCTCGGCCGGCTCAGGGTCGTCATCGTCCGGGTCGACGGGGTCGACGATCTTCGTCCCGCCCGCGCAGGCGGTCCCGGCGATCGCACCGCTCCCGACAGCGTCATCCGGGCCGGGAAGCACCTCGCCGTCGACGGGTTGCGCGACCGTGACTGCACCCGGTGCGGCCACCTGGCTGTGGAATGGCAGCGACTGGTCCAAGGCACCGGGGACGACACCGTTCGCCGTCTTCGAGAGCGGCGCGTTGGCGACCGACCCGGTATCGAGGCGTGCGCTGCTCCTGCCTCGTGGACCGTTCGCCGAGCCGGACGGCATCGCTGAGCCGGCGATCGCGTGTCCGATGCAGGCTCCAGGATCGGACGTGCACCCAAGCTGCCCGATGCCGGGGATCACCGCCACGGCTTGGACCTGGAACGGCCACCAGTGGCAGAAGATGACGACAAGCATCGATCTCGGAGCGCTCAAGACCTTCAACTCGGCGATCGTCGATGACGCCGTCAGCGGCAAGCTGGCCGCCTTCGATCCCAATGACACGCAACCGGTTCCATCGTCCGTCCCTTGCGAGGCTCGCGGGGGCGCGCTGATGCCTTCCGCGGAATCGACCGGGCACGAGAGCGTCTGGTCCGGGACGACATGGCGGCAAGTGGCCACCTACAACCACGGGCCGGTCATGCCCGCTGTCGCTTTCGTGGGCGACCCGGCAACGCACAGTGATGTCGCGCTGTCCGGCAACGGCCAGACGTGGATCTGGACGGGGTCGTGGACCTGCGTCCACCCTGGCACCATGCCGACAGTCCTGAGTGGCGCAGCCTCTGTCTACGACGCCGCAACCGGTCAGGTGCTCATCTTCGGCGGTGCCGGCAGCGCGTCCCACCAGACCGGGCTCTTCGATCAGACCTGGACGTGGGACGGCTCGAACTGGACCCAGCGCGGTGGAACCTCGGGCCCGAGCGTGCTCATCCCGGTGCCGTCTCCCGTGAGCATTCCACCGGGCCTGCCCTGCAACCCGATCGCGCAACCCGCCAAGCCGGCGGGCGCACCCGTCGTCCAGCCGGCCGAGGTCTGCAAGGGCATCACCGGCGGCAGTCCCGGAAGCAGCCCCGGAAGGAGCGCCGGCGGCTCCGGCAGCACCGGAAGCGGTTCGGGGGCCACGGGGAGTTAGTTCGGGGCCGAGCGCCACAATGACTCGCTGTGGCAGATCTCGATGACGTCCGTATCGAAAGGCTCGACGATCACCAGGATCCGAAAGTTCGCGAGATGCTCGTCGCCCTCGCGCTCGCGGAGCAGCGGCATTACGACCACCCCGAGGAGACCTCCGATCAGCTGACCGCGCGCCTGACGACGTCGTCCCAGTTCACCGGCGAGAACCACATTCTCGTGGCGCGCACGCCGGACGGCGAGGCGATCGGGCTCTGCTGGGTCGTGCTCTTCGACCCCGGCACCGGTCTCGAGGCGGAGATTGCGGAGCTGTACGTCCGCCCCGGCGAGCGCGGCCAGGGCGTCGCCCGAAACCTCATGGCGGAGGCTATGCGGCTCATCCGCGGCCGTGGGGTCACGTTCGCGTGTGTGTGGACTCGAGGTGATAACCAGGCAGCGCTCGCCGCGTACCTCTCCGCCGGATTCGCGCCCACCGAGCAGACCGTGCTGACCTGGCTCCCGCTCGAAGAAGCCGAGGGCTCGGGATAATAGCCGCTCCATGACACTTTCTCGAGGCGAGGTCGATCACGTCGCCATGCTGGCCCGCCTCGGCCTGAGCGACGCCGAAAAGGATCGCCTCCTCGGCGAGTTGGAAGCGATCCTCGGTCACATCGCACGCCTGCAGCAGGTCGACACGTCGGCGCTGGCGGAGACCGCGCAGGTGGGTGACCTCGTCAACGTCATGCGTCCAGACGTGCCGGAGGCACCGATCGGCGCCGCTGCGGCGCTGCGCAACGCACCGCTGTCAGACGGCAACTACTTCGTGGTTGGAGCCATCCAGGGCAAGGAACTTGACGGCTAGAACCATCACCGAGCTCGCGGCGGCGCTTCGCGACGGCAGCACCACGCCACGTGCACTGCTAGACGCTGCGCTCGCGCACATCGATCGAGCCGAGAAGGACCTCAACGCCTACCTGGCGATGACTCGCGAACTCGGTGAAGCACAGGCCGATGCGGCTGCGCAGATGCTCGAGGAGCACCCGGACACAGCGTCGCCGCTCTGCGGGATTCCCATGGCGCTCAAGGACGTCTTGTGCGTCGACGGGATCGACACGACGGCCGGCTCGAAGATCCTGCGCGGATTCAAGCCGCCATACACCGGGACCGCCGTGCAGCGGTTGTTCGATGCCGGCGCGGTGTGTGTGGGCAAGACCAACTGCGACGAGTTCGCGATGGGTTCGTCCACTGAGAACTCCGCGTATGGACCGGTCGGCAACCCGTGGGACATCGAGCGGGTGCCGGGCGGAAGCAGTGGGGGAAGCGCGGCAACGGTCGCCGCCGGAAGCGTGCCCTACTCGCTCGGCACCGACACCGGTGGTTCGATCCGCCAGCCTGCAGCGCTCAGCGGCGTGGTTGGGTTCAAGCCGACCTATGGGCGGGTTTCCCGATATGGGCTCATCGCTTTCGCGTCCTCGCTCGACCAGATCGGGCCGTTCACACGAACGGTGGAGGACTGCGCGCTCGTGTACAGCGCCATCGCCGGTCACGATCCGCGCGACAGCACGTCCGACCCGCGCGCTGTCGACGATCCGCTGGCATCACTGCACTCGGGTGTTGCGGGCATGCGCCTCGGCATCCCCCGCGAGTACCTCGGCGAGGGCACCGAACCCGGCGTTCGCGATGCGGTGCAAGCCGCCTTCCGCGTCCTGGAGGCTCAGGGAGCGACGGTCCAGGAAGTCTCGCTGCCGAGCACCGATGTCGCGCTCAGCGTCTACTACATCATCGCCCCGGCCGAGTGCTCGTCCAACCTGGCGCGTTACGACGGCGTGCGCTTCGGCGTTCGTGTCGAGCGTCCCTCGGTCACCGATATGTACCTGCAGACACGCGACGCGGGGTTTGGCAAAGAGGTGAAGCGGCGTGTGATGCTCGGGACGTACGCGCTGTCGAGCGGCTACTACGACGCGTATTACCGCCAGGCGCAGAAGGTCCGGACGCTGGTGAGCCAGGAGTTCGAGACGGTGTTCAAGGAGGTTGATGCGATCGTGTGCCCCACCTCACCGAGCGTGGCGTTCACGATGGGCTCGCGCGACGATCCGCTGTCCATGTACATGTGCGACGTCGTGACCCTGCCGGCAAACCTGGCGGGTATCCCGGGAATCTCGGTGCCCTGCGGCTTCGTCGACGGGCTCCCGGTCGGTTTGCAGGTGATCGCGCCACGGTTCGAGGACTCGCGTGTTCTACGGGTCGCGCATGCGTACGAGCAGGCAACCGACTTCCACGCACAGCTGTCGCCCTACGCGAGTGCGGCGGCGTGACCGAGACGGCGACGATCGCGACAACACTGAATCGCTACGAGGTGGTGATCGGGCTCGAAGTGCACGCGCAACTGCTGACCCGCAGCAAGATGTTCTGCCCGTGCCCGGCCGACTACATCAACGCCGCGCCCAACGAGAACACCTGTCCCGTGTGTCTCGGCCTCCCGGGCGTTCTGCCCACCATCAATCAGCAGGCCGTGGATTTCACCGTGCGCACGGCGCTCGCGCTGCACTGCGACATCCCGTCGTTCACCAAATTCGACAGGAAGAACTACTTCTACCCGGACCTGCCCAAGGGATATCAGATCTCGCAGTACGACCTGCCCCTGTCGATCAACGGATACCTGGAATTCCCGGTGGGCGGCGACACCGTTCATTGCGGTGTCACGCGCGTCCACCTGGAGGAGGACACGGGGACCATGCACCACGCGGGCGACGTCCTGCAGTCCGCGACGTCGTCGCTCATCGACCTCAATCGCTGCGGTGTGCCGCTCATGGAGATCGTCGGTGAACCGGACCTGCGCACGCCCGAGGCGGCGCGTGAGTACCTCGTACGTCTGCGTCAGATCCTCACGTACATCGGCGTGAATGACGGTAACCTCGAGCAGGGGTCGTTCCGCTGCGACGCCAACATCTCGCTGCGCCCCCACGGCCAGCAGGAGCTCGGCGTCAAGGTCGAGGTCAAGAACATGAACTCCTTTCGCGCGGTGCAGCGAGCGCTCGAATCCGAGATCGAGCGCCAGACGGGAGTCCTCGACGCGGGTGGAACGCTCGTGCAGGAGACGCGTGGATGGGTGGAGGCGCAGGGGCGCACCATCTCGCAGCGCAGCAAGGAGCAGGCTCACGACTACCGCTACTTCCCGGAGCCCGACCTGCCCCCGCTGCGCCTCGACGCCGCGTTCGTGGAGCGGGTGCGTGCCACCCTCCCCGAGCTTCCCGAAGCGCGGGCGCATCGGTTCCAGGAGCAGTACGGGCTGACCGCCTATGACGCCGCGGTGCTCACGGATACGCGCGACGAGGCCGACACGTACGAGGCGCTCCTCGCCACGGGCGTTCCGGCCAAGCTTGCCGCCAACTGGCAGACCGGCGACGTGGCAGCCCTTGCGAACGAGCATCACCTGCCGTTGCAGCACAGCGGGCTGGGCGTCGACGGGCTCGCGAGCCTGCTCCGGCTGGTGGATGCGGGCACCATCAACGGCCCGACCGCCAAAGAATTGCTCGCTGAGCTCTATGTCTCCGGCGGCAATGCCGAGGCACTGGTGCGGGATCGCGGTCTCGCCCAGGTCAGCGACACCGCGGAGTTGAGAGCGCTCGTCGACGCCGCCATCGCCGCGAACCCAGCTGCGGCGGCAGACTTCCGCGCCGGCAAGCAGCAGGCGCTCGGGCAGCTGATGCGTGCGGTCAAGGAGGCCACCGGCGGCAAGGCCGATATGCCGCTGGTGAACCGTCTGCTTCGCGACCGGCTCTCCGAGCAGTAGTCCCGGTGCGTCTCGGACGCATGGTCCACGGTGGACTGTGCCTTGCACATGACGACCAGGGCGCGACGATGCTGGTCGAAGGCGGGATCCCCGGTGAAGAGGTGGAAGTCGCGGTCAGGTACAAGAAGGGATCGACGACGTTCGCCGAGGTCGTGAAGGTCATCGAGCCTTCGCCGCATCGGGTCACGCCCCCATGCCCATATGTTCCGAGATGCGGTGGTTGTCAGCTGCAGCACGTTGCATACGCGCACCAGGTGGAGCTCAAGCGGGACATCGTTCTCGATGCTCTCCACCGGCAGCACATCGAGCATCGGGTGCCGCGCATGCACGCGGTGGACGACCCCTGGCGGTATCGCATTCGCGGTGAGTTCCACGTCATCGCCGGGGATGCATCCACGCCGCCGGCACTTGGCTTCAACCGCGCGCGCAGCTGGCGCCCGATCGCGGTGGACGACTGCCTGATCCACCACCCGCGGATCACCACGTCGCTGCCCGCGCTGCGCAGGCTCCTCAACTCGAGCGCCACCAACGCTCTTGGCACCCTCCATCTGACTGTCGGCGAAGAGGGACAGGAGTTGCTCATCCACGCCAAGCCCACCAAAGGGCTGGCCAGCGGCTCGCTCGACGCCGGTCTCGATCTCCCCGACGGTGGGCGCGTCAGCACCACATCAACGACGTTGCGCTGGCGCGGGATGACATTTCGGGTCACGCCGGACGCGTTCGTCCAGGTCAACTGGGCGCAGATGGACGTGCTGTACCAGTGCGCCATCGACGCGCTTGGCGATTACGCCGGCCGGCGCGTGGTCGACGCATACGCTGGGATCGGCGTGCTCGCGTGTCATCTCGCCGCCGATGCGCGCGAGGTCGTGTGCATCGAAAGCAACCGCAGCGCCGCGCAACTCGGCGTGCTCAACGCGCGTGTCAACGACGTTGCCGATCGCATGCACTTCGTGCTCTCACCGGTGGAGGACGCATTGCCGCAGGTGGGCGCGGCTGAGATGGCTGACATCGTGATCCTCGACCCGCCGCGCGCAGGGTGCTCGGGACGCGTCACCGGATGGCTCGCGCTGGCCGGTCCGGAGCGTGTGGTCTACGTCTCCTGCGATCCCGCAACACTCGCCCGCGACCTGCACACCCTGGTCGCGTCAGGGCCGTACCGCGTGGACGTGCTCGACATCGTCGACATGTTTCCGCAGACGTATCACGTCGAGAGCGTGGTCACCCTCACGAGGGTCGGCGAGGCTCCGGCCGACAGGGTGGCCGACCCCTCCGGCACCGTCTGAGGGGTACCCTCAAAGTCCCCGGCGGCGGGTCGCTGTGGAGTGGTAGCGTACGTCTGTTCGTTGTCATCGACCGCACCCAGGAGGCAGTGTGCTGACGCCATCCCCGACCGGCGAAGCGATCGAGTCGGGAGGCTTTGCCCACCTGCATACCCACAGCGAGTTCTCGCTCCTCGACGGCGCGTCACGCGTCAAAGAGCTCATCGACAGTGCCAAGGCGATGGGGCAGACGGCTATCGCCATCACCGACCACGGTGTGCTGTACGGAGCAATCGATTTCTATGCCACCGCGCGTGCGGCAAAGATCAATCCGGTGCTCGGCTGCGAGATGTACATGGCACCGCGCTCGCGCCATGATCGCGAAGGACGGACGGACCGCGATCCCAATCATCTCATCCTGCTGGCGCGCAACGATGTCGGCTACCGGAACCTCATCAAGCTGGTCAGCACCGCGCACCTCGAGGGCTATTACTACAAGCCGCGCATCGATCGCGAGTTGCTCGCTCAGCACGCCGAGGGGTTGATCTGCCTGTCCGCATGTCTCGGCGGCGAACTGCCCCAGGCGATCCTGCGCGGCGACATGGCTGCAGCCGAGACGGTCGCACGCGACCACGCGGAGATCTTTGGCGCGGACAACTACTTCCTCGAGCTCCAGGACCACGGCATTCCCGAGGAGGACACGGTGCGTGCCGGCCTGGTCGAGGTCGCGCGTCGAACCGGCCTGCCGCTCGTGGCCACCAACGACTCGCACTACATCAAGCCGGAGGACGCCGAGGCGCACGACATCCTGCTCTGCCTGCAGACGGGTGCGCGTCGCGAGGAGGAGAAGCGCTTCCGCTTTTCCGGCCCGGAATACTACCTCGCGAGCAGTGAGCAGATGCGCGAGCGATTCGCGGCGTTCGGCGAGGCCGTGTCCAACAGCGTGGCGATCGCGAATCGTTGCCATATCGAGATTCCGCTGGGGCGCAACCTCCTGCCCACGTACTCGCCGATCCCCGAGGGGCTCGATGCCGACACCTACCTTCGCGAGCTCTGTGAGGCGGGTGTGCGCGAGCGGTATGCGGACGCGGTCAACGATGAGGTACGCGAGCGCCTGCACATGGAGCTCGACGTCATCCGCGAAACGGGATTCTCCGCGTACTTCCTGATCGTCTGGGATCTGATCAGGGCGGCCCGGTGCGACGGCGTTCGCGTGGGGCCCGGGCGCGGCAGCGCCGCCGGTTCAGTGGTGAGCTACGTGCTCCGCATCACCGATATCGAGCCGCTCCGCTACGGGCTCATCTTCGAGCGGTTCCTCAACCGCGAGCGCGTGCAGATGCCCGATATCGACATCGATTTCGACGACCGCGGACGCGATCGCGTGCTCGCCTACGTGCAGGAGAAGTACGGACGCGACCGCGTCGCACAGATCATCACGTTCGGCACCATGGCGGCCCGCGCCGCGATCCGCGACGTTGGCCGAGTGCTCAATGTGCCCCTCCCGGATGTCGACCGGCTGGCGAAGCTCGTGCCGCAGGTGGTGAACATCACGCTGAAGCAAGCGCTCGAGGAGAGCCGCGAACTCAAGGAGCTCTACGACCACGAGGAGTGGGCAAAGCACATCATCGACAACGCGAAGCGGCTGGAGGGAATCTGCCGCAACGCGTCGACGCACGCAGCAGCGGTCGTCATCGGTTCGGAGCCGCTCGCCAACATCGTGCCGTTGCAGCGATCGACGGCGGGCGACGGCACCGCGGTGACGCAGTACGACATGAACGGCGTGTCGCAGATCGGGCTGCTCAAGATCGACCTGCTCGGGCTGTCCAACCTGACGGTGATCGACGACGCGGCCCAGATGGTGCGGACGTACCGGGGCGTCGATCTCGACATCGACCAGATCCCACTCGACGACGCCAAGACGTACGAGCTCCTCGGCAAGGCCGACACGCATGGCATCTTCCAGCTCGAAGCCACGTTCGCCAAGCGAATCCTCATCGATATGCAACCCAAGTGCCTCGAGGACATGGGCGTCGCGGTGGCGCTCAACCGCCCGGGTCCAATCGAGGGCGGCGCCACCGGAACCTGGATGCGGCGCAAACGTGGCGAGGAGCCGGTGACGTACATGCTCCCGGAGCTCGAACCGATCCTCAAGGAGACGTACGGGGCGATCCTGTACCAGGACCAGGTGATGAAGATCGCGTCGGCGGTTGCCGGCTTCACGCTCGGCGAAGCCGATGTGCTGCGCGCCGCGATGGGCAAGAAGGACAAGGTCAAGATGGCCAAGCAGCGCGAACAGTTCCTGAGCGGCGCTGCGGCACGAGGTGTCGCGCCTGAGACCGCGCTCGACCTCTTCGAGCTGATCGCCAAGTTTGCCGGGTACGGATTCAACGGGGCGCATTCGATGGCCTACGGGCTCATCGCGTACCAGACGGCATACCTCAAGGCGAACTACCCGCGTGAATACATGACCGCGCTGCTCAACAGCCGCGCCGACAACTTTGACCGGCTCAAGCAATCGATTCTCGACGCGCATGCTCGCGGCCTGGTGGTCCGGCCTCCGGATGTCAACCGCAGCGCAGCAGCCTTCAGCCTCGGCGATGAATCCCAGGGCGAGATTCTCTACGGGCTTCGGCACATCAAGAACGTCGGCGAGCGCGTCGCAGCTGAGATCGTCGCCGAGCGCGACGCCGCAGGACCGTTTGTATCGCTCTTCGATCTCTGCCTGAGGGTGTCGAGCCGCGACCTCAACCGCCAAGTCGTCGAGGCGCTGATCCGCAGCGGTGCGTGCGACGCGCTCGGCGAACGGGGCGCGATGCTCGCCGTGCTCGACCGCGCGATCGATCGCGCCGCGACGATCCGCCGTGAGCGTGAGTCGGGTCAGACGTCGCTGTTCGGCGAAACCATCGTGCTCATCGAGCCGGTGTCGCAGACCGCGGACGACCTCGATGCGCGCGACGTCAACGGCCCCTTCGCGATCGCCGCAGACGAGCGGTTGAGCTGGGAGCGCGAGTTCCTGGGCATGTACCTGAGCGACCATCCGCTGCGCCGGATCGCCGGCGAGCTGCAACAGCGAGTCGACACCACCATCAACGAGCTGGGCGCGCATCTCGACGGGCTGATCGTCCAGGTGGGTGGCGCGATTCGTGACATGCGGACGTTCGTCCCGCGCCGCAGCACGACAGGACAGCGCATGGCCGCGCTGCAGATCGAGGACCTGACCGGCAGCGTCGAGGTTGTGGTGTTCGCGCGAGTGTTCGAGGAGTGCGTGTCGGCGCTGCGGCCCGATGCGGTGATCGTGGTGCGTGGCAAGGTCGAGGCCGGCCGCACCACCGGCAGTGGAACCACGACGGCCGGAGCGGAGGAGGAAGACCGCGTCGACCTCGAACCTCCGCAGATCCTTGCCGAAGCGGTGTTCGCGTATGACGACCCGCGTCTGGCCACATGGCGTCGCGACAGCACCGTGCATATCAGCGTCAGCGCCTCGCAGATCGGCAGTCTCGGAGCGCTCCGGCTCGCGCTCGAGGAGCACCCGGGTGATTGCGCGGTGGTCCTCCACGTCGACTCGGGCACGAGTGTGGACGAGGTCACGCTTGCCGTCGACTTCGCGGTGGAGCCGTGTCCCCCGCTGGAACGGGCGGTGGAAAGTCTGGTGGGCGATAACGCGTATCGCGTGGAGATGCGTCGCGTTCGGGCCCCTGAACGGGAGCGCAGCGCGGCGCGTCGCTGAGCCCCCGCGCCGATCGCCCTACGGGTAGATCAGCCCGAACACGAACTTGATGGCGATGATCACGACGATGTACATCACCAGGGCCGCGATCGCCGGAACGTCAACGCCCGCAGTCACTCTGCCGCGATGGAGCGAGGCAAATGGCGCGACGAGCGGATTGGTGATGGATCGGATCATCTGCACCATCGGGTGCCAGGGATCGGCATGGAAGATCGCAAGCAGGATGCGGATCACCACGAGGATGGCGATGGCAATCGCGATGTCGACCACTACTTGCTCGATGAGCAGGGCGATGGTTTGCGCGGGATCAACGCCGCCGCCGAGGACCAGCGTCTGCAGGATCTGCGCCACGATGTTGATGACGACGAGCGCGAGGATCGGCGAGAAGTCGATGCCGCTGAAGGTGGGAAGGATGCGGCGGAACGGCGCGAGAATCGGGTCGACGATGATGCGCAGCCAGCGAACAATTGGATGCCAGGGGCTGAGCCCGATCCATGACACGGCAATCCGCGCAATGATCAGCACCGTCAGGGCACCCTCGACGAAGCCGATGATGTTGAAGAGGAGAAGTCCGGTCACCGAGCTGGGGCGGGCTCCTGGCCTGAGGTCGAACTCATGGTCGTCGTTCGGCTGCTCGCCGTCGGTCGGTTCCGGCGCGGCGCTGCTTCCCGGAGGTGCGGTCGCGCCCGGGAAGCGTTGCTCCAGGTGCGTGTGTGTTCGACGCCACAGCAGGTAGAGGAGGGGCACACCGATCACGAGCGTCGCGATCGACGTCCACTGCGCCTCGCGCAAGCCAAGGGGTCCGGGCGGCTCGCTCTTGCGGAATTCGAAAAGGATCAACTGGCTGATCGCATAGAGCGCGACGTACGTGATGGCGAGCACGCCAGGGCGCACGTTGCGGCGAAACAGCAGCCACAGGATGATCCCGATCAGGATGGTGCCGAGAGCCTCATACACCGCGGCGGGTTGATACGCGATGCACTGCGCCGGTGTGCAGAGACTGAAGCCGGACTGCAGGATCGCGTTGTGGTTCGAGTACGCGGTTGCCCATGGCAGCGTGCTGGGCGCCCCGAGGATGTCGCCGTTGATGACATTGCCGATGCGCCCGATCGGCTGACCCACAACGGCGAAGAGCACCCCGCCGTCGAGCGCGATCCACGGGTTGTATCCGTAGCGCCACGCGCAGATCGCGAGCGTGATGAACCCGACGGCGATCGCGCCGAAAAACGCCATCCCACCCTGCCAGAAGGCGATGATGTTGATCGGGTGGAGGATGTAGTTCGACCACAGGTTGGGCTGCTGCACCACGTAGTACAGGCGGCCGCCGAGCAGCCCGAAGATGATCGTCCAGACGCAAATCTTCTCGGCGACCGTCTTCGGCAGCCCGCGCCGCTTGGCATACGGCAGCACGCCGAACTGGTATGCGGCCAGGAACGCCACCGCATACATGACCCCATACCAGTGAATCGGCAGGGGCCCCAGATGGAGGACCGGGTCGACGTTGATCGTGATGAAGCCGACCGGGCCGGGGCTAACGGGCACGGCGCTCATGATGCGGAGTTCCGGCGCTCGCATGCACCTCGAGGATCCGATACCCGCCCTTCGATCTGACCCGTTCGACGCGATGGCCGAGATCGACCAGCCACGCGGCGAGCGAATCGGCGCCGAGATGACGCTGGACCACCAGGTGCGCCGCGGCGTCCGGTTCGAGGCGCGCGATCCACGTCAAGAGCAACGCGTGGAGGGCCTCTTTGCCAAGGCGGACGGGTGGGTTGGAGTAGACGGCCGCAAACCTGATGCCGTCGGGGACTGCGTCCGGCTCGGCGGGGACGACGTTGGATGCACCGGCGCGCTCTGCGTTGCGCGCGCAGAGGTCGAGCGCGCGGCGGTTGACGTCCACCGCCCAGACCCGAGCGTCGGGGTTGCGCAGTGCCAGAGTGATGGCGATCACACCGTACCCGCAGCCGACGTCCACCAGCTCACCAGGCGGAACCTGCGGCAGGCTGCGGAGGAGGAGATCGGTGCCGAAATCGAGGTGACCATGGGCAAAGACCCCGCGGTCGGTATCGAGGTCGAAGCTGAGGTCCGGCAGGGTCACCCGGATCATGCGCGGACGTGACGCGACCACCGGATCGCGGGTGAAGTAATGATCCTGGCTCACCCTCGCAGGGTAGTAGGCTGCGGCGGTGAGCACGTACGAGGTGGCGGTCATCGGGCTCGGCGCTGCCGGAGCCGCAACGCTGTACCAGCTGGCGCGGCGCGGCGTGAACGTGGTGGGCATCGACCGATTCTCACCGCCCCACATCTATGGATCGACCCACGGCGATACACGCATCACGCGTGAGGCGATCGGCGAGGGCGAGGCGTACACGCCGCTCGTCCAGCGTTCGCATGTGATCTGGCGGGAGCTCGAGGCGGAGACGGGCCTCGACCTGCTCACCCAGTGCGGCGGGCTGATCCTCGAATCCGCAGGGGGCGGCGCCGCGGGACACCATCGACACGAGTTCCTGACCAGCACCATCGCCTGCGCGAACCGCTACGGCATCAAGCACGAGCTGCTCAACGCGGCGGAGGTCGCCGGACGTTTCCCGCAGTTCGGGCTCGACGGCAGTGAATCCGCGTACTACGAGCCCACTGCGGGCTTCGTCCGTCCGGAGCGCTGCGTCGAGGCGCAGCTGAGGGTCGCCGCCCGCCTCGGCGCCGAGATCCGACGCGACGAGCGTGTCCTTGCAGTGGAGCCGTCCGGGAGCGGCGTGCGAGTCCGTACCGATGGTGGGGTGGTCGCCGCCGATCGAGTGGTTCTGGCGGTGGGAGCGTGGGTCCGCGACTTCGTCGCCACCGAGCAGCTCCAGCTGTTCAGCGTGTACCGGCAGGTGCTCCAGTGGTACGAGCTGAAACCAGACGCTGTCGACCACACCCCGGGCGTCATGCCGGTCTTCATCTGGGGGCTCAGCGATGGCGACGCCTTCTACGGGTTCCCGGCGATCGACGGCACCCGCGAGATCAAGGTCGCCAACGAGCAGCTCGACATTGCAACCAGCGCGGGCGAGGCCTCACTCGACGTCGACCCCGACGAACCGCGCCGGCTGCACGAGTCACTGATCAGCAAGCGGCTTCCCGGCACGTCGCCGCATTGCCTCCGCGCCATGCGCTGCCTCTACACCGTCACACCCGACGCGAACTTCGTCATCGACGACCACCCGGATCTCCACGGCGTGCTGCTCGTCTCGCCGTGCTCGGGACATGGGTTCAAGCACTCCGCCGGCCTCGGTGAAGCAATCGCGCAGCGCATCACGACAGGCGCGAGCGATGCGGACCTCTCGCCGTTCCGGCTCGATCGATTTGGTGCCGCCGTCTAGAGCTTCCGCGTCTTGACGGCTGTGCCGTACGCGCAGATCTCGGTCCAGGTGCCGCCCATCTCGGACGTGTCGAAGCGCATCGCAACAACGGAGTCGCCACCTTTCGCGGCGGCCTCGTTGCACATACGCTCGATGACCTCCTGACGGCTCACGGCGAGGTTGGCGGTCATTCCTTTGAGCTCGCCACCCATGAGCGACTTCAACCCGGCGCCCAACTGGGACCCGATGTTCCGGGAGCGAACGGTGAGCCCGAAGACCTCCCCGAGGACCTCGGTGATCTCGTACCCGGGTAGGTCATTGGCGGTGGTGATCAGCATGGGGGCCTCCTGTTGAACCGATCGTGTGCGGGGGCGATCATCGCCGTTCAGTGATACCAGGGCGAGCGGTGCTCAGGCGCTCGGGCTGCCCCGCCGAGGGTGTCAGGCCTGCGCGCGACCCCGCGACTCCCGCTCCAACTCAGCCCGCGCCGAGAACCAGGCGAGCGTTACCGGCAGCACGAAGGGCACCAGCAGCAGGCGGAGCCAGTCCCAGAGCGTGTTGCCCTGAAATCCCGTCCAGCCCCAGCCGAGCGCGTAGCCACCCACAACCACGACGACAAAGACCGCGAGGCCGGCAAGACCGACGGCTCGCCACCGGCTCTCGAATCGTTTGTTCGTCGCGAACCAGAGCGGGAGCGAGGCCACGACGACCGGGAGGGCAAGCAGTTCCAGCCAGTCCCAGAGCGTGTTGCCCTTGAATCCCGTCCAGCCCCAGCTGAGCGCGTACCCACCCACCACCAGGACGACGAACGCCAGGGCCACGACGCCGAAGACCACATGCCACTCCATCGTCCATCGGTGCCGGGTCCGGTACCAGATCGGGAGCGTCGCCAGCACCACCGGCAGGACGATCACATGAAGGAGATCCCAGAGCTGGTCGCTGGGCTTGACGCCAGTCCAGGTCCAGTGGAACTCATACCCACCAAGCAGGGCGACCAGAAGCGCCACCACCCCGGCGGGGAGCACCCACTTGATCAGCGGCGACTGCGGCTGCTGTTGCGGTGGCGATGCGTTCCCGGCTCGCGCGATTTCCATGAGCGAATGATGCCCGGGAGGCCCACCGTGGCGAAGGTTCGGACTCGGCGCCGCCCGGTACCATCGACGGCAACCCCATGTCGATCGTGCTCATCACCGGCGCCAACAAGGGCCTCGGCCGCGAAGCGGCAAGCCGGTTGATCGCCGACGGTCACGACGTCTGGGTGGCGGCGCGCGACAAGCGGTGGGGAAGCGAAGCCGCGGACCTGCTTGGCGCGTGGTTCGTGCAACTCGATGTCACGAGCGATGCCAGCGTCGACACTGCCGCCGCACATGTCATCGAAGCGAGCGGACACATTGATGTGCTGATCAACAACGCAGGCATCACCGGCGCTCGTGTCGCGGTTGCCGACCTGACTGCGCAACACATCATGCGTGTCTTCGAGACGAATCTCGCCGGCGTCGTGCGCGTGACGCACGCCTTTCTGCCCCTGCTCGCACTTTCGGCTAACCCCGTCATCGTGAACGTGTCGAGCGGCATGGGTTCGTTGCAGGTGACCAACGATGCGTCGCGGTTGGAGTCGACGATCATCAGCCCTGCATACACATCGTCAAAGGCCGCGCTCAACATGCTCACGACGCAGTATGCGAAGGCCCTGCCGCACATCCGCATCAACGCTGTCGATCCCGGGTATACAGGCACCGGTCTCAACGCCCACCGGGGAACGCAGACGGTGACGGAAGGGACTGATGCGATCGTCCAAATGGCCACGATCGGCCCCGACGGACCGACCGGGACCTTCGTGAGCCGCGACGGCCCCGTGCCCTGGTGATCGACGGCGTTCCGCCGGGGCCGGCACCCGGCACGCCAGGAGGACCCGGTTGGATCCCTCCGGGCGTGCCCGGCTCCCCCGAGTACATCCCCCCTGGGCCGCCACCCGGGACGCCCGGTGGCCCCGGTTACATCCCACCGGGAATGCCCGGCTCGCCGGAATACCTGTTGATTCGCAGACGCAGGAGCGGCGGTTCCGGCCCCGGTGGTGACGGCGGCCTGCCGTCCGGCTGCGGCCCGATTGCGATCGTGGTGTTCGCCATCATCTTCGTCGCGGTGCTGGCGTGGACTCTCTTCGTCTGGATCCACATCGTCGGCGGCCAACAGGTGGTGGGAACGTCGTAGCGTCCGGGTGCGCGGAGCAGCGGCGCTACTGCCCGACGCGACCGTCGATCCGTTCCCGGATCAGGTCCGCGTGTCCGCAATGCCGCGCGTATTCCTCGATCATGTGGACGAGGATGTCTCGCAGCTGAACTGGTGCGCCTCCTGACCGGCCGACCGCGCCGAGATCGGGGGTTTCTGACACAAATCGCTCGGCATTGTCGACCTCTGCTTCCCACGCGACCCACGCCTCAGCGACCACATCGGGATCGGCGATGGCCCCGTTCCACTGACCTTCGCGGTCGCCGTCGGACCGGAACAACGGCGATGCGTCGTCACCTGCCATCACGCGTCGGAACCAGTGGCGCTCAACATCCGCCATGTGCCGGATGAGCCCCAGCAGTGACATCGTGGACGGTGGTACCGATCGCATCGCCATCTGGTTCGCATCAAGGTCCGCGCATTTCATTCGCAGCGTGATTCGGTATGCGCGCAAGTAGTCGATGAGTGTCGCCCGCTCGTCCGACAGCTCGACGCCGGTGTAACGGGCGTCATCAGCCGGATCGAGCCACATGTCGGGATGCTCGGTGGCCGCGACCCATCGCGCCGGAAGGGATTCGCTCTTTCGATCTCGAGAGGCCATCCCGATATCTTCGTCCTCGGGTACCGCTGCCCATCGGTTCTCCCACGGACCGACAGGAAGTTCACACGCTGCGACGATTGCGACTGCCGTGGTGGTCTGCCCGAGGTGCGGTTCTGACCGTCTGATCCCTTTGACGTTCGGTTCATCACCTGACGATGAATCGGATGACCTGCCGCCGCGAGCGGCTGCCAAGTGCGTCAGATGCAGCAAGCTGATCTACGCCTCGCGTCACCTCGGCAAGCCAGAATCCGGTCGTCGCTAGCCACGCAACTACGGCGCAGGCTTGTTCACGGTTGCAGAACAGGGATAGATACGGAGCTGCAACGTATACGGTCGTTCGTCGCCTGAGTGGCTTCCGATGTGGGCAGCAGGCGGGGTTTGATTTCACAACGAGTGTGCCGGGAGAGGGAGTCGAACCCTCACGAGGTTGCCCTCGGCGGTTTTTGAGACCGCTGCGTCTACCATTCCGCCACCCCGGCCGGGTGGACAGCGTACCGGCTCCGACCGGGAACCGCAGCGGCACTTCGCGCGTACTCTCAAGTGCATGGACGACGAGGCGCTCCTCGAGCGGGCACGCCGCGGCGACCGCGATGCCTTTGCAGCACTTGTCACTCGCCACCAGGATGAGCTCTACACGATGGCACTCAGAATTCTTGGGACCCCGGCCGATGCGGCCGACGTCGTTCAGGAGACGTTCCTCCGCGCCTATGTCAGGATCCCCTTGCTTCGTGGCCACACCATCCGGGCGTGGCTCTTCCGGGTCGCGATCAACTGCAGTCACGACGTCCAGCGCCGCACCGTCCGGCGTCCCGCTGATCCGCTCGAAGACGCTGAGGGCAACATCGTCGAGCTTCCCGATCCGGCGCTCGGGCCGGAGGCAACAGCGCTCTCCCGAGAGCGGGTGGCGGCTGTCCGCGAGGCGCTGCTCACGCTCCATCCCGACTTCCGCGCGGTGGTCGTGCTTCGCGACGTCAACGAGTTGAGCTACGACGAGATGTCCGAGGCCCTGCGCATCCCCATCGGGACGGTGAAGTCGCGCCTCAACCGGGCTCGGTGCATGCTCGCCAAAGCGCTGCGTGGAACCGCCGCAGCCCCAGGGTTCGCCGAGGAGAACGCATGACCCCGCGCCATCTCGACAACCTGTTCTCGAGGGCATACGAGGGTGAGATGACGCCAATCGAGGAGGCGCGCTTCGACACCCATATGAAGTCGTGCGCTCCCTGCGCTGCGGCGTACGCGGAGTTCAAGGCGACCGTCGAAGAGCTCCGCGGACTGCCCAAGGCGCGGATGCCCCACGCAGTGCACCTCCCATCAACGGCGCCTGTCGCTGAAATCGCCACGCGGCCACGCGCAGGCTGGGGGTGGTTGAACCTCGGCATCTTGCGGCGCTTCCCGGCGACGGCGGTGGCCGGTGCTTTCGTGATCGTGATTGCGATCGGGGCCTTGGTGCACGGGAACGGCAGTCCTTCCACCGGCTCGTCGACCCCGGTGAACGCGCCGAACGCCTCCTCAGACCACGGGACTGCCGGGTCCGCCGCCGCCGGATCCGGGACTGCCGCCTCCTGCTCGATCGTCACGATCACCGGCGCATCGCCGCCGGCCAGCTTCAGCCAGGAGGACCTGGCCACCGACCCCGCGCAGCCGGCACTCCACCTGACGCTCGCCGCGCCTACCCTCAAGGTCACGGCAGGCAAGTCCGCGGTTGTCTACGCCCAGCTGTCCGTGCCGGTCCCAGGGCTGTCCAATCCCGGGACCGCGACGTCCCAGCTCCCGTCTCGTGCGGCGCTCCCGTGTGTGGCTGTCTCGGTGGGCACCTCGCCGAGGTTCCAGGTGGTCGTCCCAGCTGAACAGACGCCTGAGGCGCAGGGCTCCGGCGCCTTCGGCCAGCCCGCCCCGTTGCCGGCAACTGCGACCACGGGACCGCTGTTCACCTTCCAGGTCCCTGCCGGTCTGGCGCCGGGCACCGAGGTGCACGTGGTGGCCACCGTGCCCGCCGGGTACGCGGGCCCAACCAGCCCGCAACTGACAGCAGAACTGACGCTGACGACCAGCTGAGCGGCCGCAGCGCAGTCGAAGGCGCATCTCCTTGACTAGACTGGAAGGTGATGCACCGCCGCCTGGCGTGCCTGGCTGTGGCGCTGCTGGTCTCCGGCTGCAGCTTCAGCGGGCTCGGCCCACCACCAAACTACGGCTACCTCGTGATCACTGCGGGTGGCGTCGGCCTCCGCGCCGGCTCCACCGACGTGCCCCCCAATCTCGATCTCAGGCTCCACGCGACCGGCGCCCCACTCCAGGCGTCGGACGTCACCGCCACCCTGGACGGGAACCAGCTCAAGCTCGCAGCCCAGAAGCAGGACCTCCTCGCCACGGTGGCGCCACTGCTGCCCCTGTCCTCGACCCACCGCCTGTCGGTCGCGGTCTCGGGCCTGGCCACCCAGAACCTCTCGTTCAGCGTCATCCCGCCGACGGCGGCGATGCTCGCCGCCCACCTCGATCCGGCGAGCGGCCTGGTGGTCGACGCGGTGTTCGCCGATGCTCCATCCCAGGCCGCAATCGCTGCGGCCCTCCCCGGCGCCACGATCACGTGGAGCGACGGCACTCACGCGCGCGTGTCCTGGAAGGGCAAGGCTCCCGCGTCGATCACGCTCCCCGCCAGCATCTCCACGGCGGGTGATGCCCATCTCGACCCGGGGATCACGGTGTCGCTGGCCGGCATCGCGCGGCACACCGTCCGCCGGGTCACGGTCCCCGCGCCGCCGTCGGTCACCGGCATTCCGGTGGACGCGTTCGTCATCAACACCGCGACCTCCAACTCGTCGCTCGCGTTCCACCTCGGCGCCGTCGCCGAGGTGACGCCGACGGGGTGGCAGGCGCAGGCCAACGGCTCACTCCTCGGCACCCCCGATCAGTCCGCGGTGGGTCGCGCCGGAGCCGCCGGGCTGCCTATCTGGCCGTCGCTCGCCAACGACTCGACCAATCCCACTGCGACCGACCAGCTCCTCAACAACCCGACCGCAGTCAACACGCTCGTCAACGAGATGGTCGCCGGCATCCGTTTCTCCGGATATCGGGGCATCAACGTGGACTTCGAGGGCATGCTGGCCGCCGACAAAGCGCCGTTCACCACGTTCATCCAGCAACTGGCCACCGCGGTCCACGCGCACGCCGCCAAGCTCATCGTCGACGTCGTCCCCCACGACTTCGCGGGGACAAACGCGTATTCGGCCGCCTATGACATCGGCGCGATCGGCAAGGTTGCCGACTACGTGGACCTCATGGCGTACGACCAGCACGGCGACGGGGGAACGCCGGGACCGGTCGCGGGCCTGGACTGGGACAACGCCATCCTCCAGGCGACTCTCCCCGATCTCAACAGGGCGCACGTCCTCCTCGGCGTGCCTCTGTATGGCCGGGCATGGGGGAGCGCCTTCGGCGGCGCATCAGCGTATTCGAACGTGCTCTACAACGCGCTTGCGGTGCCCGGGGCGCGGGTCGACTACGACTTCAACGCTCAAACCCCATTCATCAACTCGCCGGACGGCTCGCTGATCACGTACTTTGACGACGCCGACAGCCTGTCGCGCAAGATCGCGCTCGTCCGTACCTACAAGCTGGCGGGGATCGCTGCCTGGCGGCTCGGCTTCGAGGACCCCGGCTTCTGGTCGCTCTTCAGGGCCTGACCAGGCGCTAGCTTTCGGAGGCGCCGGTCCCGAGGTCGGGCAGGTTGAGGGTGTTCACCCAGTCGCGAATCTTGGCGAGCCGCTCCTCGCTCTCGGGGTCGGCCTCGGTGAGGTCGCCGTCCTTGTCGGCCTCGGGGAGCACGCCGGCCTTGTCGAGCACCTCGTCGGCGACGTAGATGCCGGCACCCACGCGCACTGCCACGGCGATGGCGTCCGACGGCCGGGAGTCGATCTCCAGGCGCCGCCCATCCACCTGGGCGAGGATTCGCGCGTAGAAGACCTCGTTGCTCAGCGACGTGACCACGATCCGCTCGACGGTGACCTCCACCGCGCTCAGGAGGTTGGCGAGCAGGTCGTGCGTGATCGGCCGCTCGGGCGTGATCCCGGTGATCTTCAGCGCGATGGCATTCGCCTCGTTGATACCAATCCAGATGGGGAGGTAGCGATCGGCCGTCTTTTCCTTGAGGATGACGACGTGCTGGCCGGTCGGCATGTGCACCCTGATGCTGTCGACGGTCATTTCCACCAGGTCGGCCATGGATCGATCATAACCCCGGGAGTGCGAGCGCGAGGACATCCACCCTCCTCGCTACCATGGATCTCTGTGGCTCGCGAGACGTTATTGCTGGTGGACGGGCACAACCTCGTCTACCGCGCCTTCCATGCGATGCCCGCGTTGAGCAACAGCCGGGGCGAGATGACCAATGCTGCCTACGGCTTCACATCGATGCTCTTCAAGGCGCTCAACGACACCACGCCGACGTATGCGATCGCGGCTTTCGATCCTCCGGGCCCCACCTTTCGCCACGAGAAGTTCGCGGAGTACAAGGCGCAACGGCAGCGCGCACCTGACGAGCTGCGTGCCCAGTTTCCCTGGGCTCGCGAGGTCGTGGAGGCCCTCGGCATCCCCATCGTCGAGATTCCAACATTCGAGGCCGACGATGTCATCGGCACGCTGGCGCAGAAGGCGGAAAAAGCCGGACTCGACGTCATCATCCTGACCGGCGACCTCGATGTGCTCCAGCTCGTCACCGAGCACATCCGCGTCTACGCGAGCCGTCGCGGGATCAGCGAGACGATCATCTACGACCTGGACAAGGTACGCGAGCGCTACGGGTTCGAACCACCGCTGGTGGTCGATTTCAAGGCGCTGCAAGGGGATCCGAGCGACAACATCCCTGGGGTCCCGGGCATCGGCGAGAAGACCGCGATGTCCCTGGTGCAGCAGTACGGACCGCTCGAGAAGGTGCTCGAAGCGGTGCCCACCATGCCTCCAGGACGCGTGCAGCGCGCGCTCGAAAGCCACATGGAGCAGGCGCGCCTGAGCAAGTGGACCGCCACCATCAAGGTCGATATCGACATCGATCTGCCGCTCGAAGGCGCGCGCCTCTTCAACTACGACGAGAATGCGGTGCGCGAGCTGTTCGACCGACTTGAGTTTCGCAGCCTGCTTCCTCGCCTCCCCGGACGCGCCGCGGACAACGGGTCGTCGCCCAACTCCGCATCGCCCCCAACCGAGACACCTGCGTTGCCCGGCGACCTGCAATCACCGACGACCGAGGTCGAGATTGTCATCGATACGCATCAAGTTGACGATGCGGTGCAGCGCATTCGCGCTGCCGGCGCGATGGCGATTCGCACTGTCGTCGACGGTAACCCGCGCACCGGCGACCTGATCGGCGTGGCGTTTGCGCCGGTGGGCGAGGATATCGCCTACTACGTGCCGGTGTGGCACGCGGGGCTGGAGCGCAACGCGCTTCCGGCCGCGGTCGCAGCTCTGGAAGCGGTGCTCGTCGACAGCGCAATTGCAAAGCGCGGTTACGACCTCAAACGCGAGCTGCTCGCCTGGCGCCGGCGTGGTATTGCCATACAAGGCCTCAAGTTCGACGCGCTGCTCGCCGCGTACCTCACCAACTCGCGGCTCAAGGTGCCGACGCTTCCGGTGCTGGCCCATGATCTTGCGCTGCTGAGCGTTGAGGCGGAGGAGACACTCCTCGGCAGCGGCCGCGGCAAACGCGGCATCGCCGATGTGCCCGTGGAGGAGGCGGCCGCATACTACGGCGTCTGGGTCGGCCTGCTCGATCCCGTCGGCGAGAAGTTGGTGCGCGACATGGAGCGGGCCAACGCCACCCGGCTGCACGACACCATGGAACTGCCCCTGGTGCCGATCCTCGCCGCGATGGAGGTGGAGGGCGTCGCCGTCGACTGCGACCTGCTCGGTTCCATCAGCAGCGAGATGTATGCACGGGTCACCGAGATCGAGAACGAGGTGCAGGAGGTTGCGGGGTACACATTCAACCCCGGCAGCACGCAGCAGCTCGGACGTTTCCTCTACGACGAGCTTGGCCTTGCAAGCGGACGCAAGACCAAGACTGGGCGGAGCACCGACGCCGACACGCTCGAGGCCCTGCGCGGCGAGCATCCCGTCGTGGACCTCATTCTCGAGTGGCGCCAGCTCACCAAGCTGAAGAGCACGTACGTCGATGCGCTGCCGCTGCTGTGCACCGCCGACTCCCGCGTGCACACATCGTTCAACCAGGCGGTGGCAACCACCGGCCGTCTGTCGTCGTCGGATCCGAACCTGCAGAACATCCCTGTGCGCACCCAGTGGGGCCAGCGCATCCGCCGCGCCTTCCATGCCGACAAAGGCCAGAGCCTGGTGAGCGCCGACTACTCGCAGGTCGAGCTGCGCGTGCTCGCCCACGTCACCGGTGAGACCGAGCTCATCGAGGCGTTCCAGCGTGGCGAAGACATCCACCGGCGCACGGCCGCAGAGGTGTACGGGGTCGAGCCCGAAGCCGTCACACCGGACATGCGCCGTATCGCCAAGGTGGTGAACTTCGGGGTGGTGTATGGGCTGAGCGACTTCGGGCTCGCCCGCGACACCGGCATGAGCCGCGAGGACGCGCACGCGTTCATCGATGCCTATTTCCGCAATTTCCCAGCAGTCACCACGTATCTCGAGGGTGTCCGCAACCACGCACGTGAGTACGGATGGGTGGAGACGTTCATCGGACGGCGGCGCTATATCGCGGACATCCGCGCGGCCAACCGCCAGCTGCGTTTCGCCGCCGAGCGCATGGCCGTGAACATGCCGATCCAGGGAGGCGCGGCCGACATCATGAAGCAGGCCATGATCCTGGTGGACGCGGCGCTGCGCGAGCGGGGGCTGCGCAGCCGGATCCTCCTCCAGGTGCACGACGAACTGCTCCTCGAAGCGCCGGCGGAAGAGGTGGACGAGCTCATCGTGCTCCTCCGTGACCGCATGGGCGCTGCCGAAGCGCTCAAGGTGCCACTCGACGTTGACGTCAAGGTGGGCGACAACTGGGGGGATATGACCCGCCGAGACGTGTAGCCTCGTTTAGACTGTTTTCACCTCGCGACCGTCAGTGAAGTTTCAGCGACGAAGGAGGATCGACAACCGTGAGTTCCAGGCCGAGGCCGACTGTGACCATATGGCCGATGGAATCACGGTACTTGGTGCAGTCGATGTGTTCTACCCTCGCGTCTGGTGGGACATTCGAACGGGACACCACGAAACTCAGCGACGGGCCGCGGGGTCACTTCGGTACTGTCCTGCTGTTCTTGCCACCACCCGGGACAATTGAGCTGGTCCGCAAAGAGTCGGGCGAGGGACATCTGCGAGTTTGGATTCTCGATCGCAATCGCCCCATCGCGAGTGTGGACGATGATCTCAGCACTGATGCGAAGTGGCTCATCGACACCGTCTTCGACGGGTACGACCATCCCGATCATGCACCTGCGCCCTTCACCCCGGAGCAGCTGCCACTGCCCGAGGTCGAGACACCCCATCCTCCAGGCTGGCGTGAGCGTTTGTGGGAGATCCCGCTGGCGGGCTTGCCGGACCACCAGATCTGACGCGTCTCGACGCGTTGTCTGGGGGGACATGACGCCCACCGCGAGGAACTGAGGGTGCCCGAGCTTCCGGAGGTGGAGACGGTCGCCCGCGACCTCCGCGCCGCCGTGACGGGGCGTCGCATCGAGCACGTCATCATCGACCGCCCCGATATCGTGCGCCTTCCGGACGGACGGGTGCTGCCGGCGCTCCTCGCGGGGCAGCGGTTCGAGAACGTCGATCGCCGCGGGAAATACCTGCTGCTGGAGCTCGATTCCGGCGACGAGCTGATGGTGCATCTCGGCATGACGGGGCATCTGCTCGTCTGCGACGCGGATGCCCCGGTTGCGAAGCACACGCACATCCGTGCGTCGCTGGATGATGGCCAGGAGCTGCGGTTCGACGACGCCCGACGTTTCGGCCGCGTCGCCTACGGTTCGCGCGACGCTCTGATCGCGGCGCGTGTACTGCCGAAACTCGGCGTCGAGCCGCTGTCCGACGCCTTCTCACAGGAGCAGCTCGACGCCGTCCTGCGCACCACGACCAGGACGGTGAAGGCGGCGCTCCTCGACCAGAAAGGCGTGGCGGGCCTCGGCAACATCTACATCGATGAGGCGTGTTTCCTCGCAGGCGTCCGGCCCACGAAGCGCTGCCATCGCCTCACCCGGCGCCAACGTGCGGCCCTGCTCGATGCCATCCCGCGCGTGCTCAGCGCTGCGGTCGCGAATCGGGGAGCAGCGTCGACGACTACCGCGATGTCTGGAACGCGCGCGGCAGCAACCAGGAGCGCCTCCAGGTGTATGGACGCGGCGGCCAGCCCTGCTTTGTCTGCGGCACGACGCTGAGCCGCACCACCACCGCCGGCCGAACCACCGTGTATTGCCCGCATTGCCAGCGATGACCAGGGTCACCATCGCGTCCTATGACGACGATCCGCCGCTCGGTGGCCAGGGTGTTGTCGTCCACGGGATGCGCGCTGCGCTGGAGCGACGCGGTGCGCGCGTGCACACGATCTCGGGCCGTGGCGAGCATGCGATCGCGTTCGCCCGCCGCACGGGTCGCGCGCCGCTGGACTTCTCCATGCAGCTCAACCGGTATCCGCAGATCCTGCTGCGCGCATTCCCGGATGTGATTCACGCGCAGGGAGGGCCCGGCGGGGTGCTGCTCTGGAAACGCCTCGGCGCTCCACTCGTGTACACGGCCCACCACACCTACCGCCAGGCGCACGCACGCGGCTCGGTGAAGCGGCTGCTCAACGGCGTGGAAACACGCTCGTACCGCCGTGCGGCGATGGTGCTTCCCGTGTCGCGGTCCACGGCGAACGCGCTGCTCGAGATGGGCATTCCGGCATCACGGATCGAGGTGCTCTCCAACGGTGTGGACGCCGTCGACCTGCCGGACGTCGAGCACGAGGACGGGCGCGTCCTCTTCGTGAGCCGTATGGAGCGGGAGAAAGGCGCGCTCGACGCGGTCTCGGTACTCCAGGCACTCACCGAATCCGACCCTCGAGTGCACGGAGTACTCGTCGGAGGGGGCAGCCTCGAGGCTGAGGTTCGTCGGGCGGCAGACTCGAGTGGCGGGCGCATCGAGTACCTGGGAGCGCTCGACCGGGAGGCGTTGAACCGCGAATACGCACGCGCGACCCTCGTGCTCATGCCGTCGAGGTTCGAGGGGCTGGGGATGGTGGCCCTGGAGGCCCAGGCCGCGGGGACCCCGGTGGTGGGCTTCGACGTCGACGGGCTTCGTGATGCGGTCGGCGTCGGCGGAATGCTGGTGCCCGCCGGCGACATGGCGGCGCTGCGTGGCGCGGTCACGCACCTGCTGGATGACCCCGAGCGCCGTGAGGAGGCGGGGGCGCGCGGCCGGGAGGTTGTCCTCGCAGAGCACTCGTGGGACGCCATCGGAAAGCGGCTCGAAGAGATCTACGCGGCGGTGATCTGAGCCGAATTCGGCAAGAGTTGCGCAGCGACTAGACTCGAAGGGTGCCCGCCCTCGAGTTGCTCGCGCCCTTTGCACCTGCCGGTGACCAGCCGGCTGCGATCACCGCGCTGAGTCGCGGGCTCAACGAGGGCCAGCGCGAGCAGACGCTGCTCGGGGTGACGGGGTCGGGCAAGACCTTCACGATCGCCAACGTCATCGCAGAGCAGCAGCGCCCGACGCTCGTGCTCTCGCCGAACAAGACCCTGGCAGCGCAGCTCTGGGCAGAGTTCCGCGAGTTCTTTCCCAGGAATGCGGTGGAGTACTTCGTCTCGTACTACGACTTCTACCAACCCGAGGCATACATCCCGCGCACCGACACCTACATCGAGAAGGATTCGTCGCGGAATGACGAGATCGACCGCTTGCGCAACAGCGCGACACGCGCTTTGCTGACGCGCCGCGACGTGATCGTTGTGGCATCCATCTCGTGCATCTACGGCATCGGGTCGCCGGAGAACTATCTCGGCGAATCGATCACGGTGAAGCGCGGGGAATCCTGGCGCCGCGACATCCTGCTGCGCAAGCTCTCCGACTTGCAGTACTCGCGCAACGACATGGACTTCGGGCGCACCCGGTTTCGGGTGCGTGGCGACGTGGTGGATGTCCAGCCGGCATACGAGGAGATCGCGACCCGGATCGAGTTCATGGGCGACACCATCGAGTTCGATCAAGGATTTCGACGCGCTCACGGGTGAGATCCTCACCATGCGCGACGAGCTGACGGTCTTTCCCGCCACGCACTACGTGACCCCGCAGGAGCAGATGAACCGTGCGCTCGTCTCGATCGAGGCCGAGCTCGAGGACCGCGTGAAGCTCCTCGAAACCCGGGGACGCCTGCTCGAAGCCCAGCGCCTGCGCCAGCGCACCAACTTCGACATGGAGATGATGCGCGAGACCGGGACCTGCGCCGGCATCGAGAACTACTCGCGCCACCTCAGCAATCGCTCGGAAGGCCAGCGCCCGCACTGCCTGCTCGACTTCCTGCCCGACGATTCGCTGTTGATCGTCGACGAGTTGCACGTTGCGGTGCCTCAGATCGACGGCATGAACAAGGGGGACCGCGCTCGCAAGATTCCCCTGGTGGAGTACGGGTTTCGGCTCCCGTCGGCGCTCGACAACCGTCCGCTGACGTTTGCCGAATGGGACTCGATGATCGGCCAGATCATCTACGTCAGCGCCACTCCGGGTCCGTACGAGGAGTCGCGCTCGACTCAGGTGGTGGAACAGATCATCCGTCCGACCGGCCTCGTCGATCCCACCATCGAGATCAAGGAGTTGCACGGGCAGATCGACGACCTCATTGCCCAGATGCGCCGGCGGATCGAGAAGCACGAGCGCTGCCTGATCACCACGCTGACCAAGAAGATGGCCGAGGATCTCACCGATTATCTTCGCGAGGCAGGCATCAAAGTGCGTTACCTGCACAGCGATATCGACACGCTGGAGCGAGTCGAGATCATTCGCGATCTGCGCCTCGGCGTCTTCGATGTCTTGGTGGGCATCAACCTCCTGCGCGAGGGTCTGGACCTTCCCGAGGTGTCGTTCATCGGCATCCTCGACGCGGACAAGGAGGGCTATCTCCGCGGCTACCGCTCACTCATCCAGACCGTGGGACGCGCCGCGCGCAACGTGTTCGGTCACGTGGTGATGTACGCCGATCGCACGTCGGACGCGATGGAGAAGGCGATCGCCGAGACCGACCGCCGCCGCGCGATCCAGGTCGCTTACAACGTCGAGCACGACATCACGCCGCTTTCGATCGTCAAGGCCGTCTACCAGATGGAGTTGCACCGCGACCAGCAGTCGCTCCGCGCTGCGGCCTTCCAGGAGGCGTCGGGCCTGCCGCCCGACGAGGTGCTGCGCCTCGCCAAGGACGTGGAGAAGGAGATGCTCCGTGCGGCGCGCGACCTGGAGTTCGAGCGTGCCGCCGAGCTGCGCGATCGGTTGGTCGAGCTGCGCCGCCGCATCGAAGGCGTGGAGGAGGCGGAGCCGGCCCAGACCCACCGCGGCCGAGGGCGCCCCGTCCACTCCCGCTAGCTCGGACCACTCCCGCAAAAACCGCGCTCTCAGCGCGTGTATCGTGGTTGAAAGAGGTCGTTGACCATGGTCAAATCCGAAGGCAGCAGCTGGTTGAGCCGGCTCGGAGCATCTCAGCCGTTCTTCTCAGTGGCCGATGAGCGTCCGGACCGGACAACGTGGTCGCTGGGCGGTCTCGCCGCGGGAGCGATTCCCGAGCGAGTCCGGTCGACCCACGGCTACAAACCTCAGCTTCCCACCGACGTTCGCGAGTTGCCTCGGGATGCTCGGCCTGGCGATTTCTTCCGGACTTAGCGCCGTGTGGCGCCGCGCAAGCCTCGGCTAGCAGAGGTCGCTCAGCCCGGGGCGACACGTCGGTCAGGTGGCGACGGAGACCGGCGTGGTGGAGTGGCCAAACAGCACGATCGCCAGGATGATCGCGAAGCCGATGGCAACGACGATCAGGAACTTGATGATCGAAGCCTTCATGGTGAGATTCTGACACCCGGCGTCGGTGTCCCCTTGACCTGGCGTACATCTGTTCGGTAGGATTCGTCGCCCATGGCCACCGAGTTGCAGCGTTCACTCCAGCGCCTGCACTACGTGTGCTCGGAGTGCGGGGCGGAAGCGCCGAAGTGGCAGGGCCGCTGCCCTGCGTGTGCCGCCTGGAACAGCCTGAGCGAAGACCTCATGCGCGTGGCCGGGCGCAAGGCGGTGGCATTGAGGGCCGCGGCGACCACGACACCCATGGGGGCTGTCATGGCGGTGCCGGGCCGGGTGCTCGCCACGGGATCGTTTGAAGTTGACCGCGTTCTGGGAGGGGGGATCGTTCCCGGCAGCGTCGTGCTGCTTGGTGGTGACCCTGGCATCGGGAAGTCCACCATCGCGCTGCAGGTGTCGAACAGCTGCGGCGATGAGGTGTCACCGGCGCTGTATTGCACCGGTGAGGAGTTGCTTGAGCAGCTTGCCCTGCGAGCTCGGCGGCTTTGCTGCACCGGTGCCAGGGTTCGCCTGCTCGTTGAATCCGACGTCGATACGCTGATCGCCACGATCGAGGCGGAGCGCCCGTCGCTCGTGGTCGTCGACTCCGTCCAGACGCTTCGCGACGCTGGAACGCCCGGCCCGCCTGGAAGCGTCTCGCAGGTCCGCGCCGCGGTGCTGCGCATGAGCGACGTCGCGAAGGCAACCGGCGTCCCGGTCCTCCTGGTTGGTCACGTCACCAAGGAAGGCGCGATCGCGGGCCCACGTACCCTCGAGCACATGGTCGACGTCGTCCTGTACCTCGAGGGCGAGCGCCTCGGCGAGCACCGGATGCTCCGCGGCATCAAGAACCGGTTCGGCGCGACCGGCGAGGTGGGCCTGCTCACCATGGAGCGGGACGGCATGCGCGATCTCGCCACATCGAGCCGCGGCATGCTCGACGCGGCCTCCTTGGGCGAGGCCGGCAGCGTAGTGACGATCACGTGTGACGGGCTCCGGCCGATGGCCGTCGAGGTCCAGGCGCTCGCCGTCGAATCAGTGTTCGAGTTCCCTCGGCGGATGGCATCGGGGTTCGAGCTCAACCGCCTCCATCTGATGCTCGCGGTGCTCGTCAAGCGCGCCGGCATCACCATCCCCAAGCTGGACGTCTTCATCAATGTGGCGGGCGGCATCCGCCTCGATGATCCGGGCACCGATCTCGCGGTTGCCCTGGCGATCGCGGGGTCGATGAAGAATCGGGCGGTATCGCGCCACTGCGCGGTCATCGGTGAGGTCGGCCTCGGCGGCGAGGTGCGACGGGTCTCCCGGACCGAAATCCGCCTAGCCGAGGCCGTGGCGGTTAGCATGGAGGCGGCGATCCTGCCCGAGAGCTACCGCGGCGCCGTGCCAGGCGGCCTACGCTGTCATCGCGTCTCCAACCTGATCCAGGCGGTTGCACTACTCGGGTGACCGTCGTGTCGCGCCGTCTTTCGGCGCGGAGATCGTGTGGTTCAATCGCTGAGATGCCTCAGCATGCCGCTCGGACGATTCGCCGGGCGCGAAATCTCTCCAGGATCATCGGCGCCAGCGTCGGGTTCGTCTTCGGCGTGCTCTACGGCGTCTTTGTCCTCTCCGGCACGCCCGGCGTGCTCACCAGCAGCACCACCACGGCGGGAGCGGCACTCCTCGCCGCAGGCGCCGCCGGGGCTGCCTCGCTTGCCCTCGCCGCGCCGCTCCTGAGCGTCGAACCGTACCTCTGGCTCGAACGCACGCTCGACGAGGCCCCGGCAAGTCAGATCGTCGGGGCCGTGATCGGGCTGATCGCGGCGCTGCTGATCTCGACGATGGTCGCGGTCCTGCTCAACCCGCTTCCCTATGGCCTCGGCGTCCTGATCTCACTGGCCCTCGCCACCGCGCTGATCTACGTGGGGGTGCGAACCGGGAGCCGCCGCAAGGACGCGCTCAGCGTTGTGTTCGGCGGCCGGACCGCCGATCCGCTGAACATCGACGAAGGAGGCCCGGGCCCGATCGATGGCCAGCCGGTCGTCGTCGACACGAGCGTGCTGATCGACGGACGCATCGTCGACGTCGCCGCTGCCGGGTTCGTCCCGGGGCGTCTGCTGATCCCCGGATTCGTGCTCGAGGAGTTGCAGCGCGTCGCTGATTCGGCCGACCCCTTCCGCCGCCAGAAGGGCCGCAGGGGCCTCGGTGTGGTGGACGCTCTCCAGAAAGCAGAGGATGTCGTCTGTGAGCTTGTCGATCTCGACTTCCCGGGCACGCCCGACGTTGACGCGCGCCTGGTCAAGCTCGCCCGAGCCCGCGGCGCCTCGCTCATGACCCAGGACTACAACCTCAACCGCCTCGCCCAGATCGAGGGTGTTCGCGTGCTCAACCTCAATGACCTCGCCAATGCAGTCAAGCCGATCGTGGGCGCCGGCGAGAGCATGGCGATCACCATCGTCAAGGAGGGCAAGGAGCCCCACCAGGGCGTCGGGTACTTCGAGGACGGCACCATGGTGGTCGTGGAGAACGGACGCAGCCATGTCGACGAGACCGTCACCGTCACTGTGACCACGGTGCTCCAGACCACGGCGGGCCGGATGATCTTTGCGACCCTGGCCGACGAGGACACCGGGAAGCCCCGGGTGTTGCGGCCGGTCCGCGCCAAGGTCGCGCAGCGCTGAGCAGCGCGCTCATCGTTCCCGCCTTCGGGCTCGGTGTGCGGGCGGGGGAGGACAAGCTCTGGGCTCCAGTGTCGGGGCGTCCGGTGTTCGCGATCACACTCGAGTCGATCGCCGCGGCGGGTTGCTTCGATCTGATCGCCATCGCGGCTCCGACCGGTCGCTGGGAGGCAATCCGGGCGATCGCGGCCGAGCATCAACTGGCCAACGTGCTGCTCCTCGAGGGTGGCGAGCGTCGCCAGGACAGCGTCGCCGCGGCACTCGCGCGCTGTGACGGCCACGAGTGGATCTCGGTGCACGACGCCGCCCGGCCGCTCACTCCCACACATGTCTTCCGATCGGTGCTCGACGCGGCGTGCACTGATGGAGCGGCGATCGCCGGGGTACCCTGCGTGGACACCGTGAAGCAGGTCTTGAACGGCCATGTCCAGGCCACCCTCGATCGCGGCTCGCTCATTGCTGCGCAGACGCCGCAATCCTTCGGCGCCGACATCCTGCGCCGCGCCCATGCGCACGCAACGGCGCACGGCACGAGCGCCGGCGACGATGCGACCCTCGTCGAGGCCATCGGGGTCTCCGTCACCGTTGTGCCCGGCCACCCGCTCAACTTCAAAGTCACGTTCCCGCAGGACCTCGTCCTGCTCCGCGCGTTACTCGAGGAGGTCCGATGAGCCCGCGAATCGGCCACGGCATCGACGCGCACCGGTTCATCCCGGGGCGGCCGCTGATGCTCGGCGGTGTCCTGGTTCCGTACTCCCGCGGTCTGCTGGGCCACTCCGACGGCGACGCCGTGGTGCATGCGCTCGTCGACGCCATCCTCGGGGCCTCGGGCCTCGGCGACATGGGCAAGCACTTCCCGTCGCACGACCCACGGTGGAAGGACACTTCGGGCTGCGAGTTTCTGAAGGTCGTGGCCGACAAGCTCCGCGAGGAGGGCTGGACCATCGCCAGCGCGCACGTGATCGCGATCGCCGAGGAGCCACGGCTCTCGAAGCATCTCGAGTCGATGTCCGAGGCGATGTCGAAGGCGCTGGGACTCGAGCCCGGGACCATCGCGGTGGGTGCGACCACCACCGACGGCATGGGCTTCGCCGGTCGGAGCGAGGGGATCGCCGCGTCGGCGACGGTGCTGCTGGAACGCCGGTGACCCTGCAGCTGCACGACACGATGAGTCGTGAGCTGGTCGCGGTGGAACCCATCGAACCCGGCCACATCCGCGTGTACACCTGCGGGCCGACCGTCTGGAATCGCGTACACATCGGCAACTTCCGCACGTTCATCTTCGAGGACGTGCTGCGCCGCTGGCTGGAGCGGCGGTTCGCGAACGTCACGCACGTGATGAACCTCACGGACGTCGACGACCGGATCATCAAGAACGCCGTCGCGAACGGGCACTCGCTCGACGAGGAGACGGCGCCGTGGATCGCCGCATTCGAAGAGGATCGCGAGACCCTGGGCATCCGCCCGGCAGATGTCTATCCGCGCGCGACCGAGTACATCGAGCAGATGGTCGACCTGATCGAGCGTCTCGAGCAAGCGGGCGCCGCCTACCAGACCGACGGCAGCTACTACTTCCACATCGCGGCGTTCCCCGAGTACGGCAGGCTCAGCGGCGCGCGGGCGGAAGGCCTGCTGTCCGGCGCCAGCGGCCGCATCGACGCCGACGACTACACCAAGGAGGACGTCCGCGATTTCGCGTTGTGGAAGGCGGTCGGGCCTGATGACATCGGCTGGGACACGCGCATCGGAAGGGGCCATCCCGGCTGGCACATCGAATGCTCGGCGATGAGCATGGCGCTGCTCGGCGAGAGCTTCGACATCCACTGCGGCGGCGTCGACAACATCTTTCCGCACCACGAGAACGAGATCGCCCAGTCCGAGGCGGCGACGGGCAAGCGCTTCGTGCGCATCTGGTGCCACAGCGAGCATCTGCGCGTCGGTGGCGAGAAGATGGCCAAGCGGCTCGGGAACTTCGCCACCGTCCCCGATGTGCTCGAGGAAGGTGCGAGCCCCGCGGCGCTGCGCTACCTGCTCGCCGCGCGAACCCACTATCGCAAGCGGCTCGATTATTCCGACGAGCTGCTCGCCGACAGCACCATCGCGGTGCAGCGGCTCGTCGACTTCCAGACCCGCGTCGAAGGCCTGCACACGGTGGAGGAGGACGGCAACCCGCGTGATGAGGCCGTGCTCGCGTCGGTGCGCCTGATGCGTATCGGCTTCGACGAGGCGATGGACGACGACCTCAACCTTCCCGAGGCGATGGGCATCGTCTTCTCGGGGCTGCGCGATGTCAACCGCGAGCTCGACAGCGGTCCCGTCAGCGCTGAGACGCAGCGCACGTTGCAGCACCTCCTCGCCGATGTGGACGACGTGCTCGGCGTGCTCGCGCTCGTCGCGCGCGATCGCCAGGCAGCGCCCGATGCCGAGGAGCAGCGATGGCTCGATGAACGTGCCGCAGCGCGTGCGGCGCGCGACTTTGCGCAGTCCGACCACCTCCGCGCACAACTCGCCGCTCGTGGCATCGAGGTGGAGGACACGCCCCAGGGCCAGCGCTGGAAGCGCACCTCGCCGCGCCGCAGCTGACCCGGTGGACATCCTCTACGGGCGCAACCCCGTGCTCGAAGCCCTGCGGGCGGGCCGTCCGGCCCGCAAGATCGTGATCGCGGCGGCCGTTCGCCCCGAGGCGCGCCTCACCGAGATCCTCGAGCACGCGGAAGCGCGCGACATCCTGGTGGAGGAGGTGCCGCGCCAGCGCCTCGACGACATCGCCCACACCGAGCACCACCAGGGCGTCGCCGGGTACTTCCACGCCCGCGCCGCGCTGACATTGCACGACCTCCTCGACCAGGCGCGTCCGCCTGCGCTGCTCGTGGTGCTCGACGGAATCCAGGACCCGCAGAACGTCGGCGCCATCGCGCGCAGCGCCGAGGCGTGCGGCGCGGATGGCATTGTCGTGCCGCGCCACCATGCCGCCCCACTCACCGCAGCGGCTGTGAAGGCATCGGCGGGTGCCACAGAGCATCTGCCCATGGTCACGGTGCCCAACCTCGCGCAGGCGCTCGAGGTGATCGGTGAGGCCGGAATCTGGCGTGTCGGGCTTGATGCCGGTGGCCGCGACCGGTACGACAGCGTCGACCTCGCCGGACCGACGGCGATCATTGTCGGCGCCGAGGGCGCGGGGATGCGCCGCCTGACGCGCGAGCACTGCGACGTCCTCGTGTCGATTCCGATGATGGGCCACGTCGAGTCGCTCAATGCGGGCGCGGCCGCAGCGGTGCTGCTCTTCGAGGCACAACGCCAGCGCGGCTTCGCACCACGCTGATCGCAGTCCATGCAAGCGCTCATCGTTGACGGGTACAACATCATCCACGCGTGGCCGGCGCTGCACGCGACGCTGCGCGAGCGCGGGCTCGAGGACGCGCGCCGTCTGCTGGTGAATGCCCTTTCGGAGTATTCGGCGCAGACGGGCGTTGCGGTGACCATCGTCTTCGATGCGCACGCGCGTTCCGGGGCCATCCCCTCCACCGAGAAGTTCGACGGTGTGACTGTGCTTTTCGGTTCCAAACGCGCCACGGCGGATCATGTCATCGAGCGCGCCGCGTACAAGGCGTCGCAACGTGGCGAAGGAGCGGACGTGGTGGTGGCAACGGACGACCGGCTCGAACGCGATGTCGTCGGTGCCATGGGTGTCGCCACCATGGGAGCGCGAGCGCTCGAGGCCGAGGTTGCTCGCGTCGCGGGCACCGTTGATGTGGAGACGCGCAGGATGCGCGACGACAGCAAACGCAGCACCCGGCTCGAGGACGGGCTCGATCCCGAGATCCGGCGCCGGCTCGAACGCATCCGGCGGGGTGAGGATCGCTGCAGGGCTAGCGGACGATGCTGGACCCGCCGTCGCTGCGTGCCAACAGCGTGCGGCACGCCGGCGCCACCGCAAGTGCGGTCGGGATCCAGGCCCCGACGGCGGGGGTAACGTTTCTCCCCGCACTCATGGCGGCCATCGTCGGCGAGGCGGGACCGCTTGCGTTTCTCCTTGCGCTGCTCGCGATGCTCCTGGTCTCGTACGCGTTCATCGTGCTCGCCGCCGACTTTGCGTCAGCGGGATCGGTGTTCGCGTTCAACGGCAGGGCGCTCGGCTACAGATACGGCTTCATCTCCGCGTGGATGCTGCTCAGCGTGTACATCGCGTACTCGTCGTCGATCTACGCGAGCAACGCGAATTTCCTGGAGAGCCTTGCCGGGTCCGCGCACGTGGCGATCGCGTGGCCGGTATATGCGTTCCTGTTCTGGGTGCTGGCGCTCCTGCTTGCGTACCGCCGGATCTCGATGTCCACCATGCTGATCTTTGGTCTCGAGGGAGTCGCGATCGTGCTCGTGGCCATGGTTGCGGTTGTGGTGCTTGCCAAAGGCGGGTCGGAAGGGCACGGCATCTCGGCCGCTCCCTTCACGCCCAACGGGCTGCCGGTCGCGACGCTTGGCCTGGGAGTCATCTTTGCGTTCACGGGGTTCTCCGGCTTTGAGGTGTCGGCGACACTCGGTGAGGAAACGTCGCGCCCGCGCCGCGTGATCCCCATCTCGATGATCGCCGCGCTGCTCGTTTCCGGCGGCGTCTACGTGATCCTCTCGTGGGTGGAGACGATCGCGTACCCGAGCGCAACCGCGCTCGCAAGTCAATCGGTGCCGCTGGTGGACATCGCCGGCCGGTACGTGACGCCGGCAATGGGCACGACCATCAACATTGCGGCGCTGATCAGCGGCATCGGTGCGCAACTCGCCACCGTCAACGGTGCGAACCGGCTGCTCTATGCGCTGGCTCGCGATGGTTTCGGACCACGGTGGCTGTCCACGGTGAACCGCCGCGAACGATCGCCGGTGGGTGCGCTTGCCGTTGTCGGTGTGGTGAGCATCGTGGCGTTGGTGCCGTTCATGCTCAACGGAACCGTCCCCATCGACGCGTTCTTCTACCTTGCAACGTACGGCGCCGACCTGATCATCATCACGTATCTGCTCACCGCAATTGCGGCACTGGCCTGGTCGATCCGGAGTGGACAGGCGAGCGTTGCTCGTGTAGTGGGTCTGGTGGCGGCCACCGCGGTGATGGCGTACATCATCAAGGGCACGGTCTACCCGATCCCGGCGGCGCCCTTCGATCTCTGTATGTACGCCGCGGCCATCACGATCGCGATCGGTATCGCGCTGCTGGTGGTGCCCCGGCTGCGTGCGAACCTGTCGCGCTCGCCGCTCTTTGCCGGCACTCCCGCAGACTGAGCCGGACGATGCCAGCCGCGCCGACGATCCTGATGCCACTGCGCGAGCGGATCGACTCTGCCGTCGCTGCGTATCGGAACCAGGAGTGCGTCGTGCTGCCCGACGCGACGCTCAGCTTTGGCGAGGTCGATCGGATCGCGAACGCCACAGCCAACGCGCTCCTCGAGCGCGCTGTGCATGAAGGCAGTGTGGTGATGTCGCTCTGCCACAACGGGATGGCCCTGGTCGCCACGTGGTTCGCCTGCATGAAGGTCGGAGCGGTGTTCGCCCCGCTCAACGCGGCGTTGAGCGGCGATCCGCTGGCACACGTGATGTCCAAGGCGGGCGGCCGCGTGCTCGTCTGCGATGGAGCCTTGGCGGGCGCAGCTCGCGGCGCACTGCGCGCGGTCTCGACTCCTCCGCTCACGCTCGTGACCGGCCCGCGAGTGCCCACAGGGTTCGCGAGCTTTGATCAGGCCGTCGCGGCGGCGAGCACCGAGCCGCCGCCACTCCCGGCGAACGATCCGGCCGCGCCCGCGCGGCTGATGTTCACCTCGGGGACGACCGGTGAGTCCAAGGGTGTCCTCTGGAGCCGCAACGCCGAGACGCTGCATGCCGTCCGCTACGGCGATGAGCTGGTACGCATCGATCGCGGCGAGACCGTCTATACGTGCCTGCCACTGTGCCATGTCACCGCGCAGGGCACCCTGCTCGGGGCCATGTTGCGCGGCGGGCGCACGGTGGTCGACCGTCACTTCGAGCCGATGCGCTTCTGGGCGCGGAACCGCGCGGTCGAAGCGGTCTTCTTTCCTTATGTGGGAACGATCATCAGCACGCTCATGACCCGCGCGCCGCAGCGCAGCGATGCCGACAACCCCGTCCGGCGGGCGATGGGCAGCGCAACGCCCACGGGTCTGTGGGAAGCGTTCGAGCACCGCTTCGGCGTGGCCCTCGAGGACGTCTGGGGCCAGACCGAGACGGCATCCTGCTGGACCGTCCCCGGCCCGAGTGGTCCCGTCTCCGGAACGGTGGGCGTCCCGTGCGATCGTTTCGAGGCTCGGATCGTGCCCGGCGATGGGGGAGACGCCGCGATCGGTGAGCGGGGCGAATTGTGGATCCGGCCCTTCGAGGGGCACGTCATCTTCGAGGGCTATGCCGAGGACGGGACCACCCCGGTCGACATGGCCGGAGACGGCTGGTACCGCACGGGCGACCTGCTCTCCCGCCGCGAGGACGGCCTGCTCAGCTTCCACGGCCGCCTCCGCGAGGCGATCCGCCGGCGCGGCGAGACCATCGCGCCGGCGGAGATCGAGGCGGAGGCGCTCCAGCATCCCGGCGTGCGGGAGACGGCCGCCGTGGGCGTTCCGGCCGACGACGGTGTCGAGGATGAGATCCTGCTCTGTGTGGTCCTTCGCGAGCCCGGCACGGTGACGCCCTCGGATCTGCACGCCCACCTGGCCGGGGAGCTGCCGAGATTCATGGTGCCGCGATTCATCCGCATCGACGCGGCGCTCCCCAAGACGGCGACGACCCGCATCCGCCGGCTTGCGGTTCGCGATGCGGGACGCGATGGCGCATGGGATTCCCGCGCTCGGCGAGGGCACCATGGCTGACCCTCCGCGCCGCGTCGTCGTCACGGGCATGGGCACCGTCTCGCCGGTCGGGAACAGCGTGCCCGAGAGCTGGGAGGCACTCAAGGCCGGGCGGAGCGGCACCGCCGCCATCACGCACTTCGACGCCTCGCGGCTCCCGGTGAGGATAGCCGGCGAGGTCAAGGGGTTCGATGCTGCAGCGATCTTCGGCAACAAGGAGGCGCGCCGCGGCACGCCGCACGTGCAGTTCGCCATGGCGGCGGCACGTGAGGCGGTGCAGCACTCCGGCCTCGATATCGCAGCCGAGTTCGACCGATGTCGGGGTGCTCATCGCATCCGGAATCGGGGGACTCGAGGTGATCGAGAACACCACGCGGGTCCTCGATGCCGAGGGGGCGCGCCGGGTATCGCCCTTCGCAGCAGCGATGGCACTCGTGGACATGGCCCCGGGCATGGTCTCGATCGACGTCAAGGCGCGCGGGCCAAACATGGCGGTGGTGAGCGCATGCGCGTCGGGGGCCGACGCGATCGGGCAGGCCGCCAACTGGGTGCGTCAGGGCGATGCCGTCGCGGTTCTGGCCGGTGGGACCGAGGCGGGGATCACCTCCACCGGCATTGCCATGTTCGCCGCCGCGCGCGCACTCTCCACCCGGAACGACGACGGCCCGCATGCGTCGCGCCCGTTCGAACGTGATCGCGATGGCTTCGTCGCCGCGGAGGGATCCGCTGTGCTCGTCCTCGAGGAACGGGAGCACGCGCTTGCACGCGGCGCGACCATCTACGCGGAGCTGCTCGGCTACGCCGCGTCGGCGGACGCGTACCACATCACCGCGCCGGAGCCCAGCGGTGACGGCGCCGTCCGCTGCGTGACGCGCGCCCTCGAGCGTGCCGGGGTCAGCCCCGAGGACATCCAGTACATCAACGCGCACGGCACGGGGACACCGCTCAACGATCTTGCCGAGACGCGAGCCATCAAGAAGGTGTTCGGCGATTTCGCGTACAAGGTGCCGATCTCGTCGACAAAGTCGATGACCGGGCATATGCTCGGCGCCGCCGGAGCGTTCGAGGCGATGGTCACCATCCTCGCGATGCGTGACGGATTCGCTCCGCCCACCATCAACCTCGACAACGCCGACCCCGAGTGTGACCTCGATTACATCCCGAACGTGGGCCGCGCCGTGAACGCGCGACTTGCCATGACCACGTCGTTCGGGTTCGGGGGCCACAACGCCTGCCTCGTGTTCGCGGGAGAGCCGAAGCCGGCGTGACCGACGCGTTCGACTTCGCCGTCATCGGGGGAGGGACGGCGGGGCTCGTCGCAGCGCTGACTGCTGCGCACAGGCAACGTCGCGTGCTGCTCATCAGTGAAGGACCGCTCGGTGGCGAGTGCACGTGGAACGGATGCGTGCCGTCAAAGGCGCTCATCGAGGCGGCGTCGGTGCGACACACAGCTGCGAATGCGGCGCGGTTCGGAATCCGCGTCGGTGACGTGAGCGTTGATTTCACTGCGGTGATGGACCACGTGCATGGCGTGATCGACGACATCGCGCGTTACGAGGATGCCGCGCACCTCGAGGCCGCTGGCATTGTGGTGCGGCACGGTCGAGCCACGTTTGTGGATGCGCACACGCTCGCGGTGGGTGATGAGCACGTGCGTGCCGAGAACGTGATCGTGTGCACCGGAAGCAGTCCCGCGATTCCTGTGATCGACGGCCTGCGCGATGTGCCGTTTCTCACCAACGAGACCATCTTCGGGCTGCGCGAACAACCGCAGCGGCTACTGATCCTCGGTGCCGGCGCCGTCGGCCTCGAGCTCGCGCAGGCGTTCGTGCGCCTGGGAACGAAGGTGGATGTCGTCGACGTCGAGACGGGATTGCTGCCCCACGAGGACCCGGACATTACCGCCGTGATGCGCGGCATCCTCGAGTCAGAGGGCGTCCGCCTGCACCTCGGTGCGCGGCCGGTGGGCGTGGCCCGCGTGGACGACGGCATCGAGCTGCTTGTCCGCGACGCGGCGGGCGAGCGGCGGCTCGTCGGTGATCAGCTCCTCGTTGCCACCGGTCGCGTTGCGAATACCGACGGGCTCGGGCTCGAAGCAGTGGGTGTGCGTCTGAACGAGCATGGCATCGCGGTCGACGCGCATCTGCGCACGTCGGCGCGCGGCATCTTCGCCGCCGGCGACGTCACCGGGACACTGCCGTTCACGCACGTCGCCGCGTACCAGGGACGGCTGGCTGCGAATAACGCGTTCGAGCGTCAGCAAGCGGCGTCCTATCGGGTGATTCCGTGGGTCATCTTCACCGACCCCGAGATCGCGCACGTCGGGATGACGGAACCAGAAGCGCGGCTGGCGCACGGCGAGAGCGTGCGCGTGGTCACGCTCCCGTTCACCGCGGTGGATCGGGCGGTCATCACGCGCCGTCCGCGCGGGATCATCAAGGTCGTCACCGGTGGGAAACCCGTCCTCGGCCACGCCGGCGGTGGCGAGATCCTGGGCGCCCATATCGCCGGGCCGGGCGCCGGCGAACTCATTCATGAGTTCGTGGTGGGGATGCAGGTGCGTGCGTTCAGCGGACGGCTCGCCCAGGCCATCCACGCCTACCCGACGATGTCTGTCGGAGTGCAGCAGGCCGTCGCCCGCTTGTTCGAGGCTGGTGCCGCCACCGCGGGCGAGCTTCGCGAGGACCTGGTGTCCTGACCGGTCAGGCGGACGCCACCACCCGGTCGAGCGCTGCCTTGATGATTCCGTAGCACTCGCAGGACACCGACTCGAGGCCCTCCCGGTCGACGATGGTAACGCGGCCCCGGTGGTATCGGATCAGGCCCGCCGATTGCAGGAGCCCGGCCGAGAGCGTCACCGTGGCGCGGCGCGAACCGAGCATCTGGCCCAGGAACTCGTGCGTGATCGGGAACGTGTCGGTGCCCACCCGATCGTGGCTCATGAGCAGCCAGCGGCTCAGGCGTTCTTCGTTCGAGTGAAGGCGGTTGCACGCCGCCGCCTGCGAGATCTGCCCGAACAGCGCCTGGACGTACTTCTGGACGAGCTCGCGAAACGCCGGAAGGCGCTCGAGCCCCTTGAGGAATTCGCTCGCCTCGATGCGCAGCGTCCGGCCGCCGACCTGCGAGATCGCTCGGACCGCGAGTGACCCGCCTGGAACCAGTGGCACCCCCACGATCCCCTCGTTGCCGATGGTGGCCACCTCGACGATGTTGCCGTCGGCCAGTGGCGTGACCAGTGAGATCACGCCGTCGATGGGGAAATAGACGTGAGTGATGGGCTGCCCCGGATCGAAGAGCACGGTCTTCACGGTGAGATGGGCAGGACGAAGATGCTGCATCAGCGTGTCCCGCTCCGTGTCCGGCAGCGCCTCGAGCAGGTGATTGCCTGCCGACGCCGTGAGGGTGCTTCCCTTGGCCATCTCTGCATGTCGAGGTTACCGCAGTGGTGCTGATCGTGGCAAACGCCAGGGAGCGCCCGTGGGAGAATCCAGGAGGCCCCAGCCGATGTAGCTCAGGGGTAGAGCAACCGCCTTGTAAGCGGTTGGCCGGGAGTTCGAATCTCCCCATCGGCTCCATTTCCACGCTTCCTGTGACGACTTGGTGCCTTCCGGCGACACGTCCCCCGGTCGGGTCTCGTGCCGATACGCTCGTGCGATGCCGCATGTCTTTGCTCACCAATGACATCGACCTTGGAAGGTGAACTGGACGCTGTCGTACTGCACCCGAGGTTGGATGTCTTCGTTCGTGGCATCCGTCTGTACTTGGTGCTTTTCGCGGTGATCGTAGCCGTCGCCGTCTCCTCGGTCGCATCAGCGGCGCCGTACCTCAGCCCACGCCTCGATCACCAAGTGGAATCGGTGGGATTGCTCTTCGTGGTCCACGCCGTCGCGGGTTGCGTGGTGCTGCCATTCGTCATTCGCCGAACAGGTTTCTATGCGACGCGCGGTGAGGTAGGCAGCTTGAGGATCAACGGATCACGCAGGCGTCCGGCTTCTCCAGTCACTCACTTTGTCCGCCTCGTTCTCGTCAACAAACGCGCCCTTGGCAGCTTTCGGGCCATGCCGGTCACCTACGGACTCGACGAGTTCAGGGCAGCGTGTCGTTTCGCTCACCACCTTGGCGAACGAGCCTGGTGAGATCGAGGCCTTCATCAAAGCGTCAGGACTTCCCTTTAGGGATGAGGCCGCGGAGACCGCCGGAGCTTTTGGTCTATCGCGCCGGTTTCCGATGGCTCCCGACGCGCGCGCTCAATTTCGGCAAGGGTTGCTGCTGGCGATTCCCTTTCCGATGTTCCTGGTCGCCGGAGTCGTCTTGATCTTCCTCAGGGTGCACTAGCGACCACTAACCTCACGCCGGTCGCGTCGTCTCGTCCGGGCGACATCTGCGACGTATCAGCGGCTCGTGGTCGGCGATGCGGCGGCCGGGTTGATGCAACTCACGCCGAGGGAGCGCCAGGCGGAGGAGCACCGCGCGTGGTGGTTCGACGATCTACGTTGCGAAATGCACACAAGGCTCGTCAATCGAGATGACACTCGCATGGGAACCGTCACCTCCTTCGCCCCGCTTACGGTGCGGTTAGGGGGTTACTCACATCTCGAACTCGCCGAAATCCCGAGCAGGCTCAGCGCACGCGGTCGCCTCAACGTCGTACAACGCTCGCCGTCCATAGCGGACTCGGTCCAGCCTGCTCAGCGTCACGGCAGAACCGTTGGTGGCCAGGGATTCTGGGCCGAGGCCCGAGAGACGTCGAATCCGCATGACGGACAGACCGTCAACCCCTCCTCCACGTCACTGCCACATCGCGGGCACTCACGATGGCTCGGTCGGCTCACCAGCCATACGAGGCTAAGGACGACGAACCCGAAGAACCAGGTGACACCAAGGCCGGCTCCGATGCCGCGTCCGAGGATCCCGCTGACGAGCCAGATCAGCGCGAGCAGGTTGAAGACAGCCAGCGCCCAGGTTGCTTTCCGCCACCGTGGTGGGAACCCTCTGTGTCGCGACACGGTGTGACGCGGTATCTGCGTATTCGCTGGTGCCACGGTTAGGCCTCCGAGTTTGTACAACAGTGATCTTGCGCGGGGCCGGGCTTAAGAGCAATGCGTCACGACGTCCGCATCCCCCATTCCTGCTTGATGAGGCAAATTTGCCCGGCGCGCTCTGGACCGACCGATAGCATCTCCGACAGCCCCCCGAGAGCGACGCTGGCCTTTCGGGCTCAGGCCCCTGAAGATCACGTGAGGCTGCTCGGCGCTCGGGGGACATTCACGGATGCTGGCGCGGCGGACCGTTACCTCCTTCAGCGCGCTAGTGGTGGAGTTCGGTGGTGTTCGATCCCCTGGCGGTCACAGAGAGGGCGGCCTCGCTGTCGACGCGACGATCGTCGTTTCTGGTGGTGCGCCAAGAGGTCAGGCCTCAAGGGTCACGCTCCAGGTGTACGTCTTCCCGTTTGAGATGTAGGGACCGGACAAGGTGCTGCCGGACAAGACTCCGGTGACGACCACGCCGCTGGCTGATCTAAGGGCGAGCGTGCTCCCTATCAGATTGCCCTTGACGTGAAGGAGTTTGTCGGCCGGTGGCGACAGGGTGAACGTCCCGTTGTACCCGTTACCGGTCTTCGTCAAGGTGAGAGTACAGAAGCCGTTGGACGTGCCACTACTCCACAATCCCAGCCACGTTCCGCTCAGATCAGGCGGGGCCTCGGGAGCGGTTGGCGACGGCAAGGGAATGGACGTTGGAAGCGGCGTCGGTCGAATCGGCGCGTGGGTAAGGGACGGTTTCGAGATGGCGATAACGACGCCCACGGTTGCAGTGACGGCGGCCACTAGTGCGATCCCGGCCAGTGGCCTCCACCTGTGTCTGCGTATCTCGTCTCCCACGGCCTCGACGATCATGCGCTCGCTGACCCAGGGAGCAGGGGGCGCGCAAGGCACGTAATTTCGTTCCGATTCATTGCGTTTCGCCGAGGACCTACCGCCCACCCTAACAGTGGCAAGGGTGGTGCGAATCGCCCCTCACCCTCGGCAGGCCCAGAGGCATTTCGGCTTTGACGGGCTACAACGACGATCGGACAGCAGTCCATATGCGCCCGCCGGGGCCTGGCGATGACCGCGATCAACTCTGGCGTCTACTCAGAAGCGACGACATAGAGATCGCCTAGCCTCGTATCGATCAGGGTGGGAGCTACCCCAATACCACCGCGGATCCTGACGCCCGGCGTCTGGAATGGTGTCGTCGGAGGCAGGCGCTCAACGGTGGTTAGCGGATGCTCGCGTGGGCGAAAACGCTCGGTTACATTTGCGGATGGTGCCCTGCGCGGTGGAAACGTCACCGGGCGACGACGGCGCAGTCCTCAAATGGAACGCTGCTTCGACCTGCGCTCCGATCCACTGAGTCCAACGCCCCCGGTGATCGCAAGGACGCTCGCGATCGGGAAGGCCACCGATATTGCGACGAACCCAAGGTAGTACGTAGTCATTACGACGGTCGCAGCAATGAGTAGCCCTACCGCCAGTAGGCGCTCCCACTGCCTCATGCAGTCAGCGTAGCGCTTCCGAGACTGGTTAGGTAGGTGACGGCGAGGCCCGGCTATCGAGGTACGTTGCCGGATGCTCGACTGCGAGGCCATAGCCCCTGCTGGAGGCTCACGCTTAACACAGCAAGCCGGCCGCTAACCCCCTGGACATCATCCCGACGGGCTCCGCTGCGGGATCGCAATCGGCCGGCGTCCTCTCGGGAGCTGGATCCCGTTCTCGAATGTGGCTACGACCTCAATGGGACTCGCCAGCGCTGCATTGAAGGGCGTCAGCTCGTCAGCGGGTATCCAGTACTCGCGACGTTGACGACCGCCGACCTCATGGATTTCGTAGTCGCTCAGATACGCCGTAGGGATGAAGAAACGCGTTACGTAGCCGGCATTGCCGGAACGGGGTTGCTTGCTGTTCCAGTCCCGCGCGATCTCGACCGCATACTCATATTCGAGCACCGGATAGAAGATCGGTTGCTCGGGGAGTCGGGGCGGGAAACTCCGGTAGTGAGCAGTCGCGATGAGTTCGAGCTCGGCGTGGCCGACAGGCCGAAATAGTTCCGTGCGATCCGGCCTCCAGTGCAATCCAGGGCCGAAGCCGCGCGACCTGAGCGGGCTGTCTTCCACCATGACTTCGAGCACCACCTTGGCCGTCTCCCCGCTGAGGATGGGCGCGTCGGGCTTGTGTCTCTGAACGACGTAAATCACCTGGACTGCAAGACCCTCGACGTACCTGGTGACGTCGCCCTCGCGGGTCCACTGCATGACCTCGCCGCTCGCAACGGTCATCCGGAATTCCGGCCAGTCACCCATGCTGCCCCAGAGCACCGAAGTGATCGTTCCCTCTGCTACGTGTACCTGGAAGAGTCCCATCCTCGATTGCTTGCCACCATCCGGCAGAGCCGAGTAATGCGGGGTCCGGCAAGAGTCCGTATCCCGGCCTTTCCAGCGTGGCCTTTTGGATGTCGCGAACCCGCCTGGCGTCATCACGCAGGCGGTAGATGCTGGTGAGCTGCACATCGACCAAGATAGCGGACAGATCGGGTTTCCATCGTTGGCACGCCTCGAAATCGGACGTCGCCTCTGGCTGCATTGACCGATACTCGCCTGACCGAGATGACTGCCTTTCCCGTGGGACTCGGGCTGGCTCGCTTACGGCGCAAGATCCTGTCTCGTCCATACCGATCCCTCCCACTCCCAGACGTGCACGGGCCCGGGCAATCCCTGAGCCCCTTGCACCGAGTTGCCGAACAGCAGGACGCGGCCGCTTCCGGCATCGGTCACCACTCCCCCGGGTTGGAGCGCGCCGGCGAAGAGTCCACGCGATTGCCAGTCGACCCCGGTCCACATCCAGACCTCTTCGTTGCTCGACTGGATCTCCGCCGGGTCACAAATGAGCAGGAGTTTGTTGCTCAACGGGTCCAATGCAAGCCCAGCGACGATCGAGGGCGGTGTGTGGCTCGTGGAGACGTGGCGCCAGACGGCCCCGTCCCACCGGAGTGTGACCACGCTGGATGACGTGGCGGTCTCGTAGCGGAACCCAACCCCGAGAAGTGAATTACTGACCGGGTCAAAGGCGATGGGGCCGATAGAGATGTTCGTGGGGAAGTCACCTTCGTGTGCACGGGACCATTGCGTCCCGGTCCAGATCCAGGTCTCGGGTTGGGGAGCCGCCGCTGACGGCCCGGGCACTACCAGAACCATCGTTGCGAGCCGCTCATCCCACGCCATTGCCCCTCCTTCATCGGGTGGAGGGCTGCCTGTCCCGGCGTCGAGCTCTGTCCAAGTGTTCCCGTCCCACGCCCAGGTGTCGTCGACCAGCTGTCCGGCAGCGACCCTACCTCCGTACATCATCACCACATGCGTCGCCGGGTCGTACGCGATTGCTGCGTCGAATCGACCCGATGGGCTGGTGCTCGGATGCGCGAGCGTCCAACCGTGGACGTTCCAGAGCCACGTGTTGCCGTAGTTGTCGGTGCCTCCGAAGAGCAGCACCTGCCCTGCTGGCGGGTCGTACGCGAGGGCATACCCGAACCATGATTTCGGACACGCGGCGCAGGTTTCACCAGGCGGCACAGTCGGGCTGGGCGAGGGTGGAAGTGACGTGGTCACTGGTGGGGAGACACCGCGGTTGGGCGGGAGCGGTCGGGGCACGTTCGGGCGCGACAGGATGAAACCGACGGTCGCCGCGAGAAGAGCAGCAGTGGCGAGCAGCGCGATCGCTTCCCACCGGGATCGGCCCTCAAGACTCACGGCCTCATGATGCTGCTCTGTCGAGAGAAGGTCTGACGCCGCGCGATTTGCTGCCGTGCCGTGGCTCAGGGGGTGATCGGCGACTGAACTCAGGGCCGCGTTAGCATCGACTGAGCCGCGTCACCACAAACGTCCTTTGACTGGCGTCGATGCCGGTGGGGATTGTGATCGACGGCAAGCGCAGTAAGCTGATGCTGCTCATGAGCCTCACGCTCAGCAGAGCATAGGCTGGATTCCGCTCGCCTCTAGATGTAGTGCCCATAGAGGTTGTTGACAAAGAGAGAGCCCCCGGGCTGAGTTTGGGTTGTTGAAATCCACCCAGACGGAGGCTCTCCGGTGTCCCATCCTAAGGCGGTACTCACCCCGGTTGGCAGGCTGATTCTGGTTCGACGGATTGCCCAAGGGCGCCCAGCAGCGCACGTTGCTGCTGAGATGGGCGTGTCCCGTGCGACGGCGTACAAGTGGTGGCGTCGCTACGTCCACGAAGGCGAGGTCGGCCTCCACGATCGGAGCTCGCGACCACTGCGAAGCCCACGGCGGACACCGGCGCGTGTGGAGCGACAGATCGAGGCGCTGCGACGGCGCACCAAGCTTGGTCCCGTTCGCATCGCAGTCCGGCTCCACCTGCCCGCCTCGACCGTGCATCGCGTGTTGGTGCGCCGGCACCTCAACCGGCTGAGCTGGATGGATCGTCCGACCGGCCAGGTCATCCGCCGCTACGAGCATCGACACACCCCGGCGACATGGTCCATGTCGACGTCAAGAAACTGGGCCGCATCCCAACTGGCGGCGGCTGGCGTGTTCACGGACGTCTCGGTCATGACCACACCGGGGTCGGCTACGACTACATCCACTCCGCCGTTGATGACCACTCACGACTGGCGTACTCAGAGATCTGTGGCGACGAACGTGCCCCGACTGCAGCTGCGTTCTGGACCCGGGCGACCGCGTTTTTCGCCGCCCACGGCATCGCGGTCCAGCGCGTCCTCACCGACAACGCTCAGGTGTACCGCCGTTCCTTTGCCTTCCGAGCTGCGGTTCTGGAGAGCGGCGCGGTCCAGCGCTTCACGCAGCCCTGGCACCCCCAAACCAACGGCAAGGTGGAGCGCTTCAACCGCACCCTGCTCGAGGAATGGGCCTACGTCCGACCCTATACGTCCAATCAACGTCGCGCCCAGGCCTTGACGGCTGGCTGCACATCTACAACCATCACCGCGCCCATACCAGTCTCGGTCAGCTCCCACCCATCTCACGTCTCAACAACGTGTCTGGGCATTACAGCTAGAGCCCGAACACGGTCTCCGCATACCCCGTCGGGGGTGAGGTGCTGAGGCACGTTGCGTACACCGATCCTCGGGAGACGACCGCATTGATGCACTCCATTGCCGGTGTGGCGTAGAGAACCGCTCCCGTGGCCTCATTGAGCGCCTGGATGCCCAGACCGTACGACGCCGCGTAGACCACCCCATTGGCGATGCTGGGGGTCTCGTAGTCCGTCGTGGCGGAGCCGCTGTCGAGCCGCCAGAGCTGCGCCCCGGTGCTTGCGGAGAATGCGGTCACATCCTGATTGTCGGTCACGACCACCGTGTTTCCGTCAACTGCCTCTGAACCGACGGTGGTTGGTGCTGACAAACTGGCCGACCACAGCAGTACGCCCGTCCTGGCACTGAGCGCGTCGAGCTGCATCCCGTCGCACAGAAACGCGATGCCGCCACTGATCGCGACCTGCGCAAATGCGATCGACGTTGGGCTGCTGAACACCTGAGCGCCCGTGACCGCGTTATAGGCGGTGAGGTGGTCGGTATCGACGTACGCGAGGCCACCGCTGATTGCAACTGGCGACGCGCAGCAGCTGCCTGGATCCGCGGACCACAGCACCGCTCCGGTCGCCGGGTTCAAAGCAAACACCGACTCACCGGTCGCGCTGCTGAACTGTGAGGCGTACACGATGCCAGCCGCGACCGTCACGGGATTGTCCGGGTAACACCCGGCCGGGTTGGCGAGCTCCGTCGTCCACTGCAACCTTCCAGTTGCGGCGTTGTATGCATAGACGGCGCCGTCGCCCTCGACGAAGGCCGTCCCGCCCACGACCGCGGGCGCGGTGCCGGAGTTACAGGCAAATATCCGGTGACTCCAAACTTTCGTCCCGTCCGACAGCCTGAAGGCGACAATGGAGCCATGGCTGTAGTGAGAGCCGGTGATGGCGCTGTACCCGAATTCACCAACGATGGTCTGGTAAGCCCCGCCCCTCGTCAGCGGCACCCAACCGGTAAAGGTGTGCCTGACCTGCAGGCCGGACACGGTGGTGGGAGTCAGGATGTGCTCGGCCCGGTTCACGCCATCGTGCGCCGGCCCATCGGCGAACATCGGCCAGTCACCCGTCCGTGAAGCCGCGCTCGTAGTGAGCACTCCTCCAAGCGAGATCGAAGCCAGGACAATGCCAATCGCGAGTTTGCGGAACAATTGGTTCATCAACGTCCTCCCTGAAGCCGCCCCCTACTGTATCGACCGCGTTCCCGTTGAGATCGCGATGCGTCAAGGCTATCACCAAACGGCCGGCTCGATTTCGGCGTGGATTTCGGAATCGATGGCATGAAGATGCGAGGCGGAGCAACTACCCTACTGAGCACTTCGTCGCCTGAGCGAACGCTCCCGCGCGCTGGCTTTAGCAACACTGACCCTTGGCTGGTCGGCGATGCGCTCACCCGAAGGACGCCTCGGGAGCCTTCACTTGGGCTGCCCGCGTCTACGACGCGCCAAGAGGGAGGGAGAACTCGACGAAGCTCATAGGATTTCTTCCCCTTCCGGCCACACGCTCAGCTGCGTCCAGCATCGGTCTCGTCGGTCCGCGTCATCCCGTCAATCGTCCGCCGGGCCATGATCAGGACGGCCATGGGCTCGACCCGGGTGCGACTTGTCGCTGCATCTCTTGGAGTTGGAGGCGCTGCAAGCCTTAACATCGCCCCATGGCTGATCACTGGTTCGGAGTGCGGTGCATCCTTCGCCACGCTGACGAGACGGCGTACGAGGAGCGTGTGACCATGTGGCCGGCCGCCAACTTTGACGAGGCCATCGCCGCCGCGGAGGCCGAGGCGACGACCTACGCGGCCAACCTTGACGACGTGGAATTCGCTGGCCTCAGTCAGGCATTCCAGATGTTCGACGCGCCAGGACCGGGCGCGGAGGTCTTTTCACTCATGCGGACGAGCGACCTTGACACGGCTTCCTACCTGACCAGGTTCTTCGATACCGGGCTGGAATCGGAGCAGCGCGTCGCAAGGTGACGTTAGGGAATCGTCCCGTCGACCGATTTTGTGGATTGCTGGCCTAAACGGGTTGGCATCCTCTGACGCGGAGTTATCGGACCTAACGAACGGTCGGTTAGACGGTTAGTCTCAATCGCATGGCAGAGCCTGGACGGATCGAGGCGTCGCTCAGTGTGATCGGGGAGGGAGTAAGACCCCGACGAAATCAGCCGCCTGCTCGGCGCGGCCCCTGACCGGTCGAATGTTTCTTGCGCGATCTCCTCGCCGATAGCCCGGCCCCCTCCAAGCATGGTCGTCAGACCTACTAGCCGCTGGTAGTGCGTGGCATAGATCGCCGCAACACGCTCGTCCGGATCGCTGCGGAGGGTCTTCGCCGCTGGGTCAGAGAGCCGCATCGCTGGTGCCGATATCAGATCCATCACCCCATAGAGGCCCAACGGGCTGGAAACCCAACGTCGCAGCTCAACTTCGCGTTATTGAACCTAGTCGACTGGGCCAGGAGATATCTGCGGGCACATTCACTGATGCCGGCCTGAAGGCATACCAGTAGTGCCTCACTGGCTCGTCTCGTAAGCCCACCGTCCATACTGATTCGCAATGCGAGTCACATGGAAGACCGCGGCTTTCATCGCGCTGCTGGCGTCGTTTGTCGTGGGATGCTCGCCTTCCGGTCCGACGGGGAGTGTCGGCTATGCGCAGTTCCAGTTCATGTGCTGCGCGAATTCGGAAGCACTCACGCAGGTTTGGCATCCTGGCCACGTCATCACCTTGCAGTGGTCGGCCGAGAGCACCGGAGTAACGCCCAACAATGCGCGGCATCCCATCACTCTCTCCGCCATCGTCACTGGCCCGTATACCAGCGTCGCGGCTTTGAAGAGAGGCGGCGCACATGCGGAGACCCTCGTAGCCTCTCCGCTGCGAGTGACGGATCGAACCTCTGGGGGTGCGTTCAGCACGATCGCCCTTCCGTTCGATCTGCCTGCCGGCTGGTACGACCTCGTCACTGCCATCAAGTCAGCCGGGGGTAGTGTCGGAGGCGCGACGGTCATCCAGGTGTTGCCCCTCAGCTCCTAGACCGTTTCGCCACCCTCCCTCGGGCTGGAACGCGATCATCCCTGGCGCCAGGAAGGCACGTTCGCGGATGCCGGTATGGCCAACAGGGTTCGCGCCTGCCACGGACTCCATGTCCCTTTCGATGCGGAAGGGTCCGCCCCAAGACGGCTGCCGACGCCCGAAGCCGACCCCTCGATTGGTGGCAAACTAAACGCCTGATGCCTCTACCCGTCTGGATCGTCGCGATCCGCGACCCGGCCTACGCGTACATGCTGCGCAGCGGTGGGGACTACCGCCGTCGTCCCAGGCTTCTCCGCCGTCGACGCGGTGACCACGGCTTCACGGGCTACGTTCCGCTGGGCTCTCGCAGAGCTCCCGCCCCTACCGCGGAGGAGATCGAGTATCTCCAGGTTCAGGCAGCCACGGACCAACGTCGCTTCATGGCCCGCTTCCACGACATCGAGACGCGGCATCGTGAGCTACTTCGTGCGATTGCCGGCGCGTTAGCCGCGCAGGGCACGGCGACCCTTCACACGACTGCGGGAGAGATTCACGCGCGGATCGTCCGGTTCCGCGAGGAGGCAGTCGTCCTTGAGGTTAACCATCCCCGTGGTGGGAGCCAGACGCGTTCTTCGGAATCCAGAGTCGCCGAGGAGTCCGTGCACCAGCTGGCACATGCCCTGGCCTCTATTCGGCCCGACGCAGAGCCATTGGAAAACTAGCCGCACGACGACCGTAAGCGGCCGGTCATCGTCGCTTGCGTACATCTAATGCCTGACGCTGAGATTGCGAATTCCTGGCGTCAAGGGCTATTCACGCCAATCTTGACGGGAACCTGCGTTGCGAGAGTCAGGGACAAGCCCACGTCCCTATAACGCTGAGCGTAGGACCAGGCAGGACCGTGCCTCCATTCGAGGCTTTGACGCCGACGGAGGAGGCCTGAAGGATGGCGTTGACGTTTCCCGATCGTCCGTCGCCGGCGGTAACGTTTACGATCCCGTCGACCAACTCCCAGAACGTGCCGGACGTGGACTGGAGCACGCCAACCTTTGGGACGTCATTCGTACCGAGCCCAAACTGCCACGGTGGCAGGTAGTACATGCCCGGACCAGTGTAGAAGTCGGCGTTGATTTCGATGTAGAGCACGAATACCTGCTGGGTGCTCGCAAGCCGCAGCACAGCGTGAAGGACGTGACTGCTGACACTGGCCGAGCATGTTGACGCCTTGTCCGGCGCGGCCGTGACACATGCGTTGATTGCTCCCGTCAGCCCCAGCTCGTTAGTCCCGCAAACCAGCGTCGTTGGTGTCGGTGCCGGTGTGAATGTAGCCGGGTGGCTGTGGATTGGTGGCGCGTCGTGGGGACCGGTTACCTTCGTGACGAACAGGGACAGACCGGCGACGACGACCATGAAGCCCGCCAGCCAGAATAGCGCCCGGAGCCGATTTGATTCTCCCGACATGCCCATGGAAAAGCTTCCTCGGCGCGACTATACCTCCGGCCGAGCGCGCACACGGCATCTCTTTCACCGGGCGTGTGCCAGTCATCGGTGATGCTCGTGTGCGGATTCCCCTTGTCCCATCTCTTGCACATCAGCGCTCGCGTCCGTGTGTCTGCTGCTGAAGCCCTTGAACTCGAAGCTTCATCGCCTGCCGCGAGGAGCGATTCAGAGGCGCCGTCAGCGGTGATTAGCGAATCGTCTGGCGCCCGAGAAGTCGGTGCTTGTTATGCGCAGCCACGTCGAAGCTGCGCTACGGGTTCCAAGATCACGGGCGGTTGGCGATGCCCCAAATTCGTCGGGTACGCCGGGCCACCGGACTCAGCCGATCCTGCGAGCAAGCAGGCAGAACTCATTGCCCTCGGGGTCGGCGAGGACTACCCAGGGGACATCGCCCTGGCCAATGTCGACGCGCGAGGCTCCGAACGCGAGAAGGCGCTCCAGCTCCTGGGCTTGATCACAGCCTGATGGGCCGAGGTCAATGTGCACGCGGTTCTTGACGGTCTTGGGTTCGGGCACCCCCACAAACACGAGCATGAGTCCCTCGCCGGGTCTCCCGGTTGCCGACATCCAGCGCAACTCGCCCTTTTGCTGCACAGGCCAGCCCAGCACCTCACCCCAGAACGCGGCGACGCGCTCGGGATCGGCGCAGTCGATGTTGATCTCGACGATCGCGCTCCCCACGTCGCGCAGTGTACGAGCAGCGGGCGTACGACACGCTAGGAACGAGGAACGGAGTTGTTCACGAGGAGAGCCATCGGGAGCCGGCCCGTCTTGCCAAGTGCTGGCGCCGGCGCGTTCGCCTGCTTGCCTGTCGGAATCGCTCGGGGACACCGAATGACTGTGCCCTGGCGGCCTACTTGGCGGAATGAGTATGTCGGCGTGCCACCCAGCGTCCGACGCCCTTGCCAGTCAGAGCACCAAGCGACACAACCACGAAGACGGGGAGAGCCAGGAAGACGAAGGACGCCCCTGCGGCTGTGTCACACGAATCCGCCCCCGGGGTGCCGCAGGTGTTTTGGCTCGCCTCCATGCCGAGAAAGATCGCCAAAACGACGGCCGTGACGAACGTGGCAAGCAACCAAGCCTCGCTCCTTGGTTTGTCGGGACGCGTGATGTAGCCGGTTGCGAAACCCATCACCGGAAGCATCGCTACGGCTGTGATCACGAGTGCGGCCGCAGTTTCGTGCAATAAGCTCTTTGAGCCAAAGAACAGGGAACCACTCACACCACCGTAGATCAAGGCGGACAAAACGAGACAGCCGGCAAGTCGGAGCTTGTCGGAGCGTGGCCAAGATCGCCCGGTTGAGATCACTGGATTCCAGCCCGGAATCGGCGCTGACGGTCTCATGTCGTGTTCAACGGCGGGAATGCCGAGTGGGTATCTCAGCCGTCTCGGCTACTGATGAGGCACCGCAAAAGCCTGGATCGCATCTGTCTCTGCGTACTCCGGGCTCACCAGCGCGAACCCGTCACCGACTGCAAGGACTCCAGGCGGTGACGCCAGCGAGATGGCGATGCTGGACTGAGAATCGACGAATGCGGGGAGTGGACGTCGAGTCACGACCTTGCCCGTGTCCAATCGAAGTGAGGTCAACACGAAGATCCCAGGCGGACTCGGGAGGCCAGGCAGCGCTCGGTATGCGGGAGTTGTCGCAATCGGCAACGCGACATAGAGAAGGTCGCCAGCCGTGATGGCGCAGGGTTGTGCACCTCCGGCCAGGCTCATACAGCCCAGTGCGGGCCACTGCTGGCTCGCATTGCTCGCCAGCCACATCGTTGCCCACTGCGGACTGCCATCGGCGGCGCGCCTGCAGTCGATGCCGGCGTCGGTAAGGACACAGATGCTTCCTGCACCGCCGACAGGCATGGCGGGTCCGATGTTCCCGGTAAGGTCCCAGCGCACTCGACCGGTAAGTCCGTCAAGCACCACCATGTCACCGTCGGCTTCGAGGCCGTAAACGTTGCCAATCCTGCTCGGGCGTAGCGGACCGGGAGGTGCGGCAATGATCTTGGGCGCGTTGGCTGGAGGGATCTGACCGATGAAGGCTGCAACGGCAACTCCTCCGGGTGCCCCGGTGTCGACCGTGCTCGAGAATTGCAACTCGAGGTTCCAACCCGACGGGGCTTTCCACGTCCATCGCATCGCCCCATTTGCGGCATCAACACCAACCACGCTTCCGCCTTCGCAGGTAATGACAATCGCGGTCGGGACACCGGCAACCAGAGGGCCCAGCCCGATCACCACGGCGTTCGGCTGGAAACCCGGGGGCATGTCGTCAGGGCAGCCCCGTTGTGCACGATCGCGCCACACCTGGTGGCCCGTCCGCTCGTTGAGACCGAGCAGCGTTCCGTCTTCCTCGCTCACGACCACAGTCGACCCCGTCAGCAGCGCGGGAATCTTCTGCCCATCATCCGGGATGGTGACGCTCCACCTCGGGTGACCCGTCGCCGAGTCGTAGGCGACCAACTCGCTGATCAGGGGCGAATTCAAGCCCGGCCCCTGCACCTCCGGAAGCCCGGTCGCCGCGAGAACGGTCGTCGCGTCGGCGACGACGTCGAACAGGTTGGGATGGTCAGCCGGCGGGGGAACAGTCCAGTCCGGACGACCGGTCGCCGTGTCGATAGCCAAGATGCAGCGCCCCTGTGGTCCAGTCCCGTAGGCCGTCTCACCCACGATCGCCGATGGACGCCCGATTGCCCCGGACCATGCCGGCGCGGCGATGCCGAGAACTCTTGGCTTCAGGATTCGCGCTGGCTCTGCTCCCCGCGTCGACGTGGGGAATTGAGCAGGACACCGCTGACAAGACCGTTCCGATTGCCGGACCGCCGCACGCAGCTGTGCCGAGAGTCGCCGCAATCGCGAGAGCGGCAAAGATCGAGGCGGGGCGCACTCTCACCATGAACAGGCGCGCCTTCCCTTCCGCGCTTCCCGATACGCCACCGAAGAAGCCATGCGCGGAAACCTAGCACCGAAATCACGTATCGGCGTGGCCGTCACCAAGTCGTCCAAGAGCTTCTTCGGCACCGGTGTCGGCGGGCATGCCCGGGACGGCAGAGCCTTCCAAGCCGGTCAGCCGGGGAACGAGTAGGCTTGAGGCGTGTACTCGCCGCACGGGGCGATGCCTCCAGGATGGGGTCCCAATACTGTTGTCGTTCCGGCTGCGGACTTCGAGGCGGGAAGGCTGCCGGGCATCTGCGCCGTGACTGGGGCGCCTGCAACCGCAAACCTCAAGCGGCGTTACGCCAGCACACCGCAGTGGGTCGGCTGCCTCTTCCTGATCAGCTGGTTCGCGCTGATCGTCGCGTATCTGTTCACGCATCAAGCCTCGACCGGGCTGCTGCCGGTTATCTCGCCGATCGCGGCGCGTGTCGAACGCCTCCGACAGAATGGCGCCCTGGCCTTCTTCGCGGGGATCGTCGGCTGCATTCTCGCAGTGGTCGCGGGTGCGGTCATTCCGGGCATGACCGGAACGATTGCGGTCACGATCCTGCTTGTTGCGGGCATAGCAGCCTTCGTCGCGTCCGTCGTGGCAAGTGTCATGGAGTCGCAAACGCTGGGCATCAGGGGCCGCGTGACCAAGGACGGCTTCGGAACCCGCTGGGTGCAGCTGCGCGGTGTCCACGCGGCATTCGCCCTGGCTGTTGCCAACACCCGTCGCTAGCGCTGCATCATTCCTGCCTCGGTCGCGTATCGATAATCAGGGAAGGCATGAGCCGATATAGACCTTTGCTGTCGCTCGGGGCGGTCGTCCTCCTGGTCGGCGTGGCGTCACTGATCGCGACAGGAGCCTTCCGTCATCCGCCGCAGCCGCCACGGGCGACCCCGACCGTCCTGGCCACCTCATCGCCCTTTCCCCTTTTGCCCGTCCCACCTTTTCCGACACCCCGGTCGTGTACGACGGATCAACTCGAGATCGTGGGAGTCTTCAACGACTGCGCGGGGGAATCTTCGAACGGGACATCGTATTGCTCGGTCTCTGGCAACGCCTTTGAGGTGGTTGTGGAACTTTATGGAGTAGCCGGCCACACGCCGCATGACTATTTGCTGTACCTGAGCATCGGCCCTGGTTACCACGGTACGGGCACGTATGTGGGCAGTACCGCCACCGCCATGCTCCGCGAGTACGTGACGGGTGCGCTTTGGCGGTCTCTCTCCGGTGTCGTCCTGAAGCTGTCGGGCGCTGATGGGCGATCTGGCTTTGTGACAGCAGCCCTCGCCTACGTCGGGGGCGAACCAACGCCGCCCACCGTCGGGCTCAACATCTCGGGCGCCTGGCATTGCGTCTGATGGAACCGAGGCTCGGGGAAGCTTGCCACGGCTGTAGTACCGCCCACGCCATCAGGCGTAGCCGGGATCCTCTGGCGACATGGGGTAGAGTTCCGTGGTTCCTTCGGACGCTGGCAGACAGATCGAGCGCTCCCACCCACCGATTCAGGACAGGAACCCACTACCTACACATGCAACCTGAACGAGCTGCGATCGACGTCGCGAGCATGCGCGGACTGGAGATCGGGCCACTTGCCTCTCCTCGAGTGCGCAAGGACGAAGGTCCGGTGCGTTACGTCGATCACGCAAGCGCTGCAGAACTCAGGGAGAAGTACGCGACCAACGAAGGTATGCAAGGTCGACTTGACAAAATCGTCGATGTTGACTACGTCCTTGGAGTAGACACGACGATCTCCGAGGCGGTGGAGAAGGATGGGCCGTTCGACTATGTGATCGCGTCACACGTCATCGAGCATATCCCCGATCCGATCGGCTGGATGGACGACCTCACGCGTGTCTTGCGCCCGGGCGGGATCCTGTCCCTCGTCATCCCGGACAAACGGTATTGCTTCGACATCAATCGGTCGCTCACCGAAATCAGCGACTTTGTGGATGGCAATCTCCGCAAATTGCGGCAACCCAGTTTCCGCCAGGCGTTTGACTTCTACTCAAAGGCAATAGGTGGCACGGTCGATACGGCAGCGGTATGGGCCGGAACCGCCGACTACAGCCTTGCTGTGCGCCAGGATTTCGCTGACCCCGACGCTGCAGCGCTGGAGGCCTGCCGCCACATGCTGATCAGCGACGAGTTCGTCGACGTGCATTGCCATGTCTTCACGCCTGAATCGTTTGTGCGACTCGTTGAAAAGATGGCCCGGCTCGACCTGATCGACTACGAGATAGCTGCATTTCATCCCACGGAGATCAATAACTTCGAGTTCTATGTGAGCCTGCGTTTGCTTGACGTGTCCATAGGTCGTGACGTGGTCAGGAGTTCGCAGCTTGCGTCAGTGGCGCGAGCGCTCGACGCAAGCGCTCCACCAGTGACGCCTCAGTCGGGGTTGGTGCGAATGGATGTCAGCAGGCAGGAGCAAAGGCTCATCGACACAAAACGACGCTCTCTGGCTCGTGTTCGGGCCCTTCTCAAGCGGGGTCGCTAAGCCGAGCCTGCGAGAGTTCCTGCTCAGCCGAGAGAACACTCGCCCTGCAGATCGGCTGCCTACTTCGATGTTCGGCCGAGGTAGTCGATCTCTCGGCCCTCGACGTCAGCCCATTCCTGGAGAGCGTTTTGCGCGCTCCTCTGAATCGTGCGTGCTCAAGAGCGATATGCAGCCGGAGATAAAGAGTGAAATCAGGGCTACGCTAGCCGTAATCGCGACTGCAGGGAGCGCGATATGACCCGCCGCCGACACGCTCGCCAAGTACACAGTCGTATAGATCGTGACCAGTACGCCCTCCAGCGCTGCGGCGCCACCTCTCCAGCGCGCGGCAATTAGGCGATGTCGCACTCGGGAGCGCACAAACGTCTGAGGGTGGACGATTGCGGCGCCACCGGCGAGCATAGCTGACAGTCCGATTACAAAACCGAGTACAACCATCGCTCCAATTCTATACAGCAGTGGTCGCAGATATGGGGTATTCCTCACACCAGGCCGGGTGGTGCAACCTTGCGGCCAAGGCATCCATGACCCGTGCAGCACAGGGCTGCCTCACGACGTCGCCTCGAGGACATCGGCGGTGAGATCTGACGAGGCCCGGCCGGCGCAGTCTATCGAAGCGGTCACGAGCGTCGTAAAGGTGTCCCATCGAACCGGCGGGAGGGGATGTGAGTGCAGCGTCGGATAGCAGTCGGATACTCCGCCGTCCTAGCCCCGAGGTGCGAAGAACTCAAGTGCGATGTTGTCGGGGTCTCGAAATGACAATGCCGAGTAGGAAGGTGCGTCCACGATGCCGCCGTTGGGGATGCCGAGCTCGTTCAGGCGGATTTCCCACGCTCGTAACTCATCGCGGTTGGCACAGCCGAAAGCCAGATGATCGAGACCCGGCCGGCGCTCGTTGAACGGCTGCGTGCTGTTCAAATCAGGGAACTGAGTTAGACCGACGAGTGTGCCGCTCGTAACCCAAGCGACACGCTGGAAGGGGCCTGTGTCCTCGTCAAGGATCGGGTCCGAGCCGAACAGAGCCTTGTACCAAGGCACACTCCGTTGGAGGCTCGTAACCGTTAGCGCCACGTGAGTAATCGCAGGGAACTCTGGCATGTCTCTTCGGCACCTCGTGAAGGCAGCAAATGCCTCGTCTCTTGGCTGGCAAGTCTCTGAGAGTAGAAGCTATCAGGCAGCACAAGGCCCCGTCGGTACGGAGCCGACGCATCGCCGACCTCCCCCTTTTGACCTGCCGTCACAGACAGGTCCCCGCTCCGGACGGTAGCAATTCAGCTCAGTGCTTTGCCAGCCGTCCCCGCCACCTACGTACCCGTCGGGGGCACCTTTCTCGGGTGACATTAACGAACCCTGCCATGGGTGAAATACCTGTCACACGTTCCAGTCCCAGTGCCGTCGCGGGATCTAGACGTCCGTTCGTAGCCAATTCGTTTCTCTTGGAGTGGCTCTCCCCACGACCCCACGGCGCAGGATGTTGAGCGTGTCGACCCTTGGAGATTCGGTTCCGTTAGTGAGTACAGACGCGTCCACCGACGCCGACTGGAAGCAATGGGCTCTTTCGGTTTTCGGGGGGAACGAAGCCCGAGCAACTGCGGCAGCGCAGGCTGCGGCCGCGGCCCGGCGTGCGGGCGCGACGAATGACGCGCTCTTTGCGGCCGCGCGAGCTGCTTACGACACGGCGGGTTCGCCCACAGCGGATGTATCGCTCCCTCCAGCCGGCTTAGGCGGAGCCACGACCGATTGCGTGGTACGCCCAAGTGGTCGCGGCATCCTCGGGGTTGGTCTGGTCGTGATCCTAGTTGCGGGAATCGGCTCGGTTATCGTGAGAAGCGGGACCAGCTCCGTCGTACCAGTGGTTGGCGCGGCCGCGGTGATAATGGGCGTGTGGTTTGCACTCAGCCTTCGCTCAAGCGTCAGAGTTCTCGGGGCCCACCGTGTTCGTTCAAGGAGTCCTGCATCGGCGCGAGTTCCCTCGACTTGTCGTTCGTCAAATCACCGTACAGCCGAGGGCGCGACAGTTAGGCCCAGTCAATGGTCCTTTGCGAGGTCAGTTCCTGGCATCCTTCGTCGGCGATGATTTCGCGCATCTATTCGAATTGCGTCAGGGAGCATGGACGCGGACGGACATCGACCGAATCGGCTCGGCGATTGGGTGCCAGGTTATTGATGATTCAGCTCCGAGCGTCACCTAGTCCATAAGCAGGTTGAACCAAATCCTCTGGCGACATTGACGACTACTGGCCTGGCGTCAGTCCGTCCGTTGATTGGTCAGCTGGGCTCTGTGACGCTAGGAACAGTCCGAAGCGGCGAGGCAGCTGACTCGACGGTGATCTGCTCAAATTGGTTGGGGCAGGACTCCGTTATCGGGCAAGTGACCGGGATCGCAATCACGATTTGCGTCCTGCCAACGTCCGGAATCTGGAATGCGACGTAAAAATCGCTTGGCGATGACGGTGGATGAACCCCCGGGTATGGGACCTCTCTTGGCTGGTAGTCGATGCCCGGCCCAGTTGGTAGGGCTACCCCCCAGCCGCTTTGCGAGTTGTCGGACGTGAGGTGAAGGTGAAGCGCGATGATCGCTCCCTTAGCAACCGCCAACGTCAGCGGATTGCCCGGAACCTGGATCTCGACGTGGGTCACGGCAGGCGCTGGCGATGACGTTACACCTGCCGGTGCCGTGGCGTGCCCCACAGGCTGTGGGCCTTTGTGCACCAGCAGGAGGCTGAGCGCGAGTGCGCCGAAAACCACCACGAAGGTGACCACTCCGACTGCAGCAACGAGGAAGATCGACCGCCTGGCTGAGGAGTTCTTGCGCACCAACCACGTGCTGCGGATCAAGCGCCTGCTGCGGCCACAACCGCGTGTTGTCAGGCCAGAGCCTTTCCCCGAGGTCGTGGAGATCCTGCTGCATCCGGTTCATCGGTCTTCCTCCTTGAGGAGCCCTCGCAAGCGATGACGAGCACGCTTGAGCGCGACCGCCACCGTATTCGGCGGTTTGCGCAATGCAACCGCGATTTCGTCGACGCTGAGGGCGTCTCGATGCCGGAGGATGACCAGTATTCGGTCCTCCGGCGTCAGGTTTGCAAGGCCCCACGTAACCCAGAGGCGCTGCACGACATCGGGCGTTGAAGCCCGCGTGACCTCTTCGTCGAGCGCGCCCTCGCGTCGCCCCTTCCTCCAGGCATCGATTGCCTTACGCTGGGCGACGCGAAGGACCCAGATGTCTGGACGACCCATTCGCGACACTCGGTGCCAGTCGGAATATGCAATCGCCATCGCCTCTTGAATGGCGTCTTCTGCACCCGCAACGTCGCCGGTCGCAAGTGCCACGGTCGCAGCCAAGTCGCGCGCATACCGTCCAAAGAACGCACTGAAGTCGTGCGTTCGGCCACCTTCGTCGCGAGGCGGCTGCGGATAAGGCATTGCATCCTATAGACGCACCAGAAACGGTTTCGGGTACACGTCGCCCGGCCACACGCACGGGACGAGCCCGCGCCGCCGGGGCCATACCATCTCGCGAACGGCGTTTCAGAGTGGTGGCCGCGCATCGCGCCACCGGCGACACCGCATCAAAGTGTGCCTGCCACAGCGGGGATCGGCGCTCAGAACGTCGTCGGTTCCCGCCGCCGCACCGTGCGTCCGGGATTCGCCACGGATGCTGGCGTGGCCCAAGGTGCTCCGCCTAGCCGTAGGCCTTGCACGGCAGAATGCTGGCATGCCAAGCGACGACGCTTCGATGCCCGACTGGACTGCCAACCACTTCTCTCAATCCAACCCGAGAGGGCCCGGGCAAGATGATGTTCCCGCGCTTCTGAGGCGCGTAGCCGAAACTATTGCGGGCCTCGGCGACGCGTGGATCATGGATCTGGTGATGCACAACGAAATCACTGCAGAGGGCAACTGGCCAGCGATCGTTGTCTATTACCGGAAGGACGCGTCCCAGTCATGAGACCCGAGGTACATTCCCGGATGCTGGCCTGCGACAACGTCCTCGCCGTTTCGCGGGATGAATCGGTCTTACGTTGGCGGGTCAGCTTGTCAAGGTGAGCGCGAGCGACCAAGAGCAGCCGGCAGCCCAGTAGCCGCCGATGGGCAACCGAGCGGATGGAACGGGGGGTGATATCTGCGATCCGGTGGGATCGCCGTTCCCGGAGATGCCCGTCCATTTGCCCTTGCTCAGGTGCACCGATCCGGTTTCGTGAGTGGGAATGGGCTTGGGCGGCTCCGAATACAGGTCCGGTCCTCGAACGACGTTTTCCAGGTTCTCGGGACTGATCAACGCGAAGCCTGCAATCGGGGCGCAGTGGGGGGCGTACGTGAGGCTGTAGGAGTAGGTTCCAGCCTGCGCGACCGTGAACTCAGAGGTCCACTTTGACGGTGCGGATCTGACATCGATCGTCAACGAGTGATCGCCGGGACTTGTAGTGCATCCGGCTAGCGCCGTAGCAAGTGCCACGGCTAATAGCGGGATCCGTCCTTTCATCTCAAGGACTATTACGCGCCGAACGCCGCGAAGTTCCGCGATCGACACAACGAAACGTCCTCCACGGCGGATGCAGCCACCACTGCATGCCCTGTTGCTTTTGAACGGCCAGTCCACGCATCCCGGAAGACTGCGCCTGACGACAAAGCGCTCGTGAACCCAGAATCGCTCACTTCGGCGGGCGAGGCGACTGGTCCACAGACACTCGAGCGACGGTGTCGAGGGCGACCACCAAGACCGAGGCGGCGGGTTGTCGTCCATTTGCGGATCCTGGCCTGCGCCCACCATCATTTCTTCGGCCCCCTCTGTCAACCTGGGTGTGTGGAGCTCGTGCACGCGGATCCGACCGAGGCCAAGGCGCTACGGGAGCTGCATCTCGTTACCTGGGACCTGACGTATCGCGATCGTGCGCGCGAGGCGTGGTACCGCGAACGTCTCGCTGCACACGCTGTCCGCGATTGGGGCGAGATTGTCCGCTTGCAGGCTGCCCGAGGTGGCGGCGTGCTGACCGCGAAATCCGATGGGCGGATTGACGGCCTTTGCCAGTATGGCCCGACCGAAGATCATGATCACGACCCCGAACAAGTGGGACAGATCCACCGCTTGTACGTGCATCCTGCACGACAGAGAACCGGGATCGGGCGATCACTACTGACCGCATCGGTGGGCCATCTTCGCCAGGGCGGCGCGCACACCGCGACCCTATGGGTGCTCGAGACGGATCAGGGCGCCAGAGCCTTCTACGAACGACTCGGCTGGAAACCCGACGGAACCCGCCAAAGTCACCCACCCACCGACCTCCGCTACCAGCTGCCGCTCCGCTGAGCAGCACGGTCAATGCGAACACACGACTGAGCGCGGCGCGACGCTCGGGGCTGGGGAAACAGGGAACCTCGAGCACCGACGCCATCGCCGCGACGGCGTCCATCGCTTCTCGTTCAATATTCAAAGGACCAAGCCGAATTGACCTTGGCCCAACAGGCGCTGGCTACGTATGGATCTTGACGAGCGGGCCTTCGACGGCTCCTCGAGGTACTGGGGTGCTGACGTGGGGACCGCCACCTCCTTCGGCTCACCGGACGAGGCGGCGCATAGCGCCTTCAGGCCGGCTGCCAGACTCGTGCGCCCTCGACAGTCCTGCCACCGCAAACGACAGAAAGAGCAGGACAACCCCCGCACCCACGCCGAACAAGACGCAGAGCCAGGGGGAGAACACCGGAAGTTCGGCCTGGTTCGGGCAGAAGTTCGGGTTGGGGCAGCCTGGAGCGCTCCTGAGGAACGCCGTCCATGGACCAATCAGCACTGCCGCCGGCACCGACGCCGTGCGAAGGACATGCATCGCGCTTGTCTCGAGAGACATGAGCAGCATCACGATGGCTGCAGCCACACCGAAGAACGCGCATTGCCAGAGTGCAAATCGGGGCCCCGGACTGCACAACCAGAACGCTGCGCAGGACGATGAGCTCGGGGGCCTGATCGTGACCGACATACCGGCAATCCACAGGCCGACTCCCACCCCCAGGGGCAGTGATGCGAGGCGAAGTGCGTTCCTCAGGGTCAGCCTCATTCAGACGATGCTACCCCGCCCCGGCGTACCGGTTCCCGGAGCGAACCGCTCATGCTCAGGGGAGATTCCCGGCATCCCTCGTCGAGGTAGATTTGCGGATGCTGGCGTGGCCGGCAGTGCGCCTACTCAGATGCTCGGCCGAGAAAGTGAAACTCCTTGCCAGCGGCCATCGCCTCGGCCTTCTTATCCCGCCAAGCTTGGTAGTCGCCACCGTGTGGGATCCGCTCCTGGGCCATGGCGAGCAGCGCCTCGTAGAAGTACGGTTGATCGGCCGCCTCGCGCAGGCTCGCGCAAAGGCGAGCTGTAGCCAGAGCGTCTCCTAGGATGCGGCCGGCAACTCGCACCGTGAGCTCCTCGATCGGCCGCGGGTCGATTGGATCCTGGATCCTTCCCCACGTGAGAAAGAACCCCAGACGCCCGGAGTTAGTCTGAACCTCGACAGCGACCCAGTCTTCCATGCAGCCGATCATGAGCGAAGCAGCAGCGCCACCGCGACACTGTCTGCTCAAGTAGACATTGGCGGATGTTGGCCTGACCGACCGTGCTCTCATTCGTTTTGGTGCTCGAACCCCTTTCCGTCTTTCTCTGCGACAGCGGAAGTAGTTTCGGCCATTTGCGTATCCGCGTAGAAGTCGCGATCAGCGAGCTTCACAAGCGCTGTTCTGGAAACGCTACCCGCGGTTGGTATCAGGGCTCTTGCGCGACACGGGATTTAGGGAGATACCGGTCGACCATGGTGGCACTATCTCTGCGAGTGTACCGTCCTTGTCGTCAAGAAGCCGGGTGCGAAGTTCGTTTGCGAGACGGGCGGCTGCGACGCCATCCACATTGATTGGGACTTCGTCAAATGCATCCTTGGTGACGATGGACGCCAGTGCTTCCCAGAGGAGGCGTGAAGACTGGTCTTGTAATACCGCTGGATTGCTTCTCGCCGCATCGAGGGTACGCTCGCGACCCGGAGTTGAATCCCACCGCATGAACGCCGCGCCGATCCCGGTTCTGCGCCAAAGTGTGCCGATCCGCGTGGCTGCCTTTTCGAGGCCGAAGGTCGGGTCTTCGATGGGCACGTCGAAGGCGGCAAGGTCGTCGCTGTAGCCGTCGAAGTAGTCATCTACATCGTCTCGCATCGGGTCCATGTCGAGAACTCACGATACGCCGCCTGGCCGCGATGCCCGGGAAGGCGTACGAACAACATGCGCCAGGCGGCGGTAGCCCAGGGATCGCCCAGTACGAGAGACATACACGGATGCTCGCGTGGGTGATTTCGCTTCCCTCGGCCGGTTGACGGTGCGGTCAGGTGATCACTCGAGTGAGCGGGACGAACGGGCCTGGGCCACAGCCCAAGCCGATCAGGCATGGGTAGCCGGGTGGCTCAAGGCCTCTCAGCCTGACTTGTGTGATCTCGCCGACGGCAGCCGCGCCATCGCGAAGGACAGTAGAAGCAAGAAGGCTGCGGCACCTGCACCAAACAAGGCGCATTGCCAGGTCGCAAAGATGGGCCTCTCGGAGAGCCTGTCGAGGCAGATCTGTCCCCCAAGGGAGCATTGAGTTGGGTAGGCCATCAGCTGCGCGGTCCACAGGCCAATCGCGACCCCGACCGGCGCCGACGCCAGCCGAAGGACAAGCGCGAGCAGGCGCCTCATGCCGTCATGCTATCGCGCGGCTTGGTCTGATGAGCAACCGGCGCTTCCTCAACCGCGGGGAAAGGAGCCTTATGTTTGGGGTTTGCGTCCTCAAGGTTTAGTGAGGCTGCGCAGCGCTGGGGGGACATTTACGGATGCTCGCGTGAGTAATCGTGATGTCCTTCGGCTCTCTCCATGTTTGGCGGCAGATCCTTTCGGGCAGTCCAGCAACGTATCCGGAGGTCCGGCTCGCACGTTGCATCGATAGCCGGTTGCTGCCCCATATGCCAGCGGCCTTGGAGGTTGTTCGTGGCCCGCAGCGTGAATTTTGGGATGGTCGCGACACTCGCCGCGGTCAGTCTCGCCGCATGCGCCTCCGGCGACGCACATCCGAGCCCAACAGCACGCACCTTGCCTGTGCCCTCAGCATCGATCAGCATTCCAGCGCGATCGCCGACGCCGAGTGCTATGCCCTCACCACCATCCACCAGCGGGTTGTCGTCGGGCGCGATACAGCCCGAGTCGGTCACGTTCGTCTCTCCCTCTGTCGGGTGGGTGCTCGGTCTCTCGCTTTGCGCTGAATCTCCCTGCCTCCGGCTCGCGAAGACCGTTGATGCTGGCGCGCATTGGACATGGGTGATGACCGCGAGTTTGTCGGCGTTGTCGACCGCCGCCCAATGGCGGCTGCGATTTGCTGACAGCCGGGACGGATGGATGTCAGGGCCGTCGCTCTTCGCGACCCATGACGCCGGGCGCACGTGGAAACGGGTAGCGCTTCCCGGGACTGGATCACCCGGTGGTGCGGTGGCATCTCTCGAGGCTGCCAGTGGGCGGGTCTACGCCGAGATCTCGGAGGGAGTTGACCCCAACACGTATGGACCTGTCGTGCTGTTCGAAAGCCCGACCAACGTCAACTCCTGGCACCCCGTATCCGGCGTCTCCACCGGGAGATCCGGCTTCCCGGGAGAGATCTCCCTCGCGCAAGGAGTTCTTCTGGGCGACGCTGCACCCGGCTATCGTGACGGCACAGGGAAGCACAGCCCTCTCCACGCTCTATCGCAGCCTGGACGGAGTCACCTGGCACAGCGAACCTCAACCCTGTCCATCCGACTCCGTTGCGAGCGTGGCTGCGGCGACATCGGCGCGCGTGGTCGTTGTCTGCGCCGGTGGAGCCGCGGCTGGCTCACAGGAGAAATCTGCGTACGTCTCCAATAACGACGGCGCCAGCTACCAGCGGGTGGCCGACCCGCCGTTCGGCGGTGATTTCGAGGCCGTCGCTGCTTCGCCTACCGACATCTCGGTGGCTGCTTCATCCGGCGCCACAGGCATCGATGCGAGCTTTGACGGTGGGCGTACGTGGTCGACCACGCTCTTGATCGGCGACGGCGGGCTGGGGTTGTCGGACCTCGGCTTCACGACGGCAACGCAAGGTGTCGTCATCCATGGACAGACGACTTACCCGGCGAGCCTGCAGCTTCTCATGACCCGCCATGGCGGTCATGAATGGGAACCGGTCGCTGTCAACCCGACCTGATCCTGGGCTGTGCTTGAAGGGCGACTACGCCACGACGTTCGGCCCGCTCAAGTCGCGATATGGTCTCTAACGAAGGCCAGGCCTCACGCCCCGCCTCTTGAATAGCCGGCTCAAGGGACATTCGCGGATCCTGGCCTGGGCCAAGAGGTGGTCCCGCTCCCTTTCGGATGTCAGGATTTGCAGGATGCTGCATGTGCCTTTAGCGTTAGGCTCGCGCGTGCTTCGGATCTCGGTTGTAACCGGAATCGTGGCACTCTCTGGTGCCGGCTGCGGAAGCGACACGAGCACCATGACGATTGTCAATGTCGACGGCGCCGGCGTTGCCGTGGTGCCTTGGTCGGGCGGACCCACCATTGCGGTGGTGTGTGGTACGACCCGGGTCGTGAAGTCAACCTCGGCGCCTAGCCAGCCATGGTTGATCACCGTACGAACGGTCGCGGGCGACCAGCTACTGCTTCAGCAGTACGGGTCTGGCGACCTCGAGGTGATCGTTCGGCGAGGTGGTGTGCTTATCGGACAGCCCGCACCTTCCGTGGGCCCAGCCAGCCTTGGTTGCGCAGGTGTCTAGGACCCGCTGAATCGCTCAGCTACTCGTCGCACCAGTCGCCAGCCGCCAACCGGTGGCATTGCCCCACAAGGGCTCAAGCAACATTGACGGACGCCGCCTACGGCGCGCGGGTCGTCAAGGGACGTTGTCGGATGCTCGCCTGCGTCAGGATGTTCTGACCCGTGCTGGCGCAGCGGAACGTTTCAGAAACCAGTGGCACCCTTGCCGGTCACCGCACCGTCGACGAAGGTGACGGTGATCGTTGCCTTCGTCGTCGGGTCGTACCACACAACAACGTCTGTGGTCCCGCTGGTGCTGCCATCGTTCTGTCCGGCTCCGAGCGTGCCCATGATGGCCGCCACCTGCGCTAGCGTCATGCCGTTCTCGATCTGCGCATATTGAGCAGGCGTGACTAGCCCGACTACCGCGCTGGGGCTAACGGTCGGAGTCGAGGGGCAGCATGCATTCTGAGCGACTCCAGTTACTGGCAGCGCAACGTTTGAACCGCAGCTGACCAACGTCAGCGCGACGATGGACAGAGCGAAGGCTGTGATCCGTAGTCTGCGCATGTCACCAGCCTAACGCCGAACGCGCTCGATCTCGCGCCCAGCGAGCTGGGCTAGGTTCGCGCTCCGTCCGGGTCTTGGAGATCGCCGCCTGCGAGGTCATAGCCGATGCGTTGCCGACGTACCGGGAGGATGCTCGAGAAGCGGCGTCGACGCGCTGGCGGCCTTCCTATCCCCTCATCGATGAACGCGAAGCACTCCGCCTTTGAACCTGTCTTCCCGGTCTCCCGGTAGCCGACGGGAAGCGGCTGCTCAGTGGACAGAATCTTGGCGTCGTACGTCGACGTCAGCACGACCCTAAACGCGCCTGCATCGTTGCTTCCCATCCCAGCGAGTGTATCCGCTATCAGACCTTATCGGCGGCTGTGCGACTGGCAACCGAGACTGCCAGCGTTTCCGCGGTGAAGACTTGGCTAATTTGGGTCTTGCTGCTGATTGCCATCGCCGCCTTAGCGACGCTGCCTCAGTGATCGAGAGGCATCAATTCACCGCCCGGCGGCGCGCCAGCGCTCGAGTTGCTGCAGCGCGACCTCGGTGCGGCCCTTCGGCGCGAACCCGCCATCCGTCGCCATCAGGACGAGGGTTGACTGGTCATCGAGTACAACCCGAATCGCCCGGGAGGGAAACGCCCATCTGGAGCCGCCGATCACAAACGCCCGTACCGCAGTCCGCCGGATGGTGCGTGTCACCAGGGGATTGCGCACAACGAGGACATCCTCCGTCCCAACCACACCGATTCGTATCCACCTCCAGCCGTAGACGACCAACAAGATCGCGGCGGCAACAGGTAGCTCAATGAGTGCCGGCGCATGAATCGCGGTGGCAATCGCAATAGCCCCGAGTGCCGCGCCGTATATCCCCAGAATCGCGATACTCAGCACAACCGTCGACATGGCCAAATGAATCGACACGCTCGCTCGGAAATCATCGGACACCTGTCTGGATCCGGTGCCGAGGTCGCTCGTGTCCACGGTCGCAGTGTATGGACCTACTCGCGACTGAGGGTGACGACCGCGTCGCGAGGAATCCGCGCGAGCGCCACCGCTCGGAGCGTGACGCCTCGGGCAGGAACAAGGGCGCGTCGCGCGCTACCGCGGTTCGATTATCGTCGCGCGTCAGAAGTGAGTTCGTCCATCGCGGGGGATTCGACTATGACTGGAGGACCGGGGGTACGGGACGCTTCACATACGGTGAGGCACGATGACCGCGCCAAGCCGCGAGATCCTTTTGCGGGTCTCGGGGAACGGGAACGTCGTGCCGCGCTGGCCTGGGTCAGCGAGAACCTCACCGAGGTGCGCCAGTCCGTGTTCGGGCAGCGGATCCTGTACTGGAGCCTCGGGACCGCATTCATCGTCGGCTTGTTCGCCGATATCGGTGGGTTCCTGATCAAGTCGTCGACGACGACGGAGCCTCTTGGACTGATTGGCGACCTCCTCTATACGCTCGGTTGGGCGCTCTGGACCGCCGCCGTTGTCGTCGTGTTCCTCCAGATCATCCCGGAGGCAAAGCGGCGTCAATACAAAGCAGCGCTCGACGCTTACGAGGCAGCGCTCCGTGATGAGGCTGACGCCGAAAGCCGCGAAGTACAGCTCGATTGATTCCGAGCTCCCCAGCGCGAATGCACCGGCCTGACCGCGTCCCCGAGCGCGGGTCGCGGCGTCGGAAAGCCTGTGATGCCTCAGCCGCTGACTTCGAAAGCCTGTCGTGCGCGGTCAGCGAAATGCTCGACGTCGACTCGAGTGGGAAGGTGGTCCTGCTCGAACATGGCTGCTTGCAATGACGGACCCCACGTTCCGAGCGAATCCACGAGAGCGTCGGTTTCAGGTTGCACGACAAAGTGGATGTGCGCGGGGCCATGCGACCAGAGGCACACGTAAACCTGTGAGGCGCTCGTGAGACTCCCGACCACCGTACTCGTGCGGTGCAGCAGCGACCCCAGCTCGGCAGCCTCGTCTGTCGTCAAGTCCGCTATCAGTACCACGTGACGCGACGGCTTGACCACGAGGGTACCGACGCCAAGCGGCCCGATACAGTGCTCAACCCGCCAGTGCTCGGTTTGATGGATCAGACCCCCAGGGAGATCGCGGCGCCCGTGGGTTAGGTCACATGCAATGCAGCCGGGTACATCAATCACGACGCGAGAATAACGTGCGCTGCGCGGCACCTGATTCGTCGTGTGCTCAATGGGGCGGATGCGGATGGCATATGGCGGTCGCCCGCAGGAGAACAGGAGATGAAGGCGGGAGCCTCGCGTACGACGCAAAGACCCTCGTGAAGACGGTGCGCGCGTTGTTCCGAGCCACCGGCGAGTAGACGAGGGCACGTGCCGTGCCTGGTTCAGCCGCGTCTGACTGCGATCCCCATCTCCCGGAGCTGGTGCGACATCCCCTTGACGGCGCTTCTCCTTCGCCGCGGATTACCGACGAGTGTCGCCAAAAGGCCCGCCTCTGCACGCTCATCCAAGTAGTCGGTGAGTGCTACAAGCTCGGACTTGTAGAGAAACCCGCGCCACTTTGCCGTGAACATGAGCGACTCCAACGGCGTCCGTGCGGGCTGATCTGGTCTGCCAAAAGCGTCGGTTCCAGGTGGCGCCGGCGGGCTACCGCCCGGGGGCCGTCTGTAACCGTCCGGCAGCGGTTCAAGGGTTGGTTGGTCGTCGCGGTCGACATCCATCTGCCTGTCAGACATATCGCTAGGTTAGCGATCCCAACGGCCGTGCGTCACGAGGGTGATACTGAGGCGGGCGCCGCTCAGGAACGGGCAGATCGAGGGTACGGTAGGATTCCTGAATGAGGCGCATCCTGGCGTATGCCCTCGCTGCGGCGTCCGTTCCCGTCGGGATCGGCGTTGGGCTGTGGATGGCGCTGATTACGTACGTTCGATTCTGTCCCATCAGAGGCCTGGGAACGCTATCGCTCTGTCTTGCACAGCCCAGGTTCTCGATGGCACTCTGCGTTTTGTGTGGCGCGGGGGCGGCGGTGTTGCTGCTGCTTGCGTCCATCGCCGTGGGCCCGCGCGTCTCGTATGTCGCGATTGTTGACGTGGGCGCAGCTGGAGCGGGCGTCGTGGTTGGCGTTTGGGCGTCGGGGATGGTGTATGCATCTCCACTCTGCGCTGCTCCGCGTCAACTTTGCTTGAACTACCTGATACAGCGCTTCGCCACCTGGGAGAACGCTCTGATCGGCCTGGCGGCAGCGATCCTCATTGTGGTGACCGGAGCAGTCGTGTACCCCGAGTACCGCCGCGCCAATATGCGTGCCGCTCGAACCGTGGAGCGATGGTTCTTCACGGACTTGTCAAATGGCGCGCTTGTTGGCGACCACGGTTCCGACGCCAGTTAGCGCTGTTTGCTAACGGATTGGCCACTCGAGTACGCGCTTGAACGCTCGCGTCTGAGACGGTTGGCGCGCCCGGATCAGCCTTGACGTGGGATGTACGGTACTGGGATGAGTCCGGAACATGCTGGGGATGTTTCTCCTACGCCGGCACGTTTGGCATGCATCCTGAGTAGGATCGTCCCATGCCTGTAAATCGTGGACCCAGTTTCGCGCGCTGTCTTGTCGCCATCACGGTCACGGCCGACCTCGACGCGATAGCCACACGGGAGCGTGCAGCGGCCGCGGACGACCGCCGAGTGGAAGCGCGGCGTGCTGCGGTGATTGGGACTCCTGAGCGTCGAGGTTAGCCCTACCTTCTGAATCCGGGTGTTCTACACGTCCCAGAACACCCCGGGGTGAGTGATCCCCCAAAGAAGGAAAAAGGTGATGGTGCCCAGGACCAGGGCGACGATGACAACGGGAATCATCAGCCACACGACGCGACGCTGAGCCTCCCTTACGTCGCCGTCTTCCATCGGCCAAGACTACCCAAGTTGGGCGTGCCGGATCCTGATCGCCGGGATATCATGGCGCGGCGATTTGAGTCGGGGCCAGTTTGCGATCCATCAATGCATGAACCGGCCTGGAAATTGACCGACGCATTCTGCGTCTGGTAGCTCTGAGTGCCGTAGATCCAATAGCCGGCGACCAGAGCGACAAGGCAACCGGTACGAGAATGCGAACTACCTGCGCATGCCGGCTCGTGGGCGCTCCCCGGAACGGGGGAGTGGCCGATGGCATCGGCGGCGCGACCGAGGGCGGGTTGTGCGGCGATCACCGTGCTGAGTCAGAGCCACGGTACCGAGGCGTCTCGATGCGGATGTCCGGCCTCGGCCAGCGGTTACAGTGTCGGCACACGCGCGTTGCGCACATCCTTGGAGGTTGGAGGTTCTATGGACAAGGAGTTCGTGAATCAAGTGGTCGACGTTGCCCAGCGCGTCGTCGCGAGTGGGGCGATATCCGCAAACGGACACGGCAATGTGAGCTTGAGAGTCGCGGACTCGGATGAGATGTACTTCACGGCCGGTCCGTCGCTTCGCAATCACAGCGACTTGGATATCGTGCGCATCGGTCTCGACGGGAGCTTGCGCGAAGGTGTGCTGCCGCCGATTCAGGGCGCGGTGGTCGCCATGCATACCGCCATGTACGCGGACAATCCCGAGGTTGGGTGCGTGCTGCACACACACTCCCCGTACGCCACCGCATATGCCGTCGCGCATCGTCCGATCGACTGCTGGGTGGAGGCCCTCGCCATGTTCGGCCTGCCGACGGGCGTGCCCATCGCCGGCTACGGACCGCGCGGATCTGATCAGGCCGTGGCGAATATCCGCGCTGCGGTCATCCCTGGCGTTCCAGCCGTCCTCCTCGCAAACCACGGCGTCCTCGTGTTCCACCGGACCGCTGATCTCGCGATCCTGGTGGGTGGCATCGTCGAGGAAGCTGCTCAGGCGGGAATCAGGGCCGCTGGTATCGGTGGCCCGGTCGAAATCCCGGAGGATCTCCGCGCTGCCGCGTTGCAGCGCGCGATGGCTTTCGATGCGATGGGGTCGGTCCGGGTCTGAGGCGGGGACGCTACCCCGCGGCGCCCAACGCCGGGTCGTCGTCCTCGATGATCCAGTCCGCGGCCGCGAGTTCGGCGATCTTGCGCGCAAAACCATCGTGATCCACGCGCGGGAGCACTTCGCTGGCCGCTTGCATGACGCCTTCGTCGCTGTTGCCGACCGAGTAGCTCCGGCCGGTCACGCGGAACATCGCCAGGTCGTTGGGCATGTCACCGAAACTGATCGACGCTGCCGGGTCGCGGCCGAGCGCGTGGAGTGCACGACATGTGCCTGTGCCCTTGTCCACTCCCTGTGCGGTGACATCCAGCACCGTCGAACGCCCGACGTGGCTCAACGCGGCCGAGTCGGTTTCTGCCGCAACAAGTTCGGCGATGTGACCAAGGTCGCCGCTGCGGTGACGCACCGCCATCGTGCAGCAAGGAGTTTTGGCGAGCAACGCGCTGTCCACCACGACCCGCGTGGGCCCGTGCGGTTGCGTGGGGCTGAGTCGCCAGTATTCGTCGGTCATTCGCCACAGGGTGCTGTCGAAGCTCGCCACCCCCGCGCCCTCGCCGACGGCGATGTCGACGACGCGCCGGATTGATCCCAGTGGCATTTCCTCCATCCACTGCACGGTCTTCTCGGAAGATCGCCATCCGATCGCGCCGGAGCAACACACCGCTATCGCCGTTCGCCGGGCGAGCTCCTGGAAGTGCTCGAGCCCTTGTGGCGTCCTCGCGGTGGCGATCACGAACGCGATGCCTGCTGCATGGACAAGGTCCAGCGCCTCCAGCGTCGCTGGAGAGATCGAGAAGTCGGAGCGGACGATGGTCCCGTCGAGATCGGTCACGACGGCCTCGATCCTCACGACGGGCAGCATCATCGCTCAGGGTCGCCGCCCCACGGGGTCGCGGCGGGATGAGCCGCCGCGACCCGGTCGGTCAGAGCGCCGCTGCTGAAACGCGAGGGGCTGCCTGCGCACGAACCCGGGCGTTGATCAGGAGCGCTGATTCGCCGTAGAGGTACACCGCTTCCGCGGCTGGGACGGCCTCCTCTCTGGCGACGTGCTGGCGGCTATTGGCGGCGTCGGCGATCATGTCGCGGCTTCGCTCGCGGGCGAGATCCTGAAGCGCTATCCAGTTCATCATGCCCGTGATGCTACAAGCCAATACGGACAGTATCCGTCCTATATACTGCCGGAGATGGATCTTTCTGTCGGGCGGCTGCTCACCCTGATCGAGCTCCTGCAGGTGTACCGGCAACTCAATGCCGAGGAGATCGCCAGCCGGCTCGAGGTGACGCCCCGGACCGTGCGCCGCTACATCACCGGACTGCAGGAGATGGGCATTCCGGTGGAGACCGAGCGTGGCCCGGCGGGAGGCTATCGGCTGCGTCGCGGGTTCAAGCTGCCGCCGCTGATGCTCAGCAACGACGAAGCGCTGGTCATGATCATCGGCCTGCTCGCCGCGCAGCGCCTCGGGCTTTCGGCGTCGGGCACCGCCGTCCAAGGCGCGCTCGCCAAGCTCGACCGATTGCTCCCGGAGGCGCAGCGCGACCAGGTACAGGCGATGCAGGACTTTGTGAGCCTCGGGCTCGCTCCCGTCGCCAGGGACCACGCGGACGCGGCGACCATCCTCCGCCTCAGTACAGCGGCGAGGGATCGCATCAGGATCCTGCTCACGTATCGGTCCGCAGCAGGGGAGGTGACCGAGCGCCTGGTCGATCCGTATGGCGTTGCTTTCCAGAGCAGCCACTGGTACGTCGCCGGCTGGGATCACCTGCGGAGTGCGCTCCGGACCTTTCGAGTCGATCGCATCGAGGCGACCCAGGTCACCGACGAAACGTTCGACCGCGCCGATGACTTCGACGTCATCGGGTACGTTCGTCAGTCGATCGGCGAGGCCATCTACGGCACCCGCTGCGAAGTGCTGCTCGACCTCACCCTGGAGCAGGCGCAGCGGCGTGTCTCACCAACGGATGGCACCCTCGAGGCGGCGGACGGGGGGACCATGCTGCGCTTCAGCGCGGACGACTTCGATTGGGCGGCCACGTTCCTCGCGGGCCTCGAGTGCGATCTGGTCGTGCTCCGGCCGCCCGAGCTGCGCGCGTCGTTGCGATCGATGGCGGCGCGACTGCGAGCGTCGGCCCGCGCCCCGAGACGCGCTCGAGCCGGCGACGGCCACGCGTCGTGAGGCAGCCGCTACACGGCCGTGACACGAGTGCAGCGTGTCCTGCAATGTCCCCCAACCAGACTCAGGTCATGACCTTCTTCGCACTTGTCGCGCACCCTGGCACCGACCTTCCTGCATCTTGCCCATGACAGCGCTCAACGATCTCGCCGACGAGCTCTCTGAAGCCGACCTCGCCGTTTTCGGTGTCGAGGACCGCGAGGAGATGGCGGTTCCGGGCCTGAGCACCATCGGCTACAGCCTCGACTCCCTGCCCGATCGCACGGCGTTCTTGACCGAGTCGGCCCGTCATGTCGCCCACGCGCGCCGCAGCAAACACCCGCTCTGCTTTGCGCTGATCGCGTTTGATCACGGCACCGACGGCGACGGCGCCGACGCGCACACGGCCGAAGAGGCGTTTCTCACCGAGGCCACCGCGCGCTGGCGAGATGTCCTGCGTGCCGAGGATCTGATGGGACGCTGGGGAGAGGATGAGTTCGGGATCGTGCTGGTGAACTGCACCACGGTGAGTGCCGTGCAACTCTGCTGGCGGCTTCGCGAAGCAACACCGGAAGGACATTCGTTCTCAGCCGGCCTCGTGTCCTATGGCGGGACTGAGACCATCGACGATCTCGTCGAGCGCGCTGATGTTTGCCTGGAGCAGGCGAAGGCAAAGGGCAAGGACCGGACAGTCGCCGAGGGCCTCGTCGACCTCGACTGAGGTGGGATCCCGAGCGCGGCCAACGTCACGGAACGTCTAAGGAGAGCGTTTTCTCACACACGCACTGAGCAAAAAACTTCTTGACGGCGAAAGCGATTCGTGGTAATGTTCCTGGTAACGCTCTGATCCCCAGGGAGAAATTCCGACCTGGCGAGATCGAGTCAAGAGTTCTCTGAAGTCTTCGTGTGCGCCGGCTGCGACGTGATGTCCCTCCCCGATCGCCCATACTGCAAATCGGCCGCGACACGAGGTCGGCCAAGCGTTTACGAGTGAAAGAGATGACCGAGAACACGCCTCCCGAAGATCCCCCCGAGCACGAGAAGAGTCGCCTTCACCGGTTCGAGGACGCCGTCCACGATCGTTTCCTCGCAGCCGAGGTCGCCGCTGAAGAAGCGGCGGGGTACGGCTCGCTCACTGCCGCACGCGAGGCTGCGGAGACCGCTGCCAATCCAAGCCACGAGCTTGGTGATGACAGCGAGCCGGACCCGACCGACCCCGCGCCCGATCCGCCGAAGCAATAGGACAGCCCGCCCCGTGTGGTGGGACGAACGCAAGCCGGGAGGCCCGGTTCGATCGCTCATCTTCATGGGCCACCCGGGTCCATCGCTGCTGGTCACCGTGGTGTTGGTGGCCGTCGCGGGGCTTGCCGAGCGTCGCGTCCCGGACGCCGCACGGATCCTGCAGTTGATCGGCGCGATGCTCCCGGTGCAGTTGTGCATCGGCGTGATCAACGACGTCGTCGACCTCCGCGCTGACACCCTGACCAAGCCACACAAGCCACTGGTGCGTGGTGTCGTCAGCCGCTCGACCGCGACGTGGGTGGGTGTCGTTCTCGGTGCAGTCGGACTTGTGGTCGCTGCAACCATCAATCTCCCGACTTTCGGCTTTGATGGGCTGGCGCTCGGCGCCGGGCTCGCCTATGACCTGGGCTTGCGAAGAACGCCGCTGTCATGGGTTCCCTGGTGGACCGGCATGGCGGTCCTCCCGCTCGAGGGATACGCATCGGTGGGGTCGATCCCGGCACAGCTCCTCGTTCTCGTGCCGCTCTCCGGCCTTGTCGCGATCGGCCTGCACTTCGCCAATGCGCTCCCGGACATCGACGGCGACCGTCAAGCGGGTCGTCGCAGTCTCCCGGTCATCGCCGGGAAGCCCGTCGCTCAGTGGGCCGGTCCGGCCTCGGTCGCGGCCGCCGGCGTGATCGCGGTGGTGTTCGCAGGTCCCATCCGGCAGGCGGGACTCGTGTTCTTCGCCGGCGTCGCGGTCCTCGCCGTGGGAGTACTCACAGTCATGATCACCCGTTCCCCGCGGCCGTTCCCGATCCTGGCGGTGGCGACCGCGGTCTTCGCGATCACCTGGCTGGCATCACTGCCCCGCACCTGATCAGAGCGGACCTGATGCCAAGTCCATCCCGGGAGCTCTTGCTTCAGCGAGCCGGCTGGGACTCCGTCCTTGCGGCGGGGTGCTCTGGGGACACGACGCTGGCCTGGACGACATCGGTGTTTACGCGGCAGGCCCTGCACCTTGACGGGTATGTACCGAACTGGGTACATTCACGCGGTGGACGCTGTGCTGCACGCCCTGTCGGACGAGAGCCGACGGACGGTGATGGAGGTGTTGCGCAAGCATCCGGCCACCGTGGGTGAGCTGGCATCGCTGCTTCCGATCGCCCGCCCCGGCGTCTCGCGGCACCTCCGGGTGTTACGGGAGGCGGGTCTGGTGGAGGTGCGCCACCAGGCGCAGTCGCGGGTCTACAACCTGCGCCCCAAGCCGCTCGCCGAACTCGACGGTTGGCTCGGTCGGTACCGGGCGCTGTGGGAGCAGCGCATCGATGCCCTCCATACCGAGGTGGCGCGGGGAAAGCTCGCACGAGAGGAAACGCAATGACGACGAGCCCGGAACCAGGTGACCGCATTGTGGGAAGCCTTCGACGCCTCGATGACGAGAGGGCAGCGGTCCGCGTGGAAGACATCTACGACACTCCCATCGACGACCTGTGGTCGGCGCTGACCGACCCCTCGCGGTTGGCGCACTGGATCGCCACCGTCGAAGGCGACCTGCGTCCGGGCGGCCGATTCCACGCTCACTTCACCAGCGCCTACGAAGGACCAGGACGTATCGATGTCTGCGAAGCACCTCGGCGACTGGTCGTCACCTTGGACCCGGGCACGTCAGAGGAGACGGTCATCGAAGCCAAACTCGACCCGATCGGCGATCAGACCCGACTGGTCATCGAGGAACGTGGTCTCCCGATCAGTGAGATCGCGGCCCATGGCGCGGGATGGCAGGCGCATGTTGAGGACTTGGCGTCTCATCTCTCCGGTCGGCCCAGCGCCTGGCAACGCCGATGGGCCCAGCTCACGCCTCGCTATGAGGAGATGGCGGAGGGCCTGTAATGGTTCGCCGAGCTGGTAAGTGAGCTTCTGGGCGCGCTTGAGGTGACGGGGGAACGACTCGACAGGCCGGAAGGCGTTGCCCGGAAACCGATGGAATCTCGTGGACTTGAGTTCAATTGGTTACCCTTGGGGGCCGTCGCTGCATGCCCAAGTAGCTCAGTGGTAGAGCAACGCCTTGGTAAGGCGTAGGCCGTGAGTTCAATCCTCACCTTGGGCTCCAGCCCCCGACGACGTCGCTCCTGAACTCGATTCTCAGGGACTCTACGGCTCGATGGACAACGCCATCTTTGGTCATTCTGGGACGGGCATTCGGACTCCAGACCGATGGAGCACTTTTCACCGTACCGCACTATTTATCGGGGCGGCAACCGGTGCGGTCGGGGTGCGACCACCTGACGTCTCACGCCGACTGGCGCTCGATACGTCTGCGATGCCCTCGCCCGCAGGTTGCAGTTTCCGTCGTTCAGTCCTCGTCGACTCCGCTACTTGACCGGCACGATGCTGCTGCAGCAGGCGGGCGACTCCGTCCTAACCGCTGCAACGCTGGGGCTCGCTAGCCAACGCTCCGTCGCCGTCAACAACACTCTCGTTCAGGCCCGTCGACATCGGGCCCGCATGACCTCGGGATGTCACCGTGCAGTCATTCCTGGTCGGCACGTGACATCGCGTGCGATGCTCCAACTGGAAACGCTCGCAGAGCTCACCCGATCGGGCGTACGGAGCAACGGGCAATTTCATATCATCCCACCCCTGGACGACGAGCGATTTCGAGAAATCTGCAGGCCACGGAGGTGGTCGATGATCATCATCAGGAGTGCCGGATCAACCACTGCGCTCGAGATGAACAATGCGACATTTGGAGGATGCGCATACGACGAGTAATTTGCGATCAGTTGGTGGTAACGGCGTCTCCTCAGGGCGTTCTCAAGAGGATCAGATGCGGTGCGGGTGCCGCCAAGGGTCTCGACCGGTGTGCGCCGTTCGACGACACTGCCGAGTTCGAAGTGGTTGCATATCGTGTGACACCGCGCCCACGGTGGGTGGTGGGCCAGCTGAAATACTCCGCGCCCGACACAGGAGGTCAGTCATGCACGCATATGACTTCACGATCGTTGCACCGCATAGCAAGGGCAGTCTTGCGAATCTTGCGGAGGAGTTTGGCCGCGAGAAGGTCAATATCGAGGGCATGTGCGCCGTCGAACAAAGCGACGGTGCCATCTTCCACCTGCTGACCACTGATAAGGCGGCAACCGCGCGCGCCGTCAACAAGGCCGGCTACAAGATCACCCGCGAGACAGAAGTGATCGTTGAGCACATCGAGGATCGCCCCGGCATGCTGGGTAAGGTCACGCGTCGCCTTGCGGACGCCGGCATCAACCTGACAACGGTGTACCTTCGACGGACACGCGTCTGGTGCTGGGCTGCGAGAACCTTTCGGCGCTCGAGACCGCTTGGAAGGACCTGGCGGCTGTCGCGTCCCGCTAAGCTCGCTTTGAGGGCCGGGTCGGCCTTCGGGCCGGCCGGTTCGCTTATGCAGTCGCGGCTCCGCCGTTGAGAGAAGCCAGCACGACAACGTTCAGCACTGACGACGCACGACGGTTCCTCGGATGATTACGAACGGCTCCTCTGAGCGCACCCGGCTGCTGGGATTGGACCCTGAGCGTGCTCCGGCGCGCAGACTTCATAACTCTGGCTCAGTACAAACGCCATCGCAACGCAGATCGGCCGGGGCAGCCTAATGCACCGTTTGGCAGTTTGATGCCTGTGATGCCTGTGATGTCTCAGGTGATCGTGCCCACCTGTCTCGGGACATAGTGCCCGATTTTTGGTCGGCCGCAGCGGGTTCCGAGCGGCTGATAACCGGCTTCAAGGTTTTGCGTTGCATCAGTGACCACGTCCCCAGTCCGCTTGCCCGCAAGTCTTGGGCCAGTCGGCTGCTCGCTGGTCTCAACAAGGATCGATCCGCCGCCTTCCAGAGGCACCCGTACTAGAAAAGCCATTCGTGCCGCCTCGTAGCCCGCGTCCTATCCCAAGGGAGGTGTAGTCAACTGCGGGCAAGAATAGGCACTTCTCATTCAGCTTGAGCGGTCGTGCCACGGTGCGAGTTGTGTTCGTTGGAGATGTGATCGTCGACCCTCGCCGGATGCCCGACGAGGGTCGACGGATCACCCTAGTGACGAACCGCTCAGCTGAAGGTGAAGAAACGCCTGGCTACGTTCTCGAACGAGTTATCGCTCCGCGACACCGACACGTTGTCGTTGATCCCCAGCCACACGCCATAGTGATCATCAGAAATCTGGTTGCCACGGATCGTCACATGCACCGGCACGGTCCCGGAGAACACCAGAATGCCGGTTGTCCGGAAGTCCTGGGCGGGCGGTCCATCGAGTGGATCGCCTGGGACCAATGGGCTGCCGACGTTGTTACGGCCGATCACGTTGTCGATGATGCGATTGCCGTTGAGATCCTCGAACATTCCAGGCGGAAGCGTGTGCGCGTGCATGGTCACCCCCGACAACTCATTGCCGGCGATGTAGTTGTCTTCGACGAGGTTGTCGTAGGAGGCGGTCCCCGGCCCTGCATTGGCGAACAGCACACCCGCCCCCTCTCCCAGCAAGCCGTTGTCTGTGATGTGATTGCCACGGATGACGTTGCCGTACACGCCTGCGACCAAGGGCTGCGGATTGCCGCTTGCGTCGAGCGCAAACGGGTTATGCCCAGGGGCGGTCACGCCGCAGTCGAAGGGGTTCGCGGTGATTGTGTTGTCTTCGACCAGGTTGCCGTGCGTCGGGCCAAACTCATCCGTGAGGAGGACGCCACCCTCGTTGCCGCTGACGTGGTTGCGCGCTACCAGGGAGTGAGTGACGCCCATGAGATGGATGCCCTCACCGCAGTCGCCGGGGATTTGGCCGTTAGCCGCGCACTGCGGATAGGGCGAGTTCGGAGAGGGGGGAATCCCGCCGATATTGTTACCAGCGACCCAGTTGTCCGTGATTGTCACGTCGGTGATCGAGCCCCCTTTCAGGGTGCCAGTGGCGAGGATGCCCTCGCCGATGGCGCCCGTGACCGTGAAACCCTCCACCGAGACGTGCGAGCTCCTGATGGTCAGACCGGCGAGGCAGGGAGCTACACCGGGGCCCGTGGGTCCCAGTTGATCGCACAGGAACCTTGTCTTCGCCGTTCCCATGATGGTCGCGTCGCGGCCCTGCAGGGAGAGGGGCGAGGACACGACGACGTCCTGCTTGTATGTGCCTTCGCACACGACCACGGTGGCCCACTTCGGGGCCGCATTCACTGCTGACTGGATCGTCTTGTAGCGGGCGCTCGCGCACAACTCGCCCGAATTGGTCGGGGCCCCCCGCGGCGACACGAAGATCGCCCCCCTGTCGTGATCGCCGGTGCTCGCTGCGGCCACATCGAGGTTTTGAGCGACGCCGACGCCGGCGAGCAGTCCCGCTGCCAGTACGAATCGGATAATTCTTGTAGCTTTCATTGCTTCCCCCATATCGCTGGCCGGACATCTCCCAGCTATTCAGTGCGACGCAGGCAACCCCCAGGCGCGCACGAGGCAGTCTAGCCTTTCTTGTAGGGCACCGAATGGAGCACCAATGCACGGGGAGTGTCTCGATCGCCTCGAACGGGTCAGCCCCCCGATGGCTGGCGCCCGTTTGCACTTACATCAACGGATACCCTACGGTCGGCGGGGCTCTTGAACCGGCAACAATCACCCACGTCGGAGCAGAAGGAAACAGAATCGGTGGACATACGATCCGCAATGGCCGCACCGGCAGCTGCGACGGCGCCGGGGGACGCCCCGCCCCGACTATCCATTCATATCGTTCCACGCGCGGCGCTTCCTGTCATCGCATTTATCGTCGCCGGCCTGATCGTCACGATTGCCGGAAATTGGCTGTGGGCGCTGGTCTTCTACCACGTGGTCGGCGGCGGGCTGTGGACCGGCATCGACCTGTTCGTCGGGTTCGTCATCGGCCCGATTCTCGGGCGGCTCTCCATTCCTGCTCGCGCTGAGTTCTCGGCACGATTCATGCCGATGATGGTGGTCATCATGCCCACCGTTGTGCTCATGACCCTGGCCTCGGGATTCCAGCTGGCGCTTGACCTCGGTAACCTCCAATCTCTCAACCCAAACCACGGGTGGCTGGTGGCGTCGTTTGTCGTCGTCGGCGTCATGGCCACCGTCGCGCTTGGCACCCTCGAGCCCGCGAACATCGCCGTCCTGTTCGAGATGAAGAAGCCGCATCCCAACGGACAGCTCATCGCCCGGTTGATGCGGCGCTTCGTCTATGCGGCCGGGATCACTGGGGCGATGCAGATCGCGACCCTAGTGATCATGACCCGTGTGGCCACGCAATGACCGAGGTCGGCCGTCAGGGCATGACACCGCGCGCCACGAAGGGTGCATACCCGCCCGCGGCCGAGCTCGCCACGGTGTCACTAGCTCTGGTCGTTGTCGGCGGAGTGTTCATGGCGGCGTACTTCCCAACTCGACCGCCGCTGACGCTTCCGCTCGCGCTTGTCGCGGCCAGCGCCGCGTTGCTGGGTAGCGCAATCCTGCTCCTCGTGCGCTGGCGCGGCTTTGCGTGGCCAGTCTTCTCGCTGGTCGTACGCTGGGCTCTCGTCGCATATGTCATCTCGGCGGGCATGATCGAGTTCTCATTCGTGCGCAACCACGCCGCCGGTGGGCCACTGGTCGTGGTCTCGCTGATGCTGGTGTTGTTCGCCGTCGACGTTCCCGTGATCATCGCTGTCACCGTGGCGCGCTACCAATCGTCGCACCCCGTCTGATCCACGCGGGCGGCGACCGCCAGGGTCCTCCTAACGCTGCGACGGTAAGGGATATCCCCTCGACGCGACGATGAATTGCATTTCATCATATGCTAGTTGCGAGCGACTTTCAGGCATTCGGGCGCGTCGGCTCAGTCGGTCTCGGCGACGGCTCAGTCAATGGGTACCATGGGACAGTCGGGGTAGGCTGGTGGTGTCGAATTCCGCGATGCGGGTCAGCGTGGTGCACATCGGAACGAGCAATCTGGCATTAGCGAGTCCTGAGGTGCGTGCCTGAAGGCCAGATCTGCGGCGTTGGTTTGAAGCGTGACCCTGACGCCGTTGTGAACTTCATCTGGTGCCGAGGGCTCATCTAAGAGCACGCTGGGTGACGACCATCAACCTCGGCCTGCCAGCTGTCGTGTGACTCCTCCTAAGAGCGTTCCCGTCGGTGGAGGCAGGTCGTAGGTTAGGTTGGCGGTCAGAGGTCAGGACAAACCGAATTACCTATTCCAGAGCGTCCGCGAATGCCGCCCGAACTCGTCTTCCACCAGAGCCGCCGCCTGTCGTAGCGCTCCATACCGCCGATCTCGTCAAATATCCGCGTGAAGTTGGGATCTCCTGCTTCCACCCGTCGCTGCACGAATGCTCCGCCTCGCTGCACAGAACGGTCCAGGTGAGCGAGCATATGCGCGCGACCTGAGCCGTTCAGGCCATAGATATCAGCTACCAGACGAAGACGAGTTGGCTGATCGACCGAGGCCCAGCCGCGGCGCTCAGCGCTGAGTTCGTCATCAATGGGGACGCACATCAGCGCGAAGGCTGCCAGGTCGTAGGTCGGTCGTCCCGGAGCTGCGAAGTCGAAGTCGAGCAGGGCGACGGCTTCGCCAGCCCGGAAGACGACGTTCTCCAGACAGATGTCGTTGTGGCAAATGATCGGCCCTCCCTCGGGATCTGCCATCTCGTCACTCCAAGCTCCACGGGGGATGGCAACCTTCCACGATGCTTTATGGAAAGAGCTAACTAGTGACGTGATCGAAGCGAGGGACTTGTCCGACTGCGCCCAGGTTGGAAACGGCGGAACCGGAACGTCGCCCTCGATGTAGATCAGACGTTCGCGACCATCACTATCGATCTCGACAGGGAGCGATGCGCCTTGAAAGCCCGTCCCGCGAAGCGCCTTGAGAAAAGCGTGGATGGCTGAGGAGTAAGGATTCACCGGGCGCAGCACGAACCCACCGCTGCGGACCACCTCTCCGGCGTTTGCGATTCCGCCGGCCAAGTTCTCGTCCACGTCCTCAGTATCCCAAGAATTGCGCCGCGTACCGGTAGGGAAGCGCACCTATAGTCACCGCGCAGTGGGTGACAAGACCGTACTCAACCAGGAACCAGTGACCAACGGTTTCGCGTTCAATAAGAGCGAGGATGCGCGGCGCTTGCGTCCACGAGCTTTGAGCAGGTTAGCTGAGCACCATCGTCGATCCTGGCGCCTCCGCACCGCTCTAAGGCACTGTCGACCTTGGCTCATTGCTATCAGTGGGGTACGGCTCGCGGAGACGCAATATCACCAGCCGGACTTCCGCTACGAACATCTGGAGGATCTCCCGGAGTTCGCCCTCTTGGCCCAAGGCTAGGGCGGCGATCGCGGTGGCGATGACGGTGGTGCGTTTCATGGATGCTGCCCCCACCGCTGCTGCTAAATCGGCTTCCCGGGGCAGGCCGGGATGGTGAGGTTGCCGTGCGCGACGGTTACATATCGAACTCGCAGCGGTCGTACACGGGGGCCCATCGACCTCAGCCGGCGCGCCTCGGCCCAATTTGGGTCGGGCGGCGAGCACGGGATATCAACCAATCTCACCTCCCAAGAGCCTGCAGGAGACGAGGTAACTCCCCGCCTCGACAGACTGGCGCTCCTCAATCAACGTTTCAGTACTTCAGCTCATGCCGGTTGTTGCGATGCGCACCCTCTCGTCCGCAGGAAGACCTCCGCGATCGTGAACGCCGCTCTGGGTGGGAGTCCACCCACCATGGCGGGTCGCGGCCCTAGCAACGCCAAAAGAAATAGAGAGTTGGTGACACAATACGGTGCTGCCCGCGAGCATCTCTCCAAGTTACGGCAAAGGCAAGGCTTATCGGATTCGTTGCAGTGTTCGACGACCCGTGTATCTGTTGGTCGTACACAGTGTCGTAGCCATCACTCGCCATGACACCCGAACCGGTCATGGCCCACGTTATCCAGACGTTCTTCGAGCTGTACGGAGAGCCGTCATAGGACCAGTAGATGTCCGCGGCGATGGGAGCAGCCAGCGCGGGGTGTTGGGCATAGTTGAAATGTTCGGTGATCTCGATGGCGGGATCATTTGTGCAGCCGGCGTTGCCTGCTGGTGAGAGGTACGGCGCGCGCCGAGTCGTAGGCGGAGCGATAACACCTCCGGAAAGATAGTGTTTGAGGCAGGACGTTCCGTCGGCACAACCCACGATGAAGAACGACAGGCCCGACACGTCAAGAATGTCGGGCTGCGCCGCTACTCGCTTTGGCGGGTCAGTCGGGGCAGCTGATGTTGCACCTGTTGCTGCCGGCGGAGGCGAGCTCGCGGGGGGTGGGGTAGACGTTGGTGTCGCTGCGTCGAGCGGCGTCGCAGAGGGCTGTACCGTGCCGGTCGAGGTCGCGCCGCTGGTGGCAGAGGTCTCGAAACCAACGGTCGCCGACGAACGAACGAGCATGAGGACGCCCACGCCAGCGGAGATGGCGAGGACCGCGGCCATCGCAAGTCCGACCCAGCGCCGCCAAGGAAACGAGCCGCTCACGTTGGCTCATGATGTGCGTGCGAGTGGACGTTGCGGTACGGCTCCGTCGAAGGTACCGCGGTGACTCGTGGCTCGGCGATGCCGGGGGCCGCGGCGTACGGGTGGCACACCGCGTATCTGCTCATATCGATAGTGTCGGGTGACGTTGTCTCGCGGCTTCGGACATGTCAAGACGAGAGTGCGCAGAGCGTGTCGCGTTACTGTTTGTACTAGGCCGTGTGACCTAACCGGCCATGCCTCGTTCGCCCATTGGTGGGTGGCATCCCCAGCGACGTCACTCTCGAGCACGCTGACATCTCACCAAGGATGCCGCCCGCTCATGGCGATGCTGACTGTCTCTCTGTCTGAGCTTTGCCGTCCTTAGTAACCGGAACATCAGTCCCCCGGTCACAACGATGGCCGATCATTGCATTGGTCCTTATACCAGGATTGAGGGTGATGACATGTCGCATGCGGCCGTCGGTGGTCTCGCCGAGAAACCTTCGTTCCGTTCGTCCTGGCAGCTAGGCTTGACGACGATCGCTAGTCCTTTGCGTCGGACGCCGATTTCGGTCGCGGCCTCATGAAGAGAATGTATGCGATCGCAATGCTGACCGCCGCGGCCTGTGCAGGGTTTACGTCGACGTCTGCACGTGCCGGGTCGATCACACATGTTGGTATTCGCGCGTTGCGGCTGGGTGCGGCATCGACGATTTCTCGAGAGCCTTCAGGCACGCCTGAACTTGCCGTCAGCGATCCTTCTACAAGCCTATGGCCGAATCCCAGCTTCCTGGACGATGGGATGTGCGGATTCGACGTGCTCGACAACAGCAACGCCTGTAATCAGGACGCAGTGCAAGCGACCAACAATGCTCGGACGATACTTGAAAGCCTTCCCGCACTCTCTTTGAGCCTGACCCCATATGAGGCGATGACGGTACCGGAGCAGCTTTTCGTGATTGCCAATGTGGAGCGCGTAGCCCGGGGCATTCCCCCGATCGCCGGGCTGACGACCGAGCTCGACACGCTCGCACAGGCGGGAGCCAATATCAATGATGATCCATCTTTCCCCGCGGGACTTACGGGTGGAGCGGTGTTAGTCAGCGGCGGCGCCAACTGGGCGGGGGGAACCAGCAATCCGCTTGGATCCAACTATTACTGGATGTACGACGATGGTTTTGGTGGTTTCAACAGTGATTGCACGTCGCCGGATGCGCCGGGCTGCTGGGGGCACCGCGACGACATCCTCGGCGGCGATGCGACGGCCAGCATCTGTAGCTCATGGGGGCTCCCTGGGGTCCAGAATTACATGGGCGCTGGATTCGTTGCAAGCGGTGCCGCGTATGGCACTTCGTTTGCGGAGATCTTTGTTGGAGCGTGTGGCGCTCCTCCGACGGACGTGGTGTTCACCTGGCAACAGGCGCTCCACCTGTTGGCCCCCAAGATCAGTTCGGTGACCCCCGCGGGGGGTCCTCTGACCGGTGGGCAGAGGGTCACCGTGACCGGGAGTGGGTTTCAGGCCGGGATGTCCGTGACCATCGGCGGCACCACAGTGACGCCGACAGTGGTTTCTGCCACTTCGTTCACATTCATCACGCCCGCAGAGCCGGCGGGGTTGGTCGAGGTCCAGGTGACGACCTCGTTCGGTCCAAGTGCGCTGACGTCAGCTGACCGCTACACCTACGGCACGCTGCCGGTGATCACGTCGGTGGCGCCGGCCGCCGGTCTGGTGACGGGTGGCCAGACGGTCACCGTGTCCGGTAGCGGGTTCGCCGCCGACATGACCGCAAGCATCGGTGGCACCGCGGTGGCGCCATCAGGAGTTTCTGCCACCTCGTTCACCTTCACCGCCCCGGCCGAGGAGGCAGGCGTGAAGCAGATCCAGGTGACCACTGTGATCGGTGCGAGTGCGCTCAGTCCAGCGGAAACATACACCTATGTGAGTGCGCCGGTGATCAGCGCGGTGACCCCGTCAGCGGGTCCGGTGGCGGGCGGTCAGGTGGTCACCGTGACCGGTAGCGACTTCGTCGCCGGCATGACCGCGACCATCGGCGGGATCGGGGTGACGCCGTCGGGGATTACCGCGAGCTCGTTCACCTTTATCACGCCGGCGGAGACCGCCGGGTACGACCAGCTCCAGGTGACCAATCTGGCGGGGGCGAGCTCGCTCACGCCGGCAGCCGGATACATCTATACGGGGCTTGGCAGCTTCGTCCCGGTGACTCCGTTCCGGATCGTGGACACGCGCTCGGGGCGCTGCGGGATCCACACCTGTGGTGCGCTTGGGGCGGGGCAGACGCTCGCCCTCCAGATCACCGGGTACACGGATGCGCGCACCGGCGGGTCGGTCCCCGCAAACGCGACCGCGGTGGTGCTCAACGTGCTCGCAGTCGACGGCTCCTCGTCGAGCCTGCTGACGGTCTATCCGAGCGGGACCGGACGACCGCTGGCTTCGAACCTCAACTTCGGAGCCCATGTGAACATCGCCAACCTGTTGACGGTCGCGCTCGGCCAGAACGGTTCGTCCGACAGCCAGCGTGAGGTCAACCTCTACAACGCCCTCGGAACCGTCAACGTGGTCGTTGACGTCGAGGGGTATTTCGTACCCCGAGCATCGAGCAACCCGGTGGGGGAGTTCCACGCGATCGCGCCGCTGCGGGTCTGCGACACCCGTGCCAAGCAGCCGGCCAACGGCTGCAACCTCGGACGCAGCACCGACAACACGATCGGTCCCGGACAGGTGCTCAAGGTCAATGTTGCGGGCCTCCCCACTGGAGTGAGCGGCTCGCCGGCGAGCATCCCCAGCGATGGCAGCGCCGGGGCGGCGGTGCTCAACCTGACCGCGGTGGCGGGCACGCAGGCCACCTGGCTGAGTGTCTTCCCCACCCAGAGCAACGGCACATGTCTGACCAGCCAACCCGGCTCGTCGACCATCAACGTCTCGGCAGGCGGCGCGGAGGCGAACCGGGTGATGGTGCCACTTGGCCCCAGCAACAGTGGCGGGCCGAGCACCGATGTGTGCGTGTACAACGCGGCCGGGACTATCAACGTAGTCCTCGATGTCGGTGGCTGGTTCGGATCGGCGACGGGCAGTCCGCCAACCGGCGCGCAGTATCAGGCGATCGGACCAACTCGGATCTGTGACACGCGGATCGGAACCGGCACCTTCTGCTCGGGCCACCAGCTGACCTCGGGCGGCACCCTGCTCGTGGCGGTTGCCGGCGTCGGCGGGATCCCGGGGAGCGGGCCGGTGGCGATCATCGCCAATCTCACCGCGGTGGGTGGCAGCCAGCCGACCCTTCTCACCGTGTACCCGGCCGACGTGAGCCCGAAGCCGAACGCCTCGGACGTCAACCTCAACCCGGGCCTCGCCTTGCCCAACCTGGTGGTAGTGGGCCTGGCGTCGGGCGTCCATGCCGGTGACGTCAACTTCTTCAACGCGATGGGCAGCATCAACGCCGTGCTCGATGTCGACGGCTGGTTCCAGTGACCGTGATTTTCTGTTCGGCCAATGTCAACGCCGATGCCGGTCGCGAGTCGCGACCAGTCAGACCCTGACGGCGTGATCGTGCTGTTATTCATGAGACGGGCCCAGACGGCGCATGCCGGGCATGTCTACCTTCTGGAAACGCGGTATACCGGGTAACTGGCATCGAGCGCTCGCGAACGCCGGTCTGGATGAGCCTTCACCGCGATGGCACCGGTTGACGCCCTCTCTCTGCGCGCCGCACAGTTTCTCTCGACGTATCCACCGTGCTCCATCGATATCTGTACACCCGAAGGCGGTGTCCATATCGGGCCAAGGAACCCTCCATCGAGTTCAAAAGGGGGCGTCGCCGGCAAGAGCGCCTTGGTAAGGCGTGGGCCGTGAGTTCAATCCTCACCTTGGGCTCCAGCCTCCTCTTTTTGATCGAGAGTTGAGTTGCAGCAAGGGAACGCTCAATAAGCTCGCCCTCGTTTCAAAAGACCTCAAATGCCTTGGCCTGAAATTTTGAATCGCCTGAGGCGATGCAGCCATCGTGGTCACGCGTAGGACGATTCGTGTAGGAGCGTCATAGTGGCGACGTCAGCAAGTCCCCCGCACACGGGGGCGATCGCGGCTTGGACTTCGATTGCCGCGATGGCGAGCGCAGGTGCACGGCCGCAGGTAACGCGGTCGCCGAGATTCTGCAATCGAGCCTCCACAGCCAGCAGCCAAGAGGGCGGCGCCTGCAGCGCTGTGGAGGAGTAATCGCGTCAGGCTTGGAACCAGCCCTCCACGTCCACGACGGCATTCACGTTCCCGCTGGCATTGAAGAGGCGAATAGTCCCTGCTGGGGTGAGCTCCGAAAGGCCGACCACGATGAGGTTGGGAAGTACCGGACCCACGATGTTCAGGTCGGAAGCATTGGGTCGGGGAGTGACGTCTGCTGGATACGCAGTAAGGTAGGTGCTGGTGGAAGGGGAGACCGCCGTGAGATTGGCAATGACGGCGACCGGACCGTCTTTCGGAACGCCCGCAAGACCAGCAACGGCGATTTGCAGCGTTGCGCCCGAACCAAGGGTGTGGCCGGAGCACGGTGTTCCAGAGCCGGCTCGCGTGTCGCAGACGCGCGTCGGACCGATGGCTTGGAATTGGGCGCCGAGTGGCGTCGAGGCCACGCTGGATCCGAACCAGCCGTTCGCGTCGAGGACGAAGTCGATGGACCCGACGGCGTTGTAGACGCAGACATCGGTTGCAGGGCCACCACTGGAATCAGGTCCGAGAACTCACGGAGACTCGATTCGCCTCCGTCGCACCGCCACTGACGTTGATTGTGGACGTGGTCGATGAGGTTGGGCATGAACCGTCTGCGAGCGAAGGAAGCACGCTGAGGTACGTCGGCAGCGTCCCACCAATCGCGGTGAGATTCAGGACCGCTGCCTGAGCTGTTCCGTCACTCGGAATACTCGCCGGCGACCCGGCGACACCGCTCGGCACGCTGGATACGTTCACCTTGACAACCGAGTTCGGCCCCAACCGATGACCGACGCCGGTGCCCTGGTTGCAGACGTTCGCAGGTTGCCCAGCCCTGGTGTCACAGACCCGCAAAGGTGATATCGAGTGGAACTCGCCGGCGGGATCGCTATTTGCAGCCGGAGCGAAGTACCCCTCAACATCAGCAACAACGTTGAGAGTGCCAACCGGGTTGTAGATGTTGACGTCCCAGTTCGGAGACGCAGCGCTCACCTGACCTAAACTGACGGTCACCAAGTTGGGAGTGGCCGTACCAGCGCTGAAATTCAGGTTAGAGGCTCGAGGCAGCGCGGTGCCGGTCGGATAGAGTGTCAACAGGCCGCCGGTGCTACTGGCCACGGCGGTCACGTTCATGACGACCGAAGTGGCTGTGGTGGGAACGCGATCGGCGCCGCCCTTGAGCCCGGTCACCCCGGTGATCTGCAAGGTCCTGGTCTGATCCGCGAGGAGCTTCCCGGCGCCGCACTGCACGCAGGTACTCGAGCGCGTGTCGAGTATCCGAAATGGCGTGAGGGCAACATAACTCGCCAATGAGGTGAACACATAGCCCGAATTGGCGTTGAGAGCGCTCGATCCTTTGGAAGTCGTGACTTTCAGTTGGGCATATCCCGTCGCGTGAGCCGGTGTAGCCATGGCGAAGGCGGTGGCCGTGATCGCGGTCGCGGCGACGGCTGTGCCACCCAGGTCGACAGTCATCGAGGACGCGAACCCAGTGCCGTTGACGATCACATCCTGTCCACCAGTCGCGGGGCCCGCAGCCGGCGACAACGACGTGACCACGGGATATGGTGGCGTGGGCACGACAGGAGGACCGACGGCCACGCCCATGCCGTGGAAGGTAGAGAGCATGTCGGTGAATTGAGACTCTGAGTACGTGAATTGGTGGCCAGAATAGACATCCAAGAGCGTGATCGAGTGTCCTGGGTATGTGCCGAGCACGGTCACCGCGTGTTCGTGGAGCGTGTATGGAATCGACCGTCCGTCAAACGCGGTCCACGTGCTGGTCGAGTATCCGACACCACTGGCGAGGCTCCGATAATCGATCCAGACAACCACAGGATTCCCCGCTTCCAACGCTGCTTCGATCGAGGCGGTTGTCCATCCCGTGTGGTCTGTTGCCACATGCCCGACTTCGGTGACGACGTTGGCAATCGGTTGATAGTAGACGCCATATCCATCGCCAGGAGCAAAGCCTTCGTGGCCATTGACATCGCCCACGAAGTCGAGATAGGGGTCGCCCCAGGTGATGCGGCCTTCCGTGTCGATGGCGTTTCGGTGATCGTCAGGGAGTTGATTGAAGATCCAGTTCTGGAGATTCTGCTTCCCGGTCTCGACTGGCACTTTTCGCGCGATAAATGCGGCGGCCAGGGCTGCCGCTTCGCAGTCGAGGCTCTTGTCCTGGATCGTGAGAGATGGATCCAGATTCAACGGTCCGAACGCCGAAGTCGCTGCCAGCGTCGGCACCGATGAGCCCACGAGACCCGCGGTCCCGATGCCCATACCGATTCCGAGGGCTAGGATAAACGTTGAGGTCGCTGAGCAGCGATGGAAGAGCACGTCGTTGACGCCGCCTTTATCAGCCTGGTCGCTGCGGATACCGTGGGTGACTGGACATGCTCAACAACGTGTACCCGGCATGTCGCGTGCAGTCTCATATGCACCGGACGAGACTGCGCGACATGCGTCGCAAAATGATTTGACGTAGGCCGAAAGTCCTGCGGTGTGGTGCCATGTGGCACATGGACGGCGGTGTGGCTCTATCAGAAACGTGGCCGATGCAGCAGGTAACAACGCGAGATTGGAACGACGCGGTGAGGAGCGCCACCACGAGTGAAGGTCGGTTGCTAGCAGCGGCGAGCGGCGAGCAAAAGAGAGTGCGCGTGCCTTGAAGCCGAGCGGGGTAACAGCCTACGTGGTTGGAGACGCCGGTGCAGTAACACCCCTTCATCGAGTGCAGAAAAGGGGCGTCGTCCGCACGAGCACCTTGGTACAGCATAGGCCGTGAGCTCAATCCTCTCCTTGGGCTCCAGCTCCGACCGCACATCCGGCGAAGGATGGTGCTAGTTGGTAGGGGCTTGTCGTTCGCGCCGGTCTTACAAACGACTGCCGTTGACGGACGAACTCGAGGGTGGGAGAGGATCAAGCGTGAGGAACTTGCCGCTGCTCCACGCGAATTGCACGTCTGAGGTACCGAAAGATGCGGAATGGCCAACGTCGTATAGGGCGTAGGCCAGGGTGACCTCGTCGATGGTGTGGCTGACCACCGTGATGGACTTGCTGCCGTCGGAAGTGTCGATGCCGACCTGGCCGATGTCGCTGAAGAAGTAGGCACGTTGGGTGATGGCGCCGCTCGCAGAAGTGCGCTCGCCAATCAGCACGTGGAGATCGTCCGAGGCTCCCCACGAGTTCCTGCGGAACAAGCACATCACCCTCGACGAACATGAAGGCGAGGTCCTGGGCGTAGTGCTGATCGAATTGCGGCGTGGCCTCCACGGTGTCCCCGGGCGCGGCGTTGAAGAGAGCGGAGATACATGCATCCGGGGCGGACACCGATGTACACCGAGGGTCGTTGGCCTGCAACGCGCTGGCCGCGATGACTCCGACGGACATCACCCACCATGTGGAGCCGCCTGTTCCTGGAGCGGCGGCGACGCCGCTTGGGAGCGATTCCTGCGGGTTCATCAGCGTGCCGGCGATCACTGTGGCGGATTCATCGGATTGAACCTGTGGCTCTCCGAACAGAAAGACGCCGCTGCCGAAACCCAAGCCTCCTCCGGCACACTGGTAGGTCAGCGGCAGATCACCGCCACCCGTTTCAATTTGCTCCGAGGTTACGGCCCCTATGGGGAAACAGTCCAACGTTGGCGCAAGGACGTCAGACACCGCCTGCATCGCGGGCGCAGCCTTGACGAGGAGGAAGGCCGGGGTCTGAAACGCGGCGGCATCGAACGGCGGCGGGGTGGGCTGAGCCGAGTTCGGCGCGGTCGTGGAAGACGGACTGACGGTCGGCTTGTCTTTCGAAGTGCCCGGAGTGAATGTGGGCGCGAACGGAGCATCGGTGCTGAATGGGCCCCAGTTGTTGTGGGCGGCAAGCCCGACGGTGGCGGCGCACATCCCCGCCGTCAGAAAGCTCGCCAGCAACCATGTCCAGCCGCGATTCGATCGCTTATGGCCGCTCGGGTCAGGCTCGGAGGTGGGTGTGGGCGCAGGGGAGGACAGGGGTTGGGTCGTTTGGCGGAAGGGGGGCGGTTGCGGGGGCTCACTCACAGAGCCGACCTCGTCCTTGCTGCCTTCGGACGCCGCACGATAATCACTCCTGAGACGCGGCGTCCTCGGGGCCGCGCAATGTTGCGGCATGAGTATGCCAGGGGCTCAGCTGGCGGACGCGGAGGGTTGCTCGTTCGGTGGCGTTAGCCCCAGGCTCGGCCAGGCCATCGGTGCCGTGCGACGCCTAGTCGTCTCCCTCCTCGAAATTCGTCGAGAGGCGGCTCCGCGGCAGCTTGAAGTTCATCCCTCCCTGGAGCCTGTCGTTGAACCGCGCAAGTTTGCCGACCTTTACGTCGATCTGCGGGTAGAGCTGGCCCATCCGATCGGCGAACGTCGGGAAGTACTTCGTTGGCCAGAGGTAAATTCGGCGATTAGCCGTGCGGATTACCCCTGCACCTGACAGCCACGCCGAGGCACCAATCGAACTGATCTCCTGAACCGAGATGGCGCCCGAGCGAATCCCCGCGAGCCATAAGAGTTCGCCCGTCTCGAACTTCCAGCGAGTAGGCGACCCGGAAGCCGAACCAGTACGTGATCCACAGCACACACAACGTGAAGAAAGCCGCGAAGACGAGCCCCGGTGACTGCGGATTGCCGCCGCGGAGGCCAATGAGCGCGGCGATATCGAGGACCACGGCCGCAACGCCGAAGGTGCCGATGGTCAACCGGATCTGCAGTCGGAAAAAACTGTAGAGAGAATATCGGAGGTAATGACTGGTCATGTTTCGGTGGTCATCGGACCGTCTTAACTCCGGCGCGGACCGACAGGAACCACGGCGCCGTCTCCTCGACCAAGCCTGCCCCCGTTCATCACTCGTCAGGATAGGTCGAGCTGGCCATGTGACCTGTGACGCTTAAGTCGCTTCCATGGTCGAACGCTGAACGCAGGCGACACTAGGACGATGGACTTGACACCACGCCTGCTGGAGATCACGCCGCCGCGCAGAGAGAGCGGTCCACCGGCAGGCCTGGCGATCGGCGTGATGCTCTTCCCCCACCTGCTTATGCTCGCTGTCCTGGTGTTGCTAGCCCTGTACCTCCCATTCGCCCGCATCGTCCTTGGCGTGTGGGTGTCGTGGTACGCGGGTTTCGGCGTGTTTCTGGCTCGGACAGTCAGACGCCAACGGCGTGGGGTCACGCAGACGCCGACACTCTGGGTCACATCGGACAGCGTCGGCTTCACGAACCGCAGCGGAGTCACCGTTTCCTGCCCGCGAGATGTTGTCGCCTCCGCGCTGCGCATCTTTGCCACGGTGAACAGGAAGACTCAGGATCTTCTTGTGTTCCGCGACCAAAACGACAACGCTGTGCTCAGTGCGCCGCTTGGTGTCTGGCGACCCGAGGACGTTGATAAAGTCACGGAGGCCCTGGGTATCGAGCCCGCCGGCCACAAGTTCGTCAACTCAGCCTCCGAGCTCGAGACCACGGCGCGTGGTGCTCCACTGCCGGCTACGTTCGCAGTGCCACGAAAGCAACGCTGGATCGTGGTACTGGTGATCTACATCGTCGTGATCGTCGTGATGATCGTTTATCTCGTGACGCAGCGATAGGGCGAAGGTTTCCGCGCTGGGCGTCTTCCCGGGCTCAGCACGCCGGCCATTGGAGGGTGCTGCGCTCCAACGTCGAAGTACCACATACGTTTATCGCCGTGTCTAGTTGAGGATGTCTGACACAAAGCCACCCCGGCACGTGTGGTCGGCGCCAGATAGCAGAAACAGATAGAGGCCGACCGTCATGACGGCAACCCCCACCATGAGCCAGTACGAAATAGTTCGCCGCTCATGTCGCAGAGTCTGGCGGATCGCCACCAGAGCGGGAAGGACACTGACGATCAGTCCGAGGCCAGACAATGTCACCGCACTCTGCGGCCACGAACAGAATCTGCCGACGATCGCAATATTCACTGTCGCTGCCAGGAGTAGCGCCAGTGCGATCAGCGCGCCGCACACTCCTACGAATACCCACGGTCGATGGACGGCCGGCAGGCGCGTGTCATACCTGCCCGTGGCTACCTGGATCGTACCGGTGATCGCCAGCACCAGCCCGACGACAACCAAGGTCAGGGGAGCGGCGGAGCTCATGAGCGCATTTTGTCGCCGACACCGGCGTACTCAACGGCTGCAACGGCATCGTTATCGGGGCAGTGCAGCGCTGTTTGGGCCGGCGTGGTGATTGCACGTTGCATGCCAGCAGCCGGGCTCAGCTAGCAGTTGGCCCAGACGCTAGGCAGGCGGCGCGCTCCTTGCGGGGGAGGCGGTAAGCCGCCCGTCCTCCATGAGCATCACGCGGTCCGCCGATTCCACGGCCGCAGTGTCGTGGGTGGCAATGAGGACTGCCGTGCCCGTCTTCGCCACCGTGCAGAGCAGGCCCACGATCCCTGCCGCGGTCTCGCTGTCGAGTTGGGCAGTCGGTTCGTCTGCGATCACGATGACTGGACGCTTCGCAAGCGCTCGAGCGATGGCCACTCGATGCTGCTCGCCGCCGGACAACTCGGCGGCGGTGTGCGCGCGCCGGTCCTCCAGCCCAACCGTCACGAGCGCTTCAGTCGCGCGATCGGCGATCGATGCACGGTCGACACCGGCGACACTCAGCGACAGCTCGACATTCTCCTGGGCGGTCAGCATCGGTACCAGCCCGGCTGTCTGAAACACCCAGCCCACTGACACTTGCAGGAAGCGGTCGCGATGGCGACCGCTCAGCGACTCCACCTGCATACCGTCAACGGTGATGCTGCCGCTGTCGGGGACGTCCAGCGCACCGATCAGGCTGAGCAGCGTTGTCTTGCCGGCACCGGATCGCCCGAGGATCATGACCAACTCACCCGCCTGCACCGTGAGGTCGACGCCGTTCACCGGGCGAATCCGCTCGCCTCCAACGACGAATTCGCGCGTCAGTCCCGTGGCGACGACCAGGTCAGTCACCGTCGTCTCCGCCGCCCGGGAGGATGACGATGCGGTCGTCTTCGAGGTGGAGACGCACCCGGCCAGTCAGCCCGAGTCGCGCGACGTACGCCTGCGGCAGTTGGACGCGCCCGGCGCGGTCCATGATCGCCAGCTCATCGTTGATCATCTCGCCGGCGCGTTCGATCCAGCGGCGCTCGCTGCTCGTCTTGCCGTCACGAATCATCACCACGCGGTCGACGTACTTCTCGACCAGCGTGTCGTGGGTGACAATGACGGCCGCGGTGCCCGCCTCCCGAAGGACCTCGGTGAGGTCGCCGAGCAGCGCCACGGTTGCGGCCGTGTCGAGCTCGGCGGTGGGCTCGTCGGCGAGCAGGAGGCGCGGACGATTCGCCAGCGCCGTCGCCAGCGCAAGGCGCTGCGTCTGGTGCCCGGCAAGCTCGGATGGCCGCTTGAACAGATGGTCGCCGAGGCCGAGACTGCCAAGCAGGTCGGCCGCCGCGGAGGCGCGTGCCCTTGGCGCTCCGGTCACCGTTGCCGCCTGCACGTTCTCCAGCGCCGTGAGATATGGAGCGAGATTGCCGAGCGCGCGCTGCAACACGTACCCGACAACATCACGCCGGTAGTCCTCCTGTTCAGACCTGGCGAGCCGGGTGAGGTCGTGGCCCGCGACGTGGACGGTCCCGGCGCTCGGTCGCTCCTGGCCGGCGAGGATGTTCATCAATGTCGTCTTGCCGCTCCCGCTGCGGCCTGCGATCGCCACCATCTCGCCAGGCGCCACCTGAAGATCGAGTCCTTGCAGCGCCACGACCTCGAGGTCCGCGGACTTGTAGATGTGCACGACGCCTTCACAGTCGACGATGTACGGATTCACGAGAGCGCCCGGATAGCAGCCATCACGTGCACGCGGGAACCGCGGGCCGCGACCACGACACCGGTCAGTAACGCCAGGGCACCCGTCCCCAGGACCACGGCCAGCAGGGTGAGCGGATCGATGTGGAAGAGCGACGGCGGGATCAGATCTGTCGGGTCATTGCCGAGATGGAAGACGGGCAGCACGGCCCAACCGACTGCGATGCCGATGACGGTCCCGGCGATGAGGCCGCTGATCGCCACTGCGATCTGCTCGGCGACGAGTGCGTTGCGCAACGTCGACTGCGGGACTCCGTTGGCACGCATGATTGCGAATTGCGTCTCGCGGTTGCGCGCGGCCGCAAGAAAATGCATCGCGAAGTTGATGATGACGACCAGCAGCGCCACAAGCGCTCCGATGCCGAGCTCCTCAGCGAACCCGCTGCGCAGAGGGTCGTTGAGCGCGGCGGACTGAGCCTGGGCGTCTGTGAACAGCTCGGTGTTCAGCAGTGTCAGATTCGAGTTCACCTTTGCCGTGACCACCGTAGTGTCGCTGCTCGGGACACTCATCCACAGCTCGTTGGCCCACGGGCTCACCACGCCCAGCCTGCCAAGGCGGCCGAGCAGTGATGTCATCGGCACGACGAGGAAATCCTCGCTTCCCGGGTAGTAGGTGGGGAACTCGTCGAAGGTCCCCACCGCCACCAGCTCGACGTTCACCGATTCGATATGAATCGGAAACGGCTGTCCAATACTCAAGCCGAGCGAGGCCAGGGAGTCGCCGGCGATCAGCACGGGCAAAGGGCGCAACGATGGCGGCGGCATCAGCAGCATCTCTTGGTTGCCGACGGGGATGTCCACCGTGGGCTGATCGGCGTTGGTGCGCACGGAGCTCGGTACCACCAGTGCTTCTGCCGGATCCGGTGCGAAGGCTTCCTGCCACCAGCCGTCGGCAGTGGCGAATGACTCGATCACGCTCCCGGAGTCGGTCGCCAGGTTCCTGATCGCGACATCTCCGGCGACACCGATATCGAGCGGCGTTAGGCTCAGTGCGCGGATGCGGATCGGATGGTGCACGCTGGTGAGCGAGGCGTTCAGGACGGTCCAGCCAGGAGTCGTTCCGGTGGTGCCGAGTGACACATCGCGGGAGTCACCACTCGCGTCGGTGATCTCCGCGTCGACGCGCACGCGCACGCCGGAGCCGTATACCGACAGCGACAGCGCATGGGGCGATCCTGGGACCGCGACACCATCAGGATCAGCCGCGGCCATCTTCGCCGTCAAGGAGCGCAGCGACTGCGCAGCAAAGTCGGGGCGGGAGTATGCGATGTCCCAGAATCCGGTGCCCTGGATGCCGAGCACCGTCGCGTCGAGGCCACTCTGTCCCGGGCGGCCGTCATCACGGAATGCCTGCGCGGTGCGGACGCTCGGTGGCAACGATGCAAGCAGCGGTGTGATTTGCGGTGGGCCACCCGCGGTCGAGAACGTTGCGCGCATCGCCGCGCCCACGCTGTAATCGGCGCGGTCGATAGCGCCGGCGTTGTCGCTGCTGATGTATGTGGTGGCGAAGGCCCCCACCGCGACTGCCAGCGTCACGAGAAGGCTCAACCGCGAGTACTGAATGGGGTCGCGCTCAATCTCCCATCGAGCCAGACGGCCACCCACCGCCCTGGGGATGGTGAGCACGCGGCTGACGATTCCCACGAGTCGCAGTGACGCGTACGCCATCAGCCCGACGGCAATGGTCGATAGGACGAAGGCGAGGACGCTACTCTGCGCCTCGTCGGTCCCCACACCGCCACTGTGGACGAACCAGAGAATGGCGACGCCGATGCCCGCGGCGGCGACGTCGAGCGCACGACGCTGTGCGCTCCGCTCGCGTGTGGCAGTCCGGGCCTGCCGTCGCGCAGACAGCTCGGGAGCACTGAGAAAAGCGGCGACGACGATCAGGACAGCGAGGAAGGCGATCTCCGCGACGATCGCTGGAACGGCCGCGTCCGCAAGGCGTTGCCAGATGTTCGTCGCAGGTGACACGGAGGCGCCGGCGGTGAGGGAACTGATCACCGCCGTCGCAACGGCGGCGAACGGCGTGGCGACAACTGCCAGCAGCGTGAACTCGGTGCTGCTCAGTGCCCAGACCCGGGCACGCGACCAGCCCCGGGCTCGCCAAAGCGCGACCTGGGCGACGTGACTCTGCAAAAGGACGATCGCCGCAAACCCCATTGCCGCAATCGCGATGATCAGTAATCCCAGGGTGGTCACTAGAATCGGCCCTGAAGCTGAGCTCTGACGGGCGAGAAAGCCGCTGACCGTCGAGTGGAGTCCCGTGGCAAACTCGCCGTTGTCGGCGACGCTGTAATCACCGCGGAGTCGATTGATCCCGCTGACGATGCGGTCCGCACTCGACCCACTGACATTGGCCAGTCTCGGGGTGTACTGCTGGTCGGCGCTGCCGACGCCATCCGGGATCTGGGAGAGGATCTGAAAGAAGCTGGTCTGCGAAACGATGACGTCACTGACAGGAACGTTGCCGGCCCAATAGGGATCGGAGACGCTGTTCGGCAGCCACATCCCGACGAGGCGCCCACACCAGATCTCCGGTGCGTTGGTCGTTCTGAAGAGGTTCTGAAAGCAATACTCGCTTCCGATCTGCAGGTGAAGCGTGATGCCGGTGATGTCGGTGGCATGTGCCGAGGCGGTGAACTCCCAGTCAGATCCATCACGTGCATCGGTCGCCCAACGGCCGCTGACGATGTGGGCGTGACCGGTCATCCCGGTGTACGTCGCAACCGAAAGTTGACACTTGACGGGCGGCCCCTCAACCGTGCAATCGAGGTTTCGGGCAGCGAGGGTCAGGGACTCACCAAACTCCGCCCCGGCAGTCACAGTGTTTCCCAGTTGGGCGCGCACACGCGCTGCCGTTTGTTGTTGGAAGGCGTCGAATGCGGCCGGCTGCGATATGCCGTCCTGCCCGACAACGACGTCATCCGTCGTGCCTGCCGCGGCGACGGTGCTGCGGAGTCCCTCGTTCGTTACGTTGCTCTGGATCAGCACCACGCTGGCGACAAGCGTGGCTGCGGCCGCGAGGATCAACCCTTGTGCAATTGCCGGCGCGGGGCGCGAGCGCAATTGCCGCAGAGCGATGCGGCCAAGTCCTAACCCGTGCAGGGCATCGCGCGATCGAGGCGCGTTGCTCCGGAAAGGCACGCACCGCATCCTAACAACGACGGGTCGGAGGACAAATCACCCCAACGGGGGATCTCCACTGACGAGTCCTGGCGTTTGGCGTCGTCTAACCGGCGACGAGACGCGTGGATGAGTCAGTCGTTCTCATGGCTGTGGCGACCAGCCTGGCGTGACGAGGCACTCCCTTTGCTCTTGTTCGCATTGGTGATCGCGGCAGCGCGCTCCCTGCTGATGCCTTTATCGCTCAGACCGTCGTACTGCTTGGGATTCTTGACCGGGGGACCGCGTCTGGGACCAGGCATCTCAGACGTCGGATTTGATAGTGGACAGACTATCTCATATGATAGTCTGTCTATCACTAACGCGGGAAAGCGTCTGCTCGTGACGGAGACGACTGGTGGATGTGGTGACCATTCTCGTGAAGGGCTTCGCCGGCGGAGTCTTGGTCGTCCTTTTCGCGCTCCTCGGCGAGGTGATTCGTCCGCGCAGCCTGGCCGGCATCACGTCCGGAGCACCCTCTGTGGCCGCGGCCGGTCTCGTGGTCACGCTGCTCAGCTCAGGCGCGATGATGGCTTGGAATCTCTCGCTTGGCATGATCGCCGGCGCAATGGGTCTTGTCGCATGGTGCTTGGTGGGCGCGGATGCGGTCAAACGATTCGGCGGCATCAAAGGATCACTTGCCACCACCGCGGTGTGGTTCGTCGTCGCCTTCGCGCTATGGGCGGTCGCGTTGCGATGATCCACGCGGCGAGGAGACAGGGACGGCAGTCGGAGCGACCGAGGCAGGTGTTTCAGCTTGATCTGGGCAAGCTAAGGTCGATCAGCACCAGGCAGTACTTCGTTCGTTTCGCATTTGGCTTCGTCATCTCGGTGATCGCGGCGGTGATCGGCGACATCGCTGGAGCCAGGATCGGCGGCCTGTTCCTCGCGTTTCCCGCCATCCTGCCGGCAACCCTCACATTGGTGGAGCGGAAGGAAGGCATCGCGCAAGCGCTTTCCGATATCCGTGGCGCGACGCTGGGCGCCATCGGGATGATCGCGTTCGCGCTGGTCATGGTCTTCACCGTGCGGCACTCGCCGGCGCTTGCCGTTCCTGCCGCCCTGATGGGTTGGATCGTCGTGAGTGCCCTTGCCTACCTGCTGATGCGCGGGCTCGCAAGAGGTCTCGGCGAAAGGCAGTACCTGCCCGAGATTCCCACGTCAGACGCACGGGCGTTGGTCGATATTCTGATCCGCCGCGGAATGACTGTCGCCACCGCGGAATCGTGCACTGGGGGAATGGTCTCGGCGCTCCTCTGCTCAGTCCCCGGCGCTGGAAGCGTGGTGCGTGCGAGCGTGATCGCCTACACCGATGAGCTGAAGATGCGACTCCTCGGTGTCTCGCAGCAGTCACTTTCCGCGCACGGCGCGATCAGTGCCGAAGTTGCAGCGGAGATGGCGCTCGGGGCACAGCGAGACACTGGAGCCGACCTGACCGTCGCCACAACCGGCGCGACGGGCGCAGCCGCTGAAGGGAAACCTGCGGGACTCACCTTTATTGCGGCAGTCATTGGCACCTCGATCCCCGTGATCCGTCGATTCACCGGCGATCTTGGACCGGGACTCAACGATGAACGAGCGGTGCGCATGGCGCTGCGGTTGGCGCTGGACATCGCGAATGGTTCGGAAACCAAGGAGCCGTTATGACCGTGTGAGCCAATGTCTCTCGGCGTTGCGCGTGCTTGGAATGTCCCGTCCTTCCGTGACGTCCGCTCGTGGCAGAATGGATCGATGGCTTCGTATTCGGTCAACAAGCGTGCAGTAGCCCGCGCTCGACAACTGATCGACGCCCACCAGTATGTCGTGAAAAGCGACTGGGGCGAGAGTCAGCCGAACGCTGAGGCGGAAAACGCCTTCCTCGAGAAACACTCGTGGGAGGAATACGGCGATTGGCACCTGGGTCTCACCGAGGGCGCCAACGACGACACCAAAGCCCGGTACGCCTTCGTGTACGGAGACTTCCGCCGTGTCCATCGGATGGGCCTCATCGCGTGTCAGTTTCGCGCGGCGGAGTGGCAGCACAAGGATATTGAGCTCGCTGCCCACGAACTCCTGCAACTGCTCGATCGAGCGCAGGCTTAGCGCGGGTCAGTACCGAGACGGCGGAAGAGGCGCGACCCGATCGAGTTCTGCTTTGATCACGCCATAACACTCGCAGGAGACGGCCTCGAGGCCGACACGGTCGACAATGGTCACGTGGCCGCGCGAGTATCGGATCAGCCCGGCGCGCTGCAGAATGCCCGCGGAGACGGAGACCGTCGAACGGCGCGCGCCAAGCATCTGCGCGAGGAATTCTTGCGTTATCGTGAACTGATCCGAGCCGACACGATCCTGGCTCATCAACAGCCAACGGCTGAGGCGCTCTTCACTCGAGTGAATGCGGTTACACGCCGCCGCTTGAGCGATCTGGCCAAAGAGCGCCTGCGTGTACCGGTCGACCAGAACCTGGAAGGCGCGGCTGTTTGCGACCAACTCGACGAAAACCGCAGCGTCAAGGCGAAGGCTGTGGCCCGCAACCTGCGTGATGGCACGCACGGCGAATCCGGTCAGCGGATGCACGAGTGGGATCCCGACGATCCCTTCATTGCCGATGGTGGCCACCTCGACGATGGCGCCGCTCTGGAGCGGAGTGACCAGTGAGATCACGCCGTCGGTGGGGAAGTACACAGCGTCGACGACGCCGCCGGGTTCGAACAGTACCGTTCTAACATCCAACGTGACCCTGGTTGCCAGATCCAGCACCTGCCGGCGTTCAGGCGGCGGCAGAGCGGCGAGGATCCGGTTCTCGCGCTGCGGTTCGCCATCTGCCCGTTCCACTACCTGGGTCCTCCGTCCATTGCTCCGTCGCGGTCGGCGCATACGCGTCATATGACAGCGTCATATGACATACTACCAGTTACGGACTTGCGCTGCGTGAGCCGGTTGGCGGAAAAAAGGGGAGTTATGGCCTCGTCTCGAATTGGTGCGTCGCTCAAATCAGCCCGGGAGCGCCTGGGCTGGAGCCGCGAGGCACTCGCCCATCACTCCGGGCTCAGTTGGTCGGCGATCACCCAAATCGAATCTGGCCGGCGCCAGGAGGTCCGCGCGAGCAGCCTCGTGGCACTGGCGAGTGCGCTCGGAGTTAGCGTGGACTATCTGGTCGGCGGCGAGGCGGCGACGTCTCCCGGGCTTCTCAATCATCGTGTTCTCACGTACGGCTCCGACGATGAATACCTGGCAAGTTCAGTGCCATTTCTGCGGGAAGGTGTTGCCGGCGATGACTACGTCCTGGCAGTTACCGCCAAGGGGCATCTGGATCTGCTTCGTGACGTGCTCGGGAATGATGCGACCCACGTCGAGTTTCTTGATGCCGCAGATTGGTACAGCTCACTTCGTAGCGCCGCGAGCGGATATCGCGAGATCGTGAAGGAGCGCTTCGAGCGCGGAGCACCATGGATCCGGATCATTGGAGAGCCCACTTGGTCACGATGGGGTCAGGCCGAAATCGTCGAGTGGTTTCGGTATGAGGCCATGATCAATCTGTCGTTCGCCTTCTTTCCGGCGACAATCGTGTGCACGTACGACACGCGTTCGCTGCCGGAGAGCGTGATCGAGGATGCGCGTCGCACCCACCCTCAGGTTGCCCGTGCCGGCGACGTGGCTGCGAGTCCGACCTATCGCGACCCCGCGGAGTTTCTTCTGACGCTGGGGTAGTTATGGGGTGTGGCCGACGTCGCGGTGTCCCGCGGGGAGCAGTGCCGGGGCTGTAGATCGTGGGTCGCTGAGTCGTTGTCGTGTCCCGATGAAGGGGTTCGGCACGGACATCCGCGAATGCGCGTGGCGTGTTACTGCCGAACATGGCTAGAACCTGTGCGCGGACAATGGTTGTCCGTGTTGCGCACGGTACGCTGGCGAACAGATGTTTGGTAGCATGTGCGCATGGAAGCCTTCGCGATTGCCGATGCCAGTGACCGTCTTGGTGAGGCAGTTGATGCACTCGTGAATGAGTCCATCGATGGGTTCTCGACCGGCGCGCTGGGCGACGATCTGATCACCCTCCGGCGGGCTGCCGATCGGCTTGAAGCCGAGTTCCTGCGCCGCCTCGACCGTTTTGATCGCGCCCACGGAGCGCTGGCGGATGGGGGCGGCAGCACCACGTCCTGGGTGCGCAATCACTGCGCCATGGCCTGGAAGGCGGGCGCGTATCGCGTCCGCCTGGCGCGCAAGCTCGGCGAGCTGCCGGCCGCGCTCGACAGCGCCCGGGCCGGGCGCGCCTCGCTCACCAACGTGACCCTGATCGCCCAGCTTGCCACCGAGGTCGGCGTGGAGCAGGTGGCCCCGCTCGAGCACGTCCTGGTGGGCGCGGCGGAGACGCTCGACGTCGCCGATATGCGCACCCTCACCCGGGCCACCCGGATTCGGATCGATCCCGACGGCGCCCTCGCCGATGACAACCGTGCTCACCAGCGTCGCTGGTTCGAGTGCGACCAGAGCTATGGCGGCGAGTGGTTCCTGCGCGGTCAGCTCGATGCCGAAGGCGGCGCCCTGGTGAAGGCCGCGATCGATGCGCTCGCGCACGGTCTGAAGTCCCGGCGAGACGCGCTCGGGCTCGCAGCGCCGGGCCGATGCCCTGGTCGACATGGCCGCCACCCAGTTGCGCTGTGGTGACCACCGCGATGTGCACGGGCAGCGGCCCCACCTCACGCTCACGGTGAGTGCGGAGACGCTGCGGTCAGACACGCTGCGCTCAGCAACGACGCACGCAGGAGCAGATGCAGTGCCGGCGGAGCTGAGTGGCATCGCGCCGATCGGCCGTGGCCTGGAAACGCCGCCCGCGATCTTGAGCGGCGTGGGGCCGATCCATCCGGAGACGGCGCGCCGGATCGCCTGCGACGCGGTGCGGACGGTGGTGACGGTGGCGCCTTCTGCTGATGGCTCGGCCTGGGCGTCGAGTGCCGGCACTGCGCGAGCCCTACCGCTCTCGGTCGGACGGGCGACCCGCACCATCCCGCCGCACATCCGCACCGCGCTCAACCTCCGCGACCAGGGCTGCCGCTTCCCAGGGTGCGACCGCCCGCCGGCGTGGACCGACGGGCACCACATCCTGCACTGGCCCGACGGTGGTCGTACCGAGGTCGACAATCTCGTCTCGTTGTGCCGGCCGCATCATCGCCAGGTGCACGAGCAGGGCTGGCGCATCCACCTTGCTGACGGCATCGCTGTGATCGAGCCGCCGCCCTGACGAGGCACATCCGCGCACCTTTCGTGATTCAGGGAGCCCTGTCAGAGGAGGGCGCGATGATGAGACGCACGGGCCGATCCCAGAAGAAGTAGTTCCACGCCCACGACCACAGCGCCAGTGCGCGATTGCGGAAGCCGACCAGATACAGCAGGTGCACGAAGATCCAGATGAACCAGCCGATCAGGCCGTTGATGTGTATCGCCCCGATCTGCGCGACGGCGGCACCGCGGCCGACCGTCGCCATCGTGCCCTTGTCGTGGTAGTGGAAGGGTGGACCCTCCTCGCCCTTGAGGCGTGCGCCGATAAGACGCCCAACGTAACTGCCACCCTGGATCGCCACCGGAGCAAGCATCGGCAGGACCGCGCCGTCTTGTTCCACCGCGGACGCGTCGCCGATGACGAACACCTCCGGGTAGTCGCTGAGGTGGAGCTGCGCCGTGACCTTCACCCGCTCAGATCGAGCCAGCGCGTCACTCGGAAGCGTGAGTGGCGTGGTGGCGCGCACGCCCGCAGTCCAGATGACAGTGTTTGTCTCGATGCGCTCCCCGTTGCTGAGCACGAGACCACCGTCATCAACGCCGCGCACCGACTTACCGAGAATGATACGAACGCCCTTGCGCTGCAACGATCGCGTTGCGAGGCGGCTCAGTCGTGGCGCGAAGGTGGCGAGGGTGCGGGACCCGGCCTCGATGAGCACCACGGATACCTCGGTAAAGTCGATGCGTCGGTAGTCCTTGGGCAGCACGTGTTTGATCAACTCTGCAACCGCACCCGAGTACTCGACGCCGGTCGGGCCGGCTCCGACTACGGCGAAAGTGAGTAGTCGCTTCCGAGGGTCGGTGTCGGGCGTGAGGCTTGCCGTCTCGAAACAGGTCAGCAGCCGGGAGCGCAGGGCCAGCGCCTCGCTGAGGTCCTTGAGGCCGGTGCTCCGTTGACGCGCGGCCTCGTTGCCGAAGTAGTCGGTGACGCTTCCTGTCGCTATGACGAGGTAGTCGTAGTCGAGCGTTTCCGCGGACGTGATGACGTGCCGATGCGCGAGATCAACTCCGGTCACCTCGGCGCGCAAAACGTCGACGTTGCGACTGCGCCGGACAATCGTCCGGACTGGGCTGGAGATCGCGGAAGGATCGAGCAGCCCCGACGCCACCTGGTACAGCAGTGGCTGAAAAAGGTGATAGTTGTTCCGGTCGACGATGGTCACGTCGACATCGACCCCGCGCAGGGCGCGCACCGTGGCGAGGCCGCCAAAGCCGGCGCCGACGATCACAACGTGTGGACGCTTCGACAACTCAGTGCCTGCTCACACCCGCAACGGAGTCGCGAATAGGATGAAAGGCATGCCGGCATCCTCGATGACGTTGGACGTCACCAACCCTACGCCGGCAGCACCGTCGCATGAGGGTTCGGCCGCCGGTGCCGCGACCGATGACGCGCGGGCTCCTGCGCACCACACAACGGAGTTGCCCGGCCGTCGCCCGGTTGGCACGCCGTCATGTTGATCCAGGCATGCCTGAACGGATCTCGACGATCTGGCGAACACCCATCGCTGCCGATCACGCCCGACCAGATTGCCTCCGACGCCGAGGCGGTGAGAGACGCCGGCGCGGGGTGTGTCCACGTGCACCCACGCCGGGCGGACGGGATGGAGTCGCTGGACGACGCGGACGTCCGTGCCGTCGTGGACGCTGTACGCGCTCGCTGTCCGGGACTGCCGGTGGGGGTCACCACCGGTGCGTGGATCGAGCCCGATCTCTCGCGCCGCCTGGTCATGGTGCGTTCGTGGTCGGTGCTTCCCGATTTTGCCTCCGTCAACCTCGGCGAGGCGGGTGCGCTTCAGGTCATCGATCTGCTCAACGAGCTGGGCGTTGGCGTTGAAGCCGGCGTATGGACCGTCGAAGACGCGCGCATGCTCATCGACAACGGACTCGACGACGCCTGCCTGAGGGTTCTCGTTGAGGTGGAAGTTGCTTCCAATCCGGATGACGCTGTCGAACTGGCGTCGTCGATCGATTTCATCCTTGATCAGGGTCTGTCGCAAGCGCCGCGCCTGCATCATGGCGGCGGCATCGCGACGTGGAGCGTTCTTGCTGCGGCAATTGAAAACGGGCATGACGTTCGCGTCGGGCTCGAGGACACGCTCGCCCTCGACGACGACTCCCTGGCGCTGAACAACGCGGTGCTGGTCTCAGCGGTATGTGCGATGGCTGGAGCCGCGGGCCGGTTGATCGAGCCGCGCTGATCAGGCGCTGCGGTCCTGCATCTCCCAGGCGTGGTCGAGCGCATGCCAAGCCAGACGGCGGGCGGCGTAGCGCGGGGGCCAGCCACCTGGGCGCGCGGGTTCGCCGGTCCGGTCCGAACGGATGACCGCGAGGAGTTGCTGCCGCATCGCGCGGATGGCCGCGGGGTCGTCTCCTGACGGCTGTCGCACACGAACGCCGATCTTGCCCGCGTAGGCCTGGTCGGCGCCGAGCACGTGGTTGAACATCGGATCGCGGTCGCGACCACCGCCACGTGGACCCTTGCGAAGCTCGGCAGGAGAAGAGGCCATCACCTCGTCGAGCACGGTCCACGCCGCTTCCAGCAGTGATGCGGCTCGATCGGCTTGCCGAGCAGTCGCCGCATGACGTTCTGCGGCTGCAGGCTTGCTCGGTGCGCCGAACGTTGTGGTCGCGTCGCCCTCGATCTCCTCCACGACGGCGAACGCCTCCACGCCGGCCGCCTTCTGCAGTTTCATCCCGGCAGCAGCCGCCACGGCTTGGTAGCGATTCGAGTAGGCGGCGAGCGCCTCCAGCGCGGCTTCGGGCGTCCGCCCGCTGCGGACCCAACCCGGCCAGTCGAACGCAGAGGCAAACGCGCGCTTTGGCGTCACCTCTATGACGACCTGGATCTGCGAACCGGGCTTGCTCACGGCGGCGGATTCTCCCAAAACCGGGCCCAGTCGGGGGCCGGAGACGAGCTCCGTGTGTTCCATAACGCCATGGGGACACGGCTACACTCGTGTCATGGACGCAGACACGATCATCCTGGCGATCACAGCGTCCGTCGTGGGTCTCACGCTGATCGCAATCGCGGTGGTGCTGGTGTTGCTGGCGCGACATGACCGCGCGTTCGCGAGGGAGTTACACCGCCTGGTGGATAACAACGCTGCCCTGCTCGAGTCCGCGGCGACGCAACAGGCTGACGCAGTACGCGGCGTGGGGGAGCAGGTGCGTCACGAGACTGCCGTCGCCACCATGCCCGTGCTCGTGCTGCTCGACGAGCCACCAGTTGGGATCCGCGATCAGCCGTGGGCGGCCGTCCGCGTTCGCAACGTTGGTAACGGCTCCGCGCTGAATTTCGCGGTCTGGATGCGTGTCGCCGGCCACCTGTATCACTCAGCCGGGCCGGAAGCCAAGGGCTTGTCGGAGGATCTGCACCTCGCGATCGGCGACACGTTTGAGCCCGGACCGCTCCAGAACATGCTCCACGTGGGCGAAGCGCACGGGTACCTCGACCCCGGGTTCGCCGTTGTCAGTGACGATCCATCGGCCAACCTGTTCGCGTACTGCGGCGATACCTCGGGAAATCGGTATCGCTTCAACCTGCGGACCGGTGATCCGCCGGACTGGTGGGAGCGAGGCGCGGATGCCCCTGCGTGGGCCGGTGCGTGGGATCCACGCCTGTCCGCTGTCGGGTCGACGAAACGCGAGGTGCCCAATGTCTGGGCGTCGCTCCCCGAGCACGACGTGCGGCGGCTTACCGAGGCGCTCCAGGATGTGCTCGAGGCGTTGCAGGATTCTGTTGCTCCGGACCAGCACGTCGGGCTCACCGGACGCGTCAGCCGGCGTCCTCGCGTGACCGGGCCTGGCAGCGACACTGGGACCGGCTTATAGGCGCTGCCTGGGCGGCTGTGGTGAACCCGCTGCAGCCGGCTGGCGACACCTGCGCGATCGGCCGCAGCCGGTCGGACCATGCTTCGGGGAACCGGGAGCGCCGCAACCGCGTCTCACCGGCGACACCACTCGCCGAGGAGATCGCCGATGCGCACCCGCCCGCTCATCACCGTTTTGGGATTGCTGGCCACCGTGGGACTGCTCCCGGCGTGTTCCAGCGCTGCGACCAGTGGCGCCATCAGCGCTGCGGCACCTGCTGCGGCGGCGCACGGCGACGCGGGTGCCGGCGGTACGACAACATCTGGCGCCGCTGTTCCGGCCGCAAACGGGATCACGATCGGCGTTCCTCCAACCTCCGACGTGCAGCGTTCGGTCCGGGCGGCATATACGGTTCCGTCCGGCACCTTTCTCACGTCGTTCGACGGCGTCATCGCCCGTGCTGTCGCTCTGGGCGGCTACGTCGGTAGCTCGTCGACGACTTCCGCGTCGAGCGGGCGTATCGTGGCCGGCTCGGTAACGCTGGAGATACCGGCAACAAGCCTCGCGACGTTTCTCAACGGCATGCCCTCGACGTTCACGGCATCGTCGATCAATTTCTCGAGCATCGATCACTACGCGGCATTCGTTGATGTGAATGCGGAGCTGGCGTCTGCGCATGCGCAGTTGCATGCGCTCGATGCGCTTCTCGCCAGAGCCACATCGCTCGGGGATATCACCACAATCGAACAGCAGATCGAATCAGTGCAAGTGGAGGTCGACACGTACCAGGGCCAGCTCAACGGGCTCACCGCATCGGTTGCGATGTCAACCGCGACCATCGCGCTCTCGGAACGTGGTGCCACCGTTGTCGCATCGGCTCCGGGCCCGCTCAACGACGGATTGAGTGGTGGGTGGCACAACGCCGTTCAGGTCACCGGAACCTTGCTTGATGCGCTGATCAGCGCACTTCCTGTCCTCGCAGTCCTTGCTCTGGCCTTTGCTGCGTGGCGGCTCGTGCCGCGCTGGCTGCGGCGCAGCACGCCTCCGTTGCCCTGAAGGTCTCGAATCGCTCGCTGCGGCCGTGCCACTTGCTGCGTGTCGGGCATCTGCGGCGTTGCACGCGATAACCACGCTTCGCAGGCCCCCATGACACGAGTTCGCACGACGGCGGATCGCGCGCCTCGCGAACTCGCCAACGCCCGCCCCTGACGACGCGTTTGCTGCGGGGTGCAGCCGCCCGCCGCCGTAAAAAATCGGCGACATTGCAAATGGACAGAGCGAGGCTGCTAGGATGGCCGCCGGTCGAGACGAGAGAGCTTTTGCGGGAGGTGTCGCTTTGATAGCGAAATTTGTGACGTGGCTTCTGGCCGTACTGATCGCGATCACCACTGGCGTGTTTAACGGTGCCGCAGCGACGGCTTCCGGCACGCGGCAATGCTTTGCATACCTGTCGGCGGGATCACCGAGGCTCATCACCGAGCACACGCAGGTACTCAAAGCATCGCCGTGTGCAGGGATCTCGTGGACGTTCCCGTGGCACGCCCTCGAGCCGGCGCAGGGCAGCTACAACTGGACCACCGTCGACGACGCACTCGCCGGTGCGGGCTCGAAGCCCGTGATCCTGCGCGTGATCGGCGGCGACACCGCACCGTCGTGGCTGCCGCGCGCTGACGGCATCACCGCTCCCAACCCCAAGGGCGGCAGCACCTGGATGCCAATTCCGTGGAATGCCAACTTTCTCGCTGCCTGGAAGACGTTCATCAATGCGTTTGGCGCTCGATACAACGGCAATTCTCACATCGCGATCATCGAAGGTGGTGGCGACGGTCCCCAGGGCGAGGCGCACCTCACCGGGAGCTACACGATGTGGCACAACGTGGGGTACTCGACGCAGACGTACGTCGGCGCGATCACAACCGAGATCGCTGACTTCAAAGCAGCGTTCCCCAGCCACAGGGTGAGCTTTGCCGGCGCCACAGGACCGACCGGTGCGCCACAGACATCGCCCACGTTGCTGGCGGCGTTTCTCAACGCATGCGAAAGCGCGCGCATCGTCGTGCAGAACAACGGGCTGACCGGGAGCAAATACGGTCACATCAATCAGAACGTGATCGAGTTCGGTTTCCAGACCGCGAGCGCGCTGGGAGCAGGGCTTGGTGGGGCGTTGCGCCTCGCGACCAGCCTCGGTGCGTCGTTCGTCGAGGTCTACTACTCGGACGCAACCAACCCTGCGAATTACGCAGCGATACGAACGTTCCAAGCATAAGGGTCGGTCCCGAGTTCCTCCGGCACTGGGAGGAGGACTCGGGACTTCCCGCGTGTTGCCTACTTGACCCCGGTCACGTGGTCCACGATGTTGCCGAGCGACGGCGGCGCACTCTTCTCCCCGCGAGGAGTGTCTGGTGCGTTCGGCATCGCGCGCGACGGTGCCGCCGCCTTCGCGGCCTCCAGGGCGGGGACCAGCTCAACGAGGTCGCGGCGCGTGGATGCCTGCCGGACCTCCGGGAACAGCTCATGCTCCTCCTCTTTGACGTGATGTCGCACGCTTTCGATGAGGACGGTGACCTTCGGGGTGAACCGCTCCTCTGAAGCATTCATGAGCTGCAACTCGGCGAGCGTTGCCTTGGCGGCGTGATGCTCCTCGAGGGCTTCAAGGGTGTCGGCGTTCAGCTTCTTGTTGAGCGTGCGGATGAAGGGGTAGAACACCTGCTCTTCGATGTACGTGTGTGTGACGAGCTCGCGCAGCATCTTGTCGACAAGCAACTGACGTGTTTTGAGTGCTCGTTCTCCAACCTTCTCGAATTTCTTGAAGAGGTCTTCGACGGCACGGTGGTCGGCTTTGAGGAGCGCGATGGCGTCAGTGGGCACGGTGGTTACCTCGATGCTGGGCGGGCTGAGTTGATAGCGGCGCTATCGCTGCACATGATAGTGATTCTGTACGATTCCAGGGGAAGGAGAGCGTTTTGGGGGAGGCGGATGCGCGGTATCAGGAAGACGTGGAAGCGCAGTCCGTCTGGCAGCCCTCGCTCTTCGCGCAGGGTGAGGCCCGCCCCGATCCTGGTTTCTCGAGCCTGGTCCGCCATCAACTCGACGAGACGGCCTGGGTCGACCACGTGGCCGGCTGGCTGCAGGGTGCCGACCCGCTCTTCGAGGAGCTGATGCGCTCGACGCAGTGGGAGTCAACCACCCAGGAGCTTTACGGCAAGGTCGTGATCACGCCGCGACTGGTGGCGCGGTGGTCGCTGCCCGCTGACAGTCAGGCGTTGCCGCCTGTCATCGAGCAGATGCGCGAATTGCTGGTCGAACGCTACAAGCGGCCCTTCGATTCAGTGGGCGCCAACCTCTACCGCGACGGTCGCGATTCGGTCGCCTGGCACGGCGATCACATTCCGATTCGAATCGTCGACCCGGTCGTCGCAACTGTGTCGCTGGGCAATCCGCGCCGCTTCGTCATGCGTCCACGCGAGGGGAAGACGGAGCTCTCGCTTGCGCTCGGCATGGGCGATCTGGTGGTCATGGGCGGCAGCAGTCAGCGCACGTGGCTGCACGCGGTTCCCAAGGTGGCGATCGCCGGTCCGCGCATCAGTGTCGCGTACCGTCACTCCACCGGATGACGAGCGCGCTCGGCTGAACGCGCGCGAACCGCGTGGACTTGCACGCGGAGGTACACCGCGCTAGCGTTGAAGTGTCCGCAAAAGGACCAGATGGAGGAACAGCGATGGTTCTCCGAACGGACCCCACGCTGACGCCGTATCGAGGTGACCGGTAGGTCCCGCGATGCGGGGAGACCCCGGAGCATCAACTCCGGGGTCTTTTTCTAGCTGCGTTTCCTGTTGCGTCTCGATCAAGGAGTGGGGCCGCGAAGTGACGATCGGTGAGTAGGGCAATCGAGGTATCACTGGCGTGGGTGCGCCGCACCTGGCAGTCACTCTCTGCTCTGCCGACGATCGGTCCCGTATTGCGATTCCTCGGCAGACATTGGCTCGCGGTGATCGCGGTCGTCTGCATTCTCGGCCTCGTTGTCGGTGTCAACCCGTCGAAGCTCGCCGGTGTGCTGCGCAGAACCGACTGGAGCATCGCGCTGCTCATGATGCCGGTGACACTCGCGACGTATGCCCTGCGGGGCACAGCCTGGTGGATGTCGCTCCGGAAGATTGGCGTACGGATCTCGCTCGCGCGCTGCTTGGCGGTGGAGTTTGCGGGTCAGGTGATGATCTTTCTGCCCATGGGCGACCTTGCTCGCGTGGCGATGGCGCGCCGCGCGGTCAACCGTCCGCCGGCCGCGGGTCGGATCGCCGGGACGATCGCGTTCCAAGAGCTCGTTTATCTCACGCTCGTCGGAACTCGGCGTGATCCCGCGACTTGCAACCCAGCCCGGTATCGCGATTGTGGTGGTGATCATGACGCTCGCACACATCGGCGTCTTCGTCATCCTGCTGTGGAAACCTGCATATGAGTGGGCGCTGCGCATCGTCGAGCGTATCCGCATCCTTCGACGTTTCGACTCGCAGTTGCGAGACCTGCAGCCGACATTTGCGGAGCTTTTCGTGCCGTCGACGCTGATACCCGTGTTGATTCTCAACGTGCTGTCGGTGTTCCTCACCTATCTGCTCTTCTACCTGGCTCTTGCGGCATTGGGTGCCACACAGGTGACGTTCGTTTCGGCCGCGTTCGTCCTCGGGCTCAGCTATATCCTCTCGGCATTGAGCTTTCTCCCTGGCGGCATCGGTGTGTTCGAGGGGTTGCTCACGGTATTGATGATCGCCAATGGCGTCCCTGCCGCTGTTGGCGCGGCCGCGGGCATCCTCTACCGCGCGTACAACGATGTCCTCATGGCCATCCTCGGAGCGTTGGCAGGCCTCGCATTGCGCAAACCTCCGAAGTCCCGGCAGCGGAGTGTCCGTCGACGTGCCGCGACGCCTTGATGCCACGGTGCTGTCAGTCAGGCGGCTGCGAAATCGTTTCTGCTGCCGCGCGGCTGTCACCGGGGAGTGCTTCAATAGCCGCATGAGCATGGTTTTGAGCGCTGAGGCAATCGGCGCACCGACGCAGCTGATGATCGCGGGCCGCTGGATGGACGCCTCGGACCGCGAGACCTTCGACGTTGACGACCCGGCGACGGGCGAGGTGATCGCTTCGGTCGCCAACGCATCGGTCGAGGACGGGCTTGCAGCCGTGAGCGCCGCTTCAGCCGCGCTCTCGGCCTGGTCGGCGACGCCACCCCGGCAGCGAGCCGAGCTCCTGCGCCGCGCCTTCGAGCTGATGACCGAGCGAGCGGAGCACTTCGCCAGGCTGATCGTGCGGGAGAACGGCAAGGCGCTCGCCGACGCGCGTGGCGAAGTCGCATACGCGGCCGAGTTTTTCCGGTGGTACGCCGAGGAGGCTGTGCGCGCCGAAGGCCAGGTGCAGACGGCGCCGGCGGGCACAAACCGGATCCTCGTGCTGCGCCAGCCGATCGGGGTGAGCGTGCTGATCACGCCGTGGAACTTCCCGGCTGCGATGGCGACGCGGAAGATCGGACCCGCGCTGGCAGCCGGGTGCACGGTCGTGCTCAAGCCCGCGTCGGATACCCCGCTCACGGCGCTCGCCATGGGCGCGCTGCTTGCCGAGGCCGGCGTTCCCGCCGGGGTGGTCAACGTGGTGCCGTCCCGGCGCTCAGGCCCGGTGGTCACCGCAATGCTCCACGACCCCCGCGTCCGGAAGCTCTCGTTCACCGGCTCGACCGAGGTGGGGCGTAGCCTGCTGCAGCAGGCGGCCGACAACATCGTGAACTGCTCGATGGAGCTCGGCGGCAACGCGCCGTTTGTCGTGTTCGACGACGCGGACCTGGAGAGCGCCGTGGCCGGCGCGATGGTGGCGAAGATGCGCAACGGTGGCGAGGCCTGCACCGCCGCCAACCGTTTCCTGGTGCAGCGGGGCATCGCAGACGAGTTTTCCCGGAGGCTCACGGAGGCGATGGGAGCGCTCCGCGTCGGACCGGGGCTCGAGGACGGGGTCCAGCTCGGTCCGCTGATCAACGCCGCGGGTCTCGAGAAGGTCGAGTCGCTCGTGGGCGGCGCTGTGCGTGACGGCGCACGCGTCACGGTCGGCGGGACGGCCGTCGCTCGGCCGGGGTTCTTCTACCCGGCGACGGTGCTCGTCGATGTCCCCGCGGATGCGGCGATCCTGCGCGAGGAGGTCTTCGGACCCGTTGCGCCTGTGGTTGTCTTCGATGCCGAGGACGAGGCCGTCGCGCTCGCCAACGACACGGAATATGGCCTGGTCGCCTATGTCTACACGCGTGATCTTCAACGCGGGCTGCGTTTCAGCGAGGCCCTCGAGTTCGGGCATGGTCGGGCTCAACCGGCCGATCGTCTCGGACCCGGCTGCGCCGTTCGGTGGCGTCAAGCAAAGCGGTCTCGGTCGCGAGGGCGGCCACGACGGTCTCCTCGAGTTCATGGAGAGCAAGTACATCGCCGTCACGTGGTGATCGACGCACGGATTGAAGCCACCTGTTCTGCAAAAGGCACAACGGAGACGGGACATCGGAGCTAGACTGGGGGTGTCTAGAAAGGAACCCCGGATGGCTTGGATTTGGTGGCAACAGCGTCGTGCGGATCACGCTGAAAGCCGGTTGATCAAGGCGTATCTGCAGCAGCGCAACGCGTCCCGAATTCTCGGAGATGTCGTTGCCGAGGCAATGCGTGACGCCGATGCTCGACTGCGTCTCGAAGCGGCGCTCCAAGCGCAGCACTTCCCCGTCTGACTCTGGCGGGCCTGCTCGGGCTCGTCGGCGGCGACGAGTTCCATCCCGGAAATGAGCCGCAGGACGCGCTGCTCGCCGCGTCCGCTCGCGGCCCCGCCTACATCCTTGCAACCGCCGCTGCGAGGTCGCGTCCCGATATGGCGGTGCGTCACGCTCAGGCGTGGTTCAAGCGATTCGGCCTCGAGCTCGTCGAGCTCGGTGTGTACACGAAGTCACAGGCACACGACCCCGCGCTGACGGAGATCGCCGCGGGAGCGGGATTCTGCTACATCCCCGGTGGTGACCCTGGGCTGGTGGCCAACGTGCTTCGCGACAGCCCCGTGGGCAACGCGATCATCGACGCGTGGCGCAACGGTGCAGCGCTCGCGGGATCGTCGGCCGGCGCGATGGCACTCTGCTCAGAAACGTTGGTGCGTCAATCCTTTCCGGGGCACACCCAACGGCGGGCGCTCCCCGGTCTTGGCGTGGTGCCGCGATCCGCAGTGCTCCCGCATCACGACACCTTTGGCGAAAAGTGGCACCCGTCCGCGCGAGCGGCTCTGCCCGACACCGTGCTGATCGGCGTCGACGAACGCACTTGCGCACTCTGGGACTCGGGATCATGGCGATGCCTGGGAGCGGGCGGGGTCACCGTATACGTCCCTGGTGCGCCGGCCGTTCGCATCGGCTCCGGAGCGCTCGACGGTATTCCTCAACCGTCGGCGAGCGTGCCTAGTTGAGACGCTGGCGCTCGGTTCGGAAACGGTCAACGGCCATGAAGATGCTCTCGTCCAGCCACTGATAGAACCGCTGGCGTTGCGCGGCATCGGTCGCCACATCGCTGGCTTCGGTGCGGCGAGCGATCCACGGGGGAACGCCGTCGGCGATGACGCCGCTGCCAACGTGCACGCGCACCAGCGAGTCGTTCTCCTCGAGCACCTGGATGGTCACCTTGAGGATGACGCCCGTGTGGTCGACGAGCCGCCAGCTCTGCTCCCAGCGAGCCTTGCGGTTGAAGTCACGGGCGACGTGCACCGTCTCGTCGGCGATGACGCTCTCGCCGGGTGTCGCGGCGCCCGACAGCAGCCTGCGGACGTTGGTGTCGAGGTCGCGGGCGATCCAGTTGACGAGTGAAGGGGCTCGGTTGTCGACATCCGGCAGTCCGCCCTGTGGCGTCTGCTGGTCGCCGACGGCCCGGACCACGCCGGCGTGGCGGCGGCAGTAGAAGCTTCCACCGGCGGAGGTGCCGTGATCCGGGCAGCAGACGGCCCGGCACGAACGGCCGCGCCCGTCGCGGTAGGCACAGGGCCGCGCGGTGTCGTTCGAGCATCCCGCGACCTTGCAGGCAATCCCGGTCGCGAGTGGGGCCACGGGCGCCGCGACAGGTACTGCCGCGGCGTGCCGGTTGCGGCGGAAGAGCTGACTCATCGATCGACCGTGCTCTGCGCGGCAGCGGACGGCCTTTTCGGTGTCCCCATACGGGCGTTCTCCTCAGGAATGGCGACAGCGGGTCGCGTGACGACCTCTAATCAAGCGCCCGGCAGCCTGCCTCGAGTGGCCGTATCCGATGCCTCGCGAAACCGTGTTACACACCGGTCACTCCGGAGGGGACCCCTGTTGCCCTTCCGCGGGAGAATGTGCTAGTGTAGCTATAACATTTACTTAGCACACTGGCATAAGGAGTGTCTTCGCATGTATTACCTGGGTGGAGGAATTGGCCTCGTGGTCGTCGTCCTCATCGTTCTGCTGTTGCTCAATGTCATCTAGCCCAGCGCTTCCACTGGACTACTCCGAGGTTCTCGACGCGGACACATTGCTGCCGGGCGAGGATCCGGAATCCCTCGATCCTGCAGACGGGGTGCGCTGGCTGCGCGTCTATCGCGACCTCATCGAGCTGACCACCGTGCTGCTCGCGCGAACCGAATCCGCCCTCCAGTCGATGGCGGACGATGCGATCAAGGAAGCGGGGATGGATCAGCGCCGGCTTCGTTTGCAGCGCGCGCGGTACGAGGCCAGATACGAGTTCTGGGCGCGTCGCGTCGACAACGCTTAGGCAGTAGCGGGCACCGTTCTGCGATGCCAACGGGGACGACTGGCTCGGGGAGCCCGGCGGGCGACGACGAGCGCCCCGATCCAATCAGGGCCGCAGCCTCTCGTGTCAGCACGGTTGCGGAGGAGCCGTCGCCGGAAGCCGTTTCCAAGGGCGCTGGCGATGCGGCGGCCACGGGGGCGCTCAAAGCCGGCGGCAGCGGGATCGACGAGATCCGCCGGCATGGAATCTTGGGTCTTGTCCACGTTCTCGGACCTGGGCTGATCACCGGCGCATCGGACGACGATCCGTCAGGTATCGGAACCTACTCACAAGCAGGCAGCCAGTTCGGGCTCGGGACGCTCTGGCTGGCGATCTTCACTTTCCCGCTGATGCTCGCGGTACAGGAGGCGTGTGCGAGGATCGCGCTCCAGACCGGAGTGGGGTTGGGAACGTCGCTCCGCCGCAGGTTCCCTCCGGTTCTCGTCGGTGCCTGCATTCTGCTGCTGCTCTGCGCGAACACGATCAATGTTGGTGCGGACCTCGGCGCCGTCGCCGCGGGCGGGTCGATGCTCACCGGCAGTCATCTGTCACCCGGCTGGTTTGTCGTCCCGATCGCGCTGCTGATCGGTGTCATGCAGTTGAAGCTGACGTACTCGATCATCTTTCGCTGCTTCAAGTATCTGACGCTCGTGCTCTTCGCGTATGTCATCACCGTCGTGATCGTGCATCCCAACGTGCTGAGCACGGTCGAGGCGACGTTCATTCCGCACGTCGAGCTCAACAAGGAGTTCCTCGGCATCGTCGTCGCGATTCTTGGCACGACGATCAGCCCCTACCTCTTCTTCTGGCAGGCGTCGAGTGAGGTGGATGAGATGAAGGCCGCCGGTGCCTCGTCGGAGGAAGAGCGGCAGGGCACCAGCCGCAAGGAATTGCGCGCGGCTCGAATCGATGTCTCCGTCGGCATGCTCTTCTCGCAAATCGTCATGTACTCGATCATCCTCACGTCGGGGACGGTGCTGCACTCGCACGGTCACGCCGGGATCGAGACAGCGCAACAGGCTGCGGAGGCGCTCAAGCCGCTGGCGGGGCCGCTCGCGTTCCTGCTCTTTGCTGTCGGCATGATCGGTACCGGAACTCCTGGCGATCCCCGTGCTCACGGCAAGCGCCGCGTACGCGGTGAAGGAGTTCTTCGGATTCCGTGGTGGGTTGAGCGAGACGCCGAGGTCTCGACCGACATTCTACGGCATCATCGTGATCGCGCTTGTCGTTGGTGTGCTGATGAACGTCGTCAACATCAACCCCATCCAGGCGCTTGTGGTGACGGCGATCATCAATGGCGTCGTCGCGCCGCCGATCCTCGTGCTGATCGCGATCCTCGCTCGCGATCGCCGGGTCATGGCAGACCATCGCAGCGGGAAGGTCAGCACCGCGTTGGTCTGGCTTGCAACAGCCGCGATGGGCGTCGCCGCAGCGCTGTTGCTCGTCACCTCGATCTGATGGTCTCCGAGACGCGTTAGCGTGAAAAATGCTGGCCCGCCAGAAACGATTGCCGCTCTCGGCCCTGGCGCACGTCAACATCACCGGTGCCGAAGACTCGCCAGGCGTCTCCGTCTGACGCGACCGCTGTGTGCTCAGCGATGCCGATGAATCGCGCATTCGAAGGGAGCCGTCGCGGCGCGAGGTCGCGCAGCCAGCGAATCCACCAGGCCGAGAGTGCATCCCAGTGAACGCCGACGGATGTTCCCGGGAGCAGACCGAGCCCGCTTGCGAACGGAAAGGGCATGCCGCGTGTGCCGGCGATCATAGCGCCGGCGCTGCATCCGGCGAACACGCCGCCCCTGTCGATGAGTCGCAGCACCGCGTCCCACACTGGCGTGCCGCTCAAGGTCTCGGCGAGGTACTTGGGGCTCCCGCCGCTGAAGAACACCATGCTCACACCGTCCAACACCTTCGCCATCGATGTGTCGAGTGCGTCGCTGCGAGTACGCACCCGCAGCGCCTGCGCCACGAGGTCGATCGACTTGTAGTGGGCGAGACCCATGCCGATCCATCGCTCGAAGACCGCGTCGCCCTCGCGCGCGCTCGCCGTCGCGAGGACGGCCACCGAGCCGTCACCTGTTGCGGCAGCAAGCGAGAATCGCTCCGCGTCGCTGGCCCACGCCTCGAATTCCCCTGATCCGAGCAGCAGGAAACGGCCGGCCCCGCTGGTCAACGAGGCGCTCCCAGCACCGAAGCACTCTGTGCATTCGATTCGAGCCGGCGGTCTGTCGCGTGCACGGCGGGGCTGGGAAGCCGGATCAGGTCGATCGTCACGAGTGCGATTGCCACCACGATGACGGCCGACGACAGCACACTCGTCACCGCGCCGACTGCGGTGAACGGAATCTGCGCCGCAATCTTCACGATGAAGACATCGATGGTCAGCAGAAGCGGCACCATGCCACGCCAGTTGCGCGCAGTTCCCGGGCGGGCAAGCCACCAAAGAAGCGCGAAGACGTACGGCTCAAGAAGGTAATACGGAAACACGGTCTTGCTGAAGAGCGGGAAGCAGCATGCTGCCACTGTGAACAGCCCAGCGATCCCTGCATGGGTGGTTGCCACGACCGGGCGGCGGCGCAGCGTGAACCCCACCAGGACCAGCGCAACGGCTCCTCCGATATAGACATCACCACTCTTGATGATTCCCGCCCAGGACGCCTCGCGGGCGATGATCCAGAAGGAACCGCCGCCGATTGGAAGGCTGCTTCGATAGGTGAGCAGCGAGTGGACGACCGCCCGCTCGTCAGCGAGGAGGAATGGCGTCATGACGACAGCGATCGTTACCACAGTCGCGAGCGCGATCGTGATGGTCGCGCGGAATCGGCGCGTGAGAAGCGGAATCAGCAACAACGGGATTGCGCAGAATCCCGCGATCGTGCGGGTGAGCACGGCAGCGCCGAGCGCGATGCCCGTCAAAGCGTTGCGCCTGCTCACGAAGCAGGTGATCGCCAGCAGCACGCAGCAGAGCTCGACGGGCTGTTCGACATGGCCGTAGTCGAGCATCCCGAGCCAGACGGCGGGTGCGAGGAGTACGCACGCGATCACGATCGGACGTGCCGCGCCGCCGCGCGCGCCGGCAACGATCCGCGCCGCTTGATACGCGATGAGCACAACGAACAGCGAGGTCACGGCGTCCACCAGCGCCGCTCGACCGGTGAGAACTCCCGGCCCAGCCCAGGGCATTGGCCAGCCACGCGATCGGGACGAGCGGTACAAGTCCCAGCGGACCATTGGCATTGGGATACAGGGCATGGAGATGCGCGGAATAGATGAGCAGCGGGTGTCCGGCCACGGCCGTTTCAGCTGACGGCCAGAAATACAGGTCGAGGTCCGACGGCGTGGTCTTGAGGATCAGGGGCGCGAGGCCCGACGCTGCCACGTAGCCGGCGCCGAGTCCCACGGTCACGGCCCGGCTGGTCACGCGAGCATTCTGATCGCCGCATGTGTGCAGGGATTCCCCACCATGGACGCGATGCGATCACCAGCCGGTCGGGCACTCGTCGCCGTCTGTGCGCCGAACGCGTTCAAAGGCACGCTCCGCGCACAGGCGGCGGCTGCGGCGATGGCACGGGGCGTCCGAGATGCGGGCGGTGTCGCTCTCGAGGTGCCGGTGGCCGATGGGGGCGACGGCACGCTCGATGTGCTCCTCGCCGCACGCGCAGGGGATGCCCGGGTCACACAGCATCGCGTGACCGGTCCCGCCGGTACCCGGATCACCGCGAGGCTTGGCTGGATCGGCCGCCACGAAGCGATCGTCGAGCTCGCCGAGGCGTCAGGGCTGCGGCGCATGGGCACGAAGCCGCTCGATCCCATGCGCGCGACATCACGGGGGACCGGTGAGCTCATACGCATCGCTGTCGAGAGAGGGGCTCGAAGGGTCATCGTCGGCGTCGGTGGCAGCGCGTCCACCGATGGCGGAGCCGGGCTGCTCCAGGCACTCGGGGCTCAGGTGCTCAACGGGCGCGGTGAGGAGGTCGGTCCCGGCGGTGCGGGAGTTGAACATGCGACCGCTATCGACCTGGCCTCGATGCTCAAGTTCCTTGCGACCTGCTCGATCGAGGTCGCGTGCGACATCCGCAGCCCGTTGCTCGGACCCGAGGGGGCGGCCCAGATGTTCTCGCCCCAAAAGGGCGCGAGTTCCGGGGACGTCGTCCGGCTCGAGCGAGCACTGGCACAGTTCGCCGCTCTGGCGTCGGGCTTGGGGAACGGCGATCTGTCGACGCTGCCCGGAGCAGGCGCGGCGGGAGGCTGCGGATTCGGGCTGTCGCTTGCCGGAGCTCGGCTGGCCGCCGGCGCCGGGATCGTCTGCGATCTGGTTGGGCTGGATACGGCTCTGGACGGTGCCTCAGTCGCGATCACGGGTGAGGGGCGTCTCGATCGCCAAACTCCTACCGGCAAGGCGCCCGCCGAGGTCGCTCTGAGAGCCCGAGCCCGCGGCATTCCGTGCGTCGCCATCGCCGGCAGCGTTCTCGACCCGCTCACGGGGCTGTTCACTTCAGCGCTGAGCCTCACCGGCCGCGACCCAGGGCTCGATCCGACGCGTCATGCGCGGGTGTTGCTGCGCAGGGCCGCGAGACAGGCCGTCGAAGCGCTGCCCGGCTTCGACGCGTCTTAGACGCGCAGCCCCATCTCGGTGATCCAGGTCAGGCTGGACGCCGTGTCCGTGAGCGGACGGTATTCGAGGCCGACGTACCCGTCGTACCCAAGATGATCCAGCTCGCGCAGGAACGCAGCAATTGGCTGGGTCCCGGTTCCAGGTTCGTGTCGGCCTGGAACATCGGCGATCTGTACGTGCGCGATCAGCGGGAAGTACCGGCGGAGACAGTCCAGGGCATCTTGACCTGCCATTGCCGCATGGTACTGGTCGAGCTGCAGACGCACGCTGGGACGGTCGACGGTCAGCACGAGATCCGCTGCGGCATCGACCGTGTTCGCCCAGTATCCCGGCATGTCGATGGTGTTGATCGCCTCGACCAGCAACGTGATTTCCGCGTCTCGGACGAGTGGTTCGGCACGACGGAGATTGGCGATCGCTGTCTCCCGCGCCTGCTCGCGGCTCACGCCGGCCGGCGGCACGCCGACAAGCGCGTTGAGCTTCGACGTCCCGATCCGGGTCGCGAGGCTGATCGCGGCGTGCAAGGTGTCGATGAATTCGTCGTCGCGCCCCGGCTGCGTCAGGAGTCCGCGCTCACCGGCATCCCAGTCTCCGGCCGCCGGGTCGAAGACCACCATCTCGAGCTTCAGCTCCTCGAGGGTGGCTGCGAGTCGATCGGCATCGAGCTGATGGGGGAACAGCATCTCGACGTGCGTGAACCCGGCCGCCGCTGCCGCGCCGAACCGCTCGAAGGGTTCGAGGTCCTGCCAGAGCATCGTCAGATTGGCTGCGAGGCGAGGCATGTTATTGCGCCTGCCGGTCCCAGAATTTCACCAGCGCCGCCATGTCCTCGCCGGTCCACCCACGCGCTTTGGCCTCCAGGTAGTACTGCTCGACGAGACCGCCCAGGAGCAACGGCACGCCGGCGTCCTGGGCCTCGCTGTGGATGATCGAGAGATCCTTCGCGATCAGGCCCACCGGCGTGGCGGGGCTGAAATCGCGAGCCATGTAGCGGGGCAGGTTGCGCAGCAGCATCGCCGAGCTTCCGAAGGAGGTGCCGATCACGTCCTGGACCGTGGTGAGATCCGCTCCGAGTTGCACGGCGAACGCCGCGGCCTCGGATGCAGCCAGGGTGTGCACCGCGACGAGGTATTGGTTGACGAGCTTGATCACCTGGCCGGCGCCGACGCCGCCGCAGAGCCGGATCTTGCCGCCGAACGCCTCGAAGACAGGCAGCGCCTGGTTGAACGTGGCCTCGTCGCCGCCGACCATGACCGTGAGCGTTCCTGCCTCGGCACCGGCCGGCCCGCCCGATACCGGCGCGTCGAGGAACGCTGCGCCTCTTCTGGACAATTCCGCCGCGCAGATGCGGTTGAGCCCGGGGCTCACCGTCGAATGATCCGCGTAGATCTGACCCGTCGAGGCTGCTGCGGACATCTCGAGGTACACCTGTCGAACGCTGTCCTCGGTGGGCAGCGCGGTGAGGATCATCTCGGTCGCCGCGGCGAGGCCGGCTGCGGTCTCATGCACGGTGGCGCCCTTGTCGCGGAGCTCCTGAACACCCGCCGTGTACGACCGGTTGCAGATGGCCACATCGTGGCCCGCGCCGATGAGACGGTCGGCGATCGGGCGGCCCATCTTGCCGATGCCGACAACTCCGACCTTCATGCCTGCATCACCGTTTCGTTCTCCTCGCGCCCGTCGCCGTTATGGAAGGTGCGACGATGGATCGTAGACGAGTCCGGTTCACAGGAGACTGAGGTGAGCGTTGCCGTTGACCCGGTTCAGAATCCGCAGGCGTACCAGAAGATGCTCATCGACCTTGTGGGCGACGACGATCCGGCAGAGGTGCAGCGCGCGACATCGGCGTCGCTGCGACACGTCATCGTCGATGCCGGCGACTTGCTGCGCACCCGTCCGGCGGAGGGGGAGTGGTCGGTGATCGAGGTGCTCGGTCACATGCTCGACGGCGAGATCATCTCTTCCGCGCGCTATCGCTGGGTGATCGTCGAGAACCAGCCACCGCTCATCGGTTATGACCAGGATCTATGGGTCGACGCTCAGGGGTACAACGACGCGGATCCGATGAAGGTGCTCGAGACGTTCGACGCTCTTCGCAGCGCCAACCTGGCGCTCTGGCGCCGGTCAACCCCCGAGCAGCGCGCACGCGATGGAATGCACTCGGAGCGGGGACCGGAGAGCTTCGATCTCATGTTCCGGCTGATCGCCGGCCACAGCCGGTTTCACTTGAATCAGATGCGGAGCACGCTCGACACGGTGCGCGGGAGGCCGCAACCGACCGGCTAGCGCAACTCAGCCGGTGTTCTGCAGACCCGCCGCGATGCCGTTGACGGTCAGCAGCAGGAACTGTTCCAGGCGTCTCACCTCGGCCTCGCCGGCGTCGCCGCGTCGCAGCGCGCGCAGCGCACGAAGCTGGAGGTGGCAGAGCGCGTCGATGTACGGGTTGCGCAGCTCGACCGCCCAGGACAGCACCCGCCGCTTCTCGAGGAGACGGGATTGCCCGGTCACCGCAAGGATCGCTTGGGTAGACCGGTCGTACTCGGCAAGGATCAGCTCCGCAACCTCGGGTCTGTTGCCGAGGGTCAGGTACTCCGCGGCCATGAATCGGTCGGTCTTGGCGAGGCTCATCTCTGCGTTGTCGATGAGGACCTTGAGCAGTGGCCACTCCGCGTAGGCAACGCGCAGCTCATCAGTTGACACCTGCGTGAGCGCGCTGCCAACGCCGTACCACCCCGGGAGATTGAGCCGGATCTGCGACCACGCGAAGACCCACGGGATCGCTCGGAGCGATGCAAGGCCTCTGTCCACGCCACGGTTTGCCGGCCTCGACCCGAGATGGAGGCGAGCCAGCTCCCGCACCGGGGTCACCTGTGCGAAATACTCGGCAAAACCGTCGATCTCGATGAGCCGGCCATACGCGGCTCTCGCTGCGGTGTCGAGGGTATGCGCCAGCCCCTCGAAGCGGATCGCCGCTCGTTCGGTGCGCTGACGGGCGGCCGGTGCCGAGGTCAGCAGGACAGCCGACGTGACCTGTTCGAGATGCCGCTGCGCGATGGTCGCGTTGCCGTAGCGGGCGAAGATGACCTCTCCCTGTTCGGTGACCTTGAAACGCCCCGCCACCGACCCGGGCGCCTGGGCCATCACCGCCCTGTTTGCCGGACCACCGCCGCGGCCCAACGCACCGCCGCGTCCATGGAACAGCGTGAGTTGGACGGAACGCTCGGCAGCCCACGCTGCGAGGTCAGCCTGTGCCGCATACAAAGCGAGCGTTGCCGTCACGGGTCCGCTCTCCTTCGCCGAGTCGGAGTATCCGAGCATCACCTCCACAGCGCGCCCGGTCGCAGCCATGCGCCGCCGCACAGGCTCGAGCTCGAGCATCGCGTCCAGCGTGGCGCGCGCGTTGCGCAGAGCCGCGATGGTCTCGAAGAGTGGAACGACGTCGAGCTCGGGTGCGGGGTTGGGTGCGCACGCGAGCTCCGCCAGCGCGTACACATTGGCGATGTCCTCCGCGCCCTCGGTGAAGCTGACCACGTAGCGATGGCAGACGTGCACGCCCAGACGCTGCTGCAGCAGCGCGATCGTGCGCAGCGTCGCCACCACCTCGTCGGTCTCCGCTGAGCGGGTGCCCGCGGATCGCATGGTGCCCGCCGCGCGAAGCTCGGCGAGGGCGTGACGATGCATGCCGCTGTGCTGCCGGATCTCGAGGTCGGCGAGGTGGAACCCGAAGGTCTGCACTTGCCAGATGAGGCCGTGCAGCTCCCCGTATGCGAGCCGCGGAGCGCCGGCTCGCAGCAGCGCCTCCTGGAGGCTGCGCAGGTCGTCGAGCAGCTCCTCCGGTCCGGCAAACGCCATCGCAAGGTCCCCGCGGCGCGTCGCCTCGATGCGCTCGGCGGCGATCAGGAGGAACTGACGATACGGCTCCCCGGGTGCCCGCGCCTCGATCGCCGCGCCACGTGCCCCGGCGACCTCTCGCGCGAACTGCAACTGGATGAGGAAGCGATCGTCGGGCGGCGTCGTGGTGGTATCCGCCGTCAGTCCCGTGCCGATCCGAGTTGCCGCGGCCTCGAGGCCGCGCAGGATGTGCTCCGACTGGATCAGCATGGTCTCGCGGGTGACATGCGCCGTGATCTGCGGGTTGCCGTCGCGATCGCCGCCGACCCAGCTGCCAAAACGCAGGAACGCCGGTGCTTGCGGGGGCCGCATACCGCTCGAATCGTCGTCGAGCACGCCGCTGAGCTCCCGATAGACGGCGGGCACGAGCCGGAAGAGGGTCTCGTCGAACACGCCCATGAGCGTTCGAACCTCGTCGAGCGGTTGCATCTCCTGGCTGCGCAGCTGCGCCGTGCGCCACAGCCCGTCGATCTCCTCGAGCAGACGCCGCCGCACCTCGGATTGTGGTGCCGCTGATGCCCGGGGAACGGCGAGTCGCTCGAGCTGCTCGTCAACGCGGCGCAGTGCCGACGTGACCGCGCGTCGCCGTGCCTCGGTGGGATGCGCGGTGAACACCGGATGAACGCGCATGGTGCCGAGCAGCTCGTCGAGGCCCGCACGCCCCAACTCCGCGCGCACGGCTGTGAGTGACGTGGCGAGCGCCTCGGCCGGTCCGGACGCTCCGAAGTCTGCTTCGCGCAGCACCCGGGCCCGGTATCGCTCCTCGGCGAGGTTGACCAGGTGGAAATAGCACGCGAACGCGCGGGCGACCTGTTCGGCGTGATCGAGCGACCACGACGACACCAGTGCATCGGCGTTGCTCGCCAGCCCGCTTCGATTTGCGTCCCCCGCTCTCGCCTGGATGACGGTTCGGCGCAGGGTCTCGACGTCGGCGAGCAACTCCGAGCCGCCATGCTCCGCGATCACCTGCCCGAGTGCGTCGCCCACCAGGCGAACCTCGTCACGCAGCGCTCGTGGCATCTCGTGACGCGCGGTGTCGCGCATGCTGCGATCCGCCGTCTCGCGCTCGGCTGGGGTTGCCATACAGCCGAGACCTTACCGAGGCCTCGCTCTGCGGTGCGGAGGCGCCCGGTGGCGCACCCGTACACTAGCCCGGGTGATGACCAGCGGCCGGCCGGCGACAGCCGGCGTGGTTGGCCTCGGCCGGTTCGGACGCCTCTGGGCATCGATGTTGCAGGGTGATTTCGAGCTGCGCGTCTACGACTCGGATCCCGCCCAGTGTGCCGAGGCGGAGCGAAGTGGGTTGATGCCGGCTTCGCTGCGCGAGACGCTCGCGTCGGAGGCCGTCTTCTACTGCGTTCCCATCTCCGCGTTCGAGTCGACATTGCAGGAGCACCTGCCACTCTTCGCGGAGCTGGGTGGAACCCGCACGCTGATCGACGTGCTCTCCGTGAAGATGCATCCCCGCGAGGTGTTCGAGCGCCACCTGCCCACAAGCTACCAGGCGCTGTTGACGCACCCGCTCTTCGGTCCCGACAGTGTCGCCGCGACCGGGATGATGGGCCAGACGATCGTCGTCGACGGCTACCGCCTGGCGCCAGCCGCCCTGGAACTCGTGGAAGGCGTATTTCGCGTCCAAGGGTCTCGTGGTGGTGCCGATGCCGGCCGATGAGCACGATCGGCTGGCCGCGGAGAGCCAGGGGGTCACCCACTTCGTCGGCCGGACCCTCGAACGATTCGGCTTTGCGCAGACGCCGATCGACACGCTCGGCACCAAGCGCCTGCACGACGTCACCTCGCAGGTGAGCAACGACACGTGGCAGCTCTTCGTCGATCTCCAGACGCTCAACCCCCATACCAAGGCGATGCGCTTGCGAATGTCGGAGGCCCAGGACTCGGTGTTCGACCTGTTGTTGCCGAATCGCGTGGCGACCGACCGCCTTGTCGTCGGCATCCAAGGTGGCCGGGGGAGCTTCAATGAGGACGCCACGCGCTACTACATGAGCCGCACGCCGGAGGTGCCTGTCGAGATTGTCTATCTGCACACCACCGAACGCGTGCTGCGCGCGCTGCACGAGGGAGAGGTCGATCGCGGGGTTTTCGCGATCCACAACTCCGTCGGAGGCATGGTTGGTGAATCGGTCGCCGCGATGGCCCGGTATCGCTTCGGGATTGTCGAGGAGTTCGCCATCAAGATCGCGCACGCGCTGATGATCTCGGCTGCAGCTGACTTCGCGAAGGTCGACACAGTGATGGCGCATCCACAGGTGCTGCGTCAGTGCCGAACCAACCTCGACAAGAAATACGCGAACTTGCGCCAGACCAGTGGGGCCGGTGACCTCATCGACCAGGCGAAGGTGGCCGAGATGCTTGGGACCGGTGAATTGCCCGGCTCGATCGCGACCATGGGCAGCGCGTTGCTTGCGGAGATCAATGGTCTGCGTATCGTCGAGGACAACCTCCAGGATCTCGACGAGAACTTCACCAGCTTCCTGTGGGTTGAGCGCCCCCGGCAGAGCTAGGGGGCGGCGTCCACCGTCTGCAAACTCCGCATCAACGCCAGGAACTCGGGAAAGGACAGGCTCTGCTCGGCGTCCGACAGGGCCCTGTCAGGGTGGGGGTGCACTTCGATGAGCAGACCGTGAGCACCGGCGGCACGTGCCGCTCGCGACATCGACGGGACATAGGCTCGATGGCCGGTGCCGTGACTCGGATCCACGATCACCGGAAGGTGGGTCAGCTCGCGCAGCACCGGAATCGCGCAGAGATCGAGGGTGTTGCGCGTGCTCGTTTCGAATGTTCGGATCCCCCGCTCGCAGAGGATCACCTGCTGATTGCCGATGGCCAGGATGTATTCCGCAGCTCCGAGCCACTCGTCGATGGTGCTCGAGAGACCGCGTTTGAGCAGGATCGGACGGTCGACCTTACCAAGCTCGCGCAACAGGTCGAAGTTCTGCATGTTGCGGGTGCCGACCTGGAGGATGTCCACCATCTCGGCCATCCGCCGCACCTGGTCGACGGCCATGACCTCGGCAATGATCGGCATGCCGGTCGCCCTGCCGGCCGCGGCAAGCAGCTCCAGCCCGTCCCAGCCAAGACCCTGAAACGCGTACGGCGACGTGCGCGGCTTGAACACGCCCCCACGAAGGATCTGAGCGCCGGCCTCGCGCACCGCGCGGGCGGTGGCATTGATCTGCTCTTCTGATTCGACAGAGCACGGACCCGCCATCACCAGGAAGCCGCCCCCGCCGATGAGCAGGTTTCCTACCGGGATCACCGTGTCGTCGGCACGTGCGCCACGTCCGGCGAGCCGGTAATTCTTCGATGCCTTGGACGCGGGACGAGGTGGCAGGACCGCTTCGAGCGCCTCGACAGAATCGGGCAGCGGAACGAGCGGAGTCGTATCGCCGGGTTGCGCGTCACCGCGCGTCGTCGTGGCCGGGTAGCTGCCCAGGACCTTGAGGTGGAGCGCGGTGGACCGGAGGTCGTCCAGCGCGTCTGCGGTGCGCGGATCCGCGATGTTTCCCTCGAAATCGATGAAGAACATGTACTCGAATGGCCGGCCGGGCCGTGGGCGCGATTCGAGCTTGGTCATCGAGTGGCCACTGGCGGCAAGAACTCCGAGCGACCGCATCAACGCACCATGCTCGTGTCGAGCGATGAGGATCAGGCTCGTCTTGCAAGGGGCGCTGAGCTCCACCGGCACCGGGTGCCGCGAGAGCACCACGAATCGCGTGTAGTTCTCAGCATGATTGGCGATGCCGCGGCGCAGGACAACCAGCCCGTGAGCGGCCGCGGCTTCGGACGCACCGATCGCGACGTATGTTGGATCGCCGCCGGCATGCACCAGCCGCATCGCCGCGCCGGTATCGAAGTGCAGGATCTGGGACGCGTTGGGAAGCGCCTCGACAAAACGTGAGCACTGCTCGAAACCGTCGACTGCTGCAAGGACCTGGCTGATCGCTGCAAGTGGGATGTCGCTGACACCGCAGAGGCAGTAGTCGATGCTGGAGGTCTCCTCGCCGACAATCGACACCTCATTCTCGCGAAGCAGGTCATAGGTCTCGTCGACACTCCCGGCGGCGGTGTTCTCGATGGGCAGAACGGCGAGATCGACGTTGCCCGCCTTCAGCGCTTCCACCGCGGCCTGGTACGTGGACGTCACCAGCAGCTCGCTTTCGACATCTCGCGTCGACAGGTACTTCTGAGCTGCGAGGAATCCGAATGAGTGTCCTCCTCGCACCGCGACGCGCAGAGCCACCTCGCGGTGCAGTCCCGACAAGCTCGAGACCTGGCGGCTGACCGACTCGGCGAGCAGGTCACGATAGATGCGGCGGACGAGATTGACCGGTGCGCCCTCGGTGCGCGCGATGTGCTCCACCGCGGCGAGGACCTGGCGCTCGCGGTCCGAATCGCGGATCGCCGCATCCGACGCGGCCTTTTCCTTGGCAACATCGCCGACCACCCGGAATCGTTCGGCGATCAGCTCGACGATCCGTTGGTCAAGGTCGCCGAGACGATTGCGGAGCGCGAGCAGCTCGCCATCGGGTTCGGGCATTTTGGGAGTGTACGGGCGATTGCGTCCGTCGCAACATCGGGCGATGCCGAGTTCGAGCTGGCGAAGTGTACGGTCGGACTGTGACTCCCACGTTCACGTGGACGGCCCTTGCCGCTCGTGTGGCCTTCGCTAGTGGCGCGTTGGAGCGCGTGCCCGACGAGGTCGGCCGGCTGGAGACGGAGCGTGTCCTGCTGGTTGCGGGCGGTGCATCTCAGCGTGACGCGATCGCCCGGCTGCAGACGGCGCTTGGTCAGTGCTGCGTCGGAGTGGTCAGCACCGCCGTGCAACACGGGCCGTCTCTCTCCGCCGACGAAGCGGTGCAGGTCACCCGAAAGGTCTCAGCCGATGTGGTGGTCGCGTTGGGAGGAGGCTCGGTGATCGGCCTCGGCAAGGCGATCGTGCAGGCCTGTGGCCTGCCTCTCATCGCCGTCCCCACGACGTACTCAGGCTCGGAGATGACTCCCATCTGGGGTCGCACGAGCGGCGGCCGCAAGCAGACCTGGTCGGACATCGGGGTCCTGCCTCGAACCGTCGTGTACGACCCGGAACTCTGCCTGGGGATGCCGCCGCGCCTTGCCGCCGCATCCGGGATGAACGCACTCGCCCATTGCCTCGAAGCACTCTGGTCGGCAGGTGCCAACCCGATCACGGGCTTGCTCGCGGTCGACGGGGGCCGTCGCCTCATCGACGGCGTCGGGCGCGTCACCGACAACCCGGACGACCTCGCCTCGCATGCCGGCAACCTCATCGGGGCCTGCCTCGCCGGCAGGGCACTCGCTCAGGCCGGCACGGCGATTCACCACCGGACCGCCCATGTCCTCGCGGGCGCATGGAGCCTGCCTCATGCCGAGACGCATGCTGCCGTCCTCCCGCATTCGACTGCGCTGGTGACCTCGCGCGCGCCCGAGGCGATGCGGGAGGTCCGGCAGTTGTTCGACGCGGACGATCCTGCAGCCGCCGTTTTCGCGTTGCTGAACCGGCTCCGGCTGCCGGTCTCGCTTGCCGATCTCGGGATGCCGGAAGACGGTCTTGATGAGGCGGCACGCCGTGTGGTCGATGCATCCCGCAACGACCCGATCGCGCCTGACGAGCCTGCCGTGCGTCGCATGCTCGACGATGCCTTCTTCGGCCGCGAGCCGGGGCTGGCGCCGGCACCGTAGGATGGCGGCGGGAGAGGCAGGTTCAGCACCGACCAAGGAGGTATCCATGCTCGCATTCCAGGTGTTCGGCACCAAGGAGATCGTCGTCTACGTCATCGTCATCGTGGTCGTGATCGCGCTGATCGCGTGGTATCTCATGAGCCGGCGGAAGGCGTAGCGCCCGGCCTCGATCTGTTTACCCCGAGTTAACCATCACCTGCTCACAGTGGGTGAGTTGCCGTTTCGGGTGCAGAGAGGACGGGCTGAGCAATGACCAGGAACATGCATCGTCGCTGGATGATCGCCGGGAGCACCGTTATCCTCGGTCTTGCCGCCGCCCTTGCGGCGGCACCGGCAGCCGCATCCGCAGCCACGACACAAGCGGCGCACGCGACGCTGTCAGTTCGAAGTCTTCGCCGGCGGCAGCGTGACCATGACGCAGCCGGATGACATCACCTGGCTGGATGGGACGGTCTACGCCGTCTGGCAGAACGGGATCGGCCCGAGTGGCCAGCCGAGCCCGAGCGGGGCCACCGCGAGCGACGTCGTCGGATACAGCGCCTCCGGTCATCGCGTCGCCGCCTGGAAGGTCAAAGGCCACGCGGACGGCCTCACTGCCGACGCGGCCACACACCAGCTCCTCGTTACGGTCAATGAGGACGGGAACTCGAGCCTCTTTGTGATAACGCCCGAGGCGCCGGCAGGCGACCAGGTCCAGCACGTTCATTACAACCTCGACCCCCTGCCGCACGGCGGGGGCACTGATGCGGTGTCGGTCTACCACGGCGTCATCCTGATCAGCGCATCGGCACCGACAGCCGGCGATGGTCCCGCCGTATACCGTGCCAGCCTCAAGGGTTCGGTCGCGGTCCTGCAACCGGTGTTCTTCGACAGCAGCACTGCGACCATTGCCAACCGCAACAGCACCTCATTCGGCAAGCGGGTCGCACTCGCGCTCACCGACCCGGATTCCAACGAGATCGTCCCGGCGAGCAGTCCGCGTTTTGGCGGCGACTTCGTCCTCGACAGCCAGGGCGACAAGGAGCAGATCTACGTCGATGGCGCCGATGGCTCGAAACCGCATCTCTCCGTGCTCGAACTGTCCCAGGCTGTCGATGACACCGCGTGGGTGACGAACCCGCATGGCACGCTCTTTGTCACCGACGGCGTGGACAGCGAGATCTTCGCGGTGTCGGGGGGCTTCGCCGACGGGTCCGTCTACACCGCGGTCACCCCTGGTGATGCCAACAAGCCGCTCAACCGTCCCAACTACCTCGGGACACTCGATCTGCGCACCGGTCACATCGCCCCGGCGGTGACCACCATCCAGGCAAAGGGGTTGCTCTTCGTTCCCTGACTGGCCGGCGCTGTACGGCCTTGAGTTCGATGGTCAGGTCATCCCGTCGGGGACAGCCAAGACGTGGAGCAACCAGGCCAATTCGCTCATCGCACAGGCGTCTGAGCTAGGGGGAGGCGCATAGCATCACACGGCACGCTGGTGACGGAGCGGGTCCGCGCAGGGCCCGCTCTCGTCGCCGGGATCAACGAGTTCAGGCCCGGCGGTAGGACGCTCGACGGCGGCATCAGATGGCGCTGGATCTCTGCCGCGACGTTGTCGGCATCAGGCGTTGTCAGGATGATGCGCGAGTAGACGGCTCCATCGAGTTCGACGACGATCGCTCGCTCGCTGCCATGCACCACGGCGAAGTCCTTGCCGAATGAGCCTCGCCGGGTTCCCACCGCGATCACCCCGGGAATACCGGTCCCGGGCGCGCGAATCCCGCGCAGCTCCGGCCATGCGTCCTCGACCACCCGCACCACCCGAACTGTGCTCAGCAGCACGTGAACATCGGGATGCAGTGCCTCGAAGTTCTCGAGGTCTGACATCTTGAGCACCAGATCCGAGCCTTCCACGGCCAGTGTCGCCACGGAGATGATCTTACGTCCCACTTTTCTGGGATGGTGGCGAGGCGGTCGCCACGACATGCTCCTCCGAGAAACAACCCGTCACGGAGGATCGACAATGCTTGCCAGAACATCTACCTGGGGTGGAACGCCCGAAGCGATCGAGAGGTGGAGCGCCTCTGTTGAGACCGTGCGCTCGTTCGTCTCAGGGCTCGACGGAAATGCCGGCGTCTTCTTTCTCGTCGATGCCGGGGGTCGCCGAGCGCTGACCCTCACGCTTTGGAGCACGGAGGATGGTGCAGTCGCCAGCGATGCCGCGGCCGATCAGAGCCGAGCCAGGACAGTGGCGGCCACCGGCGTTGAACTTCTGGAACGCGGGCAGTACCAGGTGATCACCGGCCCTTTGGCTCCCTGACTTCGCTTGCGGCCGGGACCCGTATACTCTGAAATCGAAGGAGAGCACGTCGTGAACGGCGACATCATGCGACGCGACGCGGCTCAGTCGATCATCGAGGTCTGTCAGCTGGGTCTCGGGCCGGACGCGCTCCGCGCCCGGCTCCTGCCGCTCCTGAAGCGTGCGGTGCCCGCCGACGGGATCTGGTGGGCGACGGCAGACCCCGCGACGCTGCTCTTCACCGGGACATACCAGGAGGAGATCCCCGCGGCGACGAAGCCGTATTTCGTTCAGAACGAGTTCCTGGCGGATGACGTCAACAAATGGACCGAGGTTGCCCGTGACAGGGACGGCGTCAAGACGCTGGTTCAGGCCACCGATGGGGTGATGTCGCGAAGCCCCCGATATACGGACATCTTCCAGCCGCTGGGCTTCGCGGATGAGCTGCGCGCGGCCTTCCGGGTCAACGGCGCGTCCTGGGGATTCGTGTGCCTTCATCGCGAGGCGGAGCGGCCGTTCTCGGCCCAGGACGTGCTGTTCATGAGAAGGATCTCGCCGCACGTCGCCCTCGGACTCCGTGCAGGCGTTGTTGCCGCGACGCTCGACGAAACCCCAGTCGATGCGTCACCGGGCGTCGTCCTGCTCAGCGCCGACCTCGCGGCTACGGGCTGGACCCCGGCGGCGGAACGGTGGCTCGACGAGCTGGGATACGACGGCGGTCTCAACGCCCCGTTGCCGACGGAGATCCTCGCCGTGGCTGCGCAACTCCGGGGACGCACGGATCCGGACGCGGGGATTCCGCGTCTCCGCGTACGCACACGAACCGGACGCTGGGCCGTGCTCCACGCATCGCGAATCCCCACTCGCGGTGGTGATGCCATCGCGGTGATCATCGACAGCGCAGCGGCCGCCGAGGTGGCTCCGATCATCATGCTGGCATATGGGCTTTCCACTCAAGAACGCGTCATCACCGGACTGGTGTGTCAGGGGATGTCGACGATCGAGATCGCCACGGAGACGGGAATCTCCACGAACACGGTGCAGGATCATCTGAAGTCGATCTTCGGCAAGGTCGGCGTGCGCAGCCGCCGCGAGCTTGTCGTCCAGATCCTTCGCGATCACTATGTGCGGCATGCGCAGGCGGGAGGATCGATCGGTCCGTCGGGATACTTCTCGTAACGTCGCCACGCTCGGGCGCGACGGGCCACAGGTCAGCCGGATCGGATTGGGGCTCGCGGCGATCGGTCGCCCCGCCTACATCACCCCCGGTCGAGCGGACGACCTCGGTGGCGATCGATCGATGGTCGTCCTGCGAGAGCTGACGTCGAACATGCTTGACGCTGCGTACGCGTCCGGGGTGCGCTACATCGACGCTGCGCGCTCGTACGGGTCAGCAGAAGCCTTCCTTGGCGGATGGCTGGCGCGCAGACACGACGTGAGCGATGTCGTCGTGGGATCGAAGTGGGGATATACGTACGTGGGCGGCTGGGATATGGCTGCGCCGGTGCAGGAGGTCAAGGACCTCTCACTCGGTACCTTCGAGCGCCAATACGGCGAGACGCGCGCGTTGCTCGGCGACCACCTTCGCCTCTACCAGGTGCACTCGCTCACCATCGAGTCGGGGGCGATGGAAGACCATGCGTTGCTCGGCGCCCTGGCGCGTCGGCGTGACCAGGGCTTGATGCTCGGGATCACCACGACGGGTCCGCGACAGGGAGACACCCTCCGTCGCGCGCTCGAAGTCCGCGTGGACGGCGCGCACCTCTTCTCGTCGGTCCAGGCAACCTGGAACCTCCTCGAACCGTCGGCCGGGTCCGCGCTGAGCGAAGCCGCTGCGGCGGGATGGGCGGTGATCGTCAAGGAAGCCGTCGCCAACGGCCGGCTCACGAGCGCCGGGGATGCGGGTGGTGACGGCACTCCACTCGGGATCGCAGCGGTGGCCGCGGGCACAACATCGGATGCGCTGGCCATCGCCGCGGCGCTCGCTCAACCCTGGGCATCGGTCGTGCTCAGCGGTGCTGCCGGCGTCGATCAGCTCACGAGCAACCTGCGCGCCGTCGACGTTGCTCGTATCGACCTTCCCGACCTTGCCGAGGACCCGGACGCGTACTGGGCGGCGAGAGCGGGCCGACCCTGGACCTGAACACCGCTACTGCTGCTGTTGTTGCTGCTGCCAGTGCACCGCGGCGTGATGTTCGACGCGGTCCACCTGCTGGTTGGACATGCGCGCGATGCGCACGGACACCTCCGGCGGCGCGCCCTTCGCCGTGCCGAAGAAGAGGCCGTGATGCGGGGCCACGTCACCGTAATCGCGACCCACCGCCAGGCGGAGATGGTGAGCACCGACGTGCTCACCAAGCGTTGGGTCGAGACCGAGCCAGCGGCCGTCGGAGCCGCAGACCTCGACCCACGCGTGCGACTGGCCCTCCACGACCTTCTCCTCGTCGACGGGACCGAGGTACCCGCTCACGTATCGCGCAGGCCAGCCGGCGCCGCGGACCATCGCGAGGAAGAGGTGAGTGAAGTCCTGGCACACGCCGGCACCTCCCGCCAGGAGGTCGTCGATGCTCGACTCGACCGTCGTCGCGCCGCTGACGTAGCGGAACTCGCGGCGGATCCGCTGCGCCGTGGCGAGCACGCTGTCGAAGCTGCGGTCATCAGCGTTCCACTCACGCCACAGCACGCGTGTCTTCTCGGTGAGCGGTACGCGCGGGCTCGGCAGGATGAACTCGAGACGGGGATCGCCGGCAAGCGCGTCCTGGTCCCACTCCGTGAGCCTCCGCCGGCGCGGTTCGGTGTTCTCGACGACGGCATCAACGGTGAACTCGAGTAGCTCGTGCGGGGTCGTGACGTCGATGCGATGCACGAAATTGCCGAAATAGTCGACGCGGCTGCGCGGCACGGCCCACGGCTTGCTGAGCAGCGAGAAGGCCAGCGTGCGCTGCGACCCGCGGTCGCGAGGGCGCATACGCACCTCGTTGTACGAGAGGCTCACCTTGGCCGTGTAACGCAGGACGGTGCGATGCGACACCGAGTAGGTCAGCGTGTCAGAACCCATGTGTCCTTGCTCCCGCCTCCCTGGGACGAATTGACCACGAGCTCGTCGGGGTCACCGGCGACCCGCGTGAGCCCGCCCGGTACGATCCACGGCCGTTCGTCGAGCAGAACAAAGGGACGCAGGTCGACGGCGCGGGGCTCGAAGCCGCCGCCCGCCCGCAGGCACACCGCGCGGCTCAACGCCACCTCCTCCTGCGCCAGCCACTGACGGGGGTTGGCTTTGACCTCGTCAAGGAATTCGCCCCGTTCCTTGGACGACATCAGCCTGCCGAAGTGGATCCCGTAGCCGCCGCTGGCATCGACCGGCTTGAGCACCATCGTGTCGATGTTGGCCACAACATGTGCTCGCTGATCATCGTCGGTCAGGTCGTACGTCGGGACGTTCTCCATCAGTGGTTCCTCGCCGAGGTAGTAGCGGATCATCGCCGGGACGTAGGGATAGATGACCTTGTCGTCGGCGACCCCGGTGCCGGGCGCATTGGCGATCGCCACGTTACCCCGCCGCCATGCCTCGATCAGACCGGGTGCGCCGAGCATCGAGTCACGCCGGAAGACCAGGGGATCGAGCCATTCGCTGTTGACGCGCGAATAGATGACGTCGACACGCTGTGCCGTTCCCTCGGCATCCCGGCGGTAGACCTCATCCTCGACGACGATGAGCTCGTGGCCCTCGACGAGCGTTGCGTTCATCTCGGCGGCGAGCAACTGGTGCTCGTAGTACGCGGCGTTGTACGAACCGGGGGTGAGGACGACGATATCCGCGTCCCACTGGCGCGGGGCGATGCGTTGCAGGATACGCCGCAGCCGCCCGGTGTAGCCATGGATCGGGCGGACCGGGGCGAGCTCGAACCAATCGGGCACCAGCGACTCCATGGCGCGCCGCAACTCAAGCGCGTAGGCGATGCCGCTCGGAATGCGCACGTTGTCCTCGAGCACATGGAAGGTGCCCTGGACGCGCACCACGTCGATGCCGGACACGTGGCACCAGGTTGCGCGAGGCGGGCGGATGCCGACGATGTCGCGAAGGTAGCCGGTGCTGCTGTAGACCAACCGGCCGGGAACGACGCCATGGCGGATGGCGCGCTGCGAGCCATAGCAGTCGGAGACGAACAGGTCGAGCGCCATGGCGCGCTGGGACAGCGCGCGGCTGAGCGACCGCCATTCGCCGGACGAGAGCACCCGAGGAACCGGGTCGAACGGGAAGATCGGCGCCACGCCCTCGGTCGGGACGCCGAACGTGACGCCCTTGTCGGCGAACCATTGCTGGGCGTCGCGCCGGATCCTCGGCAGCGTCGTGGCGGCGCGCTCGAGCGTTGCAAGCAGTTCGGTGTATGCAGGCCGGACCACCCCGTCGAGGTCGATGCATTCATCGGCGGCCCGCGGGAGTCCGAAGGCGGCCGCGCGTGCGGTGCCGGCCTCGGTTGTCATCCGAGGACAGTACTCTCCGCATCGGCCGCATCGTCATTGGTCACCGTGCACAAGGGGCGCGACGGGCTCTTGTGCATCCTGCGTGGTTCACAGGCGCCAATTCGGCGGTACAGTGAGGGCCGTGATCGACGCGCCCACGAGCAGTCGACGGCTACGCGTGGGCTGTGAGTTTCTCCATGACCTCGAGTGGCCGGTCACGTTCGTCCTCCAGGTGGAACCGCGCCCCGACGCGGTGCGCGCCCTGAGCAGCGCCGGTGTCGAGACCTGGCCGCCGGTGACGCTTCATGAGTACACCGACATGTACGGCAACACATGCCGGCGATTCGTCCTCGGCCCTGGCAGCGTGCGCATCCGCTACGAGGCCGAGGTCGAGGTGGACAGCGGGGTCGACGAGGTGGACGAGACCGCGGCACAGCTTGCTGTCGCTGATCTGCCGGACGCGACGCTCCACTTCACCCTCGCGAGCCGGTACTGCGAGTCCGACAAGCTCGGCAACACGGCGTGGAGCCTGTTCGGCGGCGTGCCGCCGGGATGGCAGCGCGCGCAGGCCGTGGTCGACTGGGTGCACGACAACATAACGTTCCGGCACGGGAGCAGTGGAACATCGACGGGGGCGACGGATGTGTACCTCCAGCGCGAGGGCGTCTGCCGCGATTTCGCGCAACTCGCGGTGGCGTTTCTGCGTGGGCTCAACATCCCTGCGCGATACTGCTTCGGATATCTCCCCGACATCGATGTGCCGTTCACCCATGAGCCCATGGACTTCGTCGCCTGGCTCGAGGCATACATCGGCAACCGGTGGTACACGTTCGATCCGCGCAACAACACCAGACGGACCGGGCGCGTGCTCATCGGTCGCGGCCGCGACGCGCTGGACATCGCGATGATGACCCACTACGGCGCGGCACCGCTCCGCGCCATGCGCGTGGCGGCCGAGCCGCTGGAGGCCCTTCCCTGGTCGAGTGCGCTCCCTGCAGTTGTTGGTGACTTCGCAGGAGACGTCCAGTGACGTTGCGTCAAAATTCATCGCTCTCGGAGCCGGTGCCATCCTGGTCGTCTGATCCCCTGCAGCTGGACTGGAGTCGCGTCGAGCGAACCCGCTACAAGATCCACCAGCGCATCACGTATCGCTACGACGGACCTGTGCGTTCCCTGCAGCAGCGACTCGTCGTGCAGCCGCGCAGTGTCCATGGCGATCAGCGCCGCATCAGCCGCCGGCTCAGCGTGCTCAACGCGACACCGATGACGGTGGATGCAAGCGTCGACGTCTTCGGGAACACGGTGGTCACGCTGAGCTTCCCGAAGGTGGAGCACGAGGTGACCTTCGTCTCCTCGAGCATCGTGGAACGCGACGCCCAGCACGGTCCGCACCTCGAGCCGGCAGCGATGCTCTCGGACCGGCGCCTGCTCGATGCCACGCCGCTCACCAGCGTCGACCAGACCATCGGTCGTCTTGCCGAGGAACTTCGGGCCAGCGGCCTCACGGGTGGGGCACTCGCGTGTGCGGCGAACGAGCGCGTTCACACCGCGCTGACGTATCAGCACGGCGCCACCTCGGTGCGTACCACGGCGGCCGAGGCGCTGGCCCGCCGCGCGGGCGTGTGCCAGGACTATGCCCACGTGCTCCTGGCGCTGACGCGCCGGCTCGGCCTTGCATCCCGATATATCTCGGGGCAGATGCTCGGATTCGGTGGCTCGCACGCGTGGGTGGAGGTCCTCGTCCCGGACGCGAGCGGCGATGCCCGAGTGCTTTCGCTCGATCCCACCCACGGTCGTGCCACCGGCTACGAGTACATCACCGTCGCCATTGGACGCGACTACGCGGACGTCGCGCCGCTCTCCGGGACGTACAAAGCGCCGTTTGCGGGCTCGCTGACCGCCACGAAGCAAGTCTTCATGACGGCCCTTGGCCCCGGCGACAGCGCCAACTCTGACGTGCGCGCCATCGCCTGAGCCTCAGTCCCCCGGGGCATTCCAGGTCGAGCTACTCGGCGACCAGCTCGTAGTACGGGTTCAGGATCGCGAGCTGGCGCCGCCAGAGGCCGACCATGCCCTCGACGAGCACGCGTGCTCCCAGCTCAATTCCCGGAATGCGCCGGCGTCCCGGAAAGACGAGGAGCAGGCTGCCGGCGTCGTCACCGATTTCGCAGCCCAGGCTGGAGCCCGTCTCCGTCTCCTGGACCCGCAAGGCTCTGACAGTCCCCGTGGCGCGAATTCGGTTACGCCACTTCGCCTGCGTGATCGGCGCGATCGCCGACGTGGGGATGTCCGTCCCGTCGCCGCTGGACGTCGAAGTCGTGTTCGGGCTCATGTCACTCGCACTGCCGTCGCTGCGATGAAAAGCTGTCTGCATTGGTGTCATCGTCGACAACTCTGGCAGAGCTCATGCCGGGAAACTTCGGCCGGCGCGCACACATCTGATTGGTCACGGCTGTGCATGCGGCATCAACTCGCGATCGAACTCGACGACCGCGAGGTCCGACGCCGGCTCTTCATTCGCGTTGTCAATGCGGGCAACGTCGCGGCGGCGAACCGTGGCTGCGAGGATCACCGCACCCGACAGCATCAGGAATGCGCCGACCAGGAACGCCACGTGGAAGCCGGAGACCAGCGCGATGACGCCGTCCGCTGCCGTTGGCACGTGGCCAAGCGTCGACAGGTTGTTCGCGGTGGCGTTGGCTGCGAGGGTCGACAGCACCGCCAACCCGATTGCACCACCGAGCTGTTGCGACGTGTTGAGCAGCCCTGACGCCAGGCCCGCATCCTCGGCGGCCACGTTGGTCGTCGCGATCAGCGTGATCGGGACGAAGGTGAGCCCCATACCCACGGCCATGATCATGAGCCCGGGGAGCAGGTCACCGAGATAGGTTCCCGCGACGGGGATTCTGCTGAGGACGATCAGTCCCACCGCTGCGATCGACATGCCCGTCAGACCGACGACGCGAACGCCGACCCGGCGAATGAGCTGCTGCGACAACCCGGCGCCCACGACGATGCCCAGGGTCACAGGAAGGAAGGCGAGACCGGCGCGCAGCGCGCTGTAGCCGAGCACCTCCTGCACGTAGATCGAGGCAAAGTAGAACATCGCGAACATGCCTCCGGCGACGAGGAGCATCGCGGCGTTCGCGCCGGTGATGGATCGCATCCGGAAGATTCCGAGCCGGATCAGCGGATGCCGCAGACGGTTCTCGATCATCACGAAGCCGGCAAGCAGCGCAGCGGCAAGGGCTCCGAGACCGAGTGTCTCGACTGAGATCCACCCTGCAGTCTCGGCGTTCACGAGCGCGTAGACGAGCACCACGAGTCCTGCCGTCACCGACACCGCACCCGCGATGTCGACGCCGCCACGGGCGTGCTCCACGCGACTCTCCGGCACGAAACGAAGTGCCAGAGCGATGGCGATCACGCCGACCGGAACGTTCACGAAGAAGATCCACTGCCACGAGAAGAGCGTCGTCAGCACGCCTCCGAGCAGGAGCCCGATCGCGCCGCCGCCCACGGCCACCGCGCTCCAGACGCCGAGCGCGGTCGTGCGCTCGCGGCCCTCCGCAAACGTGGTGGTGAGTACGGCGAGCGCCGCCGGCGAGACAAGCGCACCGCCGAGACCCTGGAGCGCCCGGCCGGCGACGAGGATTCCTGCCGAGCCGGCGAACCCGTTCATCAGCGACGCGGCGGAGAACAGCACGATTCCTATGACGAACAGGCGCCGGCGCCCGATGAGGTCCGCGGCGCGTCCGCCGAGCATCAGAAAGCCTCCAAACGCGAGGGTGTAGGCGTTCACGATCCACTGCAGGCTCTCAGGCGAGAAGTGGAGCCCGCGCTGGATCGACGGCAGCGCGACGTTCACGATGGTCGCGTCGAGGATGACCATGAACTGCGCGAGGCCCACGATCACGAGGACGAGCCAGGGGTTGACGCGTCTTGGTTGCATAGCGTTCGTCCTCACTTTGGGGTAGAATCGGAGCGTGGGCTCCGGTTAGGAGTACTATACGGAACGATGGTTCCGTTTGTCAACCCAAGGTCAGGACATCCAAGGTCAGGTCATCGATGAGCACGGGGATCAGCGAGAGACAGCAGGGGGAGGCCGCGTCGCCGGGATCTGATCGGCACCTGCGCGCCGACGCCCAGCGCAATCGCGCGCGCATCCTCGAGGCTGCCACCACGTTGATGGCGAGCCACGGCATCGACGTCCCCATCGATGAGATCGCCGAGCTGGCTCAGGTCGGCGTGGGAACGGTCTATCGCAACTTCCCGACCAAGGCGGCCCTGTTCGAAGGATTGCTCCTGGCACGGATCGAACCGCTCGTCTCGGCCGCGCGCGAAGCGGCGGAGAGTGACGAACCCGGCGAGGCGTTTGTCGATTTCGTGCGCAACCTGAGTGACGAGTTCGCGAATTTCAAGGCGCTCGCCGACGCGATGGTGGCTTCAGGCGTCGACCTCGATGCTGCGAAAGGTCAGATCTCCGGCGAGCTCATCTCGGCTGTCTCGCGTCTGCTCGAGCGGGCGCAGGAGTGTGGCAGGATCCGGCCGGACGTGACCATGGGTGATGTCTCGGCAATGATGGCCGGCATCAGTCACACGGATCCCGTCCTCATGGATCCTTCGCAGCGGAAGCGCTGCGTTGCGCTCGTCTGTGATTCGCTGCTCATCGGTGCACGCAGCGTGCTGCCGCAGAGCGAAATCCTGCAAGCGCCGTCACAGGTCAGGACGGGTTCTCACTTCGCCTGAGCTCCCAGGCAAGCCGGTCGATGGCGCGGTGCTTGCCGATCGGGATTTGCAGCGAGCGGTCACCGGCGGCGGACCGAACCTTCATGTCGATGAGCCACGTCCCCCGTTCGTCGCGCGAGAGCAGCACGTCATCGACGCGCATGACCGCCTGACCGGTGGGAGACTCCTCGACAGCAGCGCGCGGAGCGCGGCGTTTTGCCATGGTCACCCGTTGACCGTCGCGGCAGCTCGCACCCGTGCAGCGCGGTGAGGCCGATCGAGCCCGTAGGCGCGATAGAGCAACTCGATCGGGTGCACTGATTTCACGCCGGTCCCATGCGTGATCTGCCAGCGGCAGGTCTCGCTGTCGCAGGCGGCGAGGTCCGAACCGGTTGCGGTGATGTCGTCGAAGAGGCGCTTGCCGACCGTCATCGAGATGTCGTACTTCTCCTTCTTCAGTCCGTACGTTCCCGCGATGCCGCAGCAGTCGGCATCAAGCTCGATCATCTGCAGGTCCGGCACCAGCGCGAGCAGGTCGAGCGCCGGCTTGCCGATACCGTGGCCGCGCTGCTGGCACGGCGCGTGGTACGGAACCGTCATCGGCAATGACCCGAAATCGGTCTTCAGCTCGCCGCGGTCGTGGAGGCGGAGGAGGAATTCGCACAGGTCGTACATCGACTCGCTGACGACCATGAGGTCGTCGTCCTCGATACCGAGAATCTCGTGCGCCTCGCGCTTGAGCATGAGGCCACAGCTCGTCGAATTGGCCACGATGGGAAGCCCCGCGCGCGCGTGGGGTGCGAGGTGGTCGACCAGCCGGTGCACGTACGTGCGCGCCGCCGGGAAATTGCCGTTCGACTGCAACGGTAATCCGCAACAGTCCTGAGGCGGCACGATCACGCGAAACCCGTTGTGCTCGAGGACGGCGACGGTCATCTCACCCACCAGCGGTTCGTAGTAGTTGGTGCCGCACCCGTGGAAATACACCACCGCACGCGCGCTCTGCGGGCCGTGGTGGTTCCTCGAGCGCCGCTGAAACGTCTTTCCGGCAAAGCTCGGCATCGGTGCATCGCGGTGGATGCCGACAACGCTCTGCACCACGCCGCGAATCGTGCGATTGTGCAGCGCCCAGTTCGCCAGCGGCGCGACTGGAGTTCCCAGCCGGCCGATGACCGTCGGGCGGGCGATCAGCTGGTTGCGGAGCGGCACGCCGCGCTTCTCCCACATCGTTGCTCGCGCGCGCGAGTTGATCTCGGCGATCTTCACGTCCTGGGGGCAGACCTGCGTGCAGATACCGCATCCCGAGCAGTAGTCGACTGAGTGGTCGACCGAGTCGCCCGCGCCGCGGTATCGCTCAGCCTGGGGGCCGACGTACTTCGGGCCCGGAAACAGCGGTGTCGCCTGGGAGACGGGGCAGAACGTCTCGCAGATCGTGCATTTCACGCACTGGTCCAGAGAATCCCGGATGACGTCGTTCATCGCACCGCCTCCGGCACCGGCCGGGTTGCGGGCGCGAGGACCGCCTCCGCAGCCGCATATCCGGTGACGACGCTGATCCCGGTGCCCGACTTCTCCTTCCACGGCGTCGCGCCTCCGAGGATGGCACCGGCCGCATGCAGGTTCTCGTACACGGGATTGCCGGAACCGTCGACGGGACGGAGCAGATCGTCGGTGGCGACGCCGGCCGCCGCGAGCGGTTGGGTGTCGAAGTAGTGCGGGGCGAACCGAACGCGATCGGTCCCCGCGAGGCCGGTCAGCGGCAGGTCGAACACGGTTTCGCGCGTTGTGCCGAACGAGTCGAGCTCGAGACCGCCACTCGCGAAGCCGCCGGACGCGAGCACCACTGACCTCACCGGGTAGGTGACCGTCCCGGTGGCATTGGCGACCTCGACAGCTTCGACCTTTCCGCCACTGGCACGCGCGCCAACCGCACGGACGCCGAGCACGACGCGCGCGCCACTCACCCTGAGAGCATTGGTCAGGGCTTGATAGAGCCGTATCCCGGGCAGCGACGGTGGTAACGTCGCAACCTCGAACACCTTGCGCTGCAGCCGTTTCTCGAGGTCCTGCCAGACGGCGTCGCCGTTTCGGAGTCCCAGCACAGCGGGGAGTCCGATGCGCTCATCGGGGTCGGTCCGACCCTCGAGGGCACCGATCAGCCAGTCGGCGAGATCCTGTGTGTCGAACCGCCCGGCGATCACCCGAGCACTGAGGTCGCCGACGCGGCTGGACGGCGGCTCGAGATCGAGCGCGCGAGCCTCGATCGGCTGAGGAAGGCGGCCATGCACGAGGTTGTCGGCGATCAGCGCTGGGTGGAAGTCCTTGAAACCACGCATTCCCACGAAAACGAAGCGCCCTCCGGCGCGAAGATCGCCGCCCGCCATGCTGCGCGGCGCGAGTGCTGACGGTTTCGGAACACCGAGTGGCGTCGGGAGCAGCAGGTTCTCGCCGACGCTGCCCGCATATCCCAGTGCCGCCGTGTGCTCACAGAACCAGGCAAGTGCGGTAGTGACCTGGTCGATGGATACGTGCCCGTATGGGTGGCCGTTCGAGAGCGCGGGCAGCGACGCCGCCGGGCTCACCACCCGGTTGTCGCCGAGGTATCCGAGCACGTCCACGGTGGCCGGAGCCAGGTGGGTCGCACCCACGCCCCGAGCAACGACCAGGACCCGGCGTCGGCGCTCGCTCAGACGCAGTGCGGCCGTGAGCCCCGCGAGCCCGGCGCCGATGACGACGGTGTCGTAGCTCATGCCGGCAGGTGCTCCACATCGAGGATCGCCTGGAAGATCCAGTCATCCAGCCGCGCCTGGCGGAGCTGGTCCCCGTGCAGGATGGGATGAATCCCCTTCCACCGCTCCTCGAGAAAGTCGAGGAGCGTCTGATTGGCACCGGCCTGGTCGACATGGCCGCTCTGGTGGAGGATGCCGGCAGCGCGGTACATGCAGAACCCACCCTGGCACGGCCCCATCGCCAGCCTCAGCAGACGGCGGATGTCGTCGAGACTGGTGGTGTCGCGTTCCTTGATCGTGTCCTCGAGTTGCGACCTGGTGATCAGCTCGCACTCGCAGATGATCTCCTCGGCCTGCGGGACGGGCTCACGAGCGGCCAGGCGGTGGCCGACCTGATACAGCGTGTGACTCTCGGACCCGGCCAGCGGCACCTCGGCTGTCCTGCACGCACGCGGACCGCCCAGTTGCTCGCACGCCGCGTCGACGGCGGCCTCGGCCATCAGACGGAACGTTGTCGTCTTGCCGCCCGTGATGGTCAGAAAACCGGCGATGCCTTCGCGCGACGAGTGGTTGAGCAGCGCATGCGAGCGGGTGACGTCGCGCGTCTCCGCAACCTTCGCCGTGTCCTCGAAGAGCGGACGGACGCCGGCCCACGCGTGCAGCGCCCTGGCCTGGCGGAACCCGGGCACGAGCTTCTCGCCTTCATCGAGCAGGAGATCGATGTCCTCCTGGCGAATCTCGGTCTCGTCGGGGTCGGGAACGAAGACGTCGGTGGTCCCGATCACGCAGGCGGTGCGCAAGGGCAAGAGGATGTCGCCGTCCGCCGGTCGCTTGCACCGATTCACACACATATGCACGAGGCGATGGTTCATCGCGATCATCAAGCCCATACCGGCGCGAACGTTGACCGTGCAATGGGCAAGCTCAGCGATCTGACCCGCCCATGCGCCTGCCGCGTTGATGACAACCGTGGCATGAATACGGAGTTCCTCGCCGCCGCGCTCGCTGCGGACGTGAGCCCCGACCACGCGATCGACCTCGACCTCGAGGTCGAGGACGCGGTGATAGGGGAGGACGCGGGCCCCGTGTTCCTCCGCCGACCGCGCGCAGCCCCAGACCAGTTTCCAGGGGTCGAGCGCGGCGTCCGGGACGAGGAACGCTCGTCGGATGTCGGGGTTCACCCGGGGCTCGCGACGGAGCGCCTCGCCAACCGGGATCTCCTCGACTGGAACGCCAGTTGCCTTGCATCCCTCGAGGAATTGGTCGCCGTACTCGGGGTCATCCCACGGGGTGGACACGAAGAGGCCTCCGGTGTCCTCGATGCAATCGGCTGCGGTCCTGCGGAGGACGCGGTTCTCGGCAATGCATTCGCGCGCCGCCGGCGGATCCTTGACTGCGTAACGGCCACCCGAGTGGAGCAGGCCATGAAATCGCCCCGTGGTCCCGTCGGCGAGATCACGGCGCTCCACCAGGATGGTCGAGAAGCCGCGCAGCGCGGCGTCTCGTGCGACTCCGACGCCGGTCGAACCACCCCCGATGACGAGGACGTCGGCCTCGAGTGACCTCAGCGATGGGTTCTGTGCTGCCATTGGAGTGAGCGTATCGAGTTCCGCGAGCACCGATCGTCCGGCCACCCGGGAAGACTCCGATCTAGCCCGGATGCTTGTGCTCTTCCTCCTGACCCTCGGCAAAGTCGTCTCTGTTCTCGGGGTTCTCAGGATGATGGTCGAACGTCTCCTGGCCCTCCGCGAAGCTGCCCGCGTGGGTATCCCTCGCCTCCTCCTCGCCGGTCGCGAAATCGCCTTCCTCTTCCTCGCGCTCCGGGTGATGTTCCTCGGTCTCCTGCCCGGTAGCAAACGAGCCCTGGTGCCCGTGCTCGTGCTCATCCGGTGCGGGGACGCCTCCGGGTTCCTCGCCAGCCATGGTGGATCTCCTCTTAGCCTGGCTTGCGCCAGCTCGGTCGGGTACCGGCCCTCCGCGGATCCCGGTCGGCGCTGACGGTGCCGGCGCCGACCGGGGTTGCCACGGAGGGTGAAATCAGTCTGCTACATCGGCCTCAGACGAGTGTCACTCGGCCCAGTCGAAGGTCCGGGTGACCGCCTTCTTCCAGAGCGCGTACTCGTGGTCGACCTTGGCCCTGTCCATCTGCGGGGTCCATTCCTTGTCCTTGCCCCAGTTCTCGCGGAGGTCTTCCACCTGCGCCCAGAATCCGACCGCGAGGCCGGCGGCGTAGGCGGCGCCCAACGAGGTGGTCTCGGCGACGGTCGGGCGCACCACGGGCACGCCGAGCACGTCGGACTGGAACTGCATCAGCGTGTCGTTGAAGACCATGCCGCCGTCCACCTTGAGGGAGGTCAGCGCCACGCCGGAATCGGCATTCATGGCATCGACGATCTCACGCGTCTGCCACGCGGTCGCCTCGAGCGCCGCGCGTGCGATGTGACCCTTGTTGACGTAGCGGGTCAGACCGGCGATCACACCACGGGCACTCGACTTCCAGTACGGAGCATAGAGGCCCGAGAATGCCGGCACGAAGTATGCGCCACCATTGTCATCAACAGTCTTGGCGAGCACCTCGATATCCGAGGACTTCTCGATCATGCCCAGGTTGTCCCGCAGCCACTGGACGAGCGCGCCGGTGATCGCGATCGAGCCCTCGAGGCAGTAGGTCGCGTCGGCGCTGCCCATCTTGTAGGCGAGCGTCGTGAGCAACCCGTTCTTCGACTGCACCGGCTTGGTGCCCGTGTTCAGGAGTAGGAAGTTGCCGGTGCCGTAGGTGTTCTTGGCCTCGCCGACCGCGAAGCATGTCTGCCCGAAGAGGGCGGCCTGCTGGTCGCCGAGGTCGCCTGCCACCGGGATGCCGGCGAGCACACCCTTGGCCTCCCCATAGGTCTCGCTCGACGCCCGGATGGCGGGGAGCATCGACCGCGGGATGGTCATGATGCTGAGGATCTCGTCGTCCCAGTCGAGCGTCTCGAGGTTCATGAGCATCGTCCGGCTCGCGTTGGTGACGTCGGTGACATGAACGCCGCCGTCGGTACCACCGGTGAGCAGCCAGATCAGCCATGCATCGATGTTGCCGAAGGCCAGATCACCGGCCTCCGCCTTGGCGCGTGCGCCATCGACGTTGTCCAGGATCCACTTGACCTTCGGTCCCGAGAAGTATGTCGCCAGCGGCAGCCCCACCTTGGCGCGGAACCGATCCTGACCGCCGTCAGCCGAGAGCTGCTCGACGATCTTGTCGGTGCGCGTGTCCTGCCAGACGATCGCGTTGTAGACGGGCTTGCCGGTACTGCGGTCCCAGACAAGGGTTGTCTCGCGCTGATTGGTGATGCCGACCGCGGCGATATCCGCGATCGCCACCTTGTCGAGCCCCGCCTTCACGACTTCCTGTGTGCGCTGCCAGATCTCGAGTGCATCGTGCTCGACCCACCCCGGCTTCGGGAAGATCTGCTCGTGCTCCTTCTGATCGACGGAGACAACCTTGCCACCGTGGTCGAACACCATGAAGCGCGTGCTCGTGGTGCCCTGGTCGATCGCTGCTGCGTATTTCGCCATCAAAAACTCCTTTCGCCCTTATCTCGTTCCGCCATCAATCAGCGAGCGTTCCTAGATCGGAAGCTGGTGTGCAACCAGCGCCCCGAGGATGCCCCCGACGATCGGTCCAACCACTGGTATCAGGGCATATTCCCAATCGGAGGAGCCCTTCCCGGCGATGGGGAGCACGAAGTGCGCGATGCGTGGCCCCAGGTCACGAGCAGGGTTGATCGCATACCCGGTCGGACCGCCCAACGAGAGGCCGATCGCAAAGACGAGCAGGCCGATGAGCAGCGGGGCGAGCCCGCCGGCCAGGTTGTTTCCCTTTGCGGTGATGGCGACGACGCCGAAGACCAGGACGAAGGTGCCGATGACCTCGCTGATGAAGTTGAGGGCGACGTTCCGGATTGCGGGGCCCGTTGAGAAGACGGCGAGCTTGAGACCCGGGTCCTCCGTCTCCTTGAAATGGTGGCTGTAGTGAATCCACACAAGGACCGCGCCGATGAAGGCTCCGACGAACTCACCACCGAGGTACTGCGGCACATCGGACCAATGGGTGCTGCCGATAACGGCCAGGCCAAGCGTCACGGCGGGGTTGAGATGTGCGCCGTCGAAATGGCCCACCGCGTAGACGGCCATCGCCACGGCCATGCCCCACCCGAACGTGATGACGATCCAGCCGCTGTTCTCAGCCTTCGACTTGGAGAGCAGCACTCCGGCAACGACGCCGTCTCCCAGAAGGATCAGTAGGCCCGTCCCTATGACCTCCGAGAAAAAAATGTGGTTCGGCATGAGTGCCACCTCCTTGGCGCGCTTCTACCCCTGATTGGGTGTGCGGACACTACCCTCGACCGTGGGGCATTGTCAATCACCTTTCGCAATGGCCCTTTTTGCCCGATTAAGGAATTGCTAGGCTTACGGCCCGTGCCCAAGCCGATCCAATCCATCGAACGAGCCTCGGCGATCCTTCGCCTGCTGTCTGGACGCACGCGCCGGCTCAGCCTGGCGGAAGTCGCGGGGGAGCTGGGGCTTCCCAAAGGAACCGTGTACGGGATCATGCGCACGCTGCTGTCGGTCGGTTTCGTCGAGCAGGATCCCGAGTCGGGCAAGTACCGCATCGGCGCGGCGCTGCTGCACCTCGGCAGCAGCTACCTTGACGGCAATGAGCTGCGCACGCGCGCGCTCAACTGGGCGGACTGGCTCGCGGCCAGGACCAACGAGAGCGTCCGTCTCGGCACCCTGCACGACGGTCAGGTGCTCCTGGTACATCACGTGTTCCGCCCCGATAACAGCCCGCAGGTCCTGGAGGTGGGTGCGCTGCTGCCGATCCATGCGACCGCCATGGGCAAGGTGCTGCTCGCCTACCACCCGTACCTCACCGAAGAGCTGGGGACTGGAAGGCTCCAACGCTTCACCACGTGCACTATCACGGACCCGAAGTTGCTCGCCATCGAACTGGAGCAGGTACGGGAGCAGGGCTGGGCGTCATCGCTCGAAGAGCTCATCGAAGGCGAGACGTCGCTGGCCGCACCGATCCGCGACCGCCAGGGTGTCGCGGTCGGTGCGATCGCGATCTCGGGCCCCACCGAGCGGATCTGCGACGACGCTCAGCCCCGCAACGAGCTGGTGTCGTATGTCCGCGAAGGAGCCCGCACGATATCGCGCGACCTGGGAGCGGTTCCGTGGTGAATCATCACGCACTATCAGCCGGCATGAGTGGAGGCGCGAACGGTGAACGGTGAGTACATCGCCGCGATCGACCAGGGGACGTCCTCGTCCCGATGCCTTGTGTTCGATCTGCAAGGCCGCATCGTCTCGCTGAGCCAGAAGGAGCACGAACAGATCTTTCCTCGCCCAGGTTGGGTGGAGCACGATCCTCGGGAGATCCTGCGCAACGTCGTCGAGGTGGTGCATGGCGCGCTCGACACGGGCGGCCTGACCGTGCGCGACCTGGTCGCGGTCGGCATCGCCAACCAGCGCGAGACCACTGTCGTGTGGGACCCGCACACCGGCGAGCCGGTGCACAACGCGATCGTCTGGCAGGACACGCGCACCGATGCTCTGTGCCGCAAGCTCGGTGCCGAGCACGGACAGGATCGGTTCCGCGCCCGGTGCGGGCTACCGCTTGCCACGTACTTCTCGGGACCGAAGGTGAGCTGGCTCCTCGACAGCGCGCCGGGACTGCGTCAGCGCGCCGAGCAGGGCGACCTGTTGTTTGGAACCATGGACAGCTGGCTGGTCTGGAATCTCACCGGACGCCATGTGACCGACGTCACCAACGCGAGCCGGACCATGCTCATGAACCTCGAGACGCTCGACTGGGATGACGTTCTGCTCGACGCCATCGGCGTGCCCCGGGCGATGCTGCCGGAGATCCAGCCCTCGTCGAAGATCTACGGCGAGGCCGGCAACTCGCTCGGCGGGGTCCCGATCGCCGCCGCGCTCGGCGACCAGCAGGCGGCGCTCTTCGGCCAGACATGCTTTTCGGCGGGGGAGGCAAAGTGCACCTACGGCACGGGCAGCTTTCTGCTGCTCAACACGGGCACTCGCCCGGTGGTCTCAGGACACGGACTGCTCACGACCGTCGGCTCCAAGATCGGCGACGAGCCGGCAACCTACGCGCTCGAGGGTTCGATCGCGGTCACCGGCGCGCTGGTGCAGTGGTTCCGCGACAAGGTCGGCTTGATCGGCAGCGCATCCGAGGTGGAGACCCTGGCGCGCACCGTCGACGACAACGGCGGCATCTACTTCGTCCCGGCGTTCTCCGGGTTGTTCGCACCGCACTGGCGCGGCGATGCTCGCGGCGTCATCGCGGGCCTCACCGGCTACGTCACCAAGGGCCACCTGGCGCGTGCCGTCCTCGAGGCCACCGCATGGCAGACGCGCGAGGTCGTTGACGCCATGAATGCCGACTCGGGCATCGCGATGTCATCGCTGAAGGCTGACGGCGGTATGACCGCGAACAACCTGCTGATGCAGTTCCTGGCCGACGTCCTGGGTCTTCCGGTGGTGCGGCCGAACGTGGCGGAGACCGTCTCGCTGGGCGCCGCGTACGCGGCCGGTCTGGCGGTGGGCTTCTGGCCCGACGTCGAAAGCCTCCGGGCCAACTGGCACAAGGCCGCGGAATGGGTTCCGAAGATGGACCAGGCCGAGCGCGATCGCGGCTATCGCAAGTGGAAGAAGGCGGTCCAGCGCACCCTCGACTGGGTGGACGACGACGACTGACGGGCGCCGCTGCTATGTGATGAAGCGGCGATATCGCCAGAGGTAATCGAGGCCGCTGGCGATCGTGAAGATGACCGCGATCCACGTGAACACCACGGCGGGAACCTCGAGGAGCGGGTAGGGCTGCGCCAGGATGATCAGGACGATCATGCAGTTCTGGGTGAACGCCTTCGACTTTCCGAGCTGAGTCGAGCTCACCACCACACCCTGCCCGGCCGCGACCGAGCGGAGCCCCGTGATCAGGAACTCGCGCGCGGCGACCACCACCACGACCCAGGACGGAAGCAGCGATTGCGAGGCCAGGATCACGAGGACGGTGATGACCATGAGCTTGTCCGCGAGGGGATCGAGGAACTTGCCCAGCTCGGTCACGAGGTTGCGGCTCCGGGCGATCCGTCCATCGAGCGTGTCGGTCGCCGCCGCGGCGACATATGCCGCTGCGCTGATCTGGTAATGGTCGTTGAAATCGATCACCAGCACTGCCCCGATGACCGGCACCAGGAGAATCCGGAGGATCGTCAGCTGGTTGGGGATTGTCAGGTGGCGGGTCACAACGTCAGTGTGCATGCCACCCCCTTCAGCGGGTCAGCGGCGCGTCTCAGGCATTGCATCTAGAATCGCTAGGTGAGCCTCCTGACCATTGTGCTTTTGGGGGTGGCTGGATATGTGCTCGGGAGTCTCCCATGGGGATACTGGCTTTCGAGGTTCTTCACCGGCAAGGACATTCGCGAGGTAGGGAGCAGGGGAACCGGTGCCGCCAATGTCTGGCGCCACGCCGGCTTCAAGATGTTCTTCGCGGTTGCGCTGCTGGATATCGGCAAGGGTTCGGCGGCGGCGGCGATCGGCCTCCTCGTGGGTGGTCCCTCCGGAGCGGTCGCGGCCGGGACGGGCGCGCTGGTCGGCCACTGGCGGCCACTGTTCCTCGGCTTCAAGCGCGGCGGGAAGATCGTGGCGACCACTGTGGGTGTCGCGCTGGTCATCGCGCCGCTCGCCTCGCTGGTCATGGCGGTGCTTTGGTGGATGGTCCTCCTCGCCACGCGGTACACGTCGGTTGCGTCGATAACGGCTTCGCTGGCGCTCCCGCCCCTCGTCCTGATCTTCGGTGGCTCGTGGGCGGAGGTGATCTTCACCATCGGCGCCGCCGCGGCCATCATCGTGCTGCACCGCGCCAATATCGAGCGCCTGCGGCACGGGACCGAGAACCGTTTCACGCTGCGCCTCCCCGGGTTTCGTCGCCACGCAACCGCGCCGGTCGCAGCGGCCGCGAGCGATCGGACGCCGCCGGCACGCTGACGGCCGTCAGACGGTGGTGCCGGCGCCGGGAGGCTCGTCGGTGAAACGAGGCGAGCGGGCGCTGGATCAGTCCCTGCGCGATGTACCAGCTGATCGTCCGGCGCATGGTGGTCTCGATCGGGGTGTAGGCGAGGCCGAGATCCTGCGCAGCCTTGGAGCCGTCGTACGGCGCACCCTCGATCAAGGTCCGGACCATCTCGCGGCAGAAGCGTGTCGGCTTCCTGCGCACCCGGGCGACCGCTTCGATACAGGCGGCCGCAGCCAGCGCGAGCCGCGGCGGGAGGAACCGCGGAGGATCCTCGAGCCCAGTGAGACGGGACAGCAGTGCGAGCCCGCTGCGCAATGTCATCGACGCCCCGCACAGCAGGTAGCGCTCACCGGGGACGCCGTGCTCCTCGGCCAGCACGTGTCCGCGCGTGCAGTCGGCGATATCGATCACGTTGAGCGGCCCGTCCACCGCTGCCGGGAGCTTCCCGTTGAGATAGCCCATCAACAGCCGCGCCGTGCCGCTGGTGCGGCCGGGCCCCTGGACGGACGCAGGGTTGACACAGACTGTTGCGAGGCCGGTCTTTGCCGAGACCGCCATGACGCTCTGCTCGGCCTCGTACTTCGAGCGGGCGTAGTTCGACAGAAAGCGCCGGGAACCCGCTGAGCCGGTCGCCACATCCAGAGTTGCCGCCGACGACGTGTACACGAGCCGTTGGACCCCTGCCGCCGCGGCTGCGATGACCACTGCGCGTGAGCCGGCGATATTCACCTCGAACATCGGGCGGGGGTCGGGCACGCAGAAGGCGTTCACCCCGGCCACGTGATAGACGACCGCGCATCCGGCGAACGCCGCCTCGAGCGAGGCTCGGTCACGAAGGTCGCCGCGGACCGGCTCAGCACCCAGGTCCGCCACGCGCCTGGCCGAGCTGTCGGAACGTGCGAGGGCTCGCACCGGTCGCCCCGACGCGACGAGGTCCTCGACGATCGCACGGCCCAGAAAGCCGGTCGCCCCAGTCACGCATGCAGCGCCAGCCATCTCCGGCCGAGCCTAGCGCGGTCAGCCCGCGGGGGCACCCGAACCCGACACACAGGCTCTGCCACCCGGACCCGACGACCTCGGCAAACCCATTGACATCACCCTAGCGATGAGAGTAATTTCCGACCAACGTTCGATAATGTCGAATAACAGGAGTGTCGAGCCATGGCCACAGCCACCAGGCGCATGCGGAAGATCATCAACGAGCCGGACCAGGTGGTCAAAGAATCGCTCACCGGGCTCGCCGCTTCCGTCCCGACATCCTGCGGTACGACGTTGCGAATCAGATCCTGGTCCGCGTTGACGCGCCGGTCAAGGGAAAGGTCGCCCTGATCTCGGGCGGCGGTTCCGGACATGAGCCGCTGCACGGCGGCTTCGTCGGCAAGGGGATGCTCGACGCCGCCTGCCCCGGGGAGGTGTTCACGTCACCGGTACCGGATCAGATGCTCGCAGCCACCAAGGCTGTGGACGGTGGCGCCGGGGTCATCCATATCGTCAAGAACTACACCGGCGACGTGCTCAACTTCAAGATGGCCGCCGATGAGGCCGCCGACGACGGCATCAAGGTCGAGGCGATCGTGATCGACGACGACGTCGCGGTCCAGGACTCGCTGTACACCGCCGGCCGTCGCGGCGTCGGTGCAACCGTGATCGCCGAGAAGATCGGCGGAGCGGCTGCCGAGCGCGGCGACTCGCTCGATGCGGTTGTCAGCGTCATCAAGCAGGTCAATGCCCGCGGCCGCTCCTTCGGCATCGCGTTGTCGTCATGCATTCCGCCGGCATCGGGCAACCCGATCTTCGATCTGCCCGAGGGCGAGATGGAGGTCGGCATCGGCATCCACGGCGAGCCGGGCCGCCGTCGCGCGCCACTCGGCAGCGCGGCGGAGATCGCGGACATCATGGTCGAGGCCGTGACCTCGGACCTTGCTGCCAAGTCTGGCTCAAACGTGCTCGTCTTCGTCAACGGCATGGGCGGCACGCCACTCCTCGAGCTGTACATCCTCTATGGAGAGGTGGAGAAGCGCCTGCGCGCGGCGGGGCTGACGCCTGCGCGCAATCTGGTCGGCAGCTACATCACCTCGCTCGAGATGGCGGGAGCTTCGCTGACCGTTGTCGAGCTCGATGACAACCTCACCGCACTGTGGGATGCGCCCGTGCACACCGCCGCGCTCCGCTGGGGAGGCTGATGCTATCGTGGCGGTCGCTATAGCGATGGATGCGCAGACCGTCACAGCGTGGATGAACGAGATCGCCGCATCGGTTCGCGCCGAGCGGGACTACCTGGTCCAGCTCGACGCGGCGATCGGCGATGGCGACCATGGCATCAACCTCAACCGTGGGTTCGACGCCGTGGTCCTCGCTTTGAGCACCGAACCGGACGGTACGCCGGGTAAGTTGCTGATCCTTTCCGGCAAGACACTCGTGTCCACCGTCGGTGGCGCGAGTGGTCCGCTGTGGGGATCGGCGCTCCGCAAGGCGGGGCGATCGCTGGGCGATGGACCGACGTTCGATATGGCCCAGCTCGTCGACGCGATGGCAGCGGCACTGGCGTCGGTGCAAGACCTCGGCGCTGCGGTGCAAGGCGACAAGACAATGGTGGACGCGTTGGAACCTGCGGTGAACGCGATGCGAGAGGGGCTGGCGCGGGGGGCGTCGAGCGGGGAGATCCTTCGCTCCGCCGCGGAGGCCGCGGAGGCGGGAATGCGGGCCACGATCCCGATGCAGGCGCGCAAAGGGCGCGCCTCATATCTGGGTGAGCGCTCGATCGGTCACCAGGATCCAGGCGCAACCTCCACCGCGATGATCCTGCGCGCCCTCGAGCGGACGGTCGCGGGCACCTCTTATAAAGAGATGACCGAGCGCGTGCTCGCGGGCGTTCCGGCGTCGCCCGGGACTGCGCTCGGAGCGGTGCGGCGCCTCGACCCCGGCAGCGAGATCGACAGAACCGTCCTCGAGGAGAGCACGCGTCCGGCCGCTGCGGCTCGTGCGCGCGACGCCCTCGCACAATCCGCGCGCGAGCTCGAGGAACTGGCAGCAACGCTTCGCGCGCAGGGGAGGCCTCAGGAAGCAGACATCCTCGACGCCGGGACGATGATGGCCGAGGATCCGACGCTGCTCGAGGCTGTGGAGCGCGCGGTGCTCACACGCGGGCTCGACGCGACAAGGGCGATTCTCGTGGAGGTGGAGGCTGTCGCGGCGCAGCTCGACATGCTCGGCGATGCCGAGCTCGCCGCGCGCGCCGCCGATATCCGGAGCATCGGCAGGCGGGCGTCGCGACTCGCATCGACCGACCCCGGCGCGACGCAGCGCAGAACCGCCGGCGACGCGATCCTGGTGGCACGGGATCTCGGGCCGGCGGACGTGATCGAGCTCGACGGCGACGTGCGCGGGATCGCGCTTGCGGTGGGGGGCGTCACGGCGCACGCGGCGATCGTGGCTCGCGAACTCGGGCTCCCCATGGTTGTCGGTCTCGGCAATGACCTGCTGGCGCTCAATGAGGGCGAGCCGTGTATCGTCGACGCCGATCACAGCCTGGTCATCGCGTCGCCCGATCGCGAGCGGACACATGCGGTGCGAGCCGCGATGACCGCCGCTCGCGATGCGCTCGCTCGGGCGATGGCCGCCCGGACGCTGCCGACCGTGACGCGCGATGGCCACTTCGTCCGGGTCCTCGCCAACGCGGCGACCCCGGCCGAGGTGCGGGTGGCGCTCGACGCCGGGGCAGACGGGGTCGGTCTGCTGCGAACTGAGCTTGCTTTCCTGGAAGCGCATCACTGGCCGACCGCCGCGGAACATCGCCGGAGCCTCGAGCCAGTGCTCGCCCATCTTCAGGGGCTGACGGCCACCGTCCGGCTGCTCGATTTCGGCGGTGACAAGACGCCCCCCTTCCTTAAAGGAGTCCGCGGACGTGGGGTCGAGCTCCTTCTGGAGGATATCGAGGCGTTGACCGCCCAGCTGGAGGCGATCCTCGAGACGGGGGACCGGACCGAGTTGCGGGTGCTGATACCGATGGTGACCGAGCCCGGTCAGGTGCGCGCGGTGAGAGCGGCCATCGAACCGATCGCCGCGCGCAGGGGCAGCAGGGTCCCGCTCCTTGCCGCGATGGTCGAGGTTCCGGCGGCGGCGGTGATGGCCGACCGGCTCGCTCCGGAGGTGGGCATGTTCAGCATCGGCACCAACGACCTGACCAGCTTCCAGCTGGGGATCGACCGGGCTCGCCCAGGTGGCTCGCCCGCCCACCATCCGGCGGTTTTGCGGCTGATCGCTGCCACCGTCGACGCGGCGCGGGCAGCGGGGATTCCCGTCGAGGTGTGTGGCGAGTCGGCGTCGAGCCCGCTGGTCATGCCGCTGCTCGTCGGCTTGGGTGTCGACGAGCTCAGCGTCGGTGCGGCGGCAGTCGCTCGGGTGCGGGCATGGGTGCGCGCCCTCGACTTCACGAAGGCTGCGAGCGTCGCGCGGCGCGCGCTCGACGCTGAGTCCGCGGCCGAGGTGGAGTTGCTCGAGCGTCCGTTGCGCGTGCTACTCGACGACGCCGGCTAGCGTTTCCGCGAGTGCGTCGAGCGCGGCGGCAGCGTCCTCGCCGTCCGCGCGGACGAGCAGCGTGGTCCCGGCCGTCGCTCCCAGTCCGAGGACATTGAGGATGCTCTTCGCATCAGCCTCGCGCCCGTTGGCGGCGACCACGATCTTCGATCGGAAACGCATCGCGGTCCGCACGAACAACGCCGCGGGCCGTGCATGCAGTGCGACGCCTTCCGGGAGCGTCATGCTGGCTTCAGAGCTTGCGAGCGTCACGCGCCTCCTCGGCGGCCTGCGCAACTTCGGCGAGCGGCGCGCCCGACGAAGCGATCACGGCGGCGGCCACGGCGCCCTCGACAAAGGGCGCGTCCACGAGCCGGATGTTGCCGTCGCCATTGCCGTCGAGCACTTCGCGGACGGTGAGAATCGCGCTGCCGAGGTCACACAGAAGCAGCACGCCGTCACCGCGGTCTGCGCGCGCGATCGCGGCGCGAACCAGCTCATCCGATGTGCCGAGTCCCCCATCCTGATCACCGCCTGCAGGCTCGATGTGCACATCGGGTCCTGCCATCTGACCGGCAAGAAGGGTCAGCCCCGCCGCCAACTGTGGGCTGTGTGAGACCAGTACAATCCCGACGGCCACGACTTCCCTCGCTGTCACGTCATCGGTTCAGAAGTCCACCTAGTCTACATCCTCGACCATAATTCAGCAATGCCGAATAGCCGGCGACCGACGACAATCCAGTCCGTCGATCGCGCTGCCGCAATTCTCAAAGCGCTCGCGAGCGGTCCGGGGAGACTGGGCGTCAGCGAGCTGGCGGAACGCCTCGGCCTCGCGCGGCCGACGGTGCACGGTCTGCTGCAGACGTTGCTCTTCCAGGGATTCGTCGAGCAGGACCGCAAGTCCGAGAAGTATCAGCTCGGTGCCGGGTTGCTGCAGCTCGGATACTCGTATCTCGACGTCAACGAGTTGCGCTCGCGATCCATCACCTATGCCGGGCAGCTCGCGGTGCGCACGAAGTTCTCGGTGCGTGTCGGGGTGATGCACGGCCCGAGCGCGGTGGTGGTCCACCACGTGTTTCGCCCTGATGCAACCTTGCAGATCCTCGAGGTCGGCTCGCAGCTTCCATTGCATGCGAGCGCTCTCGGCAAAGCGCTGCTCGCCTTCGCGCCGGGCGATGTGATCGACAACCTGATGTCTGCGCCGCTGGAACGCTTGACCAAGCGAACGCCGAACGCCGCGGCGCTGCGCATCCAGCTGAACACCATTCGCGTCGCGGCGATCGCGACCGAGCGTGACGAGGCGGTGCTCGGGGAATCCAGCATCGCCGCACCGATCTTCGACCGGGCGGGCAACGCGGTCGGCGCGATCGCGGTTGTCGGAGACACCGATCGGGTGTTTCCGCGCGGTGCTGCGCGTGGGCTGTCCACAGCAGTGGTCGAGGCGGCGCGTGGGGTATCGCGCGAGCTCGGCGCACCGCGGTGGCCCTTCGCCGGCTGAATCGCTGAGCCGACAGAGCGGCAGGTGTGCGTGGCCGGCCGAGGGCTATGCTCTGGTGGTCGTCCAGACATGCGGAGGAGGCAGCCTCGTGGCAGCGATCAGAATCGCCGGATCGATCCGAGACTGGTTCAACGCCCGTGATGTGCGGCGGATGGTCCGCAAGCAGCAGTTCCCCGACCCCATGCTGCGGCACTACTTCGACCTTGCGGAGTACGGTCGCGACGAGGCGGCGCTGCTGGCACTCGGGTACATGGCAGTTGGCAAAGAGGTGACTGCGACCCACGTCGGTGTCACGCTCCCTGCGTCATCGAACGGTGTTACGGGTCATCTCGACCGTCGCATCCAGCGACGCGTCGCGTCGATTCACGTTCTTTACGCGCGCCGGCCGGAGCCCGGATTGGCGGTCAGTGCGCCCGCCGACGCCTCGACGCAACCGCAGTGAGCCAGGCGGCGGGAGATTCCACCCGTGAGGTGCTGTCCTGATAACGGTTGAGGGCAAAGAGGTCTTCACCGAGCTCGACGAGCTCGTCGACCCCGCGCACACGGCGTTGCTCCTCATCGACATGCAGCGCGACTTTGTCGAGCCCGAAGGAGCCTTTGGGAAGCTCGGCATCGACCTGTCGATGTATCGCGATTCGGTGCCCAGGCTCGCGCGATTGCTGGGAGATGCGCGAGATACCTCGCTGATGGTGATTCACGTGCAGAACACCACGCTGCCAGGCCGGATGAGCGACTCGCCGGCGCAGATCCGCTTCAACCTCCGCATGCATGCAGGTGATCGCCACGATGACGTCCCGCTTCGCTACTCCGTCGACGCTACGCCGGGCCATTCCATCGTCAAGGAGCTGACCCCGTACGCAGGCGAGCCGGTGGTCAAGAAGCACCGCTCGAGCGCCTTCTGGGGCACCAACCTCGAACTCCTGCTCCGGAGCAACGGCATCAAGACCGTGGTGATCGGTGGATGCACTACCGAGGGATGCGTCGAATCGACGGCACGTGACGCGATGTTCAACGACCTCTATGTCGTGATCGCCGTCGACTGCGTGGCAAGCGACGATCGGGAACAGCACGAGGCGTCCCTGCTGTTGATGCGCCATCGCTTCGACCTGGCAACAGCCGACGAGATCGCAAGCGTGTGGGCGGCCGTTTCACACCCGCCCGGCTCGGAAGGCTGACTTCCAGCGACTGAGATCCGCATGGTCATCACCGACGTCATCGCCGTCCCCGTCCGCTCGGGGTTCTTTGCAGATGATCAGGCGGCGATACGCGCCGGAGCCGTCCACGACGGATTCACGTACAGCGGTGTGCCGCTCACGCCTGGTTTCGTCGCCATTCGCCAGCCGGGCGAGGCGGTGTCGGTGCTACTGCTGCTCGATGACGGCCAGGTGGCTCACGGTGACTGCGCCGCCGTGCAGTACTCGGCCGTCGGCGGACGCGCGCCGCTGCTGCGCGGTCACGTTGCGTTGGAGGTGATTGAACGCCACGTCGCGCCGCTGCTCCGTGGCAAGCGGATCACGAATTTTCGCGATGCCGCCGGTGAGATCGATACGCTCGTGGTCGACGGCGAACGTCTCCATGTCGCGATCAGATATGGGGTCACCCAGGCGCTGCTCGACGCCGTCGCGCTGGCGCGCGGCGTGACCATGGCCGAGGTCGTCCGCGATGAGTACGAGACCGGCATCAACATCGCACCGGTGGCGCTCTTCGTCCAGTCCGGCGACGATCGCTACATCAACGTCGACAAGATGGTGCTCAAGGAAGCCGACGTCCTCCCTCACGGCCTCATCAACGAGGCCGAGACCAAGCTCGGCCGCGATGGCGGACTGCTGCTGGACTACGTCGCGTGGGTCCGCGACCGGATCATCCGGCTGCGAACCCGAGCCGAGTACTCGCCGCAATTGCACTTCGACGTGTACGGGACAATCGGGGCGGCGTTCGGCGGGGATATCAATGAGATAGCCGACTATCTCGTGCGTCTCGGCACCGCTGCCCAGCCCTTCGCCGTCTGCGTGGAGCATGTCATCGACGCGGGGAGCCGAGATGCGCAGGTGCGCGCGTTCGCGGTGCTGCGTGGCGCCCTTCGGGATCGTGGCTGTGACGTGCGCATCGCTGTCGATGAGTGGTGCAACACGCTCGAGGATGTCGAGGTGTTCGCAGCGGCGCAGGCAGCCGACGTCATCCACGTCAAGACGCCGGACCTCGGCGGGATCAACAACACGATCGAGGCGCTGCTGCTGGTTGCGCGTCACGGTCTTTCCGCATATTGCGGTGGCAGCTGCAACGAGACCGATCGGTCCGCTCAGGTGTCGGCGCACATCGCCATGGCGTGCGGCGCAACCCAGGTGCTCGCCAAGCCCGGCATGGGTGTCGATGAGGGAATGATGATCGTCGGCAACGAGATGGCGCGGATTGCGGCGCTGGTTGCCGCTCGCGGTCGCGCCTCGGCGTGAAACCCCTCGAGGACGTGCGAAGTCATCGCGATCGAGCAGTACGCCGCCGGGCCGTTCGGGAGCGTGCAACTCGCCGACCTCGGCGCCGACATCATCAAGATCGAGGATCCGGCAACGGGTGGCGACGTCGGCCGCTACGTTCCGCCGCTGCAGGAGGACGAGGACAGCCTGTTCTTCGAGACCTTCAATCGCAACAAGCGAAGCGTCGGCATCGACCTCAGGACGCCCGCAGGGCGAGCGGTGTTCGAAGATCTCGTGCGCGTCAGCGATGTGGTGTACTCGAATCTCCGCGGCGACGTCCCGCAGCACCTGCGCATCACCTACGCCGACCTCAGCGCAGCTCAATCCCCGCATCGTCTGCTGCGCGCTGACTGGATTCGGTATGACGGGACCGCGCAGGGATGAGCCGGGGTACGACTACTTCCTCCAGGGCATCGCCGGCTGGATGGACCTCACCGGGGAGCCATCGGGGCCGCCCACGAAGTCCGGGCTGTCGCTGGTCGACTACTCGGCCGGCCTGGTTGCGGCAATCGCGATGCTCGCCGGCATCCACGCCGCGCGGCGCGACGGCGTGGGGATGGACTGCGATGTCAGCCTCTTCGATACCGCGCTCGCGATGCTCACCTACCCGCGATCTGGCATCTCAACGGTGATTTCACGCCGGCGCGCACGCATCATTCGGCGCATCCGTCCCTGGTTCCGTTCCAGGCGTTCCAGACCAGCGACGCTTGGCTTGTCGTCGGCATCCCGAAGGAGAAGTTCTGGGTGCGACTGGTGAACGCCATCGGACTCCCCGAGCTTGCGAGCGACACGCGATTCAGCACGTTCGCGAGTCGGCGCAGCAACGCCGATGCGCTGCTCCCGATGCTCGAGCGCGTGTTCGCTTCGCGGCCCGCGTCGGAATGGCTCGACATCTTGGGCCGCGCGGGGGTTCCGTGCAGCCCCGTCAACACCGTTGCCGATGCGCTGCGCGACGAGCAGACCGCGGCCCGCGGCATGGTCGTCGATACCGAGCATCCGCGCTTCGGCGCCGTCAGGCAACTGCGCAGCCCGGTCCGGGTCGGCGCCGGGCGCGCCCGAGTACCGGCGAGCACCCCTGCGCGACGAACACCAGGACCAGGTGCTTCGAGACCTGCTCGGCTACGACGAACGCCGCATCGCGCAGCTCCGCAGTGACGGCGCTTTCGGGCCGGCCGCGTAAAAAAACGAGGTGACATCGGCGGTAGGATCTGTCGCCAATGGTCAGCGAAAGCGGACGGGTGGACGGAACCTTCGTCGGCAGAAGGGGTGAGCTCGCGAGCCTGCTGACACAGGCGGCCGATGTGCGGGGTGGCCATCCTCGCGTGGTCCTGCTCACCGGCGAACCGGGAATCGGGAAGACCGCGCTGGCGCACCGTTTCGTCAAACAGGCCCAGGGATTTCAGCTCTGGGAGGCGAGCGGGGAGGAGGCCGAGCAGCTGCTCACGTTCGGCGTCATCGAGCAGCTGGTGCGTGCGGTGCCGGAGTCGGTGAGCTCTGCGCTCCGAGGTCTCGGGCATCAACGTGGTGAGACACAGGATCCGATCTGGGTTGGGGCTGCGTTGCTCGAGTTGCTGGGCACGATGCAGACCGCCGGGCCGGTGTTGCTGCTGATCGACGACGCTCAGTGGGCCGATCGCCCATCACTCCAGGCGCTGGTGTTCGCGCTGCGCCGGCTCCAGGCAGACCGCGTCCTCGCGTTGATGGTCTCGCGGAGCGGATCACCGCGCGGCCACCTGGCCGGATTCCACCGGCTGGTGGAGCACGGCCATGGGGCGTGGGTGCGCGTGCGCGGCCTCGATACGTCGTCGATCCGCGAGCTCGGCGTCTCGATGGGTGTCGATCATCTCTCGTCTCGAGCCGCCGATCGGATTCGAGCGCATACCGGAGGCAGTCCGCTGCACGCGACGGCGATCTTCGACGAGACCATCCCCGCCGTCCTCAAAGAGCCGTCGGATCTACCGCTGCCGGCGACTGCCGACTTCGGCGCGCTCGTGGAGGCCAGGCTCGAGGGGTGCACTCCAGAAGCTCAACGTCTGGTCGGGGCCGCGGCGGTGCTCGGCCTCTCGTGCCGGCTCGCCATCGCCGGGCGGCTCGCCGAGCTGAGCGAGATGCTCGTGCCGCTCGAGAAGGCGATGTCGGCGCACCTGCTCCTCGAGCGCGGCGCGCCGGCGGACCGGCTGATCGCCTTCCCGCATCCGCTGGTGCAGGCGGCCGCGTATCACGCGCTGGGTCCGGCACGCCGTGCCGAGCTCCACGAGCGGGCGGCGCTGCTCGTGGCCGACGAGGCCGCGGCACTCCGCCATCGCGTTGCGGCGGCTCGCGGTGTCGATCCGCAGCTCGCTGCCGACCTGATCATCTTCGGCATCGAGGTCTCCCGGCACGGCGCCTGGGATGCGGCGGCGGACGCGCTGCTGTCGGCGAGCCGGCTCACCGCCGACGGACCGGAGCGCGACCAGCGGATGCTCATGGCCGCGGAGTACATGCTGCTCGGTGGCGCGGTGGACGACGTGCTGGCCCTGGTCACGGAGATCGAGCGCCAGGTGCCGACCGCGCGCCGCGGGTTTGTGCTCGGGAGCCTGGCGGTGACCAGCGGACGCTACGACAAGGCGCAGGAACTGCTGACCAGCGCCTACGACGTCTGCGATGCGGCTCGAGATCATCCGCTGGCCGAGGAGATCGCCGCGCTGCTGGCTCGGGTTCACATGGGCCGAGGGCACGGCGCCGACGCGGCGTTGTGGGCGACTCGCTCGCTCGACGCACGCCGTGCTCCGTCGCCGGTGGCCGATTCGCTGTCGGTGCTTGCGATCGGCCTGCTCTTCGCGGGGCGCGCGCCCGAGGCCGCAGCCGCCGTTGCCGAGCTCGGCGATGCCGCATCCTTCGGCGAGGACGCGTCGCTCGACGGCTTCATCGGGCGCGGATACGTCCGTCTTGTCACCGATGACCCGGCCGCCGCTCGTGCCGACCTCGCTCCGGTGACCGAACGGCTCCGCCGTCGTGGTCCGGCGCACCGGGCCATCGAGGCGCTTACCATGCTGGCGGCCGCCGAGTACCGGATGGGCGAGTGGGACGACGCCTCGATCCACGGCCAGCTGGCGGCATCCCTCGCCGAGGACGCCGACCAGGCCTGGCTCCTCGCGGGTGCGCATGCCGCGGCGTGCGCACCGCTTGCCGGCCGAGGGGAGTGGGAGGCCGCCGGCGCGCACGCTGAAGCGGCCCGTCGCGCCGCCGATCTCGTCGACGCCGAGTTCGCAGGGATCGCCCAGGCAGCGATGGCCGGCGCGCTCATCGCTCGGGCTCGAGGAGACCACAAGTCCGTCATCCACTCGCTCGAGCCTCTGCTGCCGCTGGCCGACCTCGGCGGGATCGGCGAGCCCGGCGTCCTGGACTGGCCGATCCTCCACGCCGAAGCTTTGGTGGGCCTGAACCGCCTCCGCGATGCCGAGACCGTGGTCTCGCATTTCTCTCGTATCGCCCACCAGCGAAACCGTGCCCAGTCGATCGCCGGCGCCGACCGGATTCGAGCGATGCTCGAGGCGGCCCATGGACGTGCGGACGATGCCGAGGTCGCCTTCGTCAGCAGTCTCGCGGTCCTCGATGACGTCCATCTCCCGTTTGAACGCGCCCTGACCGAGCTCGAATACGGGCGATTCCTGATGCGCGAGGGGTTCAACCGCGCAGCGGTGTGGCAGCTCGAAGCGGCTCGCGAACGATTCACGGAACTCAACGCGCGGCCGTTTGTCACCGAGTGCATCGCGGCCCTGGTCCGGTGCGGGAGGGCGACGCCGGCCGATGGCGGCCATTCACGCTGGCGCCTCACGCCCCATGAGGCGTCGGTGGCGAGACTTGTGGCGACGGGCAGGACCAACCGTCAGGTCGCGGACGAGCTCGTGGTCAGCATCAAGACAGTCGAATATCACCTCGCCAACGTGTACGGCAAGCTGAGAATCCGCTCGCGCCAGGAGCTCGTCCCGCTCTTCGGGCCGGTCGACGGCGGACGGCCGGCGCGGATGAGCGCCGCTGCTCCCAAGGGTGGCGCCGAGGAAAAGACTAGGGTCCTACCCTGGGGTAAATCGAGTACATGAACTCGTAGAGTCAGCGCAAGTGTCCAGCCAGAGGCGTGGTTGTGAGTGGGGACCTCAGGTCTGACCGTCCGGCCGCGCTGACCGTCGGGCTGCTCCGGCCCTGCATCCTCGCGCACCTCACGGAAGGCGCCTCGGTCTACGGGTACGAGTTGCATCACTGGCTGCTCGGGATCGGAGTCGAATGCGACCTCGGCACCGTGTACCGCTCGCTCAACACGATGGAGGCCGAAGGGCTCCTGCACTCGACGTGGGAACGGACCGCGGGTGGACGCAGCCGGAGGCGCTACGAATTGAGCGAGCCGGGCCGCGACATGATCGACGCGTATGTGGCACCCGTCGAGCTGCTCCGGACTGTCGCAACCGAGTTCCTCGACATGCGCAAAGCGCGCGCGAGCCGCTCCGCATCCGAGGCTGCGGAAGAGCGCCGCGGCGCGCGGCACTCGAGCAACCCGGACGTCGAGAACGACGCTTCGCTGTCAATATCCGCGCAGCGCGGATAGGTGCGCAAGACACGGATTGACGGGCCCGGTCCAGGTGACCACAGTCCGATGAGCGAGGCGGTCGTCGCGGGGACGTGAGCCGCCCTCGGTAATCGCTGCCAACTGCTCAGAAAAGGAGGAGGTTGGATGGCCACGGACACCGTGCCGTATGGGCGAAAGACCCAGAGGGAATCTCCCGTCTCTGATCTGCACATCGTGTGGATCACCGCCGGACTCGGATGCGATGGTGACTCGGTCTCGATCACCGCGGCGACGCAGCCGAGCATCGAGGACGTGCTCCTCGGTGCGATCCCCGGTCTGCCCAAGGTCCACCTCTACAACCCGGTCCTCGCGTACGAGAACGGCGAGGAGTTCATCAAGTCGTGGCACGCCGCGGCCAACGGCGAGCTGGATCCATTCGTGCTCGTCATCGAGGGCTCGATCCCCAACGAGACGATCAAGAAAGAGGGCTACTGGGCAGCCGTCGGGACCGACGCCGCGACTGGACAGCCCATCACCACGTGCGAGTGGATCGATCGCCTGGCACCCAAAGCGTTGGCGGTGGTGGCCTGCGGCACCTGCGCGACCTACGGTGGCATTCACGCGATGCAGGGCAATCCCACCGGCGCCATGGGACTGGCCGATTACCTCGGCTGGGACTGGAAGTCGAAGGCCGGTCTGCCCATCGTCAACGTGCCGGGATGCCCGGTACAGCCGGACAACTTCATGGAGACGGTGCTCTACCTGCTCTACATGGTTGCCGGGTTGGCCCCGATCATCCCGCTCGACGATCAGCTGCGTCCGACGTGGCTCTTCGGAGACACGGTGCACGACGGCTGCGACCGAGCGGCGTCGTACGAGCAAGGCGATTTTGCGGCCGACTACAACTCCCCGCGCTGTCTTGTGAAGCTCGGCTGCTGGGGGCCGGTCGTCAACTGCAACGTGCCCAAGCGCGGCTGGATGGCCGGGATCGGCGGCTGCCCCAACGTCGGCGGGATCTGCATCGGTTGCACGATGCCCGGCTTCCCGGACAAGTTCATGCCGTTCATGGACGAGCCGCCCGGGGCGCACCTCTCGACGGGCGTCATCGGCGTCTACGGCACCGCAATCCGCGCACTCCGAAAGGTCACCAACACGACTGTCAACAAAGAGCCCAAGTGGCGGCACACGCGGCCCGAGCTCACCACCGGCTACAGGCCGACCACGTACTGAGGAGAACCGAAGCATGACAGTCGTTGAGAAGGACCCAACCCGGACCAAGGATCCGGTGCTCGTCGATGTCTCGTGGGATCCGATCACCAGGATCGTCGGGAGTCTCGGGATCTTCACCAAGATCGACTTCGCGAACCGCGTCGTCGCGGACTGCCGGAGCACCTCATCGATCTTCCGCGGCTACAGCATCTTCATGAAGGGCAAGGACCCGCGCGACGCGCACTTCATCACGAGCCGGATCTGCGGCATCTGCGGCGACAACCACGCCACCTGCGCGACGTACGCGCAGAATATGGCGTTCGGCATCAGGCCGCCGGCGATGGCGGAGTGGATCGTCAACCTCGGCGAGGCGGCCGAGTACATGTTCGACCACAACATCTTCCAGGACAACCTGCTGATGGTCGACTTCTGCGAGCAGATGGTGAAGGAGACCAATCCTTCGGTCCTGGCTCGCGCCGAGAACACGCCGGCCCCGCACGCCGCGGACCACGGCTACCGCACGATCGCCGAGATCATGCGCGCGCTCAATCCCTTCACCGGAGAGTTCTACCGCGAGACCCTCCACGTGAGCCGCTACACCCGCGAGATGTTCTGCCTCATGGAAGGACGTCACGTGCATCCATCGACCCTGTATCCGGGTGGTGTCGGCACGGTGCCAACCGTGCAACTCTTCTCGGACTACCTCGTGCGGTTGATGCGCTATGTGGAGTTCATGAAGAAGGTCGTGCCGCTGCACGACGACATCTTCGACTTCTTCTACGAGGCGCTTCCCGGATACGAGGAAGTGGGCCGCAGGCGCATGGACACCGTCTGCTGGGGTTCGTTCAACGATCCCGACGAATGCGATTACACGTACCGTCACATGACCAACTGGGGCCGGTCGATGTTCGTGACCCCGGGTGTCGTCGTCGACGGCAAGCTGGTGACAACCGACCTCGTCGAGATCAACCGCAACATCCGGATTTTGCTCGGGCACTCGTTCTACGAGGACTGGGCTGATGACGGTGAGGTCTTCGTCGAGAAGGACCCGTTGGGCCACCCGATCGACAAGCGTCATCCATGGAACCAGACCACGATTCCCAAGCCGGGGAAGCGAGATTTCGACAAGAACTACAGCTGGGTCATGTGCCCGCGGTACCTGCACGAGGGCGAGCACCTCGCCATGGACACCGGCGGCGGCGCGTTCGCCCGTCTGCTGGCCACGTCGCTGGCGGGGATCGTCGATGTCGGGTACATCAAGGCGACCGGCAGCAGCACCAAGATCTACCTCCCGAAGACCGCTTCCAAGCCGGAGGTCGAGTTCGAGTGGAAGGTGCCGAAGTGGAGCAACGCCATCGAGCGTGATCGGGCGCGCACCTACTTCCAGGCGTATGCCGCGGGCGCAGCGCTGCACTTCCTGGACAAGGCGTTCGAGGAGTTGAACGCGGGACGGACCGATACGTTCACCCCGTTCACGGTTCCGGACGAGGCAATCGGCTGCGGCTTCCATGAGGCCGTGCGCGGCGTGCTCTCGCACCACGTCGTCATCCGCGACGGCAAGATCGCCAACTACCACCCGTACCCGCCGACCCCATGGAACGCGACCCCGCGTGACATGTACGGCACGCCGGGGCCGTACGAAGACTCGGTGCAGAACACGCCGATCTTCGAGGAGAACGGACCGGACACCTTCAAGGGGATCGACATCATGCGAGCGGTACGGAGCTTCGACCCCTGCCTGCCGTGCGGTGTGCACATGTACCTCGGCAACGGCAAGGTGCTGGAGACTCGGCACTCGCCGAACTTCGGCCCGCAACCGTGAATGGCAGCACAAGCTCGTATCGTTGAGGAGCGAGAGCTCCAGAAACGTCTCGCCCACGTCGACACCTTGGTCGGGGAGCTCGAAAGGCTCCCCGACCTCGCGTCTCGGGCGTTGGTGGAAGAGTTGCTGTCCACCGTGCTCGACCTCCACGGGGAGGCGCTGTCACGCATGCTCGACGTGCTCGGGCCTCGTGGCGAGCCGGCCACCGATCAGCTGCTCGAGCGCATGGCGACGGACGACGTGATTCGCGGCGTGCTGCTCCTCCACGGGCTGCACCCGCTCGACCTGCGCAGCCGTGTCGAGGGTGCGCTCGAATCGGTACGGCCGTATATGCGCTCGCACGGCGGGGGGGTGGAACTGCTCGATGTCACCGGCGACACCGTGCGCATTCGCCTTGAAGGGCACTGCAAGACGTGTCCCTCGTCGACGGTCACGCTCAAGCTCGCTGTGGAGAAGGCCATCTACGAAGCGGCGCCCGATGTTGCGGCAATCGAGGTCACCGAACCGCTGGGTGCGCCGGCGCAGGGACCGCCGCAGATCGCCGGCCTCGTGGCCCTGCCGGTCCTTAGCGGATCACATCCGAGCATGGTGTCTCGCCCAGCCGTCACGGTGTCGGGGGAGTGGGTGACTCTCGCTGCGCGCGCATCCCACGTCAGCAACGGCAGCGTGCTCAAGACCACGGCCGACGGCGACGCCGTCCTCATCGCCAGGACCGGCGACGTGTTCTACGCGTACGTGGCGAAGTGTCCGGCATGCGACGGTGGGATGGAGGCCGCATCCCTTGATGGTGCAGTGCTGGTGTGTGACGGCTGCGCCGGCCGTTATGACCTCCGCCGGGCCGGCGCCGGGGTGGGCTCTGACTTCCGCATCGAACCGCTCCCACTGCTCGAGGACTCGGGGGTGCTGCGCATCGCGATCCCCGCGCGGCCGGCATGAGCACCAGCGCTCGCCTCCCAGGACTACGAGGGCTCATCCGCGAGCGTGCGCCCGCGGAGCGCTGCGAGCTGTGCAGCGCCGAGCTCGCGCCGCATCCGCACCACGAGCATCTCTTCGAGCCGACGATGCGGCAGATCCGCTGCAGCTGCACGCCCTGCGCGATTCTCTTCCCGCCGGAGGCGGAGAAGCGGTATCGCCGCGTCTCGCGGCGTCTGCTCTACCTCGACGACTTCGCCATGAACGACATGCAGTGGGAACAGCTGTCGATCCCGGTGAACATCGCGTTCCTCCATACCAGCAGCAGCACGGGCGGCGTCCGCGCGTTCTATCCCAGCCCGGCCGGGGCGACCGAGTCGATGCTCAGCCTCGAAGGGTGGGCCGAGCTGCTCGCCGACAACCCGGTGCTACGCGAGCTGGAGCCCGAGGTCGAGGCAGTGCTCATCAACCGCGTGAGCGGCGCTCGCGATCATTACATCGCGCCGATCGATCGCTGCTTCGAGCTGGTCGGTCTGATCCGGATCAGCTGGCGTGGGCTCAGCGGCGGACAGGAGGTCTGGGAACGCATCGACACGTTCTTCACCGACCTCCGCGCCGCCGCGCGGACGAGGAGTTCGCGTGCATGCCTGACCTGGACCTCGAGGTCGTGTCTGCGGGTGCGGAGCCGGACACCCTGATTCCGATCCTGAACTTCCGGGTGCGGATCAGTGAGCGTGAGGGCCATCGCGTCGACTCGATCTCGCTGCGCTGCCAGATCATGGTCCAGGCGACGCGCAGGACGTACGCGCCCGGCGAGCAGGAGGCGCTGCTCGACCTGTTCGGGCAGCCGTCGCGGTGGGGGACGACGCTCAAGACCATGCTGTGGACCCACGCCAGCACCGATGTCGTGGGTTTCGTGGGCTCGACGGAGACGGTCGTCCCGGTGCCGTGCACGCACGACCTCACCATCACCGCGGGCAAGTACTTCTTCGCGCTCGAGGAGGGCGAGATCCCGCTGATGTTCCAGTTCAGCGGCACCGTCTTCTGGCGCGACGAGGACGGCAGCCTGCAGGTGGCTCCAATTCCCTGGTCGAAGGAGTCGGCGTTCCGCCTTCCCGTCGCCACCTGGCGGGCGCTGATGCAGGAGCACGACCCGGACAGCGCGTGGCTCTGCCTGCGCCGCGACACCGTTGACCGTCTCAACCGCTACAAGGCGCATTCCGGTGTGCCCGGATGGGACGAGGCGCTCGTCCGGCTCCTCGCAGCCGGCGACGGCGATGCCGCGATCGCGAGCACACCGCAATGAGCCAGAGCACCCTCGATCGTCTGGTGGCGGCGACGTTGTACGAGGGTTACATCCTTTACCCGTATCGCCCGTCGTCGGTGAAGAACCAGGTGCGCTGGACCTTCGGTGGCGTCCATCCGCGCGCATGGAGCGAGGCGTCCGGTGGTAGCGATCCCTGGACCACGCAGATGGAGTGCCTGCTCCGCGTCTCCGATGCCACGAGCGTGAGGGTGCGCGTCCGGTTCCTGCAGCTTGTGGCCAGAACTGTCGCCAGGCTCGACCCACCCAGCCTGACGCTCGACAGTGACGCTGTTGCACGGCTCGAGGACGTCGACGAGCTGCGGGTGTCGGGCATCAACCATCACGGCTGGGAGGAGGCGACCGAGGTCGAGATCGAGTGCGGCACCCACACCGTTGCATCGCTGCTCGAGCGCGAGGTGGTGGTAGAGCAGGAATTGGCTGCTCACGAGGATGTCGAACCCCTCGTGGATGAGCACCGTCAGATCGTCGGTGTGCTTCAGCGCGAGCGCCAGACACTCGCCGCGGAGGTGACGGTTCAAGCCGAGCTCGCAGGTGCCGATCTCGTCCGTGTGCGTGTCATCGTGCGCAACGCCAGTGCGTTCAAGGTCGACGGCGATCGTGACCGCCAGCGTGCGCTGCGGTCATCGCTCGTGTCGACACATGCGATCCTCGTTGCGGAGCACGGCGAGTGGCTCTCGCTCGCGGATCCGCCGGCCGATGCCGCGGACGCAGCGTCAATCTGCAGGAACGTCGGCCTCTGGCCGGTGCTCGTAGGCGAGCCCGGCGAATCGGACACCGTGCTCGCTTCACCGATCATTCTCGAGGACCATCCGCAGGTGGCGCCGGAATCATCGGGCGATCTCTTCGATGCCACGGAGATCGACGAGATCCTCAGCCTTCGGATCCTCGCCCTCACCGACGATGAGAAATCCGAGATGCGGGCTGCTGACGCACGTGCGAGGGCGCTGCTGGATCGCACCGAATCGCTCACCGGCGACGACATGATGCGGCTGCACGGCACGATTCGCGAGATCCGGCCCGTGCTGGGGGACCGAAGGTGAACGGTTTCGATCTCGGCGCCTGGGACCCGGAAGGAACCGGCGGAACCACGGACTCGGTGCGGTGGGGCGACGGTCGCCTGCATCGCGGCGACCGCGTCCGCATCAGCCCGCGGCAGCGTGCTGACATACGTGCTGACATAATGGATATCGCGTTGCACGGGCGCACCGCGGTCGTCGAGTCGATCGAACGTGATTACGAGGACGTTGTCCATGTCGCGCTGCTCGTGGACGACGACCCCGGCAAGGACCTCGGCGCGCTTCGCCAGCCAGGGCATCGCTTCTTCTTCGGCCTCGACGATCTCGAGCGGCTCGAACCGGGGGAGGAGCAGCGGTGAGCGAGGGCACCATCCTTGTCGCGGGGATCGGCAACATCTTCCTCGGCGATGACGGCTTCGGTGTCGAGGTGGTGCAGCACCTCGCCGCCCGGGAGCACGCCGGCAACGTCCGCGTCACCGACTACGGCATTCGCGGGTTCGACCTGGCGTTTGCGCTGCTCGACGAGCCGGCAGCCACCATCCTTGTGGACGCCATGCCACGCGGTGATAAACCTGGCACGGTGTACGTGCTCGAGCCCGACCTCGACGGTGACGCGATGCCAGCGTCGCCGGATCACGCCGAGGGGTCATTTCAGGGACACGCCATGACGCCTGATTCCGTCTTGGCCCTGGTGCGCGCGCTCGGTGGCCGGCCGTCCAATATCACGGTGGTCGGCTGCGAACCCCTCACCTTCGGACCGGAGAACGAAGGCTGCATCGGGCTCAGCGAGCCCGTGGCCAACGCCGTCCCCGAAGCGGTGGCGATCGTGGAGCAGCTGCTCTCGCGGCTGGCGCCGATGGTGAGTGCGCCCTGATGCATGAGCTCGGACTCGCAGAGGGCATCATGACGGTGGCGATCGACATGGCGGGCGAACGCACCGTGAACCGGATCGTGGTGCGCATCGGTGAGGAACAGCGCATCGTCCCCGACAGCCTCGAGTTCGGCTTTCAGCTGCTTGCCGAAGGCACCGTCTGTGAAGGCGCGTCATTGCACTGCGTGCAAGTCCCCGGCATCGAGGTGCTCGTCGACGAGATCGAGCTCGGCGGGGATCCGCCCACGATCCTGCGCCGGCCCGGTGCCCCGGTTGTCGAGCCGCCGCACGCTCACCAACATCCCGGCCACAATGGCGCCACTCCGGCGCCCGTCACATCAGCGCACACACCAGGAGGAATCTAGATGGGGATCATGGTCGGCGGTCAGAAAAGCGCTCTGCGGACGATCGCGCAGTGGTTGATCCTCGGTGCCGTGGTCGGCGCCGTGCTCAACTCGAAGGATATCCAGCGGTATCTCAAGATCCGGTCGATGTAGGCAAGAGCGGGATCGCGTCGTGCCTCGTTTTACGGTCAACACCGCGCAATCGACGGTTCAGGTCGGTCTCCGGGTCAATCTGCACCCGTCGCACATCAACGCGAACGCATTGAGTGGGTTCATCGAGTGCGAGGTTGACGACCAGGGGCAGCCACGCCTCGATCAGCCGTATCGCGCGGAGCTGTCGCTTCCGGTCGACGCGATCAAGTCCGGCAATGGCATCCAGGATCGGGAGATGCGGCGCCGCTTCGATACCTCGCGTTACCCCGTTATCACCGCTGTGGTCACCCACGGCGAAGCACTCGATGTGGAGGGACGGTATCGTGCGACCGCGCAGCTCACGATGCACGGCGTTACCAAGGACATCACCGGCGACCTGACCCTCACCGTGAGCGGGACGACGATGACGGTTGACGGCCAGCAGGTGATCAATGTCAAGGACTTCGGCATTGATCCGCCGCGTCTGATCATTCTCAAGGTGGAACCGGATGTCGACCTCCAGGTCCACATCGTGGCGAGCCGACAGTCATAACGTCAAAGGGCACTTTGGAGTGGAATGCAATGCTTGAGAAGCTCGTGATCTTCGGGATCGGTTATGTGCTCGGGACTCGCGCAGGCAAGGAGCGCTTCGACGAGTTGGTCGAGACGGCGAAGAAGTTTGCGGGGCGTGACGAGGTCCAGATGGCGTTGAGCCTCGCCACGGGATTCCTCGAGGAGCGGTTCAGCTCCACGGCCGAGCGCATGCGCGCCGCGTGATGTCGTGAGCATCGCGACCCGGCCGTCCACGACCCGCGCCACGGGTGCGAACGCATCTTCCACCGGCGCGCGCGAACGGCTGGGATTCGCGGTGCATGGTGTGGTGCAGGGGGTCGGGTTCCGTCCGTTCGTCTGGAACCTCGCGACCCGTCTCGGGCTCAGCGGCTCGGTCTGCAACACGTCGGGAGCCGTGCTCATCGAGGTCGAGGGCGATCACCGGGCGCTTGCAACGTTTTCGTCCGCACTCCGCCAGGATGCGCCACGCCTCGCTCGAATCGATGCCGTCCAGGAGACCAGGCTCGTGACGGTGGGCGACGAGGGTTTCCGCATTGTGGAGAGCCGCGCGGTCGAGGGCGACTATCAGCCCATCGCACCGGATGCCGCGACGTGTCCGGAGTGCATCGCCGACATCCTTGATCCCGGCAATCGCCGCTACGGCTACGCGTTCACCAACTGCACGAATTGCGGCCCCCGTTTCACGATCATCGAGGACGTCCCCTACGACCGTCCGCTGACCACCATGCGCCACTTCGCGATGTGCGACGCCTGCAAGCAGGAGTATGAGAACCCGCGGGACCGGCGCTTTCATGCGCAACCCAACGCGTGCCCGGACTGCGGGCCCCGTCTCTGGAATACCGGCGCAGACGGGACAGAGCATCGCGGTGATCCGATCGCCCTCGCCGCCGCCGCGATCACTCGCGGCGAGATCATCGCGCTGAAGGGTTTGGGCGGCTTCCAGCTGTGCTGCGATGCGACCGACGACGCCGCGGTGCTGCGGTTGCGGGATCGCAAGCACCGCCCGGCGAAGCCATTCGCCGTGATGTGCCCAGACATTGCTGCCGTTCGGCGTCTCTGCGAGGTTGGCGATGCCGAGGCGGCGCTGCTCGCGGGTTCGATACGGCCGATCGTGCTGCTCCAGCGCCGTCGCGGACACGTCGCGCCGTCAGTCGCGAACTCCGTGGCGCCCGAGCTCGAGGAGCTGGGGGTCATGTTGCCGTACACGCCGATGCACCATCTCCTGCTCCGCGCAACCGGTGGCATGTTGGTGATGACCAGTGGCAACGTCAGCGAGGAGCCGATCGCTAAGGACAACGACGAGGCGTTGGATCGCCTCGGTGGGATCGCCGATCACTTCCTGCTGCACGATCGCGACATCTACGCGCGCTACGACGATTCCGTCGTGCGGGTCGTCGATGGAACCCCACGGATGATCCGGCGAGCTCGCGGATACTGTCCGTTGCCGTTGCCGTTGCCGTTGCCGTTGCGGGTCGATCCATCCGATGGAGCGGTGCTCGGGCTGGGCGCGCATCTCAAGAACACGTTCTGCGTGCTCCATGGCGGCAACGCGTTTGTGGGCCCGCACATCGGCGATCTCGACAGCCCACTCACGCTCGGTCATCACGACGAGGCGCTGCACACATATCTCCGACTTTTCCGGGCCACACCCGCGACGGTCGCGGCGGACCTCCATCCCGATTACGCATCGACGAGGATCGGGGAACGGTGGTGGGAGGCTGGAACCCGTGAGGTGCGTGTCCAGCATCACCACGCCCACATCGCCAGCGTGCTCGCCGAACACGGCCTGCGCGGCACGGTGCTGGGCGTTGCCATGGACGGCGTCGGACTGGGGCCGGACTACACCATCTGGGGCGGCGAGTTCCTGCTCTGCGATGAGCGCTCGTACCACCGCGCTGGGCATATCGCACCGGTGCGCCAGCCGGGGGGCGACGCCTGCGCTCGGGAGGGGTGGCGCATGGCGATCGCATACCTCGCCGCCGCCGGCGAGCTCGGCGACAGGCCCCGCGGGCTGGTTCGCGGGCGCAGTTGGTGCGCCGGACCAGCGTCGCTGGCGGCTGGTCTCTCGCGTGGCGCGCTCGGATGCCGCTCCGGTGACAACGAGCGCGGGCCGGCTGTTCGATGCCGTCGCGAGCCTGCTCGGGGTCGCGCACGTGTCCACATTCGAGGCCGAGGCGGCGATGCGTCTCGAAGCGCTCGCGACCTCGGCCGGGGATCGTGCCCGACGCGGACCACATCGAGCTGGGATTCGACGGAGACCCCGCTGTGCTCGACACCGTGCAACTGGTTCGCAGGTTGTTCCTGGAACGGCAGCGAGGCGAGGGCGCGGCGGCCCTTGCAGCCATCTTTCACGAAAGCCTGGCTCGCGGAATCGTGAGCGTTTGCGTGCGTGTCGGCGCCGAGAACGGGGTCGACCGGATGGTGTTGAGTGGAGGGGTGTTCCAGAATTCCTTGCTCCTGAGCCGCGTGGAGGTGCTGTTGCGCGAGCGCGGTCTGTTCGTGTACACCAACCAGCAGGTCCCGGCAAACGACGGCGGCATCAGCCTGGGTCAGGCGCTGGTTGCGGCCTCACAAGACTTGAGAGGTGACGTGAGATGAGCGTGCAGATACGACCCGACCGTGACGCCACCGCCACCGGGAGCCGTGCCTTCCTCGAGCAGCGCGTGGCTGCCTCGAATCAGGCTGGTGAAGCCTACTTCGATGAACACGCCCATGCCATCGCGGCATGCGCGGCGGCGATGGCTGATCGCTTCTTTGTGGGCGGCACATTGCTCGTGTTCGGTTCGGGACCGCACGCCACCGATGCACAGCACAACTCAGTCGAGTTCGTGCATCCCGTGTTGCCTGGATGTCGCGCGCTCCCGGCGCTCTCGCTGACCAACGACATGGCCACCGTCACGGGGGTCCTCCAGGGCGATGCCGCAGTCGACGTCTACGCTCATCAACTCCGGGTGCTCGGGCGGTCGGGCGACATCGCGCTCGCGTTTGCGCATGCGCCGGTGCACGAGTTGATCACCAGGGGGCTCGACGCCGGCCTGAACGGAGGCATGCTGACCATCGCGCTCACGTCGGGTGACGGCGCCGGCCGGGAGCGTGCTGACTTCGTGTTCCACGCCGGCGGAGCCGATCGGGACGCGGCGCATGAGCTGCACCTGGCCACGTACCACATGCTCTGGGAGCTCGTGCACATCGTCCTCAATCACCGCGGTATCGGAGAGAACTCATGAGCACCGAGTGTCACGACGAGGTCTGCATCACGTGCTCCGACCAGCTGCTCGAGTTGGTGGTCACCGACGTCGATACCGGCGCCGGAATCGCACGTGGCACGATCGATGACGCGCACGCCGAGGTTGGCATCGATCTCGTCGACGGGGTGGCTGTCGGCGACGTGTTGCTCTGCCATGGCGGAGTGGCGCTGCAGCGCGGCACGCTTGCGGAGGCGGGTGCATGAGCGAATCCGGCCGCGACCCGTTCTCGCAGCTGCTCTATCCGATGCTCGAGCCCGCAGCCGGCAGCGGGTGACGCGCTGGTCCTCGAGCTGGCACGCGCTCCGATCGACAAGTCCGCCGAGAGCAATCGACTCCGCCTCGAACTGCTCGACGAGTTCGGTGACGAGATCGTGCAGACGGCGGAGGAGATGACCGCGGCATTCCAGAAGGGCGGACGGCTGCTTGCACTCGGCAACGGTGGCAGCGCCACATCGGCCGCGGACATGGTCACCGAGCTGCTCGTCCCGTCGGACGGCCGCAGGGCAATTCCGGCGCTGAGCCTCACCAACGACATCGCGGTCATCACCGGCATCGGCAACGACGTCGGGTTCGGCGATGTCTTCCTCCGCCAGATCATCGCGTTGGGGCGGACCGACGACGTCGTGCTCGCCGTGTCGACCAGCGGCAACTCGGAGAACCTGGTGCGCGGGCTCGGCGAGGCTCGCCGCCGTGGCATGAACACCATCGCCATCTGCGGGTACGACGGCGGCCGTCTTGCGCGCGAACAGATTGCCGACCATTGCTTCATCGTTCGATCGAGCAGCGTCCACCGGATACAGGAGGTCCAGATGACGCTCTATCACCTCCTGACTGAGTTGGTGCACCGTGCACTTGAAGGAGAGCCGGCATGTGCCTAGCGATTCCCGCCCGCCTTGTCGAATATATCGACGAGGATCGTCTGTACGGCAAGGTGGAGCTCGGCGGAGTCCAGCGCCGGATCAACACCTCGCTCCTGGTCGGTGAGGACGCCACTGAACCGGGCGAGTACGTGCTGGTCCACGTTGGTTTTGCGCTGAGCCGGGTCAGTGAGACCGAGGCGGCCGAGACCTTGCGCATCCTCGAGGAGATGGGGCCCGCATACACCGACGAGATGCAGCAGATCCGTCAGTGGCAGGCGACGGAGGAGGAGCTGGTGGGAGCCGACTACCGCCAGGGCAACGGGACGCCGGCATGAAGTTCGCCGACGAATTTCGCAACGCCGACCTCGCCCGAGCCCTCGGCGCGCGCATCGCCGCGGAGTCGGGCGACAAGCACTGGAAGATCATGGAAGTGTGTGGCGGGCACACGCACACGATCTTCAAGTACGGCATCGAAGACCTGCTCCCGAGCAACGTCGAGCTCGTGCACGGACCGGGGTGCCCGGTCTGCGTGATCCCAATGGGGCGGCTCGATGATGGCATCGCCGTCGCCCACGAGCCCGGGGTCATCTTCACGTGCTTCGGCGATCTCATGCGCGTGCCGGGCAGCACCGGCAGCCTGCTCGACGCCAAGGCCGCCGGCGCCGACGTGCGCATGGTGTACTCACCGCTCGATGCGCTGAAGATCGCTCAGCAGAACCCGCATCGGAAGGTCGTGTTCTTCGCGATCGGGTTCGAGACCACCGCACCATCGACAGCGCTGACCCTGATGCGCGCGAAAGCCGAGGGGATCCGCAACCTGTTCGTGTTCTGCAACCACGTCACGATCATCCCGCCGATGAAGGCGATCCTCGACTCGCCGGATCTGCAGCTCGACGGCTTCCTCGGCCCAGGACATGTCTCGACCGTGGTCGGTATTCGGCCCTTCGAGTTCGTCACCAACACGTACAACAAGCCGGTTGTCGTGGTCGGTTTCGAGCCGCTCGACATCCTCCAGGGTGTGCACATGATCATCCAGCAGATCCACGAGGGACGCTGCGAGGTCGAGAACCAGTACAAGCGCGTGGTGCACGACGACGGCAATCCCAAGGCGCTCGAGGTCCTCGCTCGCGTGTTCAAGCTGCGGTCCCACTTCGAATGGCGCGGACTCGGGTTCATCAGCCAGAGCGCCCTCGAGCTGCAGGACGAGTTCGCCGACTTCGACGCGGAGAAGGTGTTCTCCGTGCCGGGCGTTCGCGTCGCGGACCCCAAGGCATGCCAGTGCGGTGAGGTCCTCAAAGGCGTTCTCAAGCCCTGGGAATGCAAGGTGTTCGGCACCGCGTGCACGCCGGAGACGCCCATCGGCACGTGCATGGTGTCGTCCGAGGGCGCGTGCGCGGCGTACTACAACTTCGGCAGGTACTCGCGGGCGCGCGAGCGCGAGCGCGTCCTCGCGTCGGGCGAGCACCCGAACGGCCACGGCAACGGCGTCGTTGCCGAGCTCGACCTGCGGGCGATCCCGGTGCAGGCACGATGACCGAGACCGTCGTGCAACCCGGCAGCGGCGCCGCGATCCGAGCCGCATCCGCGCGTATCGCCGATCCGGAGCAGCGCGTGCTCGAACGCATCGCCGAGATTCGCAAGCGCAAGCCCATGCTTCGCGAGGACGCCATCACGATGAGCCATGGGGCCGGCGGAAAGGCCAGTCACACGCTCACCACGGCTCTCTTCGGGGACATCCTCAGCAATCCGATCCTCGATCAACTGGGTGACCAGGCGGTGCTGCCGCTCCCGGGAGTCGATCACATCGGCCTCGCGGTCACGACCGATTCGTTCGTGGTCAGCCCGCTGTTCTTCCCGGGAGGTGACATCGGCGAGCTCGCCGTCAACGGCACCATCAATGACCTGGCCGTCGGCGGTGCGACGCCGCTTGGTATATCGGCGGCGTTCATCCTCGAGGAGGGGCTGGACGTGGCGATCCTGCGCAGGGTGGTCGAGTCGATGCGCCGGGCAGCGGACCGCGCGGGTGTCAACGTGGTCACCGGCGATACGAAGGTGGTGCCTCGGGGCAAGGCCGACCAGCTCTTCATCAACACAACGGGGGTGGGAACGGTCCCGCTTCCGCAGCAGGTGGCGCTGCACCGGATCGTTCCCGGCGATGCGGTGCTGCTCAGTGGTGCGATGGGCGATCACGGCAGCACGGTGATGCTCGCACGCGGCGATGTCGATCTCGAGGCTGACAACCTGCGCAGCGACACCATGGCACTGCACGGCTTGACGTCGGCGTTGTTGGCCGGCGGCATCGACGTGCATTTCATGCGTGATGCGACTCGCGGTGGCGTGGCGACCGTCCTCAACGAGATCGCCCAGGCAGCCGGCGTCGCGGTGGCCATCGATGAGGATTCGCTTCCGGTCCACGACGAGGTGCGCGGCGTGGCCGAGATTCTCGGGATCGATCCCCTCTACATCGCCAACGAAGGCAAGCTGGTCGCGATCGTGGCACGCGAGCACGCGGCCCGTGCCCTGGACCTGATGCGGTCACGCCCGGAGGGCACCGAGGCAGCCGTGATCGGCGAGGTGATGGCGGAGCCTGAGGGCATGGTCTTCATCCATACCGGCTTCGGCGGAACGCGAGTGGTGGACATGCTCATCGGGGATCCGCTGCCCAGAATCTGCTGAATGACGGTCCGCAAGCGCACTGACGACCTGAACGAACAGGCGTATGGTTTCGGTGTCACCACCCCCACACGAGCCGTGATCACGTCATGGATCCTCAGCCCTGGGTAGGGCCCCTCGACCCGGATGGCAGCGGAGCCAGGCCGGAGCCTGATGTCCGCATCCAGGCGGTGGCTTGCGGGCGATGCGGGTGGCCCAACGCGTGCAGGATCCAAAGGGGCATGCGGACCCTGCGCTTCATGTGTCAGTGGTGCGACCGGATGACCACCGGCATCGTCGACCCTTCGATCAAGCGCAACGTCATCTTCTAAGCCGGCGGCGCGACATGCTCGATGCCCGCCACCCGGTCGGGCGGCCGGCATCCATGAACCACCGGCTCTTGTAGATGTCCTCGGCTTCGATGCGCATCAGGTCGTCTCGCTGCATCAGCCTCCCCGTCGATATCAACCGGTTGGCCTGGCGGAGCCGGGCGCGTTCCAGCGCGTTACGAACGCTTCTGGCGTTCGCAAACCGTGGCTGAGGCATGCGCCGCGACATCAACTCGCGGAACGCCGCTTCTGCTCCCGACGCGAACATGTAGCGCTGGCGGTCGAGCATGATCCGCGCGATTGCGACCAGTTCATCGAGCCCGTAATCGGGGAAGTCGACGTGGTGCGCGATACGTGAGCCCATCCCGGGGTTGCTGCTGAAGAACTGATCCATGCGTTCCTTGTAACCGGCGAGGATCACGACGATGTCGTTGCGCTGGTTCTCCATCACCTGCAGCAGGATCTCGATCGCCTCCTGACCGTAGTCCCGCTCGTTCTCCTGACGGTGCAGGTAATACGCCTCGTCGATGAAGAGGACGCCGCCCATCGCGCGCTTGAGCACCTCACGAGTCTTGGGCGCCGTGTGCCCGATGTACTGCCCCACGAGCTCGTCGCGCGTCACCGCGACCAACTGGCCCTTGGCGAGATAGCCGAGCCTGTGCAGGATCGTCGCCATGCGCATGGCCACCGTGGTCTTGCCGGTGCCCGGGCTTCCGGTGAAGCACATATGCAGGTTGGGGCGCTCAGCCTCGAGCCCGAAACGGCGCCGTGCCATGTCGATGACCAGCAGCGAGGCGACCTCGCGGATGCGTGTCTTCACCGGATCGAGCCCCACGAGCTCGCGATCCAGATCCGCGATGACGTCGAACACGCCCAACTCGCGAGCCGCGGCCCCGACGTCGATGCCGTCTGTTGCAGAGAGCGTCGCGGGGTCCATCTGCGGCTCGGGATGCTTCGGGGGGAGGACGCCGTTCGCGGTCGCAGGTTGCGGCATGCCGAACGGAACATGAGTCTCCGCTGTCATCGCTCAGTGCTCGTAGCGCTCTCCGGGCGGGATGTCCAGCGCGTAGGGATGAAGGGTGTACCGGAGCTGGCGATCACGTCCCTCCTGCCGCTCGAGTCGAAATCCCTTCTCGCCCTTGGGGCGCTGCACGATGAAGCTCAGCGCCGTTGTCTGTCGACCAAGCGTCCTGTCGTAAGCATTGACGCGGATGTAGCGGGCGGGATACGCGTCACGGCAGCGCTGCACCTCGAGAAGGATCGCCGCTGGATCACGCATGTCGAACATGGGCAGCCCCCACATGTCCCACAGGAAGTTGCGCGGGTGCGGGTCGTCGGTGAACTCAACCGAGATGGCCCATCCGTTGTCGAGTGCGTATTGAACCTGCGCATTGATCTGCGCGTCGGTGAGCTGCGGGAGGTACGAGAATGTTCCCTGGGTGACATGCATCGTGCAGCTTCCTATGCCGGCGTCGCCGTGGTGACGACGTCGGGCGTGTCGGTGGATTCGTAGTTGAAGCTGATGTCCCCCCAGACATCGAGCGCGGCGCGAAGCGGCGCGCACCAGCGAGCTGCGTGGCGCAGGATCTCGGGACCATCGGCAAAGAAATCGCGGCCCTCGTTGCGCGCCTGGACGATCAACTCGACGGCGGTGCGGTTCGCTGTTGCGCCGGCCGCGACGCCCATGGGGTGGCCGATGGTTCCACCACCGAACTGAAGGACGACGTCCTCGCCGAGGTGATGCAGGAGCTGATGCGTCTGCCCCGCGTGAATGCCGCCGGACGCGACCGGCATCACGCCGGGCATGGATCCCCAGTCCTGGTCGAAGTAGATCCCGTGCATCGGATTCCGCGGGATGAACCCCTTGCGGAGCGTGTCGTAGTAGCCCCGCACCATGTTCGGATCACCCTCGAGCTTGCCGACGACCGTCCCTGCGTGGATGTGGTCGACGCCCAGGAGCCTGCACCACTTCGAGATCACCCGGAAGCTCACGCCGTGCGTCTTCTGGCGCGTGTACGTCCCGTGTCCCGCTCGATGGAGATGCAGGAGCACTCCATTGCGCCGCGCCCACTTTGACATCGACGTCATCGCCGTGTAGCCGACGGTCAGGTCGAGCATGACGATGACGCTGCCGATCTCCTTGGCGAACTCGGCACGCTCGTACATGCTCTCCATGTCACCGGCGGTGACGTTGAGGTAGTGGCCCTTGATCTCGCCGGTCTCGGCCATCGCCTTGTTGACGGCCTCCATGGACGCGAGATATCGGTCGCGCCAACGCATGAATGGCTGGCTGTTGATGTTCTCATCATCCTTGGTGAAGTCGAGTCCCCTCGGAGCGCCTCGTAGACGACGCGACCGTAGTTGCGCGCGGAAAGGCCGAGCTTCGGTTTGGTCGTGGCGCCGAGCAGCGGCCGGCCGTACTTGTTGAGATATTCGCGCTCCATCACGATGCCGTGCGGTGGTCCCTGGAACGTGTTCACGTAGTGCAGCGGGATGCGCATGTCCTCGAGCCGGAGCGCGCGCAGTGCCTTGAATCCAAACACGTTCCCGATGATCGACGAGGTGAGGTTCGCGATCGATCCTTCTTCGAAGAGGTCGAGCGCGTATGCGATGAGGGCGATGTACTGACCCGGTGTTCCGGGAACGGGATCGACCTCGTACGCCTTGGCCTGGTAGTGCTCGTGCGCGGTGAGCCGGTCGGTCCACACCACCGTCCACGTCGCTGTCGACGACTCCCCGGCGACAGCGGCGGCGGCCTCCTCGGGTGGAACACCGTCCTGGGGTGTGATCCGAAACGCGCAAAGGATATCGGTGTCCTTGGGCACGTAGTCGGGTTCCCAGTAGCCCATCTGCGCGTACGGGATGACGCCTGAAGCCCAACGATCGGTTGCTGCGTCCCGTGCCGGAGTTTCGAGAGCTGTCATTCGCGCGTCTCCGTGAAGCTGACGGATGTCGACGCCAGCTGATGGCTGATTGCTGCGTAGTCATCTGCCTTGACGCGAACGAGCAACGACTTCTGTGCGCTGAGGATGCGATGCGCGAGGATAAGCTGAGTCAGTCCGAGTGGATCGCTGTGCCGGCGACCGCGCGGCTCGTCATAGCTCCCGAGCTCCTTCTGGCGCAGGTGATGGAGGTGGTGGTGACGTTCACTCGCGTGATCCCACACTGCTCGTTCGATGCGAGCTGCGTCGTCGACAGAGATGCGGCCGTCGATCTCGATGACGTCCGAGCGCCGGCCGTCCTCGTCGCTGACATCGTTGCGCACGCGCACCGTGGTTCCGTTGTCGAGCCCGTGCTCGAACGCCAGGCGGGGCATTGACTGGCGCTGGGTCAGGCGAACGTTGAGATGGTCGGTGTTCCCCGGGGAAACGTCCTCGCCGGGCGACGAGAAGCGCACGACCAGGTCCGCCTGCGCTCGCTGTGGTTGGATATGCGCCTCCGCATCGGCGCGACGGGCCTCCAGCTCGGCACGCACCTGGGACTCGTCGTAGCCGCGCTTGGCGACATCGCGCTGCAGCTTCCACCTGATGCGCAGCGGGGTTTCGGGATCGAGCCAGACCTTGAGGTCGAACGCCTCGCGAATCCCCGGGAGCAGGAACGGGTGGAGCCCCTGGACGATCACGACCTCATTGGGCTCGATGCGCTGTGGCGGCTTGAACGTGCCGTCCGTGTGGTCGTAGACGGGCTTGGCGACGGCCTCGCCACGCTTGAGCGCCCACAGCTGCTCCTCCATGAGCGCGAAGTTGTTGGCGCGGGGGTTCAGCGGCGTCAGCCCCACCAGCGCGCGTTCACGCCGATCGAGCGAGTGGTAGTCGTCGAGGCAGACCGTGGTGATCCGTTCGGTACCGAGGAGGTCGTAGAACGCTGAAGCCAGCGTCGACTTGCCGCTCCCGCTATCACCTCCGATCCCGACGAAGATGGGGGTCACCTCTGGAGGCAACATGCTCACCGACGTGTTGCTCGCCGGTCGATGCACTGGAGGGGCGCAACCATGTGAGGGACGATAGGCGATCCGCTTCCTGCCGTCCAATGCATGATTCTTATCTCTTCCATAAGATTATGTAATGACGTCGTCCCTCGAACGCAGCATCACGTTGCGTCAGCTGCGGATCTTCACGAGCGTCATCGAGCACGGCAGCTTCACGCGGGCGGCCGAGGCCCTGTCGTTGACTCAGCCGGCTGTCACCCATCAGATGCAGGCGCTGGCGAGGGCAGTCGGACAGCCGCTGCTCAATCCCGGGAGCCGATCCCCCGTGCTCACCGCCGTGGGGCAGGCGCTCCACGAGCGCGCCGGCCGGATCCTGGCGATGGTCGGCGACGCCCAGGAGGCGATCGAGGATGTTCGCGGACTGCGCACCGGACGTGTCCGGGTCGCCGGGGACACCACGGTCGGGATCTACGTACTCCCGGACGCGATGGCGGCATTCCACCGCGAGCACCTCGGCGTCGACCTGAGCCTCGATGTGGTCAACCGGGCCAAGGTTCGCTCCCTGCTCCTGGAGGGCGTCGCCGACGTCGGTGTCGTTGGAACGCTGTGGGAGGACGAGGCGCTCGCCGCCGAGCCATTCCTGGAGAACTCGCTGATGTGCTTCAGCGCTCCGGATCATCCGCTGGTGGAGCGGGAGCCGCTCAAGCCGAGGGACCTCCTTGACGGTCCGCTGCTGCTGCGTGAACGTGGCTCCGGCACTCGCGAATCGGCGGAGCGCATCCTGCGTGACGCCGGCGCAGAGCCGGTGGCGGCCATGGAGATGGCGAGTAACGGTGCGCTCAAGCGAGCGGTCGCCAACGGCCTGGGCGTGACGGTGCTCTCAAACTATGCGGTCCGGCTGGAGCGCCAACTCGGTCTGCTGCGACCCCTCGATGTCGAGGGGTTTCCGGTTGACCGAATGTGGCACGTCACCTGGAGCCGCGAGCGGCTGCTCAGCCCCGCGGCGACCGCCTTCAAAGCGTTCCTGCACAGCCCTGACTGGCGGGACTCCCTCGCGATACCGCTTGGGACGGAGTAGAGGAGAACGTTGTTCCGAGGACGATCAGGGCTGAGCCGCTGATCCCAGAGCGCCAACGCTTTGATTAACGCGTCGGAGACCATCGGCGGCAAGGAATCCCGCGGGGACGCCGAAGGCGCCGGCGGTGATGAGCGCTGATGCCCAGACCGGCATGAGGCGGCTCAGTCCGGCAACCATCGCGGTGCCGGTTGCGCCGAGCGCGCCAAGCGCGAGCGCGCTCGCCACGCCGATCTGACCCACGCCGAGGCCTGCGGTCTTCGCCTTGTCGAAGACGCCCTGGCGATCGAGCTCGGCGCGGATGCGCTCGGCGGTCTCATCGCCGACCCGGCGAGCGAAAGCGGCGAGTCGGTCCGCGGCGCCTTCGGTGAAGCCACCGGATCCACCGAGCATGTCGTCCATCGAGACGTAGTCCTGGGATCCGGCGGTTGTCGCGGACGCGCGGCCGTACTTGGGCGGCTTCGGCCCACTTTCGAGCTCCCCGTGCAACTCGCGGAGCCGCTCGGTCGGGCCGGCCACCTTTTCAGGGTCGGGAAAGCCAGAAGCGACTCGACGATCGCGGTCGCCTTCGTTGGGATCTGCCATCAGTGTGACCTCCATGCCGGGCTATGCCAATAGATGATAGTAGCACTATCACGTATCAGGAGGTCCCAAGCCGGAACCCCCGGCCGCGTGCACCGTCTTCCGGGCGATTTCTCGATCACGACTAGACTGGCCCGCCGTCGTGCTCTCTCACATTCCGCTTGCCGATCCCGGCGATCCGGACCTGCGCTCGCCCCTCCGGTTCCTCGTGTGGATCGCGCGCGGCCAGCGGCGAACCGTGATCGGCGGAGCGTTTTTCGGGGCGCTCTGGATGGGAACGCAGGGGGTGATTCCCGCGGCACTCGGCCAGGCGGTGAACGCCATCATCCAGCGCAACGGGCCGGCACTGCTCCTCTGGGCCGGCGTCGTTCTGGCGCTGGGAATACTCCAGGCTGCCGCGGGCGTGCTGCGCCATCGCCGTGCTGTGAGCAACTTTCTCGAAGCCTGCGTCCGCGCGCAGCAGCTCGTCATCCGGGCCGCGATCCGTCTTGGCGCGGGTTTGCCGCGACAGATCGGCGCCGGCGAGGTGGCGAGCCTCGGCACCACCGATGTGGTGCGCATCGGCCGCTTGCTCGATATCACTGCCCGAGGCACAGGCGCTGTCGTCTCCATCGTGATCGTGGCGGTCATCCTACTCAGCACCTCACCGCAACTCGGGCTTGTGCTGCTCATCGGAGCGCCGATCTCCGCGCTCTTGATCCTTCCCGCGATGGGTCCGCTCGAACGCCGGCAGCGCGCCGAGCGTCATCAGCGCGGCGCCGCGTCCGCGGTCGCAGCGGATACCGTCGCGGGGCTGCGCGTTCTTCGCGGCCTGGGCGGCGAGGCGGACTTCGCCGCTCGGTATGCTCGCACCTCCCAGGAGGTGCGGCATGCAACCGTGCGCACCGCGCTGATCCAGTCGCTGTTGGATGGCCTGCAGGTGCTGCTGCCCGGCGCGATCCTCGTCGCGATCACATTTCTCGGCGCCCGGCTGGTGCGCGGCGGTTCCATCCCACCGGGTGAGCTCGTCGCGGACTATGCCTACGCGGCGTTTCTCGCGCTGCCGGTGCAGACCCTGATTCAGGCGGCGAGCATCTGGTCTGCAGCCACCGTGGCTGCGGGACGAGTGATCGCTGTGCTTCGCCTCGACGCGGACCTTGCGTCCCCGTGCGATGCGGCGATGCCCGCGGATGGCGATCTTGTCGACGAACAGTCGGGACTCACCGTTGAACACGGGCTGCTGACCGCTGTGGTCATCGCCGACCCCGACATGGCCAGCGCCACCGCAGCCCGGCTCGGCCGGCTGACCGATCCCGCGGGCGATGCGCGCGTCACGCTCGGCGGCGTCGCGCTCGACCGGGTGCAACTCGCGGAGGTACGGCGCCGGATCCTCGTTGTCGATCGCGACCCCCAGTTGCTGGTCGGATCGCTGCGCGACGCCGTGGACACGCCGAGCGCGCGCCCTGACGACGCGGATCCGCGGCCGACCGTCGAGGAGGCGATTGCGGCGGCCTGTGCCGATGACATCGTTGCCGGACTTGGCCACGGCCTCGAGTTCGCGCGTCTCGGAGCGGGGCCGCTCGCTGTCTGGTGGTCAACGCCAGCGTATCGCGCTCGCAGCCGCGCTGCGCGCCGATCCGGATGTGCTGGTGCTCGACGAACCGACGAGCGCCGTCGACGCACACACCGAGGCGATCATCGGCGAACGTCTCGGCGCGCTTCGGCGCGGACGCACCACAGTGATCTTCACCAGCAGTCCGCTGCTCCTGGGGCGCGCCGATCAAGTCGCATTCGTCGATGACCGTGGAGTGGTCACCGGAACGCATGCGCAGCTCATTGCCATCGATGACCATTACCGCCAGGCGATCACCCGGGGTAGCGAATGAGCCGCGACATGTCGTCCATCCTCCCCGTGGCCGGCGGCCGCGCCGCGTGGCGCAGCCTCAGGTCGGGCCTGGCGGAGCGTCGCGGACTGATCGCCGCCGCCATCGCATTGCAGATGGCGGCCAGCGCCGCCGGGTTGGTCGGACCGCAGCTGCTCGAGCGAATCATCAACAGCTCCGGCGCCCTCACCGATGCGACGATCAATCGCACCGCGCTGTTGTTCACAGCGGCTCTGGTGGTGCAGACCGTCTTCACGGCGGGTGCCCGTGCGTGTGGCGCGCTCACCGGCGAATATGTGCTCGCGCAGCTGCGCGAGCGTTTCATAGCAACCGTGCTCGCGCTGCCGATCGGCATCGTGGAGCGCGCCGGCACCGGTGACCTGATGACACGCGCGTCCACCGATGTCGATGACATGTCGCAGGCCGTGCGCCGGGGCCTCCCCGAGCTGCTGGTCGCCGGCGTCACCGGCGTTCTCGCGATAGCGGCACTCGTGGTGACCGCGCCGATCCTCGGCCTTGTGGTGGTTCCGGTCATCCCCCCTCTCGTGTTCGCAACTCGGTGGTACCTCCAACGCGCGCGTCCCGCGTATCAGGCACAGGCCGCTGGGGAAGCCGTGGTGAACGCCGACATCCAGGAGACCGTCAACGCTGCGCGCACCATCGAGTCGTTGCGGCTCGGCCCGCGACGCATCACGCAGACGGACGACGACATTCGCGACTGGATCGGCTGGGAGCGGCGCACCCTGCGCATGCGCACCATCTTCTTCGGAACGTGCGAGGCGGCCTACATCGTGCCGCTGGTGCTGTGTTTGCTGCTCGGCGGGTTGCTGGTGATCCACGGGCAGCTCACCATCGGTGCGGTCGCAGCGGCGGCGCTGTACACGCAGCAATTGGTTTCGCCCGTCGACACGCTGCTCGCGTGGCAGGACGAGGTGCAGCTTGCGTCTGCCTCACTTTCACGCGTTGTGGGCGTGTCGGAGGTACCACCCGCGGAGATGACGGACAGGATCCCGGCGGACCAGCAGCTTGTCGCCGACCAGGTGCACTTCGCGTACAACGACGGTGCCGATGTCCTGCATGGCATCGACCTGTCGCCGAAGGTGGGCTCGCGTCTCGCGGTGGTTGGTCCGAGTGGTGCGGGGAAGAGCACGCTCGCCTTGCTGCTCGCCGGCGTTCATCCGCCACGCAAGGGCGTGGTGGAGATCGGCGGCGTTGAACCGTATCTGCTGCCACCGGAGCGCCTTCGCCGCGAGGTGGCCTTGGTCACTCAGGAGCATCACCTGTTCGCGTGCTCGCTCCGTGACAACCTCCGCCTCGCACGCCCCGCGAGCGATGAGCAGTTGCTGGCCGTGCTGGAGACCGTTGATGCCGCGCAGGCCGTGCAGGCGCTTCCCGACGGGCTCGACACGGTGATCGGATCCGGGGGGACGTCGATCAGCCCCGGATTCGCGCAGCAGATTGCGATTGCGCGCTTACTCCTCGCCGATCCCCACACGCTCGTGCTCGACGAGGCTACGTCGCTGCTCGATTCGCGTGCCGCGCGCCACCTCGAGCGATCAGTTGCTGTGCTGCTCGAAGGCCGCACCGTCATCGCCATCTCCCATCGCCTGCACGCGGCACACGACGCAGAAATCGTGGTTGTGGTCGAGGACGGTCGGATCAGTGAGTACGGCGCTCATGCGGACTTGCTGAGAGGAGGCGGCGCCTATTCCCGGTTATGGGCAACGTGGCGACAGGATTCGTCGGGCTGAACGTCAGGAGAAAGCCGGCTCAAGCGCGCCGACGGCGGCCTGGACCGGAAGCACAAATATCGCTCCGCCGGAGCAGACCTCCTGTCCGTCGGCGAACCCCTGGACGCTCAGGTTGGCAATGACAGGGAGCGCCGCCCCGGGGGTGAGCACACGAACCTTCGCGGCGGTCACACACGGCTCGATGACGTCGTCACCGGCGAAGTTGATGAACGCTGAAGGCGGAGCGCCGGCTGGGCAGGTGCTCGATCCACCGCAGGGGAGGAGAACTCACCGCGACGCGCCGCACGCTTCCAGAGAAGGTTGCTGTGGTCTCCGTCCAGCGGGTGCGGACGAGCCCGCCGGCGCGATTGAGGAACTGCAGCGTCGCCCAGCCATTGAGTGCGCACGGTCGCGAGCCATGGTTCCAGAGCGCCAACGACACCGCGAAGCTTCCTGCCGCTGCACCGCTGAGCGCCGGCCAGTACGCGATCTGCAATTGAGAGCCTTTGCATGTCGGCTCGCCGGCAGTCACGATTGGCGCGGTGGGCGAAGGCGTTGGCGGCTCAGTCGGGGAGGTCGTCGGCGTCGAGGTGGGGGCAACCGTCGGGGTGATCGGTGACTGGGTGTTGGTCGGTGTGCCCGAAGGGGTCGGAACAACGGGCGGACTGGTGCATGACGCCAGCGTCGCGGTCAGGGCAGTCGCGACAAGCAGGGAGCAACGAGCTGTCCGAGCCGATGCTCCCGCGAGTGAGCGTTGGTGTTGCTCGGACATCGTCGACCTGATAACGCTCGCGGTGCGCGAGCAGTTCCGCCCGGCTGCTCAGCTCTCGGACTTGTCGACGACATCGAAGAGATTGCCCTCGGGATCCTGGAGGGTCACGAAGTCCTCCCCAGCCTCCGGCGTGCGTGGGAAGCGCACCGCTCCCAGCACGAGAAGGCGCTCGACCTCACCCGCCTGGTCGGCGGCGTACAGGTCGAGGTGCAGGCGATTCTTGCCGACCCGCGGCTCGGGCACGCGCTGGAGCGACACGTTGACGTGGGCGCCGTCCGGATCCCGGAGCACCGCCCATCCGTCCTCAGGAGGATCTCGAGGCACATATCCCAGCGCCGCCGTCCAGAACGCGTACATGGCCGCGAAGTCGTTGCAGTCGATCACCACTGATCCGACGTACATGTGGAATCCCTCTGAAACACGTTGCTCACGGACTCGACAGGATGGCGTGTCCATGATGCCTCCGTATCCAACCGCGATAGGGGATGAGCACATGCTCGCGATCGACGTCCGGGACAGCGACATCATGGAACCAACGCAGCATCGCCAGGGTGGAGTCGCGCGCATGCTCGCGGCGCTGCAGGACGCCGGGCTGCGGGTGATTCGCATCGAACCGCGCCTCAACGAAACCGGCTTGTACCGGGTGACGCTCATCGACAGCCCGGAGCTTGCCGTCCGCATCCTCAAGGCGATCGGTCGCCAAGTCAGCCCGCCGGTCTCGACCGCCCTCGGGTAGCAGGCTGCAGTCGAGCCCGGTCGCGCTACGCTGAAGTCGTCCGTCTGTCTGGCTGAGGATCTACGAACGATCAACGAGCGCGGTTGAGCGACGCTCCGAACAAGCCCGGTTGGGTCCGGCGCCTGTGGGGCTACATGCTCCGGCACCGACGCGACGTCGTGCTGTCGGTGGGAGCCGCGGTGCTCGGCAGCATCTCGCAGACAGCCGTCCCGCTGGTCGCACGCCAGATCGTTGACGGCGTCATCCTCACGAGGTCGTCGTCGTTGTGGCCGTGGCTCACTCTGCTCGTCGCACTCGCTGCCGCCGGCTTCGCGTTCGCGTATGTCCGCCGCTACCGGGGTGGCCGCGTCGCCCTCGAGGTCCAGTACGACCTGCGCAACGATATGCACGACCACCTGCAGGCCCTGGACTTCGACAACCTCGGCCGCATGCCCACCGGTCAGCTGGTCGCGCGGGCAAACTCGGATTCGACGCTGGTCCAGGGACTCCTGAGCTTCTTCCCGATCATGAGCAGCAACATTCTGCTGCTCCTGCTGTCGCTCGGGGTGATGCTCTATCTCTCGCCGCTGCTGGCGCTGGTGAGCGTGGTGGTGGCCCCGAGCCTGCTGATCGTCTCCTACCGCATGCGCTGGCGTGTCTTCCCGGCGACCTGGGACGGACAGCAGCGCGAGGGCGAGTTGGTCCAGATCGTCGACGAGGATCTCAATGGGGTTCGCGTGGTCAAGGCCTTCGGCCAGGAACAGCGCGAGGTGGAACGCATCGCGGACGCGGCCAAGGCCGTGTACGGCTCACAGATGCGAGCGGTGCGCCTACAGTCGCGCTATCAGCCCCTGCTGGAGGCGATCCCCCTCTTCGCCCAGGTGGCGATCCTGGCGCTCGGCGGCTGGCTCGCGCTCCATCACAACATCACGCTCGGTACCTTCCTGGCATTCTCGACCTACCTCACCCAGATGATGGCGCCGGCCCGGCAGCTCGCCGGAGTGCTGACCATCGGCCAGCAGGCCCGAGCAGGGCTCGAGCGCATCTTCCAGCTCCTTGATCTGCCCGCGGCGATCGCCGATCCCCCCGGCGCCGTGGACCTTCCCGGGCTTCGCGGCGACATCCGCTTCTCGAATGTGCAGTTCCGTTATGGGGATGGTGATCCGGTCCTCAGCGGCGTCGATCTGCATATCGCGCCGGGTGAACGCGTCGCCATCGTCGGCTCGAGTGGAAGCGGCAAGTCCACCCTCGCGATGCTCGTTCCACGCTTCTACGACCCGACGGCAGGAGCAGTGCTCGTGGACGGGCGGGATGTGCGCGCGATCACGCTCCGCTCGCTGCGACGGCAGATCGGGGTGGTGTTCGAGGACAGCTTCCTCTTCTCGGACTCGGTGCGGGCGAACATCGCGTACGGGCGTCCCGACGCGACCGATGATCAGGTCAAGGCCGCCGCCCACACAGCTCAGGCGGATGAGTTCATCGAGGAATTGCCGCGGGGCTACGACACCGTGATCGGCGAGCGCGGCCTGTCGCTCTCCGGCGGTCAACGCCAGAGGATCGCGCTGGCGCGGGCGATTCTCTACGACCCTCGCATCCTCATCCTCGACGACGCCACCAGCGCGATCGACGCACGCATCGAAGGGGTGATCCATGACGCGCTGCGCGGTGTCATGGCCGGGCGCACGACGCTATTGATCGCGCACCGCGAGTCGACACTGCATCTCGCCGATCGCATCGTCGTGCTCGACGGCGGCGCCGTGGTGGACGAGGGGACGCATGACGAGCTCATCACTCGGAGTGCCTTGTACCGAAGGCTCGTCTCGGGTCTCGCGGAATTTGAAGCCGCGGAGATCGGTGATTCCATCGAGGCGCTCGCCACCATCGCGTCGACGCTTGGGCCCGATGGCATCACGGCATCGGCGTGGGCCGGCGGCCGGGAGCGATCCGGCGGTCGTACCGCGGGTCGTACCGTGGGCGCGCCGTCACTCGGACCCGGGTTGGGCGGCGGCGGCTCCGGCTGGCGGCTCAACCTGGCGCCGACCCCGGAGTTGCTGGCCCGGGTGGCACGCCTCCGGCCGATCCGTGACGCCGCGGCGGTGGACCTCGATCAGGAGTCACGACCCGACAAGCATTTCAGCCTGCTGCGACTCCTGCGCGAGTTCCGCCGGCCGCTGCTGCTTGGACTCATGTTCGTGGTCATCGACGGCGTGATGACGCTGCTCGGACCGGTGCTCGTGAAAACCGGTCTCGACGACGGTGTCGCAAAGGGATCGTCAACGGTCCTGTTCGCCGCGGCGGGTGTCTTCCTCGTGGTCACGCTGGTCGACCTCATCGACGAGATCGGCGAGACCTTCGTCACCGGTCGCACCGCACAGCGAATCATGCTGTCGCTCCGCATCCGTATCTGGGCGCAACTGCAGCGGCTGTCGCTCGACTACTACGAACGCGAGATGGCCGGCCGGATCATGACCCGGATGACGACCGACGTCGACCAGTTCGAATCGCTCATCGAGAACGGACTGCTCTCCGCACTCGTCTCAATCGTGACGTTTGTCGGCGTCGGCGTGGCGCTTGTCGTGATCAACGCCGAGCTCGGGCTGTGCACGCTGTCGGTGGCAATTCCCCTTGCGATTGCCACGGTCGTATTCCGTCAGAAGGCCGCCCGCCTGTACAGCTCGTCGCGCGAGCGCATCGCCATCGTCAACGCCGATTTTCAGGAGAGCCTCTCCGGGGTTCGTGAGTCGCAGGCCTTCGTCCATGAGGGCGCGGCGATGGCGCAGTTTCACCGGCTGGGTCGCTCATACCTCGACACACGTGTTGCGGCGCAGCGATTGGTCGCAACGTACTTTCCATTCGTCCAGTTCATGTCGGCGGTCGCCGATGTGATCGTGCTCGGCGTGGGCGCACGCCTCATCGAGACGGGACATCTCACGTCGGGGGCGCTCATCGCGTTCCTGCTGTACATCGACCTGTTCTTCTCGCCGATCCAGCAGCTGTCGCAGGTCTTCGACGCATGGCAGCAGACCCGAGTCTCGGTGGGCCGGATCGCGGAGCTCATGCAGCTCGAGCCGCTCACGCCCAACCCGGATGCCCCGGAGGACATCGGGCGCCTGCATGGCAGCATCAGCTTGAACCACGTGCGCTTCTCGTACCCGGTGCCGGTCAGCCGTCCCGGCTCCGAGGGAGCGCGTCCGGTCGAACGCCGTGGACCGCAGGACCCGCGCCTGCTGCAATCGCGTGACGCCGCTTGGCGCAAGCCCCCGGAAGCGCTGCGTGGCGTCGATCTGCGCATCGCGGCGGGGGAGACGGTCGCCCTCGTCGGCGAGACCGGGGCAGGGAAATCGACGGTCATGAAGCTGCTCGCGCGCTTCTATGACCCGGTTGAAGGGAGTGTCGAGGTGGACAGGCACGACCTCCGCCGCGTCGACATCCACGACTTCCGCCACCAGCTCGGATATGTCCCGCAGGAGGCGTTCCTCTTCTCGGGAACGGTTCGGGACAATATCGCTTACGGACGGCCTGAGGCGAGCGATGCGGAGGTCGAGGCGGCCGCCCGGGCCGTCGGCGCGCACGACTTCATCGCGCACCTCTCCGGTGGCTACCACCACGAGCTGACCGAGCGCGGGCGCTCGCTCTCGTCCGGTCAGCGCCAGCTGATCGCGCTCGCTCGAGCCGAGCTCGTCAACCCGGTGGTCCTGCTCCTCGACGAGGCCACGTCGAATCTCGACCTCGTCACCGAGGCGCATGTCGCCGCTGCGATGCGGGAGGTGTCGCAGGGTCGCACCACCGTGGTCATCGCCCACCGCCTGCAGACCGCCAAAGCTGCCGACCGGATCGTCGTCCTGCACAGCGGGCAGGTGGTCGAGGCCGGCACGCACGACGACTTGATCGCGATGCGTGGCCGTTACGCGGCGATGTGGAACGCCTTCGAGGCGACCGGGGCTTCAACACCGGTGACCCGGCCCCGGTAGTCCTAGACGTGCCAGGTGGGCTCCAGGCCGGTTGCGATCGCGCCCGCGACCATCGCCGCGACGAGCGCCCAGGCGATCACCTTCTCCGGCCGGTTGATGGCGGTCGCGGCGAGGCTCCGGGCTGACGCTCTCACTGCCTTGCGCAGATACACCGCGAGGTGGACCAGGACGATGCCGCCGAGCGCAATGACCGAATCGGTATGCACCGTGGCCCAGACACCGTGGTCGGTCCCCTGAGCCCAGAGCACCACGCCGCTGGCGGTTGCCAGCACCGCTGCAGCGGCCAGCGGCACGGCGATCAGCCGAGGCAGCAGCCACGGGGCTCCGGCGGCTCGATAGGCGTCGCGCTGAAGGTAGTAGGCGAGCGCCCGCCAGGCGGTGCTCGCGAGCTTGACGACGAGTATCGGGATGAGCGCAAAGCCGAGGGCGAAGTGCACCGGCCGGAGCGGGGTGAAGGCGAGCCCGCTCAGGTAGAGCAGCACCAGGCCGAAGAGGATGATCAGCCCGGCGTGTGAGGTGAGGATCAGGTTGCCGATGACCTGCGGCGTGCGCTTGGGGTTCGGACCGTCCTCGAGAATGTCGAGGGCGTGACCAAGGCCGCCGCCGCGCGGCCTCGTCGCTCCAGCCACATCGTCAGCCGGTGTCCCCGATGCGGTCCTCACCACCAAACTGTACGCACCGAGAGGGCTGGACACGTTCGGCGCCGGCAGCGTGCACCGGGCGACGGAGGGCGGCGCTAGGCAGCGATCTCCAGTGTCTCGTCGATGAACGCGAGCAAGCGACCCTTGGACATGAACCCGATCACCTGCCGCACAGGCGTGCCCGCCGCGAAGAGCAGCAGCGTCGGCAAGGACATGACGCCGTACCGCCCCTGGGTCACGGGATTGGCGTCGACGTCAACCGTCACGATCCTCAGGTGGCTCGCGCGCTCGCCGGCAACCTCGTCGAGGATGGGGGCAAGCATGCGGCAGGGGGGACACCACGCGGCGCCGAACTCCACGAGCACAGGCGTCTCGGATGCGAGAACTTCAGTATCGAAGGTGGCGTCGTCGACGGTCTTGACCATGTGCGTACTCCTGATCACGGGCGTGGGGTGGTGACCGCCTTGTAGGCGGCGCAGTTCGAGAACGAGTGCGTGGCGGTGCGGGCTCGCGAACGGCGTCCGCGCGCCGGCGGCGGTGGATTGTGATCCTCGGCGGCGTAGCGGTCCCAGACGGACTGGCGCGACATGCCCAGGCGATCGGCGATGTCCTGCCAGCTCATCCCCTCGGCGCGCGCCGCGAGGACCGTGGACGCGCGCTTGGACCCGAGCAGCACAGCGACGGATCGGAGTGCCACCAGGCGATCCTCGGTCCCGAGGTCGGTGAGGACGCTCAGCACCGTTGTCACCGCCGCATCGGCTCTGGGAGTGGAGAGCGAGTAGGCCATATGTCAACTATACATGACATAGACGGATGATCAGACGCTCACCCGCCTGCGGACGCCGAATCGCCCCGGGGGACCCGCGCCGCGGGTGATCACTACGCCCGCAAGACAGAGGGCACCTCCGGCCAGCGCGAGAAGCGGCGGCACGGCACCGAGGATCAGCCACCCGAGGAGAATCGCGACCGGCGAGACGAGATATCCCATCGCGCCCATCCGGCCGCCACTGGTGCGTGCCAGTGCGTATGCCCAGAAGCTGAAGCCGACCGCCGTGGGGAAGAGACCGAGATACGCCGCCCAGGCAAGCGTGCCCGCGTCCGCCCTGCCGACCTCGTGGAGCAGCTGCGGCGCGAAGGGCAGGCAGACCACGGCGCCGATCGTGCAGGCGAGCCAGGTGACCGTGAGCGCGGAGTTGCGCGCGAGAAGCGGCTTTTCGGCCGTGACACCTCCGGCGTAGACGACCGCGGCCGCAATGCAGAGCACGGCGCCGAGACCGGCTTGAAACCCATGGTCCGACGTAGCGAACCCGATGATCACGGCGCCACCCAACCCGACGACGCAACCCACGACGATGCGTCGCGGGAACCCTTCATGCAGGAGGAGGCCGCTGAGGATCGCCACGAACACGGGGCCGGTGTTCACCAGCATGGCCGCCGTGCCCGCGTCGACGGTCTGCTCCGCCTGATTGAGCACCAGGTTGTAGGCGCCGAACCAGAGCACTCCGCACGCGAGCAGTCCCGGAATATCGGAGCGGCGCGGAAGCCGCTGGTGGCGGACGACCACCATCACACCAAGCGCGATGGAGCCGACCACAAGCCGGGCGAGCGCCAGGGAGCCGGGCGAGAGCACACGGCCGGCCGCTCGAATCCCGACGAACGCGGATGCCCAGAGGACGACGGTGGTCAGTGCCGCTGCAAGTGCCAGGCCGCGTTCGCTGGGTGGGATTGCGTCGACCTCTGGGGCGGGTGTCACGGCGCAAGCCTATCCGCTGAACACCTGGGCGATAACCGAACCATCGAGGCTGTACGGTTCGTGTTGATGTGTACCGACTGTGCGGTGGTGGGGCAGTGACGCCTTTGGGGTGAACGCGCGCGAACCGATGCCTGTCCGCACGGCTGCGCGCGCGCTCATCGTCGATGCCGAGGCACGCGTGCTGCTCTTTCGCGGTGATCTCCCCGACCGTGGTCCGTGGTGGTTCGCGCCGGGCGGCGCGCTCGAGCCGGGCGAGACATACGCGGCGGCGCTGGTGCGCGAGGTGATGGAGGAGACCGCACTCAAGGTCGACGCAGCGCTGCTCGGGCCTCCCGCCTGGGTACGCGAGTCAGTCTTCACGTGGCTCGGCACACCCGAGCGGCACGTCGAGCAGTACTTCCTGGTGCGAGTGCTCAGTCACGACGTCGACACCAGTCACGACGAGGGCTCCGCGTCTGACGTCGTGAGGACGTTTCGCTGGTGGCGAGCCGACGACATCCGCGTCAGCACTGAGCATTTCTCGCCCGTGCGCCTCGGTGAGCACCTTGCGGCGCTGTTGCGGGACGGGGCACAGGACCAACCGGTCGCGATCAGCGAGTAGCTGTCAGGTTCGCGCGGAGCCGGCGCTGTGCTCGCCCGCCGCATCGACGGGCCGGGTGAGGACGACGAGCGAGTGGGGCCGCATCGGGATCTCGTCTCCCGGGTGATGCACGGTCGAGCCGCGATGCCCTTCTGGATCGTCGGTATCGATGACCAGCGTCCACCCGCCGCGCCATCCGGGCGGCATCGTCCAGGTGATCGGCACGTCGCCGCTGTGAAGCAGCATCATCAACGAGTTGCCGACGATGCGGTGGCCGCGCGAATCGCGGTCGGGAATCTCATCCCCGTTGAGGATCATCCCGATGGACCGTTCCCCGTCGTTGTCCCAATCGTCGTCGGTGTATTCGTTGCCGTTGGGCAGCAGCCAGACGATATCCTTTCTGCCTGAAGGCCGGGTTGCCTCCCCGGAGAAGAAACGCCTGCGCCGCAAGACCGGCTGCTCGCGTCGAAAGGCCACGACGCGCTGCACGAATCGAAGCATCACCTCATCGACGTTGGTCCAGTCGAGCCAGGACAGCTCGTTGTCCTGGCAGTACGCATTGTTGTTGCCCTGTTGGGTGCGGCCGATCTCGTCGCCGCCGCAGATCATCGGGCATCCCTGCGAGAGCAGGACGGTCGCGATCAGGTTGCGACGCTGCCGGTCGCGCAGGGCGATGATCTCGGCATCGTCGGTCTCACCTTCGACGCCGCAGTTCCATGAGCGATTGTCGTTGGCCCCGTCATCGTTGTTCTCGCCGTTGGCCTCGTTGTGTTTGTCGTTGTACGTGACCAGGTCGCGAAGCGTGAAACCGTCGTGTGCGGTGACGAAGTTGATGCTTGCCCACGGCTGGCGCCCGTCCCACTGGTAGAGGCTGCTCGAGCCGGTGAGGCAGTTGGCGATGTCGCGGACTCCGCCGGCGGCGCCGCGCCAGAAATCGCGCACCGTGTCGCGATATGCGCCATTCCACTCGGCCCATCGCACCGGGAAGTTGCCGACATGGTAGCCACCCTCGCCGACGTCCCAGGGTTCGGCGACGAGTTTCACCCGGGAGAGAACGGGATCCTGGTGGATGATGTCGAAGAACGCCGAGAGGCGGTCGACGTCATAGAACTGGCGCGCGAGTGCCGCCGCGAGGTCGAATCGGAATCCGTCGACGTGCATCTCGGTCACCCAGTAGCGAAGGCTGTCGGTGATCAGCTGCAGCGTGATCGGGCTGCTGACGTTGAGACTGTTGCCGGTCCCGGTGACATCGAAGTAGAACCGCGGCTCGTCCTCGACGAGCCGGTAATACGAGGGGTTGTCGATGCCGCGGAAGCTCACCGTCGGTCCGAGATGGTTGCCCTCGCCGGTGTGGTTGTAGACGACGTCGAGGATCACCTCGAGGCCGGCCCCATGCAGTGCGCGGACCATCGCCTTGAATTCGCGCACCTGGTCACCGTTCCCGCCGCCGGCCGAATACCGGCTCTCGGGCGAGAAATACCCGACCGAGTTGTAGCCCCAGTAGTTCACGAGTCCGCGATCGACGAGGTGCCCCGCGTCGATGAAGTGATGCACGGGCATGAGCTCGACAGCCGTGATGCCAAGTCGCTGCAGATAATCGAGCGAGCTCGGATGGGCGAGGCCCGCATACGTGCCGCGCAATTCCGTGGGCAGGTCGGGATTGCGTTCGGTGAACCCCTTGACGTGCAGCTCGTAGATCACCGTGTCAGCCCATGCGGTGTCCGGTCTGCGATCCTCGCCCCACGGGAAGCTCCTGTCGACCACGACGCTTCGGGGCATCGACGCTGCTGAATCGAGGGGACTTGGATCGAGATCATCGCCGGCGAATGAGTAACCGAAGAGTTCGGGACCGTGCTTGAACCTTCCTGCGATGGCCCGCGCGTAGGGGTCGAGCAGCAACTTGCGCGGGTTGTGACGGAGCCCGTGGAGTGGGTCGTACGAGCCGTGCACACGAAGGCCGTATCGCTGCCCAGGACCGACCTGGTCGACATAGCCGTGCCAGACAAGGTCGGTACGTTCTTCGAGTTGATACGTCGCGGTCTCTGCCCCGCTCTCGTCATAGAGCACCACGTCCACGCCTTCCGCGGACGCGGAGTAGACGGCGAAATTCGTACCCTCTCCATCCCAGGTCGCGCCGAGTGGCGCCTCGCTCCCGGGCCACGCCTGATGACGGGGAGTGGGGCGGCTACCTGCCCGTCGTCTAGGGGTGGTCATAGCGCTGCAATGATGGCGTACCTCACGAAATTGATAGACTGACCGTCACAAATGATGACAGCGCGACTGATAGTAGCGAATCCCTGCGCATCAAGGCCGCGCCCGTGAGGGCCGATCCCCGCGCCACCTACAGGGTGCAGTTGCGCGAGGATTTCAATTTCGACGACGCATCGGCGATCGTGCCGTACCTCGAGGAGTTGGGGATCTCGCACCTCTACTGCTCACCCTACATGCAGGCCGCTGAGCACAGCCCGCACGGGTATGACGTTGTCAATCCCACCCGTATCAGCGACGCGCTCGGCGGGGACACAGGGCTGCGCCGGCTCGACAGCGCTCTCATGGATGCGGGGCTGGGCCAACTTCTCGACGTCGTTCCGAACCACCTCTGCATCGCCGAGCGCGCGAACATCTGGTGGTGGGACGTCCTTCGCAAGGGGCGCTCCAGCCCATACGCACGATTCTTCGACATCGACTGGGCTGCGCCGGGGCTCGAGGGGCGAGTGCTGCTCCCCGTGCTCGGCGCGCCTTGCGACGAGGTGCTCGCGGGCCGTGGGTTGACGGTTGTGGGAACGCCAGACGGCAGCCTGGAGCTGCACTATGAAGGGAGTGCGTTTCCGCTCGCGCAGGAAACGGCCGCGACCCCCGGGCCGGCGTCTCAGAAAGTCCTCGACGCGCAGCACTACATCCTCGAATTCTCCAAGACCGGCTCCGCGCGGCTCAACTATCGTCGCTTCTTCGACGTGTCGTCGCTCGCCGGCGTTCGCGTCGAGGACGAGCCGGTCTTCGACTGGAGCCTGACCCGAGCCCTCGATCTTGTCGAGGACGGCACCGTTGACGGCCTGCGCGTCGATCACATCGACGGACTTCGTGAGCCCGCGGCATTCGCATCACGACTTCGTTCCCGTGCACCGTCGGCCTGGCTCATCGCGGAGAAGATCCTCGCCACCGGCGAGGAGATGCCGGTCGAGTGGCCGATCGATGGAACCACGGGGTACGAGTTCGGCGCTCTGCTGACGTCGCTGATGATCCACCCGGACGGACTTGCGGTCCTCACGGACTGCTATCGGCAATTCACCGGCGACGAGTGCGACTTTGCAACGCATTCACATCGGGCGCGCCGTGAGGTCATCGAGACCTTGCTGCGCGCTGAGCTCGACAGGCTGGCACGCGCTGCCGAGGTCGCCGGAGTCGAAGACGCGCAAACCGAGCTCGTCGAACTGATCGCGGGAATGCCGCGGTACCGAATCTATCCGCGGCCGGACTCCGTGCTCTCACCTGAGGATGAGCGGACGATCGACGCGGCTGAACGCTGGGCGCGCCACTCAGGCGGGTGCGATGTCGCCAAGCTCGATGCGCTCCTTGCAGCGCTGCGTGGCCACGGGGAAGCGACCGATTCGGGGCGAGAGCTGCGTGAGCGCTTTCAGCAGGTCGCGGGTGCAGTCATGGCCAAGGGCGTTGAGGACACGACGTTCTATCGCTACACGCGGCTGGTCGCGCTGAACGAGGTCGGTTCCGACCCCGACCACATCACAACTCTCGACGCGCTGCATGCGACCTGTGCGAAGACCGCGCGCAGCCGTCCACTGACGCTGCTGGCCACGACCACGCACGACACCAAGCGGTCGGAGGATGCGCGCCTGCGCATCGGCCTCCTCTCCGAGATGCCACAACGGTGGCGTGACTCGCTCGACCGGCTCGACCGCATGGCTGCACGCCATCGAGGCGCGAATGCGCCGGCGCGCGCGGCCGAATACCTTTTCTACCAGACGCTTCTCGCGGCGCAGCCCATCGATGCGGATCGCGCGTGGGCCTACATGCTCAAAGCGGCTCGTGAGGCAAAGGCCGACACCAGCTGGATCGAACCGAATCAAGCCTACGAGGCGGATCTCGAGCAGTTCGTGCGCGACATGATTGCCGACCCGGATGTCCACGCGGAGATCGATGCACTGCTCGCCGCGATGACACCGGAGTGGCAGATGCTGTCACTGTCCCAGACGTTGATCAAGCTCACCGTTCCGGGTGTTCCGGATATCTATCAGGGCTCAGAGCTCTGGGATCTCCGTCTCGTGGATCCGGATAACCGGACGCCGGTGGACTACGAGGCGCGACGCGACCTCCTCCGCAACGCACTGAGGCCGGATCGCGGAAGCTTTCTGTCCGGCCTCGAACAGGGCGCGCCCAAGGTGCGACTCATCGCGACGGTCCTCGCAGCACGCGCGCGTCACCCCGACGCGTACGCCGCGGGCTCGGGGTATGTGCCTGTGGCGGCGAGCGGCTCGCGGGCCGATCACGCGATTTGCTTCACTCGCACGCCGGCCGATGGCCAGCCTGAGACGGTGACGATCGCCTTTCGCTGGCCACTGCTGCTTCGCCCGGGATGGGGCGACACGATGGTGCGTGTGCCTGAAGGACACTGGCGCGACGTGGTGACGGAGCGCGATGTTCCTGGCGGTGACCAGCTGCTCGCCACCTTGCTCGAGGCTGCGCCTGTCGCGCTCCTGGAACGGGTGTGACCGCGCGCCGGATCAGTGTCTGGGCGCCGGCAGCAACAAGCGTCGGCCTCGTTGCCGATGAGCACAGCTGTCCGATGGAGGAGTCGGGAGGCGGCTGGTTTGCCGCCAACGCAGACCTGCGCGCAGGTGACGACTACGCGTTCAGTGTTGACGGCAGCAACCCGATGCCGGACCCGCGGTCCAGGTCACAGCCCGGAGGGGTCCATGGCCCGTCGCGCCTTGTCGCCCACCCGCGCCGGCGCGCGGCTGTCGAGCCTTGGCGTGGCTTTCCTCTCAGCGACGCGATCATCTACGAGCTGCACATCGGCACGTTCACACCGCAGGGCACATTTGAAGCTGCGATCATGCGACTCGGCCACCTTCAAGAGCTCGGCGTCAACGTCATCGAGGTGATGCCGGTCGCCGAGTTCCCCGGGCGGCGTGGCTGGGGCTACGACGGTGTCGACCTTTTTGCCCCGCATCACGCCTACGGCGGACCCAAGGGACTGCACCGTCTGATCGCGGCGTGCCATGCGCACGGCATCGCGGTGATCCTCGACGTCGTGTACAACCACGTCGGTCCAGAGGGGGATTACCTGGGCGCGTTTGGTCCGTACTTCACGACGCGATACGAAACACCGTGGGGGAGCGCGTTCAACTACGACGGCGAACACTCCGACGAGGTACGCCGCTTCGTTCTCGACAACGTCGAGATGTGGCTGCGCGACTACTCATTGGACGGTCTGCGGCTCGACGCCGTCCACGCCATCATCGACACCTCTCCGCTGCACATCCTGGAAGCGATCTCGATCCGGGTCGACGAGCTTGCCGCCGAGCTCGGCAGGGAGCTGTGGGTCATCGCCGAGAGTGACAGCAACGACCCGCGGCTGGTCCGGGAGCGCGAGCGCGGCGGATACGGTGTGCGTGCGCAGTGGAACGACGATTTTCATCACGCCCTCCACTCGCTGCTCACCGGGGAGCAGCACGGGTACTACGAGGACTTCGGAACGCCTCAGGAGATGCGCACCGCACTGCTCGAGACGTTCGTCTACTCTGGCCAGTATTCGCGACACCGGAAACGCACCGTCGGCCGCTACGCGGGCGACCTGCCCCGCTCGCGCTTCATCGTCTATTCACAGAACCACGATCAGGTGGGGAATCGCGCCGCGGGCGAGCGCCTCTGCCACCTCGTGAGCGATGGACGAGCGCGCATGGCTGCAGCGCTGACGCTGCTGTCGCCCATGGTGCCCATGCTGTTTCAGGGAGAGGAATGGGCGGCGAGCACGCCATTTCAATACTTCACGGATCTCGGCGACGCGCACCTGCGCAAAGCGGTGACCAATGGCCGGCGTCGCGAGTTCCGAGCGTTTGGCTGGCCGCCGGAGTCGGTGCCCGACCCCCAAGCCGTCGCAACCTTCGAGCGTTCGATTCTCAAGTGGGACGAGGTCCACGAGGGAGCCCACGCACGGATGCTGGACTGGTACCGGCAGCTGATCGAGCTCCGTCGCTGCCGGCTGCTCGAGCGCGACGCGGAGAGCATGAAGACCGATGCGTGGTACGACAGCGAACGGAGCTTGCTCGGATACACGCAGGCCGACCTGCTGGTGTGCTGCAACTTCGGCGACGACACGGTCCGCGTTCCGGAGGCGTTGGGCGCCACGTTGCTGCTCGCGTCCGACGATGCCGTCCGCCCGGAGGAGACACCGGCGCTGAATCCTGACTCGGTCGCGATCTGGAGCAACACCGGGAAATCGACGACGGGCTAGGCGACGTTCTCCGGCATCCATATCGGAAGCGTCAGTACGAATGACGCGCCGCCGCCCGGCGTCGGTCGAGCGGTGATGTTGCCGCCATGGAGGCGAGCCAGCTCGCGAGAGAGGTACAAGCCCAGGCCCGTGCCGGAGATATGACTGTTCTCCGGGGTCACCAGGCGACTGAAGCGTGTGAAAAGACGGTCGATCTGTTCGGGAGGAAACCCCAGCCCGTGATCGATGACACTGATGCGGGCAAGACCGTTGCTCGTTGTGGTGCGGCAGCTGATCTCGCCTCCATGCGGTGAGAACTTGACAGCGTTGTCAAGAAGGTTCCGCATGATCGTCTCGATCCTTCCGGAGTTGACGTTCACCAGGACAGCGGGTCCAGGCAGGCGGACGTCGAGACGATGCCCGCTGCTGAGCTGCGGTTGAATCGCCACGGTCGCAGCGGCGACGATCGCGCGCAGGCTCTGCGGCTGGCGCTCGAGACGCGTGATGCCCTCGTCCAGGCGCGCGGTCTCGAGCATCTCGTTCACCAGCGCGTTCATGTCGTCCAGCCGGCGCTCGATGACGGGCATCGCACGTTCGAGCGCGTCGGCGTCGAGCGACTTGTCAGCCATCATCGAGAAATATCCGCGCACCACCGCGATCGGCCCACGCAGCTCGTGCGAGGCGAGCTTGAGAAAGTCGGAGCGCATCTTCTCCATGGATCGGGTGCGCTCGATGTGCTCGTTGAGACGCTTTGCCTCGGCGTCGCCGAGCCGGCGGATGCGCTCCTCGGACGTCTTGATCTGCCAGACGAGTCCTGCTGCGAATGCCGCCAGTCGCAGCATCCACGCGTCCTCGTCGGTGAAGCCGTCCGGCTTGACGGGTTCGTGGGCGGCGAGCACTCCGAGTTCGCACTGAACCCGCGCGCCAGGCAACCGCCATCGTGTCGGCGCCGCGACTCGCGGGTTCCCCTATCGCCATACCGAGGCCGAGGTCGGACGCGCGTCCTCGGAACACCGCGTCACCAAAGATCGCCCGATCGCGAGCGGACGTGCCGTTCGGGTCGCAGGGCACTTCCCGAACCCGCGCGGCTTCCTTCGCGCCGACACCCTGTGCGTCGGCCGCAGGCATCAGCATTGTGCGATTTGTGTTGAGGCGCCAGAGCATGACCCTCCGCGCACCGACCAACTCCGCGACCGTTCCGGCGAAGCGTGCATACAGATCCGCCTCGGAAGCGGTTGCATCAAGGTGATCCGAGACGCTCAGGAGGGCGTGCAACGCCTTCTGTTGTGCCTCCTTCGTCTCGGCAAAGAGACTCGCATTCTCAAAGGCGAGCGCAGCGGAGAGCGCGATCTGTTCGAGGTTGTCGAGATCGAGCTGCCCAAAGGCCTGATCGGTGCGGCGACTCACCGCGAGGATGCCGACAACCCGCCCGCCGGTCCTCATCGGAAGGATCACCCGTCGGCGTACATCCGCGAGTTGCTCCTGCATATCTGCAGGCATGCCAGGAAGATCGGACAAGCCCTCGAAGCTCACCTCACCACGGTCAATCGCGTTGCGCAGGTCCGGCGTGAGATCCCATCTCGCGCCGATGCGCGCTGGAACGCGATTGCGGTCAAACCCTGCGATGGCCTCGACCGAATCCGCCCGGAACTTCGTGACCGTGACACGGTCCACGTCAACCAACTCTGCGATGCGCTCGATGATCGCCTGCACGACGCGGGCTGGATCGAGCGATGACGAGAGCTCACGCGTGGCTTCGCCGGTGAGGCGCAATCGGTCGACCAGATGCAGGTTCGATTCGCGTGCGTCGTCACCCCGCACCATGATGCTGATCAGCCGCGTGAAGCGATCCATGATCGCTCGCTCGGTGTTGCTGAAAGGCCTGCTCTCCGGACGCCAGAACCCCACGACGCCCATGCTCACGCGACCGTCGGGCAGCGGTGTCCCCGTGGACATCGGCACCAGCCGTCCGAGCCGGATGTGCGACTCGAAGACCTCGGGGGCCGCGCTGTCGTCGGGCGCGTTGGCCGTCTCGATCGGAACCTGATGGAGCATCGCGCGACCGTGGAGCATTCCCTCGTGCAGCGGCCATTCTTTGCCAATCAGACGTTCCGCCCAGTTCCCTGAGGCGGCGACAATCTGGAAAACGTCCGGCCGCGAGACCGGCACCAGCGAGATCTCGCACTCGCTGTCCGGGACGATCTGCGTCCCCTCGAAGGCCATGCTGCTCAGCAGGGTGACCAGCGGCACTCGTTCCCGCGTGTCGGAAGGAACCTCATCGAGCAGCCGTCCCACCAGACGCCCGATCGCCTCGTTGACCGTGCGCGTCTCCGCGTCGGTCGGCGATTGCCCGGATCTGGCGGCGGCGACCTCGGAGGCGGCTTGCTTTTGAGTTGTCTCGGGCACAGTTATACGACGCCGAGGCTTGCCATTTTAGTGATAGCGACTATATCACCTGAGTTCGTCGGCAGACGGCCGGACGGCGCGACGTCCGCTCGAGCTATGCTACAGTGTAGCTATCAATTTGTATGATAGTGTAGTTTGGTATGGCTACGCCGCCGTCTAAGCGCGCCGCCTCACCGTCGTCGGGTCGCGGGCGGTCGCGAAAAGATCATGTGACGCCGACGCCATCGCGCCGGCGAACGTCTCGGGGGACGACTGCTCAGCTCTGGGAGATGCGGTCCGTGAGAGCGCTCATCTGGCTCGCGATCATCCTCGCGCTCATCTGGATCTTCGAAGGGGCGGCCTTCATCCTCGTGCACGTCTTCAACGTGCTGTTGCTGTTCATCTTTGCGGGAATCATCGCGCTCATCCTGACCCCGCTGGTCGATGGGATGGAGCGGGCGAGACCGTTTCGTGGACATCGGTCAATCAGCGTCCTGCTCATCTACGCAGTCGGGATCGCGGTCATCGCCGGCGCCATCGTGCTCGTGCTTCCGACGGTGATCTCGCAGGCCAAGGAGCTCCCGGCGCTGATGCAGACCATCGAGGATCAGCTTCACGCGCATGGCATTTCGTTCTCGTTCGCATCGCTGATCAAAGCCGTCAACGGCCAGCAGATCGGCGTTGCGCTCGGGGTGGCCGCTGCCTTCGTCTCCGGTCTGGTGAGCCTCGTGCTCACCCTGGTCATCTCGATCTATCTGCTCATCGAAGGCCGGGCCGTCGTTGCCACGGCGCGCAACCTTTTTCCAAGCCGTCACCGTGAGTTCGACTTCGCCGCACTCGCAGTCGGCTCGACCGTGGCGGCGTACGTGCGCGGTCAACTGGTGATGTCGCTGGTGATCGGTGTCTATACGGGAGTGGGGTTGACGATCGTCGGCGTCAAGTACTCGATGCTTCTTGGAATCGCGGCGTTCTTTCTCGAATTCATCCCCATCGTCGGAGCGGTAGTTGCCATGGCGCTCGCCATCGTCGTCGCGCTTGTCCAGAGTCCGGTGCTGGCGCTCTTTGCCCTGGGGGTCGGACTTGTGGGGCATGCCATCGACGCATATCTCGTGGGGCCGCGCGTGTACGGAAGGGTCACTCGGCTCCATCCACTGGTGGCCATGGCCGCCCTGCTGGTCGGCGCCGAGCTCGGCGGCGTGCTCGGCGCACTCTTCTCCGTGCCGGTTGCGGCCGTCGCCAATATCTTCCTCGGCGCGCTGTACCGCGCCAGGAGAGGGGAGAAGGCCATGAGCACCGGCTCGGACGGTTCAGTGAGTGTCGAGACGCTGCCTCGCCTCGGCGAGGAGGTCAGTTCCGTCGAGGAGGAGGGGGTCAGGAAGGAGCCGGTGCCACACGGCGCGTAGCAGTTGGTGCCAAGGCGTAGACTCGTACATGATCGCTATCATCAATATGGATATTGACGATATCCTGAAGGTATTGACCAGGAGGAGCGTGGCCATGTGCATCAGTTGTGGATGCGGCGATCCGAACGAGCGCCATCACGACGGAGATATCACGTACGCGGATCTCGAGAAGGCCGCGTCGAACGCCGGCATCGATCCGGAGACGGCCGCTGACAACGTGCACGCGGCTGCGCGCCAGGCGCGTGATGCCGGCCAGCCGGTTCGCTGACGGCTGCGAACGACTGTCGTGAAGTCCGGCGGCCGCCCATCGGACGGCCGCCGGCACAACGCATGGAGGTACCAAGCATGAGCGGCCATGAAGAAGATGCATCCGGAGCAAACCGTGGCGACGAGCCGGGCTGGGTCGATGACGAGATCCTGGGAAAGCACGGGACGGTCGCGTCGGACAAGTCGCTGACGGAGGAGAAGGACCCCGGCTTCCATCCCCAGAACGCGCACGAAGCGGCCCGGAAAGTGTCGGAGGAAGCCGAGGGGCAGGGTGTCGTTGGCACGGCGAAGAAGATGCTCGAGGAAGTCGATCGGCAGGTTGCGGGAGAGTACGAGCGCCGCGAGGAGGGGAGTTCCGCGCGAGTGGACACCACCCGCAACGGAGCCGACCGCGACGCTGCAGCCAAGACGCCTGACCGTGGGGTCGCGGAGGCACAGGTCGCGGCGGAGGAGGAGCGCTTTGACGGTCTCGTCAACGAACCGACAAATCCCCCACGCCAACCTGCGCTGCAGCAATCGGACGACGACTAGGCCGGCGGGAACGACACCAGGGGTCAGCGCCGATGTCGCGAGCTACGCCGAGGCGTCGGCCGAACGCGTCGTCTGCGATTCGCGCGACTGCTCCACCTTGGTGGAGAGTTGTGCCGGCGTTGTGTCCGCCTTGACCAGGAATTCGAGAGCTCCGAGCTTCAACCCACGCTCTCGCAATTCGGGTTCGCCGTAGTTGCTCAGGATGATCACAGGGATGTGCATGGTGGTGGGATCGCCCCGGAGTTGCTCGAGGACTTCGAATCCGTCCAGACCCGGCAAGCGCAGGTCGAGATAGATGAAGTCCGGCGCCTCCTCAGACGCCATCCGCAGGCCTTCTTCGCCGTCCCTGCCGATGACCACCCTGTAGCCGTCGGCCGCAAGTCGCAGGCGGTACATCTCCGCCGCAGCCGCGTCGTCCTCGATCAAGAGAACCTTTACGTCATCGTCCACCAAGCTTCCTCCTCTGACGTCCGCCATCGGTGAAAATCCCTGGCATCCGGCTCCGTTTCAGACGGTTGATTCTACCGCTCACTCGCGAGGTTTTCGTACGGTAGCGTACTAACTTTCGCGAAGCGTTGAGCCCTTCACCATGCATCGCAGGCTATTATAGACAAGCTATAAGTTTGCTTGACAGCGGCTTTGCCAGAATGCTAGGTTTTCTGGACGGGTGCAGGCAGCATCCAACATCTCTGAATCTTCCTCCCCAAAGCCCACCCCGCCGGGGCTGAACCCCCGGCAGGGTGGCTGCTCTGCCTCATCGGCGGGAACTGTTCGAGCCCAATGTCCGCGGTATACACTCGCTGTGATGACCGAGCGCGCAACGGCCTGATCCGGCCTGACCGCCGTGCTTTCCGAGCGCCAATCGACAGCGGCCACCTCCAATCGTGCGCCACACCCGTCAGATCGATGTCAGTTCGGGCGCCGTTTCGAGCAGCCCACCATCGACTGCCCCGCCTTCCAGCGATCCCAGTTCATCGCCGCGACGTCCTACGGAAAGCCACTGGGGAAGCACATCGCGTGCGCCCACCTCAGCGCCGGCGAGCTGCAGACCAACCAGTTCTACCCCCGCTGCTCGCTCGGGTCCGACGAGGAGCGGTTGCGCTGGCTCACGTTGATGGGACCCGCGCGTCTCGAGATTCAGCGGACCCTCGGTGCCGAGTTCGAGCAACTCTACCCGGACTCGCTCAGGAAGCTGATCGCAGCGAAAGCCGAGGCTCTGGCCGAGCCACCTGAAAGCCGGTCCGGCCGAATCGCGCTTGCCGCGGTGGTTCGTGAGTTCATCGAGGAGTTCGGGGCGTTTGTGAACAAGCACGCGGTGCGAATCAGTGAGCTCGGTTTCTCGCCAAACGATCTCACCGCCCGTGCCGCGATCGTGCTCGGTGAGTGGCAGAACAGCTCACGACTGGACCTCCCGCGTGGGGACGAGCAGTCCACCATGCGTGCGGAGGCGCTCCAGCAATTGAGCGGGACCGATAGCCGTCCGGCATGAAGCCGCCGAAGTTGCGGCGCCCGTGACTCGCACCTCTGCGACCGCGGGCGCGATCCAGATGACGAATCTCGACAAGCCGCTGTACACCATCGGCATCACCGCGGAAATCCTTGCCACGCACACGCGCACGCTGATGATGTACGAGCACCTCGGCCTCGTCGTGCCGAACCGGACGGCCACCAACAGGCGGCTGTACTCGCAGCGCGACATCATCACCCTCGGAGCGATCCAGCGGTTGACCCGCGGCTACGGGCTCAACCTGGTGAGCGCCCGCTACCTGATCCTGTGTCTCCAGTCGCTCGACCTGCACGGCGTCCCGCGCCCCCCCGAGCTCACCGACATCGACGTCGAGCACGTCAGGATCTGAGCCCTAGACGATCCTCGCGCCCGCCGTCGCCTTGGGGTGCCGGAAGAAGCGCACGCGGCACTGCTCACAACGAAAGAGCAAGCGAAGCCCCATGCGCCCAAGTACCTCTGTGATCCGCGAGTCGCACTGCGGACAGGTGGCGGATTCCTGGCGCAAGGCATCTGGAACGGGCTTTGCGTTGAGCTGAACCGGCTTGTATCTCCGTGGCACCACGTCACCTCCGGCTGATCCCGCTCGTGGCCCAAGATGTCCGAGAAGCGGCTGTCAGCTATCAGAAAATATGATAGTGATACTACCATACTTAGCGTAAGGGTTCGGAGCGTGCCTTCAAGAGCGCTGCGAGGAACCCTGCAACCTACGGAGAGGAGATCACCCGAGCCGCAGCGCATTTGGGAGCAACCGAGAGAGCGCGACAGATTGCTCGCGCCGCGAGGAACTCAGCAACCTACGGAGAGGAGATCACCCGGGCCGCAGCGCATTTGGGAGCGACCGAGAGAGCGCGACAATCTGCTTGCGCGAACGAGGGAGCGGACAAGCTAAGCGGCGGATCGGGTGATCTCCTCTCCGTTGCCACTGCCCGGGGCCTAAGAGGCGCTCTCCGCTGGCGACCCCCTATTGCTGGATCCGATCGGAGCGGTCCCGGAAGCGTTCGACTGCCTCGGTGATCGTCTCCTCGAGATACCGGTAGAAGAGCCGGCGCTGCGAGATGTCGATGGCGGCCTCGACGTCCTGGCCCTCGCGACGCCGGGCGATCCACGGGGGAACGCCGTCGGCGACGGTCTCGGTGCCAACGCGAACGTGGATCAGGGACGCATCGTCCACTGCCACGTGAAGCGTCACGTTGAGGATGGGGCCGGTGTGCTCGACGAGACGCCAGCTGCGCTCCCACCGAGGGTTGCGGCGGAAGTCGTGCGCGAGCCGCGCGGAGTTGTCGGCGATGACACTTTCGCCCGGCCGAGCGGCACGCGCGAGCAGCGTGCGGATGTCTCTGTCGAGGTCGCGACCGACCCAGTCGACGAGCGAGGGCGCGCGGTCATCGACATCGGGGTGGCCGCTCGGGTCGTGTGCCAGCTCGCCGATCGCCTGCACCGTGCCGGCGTGCCGGCGGCAGTAGACGTTGCCTCCGAGCGACACGCCGTGCGCCGGGCAGATGGTCGCCGAGCAGGAGCGCTCTCGGCGGTCGCGATAGGCGCAGAGCTGCGCGGTGTTGTTTGCGCAACCGTGCATCGTGCATGCGATGCCGGACGCGACCCGAGGCGGTGGCACTGACTGCTCCCTTCGGCGAAAGAGCGCGGTCGCGGGCAGGGCTCCAAGCCGCCGAAGCCCACTCGCTTCCTTCCGGGGAGTCTCAACAGTCACCACAGCATCGTCCTCCAGGCCCCACTCTCTGACGCATCCACCCTCGTGTACGTCCTCGACAATCAGACGTCACAGGGGCAGCGCTGAGGCCGTGGTGCGACGGTTTGCGATCCAGGCGTTGGCGCGCGGTAACGCGGCGCAACCGCCCTCGCTCGGGTTATTCGGACTCGGTGACGGGTCGGGCCGAGAGCTCGCCAACCCGTGCCTGCCAGAAGTCAAAGCGACGCTCGAATCGGGCAGCCTCGGCCTTCAGCACCTTGAGATCCGTGTCCTTTACCTCGGAGCCGGCATCGTCGTCCATTGACGGGACGCGTTTTTCCGCGAGGGTGAGGAGGTTTCGCTTGAAATCGAGGAGCTCCGCGTACACCTTGGTCCAGTGCACGGCGTCATCGACATATGACGTGTCCTCGTCCTCGCCATCAAGCAGGCGCTCGGGCTCGACCGCGTCGAGCGCCGCGTTCTGCGCCTCGGCGTGACTTGGGACGGGCGTCGAGACATCGTCGGCGTCAGGCATGGATTCTCCCCGCTGTCCGTTTACGTCCGCGCGGCAAACGAAGGGTGAATGTACTCCCTTCACCAGGGCGCGAGGCGACGTCGATATCCCCGCCCTGGGCCTGAGCGAGACCGCGTGAAAGATGCAGGCCGAGCCCGGTCCCCTGTATTCCGGCGGCGATTGCGCTCTGGAGACGCCCGAACGGCTGGAACAACTTCTGCAGGTCCGCCTCGGTGATCCCGTCGCCCTGGTCGGTGACGTCGACCGCCACCCACTCGGGCTCTTCACGGACGGTCACTGTGACCTCGCGGCCCTCGGGTGAGTACTTCACAGCATTGGACACCAGATTGCGAAGGATGGTCTCCACCTGCTCCGGATCCGCTCGAATCCGGATGCGTGGCGAAGGCATGACTTTGATGGCGCGAGGCGCGCGGTCGCCGGCGGTCGCGCTGGCCGACGCGGCGACCGCGCGGGCCAGGGCAAGGAGGTCCACGTCGGCCGCGTTGTGACCGCGGGCTCGAATCTCCATTCGGCTGGTGGTGAGCATGCGGTCGACGAGCTCGCTCATGTGACGCATGCGTGCCGACATGATCGGGACGACCTTGGCCGCAGGACCCGGCAATTCCCCAAGCGAGCCCTCCTCGAGCATCGAGAGGTAGCCACTGACAAGCGTGATGGGGGCGCGGAGCTCGTGGGAAGCGAGCTGCAGGAACTCCGACTTCTGACGCTCCAACTCCGCCATCCGCTGGGCGTGCGCCTCCAGCCGGTCACGCTCCGCCGCCTGGAGACTCTGGGCGCGCTGCTCGGCCGCATAGCCCTGCCACACCAGCGCGGACGACCTTGCAGCCAGGCGCATGACCCATTCGTCCTGCTCGCTGAACCCTGACCGTGAGTTGCAGGCCGCCAGGATTCCCAGCGGCACTGCGGCGGTTCGCCATGGGACCGCGAGGATGTCGCGGGCATCGAGCCGGGCAAGCATGGATGCCGGGTCGACTGCGGCCTGCGAGTCCGAACGCCGGAGGCTGAGCGCCTCACCGCCGAAGAGCAAGCGAGACAGCTCCGGATCGCCCTGCGTCTGAATGACCCCGAGTGGCTGCCTGTCCGGCCCTGCAAGCGCGGACGAGTGATGCAGCGGTGCCAGCTCTGTGTCCGTGAGCTGCCAGAATCCGGCCCACTCCGAATTCACGAGCCTGGCGACGGTTTCACTCATCTTCTCGAAGAACGTCGCCGGCTCCACGCTCGACGCGACGTGGTGCGACATCTGCGTGAGGAAGTCGAGGCCGCGTCGCTGGGCGCTGCGCGCCTGGTCGGCAAGGCGAACATTGCGCAGCGCGAGTGTCGCGAGCAGCCCGACTTGCTGCAGCCCTTCGAGCTCCTCCGGGACAAATGGCCGGTCACTCCGGCGGCTCAAGATCAACACCGCCGCGACCGTGTCGCCGAGTGACAACGGCACGATGGCCGTGTGGTGCATCACCGTCAGCGACGGGGCGAGATCCGGGTCGGTGAGACCGACGTCGCCGAAACCGCCGCCGAGCACGATCGACCCGGTGGTCACCGCCTCATCGAGCAGTGGCTGCCGGCTCAACCAGGTCAGCGGATATTCATGTCCGACGAAGTTCGGAGGACCGCCTCGCTGATAGCTCGCCTCGACCCGAAGCACATTCTGGTCAAGGCTCGTGAGCGTGCAGCGATCGACATCGACGTTCTCGGCCGCGAAGCGCACGAGGCGCTCCATGATCTGGTGTGCGTCGCCGCGCGCCACGAGGTCGACCTCAATCGACGCTACGAAATTGGTCGTCTCCGGAGCGCGTGGACTCAGCTCAGAGTTCGGACGTGGTCGATGTCAATCCCGGCGAGCTCCGGGGGCCGAGCGACGTCGTGCGCGTCGAGCAGCTGCAGGCATTTGATGACGTATTGAGCGCCTGCGATATTCAGGCCGGATTGCCGCGTGAACCGTTGAATCGCGCTGAGCGTCAGGATGTCGCGTTGCGAGTAGCGGCGCCTGTTGGTTGCGGTCCGGTCCGGGACGCCGAGGCCCATGGTCTCGTACATCATCAGCGTACGCGGATGGCTGGAGAGGATCTCGGCGGCGACGCTGATGGTGTACAGCGGTTTGTCGAGGTCGAGCAGCCGCCCGGCGGTTGGTACGGTTGTCGCGCTCAGACCAGGCTCGCGCTGGCCGCCGTGCGCTGGCGGAAGAACTGGACGCGGCACCGGTCACAACGGAAGACTAGGCGAAGGCCCATACGTCCCAGCACATTGGTGATCCGCGAGCTGCACTGCGGGCAGGTCGCTGCCTCATCAAGGTATGGCCCGTCGACGGGTTTGACGTCGAGTTGGATCGGCTTGTATTTGCGAGCCATCAAGTACCTCCATGTGGTGCCGAGGAGATGCCCTCGTCCCCCGACAGGAACATCCTATCACAAAACGTGATAGTGGTGATATTGCTATCATGGGATGCATGGACGAGATGGGTTCGCCGGAGCGCACCAGGATCGGGGCGGCACGGATCTCCGCACGCTCGCTGAGGCGGCGCCGCAGGCTGGATGTCCGCTCGGTCGCCACGGGCGTGGCTGTCTTCGTGGCCGTCGCCTGGACGATCTTCTTCGGCGTCGGGATCGTCCTCCGCTAGGTACCGCGCCGCCGGGGTTCGGGAGTGCGGTGAGGCCGGGTTCCGTGCGATAGCCCGCCGCCCACGCCGACGATCTTGAACAGGCTGCCAGTTTGTCTGGTACCGTACCGAAAGAGGCGTTGACAAATCGCCCCAGGGAGCGAACTCCAACGGTTATTGAGGGACAAGGAGTGGAGGAGGACGTCAAAGTCCTGCTGATCGAAGACGACGTAGCGGCTGCCGAGATGTATCGGTTGCGGCTGACTGCGGACGGTTATTCGGTCATGATGGCTCACGACGGCCAGCAGGGCGTCCGGATGGCCACCGAGGAGCTGCCCGACTTCATCTATCTCGACCTTCGCCTCCCGGGGCTCGACGGCTTCGAGGTGCTCGAGCGCCTTCGCGGGAGCACCGCCACCATGCACATCCCCGTGATCATCCTCACGAACTACGGCGAGCCTGAGTTGCGCGCACGTGGCCTGCGGCTGGGCGCGCTCGAGTTCCTGGTCAAGTCCGACACCAACCCTGCACAGCTGTCGGACAGCGTCGAGCGGGCGGTCGGCCCGCGTCCACTGCCCTCGACCTGAGCCGGCCGCTCATGTCCGTGACGGACCTGGCATCCGTATGGGATGACGCGTCCGTCGCGCACGAGCCGTCGAGAAACCTGATCCTCCACGCACTGAGGCTCGCCGCGCTCCTTGCGTCGACGGAGACCCGGAGGCGCGACGCCTGGTGCCTCCTGCTGCACAGCGACGTCCTCACGTGTATCGCCTCGTCCGAGCCGCAGGGGACACCTGTTCACGGACCGTTTCGGGTCTCGGAGCACGCCGTGTTCGAACGCGCGATCACCACCGGGGAGATCGTGGAGGATGTCTCCCAGGCGGTGCTGCCGGTGCGGGGGGACGGCGGCATCGTCGGCGTCCTCGTGATCGATGGCGGAGGGGGCCTGGACGACCGGCTGCGCGCAACGGTGGCGACAATCGCCGGCATCGTCGGCCTGGGTCTGACGCAGGCTTCCGCCGTCACCGAGCTCCAACTCGAAGCGGAGCGCAGCCGTCGCCTCGAGCGGCTCAAGAGCGAGTTCCTCAATATCGCGGCGCACGAGCTGCGCAGCCCGCTCGGGATCATCCGGGGCTATGCCTCGATGCTCGGCGACGGCGTCCTCGCCGATCTGGATCGCGAGCTCGCGCTGACCCGGATCACCGAGAAGACCGAGGAGATGGCGCGGCTCATCTCCGACATGCTCGAAACCGCTCGTCTCGAGACGCTGGGGCTCGAGCTCGAACTCTCGCCGGTCGACCTTCTGGAAGTCATCGATACCGCGGTACAGGCGATGCGGCCCCTGATGAGTGCGAATCACCACTTCGCGCTCGCGGAAACCCGTGACGAGGTTGCGGTGATCGCGGACCGGCGGAGGCTCACGACCATGCTGACCAACCTCATCGACAACGCCATCAAGTACTCGCCGGCCGGTGGTGAGATCCAGATCGCGTGCGAGCGAGGCGAGCGGGAGGCGACCGTCCAGTTACGTGACCACGGTATCGGCATCAACGCGGAGCAGGCGCACCTCCTGTTCGCGAGGTTTGGACGGCTGGTTACCCCGGAGACGAGTCACATTCGCGGGACAGGGCTCGGGCTGTACCTTGCCCGCGAGACCGCTCGCCTCCACGGAGGCGACATCACCGTGATGCCGACGCCCGGGGGCGGCAGCACGTTCATCGTGACGCTGCCGCTGGCCTGACCCCCCAAAAAGAGTCCACCCACGCCGGGAGCGGATCTCGGCGGGGTGGACTCGGGGGAGGGGGTGGGGGCGGCGGTCAATCGACCGCCGATGCCTCGAGCTTAGTGACGTGTACCGAGCGTGTCAATTTGGGTGCTAGCCAGGCTGTACAGGCCTGTCGACATGTCGGGATCAGGAATTTTCCTCGATGTATTCCTCTGGATCCTTGTCCACCATGCTGATCCCGCGGGCGCCGGCGTGCTCGGTCTCGAAAGCCGAGAAGGCAGAGGCGAGCTCGGCCTGCTCGCCCGATGAAGCTGCGTCATCGAACTCGATGAGCGGGCCCTTTTCCTCCTCCTCCATGTGCTCGTCGTTGGCGTGTTGAGTTGCGTTCACGCCCTTCCACCAGGCGTCATCACCGGGCCGATGCCCCTCCGCCTCGCGGATTGCGTCGCGAATCTCGTTGTGATCCTTGATCGCGTCCTTGGTGTCGTCGACGGAGTCCGAGTCGTCTTTGAGGAGGCGCGGGTAGAAGAGGGTTTCCTCCGCCACCGCATGCACCTCCAGGCGGGCGGCGAGCGTCGCCCACAGCGAGGTGAGCTTCTCGGGATCGTCGCGTGCGGCGTCGAGCGCGGCGAACTGGCTACGAAACCAGATGTGATCGAGCCGGATGAGGTCGGTGATCCGGGTGGTCTGCATGGGCCTCCTTCGATGAGCGTCAGGTTGCGAGCGCCGGGCGTTCGGACGGCGGCTTCAGGCGACTCGCGGCTGACAGTGGCGTGGCGATGTCCTCGAGCGGCTTGCGCTCGGCGTTGACGCCGAAGAACCAGGCGACCAGGCCTCCGACGAACATGATCGCCCCTCCGGCGTAATAGCCGATGCTGAGCGGGCCGGCATCCTTGCCGGTGCCGATCAGCGCACCAAAGATGGACGGCGCCGCAACACCGCCCGCGAGCTGCGAAATCGCGAAGAAGAACGAGATTGCCTGTCCCCGCAGCTCCAGCGGAAAGATCTCACTCACGGTCAGATAGGCAGACGAGGCACCCGCGGAGGCGAGGAAGAAGATGACACACCACATGAGCGTCTGCGTGAACGCATTGAGCGTGCCCTGATGGAACAGGAATCCAGAGATCGCGAGGAGGACTCCGGAGACGCAATAGGTGAGCAGGATCATCTTTCTGCGCCCAACCGTGTCGAAGAGATGGCCGATCGTCAGCGGACCGAGCAGGTTGCCGGCCGCGAACGGGAAGAAGTACAGCGCAGTCTCTGATCCCGGCACGTGATAGAAGGTGGTCAGCACGAGCGCATAGGTGAAGAAGATCGCGTTGTACAGGAACGCTTGCGTGGCCATCATCGTGAAGCCGAGAAACGATCGAGCCGGATATTCGCGCAGCATCGTCTTGGCGATCTGCACGTAGGACACACGACCTGAGCCTGTGAGCTCGATCGCTTTGTCGTCCGACACCGGTTCGAGGTGCACCCCCTCGCGTTCGACCCGTTGTTCGATCTCGTCGACGATCCGCTCCGCTTCCTTCTGGCGGCCGTGGGTCATAAGCCACCGCGGGCTTTCTGGAATCGTTCGGCGCAGGAAGATGATGCCCAGGCCGAGCAACGGTCCGATGAAGAACGCGAGCCGCCAGCCGAGATTGATCGGCAGCAGCTTCGGGTCAAGCAGCAGGATGGACGCAGCAGCGCCGATCATCGCCCCGAGCCAGTACGTGCCGTTGACCGCGATGTCCACACGCCCGCGGTAATGCGAGGGGATCAGCTCATCGATCGCCGAGTTGATCGCGGTGTATTCGCCGCCGATACCGAGTCCCGCGACAAAGCGGCATACGAGCAGTGACCACAAGTTGAAGGAGAACGCGCCCAGGCCGCTGAAGCAAAGATAGAGGCCCAGACAGACCATGAACATCTTCTTGCGCCCGATGTGGTCGGTGATCCGCCCGAACACGAGTGCACCGATCACCTCACCGAGAAGGTAGCCGGACGCGAGAAAACCGACGTCGCCAGTGCTCAGATGCAAGGTGCCCTTGTCGACGAGCACGGTCCCGACGAGCGCGACGATCTGGATCTCGAGCCCGTCGAGAATCCACGACACCCCGAGCCCGGTGACCACCAGCCAGTGAAATCGTGTCCAGGGCAGACGATCGAGACGAGCTGGTACCAGGCTCCGCACCGTTCCCGAAGGCTGCTCGATCGGATCGGCCGTTTCAGTCCGCGCGACGGTTGTTGTCATCGATCTCCCTCCCTACCGGACCAACAGCACGGAGCAGTCGGCGTCCTTCATGACTTTCTGAGCGACCCCGCCGAGAAGCAGGTCGGCGACCCGCCGGCCACGATCGCCGACCACGATCAGCGTGGCGCCGAAGGACTCGGCGATCTTGAGGAGCTCTTTCGCCGTCGATCCCTCGCTACCTGGTTGCACCACGCCACGCGCACCGAGCCCGGCTCTGCGGAAGCGCTCGACCGTCAGATCGACGAAGGCCTCGGTCTGGGAGGCCTGGTCATCGGCAGATGTCGGGTGGAGCGCCCCGGCGTGAGGGGTGGCCGCGATGGCCGCGGAGAGCTCCAACTCCTGGACGTGGGCGACCACGACCTCGGCATTGACCGCTCGGGCGACCACCTCTGCCGCCGCCACGACGCGACCCGCCCGCCCGGGCTCACCATCAACCCCAACCACGATCTTCTCGAACATTTGCCGCTGACCTCCTGGAGCGGCGCTCCCGCGGGCGCCATGAAGATGTTGGATTGCGTGATAGTGACACTATCAGATAGAGTACCCCTATGAATATCCCGATGGACCCACCGATCTCACCGACGATTCCCGATCCCGAGCCTGAGCCCGAGATCACCGATCCCGACCCGGATGAACCCGAGGTGCCGGATCCCGACAGGTCGGCGGACCGTTCGGAAGCCTGACCGGAACGACCGCTCGGACCGGCTGGACCGCTCCTCAGCGAACGGAGGCGGTCAGAGCGCTCCCAGCCGCGGCCTGATCCCTGTGGTCGTGCCTGCGTTGCGGGCAGGCACGGCGTCGATATGCGCCGATTGCCACTTGCCCGGGGCGAAGATACCGATGGTGGTGCCGCCGATGCTGTCTCTGATGATCAGATGGCCGTCGGTGACTTCGATGTACCTGCCGATCTGATACCCGTGCTTGTCACCGCCCGGGTCCACCACGATCACCATTGTTGCTGCGTGCTCCCACGAGATGAATCGATTCGCACGAGGGTGTGCGGGCGGACCGTAGCACCGGCCGACAGCCACAAACCGACGCGCACGCGATCGTCGCTCAGGCGTCGAGGTTCTTTCGCAAGAACTCAAGCATCCGGGGCGCGGCGTCCAGCCGGTTTGCCCGTTTGGCGAGCCCATGCCCCTCGTCCTCGTAGATGAGAAGCTCGCTGTCGACGCCCCGGGCGACCAGCGAAGCATGGAGCTGACGCGCCTCGCCGACCGGAACCCGGGGATCGTTGGCCCCGTGGATCAGCATCAGAGGCGCCCGGATCTGATCCACGTGGGTCATCGGTGACGCCTCGATCAGGAAGTCGCGGTCGGTGTCGAGGAATCCGTATTCGACCTCTCGGACCCGGCGGCGGTACGGCGACGTGTTCTCTAGGAACGTGAGCAGGCTGCTGATGCCCACCGTCGCGATTCCCGCCGCCCACAGGTCGGGGTAGAAGGCAAGGACAGCGAGCGTCATGTAGCCTCCATAGGATCCGCCGATCACTGCGACGCGCGACGGGTCCACACCGCGTTCAGCGAGTGACCCGTGCACCGCGGTGAGGTCGCGGACGGCGTTGAGCCGCAGCCTGCGGTCATCGAGCGAGACGAAGCGGCGACCCCACCCGGCCGAACCCCGAACGTTCGGCGCCACGACCGCGATGCCCGCGGTGACCAGCCGGATGATGAAGGGGTCGTAACGAGGGGCGAAGCGTGCTTCCGGACCGCCGTGGACCACCATCACCACAGGGGGGTTGCCGACCGGCGGCCGATAGAGGAAATACGTGATCTGCTCACCGTCGAACGACGTGATCTTCTGCAGTTCGGGTTTCACGCGCTCACTTGGGACGACCTGGTCCACGGGGAGCAGCGGCGTGGTGCCGCCGGCATCACGCGCATCGATGCGCAGCGGGGTCATCGGCATCGCGGTGGTCGTGTAGCTGAGGACCGCGGTCGACCCGCCGGCGGACAGGTGGGGCGGCGGCACAAGCGGAAGGCCGAAGCCGGTTCCGGCGTCGTGCAACGGGATATCGCGGACATGCTCGAGGGTCTGCCCGTCGCGCACTGCCAGTCGGGTGACCGCGTCCTCTGCATGGAACACCAGGACGCTGAGGCCGTCGCTGCTGAGGCTCGCCTCGCTGTCCCACGCCGTTTCGAGGACGAAGCGCCAGGTCGAGCCGGCGACGTCGTAGCGCGCGATCGATGCGGTGTCCCGCCCTGCGTCGGTGCTGAACAGGAAGCCCGACGAATCCGGGTACCAGGTGGTGGCCGTTGCGATGCCAGGTCCGGCGCGCTCGACCACCGTGCGCACATCGCGTGACGCGATGTCGACAAGCAGGAGGTCGTTGCTGATCGCGTAGTCCGCATCGAGCCGGGCGACCGCGAGCCAGCGTCCGTCAGGGGAGAAGCGTTCGACCCGGTTCCATCCGCCCTCCAGGACCGAACGAATCGTCCCGTCCGAGCGGTCCAGAATGTACACGTCGATGTCGACGCCGTTTCGCGCGGTCGAGGTGAACGCGATCAGTCGCCCGTCGCGGCTGACGTCGCCGAGGTCATGCTTGATGTTCTCCTCGACGACCAGCGGTCGCGGCGCGCCACCTTGGATGTCCACCACCCAGAGCTGATAGTTCTCGTTACCGCCACGATCGACAGCAATCACGACATCATCCGTTCCCGGAATGTAGCGCGCAGCGGCAACCGGCTCGTCGAGGAAGGTCAGCTGGGTGCGATCTCCGCCCCGCATTGGGAGGCGATAGACCTGCATGCTGCCGGTGTCATCGGAGCGGACGAGCACCTCGGAACCATCCGCTGCAATGTCGGCCACGGCGGAGCTTCGCGCCTCGATGAGGCGTGTGAGAAGTTCGTCCGCCACGTTCGCATCTTCGCACTGATCACCCGTTCCACGGCGCCGCGCCGCCGTAGTCGCGCTGAATCATGGCCGCCAGCTGGCCGACCGCCGTCCCACCCTCGAGCACGACACCGAGCTCGCGGTTGTAGCGCAACGACTCGGTCGAGAAGTTCTGCGACCCGGCGAACGCCTCCTGAGCGCCGGAGCCGGGATCGCGGACGATCACCTTCGCGTGAATGTAGAGGGCGGCGTCAGGCGCGTAGACGCGGATGTGGACGCCTGCGTCCGTCAGCGCCGCGAAGGCTGATGACCATCGGCTGGAGTTGGTCATGCAGATCTCCACGGTGACACCGCGCCGAGCAGCGGCAACGAGTGCGTCGGTGATGTCCGCGTTGCTCATCTCCTCATTCTCGACGAGGAGTTCGTGCCTGGCCCCGCCGATCAGCGCCAGCAGGTCCGGGAGCGACGTGGTCGGTGACCAGACGAGGTCGGCACCCCGGCCGGGAGTGGCGCGGCTGCCGCCGTCGTCGGCGTCGAACGCCGCTTCGATCGCAGCGACGTCGGCTGGGATCCGGTCGACGACGGCGACATCACGCGTGTCGGAGTAGTAGCGGCTTGTCCAGTTCAAGGTCATGACCACGGCGACCGACCCGTCCACCACGAGGGTTTTCTGGTGGGTGAGCGCATAGAGCGAGCTCGCCCAGTGAACGTGAGCGCCATGGCGCTGGAGGTACCCGAACGCGCCATCGTTCACCGAACCGGTGTATGCGCTGTTCAGCAGGACCCGGACATCAACTCCGCGGGCCGCGTCGCCGGCGAGCAGCTGCTCGGCCTGCAAGTCCTCGAGCTCATACATGACGAGGTCGACGCTGTGATGAGCCGACCGGAGCAGCGCGTAGATCGGCGCCATGCCTGCGTCGGGCTCGATCAGCACTGAGAGCGGTGCCGACAGGTCGACGGGGGCGGAGGCCGGGCTCGAGGCGACACCACGAGCCGCGGGTGACGCCGAGGATCTGACTGCGGTCGAGGGATCGGTCGCGTTTGTTCCAGCAGCGCCGGTCCCGCACCCCGCGAGCCCCACAAGTCCCGCCAAGGCGATGCCCGCGAGCCGCCGAGACCTCACCCGGAAAGTATGCGAACGCTCGTTGGGGGCGCGGGCGGACAGTCCTCTGCAACAACTCAGATGGCTTGAAATATCCAGATTGATCGTATGGAGCTTCCGAATCGATCAAACCGGTTGCACCTGGCGCGTCCAGCGCGCCACAATCCTCACCTCGGAGTTTCAGTCCAGTGAGGGGGTCCGTATGCACCGTCGATCTGTGGAGCAGACATCTGGCGCAAATTCGCGCCGTCCAGGAGGAAGTCAATGAAGTCAGCCCGATCTTGGGCCGCCCTGGCATCGGTGGGTCTCGCGGCATCAGCCGCGGCAGTGACCACCGCCTCGCCGGCATCGGCAGCACCCTCATCCGGCCGCGCAGCCCTGACGGGTTCGCTGGCCGCCGGAGTTGAGCGCTCCAAACCCGAAGGACGAAGTCGCGGCGCGGACAACCGTCGCGTTCGATCTCAACCTTTCACTCCGTGACGCCGCGGGAGCACAGGCGCTCGTCACGGCGGTGTCGACCCCCGGGTCGGCCCAGTATCGCGACTACCTCACCGATTCTCAGTGGATCGCGCGATTCGCGCCCACCCAGGCATCGGTCGCATCCGCGGAGACCTGGCTGCGCCAGCAGGGCTTCAAGGTCGGCGCGGTCCCGTCCGACCGCCTCTTCATTCCAGCCAGCGGCAGCGCGGCCCAGGTTGAGAACGCGTTTGGCACGACGCTCGGCAACTTCAGCGTCAACGGGAAGACTCTGCGTCTCGCCAACAGCACACTCTCGATCCCTCGCTCGATCGCCGGTGTCGTTTCCGGTGTGGTGGGTGTCAACCAGTCGATGGCGACCAACGACCTGAGCCAGCAGCTGGCAACACCTGCGTCGAAGACCGCCAAGCCCACGCAGGAGCCGCCGCCACCCGCTGCGTTCAGGAACCCGCAGCCGTGCTCGGCGTACTTCGGGCAGAAGATCGACACGACAGACAAGGCATCGCTGTACGCACCATTCGTCAGCCCGCAGCCGTATGACATCTGCGGTTACAAGCCCGCTCAGCTCGAGGGTGCTTATGGACTTTCCAGCGGCATCACGAGCGGTACCGCGGACGGGCATGGCGTCAAGATCGCGATCGTCGATGCGTACAACTCGCCGACATTGCTCGCCGACGCTCAGCGGTACTTCAAGAACAACGATCCGTCGATCCCGCTGACGAAGGGCCAGTTCACCAACATGAAGCCATCGTCCATCGGCAATGTGGACGTCTGCGGTGGCAGCGGTTGGTACCCTGAGCAGGCGCTCGACCTCGAGTCCGAGCACACCATGGCTCCTGGCGCGCACATCATCTTTGTGGGCGCGGTTGACTGCTTCGACAACAGCTTGCTGGACGCGGTGAACACCGCGATCACCAGCGGGGCATCCGCTGTCAGCAACTCGTGGGGCGACACCCTCGGGGACCTGCTCACGGACGCCGCGACCAAGGCCGCGTTCGACAACACCTTCATGCTCGCCAACTCCACCGGGGTCAGCGTCCTCTTCTCGAGCGGCAACTCCGGCGACAACTTCGCCGACTTCGGCATGACCGTGCCGGACTACCCGGCGACCAGCCCCTTCATCACCGCCGTGGGCGGGACGTCGCTGGAAGTCGGCAAGTCGGACAACCGCCTCGCTGAGTACGGCTGGTCGACCGCCAAGCAGACCCTCTGCGTGGTCACCACCACCAATTGCGGATCCGCGACCACTCCGCTCGGCGCGCTTGCGTGGCAGGCCGGCGGCGGGGCGGGAACGAGCTACACGTACCTTCAGCCTTCGTACCAGGCAGGGGTCGTGCCCGCTGCGCTCGCGCTTCGCAACCAGAACCTGTTCGGACCGACGCCGCTTCGCGTCATCCCGGACATGTCGATGGATGCCGACGCGTCCACCGGAATGCTGATCGGGCTCACCCAGACCTTCCCGGACGGAACTGTGAAGTACTCGCAGTTCAAGGAAGGCGGAACGAGCCTCGCATCGCCACTGCTCGCCGGTGTCATCGCTGACGCCGACCAGGCTGCGGGCGGTTCGATCGGCTTCCTGAATCCCACGATCTACCAGGTGAGCGTGCACCATGCACCCGCGTTCAACGACATCGTTCCTGCCGCCAATCCGGATGCCACCGCGGTGATCCGGGTCGACTACGCCAACACGGTGAACAAGTCGAGCGGCTATGTCGTGAGCCTTCGCGCAATCGACTACCAGGGTGTCGAGACCTACTGCGACGGCACTGGCAACTGTGCATCGCGGCTGGTCGAGGTGAACACCGCGACAGGGTTCGACGGCATGACCGGCATCGGCACGGTCGGGTCGAAATTCGTTCGCTGGCTGGCGAACGCCTGACGCGCGTCTGACCGACTGACCGAAGAGGCGCCGGGAAACCGGCGCCTCTTTTTTGTTCGCCTCCGACGCCTGGTGGGCGATGATCTCCACATGGACGAGACGCCCCGACCGATCACGATCGTGACCGGAGCGGGCAGAGGAATCGGTGCGGCGACAGCACTCCACCTCGCCCGTAGCGGTCATGACATCGTGGTGAATTACCGCCGCGACGTTGCTGCAGCGCTGAATGTGGTTGAGGCGGCGCAAGCTGCCGGCGCGCGCGCGATCGCGGTTGAGGCCGACGTCACGATGGAAGATGACGTGACGCGGCTGTTCGCCGTGGCTGCCGATGCGCTCGGCGCGGTGACGTGTCTCGTCAACAATGCTGGAGCGACGATGCACATCGCGGACCTCGCCGACACGCCGGTCGCGACGATCAGAGCCGTCATGGACGTCAACCTCTTCAGCGCGATCCTGTGCGCCCGCCGAGCAGCACAGGTGATGTCGACGCGGCGTGGCGGACGCGGGGGTGCGATCGTCAACGTCTCGTCGGCTGCCGCTACGCTTGGGAGCGCGCACGAGTACGTCCATTACGCCGCAGCAAAAGCCGGGGTCGAGGCGTTGACGATCGGGCTCGCAAGGGAGCTTGCGGGCGATGGCATTCGAGTGAACGCTGTCGCCCCCGGGATCGCTCGCACTGAGATTCACGCCGCGGCCGGGGCGCCGGATCGTGCCGACGAGGCGGGTCCGCGCATACCCCTCGGGCGGCCGGCGGAACCGCTCGAGATCGCGCTCGCCATCGCGTGGTTGCTGGGGCCGGAGGCCTCCTACGTGACCGGTGCGATCCTGCGTGTTGCCGGCGGCCTGTAGCGACGCGATAGGCTTCGCGCCGTGAAGATCGCGCCGCGTCAACTCGCCGACGCCGCTGACGTCGCGCGTCGATGGATTCGCTACCAGGCGATGACCTGGGACATTCCAGGCATCTCATTCGGGATGAGCCACGAAGGGCGCGTGGTGATGCTCGACGCCTGGGGAACCAGCGACATCGCAACAGGTCGCGCGGCGGCGCCGGAGATGACGAGCTATCGCTGCGCGTCGATCACGAAGACGATGACGGCGACCCTGGTGATGCAGCAGGTCGAAGCAGGGCGGATGCAACTCGACGAGCCCATCACAACGTATGTGAGCTGGACGCGGCGGGTGCCCGGCGCCCGCGAGATCAGCGTCCGCCATCTGCTCATCCATGGCGGTGGTGTGATCCGCGACGGCTCGAACAGTTGGGGCGACGATGACTTTCCAGACCGAGACGCGGTGCGCCGCGAACTCCGGCAGCGGCTGACGTTTGCCGAGCCGTCGACAACGTTCCGCTACTCGAACATGGCATATGTGCTTCTCGGCGAGGCACTCGAGACCGTCTCCGGCAGGCCGTTCGAGGCGCTGTTGCAACGCAACGTGCTGGGTGCGCTCGAGATGAAGGGCAGTGCCCCGTCGCTCACGCCGCGTGTCCGCAAGACGCTCGCCACCGGGTACTATCCTCGCCGGCCCGGGGAGGAACTGCGCGCTGCGCGCCACGCTGAGGCACGCGCATTCACCCCGGCCGGCGGCCTGGTGTCGACGGTGCCCGACCTGCTCACGTATCAGCACGCGCACTTTCCCGGCGGGGGAGATCTCATCTCAGACCTGTCACGTCGCGAGATGCAGCGGACCCAATGGCAACGCCCGGAGGAGCCGAATCACGGGCTGGGTTGGATGATCTGGCATGTCGATGGGGTCACGATCCGCGGCCACAGCGGCGGGTTCCCCGGGTTCACCACCAAGATCGGCTTCTCGCCGGAGTGGGGGCTCGCCGCCGCAGTCCTCAACAACACGAACAGTGCCGTGCCGGCCATGGGGCTCGACACGATCTTCCACACTGTCGCATGGGTCCTGCGGCGTTGGGGCGATGCCGCAGAGACGGGTCACGGACACTCGCGGGCCAGCCTGGGCCGCTTCGCCGGCAACTACCGCGGCGATATCGGCGAGATCACCATCGTGCGCATCAACCGATCGCTGTATCTCCTCGACCCGTCGATGATGATGCCGCTCGCCAACGCAGCGCGGCTACGCCCCGACGGTGCCCGGCGATTCACGATCGTTGAAGGCGACGACTACGGACATTTCGGCGAGGAGGTCAGCTTCGCTGTGGACGCCGCCGGGCAGTCGACAGCCATGCGCTATGGCCCTCACATGCTGCACAGGGCAGACGTTTAGGAGTACTTCTCGACCAGGGTGAGGCCGGCCTCCGAACCGACTGCGAGGCAGAAATTCCCGCCGCCCGTGGCCGTCGTGCAACTGACCGAATTGATCCCGTCGGTGGTGCTGCTGGGGTTGGGCGATGGCACGAGGGCCCACGCGCCACCACTCCAGTCCTCGGTGAGGTTGAGCTGGGTTGCGCCAGAGCCGATGTAGTTGCCGCCGGCCATGCAGAATGTCGTCCCCGTGCAGCTCACGGATTCGAGGAAGTTGGCCGGGCTCCCGCTGATGTTGGGGGAAGGCATCGTGCTCCAGGTACTTCCGTTCCAGCGCTCGATGAGGGTTTTCACCACGGCGCTGTTGCCCTGTGCGCCAACCGCGATACAGAAGCTCGTGGAGCGGCAGCGGACGCCGTTGAGGGCGCGGTTTGCCGTGGTGCTCACGATGCTCCAGCTGGTGCCGTTCCACTTGTCGATGACCTGGCCGTTCGCGGCGCCGACAGCGATGCAGAAGCTGGTGCTGACACAGCTGACCGAGTTCAAATAATTGTCATCGGTGCCACTGCTATCGGGCACGGTCTTCATCGTCCACGAGCTGCCGTTCCAGAGCATGGCCAGGGAGTTTTCGGGCTCGATGGTCCACCAGCCCACGGCCATGCACCATTGCGAACTCTGCAACTCACCCCGAGCAGGTCGTCAGCTTGATCGACACCGAGGCTCGGCGTGCTCAGCAGCATCCACTTCGAGCCGTTCCACTTCTCCGCGAGGAGCCAGTCGCTCCCCGACTTGAAGTAGCGACCGACCGCCATGCAGAAGGAGGCTGAGGAGCAGCTGATCGCGTTCCACTCGACGTACTTGCTGACTGTGGGCGAAGGAAGAATCGCCATGGCCGTCCCGTTCCATCTCTCACTGAGTGTCGTCGCGTTGGACGCCGTGCCCACGGCCATACAGAGGCTCTGCGTCGAGCAGCTCACCCCGGAAAGCTCGGATGACGAGCCCGGTTGGGGGAGGTGACCACGCGCCACTGCGGTCCGGAGGCTTGCACGCCGGCCGCCGTCAACAGACCGAGGGCGCTCAGCATTGCCATGACCGCGCCGGTGGTGCCGAGTCGTCTTCCTGTAACCATGTTCCCACTCCTGGCGGACGCGTCCAGCGACGGAGCGCCGAGTGTATCAGGCGCCGAAAACCCGCATCAATGCTGCGGGCGTCACGTTCGATCGGCGGCCGCAACCAGGTCGTGAAGACGTCGCATCCTGCTCTCGCGTTCGCCCGCGAAACGCTGGATGCCTTCGAGAATGTACCGCGTCGTCAGGTGTGCTTCGTCCATGACCTCATCGACCGAACCGCCGGTGCGCCAGCGGTCGTCCCAGTCCGCTCCCATCGAGTACTCGGCGCTCAGCGGTCCGTCGACCCAATCGCGCATCAGCTTGACGGTCCGGTTGGTGATGGCCATCGCATCCAGCCGGTCGGCCGCCGCTATGACAGTGTCGCGATACGCCTGAGACTGCATCCGAAAGAGCTGCGGGCTGATCGCCGCCACGACCTTCACGTTCAGGCCAAGATTGTCAAGATCAGGGAGCAGCTTGACCAGGTTGGCCGTCGTGGTCGTTCCCTGGACGAACACGGTGCCCATCGCTGGGAGGTCGTCGCTGAACCGGCGCAGCACATATGCGCCGCGCGCCGCCTCGAAATGTGACGGCATGCCCAGTGCCTCACGATCGGGGATCTCGATCGCCGGTCGGGTGAGATGCAGCGCGATGATCGGAATGTCACAGGCAAGGGCCGCGCCGAGGACGACAGGCACCTCGTTGTACTCCCACGGGTGCAGGTCGATGACCTTGCCCTCGGGGAAGAGCTGCGTGACCCCGGGCTCATAGATCCCGAAGTGCGTTCGCGAATCCTCGGCCGTCTCCGGACCGGAGTGGCCCGCAATCCACAGCACCTTTCCGACCTTGAGCTCGCAGTCCTGTGCGAGCTGGCTGAAGAGTCGCATCTCGCCGTACTTGAGATAGCTGAACGAACCATATGTCGAGCACGCTCCCCAGAACCCGTTGAAGGACGTGAAGGGTTCCGACGACATGTTCACGGTCGCGAGTCCCGCGATCATCCCGGCGTTGGTGAACTCGGTGATCTCCGTCGGGAGCAGAGCACCCTCGGGGTTGCTGTTGCGCTCGTACCAGCCGTACCCGGGCAGATCGCCGAAGTCCTTCGCGAATCCCGAGAGATTGGTGGAATCGGCGAGGTCCGCCGACGCCGCGATGAAGAGCGGGCGTCCGTACTCCTGGCGAGCCATCGCGTTGACCCATGAGCTCCACGCGCCCAAGGCGGTCCGGTTCGCCTGCTTGTCTCCTGCCTCGCGGTACATCGCGGCCGGGTAGTTGCGGTAGTCGGTGATCCGCGGGTCGGTGAAAACATCGCCACCATGGCCGCCGACACGGAGGCCTTCGATGCGATCCGGGACCTGCTCTCCCAACTCGATGAGGCGGTCGGATATCTCGTCGACAACCTCCGGATGCCGCGCGAGCACCTCCGCCGCGCGCCGCAGGTTCTCGGTGGCCTGCTCCTGCACCGCCGAGGGGCCGACCGGCGCGGTCTCGCCGACGCCGGCGTACGTCATGCCGTATTTCGCCATGAACGCGGCGCGCAGCTCCCAGAACGGCTCGCTGTTCATCGCGTGCGGCGAGCCGTGGCTCTTGTTGTCGTACTTGAGATATCCGCGTCCCTTGCGAGTGCGGAACCATGCCACGGACGGCACAAGGTCAGGATTCTCCCCCCGTGCCGCTTCGAGGACCGCCCGCGTCACCGAGGACCACTCCGATCCCTCCAGGGTTCCGTTGACGCGCCAGCCGTACGGCCCGAACCACGTCTCGGGGGTCCCGGGCACGACCGACGATGCCGCGAAATCGTCGATCCCGTAGTCGTTCCAGTCGACGAGGAACACCAGGTTCGAGAGTCCGAGGCCCCATGCGGCGTTTCGGGTCTCATGGCTGGCACCTGCCGTCAGACCACCCTCGCCTTCCACCACGAAAACGCGCACGTCACCTGCACCGGCCAGCTTCAGCGCCAAGGCCTCACCGGCGGCCGGAGGCATCCCGTGGCCCGAGGGCCCGGTGTTGAATTTGAGGAACAGGCTCCTGCCGGCCATCTCCGGATGCCCCGGGAGGCCGCCGCGGTGGCGGAGCGTGGCCAGGTGCTCGGGCATCAGCGCCCAGCGTCCTTCGTCGGGGAGCACGAATGCCGGGTTGGAGTCGCGGCTTGCCCGAATCCGGAGCGTCTCGTTGAGCGCGGCCAGGGTGGCGTAGACCACCGGGACCGTGTGGCCCGCCGAGAGCACGAACCGGTCGCCGAAGGGAAGCCACGGGCGACGGAGGTCCCACCGCATCGCCCCGGACAGCATCGTCGAGAGCAGCAGATGGACCTTCGAACGGGATCCGCCCGGATGCCCGCTCTGCCGGTAATTCAAAGCGAGGTCGATGAGCTCGTCGACGACGTCCTTGACAAGCTCCCAGGCTGGAAATGACGCCTCTGCTTCCGTGTAGAGGCGTTCGGGGGTCTTCACGCTTGTGCACAATAGCCGCCCAGGAGAAACACATGACGACTACGGCGCCGGTCGAATTTCACCAGGCCATCCACGACGCGACAAGTGCGTGCGCGGACGAGTTGATATCCACGTCGCGTGCCATCCACGCGCTCGCAGAGGTCGGTTTCGAAGAGTTCGAATCGTCGCGGATCCTCGGCGACATCATCGAGCAGCAGGGCTTTCGCGTCGAGCGCGGGATTTCAGGGATGCCGACGGCGTTCGCCGCGAGGCAGGGGACCGGCGGTCCCCACGTTGCCTTCGTCTGCGAGTACGACGCGCTCCGGGGGCTCGGACATGCGTGCGGGCACAACCTCATCGCGACGTCGTCCGCGGGTGCGGGGATCGCGCTCGCACGGTCGCTCGAAGACAGTGGAGTCGACGCCCGCGTGACCATCGTCGGCGCACCGGCCGAAGAGGGCGGTGGCGGCAAGATTCCGCTGTGCCATGACGGACTGTTCGACGACTGTGATGCCGTGCTCATCTTTCATCCATCCGACCGCACGGCGTCGGTGCAGTACGCGCTCGCATGCACTCACTGGGAGTGGAGCTTCCGGGGCAAGGCCGCGCACGCGGCCGGCCACCCCGACCACGGCATCAACGCTCTGGATGCCTTCGTCCAGGCGTACAACGGCGTGTCGCTCTGGCGTCAGCAATTGCGCGACGATGCGCGCGTGCACGGGTTCATCATCGAGGGCGGCACCGCGCCAAACATCATTCCCGAGCTGACCCGCGGCGAGTACCTGACCCGTGCGCGTGATGGGGAATACCTGCATGCCATGAACATCCGGTTCCGCGCGATCTTCGAAGCGGCTGCGCAGGCAACGGGCTGCGAGCTGCAACTCGACGAGCGCGAGACGTACCTGGATCTGCGCTCCAACGCCGTGCTCGCCGAGCGCGCAAGCATGCATCTCGCCGGCGTCGGCCTCAAGGAGGATCGCGTCATCCCGTGGGAGCGCACGGGGTCGACGGATGTCGGCGACGTCTCGTACGCGGCTCCGACGCTCCATCCCGAATTCGCGATTGCCGACGAGGGCATCGGACCGCACACACACGCCTTCCGCGACGCTGCGCTTTCAAAGCGCGGTGAGGCGGCGATGCTCAAGGCCGCCGAGGTGCTCGCCCGCGTCGGGGCCGATGTGATCTTCGACGCCGACGTGCGCCATCGAGTCCGTGATGCCTTTCTCACCCAGCCGCAGCACCGTACGGAGTGGACCGGGTCGAGGGAGTAGCCACCGGCCAGGCCCCCCCGGACCCGGTGAAGGGCCCGGAGAGCCTGGCACGACGACTGTCGCGGTTCAGCCGACCGCGTGCACGAGTTCGAAGACGAATTGGGCCGCGTTCACGGTGCCGACGCCAGTCGACAGGTCGTAGCCGTTCACAGCGGACCATCCCTTGACGGTGTGGTTGGATCCACCCTGTGGGAAGGTCACGGTGTTGGTTCCGGCGGTCACGTCGACGATGCCGGGATCACCTGCCGCTTCCATCTTGTAGAGGGCAGGATTGATGAGGCCCAGGCCATGCCCGGCCACCTGGTCGGCAATGGCGATGATGCCCGCAAACTCGGGCGATGCCTCGCTGGTTCCGCCGATCAGGTAGAAGCCGGCAGGCCCCTGGGCGGCGGTGCTGTTCAAGAAGACAAGCGCAGCGCCGTTGACGGCTGCGCTCATCGAGATGTCAGGAAACCCGCGCGAGGTTCCGACAACAGACTTGACGCTGTACTGATAGGACGGCCGCGAGAACACGGTCGAGAGCCCGCCGGCACTGGCCGCCGGGGAGCCGAAGAGCGCTGTGTCATTCCACACGGCGGGCGGCTGTGTGGGCTTGCCGTTGGCGTTGAGGAACAGTTCGAGTCCACCGAGGCTCGTCACCAACGGATCATCCGCCGGCCATTCGGCGACGCGGTGCAGGAAATATGTCGCCGCGAAACCCTGCGACGTCAGCGTCTTCGCACCGCTCGGTCCAGCGTCACCCGACGAGGCAAGCACGGTAACCCCGTTGTCGGCGGCATTCTTGTATGCGCTGCGGAGATCGAGGATCGACTCGGCGTTCGGAAAGGTCGGCTCCGGGGCACCGAAGCTCTGCGAGATGACATCGCCGAGGTGGTGGTCGATCACGTAGTTCTCGGCCGCGACGATCTCGGGGAATCCGGTGACCCCGATCGTTTCTGCAACCGGTGTCTCGACCAGAAGGATGTTGGCATCAGGTGCGATCGCGTGCGAGTACTCGACGTCGAGCGACGTCTCCTCGGCCCACCCGACCATCATCGGACGCTTCTTGGCATTGAATGGCGGAATGGGACCCTCGGGCTGCAGGACTGTGAAGTGCGGCGGCGCCGGAAGGTTGAACGCCTTGTCGAACGTCTGCAGCTCTTGACCGATGCCCTGGAAGCCGTAGGAGTCGACGATGACGATGGTCTCGCCTTTGCCGGTGAATCCTCGCTTGTACAGCGGTCCGAGGTTGTACGCCTTCTGGAACTGAGCGGGCGAATAGCACGCAAGCCCGATCTGGGCCTCGCAATCAGCCGTCGTTGGAGGTTTGATGAAGGCATGGTGGCTCAGCAGTTGCGCGAGCGGCACCGGCGCTGCGCCGGCGGCTGTCACCACTGCTGCTCCTGAGCCTCCGACGGTGAGCAGCGTTGCCGCAAGGAGGCCCGATCCGGAGAGCAGGCCGGTCATGCGTCTTGGCATGGAAATCATCAGTACGAAGTTCCCCCTTATGTTTTGTCTCGACGCAGCGCGCCGAGGTCAGACCATTGAAATGAACGCGTTCCACCCGACGCGCTCGCGGCCGTCGGTCATGCGGTCGGCCGCCCGCCGACGACTGTGCACCATGAATTCCAAGGGCACTCCTCCATGAACTCGCCAAGGGTGATCGGCCAAGGCTCAGGCCTCAGCCTACCCGCTGGGTACCTCCTCTCGGGGTCGACTCATCGTATAAGCGCGGAGGTTACATCGTGACCCGAATGGCTCGCTCGGCGCAATCGTCAGGCGGGATTTTCGGGCTTCCGCGCCCGGCTCGGAGCGACGCGGGACGGCTCGCCGGGCATCTTCGGATACTGCGGCGGCCACGGCGCATCGACCTGCCCCGCGGCCAGATCCCGCTCGTGAAGCGCGAGCACCGGTTCGAGTGACTGCGGCGCGGTGGACATCGGCAGCCAGGGATCGCCGTCGCGGGCGACGCGGGGTGGAACGCTCGCGATCGTGAGCGCGTCGGGGGAGATCGCGTCGAGCTCGGCCCACTCGAACGGGGTGGAGACCTGAGCCCCGGGACGTGCACGGACCGACCACGCGCCGAAGATGGTTTTGTGGGGGGCGTTCTGGTTGAAGTCGACAAAGACCCGGCGTCCGCGCTCCTCCTTCCACCACGCGGCCGTGATCAGGTCGGGGCGGCGGCGCTCGAGCTCGCGGCCAACGGCCACGGCAGCCGAACGCACCTCGTAGGATGTCCAGCGCGGGAGCAGCCGCACGTAGACGTGGATGCCCCGATTGCCGGTGGTTTTGGGCAGGCAGGCCACGCCAAGCTCGTCGAAGAGTGTATGAACCTCTCGAGCCGCCTCCTGCACCATGGGGAACACGACGCCGGGGCTGGGGTCGAGGTCGATCCGAAGCTCGTCGGCGTGCTCGGGATCCGACGCCTGTGACGGCCAGACGTGGAAGCCGAGACATCCCATGTTCACCGCCCAGAGGACATGGGCAAGGTCGGCGGCGACGAGCGCACGAGAGGTGGTGCCGTTAGGGGTGCTCACGATGCTGGTCTCGAGCCAGTCAGGCCGGGTATCCGGGACGCGTTTCTGGAAGAACGAAGGCCCGCTCGCCCCGTTGGGAAACCGCTGGAGCAGCACCGGGCGTCCGCCCATCGCCCGGATCAACGGAGCCTCGACCGACTGGTAGTAGCGAACCAGGTCGAGCTTGGTCTCGCCGCGCTCGTTGAAAAAGACCTTGCCGGGGTTGGTGATCGGCACCTCGCGGCCCGCCGCTTCGACAAGGACGACATCATCGGCCATCGCCGGGGAGCATAGACGCGCCGGCGCCGACGCGCCCACGTGCGCGCTTCGAGGACAATCCGGCGGCGATGGATGAACAGGAGCCGGCCCCGGGGACTCCGCTCTCCGGCGAGCCCGAGCCGCAGCCCCAAAAGGCCGAGGAAGGATCCGACCACAATTCCGGAGAGGACTTCGAAGCGCTCATCGACTTCCACCCCTACCGCGATCGCTTCGAGGCCCACCATCGAATCCCCGCTGAGCCACGGTCGCGCGCGAGCATCCTTGCCGAGCTCGGCGCGATGGCGGAGGAAGAGGATCGGATGGGCAATGCCGGCCGCGTCTCCGGTTCGATCTACCACGGCGGGCACGACCACTACCAATTCCTCACCGAGGCCTACGGGCTGTTCGCTCACGCCAACGTCCTGCAGCGCGACATGTACCCAAGTGCGACCAAGCTCGAGGGAGAGATTGTCGCGATGACGGCGTCACTGCTGAATGCCGACGCCGTCGCCGAGCATCACCCCGGTGAGGAGGTGTCCGGCGTGGTCACCTTCGGGGGCACTGAAAGCCTGATCAATCCGATGCTCGTGTATCGCGAGCGCGGCAGGGTGGAGAAGGGCATCGACGCCCCGGAGGTCATCATCCCCGTTACCGCGCATGTCGCCCTGCAGAAGGCCGCGCACATGCTCGACATCGAGATCATCCAGGCGCCGCTCCGCGACGACTGGCGCGCCGACGTCGACTGGATGCGGGACCACGTGACCCTGAACACGATTGCGATCGTCGGCTCAGCAGGAAACTATCCACACGGTCTCATCGATCCGATCGACGAGATGTCGGAGCTGGCCCTGGAATACGATCTCGGGCTCCATGTCGACGGCTGCATGGGGGGCTTCATCCTTCCCTGGGCCGAACGGCTCGGCTATCCCATACCCACCTTCGATTTCCGGCTCCCCGGGGTCACCTCGATCTCGGCGGACACGCACAAGTTCGGCTACGCGCTCAAGGGCACGTCGGTGCTGCTCTATCGGAACAGCACGTTGCGTCGCTACCAGTACTTCAGCTATCCGGACTGGCCGGGCGGCATCTACATGTCGCCAGGGCTCTCGGGCAGCCGTTCGGGTGGCGTGGTGGCGGCTGCGTGGGCGGCAATGCTGAGCCTCGGAGAGCAGGGATACCTCGAGATCGCCGAGCGCATCTTCGAGACCGCGGCGACGATTCTCACCGGCGTCGCTGCGATTCCCGAGCTCGAGATCTTCGGCGATCCGACGTTCATCATCGCGTTCCGAGGGCGCGGCATCGACATCTACCACGTGAATGATTTCCTGATCAGCAAGGGGTGGCGGCTCAACGCGCTGCAACTCCCGCCCGGGCTGCACTTCTGCGTCACGCGACCGAATACCGCAGACGGTATCGCCGAGGCATTTCTCGCCGACCTGCGCGACGCCGTCGACTACGCGAAGACTCCCGGGCTCGGCCCGGCACGGAGCGGAGCGCTCTACGGGCTCGGCGGGTCGCCTGAGGGCAACGAGGCGCTGGACATGCTGTTCGCCGCCGCTCTTGACGCGATGTACGACGTGGTCCCCTGAGGGCATGGGCGAGCCCTGGATCCTCGCGGTGGATCTCGGAACCGGGGGGCCGAAGACGGGCGCGGTCACGCTGTCGGGAGAACTCCTCGGTGTTGCGCATCGCAGGGTCGCGACCACGTTCAGTGACGATGGGGGCGCCGTCCAGGACCCGCGTTCCTGGTGGGACGGTATCCGCGAGGGTGTTGCGGAAGTGTTCGCCGACGGAGTCGACTCGGCCGGCGCCGTCGGGATCGGGATCACCGGCCAGTGGGGATCCACGGTGCCGGTCGGTGTCGACGGCGAGGCTGTTGGACCATGCCTGCTCTGGTCGGACACACGCGGACGAACCCTTGCCGCGAAACGTCTCGGCGGTCGCGTCAACGTTGTCGGATACTCGCCGTCCAATCTCTTCAGCTGGCTGCGTCTGACCGGTGGCGCACCGTCGCCCGGCGGTGCGGACCCCCTGGGGCATCACCTCCACCTCGCGACGCGCGAACCCGACGTCTACGCACGCGTCGAGACGCTCCTGGAACCACTCGACTACCTGGGTATGCGGTTCACGGGCCGCCGGGCTGCGACGCAGGCCTCGATGATCCTGTCGTGGCTCACCGACAACCGACCGCGAGGCGAGGATGGTTACCAACCCGGCCTCGTTCGCCGATCGGGTCGCGAGCTTGCGAAGCTCCCGAAGCTGCTGCGAACCGGCAGCGTCCTCGGCGCTCTGCTGGGCTCAGTGGCGTCGGAGTTCGGACTACCCGAGGGGATTCCCGTCGTAGCGGGCATTCCCGACCTGCACACCGGCTACATCGGGTCAGGCGCGGTGGCGCCGTACGCCGGCCACCTGACGATCAGCACGAGCGCGTGGATCGGCTGCGAGGTTCCCTTCAAACGAACCGACGTCTTTCACCAGGTGGCGTCGGTACCCGGGCTGCGCGCGGGGTCCTACCTCGTGGCCAACAATCACGAGACCGCCGGGATCTGCCTCCAGTGGCTGCGCGACTCGCTCGGATCGAGCGAGATCACCGATCTCGACGGCTCAGCCGGGTACGAAAGGCTCACAGCGCTTGCGTCCACTGCCCCGGTGGGATCCGGCGGCGTGCTCTTCACACCCTGGCTCAACGGTGAGCGCAGCCCGGTTGACGACCGAACCCTCCGTGCGGCGTTTCTCAACATCTCCATGACCACAGAACGTGCCCACCTGGTGCGCGCGGTGCTCGAGGGGGTCGCGTTCAACGCACGGTGGTTGCTCGACTCGGTGGAACGGTTCGTCAAACGCCCCATGCCCGTGCTCCGCATCCTCGGCGGTGGAGCGGTCTCGGATCTGTGGTGCCAGATCCATGCCGACATCCTCGAACGCCGGATCGAGCGGGTTGCCGAGCCGATGTACGCGAACCTGCGTGGCGCTGCACTGTTCGCGTCAATGTCGCTGGGCCACATCGATCTCGCCGGTGCGGCCACGCGAGTCAAGGTCGATCGCACCTTCGAGCCCGACCCCGTGGCGCGCACGGTGTATGCGCCGATGTACGCGGAGTATCGCCGCCTGTACCATCGCCTCCACGGCGTGTACTCGAGGTTGAACGCATGAGCACCGCGGCTGTCCGCGCTCCGGCGATCCGGTGGGCGATCCTCAGTGTGTACGCGGTTCTTGCGGCGTGCACGCAGTTGCTGTGGCTCACCTTTGCCGCGATCGACACCGATTCGGCGAGGGTGCTCCACGTTGACGTCGGCACCGTTGGCGACCTCGCGGCCATCTTTCCGTTCATCTACGTGGTACTGGCACTGCCGGTCGGTCGCTGGCTTGACGCGCGCTTCACCCACGCGCTGGCCATCGGCGCTGTGCTCACAGGGGCCGGCGCCATCATCCGCGTGTTCGCGCCGTCATCGTTCGGCGTGCAGCTTGCCGGTCAGGTCGTCATCGCGGCCGGTCAGCCGTTTGTGCTCAACAGCATCACCAAGGTCGCGGCGCGTTACTTTCCGCAGCACGAACGCGCAACCGCCGTCTCGATCGGCAGTGTCGCGCTCTTCGTCGGCATCCTTGCGTCGGTGCTCATCGCCGCGCCGCTGTTCTCGGTTGGCGGGCTCTCCCTGGTGATCACTGTCGAAGCTGCGCCGTCAGTGATCAGCGCATGCCTCCTGCTCCTCGCGCTGCGCGTTCCCGCGATCTATCCCGACGACGTGTCAACCGCGGTCAGCATGCGCTGGCTGATCAAAGACCGCTTCATGTGGCAGCTCGCCGGGCTCATCTTCATCGGAATGGGCGTGTACAACGCGGTGGCGACGTGGCTGCAGCCGGTCCTTGCGAACTTCGGCGAGGGTGGGGCCGCGGGTAATCTCATCGCGGTGCTCACCGCCGGGGGGATTGTCGGAGCGGCCCTGCTGCCCCCGATCGTCGCGGCGCGCAATCAGCGGCGCGCGATGCTCGTCGTCGCGCTCGCGCTCAGCGCCGTGGCATTCGCGGCGACGGATGTCCGCCACGATGTCGTATGGCTCGCCGTGTGGTTCTTCGCCACCGGGTTCGCCATCATGGCGTGCCTCCCAGTCGTGCTGGACTGGTCGGCGATCCATGCCGGGATGGCGCGCGAAGGTGCCGCAGCCGGCTTTCTACTGATGGCAGGGAACCTGGGCGGTGTGGTGCTCGTACTGGTGATCCAGGGTCTCATGGGCAACGCGTATGTCCCACTCGCCGCGCTCGCGGTTATCGGCCTGCTCGGCTTGCCGCTTGCGCTGGGACTACCCGGCCGCACTCTTGCTCGCGCCCCCGCCATCGCGACGCTTGACGGCGAGCGCTGAGATGGCCTCGAGCAGGCAGCGATGCGCGTTCTGCGACGTCAGCTCAGCCCAGTCGTAGGGAGGCGATACCTCGACGACATCCATGGCCACGACGTCGGTTCGCAACACGATCTGGCGAATCGCGCGCAGCAGATCGACCGGCTGCATCCCTCCGGGTTCAGGCGTCCCGGTCCCGGGCGCGAATCCCGGATCGAGCACGTCGATATCGACCGAGAGGTAGATGTGCTCAGGGCCGTCGAGCGCCTCGGCGATAGCGTCATCAATGACCGGAACCACGCCGCGGTCGCGGAGCTCACCCATGAGGTGCCAGCGCATCCCCTGTGCTCGCATCCAGTCGAACACGTCCTTGGATGGCCAGTAACCACGCAACCCGACCTGGACGAAGTTACGCCCGGGGATCACGCCGGATTCGATGAGACGGCGCATCGGCGAGCCGTGGGAGTAAAGATTCCCCCAGGCGCTGTCACCGGTGTCGGCGTGCGCATCGAAGTGCACGATGCCGACGCTCCCCGGGGGATACGCGGCGGCAACCGCGGTCGCCGACGGCCATGTGATGGAGTGGTCACCACCGATGACCATGGGGACGATCTTCCGCGAGACGACCTCGCCAACCCGCTCACGGATGGCGGTATGCGACACCTCGGCCATGCCAGGCAGGCAGCGTGCATCGCCGTAGTCGACGATACGCAGCACGTCGAGTGGCGCGACCTCGAGCTCCAGGTGCCATTCGCCGTTCTGATATGACGCGGTTCGGACGGCGCGAGGCCCGAAGCGCGCCCCGGGTCTGTAGGTGACACCGTCGTCCCAGGGAGCTCCGACGATCGCGACATCAGGTTGCACCTGGTCCAGTTGTTCGGTCGTCGTCAGCAGGGGGACCCGGCAGAACGTCGTCGGGCCGAGATACGAGGGTCCGTCGTCGTATCGTTCCACGGCGCGAAGACTACCGCGTCGTCTGAGCTCCGGGTGCGATCATGACAAGGCGTGTCAGTCTTCGCGATATGCAGAGACCGCGCCACCATCGGAGGCGACTCCTGAAGCAGATGGCGGCCCGCAACCGGTGAAGCTGAGCGATTTCGATGCGCTGAGCTTCGATTGCTACGGCACGCTGATCGACTGGGAAGCAGGCATCGCTGCGGTCATCGAACCGTGGGCGAGCGAAAACGGAATCCACGTGGGCAGAGAGGCACTCCTCGGGCTGTACGCGAAGGCCGAGGCCGAGCAGGAACAGACGACCCCCGCGGCGCTGTACCCGGCGATCCTGGGGGCGGCGATGCGACGCGTCGCGGATGCGCTCGGCGTCGAGGCCGGCGTCGCCGAGCGTGAGCGCCTCGCGACATCCGTTGGCGATTGGCCCGCATTCCCCAACTCGCATGCCGCGTTGGCGGCGCTCTCGACGCGCTACAAGCTCATCATCCTCTCCAACGTGGATCGACGCTCCTTCGCGGGCAGCAATACACGCCTCGGCGTCCATTTCGACGCGATCGTGACCGCGGAGGATGTGGGCTCCTACAAGCCGTCGACGCGCAACTTCGAGGCGCTGATCGAGGCTGTCCGAGGACTCGGCGTCGCCGACGGCCGCTTGCTCCATGTCGCCCAAAGCCTCTTTCACGACCACGTTCCGGCCAGACGCCTCGGACTCCCGACGGTGTGGATCAACCGCCGTGGGGACGGCGACGGCTGGGGTGCCACGCCGCCTCCGACAGCACCCGTGACCCCGAACTGGACCTTCCCGTCAATGGCCGCGTTCGCAGCCGCCTGTCTGACGCCTGAAGACGGCTGAGGGATATCAGCAGTAACCGCAGAATGGCACGCCACCTTTTGCGGGAAGTGGTGCGACCTATGTCATTTCGTGCTCACGTGTGGCCGCACGTCTCGGTTCGCCAGTCAGTGCGCATGTATCCCGTGCGCGGATGCGCACAAAATCACTCTGATGGGTGATGAGTAAGTACATCGCAACAGCACAGAATGGCGCGATGAGGGACGCGCAAATTGGTTTGCCGGAATGGCCGATACCTGATGCGCGGAAGTGGTACTCGCGCTTTACGAGCAAGGGCGTCACGCTGGCGTTGCCTGGTCGTCGAGTGACGTGAGTCTCTGCTCCACGACGCGGCTGGCGTCGCCTCTCTCTCCACCGGCGGCCAGGCACCCGCAGCTGCGGCATCGATGACGACTGCGCCCACCGCCGGGCTCACGCCATACATCCCATTTGATCGCACCTCCGGAAAACCGTTCTACACGCAGATCTATGACGGATATCGCATGGCGATCCTCAGCGGCCGGCTTGGACCCGGGCAGCGTCTGCCGTCGACGAGAACGCTCGCGGCTGAGCTGCAGATCTCGCGTCTTCCCGTCCTCAACGCGTTCGAGCAGCTACTCCACGAGGGATACCTCGAAGGCAAGGTGGGTTCCGGCACCTACGTGCGCGATGTCATCCCGGACGAGGTCAGCAGGCCGATGCGTCTTCGCCGCCCAGCGCCGCGCCGCACCCGACCCTTCGTTCTCGCATCGAACGCTGCACGAAGCCGGCGCGACGATGGCTCGGGGACCTTCAAGAGCCTCCCGGCGCTCGACCGCTTTCCTCACGAGACGTTCGCGCGTCTCACTCGACGCAATGCCGGCCGGCTCAGCGAGGATCTGCTCGCCTACTGTGACCCTGGAGGGTACGCGCCGCTGCGCGAGGCCATCGCCGCATACCTGCGCACAGCGCGCGCGGTCGACTGCGACCCCGAGCAGGTGATCGTCGTCTCCGGGTCGCAGATGGGCTTGCGGCTCGCGGCGATGACCCTGACAACGCCGGAGTCGATCACCTGCATGGAGGACCCGGGCTATCGCGGCGCGCGAGACGCCCTGGCAGTGACACCAGCAAGTGTCGCCCCAATCGCCGTCGACAACGACGGTGTCGACGTCGCCGCAATCGCAGCGCTCGGTGAGCGCGTCCGCCTCGTGTATGTGACCCCATCGCATCAGTACCCGCTCGGCGTCTCGCTCGGCGTCTCACGTCGCCTCGAGCTGCTCGGGTGGGCGGAACGCAACAACGCATGGGTTCTGGAGGACGACTACGACAGCGAGTTCCGCTACTCGAGCCGGACGCTCGGAGCTCTGCAGGGGATGGACGCAGCCGACCGGGTGATCTATCTCGGCACCTTCAGCAAGGTGCTCTTCCCCGCGCTGCGCCTCGGCTATGTCGTTGTCCCGCGCAACCTGATCGGGCGATTCATCCGGATGCGTGAAACCCTCGACCTGTTCTCACCGCTGCTCTACCAGCTCGTGCTCACCGACTTCCTCAGGCAAGGACACTTCGCCCGTCACCTCCGCCGCATGCGTGCCATCTACCTGAGCCGGCGCAACGCGCTGCTCGCTGCCATTCGCGAACACGCCGCCGACGTCCTGACCATCGAGAACACCGACGCCGGCCTGCATCTCGTGACCTTCATCCCAGACCACGTCGACGACCTCGAGGTGGCCCGCCTCGCCGCCGAGCACGGGCTGTTCCCCGCCCCGCTGTCAGCCTGCTACGCCACCACCCCGTCGCGCTCCGGCCTGATCCTGGGATTCGGCGGCGCCAGCGAGCAAGTTCTCACCGATGGTGTGCGAACGCTCGCCGGGCTCGTCCGCGGCTGCCGCTAGCGCGGGGCCCGAACGGCGGCGGCGGGGATCCGCGCACGGTCGGAGGGGACCCCGGCTCCGGCTTCAAACCGGACTATTCAGCCTCCGCCGGGGTCCCCTCCGACGCTGGTTCAGAGGCATTCCGCCACGGCGGTCACCCGCGTATCGTTGCGAGGTGCGCGTTCGCACGCCGTCTCCATCGTACGCAGAGGAGGTCGCTCCGCATGCTGTCCTACGCGTCGGGACCCAGCTCGTTGCCGCTTCTTGGGGAGACCATTGGGGAGAACCTGCGACGAACCGTTGAACGGCATGGGGATGCTGAGGCGCTCGTCGTGCCGCATCAGGGGTATCGGGCGACGTACCGGCAGCTGTGGGAACAGGTTTCGCTGGTGGCGCGGGGACTGCTTGCCCGAGGCGTGCAGCGCGGTGATCGTGTCGGCATCTGGTCGCCGAATCGGTTCGAATGGGTGGTCATTCAGTATGCGACCGCCCGGATCGGCGCCATCCTCGTCAACATCAATCCGGCATACCGAACGTCAGAGTTGGAGTACGCGCTCGGTCAGTCGGGTGTCTCCTTTCTGATTCTGGCGCGCGCGTTCCGTCAGGCTGACTATGTGGGCATGCTCGGTGAGGTGAGAGGCGCGTGTCCGGAGCTGCGTGAGGCGCTCGTGCTCGAAGAGGGGTGGGGAGTCGCTCCTCCGAGACGGCCGGGACGCCGCCACGGATGCGCTCGAGGCGGTGGAGTCAACGCTGCAGTTCGACGACCCGATCAACATTCAATACACGTCGGGGACAACGGGTTTTCCCAAGGGCGCGACGCTGTCGCATCACAACATCCTCAACAACGGGTTCTTCATCGGCGAGGCGGTGGGATATACCGCCGATGAGCGCGTCTGCATCCCAGTGCCGTTCTATCACTGCTTCGGGATGGTGCTCGGCAATCTGGCGTGCACATCTCACGGCTCCTGTATCGTGGTTCCCGGCGAGGCGTTCGATGCCGACGCCGTGCTCCGAATCACGGAACAGGAGCACTGCACGTCGCTTTACGGCGTCCCGACCATGTTCATCGCCGAGCTGGACCATCCTGGATTCGAGCAGTACGACCTGAGCCGCCTGCGCACCGGCATCATGGCCGGCTCACCATGTCCTGTCGAGGTGATGAAGAAGGTGCAGTCGCGGATGAACATGCGTGAGGTCACCATCTGCTACGGCATGACGGAGACGTCGCCGGTGTCGACGCAGAGTGCGTTGGATGACCCGCTGGAAAAACGCGTCGGGACCGTTGGCCGGGTGCATCCGCATGTCGAGGTGAAGATCGTCGACCCGGAAAGCGGATCGATCGTGGATCGTGGGGAGCCGGGCGAGCTGTGCACGCGGGGATACAGCGTGATGCTCGGGTACTGGAACAACGACGCCGCGACCGCCACAGCGATCGACCGCGCGCACTGGATGCACACCGGTGACCTTGCCACCATGGACGATGCGGGCTACGTGAACATCGTCGGACGCATCAAGGACATGATCATCCGTGGCGGGGAGAACATCTACCCGCGCGAGATCGAGGAATTCTTATACGCGCATCCCGAGATCAGTGATGTGCAGGTCATCGGGGTGCCCTCGGAGCGCTACGGCGAAGAGGTAATGGCTTGGGTGAAGCCGAAGGAAGGCCTCGCGCCAACACCGGAGTCGCTCGAGGCGTTCTGTCGCGGCCGGATCGCTTCCAACAAGATCCCGCGATACTGGAAGTTCGTCGACGCCTTCCCAATGACGGTGACCGGGAAGGTGCAGAAGTACCTCATGCGCGAGACCTCTGTCGAGGAGCTGGGCCTGCACGCCGCCGCGTCGGTGATAACCGCCTGAGCATCGGGCTCGCGCTCGCCGCCGCGGCGCTGTGGGGGAGTGGCGACTTTCTGGGCGGTTTTGCCAACAGAGCAGCATCGCTGCTCTCGGTCCTGGTCATCTCCCAAGGGGTCGGCCTCATCGGGATGCTGATTGTCGCCGCGGTGATCGGCGGCAGCCCGAGTGGCGCTGATCTCGGATACGGTGCTCTGGCCGGCCTCGCAGGCGCGGCCGGCGTTGCCATGCTGTATCGCGGTCTGGCGTCGGGGGCGATGTCGCTGGTCGCGCCGATCACCGGCGTGGTGGCCGTGGTCGTGCCAATCGTGGTGGGGGTTGGCAGCGGCGAACGTCCAGCGGCGCTGCAGTATGCCGGGATCATCGCCGCGCTCATCGCGGTTGGCCTGCTCAGTGGCGGCGGAACGCGCACGTCCCGCCTCGGGCGCGCGACGCTGCTGCTTGCGATTGGCGCCGGCCTGGGCTTCGGCCTCTTCTACGTGGCCATCGCCAAGACATCGATGAACGCCAACCTCTGGCCGCTCGTGACGGCGCGCGGTGCCTCGGTGGCTGTGCTGCTGGCGGTCTCTGCCGCGTTGCGTCGAGTGCCGTCGTTCGGCGCCGCCAGCGCACTCGCGATCGTCGGCGCGGGCGTCTTCGATGTCAGCGCGAACGCGCTCTACCTGCTCGCTGTCCATGGTGGGCTTCTCAGCATCGTCGCGGTCCTGGTCTCGCTCTACCCGGTGTCGACGGTGCTGTGCTCGATGGTGGTGCTGGGTGAGCGGCTCCGTGCGCCGCAGGTCGCCGGGGTCGGCGCGGCGCTGGTGGCGGTGGTCCTCATCACCGCCGGCTAAAGCGATGCCTCGGAGTCAGTCCAGCACCTGCGCGAGGTCCGACTGGAGTTGCAGACGGCCGGCGGTTGGCGTGTGCATCGCGGGGCTGAACAGCTTGTATGTGCCCTTGCCGGCGGCCTTGGCTGCATACATCGCGACATCCGCGTCGCGCAGGAGCCCATCCGCGTTGCACGAAGGGCTGCCACTGAGCGCCACGCCGATGCTGGCTCCCGGATCGATCATCGTCCCCTGGATGTCGACCGGCGCCACCAGGGAACCCATGATCCGCTCGCACGTGTTGATGACCCTGGCCTCGCTGCCGATGTCCTCGAGCAGGATGGCGAACTCATCGCCCCCGAACCGGGCCGCACTGTCCGACGGACGGAGCAACTCGCGCAGCCGCCCTGCGATCACGACCAGAAGCTCGTCGCCGGCGGCATGGCCGAGACCGTCATTGATCGACTTGAAATTGTCGAGGTCGGCAAACAGGACCGCCGTGATCTGCTTGGTCCGGCCGCTGCGTGCGAGCGCCTGAGTGACGCGGTCGACGAACAGCGCACGGTTGGGAAGACCGGTGAGCCCATCGTGAAACGCGAGGTGCGCCATCGAATCGGCGATGCGCGCATTGGTAAGTGCAACGCTGGCATGAACGGCGAAGGTCACCAGCATCTGCTGTTCCGTCAGGCTGTACCTGCGTCCGCGACAGTGGGTGGCCACGGTGAGTGCGCCGATGATCCGGCCGTTCTCCTCGACGGGCGCGGACATGGCCGCCTCGAGCCCTTCGCCGGCGAGCACGTGGAGCCGCTCGTTGCTGGTCTGATAGTTCTCGACGACGACAAGCCTGCCTTCGGTGAAGGCGCGGCCCACCGCACCCTCGTCACTGCGAATCCGAGCCATGAATGGTTCGACCTCTGCCGAGTACCCGCGCCCCGCGACGCGAATGAGGTGAGTCGGATCGGCGGGGTCCTGGAGACGGAGGTTCACGGTTTCGTCGCCGATGAGCTCCACTGCTGCATCGACGATGGTGTCGAGGATGTTGCGCAGCGGAGCTCGCTGCGACAACGCGCGCTGGATCCCGGAGAGCTGGTCGAGCAAGGCGTCGCGATCGCGCAGCAGCTTCCGGAGCCGGGTGCTCTCGGCGTCATCGGTTTCGGCTCGCGCCCATCCGCCTTCGCGCGTCAGGAGTTGGAGCCCCGCTTCCGTATACACCACCGCAGAGGCGATCACGGCAGCGATTGCCAGATCCTGCTCGGTGAACGGCAATCCGGCCGCCCGCTCGAGACGGAGCGTGCTCTGGCGGCGCGACCGCATCCCGCCCGCGGGGATCACGATGCAGGGGCCGAGGAGGGGCGTCGATGCCGCGTCGGTCGTGTGCGCACGACGGCCGGCGGTGACTTCTTCGCCGGATCCCTGCCGCACGTGCACCGACATGACAGCCTCGCCGTGACGCAGCAAGGTCGCGACCTCGAGGTCGAGAGCGTCGATAGCGAGTTGGAGGACGCCGGTGATCGCCGACGCGTTCTGGTAGCTGCCGAGCGACTGACGCACGTCCCGGAGGCTAGGCGCGGTCATCGTTTACGTGAAAGCGAACGATGACCATCAGCCCGAGGGTAGCGGCAGCCAACTTCAGGGAACATCGCGTCACCGGGCTGCGACCCGCAGCCATCGGTGTCGATGCTGTGGGATCTCAGCCGGCGGGTGACCGGCGCACGGCCGCCGGCCGGCAAAGTCAGGCCAGGCCGGCAGTGATGGCTGCGACCTGGGCGGGTGTGAGCACGGTCTGGTAGCCGCAGGGGAGCTCGACGCTTCCCGCGGTGAGCCCGATGGCGCCGTCGAGAACGGTGCTCAGCGTTCCGGTGCGGCCGAGGGTCGACGTCTGGAAGGCGATGGGACCACCCACCTGGACCATGAAGGCGTACATGGTCTGGTAGTTGCCACTGCCGGCGAGATAGCCCTCGCGAAGGCTGTTGTTCTCCAGCACGAGCTGGGCGCCGAGCGCGTCGCGCCCGGTCGTGATCACCTTCTCGGTGAAGGCCTCTTCCTCGGTGTTCGGCGATGCGGTCTGGTAGGGGTTGAGCGCGAACCCGACGTGGGTGTGCTTCCAGTAGGTGCCGAGCGAGACGATGTCCTCGAGCTGCTCCTGCTCGTCGAGAGCTGTCGTGTAGCCCGCGGCCATCAGCGCCGCGACAGTTGCGGGACCCGCCGTCTGACGGATCAGCGATTCGTTGTACACGGTCGTGTTCTTGGCCATGACGATCTCACCGATGGCGGGGTTGCCGTCGTACTTGGTCGCCAGCTCGGCCTCGAACTGGTAGTAGGCGGCGGTGAACGCTGATGTCCAGAAGCGCGGGCAGCAGGCCGAGACATTGGAGTTCGGGTCGGTGACCTCGAAGCGCGGGCCGCCGAGGTTGAGCGCCCAGGCCGGCGAATGGATGCCGACGACGATGCGGACCTTGAGCAACTCGTGATGCGCGGGATTGGCCGCATTCCACGCGTCCACGTCGCTGATCGCCTGGTCGATCGCGTTGTCGCCCGCGACCGGACCACCGGCAATCGGCTGGAGCTCAGCCCAGGAGACGTCGCCGCCGTCGTTGTTGCCCTGGTCGTCATGCGTGCCCTGGACGTCGTAGCCACCTTCAGCCGCGCGGTAGGCCGCGGGCGGAATGCCCTGGCGGCTCAGCAGGCCGACAATCGCCGGAGTGAGCGTGGTTCCCTGGGGGGTGGACGTCAGGATTGTCCCGGTGCCGCCGGCGAGAGCACCGCGAAGCGCGACAGTGCTTCCTTCGGATGCAGCGAGCGAGGTCCGCGGGGCCGACACGCTCACGCTGAGAGGTGCGCTTGCGGAATGGCCCTGCGCGGAGTCTCCAAGCACGCCCGCGTCGACTGACGACGATGGACCCCGCTCGGCGGAGCTCGGAGCGTGATGCTCGGTGCCGAGAGTGCCGAGCATCGCTGTCCCGGTCGCAGTGGCCACGACGAAGGCCGCGACGGCCGATGAGAGGAGAGCGGCGCCGGCCGCCCTGGTGCCAGATGTCAAGGTGTGACGCACGAGTGAGTTCCCTTCCGGATTGGTGACTGGGCCCACACCGGCCTCCGCCCCTCGTTGTCACGTGATCAACGAGTGACGAGGCAGTCCGCATCTGTCCGGCGAGGTCGTACAGCGTCACGGGTAACTTCTCTTCTCGCTGCCAGTGCTCCCCGACGCTTTCCGAGTTCGACCACCACATGCGCGACCGGCGATCTGACGGTTGTCACAGTCAAGAACAACGACCAGCTATGTACGCTGTCGAACAGAACTCTTCCCTTGCGGTAGCGCAGCTTTGCCTCTGGAAGTGGAATGAACAACTCGTGGCAGTGCTCGCGGTGAGGGCGCCCGTATGGCGTGCCCCATCGCGGTCACTGGCCATGCGCTGGCGGCGCTGCCACAGACCCTGTGCTCCGACATTGCGCGCCGGGTGTTTGTCTTCGGTTACGGCCGACGAGGCGCGTGCGTCACCCGCATATGCTCGGGCGCGCCGCTGTGACTTGAATCACAACGCAGCCGCCCGGAGGTGACAACGATGCTGATGAGCCGCAACGGCCTTCGATGACAGTCCGTCAGCCCTGGGCTCGCATCAACGCCTCCGCGGCGCCTCCCCCGGGGGGAACATCCTGAGAGCGTCCCGTGCTGCCATGAAGGCTTGGGATGGTCCTGACCGGCTGGCAGCAGCACGCGAAACGAGTGACGCCCTCCCGCAGCCGAGGGCACGTGCGCTGTTCGACAACACGCCGTTCGTGCGCGCCGCGTTCGACACCATGCACGACCTGGTTGTGGTCTGTGATCCGTATGGCCGCGTCGTCCTCATCAATGGCGCGATGCAGACCTTCACGGGGATCGATGCCGGCGGACTTCTTCCCGAGCAGTGGTCCGCCTACGGCGAAATGTTTCACCTCGATGGCGAGCCCTTCACAGACGCCGCGAGCCCGATGGGTCGAGCGCTGCGAGGCGAGAACGTTCGTGACGTCGAGATGGTGATGGTGGGCAGCGCCGGCCGGCGGCGGACGATGCTCGCCGACGGCAAGCCGCTTCTGGATCTGGAGGGGCATCTCCTGGGTGCCACCGTCGTGTGGCACGACATCACCGATCGCCGCCGCGCTGAAGATCAGCTCGCCTTCCACACGTACCATGACGTGCTGACAGGTCTCCCAAATCGAGCGCTTTTCATCAGGCTGATCCAGAACGGCCTCGCACGAGCGCAGTCGTCGCGTGGCTCCACGGCGATCCTGGCGATCAACATCGACCACTTCGCCGATATCGCGACCCGAATCGGTGATCGCGCGGGCGATCATTCAGGCGATCCCTTCGTGCTCGAGGTGTCGAGACGACTCGAGGCATCGCTGCGGCGCACCAGCGGTTCGCGACCCCTGGATACGCTCGCCCACATCGGCGGCGATCATTTCCTGATGTTGTGCGAGGACGTCGCCGACGCGGGCGCAGCCAAGTTGATCCCTCGGCGAGTGGCAAGCGTCATAGGAGCACCGATGGTGATCGCCGGTGAGGAGCTCAGCGTCACGGCATGCATCGGCATCACGATGACTCGCGATTCAGGGCGTGACCCGGAGCCACTGATTCGTGAAGCCGAGGCCGCGATGCGGCAGGCGGAGCAACGAGGCCCCGGTCGCCACGAAATGTTCACGGGTGAGATGCACGCACAGCGCATGGTCAGAATCGCCAACGAGACGTCGCTGCGCGTGGCACTTGCGAAAGGCGAGTTCTACGTCGAGTATCAGCCCAAGGTTTCCCTGGTCAACGACCGCACGGTCGGTGTCGAGGCACTGCTGCGGTGGATGCACCCTGAGCGCGGACTCATCTCGCCGCTCGATTTCATCCCGCTCGCGGAGGAGTCCGGGATCATCGTGCAGATCGGTGCGTGGGTTCTCGAGCAAGTGTGCCGCGATGCGATGCGCTGGCGCACAGCACTTCCAGGCGGGCATCCGCTCATGGTTGCCGTGAACGTCTCACCCCGCCAGTTCGAGTCGGACCTCGCGGAGACGTTCGGCGGCATCATCGGCCGTTCGGGGATCGACCCGGCGACCGTCTGTCTCGAGGTGACGGAGAGCATGGTCATGCAGGACGCCGAGTTGGCCATCGCCACCCTGCGTGAGTTGAAATCGCTGGGGCTCAGCATCTCGGTCGACGACTTCGGGACAGGGTTCTCGTCGCTCGCGTATCTGAAGCGCTTCCCGCTGGACGAGCTCAAGATCGACAAGTCCTTCGTTGACGGTCTCGGACGGGACAGTGAAGCCACCGCGATCGTCGCCGCAGTGATGGGCATGGCGCATGCCCTCGATCTCCGCGTGGTCGCCGAAGGCGTCGAGACCGAGGACCAGGTGATCCGGTTGCGCACGCTGGGGTGCGACGAGGCGCAGGGCTTTTTCTATGCGCGCCCCAGCTCGGCTATCGCTATCGACGAGCGGCTCGCCGCCGAGACACGCGCAAATGCAGGCTCTGGGAAGGAGACTCAGCGCAAACGTGCGGGCAGCGCACACATCGGCAAGGTCCTCGTCGTCGACGACGCAGCTGATGTGCGGCAGCTCGCCCGATCGAGCCTCGCGGCCGCCGGATTCGAGGTCCGCGAGGCTGCAAACGGAGAGGACGCCGTGACCATGGCGCGTCACTTCAAGCCGGACTGCCTGGTGCTGGATGTGAATCTCCCTGGGATCAGCGGATTCGACGTCTGCAGGACACTGCGCGCCGATCCCGCCAATCAGCGGACCACCATCGTGATTCTCGCCGGGGACGCCGCGCCGAGCGAGAAGGTCATGGCGTTCTCTCTGGAGGCTGATGACTACATGGTCAAACCGTTCAGCCCTCGTGACTTGGTCACCCGCGTGACGTCTGCCATGCGGCGGCGCGCGGCACTCCTCGCCAAGGAGCACACATCGATCGCGCCAACACCCACGACCGAGGAGGTCAAACGTTGATAATCGTCGCAGTTCTCATTTCGGTCGTCGCCACGCTGCTATGCGTGCTGCTTTTTGTGGCCACCATCGGGCCGGTAAGTCGCCGATTCCGGATCGTGCGCACGTCATCGCCTGCCGCCCACGAGGCATCCCCGGGCATCACGCTTCGCGATGAGGTGGATGAGCTCGCCCAATTTCTGGCCGCCTGGCAACGGGTCACCGTTGATCGCCTGAGCGGGCGCGTCGAACAGTCGGAAGTCCTGGACAAAGGCCTCCTGGCTCACGTCGCCAAGTTGCTCAGCGCCGAACGCATCGTGATCAGCCTGCTTGACCCGAGCGGCCTGCGCATCGTGGATGGGCACCCTTATGTCGAGGAGTCGGTGGTCATGGGTGACTCGCCGAGCCGTCGCGCGGTGAACTCGGGTCAGATCTTCATCGGCGACCTGCACGGTGAATTCTGGGGTCAGGACACCGTCACGTACCGCGACCACACCGGTACCGGCCCCGTGATGGCCATTCCCATGGTGAGCGGCGGGGAGAGCATCGGCGCGGTCATGGTGCTACGCAGCGCGGGAGAGGTGCAGTTCACACGGGTCGAATCGGATCGAGCGCGCATCCTTGTTCCGCCGCTTGCCGGCGCGGTCGGGCTCAGCAGCCTCTCTGATCAATTGCGCAGTGACAACATCGCTGCGGACGAAGAACGGACCCGGCTCTCCAACAGTCTTCGGATGCTGCTCGAATCGGCCGGTGAAGGTATCTACGGCATCGACGCCGATGGTCGCTGCACCTTCATGAACACCGCCGCGTCGGGCGCGCTCGGGGTTGACATCTCCAAGGTCATGGGCGAGCTCACGCATCCGCTCTTTCATCACAACAGAGCGGATGGGTCGGTGATCGCGTTCATCGACAGCCCGATCTACAAAGCGATGCACGGTGGGGGAAGTTGCCGGGTGGCGACCGAGGTGATGTGGCGCAGTGACGGGAGCTCGTTCCCCGCGGAATACTCGGCCTTTCCGATCGTCGATGAGGCCGCCGTGACCGGTGAGGCGACCGGCGCCGTCATCACGTTCAACGACATTACTGAGCGCAAGCGCATCGAGGACGATCTTGCCGCCGCGCACGCGCAGGCGATGGAGGCCTCGCGGCTGAAGTCGGAGTTTCTCGCCAATATGAGCCACGAGATTCGCACCCCGATGAACGGTGTGATCGGGATGACCGGGTTGCTGTTCACAACGACGATGAACGCCGAGCAGCGCGAGTACGCCGAGGCGATCAGCCAGTCTGCCGAGTCACTGCTCACTGTGATCAACGATATCCTCGACTTCTCGAAGATCGAGGCGGGCAAGATCGACATCGAGGTCATCGACTTTGACCTTCGCGTTGTGGTCGAAGAGGCGGCGAAGCTCGTCGCGCCGAAGGCGGACGAGAAGGACCTCGAGCTTGGGGTCATGGTTGACCCGGAGATGTCGATGAGGGTCCGCGGCGACCCGGGTCGGATCCGTCAGATCCTGATCAACATGCTTGGCAACGCCGTCAAGTTCACTGACAGCGGTGAGGTCATCCTCCGGGTCCGGAAGGAGTCGGAGCACGGCACCTCGATCGGCGTTCGTTTCGAGGTGACCGACACCGGCATCGGTATCGACGCTGCGCAGCAGACACGTCTTTTCGAGAGCTTCATCCAGGCTGATGCGTCAACCACTCGGCGCTTCGGCGGGACGGGGCTCGGGCTTGCCATCTGCAAGAAGCTCGTGGAACGCATGGGTGGCAAGGTGGGCGTCCTGAGTGAAGCCGGCAAGGGAAGCACATTCTGGTTCACGCTGACGCTCGAGACCGGTGCACGTGTGGTCGAAAGGCCGGCGCCGTCGCGAGCCGCGCTCCAGGGTGTTCGCGTTCTCGTCGTTGACGACAACAAGACGAATCGGGTGATCCTCGAACAGAACCTCAGGGTGTGGGGCGCGCGGTCGGCAAGCTTCGAGAGCGGTCACGACGCACTTCTCGGGTTGCGTCATGCCGTCGAAGCAGGCGATCCGTATCGCCTCGCGGTCCTCGACTACCAGATGCCCGGGATGGACGGCATCGGCCTCGCCCGAGCCATTCGTCGCGATGCCGCGCTCGAAGGGACCGGGCTCGTGCTGCTGACCTCGTCATCGCGTCCGGGTGATACCGCGATCGCCGAGGAGGCCGGCATCAACGGGTTCCTCACGAAGCCCGCGCGTATCGCGGATCTCTACGACTGCCTTGCGATTCTGCTCGAGCCTGCGCTCGACGAGGACAGAAGAGTGCTCACCGAGAGCATTCGCTACTCGTACACCGAGGTGGCGCCTGCGTCGCGAGCCCGCCTGCTTGTCGTGGACGACAACCCGGTGAATCAACGCGTCGCCGTCCGGATGCTCGAGAAGATGGGCCACGTTGTGGACATTGCCGACGACGGTATCGGCGCGCTGGCCGCCATCGGCCGCGTGAAGTATGACGCCGTCCTGATGGACTGCCAGATGCCGGAGATGGACGGCTTCGAAGCGACTCGCGAGATACGCCGGCGCGAAGACTCGGCCCGGCACACCATCATCATCGCGATGACCGCGGGTGCGATGGCGGGCGACCAGGAGAAGTGCCTGGCTGCGGGAATGGACGCGTACCTGAGCAAGCCCGTCAAGGCCGACAAGCTCGCGGCCATGATCACGTTGTGGACGGGCCCCGATGCCGCCGAAAGCCGTCGGATCGTCCACGACGGCCACCCATCGCCAGGATTGCTGGATCAGACCTACGTAACCGGGCTCCGCGAGCTCGGCACCCACGAGTTCGACAAGCTCGTCAAGCTCTTCCTGACGGACGGTCAGACGCGCATTGACGGCCTTCGCCTTGCGCAGGCGAACGGCGATACGTCTGCAATGGTCAAGCTCGCCCACAGCCTCAAGGGAAGTGCGAGCAGCTTCGGTGCCGGTGCGCTCGCGGCTCGATGTGGCGAGCTGCAGGCACGCGCCCGCGCGGCGGATGCGGCCGAGGACGCGCGGATGATCGATAGTGTCGATACGGAGTTCGTGCTGGCCAGCGCCGCGCTTCGCGATGAGCTTGCGCCCGACGGGGTCGGTGCGCGGAGCAACGGCGCGCGCTGAAGCGAGCTGGACCGAGACACCCTGGGTTAGTTGAGAGAGTTGACGCCGGCGGGGCGGGGGCGGAGCGCGCTGAGCGCCGCGCGCTCCGCCAGCGCAGCCGCGACATCCTCAACCTCGGTGGCCGTGGTGGGTTTGCCCAGGCCGAACCCCTGGCCCAGCCTGATGCCGCCAGCCTTCATGAGGTCGGCGACGAACTCGTTCTCGACACCTTCAGCAATAACCACCGCACCGCTGACGCGCGCGAATGCGAGGGTGGCATCCATCGCCGCACGCGATACGACTTTGGTGGACGTCATCGTGAGACTGCGACCGAGTTTGAGGAATTCGCTCGCTGACGCGGCGAGCAGCTCGATGGTGGAGTGTCCTTCGCCAACGTCGTCGAGAGCGAAGCGGATGCCCTCAGCACGGTACGCGCCGAGGACCCGGCCGAGCATGTCGTAGTCGCGTATCCGCTCATGTTCGGTGATCTCCAGCACGACGCTGGACGGCGCCCGCTCGACACTCTTCAGGAGGAGCATGAGCTGGTCGACGCCGTGCACCGGATCGAGCAGGGCGGCGGCGCTGATGTTCAGGAACAGGGTGCTCCCGTCTGGAAGGAGCTTCGCGTCCTGGACGGCTCGGCGCCGGCACACCCAGTCGAGGTCGCGGATCTGCCCGCCGATGCGAGCCGCCTCGAAGACTGCTTCCACCGAGTCCATCGCCGCAAAGCCCTCGGGGCGGGCGAGTGCCTCATAGCCCATCACGGCGCCGCTGTCGAGGCTCACGATGGGTTGAAACATCGTCGTCAGTGATCCGCCGTCGAGGATCCGCGTAACGACGTCCGAATACGACCGCTCGGCGATGTCTGCTGCTTCGCCGCCCTCGTATGAGGATCCGGCGACGCGGTCGCCTCCTGCACGCTTCGCCTGGTACAGCGACTCGTCCGCGCGCTGCCAGACCGACAGCGGGTCCACGCCTGCGGGGGCGGCACTCCAACCGACCGTGATGCGGACCGGTCCGGTCGCAAGCACCAGGGAATGCATTGCCACACGCATGCGCTCCGCAACCAGCTGGGCGCCGAAGACACCGACCTCGGGCAACAGCGCCGAGAACTCGTCGCCGCCGACACGCGCCATCACGTCCCAGCCGCGAACCAGCAATCCGAGCGTATGCCCGACAACGCGCAACAGCACATCCCCGGCCGCGTGCCCCTCGGAATCGTTGATGTATTTGAGACCGTCGACGTCCAGAGAGAGGACTGCGAACGGAAGACGAGGGATGGTGCGCAGCGCTCGGTCGAACTCGCGTCGATTCTTGAGCCCGGTGAGCGCATCGGTGGCAGCGAGCGCCGCCAGCTCAACGGCGGCTTCGTGGATGGCCGTCTCCGAGCGAACCCGGTCGATGAAGTGGCCGAGGTGGCTGCAGATGGCCGGGATCGACGCCAGCGCCGTGCGGTGCGGCCGCAGCGCGGACTCACGGAAGACCACCAGCACGCCCACCAGGCTGCCTTTGCCGCGTATCGGAAATGTCAGGGCGCTGTGAATATCCGCGGCAGCCGCGATGATCGCCCGGCCGCCCCGTCCTGCGCCGGACACCGATGACATCACCGATCCGCGCCCGGTCTTGACGACACGGCTGACCAACGCCGGTCCAATCCCTAGGCCCAGCGCGGTTCCCTCCGCTTCAAATGCCACGACATCCGGCGTGCCGTCTGACGAGGAGTAGCGCAGTTCGACATCGCGAGTATCGCCGCGGCGAAACCAAATCTCTCCGATGCGTCCGTCGAGCGCCATGGTGAGCATGGTCAGCGTCTTGCGGAGGGTTGCATCGAGGTCGTCGGATTCGTTGAAGAGCGTCAGCGCGGCGATCAGCAAGGCGTCAGCGGCGTTGCCATCTCCCTGCGGTCGCCGGCGGTCGGCACGACCGATCATCACATGCTCGCGGTTGCGCTCGACTCGAATCTCGGTGCCTGTCGGGGTCACCGTGTTCGATGCGAGGAGAGCCGGTAGCGACACTATGTGTTCACCTTGAAGCGGATGGGAGAGGGCCGCTCAATCACGTTGCTGGCGGGCGAACACGTGGTCTGTACGCGAGCGCACTTACCGGTGAGACCGCGACATCATCGCAATGCGCAGTAGCAGACCAGTCACCTGGGGCGCAAAGGCTATGACGGCGCCGCGATATGTGCGGCGCTCAGCCGCACGCGCAATGAGGGTGTGGCGAGCACGCCGGGTACCATGAGCGCTGAGATGGATCATGACTGGCGGTCCGCGGCGATTCACTGCGACGAGGCGCTCACGTCGGTGTTCGCTGTCCTCGGCAAGCGATGGACCGGGGTGGTGATCGGCGTCCTGCTGGAACGCCCCGCCCGATTCGCCGAGATTGCTCGCGCGATTCCCGGCATCACCGAGAGCATGCTGTCGGCCCGTCTCACCGAGCTGCGCGACGCCGGGTTGCTGACACGCGAGGTGATCGAGGGTCCGCCGATCGCATCCCTCTACCGGCTGACCCCCAGCGGCGAAGCCCTGCGGCCGGCGCTGGTGGCACTCGGCGCGTGGGCGGAGACGCATATGTCGGCACGCGCGTGAGCGAAGCGCCGGCCGCTGTGGCGGGTCGCATCGTGGCGTCGGGGCTGACCAAGGTGTTCGGCGACGTCAAGGCCGTCGAGGACCTGTCCTTCACGGTCGAGCCGGGATCCGTGACAGGGTTCCTCGGCCCCAACGGGGCGGGGAAGACCACCACACTGCGCATGATCCTCGGGCTGGCGACACCAACAGCCGGAACCGGGACGATCAGCGGGGTCCCCTACGCGCACCTGCCGCATCCGGGGAGCACGGTCGGCGCTGTTCTCGAGGCGACCAGCTTTCACCCCGGGCGTTCGGCTCGCAATCATCTGCGCGTCTTCTGCGCCGCGGCCGGGCTGCCGGACAAGCGAGCCGACGAAGTGCTCGACTGGGTCGGGCTCACACAGGCGGCGCGTTATCCGGTTCGGGGCTTCTCGCTCGGTATGCGTCAGCGTCTGGGTCTGGCCACGGCGCTTCTCGGCAACCCGGGGGTGCTGCTCCTCGATGAACCGGCCAACGGCCTCGACCCCGAGGGCATCGCCTGGCTCCGGGGCCTGCTCCGGCACTTCGCCGATGTGGACGGGCGGACCGTGCTCATCTCGAGCCACGTCCTGTCCGAAGTCGAGCAGACGGTCGACCGCGTGGTGATCATCGCGCGCGGACGCTTCATCTATGAAGGGAAGCTGGCGGACCTCGAAGGCGCCAGCGGCGGCGTGGTGGTGCGCACCCCGACACCCGACCCATTCAGCGCCGCGCTCGCGCCACTCAACGTCAAGGTCACCACGCGGCCGGATGGGTCGCTCGCCGTCGTCGGAGCGACGCCCGAGGAGGTGGGCCGCGCCGCGTGGCACGCGCACGTCGAGCTGCATGAGCTGCGGGCGGGAAGCTCGAGCCTCGAGGAGACCTTCCTCCGCTTGACGGCACAGCCGGACGCGCCGCCGGCACCCCCGGCGCCGAGCCCGAGCACATGATCAATCTGCTCCGTTCCGAATCGCGAAAGGTCACCACCATCAAGCTGGGCTGGGGCATGCTCCTCGGCGCGCTCGCGCTCGCGGCCCTCGGCGTGGTTGCCCAGATCGCCAGCAACGGCGTTCGTGGAAATCCTGCCCTTTCGCTGAGCGCGGCCTCGACGCAGCGATCGATCGCCGCCTCGGCCGGCAGCGCCTATCTGTTCGCAGTCGTGGTCGGGATCATCCTCATCACCACGGAATTTCGCCATTTCACGTCGCGTCCGACGTTTCTCATCGAACCGCGCCGCGGCTTCGTGATCGTTGCGAAGGTGATTGTCGCTGCGGTGGTCGGGATCATCTACGGAGTTTGCTGTGCAGCCCTGACTGCGGCGATCATGGCGATCTGGTTTGCGGCCAAGGGCATCCCGATCGGTTGGACGAGCAACGGCGTGCTGCTCTCCATGGTCGGCGACCTGATGGTGATCGCGATCTTCGCAGTCGTCGGCATCGGCGTCGGCGTCCTCGTGCGCAACCAGATAGCGGCGGTCATCGGCGCGCTGGCATATCTCTTCGTGCTCGAGCCAATCATCCAGATCATCCCCGTCGTCAAGGAAGCGTATCCGTACCTGCCTGGCGCGGCCGCGGCGGCAATCACCGGGTCCACCCGGGGGGCCGCGACCCATCTCAACGCGGTCGAGGGTGGCCTGGTCCTGCTCGGGTGGGGGCTGTTCTTTGCCGTCTGCGGCTGGATCCTCACGATCCGCCGCGATATTCCGTAGCGCCCGGGTCAGCTCCCGGAGACAATCCCGGGCGCGGTCGGCCGGGGAGGCCGGCGGCGGGGGAGGGTGATGATCTTGCCGACGCCTGGGGTCGCGGTCGCGCGAACCGAACGATCCCGGCCCTCGTGCTTCGCGGAGTACATCGCGCGATCAGCCGCACCGAGGAGTTGATCGAGGGTGATGCCATGCTCGGGATATGTGGAGATGCCGATCGATGCCGTGAGTCCGTCGAGGCTGCAACCCTCGGGCACGAGCACGTCGCGCACTGCGTTGCGCACGGCTTCGGCGGCCACCCAGGCACCTGCCGACGAGCACTCGTGCAACAGCACGACGAACTCCTCCCCACCGAGCCGCACCACCGCGTCGGCGCCACGCACCGAGGTGCGCAGCTGCGTCGCCACCCGTTGCAGAACGACGTCGCCGATGGCATGACCGGCGCTGTCGTTGACGGCCTTGAAGTGGTCGAGGTCGACGAGCAACAACGACAATGACTTGCCGTCTCGAGCCGCGCGCGCGATGTCGCGTTCGCCCGTGTCTCGCAACCAGCGGCTGTTGTACAGGCCGGTCAGCGGGTCCGTCATGGCCGCGTTGACGAGCTCGCCGTAGAGCTGCGCGTTGCGCCATGCAGAGGCCGCGACGTGCGCGAACAGCGACGCGGCCTCGAGCTCGCTCGCCGAGAACTGGTCGCTGCCAAGGCGCCAGCAGTTGATGATCCCGAGCTTGTGCTCGGTAGCGACGAGTGGCACGAGCAGCAACAACTCCTGGACATACGAGGTGCCGGGGATCTGCCGCGCGAGCGGATGCTGCGACGTGTCAGGAATGTTCTGCGGCGTGCCCTTCGCAAACGCCCAGCCGGTGATCCCGGCATCCAGCGCCATGCTGTCGGCCATGATCTCGTCGCGATCCGGCCCCGTCGCGAGCACCGGGACGAGCCGGAACGTCTCGTAGTCCGCGACGAAGATCGCCATCTCGCTGACGGGGACGACGCGACCCATCTGCTCAGCCATGACGCCGAGAATGCGCATCGGGTCGTGCTCGCTCTGCAGCGCCAGCGCGGCGTCGCTCAGCGCACGGGCGAGTCCGCGCCGCGGCCGGGCGACCGGCATCTCGTCCACCGGAGCGATTGCTCCCGGAGTTGCAGGTTCCGCCGCCGACGCAACCCGGGTGGGGGAGACAACGCGCTGTGCAAACCAGGTGGCGTCGACAACCTCCAGCGAGGTGTCCCCCTTGAGGGCGTGGGGCAGGACCGGACGGCCGAGCAGCCAGCCCTGCCCGAACTGGACGCCGAGCGATTGCAGCGTCTCCTGCTCGCGAGGGGTCTCGATGCCCTCGGCGATGACGCGGGCTCCGATGTGACCGCTGAACGACAGCAGCGCCACCACCAGGGCTCGGCGTGCACGGTCGGCGTCAATCGCGGTGATCAGCGAGCGGTCGACCTTGATGAACTCCGGACGCAGCTCCGCGATGACACGCATGCTCGCGTGGCCCGCACCTGCGTCGTCGACGGCGATCCTGAAGCCTCTCGCGCGCAGCTCCGCCGCGATGCGCTGGAGCAGCGCAAGGTCGGGCACGGGCTCGCGCTCGCTGAACTCGAGAACCACAGTGGCCGGGTCGACCCGCGCCTCGTCGACAGCCCGGTCAAGGGCGGCGACGCCACTTGCGTCGACGAGGGTGCCGATGAGCACGTTGACGAAGAGATCCGCTTCGCCGACGTTCGACGCCGCTCGCAAAGCGGCTCGGACGCACGCCATGTCGACAGCCGACTGCATGTTCAGAGCCGCCGCCGCGCCGAACAGCTGATCCGGCGTGTGAATCCGGGCGCGCGGAGGGAAGCGGGCGAGCGCCTCATACCCGATGACGGTGTCGTTGACGAGCCGGACGATCGGTTGCAGCGCCGCGACCAGTGATCCGCTGCTCAGCAGCGACGAGATCGTCCCCCGCAGGCGGCGGTCCGGCGCCGGTGACACCGGTGCTTCGAAACGCTGGACGGTTTGCTCTGCCTCCGCGGACCATGCACCGCCGAGCATCGCGGCAACGGCTTCGAGGATCGGACCCAGCGCGGTGGTGCACCCGGGGCCCCACACGGTCAGGACGGCGACGACCCGATCCCGGCACGTCACCGGAACAGCCAGGACGTCGCGCTCCTCTGACGAGTTTGGCAGCGCCTTCGCCAGCGCGGAATCGGTGGTCAGGCGGCGGAGCGTCTCGGAGGCGTCGGCGCCGCCGAAATAGGGACGCCGGAGCCGGACGGGTTTGCGGAGCGATTCGACCCCGTCGAGTGGGATGCGCATGCCGACCATGGTCCCCGCGAGCCGGGTGGACAGCCGGGCGGTCAGGGTCTGCGGGACATTGACGGCGAGCACCACGGCCATGTCCGATTCGACGGCGCTCACGATGCCGGCGACGTCGAGGATCGCCAGCGCGTCCACAACCTCGATGGATGCCTCTGCGGGGCTTCTCGTGCCCGGGAGTGAGTGTCCGAGCCGGGTAAGGACCTCGAGGCGCACATCGGAAGACCGGTTAGCCACGAGGAGAGTTTGTCGGGTTATGGCGCCACGGCTGACAACGGATTGGTCGCTTTCCATCGGCAAAACGCCATATTTCGCGTCTCGGGAGGGTTCCCGCGAATTCAGCGCGGGAGTTGTGGTGCGCTTTCGCCTCGGGGCGAATGCGGCTCGACCCTTCCGAAGAGCGGCGTAGGCTTCGCGGGATGACGCCGGAGACCGCCCCGGAGCCGGACCATCTCGCCAAGGCCAGGGATGCGCTCGTGAGCAAGCGGTCCGAGATCGTTGCGAAGGTCGACCAGCTCGGCGCTCACGATCCCGCCGAGGTGGCCAATCTCGGCTTCGGGAAGCGAATCGGCGACGCCACGGCCTATGCGGTGGAGCGCATGACCGACGCGTACCAGGCGCGCACCATCTACGCGACGGTAGCCGACATCGACCAGGCGCTCGAGCGCATCGATGCCGGCACCTACGGCGTGTGCATCCGTTGCGGCAATCCGATTCCCGACGAGCGACTGGAGGCCGTGCCGTGGGCCGCGCTCTGCGTTCCCTGCAGCTCCAAGCCGGGCAAATCGAGGGTCGTGCGCTGAGAAGAAACGCGATGGCAATCGCAGCACGGATATCCGATGATCGACATCCTGCCGCGGACGCCGCGCCGCCGGCATCCGCTGCAGGCGATACGTGGAGGACGACGACGTGGATGTGATGAGCGTGCAGGACGCGGCGTTCCTCCACATCGAGGACGGCAACAACCCGATGCACATCGGATCGGTGGCCGTGCTCGAAGGCCCGGCGCCGGCGTATGGCGACCTCGTCCGGCTGATCGCCGGAAAGCTCCCGCTGGTCCCGAGGTATCGGCAGAAGGTTCGCTTCGCCGCAGGCGGCGTCGGCCGGCCGATGTGGGTCGATGATCCCCGCTTCCAGATCCTGTACCACATACGCCACACCGCCCTGCCCCCGCCGGGCGGCAGGGATGAGCTGCGCAACCTCGCTGGACGGGTATTCGCGCAGACCCTGGACCGCGGCAAGCCGCTGTGGGAGCTGTGGATGGTCGAGGGCCTGGAGCACGGCCGGTGGGCGGTCATCTCCAAGGTGCATCACTGCATGGTCGACGGCGTTTCGGCCACCGATCTCCTGACCGTGATGTTCGACGCCAGCGACGCGACGTCTGCGCCGCCACCGGCGGCTGAGTGGGCGCCGGACCCGGAGCCGGGCACGTTCACGCTCACCACCCACGCCGTGATGCGCACCATCGCCGATCCGGTGGGGCGGCTGCGTGACTTCTCTGTGGGTCTCAGCATCGCCGCAAACCCGCGGGCCAGGCTCGGGGAGGGGGCGGCGTTTCTACGTTCGCTGGCCGAATGGAGCAAGCGTTCAGCGACGACGCTCAATGGGCCGATCGGGCCGCATCGGCGGTGGAGCTGGGCGGAGGCCAGCCTCGACGACGTGAAGGTGGTCCGTCAGGGACTGGGCGGGACTGTCAATGACGTCGTGCTCGCGGCGATCACCGCGGGATTCCGGGCACTGCTCCTCCAACGCGGCGAGGATGTGACCAATCGAGTGGTGCGTACGCTGGTCCCGGTTTCGGTGCGAGCGGCTTCCGAGCGGGGCCTCTACAACAACCGCGTGTCTGGGATCTTTCCAGGTCTGCCGGTTTCCATCGCGGACCCAGCGGAACGGCTCAATGCAATTGCCGGGCAACTGTCCATGCTGAAGGAGTCGAAGCAGGCGGTTGCCGGCGACGCGCTGGTCAAGCTGGCCGGGTTCGCGCCACCGATGCTCCTCTCGCTCGGCGCGAGGCTGGCGGCGCGGACGCCTCAGTGGGCCCTCCAGACCGTGACCACCAACGTTCCCGGCCCGCAATATCCGCTCTTCGTGGTCGGGCGCCGGATGGTCTACTCATATCCCTACGTGCCGATCATGGGCAGCGTGCGCATCAGCATCGCGATCTTCTCGTACTGCGGTCGGCTCTTCTTCGGCATCACCGGCGACTACGACACCGTTACCGACATCGACGTCCTGCGCGACGGGATCGAGGAGGGGATGCGCGAACTGGTCATCGCTTCCGGTGGATCGACCGGCGACGCTCCGCGAGCACGCAGGGCTCGGGCACCGCGAGCCGCTCGCTCCCGCTCTGCGTCCGCGAACGGTCAGGCCGCGGCCGAGCGCTCCGGGAAGAGGTGACGAGCGAGGGACGGAGCCCGAAAGGCCTTCCACGATCCCTCAGGCTGAGCGAGGCGATCGGCGATCACCCAGAGGGCCGCAGCGTTGTGCCCCATGCCCAGGTGACTGCTGTAGACGGCGACATCCTCCCGGCGCGGGCCGGCTGTGTTGATGCACGCCTGCCACGGCACCACGCCGTCAAGACGCGAGTAGATCGCGGTGGTCGGCACCGGGATGGGCCGTGACAATCGCTCGCGGGGAGGGAGCGACCCCGGACTGACGTGGAGGACGCCCAGGCGCCGGTAAGCCGCACCCGCCCTGCTGTCGTCGGCATTGCCAAGCCGGAACGGGCTTCCGAGCGTGATGACCTGGCGCACCAGCGCCGGGCGTGAGCGCGAAAGTTCGCGAGCGAAAATGCCGCCGAGGCTCCAGCCGACAAGGCTTACCGGTCGCCCGGCCGACCGATGCAATTCGTCGAGGCGCGCCGTCATGCCGTTGAGGATCGCCGCGGTGGGACCGAGGTTGCGACCGAGCCGCCACCCATGGACCTCGTACCCCAGCGAGCGCAGATACATCCGCATCGTCGCCGTGGACGCATCCTCAGCGAGCAGGCCGGGGAGCACCAGTACCGGGTGACCGTCACCTCGTGGCGCCCGAAGCAGTACTGGCGACGTCGCCAGCGTCGCGCCATAGTCGGCAATCGCGCGGCCCGGCTCCGTGATGAAGAGCGCCAGAGATGGCCGCTTCGTTGGGGTCACGTGTGCTTCATACCACCTCTGATCAGGCAGCGCTCAGTGGCGACGGAGGGGAGGTCAGCCGTGACGCTGCTCAGCTTGTCCGCTCCCACGTTCGCGCAAGCAGATTATCGCGCTCTCTCGGTCGCTACCAAATGCGCGGCGTCCCGGCTGACCTCCCTCCGTAGGGTGTGTCATGTCGTCGCGATCCTCACGACACGCGTGCGCTCCGTGACGCTAAAGAGGTGAGATGCCCCAGGTGCTGGTGTGGGTCTCTCCGGGCTGGAGGACTGTAAGTCCTGCGCCTGAGTTGAAGGCGTCGGGCGCACATGTCATCGGCTCGATAGCGAGTCCATGACGTCGGCGCGAGACGTCGGCGAGGGTATCCCCGCTGTAGATCATCGCGTAGCCGTGGGACGCGTCCATCCACACGGCGACGCCCCGGCTGCGATCCGGTGAGGTCAGGGCGATCGTGGTGATGCCTTGGTTATCGGGTGTCAGCTGTGTGAATGCGGTGTCCAGCGTCAGTGGGCCGATTGGGCGGGGGCTGCGGAAGTCGAAAGCCGTGCCGTCGACGGGCACTTCGGTACCGGTGGGGATGCCACGAGTGTCTGCCTCGAGCGTCGCGCCTGCGGGGATGTGGAGGAGCGCTTCGTCGATGATGCCGCCTGCGACGAGGCGGACGTAGGGGTGGGCGCCGGCACCGTACGGACATGGGGTGTGGCCGTTGTTGACGGCGGCGATCACGACGGTCAGACCCTCGCCGCTCAAGTTGTATGTCGCGGTGAGTTGGAGCGGAAATGGGTAGCCGTTCTGTGGCGGCAGGTCGAGGGCCAATGTGACCGCGGCGGCTGAGGATTCGCGGAGGTGCCAGAGGGTCTCGCGGGTGAGACCGTGAATGGCGCTGCCTGTCTTGGGCTCATTGACCGGGAGCCGATATTCCTTGCCGGAGAAGCGATATGTCGCGTCAGCGATGCGATTCGGCCAGGGAAGGAGCAGCTGTCCGCGGCCGCCGTCGGGCAACTCGGAGATCCTGTAGCCGTCGACCAGCGAGCCGGCACTGCTGCCGTACTCGCGCAGTCCGGCGCCGAGCTCGACGACGACCGCCCGTTGGCTCCCGGATATCAGCTCGTACTGGCGTCCTGTCGGTGGGAGGGTCACCGATGGTCCGGAGCTGACAGTGGCGGACGCCGTTGTGCCGTCGGCTCGACCACCCGCTCGAGCTCGGCCTTGATCACGGCATAGCACTCGCACGACACCGCCTCGAGGCCGGGCCGGTCGACGATGGTGACGCGTCCACGGACGTAGTGGATCAACCCGGCGCGTTGCAGGATGCCCGCCGACACCGAGACCGTCGAGCGGCGCGCCCCGAGCATCTGTCCCAGGAACTCCTGGGTGATCATGATTTGGTCGGAACCGACGCGATCATGGCTCATGAGAAGCCAGCGGCTGAGACGCTCCTCGCTTGAATGGAGGCGGTTGCACGCCGCGGCCTGCGAGATCTGTCCGAAGAGCGCCTGCGTGTATTTGTCGATCAGTGCCTGAAATGCGCTGCTGCGTTGCGACAACGACAGGAACGCCGTGGCGTCGATGCGGAGGCTGTGTCCGGCAACCTGGGAGATGGCGCGCACCGCGAGGCCGCTCAGCGGCACCAGAGGGACTCCGACGATCCCCTCATTGCCGATCGTCGCCACTTCGACGATGGCGCCGTCATGCAGGGGTGTGACCAGCGAGATGACCCCGTCAATCGGGAAATACAGCGCGTCGATGGGCGTTCCCGGTTCAAAAAGAACCGTCTTGACGGGCAGGCTGACGTTTCTCACAAGACCGAACAGCTCCTGCCGATCAGACGAAGGCAACGCGGTGAGGATCCTGTTCTCACGCGTGGAGGCGACGTCTCCGGTCGCTTCGTGGATCATCCCTGGACTCGGTGTTGCACTACCTATGTGCGCTGTGGGACAGACGTGTGGCTCAACCTGCGCAGATTATGGCGCACCAGAAGGGACGACAAGTGGCGCGCAGGTTCGCTGCGAGTAAAGAGGAGTCTGGCGCGTGACTGCAGAACGCAGTTTCCCGGAACCAGGGGTTCTAGACCCGGGCGATCAATTCTGGCTCGAGGCCATGGCAGACGCCGTGCTCATCCTGTCGCCCGAGTATGGGCGGCGCGGACTCGTCGCCGATTTCCGTGTGGACTACGCGAATGCCGCCGCGGCTGAGCTCGCGGACGACCTTCCCGATGATCGCCTTCGCCCCGGCTCATTGATCGGCACAGCGTTCCTCAACCTGGAGCATGAAGCGTCGAGCGCGCTTGTGACCGCGCTCCGCAACGTGCTCGCCAACGACGTCCCCTGCGCCATCGACGGTTTGGGTTATCGCGCTCTGGGTGGCGGCAGGTCAGTCAATCGGGTGTGCGACGTGCGGATCAGCAGGCATGGCGCGCGGCTCCTGGTGACCTTGCGCGACGTCACCGAGCGAGAGGCTTCGGAGCAGGGAATCCGCCGGAGCGAGAAAAGCCTGCGCGCGCTCGTCGATGGTGTCTTTGACGAAGCGCTGATGACCGTCGATCCGACCGGTACGGTGCTCAGCTGGAACACGGGGGCTGAGCGGATTTTTGGATACAAGGCCGTCGAGATGATCGGACGCCATTACTCGGTGCTGTACCCGAAGGGGTGGCCGGCCGGCGGTCCTGCCGAAGACGCGGGCCTGCCTCCCGGCGAATGGCTGCACGAGACCTGGCAGGTTCGCAAGGACGGCGTGCGCTTCTGGGCCGTCGTCTCGGTTACTGCCATGCATGGCGATAACGCCGAGGTGCGCGGCTTCTTCTCAGTCACTCGTGACCTCACGGAACAGTCGGAGCAGCGACGCCGAGATCTGCTGCTGTCGCTCTTCCGCGCACTGGCCGACTGCACGGATGTCGATGCCGCCGCCGAGATCATCCTGGAGCTGACCACGCGCAAGCTTGGCGCCACCTTCAGCGAGCTGTTCGTTGCGCGCCAAGAGCCGGGCCGCCGTGATTCCACGTCGCGTCACGCGTTTCCGCGTCTGACGCGCGACGCGCTCGACGTGGCGGCCGATGGCACCTCAGGTCCCCTGGACGCGCTCATCGCTCGTGTCCGCACCACAGAGAAGATGGTCGTGGTCTCGGATCTGAGTGAGCTGGGGCCTTCGGCGCAGGTCACCAGCGAGGTCGCGCTGGGAGTCCGCGCTGCGATCGCATGTCCGATCACAACCGTGGCAGGAAACGTCGGCGTGCTTGCGTACTACTTCGAATCCCTGCCGAGCGTCGAGACCCTCTGCGCAGACACGATCATCGAGATCAGCGCCGAAGCCGCGCAGGTGATCACCCGGATACGCGACCAGGGGGCGCTGCGCCAGGAGGCGCTCCGGATGGCGGAGCTGGCGAGCACGGACCGCCTCACCGGATTGAAGAATCGCCGCGAGTTCGACCGCATCCTCGGCACGATTCCGCGGCAGCCGTTCGCTGTCCTCGCCATCGACGTGGATCACCTGAAGCGCGTCAACGACCAGTTCGGGCACGAAGCAGGCGACACGGTGTTGCGTACCGTTGCCACCACGCTCGCGCTGATGTTGCGCGGCTGGGACGTGATCGCGAGAGTCGGCGGTGACGAATTCGCGGCAATCCTCCTCGACGTCGATCCTGCCGAGGCCGCCTCTGCCGCACAGCGGCTGCGCGCTGCCATGCATCTGGTGCCGACCCCGGGCGGTCGCTCGAACATCAGCCTCGGGTGGGCGTCAGCACCGGCGGGCACTGATCCGATGTCAGCGTGGCGGCGCGCCGACGAATGTCTCTACGAGGCCAAGCGCAATGGTCGCGACCGGGTGGTTGGACGTCACATCCACGGCGCTGAACAGGTCACGCCATCGGGATCATCGGTCACCGAGCTGATCGGCGAGCTGGTGGCCGGCAAGCCGATCCACGCGGTCTATCAGCCGATCGTCGACCTGAACGATGGGCACGTTGCCGGCTATGAAGCGCTCGCTCGGCCCGAAGGGTTCGGCGCCTCCGACAGCGTCGAGACGCTCTTCGAGATTGCGCATCGATCCGGCCACATCCGCGACCTCGACTGGTTGTGCAGGCGCGCCGCGTTGAGTCAGGCGGCCGCGCTCCCGGCGGAGATCCTGCTCTTCATGAATGTCAGCGTTGCGGCGTTGCTCGATCCGCTTCACGATGTGGACCAGTTGCTTCTGCTCCTGGAATGGACCGGGCGCTCACCGAATCGCCTGGTCCTGGAGATCGGCGAGCACGAGAGCGTGCGCGACCTCGACCGGCTGCGCACCGTGCTCGCCTCCTACCGGAAAGCGGGTATCCGCTTTGCGATCGATGACCTGGGTGAGGGGTTCGCGACGATGGAATTGCTCGATAGCGCTGAACCGGAGTTCGTCAAGCTGGCGCGCAGCCTGACCATGAACGCGGCTCGACGGAGCACGCGCGCCGCCATCAGGACAGCGCTGACGTTCGCCAGCGCACACGCCTCGATCGTTATTGCTGAAGGTGTCGAAAACGAACTGGTGAGCGACCAGATCCGTTCGCTCGACATACCGCTCGGGCAGGGCTTCGGACTTGGACGCCCCGCTGTTGCCGGCGACCTTCTGGACGCGGCCGCCGCCTGGAGGGCGCGTGACACCTTGCGGCCGCTCCGCCCGCGCCGCGCGCCCCCGCGCACCCGGGTTACGCCCGCACCGCAGGAGCGCGAGGACGCCAACGGCGTCGAGCGCATCGGTGTGGCACGCGAAGGGGCCCGTCGAGGCGACACCAAGCACCGGCGGATGACCCAGAGTTCAGACACAACCGCCGCATCGGGAAGGGCTTCGTAAATGAGTGGACGTCTGTCGAAGTCGCGTCAGCAGCCCCTGGGCCCTGATGAGACCTTCAGTGCGCTCGTAACCCGGTTGATCATCACCAACCGGGCCGAACGAGCCAGCCGGGAGAAGATCGGTCCAGTGCTGTCAGCCCTGCCTGACCCGCCGGGCGATCCCTTCCGCGAGGCGCTCGGCGGCTCCGGAGCCGAGGCCTAGAAAGAGCGAGGGTTCGGCGAGCTCGAGCTCCAGGAGCATCGGGGCACCGTCGCCATCCCACACCACGTCAACTCGCGCATACAGCAACTCGCGGCGCGGCCAGGGAAGCGCGTCCAGGGATGCCTCCGCGATCGCCCGCTCGGCATCGTCCGGCGCGCGAGGCGAGATGTCCTCGAGCGCCCAGAGCTGATCGGTGGCCACGCCGGCCGCTCGCAGGAGCGGACCCTTGCGAATCGCGTGTGAGAAGGAGCCGTCGATATAGACGAGGCCGGTCTCGCCGTCGGCATCGACCGAGGTGACATACGGTTGCACCATCACGTCCCGCCCCTCGCTCAAGAGGCGGTCGACGTGCGCTCGTGCGGCGTCACGATCGGACTCGAGATAACGCGACGTGTTCTGCGCGCCCGACGAGATTGACGGCTTCACCACCAGCGGGCCTTGCGGAAGGACGACGTGCCCACCTCGCCCGCCGGCCTCGAGCCACGTCGTCGGGACGATGGCGATACCCGCGGCTTCGAGAACACGGAGGTACGCCTTGTCCGTGTTCCAGGTCAGCACCGCCACGGAGTTGAGCACTCGGGGGACCGCGCGAGCCCATGCAAGGAAGCGGCTGCGTCGTTCCGCGTAGTCCCACGTCGATCGGACGACCACCAGCAGGACATCGTCCCAAGCGACCGTCGGGTCGTCCCAGACCCGAGGCTCGGCAGTCAGCCCGTGGGCGGCGAGAGCCGGGATCAGGGAGCGCTCGTCGTCGTCGAGATCGGGGAGCAGCTCGCAGGTTGCAAGCGCGATGTCAGCCAGGGTTGGGAGACCTCCAGGTGCCGGGCGATCGCGGCCCGGACACACGCGTGGGCGGCAACGACAGATGGCCGCGAGCGTCGCGACGCCCTCTTTGTACGCCAGCGGACCGCCGCAACGACCCATCCTGTGGCTTTAATGACGCCATTGATGCAAGGGCGACCGGTCATGACGCGCACCTGGCCGCCGGGGTCTCGTCGAAAATCAGCGCGGGCACTCCGATGATGGAGGAGCGGTTTGCGACGGTTCGCGGCCAGCGCCTCCGTTACCTCGTCTGCGGGAGTGGCAAACCGCTCGTCCTGTGTCACGGCTTCCTCAGCTCGGCCGAGGAGTTTGGTGGCAGGTTCAGCCAGCTTGGCGCCTATCGAACGCTGATCATTCCCGATCTCCCCGGCAACGGGGCCTCGCCACCGCTGCCCGGGAGGCATTCGTCCGGGGCGATGGCTGATGTGCTCTTCGACCTCCTCACGGAACTTCAGGTCGACAAGTTCGACGTTGGCGGTCTTTGCCTCGGGGCCACGGTGGCCTGCGCGCTCGCGAAGCGGGCGGGCACCCGGGCCGAGCGGCTGGTGCTGCATACCCCGCTCCTGTCGTCCGATCTCATGCGACGGCGGTATCGAGAGCAGGTGCGCCTGCTGAGCCGCCGTCCGATGTGGGACGGCGTGGTGTGGCTGAGCCGCCAGCGCTGGGTCAGCGACCTCTACAAACGCTTCGTGATCGTGGAAGGCGACGTCGACGATCGCACGGCGAATATCAACTACGAGAATCAGCGCCGGGCCGATCCCCGTGCCGCCCGCGAGTGGCTCAATGACTGCCTGCGCCGTGATGACGTCGACGTGGTCGCGGCGCGGGCCGAGCGAACCCTGATCATCGTTGCGAGACATGATCGCCTGGTGGATGTCGGACGTCTGAAGACGCTGATCGGGACCCTCCCTGACCTCAAGGTCTTTACGGACAGCGACCAGGGCCACGGCTGGAACGAGGAGGCGGTGCACCGGCAGCTCGAGGTGCTGAAGGCGTTCTTCGGCAACTGCCATGGGAACGGCTTCGCCGCCACCGCCGGAGCGGAGCCGGTCGCCGTCGCACACGTGACCAACGGCGCCGGAAACGGGACGGCGCACGCACGACCCGCTCTGCGCGACACCGTCAAGATTCCGCTCTTTCCCGCCTGACCAACGGCTCGGCCGGCGGCCAACCGCCTCGCCGCTCCGGCTGTGCCCCCTCGAGCGCGAGCAAGCTGCGTTTGCGATCGATCCCGACGCCGTAACCGGTGAGGTCACCATCGCTGCCGATGAGCCGGTGGCAGGGGACGAGGATCGAGATCGGATTCTGTCCGTTGGCGGCACCGACGGCGCGAGCCGCGCGCGGATGGCCGATCCAGGCGGCGAGTGCCGAGTAGCTCCAGGTCTGGCCGTACGGGATCTCGAGCAGCGCGGACCAGGCCGCGATCTGAAATGGCGTCCCTTCCAGCCGAAGCGGAAGCTCAAAGCGGGTGCGCACCCCGTGGAAGTACTCGTCGAGCTGTTCCGCCGCAGCGCGTAAGGTCAGGTCTGAGCCCCGTGTCAAGCCGGTGATCCGGGGAGCGCGGCCGGAGCCGTCGAAATGAAGACCGGCGACCTCGCCGCCGGCAGTGACCACGAGCACCCGCCCGAGCGGCGTGGCCACGTATCCGTACGAGCGGAGGGCGGACGCTGCGGACATTCGCCCAGAGTGGACCGATTGAGCGACAGGAACTGGCCAGATCCGGACAGATCTCGAGGCGCGTCCGAATATGGCCGGTGCCGGCTCGGCAAGTCGCGTACAAGTAGCAGCGTGAGTGGTTTCTCGGCAGTGGTCACGACCGGCATCTATTGCCGCCCGGGGTGCTCGGCGCGGCCGAACCCGGCGAACGTTCGCCACTTCGATGTGGCCGCGGCTGCAGAGGTGGCCGGGTACCGGGCGTGCCTGCGATGCCGCCCATATCGAGTGGCGGCGCCCGTCGGCACCGCCGCCTCCGAGGTGGTCTGCCGCGCGATCCGGCTGGTCGTGGACGGCGGGCTCGGCAGCGAGAGTGAGGCGGCGGTCGCATCGCGCCTTGGCCTCTCGGCGCGTCATCTGCGCCGTCTCTTCCAGGACCAGGTCGGGGTGACCCCGCTGCAGCTGGCCCGTTCGAGCCGGGCTCACTTCGCTCGCCGGCTTCTGGACGACACCGACCTGTCGATCACGGAGATCGCGTTCGCGTCGGGATTCGGCAGCCTGCGCCAGTTCAACCGCACCCTCAGCGAGATCTTCCGGGCATCGCCGCGCGAGCTCCGAGGCCGCCGCCGGGCTGCCGACCGGCTCGTGGCCGACGGTGGCCTGCAACTGCGGGTCGCCTACGCCGGCCCGCTGGCGTGGGAGACCATGCTCAGCTACCTGGGCGCGCGGGCGATCGCCGGGGTCGAGCACGTCTCGGAGGGGGTCTACCGGCGAACGATCAGGGTCGACGGCGATCCCGGCGTGATCGAGGTGGCGCGAGGCGGCGCAGATCACCTGCTGCTCACTGTGCATCTGCCTCACTGGGGCGGCTTGATCCATGTCGTCCAGCAGGTCCGGCGCATCTTCAACCTCGACTTCGAGCTCGAACGCGCCAATGCGCTGCTCGCGCACGACGATCTCCTCGGGGCTCGCATCGCGTCGCTCCCGGGATTGCGAGCTCCGGGCGCGTGGGATCCCTTTGAGGTTGGCGTCCGGGCGATCATCGGACAGCAGGTCACCGTGGCCGGCGCCGGCACCATCATCGCCCGGGTTGTCGCCCATCACGGCACACCGGTTCCCGGCCTGGGACCTTTCGGGCTCACGCAGCTCTTCCCAACGGCGGAGGTGCTTGCCGGCGCCGATCTCTCCAGCAGCGGCCTCACCGGTGCGCGCATCGCGGCAATCCACAATTTCGCCCGCGCAGTCGCGGGCGGCCAGATCCGCCTCGATAGGAGCCGGCCGCTCGGCGAGCAGCTGACCTCGCTGGTCGAGGTGCCCGGACTGGGGCCCTGGACCGCCAACTACGTGGCGCTCCGGATGGGGGAGGAGGATGCGTTCCCGGCGACGGATCTCGGCCTCCGTCGCGGCGTCGAAGCCCTCACCGGTAGCACGTCAGGCCATCTCGACCTCGGCGAGGTCGCGGAGCGATGGCGTCCCTGGCGGGCGCACGCCGCGATTCACCTCTGGTCGACCCCACGGATCGCGACGGCATCGGCGGGCGTGGCCTGAGATCAGCGTCCCGGATTCGTCGAGTGGTTTCGGGTCAAGACGGTCGCAGAACGGACGATTGACCGATCATGTGCGCCGTGGTCGCGAATCGTGATCTCGCACATGCACCTGCCGGACTCCGTCATGGCAGCGCCGAGGAGGTGCTCGCGTGGACCTACATGCGCTTCCGCCGGGTTGCCCTGGTGGCGAGCTTCCAGGCCGAGTCGATGGTGCTCATCGACATGGCCTGCAGCATCGTGGCCGAGCCGGAGGTCCTCACCCTCGATACGGGCCGCCTTCACGAGGAGACCCACGATTTCATCGAGCAGACACGACGGCGCTATCCGATCCGGCTTCGCATCCTGGCTCCGGATGCGCTCGAGTTGGACGCAATGACCGCGGCGAACGGAACCATGCAGTTCCGCCGGTCGGTCCCGCTTCGCAACGAGTGCTGCGCCGTTCGCAAGGTGAACCCGTTGGCGCGAGCGCTCGGCGACTACGACGCCTGGATCACCGGGCTGCGCCGAGAGCAGACCCCGACACGCGCGGAAACGCCGGTCGTCGCCGCCGACCCCGGCCACGGAGACATCACCAAGGTTGTGCCGCTGGCTGCCTGGTCACGCGCCCAGGTGTGGGACTACCTCGCGGCCCGGGGCATCGACCATCACCCGCTCTACGACAAGGGCTACACGTCGATCGGATGCGCTCCGTGCACGCGTGCCACCGCCGCCGGCGAGAACGAGCGGGCCGGCCGCTGGTGGTGGGAGGGCGATTCCGACAAGGAGTGCCTGCTCCATCCCCGCTGGAGACCGGCGGGCAGGCCGATCTGCGTGGCAGCCCGGTCAGTGTCCCGCTGGGAGAAGCGCGCTCAACTTCGCGGCCATGAGCACCGAGATGGCGTCCTTGGCATCGTTGACCAGTCGCGTCTCCTGAGCCTGGCTGATCACGCCCTTGACCTCCGCGAGCGCGAGACCGGCCTTGACCTCCGCAAGGGCATCGGCTTCCACCTTGGCGGTATGGGTGCCGGCGATCTGACCGAGGGTTTCACCCTTGAGGAGATCAGCGCCGATCTGCTGCCAGGTCAGCTTGGTGTCGGTCGTAAAGAAGTCAAAGACCTGCGATGCCCCGTTCTTGACCTGACCGGACGCGGCGAATGCGCTCGACGAGAACGCCGCGGACGAGAAGGCGCCCGACGAGAGGATGGACGTTGCGAGGTTCGACGACGATGACAGCGTCGCACTCTGCGCGCGCGGTGCCGTGGCCGCGGTGTGGTCGACGGCCACCACGGTGCCGAGGCCGACGACGGCGGCGCCGAGCACGGCGATTGCCACATTCGTGGGGCGGAGCAGCGGGTGCATGATGGAGGTCCCCCGGGTAGTACGGTTGCTTGCTCACAGCGTAGACCGATTGGCTCAACGAGGAGTTGGCAAGCCGGTGACGATCCGCTGGTGGTGATCTCGGGAATGGCCCCTCGGCGGCGCTCCAGATCTGTGGTAAACTGCACGGCGACCTAGCGCCGCTAGGTCTCTTTTGTGTTTGAGGCAATTGACACGTGGCCACGGCCAAGGGCGGTTCCGCGATCATCACGTTGCAGTGCAACGAGTGCAAGGAACGCAATTACACGACAGTCAAGAACAAGCGGAACGACCCGGATCGCCTGGAGTTGCGCAAGTTCTGCAAACGTTGCCGCGTGCACAGGCAGCATCGCGAGACCAAGTGACCGAAGGGGCGTAGCTCAGCTGGTAGAGCATCGGTCTCCAAAACCGAGGGTCGCGCGTTCGAGTCGTGCCGCCCCTGCCATCACCCACCCAGCCCCGCTCGCCCCGGGATCACCATCAGGAGACACCACCGTCAATGGCCAAGGTTCGAAGCGCCCCGGGCGGTCCCCGGACACCGCGCCCGGTCCTCCCCGCTGCGACTTCCGGTCGCGGAGGCCCGTTCGGCTATCTGCGGGGTGTTTGGGAAGAGCTGAAGAAGGTGGTCTGGCCGGCGCGCCAGGAGCTGGCGCGCATGACGGGCATCGTGATCGCCACGGTGATCATCTTCGCCGCGCTGGTGGGTGGCGCGGACTACCTGCTGAGCCTCGGGGTCAAGCAGGCGATCACCACTCAGGCGTCGTCCGCCACGCCGACCGCGGCTCCGGCCGCAACCGCCCCGCCAACCGCCGTGCCAACCGTCGCACCGACTACGGCCCCAACCGTGTCGCCGTAGCCGTCGTGGGAGAATGAACATCGCTGTGAGCAACGCCGCCGTTTCCGCCAAGGACGCCCGCTGGTACGTGGTGCATGCGTATTCCGGCCACGAGGAGAAGGTTCGCGCGAATCTCCTCAAGCGCGTCGAATCGATGGACATGCACGATCAGATCTTTGACGTCCTGGTTCCGACCGAAGAGGTCATGGAGATCAAGGACGGTCAGCGCCGCAAGGTCAGCAAGCGAATCTTCCCCGGCTACATCCTCGTGAACATGGTGATGTCGGACAAGTCCTGGTACGTCGTCCGCAACACGCCCGGTGTCACCTCCTTCGTCGGCTCGGGCAACAAGCCCGTCCCGTTGCAGGAGCACGAGATTCGCGGCATCCAGAAGCAAGTCAAAGCCGAGGCGCCGACCAAGGTCAACGTCGAGTACGAGGTCGGCGAGAATGTGCGCGTCATCGATGGACCGTTCACCGACTTCCACGGCAAGGTGACCGAGATCAACGTCGAGAAAGGCAAGCTCAAGGTGCTCGTGAACATGTTCGGACGCGAGACACCCGTCGAGCTCGACCTGCTTCAGGTCGAGCGCCTTCGCTAGGCGCGGGCCGATCCACCACAACCAGAATCCCAAACAGGAAATGCCATGAGCAAGAAGAAGATCAAGACGGTCATCAAGCTGCAGCTTCAGGCCGGCAAGGCGACACCCGCACCGCCGGTCGGCACCGCGCTCGGTCCGCACGGGCTCAACATCATGGAGTTCTGCAAGGCGTACAACGAGCGGACCGCGAACATGTCGGGCGTCATCCCTGCGCAGATCACCGTGTACGAGGACAGGACGTTCAGCTTCATCACCAAGACGCCGCCGGCTTCAGAGCTCCTGAAGAAGGCTGCCGGCGTCGAGAAAGGATCGGGAAACCCGAATCGCGACAAGGTCGGATCGCTCTCCGCCCAGCAGGTCCGCGAGATCGCCGAGGTGAAGCTGGCCGACCTCAACGCCCACGACCTCGAGCACGCCACGAGGATCATCGAGGGCACGGCGCGATCCATGGGTCTGAACGTCAACTGAGTCACTGAGTGGGAGGACGCCCTGCGCGTCCGCCAACACCACGGAGAATGTAGATGCCCAAACAACACGGCAAGAAGTACCGCGAAGCCGCGAGCGCGATCGAAGTCGGCAAGTTCTATCCCCCTTCAGAGGCTGTGAGCCTCGTCCGCCAGACGGCGGTCACGGCGTTTGATTCGTCGATCGAGGCGCACATTCGCCTCGGCATCGACCCGCGCCATGCCGACCAGGTGGTGCGCAGCACGGTCACGCTCCCGCACGGGACCGGGAAGACGAGACGGATCGCCGTCTTCGCCACCGGGGAGAAGCTCCGCGAGGCCATTGAGGCCGGAGCCGACGTCGTCGGTGGCGAGGATCTCGTCAAGAAGGTGCAGGGCGGCGAGATCGACTTCGACGTCGCTCTGGCCACCCCTGAGGTGATGGGCATGGTCGGCCGTCTCGGCAAGATTCTCGGCCCGCGTGGCCTCATGCCGAACCCGAAGGCCGGAACCGTGACCTTCGATATCGCCAAGGCGATCCAGGACGTCCAGGGCGGCCGCGTCGAGTTCCGAAATGACAGAACGGGCATCATTCACACCGCAATTGGCAAAGCATCGTTCGACGACGACAAATTGCGCGACAATTTCGCCGCCTTGATGGATGCGATCGTTCGAGCCAAGCCTTCCGGCGCGAAGGGCACGTACGTGAAGACCGTGACGATCGCGGCCACCATGGGACCGGGCATACCGGTCGACCCCGTACAGGCAGCACGCTTGACGGTGGGCTGAGGTCGCGATCGATTTGATCCGGCTCCTCATCGTCGACGACATCGCGAGCACTCGGGATAACCTGCGCAAACTCCTCGGGTTCGAAGAGGACATCGAGGTCATCGGCACGGCGGGCGATGGCAAGCAGGGCCTCGAGGAAGCGCACCGGCTGCTGCCCGACATCGTGCTCACCGACGTGAACATGCCGATCATGGACGGCATTCAGCTCACCGAGCGGCTCGCCCAGGAGCTGCCCGCCTCGCCGGTCATCATCATGTCGGTCCAGGGCGAGCGCGACTACCTGCGGCGTGCGATGCAGGCCGGCGCTCGCGAGTACCTCATAAAGCCCTTCAGCCACGACGAGTTGGTGGCGGCCATCCGGCGCGTGCACCAGCTCGAGGAGAAGAAGGGCACCTTCGCCCGGGCTGCGGCCCCGGACGCCTCCGGCGCTCCGCGCGCCGCGGCGCTCGGCGAGGTCATCGTGCTCTTCTCCGGCAAGGGCGGCGTGGGCAAGACGATGCTCGCGACCAACCTCTCGGTCGCCCTCGCAGTTGAGACCGAGTTCACGCGTGGCACTTGTAGATCTCGACCTCCAGTTCGGCGACATCGGGGTGATGCTCAACCTGGATCACAGCCGGAGCATCACCGACGTCGTCGATTCGGAGACCCTCGAGCCCGAGATGCTCAACGAGGTGATGGCCCAGGGACCGAACGGCGTCCGCGTGCTGCTTGCCCCGATCAGCCCCGAACTTGCGGACCTGATCACCAACGACCACGTCCGCATGGTCATGGCCGAGCTGCGCAAGACCTTCGACTACGTCGTCGTCGACACCTCGTCCCACCTGGCCGACTTCAACCTCGAGGTCATCGAATCGGCGCAGCACATCCTGGTGGTGACCGCCCTCACCATCCCGGCGATCAAGGACGCGAAGCTGGCGCTCAAGGTGCTGGAATCCCTCACTGTCGACCCGGCGTCCGTGCTCCTGGTCGTTGACCGCAGTGACTCCCACTCGGACTTCAACAAGGACTCGATCGAGCAAAATCTGCGCCACACCGTCGGCGCTCAGATCCCCTACGACCCCCGCGTCGTCGGCAACTCGATCAACCGCGGGATCCCATTCGTGACCTCCAACCCCGAGGCCGAGATCAGCCGCTCCATCCGCGAACTTGCCGGAGCCCTCGTGCCAGGCAACGGTCAGCCCGTCGGCGCCGGCACAGCCGCCGGCAAGGCCGACGACAAGCGCAAGCGCCGCATTTTCGGCCGCTAAGCGCGGGACTGGGCCCGATCGAAGCAGCGGCGCTTAGTCCCGAGCGAATCCGAGCCGGCGGCGGCTGCGCTTCTTGCCGGGTTGTTCGGCGGCTTCAGTTCCGCCTTCGCCGGTGAGGGCCGATGCGAGACGCTCGAAGGCGGCGGTGGCGGGGGAGGAGTGGCCGCCGATGACCACTGGGACGCCTGAGCTGACGGAGCCGCCGATTGCGGTTGCGTCGTGGGGAATCTCTGCGGCGACCGGGTGGTGGAGGAAGTCCTCGATGCGGGCGCGGTCCATGCCGCCGGCGAGTGGGGCGTCACGGTGATTTGCCACGACGATGATTCGTTCGGGGTCGACCTGGAGGACGCCGATCACCGACATGATGAGCCTGGTGTTCTTCACGGACGTGACGCTGAAGTCGGTGACCAGGACGATGTGGTCCGAATTCTCAAGCGCCTCGAGGGTGATCTCCGAGAGCTGCGAGGTGGTGTCGGCGACCACCAGGTCGAAGGTGGAGCGGAGCTCGGCCACGAGCGAGCGGAGATGTGCGGTGGTCACGTAGTCGGCGAGCTCGGGGCTCGGTGGGGCAGCGAGCACGGTGAGCCCCTGCGGGCCGAGTGAGAGCGACTGCTGGATGACGTGGCGGTCGGTCATCCCGGCGTCGCTGGCGGCAAACTCCGCGATCGAGCCATCCGGCGTGATGGCCAGGAGCGCGGCGATATCGCCGAACTGCAGGGACAGATCGATGAGGACGACGCTGCCCGGGTGTGGCCGGTTGAGGACGAGCGCGAGATTGGTGGCGATGATCGATTTGCCAACTCCGCCCTTGGCCGAGACGATCGTGATCATGCGTCCGCGATGGCGCGCTCCCTCGGGAGCGGCGCCGCCGTGCTCGGGCTGACGAACCGCCTGGGCCGCGCGTTTGCGTGCCTGGAAAGCGTGGACGCGGTGGATCGCGGCAACCAGGTCGTCTCCGGCGAACGGTTTCTGGAGCACCTCGCGGGCACCGGCGAGCATCGCTCGCCGGAACAGCTCGCTCCCGCTCTCCATCGACATCAGGATCACGCCCGCTTGCGGGGCGTACTCCGCGAGCATCTCGGTGGTCTGGACGCCGTCGAGTCCGCTGAGGCCGGCGTCGAGCACCGCGATGTCCGGGACCAGGTGCAACGCCTCCTGGAGGGCCTGCTCGCCGCTTTCGGCGGTGCCGCAGACGGTGATGTCCTCCTCGGCGGCGAGACGCCGGACCAGGTTGGCGCGGATGCGCTCGCTGCCGTCGGCAACCAGGACGCGGATCACGGCGCCACCTTACCTCCGGCCCAGGCTGAATCGCCGCCGGTACACCGGCGGCTCGGGGACCGGTAGGTCCACTCCATCCGTCTCGGTGCTGATGGCCGGGGCGGTGACGAGCTGGGCCAACCCAGTGAGCCGGCGTGCCAGCTCGGCGCGCGGCTGCGCCACGACGATCGGCACGCCGGAATCGAGGGATGGATCGACCCTTGGGTCGTAGGGGAGGTCAACGAGGACGCGCCTGCCGAGAATCTCCTCGATGTCCTCGCGTCGGTAATTGGTCCGCGGCCGCGTGTGGTTGAGGACGACATCGACACGATCCGGGTCGACGCCGAGAGCCTCGAGCATGAGCAGGGTCGCCTTGGTCCCGCGCACCGCGCTCAGGTTGTAGCTCGTGACCAGGAGCACACGATCCGCGAGCTCGAGCGCCTCGAGGACACGCTCGTCCACCTGAGATGGCGTATCGATGACAACGAATTCGTGCAATCGAGCGGTCGTCCGGATGATGGCGCGCAGCGGGGCGGCAAGGATGGTTTCGGCCAGCTCGGGGCTGGACGGCGCGCGCAGGACGCGCACTGCCGCCGGGCCTGTCGCGAGGACGCCGTCGAGGGTGGTGCTGTCGATGTCCTCGCCTTGTCCGGCGAGGTCGGCGATGGTCAGCGGGTGGTGTTCGACGTGGAGCATGCCGGCGGCATCGCCGTACTGGAGGTCGATATCGATCAGCGCCGCACGCCCGCTGGTGAGCTGCGCGAGGAGCACGGCGAGGTTGGTGGCCACCATCGAGGTGCCGGTTCCCCCCTTGCCCGAAAAGGCGACGACGACGGTTGCCCTGCCCACCGGCGCGCGAACGCCGCGTCTCGGCGCGTCGGGAGCCGCAACCGTTTCACCCGTTTCCGGTGCGCCGTCGACGCTGGCCCCACCGAGCGGGAGCTGGCCGGCGGCCACGCGGATCGCTTCGAGGAGAGCCGAGCCTGCCGCCTGCTCGCTGATTGCACCGGCAGCCCAACCCAATGCCTCGGTATGCGAGTCGTCAGAGGTCATCAGCAGCACACGGGTCGCCGGAGATACGGAGGTCAGGTGCGCTGCGAAGTCCGATGGCGGCAGGTCCGCGAAGCGCTCGTGCAACACGAGCACATCAGGCTGGCGCAGCCATGCTTCCTCGATCACCGCGGATGCCTGGTGGGCGACGCCGCAGACGTCGACGATGTCGCGGTAGGGCTCGAGCTTCTCGAGGTCGCCAACGATTCGAGCGATCTCGTCCGCGATGAGTACGCGGATCACATGCGCCCCCCGCACACCAAGTGCATCGACCGCATGGTACGGCGAATGGCTTGCACACGGATGGCGTTGTTCCACGACGCGACACAACGTTCACATGCAATAAAAAGAGGAGCCGACCCGATGGCCGGCTCCTCTTGACTGTCCTGGTTGCTTGTAAGAGCTACGAGGCCAGGCCGTTGCTGATGTTCGAGAACACGTTGTTGACCTGCTTGCCGACGACTTGCAGGATAACGATAACGACGATGGCGATAAGGACGAGGATGAGCGCATACTCAACCATGCCCTGGCCTTCCTCAGCCTCCTCACGCTTGCGAGCGATGAACTCTGTTGCGCGAAGGTACAGGGTGCTCAGCATATCCATTCTGTGTTTCACCTCCTTTCGGGTTGAATTTTCGAGGCCGAGATGTTTGCTCGGACCCGACTGATGCGAGTGTGGGGCCCTGCTGCCGCAACGGAATGGCCTGCGTGCTAAATATTGGTAACGAAGGATCGGACACGCCCCGGACAGTGCGCCCGCAACGAGAAACCGTGGTGATTCGATGACAACCGGGCTACGAGAGCGTCGCTCCGAATACGCCTGACCTACACTCCGGCCATGGCCGAGGCGGTCGCGATTCCAGCACGCCGTGGCGACCTGGAACGTCGCGTCGAAGAAATCCGATTCCTGGTCTTCGGCCGCTCACTTCCGGCGGTGCTGTTCGCGTTACTTGGGTGGCGCGTGTGGTCGAATCTCGTCTCCCAGGTGCATGCGCTCCCCACGCACGCCGGCTTCGGCAACTTCCTCTCGGGGCCGCTGACGACCGGGGTCTATCTGCTCTTCTGTGTCATCCCTGTTGGCATCTATCTTGTGCGTCCGCGGCCGCGTGCTCGCGACGGCCGGGCGATTGCCCGAACCGCGGGTTTGGTCGGGACCACAATGCTCTTGGTGGTGGGCGCGTTTCCCAACCCGGTGCTGTTCACGCCGTGGGTGATGATCCGTGACATCTCGGCTCCCCTGGCGCTCGGCGCCTTCGTGCTGGGCGTCTACGGGCTGATGTACCTCCGCCGGAGCCTCAGCATCATCCCCGAGGCGCGGCGTGTAGTGACGGGCGGCCCGTATCGCTTCATCCGGCACCCGCTGTATGCAGCCGAGATCCTTGCTGCGGTGGCGCTGGTGATGGCGCGACCCGCGTTGTGGGCCACCCTGACGCTGCTCCCGTTCGTCGCGGTACAGATGCTCAGAGCTCGTTTCGAGGAGGGCCTGCTGGCCCGCACGTTCCCCGAGTACAGAACCTACGCCGCGCGCACGCGAAGGCTCATTCCCCTGGTGTGGTGAATGGGCGAGGTTCGCGCTCAGCCGACCGATGCTAAGGTGGATGAACTGATGCCCGCCGAGTCCGCGCACACGTCCCTGCACCCCTGTACCCAGGGCGGATGCACGTCCCTGGAAGGGGCCCCGTGCGAGTACGTCGACCGCCGTGGCCGCGAATGCCGCACCGCCTGGTGCGTCGAGCACCGGGTGACCATCGAGGATCGGGTGTACTGCCGCCGCCATGCCGGCGTCGTGAGTGCGTTGCCGAGCCTGGACGATTCGCTTGCGGTGTCGCTTCCCGATCTCGACAACCGCGCGCCCTCCCTCGTCGGCTGGGTCTCGCGGCAGATCGACGGCGACGTCTGGCGCCTGCTGCTCAAAGAGCTGAAGTCGGGTAGCGGTGGCCAGCTCGTGGCCGATCCCGTGACCCTGATCTTCGTCGGCATCGGCCGGCAGCGGGCCTGGGAGCGCTCGTGGCGACTCGACAGTCACGTCGGCATCGCTCATCGGGTGAGCATCCTGGTCGAGGAGCTCGACGACACCATGATTACCGTCAAGGTCGGCGGAAACACGGTTGAACAGCTCGTGCCGCCCTGGATCGAGCATCGGGTTCGCGGCGAGGCCGTGGCACCGGATGAGGATCGCAAGGAGCGCGAGGATTTCTATCAGCGTGTGCTCGACTCGATCGAGCGCGGGCTCGGGCACGAGCGCGATCTGTCGAGCTACATGGCCGAGGGGCGTCTCAGCGCACCCCAGGGTGGAGCGGGGGCCCAGCCGTGAACCGGGGCAGCATCCTCATCGTCGACGACGATCCCCGCCTGCTGCATATCGTTGCGATGTACCTCGGCATCGAAGGCTACGATGTGACCACCGCCGAGAACGGCGAGGACGGTCTCGCGCAGGTCGAGGCGCGCGCCCCCGACCTCGTGATCCTCGACATCATGATGCCCGGCATGGACGGCATCGAGACGTGCAAGCGCATTCGCAGCAACGCACCCACAGCCGAGATACCGATCGTGATGTTCAGCGCACTCTCGAGTGACGACGATATCGAGCGCGCTCGCCTGGCCGGTGCGAATCACCTGATCACCAAGCCGTTCAACCTTGTCGGCCTCGGCTCCGTGGTCAAGACCTTCTTCCCGGCAGACGTCGGCTCGCCTCGTTGAGGCGCCGCCTCGGGGTCAGACCGGCGGGGTGAGGACCGTGGCGTTCTGAGAGAAGTGCTCGCTCAGGTTGGAGGGAAGGGCTGGCGCAAAGAGCGTCCTCACATCAGGCTCGAGACGAATCGCCGCGCCGCTCAGCGTCGCCGCGTGCAGGTCCTGCGAGATGCTGGTGTGGGCGACCGAGCTGGGACCGCTCACCGAGATGCCGACAAGGAAGAGGATGAGCACCTCGGCGACCCCGACAAGGGCCCCGACCACCACCCCGGTGATCCGATTGAACGCCGCGACGACCACCTTCTCGAGACGTTCGTTGAGCAGCGCGCCGAGCACTTCGGCCACGACGATCACGAACAGGAACACCCCCACGAACGCCCAGGCGTTTGCGTCGACGTTGTGCGCGTGGATCAGCGCAGCGATCGGATTGCCCAGGTTGGAGGCGGCGAAACACGCGAGGAACACGCCCACCGCGCTGAAGACGCGGCGGATGAGTCCGTGACTCCAGCCCAGATATGCATTGATTGCCACGGCAATCACGAGCAGTGCATCTGCGAAAACCTGGCCCGGAGTGCTGTCGATAGATGCGGCTATCGCGACCACAAAGTGAACCTAACACGCGTTCGCCGTGCTGGAACCGGAGATTTCGTTACAAAATTGCTCTGTGCAACCACTCCTGCGGACATCCCGGAGCGACGTCTCGGCTCGCAAGACCTACGATCTGCTCGACGAGCCCACGGGTCCCGACTATGCGGGTCTGCTCGAGTGTGCCCTGGTCCAGTGCACGACGGCCGTGCTGACCGTGCCGACCAGCGCGATGGACCCGGAAGGGCAGGCGACGGTGGAGAGCCTGGCGCGATTCCAGCAGGCGAAGAGCATCACCTCGGCAGGCAGCCTGGTGCGGTACGCGCTGAGCCGGGAGAGCATCACGGTGCTCCAGGAGGCGACGGCCGGCCTCTACGGGTGGCAGCATCCTGGTCTCCCGGACAACCTCTGCCTTTACCGCGGGGACGGCAGCCCATGGCTGGTGTCGAGCGCCGGCGCCCACATCGGCTACCTCGAGGTCTCGCCGTTCGAGAAGCTGCTGATCGGCCGGACCGCGCCCGGGCTGATCGCCGTGCTCGCGCACCAGAGCGCTCGCGACGCGATCCTCGCGTATATGGAGCGTCGTTTCGAATCCAACGTGGCGTCGCTCACCGAACAGCTCACGGAGTACGCCCGCATCGTCATCGGCGATGGCCGTGAGGGTCTGGTCGATGCACTCGAGGACTGGATGCGCTCCGGCGAGGAAGCAAGAATCTCAGCGGCTCTCGAGGTCGCGCGCTCATTGCGCCTTGTCGAGCTTCGCGACACCGTGGCATCAATGCTCCGCGAGTCACTCCGCGAGGATGCAGCCGCCCCCGAGGTATACCGCTCTGTCCCGGCGCTCCGGTCAAGGTGGCGAATTGCCAAGCGCCGTCAACTCGAGCGCGTTCTTCGCCAGCTGTCCTAAGCGGAGGGGCAGACAGAGGCCGAATGACCGGGTCGGAAGGTGAGCCGGGGACAGAGGGGATCCGTCAGAGGCTGACCAGTGCGGTTGGAGCTGAGCGAGGGACGGAGGAGACCCCGGCGGAGGCTGAATAGTCCGGTTTGAAGCCGGAGCCGGGGTCTTCTCCGTCCCGTGTACGGCGCTCAGCCGGCAATTGCAGCCGGAGACGAGTCCTCCGGCGTCAGCCCCCTGAGCCGAACTGGTGCGCGACCTCGATGACGGCGGGACCGAGGAGGACGATGAAGAGCGTCGGGAAGATGCAGCCGACCATCGGGAAGAGCATCTTCAATGGTGCCTTCTGGCCCTGTTCCTCGGCGCGCTGACGGCGCTTGCGGCGGATCTCCTCCGACTGGATGCGGAGAACGTTGGCCACGCCGACACCGAGCTGTTCCGACTGGATGATCGCCTGGATGAAGTTGCTCAGCTCCTCGACCTTGCAGCGGCGCCCGACATCATCGAGCGCCTCGAGACGCGGACGGCCGAGGCGAACCTCGTTGAGCATGATGGTGAGCTCACGCGAGAACTCGTTGTTGTACTTGTCGACGACGCGGGTGAGGGCCGAGTTGAAGCTGAGCCCGGCTTCAACGGAGATGGTCAGCAGGTCGAGTGCGCTCGGGAGCGCCAGCAGGATCTCCTTCTGACGCTTCTTGATGCGGCGGGCAACCACCATCTGAGGCAAAAGATATCCGAGGATCAGACCGCCCAGCGGAACGACTGCGAAGAGCGGCATGGTGAGCGCACCGAAGAGCGCCAGCGCGAGTCCGACCGCCGTGAAGAGCAGCATGGAGAGCAGCCGGAGTGCGACGAAGCCCGAGGCGTTGAGGCCCATCGGACGTCCCGCAAGGTTCAATTTCTCCTGCAGCGCGTCCGTGCTGCCCTGGCCGGCGTTGCGATTCAGCCGGTTGCCGATCTTGTCCAGGAATGGACGGATCACACGGTCGAAGAGCGGCAGCGACATCTCGACTTCGGCGAGGGTCGCCGGGGCATGTCCGGCTTCGGCGAACTGTGCCAGGCGTGCCTCGAGCAGGTCGCCCTGCCGCGGTGAGACCGACATGGCCAGGCCGAAAGCGATGAGCAGGATGCCGCCGCCGAGAGCGGCGGCAAGCGCGATGGCGAGAAGGCTCACGTCAGACCTCGATCTTCACGATCTTCTGGATCGCGACCGCGCCGACCGCGATCGAGAAGATCGCCATGCCCAGCATGATGTGTCCCAGCGGGTCGGTGATCATCGGATCGAAATACGATGGGGAGATCAGGGCGAGGAATCCGGCCAGGGCGATCGGCAGGATCGTGATGATCCAGCCCGATGCGCGGGCCTGCGCAGTCAGCGTTCGGATCTCACCCTGGATGCGGACGCGTTCGCGGATCGTAAAAGCGATGGTGTCGAGAATCTCAGCGAGGTTGCCGCCGACCACGCGCTGGATCTGCACGGCGGTGACCATGAGGTCGAAGTCCTCGGACTTGTTGCGCACGACCATGTGGTTGAGCGCTTCGTCCACGTTGATGCCGAGGGCGATTTCCCGTGTTGCACGTGCGAACTCTTCTGAGATCGGCGGGTTGGCGTTCTTCGCGACTGACGCGAGTGCCTGCGCGAAGGAGTGGCCGGCTTTGAGCGCGTTGCTCAGCAGCATCAGCGTGTCGCCGAGCTGATTGTTGAATGCACGCGTGCGCCGCTTCTGTCGGAACTTCAGGAAGAAACCACTCAGGAAATAGACGACGATGGGGCAGGGGATGAACGCGAGTGGCTGTCCGTAGCGGAGTGCAACCAGCAGACCGACGAGGATGCCGAGCCCGACGACCGCAAGCAGCCATTCCGACGACTTCAGCTTGAGGTCGGCCTTCTGGAGGTCGTCAGCAAGCTTGCCGGTGTGTGACGTGCGCGAGAGGAGCGGGTTGAGGCCACTGGTCAGCCCGTCGAGCAGGTCTCGAATCGCGTTGCCTGTCTTGACCCGGGGCGGTGCGGTGACGGCCACCGTGTCGCCACCGTACTGGTTGAGGCGCCGCGCCATCTCCCCAGCCTGGCTCTGTCCACGGCTGAGGAGATAGGCGAAGATCGAGAGGACTGCCGACGCGGCCAGGGCCGCGGCGACAACTGCGGCTGGCGTCATTACCGTCAGCCGCCGAAGAGACTGTCCAGCGTGCTTGGCGTCACGATGGTCTGCTTCACCGCTGGGATGCTGGGCGAACCGGTCGAACTCGTAGTTCGGGGTGTTGCTGGTCGCGGTGAGCTTGCCCCACTCGGACTCGGGCCGAAGGACGTACTTGACCACGAACTCATGCCCGTCACCGATCACGAGGCCCGCGAGCAAGGGTGCCTCCGCGCGCGGCACTTCCACGAGGAGCGTGTCCGGGGACGCGGTCGAGGTGGCGCCTGACTCACCGACGCGCAGGACGATGAGGTCCTGGAACGTGTAGCGAAGGCCCAGCGTGCCGTTGGTGGACTGCACGAGCATGTCGATGTGATCACCGGGAAGGATGTAGCCCGCATCCGACACAAGCGGACCGGTGAAGTTGTTCTGCTGCAGCGTTGTCAGCGTGGTCGGTACAGATGCGTTGGTGGGGATCGCGACTGCGACGTATCCCTTGGTGATCTGCGTCTCGACGTCGGTCACTGCCGACCCGGTGCCGCCACTCGAGGTGATCGACAGCGCGGGAGTTGAGAAGAATCCAGGAACCAATGGCGTGTTGTTGGCAAGCGCAACCTGCGTCACCTTGCCGACAACCGCGACCGGATCCGTGTACGCGTCACCCGGCTTCGCCGTGTTCGGGACCTGGGCCACAACGACCATTGCAGGTGTGAGCGTCGTCCCTGCGGGAATGCTCGTGTCAGATACGACAACGCTGACTTCATTCGCAGGTGCATTCGAGCGTACCAGGAGCAGCACGGCAACCGCCGCCGCCGCAGCCAGCACGACTCCTAGAAGCAAGAAGATCCGGCTGTTCGGTTTGTTCGCCTGGATTGCCACCTGTTCTCCTCGGTTGTCTTAGTTGGTGTCGGTCACGCAGATGCGGCGTCGCTGCATCCAGCACAGCTTTTTGCTGGCTTGGATGACGGCCGCACCCGAGTGTGGATCGAATCCACCCTGCCGTTCATCGCCTTTCGGTAACAAACGCATCGCACAGCGGACGAGCAAGGCCACGTAACGTGTGACCGGGTGTTGTTCATGAAGTGTTATTCGTCGAAGCGACCGTTCGCCTGAGCGCGCATCAACATCGCGAGAATATCGTCTCGGTACGGTGCGATGGTCACGATCTTGCGGTACAGCTTCAGCGCGCCCTTGTCGTCGTTGCGCAGCCTGCGCAACCGGGTCACGCGTTCGAGGTATGACACTGCGAGGTCGATGTCGTGATCGTCGATGCAGATGTCCGCGAGTCGCAGCAGTGGCGTCTCATGCACTGGATCGGCGCGCGACGCGGCGAGATAGCAGCTCAGCGCAGCGTTCCCCTTGCCGAGCGCACGGCACCGGTCTCCGGCGTCGAGCGCCAGCTCCGCAAGCGCACGACCACCGACGTCATTTGCGAGTCGCTGGAGCAATGCAGCTGCTTCGTCGCAACGCCGGCGGCGCAGGCGGTCGTTGATCTCGAGGCGTGCCTCGACAACTTCCGGGTCGGTTTCGAACCGATTGTCGTCGGAATCGGTCTCCGAGGTCAGATCGTGCTGGTCGGTGTCGTCATCGCGGAGGCGCCAGCCTCTGGCCGCCGCGCCGCTCGCGGCCTCCTGCGCGGGCTGGACGGGAATCGTCTGGTGCTCGAGCTCCGGTTCGGGTTCCGTGAACTCCTGGACCGGCTCGGGTTCGATGGCATCGAACGGCTCGAGCGCCGCCGGCTCCTCGGGCGCCTCGGTCGCGGCTGCCGAACGCTGCACCACTGCGAAGTCGGCCAGCTCGCTGAGGTGGAACCCGCTCTTCGGCTTGACGAACGCTTCGGGGTCGTCGACAGGCGCCTCCGCCTGCGCTGGGCCCGACCCGTTGGTGGCCGATGCGGGTTCGGCAGCCGCGCTGCCGTTGGGGTCGGGCGATGCTTTGTCAGCCTTGGATGCGGCCGCGCCGGTGCGCCGGAAGAGCGTGAACGCCGGCCGTGTCGCAGGCTCCGAGGGGTGGTCCGCTACGGACAGGGCCTCGGCGGCGGTGGTCGCATCCTCGGGTTCGAAGTGAGCCGTGGGAGTGTTTTCCAGGTCGTCTGGTGAGAGCTGGGCGTCGAGCTCGGCAAGACCGGCCTCGACACGCTCGGCGGCCGTTGTTGCGGACGGGTCCGTCTGTGCCTCGGGCACGACCTCGGCGACGGGCTCTGTTTTCGCTACCGGAGTCGCCTGGGGAACATGGGGCTCGGCCACGGTCTTGAGGTGGCCGTTGCGGCCAAGTGCCGCAACCTCTTCGGCTCCGATGAGCGTTGTGTCCGGGGCCGAATGGCCGTTGGAGCCATCACGACGGGGTGGCGGCTCGGGAAGTGCGTCGAGCGAGAGCAGATACTCGTACACCGCGCGCTGCAAGCGTCGCGTCAAGAAGTACAACTCTTCGGCCGGCAGCGAGTTCGGCGGCTGCCGAGGTCACCTCCGTCACCACTCTGAGCAGCGACTGCTCATCCAGGCGTTCGTCGATAACGGCAGCCTCGAGACCGTGCTCGAGGAATTCAGGGAGTGTGTCGAGGCCAGGCGCCAGGGCGGAAGCAGCGTCGAGCCAGCCCTGGCGCAGGATCTCCACGTTGGTTGTGGTCATGGTCATGCGCTGCGGCCAATTGTGGTCGGCGCCGACCCCCGTCTCTGGCACCATGGCGCAACGACTCTGTGACCGCTCGTCATACAGGGGAGACACTTTCGGTGACAGCCATCGTCGTCGACGGCCTGCGCAAGTCGTATGGCGCGGTCGAGGCAGTCCGCGGCGTGAGCTTCCAGGTGGAGACGGGCGAGGTGTTCGGACTCCTCGGCCCCAACGGCGCGGGCAAGACCACCACCGTCGAGATTCTCGAGGGGTATCGCAAGCGTGACGCCGGCAAGGTGACCGTGCTCGGGATCGACCCGCATACGGGTGGAAGGAAGTTCCATGAGCGCGTCGGGATCGTCCTTCAGGAGGCGGCCGTCCCGCCCATGCTCTCGGTGACCGAGCTCGTCGAGCTCTATCGCGGCTACTACCCCGCACCCCGCCCGGCAGCCGAGATCATCGAGCTGGTCGGGCTCACCGAGAAGGCTGGTGAGCGGGTGCGCAAGCTCTCGGGGGGCCAGCAGCGCCGCCTCGACGTCGCGCTGGGCCTGGTGGGGGACCCGGAGCTGATCTTTCTCGACGAGCCGACGACTGGCTTCGATCCCTCGGCGCGGCGGGCCGCCTGGGAGGTGGTCCGCAACATGCGAACGCTGGGCAAGACGATCCTCCTGACCACGCACTACATGGACGAAGCGCAGTTCCTTGCCGATCGCATCTGCGTGATCGCTGCCGGCAAGGTGGTTGCGCAGGGGACTCCGGAGACGCTCCGCGCCGGAAGCGAGCAACTGACCCATGTGCGCTTCGAACTGCCGGACGGTGTCGCCGTCACCGCGTTGCCTCTCGCCGCGAAACTCAATGACGGGATCGCGCTCATCGAGACTGCGACGCCGACGCGGACTCTCCACGACCTCACGACCTGGGCGCTCGGCCAGGGGCTCGAGCTTCCCAACCTCGAGGTCGCCCGCCCGTCATTGGAAGACGTTTACCTGGAGCTGACCAAGAATGAGTAGCGCCGGCATCGTGGCGCGCCAGGTTTCGTTCGAGCAGAAGTCGTTCTGGCGCAACCCCGCGAGCGCGTTCTTCGCCTTTCTGTTTCCGATCATCTTCCTCGTCGTCTTCGCCACGTTGTTCAAGGGGCAGCAGGTGCAGGTCGGCCCGGTTAAGACGAGCTATGACGACTACTACATCCCAGCGCTGGTCGCCTTCGGCGTCATGGGCGCATGCTTCACCAACATCGCGGTGACGCTGTCGCTGCGCCGGGACAATGGCATCCTCAAGCGGTTGCGCGGCACTCCACTTCCACCATGGGCATTCATCGCGGGCGTCGTCGGCTCGTCAATCATGGTCAGCATCGTTCTTGCTTTGCTCACAACGGGTTTTGGCATCCTGGTCTACGGCGTTCACGTGCCCCAGCACATCGGCGCCGCCGCGGCGACTGTCGGTGTTGGAGCACTGGCGTTCTGCGCGCTCGGCATGGCGATGACGATCGTGATTCCCAACGCCGAAGCCGCACCGGCGATCGTCAACGGCGTGTTCCTGCCCATCGTGTTCATCTCCGGGACCTTCTTCCCGGTGTCGCCCACCTCCATCCTCGCGCAGATCGCCGAGTGGTTCCCGGTGCGTCACTTCATCAACGCGATGTTCACCGCGTTCGATCCCGCGCACCTCTACAGCAACGGTTTCAACGGCAACGACCTGCTGATCATGGGTGCATGGGGCGCCGGCGCCGTGCTGCTCTCGGTGTTCCGATTCCGCTGGGAACCTCGCAAGAGCTGAGGCTCTCGTGCGCCGGGGCCGGAGACCTCAATCCGGACTCGATCTGCGCCGCACACGGACGGACGAGACCCCGGCTCCGGCTTCAAACCGGACTATTCAGCCTCCGCCGGGGTCTCGTCCGTCTTCCGCTCAACATTCGGTCCGGCTTTCAGCTTCCGGCGCGGTCCCATCCGTCCTCAACTCTGCTTTTAGCCGGAGCCTTCAGCCGCTGCCGGACGCTGACTCGTTTTGCGTTTGCAGACCGGCTAAGACGAGGGCGTCGTCGATCCTTGTGCCGCCGTAGCGGCCGCGGGCAATGATGATGTTGACGAGGTTGCCGACGCGCCATACGACGGTGATCTCGACGGCGGGGATCGCAGCGGGGGTGTTTTTCACCACGCTGATGGCGTGCGCCTGGTCACCGAGTGGGCCGGTGGATGTTGGAACTGCACCGGTGAGCGCGTCGAGGTGCTTGACGGTTGCCGCGAATGCGCGTGATGCCTTCCCGGTTGCGCCGAAGCGTTCGACCATGGCCACAACATCGATGGGGCCGTTGCTGGTGCTGAAATCGACGTCGCGCTGGTACTCAACGCTTGCGGCTGATTGCAAGTCGTTCGCTGCGAGCGTTGACGCTAGCGATGTGTCGCCGCCTGCGAGTGTGGTGGCGCCGACATGTGCGGCCGCACGTGTGACTGTGAAGTCCGGCGCTACGAGTTGATCGATGGTGATCAGGTAGTGCACGGGATCCGCGGTCGAGAGCGCCGGTGCATCGCTGCCGCATGCAGCGAGGGCGAGGGCCGGTGCGACGGCGATCAGGACGCGACCCCTCCACCCGCTGATCGGGCGCATTGCCACCTACTCGTGGCGCAGCGCGCTGAGCACTGACGTTCGCACCGCTCTGCGAGCTGGACCGATGGTGGCGACGATCGATGCGAGCACAACGACGAGGATGAGGACGATCACTGTCTCGAAGGGAAACACGAAGCCGGGCATGAAGGTTGGCGTGCTGCTCGCCTGCAGCATCGGCACCGCGATCAAGCAGCCGGCCGCGATGCCGATCAGGGTCGCCGCGCCTGCGAGCATGCCCGCCTCGGTGAGCACCCGGCGCATCGCCTGGCGGCTGCCGAGCCCGACGGCACGAAGCAGCGCGAGCTCCCGGGTTCCCTGCCGTGCATTGACCAACAGCGTGTTGACGACGGCGAGCATGGCGATGACGACGGAGATGATCGCCACTGCGAGCAGCAGGCCGATGGAATGCTGCAGCGCGTCGCGCGCGTCGGACTCGATGACACTCACCGGGACCGCGCGCATGCCGTAGCTCGCGGCGGTGGCTTCGACGTTCGCATGTGAGCCGCGCGTCACCACGACCAGATCATCGAACCCGTCGGCGGCTGTACCGAAGTATGTGCGCGCCAGATCGTTCGACATGACCAGGCTCTCCCCGCCATCGCCCGACGGGAACGAGTGGCTGACGATGCCGGCGATCGTGAAGTACGTGACGCCTTTCTGTGTTTGCACGGGGAGTGACGAGCCGACGGTCCAGCCGGTGGCGGCGGCGAGGCCCGCGGGCAGGAGGAAGCTCGGCCCGTCCTCCAGCGCACTGAGCGCCGAGGAGCGGTCACCCGAAACGACGTCCAGCCCACCAAGCGAGTTATAGGTCGATGGATCGATTGCGGCCACGCCTTCGGCCGCCCCGGCAACCGTTTCGGACAGGAAGCGGAGCGGGGTCGCCTGGGCCACTCCAGTGCTGCCGGCGATGGCCGCTTCCACCTGGTCGTTCTGCGTCACGGGGCTGGTCACGAGCATGTCACCCGCGAAGAGATGGGAGACCCAGCTGTCACTCGCCGTCAGGGCTCCAGCGCTCAGGGCGCTCACGCCAACAGCTGTGGCCACAGCGAGGACCAGACCCGCCGTTGTCATCGCCGTCCGATTGCGGGCTCGAATGAGATGCGCTGCCCCGGGCTGTGCGCCACTGACGAATGGCGAGATGGCCGCCGCGATGAGCCGGATCACCAGCGGAGCGAGCAGCGGCAGCGCAACCACCAGTCCCAGGAGCAGTGCGAGCACGCCCAATGCCACCACGCCGCTGGCATTGCTGAGAAAGCAGAGCGCAGCGATGACGAGCAGGATGGGGCTTACCGTCCGCAGGATCACGCTCGCGCGCTGGTGGTCACCGATCGGGTGAGGTCGAAGGCTGTCGAGGATCGGCAGGCGCGCTGCGGCGAAGAGCGGGAGCAGCCCGCCGATCAGCGCGGCGCCGAGGCCGGCGGCGATGGCTGCCACGACCTGACCGGCCTGGGGCATGAGCGGAAGGGGCCGTGAGGTCAGCGGGCGAGAGGCCGTTGAAGATGGCGCCGAGCACCAGCCCGCCGAGGATGCCGAGCGGAACGCCGGCGAGAGCGACCACCCCGACCTCCACAGCGAACAGCCGGAACACCTGACCCGACGAGGCGCCCGCGGCTCGGAGCAAGCCGATCTCACGCCGGCGCTCATACGCGGCGAGAGCCGCGCTGTTGGCGGTCACCCCGGCGCCGACGATCAGGCTCAATACCGTCGCGAGCGCAAGCAGCGGTTGGAGATCCTCCAGCGGCTCGGTCGCGCCCGCTCGAGGGTTGTAGGTGGTGACACCCGCACCGAACTTCGCGTGCACCTCCTGAGCGACGGCGGCCGCGGTCACCCCGGGTCCGAAGCGCAGCGCGACCAGTGGCGTGCGCAAACCGAGGGCGAACGGCCCCAGCATGGCTGCGTCATCGACGAAGACAGCGTCGTGGGTGAAGGAGGGTCCGCCGCTTGTCCCCGACGTGAAACCGACCACCCTGAACAGGTCCGGGCCGGTTCCGGTGATCAGCTGGATCTTCTGACCGATCTGGATCGCACTGCCGACGCCCCCGGTGAGCACGGTGCTCAACCCCTGGTCGATCGCCACCTCAGAGGTGCTGCCGGGGAGCGGAAGCCGTCCGCTCAGAACCGAGACGCTGCGCAGCGCGGCAGCTGGAATCCTGCAGACCCACAAGGGTCACGCTGGCGCCGTCGAGGCTGCCCCCGGCCGCCCCGGCGGTGACCTGCTTCTCATAAAGGGGGACGGCCTGCACCACCCCGGCCAGCTGACCGAGGGTGGTGACGTCGGCCGGGGCCAGCCCCGTGTCGCGATCGACCCGGACGTCGAGCGATGAGGCGCCGGCCTGCTGCAGCTGGGCCGCTTCCGCCTGCGCGGTGAGCCCCTGAATGGCGATCTGCACGGCGAGGACGACCGCGATGCCGAGGGCGACAGCGCTCGCCGTCAGCGCGCTCCGCAGCGGTCGCGCTCGGATGGCGCGGACGGCCAGCAACCAGAAGTCGCTCACAGCTGCAGCTTGGAGAGCCTCGCGACGAGGACCGTCGCGTCCGGAATCGCATCGGGGGCCTGTCCGGTATGGCTCAGCGCGACATCGTCCACCACCTCGCCGTCGCGCATGATCAGGACACGGTCGGCGTAGGCGGCTACCCGGGCGTCGTGGGTCACGAGGACAGCGGTCTGATGCTCGTCGCGGCACAATCGGGTCAGCAGCGCCATCACCTCGTGGCCGCTCGTCCAGTCGAGGTTTCCGGTCGGCTCGTCGGCGAGCAGCAGCGACGGCGACGCGGCCAGCGCTCGGGCAAGCGCGACCCGCTGCTGTTCGCCACCTGAGATCTCCTCCGGCCCGTGGCCCTGGAGGCCATGGAGATTCAGCTGCTCCATGAGCGCATCGACGCGGGCCGAGATGACCTGCCGGGAGAGCTTCTGCCGGTGCCGGCTCGGCGCCTCATTGCGCAGGCGGAGCGGCAGGGCCACGTTCTCGGCCGCCGTCAGCGTGGGGAGCAGGTTGAAGAACTGGAAGACGACGCCGATGTGGTCTCGCCGGAACGCCGAACGCTCCTCGTCCGCGAGGCCGTACACATCGATGCCCTGGATCGAGACAGTGCCCTCGTCGGGCGGCTCGAGGCCGCCGAGCATGTGCAGGAGAGTGCTTTTGCCGCACCCGCTCGGACCCATGATTGCGATGAAATCGCCGGCTCCGACGGTCAGAGAGACGCCGCGGATCGCCTCACGCGCCGGCCGGGTGACCCGGTAGACCTTGTGGAGACCGTGGCGACGACGATGCTGCCATCGAGTTCGCCTGCTGACGCTTCGACGGTGCTGAGCTGAGTTGAGGTGCTGCCCCTTTAGAAATGGGAGGAACGCTTCCAGGACGGATTCGATGGTGTTGGGGAAAAGGCCTTCGTACTGATCCACCGGCGGCGCGGGGAGATTCTGCGGGAAGGCCGCTCGGTGCAGGAACGGCGACGGAGTAGCCGCCGGCGCTGCGGTCGCAGGAGCCGGAGCGACGGTCGCGGGAGCCACGGCGGGGGGCTTCGGCGCCGGAGAGTTGCGCGGGGCGGGTTTTGGGGCCGGTGTCCTGCGCGGGGGTGGCGGTGAGGAAGCGCCCACCTGAGCAAACTCCTCGCTGAACATCCAGACGTTCTGCTCGGCTCCGACACCGGTCCAGGTCACCCCCGGGGCGCTCTCGTCGGATCCGACGCCCATCTCCGTGTAGTTGCCGTCGAGGATGTTGGATCTGTGGTCAGGGCTGGCCATGAAGGCTCCGTTGATATAGCTGGCTGGGCTCCCGGCACCAACTCCCAGCCGATGTTCTCACCCGCCGACCGGTAGTGAATGCCGTACGCCTGCATCATCGAGAAGACCAGCTGACCGCAGCCGAGGATGGGATGAGCGAAATAGTTGCGATGGATCATGTCGTCGGAACGGCCGTTGACATGGATGCCGTTGCAGTCGTATGGCGCTCCCTCGCCGATGTTCTCGAGCGTTCCGCTGAACACCAGCGAGTGAACGCCGTTGCTGGAGCGGTCGCCATTGGTCAAGGAGAACAGCTGTGATCCTCGCCGCCGTTGGCGCTGGCCACGCCGGTGGTCCCCGCGAGGTGAAGGATCGCGAGCCCCGCTGCAGTCACAATCGCGGCGGTCATCGCGATCGGACGGATGGCGCTGCGCAGGCGACCGGCGTCACCGCTTCCCATGTTTTCTGGAGGCGGCGACGCGCGCACTGCGGACGCGGTACGCAGCAGTTCGTGCCATGCCGAGGGCAGCGGTCGACGTTCCATACGACGATCCTTTACGTGACAGGCACCCGAATATGGCCGGGCGGTTCCGGCCGGTCCCTATGAAACCCCCCTCAGAGCCTCTGGGACGCTGCTTCGACAGGATCGTTGCACTGTTAGGCGTGCATCCCGGGGATGCTTGATCCAGCCTCCGGGCAGGTATTCCAACGCGATCACATGAGGTGGTTTGAGCTCAGATGTCGTTGCTCGACCGAGTGCAGCGGAAGGCCGAGGGGACACCTCCGGCTTCCATCCCAAGCCGCAGCCGTCCCCGCACCGTCCGGATCTCCGGACCGCGGGTCCGACGACGGCGCGGACCGGTTTCCTCCCGCCGGTTGGCAGAACCGCCCTGGTGGCGTGGCGACCCCGCACCAGTACCGGTGCCGGCCGCCCCGCGCCGGCCCCGCGTCCTTTCGAAGTCGAGCGTCCTGCACCCGCTCCTGAGCCGCAGCGTGCCCCGACCCTGTTGAACCGCACCGGCGCGAACCTGCGTCCGGGGCTCAGCAAGATGGGTGGTCACGCCAACACCCACGTCGCGCTGCGCGGCAAGGTGCATCAGCGCCTCGTCGAAGAGCTCGCCCAGGGCACCGACTCCGTTCCGCCCGAGGTCGTTCGCCAGCGCATCGGTGAGCTGCTCAACGAGGTCATCACCGAGCAGAACATCACGATGAGCCGACCGGATCGGCTGCGGCTCGTCGAGATCCTGACCAACGACGTTCTCGGCCTCGGGCCACTCGAGGAACTGCTCGCCAGCGATGAGATCACCGAAATCATGATCAACAGCTACAAGCAGATCTACGTCGAGCAGCATGGCAAATTGACGCTGAGCCCGGTGACGTTCGAGAGCGACCAGCAGCTCATGCAGGTCATCGACAGAATCGTGAGCAGCATCGGCCGGCGCGTCGACGAGTCGTCGCCGATGGTCGACGCGCGTCTCAAGGACGGGTCCCGCGTCAACGTGATCATCCCGCCGCTGGCGCTTCGCGGACCCACCATGACGATCCGAAAGTTCGCCAAGGAAGCGCTCACCATCGACGACCTCGTCAAGTACGGGTCGATCACCGAGGACATGGTGCGTTTCCTCCGCGCATGCGTACGCGGCAAGATGAACGTTGTCGTCAGCGGCGGCACCGGGTCCGGAAAGACCACGACGCTCAACATCCTCAGCAGCTTCATCCCCGAGGACGAGCGCATCGTCACCATCGAGGATGCGGCAGAGCTCCAGCTCCGACAGGATCATGTCGTCACGCTCGAGACGCGGCCGGCCAACATCGAAGGGCGAGGGCGCGTCTCGATTCGCGACCTGGTCATCAACTCCTTGCGCATGCGGCCGGACCGCATCGTCGTCGGCGAGTGCCGCGGCGGTGAGGCGCTGGACATGCTCCAGGCGATGAACACCGGCCACGATGGCTCGCTGACAACGCTCCATGCGAACAACGCGCATGACTGCATCAGCCGTCTCGAGACGCTGGTGCTCATGGCCGGCGCCGAGCTGCCGTCACGCGCGATCCGCGAGCAGATCGGATCGGCGGTCAACGTGGTCGTCCAGCAGTCCCGCCTCCGCGACGGGACGCGCAAGATCGTGAGCATCACCGAGGTGCTCGGGTGCGAGAACAACGAGGTGCGTCTGCAGGACATCTTCGTGTACAAGCAGGCCGGGGTCGACGAGGACGGCAAGGTGGTCGGGTCGTACATGCCGACGGGCGTGCTCCCGACGTTCCTCGAGCACCTCACCACCTCTGGCGAGGAACTCTCCGAGGAGGTTTTCCAGCCGATCCACGTGATGGACGGGGTCGGCTCGGCCTGATTCCGCCGACGGTTTCGGGGACCGCATTCTATAGGTGCGTCGGCGTACAGATGTTTCGTTGCGGTGAGCGCATGGTTATGCCCATGCCAGCCGCTCAACACCGTCTGGTGCGGTGCCCGAATTGCGACGGCTCCGGAGACCAGAATCGCAAGGTGGAGTTTCGCCAGGGAACCGTCGGTGCGTGGGCGTCGAGAGCACGCGCCGATGATGAATGCGGGCGCTGCTGTGGCGAGGGTCTCATCTACCAGCCGGTCAATCTTCCGCCACCGATAGCCTGACCCTGCGCGCGGCTACGGGGTCGACGAGACGCGACGGTATGTAGAGATATCGCCGGTGCTGTCTCTTTCCGTCAGTGCGTTGCCGCTGCAGGTGTAGGTGAGCGTTTCATATTCAGCCTGCGGGATCGACTTCGGGCCGCTGCCGTTGATCGTGATCGTCAGGTGCTCGGCAGACGAGTCGATCGGTTCCGCCGTCAGACGCCCATTGGTGAACACCACGGGCGAGCGCAGTGTGCCACTCGCGCGCATGGTCACACGGTATCCGTGCGCCGAGCCGGTAAAGGCGGTCCCAGCAAGGTTTTCCACGACGGTGCCATTGCTGAAGTAGTGGTCGAGCTCGCCAGCGCCGCCCGCAATCGTGACGGACACGATGCCCTGCGTCGTTTCGAAGGACACCACCAACGTGTCCTTGAGGACTCGCCAGGTCCCGACCGGGCAGACATCACCGATAGCCGGCCCGGCACTCGGGGCAGCTGTCGGCGCCGGCGTGCTGAGCACGGTCGGCACCGAGGCCACACTGGCGACTGGAATCGTGGCACCGCCGCACGCGGCCAGGAGCGAGAGCGCCACGACGGCGACTCCCGCGGCGCTGACTCGCGACGTTGCTAGGCGACCCCGCTGAGGTGTCCGTTCTTCTCGGCGGCGACGCCAACCTGGCGACGGTCCGGGAAGATCTGCGCGAGACGCGGCGGAAGCGCGATGCCCATGTCGAACAGCCTGTCGATGATGCGCGGGCCGGATGCCCGTCGGCTCGAAGTCGCCGATGATCTTTCCGGTCGACGGATCGGCGCCGCGCGATTCGAACTTGAAGATCTCCTGCACGGTGATCATCTCGCCCTCCATCCCGATGACCTCGGTGAACGAGACGACCTTGCGCGAGCCGTCCTTGAGACGGTTCAGCTGGATGATCAGGTTGATCGCGCCGGCGATCTGCTGGCGGATCGCTTTCAGGGGAAGATCGAGACCGGCCATGAGGACCAGCGTCTCGAGCCTTGAAAGCGTCTCGCGGGGGCTGTTCGCATGGATCGTGGTCAGCGAGCCGTCATGGCCGGTGTTCATCGCCTGGAGCATGTCCAGCGCTTCACCACCACGGCACTCTCCAACCACGATGCGATCGGGGCGCATGCGCAGCGAGTTGATGACCAGCTCGCGGATCGCGATACGGCCCTCGCCGTTGACGTCTGCGGGACGAGCCTCGAGGCGGCACACATGCTCCTGATGCAGCTGCAGCTCTGCCGCGTCCTCGATGGTCACGATGCGCTCGTCGATGGGGATGAATCCCGAGCACACATTGAGGAGAGTCGTTTTACCGGTACCGGTTCCGCCCGACACCAGGATGTTGGCTCGCGCGAGCACGCATGCCTGGATGAAGGCGGCGGCTTCCTGGGTCATGCGTGCCGAACCCGATGAGGTCGGAGACCTGGTACGGATCCTTGCTGAACTTACGAATCGTGAGAATCGGTCCGTCGAGCGCAACCGGGGGAATGGCCGCGTTCACGCGGGATCCGTCAAGGAGGCGAGCATCCATGAGCGGCGTGCGCGAATCGATGCGGCGGCCGACCGCGGCACCGATGGTGTCGATCACGCGCATGAGGTGCGCCTCATCATCGAAGCGGATGTCGGTGAGGAGGATCTTGCCCTTGCGCTCCACGTAGACCATCTCCGGTCCGTTGACCATGATTTCGGTCAGGCTGTCGTCATCGACGAGTGGACGCAGCGGACCGAGAGCCTCGAGATACCGGCTGTCGAGCTTCTGCGGGGCGGCTGCCATGCTCACGTGAGGATGCTCCTTGGATTTCGGACGGAAGGCGGTTCCGAGCCGATTGTGTGCGCCACGCCGTGGCGTTCCCCCGGGGGCAACCGGTTCGATACACGTTCGATTCCGTCAGCGTTCCAGACATCCACGAGTTGGTTAACTCGTCCGGGTACGATCAGCTTGCTGTGATGAGTACAGGAGCGATGGCGGCAGCTGGGGGGCCTCGGTCCAGGACGACGAGTGGTTCGGAGAGGGGAGCGCCTTCGATTCCGGGCGAAGACCTCGCCGCCGCGCTCTTCGCGCTCGCCGGCACGACCCGCATCGAAGCGATCCCCAGGGCCGACGTCATCTGGCCGGCCGCTCGAGGCCATTCCGGTCCAGACAGTGACAACGACTTCGTCGAAGTCGCAGCGCAACGGCGCGTCTCGACGGCGGCCCGGCGCCCGGGCTCCCAGCGCAGCGGCGCGAGCGCTCCGAACAATTCGCCGGGCAGCTGGTCGGTCCGATCGCCGGGTGAGCAGCTGCTCCCGCCGAAGGTTTCCGGCCGATCGGGTTGGACCATCCGCAATAGCGTTGCCGTGCTCCACCGCACCGAGGATGCGATCGCGCGCCTTCGTGAGGAAGCGGTGGCCATGGCGTTCCTTGCCGCTGCCGAGGCTTGTGGCCGGGGACGGCCCGCCTCGCTGGAACGCCGGGCCCACCCGAGGTAGCAACCCAGCGGCTCAGCGCTCGTACTGGCGAAGCCGCTCTTCGACCTGGGAGCTGCGTGAGCGCTGTCGGCTCGCGCCGCGGGCGCCCCGATCGGAACTCCCGCCGCAGCGGCTCGTCGTGCGACGGATGACCTGCTTGGGATGGTCTGCGTGCTCGTCGGACTTGTCGCTCCCTCCGCTCTCGCGCCGGCGCATCATCGCGTAGACGTTGTCGAGTGTCGGGGCGTGACCCTGGCGCAGGAGCGCAAGCACGGCCTCAGGGTCGATGGCCCCGGGGCGGCGAGCGCAGCCGCCCGTGCAGATTCGAGCGCCGCCGCCTGAGCGGCCTTCATCTCGTGGCGTGCATGCCGCGCCATGCGGAGCAGCGCGAGGCAGATGATGCCCTTCAACCACGGCGAGCCCTGCCAGGATCAGCACCGAGTGATCCTGGATCCAGCTCACCAGCTGGTTGTTCACCGGGTCATGCCCCGCACAACCGCTCGGCAGCCTGCTGGTGCATCTCACGCGCCATCGCCTGGATCGACGCGGGATCCTGGCCATCGATGTGCAGGCCGCGGATGGTGTCGATGGTGGCGACGAAGTCGTCGATGGTCGATCGGGTGCTGCTGAGCAGTGCCGTCACCTGGACGGCGTTGGCCTCGCCGAGCCACACGACGCCGATCTGGACGAGCTCGCTTGCGCACCTCGTCGAAGTCGACAAATTGAGAGCCGACGGGCTCGTCGCGATGGAAGAAGCTCGGAATCTGCGCCGTTTGATCCCGAAGTGGAATCCTCGTGTCTCGATGCGGCCACCGCGGCAGGTTCCATCCCCGGCGCATCGGCTTCGCCCGCGTCGTTTGACGTCCCGGTGGGATGAGCGTCATCGTCCGGCTCCGCAAGGGGCCAGCTCCAGGGTCCTGGTGTGCGGAGGACAGGTCGAGGCTGATCGGCTCCCTGATCGGGCTCGAGGGCCGTGGCGCCCTGGGCAGCCTCGTCTTCGTCCAGCGTGGCATGTGACTCAGCCGGCGTCTGGGGTTCATCCCCACTGACCACGTCATCGAGCCACGACGCTGACAGCCAGGCGTCCGCGTGCGCCGGTTCAGACGGGGCTTCTTGCGCCGGAGCTTCTCGCGCCGGAGCTTCTTGCGCCGGAGCAGGTGCGGTTTCGTCAAACGAGGCGAACTCAAACGCGTGATCGCCGGCGGCGCTCAGCTCTTCTGACTTCTCTTCGACGACGGGTGTGTCGTCTGCGACCGGCGCGGTTGCCTCCGAGGCAAAGTCGACAGGTGATGCCGCCGCGGCAGCCCCGTCGGTGTCGTGGGACGTCCCCAGGGTCTCCGCCTCGCCATGAGCGTCCGATTCGTCGCTCGGGGGGTCGCCCGCGGGTGCGAGCGACCATGTCGGAACCGGGAGTCTTGGTCGTTCCCGGTTTCCGACTCCGGGATCTCCGGCGTTTCCGCGGGCGAGCCGTCGGGAAGGTCGTGCGACCGCTGCCACATTGGGACCGGCTCCTCATTGGGCTGGCGGACACTCCAGCCCGCGAACGTCGGCGGCTGGGCATCAACAGCTGCCGCCTCTGCTGCAGCCGCCGTTTCCGCCTCGGCAGCCTTCTTTTCAGCGCGCGACTTGCGCGACCGGCCGAATCCCCAGCGCGACCGTTTTGGCTTGGCGGTAGCCTCCGTCGCCTCAGGAGCAGGCGGGGGAGGCGGTGGGGCGTTCTCATCGGCGATTGCAGTCACATCGGCGGCCGGTGGCGGTGGCGGGATCGAGGCCGCATCTGTGTCTGATGCTTCAGAGGTGTGAGCGTCAGCGACGGTGCTTTCAACAGCATCGGCTGGGACGGCGGGCGCCGTCGCAGTCGCGGTCTCCGTATCGGGTGACGTCCTGTCAAAGGTCCGGAATCCGTAGCTCGGCGTCGCATCGGTAGCTGCGCCGGTGTCGTCCGCCGCATCGACGCCCGCGACTGCTTCCGCCCCGGCGTCGGCTTGCGTCGCCTCGCTCTCCATCGACGGGCCGGGGTTGCTGTCGCCCATTGACGATGGCTCCGCATCGACTTCCACGAGCGCTGGCTCGGCGTCGGTTTCGACGGTCGGCGGCTCGGCGGCCGGCTGCTCCGCGTGAAGAGGTTCGGGAGCTGCAACGTCGAAGAACTCCTGCGCAGTGGCGGGCTTAGCCGCCTCGCTCGCGACCGGTCGGGGCTTGCGCTCCATGACGGTGAGCCGCCCCCGCGCCTGCGAGAGCAGCGAACGGAGGCGCTCCGGCGATGCCACGGCGGATCGCTGGGTTTCGGAGTAGACGGCGGCGAGGCCGCCACGGCTGAAGAGCGCGATACCACGGACTGGGGCATCGATCACGAGCACACGGTCAAGACCGTCCGCCCGGAACGCGGCCAGCATGGACGCCGGGTCGAGCCAGGACAGCTCCACGCCGCTCACCGCGACGGGGAGTCGCCAGAGCATCGTCAGCGCCTCGGCCACGCGCGGGTCGTCGAGCGCGTAGCCCGCAAGCGAACCTTTTGTGGCTCCGAGCAGCGCCATGCCCGCGGTCTCGCCGCGCGCATGATCGTCGGAGTCGAGCCACACAGCATCGATGAGATCGCCGCCGCTCACCACCGCGGCAGCGCGAAGCTTGGCCCCGGTGAGGATCAGGATCGACGGCGGGAGGCCGGCGAGACGGTCGGTAAGGTGGATCTCCTCAGGCGACCCCTCCACCCACAGTGGACGGCCACCGGGCAGCAGCGGGAAGTCCGCAAGACCGAACGGAAGATCAGGGGCGTCGTCAACGGCGCTCCACCACTCGGGATCCTCATCGGCGACGGGATCGTCCGCATACGAGCCGGCGAGCCGGACGAACGGACCGGCGAGCTCGTCGATGGTGATCGAGAGCGTCTCGTGTGGCGACATCGCGCGCCGCCAGTCGGACACGACAAATGCTCGCGGTAGCGCTGCCAGCAGCGCGTCGATCGCTGCTTCCCCTTCGATCTGTTCTTGATCGGTTTCGAACACAGCGTGGCTCGGCCGCCCGAAGACCAGGTAGAGCGTCGCCTTGGCGCCATCCCAGGAAATGTCGAACGCGCCACTCAGATAATCATCTTTGGCGCTGGCAAGCTGTCGCAGTAGCTTGACATGGGGCGCCGCGGTGGCCATGTGCGGATATTCTACGGGCGTGCCTGCAGAAGTCATCACGATTGCGTCGCTAAAAGGTGGTGTCGGAAAGACAACCAGCAGCTATGCGCTGTGCGCTGCCGCTGCCGCTGGGGGTCTCAAAGTCATCGCGATCGACCTGGATCCGACTGGCGGATTGAGCAATGCCCTTGAGCGGGCGAAACGCGGCGTCACCGTCATCGACGTCCTGCATGGTCGCGTCACGCTGCGAGAAGCGCTGGTCGATCATCCCCTTGGTATCCGTACTGTGGTGTCGCATCGAAGCCTCAATGACGAAGTCCCCATCGAAGGAGCAGCTCGATGAGATGCTCACGGATGTTCGTGACGACTGCGACATCATCCTGCTCGACACGCATCCTCACGAACCGTCTTTGATCGGACCGATGGGGGCCGCGGACAGAATCGTCATCCCGACAGCGCTCGACATCCTCTCGTTGCGTGCGGCCGCGTTGACCGTCGGTCTCGCCCAGCAACTCGACGTTCTCGACCGGATCCGGGGCATCGTTGTCACAAACGCGAAACGGCCGCTCTCGCGGATCACCGACTCGCTGCTCAATGGGCTCACGCTCAGCGGGCTCGCGTTCGAGACCGTCCTCTGGTACTCGCCGGGCTGGGTCGTGGCCACCTCGGGCCGTGGCGAGCTGCCCGACGAGGAACTGCTCGCCGAGAGCAAGCGGCTCCTTCGCGAGGTGGCAACGCGGCAGTCGCCAACGGAGGCGCTGCGTCAGTTCGTCGGGATGGCGCAGGGGAGAAGGCCGAAGCCTGCCGGCGCGGTCACTCCCTGATCCGCTTCCACCAGTTCTTGCGCCGTCCCAGCGGGGGCAGCTGAGCCCGCTTCTCAGCCTCAAGGCGGGCCCGTTCGTCGGCGAGCGTCCGCTCAGCCGCCAGGCGGGCTGCCTCGGCTGATGCCCGACCCAACTCCGCGGCCACCCGCGCTTCTTCAGCGAGATCGATCCGGCGCAACAGGGTCGCGCGCTCGTCCTCAAGGGTGGTGACCCGTTGGGTCAGTGTCGAGATCTCCTCGATGTAGGTCGTATCGGTGGCCACCATCGGCGCGACGAGGTCATCCTCTTCAGGGTCCTGGATCCCCGACTTCAAGCTGGCCGCCTGCCTGTCGACGAGAGCGTCGAGGAACGCCCATTGCTGGCGGAGCTCTTCCTCGGAGTGACGCGGGACAGAGCTCACCGCACCAGGGCGACCAGGCTCACTCCGTCGAGGGCGGCGAGCGCGGCGGTCAGCGCCTCCGGCGCCATTTGCGGGAGGACCTCGGCGCGAGGCAGGTCGAACGCGATGTCAGCGGCGAAGCGGCGTGGGCGAGAAAGCGGCTCCGGTCGAAGCACGAATGCCGGAGCGTTCGACTGCGCCGCGGCGTGCGCCGGCGCGAGCGACGGCTGGTCGGCGAGCACCCGGGTCTCGTCGGGCGTGAATCCGGCAGCCAGCAGGCGCTCGCTGAGCGCGGTGCGATCGCCCGTGTGCTGGCGGCGCTCGACGGTGGTCCAGGCGGCGACGAGCAGTGCCTCGCGCTCCGACAGCTCCCGGACGATCGCCGGGATATGCGTCTGACCGAGGTCGCGCGCAGCCCGGAGACGGCGCGAGCCGCAGACCACCTCGAACCGGTCAGACCCGCGACGGCGCAGGAGCAGCGGCTCGATGATCCCGCGTGACGCGATGCTCGCCCGGAGCGCTGCAAGCGTGGCGCCGTCGACGTCGGTACCCGGCCACCAGGGGCGGTCGTGCACCGCGTCGATGGCGATCCGCTCGACGCGGGATTCGGATGTTGGTGCGAGCCACCGGGCCATCGGGCCCGACAGCGGTGGACCGTTGACCGCTGGCGCGGGGCGCTCGCCGATCTCAGACATTTGCCGTCACCTCATCGGCCGCGATCTCGCCAGCAAGCTCGCGGTAAGCGGCGGCGGCCTTCGACGACGACGCGTACGCCGTGATCGGGATCCCTGCGAGCGACGTCTCCTGGAGCTTCACCGTCGGGGTGATCACCGTGGCGAACACGCGGATGTTGGCGAGCTCGCAGAGCCCATCGAGAAGCTGGCGGCTGAAACGGGTGCGCAGGTTGACGAAGGTGGGGACGATCCCGAGGATGGCGAGGTCCGGGTTGAGGCGCCCGCGAACCAGGTGGACAGTGCGCAGCACCTCCTTGAGGCCGCGAATGGCGAACCCCGACATCTGCACCGGGATGAGCACGTCACCGGCCGCGGCGAGAGCGCTGATGGTCTGGAAACCGAAGCTCGGTGGGGTGTCGAAGAGCACGTAGTCGAAGGTGGCACGTGACCCGTCGCGGCGGAGCGCATCGCGGAGCGCCAACTCCTTATCGATGGACGATGCGATCTCGCCTTCCACGGCGGACAGGTCCGGCGATGCAGGCAGGACCCAGAGGTTCGGCCAACTCGTCTCGGTGATCGCGGCCGACGCCTCGACGTGGCCGCCGATCACCGCCGCGACGCCGGGCCGCTCGTCGTAGGGGTCGAGACCCACCCCGCTGGTGAGGTTCGACTGCGGATCGCAATCCACGAGGAGCACGCGCTTACCTCGTTCGGCGAGCGCGGCGCCGAGGTTGATGACGGTCGTGGTTTTGCCCACGCCGCCCTTGCCGGAAACGCATGCGATGGATACGGTCACCTGAAACCTGCACGATAGTGTGCACTGCCGCTCAATTGCCATCGCGGTTCGGGTCCGTCAGAAGATCCGAGGGGGCGATGGCGGTCTGTGACCCGGGCGTCACGCGGGGTCTGAGCCGATCGCGCAGAACGCGTCAATACTTGCAATCGATGATGAATGCACAGAGTGCAGGGCATCACGGAGAGGTGGAACGTTTCCAGTTGCGGCGGGGGGAGATGTATCGAATCTCATACACCGTGAGCACCCCGCAGCAGCGACGGGTCACGCGAAGCCTCGCGATCTATGCGGGGTCGTCGAAACGGCGGCTGTGGGATGGCCGCGAAGCGATCTGCTTCGAGTTCCAGCGACCCCACGGACGACCGCTGTCGCTGCTCCGCGGCCAGATCGTCGAAGCTCGTCCGGCAACGTTGAACGACCGGGGTCAACTGGTGCTCGTCGAGGAGCCGGGGCCGCGACGGGGGCTGCCTCGCAGCCTGTCCACACGCAGTGCATGGTCGCCACCGCCCTGGTCAGCTGGCTAGGCCGGTCTCGTCACTCCCGGTCACACTGCGCGAGAGTCGCTCGTTGAGGCCACGGCGTTCGAAGCGATAGCCGATTCCGGGCACGGCGTGGATATACGTCGGCCGGGGACCCGTTGGCTCGATCTTGCGGCGGAGGCGGTACACATGGGCGTCCACGCTACGCAGATCGAGATCCGCGCCCTGGCCCCAGACCTTCTGGATCATCTCAGAGCGCGATATCACCCGCCCTGGAGACGCTGACAGCAGCGCCAGCAGGTCGAACTCAGTGGGGGTGAGGTTCACTGATTCACCGTCGCGCAGCACTTCGTGCCTGCCGATGTCGACGATGAGGCCGGGGAACTTGAGCCGGCCGGGACGCACCTGCGACTGTGTGGTCCGCTGCCGGCGCAGCTTGGCATTCACGCGTGCAGCCAGCTCTCGGATTTCGAAGGGTTTGGCGATGTAGTCGTCTGCGCCGATCTCCAACGCCACGACCACGTCCACGGTGTCCGTGCTCGCCGACAGGATGATGATCGGTACCTCGACACCGGCTCCGCGGAGACGCCGGCAGACATCGAGCCCGGGCATACCGGGCAGGCTCAGATCGAGAAGGATCAGGTCGACATCGCTCTGCTCCGCGAGGCGCAGCCCCTCGGCGCCGTCCTCGGCGAACTGCAGCCCGAATCCGTGCTGCTGGGCGACGGTGGCGAGGATGTCGCGCATCGCCGGGTCATCGTCGATGACGAGGACCGTGGCTTCCGCGGGCGCCCGCACCACGCCGTGGCCCAGTGGCGCGAGGATCGATTCCGTGAAGGTTGTCATCCGTTCCTCAAGTTGGGTCGACCGCACCAAACGTGCCCATTGGCGCAACGTAGCACTGACGCCGCTCCGGGTTTCCGGTGGTTACGAACGCGTTGCCCGTCTTCACCGGTCTGCAACCGGACAAAGCTGGAGCACGGCATCAGACGTGCACCGGGAGCGCGACCACAAACGTGTTGCCGCGTGCGCGCGAGTTGTCGATCCAGATTCTTCCACCCATGCGCTCGACGAGTTGACGCGCGAGATAGAGACCGACACCGAAACCGCCGCGCTGACGGAGGAGGGGTGATTCGACCTGGTAGAAGGATGCGAAGACGCGGTCGACATCACTGTCCGGAATCCGCCTGCCGTTGTCCCTGACCTCGACATGCACCTTGTTCACCGCGCGATACGTGGTGACGCGCACCGGTTCGGAGTCGGGTGAGAACTTCAACGCATTGTCGATGAGGCACGCGACCACCAGCGCAAGCCGCTCGTGGTCGGCGAGCACGCGCTGTGCATCCGGCGCGACCGTGATGGCAAAGCGATCGTGGTCCGCGGATTCGACGAAGCGCGCGATGACCTCGCGGAAGACATTGTCGAGATCGACCGCAGCCGTCTTGAGGCGGATCTCACCGGACTCCAGCTGAGCGATGCAGAGCAGGTTGTCGGTGAGTCGAGCGAGGTGCTCGGCTTCGAGCCGCAACTCGTGGAGGCCCTCGTCGCGCGCGTCCTGGGGCAGGCGATCGCCGGCGTCGTGCATGAGAGTCAGCCACGCCTTGATCTTGGTCAAAGGTGTCCGCAACTCGTGGGAGGCGAGCATCATGAACTCGCTCTTGATGCGGTCGACCTCGCGCAACTCCGCGAAGGCCGCGTGCTCGAGCTCGATCGACCTGCGCACCTGAGCGTCGCGCTCGCCGACCAGCTCGCGAGCGAGGAGGTTGCTGCTCAGCGCGACGACAAACAAGAGGAAGAGTCGCGACACCAACGCATCCACCAGCGTGGTGTCGAGGTGATGGTTGGCGGCGTTGAATCCCACCACGAAGTACGCGGCGCCGGCGACAAATGCGAACCCCATGCTCGTGACCAGCCCGAACCGCAGGCTGCTGGCGATCACGACGATGAAGAAGGTGACCGCCAGGTCCGAGTTGTATCCGCCGGTCAGATAGACCAAGCCGCTGGCAACCGCAAGGTCGAGCACGATGGTCGCCAGCTGGAGACGCCGGCTGGGAATGCGATTGGCCAGCAGCATCACGGTTGCCGCGAGGTTGAAGACGCCCCAGGAACCGAGCACCAGGTTGACCGCGGCAGTCGACTGCCCGGTGGCCAGACCGGGGAAGTTGTTGGCGACCGCCGCGAAGATGAGCACCATCCAGCGGCTCAGCTCGATGGTTCGCTCGATGCCGGCTCTGCGGTCTCGAGCGGGCAACGACGTGGACTCGCTGCGTGGCCTACGGGTTGGCAGGCGCCCTGCCGGCCGGTCCGCCGCGTTGTTCATCGGGCGCGCGGGAGCCGTTTGCGTGAGCTCCCGGCTCACAGCTTCAGCCATGCTGGCCAAGCACGGGCGTACGGTCGCAGATCGCCTCGCTCACTCTCGTGAGCCTAGCGGCGTCGCGTGTTTGCCAGACGAAGGTCTCGTAACGATGCCGCACCACCCACTGTTACAGGCGAACGCATGCATGCCTCGGTCCTGGAAACTTCAGATCACCGTGTCGCTCCCACCGATCGCCGCACTGCACCCGGATCGTCCGGATGAACTAGCCGCCGGTGCGGCCGCCCTTCGGGACGGCCGCGTCGCCGATGCGATCGCGGCCTACGATCGCGCGCTCGAGCGGCTTTCAGCTGATGGGCACCCTGAGCAGCGAGGCACAGCGTTGCTTGCGCGCGGCCTCGCATACCAGTTGCTCGGGGACACTGCCAGGGCAACCGCGGACGTCCTCTCGGCGCTGAACGTCTGGGCGCTGGTCCGGCCGGGCTGGGCCTCAAGCGCCATGTCCGATCTCGCCGAAGCGCTGTCGGGTGCGGGCAACCCGGCGGCGGACGCGTACTGGCAGGCGGCCTTGCGCCTTGCCGAGCGCAGCGGTGACGTCACCCTCCAGGCGGCCGTTGCGGGCGAGTGGGGCCGCCACGCTGCACGTGCCGGCGATGCCGTGACCGCAGTCGCGCTGCTCGAAAAAGCCGCGGAGCTCGGGAGGCGTGCGGGTGATGACGCGATTGTCGCCAAGGCACTGGTCAACCTCGCGCGGGTCGAGCTCAACTCTGGGCGAGGAGGGCACGCGATGCGCAACATCGGTGAAGCGCTCGCTCGCGACCAGCGCGGGGAGTTGCGCGCCGCCACGGCCGGGTTGCTCATCGATGTCGCCGCGGGTGCGTTCCACGCGGGCGATACCGCGCACGCCGAGCTCTGCCTCGAGCAGGCGCTCTCGCTGAGTGGCTCCGACCGGCAGATTCGCGAGCGCACCCTCGCCGCGCTGGGCGGGCTTGCGCGAGCGCGCAACGATTTCGCCACCGCGGCTCGATACGGTGAGGAACTTCTTGACAGTGCTCGTCGCGCCGGCGATCTCACCGTCGCCGCGGAGGCGCTCCACGACCTCGGCAGGATCGGGCTGCTCACCGGCGTGCTCGAAGATGCCGCCCGGCGACTCACTGAAAGCGTCGTGATCGCTCGAAGCCTGAGCCTCGATTCCCTCGCCGCGTCCGGGTCGCGAGCGCTCGCCGAGGTGGCGATCCGGCGCGGTGCGCTGCTGCGCGCACTCGGATACGCGGAACAGGCGGTCATCCTCTCGATGGCGCAGGACGACCTCGAGGCGTGCGCCGCAACGCTCCTGCTGGTGAGCGCGGAAGCGGGGCGGGCGGGACTCGACGACGTGGCGCGACCGGCAAGCGACGGCGCGGCAGAGATCTATCGGCTGCTCGAGCGTGACGACCTCGTCCGTGTGCTGTCGGGCGAAACCGCTGTCGCGGCTGAAGGGGCCGAGGCGCGAACCGAACGGCTCGAAGCCGGGCTCGAGGCGGCACGTTCGGTCGTCAATCCAACCCCGACCAACGATCGCATCTGATCGGTCACCCCAGAGCGCGGATCAGCAGGCTGGAACCCCTGGCGGAGGGATCGACGAGTCCGCTCTGCGGCGGCGCGGTGCCGCTCGGCGGTGAGGACATCACCAGGCTCTTGCTTGCCGCGTCATAGCAGTTGACCGCCCACCCGAGCACATGCAGTGCCGCCGCCTCGCGCGCATTCGATGGGACGATCGCGTGGTGGATGGCCTCGGTGCCGAGCACATGGATCCAGTTGGGATCGAGCTGGTTGATGTCGTCATAGAGCTGCAGCGCGTCGCTTCCCAAGACTGCAGGCTCGTCGTAGAGGAACACGATGCGGCCGGAGGGGAAGCGATACGCGAGGTATCCGCCCCAGGAGTCGATGGTGTAGATGCGCTGCCCTGGAAACGCACGGCCGGCGTAGGTTGCGGCGGCCTCGGGGTACGTGCTCGCCTGGTACGAGGCGGCGGCCGACGCGCTGAGTCGCGGCATCAGGGCAATCACCATCGCGGCGGCCAGCGCAATCAGTGCGGCGCTGGTCAGCACCGGGTGGAGGTGGCGTCGTACCGTCCCATCGGTTCGCTGCAGGCGGGGTGTGACATGCCGCGTCCAGGCTCGGGATCCGTGGATCGCCAGCTGGGGCGTCATGAACACCGCGAAGAGTCCGAGGTTCTCCTGTGCGAAGAGCGTCGCGATCAAAAGGCAGAACCCGGTGATCGCGCTGAACCGATCGGGTCCGCCAGAGATGGTCCAGAGCACGACGATCAGGATCACCTCCGCCTCGAAGAGGCGAGCCCACCATTGGTGGAAGTCCGGCGATCCGAACGCTGCGAGACCCTGTGCGACACCCGGATTGAACACGCCGGAGAGCACCGACGCGTAGATGCCCGGCCCCACCGGGTTGGCAAGGGCCGCGACAGCGCTGACGCCGAGCGCAAGCGCGAGCTGCCGCCGGCGGGGAGCTGTGGCGCTCGGTGTGAGCAGCAGCGCCGCCAGAAGGATGATCAGACCGGCGGCAAAACCAGCGTCCATGTTTGCCCAGAGCAGGAAGAGGACCGGCAGACCCCAGATTGCGGCGGTGTGTCCCTCGCGCCATCGGGCGAGCACGAAGAGGACGACGGCGACGCCGAGCACGGAGATCACCGCGCTGGTCACGCCCGCGACACTGTTGAGGACGACTCCGGTGATCACCATCGCGATCGCGAGCCAGGGGCCGCTCACCCGCACCGACCTCGGGATCGATAGCGCGGCCAGCACCACCGCCGCAACTGCTGCGAGGCCCATCACCAGCGATGCGAGTCCGGCGCCCCCGGCACCGACGAGCCCGGCGAGAGTCACCTCATAAAGCCACTGCTGACCGACCCACGCGTGGGCTGCGGGCAGGAAGCTGAAGGGCTCGTGCGCCGGGATGCCGCTGGTCGTGATCAGGCGGCCCAGCGCGAGATGCCACCACACGTCGCTGTTGCTGAAGGGCTGCACGGTAAGGACGAGTACGACGATCGCGGCCGCGGCGATCCACGCGATGCGGCTCGCGGACGCCCGGCGATCCGACTCGACCCCGGCGATCACCAGCAGGTCGGGACGTTTCACTGGTTCTGCGCTCCCGCGTTCGGTGTCGCCGTCGCCTGGCGGGCGCACACGCTTCCCGGCGTCCAGTGAGGGACGGGTGGGAGTTGCAGCGTCGAGAGCTTGTCCGTCGGGACGAACGCGACGCTCAGACCGTCCTGGTACACCTTGGTCCAGTCCGCCGCATGATCCATCACGTCGGCGAGCGGCGTCCTGACGTCATAGAGGACGATGTCGGTGTCGAAGCGCCGGATGATCGAGTCCCAGCTCGGCGTGACAGTCTCGACGTCTGCGTACGTCTCGAGCATCTGGTCGCCCATGAGCGCTGCGTCACCGAAGATGAACACCTTGTCGCCGTGCGAGGACAGGGTGTACGCAAGGTAACCGCCCTCGCCGTACTGATTGAAGATGTTCAGCGGCTCAGGTGCCTGAGCCAGCCACTGCGCCGCGCAGACAGGGAATTCCTCGGCGTACGCGAGGGAGTACGGCTGCAGCGACATCTTCGGCACCAGCCACGCGACATACACGCCGGCAAGCCCGGCCATGAGCATGCCGCACGCGGTGAGACGGAAGAGCAGTGGCGGTTGCACGCGCGTCTGCACCGGCGCCGTGGCACGCGCATGTCGCAAACGCCGGAACGCGAGGCGCAGACGCGGGCTCGCCATCGCGAGCTGGTCGATGAACACCGGCGTTGCTGCTGCGACGAAGAGCTCGATATGCCGCGCGGATTGCAGCGAGAGCGCGGTCACGACCAGCACGAGCGCGACATCGCGTGCACGGATGCGCCGGTTGAAGATGATCAGCATCGCGAGGCTGAGCATCATCGCGCCGTAGACGAACACCTCCCAGTCGTGGAAGCTCGGCGAGAACCATTCCTCGATCAGCGACTGCTGTGCAGCCGACGCCTGCGTGCCGGCCGCGTAGAACAGGATGGTCGGCCCGTTGAGGTTGATCATGCTCACCGCGGTGCACGCGATCAGCAGGTACAGCAACGGGAAGGAGGCGAGAACGCGGTGCTCCGTCCGGCAGGCGCAGACGCTCGCCGATGAGCTCCGCCACCAGGATCACCACGATGAAGCCTAGTCCGACGACGAACTCGCCGTGCAGGTTGCTCCACAACACGAACAGCGGCACGAGCACCCACATCGCCTTGCCGCCGCGGACCATGTAGCGCTCGACGAGGAAGAGCGTCAATGCGGAGAACGCGAAGGTGATCATCTGCACGCGCGGTCCCCAGATCGGGAACCCCGCGACCACCGCGATGAGCATGCCAAGGCCGAGGACTCCGCGTCCGGGATTGCGCAGGCGTGCCTTCTGCATGACGGCGAGCAGGCCGAGCCAGGTGACCGCGGAGAGAACCAGGACGATCAAGTCCCAGACCACCGATGGTGAACTCGACGGCGAACACCACCTCGTTGAGCCATTCGTGCATCGTCCAGTGATGGTTTGCGACCGTGTAGGTGAACGGATCGTTGCCGAGCAGGCCACCGTGCTGAAGGATCAGCTGGCCGGCGCGCAGATGCCACCAGAAGTCGGGGTCCTGAATGGTTCGCGTGACCGGGAGGGCAATGATCACCAGCACCGCGGCGATGAAAAGTCCGCTCGGTGAAGTCCAGGAATCGAGGCGCGCGCGGAAACGGCTCTGCTGCTCGTGTACCGCCTCAGCCGCCACGCTTGTCACGACACCGCCCGCCACGTCTTCGTCAGCCCTGCGATGCTCCCGAGATCACGCGGGCTGCGGTTGCAGTACCCGGTTGTTCGAGCCCCACCGACGACCACAGCATCTTGAGCAGATGTGCGAACTCGAACGGCTTGCCCATGTATGTGATCCCGCCAAGGTCCATTACAGCTTGAATGTCTTCGTCGAAGCAGCGTGCGGTGAGCAGGATGATCGGGCAGTTGGCAGTCTTTGCCTGAGCCCGGAGCTCACGACAGACCGACAACCCGCTCAGGCGCGGCATCATCACGTCGCAGACCACCGCATCCGGAAGCCAGCCCTTGATCACGATCTCGAGCGCTTCCATGCCGTCCTCGGCACAGCGCACATCGAAACCGTCGCTGGCGAGCCGCAACTCGAGGAGACGGCGCAGACGAGTCGTCGTCTTCCGCAATGAGAATGCGAGGTGGGTCGCTCTGCGTCATATGCCTGTACATTTCCTGGATTGGTGGTCGGGTGCGATCTGGTTATACGCTGGGCGCAACTTGCGGCCCGTCGTGCAACAGGCCTGTCACAGCCATTTGTGAACTACAGGCAGGGTGCGACTCTGCGGTGACATGATGACGATGGTGAGCGAAGTCGAAGCTGCCCCCACCATGAATCCATCGGCGCTGTCCGGTGTGCGATTCCTGGTGACCAAGCGCATCGAAGACCTCGATGCGACAGCTGCGGCGCTCGACGACGAGCTTGCCTCGGTAGCGGTACGCCTCCTGGAGCTGCGAACCGCGCAGCACGAGGCCGAAGGCCGGTGGGGAGCCCTGTTGAGCGTGCTGCCGGCCGGCGACGTCGACGAGATCGACAGTGCGTTTCGGACGCTGGCCAAGATCCGCGCGGATCTGGCCGCCACCGAGGAACGTCAGGTCGAGCTGGGCACGCGGCTGACGGGCATTCGAGCCGAGCAGGAGGTCCTGCGCGCCGTCTACCGCAGCCTTGACGACCTGCTCGCCGCCAATGCCGGACCCACCAACGGCACCACCCGGTTGCGCGACGCGTCGCGACAGACGTTTCAGATCATCGAGGAAGAGCGGATGCGCATTGCCCGGGACATGCACGACGGGCCGGCGCAATCGATGGCGAACCTGGTGCTCCAGGCCGAGATCATCGAGCGGCTGATCGCGCGCGATCCCAAGATGGTGGTGAGCGAGCTCGCCGACTTCAAGAACGGGGTCCGCAGCGTCCTCGATGACACCCGCCGCCTGATCTTCGATCTCCGGCCCATGACCCTCGATGACCTTGGCCTGGTGCCGACGCTGCGGAAGTTCGTGGCCGAGTTCGGTGAGCGCAACACCATCAACGCGCACCTGCGGGTCGTCGGCGAGGAGATCCGGATGGGGGGCGGCCTCGAGCAGACCCTCTTCAGGATCGTCCAGGAGGCGCTCAACAACGCGCGCAAGCATGCCAAGGCGTCCAACGTCGAGGTGGTGATCACCTTCATGCCGAAGCAGGTGAGCGCGGTCATCCGCGACGACGGCGTCGGAATGGACGTCGAGGCGACCGAGGCCAGCGTCGATCGGACCCGCCACTTCGGACTGCTCACGATGCGTGAGCGCGCTGACGGCGACAAGGGGAAGCTCGAGATCAGGTCGCAGCTCGGCAAGGGAACGGAGGTCCGGGCGACATTCGATCTCTGAGAGCTCCGATCCGAGTTGGGCCAAGCCTCGATCGGTACGTCCCCCCGACAATGGATGGGATGCGGCATCGCGTACTGGCATGCGACTTTGACGGGACACTCGCCATCGAGGGGGTGTGCTCCGACGAGACAATCGAGGCCCTGCAGCGCGTCGTGGCCACCGGCATGCGCCTCGTCCTGGTAACCGGCCGTACCTGGGAGGAGTTGATGGACGTGTTCGACCCGGGCACCCTCTTCGAGCAGATCGTGGTCGAGAACGGCGCGGTGGTCATCGACGCGGCGAGTGGCCACGAGCAACTCCTGGCACCCCGGGTCCCACCCGCGCTGGTCGCCGAATTCCAGCGCACCGGCGTGACACCGTTGATCGTCGGCCGCGTGCTGTGCTCGACCGCCTGAGCCAGGACGCGAAGCTCTCCGCCGCGATCGCCAAGCTCGGCGTCGACCGTCAGGTCGTGCGCAACCGGGATTCCGCGATGGTGCTGCCTCACGGGATCAGCAAGCGCACCGGGATCGAGGCGGCGCTGCGTGCTCTGGGGGAGACGCCGGCGGCGACCGTCGCCGTCGGTGACGGCGAGAACGACGTCGCGCTCTTCGCGGTCGCCGGCGTATCGGTGGCGGTCGCCAACGCGGTCGACCTCCTCAAAACAGCGCGCCGACGTGGTGCTCACCGAGCCGAACGGCAAGGGGGTGCAGTCACTGGCGGCGGCGCTGGTTGGCCGGCGATCTCGGCGCGCTGACCGCGCTGAGCCCGCTCGCCGGATAGGGCCGGAGTCCGCAAGGTCTCAGACGACACAACCCTCAGACCAACACGCTTCTCAGACCGGAAGGATCGGCTTCCGGATCAGCGAGGTGTCGCCGCGCAGCCACGCCTCGATGGCGACGTCGTTCTGGCGGCGTCCGATCGCGGCCCGGCGCTCCGGCTGAAAGTCGAGCGGCGGCACCGTGATGGGCGTCCCTTCGGCCGGCATCACCGCGAGCAGCGCTGCGACCATCTCGGGGTCGAACTGGCCGCCTTTTTCGCGTTGCAGCTCTTCGAGGATCCAGTCGTACGAGCGCGCAGGTTGATACGGGCGGCCGGTGCGCATGACGTCGAAGGCGTCGACCGACCGACACGATGCGGGCGCCAAGGGGATCTGCTCGCCGCGAAGCCCGTCGGGGTAGCCGGCGCCGTCGAAGTGCTCGTGGTGATGCCGGACGATGAGCCGGACGTCCTCCCAGGTGTCGATGTCGGCGAGGATCGCGGCGCCCGACCTCGGGGTGGGTCTGGACGATCGCACGCTCCTCGGGCGTGAGCGCCTCCGGTTTGCGAAGCAACGCCTCGGGGACCGCCACCTTGCCGATGTCATGGAGGCAGGCGCCGAAGCGGATGACGCTGCGTGCGCCTTCGTTGAGCCCAAGGTGCCGGGCGATCGCGTCGGACATGCCGACGAGACGCGTCGAGTGCTCCTGGGTCTCGTAGTCCTTGGACTCGAGCGCGTTGGCGAGCACCATCGTGAAACGCTCGAGCATGGGTGCGAGAAAGCGCAGGCGCAGCGCCTCGTCGGCAAGCTCGCGGCGCTCGAGCGCGCGCTCCAGCACGGTGAGCAGGTGCATCGACTTGAACGGCTTGGGGATGAACGCGACCGCGCCGGCCTGCATCGCCTGCATGGCGAGGTCGAGGTCGCGAAATGCCGTGACCACGATGCACGAGATCATCGGGTCCACGCGCTGCGCGTGAGCGATGAGGTCGACGCCGTTGGCGTGCGGCATCGCGTAGTCGGTGATCACCGCATCGAAGCAGCCCTGGGGTGTCGATGGTGCTGATCGCCTCGGCGCCATTGGAGGCGCTGGTCACCTCATGGCCGGCGAACCCGAGCGTCTCCTCGATGAACCTGCGTGTCAGGCCGTCATCTTCGGCGACGAGTACTCGAGCCAACTGTTGCTTACCTCTGAGGCGTGCTCGTTCCGAGCCCGCGGTCGATCGCGACTAGACGTTCATAGTCCCTGATCGCGTCAAATCGGAGGTCCTCGTCACACGTCTGTGCGAGACCGCTACAACTGGGGTCTCGCCTCTGGTGCTGTGCCGAACGGCAGTCGCAGCGTGCTGCCGCCAGTGAGCGCGGACGGCGCGCTGGACCTGGAGATCGGTCCACCAGATCGGCACCTCGGCGCTCTGGTCGTGATCGACGCGAAGGTGCTTGCAGAGCAGGCGGCGTTTCACCGGCATGCCGAAGTCCTTGCGACCGGTCATCACGACCTTGTAGACGAGATAGACGACCACCCAGCAGACGAGCGCGCCGGTCGCGGCGAGATAGACGTCTCCGGGGATCGATCCAGATCTTTGAGGCCAGTGCGCTGCGGCGGCGAGGAGAAGGAGCATCGGGCAAAGCCTAGCCCCCGGCTGCGACGCATCAGTTCACGATCCGGTAACAGCCGTGAAGCCGTCACCGGATCGTGAGTGCTGACTGCGCTTGCGCAGCCCCGTTTACGCGACGGGGTCTGGCTGCGGCTCCGGTTCGAGTGCGAGCGCCACCTCGGCGTCAACACCCATGTCCAGTCCGACGTAATCCGGGTCACCGCCACCGGCGGCCGCTGCCTCTTCCTCGTAGAGGCGCAGCGCCTCGTCACGAAGCTTCTGGTAGTAGTCGAGGCCCGTCCCGGCGGGGATGAGCTTGCCGATGATGACGTTTTCCTTGAGGCCGCGCAGCCGGTCGATCTTTCCGGAGATGGCCGCTTCGGTGAGGACGCGGGTGGTCTCCTGGAACGACGCGGCCGACAGCCACGACGCCGTGTTGAGGGCTGCCTTGATGAGGCCGAGCAGCACCGTCTGCGCGATGGCGGGCTCGCCGCCCTCGCTCAGCGCCTTCGAGTTGGCCTCCTCCCACTCGAGCTGCGAGACGATCTCGCCGGGCAGCAGGTCGGTGTCACCGGCATTGTCGATGCGGACCTTCCGCATCATCTGCCGCACGATCACCTCGATGTGCTTGTCGTTGATATCGACGCCCTGGGTCCGGTACACGCGCTGCACCTCGCGGACCAGGTAGTTCTGCACGTCGTCGCGTCCGCGAACCAGGAGCAGCTCCTGCGGGCTGATGGAACCTTCGCTGATCTTGTCGCCGGCACTGACGTGGTCGCCGTCGCGAACCTTGATCTGCGCCGACACCGGGATCGGGTACTCACGCGAGTCGTCGTCGGTGCTGCGCACCAGGATGTGCTTCGCATCGACCTTCACGTTTCCCGCATAGCGAGCCCGGATCGAGACCTCGTTGCCGTGCTCGTCGACGCCGCGGATGAGCTCGGTGCCCTCCGCCACGTGGCTGCCATCCTCGACCGCGACCGCGTGCTTCGAGGGGATGGGATAGGTGGTGTCGAAGATGTCGCGCGAGGTCACCTTGACCTTCTGCGACCGGTTCTCACCGCGGATGACCTCGACGACACCGTCGATCTCGCTGATCAGCGCCTTGCCCTTCGGCACCCGGGCCTCGAAGAGCTCCTCGACGCGGGGGAGACCCTGGGTGATGTCGGAGCCGCCGGTCGCGACACCTCCGGTGTGGAACGTCCGCATGGTGAGCTGCGTGCCCGGCTCGCCGATCGACTGCGCCGCGATCACGCCGACCGCCTCGCCGATCTCGACCAGCCTGCCGGTGGCGAGGTTGCGCCCGTAGCACATCCTGCAGACACCCTCGCGGGCCTTGCAGGTCATGATGCTGCGCACCTTCACCCTGCCGACGGAGTCCTTCGCGGCCATGATCCGGCGAGCGGTCTCATCGTCGATGTCCTCGCCGGCACGCTTCACCGTCTCGTCGCCGATGGCGATGTCCTGCGCCGCGATCCGTCCCTGGAAGCGATCGATCGCGCGCTCCTTGAGCTCGTCGTCGGTGAGCTCGATCCAGATGCCCGCGGTGGTCTCGCAATCCTCGATGCGGACGATGACGTCCTGCGCGACATCCACCAGACGGCGGGTGAGGTACCCGGAGTCAGCGGTTCGCAGCGCGGTGTCCGCGAGGCCCTTGCGGGCTCCGTGGGTGGAGATGAAGTACTCGAGGACGGTGAGGCCCTCGGAGAAGTTGGCCTTGATCGGCAGGTCGATGATCCGTCCCGTCGGGTCGGCCATCAGTCCGCGCATACCGGCGAGCTGCCGGATCTGCTGCTTGCTGCCTCGCGCTCCGGACTGCGACATCATCAGCACCGAGTGGAACCGGTCGAACGAGCTCATGGTGACCTCGGTCACCTTGTCGGTCGCGTTCGTCCAGATGTCGACGGTCTTGAGATAGCGCTCGTCGTCGGTGATCAGTCCGCGGCGGAACTGCAGGTCGACCTGTTCGACCTCGTCCTCAGCCTTGGTGATGATCCCGGCCTTGGCCGGCGGGGTCTTGATGTCCATGGCGGCGACGGTGACGCCGGCGACAGTCGCGTAATGGAATCCGAGCCGCTTGATGCTGTTGACCAGGTTCGCGGTGGTCTCCGCCCCGTGCAGGTCGTAGCACTCCTTGACGAGGTGCGACAGCTTGCCGAGGTCGAGGAACTCGTTGCGGAACGCCATCGACGGGAGGTCGTTGTCGACCCCGGCGTCACCAAGGGGCAGGACCTCGTTGAAGATGACCCGCCCGATCGTGGTGGTGATGATCTCGGTGCCGGTCGGATCCTCCTGGGAGGCGCGGTGCGAGTGCACGTTGCGCTTGGGCATCCGCACCCGGACGCGCTCGTGCAGGTTGACCACGTGGTGCTCGAACGCGAGCTGTGCCTCGCCGGTGGAGGAGAAGATGTGCAGGTCCGTCTCCGGCCGGTCGTCGTCGGCTCCGCGCTGGGTCAGGTAGTACGCACCCAGGACGATGTCCTGGTGCGGTGCCACCACCGGGCTGCCGTTCGAGGCGCTGAGGATGTTGTTGGACGACATCATCAGGTTCTTCGCCTCGGCGACCGCACCGCTGAACAGCGGCACGTGCACCGCCATCTGGTCACCGTCGAAGTCGGCGTTGAACGCCTTGCAGACGAGGGGATGGATCTGGATCGCCTGACCCTCGACGAGCACCGGCATGAACGCCTGGATGCCGAGTCGGTGGAGGGTCGGAGCGCGGTTGAGGAGCACCGGGATGCTCCTTGATGACGCCGTCGAGGACGTCCCAGACCTCGGGGCGCACGCGCTCGACCATTCGCTTGGCGCTCTTGATGTTCTGCGTGCTGTTCTGGGAGACGAGCTCGCGCATGACGAACGGCTTGAAGAGCTCGAGCGCCATCTTCTTGGGGAGGCCGCACTCGTGAAGCTTCAGCTCCGGGCCGACCACGATGACCGACCGGCCGCTGTAGTCCACGCGCTTGCCGAGCAGGTTCTGCCGGAAACGGCCCTGCTTGCCCTTGAGCATGTCGGAGAGCGACTTGAGCTTGCGGTTGCCGGTGCCGGTGATGGCACGGCCGCGACGGCCGTTGTCGATGAGCGCATCGACCGCTTCCTGGAGCATCCGCTTCTCGTTGCGCACGATGATCTCCGGCGCACCGAGCTCGAGGAGTCGCTTGAGGCGGTTGTTGCGGTTGATCACGCGGCGGTACAGGTCGTTCAGGTCGCTGGTCGCGAAACGGCCGCCGTCGAGCTGCACCATCGGGCGCAACTCCGGCGGGATCACCGGCAGGACGTCGAGGATCATCCACGCGGGTGACGTGGACGACTTGCGGAAGGCCTCGACGACGCGCAGCCGCTTGATCGCCTTCTGACGGCGCTGGCCGCTGGTGGACTTGGACTCCTCGCGAAGGCGCGTCGCCTCGTCGGGGAGGTTGATCTGCTGGAGCAGCTCGCGAATCGACGCGGCGCCGATGCCCGCCTTGAAGACCTTGCCGAACTTCTCGACGTACTCGCGGTACTGCGTGTCGGTGAGCAGGTCGCGGACGGTGAGCAACTCGAGCTCGTCGCGCTGCTTCTGGACGTCCGCACGAAGAGCGTCGAGCTCCTCCTGCGCGCTGACCTCGCGCTCGGCGCGGTTGCCCTGCAGGTCCGCCCGGAGCCCGGCGATCTCGGCGCCGGCGGCGTCCTCGGCCTCCTGGATGCGCTGAGCCATGCTCGCGCGGAGCTCCTCCTCACGCTCGGCAGCGCGGCGCTGCACCTCGACCGCGAGGTCCTCCTCGAGCATCACGCCCTTCTTGGCGACGACCTCGGCGATGACCGAGTCGCTGAGCGTGAAGTTGGCGACCGCCTTGTGGCCCTTCGCCTCCTGGATGCGCGAGTCGAGGTCGGCAGCGGATTCACGGAGCTTCGCGACCCGGTTCTCGAGCTCTTCCTCGAGACGGGTCCGCTGCGCGGCGAGCTCGGCCTCGCGCTCGGCGATGCGTGCCTCGATCTCGGGGCGCTCGTCGGCACCGCCCGAGCTCATCCGCTCCTTGAGCGCGACCACGCGCTCGTCGGTGTTGGGATCGAGCTTGGCGAGCAGCTCGGTGCGCGCCTTCTCATCGATCGAGGTGACGATGTAGTTGGCGAAGTACAGGACCTTCTCGAGGTTGCGCGGGCTCATGTCGAGGAGCAGTCCCATGCGCGAGGGGATGCCCTTGAAGTACCAGACATGGGAGACCGGCGATGCCAGCTTGATGTGACCCATGCGCTCGCGGCGCACCTTGGCGCGGGTCACCTCGACGCCGCACTTGTCGCAGATGATTCCCTTGTACCGATACCGCTTGTACTTGCCGCAATGGCATTCCCAGTCCTTGGTCGGACCGAAAATCTTCTCGCAGAACAGACCGTCGCGTTCCGGCTTCAGCGTCCTGTAGTTGATGGTCTCCGGCTTGGTGACCTCACCGTGGGACCAGGACAGGATCATCTCCGGACTGGCGATCGACAGCTTCAGCGCATCGAAGTTTTCGAGTTTCAGCATGTGTGTCCTAACTACCGATTGCTGCTATCGAATGTCGTCCACGTCGTCGCGCTCGTCGCGCTCGAGGTGGATACCAAGATCGAGTGGGATGTCGGGGATGTCCTCCTCGCCGAGGAGGATCTGGTGCTCGTCGTCGGACTGGATCTCCACGCCGAGCGCAAGGCCTTCGAGCTCCTTGACCAGCACGCGGAACGATTCCGGGATGCCGGCTTCGAGCGTGTTCTCGCCCTTGACGATCGCCTCGTACGCCTTGACGCGCCCGACGATGTCGTCGCTCTTGACGGTGAGGATCTCCTGGAGGATGTGGCTCGCGCCGTAGGCCTCGAGCGCCCAGACCTCCATCTCGCCGAACCGCTGACCGCCGAACTGCGCCTTGCCGCCCAACGGCTGCTGCGTGACCAGCGAGTAGGGACCCGTGCTGCGCGCGTGGATCTTGTCCTCGACGAGGTGATGCAGCTTGAGCATGTAGATGTAGCCGACGGTGACCTCGCGGTCGAAGAACTCGCCGGTGCGCCCGTCGCGCAGCCGCTCCTTGCCGCTGCTCGGCAGTCCCGCACGTGCCAGCTCACTTTCGATGAGCTCCTCCGACGCGCCGTCGAAGACCGGCGATGCGACCTTGAGGCCGAGCGCATGCGCCGCGTAGCCGAGGTGCGTTTCCAGCACCTGACCGAGGTTCATGCGGCTCGGCACGCCGAGCGGGTTGAGCACGATCTCCACCGGGGTTCCGTCCGGCAGGTACGGCATGTCCTCGATGGGCATGATGCGGGCGACGACGCCCTTGTTGCCGTGACGGCCTGACATCTTGTCGCCCTGGGCGATCTTTCGCTTCTGTGCGACGTAGACGCGCACCAGCTCGTTGACGCCCGGTGGGAGCTCGTGGTTGCTCTCGCGGCTGAAGACCTTGACGTCGACGACGATGCCGCGCTCGCCGTGCGGGACGCGCAGCGATGAGTCGCGAACTTCGCGAGCCTTCTCACCGAAGATGGCGCGCAACAGGCGCTCCTCCGCGGAGAGCTCGGACTCGCCCTTTGGCGTGATCTTGCCGACGAGGATGTCACCGGGGTGGACCTCGGCACCGACGTAGATGATGCCGCGCTCGTTGAGGTTCTTCAGCGACTCCTCGTTGATGTTGGGAAGATCGCGAGTGATCTCCTCGGCACCGAGCTTGGTGTCGCGTGCCTCGATCTCGAACTCCTCGATGTGGATCGAGGTGTACTTGTCCTCGCGGACGACCGACTCGCTGATGAGGATCGCGTCCTCGAAGTTGTAGCCCTCCCAGGGCATGAACGCGACCAGCATGTTGCGGCCGAGCGCGAGCTCGCCGCCTTCGGTCGATGGACCATCGGCGAGCACATCACCGGTGGCGACATGCGTGCCGCTGACGACGGTGATGCGCTGCGAGAGGCACGTGCCCTGGTTGCTGCGCACGAACTTGTGGACCCCGTACCACTGGTCGGGGCCGCCGTCGTCGGGACGCACCAGGATGCCGATGCCGCTGTCCTGTCCGCTGAGGATCTTCTCGACCGAGCGGTCGTTGTTCGCGGGCTCCGGCCAGGCGACGCCGACCACGGTTCCGGGCTTGCGTGCCAGCACCATCTCGCCCGAGTTGCGAGCGGCGTGGGTCTCCATGCCGGTGCCGACGATCGGCGACTCGGCCACCAGCAGCGGCACCGCCTGCTTCTGCATGTTCGATCCCATGAGCGCGCGGTTTGCGTCGTCGTGCTCGAGGAAGGGAATCAGCGCCGTGGCGACGCTGACGATCTGCTTCGGTGAGACGTCCATGTAGTCGACGTCGCCGATGGGCAGGTCCTTGAAGGTGTGACGCGTGCGGCAGGCGACGTGGGCCACCGCGAAATGACCGTCCTTGTCGACCGGCGCGTTGGCCTGCGCGACCGTGTACTTGTCCTCCTCGTCGGCGGACAGGAAGACGATCTCATCGCTGACCCAGGGCGTGCCCTTCTCGTCCTTGTACACACGGCGGAACGGCGTCTCGATGAAGCCGAACTCGTTGACGCGTGCGAAGGTCGCGAGCGAGCCGATGAGGCCGATGTTCGGGCCTTCCGGCGTCTCGATCGGGCAGATGCGGCCGTAGTGGCTCTGGTGCACGTCGCGCACGTCGAACCCGGCGCGTTCGCGGGACAGCCCGCCTGGTCCGAGCGCCGACAGGCGGCGCTTGTGCGTGAGCTCCGCGAGCGGGTTGGTCTGGTCCATGAACTGCGACAGCTGGCTGGACCCGAAGAACTCCTTGATCGCCGCGACCACCGGCCGTGCGTTGATCAGGCTCGCGGACGTGATCGTCCCCGAGTCGCTGATGGTCATGCGCTCCTTGATGATCCGCTCCATGCGGATCAGTCCCATGCGGAACTGGTTCTGGAGCAGCTCGCCGACGGCGCGCACGCGACGGTTGCCGAGGTGGTCGATGTCGTCCGCCTCACCGTGGCCGTTGTTGAGCTGGATGACCTTGCGGATGATCGACACGAAGTCCTGGTTGTCGAGGACGCGGCGATCCTTGTCCCACGCGCGCTCGCGCGCCTCTTCCTCACTGATGCCGAGGTTCTTGTCGAGCTTGAACCGGCCCACCTTGGAGAGGTCGAAGCGGCGCGCGTTGAAGAACAGCGAGTTGAGCAGGTTGCGCGCGTTCTCCACGGTTGGCGGATCGCCCGGGCGGATCTTCCGGTACAGCTCGACGAGCGCCTCCTCGACGCTGGTGCTGCCGTCCTTCTCGAGCGTCGCGTTGATGTACTGGTGCTCGGGATCCTCGTCGACGTCCGCGAAGAACGCGCGGATGTCGTCGTTGCTCGCGTAGCCGATGGCGCGCACGAGCGTGGTGACCGGGACCTTGCGCTTGCGATCGATCTTGACGGTGAGGACGTCCTTGCTCGACGTCTCGACCTCGAGCCAGGCGCCGCGGTTGGGGATCAACTTGGCGGCGTAGAGCAGGCGACCGGTGGTGCGGTCCTCGGCGGCGGTGAAGTACACGCCGGGCGAGCGGACCAGCTGCGACACGACCACGCGCTCGGTCCCGTTCACGATGAACGTTCCCTCGCCGGTCATCATCGCGAAGTCGCCCATGAAGACCTCGGCTTCCTTGATCTCGCCGGCGTTCTCGCCGGTCTTGATGTGCAGCCGGGTCTGGATCCGAAGTGGCGCGGAGAAGGTCATGTCCCGCTGGCGGCAGTCCTCTTCGTCGTATTTGGGTTCCCCAAATTCGTAGTCAAGGAAGCGCAGCTCGTAGTTCTTTCCGGTGTAGTCCGTGATCGGGTTGATCTCGTTGAACAACTCCCGGAGACCTTCTCTCTTGAACCACTCGAATGAATCAAGCTGGGTCTGGATCAGGTTTCCGACCTCGAGCTTGTCTGCAATCTGGCCGTACGACTTGCGGGCGGCAGTAGTGGAAAGAGAAAGGACCATATGCTAAAGTTCCCCCGAGAAGGAATGCGCGCGGGCACGCGCGGCGACGGGCACAATCCCGTATCGTAGCAAAAACCCGCGGAAAACGGCCTTCACCGCCCGTTCGGAGCGCTTGGCGCGCTTTTGAGCCGGGCTTGATTCGGGAATTCAACTCTACCCGCACGCGCCCGATTTGAAGCATCCGGCTCCGCAGAGCCGGAATCGCCTCACTCGGTGCAGCTCGAACGGAGCTACTTGATCTCGACGGTGGCGCCGGCCTCCTCGAGCTTCGCCTTGGTGCTGTCGGCCTCCGCCTGCGGGACGGCTTCGCGGATCGCCTTCGGAGCGGCGTCCACCAGGTCCTTGGCTTCCTTGAGGCCGAGCCCGGTGATCTCGCGGACCGCCTTGATGACGTTGATCTTGGCGTCGCCGGGGTGGGTGAGGATGACCGTGAACTCGGTCTGCTCCTCGGCCGGGGCGTCGGCTGCGGCGGTCGGGGCTGCGGCTGCGGCGACCGGGGCTGCGGCCTTGATGCCGAGCTTGTCCTCCATGAGCTTCACGGCGTTGACGACGTCCAGGACAGTCCAGGTCTCGAGCGCGTCAACGAACTCCTCAGGGGTGAGTGTCTTGGTGGCCATTGGTTCTCCTTAAAGATCTCGTGAATCAGATCGGAGGGTGTCGTGCTTGCCTCTCAGGCGGCGAGCTTGTCGCGGTAGGCCTCGAGGGTCGCGGCGAGGGTCGACAGCGGCGAATCGATCGCCGCCGCGAGGGTGGAGAGCGGTCCGAGCAGGGCCGCGGCCAGGCGGCTGAGCAGCACGTCGCGAGGAGGCAGCTCGGCGAGGGTGCGGACGTCGTTGCCGTCGAGGACCTGGCCCTCGGCGAGCCCGGCCATGAGCGGCAGCGTCCGGGTGCTCCGGAAGTGCTCGAACAGGATCCGCGCGGGGGCGGAGAGGTCTCCGTAGCCGATCGCCAGGCCGACGGGACCGAGCAGGACATCGGCGAAGCCGGCGGCTCCCGCGTCGACCGCGGCGCGGCCGAGCGAGCGTGTTCTTGACGACGATGTAGTCGATGCCCTCGGCGCGGAGCCGGCCGCGCAGGTCCTCGAGCTGCCGGACCGTGAGCCCGCGGTAGTCGGTGACGACCGCCGAGGTGGCTCGCGAGAGCAGTCTCGGTGAGCTGCGTGCACGGACGCGACCTTGCGCGATCCCGCCCTCGTCACCTGGGGCTTGTCGGTGCTGGTTGGTGCCATTGCTGCCTCCGTCGGCGCCGTGCCTCCGCCGATGGCGGGGTCACGACCGCGGGCCGCGCGCTGGGCGCATGTCCGGCAGCCTTGCCCACCTGCGCAGGAGATTGAGCGGGACCGGCCCCGCGCCTGCGGTCTTCGGCGAACGGACGACGGCGAGTCGTCTTTCTGGAAGGCGAAAGCGTAGCAGGCGTAGCCCGCTCGTCGCGGCCATGCCCGCGGCCGCCCGCGCACTGGGGCTTGCCTGGGCGGGCACCACCGTCCGGCTTCAGCTCGCCGCAGCCCTGAGGCCCCGCCGTCCAATCGCGTCCCGGTTCTTCGGTTCCGCGGTTCCTCGGTTTGACGTGTGAACTCAACGTCTGGTAGGCTTTCGCTTCGCTCCACGAGCTTTCCTCGTATTCGCGCGCGCTGTTTCGTGGCAGAGCGCAATTCTCATTAAACGGACGGTCGTGCCTACCTTTCAGCAGCTGGTCCGCAAGGGCCGCACCAAGCCGACACACAAGACCAAGGCCCGCGCACTTCGGGGATGCCCGCAGCGGCGTGGGGTCTGCGTCCGTGTGTACACGACCACGCCCAAGAAGCCCAACTCGGCGCTCCGCAAGGTGGCCCGTGTCCGTCTGACCACGAAGGTCGAGGTCACCGCCTACATCCCTGGCATCGGCCACAACCTCCAGGAGCATTCGGTCGTGCTCATCCGCGGCGGCCGCGTTCGCGACCTTCCGGGCGTTCGCTACCACGTCATCCGCGGCACGCTCGATGCCGCCGGCACCAAGAACCGCAAGCAGGGCCGCAGCAAGTACGGCGCCAAGCGCGAGAAGAAGGCGAGCTAGACGACAGATGCCACGCCGTGCCCGCGTTCAGAAGCGCGTCATCCTGCCCGACCCGATCTACGGGAGCGTCGGACTGGCGAAGTTCGTGAACTGCATCATGCTCGCCGGTAAGAAGAGCATCGCCGAGAAGATCGTCTACGACTCGTTCGAGAAGATCCGGCGCTCCTCGCGCAAGGAGCCGCTCGACGTCTTCGACCAGGCGATCCGCAACGTCACCCCGATCCTCGAGGTCAAGCCGAAGCGTGTCGGCGGAGCCACCTACCAGGTGCCCGTCGAGATCCGCCACGACCGCCGCCAGGCGCTCGCGCGCCGCTGGATCATCCGCTACGCGCGCGGCCGGGGTGGCAAGAGCATGTCCGAGAAGCTCGCCGGCGAGCTGATGGACGCGGCCAACGGCGTCGGCGCCTCGATCAAGCGCAAGGAAGACACCCACAAGATGGCCGAGTCCAACAAAGCCTTCTCGCACTTCCGGTACTGACATGTCGGTTGCAGTGGCGGCGCGCGCATTCCCCCTCGAGAAGACCCGGAACATCGGGATCATGGCCCACATCGACGCGGGCAAGACCACGACGACCGAGCGCGTCCTCTTCTACACCGGCCGCATCCACAAGATGGGCGAGGTCCACGAGGGCGCCGCGACCATGGACTGGATGGTCCAGGAGCAGGAGCGCGGGATCACGATCACCTCGGCGGCGACAGCTGCCGAGTGGCGCGGCCACCGAATCAACATCATCGATACGCCCGGGCACGTGGACTTCACCGTCGAGGTGGAGCGAAGCCTCCGCGTCCTCGATGGAGCGGTGGCCGTCTTCGATGCCGTCGCGGGTGTCGAGCCCCAGTCCGAGACCGTCTGGCGCCAGGCGGATCGCTACGAGGTGCCGCGCATCTGCTTCATCAACAAGATGGACCGGATCGGCGCGAACTTCTACGCGGCCGTGACGTCCATCAAGGAGCGTCTCGGCGCCCACGCCGTCCCGATCCAGCTTCCGATCGGCGCCGAGTCCGAGTTCAAGGGGATGGTCGACCTCGTCACCGAGGAGGCGATCATCTACACCGACGACCTCGGCACCAGCCTGCGCCGCTCGGAGATCCCCGAGGACATGCGCGAGCTCGTCGCCCAGTACCGGCACGACCTGCTCGAGGCCGTCGCCGAGTCGGACGACGAGCTGATGATCAAGTACCTCGACGGCGAGACCTTGACCACCGCCGACATCATCCGCGGGCTGCGCGCCGGCACCGTCGGCACCAAGCTCGTCCCGGTGCTCTGCGGCTCGGCGCTCAAGAACAAGGGCGTGCAGCCGATGCTCGACGCGGTCGTCGACTTCCTCCCGTCGCCGCTCGACCGGCCGTCGGTCGAAGGCGCGGCCGCCGAGGGGGAGACCGCCACGGTCCGCAACGCCAGCGACAGCGAGCCGTTCGCCGCGCTCGCCTTCAAGATCGCGACCGATCCCTTCGTCGGCAAGCTCACCTTCTTCCGCGTCTACAGCGGTGTGCTGCGCAGCGGCTCGTACGTCTACAACGCCACCAAGGGCGAGCGCGAGCGCGTCGGCCGCCTGCTCCAGATGCACGCGAACCATCGCGAGGAGATCGAGGAGGTCCGCGCCGGCGACATCGCCGCCGCCATCGGCCTGCGCAAGACCACCACCGGCGACACGCTCTGCGACGAGAAGTACCCGATCGTCCTCGAGCAGATCACCTTCCCGGAGCCGGTCATCTCGGTCGCCGTCGAGCCGAAGACCAAGGCCGAGCAGGACAAGATGGGCATCGCCCTTCAGAAGCTCGCCGAGGAGGACCCCACCTTCCGCGTCCGCACCGACGAGGAGACCGGGCCAAACGGTCATCTCAGGGATGGGCGAGCTGCACCTCGAGATCATCGTCGACCGCATGCTCCGCGAGTTCAAGGTCGACGCCACCGTCGGCAAGCCCCAGGTCTCGTACCGGGAGACGGTCACGGCGAAGGCGCACGGCACCGGGCGCTTCGTCCGCCAGTCCGGCGGCCACGGCCAGTACGGCCATGTCGAGCTCGAGATCGAGCCGAACCCCGGCAAGGGATTCGAGTTCGTCAGCAAGATCACCGGCGGCACGATCCCGCGCGAGTACATCGCGCCGACCGGGCGCGGCATCGCCGATTCGCTCTCCAACGGCGTGCTCGCCGGGCTACCCGGTCGTCGACGTCAAGGTGACCCTGGTCGACGGCTCGTACCACGACGTCGACTCGTCGGAGCAGGCGTTCTCCATCGCCGGCTCGATGGGCTTCAAGGACGGCGTCCGCAAGGCGAAGCCCGTGCTCCTCGAGCCGATCATGCGTGTGGACGTCTTCATGCCGGAGGAGTTCATGGGCGACGTCATGGGCGACCTCTCCGGTCGCCGCGGGCAGATCCTCGGCATGGAGGGTCGTGCCACATCGCATATCGTTCACGCTGAGGTTCCGCTGTCTGCGATGTTCGGCTACTCGACGGACCTGCGCAGCATGACCCAGGGCAGGGCCAACTACAGCATGGAATTCCATCACTATCAGCAGCTTCCCGCGAGCCTCGCCGAAGAGCTCGTCGCCAAAGCCAAGGTGTAATTGAGACCATCGGAGAGAGCAGGAGTTCAGTAGAGGCACGAAATGGGCAAGAAGAAATACCAGAGCACCAAGCCGCACGTGAATGTCGGAACCATCGGTCACATCGACCATGGCAAGACCACGCTGACGGCTGCCATCACCAAGGTCCTCTCCGAGAACGTCGGTGGCGACAACGCCTTCGTCTCGTTCGACAAGATCGACAACGCGCCGGAAGAGAAGGCGCGCGGTATCACGATCGCAACCGCGCACGTCGAGTACGAGACCGCGACGCGTCACTACGCGCACGTCGACTGCCCCGGCCATGCGGACTACATCAAGAACATGATCACCGGCGCCGCGCAGATGGACGGCGCGATCCTCGTCGTCGCCGCGACCGACGGCCCGATGCCGCAGACCCGGGAGCACATCGTGCTCGCGCGCCAGGTCGGTGTGCCGTACATCGTCGTCGCGCTCAACAAGTGCGACGCGGTCGACGACGAGGAGCTGCTCGAGCTCGTCGAGCTCGAGGTTCGTGAGCTGCTCAGCCGCTACGACTTCCCGGGCGACGACATCCCCGTGGTCCGCGTGTCGGCGCTCAAGGCGCTCGAAGGCGACAAGGACGCCGTCGACGGAGTGCTCAAGCTCATGGATGCGGTCGACACGCTACATCCCGGTGCCCACCCGTCCGGTGGACAAGCCGTTCATGATGCCGATCGAAGACGTGTTCTCGATCGAAGGTCGTGGGACAGTGGTCACCGGCCGCATCGAGCGCGGCATCGTCAAGGTCAACGAGCCGGTCGAGATCGTCGGCATCAAGGACACCGTCAAGTCGACGGTGACCGGCGTCGAGATGTTCCACAAGCTGCTGGACGCAGGTGAGGCCGGCATGAACGTCGGGTGCCTGCTCCGCGGCATCAAGCGCGAGGACGTCGAGCGCGGCCAGGTGCTCGCCAAGCCCGGAACCATCACCCCGCACACCAAGTTCAAGGCCCAGGTCTACGTCCTGAGCAAGGACGAAGGTGGACGGCACACGCCGTTCTTCACCGGCTACCGTCCGCAGTTCTACATCAGGACCACCGACGTGACAGGTACCATCGCGCTCCCGGACGGCCAGGAGATGTGCATGCCCGGGGACAACGTCGAGATGGGCATCGAGCTGATCACCCCGATCGCGGTCGAGGACGGCATGCGCTTCGCGATTCGCGAGGGTGGCCGGACCGTGGGTGCCGGCGCCGTCACATCGATCGACAAATAGAGCACTCGATAAGCAGAGCAGAGGAACCACAGGAACACCGTGCCCCAGAAGATTCGCATCCGCCTCAAGGCATACGATCACCGCGTCCTCGACCAGGCCGCGTCCAAGATCGTGGAGACGGCTACGCGCACGGGCACGCGTGTTGCTGGGCCGGTGCCGCTGCCCACCACCATCAACAAGTACACGGTCGTGCGCTCGCCGTTCATCGACAAGGACTCGCGCGAGCAGTTCGAGATGCGCACGCACAAGCGGATTCTCGACATCCTCGACGCCAACCCCAAGGTGGTCGACGCGCTCATGCGCCTCAATCTGCCGAGCGGCGTCAACATCGAGATCAAGCTGTGAGCAAAGGGATTCTCGCCCGCAAGGTGGGCATGACCCAGATCTTCACGCCGCAGGGGACGTCGGTTCCCGTCACCGTGCTCGAGGCGGACACGTGCCGCGTCGTGCAGCGCAAGACCGTGGGCGTCCGACGGATACGAGGCCGTGCAACTCGGCTTCGGCGACAAGGCGGTGAAGCGCACGCCCAAGCCGATGCGCGGCCATTTCAAGCGCGCCGGGCTGCAGCCGCAGTACCGCTTGAAGGAGCTGCGCGATGCCGGCGACGTCACGGTCGGGAGCGCGGCTCACCGTCGAGATGTTCACCGAGGGCCAGCGCATCGACGTCACCGGGGTGAGCCAGGGCAAGGGATTCTCCGGGTCAGCACAAGCGCCACAACTTCCATCGCGGCCCGGTGTCGCACGGATCGCACAACATCAAGCAGGCCGGCTCGATCGGTTCCACCGACGCCGCGCGCGTGTTCAAAGGCCTGAAGATGGCCGGCCAGCACGGCGCCACCCAGGTGACCGTGCGCAACCTCGAGGTCGTCCGCGTCGACACCGAGCGCAACCTGCTGCTGGTGCACGGGTCGGTGCCCGGACACAAGAACCAGGTCGTGATGGTCCGCGACAGCGACCGCTCGGCGACGATCGGAGAGCAGGCGTGAGCACCGCGCGCGTCGTCGACCAGGCCGGCGTCGAGACCGGAACCGTCGAGCTGCCCGAGGCAATCTTCGGCATCGAGCCGAACGAACCCGTGATGCACCAGGCGCTGATCCGCCAGCTTGCCAACGGCCGCCAGGGCACCGCATCGACGAAGACGCGCAGCGATGTCCGCGGCGGTGGACGCAAGCCCTACCGTCAGAAGGGAACCGGCCGCGCCCGCCAGGGTTCCACGCGGTCGCCGCAGTGGGAAGGCGGCGGCATCGTCTTCGGGCCGCATCCGCGCTCGTACCGCATCGACATGCCGCGCAAGCAGCGCCGCCTCGCGCTGCGCAGCGCGCTCTCGGCGAAGGCGCAGGACGGCGGGCTGCTCGTGCTCGAGGGCTTCGAGCTCGAGGCGCCGCGCACCAAGGCGGTTGCCGACCTCATCCGCGGCGTCGACTCGCCGCGCACGTGTGCTGGTCGTGCTCGGCTCGCACAACGAGATGCTCGAGAAGAGCGCGCGCAACATCCCCGAGGTGCGCCTGACGCTCGCCGGCAACCTCTCGGTGCGCGACATCATCGGTGCGGACACGGTGATCGTCACGCGCGACGCCATCGAGCACATCGAGGAGGCGTTCGCATGACCGCCGGAGCGCAGCTTCGAGCAGGTCCTCGTGCTGCCGGTGATCAGCGAGAAGTCGTACGCATCGATGGCGTCGGGACGCTACGTGTTCCGCTGCCATCCATCGGCGACGAAGATCCAGATCCGGCGCGCGCTCGAAGAGGCGTTTGTCGACCAGAAGATCACCGTCATCGACGTCAACACCATCAACGTGCGCGGCAAGAAGCGCCGCCGCTCGCGCGGTCAGACGCGGGTGCTCGGTCAGAGCCCCGACTGGAAGAAGGCAATCGTGACTCTCGGCGCCGGCCAGAAGATCGAAGGCTTGTTTGAAGGCGTATAGCTGAATGCCTACCAAGAAATACAAGCCAACGAGCCCGGGCCGCCGATTCATGTCGGTGAGCAGCTTCGAGGGCGTGACCAAGAGCGCACCGCAGCGCCAGCTGGTCGAGCACCTCAAGAAGCACAGCGGACGCAACGCGTCCGGACGCATCACCGTGCGTCACCAGGGCGGCGGTCACAAGAAGACCTACCGGCTCATCGACTTCAAGCGCCAGAAGGACGGCGTCCCCGGCAAGGTGAAGACGATCGAGTACGACCCGAACCGCAGCGCGCGCATCGCGCTCGATCGTCTACGCCGACGGCGACAAGCGCTACATCCTCTCGCCGCACGGGCTTGAGCGTCGGTGACGTCGTCAGCTCCGGCGACGCCGCGGAGATCCGCCCGGGCTGCGCGCTCCCGATCACGAACATCCCGCTCGGTACGACGATCCACAACCTCGAGGTCAAGCTCGGCCGCGGTGGTCAGCTGGTGCGCAGCGCCGGAACGGCCGCGCAGCTGCTCGCCAAGGAGGGCGCGTACGCGCAGGTGCGCATGCCCAGCGGTGAGGTGCGGCTCATCGACGTGCGCTGCCGCGCGACGATCGGTCAGGTCGGCAACGTCGATCACGAGAACGAAGTCGTCGGCAAGGCCGGCAAGTCGAGATGGCGGGGCATCCGCCCGTCGGTTCGCGGCATGACCATGAACCCCTTCGATCATCCTCACGGCGGCGGCGAGGGACGGAGCGGTGCGGGTGGCAACCCGCAGACCCCATGGGGCAAGCCCGCGCTCGGTTATCGCACCCGTCACAACAAGAGCACTGATCGGATGATCGTGCGCCGGCGGGACAAGTAACCATGGGTCGCTCGCTCAAGAAAGGACCGTTCTGCGATGACCACCTTCTCAAGAAGGTGCAGCAGCTCAACATGTCGCGCGAGAAGCGGATCATCAAGACCTGGTCGCGCCGCAGCGACATCTTCCCGGAGATGGTCGGTCACACCATCGCGGTGCACGACGGACGCAAGCACGTCCCGGTGCTCATCACCGAGACCATGGTCGGCCACAAGCTCGGTGAGTTCGCGCACACCCGCCGTTACCGCGGGCACGGCCACCACACCGAACGCAGCACGGCGCTGAAGTAGGACGAGATGGAAGTAGTCGCAACCGCGAAATGGGTTCGCACCACTGCTCGCAAGGCACGCCTCGTGTCGGCGATGGTCACCGGCCTGCCGGTCGCCGAGGCGCTGGTCGTGCTCCAGTTCTCGCCGCGCTCGGCCGCAGCCGACATCGCCAAGGTGATCAAGTCCGCGGCCGCCAACGCCGAGCACAACTACAACCTCGACGCTTCGTCGCTGCGCGTTGCGCGTGTCGAGGTTGACGGCGCCATGATCATCAAGCGCTGGCGCGCCAAGCCGCGCGGCATGGCGGGCAGCATCTTCAAGCGCACGAGCCATCTGCGCGCATTCGTCACCGATGACGAGGCGCCGGCGAACGTGCGCCGCCGCAAGGCCGTGAAGATGCCGCGCACCGTGGTGCCGACACCGGTGGTCACGCCGGCCGCCGCACGACACCCGCTGCGAGCACCGAAACGCCCGCAGCCAAGCCACGCCCGGCACGCCGCCGCGCACCCAAGCCCACCACGGAAGAGGCTGAGTAGATGGGTCAGAAAGTCAATCCGATCGGTTTCCGGCTCGGCGTCTACCGGAACTGGGACGCGCGCTGGTACGCCGACAAGGAGTACACGAAGCTGCTCCATGAGGACATCGCGATGCGGCGCCTCATCGGCAGCCGTCTGCGCAATGCGGGTCTGGCGCGCATCGAGACCGAGCGCAGCGCCAACCAGCTCACCGTGATCATCCAGACCGCGAAGCCCGGCATCGTCATCGGCAAGCAGGGTGCGTCGGTCGACGCGCTCCGCGACGAGCTCGAGCGGATCTCCGGCAAGAAGGTGCGCGTCACCATCCACGAGATCAAGACGCCCGAGCTCGACGCGACGCTGGTTGCCGAGAACGTCGCCTCGCAGCTCGAGAAGCGCATCGCGTTCCGCCGCGCGCTCAAGCAGACGCTCATGCGCAGCATGCGGGCCGGCGCCAAGGGCGTGAAGATCCAGGTGAGCGGCCGGCTCGGCGGCTCCGAGATGTCGCGCCGCGAGTGGGATCGCGACGGCCGCGTGCCGCTGCACACGCTGCGCGCGAACATCGACTACGGCAAGGCCGAGGCGCGCACCACGTTCGGTCGCATCGGCGTGCAGTGCTGGCTCTATCTCGGCGACTTCGTGACCGCGACCGGCGAGCCGATCGCGCCGGGCAAGGATCGTACCGAGGACCGCGGCCTCGAGGATCGTGTGCCGGTGCCCGCCGCTCGCGTCGCCGAGGCGCCCGGTCGAGGAGGTCGATCGTCGCCACCGAGGTCGATCGAGGTCCCCGACATCGACGTCGGAGGACGTCGCCACCGACGACGTCCCCGAGATCGACGAGGACGAGGAGGTCATCGCGGCCGCCGGCGTCGATCCCGCCGCCGGTGGCGAGAAGGTCGAGAAGCTCACTCCCAAGCGCGCGCCGGCACGCCGCAAGCCGGTCGCCGCCAAGAAGCCGGCGTCGGTCTCGCGCGCGCCCAAGAAGCTCGTCAAGAAGACCGACGGCCCCGCCGACGTCGTCGAAGAAGAGGAGGAGTAGCGATGCTGATGCCGAAGCGAACCAAGCATCGCAAGCTCCATCGCGGACGGAGGACTGGTGCCGCGCAGCGTGGCAACAAGCTCGACTTCGGAACCTACGGGCTCCAGGCGACCGAGCAGTGCTGGATGACCAACCGGCAGATCGAGGCAGCCCGGCGCGCCATGACCCGTCACGTCAAGCGCGGCGGCAAGATCTGGATTCGCATCTTTCCCGATCACGCGTACACCAAGAAGCCGGCGGAGACCCGGATGGGAAGCGGCAAGGGTCAGCCCGAGGGCTGGGTCGCCGTGGTGCTTCCCGGGCGCGTGCTCTTCGAGATGGCCGGCGTGACTCGCGAGACCGCGCAGGAGGCGATGCGCCTCGCCGCCTTCAAGCTGCCCATCAAGACGCGCTTCCTCATTCGCGAGGAGACCGGCTCCGACCTTGAGGCGGCGACGCTGTGACCAAGCAGACTGATGCGCTCAACGAGCTGCGCCGCATGACCGTGGCCGAGCTCGACGACTCACCTGAGCAAGCAGCGCCGGCGCCTCTTCGAGGTGCGCTTCCAGCAGGCGACCGGCCAGGTGGAGAACCACCGTCAGGTCCGCGAGATCCGGCACGAGATCGCCCGCGCGATGACCGTGAAGATCGAGATCGAGCGCGGTCTGCGTCCCGCGCTGCTCGAGACGCCCGCGCCGCGCGCGGTCGCGGCCAAGCCGAAGCCGGCGCGCGCGCCGCGAGCCAAGCCGGCCCGCGTCTCGAGGTCCCGGCGGTCGTTCCCGCCGCAGTTCCCGTCGCCGAGTCCCCGGAGCCTGCGCCGAGCCGATGCAGGACGTCGCGGAAACCGTCGACGCCCAGGAGGATGTCGATGAGTGACGTGACCGCAGACCCCGGCGACGCGCGCGACGCCGCAAGGTGCGTGACGGCGTGGTCGTGAGCGACAAGATGGAGAAGACGGTGATCGTGCTGGTGCAGATCAGCAAGCCGCATCCGCTCTACAAGAAGGTCGTGCGGCACAGCACGCGCTTCAAGGTGCACGACGACGAGAGCTGCGGCATCGGCGACCGCGTGCGGATCATCGAGACGCGCCCGATCTCCAAGGAGATCCGCTGGCGCGTCGCCGAAGTTCTGGAGAAGGCTCGCTGACATGATCCAGCAGGAATCGGTGCTCAAGGTGGCGGACAACAGCGGCGCGCGCGAGTTGCTCTGCATCCGCGTGCTGGGCGGCAGCTATCGCAAGTACGCCTCGGTCGGCGATGTGATCATCGGCACCGTCAAGGTGGCGCAGCCGAACGCCCAGGTGAAGAAGGGCGACGTGGTTCGCGCGGTCGTGGTGCGCACCACCAAGGAGTACAAGCGCCCCGACGGCAGCAACATCCGCTTCGACGAGAACGCCGCCGTGCTGATCACGCCGCAGAACAACCCGCGCGGCTCGCGCATCTTCGGCCCGGTCGCGCGCGAGCTGCGCGAGCGCAACTTCATGAAGATCGTCAGCCTCGCCCCGGAGGTGATCTGACATGGCGACGCAGAGTCGAACGCAGGCACCGCACGACGCTGCAGCACGAAGGCTGGGCGCGTGGACACCTGCGTCCGCTCGACATCCGCCAGGGTGACAACGTCGAGGTCATCAGCGGCAAGGACAAGGGCAAGCGCGGCGTCGTCGAGCGCCTGCTCCCCGAGCAGCAGCGCGTCGCGGTGCGCGGCGTGAACCTGCTCAAGCGCCACACCAAGTCGGGCGTCAAGGGCAACATCCAGGGCGGCATCGTCGACTTCGACGGGCCGGTCGCTACAGCAACGTCATGCTCGTCTGCAACCGCTGCGACAAGCCCACGCGGATCGCGCACGGCGTGAACGAGCTCGGACGGCGCGTGATCGTCTGCAAGAAGTGCGGCGAGACCTACGACAGGGCGCAGGTCTGATGGCTGTCCAGACCGCCGAGCTGCCCCGCATGCACCGTCGCTACATCGACGAGATCGTGCCCGCGCTGGTCGCCGAATTCCGCTACCTCAACGCGATGCAGGTGCCGTCCATCGAGAAGGTCGTCATCAACATCGGCCTCGGCGAGGCGATCACCAACGCACGCGCGCATCGACGCCGCCATCATCGACCTCAAGCTGATCACCGGCCAGGCGCCGATCGTCATCCGCGCAAAGAAGTCGGTCGCGGCGTTCAAGCTGCGCGAAGGCATGCCGATCGGTGTCAAGGTGACGCTGCGAGGGCGGCGGATGTTCGACTTCCTCGACAAGCTGCTCAACGTCGCGCTGCCGCGCATTCGAGACTTCCGCGGCGTCGACCCCAAGGCGTTCGACGGCCACGGCAATTACACCCTCGGGTTGCGCGAGCAGCTCGTGTTTCCGGAGATCGACTACGACAAGATCGACAAGCTTCGCGGGCTGGAGGTATGCATCGTGACCACCGCCCGTACCGACGCAGAAGGCCGTTCGCTGCTCACCGGGCTCGGGATGCCCTTCAGGAAGAACTGACCGATGGCAAAGAAGTCCCTGATCGCCAAGGCGAACCGGCCCGCCCGGTACTCCACGCAGGCGCACCACCGCTGCGGTGTCTGCGGTCGCCCGCGTGCCTACATGCGCAAGTTCGGCATGTGCCGGATCTGTTTCCGTCAACTCGCCAGCATCGGACAGATTCCTGGCGTCCAGAAGAGCTCGTGGTGATCCATGACCAGTGACAGCATCGCGGACATGCTGACCCGCATCCGCAACGCCAACCAGGCCCATCACCGCACCGTGGAGATCCCGGTGTCGAAGATGAAGGTCGAGATCGCGCGCGTGCTCACCGAGGAGGGCTTCGTCGACGGGTACGAGGTCTCGGGTGAGGCGCCGATGCAGGTGCTCACGGTCACCCTCAAGCCGGGAAGCCCGCGTGGACGCGCGCTCTCCGGTCTGCGCCGGATCAGCCGGCCCGGGCTGCGCGTGTACGCGCGCAAGTCGGAGATCCCCCGCGTCCTCGGCGGCCTCGGTGTCGCGATCATCTCGACCTCGCGCGGATTGATGACCGGACGCGCAGCGCAGCGCGCCGGACTGGGCGGCGAAGTCGTCGCGTTCGTGTGGTAGGTCGAGCACTGATGTCGCGCATCGGCAAGCTTCCGATCCCCGTCCCCGACGGGGTTGAGGTCGCCCTCGAGACGGGCAACCGCCTCAGCGTCACCGGCTCGCGCGGAACGCTGCAGCGCACCTTCGCGCCGTCGATGCTCATCAACGTCGAGACCGGGACGATCACCGTCGATCGTCCTTCCAACGCGCGCATCCATCGCTCGCTGCACGGCCTCACCCGGACGCTCGTCGCGAACATGGTGCAGGGCGTCAGCGGCGGCTTCACCCGCGACCTCGACCTGGTCGGCGTCGGCTTCCGCGCCGCGCGGCAGGGCGGCGACCTCATCCTGACCCTGGGCTACTCGCATCCGATCCGCTACACGCCGCCCGAGGGAATCAACATCGACGGTTCCCGCGCCCGACCCAGATCTCGATCAGCGGATCGGACAAGGAAGTGGTCGGGCAGGTGGCCGCCAAGATCCGATCCTTCCGCAAGCCCGAGCCGTACAAGGGCAAGGGCATCCTGTATCGCGGCGAGAAGCTGCGCCGCAAGGCCGGCAAGTCCGGCAAGGCCGGCAAGACCAAGTAACGAGACGAGTAACAAAGTAGAAGGCTGATCAGCATGTTCACCAAGCACGATCGACGCGCCGCCCGCGCTCGACGCCACCGCCGCGTGCGCAAGCACGTGAACGGGACGGCCGCGCGTCCACGGCTCGCGGTCTTCCGCAGCCTCCGGCACATCGGCGCACAGCTCGTCGACGACGAGAACGGACGCACGCTGGTGGCCGCGTCGACCACCGAGCCGGCGCTGCGCGCCGTCCTCGGCGATGCCAACGCATGCACGACCGCCGGCGCAACCGCCATCGGCAAGACGATCTCCGAGCGCGCCAAGGCGGCCGGTGTCGACACGGTGGTGTTCGACCGCGCCGGCTACCTTTTCCACGGGCGGGTCAAAGCACTCGCCGAGGCAGCCCGCGAGGGCGGGTTGAAGTTCTAGATGGGCATGCGCATGGATCGCCGCGACGATCGCGGCAGCGAGTTTCAGGAGAAGATCGTCTCCCTCAACCGAGTCGCCAAGGTGGTCAAGGGCGGACGCCGCTTCTCGTTCAGCGCGCTCGTCGTCGTCGGTGATGGCAAGGGCCGCGTCGGCGCGGGACTGGGCAAGGCGGGTGAGGTGCCGGACGCCATCCGCAAGGGTGTCGACGACGCCAAGAAACACATGATCACCGTGCCGATGGTCGGGACGACCATCCCGCACGAGGTCCGCTACAAGCTCGGCGCCGCCAAGGTGATGCTCAAGCCGGGCGTCCCCGGGACCGGCGTCATCAGCGGCAGCTCGATGCGCGCCGTCGTCGAGGCTGCGGGGATCAAGGACATCCTCACCAAGAGCCTGGGCACGGACAACCCGATCAACGTCGTGCGCGCGACGGTCTCGGCGCTCGCGAGCCTGCGCACCCTCGCAGCCGTCGCCGAGCTTCGCGGCAGGACGCCCGAGCAGATCGTCGGCAGCCGCAAGATGGCCGATCGCATGCTCGGCCGGACGCCCGACGGTGGATATCCCCAACGTCGAGCCGGTGGCGCCATGAGCACGGTTCGCGTCACCTACCGCAAGAGCGCGATCGGCTACGCGTGGGACCAGAAGGCCACCCTGGCAGCTCTCGGCCTGCGCAAGCTCAATCACACGGTGGAGCACGACGCCACGCCCTCGATCCGGGGCATGGTCCACAAGGTGCGCCACCTGGTCGCCGTCAACGGCGAGCCCGCCGATTCGCCTGCGGGCGTCGCCCTGCTCCAGGAACTGGCCTCGCATTCGGAGAACGCGGCGTGAAGCTTCATGAGCTGAGCCCGGCAAAGGGCAGCCGCGCGGCCGCGCAAACGTGTGGGTCGCGGTCAGGGCGCCGGACAGGGCAAGACCAGCGGCCGTGGCCAGAAGGGCCAGGGCTCTCGTTCGAGCTTCGGGCTTCCCGCCGGATTCGAAGGCGGCCAGATGCCGCTCAAGCAGCGGCTGCCCAAGCTGCGCGGATTCCACAACCGCTGGCGGCACGAATACGTGGTGGTGAACCTCGGCAAGCTCGTACGCTTCGAGAAGGACTCCGTCGTCGATCCCGACGTGCTCACCGAGGCGGGCCTCATCCCACGCGCATCGTCGCCCGTGAAGGTGCTTGCCGCCGGCCATCTCGGCCATGCGCTCACGCTGCGCGTGCACAGGATCTCGGCCGCCGCGCGCACCGCCGTCGAGTCAGCGGGTGGCTCTGTCGAGCTGCTCGGCGCGCAGCCGCCTGCCGAAGGCGCCGAACCGGTCGGCAAGCGCGAGCTGCGCAAGGCCGCCGCAATCGTGGCTCGGGCCGAGCTGCTGGCCCGCCCGAAGACGCCTCGTGAGCCCAAGGCGCCGGCCGAGGGCAAGAAGGGCTCCCGTGCAAGTGGTACGGCCACGGCGGCGGCCAAGCCTGGGCGTGCCGAGCGTATCGCTCGACGAAACGCACCTCGCGATGACAGCGCACCGGCGCCTGACGCCGAGCCGGACGCACCCCAGGAGAACGAGGCGGAGACCGAGGACAAGGAGTGAACCTCCTCGAGGCGCTCGGTCAGGCGATCCGGATTCCGGAATTGCGGCGGAAGCTGCTGTTCACCCTCGGGTTGCTGGCCGCGTTCCGCATCCTCGCCGCCATCACGATACCGGGAACCAATCCGCAGGCGCTCAACGACCTGTTCTCTGGGAACACGCTGCTCGGGCTGCTCAACCTGTTCAGCGGCGGCGGGTTGCAGCGCTTCACGCTGGTGGCCCTTGGCCTGAACCCGTACATCAACGCCACGATCATCATGCAACTCATGACGGTCGTCTCCGTCCGGCTCAAGGAGCTGAGCAAGGAAGGGGAGATCGGCCGCAAGAAGATCACGCGTTACACGCGCTGGCTCACCGTGCCGCTGGCGATGCTCCAGGCGTTCGGATACCTCGCGCTGTTCACCTCGACCACGACGGCGCACGGCGCCATCATCCAGAATCCCACTCCCGCGACCGAGATCAGCATCATCCTCGTGCTCACCGCGGGCACGATGATCGCTATGTGGCTCGGTGAGCTGATCACCGAGTACGGGGTCGGCAACGGCGTCTCGCTGATCATCTTCGTCGGCATCATCGGCCGGCTCCCTGCGGCGATCGTCGGCTACGGCGGCACCGGCGGCACCGCCCACATCATTCAGATCGTGGTGATGGCGTTGATCGCAGTCGCGGTCACCGCGGGCGTCATCGAGGTGCAGCAGGCCCAGCGGAAGATACCGGTGCAATCGGCGCAACGAGTCCTCAACGTGCGCACAGGTCAGGCCTCGCAAGGACGGCGCAACTTCTTACCACTTCGAGTCAACGCCGCAGGCGTCATCCCGATCATCTTCGCGATCTCGATCATGACGTTCCCGACCATCTTCGCCAACCTCTTCGCAAGCAGCGGCGGCTGGACGCAGTCCGTCGCCGCGTGGATCACCAACAACTGGCAGGCGACGGGCGGCAACGTCTTTCTCAACGTCGTCTACAACGCCATCTATTTCCTGCTGGTCATGGGATTCACGTACTTCTACACGGCGATCGTCTTCGATCCGGTGGACGTGGCCGACAACCTCAAGAAACAGTCGACGTTCATCCCCGGCATCCGCCCGGGCCGAAGTACGTCCGAGTACCTTGGCAAGGTCATGGGCAGGATCACGCTCGCGGGCGCGCTCTTCCTGGCGGTGATCACCGTGGTGCTCCCCCTCATCACCGCGGTCCTCACCGGCGTCCCGTCGACCAGCCTCTATCTGGGTGGGACGGCGATCCTGATCGTGGTCGGCGTTGCGCTCGACACCATGAAGCAGATCGAGACCCAGCTCTTGATGCGCCAGTACAAGGGCTTCATCAAGTGACCGCCAGATGATCGCCCTGATGTTCGGACCGCCCGGAAGCGGCAAGGGGACCCAGGCATCGCGTGTGGCGGTGCGCCTCGGCATCCCGCACGTGGCCGCAGGAGACATGCTCCGCGACGAGGTGGCCCGCGACACGCCGCTCGGCCGCGAGGCCCAGCCGATCATGAAGGCGGGCGGGCTCGTTCCAGACGACCTGGTCGTGCGGATGATCGAAAGCCGCCTCAATCAGCCGGATGCGGCCACGGGAGTCCTGCTCGACGGCTTCCCGCGAACCGTGCCGCAGGCCGTCGCTCTGGACGCCATGCTCGGGGCGCGGGCGGATCGTGTTGCCTGGGTGGTCTCCCTCGAGGTCCCAGACGACGAGCTCAAGACGCGGATCCTCAAGCGAGCCACGACCGAAGGCCGCACCGACGACACCGCCGAGGGCCTGGCGCAGCGTCTGATCGTCTATCGCCAGGACACCGCCCCAGTGCTCGAGCACTACCGTGCCGCGAACACGCGGATCGTGGCGATCAACGGCGTCGGTGACATCGACGCGATCACCGAGCGGATCATGCAAGAGCTCAGCCACGACGGTGCCGCGGTGACGACGGCATGAGCCCGCACGGCATCGACAGCTTTCGCCTGAAGCGGCCCGACGAGATCGAGAAGATGCGGGTCTCCGGGAAGATCCTCGGAGCCTGCCTCGCGCAGCTGGCGCACTCGGTGCGCGCGGGCATGACCACGCTCGACCTCGATCGGGAGGCCGAGACCTTCATCCGAGATCACCACTGCATCCCGGGCTTCCTCGGATATGACGGGTTCCCCAACTCCCTGTGCGTCTCCATCAACGACCAGGTCGTCCACGGCATCCCCGGCCCTCAGGTCATCAACGAGGGCGACCTGGTGTCGCTCGACTGCGGGCTGATCCGGGACGGATGGTGGGCTGACAGCGGCCTCTCCGTCGCGTGCGGCGCGGCCGCTCCCGAGGTCCTCCGGCTGATCGACACCACCCGCCAGGCACTCGATCTCGGCATCGCCGCGGCACGACCGGGGAATCACATCGGCGACATCGGCGCCGCCGTCCAGGCCTTCGTCGAGGCCAACGGCTACTCGGTGGTGCGCCAGTACGTCGGCCACGGCATCGGCCGTGACATGCACGAGCTGCCCCAGGTGCCGAACTACGGCAAGCCGGGGACGGGCAACCTCATCAAGCCCGGGTATGTCATCGCGATCGAGCCGATGGTCAACGTCGGACGTGCAGACACCCGCGTGCTCGACGACGACTGGACCGTGGTGACCTCTGACGGCAAGCTCTCCTGCTATTTCGAGCATACGGTCGCAATCACTGATGCCGGCCCCGAGGTCCTCACCCTGCGCCCCGATCCCGTCCTGGCGGACGTCCAGTAGTGGGGGCCGATTTGCCTGCCGGACGAGGTGGGGTTTATACTCGACACCTCGGGCTCTCGCATGAGCCTGGTTCGGCGCGCACGCATCGGGGTACCGCCGGCACCAGCGTCACCGATCGCATCGGGGACGCATCGAGCATTTGCCATCGGCGCCCTACGCCGCCAACCATGAGGAATTCGTCACCAGGATGAAGGTCAGAGCATCGGTCAAGCGCCTGTGCGAGCACTGCAAGGTCATCAAGCGCCACGGGGCGGTGCGAGTGATTTGCGTGAACCCGAAACACAAGCAGCGACAGGGGTAACCGGCAGGTAATGGCACGTATCGCAGGCGTCGACGTTCCTCGTGACAAGCGCATCGAGATCGCCCTCACGTATATCTACGGGATTGGGCTGACCACCGCAAAGCGAATGCTGTCGCTGGCGGGTGTTCCGGCCGATACCCGCACCAAGGATTTGAGCGACGCCCAGGTCGGCAAGCTGCGCGATGTCATCGCGAAGCAATTGCAGGGCAGGGTCGAGGGCGACCTTCGCCGCCAGATCGCGCTCAACATCAAGCGCCTCACCGAGATCGGCACCTACCGCGGGCTCCGCCACCGGCGCGGTCTGCCCGTACGCGGTCAGCGCACCCGCACCAATGCACGCACCCGTCGCGGTCCGAAGAAGACCGTGGGCGTGCGCCGCAAGAAGGCGACCAAGTAAGTCATGGCCAAGAAGAAGAAAGTCGTCCGAACCCGCCGCCGCGAGCGCAAGAACATCGCGATCGGCCAGGCGCATGTTCTCGCGACGTTCAACAACACCATCGTCAGCCTCACCGATCCGGACGGCAACGTCATCGCGTGGGGATCGGCCGGTGCGCAGGGCTTCAAGGGTTCGCGCAAGAGCACACCCTTCGCCGCGCAGGTCACCGCCGAGGCGGCGGCCCGGCGGGCCATGGAGCACGGCCTCAAGTCGATCGAGATCTTCGTCAAGGGTCCGGGGGCCGGCCGCGAGGCCGCCATTCGGAGCCTCCAGGCGAGCGGCCTCGACGTCAGCGCCATCTCGGACGTCACCCCGATTCCGCACAACGGCTGCCGCCCGCCCAAGCGGCGCCGGGTCTAGGGGGGTCGATGGCCAATCAAGCCGGGTCCTGTCTGCCGTCTCTGCCGCCGCGAGGGCGCCAAGCTCTATCTCAAGGGCGCCAAGTGCGTGACCAACTGCACGTTCGACAAGCGCAGTGGTCTGCTCCCTGGACAGCACGGGCTCGCCCGGCGGCGCAAGGCGAGCGACTATGGCATCCAGCTCCGAGCCAAGCAGAAGGCGCGCCGCATCTACGGCGTCCTGGAGACCCAATTCCGGCATTACTTCGAGCGTGCCGAAGGCGCCGACGGGGTCACCGGCACCGTGCTGCTCCAGCAGCTCGAGCGCCGGCTCGACAACGTCGTCTACCGGCTCGGGCTCGCAAGCTCGCGCCGTGAGGCGCGCCAGCTCGTCAGCCATCGCCACTTCAAGGTCAACGGCCGTGCGCTCAACATCGCTTCTGCGCAGCTCCGTCCGGGAGACGTCGTCGAGGTCCGCGAACGCAGCCGCAAGATGCTGGTGCTCGAGAACGCGCAGTCGCTGGTGTCGGGCAGGCAGGTCCCGGAGTGGCTGACCCTCGACGCCGCGGCGCTCCGGGGAACGGTGACACGTTTACCCGAGCGCCATGAGATGGAACAACAAATCGAAGAGCAGCTCATCGTGGAGTACTACTCGAGATGACCATGCTCCGCGCCGGGATCGGCGCACTGTCCCTGTCCCCTGTTGAGGAGTCCTGAATGGCAATTGACATGATGACCACCCCCGCGGTCAAAGAGATCGAGAGCAGCGCCGACTACGGCAAGTTCGAGATCGAGCCGCTCGAGCCCGGATTCGGGGTCACGCTCGGCAACTCGCTGCGCCGCGTGCTGCTGTCCTCGCTACCAGGCGCCGCAATCACCTCGGTGTCGATCGAGGGGATCGCTCACGAGTTCAGCTCTATCGAGAACGTCAAGGAAGACGTCACCGAGATCCTGCTGAACATCAAAGAGATCAACGTGCTCTCGCACAGCGCCGATCCGGTGCGGATCAGTCTCGACGTCCATGGTCCCCGGGACGTCACCGCCGGCGACATCGAGTGCCCCAGCGACATCGAGATCCGCAACCCAGGCCAGCACATCGCCACCCTGGACTCGCCCAAGGCGCAGCTGCGCATGGACCTCATGGTCGAGCGCGGCAAGGGATACGTCACCGCCGAGCGCAACAAGAAGGAAGGCCAGGCGATCGGGGTGATCCCGATCGACGCGATCTTCACACCAGTGCGGAAAGCCAACTTCTTCGTCGAGAAGACCCGCGTGGGTCAGGAGACCGAGTGGGACAAGCTCGTTGTCGAGGTGTGGACCGACGGAACCCTGGCGCCAGTCGAGGCCGTCAGCCGCGCCGCCGGACTGTTCACCGATCATCTCGGCCTCTTCGTCCGCTTCGGCGACAACCTCGCCGCACCACAGCAGCGGCAGGCACGCGGCAACGATCTCCCGAGCCGCCTCGCCGACGTGCCGATTGAGGACCTCGAGCTCAGCGTGCGCGCGCTCAACTGCCTCAAGGCCAACGACATCACCAAGGTCGGCCAGCTGGTGGCGATGAAGCAGGAGGAGTTGCTCACCCTGCGCAACTTCGGCCAGAAGTCGCTCGACGAGATTCGCGAGAAGCTCGTCCAGCGCGAGCTGGTCACACCCGAAGAGCTGGACACGCTGTTCCAGCCGATGGCGAGGTAACCGGAAGCACTCATGCGACATCGCATCGCGGGTCGGAAGTTCGGGCGCAGCGCGGCGCATCGCCAGTCGATGACGCGCAACCAGGTGACCTCCCTGCTGCGCTACGGACGGATCACGACCACCGAGGCGAAGGCCAAGGAGTTGCGCCGCTGGGTGGAGCGCGTCATCACCGACGCCAAGCCTGACGATCTGAACGCGCGCCGCAAGGTCGCGTTGTACGTCAACGACCGCGAGGTCTCGAACAAGCTCTTCTCGACGTATCTCGAACGCTACAAGGAGCGGCCCGGTGGATACACACGGGTCGTCAAGCTGCCGCCGCGGCACAGCGACGCAGCGCCGATGGCAATCATCGAGCTGGTCGAATAGGAACGAGTCACTCGTGCCCACCTATAGCTTCACTCTCGAGTACGACGGCACCGATTTCGCCGGCTGGCAGATCCAGCCGAGCGTGCGGACCGCCATGGGCGTGTTCAACTGACGCGCTCCGTACTCTGACCGCGGAGTCGCCCTCCCTCACCGCGGCCGGTCGCACCGATGCCGGCGCGCACGCGCACGGTCAGGTGGTGGGATGCACGCTCGAGCGCGCCTGGGCACCCAACCACCTCCGCAACGCGCTGAACGCGACACTCCCCAGCGACCTCGCGGTGCGCGACGTTGCTGTCCAGACGGACGGATTCAATGCGCGTCGCGACGCCGTGGAGCGCACATACCGCTACCTCCTCGTCTGCCGCGACGGCCGTTCCCCGGTGATGGGTCGCAATGCCTGGGCCGTGCGCGGGCCACTCGACCTCGACGCGATGCGCAGGGCTGCAGCGCACCTGGTGGGCACGCATGACTTCGCCGCGTTCGGCAGCTCGCCGCGCGTCGGTGGGAGCACCGTCCGTCATGTCAGCTCAGTGAACATCGAGCGCGTCGCGTTCGGCAATGACGATCCATCGCAGCCGAGCCCGCCTGTCCTCGAGACCATCGCCATCACCGTGCACGCCGACGCGTTCCTCCGCGGCATGATGCGGTCGTTCGCAGGCGCGCTCGTGAAGATCGGTCAAGGCCGCGCCACCCCGCAGTGGGTCGCGTCGCTCGTCGAGCGCGCCGCCGTGCGCGACCCGTCGGTATCGGTCGCTCCCGCACGAGGCCTGCATCAGTGGTCCGTGCGCTACGAGCCGGCACCCCGGCAACAGGAGCTTGTCGCATGACCAGCCTCTCGACCTATCAGGCGAAACCGGCAGAGCTCGAGCAGCGCTGGTTCCTCGTCGATGCGCGCGGGCAGACGCTCGGGCGGCTCGCCGCCAACATCGCGCGCGTCCTGCGCGGTAAGCATCGCCCGCAATTCACCCAGCACATCAATACCGGCGAGCACGTGATCGTGATCAACGCTCGCGATATCGTGGTCACCGGCCGCAAGCGCACCCTCAAGAAGTACGACCGCTACTCGGGATACCCGAGCGGGCGGCGCGTGCGCACGTTCGATGAGGCGATGGCCGTCGACGCGACCTTCCCGATCATGCATGCCGTTCGCGGGATGCTGCAGCACAACACCCTCGGTGCAGAGCAGCTGACCCACCTTCGCGTCTACGCCGGCGCAGAGCACAAACATGAGGCCCAGCGACCGCAGCCGATTACCTTCGGCGAGCTAGGGGAGATCATCGTTGCCCGCAACAGTTGAGGCATACAAGCAGGCCACCGGCCGCCGCAAGACGGCGGTCGCACGCGTGCGCATCGTCCCCGGCGATGGCGTCATCGTTGTCAACAACCGGCCACCGAGCGAGTACTTCGGACGGCGCGACCTCGAGACGGTGGTCACGCAACCGCTGCGCGTCACCGACACGACCGGGCGCTTCGAGGTGTCGGTCAAGGTCTTCGGTGGGGGGATCGCGGGTCAGGCCGGCGCGGTGTGTCACGGGATCGCGCGTGCGCTGATCGCCGCTGATCCCGAGCTGCGCCCGGTGCTCAAGGCGGCGGGGCTGCTCACCCGCGATTCGCGAGAGAAAGAGCGCAAGAAGTACGGTCTGAAGCGAGCACGGAAGGCCCCGCAGTACACCAAGCGGTAGGGTGGAGGCTCCGCCCGCCGCGCGGACCACGGTGCGGGCTCGTGTGCTCGGCTGTCCCGTCGATATCGTCGATATGGCGACAGCCGTGCAGACGCTCGTGGAGATCGTGGAACGGCACCGTGCAGAACCGACGTCGCACCCGGCGGTGGTGATCACACTCAACCCCGAGATCGTGATGATGGCGAGACGCAACCCAGAATTCGGCTCGGTGCTCGAGTTCGGCCGCTCTCGTGGTCCCCGACGGGATCGGTCTGGTACGAGCGCTTCGCCGCCGCGGTCATCCCGAGGTTGTGCGTGTCGGCGGCGCCGACCTGGTCGCGGCGTACCTTCCTGAAGCAGAACGTCACGCGCACCGCGTCGCGCTGGTGGGCGGAGCGCCAGGAGTCGCCGCGGCCGCACGTGAGCGAATGGTGGAGACCAATCCGGGGCTCCAGGTCGTCGCTGTCAGCGACGGGCCCCCCGGGAGCGCAACCGCTTCCGCGGTGGAGACGGCACGGCCGGAGATGGTCCTTGCGGCGTTCGGCGGGGGCCGGCAGGAACTCTTCCTCGACCGCTACCTCGGCCCGATCGGGGCCGCCGCCGGAATCGGCGTCGGCGGGTCCCTGGATTTCCTTGCCGGGCGGGTCCGACGCGCGCCGGCGCCGGTTCGGCGCGTTGGCCTCGAGTGGGCTTGGCGTCTCGCCATCCAGCCGTGGCGGTTGCGCCGGCAATCCGTGCTCCCCGTGTACTGGTGGCTGGAACGCCGGGAGGCAGCCGCCCTGCGCGCCAAGTCGTGAGACAGCGGTGCTGAGCATCATCGTGCCGGCCTACAACGAGGAGCAGCGGCTGCCCGCCACGCTGGAGCGAATCCGCGCATACCTCGACGGTCGCGACGAAGCCTACGAGGTCCTGGTCGTCGACGACGGCAGCACCGACAACACCCTGGCGATGTCGCGCACCATCGCGGAGGCCTGGCCGCAGCTCCAGGTGCTCGCACTCGAGCGTAACACCGGCAAGGGCGCCGCCGTCCGCCTCGGCATGCTCACCGCCACGGGCGAGCATCGGGTCTTCAGCGATGCCGATCTCAGCACGCCGATCGAGGAGATCGAGGCGCTGCGCGCGCAACTGCATGGGAGCTGCGCGGTGGCCATCGCATCGCGTGCGCTTCCAGGGTCGCAGATCGACGTCCATCAACCGGGCAAACGCGAGGTGATGGGGCGCACCTACAACAGATTGCTGCGTGCCGCCGCACTCCGCGGCCTCTACGACACGCAGTGCGGTTTCAAGGCGTTCACGGCCGAGGCGGCCGTCGCTTGCTTCGAGCCGCTGCGTACGCTTCGCTTCGGCTTCGACGCGGAGGTGCTCCTCCGCGCTCGCCGGCTGGGATGGACCGTTGCGGAGATCCCGGTGCGCTGGGAGCACAAAGAGGACTCACGGGTGAGCGCGCTGCGTGACTCCGTCGGCACTCTTTACGATTTGGTGCGCCTTCGGTTCATCGTGCGGCGATAATCGCTGAGTGAGAACCGCCCAGCGAGTCACGACCTCGGGGCACATCGATGTCAGGGTCGCAGGCGCACCGATCGTCGGTCTGCGGTTTCACCTCGATTCGCGCGCAGGCGACCTTGATGAGCTGTCCGCCGGATTGGAGCGGGAGCTGATCGATGTGAGCACCCGGCGTGCCAATCTCCTCGCCCGGCTCCGCCGGGGAGAGCAAGCGCGGCAGCAGGCGCTCGAGGTGCTGCCCGGCATGGCCTCGGCGGCGATCATCGCCGAGATCGCGGCCACGTTCACGGAGGGGCTCGAGATGAGCACCGAGCTCACGCGCCTCGAGACCAGGGCCGACGGCATCCGCACCCGCCTGCAGGACATCACCGCCGAGCAGAACCTCCTGCGCGCCATGAGCCGTCAGCTCGCCCTGGTTCCCAGCGAGTCCGTCGCCGACCCGAATCAGCGGGCGAGCCGGTACAGCCAGGCAGCCCGGCAGATCTACGAGATCGCCGACGTCGAGCACGCCGAGACGGCCCGGCTCATCCTCGAGGGCCCGATGCAGCGTCTCGCCGACGCCGCGCTGGAGGCCGAGCTGATCGGCAGGAGCCTTTCGCGCGAGCCCGAGACCGCTGTCGGGGCGAGCAGCCGGTGCCGGACCGCGACCGCGGACGCCTCCGAGCAGCTCAGCGAGGTCATCGCGGGGCTCTTGCCCCTGAGCGAGGATCGCGGGCTGGTCGGGGCAACCCGCGATCTCATCGCGGCCTGGACCGAGCGCGGGTCCGTCCTTCTGCACATCCTTGGCAGCGAGCGCCGGATGCCGCCACTCGCGGAGATCACGACGTACCGGATCCTCGAGCAGGCGATCGACAACGCCCTGGCCCACGGCCGCCCGGAGCGCGTCGACACGATCATCTCCTTCCTGCCTCGCCTGGTCGTCTGCGTGGTGAAGGACGACGGCGACGGCTTCGACGTCGGCGCCACTGACGCCCGCCTCGGACGCACCGCCGGTCTCGGGCTGATCCAGATGCGGGAGCGGGCTGCGCTGGTTGGCGGCCGCGTCCAGGTACGCAGCGGGCTGGGGCTGGGCACCGAGGTCCGCGTGACCATCCCTGACGGCCGAGCGACGACCTAGCGACGATGGCGACGCGCCCGGGATCGCCGGGTAGCATCGCCGTCATGTCTTCGACGCAGCGCAAGTTCCGCCTGACCACATCCACCGGCAAGACCGTCGCTGGAGCGGTGGCAATGGCCGACACCCCCTGGCAGCGCTTCATGGGCCTGATGGGGAAGCGCGAGCTCGCCGCCGACGCGGGCCTCTGCCTGCGTCCGTGCAGCTCGATCCACATGTTCTTCATGCGGATCGCCGTCGACGCGGTCTTTGTCGACAAAGACGATCTGGTCGTCAGAATCTACCCATCGCTGCGCCCTTGGCGGGTGACCCGAGTGGTGAGAAAAGCCAAGGCTTGTATAGAGCTTCCTGCAGGAAGCCTTGTGTCTGCAGGGGTCAAGATTGGCGACCGCCTGACCCTCACCGGCTAGTCCGAATCCGGACTGCCCAACGCCTTTCCCGATGCCATCGCCTGAGTCTGGTGCAAGGCGGTTGGGTCTAGTGCTTCAAGCGGACGCGCTGGCCGAATCTCGCGCCTGAGGGCGGTGAGAACAGCCAGCGCGTAACCTGTATTGCCAGGATAGGGAGAGCAATTGCGATTCAGTCAAGGCGTCGCCGGAGCCGTCTGCGTCGGCCTGTTTGCAACGGGGTGTACCGGCAGCTCGGCGCCCCCTAGTCCGACACCGGGTCACCTGCTGGCCGACGCCACGAGCGACTTGCTCGCCCTCCAATCGGTACAGCTGACGGGCCACTTCACGATCGATCAGACGGCGGGGTCGGTTCGAGCCTGGATGCTGCGCGACGGTGATGGGTCGGGTCTGCTCACCCTCGCCGGCGCGTCGTCGAATTACGTCGAGACGGGCGGACACTCGTACTTCGAGTCGTTGGTGCCGTTCGTCACGTCCCAGTTTCCAAGCCTGGAAACCCTTGCCGCGTCAGTGAAGGGTCCGCCCTGGTACCGAACCACGGGGTCGCCGGCTGCGGCGGCCGTCGTGCAACTGATCACCCCACACGAATTGCTGACAACCTTTCTCTCTGGGCGATCGAGGCTGACGCAGACAAAGGGGAAGGACTCGCGCGGCCGTGCAGCCACGCTCCTCAGTGACGCTGCAGGCACGGTGTTTGTCGCCGCGTCGAGCCCGCATGCAATCCTGGAGATCAAGACCGCCCCGCACTACCTTGCCGGCAGCTTCTCGAATCTGGACATGGTCTTCGATGACCGAAACGCACCGGTCTCTGTTGCGATACCGACTAAATACGTGATCCCCGACCTTGTGCACATGCCACCGCATTTCTACATCTCCTCGTTCGATTTCAAAAGCTGCAATAGCGCCGGTTGCACGCTCACCGCCGTGGTCCAAGCGGATGCGGGCAGCGGTGAAGCGAGGGTCTCCCTGAGCATCGCGAGCACGGCCGGGGAGCGATTAGGCGCGTGCACGGCCACCACCACCCTCCCGACGTACTTCGCCAGCGAGACGGCCGCGTGCCGCATCCACGGTGCCGCCTGGACGGCGTGGTGGAACGCGGGCGTCGGACACTCGACGATCACGGCGGTCGTCGCGAATCCTGATTACTACTCGTGACACGACGTTTGCGGAGGCCTCGCGGCAGGCGATCGACGAGGCTCCTCGGACTTTGCACCTGCCCGCGGCGCGACCACCTGACGATGTCCTGATTCGGTACCGTCGCCTCCGCCAAACCCGCGTGAATGGAGGACCGACGTGTACCAGGGAATGCTTGCCGAGACGGTGACCATCACGGGTTACCACGACGACGAGATCGATGCCTACCTCGCCCGGCCGCTCGGCCCCGGTCCCTTTCCAGGAGTGCTGGTCATCCACCACGCCCCGGGGTGGGACACGGCCACCAAGGAGATCGCCCGGCGGTTCGCCTACGAGGGATACATCGCGATCTGTCCGAACCTGTATCACCGATTCGGGCCCGACCTTGCGCCCGATGATGCGGCTGCCGCGGCGCGCACCGGAGGCTGGATCACCACCGATCAGTTTCTCGGGGATGCCGCTGGCGCCATCAGCTTTCTGAAGGCCCTGCCGGTGAGCAACGGCAAGGTGGGCACGATCGGCTACTGCTCCGGTGGCCGCCAGTCGTTCCTTGCGGCCTGCGAGCTGCCGGTCGACGCGGCGGTGGACTGCTACGGGGCGTTCGTGGTCTCGACCTCGCCGCCTGAGCTGCCATTCAGGATGGAGCCGATCATCGACCGAGCACCCAAGATCTCCTGCCCGATCCTCGGGCTCTTCGGGGTGGAGGACAAGAACCCCTCGCCCGAGGAGGTGGCCACGATCGATGCCGAGCTGACCCGGCTCGGCAAGGAACACGAGTTCCACTCTTTCGAGAATGCCGGCCACGGGTTCTTCGCCGTCGACCGGCCGATGTACCGGCAGGAGGCGGCTGTCCAGGGCTGGCGGCTCCTCCTCGATTTCTACGGCCGCCACCTGCAGTAGGAGCGATCAGATGTGCTCGTACGTCGTCGAGAAGACCGCCGTCACCGGGAGTGCCAAGGCCGCCGGCACCTGGACGCCGATCACCACGGCCGTCGTCGCGGTCGACCATCCCTTCCATGCGTCGGTGGACCATGCGCTGATCGTCGACTTCAGCCACGCGGGCCGGCCGGTGAGCGAGCGGGTCGCGCTGGAGCTCAGCGTCGCGTCGGCACGCGACCTCATCGCCTGCATGCAGACGGCGCTGGACGCGTTCGGCGAGGGCGCTTAGAGGCGGTCTCGGTCGGGTCTGGCGGACCTGACACGCCGGGCCCGGAGTCCCGAGTTGTCCCGGGAGCGTCCTTTGCGGACACCCATACCTTGGGTGCATGCTCGCCGCCCTCGCCAGGCTGTTCCTCGACGCCGTCGCCCCGAAGCGATGCGCGGGCTGCGATGCCGTGTCCGAGCGGTCGATCTGTGCGACCTGCAGGCCGACGATGGAGGCGCTCCCGATCCCGCCGGTCCGCCGGATGCGCCATGGCAGCGGCTTCGCCGCATTCGAGTTCATCGAACCGGTCCGCGCCGCGCTCCACCGCGGCAAGTACGGCGGCGATCGAGAAGCCCTGATCGAGCTGGCGGCGCTCACCTCGAGCCGTCTGCGCGGCCCACGGCTGTTCTCACCCGATGCGGTGGTGGCCGTGCCGCTGGGTGCACGGCGGCGGCGCCAGCGCGGATACAACCAGGCGGAGTTGATCGCCGAGATCCTCGCCGAGGATCGGGACGTCCCGATGCTCGGCGACCTCGCGAGGATCCGGGAGACGCCGCCCCAGAGCGCTCGCGACGAGACGACCCGGCGCGGTAACGTCGCGGGGGCGTTCGCCTGGACCGGGAACGACCTGGGCGGCGCCTACCTCTGGCTCGTCGACGACGTCCTCACCACCGGCGCCACGGTTGCCGGCTCCTCGGCGGTGCTAGCGGTCGCCGGGGCCTCGCTCGTCGATGTCGTGGTGGTGGCCGCGGTTTCGTGAAGGGCGAGGGCTGCCACAATGAAGGGGAGTATGTCGATCTTCAAAAAGCCGATCAACAAGGTCCTGGGCGACCCCGTCAAGCGCGAGATCAAGCGCTATCAGGGGGTCGTCGACCTCATCAACGAGCTCGAGCCCGAGATGTCGGCGCTCAGCGACGAGGAGCTCCGCGACAAGACCCGTGAGTTCCGCGAGCGCCTCGGCGTCGAGGGAGCCGACATCACCCACGGTCAGTCCTACACGGCCGGCCTCGGCGAGGAGACCGAGGAGATGGCCATGGAGCGCATCGAGGAGGAGGAGCGCGACAGGGCGCGTCGCCAGGCGCTGGACGACCTGCTTCCCGAGGCGTTCGCGGTGGTCCGCGAGGCATCGAAGCGCACCCTCGGCATGCGCCACTTCGACGTCCAGCTGATCGGCGGCATCGTGCTCCACCAGGGGCGGATCGCCGAGATGAAGACCGGAGAAGGCAAGACGCTCGTGGCAACGCTCGCGCTCTACCTCAACGCACTCGAGGCACGAGGTGCGCACCTCGTGACCGTCAACGACTATCTGGCACGACGCGACGCCGGCTGGAATGCGGCCCTGTATCACTTCCTGGGGCTGTCAGTCGGCGTCATCGCGGGGCAGGACCTCTCGTACGTGTACGACCCCGACTTCCTCGACGAGACCCACCCGGATCCACGCCTGCAGCATCTCCGTCCCACCACGCGTCGGGAGGCGTATGCGGCCGACATCACGTACTCCACCAACAACGAGCTGGGCTTCGACTACCTGCGCGACAACATGGCGCAGAAGCTCGACCGGTGCGTGCAGCGGCGATTGCGGTACGCGATCGTCGACGAGGTGGACTTGATCCTCATCGACGAGGCGCGCACGCCGCTGATCATCAGCGGCCAGGCAAGTGAGGCGACCGACAAGTTCTACACATACGCGCGATTGATTCCGCGGCTCGTCCCCGAGGATGACTACACGATCGACGAGAAGACCAAGTCGGCGACGCTCACCGAAGAGGGCGTCGACAAGATCGAGAAGTGGACCGGCATCTCCAACGTCTACGAGATGGAGCATGCCGCCGAGGCACATCAGATCAACCAGGCGCTGCGCGCTCACGCGTTGTGGCTGCGCGACAAGGACTACATCGTTCGCGACGGCGAGGTGATCATCGTCGACGAGTTCACCGGGCGCACGATGCCCGGACGCCGCTGGTCGGACGGTCTCCACCAGGCGATCGAAGCCAAGGAAGGCGTTGCGGTGCAGCAGGAGACGGTCACGCTCGCGACGATCACCTTCCAGAACTTCTTCCGCCTCTACGACAAGCTCGCGGGCATGACCGGTACGGCGCTGACCGAGGCCGAGGAATTCCACAAGATCTACAAGCTCGAAGTGGTGCCGATCCCGACACACCAGCCGATGGTTCGTCTTGATGAGCCCGACCTGATCTACAAGGGCGAGGAAGGCAAGTACCGTGCCGTGGTGGATGAGATCGCCGAGCGGTACAAGAAGGGCCAGCCGATCCTCGTCGGCACGACGAGCATCGAGAAGAGCGAGCGATTGAGCCGTCAGCTCGACAAGCTCGGCGTTCAGCATTCGGTCCTCAACGCCAAGCTGCACGAGCGAGAGGCGGACATCATCGCCAACGCCGGGCAGCGAGGCAGCGTGACCATCGCGACCAACATGGCGGGGCGAGGCACCGACATCGTGCTCGGCGAGGGTGTCGCCGATGTCGGCGGTCTGTACATCATCGGCACCGAGCGGCACGAATCGCGGCGCATCGACAATCAGCTTCGAGGCCGCGCCGGCCGTCAGGGCGACCCCGGCGAGTTCGCGCTTCTTCCTCTCGTTCGAGGACGACCTGATGCGCGTCTTCGGTGGTGAGCGCATGCAGGGGTTCATGGGCAAGCTCGGCGTCGATGAGGACACGCCGCTCGAGTCGAAGATGGTCTCGCGCCAGATCGAAGGCGCGCAGGCTCGCGTCGAAGGACAGAACTTCGACAGCCGGCGTCACGTCGTCGAATACGACGATGTCATGAACAAGCAGCGCGAGATCATCTACGGCGAGCGTCGCAAGATTCTCGAGGGGACTGACACACGCGCGAACTTCATCGCCATGGTGGAGCACGTGGTCGCGTCCGAGGTGCCGACGTACTGCGAGGGACGGCATCGCGAGGCGTGGGACTTCGAAGGGCTGTGGACGCAGATGCACATGTTCGCAGCGGGCCTGCCGCAGTTCACCGAGGTCAGCATGGACAGCCTCGGGAACTCGATCGAGGAGGTCAGCGAAACGCTCAGCGGCGAGCTCATCGGTCTCTACGAGGAGAAGGAGCAGGAGTACGGCGCGGAGCTGCTCCGCGAGGTTGAGCAGAGCGTGATGCTCCAGGTGATCGACGCCCGGTGGCTCGCGTACCTCACGCAGATGGACCACCTCCGCGAGGGGATGGGCTTCCAGGCGTACGGCCAGATGGACCCGCTGGTCGAGTACAAGGCGGCCGCCTTCACCGCGTTCCAGGATCTGACCGAGGACATCCAGCGGGAGATCGTGCGCGCGTTGCTCAACGTGCAGATCCGTCGCGTTGATCCCAACGCCACCGACGCCGGCGCTGATGGTGGGGTTCCCGCGCCGGATGGTGGCGGGCCGGCACCTGCGCCGACTGCCGGCGCTGCTGAAGCGATGGCACCGGCTTCGCCGCGCGCCGATCGACCAGGCGGGGCAACCGACGAAGCGATGGTGCCTCCGGCGCGGCCTGCGGCTGCGCTCGCGAGTGGAGCGCTTGCTCGAGCAACTTCGCCGCGCGTGTCTGCGCCAGTGGTGAGCAAGCCGATCGTGCGCAATATCGTCGAATCGTCGTCAGCCGGGACGCGACGCGCGGACGGCAATGGCGCGGCTGCCGCTCCGAACGGGGCAGTAAACGGCAAGGTCGGCCGCAACCAGACGTGCCCGTGCGGTTCGGGGAAGAAGTACAAGTACTGCCACGGCAAGTAGGCCGCGTGCGGCCGGCGGCCTACGCAGAGAAGTGATACGGTTGTCGGGTATCCGACGTCGGTGCGCACTGGGACAGCACTGACATTGGAAGGAGGGGTGATGAGACGGTTCGCGAGCACGGGCGGCATTGTTCTTGCGCTCGTGACGGCACCCGTCACGACGCTCGCCGGCGCACAGGCGAGCGGCCTTGGATGGTCGATCTCGCCGGCGGAGAACCCGACCGCAACCGGCGGGCAGCTCACCGCCGTGGCATGCCCAACCGCCAACGACTGCACTGCCGTCGGCGTGTATTCGGATCGAACGGGGAACCAGGTCACCCTCGCGGAACAGTGGAACGGAACCGCCTGGGCCATCCAGACGACGCCGCGACCGGCCAACCAGGTCGGCGGCCTCGAGGCGGTGGCCTGCCCCGCGCCGAGCGCATGCACCGCCGTCGGTTACGCCTACGACAGCGCCGGCGTCCGCATCACGCTGGCCGAACGCTGGAACGGGACGGCGTGGGCGATCCAGCCCACCCCCAACCCGGCGGGCGCGGAGGCGAGCTCGTTCGCGGGCGTGGCGTGCGCATCGATATCGGCATGCACCGCGGTCGGTTCCTACACGACCAGCGCCGGGACCCCGGTGACCCTCGCGGAAGACTGGGACGGAACGTCCTGGGCAATCCAGGCGACCCCGAATCCCGCAGGGGCGACGTCGAGCTCTCTCGCCGCGGTCGCGTGCACCTCGGCGGACGTCTGCAGCGCCGTCGGCTCCGAGGTTTCCGGCACAAATCCCGCCGGGGCGAATCTTGCCGAGCAGAGCGCGAGCGCCGTATGGACGATCGCAGTGACTCCAACGGCCTCTACGGCCGGTCCGCTCGCGGGCGTCTCCTGCACCGACCGGACCGACTGTGTCGCCGTCGGTCGGCGCGCCAGGAACTCGGAGACTGAAATCTGGAACGGGATCCGCTGGCGGATGGAGCCCAATCATCTGACCCGGGTTTCGCTCGACAGCGTGACCTGTCTCTCATTGAGCTTCTGCATGGCCGCCGGCAGTACGGCCGCCCTGTGGGGCGGCAGCACATGGGCCCCGCAGGCGATCGCGCTGCCTCCCGGCAGTGAAGGTGAATTCACCGGCGTGAGCTGCAGCAGCACCAGCGCGTGCACTCTGGTTGGCAGCGATTTCCTGGGTGCCCTGTTCCAGCCCGTGATCGAGCGATGGAACGGGACGTCGTGGTCGACGCAGCGCGCTCCCGCCCCGCCTGCCGCCGTCTATATCAGCACGCTGTTGGATGTGTCGTGTGCATCCTCCACGCGGTGCATCGCTGTGGGATTCGCCTGGACGTCGGGAAACGACGAATTCGTTCCAATTGCTGAGCGATGGAACGGCCAATCGTGGTCCATGCAGTCGGTCCCCAATCCGGGCGCCGGCTCTGCCGGATTCGCCCGCCTCAATGCCGTGTCGTGTGTTTCGAACGGTGTGTGCATGGCGGTTGGGACACTCAACGGTGCCTCCTTTGCTGAACGCTGGAACGGGAAATCGTGGTCCATCGAATCAATACCGAATGCAACAGAAATTTCATTTGAAAGTGTCTCGTGCGCCTCGCCGACGATGTGCACCGCGGCCGGGACCGCGTACGTGAACTTTGCAGACGTCCCCGCTGTCGGTCAGTGGAACGGCACGTCATGGTCGACCCAGACGCTCCCGGTCCCGGCAGGAAGTGCCCAGGCCCAGCTGCTCAATGTCTCCTGCAGTGGCCCCGCCGCCTGCGTGGCGGTCGGCTACGCCACGACGACTGCCAGCGGGGTGTGCCCCTGTCCGTCGGAGACGACGCTGGCCGAGCAGTGGAACGGCATTTCGTGGGCACCGCTGACGACGCCCAACCCCCCCGGCGCGTCGACCAGCCAGTTGAACGCGGTTGCGTGCACCTCAGTGGATTGCACCGCTGTTGGCTTTACCGAATCCGCGAGTGCCGTCAGCCTTGCGGAGCAATGGAACGGAACCTCCTGGGCGATTCAGCCCACGCCCACACCCTCAGTGCCGGCCGGCGCGGTGTCGGAGGGCGTCGTGCTCGATGGCGTGTCGTGCACCGCCCCTGACGCGTGCGCCGCAGTGGGCAGTTACGGCTGGGGGTACACCGTGTCAGGCAGCAGCACCCTGGCTGACCGATGGGACGGGACCGCCTGGGTCATCCAGCCGACCCCGAATCCGATCGGCACGCAGTACGGAGTTGGCCTGAACGCCGTGTCGTGTGCGACCAGCGACAGTTGCATGGCCGCGGGCAGCCAGCGCAACACGTCGGACTACGAGGTCACGGTTGCGGAGCAGTATTCGGCGTAGCACCGGGGGCAACCCGCAGGGCGCGGGGCAGCCGCTCTACCATCAATCCGCTCCGCCGAAGCGGCGGAGCGGGCGGACCGAGAGCGTCGTGAGGAGATAAGCCTGATGTCTATCGACCCAGCCAAGACCGCTGTGGTCCTGATCGAATACCAGAACGACTTCACCTCGGAAGGCGGGGCGCTCCATGGCGCCGTCGAGGGGGTGATGGAGAAGACGGGCATGCTCGCGAACACCGAGCGCGTCGTCGAAGCCGCCCGCTCCGCGGGCGCAACCATCATGCACGCGCCGATCATGTTCGCCGAGGGCTACAACGAGATCAGCTCGCACCCCTACGGGATCCTCAAAGGAGTCGTCGACGGCAATGCCTTCGTCAAGGGCTCCTGGGGCGCGGCCATCACCGAGGAACTCGACCCGCAGCCCGGCGACATCATCATCGAGGGCAAGCGCGGCCTTGACACATTTGCCAGCACAAACCTCGACTTCATCCTGCGCAGCAAGGGAATTTCGACAATCGTGCTCGGCGGGTTCCTGACCAACTGCTGCGTCGAGTTGACGATGCGCAGTGGGTATGAGAACGGTTACGAGGTGATCACGCTGAGCGATTGCGTCGCCGCGACCTCTGAGGAGGAGCACGACAACGCCATCAAATACGACTACCCGATGTTTTCCAAGCCGATGACCTCGGAGCAGCTCATCGCCGAACTGCGCTAGCGCCTGAGGGCTGGAACGCCGGGCGCGGTTCCCGGCTGCGAGCTTGCACTTTCCCTAACGCTGTGCGAGTATTCGAACGATGTTAGAGACGCCTACTCGCGATAGGCGCGCCGAGCGGCGCGACGCGGTCATCGCCGAGATCCTTGACGCGGCCTGGGAGATCGCGCGCGCGGAGGGGCTGGCCGGGCTGTCGCTCCGCGACCTGGCCGCCAGGATCGGGATGCGACCACCGTCGCTGTACTGGTACTTCGACTCCAAGCGAGCGATCTACGACGCGATGTTCGTTCAGGGCAACCAGCAATTGCTCGAGCGCCTCAATCAGCAGGAGTGGCCGGACGATCCGCGGGCAGCGCTCCGCCTCGGCGCGCGTTTCTTTGTCGAGTTCATGCTCGAAGACGTCCAGCGATATCAATTGCTTTTCCAGCGAACCATTCCGAACTTCGAACCGTCGCCGGAGGCATATGCCGTCGCGATGGAGGTGTACGAGCAGATGCGGGAACGGTTCGCGGCGGCCGGCTTCGGGGGACCGACGGCATTCGACATCTGGACCGCCCTGGTGAGCGGACTCTCGGCACAACAGATCGCCAACGATCCCGCCGGGGATCGGTGGTTGCGACTGATCGATGAGGTGGTCGACATGTACGTCGACCATGTAACCGCCACGCAGCACGGAAGGAAGGGCTCATGACTGCAACCATCTCGATCGGGACGACTGCACCCGCCGACGTCACGGCGATCCCGACACTCGCTCACACCGAGGCGATGGGACTCGCCGCCGATGAGTTCACCCGGATGGTCGAGCTGCTGCGCATTCTGCGGACCGACGAGTGGCCGTTGGACACGGTCTGCAGCCTCTGGACGGTGCGGCAGATGGTCGCGCATGTCCTGGGTATGGCCGAAGCGCAGGCGTCGTTCCGGCAGTTCGCGCATGATTTCAACGTGGCGCGAAAGCGCAGTGGTGGAGCCATGATCGACGCGCTCAATCAATCGCAGGTGCGCGACCGTGCTGACCTGACCCCCGAAGAGCTGGTCGACCGTCTCGCCGCGATCGCGCCCAAAGCAGTCCGCTCCCGCCGCCGGACCCCGGCAGTGATGCGCAAAGTCGTCCGTTTCAAGCAGGATCCCCCGTTCGGAACTGAGCGCTGGCGCTATGGGTTTCTCGTCGACACGATCTTCACGCGCGACACGTGGATGCATCGTCTCGACATCTCACGCGCAACCGGACGCGAGATGGCGATCACGGAGCAGCACGACGGCCGGATCGTCGCCGGCGTCGTCGCCGAGTGGGCGCGCCGTCACGCCAAACCGTTCACGTTGACGCTCACGGGCGCTGCGGGCGGCACCTGGCGCGCGGGAGACGCCGGCGGGCTGATCGAAGTCGACGCGCTCGAGTTCTGCTGGATCGTGTCGGGACGTGCGCCAGGCCAGGGGTTGCTCGCGACGCCCGTTCCCTTCTGACCCGAACGGGACGCGTCTAGCGCATCCGGATGAAGCTCGCGTTGCTCCGGTACTCGTCCAGCGAGCGCGCATCCATGTACGACATCGAGCTGCGCAAGCCGGCGACATAGCGCTGGATCACATCCGCAACCCGGCCCTTGTAGGCCACGATCGATTCGGCGCCCTCGATGTATTCGGGATCCTCGCCGGCGAATTCCTGCTGCACGGAGAACGACGCAGCGCCGCGCATGATCTTGTACTTCTTGCCATCGACGACGATGACGCGTCCGGGCGCCTCGTAGGTTCCGGCGAGCGCCGATCCCACCATGACGCAGTCCGCGCCGAGCGCGAGGAGCTTGCACATGTCGGCCGGGTTGCGAACGCCGCCATCCGCGATGATGAGCGCGTGCCGCCGCACCCGCGCGCATTCGTAGACGCTGTACGGCGTGGGTGCGTGCACACCGGTCTCGGTCCGTGTCTCGCAGACCGATCCGCCTGCGATGCCGACGCGGATGGCGTCGACGTCGTGGTCCTCGAGCCACCGGAAGGTCTCCGCCGACGCAACGTTGCCGGCGATCAGAAACACCGCCGTGCCCTGATCGCGGATCCATCGCACCGCGTGCCCGACCTGCTCGTGCGCGCCGTTTGCGGTGTCGAGGCACACGATCCGGCAGCCGGCCTCGACGATGTGCGCGAAGCGGTCGCGGTAATCACCCGTCACGCCGAGCGCGGCAGCAAGCGGCGCGCCGGTTGAGGCCACCTCGCGAAGCTCCCCGGACTGATCGTCGATCGACTGGAAACGAGGCAGGATGCCGAGCGCGCCGTGTTTGCCGAGCGCAGCGCACATATCGACGCCGCAGACGTCCGGCATGGGCGACCCAAGCAGTGGCACGGAAAGCGGGACGGAGCCGAAGGTGAGCTCTGGCAACGCTTCGGTGCGATGCGCCAGCGTTGACCGGACACGAGGCACCAGTGACACGTCGTCGAAATCGAAGGCCCGCGGCATGTCGGAGAACAGCTCGCCGATGGCGTCAGGAGAGACTGCGGCGACGGTTTGCATCACTTCATTGTGGAATACTCGGCTGATGAGCGAGCTTGCAGACCGCGCCACCGATATCGCCGCCCGTATAGCTGAGCTCCAGGGACATCTTTGACCTCGATGGAAAACGCGTCCGTCTAGCGGAGCTCGACCAGGAGATCGCGGCTCCGGATCTCTGGGATGACCCACGCCGCGCGGCGGCCCTCAACCAGGAAGCCTCGCGCATCCGTGACGACCTGAGCATCTGGGAATCACTGACCCAGCGCGCAGCCGATACGCGTGAGCTTGTCACGTTGGTCGAGCTCGAGCCCGACGAGGCGGTGACCCACGACATCGAGAAGGAGCTCGCGGCCCTGGAAAAGGAGATCGGCCGCCGCCAGATCGATCTCCTCTTCAGCGATCCGTACACCGACCACGTGGCCATCATCAGCATCCATGCGGGTGCGGGTGGCACCGACTCCCAGGACTGGGCCCAGATGCTGTTGCGCATGTATCTTCTCTGGGCGGAGGAACATCGGATGCCCGTCGAGTTCCTCGAGGAGTCGGTCGGTGATGAAGCGGGCATCAAGTCGGCAACCATCCGCGTGTCCGGACCGCGCGCCTACGGCCTGCTCAAAGGCGAGCATGGGGTGCATCGCCTGGTGCGTATCAGCCCATTCGACGCCGCCCACCGGCGGCACACATCGTTCGTGCTCGTCGAGGTCACTCCCGAGATCGAGGACACCGTCACCGTGGAGATCGATCCGGACGATGTTCGCACCGACGTCTTCCGATCGAGCGGCGCCGGCGGGCAGCACGTCAACAAGACATCCTCAGCGGTGCGGCTGACCCACATCCCGACCGGGGTCGTGGTGACGTGCCAGAACGAGCGCTCGCAGCAGCAGAACCGGGACGTCGCCTGGCGAGTCCTCCGTTCGCGGCTGCTGGCGTTGCAGCAGGCCGCCCACGCGCAGAAGGTCGCCGATCTCAAGGGCGAGCTGATCGCCGCCGAGTGGGGGAGCCAGATCCGCTCCTACGTGCTCCATCCCTACACGATGGTCAAGGACCATCGGACCGCGGTGGAGGTGGGCAACGCTCAGGGCGTCCTGGACGGCGACATCGACCCATTCATCGAGGGATACCTGCACTGGGCGGCGCGCGAGGGCCCAGAATCGAAGGCGTCCTGATCGGCCATCCTCGAACGGAAGTGACCAATCTGTGAAATATCGCGGGAGTCCGCTGGAGCCCCGGTCTATACTGGCCGCCGACCCAGTAGCGATCCCCAGAAACCATCTTATGAAGACATCGCCCCAGGGGGCAGCCTGGTGAGCGTGGCGGTTGCGGAACGATCTGCGGCCCCCCCTCAGCACGCGTTGCGCCCGGTCATCTCGTTTCACGGCGTGAGCAAGGTCTACCCGAACGGTACCGAGGCCCTGCGCGACGTTGATCTGGCGATCCATCAAGGCGACTTCTGCTTCCTGGTGGGCCCGAGCGGCGCCGGCAAGTCGACGCTCGTTCGCCTCCTGATCCGCGACGAAGCGCCCTCCACCGGGCGAATCTTCATCGACGGCCAGGAGGTGAGCCGGATGTCGCACCGCAAGCTTCCCAAGCTGCGGCGCAAGTTCGGCATCGTGTTCCAGGACTACAAGCTGCTGCAGCGGCGCACCGTGGCGCAGAACGTCGCCTTCGCCCTCCAGGTGACCCGGCCGGGCCAGCGCCACATGCGCGAGAAGGTGGAGGAGGTCCTCTGGATCGTCGGGCTCGAGGACAAGCTGGACAAGTTCCCGGACGAGCTCAGCGGCGGCGAGCAGCAACGAGTCGCGATCGCTCGCGCCCTAGTGCACCGGCCGCGCATCTTCCTTGCCGACGAGCCCACCGGCAACCTCGACCCGGACACCTCTTGGGGAATTGTCCAGTTGCTGCTCCAGATCAACCACCGCGGCACCACCGTCCTCATGGCGACCCACAACCGCGAGGTGGTCGACCTCGTCCGCCGCCGCGTCATCGCCATCGACAACGGCAGGGTCGTCAGGGACGAGGCGGAGGGGCAATACCTGCGCGAAGGAACGGCCACGTTGTGAGGCAGATCCTCGCCTCGCTCTGGTTCGCGCTCCACAGCGCGGGGCAGAACTTCAGGCGCAACCTCGGCGTCTCGCTGGCGGGCGTCTTCACGATGGGCCTGATCATCTTCCTGGTGGGCGGGTCGCTCCTTTTCACGCATTCGGTCGACACGGTGCTGCAGGGGCAGGAGCAGAACGCGAGCCACCTCAAGATCTACCTCTCGGACAACGCCTCGCTGGCGGCGATCACGAACTTCGAGAGCCGCCTCCAGCACGACCCTCGGGTCATCTCGGTGAGCTTCGAGAGCAAGGACCAGGCCAAGAAGCAGGCGTCACAAAACCCGTCGATCTCGAGCGCCCTCGCCGTCCTGGGCAGCAACCCGCTGCCCGCGTCGCTGAATCTCGACGTGCGCAAGCTCACCTATCTCGCCCAGTTCAACGCTGAGGCCAAGGCGATGCCGATCGTCGACAGCGCGACGCCGACCGACTACAACTCCGACGTCATCGGCAAGCTCAACACGGTCATCACCGTGATCGAGTGGGTCGGAGCGATCATCGCGATCATTCTCCTGACCATCAGCATCGTGATCATCATGAATACGATCCGAACCGCCGTGTACTCACGGCGAACCGAGATCGAGATCATGAAGCTCGTCGGTGCCACCGACTGGTTCGTGCGCTGGCCGTTCATCCTGGAGGGGATGCTCGGGGGCTTACTTGCCGCGATCTTCTCAGGGGCGGTGGTCTTTGGCGCGTACCGCCTCTTCGTCCAGGCGGCGCAGGGCAACCTCCTCAGCGTCCCTTTCGACGGGCGCTACACCATCACGCTCCTCATCGTGCTCCTGATCGGCGGCGTCGCCGTCGGCGCGTTCGGGAGCTTCCTCGGGGTTCGCCGCTTCCTTTCCGCCTGACCTGGGCGGCCCGGGCCCTCGGCCTCGTGGTCTGACGGCGTCCACGTTTGCCCCCAGTACCCCGTCGATATACTCAGGGTCCGTGGCCCAACGATTTGACATCGCCATTCTCGGGGGCGGGATGGGTGGCTACCCCGCGGCGATCCGCGCAGCCCAGCTGGGGCTCAGCGTGGTGCTGGTGGAGGAGGACAAGGTGGGCGGCACCTGCCTGCACCGCGGCTGCATCCCGGCCAAGGCGCTCCTGCAGAGTGCAGCGCTCCTCGACCAGCTGCGCCACGCGGACTCGTTCGGGGTCACCACCGGCGACGTGCACTTCGACTACTCGGTCGCCGGAGGCCGCCGCGACCAGGTGGTGAGCCAGCTGTTCAAGGGCGTGCAGTTCCTGCTGCGCAAGAACAAGGTGAACGTCGTCAGCGGCACCGGACGCCTCGAGGGCGCCGGCCACCTTGTCGTCACGCCGCCGGCGGGCGACGCGGTGGAGATCGAGGCGGATTCGGTGATCATCGCCACCGGGTCCCGGCCCAAGCAGCTCCCGGGCCACCCCGCAGACGGGAGTGTCATTCTCACCAGCGACGAAGCGCTCAAGATCGACCGCGTCCCGGCTTCGGCCATCGTGCTCGGTGCGGGGGCTGTCGGTGTCGAGTTCGCCTCCCTGTATCGCAGCTGCGGATCCGAGGTCACGGTCGTCGAGATGCTCCCAAGCCTCGTGCCGCTCGAGGATGCCGCCGTCGGCGGTGAGCTCCGCAAGCAATTCGAGGCCCGAGGGATCACATGCCTGACCGGGCACAAGCTCGACCTCGGCTCCATCGAACGCAACGAGGGCGGCGTCGCCGTGACGGTCGCAGGTGAGGATGGCAAGGAGCAGCGCCTCCAGGCCGAGGTGCTCCTTGTAGCGGTGGGACGGGCTGCCAATGTCGAGAACATCGGTATCGAAGGCACTGGAGTGGCCGTCGAGCGCGGGGTCATCACCGTCGATCCGATGCTTCGGACCGGTGAGGCCGGGGTCAGCGCCGTGGGTGACGTCGTCGGCGGCTTTCAGCTGGCGCACAAGGCGCTTCATGAGGGCGTTCTCGCCGTCGAGGCGATCGCCGGCCGCGATCCGCATCCCCTGGACCCACGCCTGGTGACCCGCACCACCTACTGCACCCCGCAGATCGGGTCGATGGGACTCAGCGAAGCCGAGGCCAAGGCCGCCGGGTACCAGGTTGCCACCGGGGTGATGCCTTTCCGCGGCAACGGCCGGGCGGTCATCTGGGGCGAGACCGGCGGCTTTTGCAAGGTGGTTGCCGACAAGTCCGACGGCACCGTGCTCGGCGTCCACATCATCGGCCACGAGGTCACCGAGCTCATCTGGGGGCCGGCCCTGGGCGGCCTCCTCGAGAGCACCGCATTCGAGATGGGCCACGCCGTGGCGCCACACCCTACACTCAGCGAAGTGCTCTCAGAGGCTGCGCTTGCCGTCAGTGGCGAGGCGATTCACGTTTGAGCACCACGAGAGCGCGGAGGCTCCGCCGCCGGCGTCAGCTTCATTCGGAGGGATGACCCGCACGTGGCAATGACACGAACCGAAACCAAGGCGCGCGCCGGACTCGACGCGGAGACGCTGCGGCTCATGTACCGGCACATGCTTCGGTCCCGTCTGCTGGACGAGCGGCTCTGGGTGCTCAACCGCCAGGGACGGGCACCCTTCTGGATCTCCGCCGAAGGGCATGAAGCGGTTCAGGTCGCCTTTGGCATGAACCTGAAGCCGACGTACGACTGGGTCGCGCCGTACTACCGCGACCTCGCCCTGACCCTCGTGCTCGGGATGACTCCCAAGGACCACGTGCTGTCCGTCCTGCAGCGGGCGGACGATCCCAACAGCGGCGGCCGCCAGATGCCGGCGCACTACGGATGCCGGCGGTTGAACATCATCAGCACCGGCTCGTCGGTGGGGACCCAGCTCATCCATGCGTGCGGCATCGCCCTTGCGTCGCGCATGCGCGGCGAAGATGCGGTGACGTTCACGTCGATCGGCGAGGGCGGCACCAGCGAGGGCGATTTCCACGAGGCGTTGAACTTTGCCGCGACGCACAAGCTCGCGGTGATCTTCCTTGTCGAGAACAATGGATTCGCCATCAGCGTGCCCTGGCAGAAGCAGATGGCGACGCAGGACGTCGCCGACCGCGCCAAGGGATATGGCATCCCGGGTGTGATCGTGGACGGCTGTGACGCCATCGCGTGCTACCGCGTGGCGCGCGAGGCGGTGAAGCGCGCTCGTCGCGGCGACGGCCCGACGCTCATCGAGGCGAAGGTGCTCCGGCTCACATCGCACAGCTCTGACGACGACCAGCGCCGCTACCGCACATCCGAGGAGCTCGAGTCCGACAAGGAACGCGACTCATTGCTGCGCTTCAAAGCGACGCTCGAAGAGCTCGGCGTCCTCAGCGCGGGAGAGGCGGAGGAGATGCGCGCCGAGCTGGTGGTCGAGTTGAACGAGGCCACCGAGGATGCCGAGGCGGCACCGCTCCCGGCCGCCGACACGGCGATGCTCCACGTGTACGCCGAACCGGGTGACTGGCGTGGCTGAGAAGACGTACATCGAGGCGATCCGCGAAGGGATTCGCGAGGAGATGCAGCGCGACGAGCGCGTGATGATCCTCGGCGAGGACGTCGGCGCCAAGGGTGGCGTCTTCGGTGTCACCGAGGGATTGCAGAAGGAGTTCGGTGAGGCGCGCGTGCTCGACAGCCCGCTTGCAGAGTCGCTGATCGTCGGTGTGGCCATCGGCGCCGCGATGAACGGGCTGCGCCCCATCGCCGAGATCCAGTTCCAGGACTTCATCATGCCCGCGATGGATCAGATCGTCAGCGAAGCCGCGAAGATGCGCTATCGCAGCAACGGCGACTGGGGAGTGCCGATGGTGCTGCGCTCACCGTTCGGTGGAGGAGTCCACGGCGCGCTCTATCACTCGCAGTCGGTCGAGGCGATCTTCGCGCACATCCCCGGATTGCGGGTTGTGGTGCCGTCAACTCCGTACGACGCCAAGGGCATGATCATCGCAGCCCTGCGCGACCCGGATCCGGTGATGTACTTCGAGCACAAGCGCTGCTACCGGGCCATCAAGGGCGAGGTGCCGGACGGCGAGTACACGGTCCCACTCGACCGCGCGCGAGTTGTGCGTGAGGGCACCGATATCGCGGTGTTCAGCTACGGGATGATGGTGCACAGCTCGCTCGAAGCGGTCGATCGCCTTGCTGCAGATGGGTTTTCCTGCGAGGTTGTCGACCTTCGCTCGCTCCGACCGATCGATCGCGACGCAATCGTGTCGAGCGCGAACAAGTGCGGCAAGGTGCTGATCGTGCAGGAGGCGAACCTTGCGGTGAGCGTCGCGTCGGAGGTCGCGGCAATCATCGCCGAGGCATGCTTCGACAGCCTCGACGCCCCGGTGATGCGCCTCGGCGGTCCCGAGATTCCGGCAATGCCGTTCTCGCCGCCGCTGGAACAGTTCTACCTGGTGACACCAGACAAGGTCGAGGCAAAGCTCCGCGAGCTCGCCGCGTACTGAAACCGAATCACAAGGAATCCCGCGAATGGCCATGACCGTCACGATGCCTCAACTCGGCGAGAGTGTCACCGAAGGCACGATCGCCAAGTGGCTCAAGCAACCCGGCGACTCGATTGCAAAATATGAGTCGATCGCCGAGGTGATCACCGACAAGGTGAATGCTGAGATTCCCGCGCCGGCCGACGGCGTGATGTCCGAGTTGATCGCTCCCGAGGGCACCGTTGTGCCGGTTGGGCAGCCGATCTGTTCCATCGATACGGGCGCTGCGGCGGCCGAGGCGGCGCCTCAGGCTGACGTGCAGGAGCCCGAACAGGTGGCTGCTCCGGCCGAGAGTGCACAAGCCGCGCCCGATGAGACGCAAGTCGCGCCGGTTGCGCATACACAGCCTGAGCCCGGCGCCGAAAGCGCAGTCGGGCCGATTCAGGACGCGTTCACGGAGACCGCAACGGAGACCCCCGCCACCGACGAGGCGGCCGGCGGCAACGGACAGGCCGGCGGTTACCACGTGACCCCTGCAGTGCGCATGCTCGTCCGCGAGCACGGGGTCGACCTGTCCCAGATCACCGGAAGCGGGATCGGCGGGCGCATCTCCAAGAAAGACGTTCTTGAGTACGTTCAGCGGCGGGATGCCGGTGCGGGCTCGTCTGGTGCCGCGCGCACGCCGGCGGGGGTGCCTGCTCCGGCGACTCCCCCGGCTATGTCGCCTACGCAGGCACCCCCACCGTCGTCAGCGTCAACGGCCGCGCCAGCATCTGCTTCCGCTGCATCGGCCTCCTTCACTCGGGACCTGACCGGTGCGGGGGAGACGGTGGTGCCGCTCACGCAGGTGCGGAAGGCGATTGCGGAGCACATGGTTCGGAGCAGACAGACTTCGCCACATGCATACGTGATGGTCGAGGTCGATATGTCCGCGGTGTCGCGCATTCGCGATCGCGAGAAGGCGGCGTTCGAGGCGCGGCATGGAGTGAAGCTGACCTTCCTGCCGTTTGTGGCACGCGCGGTTGTTGAGGCGCTGCAACGGCATCCCACGCTCAATGCGTCGTGGAGCGACGCGGGAATCGTGGTCAAGGGGGCGATCAATCTCGGGATCGCGGTGGCGCTCGAGGACAACCTGATCGTGCCGGTGGTGCGCGATGCGGACCGCCTGAGCATCGTCGGCCTGGCGACGACGATGGCCGACCTCGGTGCGCGTGCGCGCAGCAATCACCTCAAGCTCGATGAGATCCAAGGTGGCACGTTCACGCTCAACAACACCGGTGCGCTCGGGGCGGTGATGACGCAGGCGATCATCAACCAGCCGCAGGCGGCGATCATGACCATGGATATGGTGGTCAAGCGGCCGGTGATCGTCGGTGACGGGATCGCGATCCGGCCGATCATGAACCTGGGCCTGTCGTTCGACCATCGGATCAATGACGGCCTCCAGGCCACCCGTTTTGTGACCTCGGTCCAGAAGCTCCTCGAGGGGCTGGACCCGGCAGCGAGCCTCGTTTAGCCCGTCCTGTCTATCATCAGGAGGAACGATGATCGAGCAAGGCGCTTTCGATGCATGGGGGCTCCGGACACCACCGGCATGGGCGCAGCGCGCGCTGCGCAAGGGCATCATCGATGAGAGCCGTTTTCAAGCCTTGATCCGGGTTGCCTCCGAGGACCCAGCCATCGCGCGGCGGACGCCTCGCCATCCGGGAAGCTGCTCCTGCAGGCGCCGGCCGACGAGGTCGTGCACTCGCTGGCGGGCATAGCTCAGGTCGATGGAGATCCCGGCGGAGGCTGAATAGTCCGGTTTGAAGCCGGAGCCGGGATCTCCGTCGACCCGCGTGCGGCACCGCCAGCGAGTGCGCGTCGTCGTCCGTCAGCTGAGCGAGATGGCGACCTCTTCGAGGTCGTCCAGGGACTCCTGAAGTCCGCCTTCCATCCCTGAGGCAAGGACCATGTCGCGGATGTCGCGGCTCGGGTACTCCGTGAGGATGGTGAGCGTGGTGCGGCCGTTCTCCTCGGTGAACGACACCGTGTTCAGGGCGGCGCCGGCGTCGGGCATGCCCTCGAAGATCTCCGTCGAGACGATCCGTTCATTGGGGACGATCTCGCGGAACTCTCCGTGGAACGCGACCTCGAATCCCGGGTTCGCGTCCATCGCGTAGCGAAACGCGCCGCCGACCCGGAGATCCACGTCGGCGACGGTAGCCACGCCGCGGTCTCCCGCCCACCAGCGCTTGATGAGCTCCGGCGTGGTCCACGCCTCGTAGACGAGATGCTTGGGAGCGTTGAACTCGCGCGTGGTCAGGATCTCCTTGTCCGAGGGGAGCGTCACCACGGCCGTCCCGCTGGTTGCCGTCGCTGTCATGTCAGTCCTCCTTGTCCTTCTGCTCTTGGTCCTGCAACTCCAGTAGCACTTCATCCAGACGATCGAATCGGCTGGTCCAGGAGGCCTCATAGGCCTTGACCCAGTCGTGGATCGGCTTGAGCGGCTGTCCATTCAGCGAGTACATCCGCTGCCTGCCGACGTCGCGGACCGCAACCAGGTCCACATCCCGGAGCACCTTGAGGTGCTTCGAGATGAGCGGTTGTGAGAGGCCGAGCCGTGCGACGACGTCATTCACCGGGAGTTCGCCACCGGCGAGCAGATCGAGGATCTGCCGGCGCCGGGGCTCCGCCACTGCGTTGAAGGCGTCGGTTGTCGTTGCCGCGCGAGCCATGACGGCAATTATATGCCTATATAGTGATATGTCAACCTGAGCAGTGCTGAAGGCTCAGGACCGACGGTTTCAGCGTGCTGCGGCCGGGATCGGGATCAGTCGGGATCCTGGTGTGGGTAGCGCCAGTCGACGGGTGGGACGAACGCCTCCTTGATGACGCGAGGGGAGACCCAGCGCAGCATGTTCAGGAGAGATCCCGCCTTGTCATTGGTCCCGCTCTTTCTGGCGCCGCCGAATGGCTGCTGCCCGACAACCGCGCCGGTCGACTTGTCGTTGATGTAGAAGTTGCCGGCCGCGTAGCGAAGGTGCTCTGAGGCCTGGTCGAGGGCAGCGCGGTCATCCGCGAAGACCGAACCGGTGAGCGCATACGGCGAGGTGCTGTCCACCAGGTCGAGGACCGAGTGCCAGTCCGAGTCGGGATAGGGGAAGACCGTGAGGATGGGACCGAAGAGCTCGCGCTCCATCAGGTCATGGCGCGGGTTCGAGGTGGCGAGGATCGTGGGATGGACGAACCAGCCGACCTCGGCGTCGCACTCACCGCCGGCGACCAGGGTCAGCTCGGGATCGGTTCGCGCCGCCGCCAGGACTGCTTCGTGCTTGCGGAAGCTCGGCTCGTCGATGACAGCGCCCATGAAGGTGCTGAACTCGGCCGGGTCGCCCACCGGGATCGCCTCGGTGGCCGCGGCGAGCGGATCGCGCAGCCGTTCCCACACCGAGTTGGGGATGTAGGCGCGCGACGAGGCAGAGCACTTCTGGCCCTGATACTCGAAGGACCCGCGCAGCAGGCCGACCAGCAGCGCCTCGGGGGACGCCGAGGAGTGGGCGAGCACGAAATCCTTGCCGCCCGTCTCGCCGACCAGCCTGGGGTACGTCCGGTAGTTGCCCAGGTTCGCTGCGACCGTGCTCCAGAGATGCTGAAAGGTGTCCGTCGAGCCGGTGAAGTGGATGCCCGCCAGCGATGGGTGCTGCACGGCAACCTCGGAGACCACGGCGCCCGGCGCGGCGATCATGTTGATCACCCCGGGCGGCAGCCCCGCCGCTTCGAGGATTTCCATGATCACCTGGGCGGCGAGCAGTGCTGTGGTCGCCGGTTTCCAGACCACGGTGTTGCCGACGATCGCCGGCGCGACGGCGAGGTTCCCGCCGATGGACGTGAAGTTGAAGGGACTGATCGCGAGCACGAAACCTTCGAGTGGCCGGTGGTCCATGCGATTCCAGACGCCTGGAGACGACACGGGCTGGGTGCCCTGCAGCTGGCGGCCGAAGTACACGTTCCAGCGCCAGAAGTCGATCAGCTCGCAGGCGGCGTCGATCTCGGCCTGGTGGACGCTCTTGCTCTGCCCGAGGATGGTGGCGGCGTTGAGCCGGTCGCGGAAGGGCCCGCTCAGGAGGTCGGCGGCGCGAAGGAAGACGGACGCACGGGTCTCCCAGGGCGCGGTGGACCAGTCGTGGTGGGCGGCGAGTGCCGCGTCGACCGCGGCCCGGACCTCGTCGGCGGTGGCGGAAGCCGCCTCGACGATCGTCAGCGAGTGGCGGTGTGGTGTTGTGACAGAGATCCGCTCGCCATGGCCGTCGAACGTCCGGCCGCCGATGTGGAGGGGCACGTGGTGCGGCGCGGTCGACTGCATGTCCTGGAGGGCGGCGCGCAGCCGGGCACGCTCCGATGTGCCGGGTGCGTAGAGGTGAACGGGCTCGTTGATCGGTGGCTGAGAACTCATCCCGGCGATTGTGGCTCAGCGAGTGTGTAGAGTGAGAGAGCGCCATGGACCAGATCCGCCTGCGGCCCCTTTCCGTGGCCGATCCCCGTCCGCTGCATCAGCGGCTCCTCCCCGAGGGCGTCGATCGGCGGCCGGAGTGGCTCACGGTCAAGCTCCCAGCCGGGGACGGGTACTCGCAGATCAAATGGATCATGCGCGGGCAGAACCTCAACACAGTGTGCGAGGAGGCCCGCTGCCCGAACATCGCGGAATGCTGGGGGCACGGGACGGCGACCTTCATGATCCTGGGCGACGTCTGCACCCGTGCCTGCGCGTTCTGTGCGGTGAAGAGCGGCAAGCGCGGTGGCGATATCGACTGGGATGAGCCTCGCCGGGTCGGGGAGGCGGTCAGATCGATGGGCCTCCGCCACGCCGTGGTCACCTCCGTCGATCGTGACGACCTCGCGGACGGCGGCGCCGGCGTGTTCGCGGCGACCATCCGGTCGATCCGCGCGCTCTCGCCTGGCACCACCATCGAGGTGTTGACCCCCGACTTCCAGGGCGACCAGGCCGCGCTGCGCACTGTCATGGACGAGGTCCCCGAGATCTTCAACCACAACGTCGAGACAGTCGGTCGCCTCTACCGACGGGTGCGCCCAAAGTCATTGCTCGATCGCAGCCTGGAGCTGCTCCGCGCGGCCAAGCGCATCGAACCGCGGAGCCGCACCAAGTCGGGTCTCATGGTCGGGCTCGGCGAGGAGATGGCAGAGGTCAAGGAGCTTCTCGATCAGATGCGCGCCCACGATATCGAGATCATCACGATCGGCCAGTACCTGCAGCCGTCGCTCAAGCATCACCCTCTGATCCGCTACTGGCATCCCGACGAGTTTGCGGAGCTGAAGGCCTACGGCAGATCGCTGGGCTTCAAGCACGTGGAATCGGGGCCGCTCGTCCGCTCAAGCTATCACGCGCACGAGCAGGCGGTCGCTGCCCACGTCGGATGAGCGACGTGGAGATGCCGGTGCTTCGCTGGGCCTGGCTCGGCACGGTGAGCTATGGCGACGCCTGGGCCCTGCAGCGGGAGATCGCGCTCGCACGTCGGTCGGGAGATCTGGCCGATGAGGCGGTGCTCCTGCTCGAGCATCCGCCCGTCTACACGATGGGGCGCCAGGGCGAAGCTCGCCACCTCGGAGCCGGGCCCGACGCGCTGGTCGCCGCCGGCGCAGAGTACCTCGAGGTGGATCGCGGCGGGTCGGTGACGTTCCACGGGCCCGGTCAGCTCGTCGCCTATCCGATCGTCCGTCTCGCCGGGATCTTCCCGATCCCTGGGCATCCAGCCCATGGCGACGTCGATCGCTACCTGCGTGCCCTGGAGGCCGGTCTGATCGCGACCGCGGCGACCTACGGCGTCGAGGTGACCCGCCGGCCCCCGTTTACCGGCGTCTGGTCGGGCGCACGCAAGCTGGGTGCGATCGGGGTGAAGCTCGCCGGCGGGGTCACCACGCATGGTGTGGCCCTGAACGTGGCAACGGACCTCAGCTGGTTCGACCGCGTCACCCCGTGCGGCATCGAGGGCGCCGGGGTCGCATCGCTAAGACGCTCGGCGCCCCCGGTCACACTCCGCTCGAGGTGGCGCCGGTTCTTGCCGCCAAGCTCGCGTCCGCGTTCGGCTGCCGCCTGGAGACAGCGGGCCCGCTCGGCGCGCTGGTGGTTCCGACGGGCGAGAAGACAGCGGCCTGACCGTCTGAGGTTCTCCCGCCCCTCCGCGGCGAGCGACCTCTCACGCGCTCTGGGCGATTTCTCAGCATCGTCACCGCGTGGTCTCAGGTTTCGCGGCCGGCCCGATGGTTGGATGGGATCAATCCCTACAACCACGGAGACCGACAGATGACCCACCTCTCGGCGCTCAGGAGCAGCCTCCTGTGCGGCCTCACCATCGCGGCGGTGGCCGGATGCGCCCCGATTCATCCACGCGCCGCCACCGTGCCTCCTGCTAGCGCGCCGGCGAGTGTCGCGGCCGCAACGCCCACGCCGGCGCCGGTCGTGAGGCCGGACACCAGTGGCATTGATCAGCAGGTCACCAGCATTGACAACCAGCTCAGCACCATCAACGGACAGCTCAACGCAGCGAATGCCGGGCTGAGCACCAGTGAAGGAGACCCCGCCCAATGAACGCTCGAATGCTTGCCCGTGGCGTGGCCACGCTCACAGTGACTGCAGCTCTCGGATTCGCCGGCTCGGTCGCGGTGGATGCGGATGCGCTCCCCAGTCCCGACTCCGGTGACGACACCGACCAATCCTGCTGCGCTCGCCGGCATCAAATCCCTCTGCAACATCGGTGTGCAGCGGCGCCTCGCCGTCCTCGCCGCGAACAACACGTTCGTCGAGACATCGGTCTCGCTGACGGGCGGCGACCAGTCAGTGCTCGAAGGTCAGATCAGCACGGACGAGCACGGGCTCACCGCGCTCAACACGACCATTCAAGGTGACACGACGTACGCGAAAGTCTTCGCTGACTGCGGATTGATCGTCACCGATTACCGCGTTTACGTGATGGAGGATCCGAAGATCCACGAGGTCATCGCCGCCGACGGTATCGGCAAGGTGGACAGCGCATTTTCGACGCTCATCCCCGAGCTCCAGAACCTCATCAACGTCTCCACTGCGGCTGCCGGCAACAGGGCACAGGCGCAGAGCGATCTCAACAACCTCACGAACAAGGTGGATGCCTCGCACACGGCGATCGCTGGTGTCACGGCGTCGGTGATCAACCTCGTGCCGTCAGGGTGGCCCGGCAATCAAGCCGACCTGAAGAACGCGCGCGAGAACATCGACACTGCATCGAACGATCTCGGCGGCGCACGTACCGACGTCAGCAACATCCTCACGCTGCTCGGCTGATCGGTCCTCCCCTCCCAACCGAAAGGGGGGCTCCACCGCGGAACCGCCCTTTCGCGTGGCAAATGGTCGAACATACGTTCCACTATGCAAATGGCCCACAAATCGGTAGGATCGCGACCACAGGACGTCCATCTGTTCGGTCCGAACTCACCCTACGTCACATCAAACCCCCGAACCCGGTGGACGCCCCGGGGGAGCGTCATGGCCACCTTCGTCAGAAACCGCGTCCTCAACCAAATGGTGTGGTCAGCAGAAGAGGAACGCTGCGGGTTCAGCGACGCGAAACGCTGTGCGAGCTGGACGGGCTGCTCACTCAGCTGGAAGAAGTCAATCTTCGTGGCGGGCCGATCCCGACCCGTGTGCTGGTTGCGCTCCGGCGTCGTGGTGTCTCGTTCCGTCCGCGCACGTCCGCGGCCGAGCTCATCGAGGCGGTTTTCGTGGTGCAGGAGCGATTCATGCGCCAGCCCGACGGCATGCGTCGGGACCTCGGTTCAACAACGGCGAGCGAGCTGAGCAGACGCCTGGCGTCCTGACCGCTACGCTGCGCGGGTGGACGTCGACGCCGCCAAACGCGCTGCCGGGGAAGCCGCGGTCCTGCTCGTGGAGGATGGCATGCGCGTGGGCCTCGGTACGGGGTCGACCGCGCGCTGGTTCATCCTCGGTCTTGCAGAGCGCGTCCGCCAGGGGCTGAACATCCGCGCGGTCGCGACCTCGGAGGCGAGCGCCTCGCTGGCGACGGTCGGCGGCATCATCGTGGAGGATCTCGGCCCCGAAGGTCTCGATCTGGCGGTGGACGGCGCCGACAGTGTCGACCCCGCCTTCCGGCTGATCAAAGGCCGGGGTGGCGCGATGGTGCGCGAGAAGATCGTGGCCGCGGCGGCTGCGCGCTACGCCGTTATTGTCGACGACAGCAAATACATGTCCGTCCTCAGCGGCCGCGTCCCCGTCGAGGTGGTCCGTTTCGGCAGCGCACGGACGCTGCGCATGCTCGCCGAGAGAACGTCGCTGGAGTTCACCCTGCGCACCGGCTCCGATGGCGGACTGTTCATCACCGACAACGGCAATCTCATTGCCGACAGCGAGTACACCGACGTGGCCGACCCGACAGAGCTCGCTGCCCGGATCGCCTCGGTCCCCGGAACGGCCGGCGACGGGCTGTTTGTCGGGCTGACAGACCTCGTCTTCGTGGGGCACAGCGACGGGAGCGTCGAGCAACTGACCGCATCGGGAGATACAGTCGCTTCGGGCGGATAGCTCAGCTGGTTAGAGCGCCTCGCTTACACCGAGGAGGTCGCGGGTTCGATCCCTGCTCCGCCCCAGGCCGCGCCGGAACCGGTCGTGCACCGTCCGCGCCTCGTCACTCTCTCGAAAGGATGCCTGGGCAACGATCGGGGCTCATGGTCGCGGTTGGCACCAGCTTTGGGAGTTCTTGAGCGTGAGACGCCGCTTGCTGAGCAAGCCTTTCATCATCGGCATCGTCGTTGTGCTCGTCGCCGCCGGTGCCGGCGCGTTCTTTCTGACGCGCGGTGATCCAGCGAGTGTCTCGTACAGGACCGGCGTCGCCACACTCGGAACGGTCACCCAGACAGTCTCGCTGTCCGGGAGCCTCGCGGCCGACGGCGAGACCGACCTCGACTTTGAGGGAGCGGGAAAGGTGACCGCCGTCAACGTCCAGCCAGGACAGACAGTCGTTGCCGGCCAGGTGGTGGCGACGCAGGATCCCGCCACCGTCCAGGCGAGCCTCACGCAGGCTGACGCAACGCTCTCCGCGGCTGAGGCCAATCTCACCGCTGCCAAAGCAGGCACCTCGGCATCCGGGCTCGCACAGGCGGAGGCGCAGGTCAACAGCTCCTATGTGGCGTACCAGAACGCGATCAAGAGCCTCGCCGACACCAAGGCAGTGAACGCGCAAATGGTGGCTGCCGCGTACAGCGCATACACCACCGCGCAGTCCGCGGCGAGCGCTGCCGGATGCTCATCCACCGATACGACACCGCCGTGCCCGCAGGATGAGGCGACGATGGCTCAGGACTACCAGGCCTGGCAGTCGGCCGAGGTCAAGGGTCAGCAGGGTGACGACCAGTCGCAGGGTCAGGTCAACTCCGACAAAGTCCAGTGGGAGAACGCGAAGTCATCCCTGGCCGCTGACGAGAGCGGCTCCTCGTCATCGGCCGCGCAGGTCGCGATGGACCAGAGCCAGGTCGAGATCGACCAGGTCAATGTCAGCAACGCCCAGGCCGCGGTCAACGCCGCCACGCTCAAGGCCCCCACCGGCGGGCTCGTCGAAGAGGTCAACGTCACCAACGGCGAGCAGATCCCGACCAGCGGCACCGGTGGTGCCTCGTCGGGATCGAGCGGGTCCGCGACCCACGCAGTCGTGATCATCACGCCCGGTGTGTTCGAGGTCACCGGTTCTGTCAGCGACACGCTGGTCAACGAGATCGCGGTGGGGCAGACAGCCCAGGTGGTCGCGGCCGGGTCGAGTGAGGCGGTGGCCGGCAAGGTCACCGAGGTTGCCGAGGAGGCGACAGTCACCTCCGGCGTGGCGAGCTTCCCGGTCACCGTGGTGCTCAGCGGCGCCAATCCGTCGTTGCGGCCGGGAATGTCCGCATCGGTGAGCGTGGTCATCAACCAGGTTGTCGGCGTCACCACGGTCCCCACCAGCGCGGTGCATACCACCGGCGTTGGAAGCAGCGTCACCCTCTTCGTCAACGGCAAGCCGGATCCCGTCGCGGTGACCGTCGGTGCGTCGGATGCGACCCTCACGCAGATCCTTTCGGGGGTCAAGGTCGGTGACAAGGTCGTGATCGCCACCATCACCAGCACCATCCCATCGTCGACAACCGGAACCGGGCGCAGCCTCACCGGCGGAGGCGGCTTCGGCGGTGGCGGTTTCGGCGGTGGTGGTTTCGGCGGTGGCGGCACAGGCCGCGCGGGCTGAGATGACCGCGGAGATCATCCGCCTCGTGGATGTCAGCAAGGTCTATGGCAGCGGCGATGCGACCGTGCGCGCAGTCGACACCGTGTCACTGTCGGTCGACGAGGGCGATTTCCTTGCAGTGATGGGCCCTTCGGGGTCCGGCAAGTCGACGCTCATGCACATCCTCGGCTGTCTCGACGTCCCCACCAGCGGCGAGTATCGGTTCGCCGGCGAGGACGTGAGCCGCATGAACGAGCGTGAGCTTGCGAGCATCCGCAACCGCCGGATCGGCTTCGTCTTTCAGCAGTTTCACCTGCTGTCGTCGATGTCGGCATGGCGCAATGTGGAATTGCCGCTGCTCTATCGAGCGGCCCGCGACCGCAAGCAGCATGCCCTCAATGCGCTTGCCCAGGTCGGGCTGACCGCGAGGGTGGAGCATCGCCCCAATCAACTCTCCGGCGGCCAGCAGCAGCGCGTTGCGATCGCCCGGGCGCTGGTCACCGATCCCACCATGATCCTTGCGGACGAGCCCACCGGCAACCTCGATTCACATGCAAGCCGCGAGGTGCTCGACATTCTCACCGGCCTGAACAAAGCCGGCCACACCATCGTCCTCATCACGCACGATCCCAACGTTGCGAGTGTCGCCGAGCGTGTCGTCGAGATGGCCGACGGCACGCTCAGGGAGCGGGTGGCCGCGTGAACTTCTTTCGCACCTTCGATACCGGCATCCGCGGCCTGCTCGGCCATCGCCTGCGTTCGATCCTGACCACGCTCGGCATCCTGTTCGGCGTTGCAGCAGTGATCTGTACGGTCGGCATCGGGACCGCCTCGGCGGACTCGGTCAACTCGCGAATCGCCGCGCTGGGCACCAACCTGCTCACCGTCTCCCCCGGCAGCACCACGAGCTTTGGTGTCCGTGGTGGTGGTGGATCGGCCAACACCCTGACCATGGAGGATGTGAGCGGGCTCGAGGACAAGCAGGATGCACCTGACGTTGCTGCGGTGGCGCCGGTTGTCCAGGGGACAGCGACGCTGGTCAGCACGAACACCAACTGGTCGACAACCGTGCAGGGCAGCACGCCCGGTTGGCTGATGACCAATGCTCGAACGCTCGCCGAGGGTGTCTTCCTGACACAGAAGCAAGTGACCGATCACGCGCAAGTCGTGGTCCTCGGCCAGACGACTGCGTCAGAGCTTGGCGTGACCGTCGGTTCGCAGGTGAGCATCTCGGGGGCGCCTTTCGACGTCGTCGGCATCCTGACCGCGAGTGGCAGCACGGGGTTCACCAACAGCGACGACCTCGCGGTCGTGCCGATCACCACCGCCCAGGATCAGATCACCGGCGGAAGCCCTGAGTTCGGTGCAGCGCATCCTGCTGAGCGCGACGAGCACAGGGACGATCGGATCCGCATACCTCGAAGCCGATCAACTGCTCCTGCAGACGCATCACATCATCAACACCGCGTCGGCTGATTTCACGATCACGTCGGCGTCGACGTTGGCGAGCACTGCCGCGTCGGTGACGACGACGCTCACCATCCTGCTGGCCAGCGTGGCCGCCATCTCGCTGCTTGTCGGGGGCATCGGCGTGATGAACATCATGCTGGTGTCCGTCACCGAGCGGACACAGGAGATCGGTCTGCGCAAGGCGCTGGGAGCCACCCCGCGGGACCTGCTCCGTCAGTTCCTCATCGAGGCCGCGACACTGAGCTTCGTCGGGGGCGTGCTCGGTGTGGGTGCGGGCCTGCTTGCCGGATTCCTGGTGCCGCGCCTCGCCAACATCGCGGTCACCATCACGCCGACGCCGGTGATCATCGCTGTGTGCGTTGCGGCCGGAGTTGGCCTGATCTTTGGTGTCTATCCTGCGGCTCGCGCCGCGCGCCTCGCGCCGATCGCGGCACTGCGAGCCGAGTGATGTCTGCAATCCGTCATCCTGTTGGGAGAAAGATCCGCATGAACCGTACGTTTCTCGGCGCCGCGGGCGTCGTTGCCGCCCTCGGGGTCGCCGCATGTGGCAGCGCCACCGCCGCCAGTGGATCGACCCCATCTCCGTCTCCGCCGGCCGGCGGCCGTGCCGGGTTCGCACGCAACGCCGCCTTTGGCCAGCTGGTGCAGATCAACGGGTCAACGCTGATCCTCAGCAGCAGCACCGGCGATGCGACCGTGACGCTCGCGTCAACGACAACCATCACCCAGACGAGCACGGGAACCCTCGCGAACATCGTCCCGGGCTTGTGCATCACGGCCACGGGGAGCAAGGACGCGACCGGCACCATGACTGCGACCACCGTGATCCTCAATGCGCCAGTCAGCGGCTCGTGCACCACGTCCGGGTTCGGTGGGGGCGGTGGCGGTTCGTTCACACCACGCCCGGGCGCGTCGCCTCGGCCGAGCTTCTCGCCGCCGGCCGGTAGCGCCGGTCTGACGTTTGCGCGCGGGAAGGTCAAGTCGGTGACCGGCACATCAGTGAGCATCACGGACACCACCGGCACTGTCACGACCATCAACGTGCCAACCACCGTCAAGGTGACCACCTCGACGGTGATCCAGGCAACGGCCCTCCAGACTGGTCAGTGCGTGACCGCCCTGGGACAGAAGGACAGCTCGGGCACAGTTGCAGCGCGAACCTTGACGATCACGCCGCCGACGGCCAGCGGGTGCACGGCGGGCTTTGGTGGTGGGTTCGGTCGCGGCGGCTTCGGCGGCGGAGGTGGCGGTGGATTTCCCGGTGGTGGCGGCGGGGGAGGCACTGGATCGACCAGTGCCTGACACGGTGAACTGAATGCGCGTGCTGATAGCGGAAGACGATCGCGGGCTCCGGGAGGTCTTGGTGCAGGGCCTCGAGGAGGCCGGCTACTTCGTCGACGCCGTCGCGGCGGGTGACGAGGCGATCGACCAGCTGCGCTTCTACGAGTACGACGTCGCCGTGATCGACTGGCGGATGCCCAGGGTGAGCGGCCTCGAGGTCGTCTCATGGGCCCGGAAGAACAACCGCCCGACGGCGATGCTCATGCTCACCGCACGGGACACGCCCTCGGATCGCATCGAAGGTCTCGACGCCGGGGCCGACGACTACCTCATCAAGCCCTTCGACTTCGGTGAGCTCGTCGCCCGTATCAGGGCGCTGCAGCGGCGCCCACGCACCGTCGACGGGCCGGCGATCACCCGAGGAGCGCTGACCCTCGACCCGGCACGCCGGGAGATCGAGGTCCACGGCGCCCCGGTGAACCTGACCTCGACGGAGTTCAACATCCTGGAGCTCCTGCTCCGCCGGTCGCCCGCGGTGGTCGATCGCAAGGCGATCGCCGAGCACGCCTGGCGGGACGAGACCCAGCCGCTCGGTTCCAATGCCATCGACGTCCAGATGAGCCGGCTTCGCGCCAAACTACCCAACACGGGAATCCAGATCGTGACGGTGCGTGGCTCGGGGTATCGATTGGAGGAGGCGTGAACCGGCGGCTCGAGCGGGTCAATGTTGCCTCGCTGCGCGTGGCCCTGATCAGCACCGGCCTCGTCGCATTCGTCTACACGATCGTGGCGCTCGTGGTGGTCGTCGTGGTGACCAACAACTTGACCGCCCAGGTCGATGCCCACCTCGCGGCGTCCCTGGCGCATTACAAGATCCACCCACCTCAAGGGACGACAACCAGCGGGCTGGAGGACATCGGGCAGGGCGGCCTTGATTCGCCGCCGCTGATCTGGTTGGCCTTCCCCAGTGGCGTGCTGCCGCCGGAACTCAACAACCAGCTGACAACCATTGGCGATGGAACCGCGCTGCCGGCGGCGGACATGTCGGTGACCGATCCCATCACGACCCAGGTCAAGGGTGTAGATGTGCGGATCGTGGGGGCGTCACTCGGCGAGGTCCGGGTGTCCACGCAGTTCGGCATCGTTCAGGGCCCTGCGCGACTCGTGGTGGGCTACGACGTAGACTCGATATCTCAAGCCCGGTCGTCATTGGTTGTCACCGAGGCGGTTGCAGGCGTGATCCTGCTCCTGCTGGTCTTCGGGGTAGCCCTGATCGTCGGCCGAAGGGTCGGCGGCCCGATCGAACTCGCCCGGCAGCGCCAGCTCGAGTTCACCGCTGACGCTTCTCACGAGCTGCGCACGCCGCTTGCGGTGATCGAGGCGCAGACGAGCCTGGCGCTCAGCCTCGACCGTGACCCGACCTGGTATCGCAATGCGTTCCAGCGGGTGGGCTCGGAGAGCAAACGAATCCGCCGGTTGGTGGACGACCTGCTCTGGCTCGCTCGGGTGGACACCCCGCAGGGCCGTCCGCCCGCGGAGCCGGTGGAGGTCGGCGTGGTCGTCCACCAGGCTGCCGAGCGATTTGCCGCCGTGGCGGAGAGCCGCGGCATGCGCCTGCAGGTGTTCGTCGGCCCCGGACCACTCGTGATCCTCGGGTCGTCCGAATGGCTGGATCGGCTCCTCGGGGTGCTGCTCGACAACGCGTTCAAATACGCGCCAGAGGGAGGCATGGTCGCGGTCAGCGTCGGCGTCGACGGCAACCGGGTCCGTCTGGTGGTGGAGGACTCCGGGCCCGGGATTCCGGATGACGAACGGCCCAAGATCTTCGATCGCTTCCATCGTGCCGAGGCGCAGGGTGGGTACGGATCCGGCCTCGGGCTGGCCATCGCGGATGCCGTCGTCCGTTACAGCCACGGTCGTTGGGAGGTGAACACCTCGACGCTTGGGGGAGCTAGGATGGCGGTCAGCTGGCCTCGCGTCCTGAGCAGCTCGAAGGACCCCGGCGAGCCGGATCCGGCGGTCAGCTGGACGGTCCCGGCGCCTCCCGCGGCCCCCGCCCAGACCTAGGGCGGAGCCTCCCGGCGAGATCGCGGAGAGGAAAAACTCAACTCCGGGTGGCACAATTTGGCCAGTTCGTGCCATCATCTTCCGAAACCAACCGTGTCTGATGGAGGCCGGAGCATGACCAAGGGAGCTATGGCGGCGCTGAGCGCGGGGGTTGCCGTCTTTGGGTTCGATCCAGAACCCGGGACCCCAGCGACCCGGGCGTTGCACGTGCTCACCGTGAAGCGAACCCTTCCCACGGGCGATCTCGGCCCGAAGGAACGGTTCCCTGAGGCGGCCCTGCGCGCCGCCACCGAGGCCGGCATCGATCTTGGAGGCCGGCGTGGTGCCCGCGGCGCCCAGCGGCTTCATCTCGTCGGCGTCGACGACGATCCGGCCCGGACCCGGAGCGTCACCGTCTGGTACTACGCGGCCGCGCCCTACGGGTCGGTCCCCGGTCCCGGCGTCTGGTCGCCTACCGGCCGCGGGCTGCACCTCGACGCCCCCGGCGCCGCTGCACTGCGTGCCGCCCTCGATCGGCTTCGAGCGGATACCCGGCAACTCGCGGGTGCCGCTGCGCTGGTGGGGGATGTCTTCACCGGTGACGACCTGCTTCGGCTTCACGTGGCCCTGCATGGCGGCCCTGAGGGCAGCGAGCGGACCTTCAGGCGGCGGATCCAGGAGTTGCGTGATTCCGGCGTGCTGCGGCCCGTCCGCGACACCGAGGTCGCCGCGCTGCGCCTGCGTGTGCCCCGGTTCCGGTCGCCGGCGGGGACCGGCGGCAGGCCGCCCGAGTTGCTGCGGTACTCCGGCGCCGGCGGCGAGGACGAGCAGCTGGCGGCGCTCCGGGCACGCCGCGCGGGCTGATCCGGCTATCCGGCGTCGGCCGGCCAGTTCGGCTCGGCGCTGGTCAGCACCAGCGTCACCGGCCCATCGTTGACCAGGTCGACGGCCATGTGGGCGCCGAACGTGCCGGTCTCGACGCGGTGTCCAAGCTGGCGGAGCGCCGCCACGAAGGCCTCGTAGAGCTCGGCGGCTCGGTCCGGGGCCGCCGCGCGGATGAATGAGGGTCGGTGGCCACGGGACGTATCGGCATGGAGCGTGAACTGGCTCACCACGAGCGCGTCGCCGCCGGCGGCGGCGAGGTCGAGGTTCATGCGCCCGTCCGCGTCGGGGAAGATCCGCAGGGTTGCGATCCTGGCGGCAAATCGCTGGGCAACCGCCTCATCGTCCGCAGGCCCGACCGAGAGCAGGACGCAGAGGCCCGCGTCGATCGCGCCGACCGTCGCTGAGCCGACGTCGACCTTGGCGCGGCTCACTCGCTGAACGACAGCCCTCACTCGAGAAAGCGCAGGCCGCGCCACATCCGCATGGCCTCGGCCTCGGCCTCGAGGAAGCTCGGCCGTGAATCGCGCATCCCGTGGACGAGGAAGCTCCAGGCCCGGCGCTCGCCATCGGCGCCGTCGATGGTTCCGAAGGCACTCCCGAGCGCCCGGGGTGGGTACATCTCGATCCGGTTGCCGTCGCGCATCCGCTTGAAGATCGGCCGGCGCACGAGGATCGATTCGAGCGCACGCCGGTCCGCCAGCCTGCCGTTGACGAGGTCGACGACGCGCAGCTTGGCGATCGGGTTGTCCGGATCGCGGATGGCGACGCGGCACGCGAACCGCTCGGAGAGGTCGCGCAGGACGAAGAGCAGGGCGAGCGCGTCGGTCTCGTCGCCGGCCACGCGAATGAAGCCGGCGGCGGAGAGATCGGTGTTCGGCGGATCCTCGTGGAGGTCAGCGACCACGGCATGCTCGAAGAACAGTTGGGCGAAGAGATCAGTTGAGGCTGAGTCAGCGAGCCATGGGAGCTGGTCGCGCCACTCCCGGCCGGCGATCAGCTCGGTGAACCGTTGCTGCAATCGGTCCCGGTCGGCTGCCGCGACCCCGCGCACGCGTACGTGGATGACCCGGGGCATGCCCTGATTGTACTGGCGCCTAGCGCGTTCAAACCCGCCGCGGCAGGCGGGCCAGCGCCGCCCCTCTCATCCGCGGGACGGTGGCGGGAGATTGGTCGACGTGTTTCGCCGCACAGGTCGGCACCGGCGTCCGTCAAGGTCTGTACGTCGAGGCGGCCGCGCTGTTCATCTGCATCGTCGATGGGGTGCTCGACGCGTGCTGCTCGTCGAGATCCCGCGCTGACTATCGCTCCTGAGGAGGACGACTGTGACCGTATATGACGTGAAGGTCGAGCAGACCGCCGAATGCCCGACGGCGGTGGTGAAGGTGAGTACGACAGCGCGCGAATTTCCGTCGCTCTGGCGGCCACTGATCGACGAGGTGTGGGCATTCCTCCGCGCCACGCCTGGGCTGTGGACCGATGGGCATAACGTCTTTTTCTATCGGAGCGAGCCCCCGGGAGTCGAGCTTCACGTCGAGGTCCGCGTCCAGGTGACCGCGCCGTTTGCCGCGGCCGGCCGAGTCGTCCCGTCGACACTGCCTGCCACCGAGGCGGCGACGACGCTCGCCGGGTCGCCGGCTGCCATCGATTCAGCGCACGAGGCCGTTCGGGAATGGTGCGCTGCGCAGGGCCGCGCTCTGAGCGGCGTCTCGTGGGAAATCTATGGAGACCCCAACCCTCGGACGGGCAACTTTGATGTAGCCGTCTACTGGGAGTTGGCCTAACCCGGCACAAGATCGGGGCGACGATCCGCGCCGAGGCCCTTGCGTCGGGCGTGGTGACCGGCTACCCGGTCGGTAAGATCCAGCCTGCGCAAACTTCGATGGAGCAGGCGTAGCAACGGGCGTAGCGGACCGACCGTGACCGCCGGACGCGGCAAACCTGAATACGAATGCCGAGGTAGCTCAGTTGGTAGAGCACAGGTCTGAAAAACCTGGTGTCGACAGTTCGATCCTGTCCCTCGGCACCACTTGCTGAATACAAAGCCGGCCGTCCTGGGACCTCAGTGGACGTCGACGGATGGCCTTGACAGCTTGGTTGACAGCTACTGACAGCTTCCCGCACAATCTCGGCCATACGTCGGCGGATTCGGCTCGTGCACCCACACCGCTTGACCGACCGTGATCAAGCCGAAGTCCTCATGTCGCATGCTCTACGTCTTCGGTTTCAGCAACGAATCGTCAGTCCCAGCTGCAGCGCGTTCATCGGTGATGTGGTTTCGGATGTCGTCCTCTCCGATGGGGCGGACCGAGGCCTTGGGCGGGCGGCCCGGAGGGCGGCGCCCGCGCATGAAGCTCTCCACGTCCTCTGGATAGACGCCCCAGACCGGTCCCACCTTGATGCCAAAGAGTCGCTGGCTGGCGAGCAACCTGCGCACGTAGGCCGGCGAGGCATGGAGCTGAGCCGCAGCCTCGACTACAGAAAGGGGATGGGATCCTATGATGGCCCCACTATACTAGCACGACGGCGCAACAATTTATTGTTCGACCTGCTATGTTGAGAGGGTCCCAGGACCGAGGCGAGAGCCGTCAAGGCGCCGGTCGGGGCGACCTTTCTCAGGGGTTGTCAGCCAGTTCCTCCACGTTTCTTCTTGGCCCTCCAAACGCGCACTCCGTTGGAGGAGCACCGATATGGCTGTTGCAACCCGCCCCACCGAGAAAACTCGGTTTTTCAAGGCCTCGCCCCGCGAACTGCTCATCAATGGCAACTTCGAGCAGGCCGAGAGCGGCAAGACCTTCGACACGCTCAACCCGGCCACCGACACGGTGCTCGCGAGCATCGCCCAGGGCGACGCGCATGACGTCGACCGCGCGGTGCGAGCGGCTCGCCGAGCGTTCGAGAACGGCCCGTGGAGCCGCATGACTCCGTCCGAACGTGGCCAGATCATGCACCGGATCGGCGACCTGATCATGGAACACGCAGACGAACTTGCAGAGCTCGATTGCCTGGACAATGGCAAGGCACTCGGCGTGGCCCGCGCAGCTGATGTTCCGCTCGCTGCCGACCTGTTCTGGTACATGGCGGGTTGGGCTACGAAGCTCAACGGCGGCACCATCAACCCGTCGGTGCCCTACCTTCCCGGCGCTGAGTTTCACGCGTACACACTGCGCGAGCCGGTCGGCGTCGTCGGCCAGATCATCCCCTGGAACTTCCCGCTGTTGATGGCCGCGTGGAAGCTGGGTCCGGCATTGGCCACGGGTTGCACGGTGGTCCTCAAGCCCGCCGAGCAGACACCACTTTCGGCCCTGCGGTTGGGTGAGCTCATGCTCGAGGCCGGCCTCCCCGACGGAGTGGTCAATATCGTCACCGGATTCGGTGAGACCGCTGGCGCGGCCCTCGCCACGCATCCCGGTGTCGACAAGATTGCCTTCACCGGCTCTACCGAGGTCGGCAGACTGATCGCAACGGCTGCCACCGGCAACCTGAAGAAGGTCTCGCTGGAACTCGGCGGCAAGTCGCCGAACATCATCTTCTCTGACGCAGACATCGACGCGGCCATCGCCGGTGCGGCACAGGGAATCTTCTTCAACCAGGGCGAGGTGTGCTGTGCGGGGAGCCGCCTCTTCGTGCAACAGGACCGCTTCGATGAAGTGGTGGAGGGAGTCGCCAAGGCCGCCAAGAAGATCAAGGTCGGGCCTGGCATGGATCCGGACACGGATATGGGCCCGCTGGTCTCCCGTGAGCAGTTGGACCGGGTGACCGGGTACCTCGCCAAGGGTGAGCAAGCAGGCAACCGCGCGCTTGCCGGCGGCCACGCACTCGACCGCCCAGGCTACTTCGTGGAGCCAACTGTGTTGGTGAACGTCGAGGCCAACGACGTCGTGCTGCGCGAAGAGATTTTTGGACCGGTGATTGTCGCGTTGCCGTTCACTGACGTCGATGACCTAGCCCGTCAGGCCAACGACACCGTGTACGGACTGGCCGCTGGCGTGTGGACCAAGGACATCTCGAAGGCCCATAAGCTCGCCAAGCGCATCAAGGCGGGTACGGTCTGGGTCAACACCTACAACGTGTTCAGCGCGGAGCTGCCGTTTGGCGGTTTCAAGCAAAGCGGCTGGGGCCGCGAGATGGGCGAGGAAGTCCTCTCCAGTTACCTCGAAACGAAGTCGGTCATAGTCCAGCTCTAGTCTGATTTCCTCTGCGAACGTCGCCGTCGGGCTTTACGAGCCCGGCGGCAACTCCCTAAAGCGTGTGCGGTTCCGACACCAGGGGACAACGCGAAGCAGCCTGGGAGGAACCGCAGGCTTCCGCCCGACGAGACAGCTGAAGAAAGATGCCTACACAGACCAAGCCCATGCGGCACCGAATCGTAGAGCAGCAGTCGGCTCGGTATCTCAACGAATCAGAGTTACCGTTTTCGGCGCCGCAAGTCCTGCCGGTCGCTGACGCGAACGCGTTTGCCGCCCGGGCGGCTGCTCTTGAAGATCAAAGGCGCTCTGCCAAACCTGAATCCTTAGTGACGCTTCCGTCAGTTGTTGGCGAAATTGCAGTGCGCCCGTGGAAGATCAGGTGATGTTGCCGCGATCCTGGGATCGGACGGCGGCCAGCACGCGAAGCCGAGTTGGTGCCAGTACCACAGCGATGAGCGACTGAACTCGACAACAGTCGCCTGAGTCCGTTTTGGCATGAGCTCTAGCGTGCCAAGGCCTGCTCCTCGGGGCTCAACGGTGCGTCGACGCGGCGGAGAATCCCTGCCGTCGTCTCAGCTCAGTTCTGTGCCGCGTCTGAATCCGTTCGCCGAACCGATGTCTTCGGCGTAGAGCCGTTCGCCGCACGCCACGCACTTCATTGTGGGACGGTCTGCGGGATCAGCGTGCTCCGGCCGCCCGACGAAGTCCGGATGCCCACCATCGTCCGCCGCAGTGTCGCTGTAGCTCAGCCGGATAAGGCGGTCGGCTCCGCAATGAACGCATCGTTGAGCCACAGCGGCTCAATCCTGCCGTCGTGTGTTCTCTGCGTCTGTCCGCTACGGCACCGTGGCGAAGCCATGCCGTGCTGATCGAGGTCAGCAATCACTGCGGAATTTGCTCGAGCTCACCGTCCGCTACGGCGTGCCCTTTCAACCACCCCGTCCAGCTCAGTCCTGATTGTGTGGTAACACTCACACGCGACAGCCTCGAGCCCGGGGCGATCAACGATGGTGACTCGACCGCGCTGATACTGGATCAGCCCTGCAGCTCGAAGCCTCTCAGCGGACAGGGTCACCGTCGCTCGACGGGAAGCAAGTATCTGGCTGAGGAGCTCTTGGGTAATGTCGAACTCGTCAGTGCCAACGCGGTCGTTGCTCATCAGCAGCCAGCGTGCGAGGCGTTCCTCGTTCGAGTGGAGTTGATTGCAGGCCGCCGCCTGGGCGATCTCGCCAAAGAGCGCCCGAACATAGTCGTTCACGACTTCCTCCAGAATGGGGTTGGCTTTGACCTCGTCGAGGAAGGTCGACGCGTCCACACGGTCGACCCATCCCGCCACCGACGAGATCGCCCGGAATGCGAGTGAGCCACCGGGTTCAATAGGCACGCCGACGATGCCTTCGTTGCCGATCGAGGCCACCTCAACGCTCGTCCCTTCGCGGAACGGCGTGACCAACGAGACCACGCAGTCGCGCGGGAAGTCGACGAACGCGATCGTCTCGCCTGGCTCGAAGACCACCGTCCCGGTACCCAACCACACCGGACGAAGCGATTGTCCGAGCCGCCGAGGTCGTCCCATTGGGAGAGCTTCAAGAAGACGGTTTGCCCCAGTGTTGACACCCATGCCGCGGTCCACGTGGGTTGCCCCTTGCGTGTCGCACACACGCGCTGTTCATGGCGGCGGCTCGCGGTTCGATCCCGTCGCCCGGCTGCAGCGTCCGAGCCTTGAATCTGATACTACGCGCGATGCATACTCCGGATCACAATCGGACAGGATGGTCAGCCTCAGCGGACCGCCGCCGCCGATCGAAGAGGTTTGCTGGCGAGCGGCCAACGAGTCGGGCCTAGCGACACGCCCAGGTGGCTCGTGTGATTCCAGTCCCTGGCCGTACCCGTTGCGGCGTTCGGAATCCGCCGATGGCGTGCGACCTGGAGCCGGCCCGACAGCGGGGAAAACGGCGCGGTCTCATTACCGATGCTGGACGCGCCTTTTCGCCCAGATCGCGCCAGACTCACAGTCTGAAAGTGGCTCGGTCGCCCGACCGTGTGCGGCTGCGACGGACTCAGTCGACCGAGACGTCGGGCCAAGTGTCCTACGTTGGACTGACACGCGTGTCGTGCTCGGTTGCGAGAACATTTCAGCGCTGGAGAGCGCGTGGAAGCACGTAGCGGCGGTCGCGTCCCGCTTATTCCCTTGACTGAACCGTTCGGCCCTGGGTCCGGCCGGTCCCTCTCGTGTGCCATGTGGACAAGCGACCAACTCGGCACTGACGGTCGTTCCTCGAGTCGATGCGTCGTCGCTGGCCGTCCACGTCAGGCGGAATCAAGCCGGACGAGACAAAGATTCGACGTCCGCGAGCAACTCGAGTACAGAAGTCGGTTTGCCAGCGGCCAGGCAGGCGGTTGGTTGAACAGTAAGGGGGCCGACGTAGCGGAGCCCACATGTCACACACTTCGCGCTCGGACGGGCCGTGGCGGATCGCCGCGCCTCGCCGAACCGTGGGAAAGTCAGCGGTATGAATCGCCGTCCGCCGCAGCCGACGCATGGCAGGGCTGGTATTCCGGGTAGTTGTCTAACCATCGCGTCCGCCCTGTGCTGAATCGCTTCCCCAGTCGTAGCCTGCGCGTAGGATCCGGCGCCCGTCTGTCCGATGGCGGACCGTCGCTATCTATTGGTTCGGCTGACATGCCTGCTTGTGTCGCCCGGACGGCATGTCGGCAGGTGATGGCGCCCGGGTGGATGGGGAGTTGCGGTCAACGGCGAGTTAGGCGCGCATCCGCTGGTCGCTGCTCCCCACCACCGGGCGGGTCGCGGGTGGCCTGTCCGACATCGAGTGGAAGGTGCCGGATCAGTGAACCCACGGCAGACGGTCACAAGTACGACCGACGGTTGTACGGCGCCAGGCGGTTCACGAGTTCACACGAGCAAGGGCGGGACTGCCATATCCTCACAGGCGGTTCAGGCGGCTGCGATGTCGTAGCTGCTGATGGCGAGACTCGGCCACGACTGACGAGCACGGGCACGCTGCTAGCCCGATCACCGAGGACGGTTGCTCCCGCTCGGAGAGCAGGGCGCTTCCGATCGGTGCAAGATGTGGGCGAGAAGGGGAGCACCTGCAACTCATTCCCTTCCTGAAGGAGGCCCCTGGCATTGCGCCAGGGGTCTCTGTTTACGCGAGAACGCTGCGTGGTTACGTTCAACTCACCTAAGCAAGGCGCTCCTTGCACACGAGCATCTTGTCACCGGGGCGCGACGCGTCCACACGCGAGCATCCTCAAGGGGGTTGTCCTGGCAGCCGCCCATAAGTGCCGTGCCTGGCGAGTGCCACTATTGCGGCGTGGACGTCAACCTTGCACCAGATTGTCGGGTGTGTTGTGCATGACCGGTGTGTTCTTGAGGGTCACTGTGTGACCGCTGGTGACGAAGATACCACCCCCGTTACCGACGCCCCCAGTGCTCTTGTTGAGAACGACGTGGCTGTTGCGGAGCGTGGCCGACCCATTCTGGATAATTCCACCGCCCTCACCACCGGCGGTGTTCTCGTCGATACGTGCACCGGTAACGGTGAGCGAGCCGTTGTTGTCCATGCCCCCACCCTGATAAGCCGCTGTGTTGCCTACGACGTGAGTGCCGTTCAGCGTGAGTGATCCTCCGCTGTCGATGTCGATGCCTCCGCCCCAGCCAGCGGTGTTGTTTTGAATGGTGCCGCTGGTAATGTTGACGACCCCGCTGCTGCCGACGTGAATACCACCGGCCTGGCCCTGGCCGCCTCCCGCTGTGTTGCCGTTGACTTGGCACCCGATGATATTCGTCGTTGCAAAGCTGCTGATGCCACCGCCACCCGAGCCGTCGTTGCCCTGGTTATCCGTGACATAGCAGTTCTTGAGGTTCAGCACGCCGCTGCCGACGACCACGCCGCCGCCCGTCTCTCCGCTGGTGGAACTCCAAGTCCCACCGGTGATAGTCACACCGCTGATCGTGACAGGGTTGGCCTCTACCTCTACGACGGTCCCGTTATTGCTGGCTCCGCCGCTGATGATCGTGGTCGTCCGGTTTGCGCCTTGGATGGTCACCGGCGTACGGATCACGAAGCCACCGGCATAGCTCCCAGCGCCAACCTTGATGACCTCGCCGCCCACGGCGGCAGTGAGTGCATCGGCGATTGTTGTGTAGGTGCAACCAGTTGTACAGACAGTTACCGAGGCCCCTGCGCTCGGTGAACTTGCTGCTCTTGCGGTGACAACTCCGGCGCCGCCACCTAAAGCCACGACTGCGATTCCAGTGACGAGCAAACGCACGAATCGCATCGCTAGTCTCCCTGAATGCGCCCGCATCATGGGTGATGGGTCACGCGCTCGATCCGAAGTCTCCTCTTCGCCGGCGCACGCTGTCAAGGGACCGACTTCTCAGCCTCGATGCGCTCCATGACCTGGGCCTCTTGGGTCGTTTGATTGCGTCGAAGGTGGCCGGATCATCCAGAAGTTCGCTCGGCCCGAAATCAAACACGCGAATGAGGGCGGCGGGGGGAGGGGAGTGACCGGCCTTGTCTCATTGATTGGGCCGCGGCGTCGGTGCGTTGGCGGACCGACGGTGCTCGTGCCACCTAGTCACAGTCGGCAGTGGAGTTACTGATCCGGCACCTTCTCGCGACGCCGGCAGACGTTGGGGGACAAGTCCCGGCCCTCAGGACGGGTAGTAGCGGATCGACGGCACGCACGCGCTGCTTCCCGTCCAACCGGGCGAGCAAACATGAATCTCTATCTCCCAACGCGGCGGCGCTCCCAAGATCGGCTTTCACCTGCGGGGGCTTCGCCGTCTTTGTCGGCTTTGGCGAACACAGAAAGATCTCCAGCAAATTGCCAGAGGTCTCTTCAGGAAGGGACGAGTGTCGGCAGTTTGGCAAAGCCAGCCCAGCGACGCCGAGTGAAACGTCGCCCGACTGAGTAAGCTGCGCGCTCCGAGATACGGAGGGGCTGCAATGCTCACCAACGACGAGTTTGTCCAGCGGCTGAAGGCATTACGGGTCGCCAGGGAGAACTTCGAGGTGGAGAAGCGAGAGATTGAGCAAATCAGTGACCGTCTTCCCACGCTCAAGGAAGACATTCGCCGCTTCCTGGCTGCCTTCGACCGGTACCAGGACCTCGCGTCCGAGCTCCTCGATGCTTCCTACGCCCGGATCAAGGAGCTGCCGCTTCCCCCGGAGTAGCAACGGCGACGTGCGCGCGAATGCCGTCCCAGCTCCTGAGCCAGCACCGCCGCCATCGCGTCCCACGACGCGTAACGCCCAGCCGCGTCGAGACCGTGCAGTGTGCCGGCTGTGTCGTCGGGGTATTCGGCCAATTCAACGCATCGCAGTGGCAACCCGGCGGACCGGTCAAAGCGTTGATGGTGATCTTGGTGCTGAGAAGGATCAGGGGCCAACGCAGGATCCAACGGCGCCAGTAGGACTGAACGCGTCGGACCAGCGATTGAGGAGTTTCACGTAACGATCCGCTTGACGCGCCGCCGTGATGAGGCATGACTGGCTTTCCTCGCGGACCGACGAAAGGCTCATCCCGGTGGCACCATGCGCGGCTTGGTCCTTTGTCCAGCGTGTGGATCTGACCGGCTCATTCCGCTCACCTTCCCGGTGTATTGACGCAAGGCAGGTCCAGAGGTGATCTTGCGGCGCTCAATGGCCAAGTGCGCGAGTTGCGGTGAGCGGATCTTCGCCAATATGGTCGCCCGATCCCGGCGCCCTATCGAGGTCGAAGACGACCGACCCTAGTGTGGAGCGATCGCGGGGCGCCGGCGCAGATTGTCAGCCTTTTTCCCGCGATTGCTGAGGCTACACTCGCTCTCTCCGAGGCGCGTCCCGGGGATGGGGCACCGTCACGATACGATGGCGGGGAAGCGTAGGAAACCGGCTGAGAGGTTTGCAATGCCCCTGTACATGGATGTTCACCACAAGATCGATGACCTCACCGCCGAAGCAATCAAGGGCGCCCACGAGCAGGATATCAAGGTCCAGGAAAAGCACGGGGTCACCTACCACAAATACTGGTTCGATGAGGGCTCCGGCAAGGCGTTTTGCCTAGTCGAGGCGCCGAGCAGGGATGCAGCAAACGCCGTGCATCGTGAGGCGCACGGACTCGTGGCCGATGAATTGATTGAGGTGCAGGAAGGGGGCTGACCGCCGTCAGGCCCGTCAACGCTTGGCTAAGAGCGTCAATCTCCCGCAAGTCAGCGCGCAGCTAAGACACGAGAGCCCGTGTTGCTCAGGGTCGCGGAGGCGACGCGCAGGAGCTGCTGGCAGGCGCTCGCACAACGTTCCAACAGCTGGGCGCAATACCACGGGTACACCGCGCGCGATCCGCGATGCAGCGAGTCGGTATCGCGATGGAACCTGCGACGCTGGCGCTATAACAATGTCGGTAGTCGGGTCCACCTAGGACGTCCAGCGCTTGCCGATGGCGATGGACACACATACGACGCAAAGCTCGCGCATTCCCGTCGGCCCCATCGTGCCCCTCCTGAGACTCGGAAATGCGGCATCCGCGGGCGGAATGCTGGACACCTAAGCCACCCCTTACCCACACGAGCGTCGTGTCACCAGAGGGGCCACGGAATCAGGTGCGACGGACCTCAAGGGGTCGCTCAGAGTGTGCCGGTCCCGCTCAAATGACACCTTGCCTGACACCTTCGTCCTTGGACACTGGTGGAAATTGGTGGACGGTAGCCTCGTCTTTAGGGTGCGCGTGGATACAATCATGGACCTCTGAAGGCACCGGCGAACGTCGGTTTGCTCAGCTGAAAAACCTGGTGTCGACAGTTCGACCCTGTCCCTCGGACCACTTTTTGTATTCACCAAACCTGGTTCTCCGGTCACCAAGACCTCGCGCCGCCCCATGATGCGCAGCCCTAGCCGCACCGAACGACCCGTCCCTACGCTGGGTCCGAGTGAGCATGTCGCTACAAGTCGTATGTCGTTAAGTGCCGCTAGGCCCTGTTCCTCGCGAATGCGATTCTCGCGAGTGCTTGCGGGAACAAGCGGGAGCATCCGTACCCGGACTGATTCGGGGATTTCGGTGGGGTATATAGCTCTGAGCGCATGAAGGAAGCTCGGGGAGCGGCGTGCGGCTTCCTCTACGTCTTCGATAAGCACTGCCCCGTAGCCACTGACGAAACCCTCAACCGGCCCGGCACCCAGATAGGCAAGGCTCTCATCGTCAGGGGCGCTTTCAGCGAGGTCCACGAACCGATCCAGCGCAGCGCGAGCGCCAGACTCGCAAAGGCCATTGACATACTCCCACGCCCAAAAGTCTGGATCCTGGGCCTCATCAAGCCCGGGAGGGTCCGCGCGGGCCACCCGACTTTCGTCGCGCGGTAGTTGCGCCAGTACGCTGCCTTCACTTCCGGCCAGGTCGGATCAGTCCCTTCGTCTGACATTCGAGGGTTATCCCGTCCGCTGTGCCCGGTTGAACAAGTTCCTAACGAATCTTGGCAACGGCGACATTCGGTCGGTCAGGGCTTCTGCCGTATCAAACGGTCATGCAGGCCATCGAATCAGAGGGCGGATGCGCACACTCACCGCACTTTGAATTGGGTCCTCCTGAAACCAACCGGCGACATCAAGGATCGCGTTGATGGTGCCGACGCTGTTATAGAGATTCACATCACCCGGCGCTGATCCGCTCGTGGCCAGACTCACGACCGCAAGATTGTCGATGACGTCGTGGGCACTCGGGTTGAGATCCGATGCCTTGGGGAGATGAGCTGCATCGCTCGGGTAGAGCACGAGCACGGTCGACGCTGTGCCAGCCACCGCGGTGAGATTGGCCACGACGGCAACCGGCGACGACGCGCCGCCGAGGGCAGGCACCACGCCAACCCCGGCGATCGGGATGGTCTCCGTGAAGTTGCCGGTCAACGGTTTGCCAGCGCAGTCGGTCCCGTGATCGGGACGCGTGTCGCAGATGCGGTCAGGGGGAACGGCATAGAACAGAGCCCCTGGCGGCGATGTCGTCTCGCTCCCGTTGCCGAACCAGCCGTTGACATCGATGATGAAGTCCACGCTGCCGACGCTGTTGTAGATGCACGCGTCTTGATGTGGACCGAGCTCTGAGAAGACCCGATTTGGAAGCGCTTCACCCGCCGCAGGATTGACGTTCGATACCGCTGGCGCAGTACTCGGACAAGCGTCGGTCGTCATATTGGGAGCGGCGACAGCGAGATATGTTGACGCGCTCGCCTGGGTTGCAGTGAGGCTGAAGGCTGCAGCTTCGGCATCGGCCGTCGGTATCGATGGGGTGCCCGCCTGCGCGCCTGGCGGAAGGCCGGAGAGCACTATGCGTCGCCAGCTGTTGGCGCCGAGTGGATTGTCAGCGCTGCTCGCACACGATGTGTTTTCGTTGGCCCGTGTGTCGCAGATGCGCAGCGGTGGCATCGCGTGGAACTCCCCAGGCACCTCGCCGGTGCCCCCGGGTGCCGCGAAGTAGCCTTGCACATCAACGATGACATCCGCAGAGCCCACAGCGTTATAGACGGTAATCTGCCCGCTCGCACTGAGCGGGACGACCGCGAGATTCGCCTGGGCGCGGCCCGCGTCGATATTGATGCTCGACGCGTTAGGCCGAGCGCTGCCTGTGGGGTACGCGACCAGAAGTGTTGGCGCTGCTCCGTGGTCGATGCCGGTGAGGTTGACCACGACGGCAAGCGCTCCGGGCGGTACTGCCTGCAGGGCTGATCCGTGGATGCCGGTGATCTGTACGACCAGCGTGCGTCCGGCGCCGAGCTGGTGGCCGCTGCACTCGGTGACGGTGTTCGATCTCGTGTCACAGATCCGGAATGGCGCCATTGCGCTGTAGGCCCCCGGGGCTACGACCGTCACCACCCGCGACGCCTCGGCCAGCGGACCGCCGTTCCGGCTCATGGTCCTACCCGTGGTGACCTGGGTTGTCGAGGTTCCGCCGCTGCTCGTCTCCGTAACCGTGGCGGTGTACTGCCCGGCTGCCGCGTACGTGTGGGTGGTAGTCGATGTCGTCGTAGTCGATGTCATACCGTCCCCGAAACTCCATGCGTACGAGGCGATCGTGCCGTACGCCACCGTCGAGGATGAAGCGTCAAAGACACTCGCGCTCCCGAGCGGCGCGTCCGCGACCGAGAGACTGGCGACCGGAGCCTGGTCCGGCGTGATGGCGATCCCTCCGGGCCATAGGCCGGTGGTGATGGGTGTCCCGAGCGCATGAGTCGTGGTGTTGAACGGGGTCACGGTGTCGTTGCCCAGGTTTGACACATAGCCCGTGGAGCCGTCCGGCGTGATAGCGATTCCTGCGGGAGCGCCCGGCATGGCGAATGCGGTGCCAGGGGTGTTCGTGGCCGTGCTGATGGGGGTCACGGTGTCATCCAGTTGATTGGTGACAAACACAGTCGCACCGTCCGGCGTGATCGCGATATCGATCGGGCCTCCCCCCGTCGGGATCGGCGTCCCGGCAGTGTTTGTGGCGGTGGCGATCGGCGTCACGCTATTCGACCGCAGATTATCGACATAGACGGTCGCACCGTCCGGCGTTATCGCAATGCCGTAGGGGTCGGTCCCCACGGGAATTGCAGCGCCCGGGGTGTCGGTGGCCAGATCGATGGGGGTGACGCTGTTGCCGCTGAGATTGCCGACATAGGCCGTCGACCCATCCGGTGTAATCGCGATGTCAAATGGGTTTCCAGCAACTGGAATCGCCGTTCCCGCGGTGTTTGTCGCGGTGTTGATGGGGGTCACCGTGTTCGATGTCTCATTGGTGATATACGCGGTCTTTCCATCCGGGGTGATGGCGATCGCGACCGGGAAGGTGCCCACTGGGATGGGCGTCCCCGGCGTGTTCGTGACGGTCGCAATCGGGGTTACGGTGTTCGCGTCAGTGTTGGTCACATACGCCGTTCTGCCATCAGGGGTGATACCGATGAATCCCGGGTTGCTGCCGACGGGGATCGCTGGGCCTGCAGTATTCGTCGCCGTCTCGATGGGCGTGAGGCTATCGGAGTGCTGATTCTCGACGTATGCGGTCCATGCAGGTGCGCCGGCTGCCAGGACCGTGGTTGAGGGGATCTGAGCGATTACTCCGGTCGCCAGCAGGAAACCAATTCCGGCAGCGGAGCCCCAGCGGCGCCACACAGTCACACGGTGCTTCAGCGCAGGCGAACGGTGTTGGCGATTGAACGTACTCGGCACTGGTTCTCCCATCCGGGCCTCACGATACATAGCACTGAGATTCGAGCCGTGGCAGCTCAGTAACAGTCGGCGATCGAACTGCGGAATGAGATCCGCCGGGCAAATAGTGAGGATCCGCCTGGCCGCGACCGCCCGGCGACGCAAGACGGCCCTGGGAGGCGTCATATAGAGGAGATGCCTTCGTACCAGCGGCCGCGCAACTTTGCCTCCACGCTCGATTCGGCGCGCGCGGGAGATCCAGCCTCGTTCGAGGAGTTGCTGGCACCGTTTCTCGTTCCCGCGCACAAACTTGCCTTCACCATGTTGGGGCAGCGTGAAGCGGCAGAGGACGCCGTCCAGGACGCGGCGATCAAGGCGTGGAGGGCGATCAGCACGTTACGAGCCGAGACTGGAGACATCCGTCCCTGGTTCCTAACCATCGTTGCCAACCAGTGCAGGTCGGCGCGTCGTCGCCGTCTCTGGCTGCCGTTTTCGATGGACGAGATCCAGGGCCCGCCGGACACGGCTGCCTTGCACACCGAGAGCCGTTCTGCGGAAGCGATTGACTTGCGCCGCCAGGTCGCACGGCTTGGCAAGCAGAAACGAATCATCCTCGCCCTCGTCTACTGGCTTGATCTGCCGATCGATGAAGTGGCACGCATTCTCGCCGTGTCACCCGAGGCAGCCAGATCTCGGCTCCGGCGTGCTGTGCTCGCCCTTCGCTGGGAGTACAGGAACGCACAGGACTTCGACGGATTGATTAGTCGTCCCGCTCGTCCGCTTCACTCACCATCTACAGAAGGGGCTCGTGATGACCAGTAGGCTCGCCGACGATCTCAAGATCGTGTTTGAGGCCTCCTACGACCCTCCTCATGGCGACATGCTCGGAACGATCAGGTCAGCGCTACAGGCCGAATCATGGAGTGCCAGCGGCCGAGGGTTCAGCCGCGGCACGCTGCGGCGCCTCGAGAAACCGGCGTTTGGAACGTCGCGCCACCGAGACCGACGGAGACCAGTACTCATTCTTCAAGCGATCGCCGTCGGTTTCGCCGTCGGAGTTGCTGTCGCGGGCGTGGTAGGCGGATCGCTACTTCTCTTCCATCACTCAGCGAGTGCGCCGGCGGGACACACGACGTCGCCATCCCCAGCTGGTCAACAAGTGCTCACGGGAAACGTGCTGACGCGCATTACCTATCCTGGAACGAACGCCTATCTGGATCCCCCTGGGTCGTTGCAACCGTCGCTAACGGCCACTACGGTGCTGGGATTCTGCTCGCCACCGCAGTCGACCGTCACCTGCGAGACGGGGCCGCCCAAATCGGTGGAACTTGGCATCTTGGCGGATGCCGGAATGGGCATTCATGGGGAGTTGGTATGGGCGATGACCTGGACAGGCGTCGGATGCGATCCGATGGGGCCGGCGGGTCGACCGACTCCAGGGACGAGTGTCAACGACGCCACCGGGTGCGATCTCGTGACGTTTGTCGATGCGAGCACTGGAAATAACCCAGAGGCTATCCGCGGACCTTTCGGGCTGTAGACACCAACCTGAACCCAACCGGATGCCCGCCGCAGGAGCACCGGCCTCTCAGCGGGCGTCGTGAGCCCGGGGAAAGGCAAGGTATCTCCGGGAACAGCGACCCCACCGGATCTCAGATATCGCCTCCGCCTCCGGCCACCCGGTTGCCATTGGCGACTATTTGGCGGCTGGTTATGCTTGGTCGCTCATTCTCACGCCGTCCAGTTGACTGCCCACTCAAGCCCGATCTCCTTGGCCCAACAGGCACTTTCGGTCACGAGCTTGTCGTTACCGGCACTCGGCACCAGGCAATAGCAGCCCCGGGCCGCGAACGCGCTCGATGGCGAGTTGCTAGGCGTCTTCCTTGGGCGAATGACGTGATACGAACATGTGCCGAGGCAGGTCGAGTCGGTCTATGAACTCGTCTGAGATCGATACGCGACGTCGGATCGCCCCCCTCAGCGCACGGCCGTCGCGTTGGCGACGACCGTATCCCGGTTCGAGCCTGTGGCCGCTGTAGTGCTCAGCGGGATCGATCTGCTCACCGGCGTCGCGCCGATGCTCCAACTCGCTCGTTAGCGTCTCGAGCAACCGGCGAAACTCCTGTTCGTTGTCGAACGCCGCGACGACCTGATGGCGGCGTTCGTGACGCTGCGGATCGTGAGCATACCGTCGTATCACGTACCGCTCAATCTCGTCGTCATCGGGGTCCACAGTCGCCATCCCACAATTGTGTGCCGCTTCACCGCACTGCCGATAGCCCGGTCGGCAAGCCGGGATTCACGGCATCGCTGCTCCGACAGGCTGGCGCGGTCGGCGATATCGATCCCAAACACGAGAGCCAGAACCAGTGCGGCGACAAGGACAGCGGTGCCCGCCACGACAAACGTCCACCGTGTTGCGCGTCCGAGCCGGGAGCGTTCGCCGTCGGCACTGTCCGTGAGGTCGTAAGTCGCGAACTGAACGCACTCCGACCCCGTGGCATCATCGAAACATCAACTGGATCGGTAACTGTCATCGAAGGGGTTCGAACTCGCCGATCTCGCTGGGGGGGACTTGTCAGCTCCGAGGCCGAGCCGGATCAGGTCGTCGCTATACGAGCGGACGAGTGGATTGCCGGGCGAGAACGAAGCGCGCGACCCGAAATCGAATTGATAGTGATTCGCACCCAGTGCTCGTCGGGCGATGCCCACCAGGAACGCAGAGGCCCGCGACGCAGGGCTGCGAGCTCGTTTGGAAGGGTGACCTCACGGGCGACTCCTCGGACGAGTACGCTCCAGCCTTCGTGATCGATGGAGCTCGTTTCATCGGCCTCAAATGTCAGCCGACCGCGGAGGCTTAGCCAGCTGAGCTTGCTCCCCTTCGCCGTGCAGAAGACGATGGCGCCGTCGAGCATCGCAAAGTTCACCGGAATGATGGTTGCCATGCCGTCTTCGACATAACCAATGCGACCGATGACGGCTGCTTGCAAGCGCTCAAGACACTCCTCGCGCGTCAGGGTCGTGAGCTCAGGCTCTCGATTTTCATGCATCTGATGTTTCTCCTGTTTAGAGCTTGCAACGGTGGGTGGACCAACGTCAGGTTTTCGGGGTCGTCAAAACTCCTGTGCCGCCTGTGAGCGTGTGATGACGGCGAGAGGACAGCGCCCGGGCTCCATGGCGGTCACGGTCAAGGCCGGAAGCTCTGAGCCCTCGTCGAGCCCGACGATCCGCAGCCCCGCGCAGGTATAGGGAGGAGTCTCCGCCTGGGGACAACGGCCGCTTGCGTCTGGGCCCGCGCACTCCGCCAGGAGCTGATCTGTTGCGGGATCAAGCATTACGAACCGGTGACCTTGTTCCATGTGCCCAGCCTGCCCTCGCGGACTTCGTGGGACCAGAGCCAAAGGTCGCCACATCCCATGGTCATTCGGCCGTGGTCCGCACATACCAGCGCACGCCTCTACGGGGGTTGCGGCTACGCGCCAGGCGCGCCGTACCTTCTGGCGGCAGCGAGACGGCGGCGCGATGGCATCGCGCTCGAACTGCAGCGACCGTTGCGAGTACAGCCGAACTCGCCGAGTGGCAGACTGAGCGCTGTCATGCCTGAAACCCTCACCGTTACCGACAATCGCACCGGAGCGACCTACGAGATCCCGATCGAACAGGGCGCCATCCGCGCGACTGCCTTCGAGCAGATGCGCGCCACGGGCGACGACCACGGGCTCCTGGTGTACGACCCGGCGTTCATGAATACCGCGTCCTGCATTAGTCGCGTCACCTACATCGACGGCGACCGCGGCATCCTCATGTATCGCGGCTATCCCATCGAGGAGCTCGCGGAGCACAGCACCTACCTGGAGACGGCATACCTACTCGTCCACGGCGAACTCCCCACGCGCCAGCAGTCGGAGGCGTGGGTACATGACATCACCATGCACACGCTGGTGCATGAGAACGTCAAGAAATTCATCGATGGCTTTCACCACGACGCTCATCCCATGGGAATCCTCGTGTCAACCGTTGGCGCGCTGTCCACGTTCTACCCCGATGCGACGCGCATCTATGACGAGGAGCAGCGACGCGTCTCCATCTACAGGCTGATCGCCAAGATGCCGACCCTGGCGGCGCTTGCCTATCGCCACTCGCTCGGCCTCCCATACAACTACCCTGACGATGACCTCTCGTTCCCGGCGAACTTCCTGAGCATGATGTTCAAGATGGTGGAGCCGCGCTACACGGCCGCTCCGGAGATCGAGCACGCCCTCGACGTGCTCTTCATCCTGCACGCCGACCATGAGCAGAACTGCTCCACGAGTGCGATGCGGACGGTGGGCTCGTCGCACCCCGACCCCTACTCCGCAACGGCCGCCGCGGTCGCTGCCCTCTATGGTCCGCTGCACGGTGGCGCGAATGAGGCCGTGGTACGCATGATCGAACGCATCGGTTCGGTGGACAGGATTCCCGACTTCGTCGCCGGGGTCAAAGCTGGGAAGGAGCGCCTCATGGGCTTCGGCCACCGCATCTACAAGAACTACGACCCACGCGCCAAAGTCATCAAGCGCATGGCCGACCAGGTGCTTGGCGTCACCGGCTCGTCGCCGCTGCTCGACGTGGCCTCGGAGCTCGAGAAGATCGCGCTGGAGGATGAGTACTTTGTCAGCCGCAAGCTCTATCCCAATGTCGACTTCTATAGCGGCTTCATCTACCGCGCGCTCGGAATTCCCGTGGAGATGTTCCCGGTGCTGTTCGCGGTCGCGCGGACGGCCGGGTGGCTGTCGCAGTGGGAGGAATCGCTGCTCGACCCGGAGCAGAAGATCTCACGCCCCCGCCAGATCTACGCTGGCAGTCCTCGACGTTCTTACGTGCCCCTCGACCAGCGTCACTGAAAGTTTGGTCCTCCCGCTGATGAGACCGTCAAGGAGCGAGTTTGACAGTGCGACCCTCATCAACGAGATCGTTCTGGCGTATGGGTCGGTCGGCACGACCCGTCCCGCCCACGTCCGGCTCGACGTGGCCTCGTCTCGCGCAGAGGCCTCAGTCGTCGTCGCCAATGGAGTGCGCGTGGCAAACGATCATCAATTCGTCAAACACCTTCGAGAGGACCGCCGAACGGGTCGCGATCGCGGCCAGGTTCGCGAGCTCGTTGTCGATGCCGGCTAGGATGGCCTCCACCTCTTCGCTGCTCACGTGCAACTCCATGGACTCGGCCGCCTTCTCGATATCTGCGGCCCCAAAGGCAATCTTCACGGTCACGCGCCGAGGCGGTGTAAGGACTGCCGCTGGAGCTCGGGTCATGCCTCTGATAGTCGTCGTCGCAGGATCGCCTCACTAGGGCCATTGGTCCCGAGATAGTCACCAAATTGCCGAGCCCGCCGATGACACCTACCCTGACACCTTCGTCCAAGGCTCAGGCACGCCCCACAGCATCAGTGCCACGGGCTGTCTCGACGGACGTGAGAAAGCTTTGTCACCTACCTGCGATGACGGAGGCGGTACCACCTGGGAACACTCTCTTCGAGATGTTCGCGGCGGGTAGCACCCCCATGCAGGAGCAGTCTGGTGGACCGCCACCAATGCAGACCGGCAGCAGGCCTGGTCAGCTTTTCAACCTGGCGCGAGACATGCTCTGCGTTGCGGGGCTGGACGGCTATCTCAAGGAGGTCAACCCAGCCTGGCAACGCACCCTGGGGTGGACCGCCGCAGAGCTAACCAGCAGGCCGTACGCCGAATTCGTCCACCCCGCTGACCGCGGAACAACGGCCTCGGCACCAGATGTGCTGATCGACGGGCAGCACGTCATCCATTACGAGAATCGGTATCGCACTCGCGACGGCTCGTTCCGGTGGCTCTCGTGGATGGCAACGCCAAGCCTGGACGAGGGGGTGATCTATGCCGCTGCGCACGACATCACGAAGGCAAAACTTGAGAGCCAGGTTGTGGCCGCCAAACGCGCCGTCACAACCATAGCCGCCGAGTTCGCGGACTGGGATGAGGCTGCCTGGCAAATCCTCAAAGCAGTGTGCACCTGCATTCGTTGGGATGTCGGTGTCCTCTGGCTCGTTGACGCCGAACAGCAACAACTCGTCTCGAAGCACGCATATTTCGCCTCGGACGAGATTCGGGATTTGATGGGACACGGACTCCGCAACGATCGGCGTCGGATTGGGGAATCGCTCGCTGGACTTGCGTGGGAGCGTGACCAACCCCTGCTGAGCGAGGATGTGCTGAGCGATGCGCGCTTTGCCGCACCGCGGGGTGCCACGCAGGCTGCACTCGGTGGCGGATTCGCCTTCCCACTACGCCATGCCGGCGAGGTCATCGGAGTGATGGGATTCGGCAGCCGCACGATCGAACGACTGGACGCCGATTTACGAGCCGATGTCAACCACCTGGCGAACCAAATTGAAGGCGTACTCGGCAACCTGGCAACGCATCGCGACACCTATTACATGGCGTTCCATGATGCGCTGACGGGCCTGCCAAATCTCGCCCTCTTCCGCGAGCGCGCCAATCAAGCCCTCCTGATGAGTCGGCGTCTGAACCTGCCGGTGGGCATCGGGCTCGCCGACATCGATAATTTCAAGGAGATCAACGACACGCTCGGACATGCGGCCGGCGACCAAGTGCTCCGCGAGGTCGGTGTTCGCCTGATCAACTCCCTGCGCGGATCGGATACAGTCGCGCGCCTCGGGGGCGATGAGTTTGCGATCCTGTTTCCAGCAACGTCCGTCGATGGCATCGAGCGGGCGATGCGTAAGCTCCGAACGGCGTTGTCGCGCGGTCTACGGCTGGAGGGACGGGAACCGGTCCGTGTCAGCCTTGGTTATGCGATCGCATCAGGCGGTGAAGTGTCCCTCGACGACTTGCTCAAGGAAGCGGATCAGAACATGTACCGCCGGAAACGCCGGTCGGCGCTTGAGACGGAGAGCCGCGTCGGCGGTGACAGCGCGAGCGCTGTCGTTCGCAGCGCTCTGGACCTGCGCGGTGTCTCGCGTCCCACTGGGCACTCGTGGTCCAGCCATTGAGCTTTTGAGGCTTGTTGCGGCGTCAGCGGATCCTCACACCACCTATCACGACTGCGGCTGGACGCATCAACACTTCAGGGTCATTCCGCGGATCGGCATCAAAGGCGACGAGAGCGGGCGGCGCCGCGAGACCGTCGGCGCCAAAGAATTGCATGGCTGTCGTGGTCGCTGCTCGGATGGCGTCTGTCGGCTCGACCCCGCACTCGACCAAGAGCGCGATCTCGCGTGGGATTGTGCCGACCACATCGCTGCCAGTGAGGACGGGCACGCCCAGACCGACCGCAAGCGGTAGGAGTTCGGTGAAACGTTCGCGGCGCTCCTCGACGCGCTTCCGCCTCTCTACTTCCGCGTTCTCGGGAATATCCAGCGCCGGACACAGCGTTGGGACCCATGCGATCCCGCGTTGGGCCATCTCAGCCAGAGTTCTCGGTTGTCACCGCGGGACCGTGTTCGATGGAGTCGAAACCCAGCCTCACGAGATCGGCCACGAGAGGAGTGGTCACGTGGGCTGCAACGCGAGCACCGGCACGATGAGCCGCAGCGAGCAGCTCTCGCAGGACTTCGAGGTCAAAAGTCTGTTCAGGTTGAGAGGCGGGCGAGATCGCCCCTCCCGAGACGAGTGGAAAGTCCGCGACGACCTTCACCCATCGAGCTCCGGCGGCAACCTCCTCGAGAGCGACACTCACCAGGTCCGACGGCTCCACCGGGTCGTGCACGGCGTCAAAGTACCTGCCGCGGGGCGCCAGGTGACGGCCGGCCGGCAGGAGGTGTGGGCGGCCGTCCTTGGGGCGCAGGCTCAACACCACACTGGGTAGACCGCCGGCGTCGCGCACCATCGCAACGCCGCTCTGCGCAAGACGGTCGAGGCTGGCCGCTGCCTCCTCCAATTGCAGTGGGACGGGCCCACCTGGACACATCCCGAAACTGACGTGGCTGTGGCTGTCGACAAAACCCGGAATGGCGTATTGCCCCGGAAGCTCTTGAGCCCCCTGGATGGGGTGATCCTGCCATCCACGATCACTGAACCAGACGTCCTCGAAGCGATCGCCGTCAGGAAGGCGGATGGCGTAGATGTGCCAAGCGTCGTGATTCACCTCCGCAATCTACATCGACCCAAACGCTTTCGAGATCTTGACATGGGATATCTGATTGAGCCGTTTGGCGTGTTTACCGGTACACTTGGGCTCACGGAATCAGGAAGCGGTGAGGCCCGGTCGGGCCCATCGGCTCCGCAGAGCCCATACGCGAACGAGGTGACCGAATGCGTCGACGTTCCACGACACTTGGCCTCCTCGGCAGCCTGTGCCTGGCGATAGCGCTCGGGATGCCGACCATTACCGCCGCCGCGTCGACGATGCAGGCGGTTGAATACCCGGTCCCGGTCTCGACCGGAAGCATCCTCGATCTGGCTGCCGGCTCCGACGGCGCGGTGTGGTTCACGGAGAAGCAGGCGGCGACGATCGGGCGGATCACAGCGCGTGGTGCCGTGCATCTCTATCCGCTGCCCTCGCCCATGCCAGGCTACCCGCCCCCGCAGGTCATCGGGATCACAACCGGGTCGGACGGCGCGCTCTGGTTCGCAAGTGCGGCGCCGTATGCCGGCCGGCTGACGACCGCCGGCGCCTTCAGCTGGTTCCCGATGCCCGATGGTTCGACGTGGGTCACGGCTGGGCCCGACGGCAATCTGTGGTTCGCTGAACTCGACGGCCATATCGCACGGGTGACCACCTCAGGCGTGGTGACCGAGTTCCCTGCACCGCCAAGCGGCAACCTCCCGACCTCGATCATCGCCGGTCCGGATGGCGCCATGTGGTTCAGCGAGGACGCGCAGATGATCGGGCAACTCACGACGTCAGGGGTCTACACCGAGTACCCGCTTGATCACCCGACGGAGACGTCGTGTCTCGCCGCGGGCGCCAACGGGAAAGTCTGGATTGCCGAAGCTGGGTATATCGCCCAGGTCTCCAGCACTGGGGTGATGAAGGACCATCCGGCTCCGGCGATCAGCGGTGTGGGCTGTCTCGCCGCGAAGGGAAAGCTCATGTGGTTCACGACCAGCAACGGCGTGGGGCACATGGGTGCCGGCGGTGCCTATACGACGTTCGCGTCGCCGTCGGGTGATGGCTCATACGGGCTCTGCCTCGGACCGGACGGTCATATCTGGAGCAACGAGCTGACGAGCATCGCTCGGTGGGTGAGCGGCCCGTAGTCAGGCGCTGCGCGGCCGGCGGGCTCATCCGATGGGGCGGCGTTCACGTTGGGGTGGTCCTCGAAAGCTGTCACTCTGAGCGAAGTCCCTCGGTGGTCGGCGATCGCGAGGGTCTCGAGCGCATCGACCACCTCGTCCAGCGGCGATCGCGTATCGATTTCAGCCGTTGCACCCGCGCGGAGCATGGGCTCAACGCGTGCCAGATCGTCGAGGATTCGATTCCGCTCGGCATCGCGTTTGCCGAACGCGTTCGTTCCTCGACTGCCACTCGTTCGAGGATCACATCCGCGGGAGCGCTCAACAGCACAACCGCGTCGAAGCGCGGATAGAACTTTGTCTGGTTCGAAACGCAGCCCGAGATGAACAGCACTCCCTCCTCGTGTCCGTCTAGCAGCGCTTCGATCCTCTCCTCGCGCCATAGCTGCTCATGACCGCGCGCGTCGTCGGCGGGCACCTCTTCTGCGTATGCGCCGTAGTCGGTATCGACGACGCGATATCCTCTGCGCGCGAGTTCGGCCAGAGCCGTCGACTTGCCTGTCCCGGACATCCCGGTCACGAACACCACGGTCACGGCACCACTGTAGAGCGGCGTAGTCAGCACCGCCAAGCGGCATCGGAGGGCCGTCACGCGGCAGACTGTGCCGCCGGCAATGACACCAACCTTGACACCTCTGACGCGCCATCGGTCCGCGCGTGGTGCCGTGCTGACCATGTTCTTCGTCAATGGCGCCGCCGCTGCAACATGGCTGCCGCTCATCCCGGCGGTACAGCAGAAGCTCGCGTTGAGTGCGAGCGAGCTCGGCATCGCTCTCCTTGGCGTGGCTGTCGGCGCGGTGATCTCCACGCCGTCAACGGGCTGGCTCGTCGGGCGTGCGGGCGGCCGGAGAGTCGTCACCGTCGCCGCAATCATCAGCTGCGTTGTCCTGCCGCTCCTGCCTGTGGCACCGACGCTCCCGCTCCTGACCCTCGCTTTGGTCGTCTTTGGCGCCGCCCTCGGAACGATGGACGTCGCCATGAACGTCCACGGCTCAGTCGTCGAAGCCTTGTATCAAAGGCCGCTCATGTCGACGTTCCACGGCTTCTACAGCATTGGAGGGTTCGCGGGCGCACTCACCAGTGGCGCGCTGGCGGCGCTCGGCGTTGCACCGTTCGACCGCGCGCTCGGACCCGCGATCCTTCTCGGTGCCGCGGTCATCGCCGCGCACCAGTGGCTTCCGTCCGCACAGCCGCACACGGCGAGCGAGCCATCCCGAGCGCACGGACGGTTGAAGAGGCTGTCCTTGCCAATAGCGGCACTCGGGCTGATGGCCTTCTGCAGCCTCCTGGCCGAGGGAGCCAGCGGCGACTGGAGCGCCATATACCTCCACAAATCGCTCGGAGCAGACGCGGCCTTGTCGGCAACTGCGTTCGCTGCGTTCTCGGTGGCCATGGCTGGGGGTCGCATGACCGGCGACTGGCTCACGAGCCGGCTCGGAGCCACACAGCTCTTGCGCATTGGAGGTGCTCTCGCTGCCCTCGGCTTGACGGCGACGCTGCTCGTCGGCCGGCCTGCATTCGCTGTTGTCGGATTCGGGCTGATTGGTCTCGGACTCGCCAACGTCGTTCCAACGCTCTTCAGCGCAGCCGGTCGATCGAGATCCCTGGCCCCACGCGTGGCCATTGCCACGGTCGCGTCAATCGGCTACGCAGGGCTCCTCGCCGGCCCACCGCTGATCGGCTTCGTCGCGCAGGCGTTCACCCTCACGCGTGCGTTGATCGCGGTGGTCGTGTGCTGCGCGTTGATCGCACTCCTGGCGCCGATGGTCCGCCGCTCCGGTTGATCCGTCAGGCGGTGAGTCTCACCGTGATCGGAACAAGCAGCTGAAGCACGAGCGGGCAGCTCGCGCGCTGGGGACAGTTACCGGTGCCGAAGATGACATGCAATTGCGTCGTCCCCTGGCGACGTGCCAGGAATGTCCATGCGGTTGCGCCCTTGACGCCGCAGATGAGCTCGAGGTGACATGGCGGGTTGGCCACGGCTTCGAGGACAGACGGATCCAGCGCGGACACCTTCTGTCCGACACCAGTGTTCAGCACGACCTCTATCCTTTGCCCCGGCACCACGGATACGCGGGCCGATGTCGCGGGCTCCATGACCAGGACCTTGCCGTCGCTGACGAACGTATCCGTCGCGCTTGGCGTGGGCAACGGCGGTGGCGCAGGTGGGATCACTCGAACCGAGTAGAGCACGATGCTGAGCAACACGCCGATCGCGATCGGAATTGCGACGACGCTCGCGACGGCCAGCCGGCGGCGCTGTGCTGCTGAGGGCTGGTCATCGCTCAACTCGCGCTCGATGCCTTGCAAGAGATCGGCCATTCAGACCGAACTCTATCCGGCTCGCAGGAGACGGTGGTCGATGGGGCCACCCTCCCCAGAGATCCTCGGCAGCCGAGCCGAGAGCCGATTCGGGCGGCGGGCTCGCGATCGGTCAGGGCAGCGTACGCCGTGCGTGGCGTCTCCACAGTCCAGCCGGGAAGCGGACGCGCGGTCGGCTCGGATCGGGACCTTCGACCCTGGTGTGTGGGGCTCGGCGCGACCATGCTGGCTGGTATGGATGAACACGAGCGGTTGTTCCTCATGACTGACCCCACGACGCACAAGATCGTTGGGATTTGCACTGGTCCAGGTGCCAGCGGCGAGTGTCCGCGAGCGACGGAGCCGCCCTTTGACTGCGTTGGGTTGCGCGTCATTCCCGGTGGGGGAGGCGGTGCTGATGGACTGCCGTTCACGGTGACAGCATCACCGCGTAGCCAGTGTCCGTTTGCATGGATTGATGAGCGGCCCGGCGATGTCGCGTCACCTGACTCGTCGCCTTCAGAGTAACCCCGAGTCAGGCGCTACGAGACAGCGGCAACATGCGCGGTCTGAGCTTCACTCCAAGTCGTCGCCGCTCGAAGAGAGATAGCAGGCGGTAACACCAGGGAGTTGTGCACGGTGCAGTGGCGAATCGCTCGGCAGACGGCCCCTTCGCGGGCCTCGGTCGTGTCCGGTGGAAGATGCACCTCGATATCCACGGTGGCGACCCGCCACGGTGGCGTCTCGCTCATCGTCCAGGTGCAACGCACAGTCGGCCCCTCGCCTCCGGACCCAAGGCCGCGACGAGCGTAGTGAGCGACGCACGATGCCAGGGACGCGACGAACAGATCGGTCGGCGTCGGCCCTGCGTCCTCGCCACCCGAGTCACGCGGTTGGTCAACGATCACTTCGTGACCGCGGACTGTGATCCGGTGGCGGTCACCGCCGAGGCTCGCGACGGTCAGTTCCATGGTTGCTTCACGTAAAGATGATCTGGCCGCCGGCCGCTTTCTCATAGAACTCGCCGACGGTGATGATGTCGTGCACCTGGGGGATGAAATCGTCCTTGGTGAGTCCGAACAAATCCACGGACGCCTTACACGCGTAGAGGCCGGCGCCGCTGTCGGCAATCATCTCGACGAACTCCGGTATCGACGGGATATCGAGCTTCCCCATCTTGGAGGCCATGTAGTGGGTCATCACGCTCGACATGCCCGGAACACCGCCGAGCCAGGTGGAGAGATGCAAGCCGGGGTTGCCCACGGTCGCGATCTTGATGTGCTCGTGACGCGCCTTATGGATGGCATCGAGCCCGAAGAAGGTGAAGAACAGATTTGCCTCGATCCCTTCGGCGCGTGCACCGTTGGCCATGATCAGGCCCGGGTAGATCCCGTCGAGCGATCCCTTGGAGATGATGATCGACACCTTCTCGATGGTCGCCGGCATGAACGCATCTCGCGCGACCGTCGGTTCGACTGTCAGGGTGGTCATGATCGGAGCCTCCTCGTCAGATGCAGCCGCGTGGCTTGGGGATACCGGCAATCCGTGCGGCGACCTTTGCCGGACCCTTGGGGAACAGTTCGTACAGCTCCTTGATGGAGACGCCGGACGCCTTGCCCAGGATGCGCACTGTGGGTCCCGTCCCTTTCGCCAGGTACTCATTCCGCATGAAGCGGATGACCTGCCAGTGACGGTCGGTGACGGGACTGATGCCTTCCTGCGCCGCGAGCGCGGGAACCATTGCCTCACTCCACTGCGAGGGATCGACAAAGAAGCCTTCGTCGTTGCGAGCGATGCCGGCGAGGTCGACGGTCGCGATGGACATGGGTGCTTCCTCAGCGCGTTCCCGCGGGAACCTTGTGTTTGCCGGCGGTCGGCATTTCCGATGCGATGCCAGGGATGGAGCGACCCGGTAGCAATGCGTGCCAGTAGAACCACTCGAACATGAGCTTGCCCAGATGGTTGAGGTGCGACTCCTTGAGGAGGGGCAAGCCAACCCACGTCGGAAAGTGTCCGGAGAGGGGCTCGGTGTCGTAGTTGAAGTCGATGAGCACCGCTTTGCCGAAACCAGTTTCGATGAAGCAGTTGGCGTGGCCGTCGTAGCTCGCCTCGAGTGGCTCGCCGTCGAGGTATCGCTGGATATTCTCAGTGAGCACCTCGCCTTCGAAGTGCGTGACAGATCCTGCTTTCGAGGCGGGCAGTCCCGCGGCGTCGCCGATGACGAACACGTTTGGCGCCGACTTCGACTGCAGCGTGTGCGCGTCAGTTGCGATGAAGTTGAGCTCGTCGCCGAGTCCAGGTGAGCGGCCGATGAAGTCCGCACCGCCGTGAAGCGGCACCACCACACCGAGGTCGAACGGTACCTCTCGTCCGTCGTACGAACGGAGCATCCCTGCGTTGCTATCGACGCTCCCAGTGTTGAACTCGGTGACCACCTCGATGTCCTTCTCGGCCAGGAGTTCGCCAAGACGCCGTGAGGCCACTGGCTTGGTGAAGGCACCGTCCAGCGGGGTGACGTAGGTCAGGGCGACCTGGTCGCGGAGGCCGCGCTCGCGGAAGAACCAGTCGGCAAGGAAGCAGAATTCCAACGGCGCCACGGGGCACTTGATGGGCATGTCGACGACATTCACAACGATCCTGCCGGCCTTGAAGCTCGCGAGAGCGGACTCGAGCGCCACCGCGCCATCGAGCGAATAGAAGGTGAAAACCTTCTCGCCCCATCCCGGTCCCGCGAGCCCCTCAGTCTCCTCGGGCATGAGAATCGCGCCGGTAGCGATCACGAGCACGTCGTAGCGCATGGTGCGTCCGCCGATGAGTGACACCAGGTTGCTGCCCAGGTCGACACGCTCCACTGTCGCTTGCACGTAATCGATCCCCTCGTGCAACTGATGGCCGCGTGGTCGCACCAGGTGATTGGCATGGGTGAGGCCGAACGGGACGAAGAGGAGGCCGGGCTGATAGACATGATCGTCGTTGCCGTCGACCACTGTGATGCTCACCGAACCTGGGAGCATCCTGCGCAAGCGATTCGCGGTGATCGTCCCACCGGTACCGCCTCCGAGAATAATCACCTGCTTTCGGTCGGTCATCACACCATCAATATGGCCGCTGTTGGTGTCGGTGGCCAGGGTCCAATCGCATCGCTTTGATGTGACAATCGACCCTGCATCGTCATTGTTTTGCTCCCGATGCCTCGGACCTGGATGCCGCCACGTGCTTGACCAGGACCCGGCGGTTTGTGCCCGTCGGCGCGATGTGACGACGAACGTCGGACCCGGGGAGCCCGCCGAGCTCCCAGAGCGGAGCCTCGTCCGGGTCCGTTCAGAATCCCAGGTCTGAGACGCTCACGCTGAGGGCCTTTGCAAGCCGGCGGCGGTAGAAGAGACGTGGGACGGTGTCGCCGGCCTCCCACGCCTTTACGGAGCGCACCGAGGCGCCCACCTTTTGAGCCAGCCCAGCCTGCGTCCACTCGCTCGGATTCGCGGCGTCCGCCTGCCGTTGGGAACGAAGCTCCAGGATGTTGTTCTGCCCTGATCTCCCGGGCGACTTGCGATTCTGCACCATACTGCCCGATACTGCCAGTACGGTTGGCAGCCGACGTCGACGAAACCACCCCGATGCCAGGTGGTTTCGCCTTCGCGACAGACTGAAGTCGCAACCTGAGCCCCCCTCTCGGGCGCTCCGACGTATCGTACGGCGGAGCGCCTTCCAATATCGACGCCGTGTCGGGTGCTCAACTCCACCTCATCGTCCGTTTCGGATCGACATGCCGTCTTGCAATTCCGTGACCAGTCCGGGCGGATATGGCCGGGGCTCGACAAGCAGGCCCAGGTCAACTACATCGCGACGGTGGTTGTCGTTACCGCTCCGGTCTGTTCCCTCGCTCGCGCTTGCGCCGATACATCGCACGGTCCGCCGCGCTGAGCAACGTATGCACGTCCTCGCCGTCGGTTGGATACGTCGCGACGCCGATGGTCGCGCCAATCGACACGCAGACACCGCCAAAGCACAGCACCTGGCGCAGCCGCTCCTCGAGCTTTTGGGCAACCCCGTCGGCCCTGTCCGGCGCCATTCCGGCAAGGAGCACCGTGAATTCATCGCCTCCTTGACGGGCCACCGTGTCGGATTCTCGTACCGAACCGACGAGCCGGTCGGCGATGTGCTGTAAGACGATGTCACCCCCGTCGTGACCCAGGCTGTCGTTGACCGCCTTGAAGCCGTCGAGATCGATCGCCAGGATCGCAAACGTTCCTGCGTTTCGCTTGGACGACAGTGCGGCCTGGATAACTCGGTCATACAGCAGCACCCGGTTCGGTAGCCCGGTCAGCGGGTCATGAAATGCTTGGTGGACAAGGGCCTCGCGCTCGGTAGCGAGCTCCGTGCTCAAAGCGTCCATTCGCGAATCGAATGCGCGCGCCATCTGGACGAGACTGGCGTCGCAGCTCATGCGCACGGCGCGGAGGGCGTCGCTCACGATCTCGCGGGGCGTGTCAAGGCGCGCCGCCTCTTCACGCAGGATCTCACCGATGGTATCTCGCCAGATGAGGTAGGCCCGGGTGATGTTCACGATTGATTGCTGGAGCGAGGCGGCCAGGTCTCCGCGCTCGGCGATGTAGCGCATCTCGTGGGCGGAGACGGGAACGCGGTATGCGACCCAGCGGGCCGTGATCACGGTCGCAAGCCAGTTGACGCCGCGCGACCGGTCCGTATACGCCGGGTCGGGAGGACGGCCTGCCCACGTGTACGCCGCGGCGCGCGCGTAGCAAAGGTCGCAACATTCCTCCGCGCGAAGGCCGAGCGCGTGCCCCAAGGCCAGGCTGGGGCTTGACCCTTCCGACGTGGACGTGCCATCGAGCGTATCAGCCGAAGGCCGGCCGGTCTCCTGCAGCGGCTGCATTCCGCTTCCATCCTAGGTGCGTTCGCAACGGGTGGTCCATTCGTGCCGGACTGTGTGATCGGCGTAACAGCTTCGGGTTCCGCATCGACCTCTGCCGACGGCCGAGTCAGGCGATGGCGGTTCTCACCAGGAGGGTGAGGACTAGCGCCGTACCGGTCGGAGAGGTTGCCCCGTCAACTCCACGTCGGTGGCCCAGCGGCGCCCACACTCGACGCACTCGTAGCCGGAAACGACTGTCCGTGCTGCCGCGCCAAGGGCGGTGGCACTTGGCTTGTGCACGACCACTTCGTGAGACCTGCACTCCGGGCACTCAATGATCTCGCCGTTGCCCATGATTGACCCCTCTCGTGCTGACGCGCTGTGGGTGCCGATAAGCTACAACTCAACCTTCCCCCTGATATTGCGTCCGTGTGACGGATGCCTCTGGCCATCGGCGTCGTTGAGCGGGCCCCCGTGAACATGGTAGATGTTGGCCGGGTACGACTGCCAGGAGGGCGGGGGATGCCGACGAACTTGTCAGCGACCCTCCGGGATCGTAGGTTCACCCCACCGCCCGTCTCCGAGGTCCTGGAGAGGCTCATCGCCGAAGTGGAGCTGGGCAAGTCGAAACACCTGCTCATCGGTCAGGGCATCGATGTCGACGCGGACATCGGCCACGATCTTCGCGGCGACCTCTGGCCGGTGCTCTTCAACGTAGTTCACAAAATGGTGGGAGGAGTTGGCCCTTCCCTGCCCGTGACCAAGCAGCAGGATGGCTGCTGCGGGCGCGAGCGCGTCGCTGATCTCTTGCCAGTACTCCTGGCTGTCGGGCTCATAGGTACCTCGAGGGTTGCCCGCCCGGTGGGAGACCTTGTGGTAGTAGCCCTTGGGATCGTCTGCGACCACGCTGGTGGGGTGCTCGCCCGGGGCAGCGTCCGCCGCGTAGAAGATCGTGTGGCGGAAGTCGATCGCGGCGACAACTCGTTTGCCGCGAAGCAACTCCGTGCCCGTGCCCGTGTCGGCCACCGTCAGCCCTCCTGCCCCGCAGAGTCGACCTGCTCGAGTCCGCTCGCGTAGCCGGCATGGGTGAGCATTCGGCGCAAATCGACAACCTGCTGAGCAGTGATGTCCTTGTCGCGCGGTCTCTCCATCGTCTCTGTTTCGGCCCCCACCGTGACGACGAACTTACCGTCGTGGCGCTCCTTGACGGAACCGATCGCTTCCAGCAGCGAAACAACATCGCGCCACTCGATGTTGTGGCTGGTGGGATGCTGCAGAAGACGCGACAGCGTGTCGCGATGGGCGTGATTCAGATGCGTGGGTTCGGGTGTCGGCGGCACGGGCGCTCCTGTGCAACAGGATTGATGGAGTTCAGACGGGAAACCGGTTCGAATGAGCAGCATAGTCTACGCTCGCCGGACCGGCCAGCCGTGGGGCGGGTGCCGTATTATCCCGGCGTCAGATTGACCCGTGGGCTCGGTCCTTCAATCACCGTCACGCGCGAAGAGGAGGCCAACGATGTCCTTATCCGGCAATGGTGATCCGGTCAGCTTCGCCGCTGATGTCAAGCCGCTCTTTCGTGAGAAGGACCGCGCCTCGATGCTGCGCCGCTTCGATCTCTGGTCCCTTGACGACGTCACCGAGCACGCACCTGCGATCCTCGACCAACTCGAAGAAGGCACGATGCCATGCGACGGTGCGTGGCCGGCAGATCGAGTCGACCTCTTCCGGCGGTGGCTCGCGCAGGGAACTGCCGCTTAGCGCCACTCGGGCGGGCGCGGATGGCCCGATGTTGCGGATCCTCAGGGTACCGGCTGCCAGGCCGGGTCCGTGTCGTTGAACCCATCAGTCGCGACGCGCTTCAGGCTGGTCCCACTCGGGATGATCATGTACAGCTGCATCAGCTTCCCGACCATGCCGGAGAAGAGTATCTCGGTCCCGTCGGGCGACCAGTCGGGGGTGAATGCTGAGATGTGCTTGTCGGTCACGTTGAACAACGCGGTGCCATCGGCGTCCATCGTCCAGATGTCATTGGCACCCGATCGAATGCTGCGAAAGGCGATCTGCGCACCCGCTCCTCCAGCACGATGGACTGCGTAGATGTCGGCGAGGAATAATGCCGCCATGGAATACGGAAACGCCATGGTCGCCGACGGATTGACGGCACTCGAGTTTCGTGAGCCGTCAGGCGCGGCTGCAGCGGTGTACGACCGACCAATCGGGTTACACCTGCTCTACGAGGACCCCGAGTCGGGTGAAGAGCACTACGTCGTGCGATACCCGTCAGGCGTGCGCGGGCAGGCCCACAGGCACTCGGCGGCGCATACGATCGTGGTCATCGACGGCCGGCTCGACGTGAACGGCCGCATCATCGGGCCGGGTTCCTACGCGCACTTTCCTGCGAATTCGGTGATGCGTCACCAAGCTGCCGGGAACGAGGCGTGCCATTTCGTCCTGGTCTTCCACGGGCCCTTCGACGTGACGGTCGTCGACGGGTTCTGATCCAGCACGAAGCAGTTATTGCCGTCGACGCCGGCGCAGGCGAACGTGTGCCGTCGCGATCCGTTCAATTGGGCCTGAGTGAGATCCAGAGATTGGGATTGATCAGTGCCGCCAGCAGCAGCGGCCATAACCTCGGACCGTGGCAGGTGAAGCCCACGACCTCATTTCGAGCGACGTCGAACGAACGCACCGCACTGCGGTGCCTGCCGGACCCGAGCCGCAGAGTGCGGTGCCCGGGATCGACAGCCACCTCCACTGTCTCGTTGCTGGCGATCGAACCCACCACGGTCCCGTCGATCGCGATGTTCCACTGCTCATTCGGCGCGCCAATAACCCCAGTCCACGTCCGAACCAACCGAACGGTCGCCTCGGAAGTGTCCGCGCGTTCGGAATCAAGCTCAATCTGGCTGACAGACGCTCCAACGTTGGGGCCATCACGGCGCCCGATCACCCCGCCGACGCGCAAGAGGAAATAACCGATGAGGACGACGGCGACCACGCTGACAATGATGATCTGAACAACGTGGTTGCCCGAGCCGCCGCCCAGGATGCCTGCAATCATTCGCACGGCTCGCGAAGCCGTGGGCATGCGTTGCGCCCTGCGCGTTCAGACTCTTCGGTCAACCATGATCGGTACCTCCTGGACGTGGTATCCGTCGGACGGCGCCCGTGGGCGGGACCTGGCCGCCGCTCCTCGGCGTGCGCACGGCAGACACGCCGATGATGAGGCGCTCGCGATCGAACATTGCTGACACGACGCGCCACATCACGATGTCTGCCACGAGCAGGCCGACGGCAAACGCGAGCGAAACGGTGAAGCTCGGCGTGAAGACGTTGAAGGACACGAGCGCCACCACCGCAAGAGGGGGGAGGCTCGCGAGCGTGCCGAGCTGCTGGGCAACGCGTACCTCGCGTGCACGTGTTGAGATGGCGATCCCGACCCAGATCGACCATCCGGCAAGCAACGGCGCAAACAGGATCTCGGCGAGCACGTGTGGACCCTGCGACAGGGCGGCCACGACCTCCGCGTTGCTTGCGAAGAGGTGCGCGCTCAGCTCGACGACCGCGAAGACAATATAAGCAATAGCGACGGCAGGAGCGACCACTCCCAACGCTTTGCCAAGGAGCAGCTCCTCGCGGCGCACGGGTGTGGTCAGCAGTGGCTCCAGCGTTCCCTGTTCACGTTCGCCAACCACCGAATACGCGGCCAGAACGGCCGGGATGAAGACAGGCGTGATCAGCAACAGCAGGAACGTGGCGCCAACCGATCGGTCCACCGTGACTGCCGGTACCGATGCCCCCAGCCTGAAGATGATGATGATCGGCTCGACGAGGAAGATCAGCGGCAGCACCGCCATGGTCCCGACGATGAACGGGCTGCGACGATATTCACGGAGCTCCTTGAGAAGCACCGCACCCATGCGCGTGAAGCTGAACTTCATCGCGGCATTGCCTCCGGGTCCTCGTTGATCAATTGCAGGTAGACGTCCTCGAGGGAGTGACGGGACTCGGCGATGGAGACCACGTCGATGCCGGCGGCGACGAGCGCTCGAGTCACATGCGGAGCGATACTCCTCGGGTCGGCGACGTTGAGCGTGTAGGTGCTCGTCCCATCGGGCCGCCAGCTCTCGACGCCGTCAATGCCGTTGAAGACGGCATCCGGCGCGGCAAGTGGTGTCAGGGTCTCGAGCACCAGCGCGCGAGTGAACAGCTGCTCACGGAGCTCGGCGGGCCGGCCCACCAGGCGGAGCTTCGTGTTGAGGATGGCGACTCGGTCACACAGACGCTCTGCCTCCTCCAAACGATGGGTGGTGAGGAATACGGTGACACCACGCTGGCGCAGCCCGTTGATGAGATCGTTCACCTCGCGCGTCGCGACGGGATCCAATCCGGACGTGGGTTCATCGAGAAACATGACTGCTGGGTCATTGAGCAACGCGCGCGCCAGTCCCACGCGTTGCAGAAGTCCCTTGGAGAGACCGCCGCACAGGTCGCGCGCGCGCGCCGTGAGGTTGACCGCCTCGAGCGCCTCGCCAATCCGAACAGCCGCGTTCCGCTGCTCGTAGAGACCCGCGAAGAGCTGCAGGTTCTCGGTCACCGTGAGGCGCCGATACAGCCCGGGGTTCTCCGGCATGATCGCGATGCGCTGACGGATCTCCGGACCGTTGTCCGGGGTCAACGGGATTCCGGCGACGCTGGCTGAGCCTGATGTCGGTGCGATGAGCGTTCCAAGGGTCCGAACTGTGGTGGTTTTGCCCGCCCCGTTGGGTCCCAGGAACCCGAAGACCTCGCCCTGTGCGACTGAGAACGAAACGTCCTCGAACGCGGTGCGCTCGTGGAACCGCTTGGTGAGGTGGTCCACCGCTATCGCGGGAACCTTGCTGGATGGTGGCTCCCCGCGCGCAGCGGTCGCTGTTTCACTGACCATAGCTTAGTGATATCATTCCGGTAGCGTCGGCGTCAACCTCACGAGGACAGCGATGAGTTCGGAGACTTCCAAAGGCAGAATCTCACTCGCGGAGACCCCAGCTTCCATCACCGAGCAGGCGCCGCGCGTCTTTTCCGGCTGGTCAGCGCTGGTCGCCGTGGCGGTGCTGCTCGTCGCAGGCGTGGTGGTGTTCAGTCGCGGCTTGTCAGAGCGACTGCATGGCAGCGGATCAACCGGAGCTCTCATCGGCATCGGGCTGGTGCTAGTGGCGCTTGCCGTTGCCGGTTTGCGTGGCCTGATCTCAGTGACACCCGGCGAGGCGGTGGTACTCCGGCTCGCCGGCAGCTACCAGGGCACGGTGCGCCGCGCGGGCCTTTGGTGGGTGCACCCCGGCGCGCGACGCGATCGCGTCTCGACCAGGATTCGCAATCACGAGACGGGCATGCTCAAGGTCAATGACGGCGATGGCAACCCGATCGAGATCGCCGCTGCCGTCGTCTGGGTTGTGGAGGACACGGCGCGAGCGCTCTTTGCTGTCGACAACTACGTCGAGTTCGTGCGGGTCCAGGCCGAGGCCGGCGTACGTCACATCGCGAGCGGCTATGCGTATGACACACGCGGGAGCGACGTCCCTTCGTTGCGTGAAAACGCGGATGAGATCAACGCAGAACTCTCCACGGAGATCGCGGTTCGCGTCATCGCCGCAGGCGTGAGGGTCATCGAGTCGCGGCTGACCCGACTCGCGTATGCGCCCGAGATCGCTCAGGCGATGCTGAGGGTGCAGCAGGCCAATGCCGTTGTGGCCGCACGCCATCGAATCGTGGAAGGCGCCGTTGGCATGGTCGAGCTGGCGCTTGATCGGCTTTCTGAAGATGCCGTGGTCGAGCTCGATGAGGAGCGCAAGGCGACCATGGTTGGCAACCTGCTCGTCGTGCTCTGCAGCGACCACGACCTTCAACCCGTCGTCAACGCGGGATCGCTGTACTGATGAGCGAGGCTGCCGACACGGCCACGGTGCTCCCGATTCGGAGGAAGTCAGTGCTCCTCCGCCTCGATCCAGAAGTTCACAACGCACTCGCCCGGTGGGCGGGGGACGAGTTCCGCAGCACGAACTCCCAGATCGAGTTCGTACTGCGTCGTGCGCTTGCGGATGCTGGCCGGCTCCCTTCGGTCCGAACGTCTCGACCACCCGCTCCGTTCAGGCGCTAAGTCAATGTGCGCGCAAGGCGGCCTCACTCCGAGCGCACCGCGAGACGCGGCGCGCGAGGACCAGCCGTGGGCTTGGGATGAGCCGCGCTGGCGCGGGTATGTCGAACGGGTTCGCGCCGGCCAGAGCCTGAAACCGCAGGCGTGGCCCGGGGGTGCACAGGTCGCAGTGGCCATCTCGTTTGACTCCGACCATGAGACGATCCCGCTGCGCAATCGTGAGACGCATCCCGGCAAGCTCTCCCAGGGTGAATACGGCGCCAGGGTCGCTGTGCCACACCTCCTCCGGCTGCTCGACCACCATCGGGTGCCGGCGACGTTCTTCGTGCCGGCCGTCTCTGCGCTGCTCCATCCGAGCGAGATCGGCACGTGCGTCGCCGCAGGACACGAGATTGCCCTGCATGGGTGGATCCACGAGTGGAACGCGACGCTCGAGCCCGACATTGAGCGCGACCTCCTGATGCGGAGCATCGACGTCATCGAGCGGCTCAGCGGTTCGCGTCCGGTGGGCATCCGGACACCGTCCTGGGACTTCAGCGATCACACGCTCACCCTGATCCGCGAGGCAGATCTCACGTACAACTCGTCGCTCATGGCCGATGACGATCCCTACGAGCTCCTTGCAGATGGAGCACCCACCGGTATCGTCGAGATCCCAGTTGAATGGATTCGCGACGATGCGCCGTATCTCACGATGGATCGTCAGACGGGCACGAGACCGTACACGCCGCCACGCGAACTGCTGCGGATGTGGCTCGACGAATTCGAGCGGGCACATGCGGAGCATGGCCTCTTTCAACTCACCCTGCACCCGCACGTCATTGGCCACCGTTCGCGCATCATCGTGCTCGAGCAGTTGCTGGAACACATCTCCGCGGTGAGCGGCGTGTTCTTCGCGCGACACGATCAGGTTGCCGCATACGTTGCCGGACTCAACGCCGGAGCGCCTAAGCCTGAGCCAACGTGATTTAAGTCGGAGGCAGGGCGTTCCTATTCTGCAGCGCCGGCGATCCGCTTCTCGAACCAATGATGTGCGTAGGGTTCGTCGTTGAAGGGGGCGACCTCGACGTAGCCAGCCGATCGATAGAGGTTGATCGCCTCCGTCAGTGCCCTGTTGGTTTCGAGTCGGAGTGTCGTGATCCCACGCGTTGCAGCCTGAGCCTCGATCTCACTCAGCAACCGCCGCCCGATGCCGAGCCCGCGCGCTGAGTCGCTCACCCACATCCGCTTGATCTCTGCCGGTTCCTCGCCATGAAACTTGAGCGCAACGCAGCCCATCGGCTGTTCATGGAGCGAAGCGAGCAGGAAGATTCCTGCCGGAGGCCGCAACTCCGCCTCGGCCGCGGAGATGCTCTTCGATGGATCCCATCCGGCTTCGAAGCGGCGGTTCAATTCATTGACATACAACTCGAGGCAGAACTGCGCTCGCGGATCGTCGGGGTCGATCAAAGTCACGTCAACCGCCGCGCGATCCATGCCTTAGACTATCAGTCAGCGAAATCCTCGGGATCAAACCACCGCTTGCGCTGCGAAAGGAGAAAGCCCCAGCCGAGTCATCGGCCGGGGCTTTCGGTGTTGCTCGGCATCCGGGCAGTCGTGTCGTTGGGCCGCGGACCAACCCATACCGCCCTAAGTGGGTGAGTCTGCCTAGTGCAATGGGATCGTGTTGAACACGCCCCATGGGGTGTGTGCGCCCGCCCCGTTGATGCTCTGCGTACCCGCGACGCCCGGGATGTAGGCATCCTGGATGAACAGGTAGAGCGGCTTGCCCTTGTAGGTCACCTGGCGCGTGCCGTCCGGTCTGACGACGACACCGAGCGCGTGCTGATCGATGCCGTTCGCCGCCTTGGGTTGGCCCGAGGTGAGGACCGGTGGCCAGAGCAGTGCACAGTACGTCTGGCATGCCTGAGCATGCTTGTTGCTCAAGGTGTACACGGGGAAGTTCCCACCGGGCAGGAGGGAGAAGTCGGCGTCCATTGTTGCCGCCAGCACCGTGCTGCCGCCGACGGTCTCACTCCCGATCTGAAGCCGACCAGGCGCGGGATTCCCTCGACCCGGATCCACCAGGTACCAAGTGCCACCGGGGCTGGTCACCGGGTCGAACAGGTTCGCCCCGTCTGTTTCGTCCGCCAACTCGTCCAGGAAGAACCGGTACAGCGGCATACCCGCGTAGGTCACCTGCTGCACGCTCTCACCAGAGAGCACGTCGGCGCGCGTCACCGTCCCGAGGAGGTTGCGCTTGACCCCCGCCCCCGCGATGGGTGCCCCCTTGGTCAGGAGGGCCGGCCAGAGAACGCTATCGCACGGCTGGCCGATGGGATTTGGACCGTCGCTGCAGGCAAACGCCGCAAGTCCAAACGTCATCGCATGGAGTTCGTCCGACGTCAAGAGGTACAAAGAGCAACCGGAAAACGTGCCTGAGCCGACGCTCAGCACCGTGCCGAATGCTGTCGATTTGGTAGACACTTTCGCGCGACCTGTTGGAGCGCTGGTCACGGGGGTGGTGCACGAAGGAGCACTCGCTTTTGCGCTCACGGACGTGCTGAACTGAGGGGCCACGGCGAGCAGGACCAGGGTGAGCAGGGCGGCAGTGGCAGGGCGTTTCGCAAACGTTTGCAAGCGTTTGCCCGTGTGGAGCAGTTTCATATGTCTCGTTCCTTTTGATTGGCCTGGTTGGCGATTCTGTGTTCCGGTGGCGACGTCGGCAGCAGACAGGAGCCGACGGCCTCAAACCGTCGTTAGTCCGGTCAGCGGTAGAAGTACGGATCGAGGACGCTCACCTGTGTGATCCGATCGAGCGGCAGGGAGTTGCGGTCAGCGGTCTTGCGAATCGCTTCGGGACTGGGCGCGTCATAGATGCAGAACGTCTTTCTCTTGTCGTCGCTGACGTAGGAGTGGACCCAGGTGACGCCGTCATCGGCGTTGCGGTCGACCACCGTCAGGCAGGTCGCTGCCCCCTGCGCATCGACGGGGATGTTGAGCCCTTCGGGAAAGGTCCGTTCCACGACGTACCTCGGCATGTGCGTTCCTCCTTTGTGCTGTTCTCGCTAGCGCGAGGACCTTCACCGAGAGTAGGAGCGACTCTGCCGAGCGCGAATCGGGAAGACTACCCAGGTTGGCGCTTGTGGATACCCATCTTTGCCGGCGGGCCCGCTGTTCACAGCTAGAGCGGCGGCCCGCGCGTGATCGAGCCAGAGCGGCGGCGCTCCGCACGGGAAGCGCCGCCGCTCAGCTTGTCGTCAGATGGTTTTGGCTATCGGTGTGCCGTCAACCCGCAGGGCACGGCAGGGTGGACAGATTTTGCCGGAAGTCGTTATACCGCTCGGTCAGGGACCCGAAGGGCGCCGTCGGGTACGTGATGACCCGCAGCGGGCCGAACTCGGCATGCGCGCTACCGCCGAACAGGTTGGTCGTTCCCGGAATGTACGGTCCACCTTCCTGCCACATGCACCCTTGCGGCGTGTTCCGGGTGCTGTAGAAGGGATAGAAGATCGAGTTCGGCGGCGGGTTGACGCAGCCGACACCGGGATTAGGATCGCTCGGGTTGAGGATGTGCCGCTGGCACGGCACCTGGACGTTGAACGCCGTATCCGACGATTCATCGCGGGAGATATCGGATTCGAAGCTCATCGACGTGAAGTTCGCCCCGCCAACGGTGGTCGGACTCGAGAAGAGGAAGGACGTGGGGTGGAGCAGCTTGTCCGCGGTGGCATTGCTGATGGAGCCTGGCCAGTTGTCGCCATACGCCACGCCATCAAAGTCACCGTCGATGTCCAGGCAGCCGTTGATCTTGATATCCAGTGACGTTGACCCTTTCAGACAGAAGTCGTCATCGCCCGCCGGATCCGGCCCGACGTCTCCGTCGTTCGTATCGGAACCCAGGGGCTGGGCGCAACTGCTGATGTCGTCGTTCCGCACCTTGCCGCAGTACTCGAAGTGACCGATCTCGTCAGAGAACGCGATGTTGTACGTGTGCGCAGCATTGACGTTTCGTGTCTGGGGTGTCGACGTGCTGAATTCCGGATGGAAATCGTATGGCGTCACGGTGCAGGTGGACGCGTTCGGCCTGAAGAGCACATTGCCGAAGCCGTTGGCAGCGCTCGCGGTCATCGACCCGGACGCGCCGGTGGTGTGGTCGGCGATCGTCACCCTGAGTCCGTGGGGAGTGTCGAAGAGCTGGACGGTGATCGAGTCGCCGGAATTCATGAGCAGGTCGGCCTTGGGGTCAGGGGTGAAGTGCTCAGGATGCTGCGGGTTGGCCGGCGCCGTCGACTTGCCACTGTTCGTGATGAACGCGAAGTTGACCGGCTCGGGCCCAACCGTGTTGAGGCATGCTGTGTTGTTGAACTGACCCGTGTTCTCGTTCTCGGAGAACGTGTCGATGTTCAGCGCCGCGCACCACTGCTTGCCGGTGCAGCCGACTCCCGCGGGCCACGGTGTCCAGCCCGGAGGATAGAACTGCATCTCCTCGTATGCCTGACCCGGGCCGAGGCCAAAGTAGTGAGAGCTGTTCGGGTTCTGGCTTTCATAGATGTTGCTGTCGCTGTCCGGCTTGCAAGGGATGGTTGCATGGCCGTCGAGAGCCTGGCCGTCGGGATTCGGTGATCCCTGGTCGTCGCACACGACCATGCCGAGCCAGAACGCGGGGTGCAACTGGAACCCGTAGGTACCCCCGCTTCCGTTCTGCGTTGGCTTCGTGGGTGGGTCGGTGGGCAACTGCATCTGGTAGGTAACGTCATTGCCCGAGCCCGGCTGGTTCGAATAGAACAGCGTGGCCGGCTCGTCGTGGCCGATGTAACTCGCGAAATGCGCCCCGGCCTTCACTGCCGCGTTGTACCCCTTGACCTCTCCCCAGTTCGTCGCCGGCTCCGCACAGGTGATCCCGTTGGTGCCGCACCAGTGCTGATACCCGGCGAGCTCTGTCGTCGGGTTGTCGGCATTGTCCGCAGATGGGGACGATGCCGAAGCCGGCGCGTACCCGCTGGCGGATAACAGCCCAAAGGGAATCGCCACCACCCCAACCCAGAGGGCGGCCATATATCGACGTCTCATTTCCACTCCTCCCGGAATGCCGACGGAAAAACGAGCACTTAATATCACTCCAGTACTGGGGGGTGCAACAAGGAGGGGGCGAAAGTGTGAGCAGAGACTTGTCACGAATCGAGAAGCGAGATCACGGCGCCGGCGGCTAGCGTGGCCGGCATGGACACACCCTCCGTGCGACCGGACTCCGCGTGGGGGTGCTCGTTACCAATCGACGTGACAATGGCGATCGGTCAAGGAAGTTGAGTGGTGATCCCCGCTGCGTATCGACCCTTCCTGCGCGATCGCCGAACACGGCGTTTCCTGACCGGCCTCGGCGTCTCATCGCTCGGCGATGGGATGAGCGCAGTCACGATCGCCTGGCTCGCTATCCGGGTCGCCAAGCCGAGCGCGCTCGGCGTCTACGTGGGCTTGGCCCTCGCCGCGTACACGCTCCCGGGAGTCGTCGGGGCGCTCGCCTTCACCCGGTTCGTGCGCCGTCGGCCCGCTCGCGCCTTGGTGCTGGTCCACTGTCTCCTTCGCACAGGGTTCCTCGGCGTCATCGCGCTGCTGTGGGCCCTTGGCGCGCTCACGCCCTTGGCTTACGTCCTTTTGCTGGTCGGCTCGTCGTTGATGGCTGCGTGGGGCAACGCCGGCGAATACACGATGTTGTCGGAGCTCGGAGGCCCGCACGGCCGGCTCGCCGTCAACTCGCTCGCCAGCGCACAGGTTTCGCTCGCCGTGATCGTCGGCCCCGCCGTCGCCGGCATCTTGATCGCCGGTATCGGGCCGGGATGGCTTGTCGCGCTGGACGCAGCATCGTTCGCGTTCCTCGGCATGCAGGCATGGCGTACCCGGACAGGTGCGCCGGTTGGTGAGAAACCGGTCGACACGCACGCGGCGGAGTCAGGCTTCCGGCTGCTGCGCCGGCGCCGCGATCTGCTCGCACTGACCGCGGTGACCTGGCTGTTCTTTTTCCTCTACGGACCGGTGGAGGCCGCACTGCCCGTGTACGTCGCTCGAGACCTGCGGGCGGGCGCCACGCTCCTCGGCGTCTATTGGACGGCGTTCGGCGTGGGCGCGCTGGCGGCCACGCTGGTCGCAGGCACGTTCCGCGGGCACGACATTCGAAGGGTCACGCTGTTCATCGTCGCCGGGTGGGGTGCGTGCCTGATCCCGTTCGGGTTCGCGCCGGCCGTGGTCACCGTGGTGTGCTTCGCCCTTGGCGGGTTGATCTACGGGCCGTTCATCCCGGTCACGTACTCCTTGTTTCAGTCGGCAACCAGCACGGCGAACCTGCCCGCCGTGCTCGCCGCGCGCAGTGCGCTTGTGATGGGAGCGACGCCCCTGGGCACCGCGATCGGGGGTGTCCTGGTCGGCGGCCTCGGCGCGTCGGAGACCCTTGCCGCCTCGGGCATCGCCACGGTCGCGCTCGCAATCGCCGCGAGCCTGGTGTGGACCACGAGCCGGGGCCGAACCGACCAGCCTTTCAGATAAGGAGCGTGGAAGCGCTGCCTGGGAGCGGAACCAATGAAAGCTACGCGATCTCTGACGCTCAGGCAGCGACCGCGCAGCTGGCGGTCCCTGCCGCTCCGTCCGTCTGCTTCGATGCCATCGTCGGAGACGACTTGCTCCCGAGCGCAGGGGTCGCCGCCAGCGTGAGGTTGTTCGTCTCGCCAGTGAAGCCTTCCTTGACGCACGTGGGCGCCGCTGAGCTGGTCGCCGTGAGGGTGGTCATGGCCTCGAGGGTGTTGCTCTTGCCGAAAACCGCCTCACCGCCGCCACCGTCGCCGTAGACGCCCCACTCGGACGTGTTCCAGTGGCCGGCGAGAGCGATCTTGGCGTCCTTCCCAGTGGCGCGCGCCGCGTGGCCGCCGGTGATGATCTGCACCTGATCATTGCCACCAGACTTTGCGCTGCCTGTCAGCGACAGCGTGGCCAGGCTCTTGGCAGTGAGCGCTGGGCCTCCCAACGTGCTCGCCGAGCTGTTGGTGTAGCAGTCGGTCGAGTAAGTGAACCAGCCGCTGGGGCACGTGGCGTTGTAGTCGATCAGCCAGTACTGCATGAAGACGATGTTCGAGTCGGTCGTGTAGACGAACTGCTGCCACGCCTGGCACTTGGACGGACTCTTGGCCGTCGCGCAAGCGGGCGAGCCGCTGAAGAACTGGGTGTTCAGCTGCAGCGAGAACTCGTTGGGATACTCGGAGCCGGTGCCGCCGATCTGTCCCTTCTCGCTGATCTTCGAGCTGACGCCCGTGAAGGTGCCGGTCGCTTTGGAGATCGAGCCCGACACCACGGCCGAATAATCAACGCCGTTTCCGACGGTGTCAGGAGTGCCTTTGCTCGAGGACGACGATGCCGGGGCGAACGCCCGCGCGGGGGCGGTGACGCACTTGGTCGCATGCCACACAAGCGCTGGGAATGAAGACTGAAAGCAGCCGGACCCGACGGCAGGTACCTGCCCGATCTCCGCCTGCCAGGCAAGTGTCGTCAGTGGCCCCGGCTGGCTCGCGGCCGACGCCGTGCCGGCATTGAGACCGGCAATCGCGAAAACGACTGGCGCGGCAATTCCGACAATCGTCTGGATCCTTCGCATGACCACGTCCCCCTCATCGCCTTGGCAAATCCGACAGTGCGACATCCTCGCACCCGACGTGTCGCATGCTAGCAATACGGAGGTCACGGGAAGACAGGCGCCCTCCCTGGACACTCGTCGCGTCGATCTATGGTCTGGTGCCCACGCATCCCCGACGAACACGTGGGCACCAATCAATGCTTGCCTGGATGCGTTGATTACCCCACTGCCACCTCGAAGACGCGCGTTCCCCAGTTGCTCTGCCGGTCAGGCGTCTGACTCGACTTCGGCGGGACGTACTCGGTGGCAAGCCATACGCCGTTTGACGACGGATCGATGACCGCCCACGAGTAGTCGCCCCATCTCGTCGACTTCTTGGCGTAGGGCCCGCTGCCGGCAGCCACGATGTGGATGGCTCCGAAGGCCGAGTGTCCTGTGCCCATCACCGCATATGCGGCGCTCGGGAAATGGTCGGCGCCCGTCACTGTGAAGACCATCGCGGCGTCCCCAGAGGGGAGCACCTGGACCGCCGGGTAGATCACGTTGTTGCCGGCGAGCACCACGTACCCCTGCCGAGGGATCGTCGATGCGCCGATGTGGTTGTTCTTCAGCGTTGGCTGGACGCTGAACCACGCGGCGCCGGCGCGCACGGTCGCATCGTGAACGATATTCACCGACGTGGTGACCTCACCCCAGATCGTGCCGTTGATGTACTGGGTCTGCTGCATGCGATCGTCGCCGGAGTCGATGTGGGTCGTGGCCCCCTTCTGGGTTGCGCCCGGCGGCTGCCCGTAGGCCTCCGACGAGATCAATGTGCTCGAGAGGACCGGGGAGGCGCCGTGCTGGAGCGCTGTCCGGTTGGTCATCGCCCACACGCCGATCTGGCTGCCTTGAGCGGCGTTCTTGTCACCACCCCGGGAGTTCTGCGTGCTGAGGAAGAACTCGGCGTTCGAATTCCCCGTGGTGATGGCGGGCTGGACAGATCCTGCAAGGGTTCCGCCGATGTGGAGGTGGCCGAAATGCGCGAAGTGTGCAGGCTTGCCTGCCACCAGGTCCTTCTTGGAGAAGGCGTACACCTGCGCGCCGTTGAACTGCGGCCCGAGGATCGAGAACTCGTTGGTGGTCACATACAGGTTGTCCTGGTCGATCCCAAGCGTGGGCTGATCGCCGAAGCACGGGCAACCGTTCCCACCGGCACTCGTCGTGTCGACCTCGTACTGCGTCCAGAGGTTCTCGGGATTGCCCGTGCTGTTCACCGCGATCTCGAGCTGCGACGACTTGCCGTCGACGTTCTCACCGCCGCTGAGGAAGAGGATCGTGGCGAACCACGTGTTGCTCGTTGGATCGTAGTAGCAGCGCGGATCGCTGGTGAACTGAGTCGACCCGAGGTCGAAGAGGTCGTTGACGTTCGTCGGGCCTTCGAGAGTCTTCCCACTGGTGTTGAAGATCCGGTACGCGGAGTTCACCGGTTCAAGTACGAAGCCGTTCCCGACGCAGAGCCCCTGATCCGGCGGCTCGAACTCCTGGTTGAAGTTGGTCTTGCGGCTGTCGTTGCTGCTTGTCCCGTTGAAATTGCTGAGCACAGACGAGGCAGCTCCCGTCGTCGCGCCAGCCGCAGTGGCAAGTGCCGCCGCCTGCGTCGAGCTGGTCGCGGAAGACCTCGTGCGCGCACCACGTTGTGTGTGTGTCGTGGTCTGGCCCGTGGGCGCTGCCGTCGGCCCGGTGGTCGGGGCTACGACCCCGACGGTGGCCGGTGCGTAGACGGTCACCGTTGAAGCTGCACCCGCGCCGACTGACGACAGCGGCGCCGCCAATCCCACGCAGGTCAACCCCATGACCGTGCCGAACAGAACTCTCCGCATGCTGGTCTCCCTCACTACCGATTACTGCTGAGACGGCAAGCCCTTCGCTGGATACGCGCCGGGGTTACTGCCGTGCTTGTGTCCTCCGAGCTGGAGCCGTTCTCCAGCACCCTCTTCAAGTTGCCGCCGTCGACATGATGACTCGCGCGTCACCCGGCTCGTGTAGGCGTTCGAGTGGCTATGCGAGCGCACACCAAATTGGTCGTGCTCCCCAGCATCAGCACCCGTGAGCGTGAGTGCCTCGTTTGTCCGAGGAACAGGACCTACGACCAAGAGACACTGGTCACGGGGCGTTTGCCGGCGGACCCTAGCGTGGTTAGAGGCGATTCGCTAGAGTTGGGGGGTCTCTCCGGGCGGCATGATCATTTGCCCGCGCTGCGCATCGAGACGCGTCGTTCTCCTCACGTTTCCCGATGACGAGCACGTCCGCACCAAGGAGGCGCCACGACCGATCGCACGGTGCGCGGACTGCGCGCATCGGCTCACGCCTCAGGAGATCACAAGCCAGGAGAAGCCGTCGCCCAACTGAGTGGGTGCACGGGCCGTTGACTCGCGCGCGCAGTTCACGGTGGAGGTCGATAATGTCGATGCGGCGTGTGAGGAGCTGGAGAGGCTTGGAGTGACGCTGCTCAACGGCCCGCAAGACCGTGCGTGGGGTATCCGAACCGCCAGCTTCACCGATCCTGGTGGTCACATGCGGGAGATCGCCCACAGCCTGGATTAGAGGAGGACGAAAGCGAGAAATGATCAATCGCACGTATCCAGACGGTGTTCCGTGTTGGATCGATACGGAGCAGCCGGATGTCGAGGCGGCCATCGCCTTCTACGGCGGCATATTCGGCTGGACATTCGAAGACGCGATGCCGCCAGGCGTGCCGAGTCGCTACATGATCGCCACCCTCAACGGCAGGGACGTTTGCGCGATCGCCGGCCCAAGAGACAGAACGCCGCGGTGGCGCACCTACATTGCCGTCGAGGATGCCGACGCCGCCGTGAACCGACTGGTGTCCGCCGGCGCGACCGTGGGTTCGGCTCCGGTCGACCACGGCGAGTTGGGCCGGGCAGCGGTGCTGATCGACCCATCCGGCATCGAGTTTCGCATCTGGCAGGCGAGGCAACGGTTGGGTGCACAGGCCGTCAATGAGCCGGGTGCGTGGAATTTCAGCGATCTCCACGCGACCGATCCCGGCGCGGCCATTGCGTTCTACAAGACGGCGTTCGGCTGGCAGTCCGACGATCTGGGGTTCGCGACGATGATCCGCCGTCCGGGATACGGTGACCACCTGGCAGCAACGGTCGACCCGGACATCAGGGCACGGCAGTCGGGGGTGATGGTCCCGCCCGGCTTCGAGGACGCCATCGCCTGGCTCGCACCGATTGGCCCGGACGAATCGCCGCAGTGGCACGTCTCATTCACCGTGGCCGACCGAGACCACACGGTCGCTGAAGCCGAGCGACTCGGCGGCCATGTGCTCCGCAAGGACGACACCGAATGGACGCGCACCGCATTGATCCGTGATCCCCAGGGTGCGCAATTCACTGCCAGCCAGTTCACGCCACCGTCAGGCTAGTCCGGAGTTTTTCCTCCGCGTGGCCGACTCAGACCACGTGGAACTCGAACTCGATACAGGATTGTGTCGTCACGGATCGGCCCCGCGTGAGCCGCGCGCTTTCGGAGCGATTCTCGGTCGGCTTCACCCGCTCGACGCACGTCGTCGTCAGTGATCGCGTAGAACGGCATCACGTCCACCGCGTCCACCAGGATGGACACGTCGCGAAGCGCGTACGTCCCTCCGACTCGCACCTTTGGCCGCTGCCAAAGCCGAAACGAGACCGTGATACTGCCTGCGATCACATTGTCGCGTAAGTCTCGACTGAACTGCATTGGATGACCATGGTGGCCCGCAGGCCGCTGCACAAGCAAACAGTGCCGAGGGCGGGAGCGGGCGCTCGGGGGTCTGCGGCAGTTGGCATGGCTGCCAGCGGTACCGCGGACTAGGCTAGAGAGCATCGAAGTGGTGTCGGACCATCGACTGCATAAGGAGTTTCGGGATGGAGAAGACAGTCCGTGAAGTGATGACCCCTCAGCCGACGACGCTTCCGGCATCTTCGAAGGTGAGCGATGCTGCGGCTGCGATGGCCGATCGCGATATCGGTGCGGTGGTGATCACCAAAGGAGACACGCAGGTGATCGGGATACTGACCGATCGCGACATCGTGGTTCGCGGCATCGCGGCACGCCGTGACCCGTGGACGACGCTGATCGCTGAGATCCTGAGTCATGACGATCTGGCCACGACGTCCCCGGATACCAGCCTGCGCGAGGTGATCGGCATCATGCGGGCGAAGGCTGTGCGGCGCTTGCCTGTCGTCGAGCATGGCCGCTTGGTTGGAATCGTCTCTCTTGGTGACCTTGCGCTCGAGGAGGATCCGCAGTCGGCACTGGCAGATGTCAGCGGCGCGAGCGCCAATCGATAGCTCCGTGACCTGAGTGAGCGCTGCGGATCAGCGGACACCACTGCGGTGGGGGACTGATGCCACGAACTCGATCGTCGCCCCGAAAACAGGTCGCTTGACACGGCCGTGTGCTCGAAAACCTGTCGGACGGAAACTCGCGGTGTCGTCTCTGCGCTCTATTCTGCCCGGCATGTGGACGCCCGAAGAGCAGGCTGCCATCGAGCGAGCGATCGAGGCGACTGTCCCGGACCTGCGGGCATGTCCGTTCTGTGGGAAGCGAGCCGGCAGCACCCTGGCGGACGGCTTCGTGTTTCTTTCGACGAGACGGCAGCCCGACGCCACTACCGGAGCCGGCCAGAGCCTGCCCTCGATCGCGCTGATCTGCCGCAAGTGCGGGAATACCACGCTGCTGAACGCGATCGTCCTCGGTCTGCAATCCCTCCTTCCACCCTCCAGGATCGAGCATGCAGACACGCCCCGGCACGAGGGTTCGTAGAACCATCTGAAACGGATTGGCGCTTTCGACGCACTTGACGTGATTAGTCCACAGGGTGGATACTGCGGTCGAGGGGCAGGGGACGCTCCCAAACGGAAGGGATTCAGATGATTGGCGTATCGGGATTGACACTCAAGCGCGCCGGTGGCCTCCTTGGCTTGACCGGCACACTCACCCTCGCTGGCGCGTTGCTCACGTCGCAGATGGTTTCCGCGGCGGGGAACACGAACTTCGAAGGAATCCTCGCGGCCGGCTCGCCGTCCGGATTCACCAGCAGCCCCGGCTCGTACGACATCTCGAACGGCCCGGTCACGGTGGACTTCGACGTCGTGGCAAAAAACCTCACTAACGAGGGTCAGACGGTCACGCTCAATTTCTCCGCGGATCACATCCTCACCTACAACGGTGTGGACGTTTCCGACGGGCAGCCCGGCCAGGCGGGCATCGCATTCAGCGGACCCGCGGGCACGACGCAGGCGCCGATGCCAGGCACACAGAACTTCACCGATGAGTGGAGCGCCGGTGGCAGCCGCAGCCTCTCGCTGACCTACACCTTTGACAGCTGTGGCTACTTCCAGCTCGACGTCTGGGCGCCGTGGAAGGGGAGCGACAACGGCCGGTCGCGTGCGACCCTCGCGTCGGGCTTCATCCGCATCCTCGGCTGCGGCGACGCGTCCGCCACGCCAACACCGACGTCGACTCCCTCGGGGGGTGGTGGCGCCAACGGAACGCCAACGCCCACAGCGACGCCCACGAGCGGCGTTCAGGGAATCACGACATCAGTGCCCTCGACAGGGTCCGGCGGCGGAATGCTCGCCGTGGGCGCAGCGCTGGTGGTGGCGGGTGCCGGGATCCTGGCAGTTGCTGCCCGCAGGCGGTACGGCTTGGGCGACAACCAAGAGACGTTCTAGGTTCTGACTGCCGCGAGATGCGGCGACGGTTGTCTCTGCGGGTCGGTGCGATGCACCGGCCCGCACTTTTGTGTCATCGGCCGGCAGCGTTGAGCCCGGCCGTGAGTGCAACATCACGTCATCGGAGTCACACCCTTCAGCGTCACGGAGCAGCTCGATGACGGTCTTCAGGCCGGACTGGCCGATCCATACACCACGCCTGCTGTTGCGTCCGTTTGAGGAGAGCGACCTGGAGGCCCTGCACGCGATGCAGTCGAACGAGGAAGTCGTCCGATATCTGTACTTCGACGCGCGCACTCTCGACGAGGTCCACTCCTCGCTGACTCGCAAGATCACGCAGACGGCGGTGGCACACGAGGGTGATGGCATGTCCGCGGCCGCCGTGCTGCGGGAGACGGGAGAGTTCGTGGCCGACGTCTCGCTCTGGTTGGTCAGTGAGGGCCACGAACAGGGCGAGGTGGGGTTCGTGGTTCACCCGGCGCATCAGCGCAGGGGCTACGCGACCGAGGCCGCTCGTGCCTTGATGGATTTCGCCTTCAACACCATGGGTTTGCACCGTGTCATCGGCCGCCTCGAGGCGCGCAACATCGCCTCGGCGCGTGTCTTCGAGAAGCTCGGGATGCGGCTCGAGGCGCACTTCATCGAGAACGAATGGGTGAAGGGCGAGTGGCAGAGCGAGCTCCTGTACGCGATCCTCGCTGAGGAGTGGCGACGGCAGTCAGACGATCAGACGCACTCAACCGTGTGATGAGTTCGAGTTGCGAGGCGCATAGAGACTAGTGCCACCAGGCAACACGGGCGGCAGCGACGGCGGTCGCCACCGGTTGCTCCAGATCCGCTTCCATACGCGCGAGGTTTTGCACCCACTCTCCGGCGATGATCACTGCCATCGCGGCCCGCGTCGCCGTCTCATCGCCTCCTGAACGTTGTAGACAACCGACTGCCGCGCGACGCAGTGCCGTCACTGACGGGTGTCCTGGCTCGGGACCGCCGCCATCACTTGTGCCGGCCAGGCGATTGACTATGGCGTCGAATCCCGCCAGGAGACGTCGGACCTCGGCGTCGACAGCGGCGGCGCCGTCAGGGCAGCCATCCGCCCGGTACCCGTAATCGTCGGCAACCGCCACGAGCAAATCCGCAGCGAGCATCCCCTGACTGCCCGCCGAGACCAGGTGGGCCGCCGCCTCGGGACCGAGCGGTTTGGAGCCTCGTTCGTTGAGGAAAACGTCAAACGCTTCTGTCGCGCGATCGCGTGCCCGCTCTGCTTCGGATCGTATCTCGCCGACGTCGGCATCGCTGTCCCCATCGAGGAGCACGTTGAAGGCCTGTCGCAGGTCGACGCGCACCGCTTGGAAGAATCCGGCGATCGCGCGAGTCAGGTCTCGCCGTCCTCCACGCGGCCAGAGCAGCAGTCCGATGACCACACTGATGCCGGTGCCGACAGCGATGTCCTCAAGACGCACCAACCCGAGTTGCCATCCGGCAGGTGAGATCAGGTTGAAGATGATGATCACCATCACCGTGAAGGCCGCCTGGCCCGCGACAAAACCAATAGCGCTGGCCGCATAGGATGCGAGGAAAGTCGCGATCGGCATCGCGATCCACATCGCCACGGTGTGGGCGCCTGCAAGGCCGATGAAGACGCCACCGAGAACAAAGCCGATGACACTGCCGGCAAGCGCCTGCACCGCGGTTCGGCCTGTTCCCAACGCATTCGACCGCAGTACCGAAAGCGTTCCCAGCACCACCCAGAATGCGTGCTCCAGGCTCAGTGTCCTCGCCAGCAGCACGGAGATCGCCAACCCGACGGCCATTCGCGCGCTCCCGTGCAGGACGGTTGAACTTGGCTCGAGGTGGGTGCGCAAGGTTCGGCCGACGCGAATGGCAACTCCCCGAGCACCCGCGGCTCGGGGAATTCCCGCCGGCAGCGAGAAATCATCGTCGGGCTTGACGCCGGCGGCGATCACCGCGTTGATGCTCAGCGCAATGGTCAGATACGCAACGACCCGCAGCGTGTGGTCGACGTCCAAGCCATCGAGCACTGCCGCCGCCGATCGTCCTGCACGAAGCTCTTGAACCGCCCATCGATCGAGTGCGTCGCGATGCGTCCGCCGCACTTGTGCAAGGTCTCGAATCGCCGGCATTCTGCCACCGGTCAGGACCGACCCATCCTGGCGGAGGGTCTCGACGACGGCGTCCGCGAGCTGGTCCCCTTCCTGGATGCATGGACGGAGTGATGGGACGTCGGTGTGGAACGGGCGTTCCGTGAGCTCGATCACCTGCTGCAGCTGGGCGACGAGCTCGACCAGAGCACGGTCCCTGCGCGCGGGTCCGGACGGGCGCAACCCCGTTTGCCTGTATGTGTGCTGGATCGCCGACACAGCGTCGCGCGCGGTGTCCGCCGCGGTGGCGACCGCCGTGCCACCGGGGGTCCGTCGGATCGCGCCAACGAGGTCTGCGAGAGCGCTGCATGCGTTTGCAACCTGGTTGCGCAGCGAAGCGTGTTCGAAGCGCGGCCAGAAGAACACTCCCGCGACTGTCGAGATCGCGCCGGCGATCATCCATCCAGCCAGTCTGGAGGGAATCGAAGATGACGAAGCAGGGATGGAAGCGGCAAGGACGAATGCCAGCAGCAGTGCCGTCTGACCAGACGCGATGTAGCCACCGAACACTCCTGCGAATGCCAGGACGAATCCCACGCCGAGCATGGCGATCGCGGCGCCAGCGGCGCTCGATGACACAGCAGTTCCGAGGGCGATCAGCACGGCACCGCTGATCGCTGTGGTGGCATATGCGACGGCCCGAGGACGGCGGGCACCACCGAAGTCGGCCATGACCAGGAGCCCGAAGCATCCAAAGACGGCGAAGGTGGCGACCTGGAGGTCGTGAATGACAAGGAGGGTCACCGCGAACACCGCCGGGTTGACGACTGCGGCGCGCGTTGCGCGGTGGAGTGCCACGTCGGAGATGCCCATGGCGCCCAGCCGGTTATTGAATTTCAACCCTGGGTACGCTAGCGTACGAACGGGCGATTTTCTGCGGATCCACGTCGGACAACAACACCAGCTTGCCTCAGGGTATTCGGCGCGATCAGGTGGAGGAGTACGCGTGAAGGTCCTCATCATCGAGGACGACGACTCGATTGCCGAGATGTACCGTCTCCGCCTGGAAGCGGATGGCTACCAGGTGGTCATCGGGTCAGACGGAGAGAAGGGCCTCCAACTGGCGGCCGGGGCTCCCGACTTCATCTACCTCGACGTCCGGCTCCCTGGGATGGACGGTTTTGAAGTACTCGGCAAGCTCCGGTCGGAACCGGCCACCGCCACGATCCCCGTGATCATCCTGAGCAACTACGGCGATCCCGCGCTCCGCCAGCGGGGGCTGATCCTGGGCGCGCAGGAAGTGGCGACCAAGGCCGACATGACTCCCGCCGAACTGTCTGCCACGGTGAGGAGAATCATCGGGTCGCCCGGAGCCGCTGCCTAGGTTCCGGCGGGCGTGTCGGGTGATTACCGGAAGCGCTGGGCGTCCTCGGCAGCGTAGCGAGTCACCACGCTGTCGACGCCCGTCGCCCGCTCCACGAGAACGGTGACCTCCGCGGCACTCGCTGCCGGGATGGCGCAGGTCAGCGCGGTGGCGCCCATGCCGGTGCGTGCACGGCTCAGGGCGCAGCCAACGCTCGCCGCGACGCGGCCGTGCTCGTAGGCGACGGCGATGATGTGGCACTGCGGCTTCCCCTCGACGCGAAGGTCGGGGAGCGCATCGGTCATATACATCATCCCCTGCGCATTGAGCCGGAGCAGGATCACGCTCGGATCGATCGGCGTCTCCGCCAGCGGACCATAGGCGATGAATGCCGGGCGCGCCCTGACGGCTGGGATGCTTGGGAAGACTTCCGGACTGACCCAGCCGGACTCGACAAGGGCGGCGACATCGCTTTTGGTGGCAGCATCCTCGAGGCTGAGCAAGCCGTGCGTGTAGCTGCCCACGCTGCAGTTGGCGTGATCGGCCGGGGCGGTGGTGAAGGTGCGATCCGTCGCGTGCATCCAGAACACGCAGCCCGCTGCGACGCGGCCCGTCCGTCCGTCCGGAGCAGGCGCAGGCATCGCAGCTTCAAAGGCGGGGATGTCCGCGGGCGCGGCGTCGAGGAAGGTGATCGCGACGGGAGCAGCAAGTGGGTGGAGGGCCTGGGTCAGCCGTTCGGCGAGCTCCGTCCAGGACGTACCGGTGGAGGAGGTGCTGGTCGTCATCGCGCCATCATGCCTGACAGATCCGCGGCGAGCGCCTCAACCGCCGACCGCGACACCGGCCCCGGCGAGCTGCGCAGTTGTGGGCTCGGCGCAACAGAACCACGGCTCACTCAGGCGCGGTCGAACAGCGCGTTGCTCCGGAAGCGGCGTTCCGGCGTCCGGCCACGATAGTCCGGCGCCGGCGGCGGCCTCCGCGGTGAGCCGGCGGATCGCGACATGGGTCGACCGTGGCTCCACACCGGCGTCGGCATCGGCGGCGACCAGCGCTGCGATCTCCGCCTGGAGCCTGTCCATCGCCGCATCAGGATGCTGCCAGAGATGGCTGAAACCTTCGGGGTCGTATCCAAGCAGATGCTCGCGCATCTCCGGTAGCGACAGGAGCAACGAGCCCGGAGGGACAAGCAGACGGATGGTCAGCTGCACGGGATCGACGCTGTCGATGAGGTCATTGGCGGCGATCATGTCGAGCAGCTCGACCTGATCGCGGAGCGTGCTCCACGGCGTGAAGGGGAGGAGTGAAGGCCGGAGCTCGATCCCCAGCGAGCGGCAGATGCGCAGCGCGCTCACGACATCGTCCAGCGAGTGTCCCTTGTCAAGGATTTCGAGGACCAACGGGCTGGTCGAACTCGACAGCGGTCACGATGAAGAGCAGGCCGAGCTCGCGCAGCTCGGCGATCGTATCTGGGTGCTGGAGCATGTGCTCGATCTTGGTGGTGATGTCGAAGGTCAGATCGGGGCAGCGCTCATGGGCGGCACGGGCAACACCGAGCGCATGCGGCACCGCGTTGAGAAAGTCGGGGTCCCCAAAGGTGAGGTGGCGCATGCCGCTATCCCACAGCCTGGCAATATCCTGCACAAGCAGGGCGCGCTGCCGGACGCGAATCCGCCCGTCGTACACGGCGGGAACGGGGCAGTGCCGGCAGGTGTGGACGCAACCCCGCGTCGCCTCGACATAGCCGGTCAGCCGCTCCTCGCCGTCGACCTGAAGTCGCGTGTACCGGTCGAGTGGCGGCAGGAGATCACGGGCGGGCACTGGAAAGGCGAGCCGGTCGAGCACGATCGAGCGCGAGTTAGGAGCACCATCGGCGACTGCGACCAGCGCGCGTTCATATTCACCTCCGATCAGAGCATCGACAAGACCGGGTTCGAGGCCGGGGCCGCACAGCGGTGCGTAGAGACCAAAGAACACGATGCGAACGTGTCTGCCGCGGCGTGCCCGAATGGCTCGGGCAACAGGAACAGCCATTCGCATCGCGGTGTGCATCGGCACCGCGATAGCCACGAGCTCGGGGGCGTCGAGGTCCGCGTCGCCGAGCGCCTGGACGGAGAGGTCCACGGCGCTGACGTCGTGGCCCGCCATCCGCAGGAACGCTGCGGCCGATGCGACATGAAGCGGCTGATGACCGAGCTCGTAGCAGGAAACCAGAAGGACTTCATGAGCGGCGCCGCGCCGTGTCGAGTGTCCCCGGGGTCGTGGATGGATGCATGTCTGCGGGCCATCATGGCATCGGCATGCGTTTCGAGAGTCGCGGTGAGTGCCGCCGTTGATCTCCTATGGAAGCGTGACCACCAACTCCAGGAGCGCGTCGTTCAAGAGGCGACCGGTGGCCGCGACCCCCGCCGCATGACGGGAATCAGAACGGCCGCAACGGCAACATGCATGACGGCGAGTGTCACCTTGGTCGAGGTCGAGACACCCGCGAAGAGGGGGAGGCTGAACGACACCAGCACCGCCAGGACGGCGATCGCGGTCCAGATGGCGCGCGCCTGCGCGGTCCGCCGCTCCAGCAAGGCAAGCAGTCCCCACCCCGCGAGCGAGCCGAGCAAGCTGGCGCCGAGGACAAGGCCGACCCCGACGCTCTGGGGGGCGCTTGCTCCGAACTTCACGAGCAGTTGAACGCCGAGCAGCGGCACGGCGATGGCCCACACCGCCACAGCAGCGGCGACGGCCCCCACAACGCCCAGGATGCGGGTCCGAGCAGCTCCAGCGATGGTTGGGGCGGATTCCATGGTGGTTGTCATTGCCATTTCGGTGCTCCTTTCGTCGTCCAGGCGGTAGACTTAGTTAGGCGACTAAGCTTAGGTGCCTAAAGGTTAGACACCTAACTATTCAAAAGTCAAGAGGCACGAGGTCCGTTCGATGAACTTCGCTCATGCAGACGCGCTCAACGAAGCGATTCGCGCCATTGGTATTCGCCATCGAGCACTCTCGGTCGCGGCCCTCGCACCGTTCGGCATCCACCCAGGCCACAAGCTGATCCTGTTCGAGCTCGAGACGGCGGGACCGAGCACACAGGCGCAGCTCGCAGCGGCGAGTGGCTACGAACCCCCGACGATCACCCTCAGCGTCCGCCAGCTCGAGGAGGCAGGGCTCGTGGTACGCGGTCCGTCCAGCAGCGACCGGCGCGCCACCGTGGTCGAGCTCAGTGATCAGGGGCGGGCATTGCTCCCCAAGCTGAAGGCCGCGTGGCGCCGGGTCGCCGAGCAGACGGTTGCCGGACTGCACGGCAACCACCATCGACCAGCTCACTGGCGTTCTCGCCGACCTGGCCTCGAGCCTGACGGCCGTCGATGTTCCGGCGGCCGATATCCCGCGTTACATCCGCTCATCGCCCTGAGGCCAGAGCTGGCCGGAACTAACCCGCCGATCAGGCTTCCGCCACGGCCCGCCGTCGTGTGGACTCACGCCGATGCGCGATGACATACCGCGCGCGGTGTCCGCGAACGGCTCGCGCTGGTCGCGCAGCGGTCGGGCAGTCGAACAGGGGGGTGCATCTCGTGCTCAGGGGAAAGGTCGGTCGCTGCAGCGCAGCCGCCGGGGCCGTCATCGCACTCGGGGCAGCCACACCGATGGGCGCGAATGCTGTGAACAATGGACGTCCCCGAGAACGGTTCGGTCGTCGTGCTGCGCGGGTCAGGCCCGATGACCGACGACATTCCGTCGCTGCAACCGCAGCAGATCGTCGGATCCGGCACGGTGGTCCTCTCCGGCGACCCGCTCAGCGTTGGCCCTGACGGGATCCAGGTCTCTGGAGACTCGACCAGCGTCGTGATCGATAACGCGATCACGGTGTCCGCCGGTTCGACGCTGGCCGTTCGGCCCGACCCATTTGCCAGTGTGACGCTGAACGGTGTCATCAGCGGAGCCGGAGGGCTCACGTTGGGCAGCTCTACGGACGGGTACGGGTTCGGTGGTCTTGCAGTGCTGACCGCGAACAACACGTACACGGGTCCGACCGTCGTCGAGAACATCGCCGCGCGAATCGACGGGCACCAGCCGGCGAGTGCTGTGAGCGCCACCGATGATGGAGAGTTGGCGGGAGGCGGGGACCATCGGCGCGCTGACCGTCGAATACTCGGGGACGCTCGATTTTGCCGATGAATCGACCGACTTCAACCACTGCCGCAGACGCTGACCGTTGACGGCGCCCTCATGTTCGAGGACGGAGCCGGCTTCTCTCCGGCCATTCAGTCCTGCGGTGTGCCGAAAGTGCAGGCGGTCGGATCTGTACTCGTCACCGGCGCGGCGACGATCTCGAAGAACGTCTCGCTGTTTCTCGGCCTCGACGGGGACAAGCCGCAACGCGCCTGCCTGCTGTCCTCCCAGGGCGCGCTGCAAGGGCAGTTCGCCGGCGTGAAGGAGGGTTCCACCCAGCCCGATCCGGCAGGCGGGAAGGTCGTCTTCTCGTACGGCATGCCAGGTGGCGCCGGCTGTTTCCCCAACGCGTTTACCGCGAAGACCGGGGTGCACTGACAGCAAAGGCGGACTGACGCAGCTAGGCTATTGACATTAGCTATTTGGCTAAGTAGAGTAGCCATCATGCAAACACACACCGACGCCCGCAGCACGGAAACCCGCTACCTCAGCCGGCCCAATGGCCGGATCGCCTACGACGTCGCCGGCACCGGCCCGCTGGTCGTCCTCATTCCCGGCATGGGCGATCTGCGTGCCACCTACCGGTTCCTCGCCCCCGTGCTCCGTGGAGCGGGGTACCGAGTTGCGGCGACCGATCTTCGCGGTCACGGCGAGAGCGACGCATCGTTTGCGATCTACGGCGACACCGAGACCGCCGGCGACGTGCTGGCCCTCGTCGAGGAGCTCGGCGGTCCCGCGGTCATCGTCGGGAACTCGATGGGTGCCGGGGTTGCGGTCATCGTCGCAGCCGAGCGGCCCGACCTCGTCAACGGTCTGGTCCTGGTCGGTCCGTTCGTGAGGAACGGCTCCATGAGCGTCATCCAGCGCGTGCTCTCTCGGGTGGCGATGGCCCCGCTCTGGGCCGCGAGCGCGTGGAAGTCCTACCTGCCGAAGCTCTACGCGGGCCGGCGGCCCGACGACTTCGACGCGTATCGCGCGCAGGTGGTCGCCGCCTTGCACCTGCCCGGCCACGCCAAAGCGTTCTCGAGGACCACGCACGCCAACCACGACCCCGCCGAGGCGCGGCTCGGCGAGATCGCCGCAGCCGACCCTGGTTGTCATGGGAGAGCAGGATCCCGACTTCCCCGACCCCAAGGCTGAAGCCACCTGGATCGCGGACACGCTGCACGGCAAGGCGGTGATGGTGCCTGAGGCCGGCCATTACCCCCAGTCGCAGCAAATCGAAGCGACGAGCAACGCGGTGCTCGGCTTCCTCGCAACGCTCGGCGCTCATGCCTAGAGCCGGGCTCACCGAGACCCGGGTTGTCGAGGAGGGCGAGCGCATCGCCGACGAGGTGGGGCTCTCGGGCCTCACGCTCGCCGCGCTCGCCGAGCGACTGGGCGTCCGGCAGCCGTCTCTCTACAAGCACGTGGCCGGGACCGATGGCTTGCGGCGGAGCATCTCGATCCGAGCCAAGAGCGAACTTGCCGTCGTGCTGCGCCGGGCGACCGTAGGGCGCGCTCGGGGCGATGCGATCGAGTTCGATGGCGCCGCGTATCGCGCGTGGGCACGAAATCACCCGGGCCGCTATGCGGCGGCTCAGCGGGGTCCTGTGCCCGGCGACCATGACGACGAGGTCGCAAGCGCGGAGGTCGTCCAGGTCGCGTTCGATGTCATGGCGGGGTACGGCCTGCGTGACGACGACGCCGTCGACGCGATCCGTGGGTTACGCGCCGCGCTGCATGGCTTCGTGACACTCGAAGCCGAGGGAGGATTTGGATTGCCAGTGAACATCGACCGCAGCTTCGACCGCCTGGTCAGCGGACTCGCGTCCACGTTCGAACGCTGACGACGTCGAGCGCGGTAGGGTAGCCAAGTTGGATGCCGTCGTCGAACGATTCATCTCATGAGCGAGCGGCAACTGCCGAAATGGTCCGAGATCAGGCCACTGCTCCGCGCGCGACCGGTCGAGCTCAACCCCACAAAGCGACGACTCGCGAACGCCCTGACCATTGCCGATCTCCGCAGCGTGGCGCGCCGTCGTGTCCCCCGGGCGGCCTTCGATTACACCGACGGCGCAGCCGAAGCGGAGATCAGCCTGCGCCGCGCGCGGCGGACGTTCCAGACGCTGGAGTTCACACCGTCGGTCGCTGCGGGACGTGTCCGGCGTCGATACGACGACGACGGTGCTGGGTCGGGCGTCGTCGGTGCCATTTGCCTTCGCGCCCACCGGCTTCACCCGTCTGATGCACCACGAGGGCGAGCGAGCGGTGGCTCGTGTCGCGCAGCGGCACGGCTTCCCGTATGCGCTTTCCACCATGGCGACGATCTCCCTCGAGGACGTCGCTGCCGCGGCGCCCGAGCGCGCGGAAATGGTTCCAGCTGTATGTCTGGAACGATCGGTCGGCAGGCGCGGAGTTGATGTCGCGGGCGAAGGCGGCGGGCTTCGAGGCGCTGATGCTCACCGTCGACGTTCCGGTCGCAGGGAACCGGCTTGCGCGACGTCGCAACGGGTTCTCGATACCGCCGACGCTGACGATGAAGACGATCGCCGACATCGCCACGCACCCCGCCTGGTGGGCAAACCTCCTGACGACCCCGCCGCTGACATTCGCGTCGCTCGCGCGGTGGGATCGCACGATCGCCGAGTTGATCGATCTGCTCTTCGATCCGACCATGACAATGGCTGACCTCGAGTGGGTGCGGGGGTGCTGGGATGGACCGTTGATCATCAAGGGCATCCAGTCGGTTGACGACGCGACGGAGAATGGCGGACGCCGGCGTCGACGCATCGTGCTCTCCAACCACGGCGGGCGTCAGCTTGGACCGAGCGCCGGTCCCGCTCAGCCTCGTCCCCGAGGTGGTTGATACCGTCGGCGATAGAACCGAGGTCTGGGTGGACACCGGTGTCATGAGCGGCGCCGACATCGTGGCCGCCGTGGCGTTAGGAGCGCAGAACGTGCTGGTCGGGCGCGCGTATCTGTATGGCCTCATGGCCGGAGGCGAGCGGGGAGTTGAGCGCGCGACCGCGATCTCGATACGCGAGATGCGCCGAACCATGCAACTGCTCGGCGCGCGCAGCATCGCCGAGCTCGATCGCCGCTGCGTGAGACTCCGAGATCTTCCTACGGGTCAGCCGGCGGATCGGGCATCGCGTCGAGAAAGTCCTGCGACGGCACGAAGAACAGCGACCCGGTGATCGCTGTCGAGAAGTCAAGAATTCGGTCGTAGTTGCCGGGCGGGTCACCGATGAACATGTTGGTGAGCATCCGTTCTGTGACCTGCGGCGTGCTTCGCGTACGCGATGTAGTACGTGCCGAATTCGCCGTCGACCAAGGTTGCCGAACGGCATGTTGTCCCGCAGGATCTTGAGCTCGGTGCCGTCCGGGCCGGTGATCACGTTGAGCGCCACGTGTGAGTTGCTCGGCTTGAGATCGTCGGCCATCTCGATATCGGCCAGTTTGGTGCGCCCGACCACCCGCTCCTGCGCCTCCACCGGCAACGCGTTCCATGCGTCGAGGTCGTGGAGGTATTTCTGCACATGGACGTAGCTCCCACCGGCAAAAGCAGGATCGGCATCGTCGACCGTCACCGCTCATGAATGCGGCGCGACCAGTTGGATTCTCGGTGCCGTCGACGAAACCAAGCAGGTCACGCTCGTCGAAATACTTGAAACCATGAACCTCATCGACGACAGCGGCGCTGCCGCGCAACCGGTCCATGATCTGCCCCGCGACCTCGAAGCACAGATCCATTTCCGTGGCGCGGATGTGGAAGAGCAGGTCCCCCGGAGTGGTCACGGCGTGGTGCTTCTCGCCGACGATCTGCGGAAATGGGTGCAATTCCGCGGGCCGTGGTCCACTGAACAACCGGTCCCATGCCGCAGATCCGACGCCCACAACAACGGTGAGCCCGCCATCAGGGATGCGGAAGCCGACGGCACGCTGAAGTCCCGCGCAGTCGCTCAGGAGGTCTCGAACGGCAATCTCGCCGGCAGGGTCGACGGTTACCACAAGGAAGATCGCCGCGCCCGTCAACGGGCTGAGCACGGGCTGTGCGGCTGGACCGATTTGCGGATCGGGGGACCCTGGCATTTGCTACCTCCTCGATGGTGGAGGCTGGTGTTCCGGCACAGTTTAGAGTGCACGTGAGCAGCCGCAACGCGGCTTCGGCGGCCTCCTGCGCTTACTCTGCGCGGCCGCGAATCTGGATACGGCCGCGAAGCTTGCGAGTTTGAAGCTGCGGTTGCGGAAAGGTCGCCGGACCACCGAGCACGGCGCCGTCGCTCAGGCGAAAACGCGAGCCGTGCCACGGGCACACAACCTCACCGTCCTCGACGGTGCCCTCATTCAACGGACCACCCGCGTGGGTGCACGTATTCTCGATTGCGCAAACCTTGCCGCTGACGCGCGTGAGCAGAACCTTGCGGTTGTCGACGTCAACAGCCGTCAACGCTCCTTCCGTGATATCGGTATCTCCGGCCGCGTCTGTCCATTCCCCAGGTCCCGACAGTGAGGCGGTGTGGTTGACCGTGAGGGCTCGATCGAGGATGAGGTCGCCGCCGAGGTAGGCTGCGGCTCCGCCGAGCGCCAGGCCGGCAAGCGAGAGCATTCTCCCGCGCCCGGTCCGCCCCCGGATCCGGGCGCTGAGCGAGCCGAGTTGCAAGCCGAGCGCTGCTGCATTCGCGAGCCCGTGCACCAGCGCAAGACGCCGGTCACGACCATAGGTCACCGACCAGTCGGCGGTCCCGGTGGCCGCGGTTGCAGTCGCTGCCACGCACCCGGCGGCGGTGAGCGCCGTGGCGCCGCGCCTGTCGCCGATCAGGTCGAGCACCGGGACGCTGCCCCACATCCCAAGCGGCACATCGCTCAACACTGGATGCAGCGCGTGTCCGAACAGCCGGCCGTGGAGCAGGTCCATGAGCGGGCGCTGCTTTGTGATCGGTTCGAGCACTTTGACGAGCCACTCGCTCGCCTGCTCGAGGCCCGGCAGATCCTCGACCGCGGCGATGATCTGGCTGTACGGGGGCTGGGTCTGTGCCTGTTGCTTCATGCGTTCGATGACCCTCGGGTACTGGGAGCGGCTGTCAAGTCTTGCCGTCGCACAAAGCCTACCCTCCGGGTACCGTAGGCGGTGGGTCGTGGTCGACGGGGACGTAATGATAGGCTGATTATCACAAGTTCTGATTGGCATTCTAGCAGCATGGAGGGAACGTCAATGCCCGTCAAGGCGTGGTCACCGAAACGCGAGCGGCAGTACGAGCACATCAAGGAGGGACTCGAGTCCCGTGGCACCGATGACGACGCTGCCGAGGAGATCGCCGCGCGTACCGTGAACAAGGAGCGTGCGCGAGCCGGCGAGGCCAAGGAGGTGAGCCGAACCTCCATCGACGACATCTCATCCGGGCGGCGGGGTGGGTTGCGCTCCCACACCGGCTCGGGCGGCCGGACCTATGCGCAGCTCCGTAATGAGGCATCCGATCGCAACATCAAAGGTCGCTCGAAGATGGACAAAGCTCAACTGGAGCGCGCCCTGAAACGCTGACCGTCCGACGCGGGCTCGCTGCGTGAGCGCTCAGTCGTGACCGGCCCGTGCGACACTCGCGTCGATGAATGCGCGGAACCGGCTCGCGCTCTGCTTTGCGCTAGGGATCGTTGGCTTCGTGGTGGCGCTGATCTTCACCGAGTGGCAGGTGGCGGTGCTGGCCGGCTGGGACGTCACCTCGGCAGGGTTCATCGCGATCGTGTACTTCAGCATTCGCGGCAAGGATGCCGACGCGACCAGGCATGCGGCGACGAGCGAAGACGACTCACGGACGGCTGCTGAAGCGATCCTCGTTGGCGCGAATATCGCGAGCCTGGTGGGTGTCGCTTTCGCGCTGCTCGCCGCCGCCTCGGATCACGGTTTCTCCAAATCCGCGATCACCATCCTCGTTGTGGCCAGCGTTGTCCTGTCCTGGGCAGCCGTCCATGTGGTCTTCACGCTCCGATACGCGCGCCTCTATTACGCGCACGGAACCGGGATTGATTTCCATTCCGACGCTCCACCCGACTTCAGAGATTTTCTCTATGTCGCGCTCACGATCGGAATGACGTTTCAGGTCTCCGACACGGACCTGAACGCGAAGGCGATCCGTATGGCGGCAATCCGCCATGCGCTGCTGTCGTATCTGTTCGGCGTCGTGGTGTTTTCCTCGACGATCAACGCGATAGCAACCCTGCTGACCAAATAGGCGGGGCGGCCCGACCGGGGGGTGCTGCCACCTCCGGAGCCTTGGTGCTGCCTCCATCGACGAGTGCTTCGGCCCACCGATATGGTGTTCGAGATGACACTGGTAGGGGCAACCGCGGAGCACATGGGCGCAGGTCGCGTTCGCCTTGCGGAGCAATCGGCGCCTTGGTCGCCCGCGGCGAATGCCGCTCCCGAGCCTCGTGAGATTGAGCGCCACCAGGCCATCGTTGTCGGCGCAGGCTCCGCGGGTCTGGCGGCTGTCTTTGCTTTGCAGCGGCGGGGGTTTGAAGCGCTCGTTATCGACAGCGCCGACGCGGTGGGTGCGAGCTGGCGTTCGCGGTACGCGGAACTTCGCCTCAACTCATGGCGACCAATGTCCAAGCTGCAGGGGCGGGCTATGCCACGGAGCTACGGGCGCTATCCGGCTCGAGACGACGTCATCGCCTATCTGGAAGCGTTCGCGAAGGAGCACGCGATGTCGATGCGCTTCGGCACACGACTTCTCAAGGTCGATCGTCTCGGCCAGCTCTGGCGGCTCGACACGTCAGCGCGGCCGATGGCGTGCCGCTATCTCGTGATCGCCACGGGCTGGGACACTGTCCCTGTGATGCCGTCATGGCCGGGTGCCGAGACATTTACCAAAGAGCTCATCCATTCATCGGCATTTGTCACCGCCGCCGCATACGCAGGGCGAGACGTGCTCGTGGTCGGCGCGGGCAACTCCGGGTTCGACATCGCGAGCCACCTGGTGAGGGCTGGCGCGCAGGTCACGATGTCAATGCGCACACCGCCGAATATCGCGAAGCGCGAGGTGTTCGGCATTCCGGGCCAGCCGCTGCTCGTCCTCGCTGCAGACCACCTTCCGGAAAAGGTGGCTGACGCAGTCTTTCGCTGCGCGCAATGGACGACGTTCGGCAACCTGAAGCCGTACGGAATTCCTCGGGCATCGATCGGCGCCTACGCCGCCCATCGGTTGCACGGTCGCAGCCCAGCCGTCGATGACGGCTTCGTCGACGCATTGAAGGGCGGCACCGCGCGCATGGCAGGTCCGGTGGAACATCTCATCGGTGATGAAGTGGTGCTCGTTGACGGCACTCGCCTGCGTCCCGACGCCGTGATCTGTGCCACGGGGTACCGCCGGGGCCTCGAATCCCTGGTCGGTCATTTAGGTGTATTGAGCACCAACGGCGTGCCCATCAATTTCGGCGGAGCGCCAGAGCATCCGCGAGCGCCGCGACTGTATTTCTGCGGTATGCACGCGCCGTTCAGCGGTCAGATCCGTCTCGGCGCCATCCACGCGCGACGGATCGCACGCGCGGCCGCCGTGGATCGACGAATGCGTTATCGGGTGCACGCAGGGTTCTGAATCGCCTATCGGGCGGATGGTGCCCATGCGCGTGGCCCGAGGCCGGGCGGTATCATCGAACGAATGTTCGCCTGGCTCGACGATCTGACTGACGCCCAACGGCGGGCCGCCACCCACGACGGGGGGCCGCTCAGGATTCTTGCCGGAGCCGGGACCGGCAAGACGACAACACTGTCGGCCCGGGTCGCATGGCTGCTCGCCACCGGTGCTCAGCCGGAGCGGTTGCTCCTGCTCACCTTCACTCGGCGCGCAGCCCGGCAAATGCTTGCACGGACGGCATCGCTGACGCGGGCGGCCGGCCTCGACGAGAGTTCGGGCGCACCGGCCGGCCGCGTGTCCGGCGGCACATTTCATGCGATCGCGCATCGGACGCTCCGGCGCTACGCGGCCACGCTCGGGATTCCGGAGGGATTCTCGGTTCTCGACGCCGGGGACGCTGCGGACGTGATTGACATGGTTCGGGACGAGCAGGGGCACGCCTCGACGCAGCGGCGATTTCCTCGAAAGACCCTGCTGGTCGACCTGTACTCGGCGGCGGTCAACACCGGACGGCCACTCTCGTCCGTCGTCCCAGAGATCGCCCCTTGGGCGGCGGATTGTGTCGAGGCGATCGCGGACATCTGCCGGGGCTACGTGCGCCGGAAGCGATCGGCAGGCCTGGTCGACCTCGATGATCTGCTTCTCTTCTGGCGCGCAGCGGTGCAGGACGATCGCCTCGGTCCGCGCATCGCTGGCGCGTTCGACCATGTCCTGGTCGACGAGTATCAGGACGTGAACGAGCTTCAGGTCGACATCCTGGCGGGACTGCGCCGCGCAGATCCGCGCATCACCGTGGTGGGCGATGACGCCCAGGCGCTGTACTCGTTTCGTGCCGCCGAGCCGCGACACATCCTCGAGTTCGATCGCGTGTTTCCCGGGTCGACGACGGTGATTCTCGAGACCAACTACCGCTCGAGCCAGCAGATTCTCGACGTCGCCAACGCCGTGGGCGCGGATGCGACCGTTGGTTTCTCAGCGGTGCTGCAGGCGGCGCGAGCAGCCCCGGGAGTGGATCCGCAACTGGTGCGCTGCACCGACGAGGACGCGCAGACCGACGCCGTCTGCGATCGCATCCTTGCGCACCGGGAAGCGGGCACTGCGCTGCACGAGCAGGCGGTGCTCGTCCGGGCAGCGCACCACTCGGCCCTCCTCGAACTCGAGCTCAGCGTCCGGCGCATTCCCTATGTCAAGTACGGCGGCCTGCGCTTCATCGAGGCAGCGCACGTCAAGGACATGCTCGCTGCGTTTCGGCTCGCGGACAATCCGGGCGACGTGGTGGCCTGGTTTCGGCTGCTGCAACTGCTGGTGGGCGTCGGACCGGCGACTGCGCATCGCGTGGTGGCGTCTCTTGGATTGCTCGGGTCCGACGATGCCTCAGCCCCCAACGACGTCCTTGAGTCGTGGACGCAGGCGTCGGCGCTGTTGCCTGAATCAGCACGTAAACCGGCGGAGCGGCTGGTTGAGGCACTCAACACTCGCCCCGGCGAGTCCGTCCCGAACCATGCCGAGCGGCTGCGTCTGGCCGTGGCACCACTGATCGAAGCGACCTACCCCGACGTGTCCGCACGGCTCCCCGACCTCGACACGCTGGTTGCGGCCAGCACCAAGGTCGCGCGCCTGTCCGACGTTGCCGCCGACCACGTTCTTGAACCGCCGCGCTCGACGGGAAACCTCGCCGGACCGCCACTGATCGACGAGGACTGGCTGGTCATATCGACCGTCCACTCCGCCAAGGGACTTGAGTGGGATGTGGTCCACCTGCTCCACGTGACCGACGGCAACATTCCCTCAGACATGGCGCTCAGCTCACCCGACGGGCTCGAGGAGGAGCGCCGCGTCTTCTACGTGGCGCTGACACGCGCGCGGCACTCCCTGCATCTGTACATGCCGGAGCGCTACCACCACCATCCGAACGGGCGGGACGATCGCCATGGGTGGGCACAGCCATCGCGGTTTCTGTCCGACCGGGTTCGAGCGCTGTGCGACGTGGTCGTCGAGCGGAATCAGCGTACGGATTCGCTGGACTCGATGCCCCCGGTCGACGCGGGCGAGCAGAGTCGGGGTGGTACTCGACGGTCTCTGGGGTTAGCCTCCGCCCCCCGCACGAGAACTCCGAACCAGCCTATGCTGATCGGACGATGACCAATCAGCAGCACGATCCCAAGCCCGACGACGAAGCCACCAAAGAGCAGGGTCAGGCGGATGACCGGCGGCGCAAGGATCAGAGCGAAAAGCTCGATCGCGACCGCGCCGACGAAGCCGGGCGGCGCGCACGCGAGGGCACCTGAGCAGCGCTGATCACTCCAGACGCTGACGGAGCGGATCCACCGCGGCATCGCCCACCTGGGGGATCAGCGAGCCGGGTGTGGGTCGGGGTGCGCGGCTGCTGCGGGTACACCCCGGGCGAGGAGGAGTGATCCGATGGTGGCGGGGATGAGCGTCAGGCAGCCACCCGCCACCAGCGCGGCCGCGTCTGCGGGACCGAGGAGACCGGTGCTCAAGCCAAGGCTTGCGGCGGCCGCGGGCATTCCGAGCTGCGCCGACGCGGCGAGACCGGTCGCGAGGTACTTCTCGTGCCCGGCGACGCGCGCGGCGATGACGTGGGTCAGCACCGCCGCAACAGCGAGCCCGAACGCCAGGAGAATCCGCGACGGGGAGGTGAAGAGGGCACGAAGGTTGAGCTCGGCGCCGAGCAACACGAAGAAGAGCGGAACGAAAAAGCCATTCGCGACGCCCATGAACTGGACGGCGAGGCGATCGAACTCGTGCAGCCGTACGAGGACCATGCCCGCGAGGAAGCCCGCCACGAGCGTGCTGGCGCCCGTTTCCTGAGCAACGGCTGAAAGCCCGAGCAGGAGCACCAGCGAGATGCGGACCTGCCACGCCCAACCGCGGCGAAGCAACTCGTTGCGCATCTGCTTGACGAAGCCAAGATGTCGCGATCGCGATGCGGCGAGAAGCACCAGCACCCCGGCGGCAATGATCGCCACATCGCCGCCGAGCGCCTCCAGCGGGTTGCCCGACTTGGCAAGCGTCAGCGGCATCACCACGACGGTCACCGAATCGGCGAGCGCAACCCACGCGATGAGGAACGCGACATTGGGGCCCGCGAGGTTGCGCTCCTCCAGGATCGGGAAGGCAATGGCCGCTGAGCTCCCGGTGACGATGACCGCGATCAGCGCCGGGTGGCCAACTCCGAGCGCGTGGTCCAGGAGCAGTCCGATCGGAATCGCCGTGACCGCGACCACGGCGAGGGCGAGCACGCCCCGCGCGAACCCCTGGCGAATGGCGGGGGAAGCGATGTCGACGTGCGTTCCGGCGCTGAACATCAGCATGGCAAAGCCGATTGCGCTGAGCACCGGGAGCGGCTGAGCCGCGGAATCGATCACCCCGAACCCGGTGTGGCCGAGAACGGAGCCGGCGACGAGCTCGCCGATCACCACCGGGATCAGACCGCGCCGGCCAAAGGCGAGCAGCGGCCCGGCGAGCCCGGCGAGCACAAGGATCGTCAGCTGCGCGAACATCGCGAGATCATGGCCCGAAAATCGGCCCTCGTGTCCGTGCTCGCAGCGACCAAGAGCTACGAATCGTGGGTGGGACGCCAGGTAACGCTGGTGCGAGCCGATGTGGCGTTCAAGCACGAGCAGATGGCGCTCGCGCCATTCCCATTCCTGCGCTCGACCTTCTACCGCTGGGTGCAGGTCTGGCAGGTGACCTGCCCCGACCTCGCCGCAGCGCCGGCCGTTCTCGCGGTGGGAGACCTGCATACCGAGAATTTCGGCACCTGGCGGGACAGCGAGGGCCGGCTCATCTGGGGGATCAACGACTTCGACGAAGCCTTCCCGATGGCGTACACCAACGACCTCGTCCGGCTGGCCGCCTCGGCGCGGCTGTCGATCGCTGCGGGGACCCTCGTGCTCACGCCTCGCGCCGCGTGCAGCGCGATCCTCGAGGGGTACCGGACCGCACTCGACCGCGGCGGACGGCCGTTCGTGCTCGCCGAGGAGCACCACGTGCTCCGCCGTGACGCGAACTCGGAGCTGCGCGACCCGGTGCGCTTCTGGACTGCGATGCACGAACTCCCGGCAGCGCGACGGCCACTGCCAGCAGCGGTGTCGATCCTTCGGCGCCGCTTCCGTGCAGGCGAGGAGCTCGGCTACGTCACGCGCCGTGCCGGCCTCGGTAGCCTTGGCCATCCGCGCATCGTCGCCATGGCCGAGCATGCGGGCGGCTGGATCGCGCGAGAGGCCAAGGAGCTGGTTGCATCGGCTGTTGCCTGGGCGGCAGGAGGCGGCGCCACAGTCCCCATCCATTATCCGACGATCGTGCGGCGAGCGGTCCGCTGCGCCGATCCGTTCCTCGAGGTGCGCGGACGCTGGGTGATGCGACGGCTGGCGCCCGACTGCAGCAGGATCGAATTCACCGTGGCGCGTCTTGCCGTCGAGCAGACCGATCTGCTCCGCGCCATGGGAGCTGAGACGGCCAATGTGCATCTCGGGTCGGGTGCGCGCCGGATCGCGGCGGTGCGCGCGGACCTCGAGCAGCGGGGCCCTGCCTGGCTCAAGGTCGCCTCTCGCGCTATGGAGCGCGCGACCACTACGGACTACGTCGACTGGCGGCGCTCCCGGCGCGCCTGACGGTCAGACGCGAAGCAGCGCCAGCAACGATCGTCCCGTCACGGTGACCTCCTCACCGGCGTGGTGATGACGGGTAGACGGGGCGACGTCGTCGCGTTCCGCGGTATCGGCGAACACCGACCACAGGTCCCCCCAACCGCTCGGGATGGTCCACCCGATCTCGTCCTCACCCGCGTGGAGCAGCACCATCAACGTCCCGCCGCGGATGCGCCGGCCGCGCGGATCCCGGTCCGGAATCTCGTCGCCGTTCAGGATCATCCCGAGTGATCGCTGCCCTTCGTCGAACCACTCGTGGTCGCTGACCTCGCGTCCCGACGGAAGGAACCACGCGATGTCTTTGCGACCGGAGCCATGCACCGCCTGACCGGAGAAGAAATTTCGCCGGCGCAGGACCGGATCGCTGCGCCGAAGCGCGACCAATCGGGCCACGAACGCGAGCATCGATTCGTCCACGTGCTCCCAGTCGAACCACGAGATCTCGTTGTCCTGGCAGTACGCATTGTTGTTGCCGTGCTGCGTCCGCCCGATCTCGTCACCGCCCAGTACCATCGGACAGCCTTCGGAGAGCAGCACGGTTGCGATGAGATTGCGCCGCTGGCGCGCCCGCAACTCGAGGATCGCCGGGTCGTCGGTGTCACCTTCGACGCCGCAGTTCCATGAACGGTTGTCGTCGGTGCCGTCCTGGTTGTCCTCGCCGTTGATCTCGTTGTGCTTCTGGTCATACGAGACGAGGTCGCGCAGCGTGAAGCCGTCGTGAGCGGTGACGAAGTTGATGCTCGCCGACGGCTGGCGTCCGTCGCCCTGGTACAGGTCGCTCGAACCGGTGAGCCGGTAGGCGAGGTCGCGGATGCCGGTTGTGCCGCGCCAGAAGTCGCGCACCGTGTCGCGAAACGCGCCGTTCCATTCGGCCCAGCGGACCGGGAAGTTGCCGACCTGGTAACCGCCCGCCCCGACGTCCCACGGTTCCGCAACCAGTTTCACGCGCGACAGCACGGGATCCTGGTGGATGATGTCGAAGAATGCCGAGAGGCGGTCGACGTCGTAGAACTGGCGCGCGAGCGCGGAGGCAAGATCGAAACGGAACCCGTCCACGTGCATCTCGATCACCCAGTATCGAAGGCTGTCCATGATGAGCTGGAGCGTGTGCGGGTTGCGGACATTGAGGCTGTTTCCCGTGCCGGTGACATCGAAGTAGAAACGAGGGTCGTCGTCGCGGAGCCGGTAGTACGAGGGATTGTCGATGCCCCGAAAGCTCAATGTGGGACCGAGGTGATTGCCTTCGCCGGTATGGTTGTAGACGACGTCGAGGATCACCTCGAGACCCGCGGCGTGGAGCGCGCGCACCATCGCTTTGAACTCACGCACCTGTTCGCCGTTGGTGCCCGAGGACGAGTACCGTCCCTCCGGTGCGAAGTATCCGATCGAGTTGTAGCCCCAGTAGTTGACGAGACCTCGGTCGACCAACTGCTGCGAGTCGAACCAGTGGTGAACGGGCATCAACTCCACAGCGGTCACCCCGAGACGGCTGAGATGTTCGATGGCTGCAGGGTGCGCGAGTCCCGCATACGTGCCCCGCAACGCATCCGGAATATCGGGGTGGCGCTGGGTGAATCCCTTGACGTGCAGCTCGTAGATGATCGTGTCCGACCATGGCGTGTTGGGCCGGCGGTCGTCACCCCACGGGAACGACTGGTCGACAATCACGCAGCGCGGCATCGCCGGTGCGGAGTTCGACGCCGCTGATGCGCGTGTCGTCGCTTCCGACGCGGTATCCGAAGAGCGCCCGACCATGACGGAAACGCCCCGCGATCGCGCGCGCATACGGATCGAGCAGCAACTTCGCGGGGTTGTGACGCAACCCCTCGTGAGGCGCGTAGCGGCCGTGGACCCGGTACCCGTACCGCTGACCAGGTCCGATGTTGGCGATGTACCCATGCCACACCAGGTCGGTGCGCTCCATGAGCGGATGGGTGGCCACCTCCCCGCCGCGCTCATCGAAGAGCACGAGGTCGATGGCCTCAGCGCTCTCCGAGAAGATCGCGAAGTTGGTCCCCGACCCATCCCAGGTCGCGCCGAGCGGCGCGTCGGTTCCTGGCCAGGCAGCACGGCTCCCGGGCGCGCGTCTGGTGACGGAAGGCTCTGGAACAGTCATGACTCCACTCTGCTCGGTGATCTCGGGCTCCCCACGTGACCGGCGCCATACGGCGTGATGGCCACCGCCATCTGGGGAGTCCAGAGAGAGTACGTGGATGCATCGGGGGCTCGCCGGAAGGTCAGCGCCGGAGCGTGCTCGCGGCGGTCGAAGCCTGCATGCGACCAGCGCGAGCCGGGTCTGACGCCGCCCGCGTTCGTCCGTCCCGGAGGGCGCCTGCCGAGCGGCGTGCGCAGCGTCGAGCTCGAGCATGGCGGGGAGCTCGCGGGCGGTGCGCTCCTCGGCCGCGACGCGCCCGTACGGCTACCACCAGTTGCTGATGCGCGACGGCACCCGCGTGCCCTTGGTGACCAGCCCCGGACGCTGTGCGCTCCCCGACGAGCTCAGCGGATGGGGCTGGGCGGCGCAGCTGTACGCGGTGCGCTCCCGCGGGGGCTGGGGAGTCGGCGACCTCGGTGATCTTCGGGCGCTCGGGTCGTGGTCGAAGCAGCTGGCGCAGCGATGCTCCTCGTCAATCCACTGCATGCGGTGCGCCCTGGGATACCCCAGGAACCGAGCCCGTACTTCCCGTCGAGCCGTCTCTTCCGCAACCCGCTCTACCTGCGGATTCAGGACATCCCGGGGCCCGCGATGATCCCGTTGTCAGGAGCCTGCTGCGCGAGGCCGAGCGGCTGCGGTCGAGCGCCGATCATCGATCGCGATCGGGTCATGCCGCTCAAGCTGCGCGCGCTCGAGGCGCTCTGGTCAGGGTTCCGCGGCGACCCCGGTTTCGACGCGTACGTGGCGCGCGAAGGCGTTGCTCCTCGAGCGATTACGCCTGCTTCTGCGTCCTCGCCGAGCGCCACGCCGGCTCGTGGACCGCATGGCCGGCGCAGCTACCGGCGCGCGGACGGCCCAGCGGTGCGTGCGCTCGTGAGCAGCGATCGCCCGCGGGTCGACTTCCACCGCTGGCTGCAATGGTCGCTCGACACCCAGCTCGCGCGTGCCGGCCGCGAGTCCCGCTGGTGCACGATCTCGCAGTCGGGTTCGCTCCGGACGGCGCCGACGCCTGGCTCTGGCAGGACGTGGTCGCTCCGGACGCGCGGATCGGTGCGCCCGCCGACGACTTCAACCCCGCCGGGCAGGACTGGGGAGTCCCGCCGTTCGACCCGGCCCGGCTGCGCGCGGCCGGGTACGCGCCGCTGGTCGCGACCATGCGCCGGATGATGGGTGCGGGCATCGGCGCTGCGCATCGACCACGTCATGGGGCTGTTCCGCCTCTGGTGGGTCCCGCTCGGCGCCGTGGATCCTTCGTGCCGGCGCCTACGTGCGCTACCCGGCGACGGAGCTGCTCGACATCCTCGCCCTCGAGAGCATCGCGAGCCGGCTGCGGGGTGGTCGGCGAGGATCTCGGCACCGTCGAGTCGGGGGTCCGCGCCGAGCTGCGTCGCCGCGGCCTGCTCTCGTACCGGCTCGCCTGGTTCGAATCGAAGCCGCCCGAGCGATATCCCAGCTCAGGCGCTCGCCGCACTGACAACCCACGACCTGCCGACCAGCCGCCGGGCGTCTGGACCGGCGCCGATCTCGTCGAGATGGAGTGCGACCGGCCGTCCGGTCAACCGCGGGCCGAGCTCGGCGTGCGTCGCAGGCTGCAGCGGCTCACCGGCGCCGCCGACGGCGACCCGGCGTCGCTCGTCGTCGAGCGCGCCTACGCGGCGCTGGCTCGCGCTCCGAGCAGGCTCATCGTGGCGACCCTGGACGATGCGTGCCTGGCGGAGCGGCGTCCGAATCTGCCGGGCGACCCGGTGCGGCCGAACTGGTCGATCCCGCTTCCGCGAACGCTGGAGCAACTCCGACGCGACCCGGCTCCCGCGGCGGATCGCGGCGGCGCTCAACGCCCGCGGCTGACGAGCCGGCGGTCAGGCCTGGGTGCCGACCTGTCCGGCGGGCACTGACTCGGCGGCCGCGCGCGCGGCGGCTGACCGCCTGGCTCGGGATCGTCACCGATCAGCGCGACCCCGGCGGTGAGCGTCAGCTCGAGCGCGAGCCGGCGCATCTGGGCGAGGACCCGCTCGGCGAGCGCCTTCCCGAGGCGATCCCACCATCGCGGACCAGAACCAGTGCCGCGCCGTCGTCGAGCACGCAGACCGGCTCGTCGGCACGCGAGTACGCCATCACGAGTGACGCGTAGCCGCCGCGCGCGGCCTGCGGGATGGATGGAGTCGACGACGAACGCGCAGCAGGCGCCGTCGGGTCCGACCTCGGCGGCCTTCTGGGTGAACTCGGCGAGCGTGACCTGCCAGGGCAGGAGCGAAATGGTGCGCGGCTCGCTCATCGCGATCGATGGTCCGCACGCGCATGACGCTCGGCGCTCATGCGCCGACCAGGAAGATGTGCTCGAGCTCGGCGAGCGCCGCCTGGCGCTCGGCGACGGGGCTGCCACCCGCGTCGCGCCAGCGCAGCAGACGCCTCGACGGCGTCGATGAGGTCGCGAGCCCGGAGTGGCTTGCTGAGCGCGCCGACACCCGCTCGGCGTGGCCGCCCGTCGCGGATCGCGCCGGTCACGAAGCTGATCGCGACGCGTTCGAGCTCCGGGTCCTCGAGGATCGCGCGCGCGAGGCGGATGCCGTGCATGTCCGGGAGGATGCCGTCGATGAGGATGACCGCCGCCGGCGGTGTCGCGGAGCACCGTCATCGCCTCCTCGCCGGTGCGCACCCCGATGGCCGTATAGCCGCCGCTCTCCAGGGCGAAGGTCAGGAATCCGCGGACGCCGTCGTCGTCTTCGACGACGAGCACAGCGTGGAGCTCCGTTTCGACCATGGCGGCTGGATCATAACCGGCCGCTCTCGAGCTTGAACGCCCGATCAGCGCACACCTTTCATCGACCCGTCACCGTCTGCGACCGGCGATGCGCGCAGTCATTGGTGTTGTGATGGCAGCCGCAGGTGTCCATGGTCTCGAGGAGCAGGAGGTCGCCGTCGGGGTAGTGGAGCACCGGCACGCCGTCCGGCGAGCTGGCCGTTGGCGACGCGGGCGGCTTTGACATAGACGGCCCGCCCGTCGCGCATCACCCAGGGGAGCATGTTGGGTGCGCCGGCGCGGACCATGCGCTCGGCCTCCTCGGCAGATCCCGCCTCGTCGAGCGAACGATGCCCGATCGAGGTGCGATAGGAGGACGTTGGCCATGTCGAGCGGGATGCCCGGCGGCGTCGTGGAGGAGCCCGTCGACGGCCTCGGGGAGCAGGGCCATGCCGGCCTCGACGAGCCGCTTGGTCAGCGTTCCCGCAGTGTCGGTCGGGCAGGATCGGGACCGTGGCCTGGGCGAGGATCGGGCCCGAATCGACCTTCGGCGCCGCTTTGTGCATGCGTGATGCCGGTGATCGGCGCGCCGTCGGCGATCGCCCAGTACACCGGCTCGGGGCCGCGGTAGGCGGGGAGCAGGCTCGGGTGGACGTTGAGCCAGCCGTGCTTGGGGAGCGCGAGCGCCCGCGGTCCGACGATCTGGTCGAAGCTCGCCATCACGACCGCGTCGAGGCCGAGCTCCTCGAGCTCGAATCGCGAGTGCTCGTCGTTGATGCGCCAGGCGCGGATCAGCGGGATGCCGAGATGGTCGGCGATCCGGCTCAGCGCGTTGTCGCCGAGGATGGCCGGGTGCGCTCCGGGCGACGTGATGATGCCGACCGGCTGCACGTCGAGCTGCAGCAGCCGGAGCAGGAACGCGAGGCTGAAGTCCGACGGGAACCCCGCGAACGCCACCCGCGGGCCCGCTGCCGGGGGTGATCGTGTCCGGCGGCGGCGGAAGATCACGATCGGGGATGAACGTGAAGATGTCGCGCGCCCAGAGGTCGCGGCCGACCGCGTCGAGGTATGCGGAAGAGGTGGCCACGTCAATTGATCCTAACCATGCGAGGGAATCGGGCCAACCAATCCTTCATGGACGAGGGCGTCGAGCACCACGGCGACGTCGGTCGCGGGCCGTCGCGCGGCCGGCGCGGCCGGCTCTGCGTCTGGAGCTCGTCGATGGTCGCTGGCGGCGGGTCGGCGAGCATGGCGCGGAGTACCGCGCCGCGCAGCTCTCGCGCGCTGCCGTGATATCGCGGCGAGCGCCGCCGGCGCTCGGGTGGCGCGAGGGTGACGCGGTCGCGCGACGCACACGTCGGCGCGCGAGCGGGCAGCCGTGGCAGAGCGGCCGCGCCCGGCAGTGGAGCGCGCCGGCGTCGAAGAGCGCGTACGGTAAAGGCGCGAGCACTCATCGCTCGCGGTCGCCCGGCGGCGAGCTGCGCTTCGATCGCGACGTTGCCCACGTCATGCGGCTCTTTGCCAAGCGCCGCGCGGGCCGTGACCCGGGCGATGTTGACGTCCTGCGGCGGGATCGTTGACGCTCCGAATGCGAGCACCCGCAACGCTCGCGCGGTGTATGCGCCGACGCCCGGGAGCGTGCGCAAGCCCGGCTTCGGTGGCGGGCCAGCCGCCGGCGGCCACGACCGTCGCGGTGTCGTGCAGGCCACGGGCCCGGCGCGGGTAGCCCGAGCCCCTGCCATTCGCGCAGCACGGACGCGAGCGGTGCGGCCGCGCACGCCGCCGACGTCGGCCAGCGCTGCATGAATGATTCCCAGCGACCGGCGACGCGTGCAACCTGCGTCTGCTGCAGCATCACCTCGCTGACAAGGATGGCCCAGGGGTCGGCGGTCGCCCGCCACGGCAGGTCGTGCCGCCCATGCGCTTCGTACCAGCGCGCGAGCCCGCGGGTCCACACGCGGCGCAGTTTGTCAGACTTCCCGCTGCAACCATCTTGAGGAGAGCACGAGCATGGCGCGACACACGATCACGTTGATCCCAGGCGACGGCGTCGGCCCCGAGCTAAGCGACGCCGCTCGACGCGTCATCGACGCGACCGGTGTCGATATCGACTGGGAGGTCCACGACGCAGGGCTCGGTGTGATGGAGCAGTACGGGGATCCGCTGCCCGCGCACGTGCTCGACTCGATCCGCCGCAACAAGGTGGCCATCAAAGGCCCGCTCACCACGCCGGTGGGCAAAGGCATTCGATCGGTCAACGTCGCGTTGCGGCGCGAGCTCGATCTCTATGCGCTGGTACGGCCGTGCAAGTCATACCCGGGCGTGCGCAGTCGCTACGAAGACGTCGACCTCGTGATCGTGCGCGAGAACACGGAGGACCTCTACGCCGGCATCGAGTTTGCCGAGGGCGAGGCACCGACGCTGGAATTGATCGGCGATATCGAGAAGCTCGGTGGGCGCAAGATCCGCGACAACTCGGGCATCAGCATCAAGCCGATCTCGATCTTCGGCACGCAGCGCGTCTTTCGCTTCGCGTTCCAGTGGGCCATCGACAACGGCCGCCACAAGGTGACCGCCGTGCACAAGGCTAACATCATGAAACACACCGACGGGCTGTGGTTGCGCGTCGCGCAAGAGATCAGTCAGGAGTTTCCGCAGATCGAGTTCGAGGACCGCATCGTCGACAACATGGCGATGCAACTCGTCCAGAAGCCCGAGCTGTATGACGTCATGGTGATGCCGAATCTCTACGGCGACATCCTCAGCGACCTCTGCGCGGGATTGACGGGCGGGCTCGGGCTCGCACCGGGTGCGAATACCGGCGACACCGTGGCCGTGTTCGAGGCGACGCACGGGAGCGCGCCGAAGTATGCGGGCCAGAACAAGGCGAATCCGATGGCGATGATGCTCAGCGGCGTCCTGATGCTGCGTCACCTCGGCGAGGGGGAGGCCGGCGATCGGCTGGAGCGTGCGATCGCTCGGGTCATCGCCGACGGTCGCAGCGTCACCTACGACATGAAGCCGGACCGAGACGATCCCACCGCCGTGGGCACCTCGCAGGTCGCCGACGCCGTCATCGAGGCCCTGGGCGTCTCCGACTAAGGCCCTTCGACTTCACAAATTGGTGAAGTCGAGGGAATTCGCGAATTCGGGCTGATACTGGCGGTGCCTTGAGCACTGCGACCCTTGTGCTGTCGTGGGCTTTGGGGGGTGCCTGCATCTTGCTGGGCGTACTCACCGTGGACGGGTGGCTGCGTCAGCGCGACCGAACGCGCGCATTCCTCGCTCTGTCCATCGTGCTGCTCTGCGCGGCCGGGGTAGGCGTCACCGCCACGACGCTGAGCCACGATCGGGCGATGTGGACCAGCGGCGTCCTGCTGACCCTCTTCATCGCAGCCGGCTGGGCCTTCTTCGGGTTCCGCGCAGCCATGACCCGGCTTCCGGTGGCCTTCACCGTTGCCGTCGGCGCGCTGGCCGTGGCGACGGCGGTGCTCGTCAACGTCTCGGGAGTCTCGCTCTCCGGTGCCGATTCGACCCGGCAGCGGGTAGCGGTCGTCGTTCTCGTCGTGGTCTGGCTCGGGTGCGTGGTGGAGCCCGCGGTGAGGATGTGGGCGATCTCCTCACCGATGCCACGGGTCCAGCGCGCCCGGCTTCGCTCGATCACGATCGCGTATGCCGGCGTCATCATCGCCCTGCTCGGCACGATCGCAGCCGACATGATCCTGCGCCGGCAGCATCCGGAGCTCACGGTTGCGCTGCCCGGGCTCGCCATCCTGCCGTTCTTCTATGTCGGCTTCGAGCCGCCCCGCTGGCTGCGCGGCCTCTGGCGTCAGCGCGAGGAGGAGCACTTCCGCGAGGCATTCACCGACCTCGTCCTCTATTCGCCCGACCGCCAGCGTCTCGCTGAACGAGCCGTGGAGTGGGCCGCCCGCCTCGTTGGCGCCGACGGCGCGGTGATCGCCACCGACGACGGCGAGGTGCTCGCGGTGCACGGTCTCGACCGCGCCGCCGGCTGGAAGCTGGTCTCCGAGATGACCGGCTATGGTGGTACCCGGGCGGTCGTCCGCCACCCGACGACCTCGCGAAGCGTCATCCGGGTGGTGCTCGAGGCCCAGCTCAGCCGCGGCATCATGGCGGTGACATCCGGTCCGCTCACGCCGCTCTTCGGCAACGACGAGGCGCTTCGGCTCACGCAGTACGGCACGGCGCTGGCTCCCGCGCTCGACCGCGTCCTGCTTATGGAACGCATGCAGCGCAGCTCGCAACTCCTCGACCTCGCCTACGACGCGGTCACCACCTGGAATGTCCGCAACCAGCTGATCACCTTCTGGAACAAGGGCGCGGAGGAGCTCTACGGCTGGGGTCCCAACGAGGCGATCGGCCGGGATCCGGGCGAGCTCCTCAAGTCCGAGCTGCCGGAAAAACGCGAGGACATCGTCTCCGTGCTGCGGGCAGTCGGGCGCTGGGAAGGCGAGATCATCCAGACAACCAAGGCGGGGAAGCGCATCCACGTCGCGGTGCGCTGGGCGCTCCAGAAGGACAGCGCCGGCTGGCCGGACGCGGTGATCGAGATCGGCCGTGACGTTACCGCCGACAAGGTGGCGGCCGCGGAACTGCGCGAGGCGCGCGATGTCGCCGAGCAGGCGTCGCAGGCCAAGAGCGAGTACCTCTCGCGAATGAGCCACGAGTTGCGCACCCCGCTCACCGCGATTCTCGGCTACAGCGATCTCCTCGAGATGCGCGAGCCGCGCGAGGATCAGACCGAGGCGATCGCTGCCGTCCAGGAGGCGAGCGGCCATCTCCTCAGCCTGGTCAACGACGTCCTCGACATTGCGCGCATCGAGTCCGGGCGGGAGTCGTTTGCGCTCGAGCCGGTCGCGCTCGAGGCGACGGTGGAGGAGTGCGTTCGTCTGGTGGCGCCGTCAGCGCTCAGCCGACACATCACGATCACGCGGTCACTCGCGGAGTGTGCAGGCGACTACGTGCTCGCCGATCGTCAACGCCTTGTGCAGTCACTGCTCAATCTGCTCTCGAATGCCGTCAAATACTCGGGCAACGAGGCGCACATCTCGGTTGATGCGGTCCGCGAGCGAATCAGCGACGAGACGGCAAACGGGCATGCGGACGCCGTCCCGAAGGGCGATTTCATTCGGCTCGCCATTCGTGACACCGGTCCGGGATTCACTGACGACGAGAAGGCACGCCTGTTCCAGCCGTTCGAGCGGCTGGGTGCCGAGCGCACCACGGTCCCGGGCACCGGGCTCGGTCTCGCGCTCACACGCAAGCTCGTGCAGGGAATGCACGGCACCATCGGGGTTGAGAGCGAGCGTGGCGTTGGAAGCACGTTCTGGATCCGGCTCACCCGCTCTCCGATGGGGGCGCCGAAGCCTCGCGTCCGGCGCAAGGCTCCCGTGGTGGCGCCGGTGATCGCGTGCGAACGAACGGTGCTCTACGTTGAGGACAACCTCGCCACGATCGGGCTGATGGAGGAGGTGTTCTCGATGCGACCGCAGATCCATCTCCTCACCGCCATGCAGGGAGACTCACACTCGAGCTCGCCCGCGAGCACCACCCCGATCTGATCGTGCTCGACCTGCATCTCCCCGACATCCAGGGCGACGAGGTTCTCGCGCAGCTCCGAGCTGACCCGAGGACCGCGGGCATTCCGGTCGTGATGTGCAGCGCCGATGCAACCGAGCGGCGTCGCAAGCAGCTGATCGCCGCCGGTGCTCACGCATACTTGACCAAACCCGTGAAAGTCCAACGCTTTCTCCGCATGCTCGACGAGGTGCTCGCCAGCGCCCCGGTCGTCCCCGCCTGAGAGCGGTGCCGCCGGCCTTCGAGGTTCTGAGCGACGGCTCAACCGGGGCCCCGCTCCCGGCTGAAAGCACCTACGGACGGCCGCTGCGTTTTCCCGACTCGCCGCGCCCGTACGTCATCGCGAACTTCGTCACGTCCATCGACGGAGTTGCCTCGCTCGGAATCGCTGATGGAACCAACTCGACAACGCTGAGCGGCAGCTCGCGAGCCGATCGGTACCTGATGGGCCTGCTTCGCGCCAGCGCGGACGCGGTGGTGATCGGCGCGGGCAATCTGCGCGCCACCCCGGGGCATCAGTGGACGCCCGCGTCGGTTGCGGGACCGGACGCCGCGGCGGTCACGGCATATCGCGTGGCGCGGACCGGGTCCGCTAAGCCGCCGTCACTTGTTGTCGTGTCGTCCAGTGGCGAGCTCCCCGCGCATGTCGCGCTCGACGAGCCGGCCACGAGCGTCATGGTTGTGACGTCGGCGGACGGCGGATCCAGGATTCGAGCCGCACACCCACTGGTGGGGGTGATCCAGGTGGACGGCGATGCGTTGATCAGCGGGGCGGCAATCGTCACCGCTCTCTCGCGCGCGATCGGCCCAGGGTTGTTCCTCTGCGAAGGGGGGCCGTCGCTCTTCGGGCGGTTGTTAGCCGATCAGGCGGTGCATGAGCTCTTCCTGACGGTCTCGCCCCGAATCGCCGGCCGCGACCACGACCAGGCGCGGCCTGGTGTCGTCGAGGGATGGGCCGCCACCCCCGGGGATCTCCCGAGCATGGCGCTCGCCTCGGTTCGGCGATCCGGCGACCACCTGTTTCTTCGCTATCGATTCGAAGCCTGAACCGCGGATGCGAAGGACCGCGTCACCCAGGAGGTCGTCCACCGGCCGACCGGTCTCACCGGCGCCGCGACGAGCGAACTCGAGCAATTCGGGATTGCTGCGAAGAAAGCGGGTCGCGGCGTCGATGATCACGGCGTTCTCGGTCATGGGCCCCATCGTCCGTTGAACTCGGCGACAGGTGCCTGTCGTCAGTCTTCGGTCTTCTCGGACGGGAACTCGTTCCCAGCGAGGAGCAGGTAGAGCTTGCGTCGAGCCTCGTGAAGGATCTTCCGTGCTTCCGCGATGTGGGTGGCGTCGCCGGTGCGGCTCACCTGCCAGACCGCGGCGAGCAACTGGAATGCCTGGTCGCGGAGATCGCGATGGTCGCCTCCGACCGAGCCCGCTGCCTCGGCCCAGGGTGCGGGACCGGCGGCGAGCTTGGCAGCCTCCTCACGGCCGGTGTCGGTCAACTCGAACACGCGGCGCCCACCGTCAGCTTCGACCGCGCGGACGAGCCCTTCGTCCTCGAGCTGCTGGAGGGTGGGGTAGACCGATCCGGGACTGGCCCGCCAGGCGCCGTCGCTGCGGCGTTCGAGCTCCTGGATGATCTGGTACCCGTGCGACGGCTTCTCGGCAAGGAGCACGAGGATCGCGGCTCTGACGTCGCCTCGGGCAGCACGCCTGCCGGGGCCGAAGGACTGGCCGAACCCTCCTGGGCCACCGAATCCGGCGGCGAACTCCGGTGCATCGAAGGGTGGCCATCCGCGCCGATGGCGACCCCGAACGCCGTGTTCGAGATGCTCGCGGACGTGATGGTGGAAACGGGCGGCCGCTTCCTGGCGGAGCAACTCCTCGCTCCGGGTGTGATGGGGGTGTTCTCTGGTCATGTCGATTCGCTCCAAAGCGGTTGATACGATGTACCAACGATATATCGAGAGCGGTCGCGTGTCAAGGGAGCCTTAGGCGCTGGCAGTCCAGTCCAGGTCCATCTGAGCGACCATCTGACGCGCGACCACGGGTGCGGCGATCAGTTCGATGTCGAGCTCGTGGTTGCGCGCGAAACCGCCACCGGACCAGTTGGCGCTCCCGAAGAGCACCGAGGTGGCATCGGCCACGATCGCCTTGGCATGCAGCAGCTCGCCCCGGCTCCGATACCAGCGGACTGCGATGCCGTCGCTGCCGAGCGCAGCGTACGAGGGGTCGCTGGACGGCTGTGAGGGATCGAGCAGCACGCGCACCGCGACCCCGCGGGCGGCGGCCGCCTCGAGCGCATGCACGACGCCGGTGTCGGTGAGCACGAACAGCTCCAGATCGAGCGTCTGTCGAGCGGCGTCAATGAGTCCCAGCGCGAGCGGCCGGATCTCCGCGCCGGGCAGCGTCGCGGCCACATCGATGGATGCGTCTGTGACACGGTCCGGGACCTGCGCGCTGCGCCCGCAGGTCACCAGGTCACGATCGAAGACGCGATCGAGATTTCGCACCACCGGTCCGCGAACCTCGGCGTCGTAGTCGTGGTTCGCGGGCGAGTTCACGCCCCAGTTGATGCCACCAACGACAGCAACTTGCGCGTCGATCACCAGCAGCTTGACGTGGTCGATCATCTCCTTGCGGACCGGATAGTCCACGACGTCGATGCCGGCGGTGCGGAGCGACGCAGCTGTCGCCAGGCTGGACAGCTCTGACGGATCATCGATGACGGTGACCGCGACACCCCGTCCCTTCGCGGCGATGAGAGCTGCGGCGAGGCCGTGCTGCCCGAATTCGTAAATTTCGACGTGGATGCTCACGCGGGCGGCGCCGATCAGGGTGGCGAGGCGAGCAAAGGTCGCGGCGCCGCTGCGCAGGAGGGTGACCTGATCGGCCCCGAGGACGACCGGCGTCGCCGGGCCCAAAAGCGGCGCCGGCGCGGGTGTGTGGACTGCGGACGCCTGGATCTGGCCGCAGCCCACCACCACTCCGGCCGCCGCCAGTGCGGCGAGGGCGCAGCGCCACAGGGATGGCATGGATATACGCGGATGAGGCATTTCGCGAGTACGCTATCACAAAGCTGCGTATGGAGCAGGGAGCCTGATGTGCAATTGCGCTGGGAAGCGGACCGCACCGTTGCACCTATACTCGGCGAGATGCATTGTCAAGGAGGCGTTGTTGCGTGAAGACGGCTCTCACCGTGGCCCAGGTCGTGGTCGGGATCCTGGCGATGCTTGGCATCCTGCTCCAGACCCCGAAGTCGACCGGTCTCGGCGGCACCATCGGTGGTGGAGGAGACTCCGGCGGCGGGTACCGGCGCCGCCGAGGGCTGGAGGCCAGCCTGCTCCGGTTCTCGGCAGCGATGATCGCGCTGTTCATCATCGTCTCGATCCTCGCCACCTACGTCACCAAGTAGGGTGGCTCCCCCGGCACCGGCCGGTTGAGGTCATCGCCGGCACCGCACTGGTGCTGGGTGCGATCGGGGCTCTCGGGTTCGCCCTCTCGTTGCATTTCGGGCTGATCGGCGGTCCGCAGTTCACCGAGGGATTGGTCGTCGCCGAGCGTCCGATGTCGCTCGACCCGCTCGTCGACGCATCCGATCCGGCGGTGGTGGATGTGGGACATCTGCTGTATCGCTCGCTCCTCAAGCTCAACAGCACCGGGTATCCCACCGGGGACCTCGCCGCCACCTGGTCGGTCAGTCCCAGTGGGCTCGCGTACACGCTGGTGCTCCGTCCCGACCTCGAGTGGTCCGACGGCACCCTCATCACGGCAGAGGATGTCGTGGCCACAGCGAGATTTGCGCTGGCGCCGGAGGCGCGTGATCCGAACCTCGCCACCGCGCTCCACGGGGTCAAGGTGGCGGCGTCGGGATCGACCATCACCTTCGTGCTGGCGACACCTCGGGCGTCGTTTGCGGCGACCCTGACCGAGATGCCGATTCTTCCCCTCGGCGAGTTGAGCGGGCCGGCCCTGCTCGCCGCCGAAACCCACCCGACCACCCCGTTGCCAACCTCAGGTCCGTACGACGTGGAGTCGGCCGCCGACCTTGCGATCGTCCTCCAGCCCAATCCGCATGCGCCCGTGCACCCCATCATCAAGTCGTACGAACTTCGTCTGTTCGTCAGGTTTGCTGATGCGGCATATGCGTTTTCGCAGGGAAGCATCAACGCGCTCCTGGCCACGACACCCGATGAGCTCGCAACCCTGCTCCGCATCAAAGGCACCCAGTCCGACACGATGACCACCCCGGGCTTTGTCGATCTGATGTTCAACGAGCGCGAGCCGGCGCTGGCGACATCTCTGGTGCGGCACGCCATCGGGATCGCCATCAATCGCAGTGCCATCGTCGCCGGCGCGCTCGACAGCCGCAGCGGCGTGATCCAGACGGGTCCGTTCTCAGCCGGGATTCCGTGGGTCGGGCCGCCTGCTGTTGAGTCGATCTCGCCGACGGTGGCCACGTCTGAGCTCCAGGCCAACGGCTGGGTTCCCGGTCCCGACGGCGTCCGGCAGAAGGGTTCGATCCGCCTGGCGTTCACCCTGGCCGTGCCGGAAATCAGTCCGCTGCCGCAGGTCGCGGACGAGGTCGCGGCGCAGTTGACCGCGATCGGCGTGCAGGTCACGGTCGATACGGTGCCGCCCGCGAGCTTCCTGACGGGCACGCTCGACAGCGGGCGCTTTCAGCTGGCCATCGACGCGTGGAACCCGCTGCCCGATCCCGACGTCAGCGCCTTCTGGCGTTCCAACGCCGTCCCGCCTCACGGGTACAACGTGACGGCCGGGACCGCCGACCCGTTCCTGGATGCCGCGCTGGACATGCTGGCCGAGTCGCCGAGCCGGACGATGCGTCTCACCGCCGCAGGCCAGGTGGCCGCCCTGATCGCCGACGATGCGCCGGCCGTTTTCCTCTACACACCCAGGGTGTCGATGGTCTTCAAAGCACCCGCGCCAGTCGCCCCGATGCCGGCTTTCGGCCCGGAATCATCGCGATATGACGACATCGCCGCATGGCAGCCGCCCTAGCGTGGCGCGGTGGGCACGGCGGTCAGCCGCTGGTACCATCTCCGGGCACCTGCCGAGGTGGTGGAACTGGTAGACACGCAGCGTTCAGGGCGCTGTGCTCGTAAGGGCGTAAGGGTTCGATTCCCTTTCTCGGCACTCCCCTGATCTCACCTGGCAGAGGGGTTTGAGATCGTTAGTGCACGCCACCTTCGTCGAGCCATCGCCCGGGCGTCAGGGAAGACGCCTCGAGGTGCGTTAGGAATGGTGTGATCTCATCCGCACTGCAAGCGTCTTCGAGCGATTCCGCAGGCGAGCAGGGTTTTGACATCACTGTGGGCTCGGATACCGGGCGGCTTTTCACCCTCGCGCTGTCCATCCTCCGTGACGAGGGCGAGGCGCAGGACGCGGTCCAGGAGACGTTAGTCAAGGCATGGAGGTCTTGGGACTCGCTCTCGCGCACGGATCATGTCAGCCGTTGGCTGACACGGGTGTGTGTCAACTACTGCATCAGCAGGCGCCGCTATCTTCACTCGCGCGGCTGGCCACAGCTCCAGATGTCCGAACTTGCCCGCTCGGACGGCGACGCCAGCTCAAGCGCTCAGAACGTCGACATGGACCGCGCCTATCGGCGGCTGTCGCTGAAACAGCGCGCGGCAATTGCGCTCACCTACGGCTATGGCTACACCGACGACGAGTCCGCCGCTTTGATGGGCTGTCGTCCTGGAACAGTCCGCACCCACGTGGCACGCGGACTTGCAACCCTGCGAAAGGAGCTCGGAGATGAGTGACGTGGATTCGCGCTTGGAAGGCCGGCTGCGGGCCTTTCTTGATGAGGTCAAAGCGCAGCCGGTGCCGCCGCAGCTGGCAGGTTTCACGCCGGCGACGGTTCGCTCCGGACGAAAGGTGCTCAATGTCCTCGCCGGCACCGCAGCCGTTGCCGTCGTCGCGGCGACTGTCGCGGTGTTCGCGATCGAGTTGAATGGGCACCACGGCGCCGGATCGCCGACTCCGGCTGGAAAATCGGAGGTCACGAGCACTCCCAAGCCCACACCCACACCCACACCGACCGACCCCGCCGCTGACAACTCGCTGCCAAGCGGCGCGAAGGTGCTGATCCCGCCGACCTATGGCACAGGGACCAAGACGCTCCCGACCGTGACGTTAGATCCAAACGAAGGAATCTGGATCGAGTACAGCTGTAGCTCAAACGACTCCACACCTTTCAATTCCATCTTCCTTTCAGGTCACGGCGTTCCTGCGTTCTTGGGACCGGACTCTCTCTTCTTTCTGCACGAGTTCTCAACTCCGGACCGCTGCAGTGGTACATTGCCGACGGACGGCGGGCAGGGCGGCCCACTCAGCGTACGGTTCAATGCCGCCCATCCATCGGTCACGTGGATGATCCGTGCGTATGAGTACCCGTCTCAGGCGATTCTCTCCACGCCTCCCGCGTATGAGACAGCGCCGAGTTATCCCGGATCCACGCCGCCGTTCCTCGATGCGCCAGCGCCAGCCGGCGCTAAGGTGCTGATCAAAGTCACCTACGGTTCGGGGTCAGAGACGCTTCCAACCGTCACCGTCACACCCCATGAGCCGCTGATTATCGAGGGCGGTTGCATCTCGACGAGCGCTTCGGCGAACGTTCTCACGATTGGGTCAGGGGACCCGGCCTTCGACGGTTCCATTGGGATAGGTCAGTGCTATTACGGCACGTCCGCCGGTGGAAGCAGTGGGAGCCCCGCGGGCTCGGGCGCAGGAGGTCCGCTGACGCTTCGAGTTGTGGCCGCTCCCTCGTTGCGGTGGGTCATCCTCGTCTACGAAGGGGGTGGATCTACATCGCAGTGGGGTCCGCCGACCTAGAGATTCACCGCCGCCCCTTTGGCTTTACCGCCCGCTGAGCACTTCATGTATCGGATCGTGGCGAACTAGTTGGTTCCGGCTTTGCTGGTGTTGGCGATGACCGGAGTGCGCGCTGGAAAGGTCAACACTCAGGGGATGGCATTCGCGTGGTGACGCTGAGGTCGGTATCCGACCCCTTCGAGCTCAACGATGCCGGTTGTTGGAAGTGACGTCGACGGATAGGCGCCGTTCACGGTCGCGACGACAGCCCAGGCGGCGGCGCACACGAGCGCCCATGCAGTGATCTGTCCGGGCGGAAACGAGGATGCATCGGTGAAGTCCGCGAATGCCGCAAGGCTGATGAGCGCCCAACCACCAAACGCGAGGAGAACGCGCCCGTTGGCGCGCACCCGCAGGTCCACACCCGCGCGTCGTGAAGTGGCGGCGACCGCTATCACGAACATCGGCGCAAGCATCACAAGGTCATCCGAATATGCATGCGGTGCCGCAAGGAGCGACAGGACGCTGGCTCCAATCAGCGCGGTGTCCAAGCGGTCGGGGCTGCGGCGTACGAGTGATCCAAGCCAGAGGGCGACCACGCACGCGCCCAGCGAGACGAGTATCCCGATAACGTGCGCAGCCGCGCTGTTGCCGAGGTAGGAGCCGATGACGCCAATGGCGCTGAGCATGTTGCTGAGATTCCATCGGGTGGTCGAGGCCGACAGAATCGCGATCAGTCCGCGTATCCCCGACGGTCCCACGAGAGCAAGCGATAGGAGTCCGAGCGCTGCGGCTCCCGCCGCGGCGCCGAGGATGACGCGGCGACTGCGCCACCCAAGCAGAAAGGCGACGAGACCGATGGCGAGCTGGGGCTTGGCCATGCCCGCGGCGAGAACGAGCACAAGGGCGCCACTCGCCTGGTAACCACGCTTCCAGCACCTGTGCGCAAGCACCAGACCCAGCGCGAGCACCGGAGTCCACTGGGCCTGCAGGACGAGGGTCCACGTTCCCATGGATGCGACGGCGGCGGCACCCGCAGCAATCTTCCAAATGTGCGGGGTCGCCGACGGCCATGGTGCACCGCGTACCGCCAAGACGACGGCGAGCACCAGCACACCCAACTCGAGGAGGCTCCAGAGATGGAACGCGGTGGCCAGCGGCAGGAACGTCACTGGCAGTACGAGCAGCGCAACCGGCGGCGGGTTGACGAAGGGGAGATTGGGCTCGCGGTCCGGGGCGATGAGACGAGAGTGCAGCGCTTGCTGGAGCGCCTGGTTGTAGAGGCCGGCGCCGTGGCCGTCGCGAAGCAATGTTCCCCCGACGTAGAAGGACGTGAAATCGCTCCGACCGATGTCCATTGGGGTGAGTTGAAGCCAAATCAGCAGGTACGCGAGGATCAGCGCGACTGCCATCGCCAGGATGTAGCGGGCGGGCCGCGGCGCCCTCGCGGTCGCCGGTCGGTCCGCTGAAGCAGGCTCGGCGGCCTCGTCGTTCCCCGTGGAACCAATTCCCGTTTTCGCGACACCTGCATGTGCGAGCGAAATCCCCAGCATGAAAGCCCCCTAACTCCATGCGCCCTTCCTGATCGACATTTTGACACGTTTGAGCCGTTTGGCGTTTCGGGCGCTGACTCCCGGCCGCTCCCGCGAGTTCGCATGGCGCTTCTTCCGATTGTGCTGTGGGCGCTCAGGAGGGGTCGAGTCCCTTTCTCGGCAATCTTGTGATGTCGCAAGACATCGTCGACCCATGTCTCACGACCGGGCCTACCCGCAGTCGGCGCACCCTCCGAGAGTTGGAAAGTATCTCGCCACGAGCATGCTCATCGTTTGGAACTCTGAGGGACACGACGCGCTCGATACGCAGCGCGGAGCAACTGAACACGATCGTGTCTGAACGAAAACGCGGGCTACTGGAACCAGCCCTCCAAGTCCACGACGGCGTTGACGCTGCCCGCACTGTTGTAGAGGAAGACATCGCCGTCGTGAGCGTTGCTCGGAATCGTGTCGAGCTCCACCAACGCCAGGTTCGCGCGCACCGTACCAGCTTCGAGATTCAGATCCGAGACGGTCGGCCGACTGAGCAATTGGGCAGGGTAGACATTCAGATACGTCCGCACCGACGGTGCGACGGCGGTCAAGTTGGCGACGATCGCCATCACCGTCGTCGAGCTTCCGAACGCCGGCACGCCCGCATGCCCACTGACGGTCACCAGTCGCGTGGCGGCAGGCCCGATGAGACCGGAGACGCATGATGTTGAGAGCACGCGCGTATCGCAGATCCGAGTCGGGGGCAGAGCCTGGAACTGATATCCAGGCGGACTGGCGGTCGCGCTGCCGAACCACCCGTTGGCATCGACGATCACGTTGATTGTCCCGGCCGCGTTGAACACGCAGAGGGCATCGTCTGCACCGCCGGGCGCAGACGGGCCGAGTTCGACCATCACCCGGTTGGCGGCGACTGCTCCTGGCAGCAGATTGATCGTCGAGGTTCCGGTTGGCGTGCAGGTGCCGTTCGAGTTGGTCGGAAAGACACTGAGATATGTGGAGGCGCTGCCGGCTACGCCCGTGAGGTTGACCACCGCAGCTTCCGCGCTGCCATCAGCGGGGATGGCCCCAGGGGTCGCGACGGTGACCACGATCGACTTGAGCGGGCCAACTGCAGTGTGGCCGTCGCATGCTGATGGGGTCCGCGTGTCACACACTCGAACGGGAGTGATCGGGTGGAAAAGACCCTGAAGATCGGTGTCGGGCTCCGGCATGAAATAGCCTTCAACATCGGCCACCACGTTAACGGTGCCGGCAGCGTTGTAGATGTTCAGGAAGCCGCCCATCCCGAGGCTCGCCGTGACCAGGTTGGCGACCACCGCATGAGCGGCGAAGTTCAGATTCGAGCTGGTAGGTCTTGGTGTGTATTGCGGATACACACTCAGCAGACTGGCGGCCGTCCCGTTGACAGCTGTGATGTTCAAGACAACAGCAGTCGCGTTATATGGGATGGGCGCAAAGTCGGTCACGGGGAGGACGCGAACGCCGCCTGGGCCGAGCGGGCCGAATGGGTCTGTTCGGGTGTCCAGGATTCGAAAAGGACGCACCGGCACATAGTTCGACAGCGGCTCATAAAAGTATGAGGACAAGACATCCTCGCTACTGGAACCAAAGGCATTCGTGGCTTGGATCTGGACGGTTCCTCCGGCGGGCGTACTCGGAGGTGTGACGAAGGTGAACGAGTACGGCGTCCGGTTGGATATCGGGATGGGGGAACCCGCAACGGTCACAATCGTTTCCGACCCGAAATCGAACCCGTCAACGGTCACGGTTTGGCCGCCGACGACCGGGCCAAAGTTGGGGGTGACTGAGTTGATGGTGGGTGCCGAGACCGTGAGCTGGTCAACTCGCGTGCTCCAGCAGGCGTGCGCCGTCCGGCAGGCGACCGATGTTGCTCCGTCTGCAGCCGCAGACGCCACCCACACGTCGTTGGGATCGAGCGGGTCCTGGGCAGCCGCGGAATACCCACCCCATGGACACGTGCTCACGACACACGCTCCCGCAATCAGGTCGTCAGCGTTGTAGTACGTCGAGCTCGCGTGGAGGGTCTGAAAGTTGCTGAATGCCGGAGGGTATCCGATGTCGGTGACGGTCGCATCCATCAGGGTCGGGAACATGGTCGTCGACAACTCGTCGAAGGCGGTGAAGAGGTCGCCAGCCGCGTCGACATCCACCGAGGGGTAATAGAGATCGGCGCCGTCAACACCGACGTTGTTGACCTGGGTGATGGGACTGTTATATATCTCAACATAGTCGAGGCAGGCTCGTTCCACGGTATCGCCGGGAGGCACACATTCGGTGCCGTCTGCCGCCCAGATGAAGCCGCTGCTGGTGAGGACCGCGCTGAGAAAACGGTCGTCACCGGTCTGCAGAGTCTGTGTCGTCCCCTTTTGCTCGGCCGCGGGCAGAAGGCCAGTGGCATTGTCAACGGCAGTCGGCGCCATCGCCTGAAATGCCTGGGTGAGCACGACATTGTTGCTCTCGGGATCGCCGTTCACGGTGTCGATCTCGACCTCAGGATTGGTGCAGGCGACGGTCCCACAATCCGATTCATTAGTGACGATGGATACGGGACCGCCGAGCGTGCCCGGCTCGAATGACGGTTGCACTGGCTGTGGTGCGAACGGCCCGTCGTAAAAGAAGACGAGAGGTTCGGCGCCCGTTTCGGTGATGAGGTCGGTCTTCTGCAGCACGTCGATCTCACTTCCCAGGAAGTTGAGACTGCAACTGAAGTCGTCGAAGGTAACCGTGACGATGTCATTCGCGACACTGAGACTCGGCGCGTCACCGAGCATCGTCCCGGGCGTGTCCAGCCCGATCGGGAGGGCGTACACGAGCCAGCCGGCGAACGGGAGCGGGCTCGAGGACGGCGATAGCGCGAGCAGCACGGGCTCGGCGCGCGGACAGCCTGCGAATGAGTTGGGCACCTCAGTGACGGTGATCCAGAATCGGCCCGGCTGTCCCGCGCCACCACTACCGTCGAAGATGACCTTTGGGTTGCTGCTGTGATAGCCACGGGTCACATGCATGAAGGTGTTGAGATCGGCGACGCCGAGGGTCGCGCCAGCGCGGCTCAACACGACAATGGCGGAGTTGACCACTTCGACGAGGTCGGTTGGGCCGACAGCGATGTCTGGATCAGGCGGCGTCGTTTCCTGATCGGTACCCAACAACTCGATCGCTTGCACCTGTGACACACCCGGAAAGTTCGCAAGATCGTCGGGCTGCACTGGGGGCGGCGGAGAGCTCTGTGGGGACTGTCGTCTCGTGGATGAGGTGTCAGCGGAAGAGAGGGATCCTGAGCGGCCGAGGTTCGTCATAGCTCCGGCACCGACAAGCGCTACCCGCGCGTGTCCGCCTCGGCGGATCAGCTCTCTTCCCCTGTTTGGCGGACCGCGGTCAATCAGCGGAGGGCTGCTCGCAACTCCGCTTGTGCCGGAATGGACTCCGGCAGGAGGACTGGAGGCGTGGACTGCCAACGACCCGAACATGGGCAGCGATGCCGTGATCACAAACGCCGCGAACGCAACCCCAACGAGCTTACCCGGCCTCATCGCTCCGATTTGCGCATCGATCTTCCCTCCACAGAAGGACTCTACGCCAACGCTCTTGTCGCACTGGCTGGTTGAGTTCGATTCCCTTTCTCGGCACTTTCCGATCTCGCATGGATTTGAGACGCTCGTATGGGTGCGCCCAATCAGCGAAACGGCCGCCGAGTCCAGAGTGTGCCGCCATTCTGCGTCGTCCAAATCGCTCCCTCGAAGCCCACCCAGCGGCCAACCAGGGGATCTTCGAAGCCGAGAAACGCGCTCCCGGGGGCGGCTGTATCGACGTACTCCGGGTCGCTGACCGTCAATGACCAATGCGCTCCGCCGTCCACAGATACGTAGAGGGTGTAAGTGACGGGATCGCCGCCCGTCGTTGGAGCGGTTGCGAGTGCCAAATGTGTCGGGCTGGCGGCGGCGATCAGCTGCGAGAAGGAACCAGGCGCGTCGTGCGGCGGACCCCACGATGCGCCTCCGCCGGCGGAGGTCACGACGAACAAACCAAAGTCGCCGCCCCTGGGCACGCACAGCGCGACGACGAAGTCATCCGTGGACGCCGCGATGCTGACAGCGTCGTTGACTGCTGTCCCACTGCCTCCGCAGGGATCACGGAGACGGCGCCAGGTGCGCCCGGCATCGAGCGAACGGTAAAGGATTGCCTGCTGCGTTCCGCCCCCGGCGCCGAGATCGCCGTAGATGGCGATGTAGATGTCCTGACTGCTCTGCGTGACCAGTTGGGCCGAGTCCTGGCGCGATGCGACGTCCATGAAAGGAACGGACAACACGGTCCGCCATGATTTCGAACCCGCCGGGGCGACCTCGACGGTGCGGTCGCACGGTCCAGGACATCCGCCATGGTCGTACACGATCCGGTAGACGTGGCCCTGTGTCGGCTCGAGAGCTTCGACCGGGAGGCTTGGTTCCGGCTGCCAGGTATGCCCGCCATCGGTGGTGACGAGGAGCGCGGGTCCGTAGAGGTAGCCGAACATTGTGGTGGCGAAACGGACATGTGAGATGCAAGCGGTCTTGTTGCAGTCAGACGGGCCGCTCGCGATCAAGGCTGGCGGACTCGGCAATTGATGCCACGTCTTTCCGCCATCGACGGTGCTCGCCAGCTCCGGGCAGAGGCCCGACGCACACTCGACCGCGCTCAACACCCAGCCAGTCTCGTCACTGACCCAAGAGAGATCAACGATGAACGGACCAGGTGATGCCGACGGTGTCGGTGTTGCCTCTGCCAATGAGGGAGGCGATTCTGTTGCTGCGCTGGGGGAAAGGCTCGATGATGCTGGAGACGGCGTGCTCCCGGAGGCGCAGCCCGCGAGGACCACGACAGCGAGTGCCGCTGCAATCCCGAGCCTCACGCTACGGGCCATGACTCCCCGGCTCGATGGATGTGGAGGCGGGCAGCCCGTACTCACGGAACGTTCCAGCGGGGCCTGCGGCCGCTGGATCACGGATTCAGCGCCCGCCAGGTGACGGCACCATCCTGTGTCCCGTACAGGCGCGTGGTCGAAAAGCAGTCCGCCTTGAACTTGAGACACCCTGAGAAGTTGACGAGCGCCCAACCATGATTGATATCGGCAAACGTGAGGCCGGCCACCGATGCTCCGTTGGGTGCGGGGGAAGTGCGGGTCGACCATATGGATCCGCCGTCGGTGCTGACAACGAGGCTGGTGTCTGGCCATCCCGGAGGCGACAGGTACCAGGTCGCGGCGCTGAGGATCGCTGACGAGAATGCGTTCCCGTCTGGCGCCGGTACTCTGTACATGCCAGACAACGACCAGGAATGTCCCGAGTCGTGTGACACGTAGAAGCCAATCGCAACGACGGCCCCAGTCGCGGGATCGCTGAATGCGGCTTCGACGGCCGGCGACCCTGCCGTCAGGAGATCCTCGCCGGGAGGGCCATAGCTCACAACGTCCGCTGCGTAGCCACTTGGCGGAACGACGGACGACGCCACCCACGAGGTGCCTCCGTCGTGTGTGGCGTAGAAGCCACTCCCAGGCGCCCAGCTACCGAAGATCCAACCTGTGGTCGCGGTCGTGAAGTAGAGGGCGCCCTGTGCCGGGACCGACAGCGCCTGCCAGGTACGGCCACCGTCATCCGTGCGGAAGCCGATCCCGAAGAAGCTGTTCGAGTTCGACCCTTCATCGACCACAACCCACCCGTGCGACGCATCGCTGAATGCAATGGCAGCGCTGCTGTAATTTCCGTATACGGCTTGCCCCGATGGAAAACGCTGGGTCGTCCACGCACGTCCCGAGTCGGCCGTATGGGCGATCAAAGGCGGCAGGTTGGGTTCACGCGCGATCACAGCCCAGCCCTCAACTCGAGTCCGGAAGTCGATGCCGATCAAGCCGGCGCCACGAGCTGCCGGCGGTGTGATGTCGGTCCAGGTGGTGCCGGCGTCGGCGGTCCACTCAAGGCGCTGTTGCAAAGGCGCGCTGCAGCAGCCCTCGAGGGTGGGCGAGCTCACGAGCGCCCAACCGTGTGTGGCGTCGACGAGCCGCGCTTCGGCCACATCAGGGGCCGGTGGCGGAGGAGTTGGGGCCGGCGTCGAGCGGCTCGCAGGTGCTGTGGATGGCAAAGGAGCGCCGTTCACGTTCGAGCTCAGATGTGCATTCGTGGCCGCACACGCTGCGAAACCGGCGCTCGCCAGGATCGCCGCTATACCGAACGTCACGCGACTGGTCATAAGCAACATCCTTACCCTTGTGTTGAGGGCCAGCCGAGCGGTGCGGGTTCCGGGTTCCACGTGAGTTCCCGCATTGGTGGTGCGGATGAGGAGTGGGCATGGCGGTCCACCGTCGTCGTTCTCTTCCAATGCCCAACCCACGCCATTGGCGAGCAGCCAGAGTTCAGTGACACCGTTGCCCTCGAGGAGACACGTCGCGTTTGAGCCAACGTCATTCCAGGAGCGGCCGCCGTCGATGCTTCGAATGATGCCGGCTCGCGATGAGCCAATCAGCGCGATTCCGCGGTCCGTCACCGCCAGGCTGCTCGCATAACCAGCACCGGAAATGCTTCCGACAGGCGGGTTGGACTGATTATTGGCGCGCTCCTCCCAACTCGTGCCTCCGTTGGACGAAACGTACACCGCCTTCGGTCCGCTACCGGCGCCGCCGCCCCCACCGCACAAGAGCCAGACGGTTGTGCCGTCGGGGCTGCGCAACCCGGCAATGCCGAACGTGCACGGCAGCTGGACTCTTATGCCAGGTGGCTCCATCGTCCCGGGTGATGGCCAGCCAGGGCTGACCCCCCGGCTGCGCGCTTCCGCCGGTGACGAACGCAACGCCATGCGGCGCACGCTCCAAAACGAGCGAGACCCAATACTGAGCACTGTACGGAGCAATGCCGATCGGTGGCTGCACTGCGGCGCGACTCCAGTCGTCCGAGCCGATCGGCGATGTGAGCAGCGCGCAGGAGGCCGACGGATCGGCGATCGTGCAACCAGCGATTGCCCAGGCGGTCGTGTTTGCGGGCTCCAGCGCGTCGACCGGCGAGCTGAAAACCCGCCGCCATGTCAACCCAGCGTCATGGCTCTCGTAGATGCCTGGGCCGCTGACCCACAGGTTCGCACCGACGAACCTGATGCTCAAGGACATCGCCGGCGATCCTCCGGGTGACCCTTCCTCGGGATAGTGTCCCAGCGCAATCGGCCGACTCCAGCTGGCGCCCGCAGTCGAGGTCTTGTCGACGAGCAACGTGCAGGTCTGGGTGCTGTCCACACACGACGAACCGACGGCCCAACCGTCCACGGCGTTGCTGAATGCAACCTCGGAGACGCCGATGTTCGGAACACTGCTGGGGGTCGGGGTCGGACCCGGGGTAAAGCAGGGCTTACCGTAGACGACCTGTGGGCAGCCGGAGGGAGTAGGTATTGGAGTAAAAGCGGCGCTCGGTTTCAACGAGCCTGGGAGCCGGGGTCCGCAACCACTTACCGCGAGGACGACAAAGACCGTGCCGAGGGAACAGACGGCGGTCTTCATCGGCAATCGAGGCATCAGGGCACCGAGACCCGCGACCACTTGGAACCTGCGTCGGTGGTCCGCCACAACGCAGTGGCTTGCGTGGTCTGGTCCAGCGTGATCACATAACCAACTTCGGGGTCGGTGAAGCCGATCCACACCGCGCCGTTCAACGCCGCGATCGGTTGATACGTCCGGCCGCCGTTCTGGGTCACCGAGAGCCCGGAGCCGCCGCCGCCGACAAAGGCGTGCTGCGTCGACAGTGCCGCGACCATGGCGCCGTTGGTGAACAAGCCGCCACTCCCCCCGCCCGACACCCACGCCAACCCGCCGTTGCTCGAGACATACGGTCCGCCGGCATTTCCGGTCGCGCAGAAGGCCCAGATGACCGAGGTGCTGACGGGATCGAGGCTGCCGGGAAGATCCGGCTCGCACGCTGAGGAGCCACTGACCCAACGATCGCCGTCGTCATGGGAGACCAACTCGAGCCGAGTGGTACGCATGAAGTACATCGCCCAAATCGTGTCGCCGTGGACCCCGATGATCGGCCACCCTGCGGGGTTACCGGGAGGCGTAATGGCCGACCATGTATCGCTGTTGGCGTGTGATCGCATGAGGCGATGAACGCAACCTGTCGCCGTGGAGGGATCGGTACAGATCTCGAACACTCCATACACGTATCCATTCGCTCCCGGCTCAAGTTGGTTGACACTCAGAAGGCTGCCGCCGAAGGTGATCTGATGCCACGCGGCGCCGCCCGTATGGGTCGCCCACAGCGTGTTGCCGAACACCCAGCCGTTGGAGAGGTCGGCGAAGCGGATGTCACTCACCAGCGGTGGTCCCGCAGTCGATGCGTTCCCCGCGAGAAAGTCGGTGGGTGGAGCCGAAATCTGGTAGAAGGTCTTCCCGCCGTTGACCGTGTGCATGACCACGGAAGCGCAGCCGGAGGCAGCGCAACCGTTGGTACCGAGCACCCAGAAGGTGCTTTCACTCACGGCCGTCATGGCTTGCGGTTGAAAACCGCTCACACCGACAGCAGTGGGCGAGGGGATCGGTGCCCCCGTTGTGGGCGACGCAGCCGGCGCCGTCACCGCGACCGGTCCGTGCACAGTGGATCGCGGCGCCGGGTGGAAGACCGCTTGAATGGTCAGCACGACCACGGCTGCGATGGCGAGCGCTGCTCCAATTTCGGCCAACAACGGCCGCCACATCCTGGGGGCGTGCCGGCTCGGCAGCGCCCACGACATCGCAGTCGACGACCTGATCGGAGTCTCGCTGATCCTCCGAATAAGCTCGTCTTCCCAACCACGCGGTGGAACGGGTGGTTTGGTCACCAACTCGCGAAGGGATTCGATGAGGTCGTCGTCCGAGTTGGTCATGCCGACACTGCTTGGCGCAGCGTCGCCAGAGCCCGAGCAATGTGACTGCGCACGGTGCCCGGACGATTGCCGAGCAACTCGGCGCATTCGTCCAGCGTGTATCCGTAGAAATAGTGGAGCGCGACCACAGCGCGCTGCTGCTTGCTCAGCTGAGCGTACGCGCGAGCGAGGTCGAGGTCTGTGGATGGGCGCGCATCCTGCCAGCGCTCGTGATCGGCCGCCGTCGTCGCGAGGCGCATCTGGCGGAGCCTCGAGCGGCGCCGATTGAGGCATTGGTTGACGCAAACGCGCGTCAGCCAACTCGGCGTCGGCTTCGTGCCGACCGCCCAAGGCCACTTGCGCCACACGCTGATCAAAGTCTCTTGCACCGCGTCCTCCGCTTCACTCGCGTCTTGCAGGATGGAGAAGGCGATCGAATACAGTCGCCGCGATTCGGCGCGGACGAGATCCTCCATCTCTGCATCGATGGGTGCCCTTGGCCTGTCGGTCACATCCACCAGTACGTTAAACACCGGTAACGGGGAATCGGTTTACCCGGCGAGCGCAGTTATGTTTGTGCCGGCTCGGCGAAGGTGCTCAGGCGATTACGGCGTCGCGTTACGATCGCACCATGAGGCGATTCCTTAGGCGGAGTTGGCTCGCGAAGCTCCTGGTCATCCTCCTCGCCCTCGCGGCAGCCGGCTGTGCCGCACCGCCGAGGCCATCGGCCACCGCCACCGAAGTGGTCCTGTGCTCAGCAACCTCCGTCCGGGCGACATTGCTGCCTCCTGGCACCTTGGCGACTCCGTCAGCCTCAGGGATGCTGCTGCTCGCGACAGAGGGGGTGGACCTCGCGACGACGTCGACGACTGCCTGCTCTTTGGAGCGCCCAATCGTCGTCCAAGTCTCAGTTCCTTCCGGCATGGAGGATGTCGGGAGCCTGACGGGTGCCCCACCACGAGTGAACCTGGAACCGGCGACCCCCGCGACCCTGGAGATCGGAAGCCCAGTCGGGTGCAGTCATTTTTCGCCGCCCCTCGTGGCCACGGCCGTCACGATAGCCTTCCCTGACGGAGCAACCTTTCACCTGAGCGGAATGCACATGGACGTCAGTTGCGGACGACCCCTGCTGTTGAGGTTCTAACCTAGGCTGCTCAGCAGTCGCGTACGCTGACGACGACATGAGACGGGTCCGCGAGCGCTGATGTGTTTCTCGGCAGAGGCGGACCTCGTGACCGGAGGCGTTGTCGGCGCCGTTGGTGTCTTTGCGCTGTGTCACGTCCACAAACGACATCAGATCCCACTGGCTGCGACCCCACTGTTGCTTGCTGTCCACGAGGTCGATAAGTCGTTCGTGTGGTGGGGATTGCACGGCCAGGTTGCGTATCCGGTCGAACACGCGGCGATTTATGTCTTTCTCGCGATCGCCTTCGTCCTGCCATTCTGGGTACCGTTCGCGATGCTGGGCGTCGAGACCAGGGTGCATCGACGTCAGTGGATGAAGATTTTTCTTGTGGTGGGCGCGGTGACGTCGGTCGCGCTCTTGGTGGCCATCATCGGCGGTCCGGTCGGCGCGTCCATAGACGGTTCGCACATCGCATACACCGCCAACATCAACTACGCCGGCATTCTGATTGCGCTGTACATCGTCGCCACGTGCGGTTCCTGTCTGGTGGCGAGCAATCGGTGGCTCGTCCTCCTCGGGCTGGCCAATCTGCTTGCGGTCATCGCACTCGGGTGGATCACGTTCACGGGGTTCACGTCCCTCTGGTGTGCGTGGGCGGCACTGACGTCCATCGCTATCGCGATCTATCTGCGTCGATCCGGTCGAACCGATGCACCTCCCGGCATGGTCTTTGCGGGATCGGGGTGACCACGTGGAGCTGATCCGAACGCACCGCCGGGCCGCCGTCCTGCTCTGCGGCCTTATCACCGCTGTCGGCGGCCTGGTCATCGTCCTCGTGCTCGGGCAGGGATCAGCGAGTTGGACCGGCGTTGAGGCGGCGGTACCGTCGTGTCCCTCTGCAGCCGAGGGCTGCCGTCTCTTTGTGACGCGCCCGGACGGGACGGCGGTCGTCCACGCCGACTGGTCTGGATCAGCGACGACCGTCGACATCCAGTTGCCTGCCGGCAACTACGCGATCTCCGCCGAGGGCTGTGTCGGTTATCACATCGAGAAGGGCGTGGTCACGGTACAGGCAGGGGAGGCGACGGCAGTCGATCTCGGTTCGGCATGGGAGATGCCGGGGTTCGTGAATCGCGCCTGCCCCGGATTCGCCGCCCCGACGTCTGGCTGACGCGAAGCCGCTACCAGCGGAACACGCGGCTCACGGTCGACATCGGCAGCTGGGTCTGCATTCGCAACGCACCGTCTGCGCCCTCGCTGAAGCTGAACTGAAGACCAAGCTGCAGGTGAAACGAGTCGACGTACGAGCTGCTGATGTCGATGCCGGGCTGCAGAGTAACGGCGCTGCCCGAGCTGTCGGTCCATTGCACCCCCCCTGGAGCATCGTCTGGACCACAAGGCCACCGATCGTCGGCCATGTCTGATTGATGAGGTTCCACTGCAGGGCCAGCTGTCCGGGCTGGAACGAGTCATTCGGCTGAACGACGAATGCAGGGTCGCTGAAGATGCCGGTCGTCCCGATCCCGTGGCCATGGAATCGAAGTGCAGGTCGTTGACCTGGAACTGCACCTGCCATACGTAGCTGTGACCGATGAGGTCGGATTGGTTGACCCACTGGGTGACGAGCTTCGGGTCTCCCATCAGGCGTTCTCCTCGTTCGGGTTCTGGGCCACCAGGTCGCCGCCGCCGCTGCTGTCGCCGAGGTCGACGCCTGCGGCTGTGAGAATGTCCTCGATCTCGCTGAGGCTCATGTCGATGGTGCTGATCTCGGTGCCTGCAGGGATGTCAACGGTCGCGGTGTAGAGGACACCGCCGGGCAGTCCAGAGCGTTGGCGGTCGTCTTCAACGAGTTGATGAACGCCGATCCTTCGAGGTTGATGACGCCTGCCAATGCTCGGCTGAAACGATCTCCGGTAGGCTGACCATGTTCAACTCCTTCACAAGGGTTCGCGATCGTGGAGACAGGTACCATCGGGTCGGTCACCTCCCGCGACGGCACGGCGATCGGCTATCGCCAGTTCGGCCGAGGCCCTGGGGTCATCGCGATCCACGGCGGCGGGCAGGCTGCGCAGAACTTCACCAGGCTCGCGGAGGCACTGGCGGACGCGTTCACCGTCTACGTGCCGGATCGTCGTGGTCGGGGTCTGAGCGGCCCGCCGGGCGACGCGTACAGCCTGACGTCGGAATGCGAGGACGTCGACGCGCTGCTGACCATGTCGGGAGCACACAACGTCTTCGGCTTGAGCTCGGGTGCAATCATCGCGTTGCAGGCGGCGTTGACGCTTCCAACGATTCGCAAGGTCGCCGTGTACGAACCGCCGCTGTCGATCAACCACTCAACGCCGGTCACATGGCTCGCGCGCTACGACCGAGAGATTGCGCAAGGCAGACTTGGGGCTGCGATGGTCACGGCGATCAGGGGAACCCAGACGGCGCCCACGTTTCTCCGATTGGCGCCGCGGTTTCTACTGGATCCGCTGCTGAACGCTGCAACTCGCTCAGGCGCCCGCGACGCCGGCCACCGGAGCAGCGCCGGCGGTGAGCTACCGCTTCGGCGCCGCCCGCTGCAACGCCTGCTGCTGTGTCCGTTGCGGCGAGCCAATGCAAGGACGGAGCGAGATCGCGCAGCTCTGACGACGAAGGACGATGTCCCGCTGCGGACGCTTGTGCCGACGATGCACTACGACGCGCAGCTTGTCATCGAAACCGAGGGAACCCTGGACACTTTCCGGAACATCCCTGCAGAGGTGCTCCTGATGGGGGGCAGCAGGAGCCCCGCGTACTTGAAGACTTCCTTGAGAGGGCTGAGCCACATCCTACCCCGAGCGCAGCGCATCGCCTTTGTCGGCCTCGACCACCTCGCCGCCGACAACAGTGGAAAGCCGGACCAGGTCGCCATTCAACTACGCCGTTTTTTCTCCTCGCCCGCAACTCCGTAGGAACTCTGACGGGATGCCGGCGTATGACAAACGACGGCAACGCAGAGGGCCGACTACAACTCCGCCTTTAGCGGCGTCTGAACGGCGTGGTCCGTCAGGAGTGATTGGGCTGCTGCGACGACCAGGTCAACGCACGTATTGAGCGGCAGCGCGGTGCTGTCGAGGATCACGTGGTAGAGGCGCGCATCATCCTGTCGCTGCTTGTAGAAGAACCGTGCGTAGTGATCCCGCGCGCCGTCGACATCCTGTTGAGCATCGCGGGCGGTCTCGGGATCGGCACCGTCCGCGACCGCTTGCGCGATTCGTGCTTCCAGCGGCCCATCGAGGCGTACGCGGAGCACGTCGGGTCTGCCGCCAAGCACAACCATTCCCGCGCGACCGAGGATCACCGCGCCCGTGGTGTCGGCGACCGACCGGAGAATCGTCTCGGTGGCACCTCGAAAGGCGTCGGGATCCTCGACGGGTTCGGGAGCGACGCCAGGCGCGGTGGTCACCGCTCCGGCGGCTGAGAGCGCGCTGGCAAACTGATCCCATCGGGTCGGTGCGCGTTCATCGCTGTTCGCGACGGAATCCTCGGGCAGATGCAGTTGCCGCGCTGCTCCGAGAGGAATCGCTCGATCAAGGAAGGCCAGTCCCAGACGCTCGGCCACTGCTTGTGCAATCTGTTCGCCCCGCGCGCCGTACGATGCCGAGATAGTCACAGTCGCCATGAGCCGACCTCGTGAAGGACGTCCGCTGCATCGATCGCGTCCACCAACTCACCTGTAACAGCTCAGTCCCCGATTCTTGAGAGTCGCGGCCCGTTTTCGACACGCATCCACCCACGGTGAGGTGATGCTGATGCTCAATGCCGCACAGTGGGTCATCAACGGCTGAGCATTCAGCACCACGTCACACACAGAGCGACCGCTCAGCCGCGCCGGTATTTGGCGACGGCGAGCGGCGCGAACACCGCGATCAGCCCAACCGACCAGAGCAGCGAACGGATCACGAAGTACGAGGTCGGATGTCCGAGGAGTGCCTCCGCGGGCGAGCCCTGGGTGAGGCAGCGCACCGCGTTCACCATCACGGTGATGGGCTGATTCTCGGCGAAGCCCTGCATCCACGACGGCATCGTCGCGACGGGGATGTATGCAGACGAGACGAACGTGAAAGGGAAGACGATCAACGCAAAGCCCTGCGCGGCCTGCGCCGAGCCGGCAACCATCCCGATGAGGATGAAGACCCACTCGAAGACGAAGCCGAAGAGGATGACCAGCGCAGCCGCGGCAAGCGCCGCGCCCCAGTTGCTGTGGATGCGAAACCCGACGAGAAATCCGATGATGCCCGTGATCGCCAGTCCCCAGACCTGAATTCCCGTGTCCGCGACGGCGCGACCGATCAGCACGGCGCTGCGCGGAATCGGCAGCGAACGCAGGCGCGCGATGAGCCCGGCGCTCATGTCCTCAGCCATCCCCGCAGCGGCGTACATGGCGTTGAAGAGCACGCCGGTGGTGATGAACCCCGGTACCACGAAGTCGACGTAGTTGACGCCACGCACCGCGATCGCACCGCCGAAGACGTAGCGGAAGATGAGCAGGAACATCGCACCCTGCACGGTGCCGACCACGACGAGCTGCGGGGAACGGACGAATTTGCGCAGTACTCGACGGGCAATCTGCCCGCTCGAGACGAACAAGCCTGCGGCGTTGCCGCGCGGTGGTGCGACGGCGATGCTCATGCCACTTCCTCCTTGGGTGCGCCGGTGAGCGCAAGAAATGCTTCGTCGAGCGTTGGCTGGCGGACGGAAACCTCGTCGATTGCGATGCCGGTATCGTCCAGGGGACGGAGCGCCGCGAAGACGCGCTCGGTGTCGGCGCTCAACGCGATGCTGACGCTGTGTGTCGGTCGGTCGATGGTCGTCAACCCTTCGCCGATTGCCGCCAATATCCCCGCCACGCGGTCGAGCGAGGAGAGGTCGCGAACGCGGACCTCGACGACATTCCGGCCGGCCCGGCGCTTCAGCTCGCGGGGCGTCCCTGCCGCAACCACGCGGCCGTGGTCGATGATGGCGATCTGTGACGCCAGATGATCGGCCTCGTCGAGGTACTGGGTGGTGAGCAGGACGTCCGTACCGCTGGCGACGAGCGAGCGGATCACGTCCCAGAGCTCGAGGCGGCTCCGCGGGTCGAGCCCTGTGGTGGGTTCGTCGAGCAGGAGCAGGCGGGGATGGCCCACCAGGCTGGCGCCGAGGTCAAGACGGCGGCGCATGCCACCGGAATACGTGCGTACCTGGCGGTCCGCCGCATCCGTCAGGTCCATCTGCTCGAGGACCGCGCCGGCGTCGCGCCGGGCTTCGGCGGCCGACGCACCGAAGAGCCGCGAGACCATGATCACGTTCTCCCGCCCGGTCATCGTGGGCTCGACCGCGGCCGACTGCCCGGCAAGCGCAACGTTGCGCCGCACCGCTGCGGACTGCCGAGCCACGTCGAGGCCGTTGACTCGCAGCGTGCCTCCATCGGGCCGCAGCAGCGTGGCCACGAGATTGACAAACGTCGTCTTGCCCGCGCCGTTCGGGCCGAGCAGAGCCATCACCTGGCCGGATTGCATGGACAGGTTCAGCCCGTCGAGTGCCAGGGTCTTGCCGAACCGCTTGACGAGGCCGGTCGCCTCCAGTGTGGTAGTCATCTCTAACACCATCCGTTTGATTGTGCGCCTAACAGTGACATGTGCAATACTAGGCGAACAGTGTTAGGGAAGTCAAGCCGGCACTGAGATCCGTTACGGAGGAACAATCTGTGGCCCGTCCAGAGACGGAAGCGTCGGGGCTGAACCGCGACGCGGTGGTTCAAGCGGCGCTGGCGATGCTCGATACCGTCGGCGTCGATGGCCTCTCGATGCGTGCCCTGGCGGATCGCCTCGGCGTCAAGGCCGCGTCCCTGTACTGGCACTTGCGCGACAAGGATCAACTCCTCGAGCTGGTGACCGAGGCCGTGCTCGACCGCGTGAACGTTCCGGTCTCGCCGGTGTCCTGGAGGCCGCGGATCGCCGCCGCCTGCGACCAGCTAGCGCAGTTCCTGGGGGAGCACGCCGCTGCGGCGACGGTCGTGCTCAGCTGCCTGCCCGTCGTGCAGCGCAGCCGCCTGACGCGCGACCTGACCCGGCTCCTTGCAGCCGAAGGCCTGCCGTCGCCCGAGGGGGCGGCTTTTGCTCTCGTGGTCGAAGCGGCAGCGTCCGCATTCGTCACCGAGGCGCCGGCCGGACGGAAGCGCGGCCGCCAGGTCATGACCCTCGCGATCAACTCCGGGTCATGGCGTGTCCTCGTCCGTGCCGCCGCTCCCGGCGGGGTGAATCTCGCCACCTCGGTGGGTGGAGGCGGAGCTGCGTCGGTTGAGGTCCGGCCCGACGATCTCGTGCTGGTCAAGAATCGCCGGGGCGGCAACCACGGAGCGGTTGAGCTGAACCCCGATTACAGCTGGTATTTCAAGATCCACGGCGGGACGTGGAACACGGTTCTCGACCTGAGTGGATTGGGCGTCAGCGGTATCGAGTTGGACAGCGGGGCGGGCAACGTCACCTGCATCCTGCCGCCCCCGAACGGCGTGGTCCCCATCCGCGTCAATAGCGGCATCGTGGGTGTGACCATGCATCGGCCGCGGAGCACTGCGGTCCACGCCCTGGTGTCATCCGGCTCCATGAAGGTGCGCCTCGACGGCAAGCCTGTGCGGGTGACGTCCGACATCCAGTGGGATACGCCTGGTGCGCTCCAGAGCGCGGACCGCTATGACCTCACGGTGTACAGCGGCTGCGTGCGGGTAACCATGGACACCGCTGCGCCGTCGGCTCCCGGCGTGGCGCGGTCGGCGTCGCCGGAAGCGGACAACAGTGTTGCGTGGCGAGCCGGCGAGGGTATCAGCCTGATCCTCGACGGAATCGAGAAGCGGCTGAGCGGTCCGGCGCCGGCTCGCTAACGGACTGTTCTGCAGCGGCGTCAGGCCGCTGCGGCAACCTCGGTCGCGATCGGTTCGAGCGCCGCATCGAGAGCTTGCTCGACACGGCTGGCCAGGTGGAAGGTCATGACCTCGCGCACGCTCTCGGGCACATCCTCGATGTCCTTCTCGTTGCGGCGGGGAAGGATCACCTCGCGGAGTCCCATCCGGTGGGCCGCGAGCACCTTCTGCTTGACGCCTCCGATCGGGAGCACCAGGCCCTGAAGCGTGACCTCGCCGGTCATCGCGACGCTGCTGCGCATCACCCGCCCGGTGAGCAGGCTGACGATTGCTGTTGTCATCGCGACGCCCGCAGACGGGCCGTCCTTGGGCACGGCCCCGGCAGGGACGTGCACGTGGATGCTCTGGCGCGCGGCCTCGGGGTCGATGCCCAGTGCCGCGGCGTGCGCCCTCACGTAAGACAAGGCGATCTGTGCCAACTCCTTCATCACGTCGCCGAGCTGGCCGGTGAGCGTGAGCTTGCCGTCTCCGGGGGCGTTGGCGGCCTCGATGAAGAGGACATCACCGCCGGTACCGGTCACCGCGAGACCCGTCGCCACTCCGGCGACGGCAGTCCGCTCCGCAACCTCGTTGTCGAACTTCGGCTTGCCGAGGAGCTCGCGCACCTGTGTGGGTGTGATCTCCAACGGAGCGACCAGGTCGCCTGACGCGATACGCGTCGCGACCTTGCGCGTCATCTTGCCGAGCTCGCGCTCGAGATTGCGCACGCCCGCTTCGCGGGTGTGATCGGTGATGACGGCGAGGATTGCGGGATCGGTGACGCTGACTTCATCAGGCCGGAGCCCCGCATGCTCAACCTGGCGGCGGAGCAGATGGTCACGCGCGATCGCGACCTTCTCGTTCTCGGTGTAGCCGTCCAGCCGGATGAGCTCCATGCGGTCGAGCAGCGGCGCGGGGATGGTTTCCCACACGTTCGCCGTCGGGATGAACAGCACGTCGGACAGGTCGAGGTCGACCTCGAGGTAGTGATCGCGGAACGTGTTGTTCTGTGCGGGGTCGAGCACTTCGAGCAGCGCCGAGGACGGGTCGCCCCGCCAGTCGCTGCCAACCTTGTCAATTTCGTCGAGCATGATCACCGGATTCTTGGTGCCGGCTTCCTTGAGCGCGCGGACGATGCGTCCGGGGAGCGCCCCAACGTAGGTGCGCCGGTGACCGCGGATATCGGCCTCGTCGTGGATGCCGCCCAGGGAGATGCGGGCGAACTTCCTGCCGAGCGCGCGCGCGACTGATTCGCCGAGCGACGTCTTGCCGACGCCGGGAGGTCCGACCAGCGTGATGATCGCTCCGGATCCACCACCCAGCAGGGTGATGCCGCGCTCGCTACGCAGCTTGCGAACGGCGAGGAATTCGATGATCCGCTGCTTGACGTCCTCGAGGCCGGTGTGATCCTCATCGAGGATGCGCCGTGCCGCGGCCAGGTCGAGGTTGTCCTCGGAGCGCACATTCCACGGGATCTCGAACATCCAGTCGAGGTACGTGCGGATCCAGCCGTGCTCTGGGCTCTGCTCGCTCGTCCGCTCGAAGCGGTCGAGCTCGCGCTCAACCTCGGCGCGCACGTTGTCGGGCATGCCCGCGTTCTCGAGCCGGGCCCGGTACCCGGCGGCAACGTCGTCGCCACCTTCACCGAGCTGCTTCTTGATCGCCTCGAGCTGCTGGCGCAGGAGGAAGTCCCGCTGGGTCTTCTCCATACCCTCGTTGACCTCGGTGCGGACCTTCTCGCGAACCGATGCGTCTGCGAGGACGTCCTTGGTCCAGCCGATCAGGCGTGAGAGACGCTGCTCGAGGTCGATCGTCTCGAGGACTTCGAGCTTCTGCTCGATGCTGAAATCGGGCGAATAGCCGGCCAGGTCCGCGAGGTGACCGGGGTGGCGCACCGACCGGACGGCTTCGATCGCGCGGCCGGCGCCACGCAGCTCGAGCAGGTTCTCGATGAGCGCGCGATACTCGCGCGCCAGCTCACGTGCCGCGTCGCTGGGATCCCCGTCGGGAAGGGGCTCGACCTGGACCCACAGGGCCCCGCCGATGTCGGACTGACCGCCACCGAGGCGAGCGCGATGCAATCCCTTGAGGATGGTCACCTCGGCGCCGGACGGCAGCTGACCCGACTCGACCACCTGCGCAACCGTGCCGATCGCCGAGAAGCGACCTTCCACGTGAGGGACGAGCAGGATCAGGCGGTTGCCCTTCTGCGCGGCCGAGAGGGCGGCCCGTTGCGGGTCACTCTCGACGGCGAGGGTGGCGGTCATCCCCGGCAGCACCACGACGTCGTCGAGTTGCAGGATGGGGAGAAGTTCGGAAGTCAGTTCAGCCATGTCCAGTCTCTTTCTGCCGGCCGCCTTCGCGGCGATCCGGTCGTTGGTTTTCGGAATCTCTATACCCGCGGTCAGGATTTCTGAACCACACCGGCGAGGCTTGAGAGTCGGCTCGACGAGGTACAAAAGCGGGCATGGATGTTGAGATCTGGTCTGACGTCGTCTGCCCCTGGTGCTATATCGGCAAGCGCCGTTTCGAGCATGCCCTGTCGACCTTCGACCGCCGCGGCGAGGTCAATGTCACCTGGCGCAGCTTCCAGCTTGATCCGAGCGCGCCGGCCACCTCCGATGAAGACCCCATCGACCGGCTGGCTGCCAAGTACGGCATGAGCCGGGCCACCGCCGAGGCGGCCCAGGCGAGGGTCACGGCCAACGCCGCCACCGCCGGCCTCGACTTTCACCTCGACCGAGCCCGTTCGGGGAACACTTTCGATGCGCACCGGCTCATCCACTACGCGAAGTCCGTTGGCAAGCAGGACGCGCTCAAGGAGCGCCTGATGGCGGGGTACTTCGTGGAAGGAGCGGCCATTGGCGAGCGCGATGTCCTCGCGCGGCTGGCGGGCGAGATCGGCCTTGACGATGCCGCGGTCGGGGATGTGCTCGACGGCGACGCCTACGCCGACCAGGTGCGCCACGACGAGCTCGAGGCACGACAACTGGGGATCACCGGTGTTCCGTTCTTCGTGTTCGATCGCACCTACGGCGTGTCGGGCGCGCAGCCGTCCGAGGTGATGCTCGGGGCGCTGCAACAGGCGTGGACGGCGGCTCACCCGTTGCAGATGGTCGGCGCCCCGGACATCGACACCACCTGTACCGACGAGACCTGCGCCGTTTGAGCTACGGAGAATCCCCAGCTATCGCTCCGAGTTGGGGCGTCCCAGCTCGCGGGCGAACAGGGCGTGGAACGCCCCGCCGAGCACCTGGCCGATGTCGGCGTCCGTCCACCCACGACGGAGCAGCTCGTCGGTGATGAGCGGTAGCCCTGCCGGGCCTTCGAGTCCCGGTACGTACGTGATGACGATGCCTCCGCCGTCCATCGACTGCGCCGCAGGACCGTGGAGCTCGTCCGAGATCTCCTTATAGAAGTCGGGTCCCAGGCCGACATGGTCGACGCCGGTGATCGACACGACATGCTCGATGTGGTCCACGACCCGCGCCACGGTGTGCACCTCCTGATCGATGAACGTCGCCAGGACGTTGATGCCGACCACTCCGCCCGTCCCGGCGATGGCCCGGAGACGGGCGTCGGTGAGGTTGCGATGGTGCTGGCGCAGCGCGAACGCCGATGAGTGCGTCGCGATCACCGGGCGGGTTGCGAGCTCGAGCAGGTGGTCGGTGCACGCCGCACCCAGATGCGACACGTCGAGCATGATGCCGAGCGCCTCGCAGAGCCCCACCGCCTCAACACCCGCGGCGGTGAGGCGGCCACCGGTCCCGTCCTCGGCGGACCCGTCGCCCAGCATGGTGCGGCGGAAGTGTGTGAACGACGCGATCCGCACCCCGAGCCGGTGCATCGACTCGAACAGGGCCACGTCGGTACCGATCGCCTCGCATCCCTCCAGCGCCAGCACGAACGCAATGAGTTCGTCGGCGAGCGCGGCATCGATATCCGCGCCGGTCAGGCACACCCGAACCGCGTCCGGGTTTGCCGCAGCGATCCGCCACCCAGTCTCAAGCATGCGGAGGGTCTGGCGCAGCGCTCCCTCGGGGCGGAAGTCATCCTCGATGAAGACCGGGAGCACCTGGATGTTCACGCCACCCGCGCGCAACTGCGGCAGCCACACACGCCTGAAATACGCCCCCTGCTCCGAGTGGCTCCGGCGCGTGCAGAGCATCAGCAGATCGTTGTGGGTGTCGACGACGGTCGCGCGCTCGTGCAGCGTCGCCGCGGCGGGGGAGATGTCAGGCATGACTTGGTCCGTAGACTCCTGGTTCACTCGCGCCGGGCGGCGCACCATCGCAGCCTAGTCCTTCATCGGCCCACCCGACCTGGAGACCAACGATGCTCGCTCTCATCACAACCGGCGACGACGAGGTCCTCCGCCTCGGCGAGGCGCCCGATCCCGTCCCGGGGCCGACCGAGGTCCTCGTCCGCGTGCACGCCACCAGCCTCAACCGGGGCGAGGTGCTTCGTGCCAAGAACGCAGACGCCGGTCAGCAGGTGGGCTGGGATGTCGTGGGTGTCGTCGAGCGAGCCGCGGCTCGAGGGGAGGGTCCGGCGGTGGGGACGACCGTGGTTGGCCTGGTCAGCAACGGAGCATGGGCGGAGCTCGCGGCGGTGCCGGTGGACTACCTGACGACTGTGCCCGATGGTGTGACCGCGGCCCAGGCGGCCTGCGTCCCCGTCGCCGGCACGACCGCGTTTCGCGCGCTCGCGCTCGGAGGGTTTCCGGTGGGCAAGCGTGTGCTCGTGACCGGTGCCTCAGGCGGTGTGGGGCACGTCGCCGTGCAGTTGGCGCGGGCGGCGCAGATGACCGTCACAGGGCTAATCCGCACGCCCGAAGGCAACGAAGCGGCGGTCGCCGCGTGCCACCACGTGGTGCGCGACATTCATGACGCGCAGGGTCCCTACGACCACATCCTCGAGGGTGTCGGCGGCGAGGTGCTGACTGGCTGCCTCGAAGTCGTGGCGCCGCATGGCATGGTCGTCTCGTATGCGTCGACACTCATGGACCCGGCGATGCTCGGACCCCGCTGGTTCGGCGCCCACCTCGGCGCGTCGCTGCGGTCGATGCTCATCTTCGAGGAGCTGAAGCGCACCCAGAGCGCTCCTTCTGATCTCGCCACGTTGTGCTCGCTGATTGCCGACGGTGTCCTCACGCCGCACATCCCCGTCGAGGCGGACTGGACCCGCGGCGGCGAGCTGGCCCGCGACCTCCTCTCACGGAATGTCACCGGCAAGGCCGTGCTGAACATCGGGCGTTGACTGGGGTAGCCTTGGCGGGGAGGTAGAACATGGCGCAGGTCGTTGTTGTGGGGAATCAGACCTACAAGAAGCGCAACGTTGTTGCCGTGTGGCTGGGATTGCCCTTGATCACGCTTGGGATCTATTCGCTCGTGTGGATCTACAAGGCCAACGACGAGGCTCGGCGTTTCCTCGGCGACAACTCGATCCGGCCGGCGCTCTCGGTGCTGGCGTTCTTCCCCGGTGGACTGCTGATCGTGCCGCCATTCATTGCGATCTACGGGCTGGGCACCCGCATCGCGCGTATGGAGGCGGCGGCTGGGACTCCAAACCGAGCAGAACCCGTCGTCGGCCTAGTGCTCGGCTTCGTCTTCAGCTTGTATTCCCTGTACTACCAGAGTCCATCTGAATGACCTGTGGGATCGCTATCGCTCGCCGGCAACACCGCCGCCGCCGATGCTGCCGATGCCACCGCCGATACGGTAGCCGTGAGCAACGAGTATCACTTCGTCACGCGATGTCGGCTGCAGGCCAGCGCCGAGGAGGTCGCCGACGTGCTCCGCGACCCGCGGGAGCTCACGCGGTGGTGGCCGTCGGTCTACCTCGATGTGCAGATGCTCGACGACGGCGACATCCAGGGCGTCGGTCGCGTCGTGGACCTCTGGACGAAGGGGCTGGTTGCCCTACACGCTCCGCTGGCGATTCACGACCATTCGCAATGACGGTGCGGGTGGCATCTCACTGCGCGCCGATGGCGATTTCGTCGGCGGCGGAACCTGGAGCTTCATCCCCGACGGCGACCACGTCAAGGCCTGCCGCCTGCGGACGCTGCTCGCGTCGCTGCACCGCCAGGACCCACGTCCGCGCGACTGATCCGTAACTCGCAGTAGCCGGCACGAACTCTGGCGCGGCACCCGATGGGTGATACGCTTGAGCGGTCGCATGTCTCATGCGGCATCGGTGATGGGTCTCACCGTCCTCGGCCACACGGCCTGATGGGCCCTACCAGAGGTACTGGTAGGAGGACGACATCCTGTGAATTGTTGCCCGTTGCACATCGGTGTGCTCGATGTCCTGAACAACAGCTACGGCGTTGCAACTCTGTGGATCGCGCTCGCTTTTGTGGCGAGCGTCATCTCTGTACGAATCGGGCTCGCCGTTGCGCTCGTCGAAATCCTCATCGGTGTGCTCGGCGGCAATCTCTTCGGGATGGCCTCCAATCAGTGGATCGACTTCCTCGCGGGGTTCGGTTCGGTGCTGCTGACCTTTCTCGCCGGAGCCGAGATCGATCCGCGGTCGTTCCGCCGTTTCCTGAAGCCGAGCCTCGTGATCGGCGGTGTGGGCTTCATTGCTCCCTGTCTCGCCGCGTGGGCCTTCGCGCTTGTCGTGCTGCACTGGTCGCTGCACGGCAGCGAGATTGCGGGCATCGCGCTGTCGACGACGTCTGTCGCCGTCGTGTACGCCGTGATGCTCGACACCGGTCTCAACAAGACGGACCTCGGGAAGCTCATTCTCTGTGCCTGCTTTGTGTGTGACCTCGGTACCGTGCTCGGTCTCGGCATCGTGTTCGCCAACTACAACAGCCTGCTGATCGCTTTCGGGATCGCGACCGCGATCGTCATGGTGTTTCTGCCGAGGTCTCTCCGCTTTGTCATCCGGCACATTGGCCATCCGGTGAGTGAGCCGGAGGTGAAGTACATCTTTCTGCTCCTGTTCGGACTCGGCGCACTGGCCACGGCCGCCAAGTCGGAAGCGGTGTTGCCCGCGTATCTGCTCGGGCTCGGTGCAGCCGGCGTCTTCCATGCCGACCCGAAGATGGTGGGCCGCGTGCGCGGCGTCGCCTTCACCTTTCTGACGCCATTCTTCTTTCTCCGGGCGGGCACCTTGATCGAGTGGCCTGCCGTCATCGCCGGGAGCCTCACCATCGTCGTGCTCTTCGCGGTGAAGGTCGTCGCCAAAGTCGTTGGGGTCTTCCCGGCTACACGCCCCTTCCGGATTCGTGTCCGCGAGGGGTGGTACACGACGATGATGATGTCGACTGGTCTCACGTTCGGGACCATCGCGGCGCTGTTCGGCTATACCAACGGCGATATCACGAGGTCGCAGTACTCGATCCTGGTCACGGTCGTCGTGATGACGGCACTGGTTCCCACGGTGATCGCGCAGCTCGTGTTCAAGCCTCGGATCACCGAGCTGCTCCACGGCGCACCGGAGCCTGATCTGGATCCTGGAGTGCTGGTTGCGTGACCGCAAGTCGCATATATCGGTACGTCGTGACAGTCGCGAAGCCGAAGCGCGCGTAGAGCCGCACCGCGGGCGTGTTGTCGGGGTTGACCTCGAGGCCCACATCCGTGACACCGTTGGCACGCAGGCGCGCCATCACCGTGGCGAGCATGCGTGTGCCCAGTCGCCGCCCCCTGCGTCGCTCGTCGATCAGGAAGCCGTAGATCATGGTGCGCTGCGATGAATCGATCAAACGCATGGTGCCGACAATGTCGGCGCCGTCGATACCGACCAGTCGCTGCTCGTCCGCGCTATCGCTGAACTCCTCGCCAAGCAAGGCGGCCACCGTGTCGTGATCGGCATCCGTCGCCGCGCGTACGGCCAGCGGGCTCTCTGTCGTGACCGGGGCGTCGTCGCTCCCGAGCTGGACCAGCATTCGATCCTCCGCCGACTCGAGGGTCGCGCCGAGACGGCGCATCCACGAGATCGCAAGCGGTGCCGCGTCCTCGCAGATGACCAGGACGCTGTCCCGCTCCAGGCTCACGGCCGCGCTCCGGATGCCATCCAGCAGGGCGGAACCGACACCGCTGCCTCGCCACGAAGGATGCACCATCCCGCACACCTCGGCATCGTCGCCCGAGGTCAGCCCGGCGTAGCCGATCACAGCGCCGGCGGCGACCGCAAGAAGGTGAATGGGACGATCGAGGTGGTCGGCCTCGTCCAGCTCGAGCTTGAGATCGAGGTGTTCGGCCGCCTCACACGCGCGACGCAGGCGGTCGACCTGGGACCGGTCGATGCCGCTGAGATGACCGCGCCCGACGATGCTCCACGTGTCCATCGGCCGACAGCCTGACAGGCCGGACGCGGCGTGGAGTCCGGAGCCGGGCGGCGCGCTGTCGATTTGGGGCTTTCCCGTTCGTCGTCATGATTGGGGCGACTCATCCGGACGCCCAGGAGCGCAAATCAGTGAAGTACATGCTGTTGTTCATCAAGAACGAGGACGCGGTCTACGACGACGCCACGCACTACGCAGCGATCGACCAGTGGTTCGGGGAGGTCAGCGGCGCCGGCGCGCTGCGCGGCGGCGAGGAGTTGCAGCCCTCCAACACAGCAACGACGATTCGCTTCCAGGAGGGCCGGCCGCTCGTGACCGACGGGCCGTTCATGGAGAGCAAGGAGAATGTCGCCGGCTTCGTGACCATCGACGTTCCCGACCTCGACGCGGCCATCGCCATTGCCAAGAGGTGGCCGCCAAAGGACCAGACGATCGAGATTCGCCCGGTCATCGACCACGAGAACATGCCCAATCACCCGGTCGGCTGAGACCTCAGGGTTGCCCAGTGATGGAGAAGGATCCGACCGTCGAGGCAATGAGCGCCATCTTTCGCGCCGAGGTCGGACTGATCTGCGGCTCGCTGGTGCGTATCACCGGTGATTTCGATCTCGCCGAAGACCTGGTGCAGGACGCGGTGGTCGTCGCCCTGCAGCGGTGGCCGGTTGACGGAGTCCCGGAGCGTCCAGCCGCGTGGCTCCTCCAGACGGCACGGCGCCGGGCGATCGACCGGCTGCGCAGGGATTCGACGTACCGGGCGAAGTTGCAGCTGCTGACCGACGGCTGGGCCCCCGACGTGCGCAGCGACCCCGACGATCGCCTCCGCCTCATTTTCACCTGCTGCCACCCGGCCATCGCGCGTGATGCGCAGGTGGCCCTGACCCTTCGCGCGGTCATGGGCATGACCACGGGCCAGATCGCGCATGCGTTTCTCGTCAGCGAGGCGACCATGGCTCAGCGCATCGTCCGCGCCAAGCGCAAGATCGTCGACGCGCGCATCCCGTACCGGGTGCCCGCCCCCGAGGAGCTGCCCGAGCGGCTCGCCGAGGTGCTCGCCTCGCTGTACATCGTCTTCAACGAGGGATATCTGGGCAGCGGGCCCGACCTCTCGACGAGTTCGCGACCTTTGCGTCGACGCGATCTGGCTCTGCGGGCTGCTGGCGCGGATGCTCCCCGAGGCACCCGAGGTGCTGGCGTTGCTTGCGCTCATGCGCCTGCACGAATCGCGCCGGGCAACCCGGTTCGATGACGCCGGTGCGCTGGTCCTGCTCCGCGACCAGGACCGTTCGCGCTGGGACCACGCGGCCATCGCCGAGGCGGGCTTGCTCCTCGAACAGGCTCGCCGGCTCGGCCGCCCGGGCTCGTACTGGCTCCAGGCGGCGATCGCAGCCTGCCACGCCGAGGCGACGACGTTCGAGGAGACCGACTGGGCGCAGATCCTGGCGCTCTACGGGGCCTTGGTGCGGATCAATCCCGGGCCGGTCGTCCGGCTGAATCGCGCCATCGCGCTGGAGCACGTGGCCGGTCCGGTGCCTGCCATGGAAGAGATCGACGCCTTGCGCGCGGATCTCGACGGGTACTACCTCTACTGGGCGACACGCGCGGAGCTGCTGCGCCGATTCGGCAGGCTCGACGAGGCGGCCGACGCCGACCGCCGCGCGATCGAGCTGACCGACAACCCGTCAGAGCGCGCTCTCCTCGAGACGCGCCTCGAACCCACCGTCATCCGCGCCGTCGGCGCGAACAACAACTGACCAGCAAGGAGGCACGACATGGCGAAATATCTGCTCGTCTATCACGGAGGCGGCATGCCCGAGGGTGAGGAGGCTCAGGCGAAGGTCATGGAGGCATGGGGCGCCTGGTTCCAGAACCTCGGGCCGGCGCTCGTCGACGGCGGCAACCCGGTCTCGCAGACCAGGACCGTCGCCAGCGGCGGAGTTTCAGACGGAGGTGGCTCAAACCCATCCACCGGCTACAGCCTGATCGAGGCCGACAACATCGACTCGGCCGTCGCGCTGGCCCAGGGATGCCCGGTGCTCGGTGGCGGCGCATCCATCGAGGTTGCGGAAACCTTCAACGCGATGTAGCGCGCCGGCCGGCGCTCCGGTCCGGTGTTCCGTGAGTGGTGACGCCCGCGTCCGCGCCGACGTGGCGCGGTACGCGGCCGCTCCCCGTCATGCAGCCGACAGCCGGAATGGCGACAATAAGGTCACCATGAGCGAGGAGGAGGTCCCCGCCGGACCGCCGGCGTGGCCTGGGGGAGCGACATATTCAAACGACCCCTGGGGCGGCAGTGGGTGGACCTCTCCGCCCCCGATGTCCGGCTGGTGGACGCAGCAGCACTACACGTACGAGCCGCCTCCGCCGCCGAGACGCACCTCGCGACTCGTCCTGCTCGGGGTCTTCGTGGTCATCTTCGTCTTTGCCGCGAGCGCGGCGGCGACCGCAGTCATCGCCACGCGAGGGATCGGTGGGACCGGCAGCACCGCCGGCGTCGAGGCCGCCATCGTTGACATCAACACAACCCTTGGCGGGGGATCGGCCGCTGCCGGAACAGGCATCGTGCTGACCTCCGCCGGCGTCGTCCTTACCAACGATCACGTCATCCGCGACGGACTGGCCTACATGGTCCGGCTCACGTCGACGGGCAACCGGTATCCCGCGTCGTTGATCGGCGCGGACACCACGCACGACGTCGCCGTGCTCCAGCTCCAGGGCGTGAGCGGGCTGGCGACGGCGCCGATCGGTGACTCGTCGACCGTCCAGATCGGCGACAGCATCACCGCGCTGGGTAACGCCGAAGGGCGCGGCGGCGCACCGGCGGCGGCGAAGGGCCAGGTCACCGCGCTCGGGCAGGAGATCACCGCGTCAGACGAGAACGGCGGCCAATTCGAGCAGCTGACCGGCATGATCCAGACCAATGCGCCGATCCTGCCCGGGGACTCGGGCGGCCCGCTTATCAATACCGACGGCAAGGTGATCGGCATGGACACGGCAGCGAGCGGCGGACGCCGCGGACCTGAGCCCAACTCCACCCAGGCTTTCGCCATTCCGATCGACACCGCTCTGAACTATGCCCACCAGTTGCTCCTGCACCCGGCGACGACGCCGCTGCACGCGCAGCTTGGGGTCTGCGTCGGGCCGAGCACCTCGCCGGTCGGCGCCGTCATCATCTCCGGCGCTGGGTGCGGCGCATCGGGCGTGGAGAGCGGCTCGCCTGCCGCCGGCATCGGGCTCGGCCTCGGTGACGTGATCACGTCGCTCGGCGGTGCCGCTGTCGCCTCGGACGGATCGCTCAAGGCGATGCTCCAGGGGGATCAGCCGGGCCAGGAGGTGTCCATCGTGTGGGTCGATCCCCAGGGCCAGCAGCACCAGGCCACCGTCACGCTCGCGGCAGCCCCGCAGCAATAGGCTCGCGGCCCCGCGGGGGTGGTCGGTTGCAGCGTGAGTCGGGCATGCTGGACGGGTCACGCGGCATCCGAGCGTTTGCCAGTTTGTAACCTGGACGCCTGAACTCGGTGCCCGGGCCGACCCGTACGATACCGGCCACAGAAGTCCGCCGAGCCGTGAGCGAAGGAGCCGCAATGGACACGAGCGACACTGCACCATCGACGTCGAGCAGAGCGCGTGGTCGCCGCGGCGCTGCGATCCCGGCAACCTCGGAGGCGCCGAGCGTCGTCGTCCTCGGTCCGCGCGATTCCCTGGTCGGCACACTCGTTGTCGACGGAGACATCCGCATCGAGGGGACGCTGGACGGTGAGGTCACCGCCTCGGGTGAGGTGGCTGTTGCGCCCACAGGCACCGCTCGTGCGCGCATCGCCGCTCGCGACGTCGTCGTCGCCGGCAGTGCAGAAGGCACCACGGTTGCAAGCGACCTGGTCGCACTCGCCGAGACAGCATCGTTTGCCGGTGAGATCACCGCCGGCCGTCTGCGGGTGGATGAAGGTGCAACGCTGAATGCGACGGTCTCGATGGCTCCGCGTGGCGACGCGCCACCCGCGCGGCGCATGGAAGAACACGACGACGAAGCAACCCTTGATGTCACCGGGTCACCGGTCAGCGATGGCGATCACGGAGCCTTCAGCGAAGGCAACGCAGGCTCCGAGTCCGACGCGTACAGCGACGAGCGTACCGCGGAGACGTCCGGCGTCTCTTCAGGTTCGGACTCAGAAGAGGGCTGAGCCGGGGGACTGGTCGCAAAGCCTCCCTGTGGCGAGGGTGAACGCGCCGTGAAACGCGTAATCACCTTCGCCCAGGCGGTGCATCGTGCGGTCGAGTTCCTCCTCGAACGTGCTGCGAGCGCCTGGGCTCAACAGCCCGATCATCGCGTGTGGCCACGGTCCTGACCACTCCATCATCTCGGTCCATTCGTGCACGTCGTTGGCGCGCACCCCGAGCAGAAGTTGGGTGACACGGATGTCGGTGAATCCCGCCATCTCGAGCATGTTCGTGAGCACCCAGGGTTCGCCGAACAGCGCGTGATGCGCAGGGGTGCGTGCGCGACGGATGGCGAGGCGCTCGAGTCGCTCGAAGAACACTTCCTGCGCAGGCGTCGACAGGCTGCGGCACCGGCACGAAACGGCAATCCTGCCGCGTGGCCGGAGCACGCGGCGAATTTCCGCGAACACCTGCCACGGATCCTCGAAATACGCGAGCGACTGACCGAGCATTGCAACATCGAACATCGCATCGTTGAAGACGAGGTGGCGCGCGTCCATGACCGAGTACTGAATGCCGCCGCCGGCCTGCCGGCGTGCGGATGCGATCATCTCCGGCGAGAGATCGATCGCCATGTGCTCGAGCGACGAGTCACCGAGTTCCCATCGACCTCACCACCAGTCCGGTGCCGCAGCCGATATCGATCACTCGCTCATGCGGCTGCACATCGACAAACGCGGCGAGACGATCGGCAGCACGAACGTTTGCGCCGCCCGCCCATTCGTCGTACCGATGTGCGGCATCGCGATAGAAGTCGAGTTGCAGCTGCCGGATGGTATCGGGATAGCCGGCGAGCGTGACCGAGTGGCGCGCGCCGTCGAGCCGCGAAGGACCGGCCGGATCAGTACGATATGCGCCGAGCACCGCACGAGAAGGAGAGGACACATTCATGGAGAACATCGCCGAAGTCGAAGAGGCTGCCGCATCCATTCCACGCGGAGGTCACCGCAACGGCGCATCGGGCGCCAAGGGAGTCACGCTCGGGCCGCGTGACGTGCTCAACGGGTCGCTCACCATTGAAGGGGATCTCCACATCGAAGGGACCGCCGACGGAGAGATCACCGCATCGGGCGATGTCGACGTCGAGGGTTCGGCGACCGTGCGGGCTCGGCTTGACGGGCGCAATGTGACTGTGCGAGGCAACGTGACCGGGAATGTGACCGCTCGCGGACGCCTGATGGTCGCCGGCAGCGGGGTCGTGGTCGGCGATGTGCGCGCGGCCAGGCTCCGGGTGGACGATGGCGGCACCGTGAACGGCAGCATCACCATGGGCGCGATCGAGTAGGAGTTCATCCGGCCTGATCGCATCAGCGAATTATCTGCTGTTGGAGGCCGGATGAATCACACAGGCTGTTGCAGCCCTTCGAGCAGGCGCGTGGTGGCTGCGGTCACCTCCTGGACGGCCGCGTCGAAGGCCGGCTGGTTTGCCCGTGATGGGGCACGGTAGCCGCTGATCTTGCGCACGAACTGCAGCGCGGCTGCACGGGCGTCGTCGTCGTCCGCTGGTGGTTCGGCGCCTCGGAGCGTCTTGATGCTTCGGCACATGCCCTGAGAATAGCGCGGAGGCTGAGGTTCGTAACGCGAGGCCGTATGCCTTACATCGACCACAGCGGAGGTTCTCATCATGCGACGCATCGTTTTGTCCCTGGCCGGCGCGACGGCACTCGCCGCGTGTGGCGCCGCCGGGACCACCAACTCCGGACCGCCGGCCACGAGCGGGGCGGGCGGATCGTCAGGCGCGGTCATCTCGACCGCGTCCACCTCAATCGGCGTTGTGCTGACCAATTCGCAGGGTTTCACGCTCTACTACTTCCTGCCTGAGCAGAACTCGACGATCGGTGCCTGCAACGGCGGCTGCCTCACCGCATGGCCCCCATTGCTGACCAGCGGGGCCACCACCGCGCCGAGCGCCCTCACCGGAACCTTTGGCACAGTCTCGATCATGGTGAATGGGGCCGCCGCCACCGAGGTCACGTACAACGGCTGGCCGCTGCACACCTTCGCAAGTGACACCGCCGCAGGCCAGACCACCGGCCAGGGTGTCGACGGCAAGTGGTTCGCGATCACGCCCGCCACGACAGCCACGTCGACCGGGTCGACGACCAGCGGCGCGCCGACCCCGAGCCCGAGCAGCACCCCGGGAGGTTACGCATACTGACGCCTCACAAAAGTGAGCGTCTTTCAGTACGTCTCCGACAACTGGGACCTGATCGAGCCCCAGATCGTCACGCACCTCGAGATCGTGGCGGAATGCGTGGTGATCACGAGTGTGATCGGGCTCGCGCTCGGGATCGCCGCCGCCCGTTCCGAGCCTTTGTCCACGGTGATCATGGCGATCACCAGCACCATCCTCACCGTCCCGAGCTTCGCGCTCTTCGGTCTGCTCTCGATCTGGTTCGGCGTGGCGAACCCGCCGGTCATCATCGGGTTGATCCTCTACGGACTGCTCCCCGTGACCCGGAACACCCGCGCTGGAATCAAGACGGTCGATCCCGCAGTTGTGGAATCGGCGCGAGGCATGGGGATGAATCCCCGGCAGGTGCTGCTCAAGGTTGAGCTGCCGCTGGCGGTGCCCATCATCCTTGGGGGCATCCGCCAGTCGACGGTGATGATCGTCGCGATCGCGACGGTTGGCGCGGCGGTCGGCGTCAACGATCTCGGCCAGACGATTCTCTCGGCGATCAATCGCAGCACCGGCACCGTCGACGCGGTGCTCGCCGGGATCATCCCCGTCGCCGCGATCGGCATCCTTGCCGACCTCATCCTGGCGGGCATCCAGCGCGCCCTTTCCCGCGGCCGCGTCTCGGTGGCGGCGACGTGATCAAGTTCGACCGGGTCGTCAAGCGCTACGGCAGCGCAGTCGCGGTCGACCATCTTTCGCTCGAGGTCAAGTCCGGGGAGACGGTGATCCTCGTCGGCCCGTCGGGTTGCGGGAAGACGACCTCGCTGAAAATGATCAACCGCCTCATCGAGCCCACGGAGGGCACGATCAGCATCGACGACCGAGACACTCGAACCTACGACGTGAACGACCTTCGTCGATCGATCGGGTACGTCATCCAGCAGGTGGGCCTTTTTCCACATCAGACGGTCGCGGAGAACATCGCGACGGTGCCCCGCCTCCTCGGATGGACCAAGCAGCGAACCCAGGCGCGCGTGGAAGAGCTCCTCGACCTGATCGCGCTGCCGGCGTCTGACTACGCGAAGCGGCTGCCCGCTGAGCTCAGCGGCGGTGAGCGCCAGCGCGTGGGAGTTGCCCGCGCGCTGGGGGCCGATCCGAACATCCTGCTCATGGACGAGCCCTTCGGCGCGATCGACCCCATCGCCCGCGAGCGACTGCAAAACGAGTTGCTGCGCCTCCAGAGCGTCGTCCGAAAGACGATCGTCTTCGTCACCCACGACATCGACGAGGCGGTCAAGCTCGGCGACCGGGTCGCGCTTCTGTCGAAGGGTGGCGTGCTCGAGCAGTTCACGACACCCGAAGAGCTGCTGGCTCATCCGCAGTCCGCGTTCGTCACCGGGTTTCTCGGTGAGGGCCCGCTGGTGCGGCGTCTCGCGCTCATTCCGATCACAGAGGTGGAGTTGACAGGTCACAATGGCGCCGCACCTGAAACCTCGGTGGATCTCGACGGCACCCTGCGCGACGCGCTCGATGCCGTGCTCCGGTCGCCAGACGGGCGCGCCAGGGTGGTCAAAGGGGGCGAGACCGTGGGCATCGTTGACGCCGACGTGATCCGCGCAGCATCGATGAGGTCGCGCTAGATGCCGCACCTGCCGAGATGGATGCGCCATGTTCGCCCGTTCGCGGTGCCGATCTGGGTGGCGATCGGGATTCTGCTGTCGATCGGCGTGTATCAGACGCTCATTGGCAGGACGTTCGACGCGGAGATTCTCAACGCGCCGAACCTGATGAGCGAGACGATTCAGCACGTCTTCATCTCGGGGATCTCGTTCGCGCTGGTCGCCGCGATCGGCGTGCCGGTGGGCGTGCTCATCGCACAGGCGGGCAGCGCGGTGCGAATCCCGGTGTTCATGCTCGCGAACCTCGGACAGGCTGTGCCGGGAATCGGCTTGCTGGTGCTGCTCTTCGCGATCCTCGGTCTCGGGGTGACCCCAACGGTCATCGCCCTGGTCATCTACGGGCTGCTGCCCGTCCTTCGGAATACGGTCGCAGGCATTCAGGGAGTCGATCCCGCCGCAGTTGATGCCGGGAGGGGCATGGGAATGACGCGTTGGCAGGCTTTGATGCGAGTGCAGTTGCCGCTTGCCTCCCCGCTGGTATTTGCGGGCTTGCGCACAGCACTCGTGCTAATCATTGGAACCGCTACACTCGGGAACTTCATCGGAGGTGGCGGCCTCGGAGATGTCATCGCCGCAGGCATCAACAACAGTGACCGGATGGTATTTGTCGGAGCCGTGATGGTGGCATCGCTCGCGTTGCTCGCAGACTGGGGGCTCTCAATGATTGAGCGCGTCACAGTCCCAAAACAAGTCAGCAGTTAGTCAACCCGTAAAAGGCATGTGGAGGAACACATCAATGAAGCGCAAGCTACTCGCGGTCATCGCTATCGCGATACCCGGGACCCTTGCTGCGTGCGGGGGTGGAAACTCCGGCGGCGGCACTCCGTCAGGCACGGCGTCAGCCGGTACGTGTCCAAGCGGTACTCAGACGAGTGGTAATGGCGCCACTCTCTCGATTGGCAGCAAGGACTTCGCCGAAGAGCAGTTGATGGCGCAAATGACCGTGGATGTGCTCGGGGCGCACGGCTTCACGGTCACCAATACATTCAGCGCGGCCGATCCGACGATCGGAAAGGCGCTGACCAGCGGTACGCTCGATATGTACTGGCAGTACACGGGTACGGAATTGACCGACCCTGGTTACCTCGGCTTGAGCGCAGGACAGTTCCCAACTGACCTCCCCGGGGCCTTCACCAAGGTGCAGCAGCTCGACGAGGCTCATCAGATCTGCTGGGTCGCACCGACGCAATTCGACGACACCAACGGCATCGGCATCTTGTCGAGCAAGACAGGGACGTATGGCACGTCGCTCGCGGCGTTCGGTACGTACCTGACGGCGCATCCAAGCCTCAAGGTCTGCGTGATGTCCGAGTTCCTCACGCGCCCGGACGGTCTGCCCGGACTCGTCAGCACGTACGGATGGCCGTCTGCCTCGAGCTTCCATTACACGCAGATCGGGACGACCGCAGAGAAATCGATCGCCAACGGGCAGTGTGACGCGGGCGAGGTGTTCACCACCGACTCGGCCATTGAAGCGAACAACGAGGTGACGCTGACCGACGACAAGAACCTGTTCCCGCCGGACAATGCGGGGCTGCTCGTACGGTCGAGCGTGCTGCAGAAATACCCGTCGATCGGCGCCTGGATGACCCCGGTGGCCGCGAAGCTCACCACTCCGGTGATGCTCACGCTCAACGCCATGGTCGAGATCCAGGGCCAGACCGTCGCCAACGTCGCGCACACCTGGCTCGTCCAGAACGGGTTCCTCTCGAGCTGATTCTCGGGTAGCCTTGCCGCAGTGAAGCGACGACTGCTCCCCATCGCGACAGCCGTTGTCTCCCTTGCTCTGATCGGCGCCGGCAGCGCCGCGACGGCGCGCGCAATGGGTCGCGCGTCGTCGTTCCATCGCGCCGTCGCCACCCTGGAGCGTTCGTGGACGAAGGACGTCGGCGAAGGCGTCCCGGAAGCGAGCATCGCGCCCTTGCACAAGGCGCTCGAGGCGTCCAAGTACATGCAGGCGTCGACGTGGTCACCCCTCTGGTGGCTTGACGATGGCAGCGCGTTCCTGGCGACCATGCACGGTGACACCGATAAGGCGTGGACATCGGCGGTCGCGGTGGCGCGTGCTCGTGCCGAGAGTGAGATGACCGCGTGGAGCGAGATGGAGCTGCAGTACGGCTCATATGTGCCGTCCGTTGCATCGAGCGCCGCGGGCAAATGGAAGACCGAGCTCGCCGCGGCGACCACACCCGCGGCTATCGAGGGGCTGGCCACGGCGTGGACGGGCGCGGTCGAGGTCGCGCGCAAGTCCGCAGCGCTGAACGTGGTCACCGTGGAGATCACTGCAGCGACCGGGAGCTATGGCAGCGTCCTCGCGCTCGTGGCGGTGGCAAACCACACCGTTTCAGTCGCACGTGGCGATAACCTCGAGACCGGATCGGTGCCGTCGTTGATCGCCACGCTGACCGCGAGCGGCACCGACGCCACGACCACGATCACGGCCATCAAGTCACTCGAGGCCGACCTCGGTCCCCTCAACGCCTTGATCGTGCTCGACGGGCGGGTGGCAGGCGAGCTGCATGCGCTCGAAGCGCGAGTGACCCTGGCCACCACGCACAAGGCCGCCAACGCGAGCGCGTTCGCGACCCAGTACAAGTCGCTGGACGCCAACTTTCACGCCGCCGGCACGTCGGAACACCTCGAGGCGGTCGCGACCCAGATCACGTCGCTCGAGCGCTCGGTGAACGCGGCGCTCACGGCAGTCGGCTGCGGTCACGCAGTTCCCAACGGCAAAGTGATCGACATCGATGTGTCGACGCAGTCGGCCGTCTTCTTCGACGATGGGTGCATCGCCGGATCGACGCTGGTGACCACCGGCCGTCCCGGGCTGCGCACCCCGACGGGGACATTCCACGTTTACGCCAAGTACTCGCCGATCACGCTGATCTCGCCCTGGCCGGAGTCGTCGCCGTATTACTACACGCCCGAGAAGGCCGACTATGCGATGGAGTTCCTGCGCGGCGGCTTCTTCATCCACGACGCGCCGTGGGAGCCGACGACAACGTATGGGCCGGGGAGCCAGAACGGCGTGGACGCGAGCCACGGGTGCGTGCACATCCCCACGACCACCATGGCCTGGCTCTACGCGTGGAGCCCCATCGGGACCACCGTCATCATTCACTCCTGACGAGCGGTCAGGAGGCGCACGCCTGGGTGCTGACTGCGGCGGTCCGGTGCTCGCCGGCCCTGAGGTCGGGATAGACCTGCGGCATGGTGAGGGCATAGCCGACGTCCGATTGGGTGGTGCTCGCGGCGAAGACGACGCCGATGATCTGCCCCGCATCGTTCACGATCGGTCCGCCCGAGTTGCCTGGGATGACCCGCGCCGCAAGCACCTCGAGCTCTCGGGTCACGAGGGTGTCGCCGTAGATGTTGTAGCCGGTGGCGGACTCCGTCGAGCCCACCGCGGCGGCAACGACCTGCTCGGCGCCACCGCCGGGATAGCCGATGACCGCGCCGCCGGTGCCGCGGACAGGTGTCTTGTCGAGGATCACCAGCGGGCGCAGCGACAAGCCCGGTGAGTAGAGGACCGCGAGGTCGGTGTTGGGATCGAACAGCACCACCCGCGCCGCATGCCGGACCCCACTTGGAGTATCGATCTCGACGCTGCTGGAGCCCGCGACCACGTGGGCATTGGTCACGAAATACCCTGCCGCGAGGGGCCACGACGACCCGGCCTCGGCGCCGCCGTCACACCCGGAGGCGATGACCTTGGAGGTCACGCTCGTCGTCTCCCGGATGCCCGCGGTGTTGACGAGCGGCGGGATCGTGACCGGGGCCTGAGGGATGTCGAGGATGGTGGAGAAGGGGTTCGGAAAATCGCCGGGCAGGAAGAGGTTCCCGAACGTTGCGAGGAAGCCGGGAGGGCGCGGCATGAACCCGTCGAGGGATCGCTCGATGGCCGAGTTGCTGATCTGGTTGTCGAGGGGAATCCACGGGCTTTGCGAGAACATGAGGCCGAGGTACCAGGACGTGACCAACGCCGCGATGAGGCCGAGGGCGGCTCCCACTGCGGCGTCGACCTTCCCCAGCACCACCGTTTTCTGCGTCCGCTGCCGGATCTGGAAGCCGATGGCAGCGCCGACGCCCTCGATGAGGAGCGTCACGCCGACGAAGACGCCGATCGCGACGAGCCGCTGCGCCGTCCGGTCTTGGGTGATGGCCCTGGCGAGGGGTGGGGTCACGATCGCGGCCACGAACAAGCCTGCCACCAGCCCGGCGAGCGCCAGGGCGACCCCGCTCAGTCCTCGGCGCACGCCGGAGACGGCGAAGGTGATGACGAAGAGGACGATGACGACGTCGAGGATGTCCACTACGAGCAGAGTTTGCCGTGGAGTGGCCCGCAGCGGGCCTCCGGTCAGCGGTCCGGCTGGTGAGTCCTCGCGTACGCCCGCCGCGTGGCTGGATCGAACGCGTCGGGGCTGGAGAACATGCGACGCCACCAGGGCGCCTCGATGTACTCGCGGAGGAGGTCGAGCCGCTCCTGCACCGCGGGCTGGAACGGACGGTGCCGTGCTTCGTCGCTCACGGGGTCACCCGGCGGGAAGTAGAAGAGCCAGCGCCAGGGTGCGGCCTGGAAGGCATCGAGCATCTCGCTCGGCGCCCTTCCGAGTTCGCTGCAGACCCGGATGAAGTCCTTGGGCTTGCCCGTTGTTGCAGCGTCGAAGGCCGCTTGCTCGCGCGCGGTCGGCGGATTCGCTCGTTCAGTCATCAAACCACCTCTCGGTCGAGCCTATCAGCGATGTACCCGACGGCCGCCCGCCATCGGACTGGACGCCGCTGAGATCAACACCGGCGGTCCGACGTGGCACGATCGTCAGGTGGCCACAACGCTTGCTGCGACCCAGCACCTGCGGGACCTTGCGCGCCTACGGCGCGTCCGCGACCGGATCGACCGAGACTACGCGCTGCCGCTCGACGTCGAGGCGCTCGCCCGCGGCGCGAACATGTCGGCCGGTCATCTCAGCCGCGAGTTCCGAACCGCGTACGGTGAGCCGCCGTACGGGTACCTGATGACCCGGCGCATCGAGCGCGCGATGGCGCTGCTCCGTCGCGGTGATGTCAGTGTCACCGAAGCCTGCTTCGCAGTCGGGTGCTCGTCGCTCGGAACCTTCAGCACTCGCTTCACAGAGCTCGTCGGCGTGTCGCCCAGCGCCTACCGGCGCCACGCGGCGCTGGCGACCGCGGGGATGCCTCCCTGCGTGGCGAAACAGGTGACCAGACCGGTCAGGAATCGAGAAGCGCCGGTCGCGGAACCGCACATAGCATGACGGCCATGGAGAACACCAAGACGACTTCAGGAGCGACCATGACCACCTCGACAACCCAGGGAATCAAGACCGTGCTGCACCCGGTCACGGATTTGGCGAAGGCGAAGCCGGTGTATACGGCGCTGCTCGGCGTCGAGCCGATGGCCGATAGCGCCTACTACGTCGGCTACGAGGCCGAGGGCCAGCAGATCGGGCTGGTGCCCAACAGCGACATGGACTCGCCAGTGGCCTATTGGCACGTCGGGGACATCGAGGCCAAGCTGGCCGAGGTGATCGCCGCCGGTGCCACCTTGAAGGAAGCCCCGCACGACGTAGCCGCGGGTCGTCTGGTGGCGAGCTTCACCGATCCAGACGGGAACGTCCTCGGTCTGATCCAGGATCCGAGCTGAGCTGACGCCCCGGCCCGGCGTGCGGCGGGCCGGGGCTCGCTCGACCGGTCAGGAATCGAGAAGCGCCCGCGCGTGACCCACCGATACGATGACCGCCATGGACATGAGCATTCAGGCGAGCTTTCTCCCGCACGACGACCCGGACGTCTCACTGGCCTTCTATCGGGACACGCTCGGGTTCGAGGTCCGCAACGACGTCGGATACGGCGGGATGCGCTGGATCACGGTCGGGCCGCCCAACCAGCCCGGCACGTCCATCGTGTTGTATCCGCCTGGCGCCACTCCCGGTATCACCGAGGACGAGCGCCGCACGATCGCTGAGATGATGGCCAAGGGGAGCTACGGCATCGTCGTCCTGGCCACCGCCGACCTCGACGGTGCCTTTGCGCGTCTCCAGGCGAGCGGCGCTGACGTTGTGCAGGAGCCGGTCGAGCAACCATATGGGGTCCGCGACTGTGCCATCCGCGATCCCGCGGGGAACCTCATCCGGGTCAACGAGCTGCGCTGAGTCGGTGTGGACCGGTAGATCACTGACGTCGGCGATGTTGGTCGACGGGATAGATGTGCGCTGGCACCGTAGAATCGGATCGTGAGCTTGCGCTTGGCGGCGTAGGAGAAATACGAGCCTGTAGCGCCGGGCGGGCGAGGCGAGCGAGTCAGTTCAACTCACAAACGTCGGGGCGTGGCGCAGTGGTAGCGCACCTGCTTTGGGAGCAGGGGGTCGCTGGTTCGAGTCCAGTCGCCCCGACTTTGACCTCCGGTTGACATCATCGGGCCCGCGTACTCTCGAGCGTGCATCGAAACCGACATAGCTTCTCGGTCGCGGCAATTTGCTTTTGGAGGTCCCACGGTCATCCCGACCCCGGAGCGAGCCGAATCGAACGTCTCATGCCGCCCGGTCGTTACGACGGCGTGAGCGTCACCGACCATTGGCAGCCTGTGCTGCCGCTGCCATTGAGCGCGCCGGTCCAATTTCCGGCAGTGAAGTACAGCCGTCCGCTTGCGGCCAGGTTGTCAATGGTGCCGCCCTCGTTGGTGAGCGTCACGCTAAACCCGCTACACCCACCCGAGCCCTCAGGGGAGCCGCCCGGCGACGTTATCGTCGTCGTGTAGCTGTAGATGCCGGGCTGTGAAATCGGGATGACGCCGCTGTTCGAGCTGCTCGAGCCGGAGACCGCGCCGCACGCGACGGTGAAGAACGCGACAACAAAGAGCCCGATAACGCGGGCGTGGATCGGTCGCCGCCGCGGCTCGTCGGTCATACTCGGACTGTACTCGCAAGCGGGCATAGACTTCTGCCGCAGTGGATTTCTTTGTATACAGCCGAGATGCAGTCGATACGGGACATCTGCGCGACGACCAGGAACTGCTCGAAGAACACTGGTCGTACATGGACAAGTTCGGGGAGTCGATGATCGCCAGGGGGCCGACTTCGACACCGACCGCGAGACCGCGACAGGCAGCCTTCACGTCCTTGCGCTGCCCAGCGTTGATGCAGCGCGCGAGTTCGTTGCGCTCGAGCCGAACAACCGGGCAGGCGTGTACGGGGAGCACTCGGTCTGGCGGTTCGAGAACCTGCTCGGACGCTCCATGTGGGAGTTCTCGGGTCACGCGGCGCAACCGCGGTTTCTGATCATCGGCCGTTCGCATCTCAGCCGGCCCACGTCGGTCGAGACCCTCCCGGCGGAATTGCGTGATTGCCTCATCCTCTACGGAGCACTCACGACACTCGATGGTGCGGAACCGGTGGGCGTCGCTCTGGCGCTTCAGGTGCCCGATCGCGGCGCTCTCGATGCGCTTATTGGAGACGAGCGGACGGGGCTCGGCGCATTCGCGGATATCGAGGTCCACGACTGGGAGTTCGGCGGCCGGCGCTGATATGCGCACTGTGTTCGACCCCTACGCCCAGGCAAGATGCAGCGTTCCCGATTCACGGCTCGGGGGCCATCGCGAGACCCTGCTCAGCGTCGCGTCGTTAGGCAACGCACCCGGAAACCCTCAGCCGCCACCGCATTCGCCCATGCAGAGAAGAGGGCGCTCAGCACCGCTATCGCAGCGAGTCGCGCAATGCCGAAGATCGCGATACGTCCGCCCAGAACGAGGCAGGCACCTTGCGACGTGTGAGCCGACCTCCACCTATGCTCGGGTCTGGGGTCGCATGGCGCTTGCATCCGACGGCTCCTCCCATTGCCTTCCCGGCATGCAACGCCGGCTCCGCTGTGAAGGCTACGTAGCTCCGGGTACGCTGCAGCAGGGCGACGTCCATCACCCCTGAGAGCGACGCTGTGCTTTGGGTTTGGCCCCCTTCAACGTCCAGTCATGCTGCCCGTCGCTCTGATTACATTTGTGGGTGTCTGGCGTGGGCAACGGTGCATGCACCTGCGCAATGGGCACCTCTGCGTCACTGCCTATATTTAGTCAACCACCACGGAGGACCGCTTGATGGCCGACGAGCTGAGAAGTGTCGCAACCGAATTCTTCGCGGCGCTTGACGCCTTGGATGCTGATCGGATGAAGGAGATGTTGACGGGGGACGTCCAGAGCGTCGACGAGATCTCGCGGCGTTGGCTGCGCGGCCGAGGCGACGTGGACACTTATCTCCATGAGGTGATGGCCGCGGTGAGTGATGTCGGGACGCAACTGCGAGATGCGGAGGAGCGCATTTGGGGGGAAACAGGGGTACTGACCTGTTGGATCGACCAGCACTACACGATGAACGGCACCCCGCAGCACATCTCCGCTCCGACCACGTTGATCCTCCGTCGCGACAGCGGCGCCTGGAAGCTGGTGCTGTGGCATTCGATCCCTCTGCCCGAGCAGGCGTAGCCATGCCGCTCCGGAAGGCGGGATAACTCGACCCTTCCACCCGGCACACGGGAGCGGTTGTTTCGGCGACACTCGGGTCGTGGCCACATGCCCGAACTGCGGCGGGGAGCTCCCCGGCGACTTCCCGTTCTGCCCGTTCTGCGGGGCTCGAGTCGGCCAGCTCGCAACGCCTCCGGTCCGCGAGGAACGCAAGGTGGTTTCGGTGCTCTTCTGTGACCTGGTGGGCTTCACTGCCGCCTCGGAGCAGGCCGACCCCGAGGACGTGCGCGCTCGGCTCCGCCCCTACCACGCGCACCTGCAGCAGGTGATCGAGGGCCATGGCGGCACCGTGGAGAAATTCGTCGGGGACGCGGTGATGGCAGTGTTCGGCGCGCCGGTGGCGCACGAGGATGACGCCGAGCGCGCGGTCCGCGCGGGCTTGCGCATCCTGGAGGCCATCGAGGGGCTGAACCGCGGCGATGAGAAGCTGCAACTCCAGGTCCGGGTGGGCATCAACACCGGCGAGGCGGTCGTCGCCCTGGGCGCCCGTCCGGAGCGCGGCGAAGGCTTCGTGACCGGCGACGTGGTCAACACCGCCTCACGCCTCCAAGGTATCGCCCCGATCAACGGGGTGGCGGTGTCTGAGACGACCTTCCGACACACCGAGCGCGTGTTCACCTTTGTTCGCCTCGAGGCTGTGCAGGTCAAGGGAAAGGCGGACCCGCTTCCCGCGTGGCAGCCGCTCGCCGCCCGCGCCCGCCTCGGCCCCGACGTGATCCGGGCGAATGCCACGCCGCTGGTGGGACGGCAATTCGAGCGGCCGCTGCTGATCGCCACATTCGAGCGGGCCGCGGCGCAACGTGCCTGCCAGCTCGTGACAGTGGTGGGAGAGCCGGGGGTGGGCAAGACCCGTTTGTGCGCCGAGCTGTTCGAGTACATCGAGCAACGGCCGGGGCTGGTGCGCTGGCGCCAGGGCCGCTGCCTCCCCTACGGTGAGGGGATTGCCTTCTGGGCGCTCGGCGAGATCGTCAAGGCGGAGTGCGGCATCCTCGAGTCGGACCCCCCCGAGGCGGCCCTGGCCAAGCTCGACGATGCCATCCCCGAGCACGAACCGGACCGGGCCTGGCTCAAGGCGCGGCTGGCCCCACTCGTGGGTGCGGGTGGCGAGCCGGCGGCCCAGCAGGAGTCCTTCACCGCCTGGCGACGGTTCCTCGAGGGGCTGGCTGCGCAAAACCCCACAGTGCTCATGGTCGACGACCTGCATTGGGCGGATGAGCCGATGCTCGCCTTCCTCGAGCACCTGGCCGACTGGTCCGCAGGGGTGCCCCTCTTCCTGCTCTGTACCGCCCGGCCGGAGCTCCACGAGCAGCATCCCACCTGGGCGGCCGGGGTGCGCAACGCTCAGACGATCAACCTGGCGCCGCTCTCGGACGACGAGACGGCAACGTTGGTGGCGCTGCTGCTCGAGCGCACGGTGTTGCCGGCGGCGACCCAGCACGCTCTGCTCGACCGGGCGGGTGGCAACCCGCTCTATGCGGAAGAGTTCGTGCGCCTGCTCAGCGACCGCAACCTGCTGGCCGGTCCCCTCGAGGCTGTGCCCCTGCCCAACTCAGTGCAGGCGTTGATCGCCGCTCGCCTCGACACGCTCTCGGTGGAGCGTAAGAGCCTGCTCCAGGACGCCGCGGTGATCGGCAAAGTGTTCTGGGCAGGGGCGCTCGCCGCCATGGGAGAGCGCGATCCGCAGGAGGTGGAGCTGGCCCTCCACGAGCTGGCCCGCAAGGAGCTGGTCCGGCCCGCTCGCGTCAGCTCGATGGAGGGGGAGCAGGAGTTCGGCTTCTGGCACCTGCTGGTACGCGACGTCTGTTATGCCCAAATCCCACGCTCCAGCCGAGCCGCCCGGCATCGCGCCGCTGCTGCCTGGATCGAGTCCCACGCCGGAGAGCGCGCCGACGACCTCAGCGACGCGGTTGCCTATCACTACGTTCAGGCGCTGGAGCTGGCTCGCGCCATCGGCCAGGAGCAGGACATCCCGCAACTGGAGGCAGCCTCGCGCCGCTATCTCGCCCTCGCCGGGGAGCGGGCCCTGCCCATCGACGTGGCCAGCGCTGAGGCCAGCTTCGCTCGGGCGCTCGAGCTCACCCCTGCGGGTCGTCCCGAGCGTGCCGGCCTGCTGGAACACTGGGCGCAGGCGGCGCGGCAGCAGGGACGCCTGCCGGAGGCGAGGGCCGCGCTGGAGGAGGCCCTCGCTCTGCATGCCGGCCAGCGTGTGGCGGTGGCTGCGGGAAGGACGCTGACCACGCTGTCGAACGTGCTCCGCACGGCCGGCGATCCGCGCCATCGGGATCTCATCGCCGAGGCGCTGACGCTCCTCGAGGCGGAGGCGCCCGGCCCGGAGCTGGTGACTGCGTATGCAGAGCTCGCTGGTAACCGGGCAGTCAACTCCGACTACTCGGGGGCGATCGCTGCCGCCGAGCGGGCGCTCCAACTTGCCGCCGACCTGGGTTTGCCGGAATCGGCGCGGGCCCTCGGCTACCGCGGCATCGCCCGGGCTGCCCTGGGGAACGCCCAGGGCTTGACCGACATGCGCCGCGCACTTGGGCTCGCCATCGAGCAGGGACTGGGCCGCGACGCCGCTGTCCTGCATAACAATCTCGCGCTCGCCACGTGGCAGCATGAGGGCCCGGCGGCCGCACTCGAGCGCTGTGGTGAAGGCATCGACTTCTGCGAGCGGCGCGGCATCGCCGAGTTCGCGCTCGGCATCAGGGCGATGAGCTTGACGTTCTCGGCTGCGTGCGGCCGCTCAGAGCATGCCCTCGCTGGTGTCGAAGTCGGCGGCAGAGCAAGCCGAGGCGGCAGGCGACGTGGTGCTGATCGAGGCTCGCTCGGTGCAACTGGATCTCTTGGCCAAGCGTGGCGAGGGAGCCCAGGCCGGCGCCGCCGAGCAATTCTCCGCGACCGCCCGCGAGGCAGGCGAGCCGCAGATGATGGCAATGGCGTTCGCGGCCACGGCCCAACTCATGTTGGCGGGGGGCCACAACGAGCGGGCCAAGGCATTGCTCGAGGAATTGGAAGGGACCGGTGGCACCCGCGACGACCCGTACTACGCGTCCCTGCTGCCAGCGCTGGTCCGCTGCTCGCTCATGCTGGGTGATCCCGGGCTTGCTGCGCGGCTCATCGCCGGCGTCGAGCCGCGCACCCCAATGCAACAGCACGCCCTCGGTGCGTGCCGCGCTGCGCTCGCGGAAGCTGCTGGTGACCACGTCACCGCGGCGGACGGCTACGCCGAGACGGCCACGCGGTGGCGACAGTTTGGCGACGTTCCAGAGCTCGCATTCGCGCTGCTCGGCCAGGGACGCTGCCTGGTGGCCCTCGACACACCCGGGGCTGACGCGCCGTTGCGCGAGGCTCGAGAGCTGTTCACCGAAATGGGCTACGTCCCGGCTGCCAACGAGACGGACGCGCTGCTGCAGCGAGTGGTGGCGCCCACGTGATCTCTCGATAACCGTCGCAAATGGCGGCGATGATCGGCATTCCAGCGGCTTGCATCTCACCACGTGAGATCAACGAGACAGAGATCGGATTAGCGGCGCTATAGAGAATCCGGCGCGCAATCAATGACTGCGCGCCGGTTCAATTTGGACCCACCACTATCTGGTGTTCACCCAACGAGTTCGGCTATTGCCTTTCGCCAGCAAGCGCCTTCGCCTCCGTTGGGCTGGTTTCATCCACGCGATCGCGAGCCTGCCGATGCCACGAGATGTCGAGCGCGAGGAGGATCAGGTTTGCGCCGACGGTCGCTCCGACGATTGCAGTGACGAGGGAGAGAAGTCCGCTGGTCGCGTTGAACCCCAGCCAGGCGCCTGCGAGGCCACCTCCGACAGCTGCCGCAAATCCGATGGTGTTGACGTTGGAGTGCCGGTCGCGGTTGACCTAGGCGAGGGAGATTCCCAGGCCGATTGGCACACCGATTGAGACGACGGCGAGGAGCTGGTCTTCAATCGGAATCGTCGAGGACGTCGTGAGGACGATGAGCAGAGCGAGGAACCAGCCACCGAGGCCGAGGATGAGCGGGTACACCGAGCGGAGCACCGCACTCGCCGTCCGCCCGAACCGACCGCGTCTGCGGATGCGCCACCACATCAGGAGCAACGACACCACGGTGAGGACGGCGAGGCAGATCATCGTGGCGACGATGTCCTTGGCAATAGTCGTCTGTGTGCTGGCCGGTGTGAAGGAGAGGCGCGGGCTCGTGTAGAGGGATTGGTCGACCTGTCCGGTCTCGAGGTAGGTGGTGATCAGGGCGGTGCCACCGGCCGGGTCATTCACTTCAAGTCGCTCGACCGGGGCGGGCACTTCGCTGCATGGGAGCAGCCGGATCTGTTTTGCGAAGAGATGCGCGAATCGTTCAGGTCGCTGCGCTGATGGAATTTCAGTAATCACAACGGGATAGCGATCTTCCTGCCCAACACGATCGTGAGGGACCGTGAGATTGTGTGGCTGAGACGGATTTCCACGGTGCCGGTGCATCCGTCACACGCCCCACCCGCGACCGACGCAGGCGCAGATCGCCAGACCGTGACTTAGCCGTTGACGTGACCATATCCCGCCCGAAAGCGGGCGTGAGACTCAACCAGTGGAGGTAGCAGATGACCGAGCTCCCGCCCCCACCAGAGGGAATCGTGCTGGCCCACTTCATCGTCTCCGACGATGTCGAGCGCTCCCGGCGCTTCTACACCGAAGTGCTCGGAGGCACGCTGGCCTTCTCCGGCCCCGGAGGGCTGACTTATGTCGCCCTCGCCAACAGCTGGATCATCATCAACGTCGGCGGAGGCCCGACCGACGACAAGCCTGCGGTCACCCTCGAGACGCCCGCCGAACTCGACCGGGTCAGCAGCTTCCTCAATATTCGGGTCAAAGACATCAAGTCCGTGTACGCCGAATGGAGCGCCCGGGGCGCTCAATTCCTGACGCCGCCGAAACAGCACCAATACGAGATCCGTTGCTACATCCGCGATCCCGACGGTCATCTGATCGAAGTGGGCCAAACCACCGACCCAGAGGGGGACTGGGTGCCCCCGGACTGGCCGTGAAGCCCGCCGTGGTCCCAAGCCCCTGTCGTCAGCACGTGACGCTGAGGAGGTTTCGATCGTGACCACCGCCATCATCGGCACTGGAGGGATCGGATCGGCCATCGCCCGTCAACTCGCCTCCGGCGGGGAGGCCCTGCAGCTCTCCAGCGCCGACAACGAGTCGGCACAAAGGCTCGCTGAGGAGATCGGCGAGGCTGCTGTCGTCGCGCTCGACAACCGGAGCGCGCTGCAGGGAGCCGACGCTGTCATCCTCGCGCTGCGATTCTCGGTGCTAAAGGACGTCATCGACGAGATCGCCGACGCGCTGGGCGACAGGTCCATCATCGCTCCAAGCAACCCGGTCGGCCTCGACGCGGAACGGAAGGTTGTGCGGCTCCTACCACAAGGGCAATCATCTGGCGAGACGATCGCCGGGTGGTTGCCGACCGGGGCACGGTTGGCAATGGCGTTTGGCACCATGTCGGCCGATCTCCTCGAGTCCTCGAGCAACCGATCACCCCAACCCGCCGTGCTGTTCTACGTGACCGACGACGACCGTGGGAGGGACGTGGTCGAGCGGTTGATCCGGACGGCCGGCTTCGAGCCGATGAAGCTCGGCGGGATCAAACAGTCGAGTCGACTAGAGGTGGGCGGGGACCTTCACGATCTCGTGGTCGGCCCGGCAGAAGCGCGGTCGCTGATCGCTGGAGCCTGACGCATCGCCGCCCCGGGCGAGCCGCCTCTGAGGTCGCGCGTTCGCCGATACTGCCTGACCACGCTGACCGCTGGCATCGCCGTTCAAGATCTTGAAGCGACCGCGACCAAATCAGGAGTGAGGCAATGAGCAGTCGTCTTCCCGGTCCACGCCTGAACCTGGTTTACCGGTTGGAAGCGACCATCGGTGAGGCCCAAGACGTCGGCCGGATCTCCGCCGGTGAGCGGCGCATCGTTCCACTGACCGGCGGGACCTTCAGCGGACCGGAGCTGCGCGGGACACTGCTTCCCGCGGCCAGCGCCGATTGGCAGATCATTCTTCCGGACGGCACCACGATCGGCGACGTTCGCTACACGCTGAAAACCGAACACGGAGACCTGCTCTACTTCCAATCACACGGTGTGCGCCACGGACCGCCGGAGGTTCTCGAACGCCTCGGACGCGGGGGAGATGTCGACGCAAGTGAATACAGCTTCCGCACTTCAGCCACAATCGAGACCGGAGCCGACAGCCTCGACTGGTTGAACAAAGGCATATTCGTCAGCGTGGGAGGCCGGCAACCCGGAGGTGTGATCTACGAGGTTTACCTAGTCAGATGAGCCGTCCACCCGACGCCTTGAGCCGTCAACGACGCCTGCCGTGAGCGACTCGACCGCCCCGCGCCGGGTCGCCGTCGTCACCGGGGGCTCCCAAGGCATCGGCGCGGGCGTAGTAGAACGCTTCCGCACCGCCGGATATGCAGTCATTGCCACGTCCCGCTCAATCAGCCCCTCCGAGGCGACCGACATCCTCACGGTGAGAGGTGACATTACGGAGGTCCAGACTGCTCAGACCATCGTGGAACAGGCCGTCAATCGCTTCGGGCGTATCGACAGCCTCATCAACAACGCCGGGATCTTCATCAGCAAGCCATTCACCGACTACACACTTGAGGACTATCGGGCGATTACCGCCGTAAATCTGACTGGGTTCTTTCATATAACTCAGGCAGTCATCCGGCAGATGCTCACGCAAGGCACCGGTGGGCACGTGGTCAACATCACGACGAGTCTCGTCGACCACGCAGAGAGCGAGAATCCATCGGCTCTCGTATCGCTCACCAAGGGCGGACTGGCGGCCGTGACGCGCTCATTGGCCATCGAGTACGCGTCGCGCGGTATACGGTTCAATGCGGTCGCCCTCGGCGTCATAGAGAACCCTGTCTACGACCCATCGTCGTATACGGGTCTCGCTCAACTCCACCCACTGGGTCGAGTTGGCCAGATCAGCGACGTCGTCGATGGAATCCTCTATCTCGAGAAGGCCTCATTCGTGACCGGAGTCGTCTTGCACATCGACGGTGGGCAGTCCGCTGGAAACTGAATCGCCACCTGATCTGCCTTGCATCCGACTGGTATCTGGCAGGCGCGGCATGCCAACTCGTCTCGAGTCTCCTGTCTGGCGCGGGATCCAAATCGGGGGTCACGCGGGACGGAGATCCCCTACCCGCACGCCACCCAGAACGATGTCATCGTGCGGGACCAGCGCGTCGAGGAATCCGTTGATGGCCGCAAGGCCGGCTCGAACCGAAGCCATATCGCGACGTCCGTGAGAATTATTTCGAAGATGGACCGGCGGATCGCGGTCTCGAGAGCGGCCTTTGCCGTTGTCGCCCGATCTTGGTTCCGGCACGCCAAGTAGACCCGCGTAAATTCGGGACGTAACGCCATTTGCCGAGCCACGTCCTTGCCGATCCCGGGGTTGGCGACGTGATGAGTACCGTCTTTCCTGGGAGTGCGCTCATTGGGGTGTGCTCTCACCTTCTGTGCGCGGAGGGAGGCCGTCAAGCAAGCTGAAACGGGCATCCATCGCGACACTTCGGATATCGATCAGCTGTTGATATTCAGGCGAGTTGTACCAACTGACGGCCGCCTCATGGTCCGGAAACCGCATGAGTGCCCCTGAAGTCAGCGAGCCATCGCCGTTCAGGATCTCCCAGCTACTGTTGGCGAGAACCTCGCCTCCGTGTTCTTTGGCCGTCTGTCCAGCGTTGCGGGTGTATTTCTCACGATAGACATCCGGGTCCTTGACCGTGAATTCGACAATTACGTATGCGCTCATTTGGATATTCCTCAGTTGTCAGTTGTGATCTGTGTTCTCGGTCTTCACTCTGAAACGGCACCGCCGACGAGCGTTACGTCGCTACTCGGCCTCCGTCGACCGCAAGCGTGACGCCGTGGACGAAGCTGGCATCATCACTGGCGAGGAAGACGATCGCCGCAGCAAGTTCCTCGGGCTGAGCTACGCGGCCGGCTGGTGCTAGTGCTGCGAGCTGATTCACCATCTCTTCAGGGACTGCTTCCATCGTGCGGGTCCGTGTCGGGCCGGGGGCAACGGCGTTGACCCGAACGCCACGCGGGCCGTATTCGGCAGCCCAGGCCTTCGTCAACAGTTCGAGAGCCGCTCGGCTGGCGCCATACAGAGCCATGCCTGCCTGACCGAAGCTGGCGACCATCGTGGAGACGTTGACGATCGAACCCCATCCGCGTTCGGCCATGGCCGGCGCCAGTGACGCGACGAGGAAGAACGGAACCTTGACGTTGACTGCAAAGCTCTCGTCGAAGTCTGCTTCGGTGGTTGCGTTGCTTGGTCCGAGCAAGGCGACGCCAGCGTTGTTGATGAGGATGTCGACATGACCGTCGCCTGCCTCAATGGCCCATTCGACCAGGTCCTGGGCTGATTTCAGGTCGCTCAACGTGGTGAGCCGGAACGTTGCGCTGCCTCCGCTGCCTTCGATCTCGGCCACCACGTCTTTGGCTCGTTGTGCGTTGCGCCCGACCACCAGTACGCGAGCGCCGCGGGCGGCCAAGGCGATTGCCGTGGCCTTGCCGATACCGCTCGTCGAGCCCGTAACCAGCGCGGTCTTGCCCTTGAGGTCAGTCATGAGATGTGCCTCCTGTCGCTACAAAATGGGTTGTGCGACCCACTCTGACAGGTCAGGACTGGGTTGTCAAACTCAAAATCCTGCTAACATTGGTGCATGGTCAACGAGACGAGTGACCGGCCGAAGCTCACCCCCAAGGGAGCACGCACCCGGTCACGAATAGTGGAGGAGGCCGCCGCCCTGATCCATGAGCGCGGGGTGGCGAGCACCACCTTGGAAGACGTCAAGGTGGCGGCGGAAGTCAGCGGCTCTCAGATGTACCACTACTTTCCCGATAAGAACGCACTCGTGCAGGCGGTCATCGATTACCAAGCCGACGCCATCGTCAATAACCAGGGGCAGCTGCTCCGCAGCGCGAACGGAGTCGAAGCCTGGCGGAAGATGGTGATCGCCGAAGCGAAGCGCACCAAAGCAAAGGGGGGCTGCCCACTAGGCTCGCTCGGCGGTCAACTCGCCGAGTGTGACCCCGAGGCCCGAGTGCTCATAGCGGCAGGGTTCGATCAGTGGGCAGCCGCCATCGGCGATGGACTCAGATCCCTTCATGCCGACGGGAAGCTCCCGTCGGGGATCGACCCGGACGACCTCGCCACTACTCTGCTCGCCACGCTCCAAGGAGGACTTCTCCTCGCCCAGGTGCAACGGAGTACCCGCCCGTTCGAGACTGCGGTCAATACCCTTCTCGCCCTTGCTATCGGTACATGAGCCCAAGCCCGGGTTCATTCATAGGAACGCCGAAGTCGGCTTACAGCACTTAGACGAAGCACGTGCATCCGCACACTCAGGTATGGCGGCGGCGGACCGAGCTGCCCAACCTCGTCCATCGTAAATACAACCCCGTAGGTCGCCAAGGATCAGTCTGACGGCTCGTGGAGCTTCGACTTGCTGACAACGCTTGAGCATCTCGCATGTCGTCCCGTAGGCTCGGCGCCATGAACGTGAAGCGGATCGGCTACGTCGGCGTACGGACAGAGCATCTCGAGCGGATGACGTGGTTCTTCCGTGACGTCCTCGGCCTGCGCGAGGGCGCTGGCGGGAAGACCTTCTCGATCCTCAAGCTGCCGACCGGAGCCTTCGACTTCGCGGAGATCTACTCCCCTGACCACAACGACGAGCGGATGATTCCGAACGGTGTGCAGGGACCGGTCGTCGCGTTCTTCGTCGACGACCTAGAGCAGGCTCTCGGGGAGGTGAAGGAGGCGGGACTCGAGGTCATCGGCGACATCGTGTGGGCTGCCGAGGGCTTTGGGGACCCGCGGATGGAAGGTGTCGGCTGGTTCTTTCTGCGTGCCCCAGATGGGCGCGTGTACGTCATCGAACAGTCTGTCGATTGACACTTGGGCCGATCGTGGAGGTAGAACTCCCACACGGGCCGGCTCCATGACTTTGGAATCACCGAACTCAAGAACCTGGTCTCCCTCTGCCGGCGGCATTACCGCGTTGTGCACGAGCAGGGTTGGCGACATGCAGTACGGTTACGGCGTCGCCCGCTGAGGGAGCGCGAATGGACGATCGAGGTGATGACACGGGGAGGGGCCTGCTCGAGCGCGAAAGCCAGCTTGCCGAACTGTCGGCGCAGCTCGAGACGGTAACCGCGCAGCACTCGGGTGGGGTCGTTCTCATCAGTGGCGAAGCTGGTATCGGCAAGACGGCGCTCATCGGCGGGTTCCTGGCACAGCGCGCGAAGGCTGTGGAAGTGCTCAGAGGCGCCTGCGATGCGCTGTTCACTCCACGGCCCCTCGGTCCTTTCCATGACATCGCGCCGGGCGCCGGCCACGACTTTCAGGAGCTCCTCGAGCAGGACGCACCTCCTTACGCAGTGGCCGCGGCGCTGCTGGCGAGGCTGGCGCGGGGACCCACCGTCCTGGTTGTCGAGGACGTGCACTGGGCGGACGAAGCGACGCTGGACGTCATCGGTCTCATCGCGCGCAGGGTCGCGACCGTGCCAGTGCTCATGCTTCTCAGCTATCGAGATGAGGGACTTGATCGCCGCCATCCACTGCGGATGCTTCTTGGCGAACTGAGCTCGGCCGGCATCGGTTGGCGCATCAGACTGCCCCTCCTCACCCCTGATGCGGTGTCGCGAATGGCGATACCCAAAGGCGTGGATCCCGCTGATCTCTATGCGAAGACGGGGGGTAACCCGTTCTTCGTCACTGAGGTGCTCGCCCCCGGAGGCCGAGGTGTCCCGGACACGGTGCGCGATGCCGTTCTGGCGCGCGCCGGTCGCCTCAGCCCGGGTGCACACCGAGTCCTCGAGGCGGCCTCGATCCTGCAGCCGCAAGCGGAGCGGTGGCTTCTCGAAGCTGTGGCACCGGAGGCCGCCACGCACCTCGACGAGTGCTTGACCTCAGGGATGTTGATCCCCACGGTCGCCGCGGTGAGCTTCCGTCACGAGCTCGCGCGCCTGGCGGTCGAGACGTCGCTCGCACCCAATGCGCGGCGCGTATTGCACCGCGCCGCCCTCGTCGCGCTCGAGACGCGTCCCCCCGAGACGCACGATTCCGCCCGGCTCGCGCACCATGCGGAGGCTGCTGAAGAGAGCGCTGCGGTGCTGCATCATGCGCCGCGCGCGGCGATCGCGGCGGTCGCTGCCGGTGCGCATCGCGAGGCGGCAGCACAGTACGCCAGAGCACTGCGTTTCTCCGCCGATGCCGGCCCCAACGTACGCGGTGATCTCTTCGACGGTCACTCCTACGAGTGCTACGTGGCCGGCCGATTCGAGGAGGCGCTGAAGTCGGCGGAACTGGCACTCGAGTGTCACAGGCTATCCGGCGACAGCCGCCGCGAGGGCAATGCGCTACGCGCGCTGTCCCGCCTGCTCCGCTACATGGGGCACCCCGGGCCGGCGCTCGACGCGGGCCGCTCGGCCGTGACCGTTCTCGAGACCATCACCCCAGCGCGCGAACTTGCTCTGGCGTACGGCAATCTCTCGTATCTCTTCATGAGCATCGAGGATGCGGAGAGCACGTCCTTGTGGGCCGACAAGGCTCTCGCGCTCGCGGATCAGCTCGGCGATCTCGAATCCAGGATCTACGCGCTCATCAACGTCGCCACCCTTGACTACCTTGCGGGCACGCCCGGTGCGGCCGCGACCCTCGAACGCTGCCTCACCCAAGCATCCGAAGCCGGCCTCGACGAGTACGCCGGCCGCTCCTACGTCGCTCTCTGCTATTGGGGGGCACGCAGCAGATCGCATGCCGATGCGGAGCGGTGGCTCGATGACGGGCTGAACTACTGCACCGAACACGGACTCGATCTGTGGCGCAGCTACCTCGCCGTGTCCAGGGCGCGGGCGGACCTCGATCAGGGCCGATGGGATCGGGCAGTCGAGTTGGCGGACCAGATCGTTCACGATCCGCGAACATCGCCGGTGGTCGTGCCGATTGCGCAGGCGATCATCGGCTTGGTGCGAGCCCGGCGCGGCGACCCCGAATGGCGATCGCTCCTCGACGAGGCGTGGCATCGCGCTGAGCCAACCGGCGAACTCCAACGATGGGAGCTCCCGGCGTTGGCGCGAGCCGAGGCCGGATGGCTCGAGGGGGACGCGCCCGCGGTTGACCTCGCCACCGCGCCCGTCCTCGACCTGGCCGAGGCGCGGCATGCACCCTGGATCGCGGCAGGTCTCATGAGCTGGCGGCTGCGGGCGGGATTGGACACCGCGCCGCTGATCGGGTCTGTGCTGCCGCCGCCATTCGCTGCGCAAGCAGAGGGCGATGGGGTGCTCGCCGCTCATCTCTGGCAGCAGCTGCGCTGTCCCTACGAGGCTGCGCTCGCGCTCGCCGATTCAGACGATACCGGTCCATCGCGGCAAGCCCTCATGGAGCTGCAGCGCCTGGGAGCCAGGCCCGCGGCGGCGATTGTGGCTCGACGCCTGCAGGAGCGCGGGATCCGCGATCTGCCTCGCGGACCCCGGGCTGCGACGCAGCGAAACTGGGCGTTGCTCACTGGGCGCGAGGTTGAGGTCCTTCGCATGCTCGAGACCGGCTCGTCGAACGGTGAGATTGCGAGCCGTCTGTTCCTGTCGACACGGACCGTGGACCACCACGTTTCAGCGATCCTGGCGAAGCTCGGCGTGCGCTCACGGGCCGAGGCGATCAGGAGGTTGCATGAACTGCCGATCGCGGACGCCTGACCAGGCGTCAGCGCGAGCGCTTCAGGCCGCGCGCCGGCGGACAAGCCATACCGCCGTCCCCATGAGAAGCAGGGAGAGTGCGAGCAACCAACCACCTTCTATCCACTGGAAGGGCCAGAACTGGCTGGCCGGCTGGTAAGTCGTCAGCTGCACGAAGCCGTGATGGATGAGGTACTGAACTGGGTCGCCGAGATTGGCCGGGGTTGCCGGCCCGGGTTGGAACAATTCGGGAGTGACCGCCCGAACGTCGACCCGAGCAAGCGTGGCGTTTATCATGTCCAGGCTCGCCGGATTGCCTCCTTTCAACCAGCCCTGGCTGATCACCCAAGCCTGGGGAGGAACGGTGGCGTTGCTGGTAACCACCGGCGCGAGGTAGTGCGAGCGCAGATACAGTCCTGCCACGAAGGCGAGCGCAGCCCACGCGGCGAGCGTGACCACCATGGCGGAGATGACCTTGCGGATCAGAGCGCCGGCTAGAACGCCAATTGCGAACGCGGCCAACGTCCAGGCGGCGAGAGCGAGCCCGCGTAGATCGAAGATGGTGGGATAGAGCGGGCCATTTTGGTCCCCCGCGCCCCAGATCGGCGCGACGTACCAGGAGACGAGCAGGCTGAACGCTCCCGCTGCGACGGTCACTGCCACAGCAAGTGGCACCAGTTTGGCGATGGTCCACCGGGTTCGCCCGAAGCCTTGAGTCCAGGTGTAGCGGAAGGTGCCGCTCTCGAACTCTCTGGCCAGCACAGGGGCGCCGGTGAACGCTCCGATCAAAGGGGGAATTACCTGGAATAGTCCAAAAGCCACTCCGACGCCGGGCGCGTAGGCATCTAAGAACCTGCCTGCCACCTGGTTGCAGATGCCCAAATTTGCTGGGCGACATGCAGCCACCGGACCATAGGCACCGTGTATTTGGAGGCCTGTGATCAGCAGGTAGGCCGCGGCCATGCCGAGCAGCGCGACGACCCCAGCAAACGTGAGCCGATGCTGCCGCCACGTGACCCAACCCATCCTCCGCCAGGGTAGCGGCGGAAGCCTGCCCTCCCGTCCGACCCGGTTGTGCGCTGTCACCATGCTGAATCCTTCACTTCAATTGGTGGAACTGGCTTTACCCGCGCGGGTCGGGACGAGGCTGCGGGTCGCGCATATATGCGAGGGTCAGTTCTTCGAGGCTCACCGGGTGAGACTTCCCATCCCGGGGGCGCCGCGTCCACTCGTCGCATTGGTTCTGACGAGCACGTGAGCCAAGGCCCCGCCACGACGGATATCCACGACGTTCATTCGTTGGGTACACTCGCGGGTGTCGGCCGCCGGGCCGCTCAGGACGCAATGAGAGGCGAGCAGATCGTCGATTTCGCCCGCGACTTGAACGCTCCCGCCTGACATGAGGACCAGATAGTCGGCAACACGCTCCAGCTCGGCCAGCACGTGCGACGATAGCAACACGGACACGCCGTGATCGGCGACCGCGGCCATCACGGTGGCCATGAAGTCATGGCGGGCGAGCGGGTCCAGCATCGCCATGGGCTCGTCCAGCACGAGTAACTGCGGCCGTCTGGCGAGAGCCAAGGTCAGTGCGAGTTGTGACTGCTGGCCGCCGGACAATTCTGGCAGCCTTGCGTCCAAGGGGATGCCCAGCCGGTTGAGCCGGGACTTGGCCTACTGCTCGTCGAAGCGACGATTCAGGGTGCGGGTCAGGTGCAGCATGTCTGCGGCCGAGAGGTTTTTGTACAGCGGTGTGTCCTGCGCGACAAACGCGATGCCGTCCAAGGCAGCGGGCGATCCGGCCGGCATGCCGCCAAAACTGTGACGATGCCCTCGGTTTGAGCCGCCAGACCGACAATCAGAGTTAGCGAGGTTGACTTACCCGCGCCATTCGGTCCGACGAGATGCGACCACATGACCGGTCGGGAATGTGCAGAGTGCAGTCCCTCAGCGCCCAGGTGTTGCCGTAGCGTTTCCCAAGACCGGCGGATTCGACAACGTTCATGCAACACCTTCCGTTTCACCGGCTGCGCGGGCGCGCTTGCCCGAGTGGCCCGGCGGGTCACGAAAGTCCCGCAGCGCGCTCGTGAAGAGCGCGACGATCCCGTCTTCGTCCAGACCCGCTGTATCCGCCGTGTCCAGCCAGGCGAGCAGGGAGCGTCGAAGCCTGGTCAGTTCTGGCAGTGTGGCCTGGCTGAGGGTGGCCATGATGAATGTGCCCTGACCGGGATGACCGGCGGCCAGGCCTTTGATCTCCAGCTCGCGATATGCCTTGAGTACCGTGTTGGGGTTTATCGCCAGGGAGGCGACGCATCCCTCACTTTGGGCAACCGGTCGCCGGGCTTAAGGTATCCAAGCCTCATGCGCGTGCTCGACTTGATGGACGAACTGCAAATGGGTCGGAATGCCGGACGGCGTGGTCGAGTCGGAATTCGATCGGCGAACCCGGCCCCGAAGCATCTGTGGCGTTAGTCCTTTTACCTACTGTCATAGGACAAGGATACAGGAAGGTCGGCCGGGAATCAACCCGCTATTCGAGAGGCCGTCCCACACGGTGGAGGCGTGAGACCGCCGTGGCCCCCCGCGGTGCGTCGCTCGAGGCTCAAGCTTGGCGGGCACGCTGGGTCGAGCGCACGTGATATCACTCCCGGCACCTCATAACCGCACGCTGGTCGAGCCTCAGTACGGGTAGGCACCGCACTCACATTACGGCCCGCGCGAGGTGGTAGCTGCGCTCCCATTGCGTGTTTCACGGGTTGCAGAGTCGCACGTTGTCGGCTTGACACGCATCCGTTCGCCTATGCCATCCTTCCACCCCGTAACCGATCAGGCGGGGAGATTCCATGAAGATCCGACACCCGGCCGCGCCCAGAATGGCGCTGCTCATCGCCAGTGCTGCATTGGCCCTGACCCCAATTGCTGGTGGACCGATCGCGCGTGCTGCGTCAGGCGGCAGCGCGAGCCTTCCGCCAACGGGCCGGATGCTTCAGCTTTTCGCGCCGACATACATGGCGAAGACGACAGCCGCATATTCGCAGAGTGATGCAGTCGGCATTGCCGACAACTACGATCTCGTGGCGGCGAACGCGAAACAGTTCACCACTGCGACGCTCGCGGCAATGAAGGTGGCCAACCCGAGTATCCGTGTGCTCGTCTATGTCAACGGCAGCTTTGACGTGCATACCACGCAGCGATACCCGCTGAGCGAGTATGCCCTCGACGCCAATGGCAACTACATCGAGTCCAAGCAATACCACAACTGGCTGATGAACATCGGCGATCCGGATTGGGTGAGCAGCGTGTCGCAGCAGTGCACGGCCGCGCTCGCGCAGACGACTTTCGACGGCTGTTTCCTCGACATGCTCGGCGATGCGTCACTGGCTCCCGCCTATCTGACCAGCCAGCCCATCAACCCGGCCACGGGCCAGGTGTGGACGCAGCAGCAGCAGGTTGCGGCCACAACAGCGATTGCGCAGCGGGTGACCGCTGACCACCCGAGCGATATCGTCATGGGGAACGGACTCCTGAATGGCGCCAGTTACTTCAGCGCAACCGCCCCGACGTCTCAGCTCTTTGCCGGAGTCGATCCTGCGATGGCTGAGTCCTGGTTGCGTGCGGCGAACAACGCCATCACCGCCTATGGGAGTACGGCAGTCTGGCAGCAGAACGTCAACATCCTCGCGGATGCCGGCGGCAACGGATTCGCCGCGGCGGTCACCACGAAGGTCTGGATCAACGCGACAGCCGCTCAGCTGACTGCGTGGCACCGTTTTGCCCTCGCCTCGTTTCTTCTCGGTACGACGGGGTCCTCGTACTTCTCGTTCACGGAGAGCCAGAGTCCGACCGAGTTTCAGAACGATGCCGGCAATGCGCTCGACCACACGCCGGTCGGGGCCGCTCTGGCTCCATACCAGGCTCAGGGAAAGGTCTTCTCGCGCCGGTTCGAGGATGCCGACGTCATCGTCAACCCGATCAAGAAGTCGGTGACTGTCACCGTTCCCGCTCCATGCGTCACGCTCGACGGCACGTTGGTCACCACGTCACTAGTAGTGGCGGCGGACACCGGGCAGATCTGTTCGTACCTGCAGACACCGTCGGTCACAGGTGTCTCGCCGGCGCAGGGATCGTCGTCAGGCGGTGACTCGGTGACCATCACCGGATCCGGGTTCACCGACGCCACCGCCGTGGATTTCGGCACCGGCAACCCGGCGCCCTCCTTCACGGTGGCGTCCGACACTGAGATCGATGCTGTCACTCCCCTCGGGATGGGCATGGTCGACGTGACCGTGACCGGTCCGGGGGGTACCTCGCCCACTACGAGCGCCGATCAGTTCACGTATCAGTAGCGCGACGCCTTCGACCTGACGTCTGCAGGAACGGGCGCCGGCGGCCTGCCGTCGTTCGGGCGTGCTCGGGGCTGCAAAAGGACGTAGCCTTAGCGGGTGGCTCCAAAACTGGCACGCCGGCTGCTCTATGCGATTGCTGCCACGTGCCTCGCGGTGACTGCAGCGATCGCGTTGCTGAAGCCGCCGCCGGCGCCGGCGCCGAGAGCCGGTCAACCGTCGGAGATCACTGCAGGTCCCGCGACAAACGGTTCCGTGGAGTACATCATCCCGGCCGACGGGTCGACAATTTCAGCGCCCGACTATGTGTGTCTGCCTCCCCGGACCGCGTGCCGGAAGGTCGACGTCATCACACCTGGTCCGTAGCAGGACAGAGCGCACGCCGACCGAGACTAGGGCCAGGTCGGGCTGAGCAACAGGGCTGCGAGGCGATCGATGCGCGTCTCGTCGATGCCAAGACCGCGCAGCAACGCGAGAACGCCCCCGTGTTCCTTGTCGACGCACTCCATCGTCTGCACCATCGCCTCACGCCGTACGGTGAACAGCCGCTCGACGCGCACGGCATCCATGCCCCGTTCCACCGCGGTGATCCGGTCGCGAGCGAGCATGTCGGCCAGCTGCACGCCGCTGATGGCGTAATCGTCAGCAATGGCATCAACGCCGACACCGGCAAGACGAAGGACCAGTGCCACCACCACGCCCGTACGATCCTTGCCCGCATGACAGTGCACGAGGATCGGCGCCGACGGAGCGTCGGCGATCGCGGTCATCGCCGCGGCGACACCTGGACGGCGCTCCCGCAGCCACCAGCAATACACCTCCTCGGCGGTGGAAAGATGGTCGGGGTAGTCCGCATCGTCGGTGAAGATCGGGGTATGGGCCGTGTGCACGCCGGCCTCGACGAGAGGGCTCGGGCGGTGCTCACGTTCCGACGCCGTTCGAAGGTCGATCACCGCGCCGATCCCGATGCCGAGCATGTCCTGCAACCCCTGCGCGCTGATCGTGTGCGGCGACTCGCTGCGCAACAGGCGGCCCGATCGTGTCGTGGTGCCCGACGCGGTAGGCAAGCCGCCGAGGTCACGGAGATTGACGAGCCCGTCGATCGCGAGCGCGCCGGATTGCTGGGACAGCACGTAGTCACCCTATCAGCGAGCGGGTTAACGACGCGATATCGGCACTGTCGATCTTGACGAGGCCGGTCGCGAAGGGGTAATCTACTGCGCCAGGCAGGAAGGTTTCCTAAATCGACAGCGAGAGGAGGCATGCTGTGAATGCATCGCGCAGGTGGTTGGTGAGTGCAGGGGCGATGATCATTGCGCTCACGGGGACGAGTGCTCCGGTGTCGGCCGCAGCGGCGGGGGATGCATCAGGCACGGCGGCGGCGCCGGGCACGCACCTACCGTCGCATCTCTTCACTCCGTACTTCGAGGCTTACACCACCGACAGTCCGTGGCAGCTGTCCCACGAATCGGGAGCGAAGTACCTGACGCTGGCCTTCCTCCAGACCCTGACACGCGGCTCCTGCGCCATCACATGGAACGGCGATCCCGCAACGCCGGTCGCGTGGTCGACGTATGGTGCCGATATTGCGAGGATCCGCGCGGCGGGTGGGGATGTCATCCCATCCTTCGGCGGGTATAGCGCCGATCACGATGGTACTGAGATCGCCGACAGCTGCACCAGCATCCCCGCGATCGCGGCCGCTTACGAGAAGGTGATCACCACGTACAACGTGACCCGCCTCGACCTCGACACCGAGGACCGATCACTGACGGACAGGGCGGGGATCGATCGTCGCAACCGCTCGATCAAGGTGGTCGAAGACTGGGCGGCGCGCGTGCACCGAGTTGTGCAATTCGTCTACACGATCCCCACCAACGTCGCAGGCCTCGACCCGAGCGGTGTGCATGTGCTGCGCAGCTCGGTCGCGCACGGCGCGCGCATCGCGATCGTCAACATCATGACGTTCGACTACTACGACGGCCTGCCCCACGAGATGGCCGACGACACCATGACCGCAGCGGGACACCTGTACGACACGCTGCGCGATCTCTATCCGCACAAGTCGTCTCGAGCACTCTGGAGCATGATCGGCGTGACCGAGATGATCGGCATCGACGACTACGGTCCCCCTGAGATCTTCACACTCGCCGACGCACGAACCGTACGGGCGTGGGCTCGCGATACCGGGATCGCGGAGCTCTCGTTCTGGGCTCTTGAACGCGACAACGGCGGATGCCCTGGCGTCGCGGGCAGCGACAGCTGCTCGGGGGTGCATCAGTCGACCTGGCAGTTCACGAGAATCTTCACCCCGTTCACGCACCGGCGAGTAACGCCGGGCTACCGCACCTGCTCAACCACGGCGCGGGCGGCGCCGGCGACGTGGCTTTGAGCGGTCGTGGTCACGGTTTGCGCCGCTCCATGAGGAGCACGTCCCGCCACACGCCGTTGAGCTGCCCGAGGCGCTGGCGGGTCCCGACCACCCGAAATCCACAGCGCCGGTGGAGTTCGACGCTCGTGACGTTCTCGGGGAAGATGCCGCTCTGGATCGTCCAGATATCGCCGGCGTCCGCGTGGGCGATCAACGTCTCCAGGAGCAGGCGGCCGAGTCCCTGGCCGCGTGCCTCTGCGTCCACATACACGCTGTGTTCGACCACGCCGGCGTACGCGCATCGGTCGGAGACGGGGGAGGCGGCGACCCAGCCGACGACCTTCCCGCCCTGATCGGCAACGAATCGGAGCTCGGGCGGATGCGTTGCCGACCAGCGTTCGAACGCCGGCACTTCCGTCTCGAAGGTCGCGTTCCCGGTGGCGATCCCCTGGGCGTAGACGGCGTGGACAGCCGTCCAGTCGTCGTCGCGGAATGGCCGGACCAGGACGTCAGTCGCGACGGCTTTGGATCCACTGTGCATGGCGCTCATCCTATCCATTGACCATCTTCGATGGAACAGGCGAGGGCGCGCTTCCGCTCAACGCGATACTCTCGATTCGTTGGTTCTTGTTCGGACGCATGACGAGGCAGAGGCGGCCCGCCTGGTCGCCGGCGGGGGCTCCCTGCGACGCGTTGCGCACGACATGTCGGCGGATGTCACGTCTGCCGGGTTGCCCGAGCCCGAGTTCGACACCGGGGGGCATCCGCCTGAATGCATTGAGCGCCGATCCTCAGCGCATTGCCGCGGCGGCGGTGGCTGCAACCCTCCCCGGCCACATCGACTTTGGGATCTGGTCCGGGGTGAACCGCGCCGAATACTGGAGGCAGCTGCTTGCCGGCGAAGGTCCGTGTGGTTCGGTCATTCCTGCAGCTTCACGGATGGTCGTCGATCACGACGGCGAGATCGTGGGTGCTGTTGCTGTGACGCACATGCCGGAATCGGAGTGGTGGTCGGGAGACCCGTGGATCCCGGAGATCTTCGTCGTGTCCGGATATCAGGGCCGCGGGCTCGGTGCGCGACTGATCCGGCACGCCGTGCGCGCGTGCGCGCACGCCGGCTGTCAACGCGTCGGACTAACCGTGACCGAGGGCAACCCGGCGAGGCGCCTCTATGAGCGATTCGGATTCGCGCCGTTCCGGACCACCTGGCTCATCGATCGCCGGCCCTAGCCGGCGGGTGACGTCACTTCGACGATGGCGTCGATCACCTGGGCCCAGACCTGCTCGGGGAGGGCGTGGCCTATGCCCGAAATCATCATCAGGCGCGCGCCAGGAATGGCGGCAGCCGTCTGACGTCCGTTGCCCGGCGGTATCAGCGGATCCTCCTCGCCGTGGATCACGAGCGTCGGGATGGTGAGGCGCCCCAGACGTGCCGTCCTGTCCGGGGCCGCGACGACCGCCGCCAGGTGTCGCATCCCGCCGTCGGGGTAGAAGCAGCGGTCGACGGCGCGCTCGGCTTTGGCACGCGCGCGATCCTCGTCGAACGGCATGCCCGTGCCGAAGATGAGCCTGCGATTGGCGAGCGAGTGCTCGACGCGCTCATCGCGGGTCTGGCCCGGCGGGATCATCAGCGCGGCCGCGGCGGCCGGCCGTGGCTGGACGACATTCGGGCCGCCGACCGTCGACATGATCGACGTGAGGGTCAGCACCCGATCGGGATGGTTGATCGCGATCAGCTGCGCAATCATCCCGCCCATCGACACGCCCACGACGTGGGCGGCGGCGATGCCGAGCACGTCGAGCAGCGCGACTGCGTCGTCAGCCATATCGTCGAGCGCATACGGCGGAGCGCCGGAACCGCTCATCAGGGACATCAGGTTGGGCGGACCCAGCTGGTCGAGCTTGGTGGACAGCCCGACGTCGCGATTGTCGAACCGGGTCACCCAAAAACCCTGATCGGCGATGAGCGCGCAGAGCGGGTCATCCCACTCGATCATCTGGTAGGAGAGCCCCATCACCAGCAGGAGCGGCGGATGCGCGGGGTCGCCGAAGCTCTCGTACTCGAGCTCGAGGCCGTTTCGCACATGGGCTCGGGGAACGGCTTCAGTGGCCCTCGTGATGGTGATGCGGTGGGTGGGGCGGCTTCGGCCCGTGCTTCGGCGGTGGTATCGAATCAATGCCCGGCGTCTCGTCCGGCCACACCAGCAGCACCGCGCACAGGGCATGGTCGACGATGAATCGGGTGGCATGGCCCAGGCTCCCGGGGCCGAGTCGCAAGCGATCGCCATCACGGGCGACGACGAGGACATCGACACCGGCGGCCACCGCGCGCACGACTTCCTGCTCGACGCGACCGCGCCGGCTCAGCTGCTCCGTGTCGGGGCGACCGAGACGATCCGCGGCGGCCGCGAGCAACTGGGAGGCCTCGTCGTCGGCGATGTCCTCATATCGCCGGTCCGGTTTGCGTGCTGGAAAGCCGCGCCCGAACAGGCCGAGCGTGGCCGCATCGGCGGCCTCGGTCACATCGGAGGGCGTCACATGCAGAAGGGTGAATTGGGAATCCGCCGGAAAATTTTGGATGGCCGCGTCGACGCATCCCTGCCATGTGCCTTCGACAACCCAGACAACGATGTGCATGGCGGTCATTAACCCACCAACCGCAGCGAGATCCACAGCGCGACTGTGGTCGCGACCAGCACCGGCGGTACCGTCAGCGCGCCGAGGCGCAGGAATTCGCCGATCGGCAATTCCTCCCCACGACGGATGAGGACGCGCCGCCAGAGCAGCGTGGCGAGCGACCCGACGTAGGTCAGGTTCGGTCCCGTGTTGACCCCGATGAGCACTGCGAGGACCGGTCCGGCCCCGGCGCCTGACACCGCCGGCAGCAGCAGGAGCGCTGCGGGAAGGTTGTTGATCGCATTGGCGAGCACTGCGGCGACCAGCGCGATGAGCAGTAGCGATCCAAGTCCGGCTCCGCCGGGGACCAGGTGCGTCACCATCGAGCCAAGCCCATGCACCGAGATCGCTTCAACCACCAGGCCGAGTGCCAGGACGAAGGCGAGAAACGGAATATCGATCGCGCGTGCCACCTCGCGAATGCTCATGCGCTTCTGTGCGAGCGCGGGTGTGGCCAGGACGAGTGCTCCCCCGAGTGCCGCGTACGCCGGGCTCACGTTGAGAGCAGAGGTGACGAAGAATCCGATGAGCGTGAGCCCGACAACCGTCGCCGCGAAGACCGGCACCGGGAGCGGCTTCACCGCTTTGGCCTCGCCGTGACCGACGAGATCGCCGGCGAAGAAGCGGCGCAACACCAGCCATTCGACGCCGATCGCAGCAAGCCAGGGAAGCGCCATGGTCGCGCCGAAGCGTGCGAACGACAGCCCGCTCGCGCCGAAGGCGAGCAGGTTGGTCAGGTTCGACACAGGGAGGAGCAGCGACGCCGAGTTGGCCAGGTGGGTGCACGCGTACACGTGCGGCTTGGCACGCAGGTGCAGGCGCGCCACAGTGGCGAAGACCACGGGCGTGAGCAGGACAACAGTGGCATCGAGGCTGAGCACTGCGGTGACCACGCTCGCGGCTGCGAAGACGAACGCGAGCAACGACACCGGGCGGCCGCGCGAGCCGGCCGCCATCCAGGAACCTGCGGCGTCGAAGAGCCCGTATCGATCGCATAGGCTGGCGAGGACGAGCACGGCGGCGAGGAACCCCACGGTCGGCGCGAGACTGCGGAGCTCGGCCCCGGCCTGACCCAGTGGCAAGACGCCGAGCACCAGAAGAAGCGCGGCGGCGGGAATCGCAACGACGGCCTCCGGCAGACCTCGGGGGCGGACGATTGCGCAGCCAAGCGTCGCAAGGAGGAGCAGGACTGCCAGCGTCTCGGCAAGGGCACTCGGCACGTCGAGCGACAGCGTACGGTCTCGGGACGGTCACACGGTTGGGACCGCGCACAAACCGCACCGGCGATACGTGCGCACGCCAAACCTCCGTGGCGTCTTCACATCTGATTCACACCTGCTCGTGAGAGTGATGCACGTACCGTTCAACCTCTCACAAGGAGAATCGACATGTATCGTGCGACACGCGCCGCCTGGGGACTGCTGGCAATCGGAGCGGCGACCGCGGTGGGGGTCACCACTCGTGACCCCGGCTTCATCGCGATCACGTTCATCGGCACTCTCGCATTGCCACGCGTTCTCGGGCTCTCCCCGCGGCGTCGGAACCGGCGAGGATTCGGTCCGAACGCGTTTGGGCCGCATCGCGGCGGCTGGGGTGGACCATGCGCCGGCGCCGGCCGCGACCGGTCGGAAACCGAGGCATCCACGCCGGCGACGCAGTCGGCCTGAGGATGACGGGGCGGCGGCTGCTCGCCGCCCCGAGCCGCCTCTAGGATGACCCCACAATGACCAAGGTCCTGATCGTCGACGACGAGCCGGCGATCGTGCGCCTGGTGCGCGACTATCTCGAGCGCGCCGGCTTTGACGTCTCAACGGCCGCCAACGGCGAGGACGCGTTGCAGCTGTTCGCGCGAGCACGACCGGACCTGGTGATCCTCGACCTCACGCTCCCGCGTATCGACGGTCTCGATGTCGCGCGCGCGATTCGGCGGTCGGGCGACGTGCCCATCATCATGCTCACCGCGCGAACCGAGGAGGCGGACCGGGTTGCGGGGCTCGAGCTCGGGGCGGATGACTACGTCACCAAGCCATTCAGCGCGCGAGAGATCGTCGCGCGGGTCCGTGCGGTGCTGCGTCGAGCCCAGGCTGCCGCCTCACACGATGAGGTCATCCACGTCGGCGATTCGATCGTCCTGGATGTGCCGCGCATGCTCGTGCAGGTGGATGGACGAGAGGTCATCCTGACGGCGACCGAGTTCCAGCTGTTCCTGCACATGGCGCGGCAGCCGGGGCGTGTGTTCACACGCACGCAGTTGTTGGATGCCGTTCACGGGATCGCGGTGGAGTCCTACGAGCGGGCCATCGACGCCCACATCAAGAACATTCGCAAGAAGATCGAACCGGATCCACGGTCGCCGCGCCACCTGCAGACGGTCTTCGGTGTTGGGTATCGCCTCGTGGACGGCGAGGGATGAACAATGGGCCGCCGTGGAGGAGAGGTGACGGTCGCCGCCCGCCCTGGTGGCCCGAGGGCGAGCCGGCCCCGTGGGCCGATGGGGCGAATTGGGGGCGTCACGGCCGGCGGATCGCACGGCGCATCGGGTGCCTCGTAGGTTTCGCGATTCTGATCTTCGTCAGCGCCATCTTCGGAGTCGTCTGGCTGCTCCTCAGCGCCTTCGGTGCCGTCAACTCCGCGCCGTTCGACACTGCTGTGGCGGTCACCGCGCTCGTGCTCGGCGGTGCCGTGGTGGTGGTCGCGATCCTGGTGCTCCGCCGCCTCGCGGCGCCGGTGGGCGCGCTTGATCGAGGGCGCGCATCGCATCGAAGCGGGCGACCTCTCCGCGCGCGTTCCGGTGCGTGGCCCGTCAGATCTGCGCTCGCTGGCGCGCGCGATGAATGCGATGAGCGGCCGCCTCGAGGCGGAGGAGACGCGGCGGCGGTCGGTGCTCGCCGACATCGCTCACGAGCTGCGCACACCGCTGTCGATCATTCGCGGCCAGACCGAGGCGATCGGTGACGGCATCTATCCCGCGGATGCCGAGCACATGGCGCCGATCGTGAGCGCGACCGAGGCGCTGGAGATGCTCGTCAACGACCTGAGCACGCTCACACTCGCGGAGGGCGGCGCGCTGCGCCTGCATCGCGAGCCAATCGACGTCGCCGTCCTCGTCAACGAAACGCTCGACGCGTTCGCGCGGAGGCGAGGGCTGCCGGTGTCCAGCTCGACCGAGCACGTTGACGCCGACGTGCCGGCGCTGGATGCCGACCCCGGTCGGATCCGTGGCGTTCTTGGCAATCTCGTCAGCAACGCGCTCGCCCACGCGCGACCGGGTGGCACCATCCGCGTCGATGGCACGTGGTCTGGCGGACGGTGGTCTGATCACCGTGCGCGACGATGGAACGGGCATTCCCGCGGATCTGCTGCCGCGCGTCTTCGATCGATTCGTCAAGGGTCCGTCGTCGACCGGATCGGGGCTCGGGCTGGCGATCGTTCGGGATGTCGTCGAGGCCCACGGCGGGTCCGTCGGCGCGACGAGCACGCTGAGGCGGAGGGCACGGCGATCACGCTGCGCCTGCCGGCGGTGCCGCCAGCGTGATGTGGTACATCGTACCCACCGCGATGAGTGCCCAGCCCGTCACCGCCGACTTTGCAGGATGGCTGGCGCGGTGGGACGCGCAGCAGCAGCGACATATCCCCGATCGCGAGGAGCGGTTCACCGCCATGGTCGACGCGGTCGCGGCGTTCGCCGGGCCCGAGCCACGAGTGCTCGATCTCGGATGCGGGCCCGGGTCGCTGAGCGCTCGCATCCTCGACGGCATCCCCGGCGCCAGCGTCGTCGCGATCGACGCGGACCCGGTGCTCCTCGCGATCGGCCGCGGCGCGCTCGGCGACCGGGCACGCAGTCTGCAGTTCGTCGACGCCGACCTGCGCGGCGACTGGGTGCAAGCGTTGCCGTCGCCGGAGCCGTACGACGCGGCGGTCTCGACCACGGCGCTGCACTGGCTCGGCCTCGAGCAACTCGTCCGTCTCTACCAGCCGCTCGCCGGCGTGCTTCGTCCCGGCGCCGTGTTCCTCGACGGCGACCGGCTCGACTTCGACCACGACCAGCGGACCATCGCGGCGGGGGCTCGCCAGGTCCGGCCCGAGTGGCCGGACGCGCCCGAGGGGGCAGAGGACTACGACGCGTGGTGGGACGGCCGCGGTGTCGGAGCCCGCGCTCGCCGGCGAGGTGGCCGAGCGCGCCGCGCGGTGGCAAACGCACCCGCACGAGGACGAGGCCCACAGCTACGAGTTCCACCGGTCGGCGCTGTTCTCCGCGGGATTCGTCGAGGTGGGGACGCTCTGGCAGCACCTGGCGAATCGGGTTCTCGTGGCGATCCGCTGACGGAAGCTCTGAGCAGCATCCAGGGTCTGTCGGCAATCGGCTTGGGGGTCGGCGCGCTGAAGCACTGAGGCGTGTCGCGGCGTGATGCGTCCCGGTAACAAGCGTGCGGGATCGGTTTGGCGATCGCAGAGACCTTCCTACGATCCGTCCGTGAGCGCCGTCACATCCGCTGCGGGTGCCTCGAGATCCCGCCGCCCGCGCGAGGGCCTGGTGCTCTTCGGCGGCCTTCAGGTCCTCGCCTTCGGCGAGCGTCCTGGTTCCCAACGGTCCACAGCGCGCCGGTGTGGTATGTCGCCGCAGTGGGCTTCACCCTGGCGGTGGGCGCGTTGCGCTTCGCCGTGCCCTGGAACCGCGGGCCCCCGCTGGTCCCGGGTGGTGCCGCTGCTCATCGCCACGGCTGCGATCGGGTGCCTGATCCACTCGGCCGAACACGTCGACCGGGTCTCGGCTCGCTGCTCCTGCTCCCGCTCCTGTACTCAGCGTTTTATGGCGCCCAGTGGGAGTCGTACGTCCTGATCCCGGCGATCGCCCTGACGCAGGGGTTGATCGGGCAGTCCAACAACGACAGCGGGATCGTCCTCACGCGGCTGCTCGTCTTCTGGGTGGCACTGCTGGTGATGATCAGCGTGGCCGCCCACGCGCTTCGCCGGCATCTCCAGGCGACCGTCGACAACGCGAAGGAGGAGGCTCGCCAGAGTGCGGTCGTGGCCGAGGCGACCCGATCGTTGACTACGTCACTCGATCCGTCGGAGGTCGTCCAGAAAAGCGACCCGCCTGGCGGCAGACCTGGCGTCATCATTCAACGATCTCGGCGCACAGCAGCGCGCAGTACTTCGCCGTGGACGGCGCGACCTTGACGGTCATGGCGGACACTGACGCGACGGGATGTCGGCCGCGGAGGTGACGCTGCCGCTCGCGGAGCACCCGATGGCGCGGGCGGTGGTCGCAACCGGCCAGGCTGTGAGCGGACCCGATCGAGCTCGAGCCAGTGCGGGCCGGAGGTGCGCGCAGTCATCGAGCGATTCGGGGTGACCCACGGGGCTTACGTCCCGATCAACTGCACGGGAAGCTCACTGGAATCCTGTGCGTGTCGGGACGCGGGGACGCGATCCAACCGGGTGTCTTCGAGCGGGTCCTGCTGATCGGCAGCCTGACGGAACTGGCGCTGACGAACGCCTCGGCGCACCAGCTTGTCGAGGCCCAGGCGCTCACCGACCCGCTGACCAAGCTGGCCAACCGCCGCGAGCTCGAGCGGGCGTTTGCGCGTCTCCCGGATCGTCTGCCGTTCGCGGTCGTGGCGGCCGACCTGGACGACCTCAAGGGCGTCAACGATCGCCTCGGCCACGCGGCGGGCGACGCGGTGATCGTGGCGGTTGCCTCGGCGATCGCTGCGGTGGCCCGAAAAGGAGATACGGTGGCCCGGGTTGGCGGCGACGAGTTCTCGGTGCTCATGCTCGATGCCACCGCGGAGGCCGTCGACGGTCTCGCAAGTCCGCATCCATGGCGCGCTCAGCCATATCCGCCTGCCGAGTGGGAGTCCGCGGGTGAGCGTCGGCGGCTGCGTGGCCGCTCCCGGATCGGATACCGGTTTTGTCCAGGGAACTGCGGATGCGGCCCTGTACGAAGCCAAGCGTCGAGGCGGGGCGTCCACGGTGATCAAGGTGTTCGAGGACGTGCTCCCGGCGCTCATCGCGTAGCACAGCGACGCCGGGAGATTGTCCGGGCCGCTGCCTAGCTTGTCCCTTCCCTCGTTCGCGCAAACCGATTGTCGCGCTCTCTCGGTCGCTACCAAATGCGCTGCGTCCCGGACGATCTCCCGGCGTCGCTGCCCTCGGCTTCGCCTCGTCACGCGCTGTGGCACCATTCCGCCGTGGTGGCGTCGGAGTTCGACCTGCACCTGAAGTCGGGTCGGCTCCACGCCAGACGCCACGGGCCGCGGACGCGCCCCTGGTGCTCGCCGTTCCCGGGCTCTCGGCGAACCTGATGAGCTTCGAGTTCCTCGGGGAGCACCTGGACCCGCGGCGTGCAGTTGGTCAGCGTCGATCTGCGCGGACGTGGCCTGAGCGAGGTGAGCCCGCCAGGCACGTACGGATGGGTCAACCATGCCGCCGACGTCCTCGAGGTCGCGGATCGCTCGGGGCTGAGCCACGTTCTCGCTGATCGGTCACTCCATGGGCGCCGCGGTTGCGATGGCGGCGGCCGCGCAGGACGCCGCTCGCATCGACCGCATGGTCCTCGTCGACCTGTGCGGCATCCCGGACCCGTCGACGGCGGCCCCGATCGGCGCGTCGGTCGCCCGCCTCGGCGCTGTGTACGCCGTCAGCCGAGGCGTATCTCGCGCAGATCAAGAGCCATCGGGATCATCCGACCGTGGAACGAGCTACTGGGAGCGCTACTTTCGGCTACGAGCTGCAACCGGTCGAAGGCGGCGGCTTCGCGGCGCGCACCAGCCGCGCGGCGGTGATGGAGGACGCCATGTTCGGCGGCGGCGCGTTCGCATTCGGCGACGGGGCCGGCGTCTACGGCTGTGGCAGTCGCTGACCATGCCGGTGCTGCTGCTGCGCGCGACCCGCGAGATGTTCCCCGGCACCGGCTTCATCGTCTCGACCAGCGTGACCGCGATCGCTTTCCGGAGATGGTCCCGCGCGCGCACCGCCGTGGATATCGAAGCGAACCACTACACGATCGCGACCAGCGACGCCGCCGCCACCGCAATCGCAGGGTTCCTCGGCCCGGGGATGATCCCGTAGCGTAATCGCTCGACCCTGACGGGAGCGTGGCAGAGGTCGCGTGATCGCTGTACCCTGCGGGCACTTATGGGGTTGAACGGGTCGCCGTAGCGTGTCCGCACAGACACCAGACGCAACGCCTGTGGTGCTCGAGGTCGCCGGGATCGACGTGCGCTTCGAAGGCGTGGTCGCCCTCGACGGCGTGTCGCTGACGGTGCGCGCCAACCAGATCGTCGGCGTGATCGGACCGAACGGCGCGGGCAAGACCACGCTCTTCAACGCGGTCTCGCGATTCGTCACCCCGGTGGCCGGGACGATCACGTACCAGGGGCAATCGCTGCTCGGTCTGCCGACCTGGCGGCTGGCGCACATGGGCATCGCCCGCACCCTCCAGGGGCTCGGGCTCTGGCCGACCCTCACCGTGCTCGAGAACGTGATCGGCGGGCGCCCCGTCGCGCACCCGGCTGGCAGCGGACATGCTGGCGTTCCCGAGCGCCGACAGCCGCACCGGCGACGCTGCGGGAGGAGGCGATGGCCAACCTCACCGAGCTCGGGGTCGCGGATCGCGCCGCGCGCTATCCCGGGCGCGCTGCCACACGGCGTGCAGAAGCGGGTGATCATCGCCCGCGCACTCATGGCCCGCCCGTCGCTGCTGCTCCTCGATGAGCCGGCAAGCGGACTCTCCGCCACGCGACGTGAACGAGCTCATCGATCTGCTGCGCTCGCTGCGCGCGCGGATGGCGATCGCGCTCGTCGAGCATCACGTCGACATGGTGATGGCGGTGAGCGACACGATCACCGTGCTCAACCTCGGGCAGGTGATCGCATCCGGGACCACCGACGGAGATTCGCGCCAACAGCGATGTCGCCAACGCGTACCTCGGGCAGAAGGTTGCGCATGCTTGAGATCAGCCGATCTCACCGTCGCGTACGGCGGCGTGATCGCGCTCGATAACGTGTCGCTGTCGGTTCCCGAGGGCAGCATCACCGCGGTGCTCGGGCGCGAACGGCGCGGGCAAGACGACGCTGGTTCGCACCATCTCAGGACTGGTCAAGCCCCGCAGTGGTTCGGTGATGCTGGGGACCAGCAGCTCGTCGGCCGTTCGCCCGAGGCGATCGCGCGCCTCGGTGTCGGTCATGTCCCCGAGGGACACGGAATCGTCAGCGAACTGACGGTCGACGAGAATCTCCGCCTCGGCGGCCTCTGGCGGCGCGACCGCGCCGATCAGCGCGTCGCCATCGAGGAGGCGTACGAGCTGTTTCCGCCGCTTCGCGTGCGCCGCAGCGTGTAGCGCGTCGAGCCTCAGTGGGGGAGAGCGGCAGATGCTCTCCATCGGCAGGGCGATGGTCGCGCGGCCCACCGCGCTGCTCCTCGACGAGCCCTCGCTCGGGCTCGCCGGCGGGCTGCTCGCGCAGATCATGCAGCGACTCGTCACGTTGGTCGGCCGAGCGAAAGTTGAGCGTGCTGCTCATCGAGCAGAACGCGCGATCCGCGCTGTCGGTGGCGGACCAGGCCGTCGTCCTGTCGCTGGGAAGGGTGGAGTTGCGCGACAGCGCCGAGCGCCTGGCCGGCGACGACGCGTTGCGCCACGCGTACCTGGGCTTCTGACCGTGCACCTCTTCGTCATCTACACCGTCGACGGGATCACCAACGGGATGGTCTACGCGGCGGTGGCGCTGGCGCTGGTGATGATCTGGCGCGCGACACGGATCATCAATTACGCGCAGGGCGCGATGGCGATGTTCACGACCTACATCGCGCTCGACGTGATCCGGCACGGCGCGCCGTACTGGCTGGGATTCGTCGTCGCGCTCGCGACCGGACTGGTGATCGGCGCGGTGACCGAGCGTGTTCTCGTGCGGCCGGTGGAGTCACGACCGCCGCTGAATGCCGTGATCCTCAGCCTCGGCGTGCTCATCCTCCTCGAGGCGATCGCGCCGATGCTCTTCGGCGGGCAGACGCAATCGTTCCCGAGTGCCGGTGTCGAACATCGACCTCGTCTGCCGGCGGGACGACGCTCGACATCTCGCCGTTCGATCTCTTCACGGTCGGCGCGGTCCTGATCGCGATGCTGCTGCTCTTCTTCGTCTTTCAGCGCACCACACTCGGGCTGCGCATGCGCGCCGCCGCGTTCAACCCGGAGATCGCGCGCATCCTCGGCATCCGCGTCGGCAGGATGCTGACCCTCGGATGGGGCCTCGCGGCGCTGCTCGGCGCACTTGCGGGCATGCTCGCCGCGCCGTCGGTGTATCTGTACCCGAGCAACATGGATGAGGTCCTCGTCTTCGGCTTCACCGGCGCCATCATCGGTGGTCTCGAGAGCCCGGTCGGCGCGGTGGCAGGAGCAGTCGGCGTGGGGCTTGCGCTCAGCTACGTCAGCGGGTACATCGGCTCGGATCTCGCTCCGCTCGGCGGATTCGTGATCCTCATCGTGGTGCTGATGCTTCGTCCGCAGGGACTGTTCACGCTTCGGCAGGCAGCGGCAGGTATGAGCCGGTCGCTGCGCAGCCTCCACGCTGGTGCGCCATGGGCTCTTCTTTCTGGCGCTCGGCGATCGTGCTGCTGCTGCTCACATCGTTCGTCTTCGACCCCTACACCAACTACAACATGACCGAGGTGGCGATCTTCGCGATCTCGGCTGCCGGTCTGACCGTACTGACCGGCATCAACGGCCAGGTCTCGCTCGGTCACGGCGCGCTGATGATGATCGGCGCGTACACGACGTCGGTGCTGCTCACGTGGCATGCCGATCTGCCGCTCATCCTGATGCTGCTCGCATCGATCGCTGACCACCGGAATCGCCGGCGCGATCGTCGGCATCGCCGGCGCGCGGCTGCGGGGCCCGTACCTCGCCGGCGCGACGCTTGCGCTTGCGGTTGCGCTGCCGCAGGTGCCGTCGCACTTCGCCAGCGTGTTCGGGGGCAACCAGGGATTCAGCGTTCCGACGCCGAGCCCACCCGCCTTTCTCGGTGGGGATTTCTCGCCGGAGCAGTGGCTTGCCTGGATCACGCTCGCCGCCGCGGTGATCACGTTCTTCCTCCTCGCCAACCTGGTGCGCGGCGCGACGGGCGGCGCTTCCGCATGGTTCGCGACAACGAGGTCGCGGCGCGGCTCTCCGGCATCGACGTCGCGCGCACGCAGGTGCTCGCCTACGTGATCAGTGCCGCGTGCGCCGGCCTCGCCGGATCGCTGTTCGCGTACTGGGTAACGGTCACATCGCCGAGCGGGTTCACGCTCAACCTGTCGCTGTCGCTGCTCACCGCCATCGTGATCGGCGGTCTCGGGAGCCTCAGCGGCGCGGTGATCGGCTCGTTCATCCTCGTCTACCTGCCCCGTGTGGACCGGGGGTTTCGCCAGCAGCCTCAATCTCTCGAGCAATGTGGCCAACAATGTTCCCACTGGCGATCTACGGGATCGTGCTCATCGTCGCGATCCTCGTCTTCCCGCGGGGAATCGCCGGCGGGGTTGCGTCGATCGTCCGACGCGGTGCGCCGGATGCTTCGATCGAGTCGACGAGCCGGTGCACTCCCGGCGGCGCCGGAGGCGCCGTCTCAATGACACCAGCAATCGGCATCCAGTCCACACAAGGAGCACGCGCATGCGACCAGAGATCACTAGATCGAGGACCTGGGCGGTGGCGGCCGTCGGCGGAGCGGCAGCATTGCTGACCGCCGCCTGCGGCAGCTCCTCGCCGACGTCGACGGCCAACACCGCGTCGGCGCCGGGCGTCACCGCGACCACCGTGACCATCGGCAGCACCCAGCCGCTCACCGGTCCTGCGGCGCCGGGATACTCGGAGATCGCGCCCGCGGCGAACGCGTACTTCAAGTACGTGAACGCCCACGGCGGCGTCAACGGCCGGACGATCAACTACACGTATCCTCGACGACCAGTACAACCCGACGAGCACGTCGACGCAGACGCGTAAGCTAGTCCTGCAGGACAACGTGTTCGCCATGTTCCAGGCGCTGGGCACGCCGACGCACCTATCGGTGGTCGAGTATCTCAACTGCGAGCAAGGTCCCGGACCTCTTCGTCGCCTCGGGGTGCAACTGCTGGAACAACACGTCGCAAGTATCCCGGAGACCTTCGGATGGCAGCCGAACTACACCATCGAAGGCAAGATCCTCGGACAGTACATCGCGCAGAACTTCGGCGAGCAAGAAGATCGGGTTCTTCCTGCAGGGACCCAACGACGAGTTCGGCGCCGACGGGTTCTGCAGGCGTCATGGATTCGCTGCAGGGCAAGGGGCTCAACGTCGACTCGACGCCGGCGTACTACACGCCGACCGCGGCCGGCGCGATGGCGGTTGGCGCCGCGATCGCCGGGCTCCAGGCGCAGGGAGTCCAGGTGATCGTCAGCTTCTCGGTTCCGCTGTTCACGGCCATCGCCGAGGCGAGCGCGCCGGGCTCCATTACGCGGCGCAGTTCGTGGTGAGCAACGTCGGGGCCGACCCGCCGACACTCGCGGCGATCCTCACAGGCGGTTCGCTCGGCACAAGCTTCCCGCGGCGTTGATCGGCGGGACGATCAGCGACACGTACCTCCCGCTCCTGACCGATGCGACCAACCCATGGGTCACGCTTGTTCAAGAGCATCGAGGCGACGTACGCGCCCTCGCTGCCGTGGGACGGGAACGTCGAGTACGGCATGTCGGAGGCGTACACGTTTGTGCAGGCGCTGAAGGCGGCGGGCCAGAACCCGACGCGGGCGAGCATCATCGCCGCAATCCAGAACAGCCATTGGACGGATGGGCCGGGGCTGACGCCCTATGCATACTCGTCGAGTGATCACAACGGATTCACCGGCGTGCAAGATGGTCACCGTCGATGCGACCGGGACCTCAGCCTCGCTCGGTCCGATGGAGACCACCGATGACACCGCGTCCGGCGCCATCACCACCTACACCGGGGACGGCATCGACGCCGCCGTGCGAGCGGCATCCCGAGCGACTGAGCTCCGCGCACCTTCTTCGTGTTGGGACCGCGAGGCGTTACTCGCGGTCCCTTCACGTTCCCCTCTGGGGCGCCCTGCGACCGCGCCGGCCGCGGAGATGTGTCATCCGATTCAGCGCTGCGCTCGACCAGCGCGGTCATGGAACCGACGGGGTGGGTGTTGGCGTGGAGTTTGCTGTCGGCGTTGCGTCTGGTGTCGGTGTGGAGTTGGGCGTCGGTGTTGCGGTGGGCGTCGGTGTTGGGGTGGGCGTTGGTGCTGCGTCGTTTCCGGAAGCTGCGACGGTCCAGAAGAGTTTGGCGGGCTCGCCGCCGGCGACATCTTCGGTGCTGTACCCCACCTTCGCGACGGTCACTCCCGGCGGCAACCCCACCCCGCTGCAGAAGGTCTCGGTTTGCCCTGAAGCTATATCGCCGCTGGTGCCGATGCATCCGTCGAAGGTGGACAAGCCGTACGCGGTATCCGCGCCGTACGTCTGCCCGTCAGAGCCGATGACGTCAAAATCCGTGGCATCCTGGCCGGCCCTCGAACCGGTGATGACGATCGTGCCTTCGAAGCCAACCCACCGCGTGCCATCCGGCGGCGTTGTGTTCGGGTCAAACCCGGTTGCCGGGTCGAAGACCTTCACCAACGTCACCTGCGCCGTGTCATCGCCACTATCGACCATCGACAGCGTGTCGCCGAGATTACCCGAGGTTGGCGCGGGCGTCCCGCTGGGTGTGGACTGGAGTCCGCTCGGGAGCGTCGGGTGTGACGCCGATCCCGCGGCTGACGGTGTGGCGCCGCAGGCCACCACGGTTGCGGCTGCTGCACCGATGCTCGCGATGCACATGACGCGACGCGCCACGGCTCCTTTTCGATCGAATTGCCTGATCATCGATTGCTCCTTCACGACGGGCTGGCTGATGCGAGCCCAGAGTGCAGAGCACCGATCGCAGGTCGATCGCAGGTCAGGTGTGTGCGCGGGTCGCGGTGCGCAGCGCTTCGATTGCCAGCCGGTGTGCGTCGAGCGCCGAGACGACCGGCGTGATCGCATGCTCGTCGGGATCGTCGCTTGTTGCCATGGCGGTGGTGAGGTCGGCGACGTCGGTGGGTGGGACCGGCTGGCCGATCTCGGAACGGATGGCGGCGGCGATGGCGACCAGCCGCCTCGCGCCGGGGCGCCCAACAACGACGAGGAGTCGGGCCACGCCTTCGAGCGCCTCCACCAGCACCCAGCGATCGGCGGTCGGATCGATGCCGGCGAGCGCTGCTTCGAGGTGGCCCATCGCGCTCGTCAGTTCCTGCTCGTCCATGTCGAGTTGCGCCAGCCCAAGCCGGCCAAGCGCAACCGTTGTGCGGGTGCTCGCGTCGGCCCCCGCGTCGATGGCTCGCTGCGCGTGGGTTCGCGCTGCTGCGACCCGCCCGAGGCCGCGCTTCACCGATGCCAGCCGGTACGAGACGGTTCCCTCCATGGCGCGGTGACCGAGTGCTTGAAACACCTCGAGCGCCGCTTCTCCCGAGACCATCGCCAACTCGAGGTCACCACCCTTCCATTCAGCCAGGAGGATCGCGTTGAGAGCCTGGCCGCGCGCGAGCGGATCGCCGCCGTCCGCCGCGATACGAAGCGCGCGGTGCAGCGCCGGCAGCGCGGCGTCTACATCGCCCTCGTCGGCGAGCAGGGATCCGAGGTGGAGCAGCGTGATCCCCGTCTCCGCTTCGATCCCGGCGTCGTCGAGCCGGCGCAGCAACTCCTCGAGGGAGGCGCGCGCCGACACCAGATCGTCGGTCGCCGCGGCGATCGCTCCGAGACGCCGGAGCGCGCGACCCTCGCCGAGCGCATCGCCGAGATCACGGAATAGCGCCCGCGCCTGCGACGCCATCTCTGCGCCCTCGGTGAACTGGGTCAGCCAGTACGCGAGGTGGGCGCAGCGCAGCATGGCTTCGGCACGCAGTGGTGGAGGAGGGTCCACCGCGGCCACGAGGCGCATCAGCCACTCCATCCCCTCGGCGGGGCGGCGCCCGAGCCAGTAGTCGGTCAGCCGTGTTGCGACGTCCAACCCACGGCTGGCCACGGCGGCGTCATCGCTGTTCGTGCAGAGCTCGCCGAAAACGGCGCGCACGTGGGGCATCTCGCGGTCGAGCTCCTGCAACGCCTCGGTTCGCTCTGGTGACGCAAGGCGCGGTGCCATCACGTCAACGCGGTCGAGGACGGCGCGACGGTAGCGGGCGCGCGCGGCGGCGGTGGCGCCCGGCGCGGCGGACTCCAGGGTGTGCACCGCGACAGTCCCGCAGAAGCTGACAGCGGGTTGACGAGACCGCGCTGCGCACCTGGAGCAGGCTCGCGTCGACGAGGCGGCCCACGACGTCATGAAGGTCGCTCGAGAAGTCAGGGTCGACAACCGCGGCGAGCAGGTCGGTGTCCGCGTCCGAAACCATGACCGCGAAGGCGAGCATGACCCTGCGCTCGTCATCGGAAAGCGTCGCCACGCTCGTGTCGAGCGCCAGCCAGAGCCCGTCGCGTCCCCCGGCGGATCGCCCGGCCCATCGTCCGAGGTCTGCTTCCACCAGACTGGTCAATTCGCGAACGCTCAACACGTTGAAGTGACGGGCAACCAGCTCTAGCGCGAGGGGCAACCGGTCCACGAGGTCGCACAGCCGGTAGAACCGGATCTCGTCGGCGTCGGCGATCGAGAAGTGAGCGTTCACCAACCGGGCTCGGTCATTGAGGAGCGCGAGGGCATCAGTCGCGGGGAGCGGGCCGATTGGTATGAGCGCCTCATCGAGCACGCCCAGCCGTTCGCGGCTCGTCACCAGGACGTGCAGCTGCGGAGATGCGGCCAGCAGCCGTCGGGTGAGCGTGGTCACCTCGGCCAGCCGGCGTTCGCACCCGTCGAGCACGAGCAGCCCGCTGGCATCGCCGAGCCGTTCCACGAGACCGTCGATGGCGTCAAGCGATCGCGAGGCAGGTGCGACGGCGTCGAGGATCGCCGCCGCGAGCGGCTCGGTCGCCGGGAGGTGCTCGACGTCGACGTACCAGACGACGGTGTCGTAGGCCCCCGCCGCCTCGAGCGCCAACCGCGTCTTCCCAGCCCCGGGCGGACCGACCAGGGTCACGAGACGCGCGCGCCGCCATGCATCCGCGAGATCGCGGAGCTCCGGCTCGCGGCCGATGAGTCGCGTCGCGGTGCCCGGCACGCGGCCGGGCCGGGGTCGCGCCTCGATATCGCCGTCGGGCGCGGCGTCAAGCGCCGGGTCCTGCGAGAGCACGGCCTGCTGCATGCGCTGGAGCGCCGGTCCGGGTTCCACGCCCAGCTCGTCCGCCAGTTTGGCGCGCGCCTCGGCGTAGACATCGAGCGCCTCGGCCTGGCGCCCGGACCGATAGAGCACGAGCATCAGCGCTTCCCATCGGTGCTCGCGAAATGGCTGTGCCGTGACCAGCGCGCGAGCGGACGCCACCAGCTCATCGGCAGGTCCTGCGGCCAGCTGCGCGCGCAGGAGGAGCTCGCGAGCGCCTTCAACCAGCTCCTCGAGGCGCGCAGCTTCCACCTCGCCTTCGGGCAGGTGATCGAGCTCGGGGAAGGGCCGATCGCGATACAGCTGCACGGCGTCCTGCAGCGCCGCGATGGATCGCCGCGTGTCGGTCGGGAGCGATTCGCGCGCGACGTCGAGCGCGCGTTCCAACTCCTGTGCATCGGTGACGGTGTCGAGCCGGTAGCCGTCAGTGGTGGTCGCGATGGCGAGGCCGGACGTGCGCAGCCTCAGCACGTGGGTGGCGATCGTGTGCCGTGACGTCGGAGGCGGTTCATCGCCCCACGCCGCCGCCTCGAGCGCATACAGGGACACGGGCTTGCCGCCGCCGAGGGCGAGCCCCGCCAGGACCCGGCGTTGCTGCCTCCCTCCGCGTGCGATAAGCCTCGACCCGTCACGCACCTCGAGAGGTCCGAGAACACAGACCCGCACGCGCCAATCCTACGTGCCGCGGTGAAGCGGAACGATTTCGGACGCGCGGCGGCTGGCGTGGCCGCGATGGGCTCATGTGATGATCCCGCCGGATGCAAGTTCTGGGCCGCGTCCTGCTGGGACGCCCGCTGCCCAGTTCTGCCCAGCAGCACGAACGGCTGACCAAGACTGCCGCAATCGGCGCGTTCGGTCTTGATGCGCTCTCATCGGTCGCGTACGGACCCGACGAGATCCTCTACGTGCTCCTTCTCGCCGGAACGGCCGGGGTCGCCTTCGACATTCCGATCGCGGTCGCCATCGTGTTGTTGCTCGCCATCGTGGTCACGTCATACCGGCAGACGATCTACGCGTACCCCAACGGTGGCGGGTCGTTCACCGTTGCGAGCCGGAACCTCGGTCGCACTGCGGGACTCGCCGCCGCCGGTGCGCTGATGGTTGATTATCTGACCACCGTCGCGGTTTCGGTCACCGCCGGGGTCGCAGCGCTGATCGCATTCGCTCCGGCCATCAATCCGTATCGCGTGGTGATCGACATCGCCGCGATCGTGATCCTCATGGGCATCAATCTCCGCGGCGTCCGCGAGGCCGGCGCCGCGTTCATCCTGCCGACCTACGTGTTCGTGGCGTCGCTTGCGGCGCTGCTGTTGGTCGCTGCATTTCGCATCGCCACCGGGAATCCGCCCCATGCACTGCGCACCCTTCCCAGCGTCACGGAGGGAGTGAGCCTCCTTCTTGTGCTTCGCGCCTTTGCGGGTGGCTGCACCGCCATGACGGGCGTCGAGGCGATCGCCAACGGAGTCCCGGCCTTCCAGCGTCAGGAGTCGCGCAACGCTGCACGGACGCTGACCATCCTCGCCTGCTTGCTCGGAGCGTTGTTCCTGAGTGTGGCGCTGCTTGGCCGCAGCATCGGAGCCGTGCCAACCGCCGAGGCAAACGTCATCGCCCAGATCGGGGAGGCGACGGCGCCGAACAGCCCCCTGTTCTACATCGTGCAGATCTCGTCCGCAGCGATCCTGCTGCTGGCCGCGAACACGTCGTTCAACGGGTTCCCGCGGCTTGCCGCCGTGATGTCACGCGACGACTATTTTCCGCACCAGTTCAGCCACCGCGGCCTCAAGCTCGCGTACTCGAACGGGATCATCGTGATCGGCGTCCTTGCGATCGCGCTGGTGATCATCTTCGGCGGCACCACGCACGCGCTGATCCCGCTGTACGCGGTGGGTGTGTTCATCTGTTTCACGCTGTCGCAGACCGGCATGGTCGTTCACTGGCTGCACAGCAAGGAGCGGCGGCGGCACATGAAGCTCGCCATCAATGCAGCAGGAGCGGTGACGACCGGTGTCGTCGCAATCATCGTCGCGAGCACGAAATTCCTTGAGGGCGCGTGGATTGTGCTTCTCCTCGTGCCGCTGCTGTCGATCGGCTTCTGGGCGGTGCACCGCCATTACCGTCGCGCGCGCCATGAGCTTGCGCGCATTCCCAGACGCCATGCGATCGGCAAGCAGCGGGTGGTCGTGCCCATCCATGATCTGAACGCGGCCAGCGCAGCCGCGGTCGAGTACGCGCTGAGCATCACCACTGCGAACCGGATCACCGCGGTGCACGTCCGCGTCGATATCGAGGACGAGCGCGACGCCACGCTGCCGGAGCGGTGGAAGCAATGGGCGCCCCGCGTCGAGCTGCGACTCCTCTCATCCCCATACCGCGAACTGATCTCGCCGGTGATCGAGTTCATCGAGGCCTGTCACCGCGAGGGCGATCCCACGGTCACGGTCGTCCTCCCAGAGGTCTTGCCGCGCGCGTGGTACCAGACGCTGCTGCACAACCAATCGGAGCTCGCGTTCAAGCTCGCGCTCCTGCACCACCCGGGAGTGGTGGTGACGTCGGTGCCCTTCCAGCTCCACGAGTAGACGGCGAGGTCAGTCCGGGGGCTTCTTGCGTTTGAGCTTGCGGTCGACTGACAGGAAGGTGCGGCCGCGATAGCGGCTGTCGGGGCGCGGCCGTGTCGGTGGGAGCCGGATCCCCCAGAAGATGAGCGCGCCGACCCCGATTGCGAGGACGAGGAGCAGAACGACGCCGATCACTGTTGGAGTGTAGGCGCGCGTATCGTCACGGCCCGGCAGTCTTGACATTGCGATGGCTCGCGATATATCGTCGCTCCTGTCAGCGCCGCGACGACAGACCTGGACATCTGTGATTTGCCGTTGCCGGGTATCGTGGGCGGCCGGCAACCACACCGTCCGTTGGTCTCACCTGGAGCGAGATGACAGCAACCCTTCCAGCGGAACCCGTCACCGCATCGCCTATCGCCGGCGATCGCTCTGCGGTGATCCGCACGGTGGATCTCACCAAGATTTACACGGGCAACGTAAAGGCCGTGGACACGCTCAACCTGACGGTCTTCCAGGGCGAGATCTTCGGCCTGCTCGGTCCCAACGGCGCCGGCAAGACCACGACGGCCAGCATGCTCACCACCCGGACCATCCCGACGCACGGCCAGGCGTTCGTCGGTGACGTGGACGTGGTTGCGCACCCGGCCATCGCCAAGCAGCTGATCGGCGTGGTCCCGCAGACCAACACGCTCGATCGTGCGCTCACCGTGTGGGAGAACCTGTACTTCCACGGCCGCTTCTTCGGCATGGGGGCGCGCGCGTCTCGTGCGGCGGCGGACGAGATGCTCGTCCGATTCCGGCTCACCGAGCGGGCCAAAGCGCCGGTGATGGCACTGTCGGGAGGGCTTGCCCAGCGGCTCATGGTTGCGCGGGCCATCCTGCACAACCCGGCGGTGCTCTTTCTTGACGAGCCGACCGCGGGCCTGGATCCGCAGAGCCGCATCGCGCTGTGGGAGATCCTGGGTGAGCTCCACACCGGAGGGCAGACGGTGCTCCTCACCACGCACAACATGGAGGAGGCGGACAGCCTCTGCGACCGCATCGGCATCATGGATCACGGCCGGATCCTCGCCCTGGACACACCGGCTCGCCTCAAGGAGACGATCGGCGCGGATACGATGGTGATCGTCAGCGCTGACGGCGATCTCGAGGCGCTGGCGGCACGGCTTCGTCAGGATGTCGCCGGCGTGGAGTCAGCCGTCACCCGAAAGGGCTCCGTGCAACTCGCCGTGCGCGGTGGCGACCGGCTCTTGCTGCGGGTCATCGACAGCGCCGACAGCGCCGGCTTCGTGGTGCGCGATGTGCAGGTCACCGAGCCGAACCTCGAGACCGTATTCATCAATCTCACCGGCAAGGAACTTCGCGAATGACGGTACTCACCGAATCCGCATCGCGCGCCGGTGCCACAACGACTTTGAGACCGGTGCGCTCGACGCTCACCTCATCGCGAGTCGCATTGGGCGCGCTGCTGTTACGCGACCTGGTGGTGCTCCGCAAGCGCCTTCGCGAATTCATCCCGCGAACGGTGATCCAGCCCTTCCTGCTGTGCTTCGTGTTCCTCTACGTCTTCCCAACCATCGGGCAGGGTGTTGGCGGTGGTCACGGGGCGGCGGGGGAGTTGGCGTTCGCGACCATCCTGGTGGCCGGCGTCGTCGGGCTCTCGATGATGTTTCAGGGCATCCAGGCGGTCGCGCTTCCCATGGTCCAGGAGTTCGGCTACACCAAGGAGATCGAGGACCGTGTGCTCGCGCCGCTGCCGGTGTCGTTGGTGGCGATGGAGAAGGTGCTCTTCGGAGCGATCCAGGGCCTCCTGGCAGCCGCGATCGTGTTCCCGATCGCAGCGGTGGTGCATGCGAACGGCGTACACATCAACCTCCAGGTCCACTGGCTCGAGCTGGTCACCCTGATCCCGCTGGGCTGCATCACGTGCTCGTCGCTCGGGCTCACCTTCGGCACGATCTTCGATCCGCGGACAGTGCCACTGCTGTTCGGGATCATCATCCTGCCCCTGACCTTCCTCGGCGGCACCTACTACTCATGGACGACGCTCGCCCCCGTGACGGTCGGCGGCTTCCACTGGTTGCAGGTGCTCGTTCTGGTCAATCCGCTCATCTACATCAATGAGGGGATGCGCGGTGCGCTGACCACCGCGCCGCACATGTCGCTGTGGGTGGTCTACCCGGTGCTCCTCGGGTTCTGCGTGCTCTTCCTGTGGACGGGAACGCGCAATTTCCGGCGCCGCGTGATCAGCTGACGCCGGGCGAGTTCGTCTCGCGCGCGCGGACCCATCCGAGCCCGTGGACGAACAGCCGCCATCCGAAGGTGGTGAGCCCGATGAAGATGAAGGTCACGATGATGAACGCGAGCGGCGTGTTGCGATGCGTCACTGTCGCTCGCAGAACAAGACCGATCGCGCTCCCGGCGATCCAGGTGCAGGTGAGGACGATCCAGCGATCGAGCGGCGCCCGGTACAGCTGCAGCACGAGCGCAACCACGAACCATCCCACCAGGAAGGGCCAGAGCACGGTGAGATACCAGTCGATCCCCGACGCGATGTCATGACTGGCCCGACCGAGAGCGACGAAGATGCCGAGGCAGAAGGCGTCCACACCGACGGCGAGGGCACGACCGGTCCAAGGGCGCATGAAGTCGGGAACATAGCAGGCAGTGCGGCGGTGACGGATCACCAGTCACGGGTCCGTGTCAGCTATGACGCGGTGACGGACGCCTACGTCGACCGCGTCCACGACGAGCTCCGGCACAAGCCGCTGGATCGCGCGCTGCTCACTGCGTTTGCCGAGCAGCTGCAGGCGGAGTTCGGGCCGGCGGCCTCGGTCTGCGACGCGGGCTGCGGTCCTGGACACGTCGGCGCGTTTCTCGGACGCTTGGGGCTCCACGTCACCGGCATCGATCTCTCGCCGGCGATGGTCGAGCGGGCGAGAGCACTGCACGCGGAGGTCACCTTCGAGGTGGGCACCATGACCGAGCTTGCTGCCCCGGACGCCAGGTGGCAGGGACTGATTGCCTTCTACTCGATCATCCATCTCACCAGCGACGCCGAGATCCGCGCCGCGCTCCGCGAGTTCCATCGCACCGTCGCCGAGGGAGGTCTCGTGCTTGTGGCCGTGCATCTCGGCGACCACGGCGACACCGTCGTCCACTCCGACGAGATGCTTGGCGTCGGCGTCGACATGGACTTCCGCTTCTTCGACGTCGACTGGCTCGCAGCAGAGATGGCGGCCGCCGGCTTCGCGGTGGAGGCCCGGTTGGTACGCGGTCCCTACCCCGACGTCGAGGTGCAGACCACCCGATCGTATCTGCTGGGCAGGCGCAAGCAAGAGCCGGCAGGAACTCGTCCAGAACCTGCAACGGCCTGACGGTCGAAACTTGACTTCGGCGGTCGGGATTCCATACCATCCGCTGCACATGGACGAGACACCACGGCTGACGCGCCGTCGCTGGCTCGACTGGGGACGCTGCCGATCCGACCGGGCAAGCTGTCCAGCCTAGGCCTTCGTGAAGCCGGGTACGCGAGAGGCACTGCGCCCGCGTCCGACATCTCGCAACCGTGCGGCGATTCGCCGCTCAGGAACAGCCAACAGCACGAGGAGCAATTTCTCATGACCGAATACGCCCATCCAGAGGTCCTGGTCACCACCGAGTGGCTGGCCGGTCACCTCACCGACCCGCAGGTGCGGGTGCTTGAAGTGGATTACGACCCGTCGGCCGCGTACGAGCTGGGGCATATCCCCGGCGCAAGTCTGGTCGACTGGAAGCGCGACATCAACGACCCTGTCCGCCGGGACATCCTCTCCAAGGAGCAGTTCGAGCACCTGCTCTCGAGGATTGGCGCCACCCCCGAGACCACGCTCGTGCTCTATGGGGATTTCCGCAACTGGTTCGCTGCCTTCGCGTTCTGGACGTTCCGGATCTACGGCCACGCGGACATCCGCCTGCTGAACGGCGGCCGTCGCAAGTGGATCGACGAGGGGCGCGAGGTCACAGAGGAGACCCCGTCGTTCACCGCGACCTCGTACAAGGCAGCGGATGCCGACACCTCGATTCGCAGCTTCCGCGGCGACGTCGAGAAGGCGCTGGGTGCCAGCGGCGGCGCACTCGTTGACGTGCGCTCACCTGCCGAGTTCAAGGGAGAGATCTCCGCACCACCGGAATACTCCAACGAGGGCGCGCAGCGCAGCGGGCACATCCCCGGCGCGGCCAACATCCCCTGGGCGCAGGCGATCCAGGACGACGACACGTTCAAGCCGGCCGATGCGCTCCGCGAGCTCTATGCGGCACAGGGCGTCACCGACGACAAGACGGTGATCACGTACTGCCGGATCGGCGAGCGCTCCTCGCACACCTGGTTCGTCCTCAGCTATCTGCTCGGCTTCCCGAACGTGAGCAACTACGACGGGTCGTGGAGCGAGTGGGGCAACTCGGTCGGCCTGCCGATCGAGAAGGAAGCCCGCGAAGCGGTCGCGGTCTGATCTGACACAAGCACCATTGGTGTCCCGGCGAGGTTGACCTCGTCGGGACGCCGTGATCCCCGGCGATACGTGACCGACGCCGGGATGAAAACGATGACGGCAAGAGCCGCCATACCCACGACGAGGAGGGACCAGCCGACGGTCTCGACGAGTGCGACGGCCGCAAGCGCGCCGATGAGCATGCCGGAGTAGAGCAGCAGCCGCATGACCCCGTTGACCCGACCGAGCAGCTCAGGCGGAACGCGCTGCTGCAGGGCCGTCTGACCCCGCGTCTGATAAACGGCCGCCGCCGCGGTGCTGACAAAGAGGAGCGCAAGCGCGGGGACGAGCCCGCCCACGAGCGCGAAGAGTCCCAACGGGATGACCTCGAGGAGAAATCCCAGAGCGATCCCCCGGGCTCGGATAGCCCTCGGGGTCCACTGCAACAGCAACGCGCTGCCCACGACACCACCGGCTCCGACCGCGCCGTACAGCCAGCCCACGTCGATGGAGCGGCCATACCGATCTGCGGCTGCGACGACCAGCACCGCCTGGAGCGCCGTGATCGCCGCCGCGCTGCAGAAGAAGGATGCGGCAAGTGCGCGGAGCATCGGGTCGCGGGCGACGACCGCAGTGGCGCGCGACCGATCACGCGTCTCCGCTGCTCGCGCCGGCGCCGGTCCGACGCGCAACGTCAGCATGAGCAGCCCAGCCACCAGGAAGGAGACTGCGTCGGCCGCCACGAGCGCCTGCGGCTGGATGAATGGCAACACCAGCGCGCCGGCCACTGGCGCGACCAGCACGCTCGACTCGAACAGCCCGCTGTAGATCGCGTTGACCCGAAGGAGCCGGTGCGCGGTGGTGACGCGCGGAATTGAAGCGGAGTATCCCGGCTGCGCAACCGCTCCTAGGAACCCCGTACCGGCTACGGTTACCAGAATCGCCCAGACGGTGCCCGTGTTCGCGAACATCACGATCGCGGCCGTGAGCACGAACTGTCCAAGCGCTGCCCAGCCGGCGACGCGGCTCGGGCCGAAGCGGTCGGCGAGCGATCCGCCGAGGTTCGGGCCCAGCACTCTTGGCGCGAACCTCGCCAGGATGTAGAGCGTCGGCGCCTCGGGCCGGTGCGTCAGGTCGAAGAGCAGGACAGCGAGAGCGACCACGGTCAGCCAGTCCCCATACATCGAGACGCCCGCGGCCACGAGCAGGCGCGTGGATCGATCGGTCGCAGGCAGCGTGCCGACTGCCCGCGGAAAGAACCGCGCGGTATCGATTGCCATGTCCACTCCTGCGGCCGCCGGTTCTGGAGATGAAAACGAAGCGCGACGCCGTGGCCTGATACCCACGGCGTCGCACCCAACGGATTCAAAAAACCCGAGCAATCTCGGGAGTCAACGGACGAGGATCAGCCCCAGCCAGTACCTGCAGTCACTTCCGCCTCCATGGATACCGCCGACAACCATCACCGCGGCGACATGCCGGGGTTGGCCGTTCAGAGGGTGCGATGCCGGCGCTCGCGCCGTTCGCCGTGCTTGGGCTGAGTTAACAAGCCTTGTTCGCATCTGCACAACTCTTTGCACATCTACGCGGCCGTTTTACCGTGGGCTACGGCTCTCGCTGACCGCGGCAATGAAGAGCACGGTCGCGCTCGCGGCACAGACGATGAGCACCGTTGCCTCCCACCCGATGGCGCTCACCAGGGCGAGTGCGGCCAGGGCCCCGAGCAGCATCCCCGTGTAGACGGCGAGGCCGATGACCGCGCTTGCGCGGCCGAGCGAATCCGGCGCGACCCGCTGCTGCATACCGACCGCGCCCCGAGTTTGATAGAGCGTCGCTCCGAATGAACTGAGGAACAGGAGGATCACCGCCGCCGGAAGGTTCGTGACGAACACGAAGACGGCAAGGGGAGCGAGTTCGAGCACGGAGGGGCCGACGATCCATGAGAGCCCCACATGAGACGGCGTCCTGCGGATCACCGGCAGGGTGCCGACGAGCCCGCCAGCACCGACAGCGGCATAGAGCCAGCCCACCACCGTGTCGTGTCCGAAGTGCTGGGCCGCCGCGACCACAAGGACCGCCTGCAGGGCGGTGACCGCAGCCGCGTTGGACACGCAAGCGAAGGCGAGAAACCGCAGCATCTGGTCGCCGGCGATCGCGCGAAGGCCGACGCGGATGCCGCGCGCGCCGGCGGCGATGCGTTCTGCGGTGCCGACCCTGAGCAGCGTGGACAGGAGGATTGCCGCGACAACGAAGGTCAGCGCATCGATGGCGATGAGCAGTTGTGGCGTGGTGATCGGCAGGAGGAGCGCGCCAAGCCCAGGCGCCACCAGGATGCTCGAGCTCTGAAGCGCGGTGTACGCGCCCTGGACGCGACCGAGGCGGTCCGGCGTCGTCACCCGTGGCACCAGCGCCGTATAGCAGGGCTGGGCGGCCGACCCGAGGAACTGCGATACCACCACAGCGACGTAGATGGCCCAGATCACGCGGTGATCCGCCGCTACGACGATCGACGCGGTGACGATCGCCTGCAGCGCCGCACAGACCGTCACCACACGGGCCGCGCCGAACCGATCGGCGAGCGCGCCGCCAGGCAGAGGTCCCAAAACACGGGGCGCAGCCCGGGCAACGATGTAGAGGGCTGGTCCGATCGGCGACTGGGTCAGCCGAAAGAGCAGCACGACCAGTGCGACGGTGGTCAGCCAGTCTCCGTAGAACGACGTGCCGGCAGCAACCAGGAGCCGCAGCGCAGGAACTCGTGCCGCCGCGGTGTGTCTCAAGAGTTGTGGGCGCGTTCGCGGAGGCTGTCAGCGTCTCCCTCCAAAGGAGCTGTGACGTGTGTCGCGAAGCGTACGCGTCGAGACGTAAACACGGGGGGCCGAATGTGCACACGCGCACCAAGACACAAGCCGGGAGCCGAATGCGCCCAAGCGCACCCGGCGGACCCGCTTATCGGGCCCCTCCGTTATGATGACGCGATCGACCCGTTATGAGGTCGTCACGGAATCACTCAAAGGATCGTTACACCGGAGCCTTACAGTAGGCCCCGGGTAAGACTAACTACCAGTTGGCGTTGTCGCCCCAATTAGCCATGGGTACCTCCTAAGAAAAGGCACCGCGGATGCGTGATACCAACCGCGGCGCATCGGGTATGTGACAGGAGTGTAACCCTGATGTACGACCTTAGGCTTAAGACTAGGTCATGATCTCGACTTCACATCCGTTTGCCGAATCTTCGCGCAACCATAACCGGGCGGATGGTGCCTCAATGAAGCCTTCTAACACGTCAAACGCGAGGCAGGGCAACAATTTTCAGCGCTATGGCGACGACAATCATGTCGCGCTTCGCGCGCTAGTGAAACGTCGGGAATAGGATCACTCCGTGGCTCAGGACGTAGCTCCGGCTCCGCGCAGCCTTACCACGACACCACGATTCGAGCTCGCGGTGGAGCGCCTCAGACGGGCACATCTTCTGCCACCGAGTGCGACGCCAGGACGGGTCGCCCTGACCCGTCCGGTCGTGACCTACGTCGCCTTGGTGGCGGTTGTCGCCATCGTTGTCGCCCTCCTGCAGGTCCGCTATCGGTACGACTTGCCGACCTTGGCCGCCGGGTCATTCGCCACGTTCCTGCTCGCTGTCTATGCGGTGCGCAACCTTCCCGGGTCAACGTTCATCTGGTCGCCGTCGGTCTTCGTTAACCTGGGCCTCTCGGTGACCCTCGGCCCGATAGGCGCCGCCGGTGCGGCGGTGGGCGAAGCGCTCGGCGTGGCCAGCCGGACGCGAAACGGCTGGTTCCGAACCATCTTCAACGTCTCGAACGATTTTTTGTCAAATATCACGGCCTGGGCCGCCTTTGCAGGCGTAGAGCAACTCTTCGGGCACCTCGGGAGCGTATCGGTCGACACCCCCGGCGCCGGACTCGCGGCCGTCAGCGCAGGCCTCGCCGCGGGAGTCGCGCAATTTGTCGTGAATCACCTCCTGACGGACATCGTCATTCGAATCTCGAACCCGAGTGCGGAGATTCCCCGAGTTGTGCGCAATAGCATTGCTGTCCTCCCATACAGCATCGGATACGGCATGGCCGCCTTCACATTCGCGGTCATGGATCATTTCGGACACGTGATCGGGTTCATGGCTGTGCTCGTGCCGATCATCCTGCTCCAGTGGTATCTGCTCAAGTTCGCGAGCGAAGCGAATGCATATGACAAGGAGCGAACCGCGAACGAGATGGAGCGTGAACGTCTTCGCCAGAGGGCACTCGAGGCATCCGAGGCGGAACGCACGAAGATCGCCGGCGATCTCCACGATGGAGTCGTGCAAAACCTGGCCGGCCTTGCATTTGCGCTGTCAGCGGAAGCGTCGATGATCAAAACGCAAGCCGGGACGCTGGACGGACGCGAGGATCTCCTCGAGCTCCTCGAACGATCCGCCTCGGAAACACGAGGGGCGATGAAGGATCTGCGCACGCTGATCATCGACCTCGCTCCCCCGACACTCCGTCGCGAGGGCCTGGAGGCCGCACTGCTCGAAGTCCTTCGTGAGATCCAGCGCAAGGGGACCAACACCAAGCTCGACCTGCCGCCCAACCTGCGACTGCGAAAGGACCGCGCTGCGCTGATCTTCCGTGTGGCGCACGAGATCCTTCGCAATGTGGCGGCTCATGCGCACGCCAAGAACGTCACCGTGGAGCTCATCACGGAGGACGGTGCCGCGGTTCTCAGCATCGAGGATGACGGCAAGGGGTTCACCAAGGCAGATCTCGACAGCCGTCGCCGTGACGGTCACCTGGGCTCGTCGGCCATCGTCGATCTCGCTGAGGAAGCAGGGGGAACGCTCACCATCGACTCCGAACCAGGTCGTGGCACGCTCGTCGTTTTGACGCTGCCCATCGAGTAAAGTTGAACGAGATGACTGTGACCCCTGCAGCAATGCGCGTCATGATCGTGGACGACCATCCGGTCGTGCGTAAAGGACTTGCCTCGTTCCTTGGCCACGAACCCGACATCGAAGTCGTCGGCCTTGCGGACTCCGGCGAGCAGGCTCTGGAAATGGCCAAGGAATTGCACCCTGACGTGGTGCTCATGGACCTTTCCATGCCGGGGATGGGTGGCATCGAGGCCACCAAACGGCTCGTGCAGAATGAACCGGGAACGCGGGTGATGATGCTGACGTCGTTCGGCGGCCACGAGCGCATGGTCGAGGCGTTGAAAAGCGGCGCCGTGGGCTACGTCGTGAAGGACACGGCGCCTGCCGACCTGCTCAACGCGCTGCGTAGCATCGCATCGACCGGAAAGGCTCCGCCCGCTACTGTTTCTTGACCTCGGCGACCAGCGCGGCCACCGAGGAGCGCGCGTCGCCGAAGAGCATGAGCGTGTTCGGCTTGTAGAACAAGGGGTTGTCCACGCCGGCGAACCCGGTGGCCATGCTGCGCTTGAGCACGACCACGGTCTTGGCCTCGTCGGCGTTGAGAATGGGCATACCGTAGATCGGGCTGTTGGTCTGCGTCCGCGCCGCCGGGTTGACGACGTCGTTGGCGCCGATGACCACGGCGACATCGGTGCGCGGGAAATCGCCGTTGACCGCGTCCATCTCCTTGAGTTGCGGTGTACGGAACGTTCGCCTCGGCGAGCAGGACGTTCATGTGACCGGGCATGCGACCCGCCACCGGATGGATTGCATACTCGACCGTGACACCGCGCTTCTCGAGCTCGTCGGCGAGCTCCTTGACCTCGTGCTGCGCACGGGCGACGGCCATGCCGTAGCCGGGCACGAAGATCACCAGCTGCGCGAAGGCGAGCAGAGGAGCGAGATCCTCGACGGTGGTGGGGTGGATGGTGCCACCTTCAGCGCCGGCGGCGCTTCCGGCGGATTCGACCTTTGATCCGAATCCGCTGAAGAGGACGTTGAAGAGCGATCGATTCATCGCCTTGCTCATCGCCAGTGTGAGGATGGTTCCCGAAGCACCCACCAGCGCACCACTGACGATGAGCACGTCGTTGCTCAGCACGAACCCAGTGCTCGCTGCAGCAAGACCGGTGAAGGAGTTGAGCAGCGAGATGATGACCGGCATGTCGGCGCCGCCGATCGGCACCACGAAGAGCACACCCAGCAGCAGCGACAGGACGATGAATACCAGAAACAGCGTGAGGTTCTGATCGCCGACGATCAGGTAGACGCCGAGCGCGAGGATCACCAGCAGGAGCAGTCCGTTCACGGCGCTCTGCAGGCGGTACGTGAGCGGCCGCCCGGGCATCAGCTCCTGCAGCTTGGCGAACGCGACCAGGCTGCCGGCGAAGCTGAGCGAGCCGATGACGCAACTCACCATGATCGCCCACGTGATGTCAGGTTGCGCCGTCCCGTTCCCGACCGCGGTACGGAAATCCTGCGACGCGATCAGCGCCGCCGAGCCGCCGCCCATGCCATTGAAGAGCGCGACCATCTGCGGCATCGCGGTCATGCGCACCAACCGTGCGGAGACCGCGCCGATGACGGTGCCGACGATGATCGGCGGGATGATCAGGGGCCAGTTGCCGGTGTTGTGAATGAGCGCCGCGGTGATGCCGAGCACCAGCAGCATGCCAACGGCCGCAATGCGATTCCCCGTGCGCGCCGTTGCTGGTGAGCGCAGCAGTTGAATCCCGAACATGAAGGCGACGGCGGTCACCAGGTAACCGAGTGTGGTGAGCGCGGAAGGCTGCATCGCGCTCAGTGATCCGGTGTCGTGGTGGGCGTCTCCGCCTTGCGCGCGTCGGCCGTGGGTCGCCGCCGGAACATCTGCAGCATGCGATCGGTCACCACCCAACCACCGACGACATTGAGCGTTCCGAGCAGCACCGCCGCGATGGCGATGATGTACCCGAGCGTGTCGTTCGCGCTTGCGGCGACGGTGAGCGCGCCGACGAGCACGATGCCGTGGATGAAGTTCGTTCCCGACATGAGCGGGGTGTGCAGCATGGTCGGGACCTTGGAGATGAGCAGGAAGCCGACGAACACCGCGAGCGCGAAGATGAACGCGCCGAGCGCCAGCGTCTGTCCTGGGCTCATGCCGTCGCCCCCTGCAGCAGCGCCTCGATCTGCTCGCCCATCGGCTTGCCGTCGTGGGTGATGCACGTCTGGCTGATCACGACGTCATCGAAATCGAGCTGGAGCTGACCGTCCTTGAGGATTTGCATCAGGAAGCGTGTCGCGTTGTGTGCGTAGAGCTGGCTCGCCTGACCGGGAAGCGCGGCGGGGAGGTTCATCGGTCCGAGAATGAGGACGCCATTGGCATTGACCTCCTCGCCCGGCTTGGTGAGCTCGCAGTTGCCGCCACCCGGTGCCGCGAGGTCGACGATCACCGACCCGGAGCGCATCGACCCGACCATGTCGGCGGTGACCAGGATCGGCGCCTTGCGGTTGGGAATCTGCGCAGTCGAGATGACGACATCGGATTCCTTGACATGCTCGGCAAGCACCTGGTGCTGGCGTGCCTGGGCGTCCGCCTCCAGCTCGCGTGCATAACCACCGGTGTCCTGCTGCGTCTCCGATTCGACGCCGGTCTCCACAAAGCGAGCGCCCAGCGACTCGACCTGGTCGCGCACCGCAGGACGCACGTCAAATGCCTCGACCACGGCGCCGAGCCGGCGGCAGGTCGCGATCGCCTGCAGCCCCGCGACGCCGGCACCGAGCACGAGCGCGCGCGCTGGGGTGATCGTGCCGGCCGCCGTCATCATCAACGGGAAGATGCGCGGGAGCCGGAACGCGGCCATGACCGCGGCGTTGTACCCGGCGAGCGTTGCCATCGACGAGAGCACGTCCATGTCCTGGGCGCGGCTGATGCGCGGCATCGCCTCGAGACGGAATGCCGTGACCCCGGCGTCGACCAGCGCGCGAACCACCGCAGGGTCTCCGGCCGGCTCGAGCACCCCGACCAGGACCGCCCCGCGTTTCATCTGCCCCACGAATGCGGCGTCGGGGCGGCGAACCACCACGACGATGTCGGCATCGGCGAGCAGCGCCGCGCGATCCGCCGCCACCTCGGCTCCCACCTCGTCGTACTCGGCATCGCTGATTCCCGCCGCCGTCCCGGCGCCCGCCTGAATAGCTACCGTTGCACCTGTGGAGACCAGTTGCGCCGCGGCTCGTGGGACCAGCGCGACGCGTGTCTCGCCTGGCGCGGTCTCGGTGGGAGCGGTGATGCGCATGCTGGCCACGTACTCTACGGGTCTGCCGCCCGGACACGATGTCCGCTGATGACGGCGCGGCGATCGAGGGGCGCGTCCGTGAGCGGCTCACGGCGCTGGGGATCGAGCACGAAACGATCGCGTGTGACCCCGACTTCGCCGACACCGCGGCGTTCTGCGCCCGCTACGGCGTGGCTGCTGAGGAGAGGCAAACACCATCGTCGTCGCCGCCCGCAAGGAGCCCTGGGTTGCCTGCGCGTGTGTCGTCCTTGCGACGTGCCGCCTGGACGTCAACCACGCGGTGTGCGATCTGCTCGGCGTCCGCAAGGCCTCATTCGCGGCCGCGGACCAGACGCGTGAGCTGACCGGGATGATGATCGGCGGTGTCACCCCATTCGGACTTCCCAACGAGCTGCCGCTGTTCATCGACGCCCGGGTGATGACCCGCGATTCGGTGGTCATCGGAGGCGGCAGCCGGTCGATGAAGATCCGGCTCGCGCCTGCCGGCTTGCTGCAACTGCCCGGCGCGCGGGTCGTCGAAGGGCTCGCCAATGTCGTCGAGGCTCCGGCCCAGTGACCAGACTCGAGAAGGCTACCGCGCACATCGTCAGGGCGGACCCCGCCTTCCAGCGTGTCGTTGCGACCAACCCGCCGCGGGAGGTCCGGCGCGAGGCGGGCACCGCATTCGAGTCCCTGCTGAGCGCAATCGTCTTCCAGCAGCTTGCGGGCGCTGCAGCCCGTGCCATCCATGGCCGTCTCGTCGCTGTGCTCGGCGGTGAGCCGGTCGCACCGGAGGCGGTGCTTGCCGCCAATCCGGAGACCATGCGCGCGGCGGGTCTGTCCGCCAACAAGCTCGCGGCGATCATCGACCTGGCCGTGAAGTTCGTTGACGGCACCGTCCCCACCGACGACCTGGACAAGCTCAGCGACGACGAGATCGTCGCCCGGCTGGTGACCGTTCGCGGTGTCGGGCGGTGGACGGCCGAGATGTTCCTGCTGTTCCAGCTCGACCGGCCCGATGTGTGGCCGGTGGACGATCTCGGGGTGCGCAACGGTTGGGCTCGCATCCACGAGATGGCCGCGCCACCGACGCCGAACGCGCTGCAGATCCTCGGTGACGTGCTGCGCCCTTACCGGAGCACGGCCGCATGGTACTGCTGGCGCGCCGTGGCGTCGGTACCGATCCCGACCGCGGTTGAGGCTGCGCCCTCGGTCAGGCCGGTCGTCAAAGGCGCGGGTCGACGAGCACCTTCCCGCCCGAAGAAGGCGTGATCAGCTCCTCAAAGACCTCGGGGACCTGAGCCAGGCCGATCCGGCGGGTGGCGATCCGCGCGATCCCCGGGTCGGCGGCGAGCATCGCCAGAGAGGCCGCGAAATCGTTTGCGTCGGAGGCGATGCTGCCGATGATCTCGAGCTCACGCGTGACCCACATGAGCGGGATGACCGTGGCCTCGCCGAACGCTACGCCGACCAGCACGAGCCGTCCGCCGGGCGCGACGAGATCAGCCGCGGCGTGGAGGAGGGGCCCGTGGCCCGAGCACTCGATGACCGCCGGCGTCGGCGCGGTGTGCGAGCGCACCTCGCGAAGCTCTGAGACGACCGTTGCAGCGCCGAGCGCGACCGCCAGCGCGCGGCGGTCCTCAACCGGGTCAACCCCGATGATCGGGCCGACCCCTCGGGCATGGAGGGTCGCGACGGTGAGCAGTCCGATGGGCCCGAGCCCGACGACCACGGCCGGTTCTCCGGGGTGCAGACGGGCGCGGTCGACCCCGTGGATGGCAACGGACAGTGGTTCGACCAGTGGGGCATGCTCGAGCGCCAGGCCTGTGGGCAGGCGATGCAGCAGCGCCGCGGGCACCGCGACGAGCTCGGCGAAGCCGCCATCACGGGCGAACCCGATACCGGCGGTGAGGGCCATCGCGCATCGGTACGAGGCGCCCACCCGGCAGTCGTCGCAGGCGCCGCACGGGATCTTCGGATCGACCACCACGTTTTCGCCCGATGTCCAGCCGCCGACCTCGTCGCCGATCGCGTCGATGACGCCCGCGATCTCGTGACCGGGGACTGCATCAGTGAAGAGCCCGACCTTGTACGACGTCAGGTCGGAACCGCAGATGCCGCAGCCGTCCACGCGGACAACCACCTCACCGGGGCGGGGCTCGGGCGCGGGGATGTCGGCGAGCTCGAGGTGATGGGCCTCGAGCAACCGAACTGCTCGCATCTACATGAGCCCGAGCTGGGCGACCATGCGGAGCAGCTCCGAGACCACGGTTGCGTCGGTCGGCACGTCGATCACGCTGCAGACGCCGCTGGCGATCGCCTCATCAAGCGCGGGTCGGAGGTCCTCGAGGTTTTCGACGCGCTCGCCGCGAGCACCCAGCGCCCTGGCCAGGTGGTCGTAGCGCACCCCGGGCAGGTTGCTGGCGATGTGGCGTCCAGGCCCGAACAGCTCGTTCTGCTCGAAGCGGACATCGCCCCAGCCTGCGTTGTTCGACACAATCACGATGACTGGGAGGTTGTGGCGCACGGCGGTGTCGATCTCCATGGCGCTGAGGCCGAAGGATCCATCCCCCGTGAACAGAAAGACGGGCTCATCCGGACGCGCCGCCTGCGCCGCGAGCGCGAAGGGCATGCCGACGCCGAGCGTCCCCAGCGCGGTGGTGGTCGTGAGCAGCCGTCCCGGCAATTGCGCCTCGAAGTAAGCCAGTGCCCACGCGAGCGCATCTCCGCCGTCGGCGACCAGCGTTGCCTTGCCCCGGAACGCCTGGTGGACAGTCGCCGCGACCTCACGCGCAACGGCGCCGGCATGCAGTGCCTCGCCGTTGTGCTCGTCGACCTGCCGGTTCCAGAACTCCAGCGATGCCGCGGCAAGGCCCTTCGCGCGTGTCAGCCAGTCTTTCCGTCCAGGCGGGGTCGCAACCCATGCCTCGCGCAGGTCCCGCACCACCGACGCGATATCGCCGACGACGGTCACGTCCGCGGACCGATTGCCGCCGGTGCGTTCGGGCGCGATATCGACCTGGACGATCGTCTGCTCGGTGCCGAAGAGCGGAGCACCCCCGTACATCACATTGGCGTTGAACGCCGAACCGAGGACCAGCACACAGTCGGCGCTCGGGATCGCGAGCCCACCGTGGACGAGTGATCCGAGGCTCCAGCGGTGCGAGTCCGGCACCACGCCGCGCGCGGCGCTTGCGGTGATCACCGGGATCTTGGCGGCTTCGGCGAATCGGCCGATCTCCTCACCCGCGCCGGACCAGAACGCGCCGCTTCCCACGACGATGACCGGTCGCTCCGCCGCAGCGAGCGCGGCAACGGCGGCACCGATGTCAGCCGGAGCACCGGCCGGGCGGGACGGCGCGTCGGGATAGCCCGGCGGACCGATGTCGAGAGGCAGTGCCTTGCCGTACATGGCGTGGGAATCGACCTCGAGGTACACGGCGCCGGGGCAGCCGCCGCGTGCCCGGTGCAGCGCCTCGGCGACGTAGCGGGGGATGCGCCCGGTGTCGAGGCAGCTCGCCGCCCACTTGGCGATCGGGGCCGCGATCGCGCGCTGGTCCACGTCCGCCACAGCGCCGCGACCCTGCCGGTTCCGGCTGGTGCGGCCCGCGAGCATCAGCAGCGGCACGCTCCAGGTGGCGGCATCGACCAGGCCGATCAGTCCGTTGGCGAATCCGGGCCCGGCGGTCACAGCGGCCACGCCGGTGTCGCCGGTGGCCAGTGCCCAGCCCTCGGCGGCGAGCACCGCGGCGCCCTCATGGCGCGTGTCGACGACCTTGAGATCCTCGTCGAGGCAAGCGTCGAGCAACGGAAGAATGTGGCCACCGGGCAGGCCGAAGATCGTCGTCACACCGCGCTCGCGAAGGGTTCGCGCGATCAAGGCCCCGCCGTCGGTGCGTTGCTCGGCGTCGGGAGCTGGCCGCTCGGCCGCGACGTCAGCCATGGCTTCGCAGTGTATCCACCGGCATCGGCGGCGGGCACGGCGCGGAACTGCCGATAGAATGAGCGCCTTGCAGGACGAACCGCCGGCACCTGGCGCAGCGACGCCGGACGTGCCGGGCGGCCTCGGAATGAGGGCGCTGCGCAACACCGTCCTCATCCTTGTGGCGCGGGTGATCTCGCGGATCATCGCGCTGGTCGCGGTCATCATCATCGGCAACTACCTCGATCCGACCCGATTCGGCGAGATGCAGACGGCGGTGACGTACGTCGGGCTGGTCGGCACCGTGACCGATCTCGGGTTCTCGGCGCTTTATGTGCGAGAGGGAGCGCGTCACACCGATCAGATCGCCCGCTACTGGAACAACGTCGCCTCCCTCAAGGTCGTGGGCGCGGTGATCGGGCTCCCGTTGATCTTTGCCGCGCTCTATATCGCGGGGGTGCGCTCACTGCTCTGGCCATCGTTCGCGATCCTCGTGCTTTCCGGCTATCAGCTGCTGCTCCGCAACACGCTGTACGCCATGCAGCGGCTCACCTTCGAGATCATCGAGATCGTGCCGGAGACGCTCGTCGTCTTCGCGCTGGTGGTCATCGGCGTGCACATCAACGCGGACACCGGTTTCTTTCTCTGGGCCTATGCCATCAGCTACGCGTTCGCATGCGTCTACTTCGGAACGGTGTTGATGCTCATGGGAGTGCTCCGTCCGGGGCTGCAGCTCGAGCCGGGCCTGCTCTTCTCCTGGGTCAAGGTGGCCGTGCCGCTGGGCATCACCTTCATCATCACGACGGTCTACTTCAAGGTTGACGTGCCGATCCTGCAGCGTTTCCGCCCTTACAGCGAGGTGGGCTACTACACCTTTGCGTACAAGCCCTTCGAATCGCTGCTCTTCATTCCCTTCGCCCTGCGGAGCGTCGTGTTTCCGGTGCTTTCCGTATATCACCGCCGATCACCTGAGCGCGTCCTGCCTCTCGCGGAGAAGTTCTTCAAGGCGCTGGTGATCCTCGGCTGGCCGATCACCGTCGGGGTGTTCCTGCTCGCCCCGCAATTCAACAGCTTGCTCCATCTCTACGCCGGGTCGGAGCCCGCGCTGCAGATCCTCGCGCTTGCGATCGTGTTCATGTTCGCCGACAACACCTTCGCCGCCACGCTCAACGCCATCGACAAGCAGAACGTGTTCGCCTTTGTCGCCATGGTGGGACTCGTGATCAATGTTGGCGTCAACCTTGTCGTGATCCCGCGATATGGTTACCTGGGCGCCAGCTGGGCGGTGGTTGTCACCGAGGCGGCGCTGGTCGTGGTCGGATGGTTGGTGCTCCGCGCGCAGCTCGGGACGATCCCGCTTGTGACCACCTCGTGGAAGGCGATCGTGGCGGGCCTGGTCATGGGGGGCTTCATCTACGTGGCGAACCCGCATCAGAACCGGGTGCTGCTATTCGTCATCGTCGTGGCGTCGGCAGTCATCTACGGCGCCGCACTGCTCGCGCTCCGCGTGGCGGATCGCGAGGAGATGAGCCTGCTCCGCAACGCGCTCCGCCTGCGGGGCTAGCGGGCACACGTCTATCGAGAGTCGAGCGAGTTCCCGACGATGTGAGGGCTCCGCGAACCGGCGGCGGCCGCCGTGTCGGCAAGCACCGCCATCGCGCAGTTGCGACCGTTGATCGCCATCACACTGCCGCCCGGATGCGTGCTCGCCCCGCACATGTACAGACCGGGCATCGGGGTGCGCGGTGAGAATCGCCGGTCCCACATCTGATCAGGGAGGCATTCTCCCTGGAAGATATGGCCGCCGGCGAGGCCGACCGCGCGCTCGATGTCCGGGGGCGCCAGCACCTGCCGGGCCACGATGCAGTCGAGAATGTCGGGCGCGAATCGGGCGATCTCGGCGAATGCCTCGTCGGCCACAGCCTCGCGCCGGTCGTCCCACGAGCCCGATGCCAGCGTGTACGGCGCGTACTCGGCGAAGACGCTCATGACGTGCATGCCGTCGGGCACGACCGACGGGTCGTATGCGGAATGGAAGTACAGCTCCGCCCATCGCGGCGCCGGCTCGCCCGTCCGGCTGCGCTCGTACGCCGCCTGAGTCTCGTCGAGGCTCCTCGCGATGGTCACCATTGCCCGGTGCGGCGCCTCGCCGGGCCCCGCCGCGGTAAACGCCGGCAGACGTGAGAGCGCGCAGTTGATCTTGAGAACCGGGCCCTCCATGCGCCAGCCCAGCGCCTTGGCGACGAACGCTGCCGGTGCCGCATCCGAGAGCAGCTCGAGCGTGCTGCGCGGATCCGCGTTGGAGATGATCGTCCGCGCGGGAATGCGCGATCCGTCGTCGAGGATGACCTCCTCGCCGGGGACGATCTCCGCCACCCGGGCATTGCGCCGGATCACGGCACCTGCTTCCTCGGCGGCGGCCGCCAACGCGAAGGACACATTGCCCATCCCGCCCTGCACGTACCCCCATGCGCCCTGACGGCCCTCGATGGTGCCCATGGAGTGCATGGCGTGAATTGCCGCAGTCCCGGCGTCGCGCGGACCCGCCCATGTGCCGATCAATCCCTGACCGTGCAGCGCAGTGCGCAAGCGCTCGTCGCGCACGTGACGCTCGACGACCGAGGCGATCGACTCCTCGAACATCACCTCGATGAGCTCCGGGTCGTGGCCGAGCAGCTCCTCGAGCGCAGGACGATCGGGGGAGTCACCGACCCACGTGTCGCGCGGCTCCGAGCGAAGCGCGGTTCGGATGCGGCCGAAGAGCTGCTCGTAGCGCGTGTAGCCATCGGCGTCGCCAGGGCTCATCGCCGCAACCACCTGATGGTTGCGTGTGGAATCGTCCCAGAGGCTCAGTGCGGTGCCGTCATCGAAGGGACACCAGAGGTGCGGGTCGACCAGATGCACGCGATAGCCGTGACGGCGCAGGTCGAGCTCATCGATGACGCGGTGGTGGAGGAGACCGACGAGATACGCGCAGGGGCTGACCACGAACCCCCGGTCCTCGAAGGGGTGATCGAGGGTGCAGGCGCCGCCGATCCGGTCGCGGGCTTCGAGCACGATCACACGACGCCCGGCGCGGGCGAGATACGCGGCGGCAGTGAGGCCGTTGTGTCCAGCGCCAACCACCACGACATCCCACGGAGCGGATGCGGCTGCGGTCATCGCCACGCTCGCAGTGCGGTGACGGCATGCCGCCGTTCGCCGCGCCCCTCGCGCATGGCTCGGTGAAGCGCCGCGGTGAAGCGAACCGCCTCGTCATCAGTCAGCGCGGCTTTCATCAGCCCGCGGATGCTGGATGCCAGCGGGTTGGGAGCGGTATCGAGGAACACGTCGAGATCATCGCGAACCGGGGGCGGGGCCAGGGCGAGGTCGGTCTGTGCCTCAACGCGGAGGAACCCTGCGGCCCGCGTCATCGCGACGAGATCGCGGTCGTCGAAACCGCAGAGCACGTCGTCCTTGTTTGTCGCGGTCGCAGCCCTCTGCGCGTCGCGCAGCTTGCGCTCGAGCTCGATCACATCGGTCACGTCGTATCCCCGGACGTATCCCGGCTGATCAGCGCTCATCCACCTGTTGATCGGCTCGCCCAGCGAGAGCCGGCCGCCGGGCTTGAGGACCCGGTGGTACTCGTCAAGTGCGTGCTGGCGGTCCTCGATGAACAGAAGAACCGCTCGCTCCACCAGCACATCGACCGACTCGCGCGCGATGGCGGACAGGTCAGTCGCCGCAGCGCGAATGAATGTCGCACGGTCAGACGCGTTCATCGCGTCGACCTCGGCGCGGCAATCGTCGAGGGACGGCTGCGAGATGTCGGAGAAGATGACCCGTCCCTGGTTGCCGGTGCGCTGCAGCGCGGCCAGGCCGAGCAGTCCCTGGCCGGTTCCGACGTCCAGCACGGTGTCTCCCGGATGGATATCGGCGCGGTCGAGGATCCGATCGCGGAAGGTCGCAAGGTGGGCGAGGTTCTCGGCACGCATCGCGGCGCTCCCGCCGTCACGACCGGTACGCAGCCACGCGGCCCAGACGTCGGTGTCAGGCACGCGTCGAAGCGTCGAGCACGATCTTGCCCACGACCTCTCCGGACTCCATGAGCCGGTGCGCCGCTGCCGCGTCCTCGAGTGGTATCACCCGGTCGACGACCGGCACCAGCCGGCCGTCCGCCAGCGCGGGCATCACTTCCGCTGCAAATGCCGCGACGATGACCGCCTTCTGGCCGGCTGGGCGGGCGCGCAATGCCGTCGAGATCAGCGAGATGCGGCGGCGCATCATGACACCGAGGTCGAGCATCGCCTGAGTGCCGCCCTGCATGCCGATCACCACGACTCGTCCGTCGTTTGCCACGACGTCGATGTTCCGGCCGAGATATGACGCTCCCATGATGTCGAGCACGAGGTCCGCGCCGCGTCCGTCGGTCAGCTCTCGAGTGCGCGCGACGAAGTCCTCTGTCCGGTAGTTGATGCCCGCGTCGGCGCCGAGCGCGATGCAGCGGGCGAGCTTCTCGGAGCTGCCGGCGGTGACGAGGATGCGGCAACGGTGCAGCCGTGCCAGTTGAATTGCCGCGGTCCCGACACCGCCCCCGCCGCCATGGATCAGCACCGTCTCGCCGTCCAGCAGGCGTCCTCGGGTGAAAAGCGCGTCGTGGGCGGTGATGAAGACCTCGGGGATGCCACCGGCATGGATCAGGTCGATGTTGTCTGGAACGAGCACGACCTGAGTGGCCCGCACCGCGACGAGCTCAGCGTACCCGCCACCCTCAACCAGGAGCATGACGCGGTCACCGGCGGCCGGCGACGTCACGCCGAGGCCAGCACTTATCACGACGCCCGATGCCTCGAGACCGAGGATGTCGCTCGCACCCTGCGGCGGTGGGTAGAAGCCCTGGCGCTGGAGCAGATCGGCGCGGTTGACACCGGCGCCCGCGACGCGGACGACCACCTCACCGTCACGAGGGATGGGGTCGGGACGCTCCTCGATGTGCAGTTGCTCGGGCCCGCCGGGTGCGGCTACGACGATCGCGCGCAATGCTCAGCAGCCCCCAGGGTCAGCCGCGGCGGCGGTCAGGAGTCCTGGCCGGCCAGGGAGGAGAGGCCGACAGGACCGGTCCAGACGGGACCGAGGCCGGCGGTGTTCGAGAATGCCGCGAACGACAGCTGCCAGTCACCCTCACCATCCGAGTACGAGGCGTTGTATCCGGTATTCGAGACCTGCACGACGTCGCCGGGGATGCTGAAGTTGTAGAACTGCACCGCACGCGCAATGCTCAGATTCACGCAACCGTGGGACACGTCGGCGCGTCCCTGCGAGCCCACCGACCAGGGCGCAGCGTGGATGAAGTACCCGCTGGTGGAGATTGCAGTGTCGTCATACACCGGGTCGTCGTAATACTGCGCACCGCCCGGGATGCAGGCCGCCGGAGTGTGGAACGTCGGGCACGACTTCATGACCACGACCGGGGTCTTGTAGAGAACGATCAACGTGCCCTGGATGGTGGCGAAACCGCCCTTGCCGAGGCTCACCGGGTACGTGGCGAAGAGCTTGTTGTTGTTGAACACCTGCATGATGTGGGTCTTGTTGTTGATGAGCGAGACGTGCTTCGCGCCGACGGTGAAGCTCGACGTCCAGTCGCCCAGACCCCAGACGCCGCCTCCGACGTCGAAGCCTTTGAGGTTGGCGTTCACGGTGACCTTGGTCCCGGAGGGCCAGAACGTGGCGGGGCGGAAGTGCACGACACTGGCGGTGAGCCAGTGCCAGCCGCCCATCACCGCGGGAGTCGAGAGCACCTGGATGTGCTCGAGCAGCGACGCGCGCGCAGCGACAGGGATGTTGGTGTTGAACTTCAGGTCGATGGTCTCCCCGACGCCGACGACCTCTCCGTTGAGAGGGGTCATGCCGGTCAGCAACCGGCTCCTGGCGGTGGTGGTGACGAATGTGGTGGTCGACGTTGACGTGGAGCCCGCGGTGCTCGTGGCGGTGGCGGTGACCGTGTAATGCGCGCCCTGGTCGAGCGGCTGGCTCATCTCCCACGACGTGCCGTTTGCCGACATGACGCCCGTGAGCGTCGCGGATGAACCGGCTTCGCTGAGCGAGACTGTGTCGAGATGCCCCGTACTCACGCCGACGACAATCGGCGCATCAAGAGCCACCCCCTGTGCGGCATTGGAAGGACTGACGACGATCGTCGGGGCCGCTTCAACGGCCGGAGCGCCTGCGACGTGTACGGTGCCGACATTCCCCACCGATGCGACCACTCGTCCCAGGAAGTGCGCACGAGGTGAGCAGCAGTCCACCGAGGGCAACGCCACCCGCGAGCATCAGGCCTCCGCGGCTCCGCCAAGTCTGGTCAGCCATGCATCTCCACCGTACCATTGTTCGGTCTCAGGACGCGGTCACGCGGCGCATCAGTGAGATAACGCAACTGCCTTCGCTGAGGTTTCGTCGACCCGGGTCACAGGGGGATCCTGAAGCAATGGTATCGCTCCTCCTCGATCGTCACGAACTCGCGGCACGACTTGCGACAAGCGATCCGCCGGTGGTCCTCGATGTGCGCTGGACTCTCGGGCGGACCACCGGGCTCGATCGATTACGCCAAAGGCCACGTGCCCGGGGCGCATTTTGTCGATCTCGAACGAGACCTCAGCGCGCCGCCAGGCCCCGGTCGTCACCCTCTGCCCGACGCCGCGGCATTTATCGTGGCGATGCGCCGCCACGGGGTGGGCCGCTCGCGCGCCGTGGTGGTCTACGACGCAGCGACGGCAACCTCGGCGGCGCGGGCGTGGTGGCTGCTTCGATATTTCGGCCATCCAGACGTGGCGATTCTCGATGGCGGCTACGCCGCGTGGCTCGCTGCCGGGTTACCGGTCGAGGAGGGCGACGATCACGATCCCGCCAGCGGCGATTTCGACGGAGCGCCCGGTGGGATGCCGCTGCATCGACGCGCAGGCGCCGCGGCGTTGGCGCGGCCGGTGTGCTGGTGGATGCTCGCGCGCCGGAGCGTTTTCGAGGCCAGACCGAGCCGGTCGACCCGGTGGCGGGCCACATCCCGGGGGCGCGCAATCTTCCTGCTGCGCGGACGGAGAGCACCGACGGCACGTTTCTCGCGCCCGAGCAGTTGCGCGAGCGCTACGCCGAGGTGGGCGCATCGCCGGGAACCCCCGTGGCCGTGTACTGCGGGTCCGGTGTTGTGGCCACCCAAGGTGTCTTCGCGCTTGGCCTCGCGGGCATCGATGCCGCGCTGTACGCGGGTTCGTGGAGTGAGTGGATCACCGACCCGGACCGCCCGATCGACGTCGGCGAATAGGTCGCGGACGCAAAAATGAGGCCGGCGCTCCCCCGAACGCCGGCCTCCGAAGAATGTGCGTCTCCCCTCAGACCACGCGAACGCGTCGCACGACGCTCGCGGTTCAAACGGAGAGTACCGCGCGCCGAGTGCCGATGTAAAGGAGTGGGCACAACCGCGCGGGCGGAGGTACGCTACCGCACATAGCGGAGGTTGACGGTGACCGCGGTGCTTCCAGATCGTTGGCTCAACGAATTGAGTCGCGCCTCCCGCGATGTGCGCCTCGTTCGAGGTGACGGCGCATACGTCTGGGACGACGAGGAGCGCCGGTACCTGGACCTGACCTCGAACGGCGGGACGACGCTGCTCGGGCATAACCACCCACGAGTCAACGAGGCGATCATCGATCAGCTGAGCACGTTCAGCGGGGTGCCCCCGGGATTCGATTACGACCTCCGCGAGGAACTGCTCGAGGCTCTGAGTTTCATCATCCCCGTGCCGCTCACCCACGTGAGCTTCGCCGCCTCCGGCTCGGCGGCCGTCGACCTCGCCATCACCTGGGTTGCTTCGGCATCGGACCGCCCGCGCCTGATCGCGATGCAGCGGTCCGATCACGGATCGGGGATCGGTGGGCGGGGCGCGAGCGCCGGTCGCCGCGTGGGTGAGATCGCCGGACGGAACCTCGAGGTCGTGCGGGTCCCGTTCGACGACCTCGAGGTCCTTCACGCTCAGCTCGACGAGCGGGTTGCGGCCGTGATCGTCGAGCCCGTCCAGGTCGAGGCCGGAATCCGGGTGCCTGCCGAGGGCTACCTCGCGTCAGTCGCCGAACTCTGCCGAGCCGCCGGCGCGCTGCTCGTGGTGGATGAGGTCCGGACCGCGCTCCGGATGGGGCCCACCCTTGCGTCGGCAGCCCGCGGCGTTGAACCCGACATCGTCTGCCTCGGTTCATCGCTCGCCAACGGCGTGCCTTTCGGGGTCACCGCTGTCGGTCCGTCGATCTCCCGGCGGGCGCGGGTCGCCCGGCGCGATCATGAAGAGGCGTGTCCGCCACTCGTCTGTGCCGCCGCCAACGCCACCATCAGGACCGCGCTCGGGCCGACGCTTCGGACGCTCGCGGGGCTCACGTCGGAACGTCTGCAGAGTCGTCTGCGCGGGCTCCGCCTCGGCGAGGTTCGTGACATTCGCGGGGCCGGCTCCATGGTCGCGGTGGAGACGAGCCTCAACGGCCCGATGCTGCTGCGCCGTCTCGAGCAGCGCGGCATCCTGGCGCTCCCGGCCGGGACCGGAAGCATTCGGATCCTCGCCCCGCTCATCCTCGATCGCCGCGAAGCGGACACCGTTGCTGAAGCCCTGGCGGCGATCATCCTGGCGAGCCGGCCTCCGCGCCGCCGGTCGATCGGTGCTCATGCACCAGCCGACGTCGAGGTGGTGCTTCCCGGTCGGGCGCTGCGTCGCCAACCCAAGGAGGCGTTCTAAGCAACCACCTCGGGATGCGACATCAACTGTCGCCTCAGTTGAGGCGCTCGACGATCATCGCCATCCCCTGGCCGCCGCCGACGCACATCGTCTCGAGCCCGATGCTCGCGCCCGCGGTCTCCAGGTCATTGAGCAGGGTGCAGAGGATGCGCGCGCCGGTCATGCCAAACGGGTGACCCAGCGCGATCGCGCCGCCGTGGGGGTTGAGCCGGTCGTCGAACGGGTCAAGACCGATGCCGCGTGCCGACGGGATCACCTGGGCGGCGAAGGCCTCATTGATCTCGACCACGTGGACGTCGTCGAGGGTCATCCCGGCACGCTGGAGCGCTTGCCTCGATGCCTCGATCGGTCCGAGTCCCATGTATTCGGGGTCGAGGGCGGTCAGGCCGGTGGAGACGATGCGGGCGAGTGGGGTGATGGCGAGCTCCTTCGCCCGGGTGTCCGACATGATCACCACGGCCGCCGCGCCGTCGTTGAGCGGGCAGGCGTTGCCGGCGGTGACAGTGCCGTTCTCGCGGAAGACCGGCTTCAGCTCGGCGAGCTTTTCCAGAGTCGTCCCGCGCCGGGGACCGTCGTCCTTGGTGACTGTTCCGCTGCCGTCGGGGAGCTCGATCGGCACGATCTCGCGGTCGAAGAACCCGTCGTCCTGCGCAGCTACCGCTCGCTCCTGGCTGCGAAGCGCGAATCGATCCATCTCCTCGCGGGAGATCTCCTCGCGTGCCGCCACGTTCTCCGCGGTCTGTCCCATCGCGATATAGACGTAGGGATAGCCCTCGGGGTTGTCGGGTTGGAGACGGTCGTTCTGGCATTGCGGCATGTCGCTGGAGCCGTTGACGAATCGCGAGACGCACTCGACCCCGACGCTGAGAAACACGTCGCCTTCGCCGGCCCGGATTGCGTGAGCCGCCATGCGCGTGGTCTGCAGCGACGAAGCGCAATACCGCGTGACCGTGGTGCCGGGCGCGTTGACCCCGGTCAGGATGCTGATGACGCGCGCGAGATTGAAGCCCTGCTCGCCGCCGGGGAGCCCGCACCCACAGATGAGGTCCTCGATGGTCGCGCGGTCGAGCTGAGGGACTTTGTCGAGGACCTGGTTCACCACGCTGGCGGCGAGGTCGTCCGGGCGGATGTTGACCAGCGAACCCTTCATCGCTCGTCCGATGGGGGACCTGCCAAGGGCGACGATGACTGGCTCAGGCATTGCTCTGTCTCCGATTGTCCTAAAAGACTATTGTCGGCCGCGTGACGTACTTCATCACTGGTGCCACCGGATTCATCGGCCGAAACCTCGTGCCCTTGCTGCTCGCCCGCGGCGACAACGTCTTCGTGCTCGTGCGTCACGGGTCGCGAGCCCGCTTCGCCGCCCAGCGTGAGCAACTCGATCCCGGCGGCAAGCGTCTGCACGCGCTCACAGGCGACCTCACAGAGCCTGGCCTGGGCCTCTCCGTCGACGACCGGGAGCAGCTGCGGAACGCCGAGTTCTTTCACCTCGCGGCCGTCTACGACCTGACGGCACCGGCGGAGGAGACCGAGCGCGCCAACGTCGCCGGCACGCGCAACGTGGTGGGTCTCGCGAATGACGTCGGCGCCCGTTGCCTCCACCTCGTGAGCTCAATCGCCGTGGCCGGACGCTTCAAGGGCTCCTTCACCGAAGCAATGTTCGACGAGGGCCAGGACCTCGACCACCCTTATTACAAGACCAAGCACGAGGCCGAGCGCATCGTGCGCAGCGAGGCGACCGTTCCCTGGCGCATCTATCGCCCGGGGATGGTCATCGGTTCGTCAGAAACCGGCGAAGCGGATCAAGTCGACGGTCCGTACTACGCGTTCAAGCTCATCCAGCAGATGCGCGACGCGTTCCCGCAATGGGTGCCGTTCATCGGTCCCGAGGGCGGGCCGTTCAACCTGGTTCCAGTCGACTTTGTCGCAAAGGCAATCGACCATATCGCGCATCTCGAAGGGCTCGACGGTCGCGCATTCCACATCGTCGACCCGTCGCCGCTCTCGCTCGGGGATACCCTCAACACGTTCTGCAGGGCTGCGCACGCCCCGGAGTTTGCGCTGCGCATCGACCGGCGCATGGCGAGGATGATTCCCGGTGGATTCGCGGCGATCGGTTCGCTGCCTGCGGTCAAGCGAATGCGCGAGCAGGCGCTCGCACGCCTCGGGATCCCCGAAGCGGCGTTCAGCTACATGGACTATCCGGCGACCTTCGACGCAACCGAGGCGCAGAAGGCGCTCGTCGGGAGTGGGGTGAGCTGCCCGCCACTGCACGAGTACGCGTGGAAGGTGTGGGACTACTGGGAGCGCCACCTCGACCCGCAGCTGCCCACGCCGGCAAACGTTCGCCGCGTGGTCGGCGACCGGGTGGTGGTGATCACCGGAGCATCGAGCGGAATCGGGCGGGCGGTCTGCTCACACCTTGCGGCATCCGGCGCGATCATCGTCGGCGTTGCGCGGCGAGCCGAACAGCTCGAGGAGATGCGCGCCGAAGTCGCGAGCGGCGGAGGAAAGGCGTACATCTATCCCACCGACCTCAGCGACCACGACGCCTGCACGCACCTCATTGAACGCGTCATCGCCGATCATGGGCGTGTCGACGTGCTCATCAACAATGCCGGCCGCTCGATCCGGCGTTCCGTACTCGACTCGCTTGATCGATTCCACGATTTCGAGCGCACCATGGCGCTCAATTATTTCGGCGCCATCGCGCTCATCATGGCCGTGATTCCGGGGATGCGCGAGCGTCAGGACGGGCACATCATCAACATCACGTCGATCGGCGGCCAGGCATACCCGCCGCGCTTTGCAGCATATGTGGCAAGTAAGAACGCGCTCGACGCGTTTTCACGCTGCTTCGCCCCGGAGGTGTCGGGCGAGGGTATCGCCGTCACCACCATTCACATGCCACTGGTGCGCACACCGATGATCGCGCCCACCGGGATGTACAAGAACTTTCCGACGATCAGCTCCGACGAGGCGGCGGACATGGTCATCGAGGCACTGATCAAGCGGCCGCACGAGGTGTCGACCCGCGTCGGGAAGTTCGGCGAGCTCGTGCACGCGATCGCGCCCAATGTGCATCAGCTGATCATGGCCGGCGCCTTCCAGATGCTGCCGGACAGTTCGTCACGCCCGGACTCGGACGGACACGGCAGCGATCAGCCAGTGACCCCTGAGGCCTACGCGCTCGGGATGCTGATGCGCGGCATCCACCTCTAACGGCTGGCAGTCACCTCGGCAACGATCCGGTTGGCGATGGCGCCGATCTCGGCAATCTCGACCTCGCACAGCTGGCCGGGCTGCAGCCACGGCGGTGGCGTCTGACCCATGGCCACCCCGGCGGGGGTGCCGGTGAGGATGAGGTCACCGGGCTCCAGCGTGAACGCGTCCGAGACATAGGAGATGAGCGTGGCGACGTCGAAGATCATGTCGGCGGTGCTGCCGTTCTGGCGGAGCACGCCGTCGACCCTGCAGCGCACCGTGAGCGCCTGCGGATCCGGAATCTCGTCGGTGCTGACGATCCAAGGGCCGATCGGGCAGAACGTGTCGAAACTCTTGCCCCGCAACCACTGATCGCCCTGCCCGAGCTGGGCATTCCTCGCAGAGACGTCGTTCGCGCACGTGTATCCGGCGACGTGCGCCAGGGCTCGATCTTTGGGGATCCGCCGGCCGCCGGTCCCGATGACCACGCACAACTCGGCCTCGTAGTCGAGGTCGTCGACCTCGAGCGGGCGGACGACGTCGTCGAACGGACCCCGTACCGACGTGGCGAGCTTGGCGAACAGGATCGGACGAGTGGGAACGTCATTACCCAGCTCGCGCGCGTGGTCCGCGTAGTTGCGCCCCGCGCAGACGATCTTGCCCGGACGCGGCACCGGCGGCCCCAGTGCGTAGAGCGGATACGACGGCGCAGCGCCTCGGGCGACCAGATCAGGGAGCGCCTCGGCGGCGGCTCGCGCCGCAAGGGCGAGCTCTCGCGAGGCGAGGACTCCCGCTGCGTCGGCTCCGTCGGGAACCGCCGTCGGGACGCCGCCGATCGCGCCAAAGAGGTCGTCAAGACGGTAGGCGCGATCAGCCTCGATGAGCGCGGGCAGTGTCGATGTGCCGTCCCTGATGGTCCCGACCTTCACGTCCTCTCCTTGTTCGGGTAGCCGGCCGCCTTGAGCACGAGCTCATGGAGCAGCCCGTTGGATGAGATGCCGGTGCCACCGAGCACAGGATCGTCGCCGCTGCGGTCGGTGAAACGGCCTCCGGCTTCCGTCACCACGAGCTTGAGCGCCGCATAGTCCCAGAGGTTCGCACGCGAGGTCCAGCCGATATCCGTGGTGCCGCGCGCGACGGCGAGGTGCGACATCGAATTGCCGACGCCTCGCGCGTCCCAGCAACGGCCCGCGAGCGCCACCAGCCGCTCCGCTTGCTTCGTGATCACGAAGCCGCGGATGGCGGTGTGGGTGATCAACGCCTCTGAGATGTCCGAGATCCTGGACACGTGGATCCGCCGTCCGTTGAGGAACGCCCCGCCGTCCAGGGTTGCGTGGAAGCGCAGACGCATCGCCGGAGCCGACGCGACAGCCACCACCGACTCGCCATCGCGCTGGAGGGCGATCAACGTCGCCCACGTCTCATTGCCGCGGACAAAGCTCCGGGTCCCGTCGATCGGGTCCACCACCCACCGCCAGGTGGCGTTGCGATCGCCGGCGACGCCGAACTCCTCGCCGATGAGCGCGTGGTCGGGCCGCTCGTCGCCGATGCGCTCGCGGATGTAGGTCTCGATCGCCCGATCCGCCTCGGTCACGGGGGAGAGGTCAGGCTTCGCGTCGATCTTGAGGTCGTGAGCCCGGAACCGCTCCATCGAGATGCCGTCGGCCACGTCCGCGAGCTCGAGGGCGAGCGCGAGATCGTCTGTCACCGCGGTTGAGCTTACCGGGCGTGGGATCTGCCCCGATGTGCCACGGGCCGCAGCCCCGTGTAGCCTTAGCGGCTGATTCCGCATTGGCTGCCGGGCGTCCAGATATCAAGAGGTACAGATCCATGGCTCACATCAAGCTCGACGTGCTCGCCGAGAACGGCTACGCCATCCTCGGAGATGGTCCGGCGATGCCTCCTGAGGAGTGGGAGCGGCTCGAATACGTCGACTGGAAATCGGGCGGCGACACGAACTTCGCCCCGCTCGCGTCGGCAAAGGGCGAGATGGAGTGTGCGGGGTTCTGGGACCACGGCAAGCCCGACAAGGACGGCATCTGGACGTCCAATCGCGACATCGCGCCGACGCTGTGCAAGTACGTCGAGGCGGTCGGGGCGCGATACGGGCGCGTGCGCGTTATCAAGCTCAACCCATCGTCGGAATCCGACGCCCTTCGCCAGCTCCATCAGGACGACAACAACCGCTTGAATCCGGACGGCGAGGGCTGGGTGGTCCGCTCGTGGCTCGAGCTCAACGCTCCCGAGGGATCGGAGTTCATCCTTCGCGAGGTTCGCGATGACCCGGCGACCGAGAGCCGCATTCCGCTCCATCCGCGCCGGCAGCTCGTCATCGATACCGAGCGGCTGTATCACGTCGTGCACAACCCGGGGCCGGGTCCGCGGTACGCGCTGATCACGTCGTTCGAGTCCGGCGACACGCTGAATCGCTGGATCGAGTCGCAGCGCAAGGAGGCCGCGCAACCGGTCTGACGCCCAAGGCGTCTTGCTCTATCGCTGGGGCGCGTGCTCACAGGGCTTACGTACGGGAAGGCCCGGGAGCGGGTGGGCGCATTTGCTGCAAAACCAGGCCGCATACTGCCGGTATGGCTCCGCACCTGGCCCGCCGGGCTCTTTACGCGATCGTGGCGATGTGCGTGATCTCGACCGGGGCGATAGCTCTGCTCAGACCACCGCCCAGCGCCGCGTCAGAGGTCACGGCGGTTTCCCAAGCCCAGCTTGCTCCGTCAATCGCCGGATCCTCGACGATCGTCTACGCGCCGAAGCGAAACCCGTCCTCGGCCTCAACGATCATCTACTCGTTGAATGGCAACTCCTCCTCGTTCTCCTTGCAAAAGCTCTGTTCCGCGTCGGCCGAGGCCTGCTCGAACGTGGTGTTCCGAAGCGCGCCTCCTTGATGTCAAGAGGCCGGGAGCGAAGAGGATTCGGCCCGCGTTGACAGGGGCCCGAGCGGACCCAAGGCCGTTACTATGAACGCCGCTTTGGAACACGAGTTCAACTGCCGGAGAATGGCGCAGCCGGCACGAGAATCCCAGGGAGTGCTCTGAAGCAAGATAAGGACGCGAGCGGGAGTAGCTCAGTGGTAGAGCACTACCTTGCCAAGGTAGGGGTCGCGAGTTCGAGCCTCGTCTCCCGCTCCAAAAGTCTTGAGGAACCGTAGTAGCCGGGCCGGGTGAGCCAAGCTCAGGAACGCACGAAGATAAGGTAGACCGCCGCAAACACGACGACGATTGCGATGTTCGCTATCAGCCGTTCCGTGAACTGGTGCCTGAAGAACACCACATCCACGCAGACGACGCATACGATGAGCGCGAGCACGTAACCAACTACGAGCGGTGTGAGTCTCCCCATTGGTGTGTCCCACTCTAGTCCTCGCGCGGGACGAGAGCCCAGCAAAAGATAGGGGTCTCCTTGCGAAGACCCCCTTTCTGAACCTCCAGGTTCAAAGCGCCTAGGATCACCGACATGCCACAGGCGCCGATGCGGCCGCACCGCCGGCGCGGCGATTACGAAGAGTCCGATCCCCCGATCGTCCCTGCATCGGCTTCTCCAGACTGGAGCAACGCCGTGGATGGATTTCTCCGAGATGCGCGCTCGCGCAACTGCAGTCCAGCCACGATCGACAACTACCGGATGTACCTGACGGGTGCACGGGCCGAGCAATTCCTGCGGGACTACGAGATCCGCTCCGTCTCGGACGTGACATCTGAACATCTCCGCGACTTCCAGGCCGAGCTCCTCGACGCCGGCCTGTCGGCAGGCACCGTCGCGACGTTCCATCGGGTCCTACGAAACTTTCTCGGCTTCTGCCGGCGCCGGGGCTGGGGCGTCGGCGCCGATTCTCTTGAGGTGGCACCGCCGCCCCTGGCCACCGTCGAGCCGGAGACCTACACCGAGACCGAAGAGCGGCGGATTCTCGCGGCGACTCGCAGCGGCCGCGACCGCTTTCTGGTCGAATTCATGCTGCGGACCGGGCTGCGCCTCGGCGAGGTGGCGGCCGTGACGATCGACGACATCGTCACCAGCACTGAGGGCTCCTATCTCCGGGTTCGGCAGGGGAAGCGACGCGAGGATCGGATCGTTCCGCTGGACACGGGCAAATATCCCTTCTCACGGAACCTGTACTGGTACCTGCGAAACGAGCGACCGGCCGATGCGAAGGATCGACATTTGTTCCTGACAACTCGGCGTGACCCCGTGACGGGAGAGTTTGGGCCGCTGGCACCGCAAGGCATCAAGACGCTCCTTCGTCGCATCGGGCAGGACACAGGGATTCATGTCCACGCACACAAGTTCCGAGACACCTTCGCGACGCAAGCGCTCGCAGCCGGCGTCGACAGCCTCGTGTTGCAGCGTGCGCTTGGTCATTCCACGCTGGCGATGGTCAATCGCTACGTGCACTTTCAGACTCGCGACCTTCTCGGCGCATGGCGTGCGCGCAGTGACTGACTATGGACCGGGACCATGGCTCCAGAAGTGTTTGGAAAGCGCCCAGGACACGCTTGCCTGGACGATGCAGCACAGTCCCACGACTGAACACATCGATGAAGTGATGGCGGAGATCCAATTTTGGAGCGCCGCCTTGCAACTCCTGGCCTCGGGAACAGGACCATCGACTACCCGAACTGCGCCACCGACGGTCACACTCGAATCGGTGCGGGACGCTGCCGACCACACTCTTGGTAGGTACCGAGAGTCCCTCGGTGACGACGCTACAAAGTCCTTCAAGACCAACCTACCTCCGGGGATGGCCGAATGGCAGCGCCTCCGTGACTTTGTCGACGAATACTGACCCGCCAACTCCGCGCCTCGCAGCCGCACCGCTGGCGGTGATGGCCGTCGGTGTGTTCGCTGCATGCGGATCATCGTCCACGCCCACAACGTCGAGTCCCGTGGCAACCGCCGCCCCGCGAGCGCTACATGCGACGTACGTGACGCTGCCGACGAAGAGTGCATCTCCGACTGGCGTGGCGCTCGACGCGCAGGGCACGTTGTGGACAACCGAGGAAGGCGGCGATGCTATTGCCAAGGTCTCCGCGAGCGGCCAGGCCATCGAGATCAAGCTCCCGCGGCCAGGTGCGCCGGGTCTCGGCATCGTGCGCACTCCCGACGGATCGATGTGGTTCACCGATCGCGACGCAAACGAGGTCGACCGCATCACCAATACCGGTGCTCAGTGCGGGTGCCGCTCAGTCCAGGAAGCACCCCGCTCGGCATCTGCACGGGACCGCTCAACTCGTTGTGGGTGACCGAGAACGGCGCTGATGTGGTCGACCGCATCGCCGCGAACGGTACCGTGGCGAAGGCCGCGTATCTCGGTGGCGGTACCGAACCGGCTGGCATCGTCGAAGGCCCGGAACGCAATCTGTGGGTTGCCGAAAGCAGTGGCATCGCGCGCGTCACGCCGTCTGGCGCCGTGACGCAGCACGCCGTGTCACCCGGCGTCGGAGCGCTCCGAATCGTCGATGGGATCGGCAACGACCGGTGGTTCGTCGAGGAGCAGGGCGGCCGGGTTGGGCGCATCGACACCGGTGGACATATCACGTTGCTGTCGGCCACCTTCGATCAACCGACGGGAGTCACGCTGGACAGCAGCGGCACCGTGTGGATCGCCGAGCAGGGCGCGGGCACCATCGATCGCGTGACGTCGGAGGGGCGGTCTGGCCCGCTATGCGGTCGACCCGCCGTCTGCAGAGCCCGAGGATCTGGTTGCGGCGTCGGGATGGCTCCATGTGGTTCACGGAGTTCGGCATCGGCGAGGTCGGACGCTTCATGACGGCGGATCCCACGGGCTGAGGTGCGATTTGGTCGCGCGGCGTTAGAGGAAGGCAGATCTCACCTCGGAAATGTATAAGTAGCCCAGCTGAGGCCGCCATCCGTGCTCCGGGCGATGGCGTTCCCGCAGATGAGATGAGCGACGCTCGGCGTCTCAAAACCGACGAACGAGATGCCGCTATCGCTCTGATTCACAACCGGGCACGAGTAGGTTTCCGACCACGTCACTCCGCCGTTGTGGCTCACCGACAGGCCGGCTACGGTCCCCACGGCGAGTACGGCGGCCGAGCCGGCGGCAAACACTGCAGACGGCGGCGATGAATGCGCAGGCCCGAAATGTGCACCACCATCGGTTGACACGACCACGAACCCGCGCTGACCGTCCCCTTCAAAGGCAAGACAATCGACCCCAAGAACACCATCGGCGGCTGCGTCGATCGCCACAGTGATCGGACGGCCAGAGGATCCATTCGAGCATGGGTCGTTCTCAAGTGTCCACGTTGCTCCGAAGTTATTGGATCGGTAGAGCTCCGCAGTCTCCGGACCGCCGCCTGCTGAATTACCGTACCCGACCACGTACGCGTGCCCATCTGACTGGAGAAACGCTGCGGCCGCAAGGCCTTCCGGTGTCAAAACAGGCTGGTCCGCAGTTGACCATGTGACGCCGCCGTTCGTGCTCCGCTTGAGCTGGCATTGACCCGTGGTGCAGCCTCCGTCCGTGGCCTGCAGTCGAAGCGCGTAATTCCCCGCCAAGGCCATCGCGCTGATATCGTCGATTGGGAGGAGGCTCCACGTGGCTCCGCCGTTCTCGGTCATGAAGGCGCCTCCCCAGCCGGCGCCGAATGCAAAACCGCGTGCCGGGGTGGCGAAGCGCAGTGTGTTGACGCACGGCACTGTCGCGAGGTAACAGCCGGCGGCAGGAAGATGGGCGGGCGGAGCTCCGCTTCGGGTCCAGGTCGCACCGCCGTCTGTTGTGTGGTAGATCCACACGCAGGACGTTGCACACGCGCCGGTTCCGAGCACCCAGCCGTCGGTTGAGCTCGCAAAGGTCAGCGAAAGCGGCCGAAAGCCCGTGGGCGCTGGAAGACGCAGCGTTGGGGTCGGTGTTGGCGCTGTCGTTGGTTCCGAGGAAGAGATCGGGCTTGTGCGAGCCGAGCTGCTTGGTGAGACCGAGGGTGTCGGGACGGAGTTGCCGGCGCATGAGACGAGCATCAGCGCAAGCACCGCAACCATCCTATACCTCGAAGGCAGGCGGACGACCGTCGGGATACAGATACTTGAGCCGGACAGTGCACGGGTCGCGGTGAGGAAGCTCATCGACCTTCCCTCGTCCAACGTGGGGAGAGAGCGGGTGGTTATTCAGGCAGGTGATCCGGGCAGCTCGTCACCGATGGGTCCAAGTTACGGAGGCTGCACCATCACCGGCTTGGTTCGTTCTTCCACGCAGATCCCGTCCATTCCCACACATCGATCGGCGTGAGCGCTCCCGGCGATTCGCTCAACTCTCCAACAAGGAGCAGCGCTCCCGGGTCCGCGGTGAGCAGCCCCTCGATGATTTTCGGATCTAGGACACCGGGCAACTGCGTCCAGTCGGTGCCCGTCCAGAACCATTGACGCATCGGCGCCTGGGTCCCCGGTCCATTACCGAAGAGCAGCAACCTCGCGTTGACCGGATCCCATTCCATGCCAAGGATTCCATACGCAGATGGCACATGCGGAGTCGTGATCTGGCGCCACATCGTCCCGTTCCAAGTCCACGTCTCGATCTCCGACCCGATGTCCGGGCCGACCACGTTGCCGAACCCAACCGCCGTCAACACGTGCGCGTCAGGGTCGAATGCGATCGCGCCCAGGCCCGACACATAGGGCTCTGGAGGCGCTGGCGGCCGATGATCAACCCAATGCGTCCCCGACCACGTCCACGTGTCCGAGCCGGGGCTCGATCCCGGGACGAGCACCATCGCGTTCACAGCCGGATCCCAGGTCATCGACGCCTGGCCTGGAGGCGGCCGTTTAACCGACGTGTCAAGGTTGTGCCATGTGGTGCCGTCCCAGCCCCACGTGTCGTCGAGACCGGTTTGCGGCGGCGCGACACCCCCGAACAGCAACACCATATGGAGCTGCGGGTCGTACGCCATCGCCGCCTCCTCGCGCCCGGAAGGGCTCTTCCGCGGGTGCCGGAGAGTCCATGTGCCGCCGTTCCAGATCCACGTCTGGTCAAGGCTCAGATCGCCGCCGAACATCACCAATTGCTCGTCGGCGACGTCCTCGGCGGCGCTGTATCCGTCCGTCGAAAACGGACCGTTCGGAGTCTTCACCGGGCTCGAGGTGGGCGCGACCGGCTGCGGCGGCCCTTGAGATCTCGAGATCAGGTAGCCGGCGAGCCCTGCGGTGGCAACGGCGACGATCAGCGCCGCTGTGGTCGGCGTGAGCACCCGTCGGGTTCCGGCCATCCCACGATGATCACGCACGCGGACGGCGCGGTGCGACCGGCCATCAACGGCCGCTGGGGTTGCCTATGATGCAACCCGTCACAAACGGAGTTGGGAGAACGCAATGGCAAGTCGTAGCGCGCATCTCAGCCTCTTGAGCGGGGTGGAGCTCTTTTCCGGGCTCACGAAGAGAGAGGCCGGTTTCATCCTTCAGTTCATGCGCGACTACGACTATCAGGCCGGGAAGGTCATGGTGCAGGAGGGTGACAACGGAGGACGCTTTTTCCTCATCGTGTCCGGTACCGCCGTGGTGAGCCGCAAAGGCCGGCGCATCCGCAAGCTCGGCCCCGGCGATTCCTTCGGCGACATCGCACTCATCGACGGCGGGCCACGGTCCGCAACGGTGACGTCAGAGACGCCGATCAGCACCCTGACACTCGCGTCGTGGAATTTCAAAGCTGCATTGCTCGAGAACCCGAGCATCACCTATAAGCTGCTGCTCGTCCTGACCAGGCGACTGCGTGAAGCGGAGTCCCGCGCGGCGATCTGATTCGAGCGCTGGCCGCGAGATGCAGATCATCGGCGCCCACGTCTCGCGTTCTCGACAGCCCCACGAGGGTGGCGTCGATGAGCAGATGGCGCCGAGCGTCAGGGAGAGGGCGGACCCGGCTAATCGGAGATCGCGGTCAGGGGCATCGCTGGCGCGTCCCGTACAGCGCGACTATCATTTTCGTGATTCTGCCGTACCGGCCATAGCACGCTCGGAGGTGGTCCCGTGAGCATTCGCAATCGAGTCCGTCAGTGGCCGGCGCTCCGTCAACTCACCAGCGCAGACCATCTCGGCCGCGGAACGGCGGTTCGCTCGGCGCGCACCGAGGAGCTCATGCCGCGAACCAAGACCGCCGACCGGATGGTGAAGAGCGTCTGCCCCTACTGCGCGGTCGGCTGCGGCCAGCGTGTCTACGTCAAGGGCGATCGGGTGACGCAGATCGAAGGCGATCCCGACTCGCCGATATCGCGCGGCCGCCTCTGCCCGAAGGGGTCCGCGAGCGAGCAACTCGTGAACAACCCGGGCCGGGTTCGAACGGTGAAGTACCGGCGTCCCTTCGGCACCGACTGGGAGGATCTTCCCCTCGAACGAGCCATGGAGATGATCGCCGACCGCATCCTGGACACGCGCGCGCGGACATGGGAGGACACCGACGAGCACGGCAATGCCCTGCACCGGACGCTCGGTATCGCCAGCCTGGGCGGCGCGACCCTCGACAACGAAGAGAACTACCTGATCAAGAAGCTCTTCAGCGCGATCGGCGTCGTGCAGGTCGAAAACCAGGCCCGTATTTGACACAGCTCCACAGTCCCCAGTCTGGGGACATCGTTCGGACGGGGCGGAGCCACGACCTTCCAGCAGGATCTGCAGAACTCTGACTGCATCGTCATCCAGGGTTCGAACATGGCCGAGTGCCATCCGGTCGGATTCCAGTGGGTGATGGAGGCCAAGGCACGCGGGGCAACGATCATCCACATCGACCCGCGATTCACCCGAACCTCAGCCATGGCCCACCACTACGTGCCGGTGCGCGCCGGCAGCGATATTGCCTTGCTTGGCGGAATCATCAACTACATCCTCAGCAACGAGAAGTATTTCCGCGAGTACGTCGTGAGCTACACCAACGCCGCGACCATCGTCAGCGAGGACTTCCAGGACGTTGACGAGCTCGGCGGTCTCTTCTCCGGGTTCGATCCGAAGACGGGCACGTACGACACAACCAGCTGGGCCTACGAGGGTATGGAGACGGCCGCGGCGGCGGGCTCGCGCATCGTCGCCGGCAGACAGCCGGGTGCGCACGCCGGCGGGGGAGGGCACGAGTTCGGTGGACGTGGGGCCGCGCTGCCTCACAGCGAGGTCCACCGCGACGAGAGCCTCGAAGACCCCTTCTGCGTCTTCCAGATACTCAAGCGCCACTACGCGCGCTACACGCCCGAGATGGTGCAGCGCATCTGCGGCGTGCCCCCGGATCAATTCGCCAAAGTGTGCGAGGCAGTCACCGCCAACAGCGGTCGTGAGCGCACCACGGCGTGGGTGTACTCGGTGGGATGGACGCAGCATTCCGTTGGTGTGCAGTACATCCGGGGTGCGGCGATCATCCAGTTGCTGCTCGGCAACATCGGCCGTCCAGGGGGCGGCATCCTCGCGCTGCGTGGCCACGCGAGCATCCAGGGATCGACCGACATCCCCACGCTCTTCGACCTCCTTCCCGGCTACCTACCGATGCCGAGAGCAGGTGTTCATCGCAACCTCGACGACTACATCGCGTCGATCAAGAGCGAGAGCCAGAAGGGTTTCTGGACGGCGGCCGACGCGTACATGGTCAGTCTTCTCAAGGCATGGTGGGGCGATGCCGCCACCAAGGACAACGACTTCGGCTTCGAGTGGCTGCCTCGGATCAACGCCGATCACAGCAACTACCAGACGATCGTCGACATGCTCGACGACAAGGTCGAGGGCTACTTCCTGCTCGGTCAGAATCCCGCGGTCGGGTCGGCGAACAGCAGGATGCAGCGGCTCGCGATGTCGCACCTCAAGTGGCTCGTCGTGCGCGACCTCAATCTGATCGAGTCGGCGACCTTCTGGAAGGACGGCCCCGAGATCGCAACGGGCGAGATGCGCACCGAGGACGTCGGAACGGAGGTCTTCTTCCTGCCCGCTGCAGCGCACACCGAGAAGGACGGGACATTCACGCAGACGCAGCGTCTGCTCCAGTGGCATCACAAAGCGGTGGAACCGCAGGGCGACTGCCGCAGCGAGCTGGACTTCTTCTTCCACCTCGGCGAGCTCCTGCGCGCACGCCTGGCAACGTCATCGCTGAAGCGAGACGAGGGGCTGCTCCGGCTCACCTGGGACTACCCGAAGCTCGAAGCCGGGGAACCGGACGCGGAGGCAGTGCTCCAGGAGGTCAACGGCCGGCATCTCAGCGGAGAGAAGGCCGGGCAGACGCTCAGCAGCTTCGTCGAGATGAAGGCGGATGGATCCACATCGGGTGGGTGCTGGATCTACACCGGTGTCTATGCAGGCGGCGTGAATCAGTCCGCACGTCGGAAACCCGGGTCGGAACAATCGTGGGTGGCGCCCGAGTGGGGCTGGGCGTGGCCGATGAATCGACGCATCCTCTACAACCGTGCTTCGGCCGACCCTGACGGCAAGCCGTGGAGTCAGCGCAAAGCGTATGTCTGGTGGGACGCGGCCGCAGGGAAGTGGACCGGGCACGATGTTCCGGACTTCCCGGTGACCAAGGCGCCGACGTTTCGACCCGAGCCGGGTATCGGCGGCCCGGAGGGGCTCGCCGGTGATGATCCATTCATCATGCAGGCGGACGGAAAAGGATGGCTGTACGCGCCGAGCGGACTGCTCGACGGCCCGCTGCCCGTGCACTACGAGCCGCTCGAGTCGCCGCTTCGCAATGCGATGCATACCCAGCAATCGAATCCAACTCGTGAGATGTTCCCGCGTAAGGAGAATCTCACCAGCCCGTCACCACCGGAACCGGGCTCCGACGTGTACCCGTATGTGGTCTCGACCTACCGGCTCACCGAGCACCACACCGCAGGCGGCATGAGCCGCTGGTCGCCGTACCTGGCCGAGCTCCAGCCGGAGTTCTTCTGCGAAGTCTCGCCGGAGCTGGCGGGCGAGCGCGGACTCGAGCACCTCGGCTGGGCCACCATCGTCACCGCGCGCACTGCGATCGAGGCGAGGGTGCTGGTCACCGATCGGGTCACCCCGCTCATCGTCGACGGACGCACCATCCATCAGATCGGGCTGCCCTACCACTGGGGGGTGGGCGGTGGCGGTTCGATCGTCAGCGGCGATTCCGCCAACGACGTCATGGGAGTTGCCCTTGATCCCAACGTCCACATCCAGGAGTCGAAAGCCGCGGCCTGCGACATCCAGCCGGGACGGCGACCGACCGGTCCAGATCTCCCCCGATACGTCGAGGAGTACCGCCGTCGCGCGGGCATCAGCGTCGACACCGGGACGGAGCGGGTGACTCCATCCGAGGGGGGCTCGTGATGTGGGGCTGGTCGAGCGCTTCCGACCCGGCGCTCGACACCGGGTGGGTGAAGCCGCCGGCCCGCAAGGGCTTCTTCACCGACGGATCCGTCTGCATCGGTTGCAAGGCATGCGAGGTCGCATGCAAGGAGTGGAACGGCATCCCCGAGGATGGGCTGCAGCTGCTCGGGATGTCGTACGACAACACGGGAGGCCTGGGCGCCAGCACCTGGCGTCACGTGGCCTTCATCGAGCAGCCACGCCGGGAGATCGGCACCGATGGATTGATTCCGCTCCCGATGGTTACCGCCATGCCTGACCAGAGCATGCAGACGGGCGGCGCGGAGACGGGAATTCGCTGGTTGATGTCGTCGGACGTGTGCAAGCACTGCACCAACGCGGCCTGCCTGGACGTCTGCCCAACCGGGGCGTTGTTCCGAACCGAGTTCGGGACCGTTGTGGTCCAGGACGACATCTGCAACGGCTGCGGCTATTGCATCCCCGCGTGCCCCTTCGGCGTGATCGATCGTCGCGAGGGCCCCACCGGCGGGCGCAATGTCGGCATCGCGCAGAAGTGCACGCTCTGCTACGACCGCCTCCGTGATCACATGACGCCGGCGTGTGCCCAGGCATGCCCGACCCAGTCGATCCAGTTCGGTGATCTGGATGAGCTTCGAGTTCGCGCGCACGATCGCGTCGATGCGCTGCATGCCGCAGGCGTCACCGACGCGCGGCTTTACCTCGCGGATCCCAACGACGGCATCGGCGGCGCCGGCGCGTTCTTCCTGCTCCTCGACGAGCCGGAGGTCTACGGGCTTCCGCCGGATCCGGTGGTCACCACCCGCGACCTCCCAGCGATGTGGCGCACAGCTGCGATCGCCGGAGCCACGCTGATCGCCGGCGCGGCGGCCGCATTCGTCAGGGCGCGGTCGTGACCGCCCAGGTCGAGGCGCCGCGCCGGCGCCGGCGCGGGGGAGGTGGCCGCGAAGGCGAGCGCCTCATGGTCCCCCCCGCGACGTTCACCTCGTACTACGGGCGCCCCGTCGTCAAAGCCTCGCCGTGGCGAAGCGACATCCCCGCCTACCTGTTCCTCGGCGGTCTCGCGGCTGCTTCGTCCTTGCTCGCGGCGGGTGCCGATCTGAGCAACCGGCCGGAGCTGCGCCGCGTCGCGCGCATCGCGGCGCTCGCGGGCGGAGCAGCGGGCACCGCTGCCCTCATCCACGACCTGGGAAGACCCCGTCGATTCCTGAACATGATGCGAACCGTGAAACCCACGTCGCCCATGTCTGTCGGGACCTGGATTCTCACCACCTTCATGCCAATGGCGAGCCTCGCAGGCGCCGCCGAAGTTGCCGCTCTGCTGCCATTCCGCGTGCCGATCGCGGGCCGCCTGCTTGATCTCGGCGCCAGGCCGGCCGGACTCCTGGCGGCAGCGATCGCTCCGGGACTGGCGTCGTATACGGGAGTTCTGCTCACGGACACCGCCACGCCAGGCTGGCATGCGGCGCAGCGCGAGCTCCCGCTCATCTTCGTCGGGTCCGCTGCCGCAGCGGCCGGAGGGCTCGGGATGGCAGTCGCCCCGCTCGGGCAGGCCACCCCGGCTCGCCGGATGGCAGTAGGTGGGGCGACCCTCGCGCTGGCGATGGAGCAGCGCATGGAGCGGAGCATGGGCCTCTCCGCCGAGACCCTCCACTCGGGGAAGGCCCAGCGGCTCTTCACCGTGAGCCGGGCGCTCTCCGTCGGCGGTGCACTTGGAACGATCGTCCTGGGACGCCGTCACCGCGCCGCGGCGGCAGTATTCGGAGCGTCACTGTTCGCCGGGTCCGCCTCCATGCGCTTCGCCATTTTCGAGGCGGGCCAGCAGTCGGCACGCGATCCGCGTTACACCGTCGTCCCGCAGCGCGAACGCCTTCGCTCTTAGGCGACTGCAGCCGACGGGCGCAGCCTGCGCAGATCACCATCAACCCGTTCGGTGAGTCCGATCCGGTCGAGGTGTTCAAGGAGTGGGACGGCGATGCGCCGCGTCGTCCCGAGCGCCTGCCGCGCCGCTGACACGGTGAACGGCTGAGGCAGCCGGCGGAGCCGCTCTGCGGCGATGGCCGGCGCCGTTGGGAGAAGCGCGATGTCTCCCGGCAGGACCACGATGCAGCGTGCCGCTGCGGCCGCAGCGAGCTCACGGTGACCGAGTCCGAGAGCGACCAGCTGGTGCCGTTCCGGGGCCGCAAACGGCGCAACTTCGAGCAACGCGACCAGGCGCGATACTGCCTGCGCGAGATCCGCGCGAAGCGCCGGAGCGCTCCCGCGCTTGCGGACTCGACCGCCGCTGTCGTCGAGCTCCGGACACGACCGCAGCAACGCGGTCAGGAGCTGTGGATCCTCGAGCTTGAGCGCTCGCGTCAGCTCCGCGTGCGTGACACCGGCGTCGAGCAGCCCGACGGGGCGGCTCTCGACGGCGGCGCGGAGCGCACCGAGCCATTCGTCCCAACACCTGTCGGTGACCAACCAGGTGCCCACCGTGATGACGCCTGGCGGAAAAGGCTCGCAAACACGCACGCCGATCTCGCCAAGAAACGCGCGGCTCACAGCACCTCGCCGGGCCAGTTCCGCGCCGACATCCGGCGTGCCGTGTTCATCGGCGAGCGATGCAGCTCGCGCCCGTGCCGCGCCGCGACGGCGGATCGCCGGCGGCGAAGGATCGAGCACTGTCGCGCCGCCCACCACGTGGCGTTGCCCCGGATCTCGCAACAACAACCGGTCGCCGACTTGAAGCGGGAGCGGCGAATCAAGCAGCAGCCGGACAACCGTCGACCCCGACGATGTGATCGGTACGAGCCGGCGAATCCGTGCCGGCACCGCGGCCGCACCGACATGGAGGACGACATGGCTCGGCAGCTCGTCACCATGCACCCGCGCGTCAACGACTGAGGTGCGCCGCCACGTCCCGGGCGTCAAGAGCGCGTCACCGCGCTGAATATGCTCGTGCGCGATGGCGCGGAGATTGACCGCAACCCGAGCGGGTGCAGCGACTTCCTCCACCGCCTCACCGAGGCGCTGCAGGGCACGGATCGACAAGGTCGCGTCGCCCAGCTCGAGGCTGTCGCCGCGCCGCAGCGTGCCTGCCGTCAGGGTTCCGGTCACCACGGTCCCGCTGCCACGGACCGTGAATGAGCGGTCCACCCACAGCCGGACCCGGGCGTTCGGATCAGACGGCGGCAGCGCGGCAACCAGCGCATCGAGGGCTGTCCGCAGCTCGTCGATGCCGGCACCCGTTTCGCCGGACACGCTCACTGCAGGGATGTCCGCGAGTGTCGTCGCGGCGAGCATCTCCCGCGCCTGATCGATCGCAGCGGTGGGATCGGCGAGGTCGCTGCGCGTCACCGCCACGAGGCCGTGCCGCACGCCGAGCGCGTCCAGCGCTCTGACATGTTCGTCGGTTTGCGAGGCCCACCCCTCGTCAGCGGCGATCACCAGGAGCACCGCCGGAGCCGGACCCACCCCGGCGAGCATGTTCGTGGTGAAACGTTCGTGCCCCGGCACGTCGACGAACGCAATCACCTGGCCCGATGGCAGTTTCGTCCACGCATACCCCAGGTCGATGGTCATACCGCGGCGACGCTCTTCGGCCCACCGGTCCGGCTCCATCCCGGTGAGAGCGCGAACGAGCGTCGACTTGCCGTGATCGACATGTCCCGCGGTGGCGATCACCTGCACGCGAGGACCGCCCGAATCAACGTCTCGTCGTCAGACGGTGAGACGCAGCGGAGGTCGACGAGGCAGCGGCCACCCTCGAGCCGCGCCACTACCGGCGGATCGCCCTCGCGCAGGCTCGCGGCATAGCGCTCGGGAAGGCTGACGGCCCATCCGGGGAGCACCACCCCGGGGCCGCTGCCGCCTCCGACGGCGCCGTCGGACGCCATCACCATCGCGTCAAGGCCGAGGCTCGCGGCGATCGCTTCGCAGCGCACCCGCAACAACTCGGAGTTGGCGTGGAGCGCGACCGCAGTTGGTGTCTCGGGGCCGCTGATCGTGGCCTCGAGCGCCGCGAGCGTCAGCTTGTCGACTCGCAAAGCGCGGGCGAGGGGATGGCGCCGGCACCGGGCGATAGTCTCGGCTCGCCCGGCGATGAGCCCAGCCTGCGGCCCGCCAAGCAGCTTGTCGCCGCTCGCGGTGACAACGTCGGCGCCCGCCCGCAGCGCGCCGGCGATGTCCGGCTCGTCGGGGAGCGCTCGGTCGGCTGCGAGCAGCCCTGACCCCACATCCACGATCAACGGCGGGCCGAGTCCCGCAAGGTCGGCGACCGCGACCGACGAGGTGAACCCGGTCATCCGAAAATTCGATGTGTGCACCTTGAGGATGCAACCGGTTCGCTCACCAATCGCGGCCCCGTAGTCGGCTCGGGTCGTGCGATTCGTGGTCCCGACTTCGCGCAAGGTTGCGCCGGTACATGCGACGAGGTCGGGGAGACGGAATCCGTCGCCGATCTCGATCAGCTCACCGCGACTCCAGATCACCTCGCGGCCGCCTGACAGCACCGTGACCGCGAGCAGGAGCGCGGCCGCCCCGTTGTTGACCACCATGACATCGCCGGCCTCGGGCACCGCGGACCGGAGCGCGGCAAGCGTGCCTCGACCGCGCGAGGCGCGTTTGCCATCCGCGAGGTCGTACTCGACATCGACGTATCCCGACGCGGCGATCAGCGCTTCGCGTGCCGCCTCGGAGAGCGGCGCCCGGCCGAGATTGGTGTGCAGCACCGCCCCCGTGGCATTGATGACCGGTCTGAGACTGGTTGCGCGCGAAGGCAGGTCGCGAAGCACGTCATCGATGAGCTGATCAGCCGCCAGTGACCCGTCGCGCACCCGTCCCTGCGATGCATGGACTGCATCCCGCACACGCGGCCTCCCGAGCCGGCGTTGTGCGTCGGCAAGCCTCAGGTCGGCCAGCAGCGCGTCGGTCTGCGGGATGGTTCGGCGAGGATCCATGTTCATGTCGCACGACCTCACGTGCGCAGGCAGATGGTGGGCACGAGCACCTGGGGCATCACACGGCGGAGGCGGACGGGAATCGAACCCGCTTGACCGGGATACTCGGTCACACTGATTTTGAAGATCAGGAGGCCCACCAGGTGCCCAGACGCCTCCGCTGCCAAGGGTAGGGCACCGGCCGGTGCCGGCGTGACGCGGCGCGGCAACCTGCGAACATCGCTGCATGCGACTCACCGGGTATGCGCACGGCGGCGGCTGCGCGTGCAAGATCCCGCCCGGCGAGCTCGAGGAGATGGTTGCGGGGTTGGTAGGCGTCCCCAGCGACAGCCTGGTCGTCGGCCTTGACGACGGGGACGACGCAGCAGCGGTGCGAGTATCGGCCGACGGAAGCGTGGTGCTCAGCACCGTGGACTTCTTCACGCCGGTGGTCGACGACGCGTACGACTGGGGCCGCATCGCCGCAGCCAATGCGCTCTCGGACATCTACGCGATGGGAGGCAGACCGATCCTCGCCGTGAATCTGCTGTGCTGGCCGCGCGATCTGCTCCCCATGGCGCTCGCTACCGAGGTGCTCCGGGGCGGGCTCGCGGTCGCCACCGACGCCGGCTGTCCGGTCGCCGGAGGGCACAGCGTCGACGACCCCGAGCCGAAGTACGGCATGGCGGTCACGGGCATCGCAACAGCCGATCGATTGCTCCGTACCGACGCGGGAGTGCCAGGCCTGCCGCTGTCGCTCACCAAGCCGCTCGGCATCGGCGTGCTCAACAGCCGCCACAAGCAGACCGGCGAGGTGTTTCCACAGGCCGTTTCCACGATGGTGGCGCTCAACCGTGCCGCTGCAGAGGCGGCGCTCGACGGCGGCGCCCGCTGCGCCACCGACATCACGGGCTTCGGCCTCCTCGGTCACCTGTACAAGCTGGCTCGGGCGAGCAACCTCACCGCGATCGTGAACGCCGACGCTGTGCCGTATCTCGACGGAGCGCGTGATGCCCTCAATGCCGGGTACGTGAGCGGAGGGACGCGGCGCAACCTCGAATGGGTCTCACCACACATTGGATGGGGCGGAAGGACTGCCACCGACGAGGGAGAACGTCTGCTGCTCGCCGACGCGCAAACGAGTGGCGGCCTCCTGGTCGCGGGAGAGATTCCCGGGTCGCCCGTCATCGGCGAGCTCGTGCCGCGCGGTGCGCACGTGATCGAGGTGCGCTGAGGTTCTGGCCGGCTATGCCGGAAACTCGCGCTCCAGGAAGGCCGTCGTCTCTTTCCACGCGACTGCGGCAGCTTCGGGGTGGTGGAACATCGCGGCGTTGTGATTGTCGAAGGCATGATTCGGGCCGTGATGAAGATGAAACTCGGTGTGGGGCCGTCCCTTGAACGCCGCCTCGACCGCCGCGCGCTGCTCCGCGGTGATGTACTCGTCGGCGTCGCCGAACTCGAAGAGCACCGGGCAGTGGACGTCCGACGCTTTGTCGAGATTGCCGGGAATTGCCGAGCCGTAATAGCAGACCGCGACATCGGGGTCGGAGGCGGCAGCCACGAGATATGCCAGGCCCCCTCCCAGACAGAACCCGATGATGCCTGCGCGCCCGTCGCGCACGCCGGCAACGGTGCGTAAATGCTCGAGAGAGCTCGCCGAATCGCGTGCTGCCAGCGCCATATCCAGCTTCTGCATCGACGCGAACGCGCGAGGCAAAGCGTTTTCCGAGCGCTCGTCGATGACGGTTTCACCGTCGATCCGTGAGTACAGTTCGGGGGCGAGGGCGACGTAGCCCAGGGCGTTGAGCCGCGAACAGACCCCCTTGATGTAGTCGGTCACGCCGAAGATCTCCTGGATCACCACCATGCCGGGCCCTGACCCCAACTCGGGGAGTGAGAGGTATCCCGTGAATTCATGACCGTCGTCGCCATGGATGTGCTCTTCGCGAGGATTTGGCATAGCCGGGAGCATAGCCGTAGCAAGGGAGGTGGGTCTCGAGGGTCCGCGCGCCCCGGCCGACGTGAGGTCTTGACCACCTTGACCATACCGGCGCTGGTAGCTTTTGTGATACCCTCGCTATCAAATCAACAACCGAGACGCGGCGGCCATCAGGCACGTCGCGCCCTGCGCATGGAGGTAGCGTGGTGTCTGGAGAAGCAGATCAGGTCGCCGGCAAGGTGAAGGAACTTCAGGGGAAGGTCACGGATGACGAGGAACTGGAGTCCGAAGGCAAGACGCAACACGCGGCAGGACAGGTCGAGCACGCCATCGGTGATGCCGGCGACAAGCTGAAAGGCGCCGGCGAGGCGCTGAAGGACAAGGCGGACGGTCGCTGACCCTGTCGGCTCCAGTTGGATCGCGCGTCAAGGAGGTGTACGGGTGAGAGGTGCTTCGCTCCTCACAGTGGCCTGGATCGTCATCGGCATCGTCGTGGCGGCGACCCACCATTTCTTTGAGCACGTCAGCACGATCGGCGGCATCCTGTCGGCGATCATCGCCGTGATCGTCTGGCCGCTCATCCTTCTCGGCGTCAAGATCGCCATCGTCATCTGACCTCACACGGGCACGAGAGCGCGCGGCGTTTGGCTCGCCGCTCTCGGCGCTCGTGCGAGAAGCCCGGCGTATTTCCGCAACGAACTTGCCGTGAGATGTTTCGCGATCGCCTAACGTGTTCGCACCGCGAAACCATTGCCACGGAAGGGGAATCGGCTCCAGCCGGGGTCGCGATCGTCCGGCTTATACTCGGTACGCTGAACCGCAAACCTCGTGGGTTTCGAGAGGGCCCACGAGGATGCGGTCCGGCTGCAGTCGGGATAACCGGATAATCCCGCGATGCGCTTCGGGATCTTTCTGCCGCCGTTTGCAGAATTTGCCGAACCCCGTCGCGTCGCCGCGTTGTCGACCCTGGCGGAGACATCAGGCTGGGACGGGTTCTTCCTCTGGGACCACATGCTCTCAATGCCCGGCATGGCGGTCGCCGATCCGTGGGTGACCATGGCCGCGATCGCGATGGCGACGCGGGACATCCGCATCGGGGCCCTGGTCACACCGCTGCCAAGGCGGCGACCGTGGGTGCTCAGCCGTGAGATGGCGACGCTCGATCAGCTTTCTGACGGCCGTCTCATCGGCGGCATCGGGCTCGGAGGTGATGGCTGGACGGAATTCAGCTCGTTCGGCGAAGCCGTGGATCCCGTCGTTCGCGGAGAGAAGCTCGACGAGGCACTCGGGCTGCTGCAGCGCTTTCTGACTGGCGAGCCGGTCAGCTTCCATGGTCGCCACTACGGAGTCGACGCCCCGCCGCTCCTGCCGAAGCCGCGGCAGGATCCACTGCCGCTCTGGGGCGCGGTGCGGTGGCCGAACCGCCGGCCGCTCGCCCGGATGGCGAAGCTCCAGGGCTGCTTCCCGATCTTCGGCGCCTCAGATGGTCCACCTCCGCCTGATCCGGCCGATATCGCCGCACTCCGCGGGCTCCTCATCGAGCGCGGCGCGCGCCCCAACATCGACATCGCCGTGGAGTGCGCGCTCTCCGCGGAGGACCCGGTTACTGTGCCGGAAACGGTCGCCGCGCTCGAGCAAGCCGGCGCCACCTGGATGCTGGAGGCGTTCCGACCCGGTGCTTCGCCGGACCGCGTGACCACGGTGGTGGGCCAGGGGCCACCAAGGCCAGCCACGCCGCTCACTCCCCGGTAAGGCCGTCATGGCGTTGGCCCTTGGCATCGGCGTGGGCCGTGGCAGAGTCGGCATGTGGCGCACATGCGGACCCCGGGCGTGACCATACGCCACGCCGGCATCAGCGACGCCCCTGCACTCGCGAGGCTGCGATGGCTCTGGAGAACGGCCGAGCGAGGAGAGCATGGGCTTTCGCAGTCAGCGTTCGAGGCCACCTTTGAGGAGTGGTGGGGACGTCGCCAGGACAGCCACATGGCCTACATCGCCGAGCTCCGTGGCGAAGCTGTCGGCATGGCTTGGCTGGCCGTTTTCGATCGAATCCCTCAGCCCCGCGATCTCGTCCGCCTTGCCGGCAACCTGCAGAGCGTGTACGTGCTCGACGATCTGCGCAATCGCGGGATCGGCAGAGCACTCGTCGAGGCGGTGATCGAGGAAGCACGCGCGCGCACCGTCGGCTATCTCATCGTGCATCCAAGTCAACGTGCCTACCCACTCTATGAGCGCCTCGGTTTCACCCGGAGCGACACGCTCCTGCACCTGGACCTCGATGAGGGAGCGGCAACCGCGCCGCCCGAGTGACCGGCCGCATGGCCAGAGAAGCGGGCGTCCATAATGGGCACGAGTAGCTGTGCTCCGGAGGAATGACTCGATGGCGCTCGAGGCCGCCGAGAAGGTCGCCGCCAGCCATGACGGCGTCGACGCTGTGTCCTTCGCGACCAGTCCGGAGCGATACGTGCACTGGCAGCTGAGCATCGAGGGCACGGTCGCCACTCTCGCGATGGACGTCGACGAGCAGGGCGGTCTGCGTCCCGGGTATGCGATGAAGCTGAACTCGTACGACCTTGGTGTTGATATCGAGCTCCACGATGCCGTGCAACGGTTGCGGTTCGAGCATCCGGAGGTCGGCTGCGTGATCGTCACGTCAGCAAAGGACCGCTGCTTCTCGGCGGGAGCCAACATCGGCATGCTCGCGCAGGCGTCTCACTCCTGGAAGGTCAACTTCTGCAAGTTCACCAATGAGACCCGGTTGGAGATTGAGGACGCAAGCGCCAACTCCGGGCAGACGTACCTCGCGGCAGTCAACGGTGCCGCTGCCGGAGGTGGGTATGAGCTCGCGCTTGCGTGCGACGAGATCGTGCTCATCGATGATGGGTCTGCTGCGGTCTCCCTCCCCGAGCTGCCGCTGCTGGCAGTTCTGCCGGCGACCGGCGGGCTCACCCGCCTTGGCGATAAGCGGCATGTGCGCCGGGATCTCGCCGACGTCTTCGTGACCAAGAGCGAAGGCGTCAAAGCGCCGACCGCTGTGCGCTGGGGACTCGTCGACGCTGCAATCGCGGGAGGGCAGTTCGATGAGTCGGTACGCGAGCGGGCCAGGGCAATCGCGTCGCGCTCATCCCGGCCGCACGCAGCACAGGCTGTCGTGCTCGAGCCGCTCGCCGCGTCATCGGGGGGCGGCCGCGTTGCCTACGAGCATGTGACTGCCGCAATCGACCGTGGTGCCGGGATCGTGACGATCACCGTCGCAGGTCCCGACCACTCGCCGCCCGCGGATGCGAATGGCGCGCGGGAGCTGGGGAGCAGGTTCTGGCCGCTGAGCCTCGCGCGAGAGGTCGACGATCTCATCCTGCACTTGCGCACCAACGAGCCCACGCTGGGAACGTGGGTCGTGAAGACGGTCGGCGACATGGATCTGCTCCTCGAGCACGACGCTTTTCTGCTCCAACACCACGCATCCGACTGGTTCGTCAACGAGGTGGTGCTGTTTCTCAAGCGCATGTTCAAGCGTCTCGACGTGACCAGTCGCAGCCTCGTGGCGTTCATCGAGCCCGCGAGCTGTTTTGGCGGAGTGCTCCTGGAGCTCGCGCTGGCATGCGACGAGCAATTCATGCTCGACGGCACGCTCGACTCGGACGAGCCTTCTGCGGTGATCGTGATCACCAAGTCCAATTTGGGCCGGTACACGATGGGCAACGGCCTCTCACGCCTCGGGTCCCGGTTCTTCGGACGGGCGCAGGAGCTGGACGCAGCACGAGCAGTTGCGGGCCGAGCGCTCGACGCAGCCGCGGCCTCGGAGCTTGGCCTGCTGACATTCGCGCCCGATGCGATCGACTGGGAGGACGAGGTGCGCATCGCGCTGGAACAGCGCAGCGCGTTCAGTCCCGACGCGCTCACCGCCATGGAGGCGAACCTTCGCTTCGTCGGCCCAGAGACCATGGAGACGAAGATTTTCGGGCGCCTGACTGCCTGGCAGAACTGGGTCTTCAGCCGACCCAACGCGATCGGTCCCGCAGGCGCCCTCCAGCGCTACGGGAGCGGTCAGCGCCCCTCGCTCGACAAGGAACGGGTGTGACATGATTCTCAATGCCGACTACAGCGACCGCATCCCCAACAACGTCGACCTGCGCAGCGACCGTCGCTTGCAACGAGCGCTCGAGGCCTGGCAACCCCGCTTCATGCAGTGGTGGCGCGACCTCGGCCCCGATCTCATCGCCCGCGATGTCTACCTGCGCACCGCGATGAGCGCGGATCGCGATGGCTGGGCGCACTTCGGTCACCTCCCGCTCGAGGAATACCGATGGGGAATCTTCCTGGCGGACCGAGAACCCGACCGTCGCGTCCCCTTTGGCGAACACATGGGCGCTGAGGCATGGCAGCAGGTGCCTGGCGAATATCGCGCCGACCTGCAGCGCTTGCTGGTGGTCCAGGGAGATACCGAGCCGGCATCGGTGGAGCAACAGCGCTTGCTGGGGTTCACGGCGCCAAGCCTGTACGACCTGCGCAATCTCTTCCAGGTCAACGTCGAAGAGGGCCGCCACCTCTGGGCGATGGTCTATCTGCTCCATGCGTTCTTCGGACGTGAAGGGCGCGAGCAAGCCGAGGAGCTGTTGATGCGCCACTCCGGGAGCGTGGATGCGCCGCGCATCCTCGGTGCCTTCAACGAACCGACCAGGGACTGGCTCGCGTTCTTCATGTTCACGTATTTCACTGATCGCGATGGGAAGTTTCAGCTCGGCACGCTCGCCGAAAGTGGGTTTGACCCGCTGTCACGAACGTGCCGATTCATGCTCCGCGAGGAAGCGCATCACATGATGGTCGGGACCACCGGCATCGATCGGGTGGTCAAGCGCACGGCGCAGCTGATGCGTGACCACGACACCGATGACATCAAGCGATACGGCGGCATCCCGCTCGACATCGTGCAGCGCTATTTGAACTTTCACTACAGCGTGTCGCTCGATCTCTTCGGTGGTGAGCGATCCACCAACGTTGCCAACTACTTCACCGCGGGCCTCAAGGGACGCTGGCAGGAGGAGCGTCGGAGCGACGACCACCGGCTCACGGATGTCACCTCGGTCGTCGATGTGGTGGTGGACGGGCGCATCGAGCACGTGACGGTCCCTGCGCTCACGGCCCTGAACCAGGATCTCCGATCCGAGTACTTCAGCGACTGCAACAACGGCGTGAAACGCTGGAACCGGATCCTCGAAGAGGCCGGCATCGACGAGACGCTCTCATTGCCCCATCACGGATTCAATCGTCGCGTTGGAGCCTTCGCGGGGTCGTGGGTGACACCGGGCGGCCGGCTCATCGACGCCGACGCGTGGGCTTGCGAGGAAGCGAACTGGCTTCCGACCTCTGATGATTTCGACTACATCCAGTCGCTCATGAAGCCGGTCTTCGAGCCCGGAAAGATGGCCGCGTGGATCGCGCCGCCGTCAACCGGCATCAACGGGCAGCCGGTTGACTACGAGTACGTCCACCTGACGTAGCCGGGCTCAGTCGCCCTCGGCGAGCACCCGTGCCGCTTCACGCCGAAGCTCGCCGCGGATGACCTTGCCAGTCGCGGTCTTCGGGAGCGTCTCAACCACGATGAGGCGCCGGGGTCGCTTGTACCCGGCGAGCTCGGCGCGGCATCGGGCGAGGACGGACTCCTCGTCAAAGGCGATCCCGGCCCGCGGAACCGCGAACGCCACCGCTCGGGTCAGCCCATCGCCTGCGGCGGCACCGACAACAGCTGCCTCGGCGACGCACTCGTGGCCGAGGAGGACGCTCTCCACCTCCGTCGGCGACACCCACTCTCCGCCGACCTTGAGCATGTCGTCGCGCCGGCCGAGATGGCGATAGATGCCCTGCGCGTCGACCGAATAGAGGTCTCCGGTTCCGACCCAGTTGCCGACGAATGTGATTCTCGTCTCCTCGGTGCGACACCAGTAACCGGTCGCGGCCGCGGCGCCGGACACCCAGAGCTGACCCGGCGTGCCGGGGGGCACGGCCATCCCTTCGTCATCGAGGATGCGCACTTGGTGGCCGGCGACTGGAGTTCCCGACGCCCCCGGCGCCGCCCGCCCCGCCCGATTGGAGATGAAGATATGGGTGAGCTCGGTGGATCCGATGCCGTCGAGGATTTCCACGCCGAAGCGGTCGCGAAAGCGCACGAAGAGCTCGGCAGGCAATGCCTCGCCGGCGGAGACGGCGTGGCGGAGTGACGCGAAGGTCGTGTCCGGGATGTCAGCCGCTACCAGCGCGGCATAGAAGGTCGGCACAGCAAAGAAGAGGGTCGGCCGGTGCCGGGCCATCAGCCCCGCCACCAGTGCCGCGGTGGGCGGACGGGTCGGCTCCAGGATCGATTGCCCGCCTGCTGCCAGTGGGAACGTGAGGGAGTTGCCGAAGCCATACGCGTGGAACATGGGCGCCACCGACAGGTGTCGATCCGTCGCCTGGACATCGAGCACCTCACGTGCGTAGCCCTCGCACGTGATCCTCACGTCGGCATGACGATGCATCGCCAGCTTGGGGCGTCCAGTGGTGCCCGACGTGCAGAGCCAGAAGCAGGGCGATTCGGCGCTGGTTGCGTCGGCGAAGCCACCGCCGCCGCCGGCGATGACCTCGGACCAGAGCGGCCCCGTGGCCTCGCTGGCGTCGCCCACGCGCACCAACGCGGTCAGATCGGGCGCATCCGCCGACAGCGCGGCGATGAGCGGCGCGGCGTCGGCGCCGACGATCGCGAAGCGAGCCCGCGAGTCGCGGGCGATCGCCACCAGGTCGCGCGCTGGAAGCAGGGGGTTGACCGGCAGCGCGACAGCTCCAATGCGGATCGCGGCCAGGAGCGCCACGGCAAGCTCAGGCCCGTCGCGAAGGATGATCAGCACGCGTTCCTCGGGTCGGACGCCGAGCCGGCGCAGTCCGCCGGCGGCCGCCACGACCGCGTCGAGCAACTCCGCGTAGGTGACCGCCGAATCGCCGCTCAAGAACGCCACTCGGGCACCGTTGCCGCCCTCGACGTGGCGATCCACGAGCCACTCGCTGCAGTTGAAGTGCTCAGCCATGTGTGCCCTCGGCGTCGCGCCAGAGGGATCGCATCTCGGCGGCGAACAACTCCGGCTGATCCCGGTGGGGGTCATGCGTGGATGCCTTGACCCATGTGATTCGGGCTCCCGGTACGGCGTCGCGAATCGCCTCGGCATGGAGCGGTGGCGACAGGTCGTCGTGCAGCGAGTGCATGACGTAGACCGGAATCGTCAGGCAGTGCAGTTCGTCGACGATGCTCCAGTGCTCCCACGCGGCTGATGTCCAGAGGGAGTGCCAGCGGCCGGCCACGGTGGCCCAGTCATCGCCGTGCGCACGCCGGAGGCTGCGCCGCATCGGCTCAGGCCAGTGGTCTGGCGGACCCATGCGGCGGAGTGTAGCCACGGTGCTGGCGTCACCGCGAACGTGCACGGCCACGACGCCAACACTCAGCACCAACTCCGGCGCCCGCGCGGCGAGCAGGAGGGCGACCGTGCCGCCGTCGCTGTGTCCGATCAGATGGACGGGCTCGCCGCCTCGTGCGGTGAGCATCGTTCGAAGGTCCGCCTCGTCATCGTCGAACATCGACGTGGTGAGGCGGCGATCGTGCGTCGAGCGTCCGAAGCCGCGCCGGTCATAGACGATCGCCCGACGACCATCAGCCGCGGCTGGAAGGAATCGATCCCAGGCACGGGTTGAGCCGACCCCGTGGTGTAGCCACACGGTCGCGGGGTCATGACCCTGATGTTCCTCGACGTACATTGACGGCGACCCGCAGTCTACGGTCGCCGTCCATCACCAGACCGCGACGCCCATGCCACCGAAGGTCGCGATTGCCGAGGTGAATTGCGCGGTCGAGATCGTCCTACGCACGCCGGCGCCGACGTCGATGACGGTCACGGTCCGAGCCACCGAGTTGAATCCGACAACGGTGACCGCATGTTCCTGCGTGGTGTAAGGAACCACGCGGCCGTCCCACGCGTGCCAGGTGCTCGTTCCCGAGTACGCGAGGGTGAAGTTCACCCAGACGACGACGGGATGTCCCAGGACAATCTGGTACTCGATCTGCGCTGTTGTCCACCCGGTGTGCGCAAGGACGGTCGCGCCGCCGGCCTCAGCGGCCGCGGCGATCGGCGGGTAGTACACACCGTAGCCCGTGTACTTCGTCTCCGAACCGTCGACATTGCCGACGAACGCCGCGTACGGATCGCCCCACGCCGCCGGTCGTGCGCCGGACAGGACGGGCTTCTGGGGCTGCTTGGGCAGTTCGGAGAAGACCCACGCCTGCGTCAGGCTGAATCCCTTGGTCTGGAGCGCGACAGCCAGCGCCGCCGACTCGCAGTCGAGCGGCATGCTCTGGTGGATGGCTGGGGCATTCAGGTACGCGGCCGTGGCGAGATGGCAGACGTTCTCGTGTCCGGCGCCCGCTGTCGCGGCGCAGGTGAGGCCCCTGCCATCCGGCCAGTGCCACGAGCGGGCCGCCCGAAAGGGTGGCAAGGCTGACAGTCAGGCTCGCCAAGCCTGTCGCGATGAGAACCTTCCGTGACTGCACGCCTTCGCCTCATATCCAGAGCACGCGCATGCTCGACGAAGGTCACCGTAGGAGCGCCGGCGAGACGGCATTGTGATGGCCGGCGATCCGTGAGCCAGCCGTTACAGGATTGTGCGGGCCGCTCCGACGAGTCCGGCTATCCGAGCGTCGGAACGGGCCCGGTCGGCGCAGCGTCGCCAACGAGGATTGTCTGGATCGCGCGCTCGCTGTCGACCATTGCGAGCACGATGACCTCGTCCCCGGCGTAGAGCACTGTTTCCGGATCCGGGATGATCATGTGCTCGCGACGGACGATCGCAACGATCGCTGATTCTCTGGGCAGCCCGAGCTCGGCGATCGATACGCCACACGCCGGCGACTTCGTCGGCGAGCGTCACCTCGAGCAGGTGTGCCGAGGCGCCCTCGAAGCTCATCAGATGAACGAGCGACCCGATCGAGACCGCCTCCTCGACAAGTGCCGTATAGAGCTGCGGTGTGGAGACTGGGACATCGACGCCCCAACTTTCGGTGAACAGCCACTGATTGCTTGCGTTGTTCACCCGGGCGATGACACGCGGCACCGCGAACTCCTGCTTGGAGAGCAGTGAGATGACCAGGTTGTCCTCGTCGTCACCGGTCGCCGCGACCATCACATCCACCTCGGCCATGCCGGCGGCTTTGAGCGACGACACCTCGCACGCGTCTGCCACCAGCCAGCGAACGTCAACATGCGCCTGGAACCGAGCCACCTGTTCGGGGTCCACCTCGAGGATGAACACGTCATGGCCGTGCGCCTTGAGGTCCGCGGCGACGGCCATACCCACGCTGCCACCGCCGGCCACGGCGACCTTCATGGCTGCGCCTTGGCGGTGGAGGCGAGAACAAGCGGCGCCGGAGGCGTCAGGAGGGCTGCCAGCTCCTCGAGGCAATCCTTCATGACCACGAAATGGAGCAGGTCGCCGTCCTGGCCGACCAGGCCGCCGGCGTCGAGGCGCGGGACGCCGGCCCGGGTGACAGCCACGAGGCGCACCTTGCCGCTTATCTCCAAGGTCGACAATTTCTGCCCGGCAAGATGTTCCGGCAGCACCCGGTCCATGAGGAGGAGCTCACCGGTGGCGTCGCGCCAGTGGGGTGTCAGCTCCTCGGGCAGCAACCAGCTGCGCACCTGGTCAACGGTCCACGTCACGGTGGCGACCGTGGGGATCCCGAGTCGCTGATAGACCTGGGCCCGTTGCGGGTCGTAGATGCGCGCGACAACCCGCTCCACGCCAAAGGTTTCGCGTGCGATCCGGGCCGCGAGAATGTTGGAGTTATCGCCTGAGGTAACGGCGGCGAATGCATCCGCGTCGGCGATCTTCGCGTCGTTGAGCGCGTTCCTGTCGAACCCTGATCCCTCGACCGCGAGCCCTTTGAAATCCGCGGGCAACCGCCGGAACGACTTGCGATTGCGATCGATGATTGCTACAGAGTGTCCCTCCGCCTCGAGGGCGCGGGCCAGGCCGGAGCCGACCCTTCCGCAGCCGACGATGACGATGTGCACGGCTCCATTCAAGCAGGTCGTTCGCGCCTCCGGGCGTATCGGCGCGATCTCCGGCATGGGGCATACTGCGGCCGTGGAAGAGCCCCAGGGTCTGCCGGTGGTGCCGGTCCGCCCGCTCGCGCCCGACCAGCCCACCGCGACGGGGACGGCCACATATCCCGAATCCCTCGCCTACCGGCTGAAGAACCGGATCCTCGGTCCGCCCAAGGTCTCGGAGCAGCTCACCCAGGAACGGCTCGCCAACCCGGTCGCCATCGGCGTCCTCGCCCCGGACATGATTTCGTCCTCGGCTTACGGCACCGAGGAAATGCTCCGCATCATGGTCCCGATCATCGGGATCGGCGCGTTCAGCATGGTCATCCCCATCACGCTGGCGATCCTCGCCGTGATGTTCTTTGTCATGTTCTCGTATCTGCAGGTCATCGGCGTGTACACGCGAATCGGCGGATCGTACGTGGTGGCCCGCGACAATTTCGGTCCCAAGGTTGCGCAGGTTGCGGCGGTGGCACTGCTCATCGACTACACGGTGACCGTCGCGGTTCAGACGTCCGCAGGCACCGCGGCGATCACGTCCGTCTATCGGAGTCTCATCCCTTACACCGTGGCGATCACCGTCGGTGTGACGCTGCTCATGCTGTTCGCCAATCTGCGCGGCATCCGTGAGGCCGGCTCGTTCTTCGCAATCCCCACGTATTTCTACGTGGGGTCGCTCTCGCTGGTGATCGTCACCGGATTGGTCAAGGCGATCCTCGGCGGTCTGCAGGCGCATGGCCTTCCGACTGCGTCGGCGCTGGGCTATCCAATCGGCCACCCCACCCAGAACTGGCTCATGGGCCTCGGTGTTTTCTACTGCTTGAAAGCGTTCGCAAACGGCGGCGTCTCGCTAACCGGGCTGGAAGCCGTCTCAGACGGCATCTCGAGCTTCCGCGTTCCGGTCGCGCGAAACGGACGCAAGGCGCTCGTGACCATGTGCTTGATCCTCGGGTTTCTCGTTCTCGGAACCTCAATCCTCGCGCATCTGACGCACGCCGTCCCCTATGCGGCTGGAACCCCGACGGTGGTCTCGCAAGAGGTTCGCTATGTGCTCGGTTCGAGCTGGGTCGGCACAGCACTCTTCTATGTGGTGCAGGCGGCCACCGTCCTGATCCTGTTCACCGGTGGGAACACGAGCTTCAACGGTTTCCCTTACCTGGCGAGCTTCGTCGCCGGAGACTCGTTCCTGCCCCGGCAGCTGACCAAGCGGGGCCATCGTCTGGCGTTCTCCAACGGCATCTTTGTGCTTGCAGTGGTGGCGATTGCCCTGATCATCGCGTTCAAAGCGCAGCTCAACGCCCTGGTTGGCCTGTATGCGGTTGGCGTCTTCACGGGGTTCACCTTTGCCGGCTTCGGCATGGTGAAACACAATCTCCGTCTCCGCGAGCGAAGGTGGAAGCTCGGCGTTGTCGTCAACGCGTTCTCGGGAACGCTGTCACTCGCGGTCGTGGGCATCCTGCTGGTCACCAAGTTCACCGAGGGCGCCTGGATCGTGGCGGTGGTCGGACCACCGATGTATTTCGGATTGATCCGCTTGCATCGCCAGTACGAGGCGGAGGAGAAGCAGCTGGAGACCGGCGCGGCTGCCGCCGCCGAAGCCCCGGTGCTGCAGCGTCATGTCGTCCTGGTGCTCATCGGCCAGCTCGACATGGCCGCGGCCCGCGCGGTGCAATACGCGCGCACGCTGCGACCGGATGAGCTGCGCGCGGTGCACTTCAACATCGATGCGGCAGCCACGGAAGCGCTCAAGGAGGAGTGGAGCCGTCTCGGTCTCGCCCATCTGCCGCTCGACATCATCGAGTGCCGCGACCGGCGCCTCGAGCGCGCCGCGCTGGAATATGTTGCGGATCTCGTCGCTGACGGCAAGACCGAGTGCACCGTGCTGCTTCCCCGTCGGGCGTTCAACTCGCGGCTGGCACGAGTGCTCCACGACCGCACCGCGGATCGCATCGCCGATGCCGTCGGGACAGTGGCGCACGTTGCGGCCACAATCGTCCCATTCAACCTCGAGTCGGCGCAGCAGCGCCGCGTGCGTCCCCATACCCACCGTGGGGAGGTCGCTCGCCGCAAGCCGGTCCGCACCGCCGGCGTCGACCGGGAGCTCGCCAGACGCGCAACCGGGACCATCCCCATCAGTGACGTGAAATGGCGTACCCGCGTCCGTGTTGCCGGACGCATTCGCTCCTTGCGTGTGCAGACAGCCAAGGGGACCGCGAACCTCGAGTGTGAGATCACCGACGACACAGGCATCCTGCTGCTCGTGTTCCAGGGACGTCCGAAGATCCCCGGCATCGAGCCCGGTGCGCGCTTGATCGTCGAGGGCATGGTCGGGTCATGGCAGCGCCGGCTGGCGATCCTCAATCCCGACTACGAGCTGGTCAGCGAGTAGCACGTCATGTCGAGCAGCGAGCCGCCGATCGATCTCTGGACGCTGAGTGATCTCTGCACCCCCTGGTGCCTCCGTGTCGTCGCCACCCTGCGCATCGCGGATCACATCGAATCCGGGAGCAGCGACATCGACGCACTGGCCGCGGTGACATCTTCGAATGTGCATGCGTTGCACAGCGTGCTCTCGTACCTGGTCACACGCGGCGTGTTCGTCGAGGAACCGCTCGGGCGATTCGGGTTGAACGACGCCGCACGAAGCCTGCTCGATGCAGGCGCGTTCCTGAGCCTCGACGGGATCGGCGGGCGGATGAGCAACGCATGGAGCACGCTGCCCACCTACGTGCGCACCGGCAAGCCCGGATATGCCGACATGTTCGGTGCGCCGTTCTGGGATGACCTCGACGCGAACCCGGACATCGCCGCCGACTTCGACGCGTTGATGAGCTATGCGGGCCATGGGACCCCCGATGCGTCGTTGCAGCTCACCGCAGGCTGGGACAACGTGCGCAGCCTGGTCGATGTCGGCGGCGGGACGGGAGCGATGCTTGTCGAGCTGCTGCGCGCGCATCCCGACATGCACGGCGTGCTCGTGGATCTGCCGGGTCCGGTTGAGCGCGCCGCGGACCTGCTCATCTCAGCCGGTGTCGGAGACCGCGTCACCGTTTCGGCCCAGAGCTTCTTCGACCCGCTGCCAGGTGGCGCCGACGTCTATCTGTTGAGGAAGGTGCTCAACGACTGGCCCGACGAGGAGACCGTCGCGATCCTGCGTCGGTGTGCGGAAGCGGCGCGGCCGTCGGCAACCGTCGTGATCCTGGGCGGAGTTGTCCCCGATGGGACACCCCGGCCGCTGATGATCGAGACGCTCTTGCTGGGAGGCCGGACCAACACCGTCAGCGAGTTCCGCGAGCTTGCGGGCGCCGCGGGCCTTGCTGTGGTCGCGGCCGAGGACCAGCCACCGTGGTTCGTCGTCGAGTGCCGCCCGCGGACGACCGGATGATGACCGGCGTCAGCCGGGGACGCTGAGGAGCCACGGGAGCGCCTCTGCCATCGGGCGGACGAGCGTCTCCAGGTGCGCGTGGTCAAGATGCCCGTCGGCATGGAGCGCGAGCGCGGCACCGAGTGCGGCGGCTTCCGCGTGATGACCGGTCTGGCCGTGCTCGACCTTCCATGAGACGAGCGAGGCGCGACCCTCGGTGAGATCGAGGATCTGGCGCTGAAGCACCTCCCAGTCCGCGTTACTGTGCGCCGTTTCGATCGCGGCAAGTGCAGCCGCTTCCGCGGCGCGGTAGCGGTCGATGTTGTTGAGCGCGTGCTTGTCCCATCCCTGTGCGGCGCGCTCGATTCCAGACGGGGAGAAGGTCCGCAGGTCCTCGAGGAGCCTGGATGCACTGCGGTCGTCGGAGCTGTAGCCGTAGCCGTCACTGTCCATGCCGCAACTCTGACACGCAGGACCGTGGCAATACACTGACCCGATGGCGGCTGCGGATCGCTCGCTTGACCACACCGTTGCGCTCGTCACCGGTGCCTCGAGCGGCATCGGCGCGGCGACCGCCGTGTCGCTCGCCACGTTGGGCGCGCACGTCGCTCTGGTTGCGCGCAGGTCCGACCGGCTGCAGGAACTGGCCGTCCGGATCACGGCGGACGGCGGCACGGCCACGGTGATCACCGCCGACGTCACCAAGCGCGCCGAGGCTGAGCGCGCGGTCGAGCAGACCGTCAGCGAGCTCGGCCGCCTTGACGTCCTGGTGAACAACGCCGGGGTCATGCTCCTCGGGCCGGTTGTCGGCGCGCCGGTTGAGGAGTGGGAGCAGATGGTGCAGATCAATCTGCTTGGACTGCTCTATTGCACGAACGCCGCGCTGCCCCACCTGCTGCAGGCCGCCGAGGACAGCCCCCGCCGGATCGCCGACCTTGTGAACATCAGCTCCGTGGCCGGGCGCGAGACCCGCGAGGGGAGTGGCGTCTACAACGCGACGAAGCACGGGGTGGGGGCGTTCAGCGATGCGCTGCGCAAGGAGATCACCACCCGCCATGTTCGGGTGTCCCTGGTCGAGCCTGGCGCGACCGCCACGGAGCTCGCCTCGCACAACCGCCCCGAGATCCGCGCCGGGATGCAGCAGCGCTTCGCCGGGATCGAGCGTCTCACCGCCGAGGATATCGCCGACGCCATCGCCTACATCGTCACCCGGCCCAGCCATGTCGCGGTCAATGAGGTGCTGATCCGGCCCACCGATCAGGTGTAGCCGGCGGGCTCCGACTGAGCCGGTGTCACGAACACCGACGACCGCCGGCAATGGCTCGGAACTGCGCGCAATGGGCGCCTACCATGAAAAATCCCCCGATAGGGTGATTTTTCGTTCGAGGAGTTGACAAACCCTCATCGCTTGTCCAACCATCCGGACGCTGCCTCACAGAAGTAGGGTGGCGACGCTCGTCGCTACCGGAGCGGATGGCGTCGCAGACGGTGGGTTTCCGGTTGGAGGGCAAAGCTCTGATGCGTTTGCAAGATGGTGTCAGGGGCCGGGGGTCCCAAAGTATCTCGAAGGCAAGCAAGGTGACCTTGGTCGGCACCGCTGCCCTCCTGGCCGCGGCCTGCGGCAGCACCACAACGTCGGGGGGCAATTCCCTCTCGAACCCCGGCGTCCCGTCGGGCGTCACCGTCAGCGCCTTCAGCACCGACATCGCCGCGACGATGAGCCAGCTGCAGCCGTTGACCAAGTACGCCACGCAGGGCACCAACAGCCTCCTCATCGGGGTGATCCTCCCCGACACCACCTCGTCGGTTCGCTGGGTTGACTTCGATCAGCCGTACCTCAACGACGCGCTCGCGGACGCCGGGTTCACCCAGTCCCAGTACCGCATCGACAATGCCCAGGGCAGTGACGCAACCGAGCTCGATGATGCCAACGCGGATATCAACCTCGGCGCCAAGGTCTTGATCATGTGCCCCCTCGATGGACCCACGGGAGTGGCCATCGCGCAGCTCGCCAGCTCCAAGGGCGTCACCTTGATCAGCTATGACCGCGCGACCTTCCAGGGCAGCAAGACCTACTACGTCAGCTTCGACAACGAGGCTGTCGGAACGTTGATCGGCAACGGCTTCGTGCAGTGCGTCAGCGATTGGAAGGTCTCGAACCCACAGGTGTTCGTGCTCAACGGCGGTGAGGACACCGACCCGAACGCGATCTCCTTCGCAAGCGGATATAACAAGGTCGTCTGGAGCCAGGAGGCCAAGACGGTCACCGCAGGCGCCACCAACAGTCAGGGCATGAAGCTCGTCGGTGAGAACTTCTCCCCGGGTGGTCCAACACCGAAGGCGGCACGATCTTCCAGCAGGAGTTCACGAGCCATCCATCGATCAACGCGACCATCGAGGCCAACGACGGCCTCGCCAACGCGGTGATCACCGACCTCAAGAATGATGGCGTGCCCGCCAAGAAGATCCCGACCACCGGCCAGGACGCGACCGCCCAGGGCATGGCGTGGATCCTCGAGGGCTACCAGTGCGGCTCCGTGTACAAGCCGGTCTACAAGGAGGCCCAGGACGCGGTCGCGATGGCCGTCATCCTCCTCTCCAAGAACACCGTCCCCCCCGCACTGCTCAACGGCAAGACCACCGATCCGGCGAACTCCAGCATCACCGAGCCTGCGTCGCTCCTATCGGCAACGTGGGTCAACGCGGCGAACATGGAGGCCACCGTGGTCAAGGACGGCTTCGACCAGGCATCTGCCATCTGCGCCATCGCGGGCGCGGCGCTCTGCACCGCGAACAACATCTCGTAATCGTCTGAGCGAGCGTCCACCGCGGACGCCTCCTCAGTGGAGCAGCCGGGTCGCCCTTCGGGGCGGCCCGGCCTGCCCTCATCTCAGGTGGTCGGCATCACCGGGAGAGTGAGGGAGGGTGATTCGGAACGCGCGGCGGCTCCACGGGCCGCCAGTCCGGATCGCGTCGATCGCGAAAATGCCATCCACAACTCATCGATCTGAGGCGACTGAGATGAATTCCGACCCCGGAGCAGGGGTGAGTGGCGAGGCGGCGGCCGGGGCGGAGCCGTCGTTGAAGCTGCGGGGCATCGACAAGCACTTCGGTGCGGTCCAGGCGCTCTACCAGGTGAACCTGGATCTGCCCGCGGGGCAGGTCACCGGGCTGTGCGGCGACAACGGCGCGGGCAAGTCGGTGCTCACCCGCTGCATCGCCGGGGTCCATCAGATCGACCACGGGCAGATCTTCTTCGAGGGCCGGCCGGTGCACATCCGCACCACCCGCGACGCCGCCGGGCTGGGCATCGAGACCGTGTACCAGGACCTGGCCCTGGCCGACAACCTGGACATCGTCCAGAACATGTTCCTGGGACGGGAGCGGCTCAGCCATGGACTGCTCGACGAGGATTCCATGGAGCGGGCGGCGGCGGAGACGCTGAGCAGCCTGCGGGTGACCACGGTACGTTCCATCCGCCAGCCGGTGGCCTCGCTCTCGGGAGGTCAGCGCCAGTCGGTGGCGGTCGCCAAGGCGGTGATGTGGAACTCCAAGGTGGTCCTGCTCGACGAGCCCACCGCGGCGCTCGGGGTGGTTCAGACCCGGATGGTCCTCGACCTGGTGCGCCGGCTGCGTGACCACGGCCTGGCGGTGATGGTGATCTCCCACAACCTCAACGACGTCTTCGAGGTGGCCGACCGGATCGCGGTGCTCCACCTCGGCAGGATGGTGGCGGAGGGACCGGCGTCGGGCTTCGACCGGCAGAGCGTGATCGAGTACATGACCACCGGCGGCAAGAACGGGCGATCCACGGTGCCGATGGGCGCCACCACCGTCAAGGAGACCGCCTGAGCCATGGCCGGGAGAGAGAACGACTCGCCGATCGCCGCCGCTGAGCCGGTGGTGGACCTGACCGCGGCGAGCACCGGAGCCGCGGCCGCCGAGGTCCCCCCGGAGCTGCTCGCCCAATCCCTGGGTCAGTACCTGCGCGCCTGGCTGCAACGCATCCGCAGCGGCGACAGCGGCGTGCTTCCGGTGCTCTTCGGCATCATCGTCGTCGCCATTGCCTTCGAGATCATCAGCCCGGAGAATGCGTATCTGCGGGCGAGCAACCTCGTCTACATCTTCGCGCTGAGCACCGTCTACGTGGTCCTCGCCACGGCCGAGATCGTGGTGCTGCTCCTCGGTGAGATCGACCTGTCGATCGGGTCGGTTGCGCTGCTCGGCGGGACCATCGCCTTCAAGCTGGTGCAGCAGAACCCGGGCCCAAACTGGCCTTGGTGGGCGGCGATCCTGATGACGCTGCTCTGCTGCGGTTTCATCGGAGCGATCCAGGGGACGCTCGCCGCGCGCTTGCGCATCCCGTCGTTCATCGTCACGCTCGCCGGCTTCCTGTTCTTCCAGGGCGTCATCGTGATCATCCTGGGCGGAGCCGACGGCACGCTCTCGGTGAGCGGGCAGATTCCCAATCAGAGCGTGATCTTCAACCTGGTGCAGGGGGTCATCGACCCAACGGCCGGCTGGATCGTCCTGGTTGTTCTGGTCGTCATCGCTGCGGCTGCACTGCTGTCCCGGGCAGCAGCCCCCGGCGCAACGGGCTGGTGGCGCCGCCGATGTCCCTGGTTGTGATCCGTATCGTCTTCATGGCCGCGGTCGGAGCCGGGGTCGTGGCCATCTGCGGAGCCAACCTTCCCTCGGGAGTACCCGAGGTGATCCCGATCGTCCTCGGCATCGTCGGGTTCTGGACGCTGCTGCTCGGGCGCACCAGGTACGGCCGCTACGTCTATGCGATCGGCGGCAACCCGGAAGCGGCCCGCCGCGCAGGCGTCAACCTCGCGCTGGTTCGCACTGCTTCGTTCGCGCTGTGCTCGGCCACCGCCGGCTTCGGCGGGATCCTGCTGGGATCCTTCTTCTTCGGCCAGTACAGCACCAATGACGCCGATCCCGGGCAGCTCATCCTGTACTCGGTGGCAGCTGCGGTCATCGGCGGCACCAGTCTGTTCGGTGGGAGAGGCAAGCCGATCCACGGGCTCCTCGGTGGCCTGATGATCGGCGGCATCGCCTACGGCGTGTCGCTGCTGACCCTCGGCGAGCTGTCCACGCCCCTCGAGTACATCCTTCCGGGTGCGGTGCTGCTGATCGCGGTCATGGTCGACGTCCTGTCGCGGCGCGGCGCCAGGACCGGGAGCGTCTCCCGTGTCTGAGCAGCCGGTACCGACTTCGTCGTCCGACCCCGGAGCAGGGGTGAGTGGCGAGGCGGCGGCCGGGGCGGAGCCGTCGTTGAAGCTGCGGGGCATCGACAAGCACTTCGGTGCGGTCCAGGCGCTCTACCAGGTGAACCTGGATCTGCCCGCGGGGCAGGTCACCGGGCTGTGCGGCGACAACGGCGCGGGCAAGTCGGTGCTCACCCGCTGCATCGCCGGGGTCCATCAGATCGACCACGGGCAGATCTTCTTCGAGGGCCGGCCGGTGCACATCCGCACCACCCGCGACGCCGCCGGGCTGGGCATCGAGACCGTGTACCAGGACCTGGCCCTGGCCGACAACCTGGACATCGTCCAGAACATGTTCCTGGGACGGGAGCGGCTCAGCCATGGACTGCTCGACGAGGATTCCATGGAGCGGGCGGCGGCGGAGACGCTGAGCAGCCTGCGGGTGACCACGGTACGTTCCATCCGCCAGCCGGTGGCCTCGCTCTCGGGAGGTCAGCGCCAGTCGGTGGCGGTCGCCAAGGCGGTGATGTGGAACTCCAAGGTGGTCCTGCTCGACGAGCCCACCGCGGCGCTCGGGGTGGTTCAGACCCGGATGGTCCTCGACCTGGTGCGCCGGCTGCGTGACCACGGCCTGGCGGTGATGGTGATCTCCCACAACCTCAACGACGTCTTCGAGGTGGCCGACCGGATCGCGGTGCTCCACCTCGGCAGGATGGTGGCGGAGGGACCGGCGTCGGGCTTCGACCGGCAGAGCGTGATCGAGTACATGACCACCGGCGGCAAGAACGGGCGATCCACGGTGCCGATGGGCGCCACCACCGTCAAGGAGACCGCCTGAGCCATGGCCGGGAGAGAGAACGACTCGCCGATCGCCGCCGCTGAGCCGGTGGTGGACCTGACCGCGGCGAGCACCGGAGCCGCGGCCGCCGAGGTCCCCCCGGAGCTGCTCGCCCAATCCCTGGGTCAGTACCTGCGCGCCTGGCTGCAACGCATCCGCAACGGCGACAGCGGCGTGCTTCCGGTGCTCCTCGGGATCGTTATCGTCGCTATCGCTTTCCAGATCGCCAACGGCAAGTTCCTTACGCCGCAGAACCTGGTCAACCTCTTCGAACAGAGCACCATCTACATGCTCCTGGCGATGGCCGAGATCTTCGCGCTCCTCCTTGGCGAGATCGACCTCTCGGTCGGGCTGGTCATGGGCCTGGGCGCCGTGCTGGTCGCCGAGATGATCCAACCCGATGGGCTGGGGTTGCCCTGGTGGGTGGCGATCATCGTGACACTGCTGCTCTGCTCCTTCGTCGGGTTGGTCCAGGGGAGCATGGTCGCCCGGCTCAAGATGCCGTCGTTCATCGTCACCCTGGGCGGTCTGCTGATTCTCGAGGGGGTGTGCATCATCGTGCTCGGGGGCAGCCTCGTCGGGATCGGCAACTCGCACTTCAACAACGAGGTGGTCATCTACGACCTCTTCTATGGAAAATTCTCGCCGCTGATCAGCTGGATTCTCCTGGCCGTCGTGGTGGTCGGGGCGGGCGGCTGGACCTGGTTCCGCGACTCGCAGCGGCGCCGGTCCGGCCTGGTGGCGCCGCCGGCGAGCCTCACCGCCCTGAAGATCCTGGTCGCGGCGGCCGCCGGGGTTGTCGTGGTCGCGGTCTGCAACGTCAACCGGGCGCATTTCGGAACCATCGTCGGCCTGCCCTACCTCATTCCGATCGTTCTCGTGGTGATGGTCGGCTGGACGATGCTGCTCCAGCGAACGCGTTTCGGGCGCTACGTGTACGCCATCGGCGGTAACCCTGAAGCCGCTCGTCGGGCCGGAATCAGCCTGCCCAAGATCCGCACGTGGGGCTTCGTCCTCGCGTCGCTGACGGCCGGCATTGCGGGCGTGCTCTTCGCGTCATGGCAGGTGTCGATCACGACCAATGTGATCAAGGATGCCAACACCTATGTCCTCCTCGCTGTGGCTGCCGCTGTCATCGGCGGGACCAGCCTCTTCGGCGGTCGGGGCAAGACGCTCCACGGGGTGCTCGGCGGTCTGGTCATCGGCAGCATCTACAACGGGCTCTTCCTGCTCGGAGTGTCGGCGGATTGGATCGACATCGTGGTCGCGTTGGTGCTGCTCGCCGCAGGAACCATCGACGTCCTCTCACGCCGCGGCGCGCAGCCTCGGGCCTGATCCGTCTCCGCATGAGCCCCATGGCCTCGCCGGAGTCGGTCCGGCGTCACAACCTGAGCCTCTTGCTCCGCCATCTCCATCAATCGGGGGCGCTCTCCCGGTCGGAGATCGGCGGCGCGCTGGGGATGACGCGCAGCACCATCGGCGAACTGGTGGCCGATCTGCGTGCGCGAGGTTTGGTGGAGGAAGGCGACCCCGCGCGGCTGGGAGCGCCGGGGCGCCCGTCGCTGGTCGCCCGCCCCAATCCGGAAGGCGCCGCCGCGATCACCGCCGAGATCGCGGTCAACTCGCTCTCCGCCGCGGTGGTCGGGCTCGGAGGTCGAATCCTGCATCGCGCGCGGGTGCCCCACCAGCCGCGCCGCCTCGCCGTCGATCAGACGATCGAAGACATCGGCAAGCTCATCCTCACCGCTCAGGCGTCGATCCCACCCGGCTGCTGGGTCTCCGGCCTCGGGATCGCGGTCGCCGGGGTGGTCCGGCGCGCCGACGGCTTCGTCCACTTCGCGCCGAACCTCGGCTGGCGCGATGTTCCCTTCGGCAGGCTCGTCGCCGACCGCCTCGGATCCAGCCTTCCCGTGACCATCGCCAACGAGGCGGACCTCGGGGCCCTCGCCGAGCACACATGGGGGGCCGGCGTCGGAGTCCATCACCTCGTGTATGTCTCCAGCGAGGTCGGCGTGGGCGGTGGCCTGGTGATCGATGGCCGGCCGCTCGTGGGCGCGGCCGGCTGCGCCGGCGAGGTCGGCCACTTTCAGGTGAATCCACTCGGCGAGCGCTGCCGTTGCGGCGCCATCGGGTGCTGGGAGATGGAGATCGGAGGGCCTGCGATCCTCCGCCGCATCGGCATCGCCGAGAAGAACTACAAGCCCGAGGCGGTCAGCCGGCTCCTCCGCGAGGCGGCATGGGGTGACCCGGTCGCGCTGGCCGCGGTGGAGGACGTTGGACGGTGGTTGGGCATCGGGCTCGCCGGCCTCGTCAACGTCTTCAACCCGCAGCGCGTTGTTCTCGGCGGCTGGCTCGCCACCATGTGGCCGATGGTCGAGCAGACCGTCGATGCTGAGTTGCGCGCGCGGGTCATGGCGCCATCCCAGGAGCTCGACGAGCTCATCAGGCCGACGCAGCTCGGTGCCGATGGGCCCCTGCTCGGTGCCGCGGAGCTCGCGTTGACCAGAGTGCTCGACGAGCCGACCCTGGTGCCGCCCCGTTCGGCCGAGCGCCAGTCGGCCTGAGCGCCGCGCCGTCTACCTGACGGCGCGGAGCGCGGGGTAGTAGTCGTGAAAGCGGTGCCGCGCCTCGCGGTAGGGTTCGATCCAGGCGGCGACCGGATCGACGACCTCGGTCACCCGGACGCACGCATGGATCGCCTGGTCGAGGTCGCGGTAGACACCGGAGGCGACGCCACCGAGGAGCGCGGCACCGAACGCCGAGCCCTGGTCGGTGGCCATGATCTCGAGAGGCACCTCGAGCGCGCTGGCAACGATCTGCAGCCAGAGCCGGCTTCTGGACCCGCCTCCCGACACGCGTCCGCGCACCGCTTCCGCGCCGACACCGCGAACGGTGTCGAGGCAGTCGCGCAGCGCGAAGGCCACGCCTTCGAGGACCGCCCGGGTGAGGGCGCCGCGCTCGTGGGTGATCGAGAGACCGCAGAACGCGCCCCGTGCATCGGGGTCGGCGTACGGAGTCCGCTCGCCGGCGAGATAGGGGAGAAACGTCAGCCCGTCTGACCCGGGCGCGACCCGCTCCGCCTCATCGAGCATCGGGGCATAGGCCACGTCGGGAAGGAGCGTGTCGTGATACCAGGCCAGCGACCCGGCGGCCGACAACATCACGCCCATCACCATCCACCGATCCGGGACCGCATGGCAGAAGGCGTGGACGCGCCCTTCGCGATCCGGCAGGTAGTCTTTGGTCCCGGCGAGCACCACGCCCGAGGTGCCGAGCACCACTGAGAGCGGCCCCGGACCAGTGATGCCCGCGCCGACCGCGGCCGCCGCCTGATCCCCGGCGCCCGCGGCGACCGGAACGCCCTCGAAGCTGCCCACCAAATCGGTGCTCTCGGCAAGCTCCGGCAGCCACCACGGCGGGATGTCAAGCCAGGACAGCAACTCGCTGCTCCAGAGACGTGCCGCGACATCGAGGAGCAGCGTCCCCGACGCATCGGCCACGTCCATGCGGTGCACACCGGTCAGGTGGTCGCGCACGAAGTCCTTGGGCAGGCAGATCCGGCGGATGCGCTCGTAGGCGTCAGGCTCGTTGTCGCGCATCCAGAGCAGCTTCGGCGCGGTGAAACCCGGCAGCGCGCGGTTACCGGTGAGGCGCAGCAGGCGCTCCAATCCCTGGCCGGACTCGAGGAGTGCGCACTGTGGCGCCGAGCGCTGGTCGTTCCAGAGGATGGCGGGACGGATGGCGGCGCCGTCGGCGTCAAGGCAGACGAGCCCGTGCATTTGTCCTGAGAAGCCGATGCCGAGGATCTCCGATGTCTCGGCCCTGAGACGTGCGAGCACGTCCCGGGTGGCTGCCAACCATGCGTCCGGCTGCTGCTCCATCCAGCCGGCCTGCGGTGAGCTCACCGGATATTCGTGCTCCGCGGTGGCCAGCACGGTTCCCGACTCCGGGTCGATGGCGATGCCTTTGGCGGACGACGTCCCGACGTCGATGCCGACGAGCGCGCCAGAGGTCTGCGCCACTGGGCTAGGAGCGAATGCCGAAGAGGTAGTCGAGCGCGAGCTGGTCGAGTCGCTCGAACGCCATGCCGCGCTCTGCAGATGCCTCGGCGTCAAAGCCTTGCGTCCGGATCGACGCGAGTGTCTCGCCGGGAGCGAGTGTTGTCTGCGCGAGCTGGTCGAGACGCGCCGCCACCCGTGCTGCCTGCACTTCGGGGTCGGCTCGAAACGCCTGGGTTCGGCTGCGCAGCAGGAGGTAGTTGCGCATGCACGCCGCCGCGCTTTCCCACACTCCGTCGATGTCCTCCGTCCGGGGCGGTTTGAAGTCGAAATGCCGCGGACCCTGATAGCCACCGGACTCGAGGATGTCCACTGTCCAGAACGCGCCGCGCGCATTGCCGGCCCCGAACCGCAGATCCTGGTCATAGCGCGGGCCGTTCTGACCGTTCAGGTCGACGTGAAACAGCTTGCCGTGCCAGAGCGCCTGAGCAAGGCCGTGGGCGAAGTTCAGGCTCGCCATCTCCTCGTGACCCACCTCGGGGTTGAGGCCAACCATCTCCGAATGCTCGAGCTCATTGATGAAGGCCAGCGCATGCCCGATGGTGGGAGGAAGATGTCGCCGCGTGGTTCGTTCGGCTTGGGCTCGATGGCGAAACGCATGTCGTAGCCCTGTTCGATGACATAGCCGGTGAGGATGTCGAAGGCTTCCTTGTAACGGTCGAGCGCGGCACGAACATCCTTTGCGGCGCCCGACTCCGCACCCTCGCGGCCGCCCCAGAAAACGACGATTCCCGCACCCAGCTCTGCGGCGAGGTCGAGGTTATCCGCCACCTTACGGAGCGCAAAGCGCCGCACATCGCGATCGTTTGCCGTAAAGGCGCCATCGCGAAACACCGGATGCGAAAACAGATTGGTCGTCACCATCGGCACGACCAGACCGGCAGCGTCGACCGCACGCCGGAGACGGTCGATTGCGCTGCTCTTTTCAGCTGCCGTGGCATTGAAGGGAAAGACGTCGTTGTCGTGGAAGCTGACCCCATACGCGCCGAGTTCCGCCAGCTTTGCGACCGCCACCTCCGGGTCGAGTGGAGGACGGATTGCGGTGCCGAAAACGTCGACCCCCTGCCATCCGACGGTCCAGAGTCCGAATGAGAAACGATCGGCATGACTCGCTTGCAGCACAAGGTCCTCCTCGCGCCCACAGGGATCCTCGGAGCGTGCAAATGTGCCGCTCAGTGATCGCAATTGGCCTGGGCTCGGCGCAATTATACCGTGAGTTGAGAGAGGCTCCGGGAACTCAGCAAGAAGACTGCAAATCCGGGCGCGACGATTACAAGAGAATCGTCACGGTGAACGTGCCAACGCCTGAAACACCGTCGTTATCGGTGACTGTGACTGTGATCCTGCTTGTGCCAAGGAGCGCGTTATACGTGTGCTTCAGCTTGAATGTCGCGCGCGTGAGCTTCAGCGCCATGGTGGGAGTGCCGTCGCCATAATTCACCGTTGCGGTGAAGGTGTGGCCGGCGAAGTCCGCGTCCGTGAAGCTACCCGATCCGGTGAAGTTTCCTACCAGGGCAATGCCTCCAGTGACGGTGACCACCGGAGGCTCGTCCGGAGGCGGGGTGGGAGCCAGCGTTGGCGAAGGCGTGGGGGATGGAGGTGAGCTCGATGGAGCCGGGCTTGGGGTTGAGGCAGGCGGCGACGTGACGGGAATTGGAGTGGCGCCGGCGCCGCCCCCAGGATTCGTCGAGCCGTTGGTTCCGGTCGGTCCAGTTCCGGGGGCGGTCGAGGTGGTTTGTCCTGAGCTCGTTTGTCCCGAGGCGGTTTGCCGCGCGGCTTCGTTTGCCCGGGCGTCGAACCCCCGGTCGAGGCGCTCGGTCCACCAGGGCCCGATGCGCTGCCGGTCGCTGCACCAGGAACGCCGTCTGCGGAGACCACCGAGATGCCGGTGGTGGGCGTTGGGAGCGGCGCCGGTCGCGGCAGGACGTTGGGCGCGGTCACGGCGATGGCGGTGGTCCCGGCCATGACCGCGGCCCCCCAGTTCCATCCGAGCCGGTCCACCCAGCCGATCACCGGGAGCTGCGCAATCCACGACCCCATCCCGACGACACGCCAGAGCCGGCCCACCGAGATGTTGAGAAAGGCCCTGACGACCACCGGGTCGAACTGCGCTCCCGAGCACTTGACCAATTCCTGGCGGGCCGCCGTTACGCCGATCGGCTTGCTGTACGGGCGCATCGCGGTCATGACTTCATACGAGTCCGCGACGGCGACGATGCGGCCGGCGAGGGAGATCTGGTCGCCGGCGAGCCCCCGCGGATAGCCACGTCCATCGAAGCGCTCATGATGGTGCGGCACGGCGCCCGCCCACTCGCCGAGCCACGCCGCCAGCGGTCCGATCAGGCGCGCCCCCTCGTCGGGGTGCCTGCGTACGCTGTTCATCTCCGCGCTTGTCAACTTCGCGGGCTTCGAGAGGATCTCCGACGGCACCACCAGCTTGCCGATGTCGTGCAGCAACGCGGCCCAGCGCAATCGGGCGCAATCGCCGGGTGCCAGCTTCATCTCGTCAGCGATGAGGTCCGAGAAGACGCGAACGCGCTCGGAGTGACCGCGCGTCTGACGGTCGTGCACGCTGAGCGCGGCCACCAGTTCGAGCACCGTCTGCATGTGCGCGACCTCTCCGCCGGTGATGCCCTTGTCGCGCGCCTCCTGAAGTTGACGCTGCAGATCTTTGGGCTTGCCGACGCGACGGGCGACAGCGAATCGCTTGGGCGCCTGGTCGGGGAACAGGAGTGACACGTTCAGGAGCGCCGCCAGCGGCAGAAGGCGGCGAGCTGCGCGTTCCAGCACGATGATGGTCACGAGCATCACAAGGCTGACCATCGCGAAGGAGAGCGCGGCGGCAGCAAACCCGGTCGGTTGGGGGAGGACACGGGTCAGCAGGGTTCCCACGGCGATACCGGCGACGGCCGGAACGATGACCACCGAGGCGCGCACGAGCAGGCTCAGGACGGGGCGACGCTGCCACTGATGGCCCGCTGGTGCAGCGTCCAGGGCAGGCGGCCGGGTGCCCTCAGTGATGTGTCGAACCCCCACGGGACCCCTACCCGCGAATGACCGAAGCGCTGGCCCGGGGAAGAGCCTTGGTAAAGATTCGCGCGCCGAAGACGCTGTTACAGCAGTATTCGGAGTTCTGTGGCGTCTGAGTGACCCGCTCGTCGCAATCGCCCCTTCACACCGATCGATTGACTCGGGATCATGCGCGTCCCTACAGTGCACTGCAATCGCGTCTGACCACGTCCGGAGGGGTGTGCCATGGGCAAGCAGGGCAGGATCCTCGGTGTCGCCGGAACGCTCGTGGCGATGGTGCTGGCGACGGCCACAGGCGTCAGTGCTCACTCATGGGCGCCATCGGCGGGGGTGACAGCCGTTCGCGTTGCGGACTCGACCCGGGGCGCGGCCGCGATGAGGAGCAGCGCGATTGACGCACGCCCCGCCGTGGTGGTCGCCAAGCCGGGCGGTTACACCCTGGTCGAGTTGGTGGCGATAAACCTGAGCGCGAACAGCCAGACGTTCGCGTTCCTCAGCTGCCCCAAGAAGAAAGGTGTGCAGACGGTTCCGCTCAATGGTGGCGCCGAGATCAGCTCGAGCGACCTCGCGGCCAACATCAACTCCTCGTATCCATATTTCGACGGCAAGAGCTGGGCGGTTGATGCCAACAACGGCAGCAGCTCAGCGACCTCCTTCAACGTGTTCGTGGTGTGCGCGAAGAAGATCAAGGGCTACGTCGAGCTGCACAGCGCCTCTGAGCCCAACCCTGCAGGTACCGAGAATGCTTATGGGGGCGTGTGCCCGAGTGGCGACCGTGTTTTCGGCGGCGGTGCCCTCAGCAGTTCGACCGCCACATCGGTGAACCTCACCGGCACTATTCCGAATGGCACCAACGATTGGGCCATCTACATCAACAACGCTTCGACGGCGAGCGCGGGCGTTACCCTCTACGTGATCTGCGCAAAGCCGCCGGCGACGATGCATTACTCGATCTACTCAACGTCCGGGGTCAACGACGCAGCCGGGACTGAAACTGGGGTCAGCCAGTTCTGCCCGAGCGGATACTCCGTCCTCGGCGGGGGCATCCAGCAGAGCACAGGCCTGCTGTCGGTCAACATCAACAGCACGTTCCCGCTCACAGGCGAGTGGCGTGCGTATGAGAACAATGCCAGCACGTTCAACGTGAGCCTGACCATCTTCGCCATCTGCGGCGTCTAGTGGCAACAAGCTTCGGGTAGGATCTGCGACGGTCGTCTCAGCCGCCGTCATGGGTGCCTTCGCAACGCGACGGCTTGGCGCGGTCCGCTTGGGCGTGGCGAGGAATATCCTCGTGGCCTGGGCGCTCACCATCCGGCGACTGCAGTCATGGCCGCCGTTTGCGCGCTCGTTGTCTGGGCGCTCTAACCCAACAGAGTTCCACGCGTTGTCAGGCGACCGGGTTGGTCTGAGCCTCGGCCGGCACCGCAGGTGCAGTGACTGACGCCGTCGCTTCCATGATCGCCAGGAGCTGCACGAGCACGCGCGGAGGTCCGGGCGGATGCGTAGATGGCGTCGGGCTCCTGGCCGTTCATGACGAGGACGCCTGTCGACTGGAAACGGTCGAGCTGGTGGAGGACCTCGAAGGCTCGACAGCTTCGTGCTCGAGCGGCCAGCTCGGCGAGCTTGCGAGGGCGGTCGAGCAAGTTGGGTGATGATCCGGAGCCGGTCGGCATCGCCGAGGGCGTGGAGCAGATCGCCGGTCTGCGCTGAACTCGTCGTCGGGCCGGGTGACGAGCGGACCGCACGGCCTCGAGCGCTGCGCGCGGCTGCAGCGGCAGCGCCGACGCCGCTCACGTAGCTGGTCTGCAGCAGGACCTCGCCGGCGGTGGCCCCGGCGCTTCGCCGGGCGACGATCACGTAGAACGCCCCGACCACGAGGAGCACCACGACCGCGTCGACCCACCCGCTCCCGAACCCGACGCCGAGCAGCCGGCCGAGGGCGAGAAGTCCCGTGACGATGCTCGCCACGACACCGATGTCCACGCCGGCGGCGAGGAGGACGCGCACCCAGCGCGGCACCCGCACGAGGCCCGCTCCCGACGAGGCGGGGGTCTTGCGCACGGCGAGATAACAGCCGACACCCATCACGATGAGAATCGCGCCCTGCACCGCGAGCTTCTGGATCTGGTCGAGGAAGTGCTCGACGGGAACGCCGATCAGGATGCCGAGCGCGACATAGACGCCGACCCAGACGATGGTGGAGGAGACCATCGCGAGGATGAAGGAGCGGCGGGGCGCGCGCACCGCGCCTGCCACAAGCGTCGTGTAGATGCGCAGCCCGGGGATCAGCCGGCTGATCGCGATGCCTCGCCATCCGGCGGAGCGAAGCCGGTCCTCGACGCGCTCGAGGTTGCGCTGCTGGCGCAGGCGCCGCGCCAGTCCCATGAGCGCCGCGATCGCCGACGGCGCGTGCCCAGCTGTAGCCGACGAGTGAGCCGGCAATGCAGGCGATCGAGGGCGAGCGGGATGAACGCGTAGGGGTTGAGGCCGCCCGATGCGATCAGCAGGCCGGCGACCAGCAGGGTCAGCTCCCCAGGCGCGAAGGGGAGCGGGACCCCGGCCTCCTCGGCGAAGAGAAGGGCCGGCAGCAGCGCGAGTGCGACCGCTCCATGCAGGCCCTGGAGGAAGTTCACCGACCCATCATGCCCCCGCGTTCCGCGTGATGCTGCAGGTTGTCGAGACCGTTGCCTGGTTGTTCTGCGACAGTGCGGGCCGTGGTGGAGACGGATGTCGCAGTCGTCGGGGGAGGTCCGAGTGGCGCGACGACGGCGCTGCTCCTGGCCGGCCGGGACTTCGGGTGGTGCTCCTCGACCGCGCCCGCTTCCCGCGCGACAAGGCCTGCGGCGAGGGGCTCATGCCGCCAGGGGTGGACGTGCTCCGGCGTCTCGGCCTGTACGACCAGGTGCTCGCGACAGGAGCAAGGCCACTGCACGACGTCACCTATCAGCACGAGGGCGGGCGTCCCGAAGCCTCCGCGAGATTCCCGAACGATCCGTCCCGGGGGGTACAGCGCCAGGCCTCGGGATCCGCCGGACCACATTCGATGCGGTGCTGGTGGACGCGCTGCGCAGCGAGGCGACCGCGACGGTGCGCGAGAGTGCGCTCGTGACCGGTCTCCCGCGGGACGGGGCGGCGGTCACGGGCGTCCATGCCGGCGACGACGACGATCGAGGCCACCTTCGTGGTCGGCGCTGACGGACTGCACTCGGGCGTGCGACGCTGGGCAGGGTCTGGCGATTCCGCCGCGCACGGCGGCCGGTACGGGCTCGCCGGTCACTGGCGCGTCGACGTGCGCGACCGCACCGGCATCCGCATCACGTTCTGCGACGGACACGAGTGGTACGAGGCGCCCGTCGGACCGGACACGCTGCTCGTGTCCGTGACTCACCGGACGGGCACGTCAGCCGATCAACGCGCGCACCTACGCGGACGCTGCACGTGCCGCGGTCCCCGTCCATCCGCGAGACCCTGCTCGTGGCCGAACCACTTGGTGCCGCGCAGTTCCGGCAACGCGCCCGCGCTCTCTCGGATGGACGCGTCTTCCTCGTCGGCGACGCAGCGGGTTACGACGACCCCACCACCGGGGACGGGCTGGCCATCGGGATGCTCCTCAGCGAACGGCTGGCACAGCACATCGCCGATGCCCTCTCCGGCCGGATCTCGAATACGGAGGCCGCTCGACGCTACGCGGCCGACCACAGACGTCTGCTCCGCGAGCGTCGCCGGCTCACGCGACTGGCGTTGGTCATGGCGGGGACACCGTGGCTGAGCCGCCGGGCCATCGCACGTGCCGCTGTCGACCCGACCGCGCTCGGCAAGCTGCTCGGGATCAACTGCGGCTATCGGACGTTCGCGTCGCTCACCCCGAGAGACTGGCTCTCGCTCGGGGGGATCTGACGGCTGCGCCTGCCGGTGCGCGGGATGAACCGGGGAACGTCTCGAAACGCCTCGCGATAGCCGGGGACGCCATCGAGGAGGCGCTCCTCCGCGCGAATGCGCGGCACGAGCACGGCGGCGTTTGCTGCTGAGAGCACCACCGCCTCGGGCAGCGCCCCGACGGCGATCGGGAGGCAGGCGAACTCCATGGCCACCGCGAGGTAGTTCGGGTGCCGGATGTAGCGATACGGCCCGCCCGTCTCGATGCGGATCCCCCGGCGCACATGCCCGGTCACGTTCCAGTCGTCTCCGAGCGTCCGGATCACCCAAAGCCGGAGACCCGTTGCCGCGCCGAGGCCGAACAGTGCGGCAACCTCGACGACCTTTGGAATCCGGCGAGCCGGGGCGCGGCCACGCGCTCACCGCGAACAGGGCGACGTTGGCGGCGACCATGAGGGGATAGGTCGACGGCGATGCCTGATCGGCCGAGCCCGGCTGCGGTCCGGTTCCGAGCCGAGATGCGGAGCTCCACGAGCCGCTGCGCCCCCAGGGCGAGGGCAAGGACCGTGCGAGCCCGTGACCTCATGCTGCCCAGAGCAACTCGAGGAGCTCGACCATGAGCCCGGGACCGAACGCCGCAGCCATGCCGCGACCGGCCGGAACCGGAAGGTTCGCAGCGAGCTCTTCGAGCACGAAGAGGATCCCTGCAGACGAGGTGTTGCCGGTCGCCGGAGCACCCGACGCGTCGCGGCGAGCTGGTCTTCCTCGAGATCGAGACAGCGCACGACCGAGTCGACGATCGCCTGGCCGCCGGGATGCGCCGCGACGGCATCGAGATCGGCCGCGCTGCCCATGAAGGCGTCGACGAGCGCAGGGAGGTTCGCCTCCAGCAGGCGAGGCAGCTGGCGTGAGACGACCACCCGGAAGCCATCATCCGCGCGCTCGAATCCGAGCGCCCCGGTGCTCGATGCGACGAGGCGCGACGCGGTCCGCCGATGCCGATGCGCCCGGGGGCGGCGCCGCCGCGGAGCAGGGCGGCACCGGCGCCGTCACCGAAGACGAGGACGCTCAGCAGGTTGTCGGCGGACGTGTCCGCGGGCCGAAACGTCAGCGACGGCACCTCCACGGCGACGACCAGCGCGGCTTGGCCGGGGTGCGACCGCACCCAGTCCACGCCCACGCCAGCGAGCCGCCCCGCCTGCACACCCGAAATTCATGAAGGGCATTCGGCGGACGTCGCGGCGCAGGCCGAGATGGTTGACGAGTTGCACGTCGATGCCCGGGAGCACGAAACCGGTGCACGAGCAGAAGAACGAGGAGGCCGATGTCGTCGATGGCGGCGGCCGCGTCGTCGAGCGCGCGCTCGGCCGCGGCAATGGCAAGTGGTGTCGCTGCGGCGGCATAGCGGACGCCTGCTCAGCCGGGCGAAGCGGCAGGAGCGCCTCCTCGACCGGGCGGACGAGGAAAGCGGTGGGTCGCCGCGAGCTCGTCGGCGAACAGGCTCACGCGTCGCTCCAGTCGCGGCCAGAGCTTGGTGATCAGGCGGAGGACATCGTCCCCGTTGACGCGATGTGGCCGGCACAGCGGTTCCCAGCCCGTCGATCACGACCGGCGGGAGCAGCGGCCACTCCCCGTCCGATCGGGCAGCGCCGCTGAGCGGAGCGCCGCCTCAACAACCATGTCGGTCGGATCATGACACCGAGGATCTGCGAGGCCGCGACGAGTGGCGTGAATTCGAGATGCGAGGAATATGCCCGCGGGTTACAGCGGGTCCCGTCGTCGGCGTACGAGGTCGAGGAACTCACCGAAGAGCGCCATCGCCCATGGCTCCTCGGTGAACAACTCCTCCGGATGACACTGCACGGCAATGACCATGCCATCCGACGACTCGACGCCCTCGACGATGGCGTCCGGACTGAGTGCGGTGACATGGAGGCCGGGGGCGAGGTCCTTTACCGACTGGTGGTGGAGACTGTTCACCATGACGCGGTCGCGCTTCATCGCCTTCGACAGCGCCGATCCAGGCAGGACGTCAATCGAGTGAACGAGTTCGTTGCGTGGATGGCCGTGGTTGTCATGACCCTCTATGTGCTGCAGCAGAGTCCCGCCGAGCGCGACATTGATGACCTGCTGCCCGCGGCAGATGCCAAAAACGGGCACGCCTCCACCCACGGCCGTGCGCACCAAGGCGATCTCGGTGAGATCCAAGGGGTGATCGACGTCCGAAGTCTCTTGGCGGCGCGTCTCGCCGTAGGCCGGTGGATCGACGTCCCATCCACCCGGGATGAGCAGCCCATCGACGTCGTGCAGCGTGGATCGCGACGCCTCCGGTGCCAGCCCATGCGGCTCTGGAGTGAGGGTGACAGGATCGCCGCCGGCGGCTTCTATGGCGTCTCGATAACGTGAGTAGTACGCAAATCCGCGTCGCGGACTGGATGTCACGCCGATCCTTGGTCTGGACATCACATCATTCTCTGTTGAATCCAGCCTCGCGGGCACGGCGAGCACTCATCGCCTGCAGCTCGGTACGCCGTGGCCGTCGCGCGGGGGCCCCTGAGCACGAAGTACATTCCAGGGCGTGATCGGTGAACGGCTCGAGCTCGCCGACTGGCGGCGTCGGGTCAGCGAGCTGTATGCGACGATCCGCGCGGAACCAGATCCAGCGGCTGCCTGGATGCACTGGCGCGAGGTTCGGGATCGGCTCTTCAGAACGCACCCGCAGAGCCCGGTTCCAGCAGGGGAGCGCGGCGACGCGACTGCCCCCGCGTATTACCGGTACGATCCCGCGCTGCGCACGGTCGGGGATGTCGACGCTGCCGACGGCGCCACATTCGAGCTGCCCGGCTCGACCAGCGGCCATGTCACCGCTGAACGCGCGGGCACGGTGCACTTTGCATTGGGCGGTGAGCCCATCAGCCTGTCGATGTTCTGGCTGCTCGACTATGCCGGGGGATTCTTCCTGTCGTTTCGCGACGCCACCAGCGGAGCGGCGACGTACGGCGCCGGCCGGTATCTCCTCGACACCGCCAAAGGTGCCGACCTTGGTGTCAACCCTGACGGAAAGTTCATCCTCGATTTCAACTTCGCCTACCAGCCATCGTGCAGCTACGACCCGCAGTGGAGCTGTCCGCTCCCCCCACGGGAGAACTGGCTGACGGTCCCGATCAACGGGGGCGAGCGCTTGCGGTCCTGATCAGAACAGCGAGGGGATCACCGCTTCGATGAGATGCGGTCCGGGTTCGGCGAACGCTCGTTCCAGATCGGCGGCGAATGTCTCGGCCGTCTCCGGCCGCGTGGCCGGAACGCCGAAACCCCGTGCCAACGAGACGAAATCGATGTCGGGTGGTGCGATGTCGAGCATCTCGAGCGCGCGCTGTCCCGACGCTGTCGCGCCCACGCGAGCGAGCTCCATGCGCAGGATTGCGTAGCGTCGATTGCTGAAGATGACCGTGGTGACGTCGAGCTGCTCACGCGCCATGGTCCACAGCGCCTGCAGCGTGTAGAGCGCGGACCCGTCTGCCTCCAACGCGAGCACCGGGCGGTCCGGACACGCGATCGCCGCGCCGAGCGCCACCGGGAGGCCTTGGCCGATCGAGCCGCCGGTGAGGCTGAGCCAGTCGTGTCGGGGCGCGCCCGCCGTGAAGATTGGCAGGAACGTGCCACTGGTGTTGGCCTCGTCGGAGACGATCGCCCCTTCCGGCAGAAGCGCGCCGATCGCTCGGGCAATCGATTCGGCGCCGAGCTCTCCGGTCGGCCTGTCCGGCCTGGGCGGCGGTTCGTCGGTGGGTGCATCGCCGGAACCGAGCTCGCCGGCGAGCAGCTCCAGCGCGGCGATGGCGTCGTCGCCGCCGCCCGCGAGCACCGTCACGTCGCATCCCTCGGGAACGAGATCGCTCGGCTTGCCGGGGTACGCGAAGAACGAGACCGGCGACGCGGTGTCGACGAGGATGAGGTGGCTCAGCCCTTCGAGCTGGCCGGCAGCCATCTCCGCAAGGTACGCGACGCGCTGGACCGCCTGAATGCCGGCGCCTCGCTCGGCCCGAGCCGAGAACGTCTCCGCGAGCACCTCCGCCCCCGTGGCGGTCGCAATACGCGCCGCCGCCTTGAGGCCGCGCTCGCGCAGTGCACTGCCACCGAGCAGCATGGCCGCACGTGTCTTGGAGCGGAGCGCTGCAGCAACCGAATCGATTGTCGCGGCGGGTACTGCGGCTCGAAGCGTGCGCGGCTCCGGCGGGGCCACCGAACCACCCTCCGACCAGGAGACGTCGGCCGGAAGGATCAATGTCGCGACCTTCCCGGGAGGCCCGCAGGCGGCGGCGACGGCTGCAGCCGCGTTGGTGCCCACGTCCTCAGGCCGAGCGCTCCGGCGGATCCACGTCGAGACGTTCCGGGCGACGGTGTCGATATCGGACTCCAGGGGAGCGTCGTATCCGCTTGTGATAGGTCGCGTGATCGCCGACGATCGCAACCACAGGCGCATGGCTGCGCCTCGCGTTGTGGAGATTCGCGAGACCGTTGCCGAGGCCCGGGCCCGAGATGGAGCAGGACTGCCGCCGGGGACTCGCGCATGCGCGCGTAGCCGTCGGCGGCGCCGGTCGCTGACGCCCTCGAAGAGCGCCAGCACGCCGCGCATCTCGGGCACCGCGTCGAGGGTCGCGACGAAGTGCATCTCCGACGTGCCGGGGTTGGCGAAAACCACATCGACATTCGAGGCCACGAGGCTGCGCAGCAGCGCCTCGGCACCGATCATCCGGCGGCCACGCTGATGCAGCTCCGCTGGCTTCTCGAGCATCGCTCCCGGGTTGAGGATGCCGTCGGGATCGAACGCCGCCTTGATCCTGCGCATGAGTGCGAGCTTCGCCGGATTCTCGAGCGCGAGGAAGTGGTTGCGCTTGTCGGTGCCGATGCCGTGCTCGCCGGACACCGCGCCACCGAGCGCGACACCCGCTTCGAACACGCGTCGCAAGACGCGCTCGAGGTGCTGCCGGATCGGGCTGAAACACCGAGAGGTGCACGTTGCCGTCGCCGGCGTGACCACAGCCCAGGATCATCGAGCCGGTGTCCTCCGCAATTGCTGACACGTCTGCCAGAAACTCCGGGATCTGAGCGCGCGGCACCACGGTGTCGATGATCTCGTTGGCACCCGCCGCTTTGGCGGCGAAGAATGCGCGCTCCCGTGCGGCGATCAGCTCTGCGGCCGCACCGGCGGGGAGCACAAAGACGTCGAGGGCGCCGAGCGAGGTGATGAGGTCGCCCAGCGACTCGATGTCTTCGTCGAGCCGCGCCGGGTCGCGCGACTCCAGGACCACAACAAGGTATGCGAACGCCGCTTCCTTGACCGCCGTCCCGATCCCCAGCTCGAGCCCGCGCGCTGCGGTAATCGCTGCCATCGTCATCATGTCGATGTACTCGAGGATCATCGGTGCTGCGCCACTCTGGACGATCCGCGGCACTGCACTCGCGATCTCCGCCACGGTTCGGAACGGCGCGAGCACCGTCGCGGCGTGGGGCTGGCGCGGGTACAGGCGCAGGATCGCCTCGGTGACGATTGCGAGCGTGCCCTCTGATCCGACGATGAGCTGGGTGAGGTCATAGCCGGACGTCGCCTTCACGAACCTGCCCCCAGTCCGGATGATCTCGCCGGTACCGAGCACGGCTTCGAGACCAAGCACCTGGTGGCGGGTGACGCCGTATTTGACCGCGCGCATCCCGCCCGCGTTGGTGGCGACGCTGCCGCCGAGCGCTCGCGCTGCTCTCGCCGGGAAAGACCGGGTAGACGAGCCCGTGTCGCACCAGGGCTTCGTCGAGATCGCGCAGGCTCACACCAGGTTGCACGACGGCGATCTGATTGTCGACGTCGATCTCGATGATCGCAGCCATCTCGCGAAACGCGATGAGGATCCCGCCTTCGCGGGGCACGCACGCGCCTGCAAGCCCTGTCCCCGAGCCGCGCGCCGTGACCGGCATCGCGAACTCGCGAGCGATGGTGATCACCTCGGCAATCTCGGCGGCGGAGTGGGGGAGGACGACCACGTCCGGCGCATGCCAGTGCGCCACCAGCGACTCATCGTGCCAGTCGTCCTCGCTGACGTCGGCGCCCGTCAGGACCCGTACGGGACCGAGCAGCGCGGTGAGCTTGTCGACAACAGCAAGCATCGAACCGCCTACGAGCCGGTGAAGGTCGCTCGGCGCTTTTCAAGAAACGCGCTCACGCCCTCGACGAAATCGCTCGTCGTAGTCGCCTCCGTCTGCAGGCGTTCCTCGACCGCGAGCTGTGCCTCCAGGTCGTTCTCGTGCGATCCCTCGAGCGCGCGCTTGGTGAGGCTGATCGAGCGTGGTCCCCGGGCAAGGCGGCCAGCAAGCTCGGCCGCCGTGCCGGCAAGCTCGGTGTCGGGCACCACCCAGTTGACGATGCCGAGCTCGAGCGCCCGTGTGGCATCCACCGTCTCACCGAGCATCATCAGCTCAGCCGCACGGGCGGGTCCGATGAGCCGAGGCAGGAAGTACGTACCGGCCAGGTCGGGGATGAGCCCGATGCGCACGAACGCCTGGACGAAGGTCGCCGACGCGGCGGCGATGCGCAGGTCACACGCGAGCGCAAGCGAGAAACCGGCGCCGGCGGCGACGCCGTTGACCGCCGCGATGACCGGCTGGTCCATCGAGCGGATCGCCCGGATCACCGGCGTGTAGTGGTCCCTCAGGATCGCGCCGACGTTCAGACCGCCGTCGTCGGCTGCGGCGCGCAAATCCTGTCCGCTGCAGAAGCCCCGTCCCGCGCCGGTGATGATCACGGCCCGGACCGTCGCTCCCGATGCCGCCTCGCGCAGCGAGTCGGTGACCTCGTCGAGGAGCGCCGGGGTGATCGCGTTCAGCACCTCCGGACGGTTGAGGGTGAGGGTCATGACTCCGTCCGCGACGGTGGTGAGGAGCTGCGGAGCGGTCGCCGGCGTTGCGTCTGCGGACTCTGCGTTCATCGCGGCGAACTCTACGCCGACGCCTCGCCGAGCTCGCGGAGGCGCTGATACGTATAGATCCCGGTGTTGTGCCCGTCGGCCCAGACGGTGTTCAGACCATAGGCGCCGACCAGCGAGATGTCGGCCAGCTCGTCCTCACCGGGGTGGAGCTCCGGGTCCGAGCTGAAGCGACCGCGATAGCCGGGTTCGCCCTTGCAGGCTGCGCAAGGACAGGCCCGACGGAGCACCGCGAACGGGATGTGCTGCGCGGCGCCGTCCGACCACTCGACGAGAAGCGACCGGTGCTTCTCGTCGTAGTCGAAGCGCACGGGTCGGAGGTCCACGGCCACCGTGCGCGAACCGACGCCGCTTAGCGGAGCACCGACTGGAGCTTCATCGCCAGCCCCATGTCGCCCTTGATCTTGATCTTGCCGCTCATGAACGCCATGGTCCCGTCGAGCTTGCCGGTGGCCAGATCGACGAAATCCTCGGACTTCATGTTGATGGTGATGTTCGGGTTCTCGGGGGCACCCTCGCCGACATCAGCGCTGCCGTCCTTGATCGAGATGTGGTACTGACCGGGCGCCTCTCCGCTGAGGTCGAAGGCGTAGATGGCATTCATCCCAGCCGTCTTGGCGGGATCTGCGGCAATGCGGGAATTGATCTCGCTGAAGATTTCGGCCGGAGTGGACGGCATCGTTGGTACTCCCTTGCAATTGATCTGCGAATAGGCTGCTGCGCGTACGCCTCGATCCCAGTCTACCGACTGCAACAAGCCTGGACGCGACGCGCGTTTGACGCATGCGACCCTGAGAGTTGCCTGAGACGCCGCAGGGAATGCCCCATTCCCAGGTGAATTCTCAGGTCAGCTGCCGAGACTCGGCTGGCGATGGGCAGCGCCAACGTCAAGCTCAACCGCCGGCAGGTCCTCGGCATCGCGGCCGGGGGCGTGGCCGGCGCCGTGGGTTTCCGGTACCTCACGCTGCAGATTCCCGGGGCGTCGCAACAGGTCGCATCCGCTGCCGGATCGGCCGGGGCATGGGCGAGCCCACTCTCGACATCGAGCGGAAGAGCCGCGCACCTGCTGCGCCGGGCGACCTTCGGCTACACCGCGGCTCAGCTGGACGCCGCCGCCGGGATGGCATACCCGGACCTCGTCGACATGGTCATCAACCAGGCACCCGCGGCGTTGCCGGCTATCGACACACCGACCGATCACCAGGCGGTGGTTCGTACCTGGTATCGGCACATGGCGACGACGCCGGCGCAGTTCCCGGAGCGGATGGTTCTCTTCTGGCACGGGCTGCTCACGAGCGACTATCGGAAAGCCGCGCGCCTGCCCTTCGTGCTTCAGCAGAACGAGCTGTACCGCACGATCGGGCGAAGCGATTTCCGCACGCTGATCAATGCGGTCACGTACGACCCGTTGATGATTCGCTACCTCGACCTCGAGGAGAGCACCGCAGCCGCCCCCAACGAGAACTACAGCCGCGAGCTCATGGAGCTGTTCACCCTCGGCGTCGGGACGTACACCGAGACCGACGTGCGCGAGGGCGCCCGCGCGTTCTCCGGGATTCGCACCGTGCTCGTCGACGCGAACGGCCGGCGCATGCAACCACCCAAGCTCAAGGGCTCGACGCCCGCGGCGTACGCGCAGGCGGTCGACCAACTGCTCGCCCAGGGCGCGACCTTCAAAGGAGTGCTCGCGCCGAACCAGCACGACAGCGGGAGCAAAACGTTCCTCGGCCACACGGGCAACCTGGATCCAACCCAGGCTCTCGACATCATCCTGTCGCGACCGTCATGCGCGCCGCACATCGCCCGCAGCGCGCTGGTGCAGTTCTGCACGCCGAATCCGCCCGCCTCGCTGATCGACAGCGTGGCAACCGACTTCCGCGCCAGCAATTTTGACATCAAGACGCTGATGCGATCCATCTTCACCAGTGACGCGTTCACATCCGCCGGCGCATACCGCTCATTGGTGCGCGGTCCCGCCGAGTTCATGGTCGCCACCATGCGCGCGCTGAACAGGCCCGACCTCGCGGCGACGTGCGAGCAGTCCGGGGCGGGCATGGATCAAATCCTCTACGACATGCCGACGGTTGCAGGCTGGCCGTCCAACCAGGGCTGGGTCTCGTCGGGAGGTTGGCTGGCGCGTCTGAACTTCGTGGCAACAACCGTCGCCACGCAACGCAGCTTCCCGGATCCGGTCGACGCCGTACACCTGCATCTCGACGGAGTCGTGGGGCCCGACACGGCCGCCGTCTTCAACGCGACCCAGGGAAACGGCGATCGTTGGTATGCGCTGCTCGCAAGCCCGGAATTCCAGCTCAAGTGAGCCAGACGAGATGATCACCCGACGCGACTTCATGGTGAGCGGCATCACCGCAACCGGTGTCGGCATCATCGTGCCGCCGGTCTTCGCCCAATCCGTGTTCGCGGCGACGATGGACGACATCCACAACGACCATGTGCTGGTCATCCTTCAGCTCGGCGGTGGCAACGACGGGCTCAACACCGTCGTGCCGTACACCGACCCGGCCTACCTTCAGGCTCGCCCGACGATCGGGATCCCGGCTGACAAGGTGCTCCCGCTCACTGCAGAGATCGGCCTCAACCCGGTGATGCCCGGCATCAAGAAGCTCTTCGACGCCGGCGAGGTGGCGCTGGTGCAGGGCGTCGGATACCCAAACCCCGTGTACTCGCACTTCGAAGGTCTGTACATCTGGGAACACGCGGATCCCACCATGGAGCAGACCGACGGATGGCTCGGCAAGCTGCTTGCGAGTCCAGCTCGACGGACAGGGTCATCCACTCACCGGATGCGCTCTTGGACAGACGAGCACTCCACCCGAGTTGATTGCCCCGAACGCAACAGTGAGTGTCATCGAATCGATCCCCTCCTACCAGGTGGACGGCGGCGACGGCCGCCGCGTCGCAGCACCCGCGCTCTACAAACGGACGCCCGGCATCTACGGCGCGCTGTTCGACGAAGCGCTGACGACTGCGGAATATGGGATCGCCGCCCTGGCGGACTCGCAAACCCGATACACGCCGTCGGTCACGTACACGCCGGAGAGCACCGTCCACGGCAGCAAGAACAGCCTGGCCACATCGTTGCAGCTGACAGCGGAGATGATCGTCACCCAGCCGAGCGTCAAGATCTGCCACGTCGTGCTGGGCGGCTTCGACACCCACCAGGATGAGGACACGCGCCAGAACGCACTGCTCGCCTATGTCGACAACGCGGTGAGCGCATTCATGCAGGACATCTCCAACCACGGGATGGCCGACCGCGTGGTGCTCATGACGTGGTCGGAGTTCGGCCGGCGCGTCGTCGAGAACGGCGGCAATGGCACCGACCACGGTGCTGCCGCGCCGATCTTCGTTGTGGGCACGCCGGTCAGGGGCGGCGTCTTCGGCGAGCAACCGTCACTCACCAGCACCGTCGACTCCGGAAACCTCAAGTACAACGTCGACTTTCGCAGCGTCTATCAGACGCTCATCCGGGACTGGCTGCAGGCCGATCCGACCTCCGTGCTCGGCGCGTCATTCCCCGAGCTGCCGATCATTCAGACGGCGTAATCGTGCCCTCAGCAATCACACCCTCAAGCTCGCCGGCGGGATCGGCGCCGTCGCGGTGTGCGGCATGAGTGGCCCACTGATGGCCGATCCTGGGCGGCCGGCGGCGCTCGCGTTACTTCGGCTCGCAGGCGGACGGATCACCTGCGAACCGCCTGTGTAGTCCTTTCTTAAGGCGGGTACACTCGCTGCATGTTGACGTGGATGTGGGTCATCTGGTTGCTTGCGGGCCTGGTGCTCGTGGGCCTCGAGGTTCACACTCAGGCGTTCTACTCGCTCTTCCTTGCGCTGGGTGCATTCGCCGCGACGGTCGTGGCCCTGTTCCCAACTGAGGTGTGGGTGCAGGCAGTCGTCGGGGCCGCGGTCGCGATCGTCGGCACGCTGGCCGTCCGGCCGACGCTCGCCCGACTCTCGGCGCGCCATCTCGGCCCGAAGTTGGCCATGCCCGGTGCGTCTGACAACCTGGTTGGTCAGGCCGCCCTGACGCTCGAAGCGGTCGGCGACGAAAATCACCCCGGGCACGCCCGGCTGTTCAATGAAAAGTGGCTGGCGTTCACCACCAACCCGGGTGGCGTGCCGGCGCATCAGCAGGTTACCGTCGTCGAAGTGCGCGGCACCACCCTTGTGGTCGCGCCCCCCAAGGGAGGCTGACTCAGTGGATAACACCGGTCTGGTCACGGCGATCATCGTCGTCGTCCTGCTCGTCGTGGTCGCGATTCTCATCGGCGGCGCCGTGCGCGTCGTGCCGCAGGGATTCGCCGGAGTGGTCACCCGTTTTGGACGTTTTCGTCGGGAATCACAAGCCGGTTTGACCATCATCACCCCATTCATCGACAAGCTCCTCCGTGTCGACATGCGCGAGACGCCGCGTACCGGCGACCGCCAGGACGTGATCACTCGCGACAACGTGGCCGTCGCGGTCAACGCGACGATCTTCAGCCAGGTCATCGAGCCGCGGGCGGCGCTGTTCAACGTTTCGGACTATCTTGTCGCGATCGATCAGCAGGCCCGAACCACGCTCCGTAATGCCTTCGGCAATGTGAGCCTCGACGAGGCGCTGTCCTCCCGCGAGCAGATCAACGCCGCGATGCAGCAGCAGATGGAGCAGGTGACGGACAAGTGGGGCATCCGGATCAACCGCATCGAGATCGTTGACATCTCGCCGCCGGTGCAGATCCTCCAGGCCATGGCCCTGCAGAAGCAGGCGGACCAGGAGAAGCGTGCGCGAATCCTCCAATCGGAAGGGCAGCAGCAGTCGGCGGTCAACATCGCCGACGGCAACCGGCAGGCAGCGATCAAGCAGGCGGAAGGCGAGCGGCAGGCAGCCATCCTTCGAGCCGAAGGCAACCGGCAGGCGGCGATCCTCGAGGCAGAGGGCCGCGCCCAGGCCATCTCCACCGTGTACGGATCGATCAAGGCGGCGCAGCCTGATCCGACGCTGGTCGCGATCCTCCAGCTCGACACGCTGACGAAGTTCGCCGAGAGCCCCAACGCCAAGCTGGTGGTTCCGGCAGAGACCTCCGGCCTGCTCGGTGCGGCGCAGGTGCTCCGCAGCGTGCTCGGTGATGCGCCTGGGCTCGAGCCCCCGACGGTCGTCACCGTGCCGCCGTCCACCAGCTGAGCGGACCTCCTCCGGTGGCCGGGCAGAGCTCACTCTTCGGCGTCGACCCGGTCGGCCCCGCAGAAGTCATCCGGCGCGGGTTCGCACGCGCCGCTGGCGACGCGGATGCGTCCCCGAACGTTTGACGAGTTCGTCGGCCAGCATCGCGCCATCGGTGCGGGAACAGTCCTGCGCAGGGCTATCGATGCGGGCGAGGTGCCGTCGCTCATCCTCTGGGGTCCACCTGGCAGCGGCAAGACAACCCTCGCCGCGCTGATCGCCGGCGCGAGCAACGCGACCTTCGAAGCGGTCAGTGCCACGAGCGCCGGGGTAGCCGATCTGCGCAAGGTGGTGGAGCGTGCGCACGAGCGTCTGCGTACAGGAAGACGGACCGTGCTCTTCATCGATGAGATCCACCGTTTCAACAAGGGTCAGCAGGACGCGGTGCTCCCGCACGTCGAGAACGCGACGGTCACCCTCCTCGGCGCGACCACCGAGAACCCATCGTTCGAGGTGAACGCGGCGCTGCTGTCGAGAAGTCGCGTGATCCGGCTCGAGGCGCTCGAAGCCGGCGACCTGCGCAACCTCCTCGAACGCGCGCTCACGGATACCGAACGTGGCCTCGGCAATCAGCATGTCGCCGTCGACGCCGAAGCGATCGAGCGGGTCGTGGCCCTCTGCGGCGGCGACGCGCGCATCGCGCTCAACTCTCTCGAGCTCGCCGTGCAGGCAGCCGCGCCGGATGCATCCGGCGCGGTGTGCGTCACGGTCGCGGACATCGAGGGCGCGCTGCAGAATCCTGCGTTGCTCTATGACCGCGCCGGCGATCAGCACTACTGGCTGATCTCCGCGTTCATCAAGTCGGTACGCGGCAGCGATCCCGACGCTGCCGTGTACTGGCTCGCCCGCATGCTCGAGGCCGGTGAGGATCCGCTCTTCGTCGCCAGGCGGATGGTGATCCTGGCCGCCGAGGACATCGGGCTCGCCGATCCGTACGCGCTGAGCGTCGCAGTCGCGGCGCAGCAGGCGGCGCACTTCATCGGCATGCCCGAAGGCTTCCTTCCGCTCACCGAGGCGGCGCTCTACCTCGCCGCCGCTCCGAAGAGCAACAGCGTGCTGCGCGCCTACGTTGCGGCGTCGGCCGAGGTGGCCGAGACGCTCCACCAGCCGGTGCCGCTGCATCTGCGCAATGCCTCGAGCGGCCTTGGCCGTGCGATGGGCTTTGGCACCGGCTATCGGTATGCCCACGACCACGAGGGCGGGGTGGTGGAGCAGGAGCACCTGCCGGAGGCTCTCGCCGGGCATCGGTACTACGACCCTTCGGACCACGGCGCTGAGAAAGAGGTCGCGCAACGCCTCGGCTCGAATCGGGAAAGCCTCGAGGAGCGCCGGAAGGGGTCTTAAGACGATCGGCCTAGCGGCACCGAGACGCCCGCGGGCTGACTATCGTCGCGACGGGAATTCACCTCTTTCGAAACGCAAGTCCCCCTGATAGGCGGGCGGGCGCCGACCCAGTTCAGTGGTTTACCCTCGCGGGCTCCCCCTCCCCGCGGCACCGGGTGTATCGCGGTTCTGCTGGGTCGGTGCCACCGCCGACTTCTTTCTCCAATACGCGAGATATCGGTTAGGCTGGGCTACGACTGTGGACGCTACGCATCCCACTCCCATACGAGTGCTCATTGTCGATGACCACCCGTTGGTGAGACGAGGGCTGACGTCCCTCCTCAACGGGACCACCGACATCAAGGTTGTCGGCGCCGCCTCGGACGGCGAGGAGGCGGTTGCCTATGCCGTCGAGGAGCATCCGGACATCGTGCTCATGGACATCTCCATGCCCGGGATGAACGGTTTCGAGGCGCTCCGCCGCATGCTCAAGGCGGTGGCCGGCACCAAGGTGGTGATGCTCACCTCGTATTCCGAGCACGACATGGTGGTCGAAGCCATCGACAACGGTGCGGTCGGCTTTCTGCTCAAGGACACCGAGCCGCAGGAGCTCCTCAACGGCATTCGCTCGGCGGCGAAGGGAGACACGCCGCTCTCACCCAAGGCCGCGAAGGAGTTGCTGCGCGACCGCATCAAGCGCCGTCCGCTCGACGACCTGACCCAGCGTGAGCTCGACGTCCTCACCCTGGTCGGGCGCGGCATGAGCAACAAGCAGATCGCCTGGCGATTGGGAATCAGCGAGAAGACGGTCAAGGCGCACCTCGGCTCGGTCTTCGATCGGCTCGGCGTCGAGGATCGCGTGCAGGCGGCGCTCTGGGCGCAGCGCCACGGGATCATCTAGGCGGGATTTCGCCGTTCGGGCGGGTGACCTAATCCGGGGTCGCGGCGACCACGATGGCGCGGCTGAACGCAGCAACCGTCTGCTCGAGGTCGGCGATCGTGTGCACAGACGAGCAGAACGCGCTCGTGTTGAGGATGTCGACTCCCTCGGCGCGCATGGCATTGGCGAAGCGCGCGTGCGCTCGAGGATCGCCGAGAAAGATGTGCAGGATGCTCGACAGCCGCCGGATGCTGCCGGGGATGCCGGCCGCGTCGAGCGCAGCGGTCCACTCGCCGGCGAGGGTCATCGCGTACTCCTCAGCCGTACGCCCGGGAGCGCCGTCGGCCACCAGGCGGAGGGTCGCGATACCTGCGGCGGCGCTGAGCGGGTTGGCGTTGAACGTGCCCGGATGGGCGATGGTGGTCGCCAGCAGCTCGAGCAGATCGGTCCGCCCCGCGACGGCACCCGACGGCAGGCCCCCCGCCATCACCTTGCCGAGCACGCTGACGTCGGGCGTGATGCCGAGCACCGCCTGCATGCCGCCGGGGGAGACGCGGAAGCCGGTCACCACCTCGTCGAAGATCAGCACCGTGCCCGCCGCCGTGCATGCCGCGCGGGCGGCGGCGATGAACGAGGGGTCGAGTGGCAGCTGACCGTAGTGGGCCCCTGAAGCCTCCAGGATCACGGCGGCCACGTCACCGCGGGCGACGGTTGCCACGAGGTCTGCCGGATCGTCGGTACGGACAACGATGGTGAGCAGACCGAGCGCTTCGGGGACGCCGATCGGCGTCCGCGTATTGCCTTCGGCGTCCAGATACGGGCTCACGGCGTCGGACCACCCGTGGAAGTGATCCTGGAGCTTGACGATGCGATCGCGTCCCGTCGCCGCCCGGGCCACCCGGATGGCGAGCATCACCGCCTCGGTACCGGATGCCGTGAATCGAACCTTCTCGGCCGACGGGATGAGCGACACGATCCGCTCCGCCCACTCGACCTCGAGCGGATGGGCCGCGCCGTAATGGGTCCCGCGTGCCACCTGCTCCTGCACCGCCGCTACCACGGCAGGGTGCGCGTGCCCGAGGAGCAGTGCACCGTGACCCATCGTGTAGTCGATCAGCTCCGTACCGTCGATGAGCCACTTCCTCGACCCGCTCGACCGCGCCACGTAGATGCGCGGATCGTAGGTGCGCGATGCATGCGTGGCGCCGCCGGGGAGGACCTGACGCGCCCGCTCCGCCAGATCGGCATGAGCGCGCGTGTGGACAGCGTCGGTCACGGACACGCCGAGAGCTTACCCGGCATGGAGGCGACGGTGGGAATCGAACCCACGGTCAGGGTTTTGCAGACCCGTGCCTTACCACTTGGCTACGTCGCCTCGTAACCTGGAATTCGACATTGTGGCCGAAGCGCCCACGCACGCAGTCACCGCGCACGAGCCGGCCGGGCGGAATACTCGCCCCGATCGCCCGTACCTCCGACGTGTCTCGATATCCGGAGCACGAAGAGCGATTGCTCCATCCTGGTGCATACGCGTCCGACGTGGCGGGATCAGCCCCCGTGCAGTAGATGTCGTCCACGAGGAGCGCCCCGGTGCCGGTTGCGGTGACGACAAGATCGGTCATAAAGGTGTTCGGCCCTGCAGTGAGCAGCACATGCAAGACGCCCCCGGCAACCGAGGGATCAGCGCTGATCGACTCGGAATCGTACTCGGGATCCTGGCCACCACCCACCTGGTCAGGGCAACTGGGCACAACGCAGTCTGCCTTCAACTGGCTCGTGAGACGTGTTGTAAACGGACAGAGGCTGTACTGATCGCTGCTGCTCGGCGTGCTCCCCGTCATCCCGCCATCGCACGTCGTGTATCTGTTGTCATGAGCGGTGCAAATCGCGTCGTTGCAGGGCGGGAAGACCGCTGCGCCAACCGCTTGGAGTTGAGCAGCCGTTGCCGAAGGCGTGGGTGTGGCGGTCGACGCCGCGGTGGCCGATGGGGCGCTCGAGGTCGACACCGTCGATGTGACGGCGCTTGCCGCCCCGCACGCGGACGTGACAAGGGCAACCGCGACGATGGCAGCGGACGGCCACCCGACTCGCCGTGGCCACGTCATGGCGGTCACGGGGGACGAAAGTATCCCCGACTGGTGCGTGCTGTCAAAGAACCGTCGACTAAACTCGATGTGATGCGGAGACAGTGTCAGTGAAACGACGCAGGCTTGGATCGCTCGAGGTGTCGGCTCTCGGGCTCGGTTGCATGGGCATGTCCGCGTTCTACGGATCGGCCGATGACGACGAGTCGATTGCCACCATCAGGCGTGCGCTGGAGCTCGGCATCGACTTCCTCGACACGGCGCAGCTCTACGGGCCGATGACCAACGAAACGCTGATCGGTCGTGCGATCGAGGGGCACCGCGATGAGTACGTGATCGCGACGAAGTTCGCGCGCCGCATCGAGCCGACGACGAAACCCGGCGACCTGTCGACGCTCGGCCCGCTCGACGGATCCGCCGAGCACGTGCGAACCTCGATCGAAGGGTCGCTGCGCCGGCTGCGCACCGACCACGTCGACCTGTACTACCAGCACCGCGTGGATCCCAATGTGCCAATCGAGGAGACCGTAGGCGCAATGGCAGTACTCGTCCGCGAGGGGAAGGTCCGGCATCTGGGGCTCAGCGAGGCGGCGCCCGAGACGATCCGGCGGGCTCACGCGACGCATCCGATCACGGCGGTGCAGACGGAATACTCGATCTGGTCGCGTGACCCGGAGGCCGATGTCATTCCCGCGTGCAGGGAGCTGGGGATCGGATTCGTGCCCTACTCACCGCTCGGACGCGGATTCCTCTCCGGTCGGTTCACCTCGCCGGACGAGCTCGATGCAGGCGACTTCCGGCGTCACGGCCCGCGCTTCACCGGCGACAACCTGACAGCGAACCTTCAGCTGGCGGCGAAGGTCGCCGAGATCGCCGTTGCGAAAGGCATTACGCCCGCGCAGCTTGCGCTGGCCTGGGTGCTCGCTCAGGGCGAAGACCTCGTGCCGATCCCCGGAACCAAGCGGCGCAGGTACCTCGAGGAGAACGCCGCCGCGGCGGACATCGAGCTGACTGCCGACGACGTCGCGCGGATTGAGGGCGAGCTGCCCGCCGTCGCGGGCGAACGCTACGACGCTGCCGGGATGGGGTCGGTCAACCGCTGAACCCGGTCGTGCGGCTCATTCCTTTTCCTGTCGGCCATCGTATGTGGGTCAACGCGCTCGCAGCGCGTCTCACCGTGGGTACGATTCGCTCCGCGGGGTTTTGACAGGAGGCGGCTGTGGTTTGTTCGAACTGCGGCGAGAACAACGGTCCGGATCGCAAGTTCTGCGGAGAGTGCGGGGCGGCGCTGGCTCGCGTCTGCGCAGCATGCGGTGCGACCAATCCGGTCACAGTCAAGTTCTGTGGCGAGTGCGGTGCGCCCATTGGCACAGCCACCCTCAATGTCGCCTCCGCCTCACCCGGGGTCTTCCCACGCAATCACGAGTTCCACGGCGGTCCTGGCCGAGATCCGTCTCGTCTCGGTCCTTTTCGCGGACTTGGTCGGATTCACGGCACTCTCCGAGCAACGGGATCCCGAAGAGGTCCGCGAACTCTTGTCGCGGTACTTCGATGTCTGCCGGGGTCTGATCGAGCGCTACGGCGGGACGGTCGAGAAGTTCATCGGAGACGCGGTCATGGCCGTATGGGGCGCGCCGGTTGCGACCGAGGATGATGCCGAGCGAGCCGTTCGAACTGGGCTGGAACTGGTGGCCGCCGTCAGTGCGCTCGGTGCCGACCTCGGCGCTCCGAACCTTCGCGCTCGAGCCGGGGTGCTGACGGGCGATGCCGCGGTGACCCTGGGCGCGACGGGCCAGGGGATGGTCGCCGGGGATCTGGTGAACACGGCGTCCCGGCTCCAGTCGGCAGCCGCGCCCGGAACCGTGCTGGTCGGCGACGCAACGATGCGCGCGGCCAGCCAGGCGATCGCGTTCACACCGCTCGATCCCCTCACCCTCAAGGGAAAGGAGGCGCCGGTGCCCGTCTGGCGGGCAGAGCGGGTCGTCGCCCAGCGACGTGGGGTGGGGCGATCGGAACGAGCCGAACCGCCGTTTGTAGGACGAGGGGAGGAGCTCCGCCTTCTCAAAGAGCTGCTCCAGGCGACCATCCGCGAACAGCGGAGTCGCGTGGTCTCGGTCACCGGGGTAGCCGGCATCGGCAAGAGCCGTCTGGCCTGGGAGTTTCTCAAATACGTCGACGGTCTGGCCGCGACCGTGTACTGGCAACAGGGACGCTCACCGTCATATGGCGAGGGAATCACCTTCTGGGCCCTGGGCGAGATGGTTCGCATGCGCGCCGGGATCGCCGAGGGTGAGGATCCGATCGAAGCGCGATCGAAGCTGGCTGCCTCGGTCGCGGAGTTCGTCGCCGAGGACGAGGAACGGCGCTGGGTCGAGCAGGCGCTCGCCTACCTGCTCGGGCTTGCAGACGCACCAGGAGGCGACCGCGAGGAGCTCTATTCCGCATGGCGCACATTCTTCGAGCGCGTTGCTGACCAAGGCCCCACCGTTCTCGTCTTTGAAGACATGCAGTGGGCGGATCCGGGACTCATCGACTTCATCGAGTCGATCGTTGAGTGGTCGCGCAATCGAGCCATCTTCATGCTCACGCTCTCGCGTCCGGAGCTCCTCCAGCGGCGACCGACGTGGGGAGCCGGCCAGCGTTCCTTCACCGCGCTCCATCTCGAACCCCTTGACCAGGAGTCGATGGCCACGTTGCTTCGCGGCTTCGTTGCCGGCATTCCGGAGCCACTTGTGGAGCAGGTGCTGCACCGCGCGGAGGGGGTTCCCCTCTATGCGGTCGAGACCATCCGCATGCTCGTCGACCGGGGCCAGTTGACTGAACGGGACGGCGTGCTGACGGTCACCGGAACGCTGGGGAGGCTGGAGATCCCCGACACCCTTCATGCGCTGATCGCCTCACGGCTTGATGGAATTTCTGCGCGAGAACGCGCGCTGCTTCAGGACGCCGCGGTGCTCGGCCAGACCTTCTCGGTCGCCGCCCTGGCTGCGGTTTCGGGCCGGGAGCCGGACGGTCTGGCCGCCCCACTTCGAGACCTGGTGCGCAAGGAACTGCTGGGGCTCGACACCGATCCGCGCTCGCCCGAAAGGGGCCATTACGGATTCGTCCAGGGACTGATCCGGGAGGTCGCGTACGGGACACTCGCCAAGCCGGAACGCCGGACCAAACACGTCGCTGCCGCCGGCTATTTCGAGGGCTTGGAGGACGAGGAGCTGGTCGGCCTTGTGGCAAGCCACTATGCCGAGGCACACCGCGCCACCGGCGAGGGCCCCGAGAGAGACGCCCTCGGCGCACGAGCGCGGGAGTGGCTCACCCTCGCAGGTCGGCGAGCCCTTGCACTCGGATCCTCGGATCAGGCGCTCGCCTATTTGGAGCAGGCGCTGGCCCTCACGCAGAATCCCATCGAGCGTGCGGAACTCCTCGATGTCACGGGTGACGCCGCCTACCGAGCCGATGCGTTTGAACGGTCGCTCGAGCTATACGAGGCGGCGATCACCAGCCACACGGATGCAGGGGACCTCGATACGGCGGGACGGAGCACCGCCCGGCTCGTCGAAGTGCTCAGCAATGGCTTGCAGCGGATTGCTGAAGCAGTTGTTCGGGCCGAATCCGCCTTGTCACAGCTCGGCGATCATGGAAGTGAGCGGACGCGCGCCGAGCTCGCATCCACGCTCGCATTCGTGCACTCGGTCAGCGGCGACTCCGCAGCATCCCTTGAATGGGCGGAGCTGTCGTGCAAGCTGGCGGAACGGCTCGATGACGTCGAACTGCTCGGTCGAGCGATCGGTGCGAAGTCAGCGGCAATGTACCGGCTCGGAAGGCACCGCGAGGCCCTGATGCTCGCCCGCGGCCGGATGGCCCTGGCACACGAGGCCGGGTCACTGCTCGAGCAGGCGTCGGCGACTCTCTACGTTTCTGTCTTCGCGCTCGACGAGGACCCTCACGAGGCGATTCGCATCCAGCTCGAGGCTGCTGAACTGGCTCGGCGCGCAGGGGCTCGCGGCCAGGAAACGATCAGCCTCCTGAACGCCGCGGAGGGGGCGATCGGCTTGGGTCATTGGGAGGAAGCCCGGGCGGCGCTCGCCGCGCTCCGCCAGCGTGACATGCCCTCCCCGCGACAGGTCCAGCTTGCCCTCTGCGAGGCGATCCTCGCTGCGCTCAGTGGCGACGCCGCATTTGCCTTCGAGCAGCTCGAGGCCACTGCGGAGACAGCTCAGAGCGAGAACCTGGTGGCTCGATCCAACTTCTTTCTCATGCGAGCCACCGTGGAGCTGGCCTCCGGCAACCTCGAGAACGCGTACCAGAGCGCGGCCGCTGCTCTTACAGCCGAGCTCTCAGGGATCAACAGCCCAGGAGCGCTGGTGATCCAGATGCGAGCAGCGCTCTGGCTCGGCGATCCGGCCCGGGCGCGGGAGGCGCTCACCGGCATGCAGGGTTTCCGCGGGCGCTGGATGGCGGCGGCCCGGCTCACCGCGGAGGCGGGACTTGCCGCCCTTGACGGCAAGCACGATGACTCAGCCGCGGCGTACGCACGCGCGCTCGACGCGTGGCGCGCGCTCGACTCGCCGCTTGATCTAGGCCTGTGCGCCCTCGACCGCGCAGTGCTCCGTGCGCCGCATGTGGAGCCGGGCACGGAGGACGACGAGGCGCGCGAGATCTTCACGAAGCTCGGCGCTCTTCCACTCCTGGCCCGACTGGATCGCGCGAGTTCAGCCGCGAGCAAGGCCGGTTGAGCCGCAAGCCCGCTGCTTGCGCCTTTTGACGCGATCGGCAATACTGTCAACAGGTGGCGCGGGGGCGCCGGAAGGGGTTTGATTCAATCGGGGGATTGAGATGTCGACCATGTCGACCAATTGGCGACGTCAGCGTCGTCTTCGTGCCGTTGCGCACTACGGGGTCACGCTCGTGACGCTCGCGCTGGTTGTGGCCTTGGCGCAGATCGTCGGCCACGATGCCGGCAACATCTTCGCGAACGTCAGTCAGGGGCTGTCGTACTGACGACGTGCGCCAGGCTTTCGGGATCCGTCCCGATGTACCTGGCGAGGCTCACCGGCTCATGGCCGGTGAGCGTGCACACATCGCCGCTCACAGGTGAGAGGGCGTTCGCGGCGATGCCCGCGTTCGTCGTGACCCACCCGTCGATCACCGAGTCGGGCGCGCCGTACCTCGCGCGTGATGCGTACGCCTCGTCCATGGGCTCGTTGTGAAAGCGAGGTACCTTCCCGGAGACCCGGGGCACGACCTCGGCTGCCTTGGTGAATGTAAGTGCTTCAGGGCAGGTGAGGTCGTCCGTCTTTCCAAGGTGGCCGTCTCCGAGCAGGCTCGCAACGGCGCTCTCCTCGACATCATCGCGGAGCACCGCGGCGACAAACCGCCGCTGCGCGACGTGTCAGGCGGCTGACGTCTGCGCTGCGCCGGCGGCGCCGGGTTCCGGCGGCATCACGAAGCCGACCTCGAGCGCTGCGGCCAAGGCGCGAAGCCGCGCGTAGAAGCCCGCAGTATGCGGCGAGCGGGGGAGTCGCAGTCCGGCGAAATCGTGGTGATGCTCCCACTCGTGGAGCAGCGTGTTGAGAAACACCTTGGTGGTGATCACCTGCTGACGCACTGCGGTCTTGTGGTAGATGCGGATGCGGGCCGTTTTCACGGCGCCGTCGGCAAAGGTGCACCGGTAGAACCCGTAGGTCTTGCTCTGAAGCCGCTGTCCGTTGTGCGAATGCACCTGGGCTCGATCGGCCACCACCAGGTCGCAATGGGGGAGGCCGGCAAGCGTATCGAGCTCATCAATGAGGAGCTGGCCGAGCCGCTTGCGTTCCACCGGATCTTCTGAGGAATCGATGATGCGGAGCGCCAGCCCGCGCGCGATCGCGCTCGGTTGGACCGGCAGCCCGATGGCGCTCTGGCTCCGGCGATAGGTGGCGTCGGGACGTCGACCGAACATCTGCTCCGGGAGTATACGGCCGCCCCGGAGCCGAAAGCCCGGACAGTGCCGCTCCGGGCCAGGGCGCGCGCTGACCCATAGAATCCGCATGCCGGGCTGGCGAAATGGCAGACGCGGCGGTCTTAAAAACCGCTGGGGGGAAACCCTCGTCCGGGTTCAATTCCCGGGCCCGGTAGTCTCATTTGAGTTCAAATGAGGCCGCGGTGGGCCGCTGAGAGTGAGCTGCTTGGTTGACGCCAGCATGCCAATACCCCTAATGTACCCCTACAGGACCCCTACAGATTCAGGGAGGACAGGGTGACGAGCAGGCGCCGAGGCCTTGGCGAAGGGACGATCCGGGAGCGACGCCCGGGCCAGTGGGAGGCGCGCGTCACGGTCGGCTTCGACGCGAGAGGTCGCCAGGTCCGGCGCAGCCTCTATGGCAAGAGCCGCGCCGACGCGGTCGCGAAGATGAATGCGGCAATCCGCGGGCTCGCTCTCGGGGTGGCACCGGCCTCCGACCGGCAGACGGTGGGTGACTTTCTCGGCACCTGGATCGAGGGACAGACCAGCATCCGCCCGACCACCATGCGGCGGTACCGCAGCCTCATCAAGTACCAGCTGATTCCTCTCTTGGGGAGGGTCAAGCTGGCGCAGCTGACCCCGCAGCAGGTGAACCTCGCGATGCGGCAGGCGCTCGCCGGCGGCCTGGCGCCGCAAACCGTCAACCATGCCCGCGCGGTCCTGCGTTCGGCCCTGGCTGACGCGCAGCGATGGGGCACGGTGGCTCGCAACGCCGCAGCCCTCGCCGAGCCGCTCGAGGTGTCCGCGACGAGGGCGGCCGCAATGCGCCCCGAGGAAGCGCGAGCGATCCTCGACGCCTTTCGCGATACCGAGCTGGAGGCGGTCGTGGGCACGGCCCTGTATCTCGGCATGCGTCAGGGCGAGATCCTCGGACTGCGCTGGGACGATGTCGACCTCGAGCGCAAGGTGCTGCGAGTGACCGGCGCGCTGCACCGCATCCCTCGTGACCAGCGATCCGACCCGGAGGTGCTCTTCAAGATCCTCGAGCCAAAGACGAAGCGGTCTCGGCGGACGTTGCGGATTCCCGATCCCCTGGTCGACGCTGCTCACAGTTCAGCGGCAGCGGCAGCGCGAGGCTCGCCTCCGCATCGGATCGGCATGGCACGAGCCGATCGCCGGGCTTGTGTTCACGCGCCCCACCGGTGATCCCGTGGAGGCGACGGGGATGACTCATCGCTTCGAGAACGGCCTTTGCCGAGCCGGCCTGACCGTGCGTCGCTTCCACGATTTGCGCCACGCCGCCGCGACCCTGATGCTGGCGAGCGGGACGGAGCTGAAGGTGGTCAGCACTGTGCTCGGACACTCCACGATCGGCATCACGGCCGACACGTACGCAGACGTCCTCCAGGAGATGTACGACGACGCGGCCGACCGGCTCACCCGCCTGATCACCACGGGTTGACGTGCCGCGGATCAGCGCCTTCTACGGCATCGTCATCACCATGTACTGGGAGACCGGCGGGCAACACCATGCGGCCCACTTTCACGCGACCTATGGGGAGCATGAGGCCTCGATCGGAATCGAGCCGCTGGTGGTGCTTGACGGTTCGCTGCCGGTTCGGGCGCTTGGGCATGTCATGGAATGGGCGGCCCTGCACGAGCAGGAGCTGCGAGACAACTGGCAACGTGTGATCGAACGCACGGCGCTGGCGTCCATCGAGCCGCTCGCATAGGATTGGGAGATGGTCAAGGTCACGCGCGTGGAACGCCTCGGCGAGTACCGGCTCCGTCTCACGTTCAGCGACGGGGTCGTCGGCGACATCGACCTGGCCGACGAGCTCTGGGGTGAGATGTTCGAGCCGCTCCGTGATATTGCTCAGTTCAACAGGGTCAGCGTGGATCCAGAGCTGGGCACGCTGGTGTGGGCGAACGGTGCAGACCTCGATCCGGAGGGGCTTCACGACGCGGTGCGACCGGTACAACCGGCGAGCTGACGCGGCTCGAACCCGAGGGTCACGCGGTCTGCTCGTCGACCCAGCGGCGCAGCGCATCGCGCGGTACGCGGAGTGCGCGTCCGACGCGGATAACGGGGATGGAGCCCGACCGCAACAGCTCGTAGGTGCGTGTGCGACCGAGTTGCAGTTCAGCTTCAACGTCACGAACGGTGAGCAGCATCGGAGTGCGCGTCGATGCAGGCGCAATGCCAACAGTTGGCGTCGTGGCCGACTTGCGCTAGTGGCGCTGGGCGTGGTGGGCGTTCCGCGTCGGCCTCGTACACCCGCGTCAGCGTGGACTATGGTGTGTGCCTTGAAGCGACGTCAACTCATTGGAACTCCAGGGGAGATTCGCCTGCTGCACGCGGGGCATGGTACTGCGCATTTCGCCGGCATCCGGCGACACATCCGCAATAGCCATGGCACGAGCATGCCACGTATTCGCCTACGCAGCGCTTACATTCTTGAGCTTCCATGTAGCTGTGAAAGTCCGGCAGGTACTTGGCTCCGCGGGTCCAGCCTCACGTCGATACCATTCGGCGTGTCCGTCGGATGTTGGACCACGCCCCACTGGTGGTCGTGGTACGACCGATGCAACGAGGCCGAGGAGGCCGAGTTGTCTTCCGGCCTCAGCAGCACCGCCGCGCGGGGAGGCGCGCAGCGCGTGCCGCGCGGGGTGGGGGGACCCGGCCTCCACGAGCCCCGCACCGGCAATCCGGCGCATCGCGCGCCGCTTCCCCGCATCACAGCCGGCACCACGACGAACTCCCCACAGACACAGCTCCACCGGCCTCACAGACACCGCTCCCACCCCCGCATTCATCACACTTTTTTTTTTTTTTTTATAAAAAAATATACCCCTACAGTACCCCTACAGATTCCGATGTTTGGAGGAAAGGGTGACGAGCAGGCGCCGAGGGCTTGGCGAAGGGACGATCCGGGAGCGACGCCCGGGACAGTGGGAGGCGCGCGTCACGGTCGGCTTCGACACGAGAGGCCGCCAGGTCCGGCGCAGCCTCTATGGCAAGAGCCGCGCCGATGCGGTCGCGAAGATGAACGCGGCCATCCGCGGGCTCGCTCTCGGGGTGGCACCGGCCTCCGACCGGCAGACGGTGGGCGACTTTCTCGGCACCTGGATCGAGGGGCAGACCAGCATCCGCCCGACCACCATGCGGCGGTACCGCAGCCTCATCAAGTACCAGCTGATTCCTCTCTTGGGGAGGGTCAAGCTGGCGCAGCTGACCCCGCAGCAGGTGAACGTCGCCATGCGCCAGGCGGTCGCCGGCGGCCTGGCGCCTCGAACCGTCAACCATGCCCGCGCGGTCCTGCGTTCGGCCCTGGCTGACGCGCAGCGATGGGGCACGGTGGCTCGCAACGCCGCAGCCCTGGCCGAGCCGCTCGAGGTGTCCGCGACGAGGGCGGCCTCGGTGCGCCCCGAGGAAGCGCGAGCGATCCTCGACGCCTTTCGCGGTACCGAGCTCGAGGCGGTCGTGGGCACGGCCCTGTATCTCGGCATGCGTCAGGGCGAGATCCTCGGACTGCGCTGGGACGATGTCGACCTGGAGCGCAAGGTGCTGCGCGTCACCGGCGCACTGCACCGCATCCCTCGTGACCAGCGATCCGACCCGGAGGTGCTCTTCAAAATCCTCGAGCCCAAGACGAAGCGGTCTCGGCGGACGTTGCGGATTCCCGATCCCCTGGTCGACGCTGCTCGCAGTCCAGCGACAGCGGCAGCGCGAGGCTCGCCTCCACATCGGATCGGCATGGCACGAGCCGATCGCCGGGCTGGTGTTCACGCGCCCCACCGGTCATCCGGTGGAGCCGACGGGGATGACCCATCGGTTCGAGAAGGGCCTTCGCCGAGCCGGCCTGACCGTGCGTCGCTTCCACGATTTGCGCCACGCCGCCGCGACCCTGATGCTGGCGAGCGGGACGGAGCTGAAGGTGGTCAGCACTGTGCTCGGACACTCCACGATCGGCATCACGGCCGACACGTACGCAGACGTCCTCCAGGAGTTGCACGACGACGCGGCCGACCGGCTCACCCGCCTGATCACCACGGGTTGACGTGCCGCGGATCAGCGCCTTCTACGGCATCGTCATCACCATGTACTGGGAGACCGGCGGGCAACACCATGCGGCCCACTTTCACGCGACCTACGGGGAGCATGAGGCGTCGATCGGAATCGAGCCGCTGGTGGTGCTTGACGGTTCGCTACCGGTGAGGGCGCTCGGGCATGTCATGGAATGGGCGGCCCTGCACGAGCAGGAGCTGCGAGACAACTGGCAACGTGTGATCGAGCGCACGGCGCTGGCGTCCATCGAGCCACTCGCATAGGATTGGGAGATGGTCAAGGTCACGCGCGTGGAGCGCCTCGGTGAGTACAGCCTCCGGCTCACGTTCAGCGACGGGGTCGTCGGCGACATCGACCTGGCCGACGAGCTCTGGGGCGAGATGTTCGAGCCGCTCCGTGACATTGCTCAGTTCAACAGCGTCAGCGTGGATCCAGAGCTGGGCACGCTGGTGTGGCCGAACGGTGCAGACCTCGATCCGGAGGGGCTTCACGACGCGGTGCGACCGGTACAACGGGCGAGCTGACGCGGCTCGAACCCGGGGTCACGCGGTCTGCTCGTCGACCCAGCGGCGCAGCGCATCGCGCGGTACGCGGAGTGCGCGTCCGACGCGGATAACGGGGATGGAGCCCGAGCGCAACAGCTCGTAGGTGCGCGTGCGACCGAGTTGCAGTTCAGCTTCCACGTCGCGAACGGTGAGCAGCATCGGAGCGCGTGTCGATGCAGGCGGAATGTCAACAGGTGTCGGCGCGGCCGACTCGAGCAATGGCGCTGGCGTGGTGGGCGTTCCTCGTCGGCCTCGTGCATCCGTGTCAGCGTGGACCCCGTGTGTGCCTTGAAGCGAGTCAACTCATTGGAAATCCACGGGAGATTCGCCTGCTGCACGCGGGGCATGGTGCGCGGATCGCCGGCGTCCGGCGACACGTCCGCAAAAAAAATATCACCATCTCATCGGAACCCCAAGGGAGTTTCGTCTGATGCGCGCGAGGCTTCCCGCGCACATAGCCGGTACCCGGCGACACGTCGGCGATAGCCATGGCACGAGCATGCCATGTATTTGCTTACGTAGCGCCTACATTTTTCCAGCAAAGCACACCAGCAAGCTGCTCGGTAAGTCCGGAGTTCCTTGACACCGCGGTTCCAGGACATGGTTGACAGATAGCTCAGGACGCATCCGCCCGGCGAGCATACGCACTACGTTGACACGCTTCCTACGGTGAAAGCTGCTTAGCGGCCTTCGCGCCTTCCACGTGATCATGCGAATGGAGCGGATCGCGCGAATTGCGCGCACATCGCGTTTCCGGCGCACATCGCGTTTCCGGCGCACATCGCGTCTTCCGGCGCACGTCGCGCGTCCAGCGCACTTCGCGAGGTTCGCGCACGTCGCGCGGTTCGCGCACGTCGCGATTCGCGCACGTTGCGTCGCTCGAGCGCACCGCGCTATTCGCGAACGTCGCGTCCGCTCGTGCTAGTGAACTCGCCTTGCGGTCAGCGCCCGTGTCGGTCGCTGCGCGAATTCGGTCCGCGCTGCTGGCACCGCGACAGTAGGGGCAGCCGCGTCGGCGGGTAGTCTGCGCGGTCGGACGCGTCGGCAGCGCCTCGTGCTCCTCGGCATCACCTCTCGGTCCTCCGCCCGCCGGCCATCTCCTCTCACCTTCGACAGACGCACACCTGCTTCACGCCGTCCGTTCGTCACCGCCTTCACCGCCTCGCGCACACGCATCGACGACCCTGAAACGCACACAGTTGCATCGCTGATTTCTTCCAGATCAAACGTTCCGAAAAAGTAAGCGCTCTGTAGGCGTTTTCTCCCTACGCTGAAGCCCGTGCAGGACGGGTTTCCGCGATGATCTCGATCGGCAAGCTCACCAGCGTCGAGCAGGCGGTGCGGTACCTGCGCGAGGCGGTTGCGCAGCAGCAGCTCGAGTACTACACCGCCCGCGGTGAGTCGCCAGGACGATGGAGAGGACCCGGTGCGGAAGTGCTGGGTCTGCGCGGCGAGGTGACCGACACCGACTTCGCCGCGGTGCTCGCCGGCACACATCCGCGGACGGGTGAGGAGCTCGGCAAACACTGGCGGAGGCAGACGGTCGTCGCCTTCGACGTGACCGTGTCCGCACCCAAGGACGTGAGCATCCTCTACGCGCTCGGTGACGAGCGCACGCGGTCCACCATCCTGCGCATCCACGGCGAGGGAGTCCAGGCCGCCGCCGAGTATCTCCAGGCCAACGCCGGCTGGGCGCGCCAGTACAACGCGGACACCAAGACCACCGAGGCGGTGCGCGCCAAGCTGGTCATGCCCGAGTTCGTGCATCGCACCGCCCGGCCGGTGACCGATCCGAGCCACCGGCACGGTCACCGTCGACCCGCAGCTGCACACGCACATCACCGTCCCGACCTGGGTGCAGCGGCCCGACGGGAGCTGGAGCCAGCTGCACAGCGAGCCCCTGTACCAGCACGCCGCGGCGGCCGGCGCCATCGCCCAGGCGGAGTGGCGCGACCGTCTGGTCCGCGAGCTGGGCATCTCCACCGTGGTCGACGGCAAGGGCTGCTTCTCGATCGTCGGCATCACCGATGCCCAGCGGCGCGAGTTCTCGCGCAGGTCGCTCCAGATCGACGCCGCGGCGGCCGCGTATGACGTGACCACACGCTCCGGGCGCGAGGTGGCCACCCTCGACACCCGCGAGGGCAAGCACGAGGTCGCGGCCACCGAGGATCTCTTCGCCCGATGGCACGAGCGTGCCGCGAGCGTCGGGCTCGACGGCGAGACGGTGCAGGCGCGTGCTCGGCCGTGAGCCCGGTGCGCTGGAGCCGCGGCGTCTCGACGTGCAGCGCTCGGTGGACATCCTCGGCGTGCACGGGCTCACCGCCCGGCAGGCGACCTTCACCCGCCGCGACCTCATCCGCGCCGTCGCCTCGCACGCGCCCCTGGGCATGAGCCGCGCGCAGCTCGAGGCGACCGTCGACTGGATCCTCGCCGACCGTGATCGGTGCAGCCCCTGCCACCCCGGCTGCGCGAGGGCGAGACCGAGCCCGAGGCGATGCTGCGCTGGACCGAGACCGGCCATGACCTCCGATACACCACGCCGGAGATGCTCGCCCTGGAACGGGGCATGGTGGCGACTGCCCAGGCGCGTGCCGGCGCGGGCGTCGGGATGGCCCGCGCCGACACGGTCGCGGCGGCGATGGCTACGCGTCGGACGCTCACCGCTGACCAGAAGGCCATGATCCAGGAGGTCTGCCTCAGCCCCGCCGGCGTGCTGGTGATCGAGGGGGACGCCGGGGTGGGCAAGACGTACGCGCTGGAGGTCTGCCGCGAAGCCTTCGATGCCTCCGGGGTCGAGGTGGTCGGCTGCGCCCTGGCCGGACGCGCCGCCGAGCTCCTCGAGGAGGGCTCGGACATCGCCTCGACCACGGTGGCGGCGACGCTCCACCAGCTCCAGGTCGAGCGCCTGCCCTACGGCGGTGTGCTCGTGGTCGACGAGGCGGGCATGCTCGGTGACCGCCAGCTCGCCGAGCTGGTCTCCCTGGCGGCGCGCGACGAGGCCAAGCTGGTGGTGGTCGGCGATCCCTTCCAGCTCCAGCCCATCGAGGCGGGAGCACCGATGCGCACCCTGAGCGATCACATCGGCAGGGTGGAGCTGCACGAGAACATCCGCCAGCACTACGACTGGGAGCGGGCGACCCTGCAGCTGCTCCGCGACGGTGAGGCGCGCGAGGCGTACCGCGAGTACGAGCGCTACGACCGCATCCACGACGCCCACTCGGTGGCCGAGCGGCGGGTCCAGGTGATCGAGGATCACGCCCGGCTCGAGGCCGGCGGTCTCGACACGGTCATCCTCGCCCGGCGCCGTGACGAGGTGGCCGCACTCAACGAGCTGGCCCACGCCCGGTCGGTGGCCGAGGGGAGAGTCCACGGTCCGGCGCTGACCGTCGGTGACAAGGAGTACCAGGTGGGCGACCGGGTGATCTGTCTCGCCAACGAGCGCAGCGGTGCGGTCAGCAACGGCACCCGTGGCGTGGTCACCGCGGTCGACGTCGAGCGCCAGACGCTCACCCTGGAGCGTCCCGACAAGCGCCAGCTGACCCTCGACACCACTCACTACGACGCCATCGACCGCGGCTACGCGCTGACGGTGCACAAGGCGCAGGGGATGACCGCCGACATCGCCCTGGTGGTGGGATCCGAGGGCGCCACCCGGGAATGGGCGTACACCGCGATGTCACGCGCCACCCTGGCCACCCACTACTACGAGGTGTTCAAGCCGCCGGAGCGGGACACCCTCGGCGTCGAGCACTGGAGAGAAACGAGCCGATCCGCCGAGGAGCGGACCGTGCAGGCGTGGACCCGCAGCGAGTTGAAGGAGTCGGCGCTCGACTACCCGGAGCGCTACGAGACGACCCGAGCGGATCACCGTCGAGGACGACCTCCGGGAGCTGGCCACCGATCGACAGCGTGCCCTGGTCGAGATACTCGGCGGATCCGAGCTGGCCCAGGAGGCGACCCGGGTGGAGGCCGGGGAGGAGATTGACCGCCTGGTGGCTCAGCGTGCCTACGACCAGGCGGAAGGTTGGCTGCGTGAGAGGGGCATGTCCGAGGAGGCGGCGCACGAGCGGCTTGCCCGCGCGGTGGACCGCATCAAGGCGGAGGACGCCGCCGGCGGGCCGCACAACCACCCCGGGGGCAAGGCCGTCGCCGGTTGGCTCACCCCCGAGATCGATGCGCAGCTGGAAGCTTCGCAGCTGGAGTTCGAGCGC
>CAWFUO010000007.1:0-6091 GCA_963819095.1 Candidatus Dormiibacterota bacterium
TAGCACCGCGTCGTCGCGAAGCCGAGTGGTCCCCACCGCGATGGCGCCGCCCGGCACCGAGCTGATGATCGCGTTCGTAGGCAAAGGAATAGCGAGATGCCGGCGACCGGTGTGATCGAGATGTCGCCAAAGCTCAAGCACACAGCGACCACCGTCCGAGGGCAAAAGGGGTCGTCAGCGCGGTCGGTCGCCGGCGGGTGCTCCACGCCTGATGCAGCAGTCGTGGTGTCGACGCGGTCGTGACCGCTTTGGTGCTGCAGCTCCTCAACCTTCAGCTAGCGCCCTGAGATTGATCGGACGATGTTCGTCTGCAATGCACGGCGTGCGCGTTTTTTGGAACCGAGCCGATGGCAGCGTGGGGATGGCTGCTGGCCGTCGGTGAGAGGTCAGCTCGATGCGGCCGACGCTTGTGAAATCCGGGCGAAGGAGTGGTCTCGGCGGACGTGGCACGCAGACCTTTGCCTGCGCTCAGTGCTTGGAGTTGAGCTCTTGTGCGACTTTGATCACGGCGGTGCGCTGGTAGAAGTCGACGGCCACGATCGCTCCGGGAGTGTGAAGCTCGCGGGTGCATCGCATGATGCGGGCGCGCAGGAAGGGCGCTCGACCGATCTGTGCGTTGATCGTGGGGCTGGGAGGGAAGGGTGGGATCCAGTGGTTGAGCAGCAGTACCGGGCTGTCTTTCGTACCTCGGTAGCGAGCGCAGCTGAGCTGACCGGGGTGGAGGGCGCCGAGCGGCGTGTCCTGGATGAACGAGAACGCGGGCATGTACCAGGCCGGCGAGCCCCCCTTTACCTCCGCGAAGACGAGCAGCCGGCGGCCGCTGGTGATCAGTTCGCCAAGGGTCGGTAGCGGCGCGTGCGCTTGCAAGGTTACGACGTAGCGCATGAGCCCGGCGGTCGCGAAGGCCTGTTTGATCGTCGAGGGCGGAACGTAGTCCTCGACGATCACGATCAGGACCTGGTCGGGATGTTCGCGGAGGAAAGTGGCGATCGTTTTCAGTTCATCGCCCAGTGGCTCCGCGCCGAGCTCGCAGAGGGTATGACAGAGGTAGGGCTTCGGCTTTCCCTTCAGTGTGCCAAGGCCGATGCCGCCAGCCACTCGATCCGCGACGCGGAGGGCGCTTGCCGGCAACTGTTGGGCAACTTTGTTGCGATCGGATCCCTCTGCAGTGAGGTCGGTCCGAACGCGTCCCGTGGCGGCGTCATAGACGCCGTAGTGGATATCGATCAGGAGTGCCCGGATGCCGTCGTGGAGCTGCCGGGCAATCGGGTATGTCTGGTTGGCGAAATACCAGCCGGGCTCGTTCGATGCGGCGAATGAGTTGTGGGTACCGGGGAAGATCACTTCGTTGAGCGGCCGGGAGCACAACGTTGACGACCCATTGCACGAGCGGACAGGCGCTGTCGGATGCGGTGCCGCGCCGCACGCGGTGCAGACGAGCATTAGCAGAGTCATCAGTGCGGTGGCCGCGACGACCGGCCTGTGCGCTGGTGAGGCTGTTGTCATTGCGTTTCTTGGATAGTTGGCGTTCGGCGCGGCTCGGGGGCAGCTTGCCCGGAGGTCACAGCCCGCGCGCTCAAATCGGGGAAGGCTAAGCCACCGCGGCAGAACGTGGAGCGTCTCGCCGCATCGTGGGGACCACCGACGGGACAGATCCGGCCATACGGCGGGTCGTCGCATCATCGCGCAGCGGGCAACGACGACCGGGCGCATCGTCGCCGCGTCGCCGGCCAGCAGGACCCCAGCGCTCCGCCGATCGCCAAGCGTTCTTCGCGCACACGGGGTCGCCGCCTTTCTCATCCACGCGTGACGTTGTCAGCTTGAGCGCTGCGCGAGAGCGAGCGCACGACCGTCGATCCGCTTGAGTGCCGCCGTCTGTCGACGAAACCCGTCAGGTGCCCCAACACGGGGCAGTTCAGTCCATTTACTGGGCGGTTGTCCCCGGTCGGTTTCGCGCTCGTGGTGCTATGGGTGGTCGAGGGGGTGCCCGTGGTCGTGGAGGTGCCGGTGCGCGGCCAGGAGCCCGGATTGGAGATCGGTCAGGCTGTGTGCCGTTGCCTTGCGCAGCACCCCGGCTGGGTCCTCGAGTAACCGTCTGGCGCGTGTGGCTTGCTCGTTCGCGAACCAGTCCACCAGGGCGCTGCGGTCCGGCGCCGGCCGCGGCTCGTTGAGGGTCAGGAGCTGGCCGAGGTCAGCTGCGCCGGCGATGCGACTGCTGATAGAGCCCGGATGGGTTTTCGCGCGCCGAAGCGCGACACCGTTCGGGTGCGATCGTGCCTCGAGCGCGGCCGGACAGAAACGGCGCAGGATCGTCTTGGGGATGCTGGCGTGGTCAAACAGGGTGTGGGAGACCGAGCCTGGCTTCACCCACGGAGAGATCACCAACGCCGGCACACGCACCCCGTAGCGCGTGAACGTCGCGGGCTCGTCATCGGGCGGGTGCTCGGGCGGCGCGACGTGGTCAAAGAACCCCCCGTGCTCGTCGTAGAAGACCAGCAGCAGGGTCTTTTCCCACGCTGGACCGGTGGCGAGCGCGTTGTAGATGAGCAGCGCGAGCTCTTGCCCGTGAGTGACATCTGATGGCGGGTGGTCGTCGTTTGGAGGAGACCCGATGAGGTTGAAGTCCTTGAAATTCGGATCGATCCACGAGACAGCCGGCAACTGACCGTACGCGGCATCCTCGAGGAAGCTCGCAGCATCCTCATTGAGGTACAGCAGACCCCGGCCGCGGGTTTTGAACACCAGCTTGAGCTTCTGTACGTAGGCAAAGTGCTCGCGGTGCCCGACGCGATACTTGGCATCGGCGAGGCGGAGCGTCGCGACGTCGTGGGAATACCAGCGCCACGAGATCCCGGCGGCATCCAGGTAGCGGACGAATGAGTGCTGGTGGTAGATCGGCACCTTGGGGTCGTCGCGGCTCCCGCCGGCCGTCCCGGCGATCGCGTACATGCGGTTCGGCCAGGTCGCTCCCGCGACCGAGCTGTGCCAGCGGTCACAGACGCAGAACTGTTCTGCGAAGTGGTCGAACACGGGCAGGTCGGAGGCGTTGTAGTAGCCCATCACGACGCCCGGGTCGGCATCCTCGACCCCGCGAGCGACAAGCGTCTCCGCATAGGCCGCGGTGAACCCATCCATCGCGCCGCTGTCGATCTGCCGATCGACCGCCGCCGCCGTGTGCTCAGGATCCCAGCGCTCGTTGGGGAAGTACGTCGCGCCGAGATGGTGGATCGGGTAGCGCCGGCCGCCGAAGTCGTTAGCCATCCCTGGCCGAAGACCATCAATCTCCTCGCGGTCACCCTCGAGCGAGAGGTAACCGAGCATGTGATCGAAGGAGCGATTCTCCAACATCAGCACGACGATGTGCTCGATGCGCTCAAGGCCATCGGTCTCAGCGACGGTCACGTACCGCCTCGCTCACTTGATCGTTGGGGACAGATCTGAACCAGTCAGGCGCTCAGGAGCTGTGCCTTCTGGGTCTCGAACTCCGCGTCGGTCAACACGCCGGAGTCGCGCAGCTCACCAAGCTGCTTGAGCTGCGTGAGCTTGTCCCCCATGTCCGGCGACCCCGGACCGGGCACCGCGGGCAGCGCCGCGGCCGCCGCCGGTTGAGCGACCGCCGCCGCCCCGGCTGGGTAGCCCTGGGCGACCGCGTGCTCCTGCTGACGGTCGAGAATCCGCTGATGGATTACGTCGGCAGTCTTCACCGCCACCGCCGCCTTCAAGCCCGTCTTCAACAATCCCATTTTACTTGTCCTTTCCGGCGGGGTCGGTCGCATCCAACTCCGCGATCAGGTCGCCGGCCGGAATCCGCCCGGCGCCGACCAGCCGCGCGTTGCTGCGGTCGATCGCCGTCCACATCGGCACCGCCCAAACGTTTTCATACACCAGGATCCCGGCCAGGCTGCCCGGCTCGATCGCCGCCGCGACCTGATCGATATCCGATTGGTCAAGCAGGCCCGACGACAAGCCCCACAGCCGCTCATCGAGCGCATCGGAATGCGCCACCTCAGCCACCCCGACCTTCGACACCTTCCCGTCGGCGTCCTTGCCGATGAACAGGATGTCGAGCACGCGGACGATCCCCCGGTCGACGAGATCCATCAGTAGCCGGAACCCTTCGCCTGTTACGTGCCTGTCGGGCCACTCGACCGCCAGGTAGTCGATCGGTCCCAGAACGGTCTCTCCCATCAACTCACCCTCCCTCTCATGTCGAAACGCGCCCGAGCCGCTCGCCCTCGAACTCTACCGTGGCGCATTTGGCGATCCGGCGCTATTCGAGCCGCCCGAGCACTGGGTCGTCCGGATGGATCCACGCGTCGGCGAGGGTCCGCCCCCCGGTCTTGTGAATCGCGTCCCTCAACGGGATCGCCCAGCGATGCTCGATCAGCGCAACGACGCACATAGTGTTCGAAGGAATGGCGTCGACGACGGACCATGTGCTCTGATCACCGGCGAATACGCGCAGATCGGTGGGCTCCGCGCCGGCGTCGGCATCGTCCGCCTCGTCGACATCCTCGGTCGTGAGCCCAACAAGAAGCTCGGCGATCGATCCGAGCCTCGCCACCCCGTTCTCGCTCAGGCTGCCGGCCTGCACTCGAACCAGCTCGCCGCTCCCGCTCTTAGCGACGATCACCATGTCGACCAGACGGATGACGTCGAGCTCGCTCAAGCGTTTGAGCTCAGGAAGGATGTCGCCCTCGAACGTCAGGTCCTCGAACCCGAGCACGACGATCTGGATGGGACCGACCTGCTTGCGCTCCGAACGGGAAAGCGCGACACCCCGGTGAAGCGCAGGAATCTTCTTCGGCACGCTCTCTCCCTTCGTCGTTTGCGCTCTCGCTCGCTTGGAGCCGAGCCAGCAGCTTCGGACTCTACGTCAACGGGCATCATCCGATGTCAGAGCAGCCCCACTCACACAACGCTGACTGCGGCAGCCGGGCGGACCCGCCAGAGCCGACTCAGGGCCTGGAGGTCAAGCGGGCGCCAGTCCGACTCCTCAGCTGCCGCGGTGCACGCCCCGCCTTGGCGAGCGGTAGCCACCGTCGCCACCGATCTCACCGCGCTTCGAACGAGGACCAGGCGCACGACTGCGCACGGGCTGCGCCTTGGCTTCCGGATCCTCGCGATGACGCAGAAGAGACCTGACTAGGGACGCGCCGGCCCGCGGGCACAGGCCTCCTTTCGCGCTTGGACGGGCATCTGGCTCTCGACGTCACGGGTCCTCGCTATGCGCGGCAAGGGCGACTCAGCGACCGGCGTCGTTTGCAGATTATTGGCTAGCAGCCGAGCCGAGATGTGGAGGGGGTCCCGGAGCAGCAGGGACCTGGTGTCCCGCCGCGTGGCAAACGCAGGTCTTGGATGAGCGTCCGATCGGGAAGGTCAAGCGAGCATTGACAACGGCCCCTACCGGCACTCAAATCCGCTGCGGTGAGCGTGCGCATTGGGCGACGGCCGCACTGTCGTCGTATCCGCGGGCGCTGTCGTTCAGCTTCTGTCGACCTTGTCCTTCAGGTTCTTGAGTGCGACTTGTGTCTTGCCGATAGTGGAGTCGAGCTTGCCCTTGAGCTTGCCCTTGTCCTCTTGGCGCTGCCCTTCGCGCTTCATCTTCTCGTTGCCGGTGACGGCGCCGAGGGCCTGCTTCGCGCGGCCGATGATCTTGTCGGTCTTCTGGCCCATGGCGGGGGCCTCCTTGGGGTCGGAGTTGGTTGTGCCGAGACACGTCGCCATGACGACGACGGACCAAGCCGTGATGTAGATGGTCAAGGCAAATGCCGGCCGGGGCTGCGGGACCCATCGCAGCGATCGATAGGTGGCTCCTACAGCGAGCCATTACCCTCCCCGTGCGTGGGGGCAGCCTTCCAGTCAGAACCTCGAAGAGCATCAGGATGATGACGAGCGCTCATGGCGTCACGGCAATGCTTCCACAACGTCAAGGCGATGTGCATGACAGAGCGGCGGTCAGCTATTTGTGTGCGACGCTAGACCCATCGCGGCACTGCTCATCCGTAACGCCCACTGAGGAGATAACTGGGGACCCATCGGAGGCGTGGAAGCGGACCGGCAGAGGAGTGAATTGTGTCGGCACGGCGCG
>CAWFUO010000008.1:0-390765 GCA_963819095.1 Candidatus Dormiibacterota bacterium
CGCCGAGTCACACCGCCAAGTCGTCGCAAACTCGCGTGACACGGCGGTGGATTCTGCCGCTGGCCGCCGCCTCACACGGGAACTCGGATCCTCAGATAGGCCTCGGCACCCGGGCTTTGGCGCTAGATATCCGCGAGTTCGCTCACCAAGCCATTGGCCTTGGGAGTGCCAAGACCCGTTGTCCAGTCCCAGCCCTTCGCGGCTTTGCATGTGGCCGACGTCCCGGCTGAGCCCGTGGTGATGTCGGTGAAGAAGGCCTTGTCGATCTTGCCGGCCGCCAGCTTGCCGGCATCGCTCGCCGCAAGGTACATGCCGAATTCAGCCCGCTCGCGGCCAGTACCGACTTGCCGAGCGCTGCCCGGGCTTGATCAGCGTCCGCCACCAAACCGGCCCACTGAGGAATTCCGGCCGAGACGCCCGCCTCGTTCAACCAGACACCGCCATCCACGATCGGATAGTTGATTGCGTTGTATGCGACGTCGTTGTCCGTCCGGTCCGGATCAGACGACCAGTTCAGCTGATAGCCCGGTCGGTGTTCCTGGGAATTGGCGTACCCGCCGCTGTGTGCCCATGCGGCCTGACCGATGTCGTGCCGTTGATCGTGAGGGCAGTGCCGCCGACCGACAGCACGTCCGCGGAACCCGACGGATACACCTGGCCGCTGCTGTCCGGGCATCCGAAGTCTCCGGAGCCGCTGACAAACCCGGCCGTCGACGCGTCGAAGTGTGTGTTGTCGGCTGCGCTGATGCCGGTCTGATCCCACGACATCGACACCACACTGGCGCCCATCGACACCGCCTTGTCGACAGCGACCAGCAGCTGGGCTCCAGTGTCGCCCGCGGCCTCAACGAAGAGGATGTCGGCCCCCTCAGCCGTGACGTGGGCCCACTGGACATCGAGCGATGCTTCGGCCTTGGCGCCCGCGTTCATGGCCGGCGGCTTGGTGCCGGTCGCGTACGCGGCTTCAAAACATGGAGTGGTGTGGATCGTGTGGCTCACGGCGCAAGGCGTTTTGGTCAGCCCGTTCATCTGCTCGAGGTAGCTATAGGTCTTGAGGAATGCCGCCATGTCCGATTGCAACGTGGCGTCGCTGTCCCAGAGCACGATCCCGATGATCTGGCCCCGCCCGTCGATGGGGTTGCCGTGCGCGTCGTTGCCCATGGCGTTGAACCCGTACGTGTTGCGGATCTGGGTTGGCGCGAACCCTGATGGGGCCGCGTATGGACCACCGACAGTCTCGCTGAGGAGGTTGGCAACTCCTTGTCCAGCAGTCGCAGGGTGCGTGCCGCCAACCGCCGCGCCGCCTGAGGCGCCGACCGCTACGACAAGTCCGGCAAGCGCCGTCACCGACAAAGCAAACCGCCGTGGTCTGGTCGCGTGCATGGTGGAGTTCCCTCTGGCAATCCCTATCGCTTCGGACGCAACGATACGTTAAATCCCGGCGTCCCGGCCCAGAGGCGCTTGCGGGAGCGGTGCTGTCTCGGTATGGTCGGTGCCCGTGGACAGCAACGACGTCAGCCGGTGGTTCGCCCAATACCTTGAGGCCTTCGCAAACTGCGGGCGAGGCGAGGCGGACACGGGCTCCCTCTCGAGTATTTCGGCGTTCCGTTGCTCGTCACCACCGACGACGGATTCTTCGCGCCGACCACCGGCGACCAGGTCGTTGCGGTGCTGCAGCAACAGGTGGATGGGATGCGAGCTGCGACCTACAACCGCAGCGAAATCCTAAACTCCGAGGTCACGGTCCTCAACGCCACATCGGCTCTGTTCCAGGGAATGTTCTCGCGCCAACGCGAGGACGGCGCCGAGATCAATCAACTCACGGCAAGTTACCTGGTGACCGACGGCACAGAGGGCCGCCGCATCTCGGTCCTCGCAGTCCATACCCCCTGAGTCCATATCTGGAACTCGATCGTGCTACGCAGTAACGCTCAACGGATTGCAGCGTTACTCCCTACAGGGACGGCTCTTGACGCCGATCGCTCAACAGCAAGGCGTGAGCAGCGTTGCTCAGGGTGGGTAATCCGCATGGACTGGACGATGAAATCGCCGGTCGTGGTGCTCGCCATCGCAGCGCTCGCCTCGGTGGCGGCATGTGGTGCCGCGGCGCGAACCGCCACATCAACCGCGAAAGCCACAGCCGCGCCAGCACTCTCGACATCGATCCCGCTCGTGGCCTCGGCGCCGTCACTCCCCGCCGGCACTGCTGCCCCTGTCGCCTCAACGACCCCGCCTCAGCCCACCGCAACTCCGACCGTCGCGCCGCGCCACGCCGCAGCAACCCCCTCACCAGCGCCAACAAGCTCGCCCACAGCAAGGCCTTCGCCTGAGCCGCAAGCGGCAGTCACGCTCTACAACACCGCCTCCGACTGGAGCCTCGTCGACCATCTGCGCCTGGGGCCTGATGGGGCACTGTGGTTCACGACCGCGGGGATGGGGTCGAACAAATTCGGCAGGATTACCACCGACGGCGTCGTCACAAGCTGGTCTTTTCCGTGGACGAGCACAGGTGACATGGCTGACTTCACGTTTGGTGACGGGTTTCTGTGGGCTCTCGATGTGCATGGTGTCAATGAACTCGTACATCGGACAGTGGACCCTGACGGGAACTCTGCTGCGTGAGTTCCCCGTTCCATGGATCGCCTACGCCATCACCTGGGGGCCTGACGGTGCGCTCTGGTTCAGTGGCGCCCAGGTGTCCGGCATGGAACTTTCCTCGTCGTACGTCGCGAGGATGACAGTCCACGGCGCGGTTACCACGTACTCCTTGCCGGACACGAGCGACCTCGCGGGTGATTTGACCGTCGGACCAGATGGCGACATCTGGTTCAGTGAGGATCCGGGGAGCTCTGCCGGGCGCGTGACCGCATCGGGTGCCATCACGGAATATGAGGTGCCCCACACCGAGAATCTTGGGGGGCCCATCGGGGCCAACCAGACAATCACCGCTGGACCTGACGGAGCGATCTGGGCGATCGTCGACGATGTATTAGTCAAGGTCACGACGTCTGGGATGGTGAGCGTGATTCCCTTCGCCTCGCCGGAAAGTATCTCGAGCAACCCTGATGGCGACCTCTGGCTGACCACCGAGAGCCCGCCTGCTGGGGCGACGGTGGTCAGGCTCTCCACCACCGGTGTGCGCCTTGCGGATTACTCGATCGACGATTCCAGTCCGTCGGTGATCGCGACCGGGAGCGACGGGATGCTCTGGTTTGGTGACAGCTTCGGCCAAAACGACGACATCGCTCGACTGGATCCGTCAATTCCGCCCAACGAGTAACGGCGGCGCTGGGCGAGGGGAGAGAGAGCATGATGCTCGAGGCATGGGCACTTTCGTGCCGGAAGGGGAGGAGCGCAACTCGCCGATGACGCTCGTCGACAACTTCGCGGAGTCGCTCGCCGCCGCTGGGGACGATCCCACTGAGGAAGCGCTCAACGCTCTCGCGCAGCGCTATTCGTACGTCTTTCCGGACGACCGCGCTCTGGCGACGATCGCGCGGCTTGGACCGCTCGTCGAGATGGGGGCCGGGACCGGGTACTGGGCGTTTTGCCTGCGCGCCCTCGGGGTCGATATCGTCGCCGTCGACCAGGCACCGCCCGACGGAGAGCACCCCAACCGCTATCACGGACCGACCCCCACCTGGACCGAAGTGATCGCCGGAGACGCCACACTGCTGACGGGCTATGCTGATCGGACGGTCTTCCTCTGCTGGCCGCCGCTCTTTTCGAGCCTCGGAGAATGTCTCGCGTACTACGGCGGCGATACGGTTGCCCTCATCGGAGACGGGGGCCATCGAACCGCGAGGCTGACCGGGCTGAATGACACTTTCACGAACACCGATGCTGTCCCGGTCCGCGCCCTGGACCCGATGCCAGGGGTCCCGGCAACCCTGACCATCTGGCGGCGCGCGCCACGCTGAGGCAACGGCGCGGATGCGTCGCTGTCAGGCGCCGACCTTGCCTCGCCCCACCACTGACAGACCGGCGGTGAGCGCCGCAATCGCAACCAGGATCAGCGGCCAGTACCCGCCAATGGCGGCTTCAAGGTCGGCCGCCGCCTCGTGCGGTCCGCGCATCAGGCTCACCAGTTTCGCGATCGCCACAGCGGCGATGAGCACCACCGTGACGGCAATGAGAAACGAGAACAGGATTCGTATCAGGACGCGTCGCATTCGACGGGCGAGGGTAACACCCGCCACGCACGGTCAACCGACGCCATGCAATCTCAGCGAGGCGCGCCCACGAGTTCCCCGCCGGCGCGCTCTTCAACATCGCTTGCGGATCGGGGAGGGATGTTCGCGTCCTCGAGCATGCGCACCCAGACCGATGGGTCGGAGGGTGGCGGTGTCGGCGGCGGATCGTCGTCAGGGCCGCGATCAGGTCGGTCATCCGGCGGCGACACCGGCGGCATCAAGCAGGCGATGAAGAGGCCTGCCATCACGAGCCCCTCAAAAACCGCGATTGGGAGAAACTGGACAATCGGGACCCCGCTGAGGACCCCGGCGACGGCGAGAATGGTGAAGCAGAACACCAGCGCGACCGCCGGCAGGCCCCAGCTATAGATGCGATTGCCGTGATGCGCGCTGTCGAGCTCCCGCTCGAGGCTGCGGAGCCGGCGGGACATCCAGGCCCAGATCATCGCGAAGTGATGTGGCATGACCATCCTCACTGAGCTGCTCTGCTGAGCATCGCATACCCGGCGCACCGGATTCAGCCTCGAGCCGGGTGCCCGCGCCATCCGCCTGTAGAATGGCTGAGCCGTGCCGGGCCTGAGGGCCGTGCCGGCCGCCGTGCCGAGGTGGTGGAATTGGTAGACACGCCAGCTTGAGGGGCTGGTGAGGGCAACCTTGTAAGGGTTCGAGTCCCTTCCTCGGCACCACCCCGAAGCACTGCGGGAGCGTCTACCATCCCCGCCCATGAGTGACGAGATCAGCGTGACGGTATGGAGTGCTGGGGAGGGCGACGTCGAGGGGGAATCTTGGGGCGAAGTCGACGTGGTGCCCACATTCACCCAAAAGGGCCAAGAGTTGCCGACGCGGAGCGTGAAGCGTGAGGACGCGCGCTATTACGAGGTCACAACCTTGGAAGGGGAGATCCGGCGATTCCGTCAGCCCGCGGACGGGATAGGTGGATGGGTCGACAGCATTCCAGGCGGCGATCCCGAAGGCGGATTCAACTCACCCTGACTGACCCCATGAGGGGTCAAGAACTACCACGCCCGCGGTACTGAACTGCAGGCCCAGCATTCATCGACCGGCGAAAAGCGCACTGTTGCCGAGGCAGGTCAGCAAGCACCGCTCATCGCGATCACGGGAGGAACCTCGATGCCGCTGTACATGGATCACCACCACAAGGTCGACGGACTCACCGCGGAGGCAGTCGCCGGCGCCCACCAGCGCGACCTGGAGCTGCAAGGGAAGCATGGGGTCAACTACGTCAAGTACTGGTTTAACGAGGGCACTGGCGCCGTGTTCTGCCTGGTCGAGGCGCCAACAAAAGAGGCGGCCGCTGCGGTGCATCGCGAGGCGCACGGCCTGGTTGCCGACGACATCACCGAGGTGCAGGAGGGCGGCTGACCGTCCTCTTGCTGGCTGCTGGGCAGAAGCAACTCCGGACTGCCGCCAACCGGCTATCGGATTCTGAAATACGAAAGGTCGAAGTCGCGCTCCCAGGGTGACCCATCCCGCGAGGTCTCCCAGCGCCCGGCGATCGAATCGCCGTCATGAGTGAAGGTGCCGGTGAATCGCTGCGAGAAGTCGAGCGGGGAGAAGTCCGGCGACTCTCGAAGCAGCGTCCAGACGCCATCCGTGAACGTCATCGCATACACCCGAACGACGCCGCGCGAGTCGAAGTAGTGCTGGACATACGTCTCGCGATCCGCATCGACGCTGATGATCGCAAGACTGTTGGGAGCGGGATCCGGGGCGATCGCGTGTTGCATCAGGAACCGACCTCCCAGCGCCCACTCGAAAGTGGTGGACGCTGAGCGGTCATCCGCCTTGGTCTCCGCGGGGGATGCCGCCGCAAACGATGCTTGGACTCGCCATCTGCCGATGAACGGGGCCAGCCGTTCCAGAGCATCGTCGTTCTCCACTGCACGCCTCCTCATCGGCCGTCACGTGGGCAAACCTATTCTGAGCTTGACTTTGAGACTGACAGCGTTCAATATAACTGACAATGTCAGCCCAACCCGCACTCAGGGACCGCCGCGCCGAGCGGTATGCCGCAACCCGCCGCGAGATCCTTGACGCGGCATGGGACCTGGTCCGTGCCAACGGGCTGGGAGCCCTCGCAATGCGAGAGCTCGGCGCCCGGGTCGGGATGCGCGCCCAGTCGCTGTACGCGTATTTCCCGTCCAAATTCGCGATCTATGACGCGATGTTTGCGGAGTCGAACCGAGAGTTGCTGCGGCGGATGAGCGCTCTCGCAGCCGTACACGATCCGGTTGAGGCCCTTCGCGAGCGCGCCAGGCTCTTCCTGGCGTTCACCGCCGAGGATCTGAGTCGCTATCAACTGTTGTTCCAACGAACGATCCCCGGGTTCGAGCCGAGCCCGGAAGCGTATGCGCCGGCGCTGGAGGTCCTTGAGAGTGCCCGCGAGGCACTTCGCGCCTGCGGCATCACCGATCCACGTGGCCTCGACATGTGGACGGCAATCACGTCTGGGCTGGCTGCGCAGCAGACCTCCAACGATCCCGGGGGTGATCGTTGGGTGCGTCTCGTCGACGAGGCGACCGACATGTTCCTGGCTCATCAGGGATCAGGGGAGAACGAGACACCATGATCGTTCGCGATACCGCGGTGGAGGACATCGCCGCCATCGGGCACGACGAGGCCATGGATCTGGCGGCCGCCGAGTGCGATCGGCTGCTCGCTGTCGCCGACTGTCTCCAGGGGACGGACTGGCTGCGCCAGACCGACTGTCCCGAATGGAATGTCACGCAGATGCTCGCGCACCTGCTCGGCATGTTCGAGCTTCAATCGGACGGCGACGAGCGGATGCGCCAGTTCACGCTCGCAACCGCCGCGGCCGAGCAGACCGGATGCCTGCGAATCGACGCGATGACGGAGCTGCAGGTGCGAGAGCACGCAGCGCTGCCGCAGGCAGAACTCCGGGAGGCGATCCGCCACACAATCCCACGCGCCGTCGCCGGTCGTACCAGCACAACGAGGGAGCAACGCAGCGCGCCGTTTCCCTCCGGCGTCCCCGGCGAAGATACGTGGACGTTCGGCTACCTGTTCGACATCATCCTCACGCGCGATCCATGGATCCACCGCGTTGACATCTGCCGCGCAATCGAGTGCGATGTCGAGCTAACGCCGAACCACGACGGTCGCATCGTCGCCGACGTCGTCGTGGACTGGGCGCGACGACATGGGCAGCCGTTCACGTTGTTCCTCACGGGGCCAGCTGGCGGTCGTTTCAGCGCGGGAAACGGCGGACCGGATCTCGAGCTCGATGCCGTCGCATTCTGCCGAATCCTTTCGGGCCGCGCGCCAGGTTCGAGCCTCCTCGCCACTCGGGTTCCCTTCTAACCGTCACCGACCCACGGAAAAGGCAGCACATGCATACGTATCGAACTCAACGCGGACGTCACCGTCTTCAACGACCAGCTTGAGGTGCCCGGCATCGGATTCCTTCCCGTCAACGCGTTCCTGCTCCACGCCCGCGAACCGGTGGTTATTGACACGGGGCTTGGGTTGCCGGATCGCGATTTCGTGCAGGCGCTGCGCACCGTCATTGACCCAGCGGACGTCCGCTGGATCTGGCTCACCCATCCCGATCGTGATCACACCGGCGGCCTCTTCCAGCTCTTGGATGCTGCACCCCAGGCACGCCTGATCACCACGTTCATCGGCGCCGGCATCATGTCCACCGAGCTGCCGTTGCCGCTGCACCGTCTCTATCTGCTCAACCCCGGCGAGAAGCTCGATGTCGGTGACCGCACGCTGCATGCGTTCCGACCCCCGCTGTTCGACAACCCGGCGACGGTGGGCTTCTATGACGATCGATCGCGGACATCATTCAGTTCCGATTGCTTCGGCGCGCCACTCGCCACGGCAGAGTTCGCCGCGGCCGGCGACGTGGGTGAGATCCCGGCCGACGCGCTCCTGGGCGCGCAACTCCTGTGGGCGACGATCGACAGCCCCTGGGTGCACAGCGTCGACCCGGTCCGCTATCTGCAGACCGTGCGCACGATGCAGGCTGTCGACGCCGACGACATCCTGAGCACGCACCTTCCGCCGGCGATCAAGACGGGTGCTCGGCTGTTTGACATGCTGGCCCTTGCGCCCGGCGCCGATCCATTCGTGGGGCCTGATCAGCAGGCGCTTCAGGCGATGCTCGCCAGCTTCGAGCCGGTCGCGGCGGGTCTGCTGCCCTAGTGAACTCGGCGGGCGCCTGGGTGTTCTGTCCCTGAGCTGCCACGCGAGCGAGAACGAGATCAGCGCGCCGAGTGCCGTCATCACCGCCGTGAGCACGAGGAAGTACCTGGTGGTCGCGTCCATTGCTGCCCCCCTGTAAATGTCTCCCCGAACAATAGACAACTGAGGGTGGGGTTGTGGGACGGCCTCAGCGTGTCAGGAGGGCGACGCTTTGGTGCCCGTCACCAGGCGTTCCCGGTCGAACAATCCGCCAATCGCCCGCAGCGCGAGCAGGTCGATCGCCAGCAGCAGCGCCGCAAATCCGATGGCGGCGGTGAATGTCGGATCGATGACGCCGATCACCATGAGTACGACGACGCCAAGCGGGGGAAGGCTGGCGATCATCCCGAGCTGCTGAGCGACCCGGATCTCGCCGGCTCTGACCGACACTGCCATGCCGACCACGATGGCCCAGCCGGCAAGCAGTGGCGTGAAGATGAACAGGGCGAGGAGCATCGGGCCCTCGTTGAAGATGCCTGCCGCGACGACCGGGTTGGCAAACACGCGAACAATGACGAGGTAGCCGGCGAAAACAAGGTAGCTGAGCCCGAGCGACGGGATCATCACCGCCAGGGCCTTCCCGAGGATGAATTCCTGCCGGCGTATCGGTGTGGTGAGCAAGGGCTCGAGTGTTCCCTGCTCACGCTCGCCCGCGACACAGTACGCAGCCAGCGTGGACGGCGTGATCACCGGAATCAGGAGGAGGAGCAGCAGTGGCGCCCGATAGCTGGGGTCGCCCACCGGGTCGGGCGCGCCGAGGAACACGGCGAGCAGCGGTTCGATGAGAAAGATGGCCGGCAGGATGAGCATGCCGACCACGATCGACCGTTTGCGGCGGTAGTCGCGCAGCTCCTTGCGAACCACGGCCATGACCCGGCCGGTATCGATGGCTGTCATCGCCTGACGGCCTCCACATCGCTCCGGACGAGCTCCAGGTACACGTCTTCCAGGGAATGCTGGGCCTCACTGATCGAGAGCACGTCGGCACCGGCACCCACCAGCGCGCGGGTCAACTCGGGTGCGGCGATTGTGGGGTCGGAAACCGCGAGGATATAGCCGCCGGTGTCGTCGGAGCGCCAGCTCTCGACGGCGGCAACGCGTTTGAACAGCTCGCCCGGATCAGGGAGTGGAGCCGTCGTCCTGATCACGAGCGCGCTCGTGAAGAGCCGTTCGCGCAGCTCGCTTGGCCGGCCGACCGTCCGCAGGGTTGTATTCAGGATCGCCACGCGATCGCAGAGCTTTTCGGCCTCGTCCAGGCGGTGCGTCGTGAGGAAGATGGTCACGCCCTTGCTCCTCAGCGCATTGATCAGGTCGTGCACCTCGCGAGCCGCCACGGGGTCGAGGCCGGACGTCGGTTCGTCAAGGAACATGAGCATCGGGTCACTGAGCAGCGCACGGGCGAGCCCAACACGCTGGCGCAACCCCTTGGAAAGCGCGCCGCACAGGTCACCGGCCCGATCGGACAGATTCACCGCCGCGAGTGCTTCTGCGATCCGCGTCCGAGGCGTGCGGAGCCCGTACAGACCCGCGAAGAACTCGAGATTCTCGGTCACGGTGAGACGCAGGTAGAGACCGGGCGCTTCGGGCATGACCGAGATTCGCTGGCGGATCTCGACGCCATTCGCCGCGCTCAACGGAATCCCCGCCACCGTTGCGGAGCCCGAGGTCGGTGCGATCAGAGTCCCGAGGGTGCGCACCGTGGTGGTCTTGCCGGCGCCGTTGGGTCCGAGGAAACCGAACACCTCGCCCTGCGCCACCTCGAACGAAACGTCGGAGAAGGCGATCCTTTCCCCAAAACGCTTGGTCAGGTGATTGACGGCAAGGGCGGGCTGTTCGGTGGTCATGTGGTCCTTGCCGGTGATCATCGGCTATGTCCCGTCGTTGCGAACGGAGCGTCACGAGACGCGCGTCGCTCCGCCGCCGGACTGCGGGATGGACGCGTACCCTAGCCGTCGTGCGTGCACGCGCAATGTCGCGGCGGTGAGCGTGATTGGGGACGCTGCTTCGAATCTCGGAGCAGCCAGGGCCCAAATGGGACTGTCGCTTGGCTGGCACATCATCTTCGCCTGCCTCGGCGTGGGGTTTCCGGCGCTGATCCTGATCGCCGAGTGGCGCGGCATCCACGGCGATGCCGATGCCATGCGTCTCGCGCGCACCTGGGCGAAGGTCGCCGGCGTGCTCTTCGCTGTCGGCGCAGTCTCGGGAACGATCCTGTCCTTCGAGATGGGCATCCTGTGGCCGCGGCTCATGGGCGAGTTCGGCGCCGTCTTCGGTCTGCCGTTTGCGCTCGAGGGGTTCGCGTTCTTCATCGAGGCGATCTTCCTCGGGATCTATTTACACGCATGGGACCGGCTGAGCCCGATGCGCCATCTCGCCAGTGGGATCCCGGTCTGCATCGCGGGAGTGGCGTCCGCCTTCTTTGTGGTCACCGCCAACGCCTGGATGAACGACCCGCAGGGTTTCACGCTCGTCAATGGGCAGGTGATCGACCCGCAGCCGCTCGTCGCCATGTTCAACAAAGCGACGCCGGTCGAAACCATTCACATGATCCTGGCCGCCTTCATGGTCACCGGGTTCCTCGTCGCCAGCGTCTACGCGGCGGCCCGGCTGCGCGGCCGCGGCGACCGCTATCACCGCATCGGGTTGGTGCTGCCCCTCATCGTCGCAACCGTGATCACGCCCGCCCAGATCGTGGTGGGCGACATCGCGGCGCGCGAGGTCGCAGACAACCAACCTCTCAAGCTGGCGGCGATGGAGGGCATCGGTCAGACCGAGGTCGGTGCCGGCGAGCACATCGGGGGCATCTACATCAACGGGCAGCTCCAGTTCGCGATCGTGCTGCCCCACGTGCTCGCGTTCCTGGCCAAGGGGAACGTCAATGCCACGGTGGTGGGTCTCGACAGCGTTCCCGCTGCAGATCGACCTGAGGCGGTGACGCTCATCCACCTCGCGTTCGACACGATGGTCGGCATCGGATTCCTGTTGCTCGGTCTGGGAATCTGGCTGCTCGTCCGCTGGATCCGCCGGCGTGGGCCACCGACCTCTCGATGGTTCCTCCGGGCCGCGCTTGTCGCCGGACCAGGCGCCGTGGTGGCGATGGAGTGCGGCTGGATCACGACCGAGGTGGGCCGGCAGCCCTGGATCGTCTACAACGTCATGCGCACGGCCGACGCGGTCAATCCCGCGCCCGGGCTCTACTGGGGACTCGTCGTGCTGCTCATCGTGTACACGGTGCTGACCGCCGTCACGCTGGTCGTGCTGCAAAAGATCAAGCGCGCCAACGTGGAAGTATCCGACGTCAAGGTGTAGGTAGCATGCTCGCGAACATCGTCCTCGGCTTCCTGTGGGGCGGCATCACCGCGTACGTCCTGCTCGCCGGCGCTGATTTCGGCGCTGGGTTCTGGGATCTCCTCGCTGGTTCAGCGACAACCGGTGCCGACAAACGTCGTCGCATCAGCGAGTTGATCGGTCCTGTCTGGGAGGCGAACCATGTCTGGCTCATCTTTGCCCTGGTGGTCACCTGGACCGGCTTTCCATCGGTCTTCGCGGCGATTGCATCGACGCTCTACATACCGCTCACAGCCGTCGCTTTCGGCATCATCCTGCGCGGCTCCGCATTCGCATTCCGCGGCGCGGTGACCGAGCTGTCGCTGCAACGCGCGTTCGGCGCGGCGTTCGCGGCGTCTTCAGTGGTGACTCCGTTTTTTCTGGGGACGGTGGCGGGAGCCATCGCCTCCGGCCGCGTCCCGCTGGGAGTTGCACAGGGCAACGTGTTCACGAGCTGGCTCAACCCCACATCGATCCTTGGCGGGGTCCTCGCCGTGGAAGTCTCCGCATACCTTGCCGCCGTCTATCTGACGCGGGATTCTCAGCGCGCCCAGGAAAGCGGGCTCGCGGTGTACTTCCAGCGCCGCGCCTTGATCATGGGAGTGATCACCGGAATCACCGCAGTCCTCGGGATCCTCGTCCTCCGCGCGGATGCGCCGCTCCTGTTCAACGGGCTGACCCATCGGGGCCTTCCACTGGTCCTGGCCAGCGTCATCTTTGGCGGCCTTTCGCTGCTCCTGCTCATGCTGCGACGGTTCGTGGCGCTGCGCCTCACCGCGGCGCTGGCGGTGGTGGCAGTGCTCTGGGCCTGGGGGGTGGGGCAATACCCGGACGTCCTCTCCGGGGTGATCAAGGTGAGCGCAGCGGCTGCGCCGGATCAGACGCTGCGCTTCCTTATCGTCTCGCTCTCGATCGGGTCGGCGATCCTCATCCCGTCGCTGGTGTTGCTTTTCTCCTTGTTCCAGGCGGCTCCGGCGAATCCGAATCGGCTAGCTGAAGGGCAATGACAGTCCCTTAAAGCTTGGGCTGCAGATCCCGGATCAGTGTCTCCGACGCCGAGGTCGACTCCAGATTCGCGACCGTGATCTCCACGTTGCCAAAGAGTGCCTCGACGCCTTGGATTGACGAGAAGGCCTTGTCGCCGAGGCCGGTGATCACCTTGTATGAGGAGATACCGAGGCTGCTATCAGTCTGGACATCGCCGTCGAATCCCGCTAGGGCATCCATTGCCAGGACGTTGATGACGAACCCGCTGGTGCCGTCAGCGCTCGTGTAGTTGCATGTCCAGATCTTGTAGCTCGGTGTGTCCTGCTCCTGGGCGACGGTGATCGGCTCGCCGCTGACCGACGCCGCAGTTGCCGCGGGGATCAACGAGCAGACGTTGACGGGATGACCGATGCCGTCGAGCACCCCTGATCCGCCGCTGCTCGAGCCGCCTGAGTTCGAGCCGCCGGAACCATCCGACGCCGCAGCGTCATTTGTGGTGCTGCCGCCGCCGGATGATCCACAGCCGGCGAGGAGGGTTGCTGCACATGCGACGGGGATGATCGCCATCAGGCGGATCGGGGTGCGAAGGCTCATCAGGGTTCTCCTATCAGGGCTCGGCGAGCCCGTCGGGCACCAGTAGACGGACGCCCGATCGCAGATCGATCGCAGATTTGATCGTCGTTCACGTGCGCGCTGCTGCCCAGATGGTCAGACTCCGCGCACATGACCTTTCAGAGCGCGATCCTGAGCTGGCACGACTTCTATGCGATCGTCGGGACCGCCGCCGCAGGCCTGGTCGGGCTCCTCTTCGTCGGACTGTCCTTGCACCTGCGGGTGGTCGTGACCCACGAGGACGTCAAGTCGCTCGCGCGGGTGACCCTGGCCAGCCTCGGACTCACCCTTGTCATCGCGCTCTTCATGGTGATCCCCGAACCGGACGAACCATCCTCCACCGGGTGGAACGTCTTCGGCGCGGGCGTGTTCAGCCTCGGGATCATCGCCCGGCCGCTTTTCGTTGGGGTTCGGAGCAGCCACCGCGCCTTGAGCTTCGCCCATCTCATGCTCCGATTCGGCTTGACGGCACTCACGTATGCCGCTGTGATCACTGCAGGCCTGATCTTCGTCGCGGGGGACTATCAGGGCGGCCTCTCGTGGATGGTCGGTGTGTCGATCGTGCTGCTCGTCGGAGCCCTCCGGAATTCGTGGGACCTCCTGGTCACCGTCGGCGCCGCAACCATGACCGTCCCGACTGCGCCGGACGTCCAGGCGCCGGCCGGGAACGCGCCATCCGGCACCCGGCCGTCATGATCGATTGCCAGTGACCGCCCCGAGGCAGAGCACCGACCCGATCGCACCGTTGATGCGATCGCTCCTGACCGAGATCGGTGAGGATCCGGACCGCCCCGGGCTCGTGCAGACGCCGTCGCGGGTGGCGCGGAGCCTTCGATTTCTGCTCAGCGGGTACACGCTCAACCTCGACGACCTCGTCAACGGCGCCATCTTCGAGGAGCCGTACTCGGAGATGGTCGTGGTGCGTGACATCGAGGTCTACAGCCTCTGCGAGCACCATCTGCTGCCGTTCTTCGGCAAGGCGCACGTCGCATATCTCCCCAACGGCCGCATCCTCGGGCTCAGCAAGATCCCGCGGATCGTCGACATGTTCGCCCGCCGGCTGCAGGTGCAGGAGCGGCTGACCACCCAGATCGGCGACGCGCTCCAGGAGGTCCTCGAGCCCGGTGGCGTGGGTGTTGTCATCGAGGCGACCCACCTCTGCATGGCGATGCGCGGCGTCGAGAAGCAGAACAGCTCGGCGGTCACGTCGTCACTCACCGGGAGCTTCCGCGATGACGACAAGTCCCGCAACGAGTTCCTGAGCCTGATCGGGCACCGCTAGGGTGCGCTCAGCCCGCTCCGAAGGTGAACGACCTCGACCCAGACGAGCACCACCCCGAGCGCGAACATGAACGTGCCCAGCGCCATGTGCCCCCAGTGGATCGGCCGCTTGCCCTCGACGGGTGCCGATGACTCGCGTGTAGATCGAGAGGCCGATGATGCCGAGGCCGCCGGCGACCAGCATGGTCGCGGGCACGCCGATGAAGGCGCCGAGAACCCCATTCATGGCAGGCAGCCTACGTGGTTGACTGCCGACGACGTGCTCGCCCGTACCATGGACTGATGCCCACCCGCGCGCTCAGCACCGCAGGCGAGGCCGCTGTGGTCGACGAGGCCCTTGCGCGATACGGTGAGCCGGCCTGGCGAGCTCGCCAGGTGCAGGCGGCCGTCTGGCAGCCGTTCGTCGCCGACTTCGAGGGATTGCTCCAACTCCCGGCGCCGCTGCGCCATGCGCTGGCGGCCGAGTTCGAGTTCTCGACCGTCAGCGTCGCCACGGAGTTCCTCGCGGACTGCTGGAGCGACAGTCAAGCTGCTCTGCCGGCTCGCGTGACGGCCAGACCATCGAGACCGTCGCGATGGAGACGCCGGCGCGCGCCGACTCGCGCCGCCGGTCGACCGTCTGCGTCAGCAGCCAGGTCGGGTGCGCCGTGGGGTGTCCGTTCTGCGCCACTGGGCACATGGGGCTGCGGCGCAATTGCACCGCCGCAGAGATTGTCGACCAGGTGCGCGCGGCGTCAAGCGCGCTGCACCGACGGGGGATGGGGCCGGTCACCCACATCGTCTACATGGGCATGGGAGAACCTCTCGCCAACGCTGCCGCCACGATCGAGTCGCTGAGCGTGTTGACCGAGCAGGCCGGCATCAGCGCGCGGCGGATCACCGTCTCCACGAGCGGGGTCGTCCCGGGGATTCAACAGCTCGCAGCGTCGGGAATCCCGGTCACCTTGGCTGTCTCGCTCCACGCCGCGACGGACGGGCTGCGCAACCGCCTGGTCCCGATCAACCGCACCTATCCGCTCGGCGCCGTGCTGGACGCCGCGTCGCGATATGCCGAGCAGAGCGGCCGGCGCATCAGCTTCGAGTGGTGCTTGATCGGTGGCGTGAACGATTCGGTCGAGCAGGCGGAGGGGCTCCGTGACCTTGCCCGGCGCGCCCAGGCGCACATCAACGTCATCCCGATGAATCGCATCGATGGCAGCGCATGGGGTCCACCCGACCCCGGCGTGGCCCGCCGCTTTCTTGGCGCGCTCCGCGGCGCCCGTGTGACCGTGCGAGACACGCGGGGTGGCGACGCCGACGCCGCCTGCGGCCAGCTCCGCGCCGACCTCGAGGCACGCCGGATTCTCCGTCCCGACGGCACGCTGTCGCCCCCTCGGGTACCGGCCCGAGCGTGACCGGAGCGGCCAGCGCCGACGAGGCGCTGATGGACGTCGCGCTGGCAGCGGCACGTTCGGCGGACTACGCCACCAGCCCGAATCCCATGGTGGGATGCGTGATCGCGCGCAACGGCGAGGTGATCGCCTCTGGGTTCCATGCGCGTGCAGGCGACCCACACGCCGAGGTTGCTGCTCTCGCGGCCGCCGGTGAGCGTGCCCGCGGCGCCGACATCTACATCACCCTCGAGCCCTGCGCGCACCAGGGACGCACGCCTCCCTGCGTCGATGCGCTGAGACAGGCCGCGCCACGCCGTGTGGTTGTTGCCATGCTCGACCCAAACCCGAAGGTGGCCGGTCGCGGCATCGATGCGTTGCGTGCCGCAGGCATCACCGTGGACGTCGGCGTGCGCAAGGCCGAAGCGCGCCGTCTGAATGAGTTTTACGTCAAACACATCACCACCGGAATTCCCTTTGTCACGGCCAAATTCGCTGCGTCGCTCGACGGCAGGATCGCCACCGCCGGCGGCGAGTCACGGTGGATCACCTCGGATGAGTCCCGTGCCGTCGCGCACCGTCTGCGCCACAGCCACGACGCCATCCTGGTGGGGGTGAACACCGTGGTCACCGACGACCCGGCGCTGACAACGCGTTTCGACGGTGGCCGGTGGCCGCTCCGCGTGGTCGTCGACAGCGCCTTGCGCATCCCCGAGCGCGCGCGCGTGCTGGCATCCGCAACCGGCGTCGCGCTGATCGCCACCACCAACCGGGCCGATCCCGATGCAGTGGAGCGACTGCGCGAAGCCGGGCGTCCAGGTTGAGGTGGTGGACCAGGGGCCGGGGGGCGTCGACCTCCAGGCGCTCATGGCCCTGCTCGGAGCACGCCGCGACGTGCTGAGCGTCCTCGTCGAAGGGGGTGCCGGGGTGCTCGGGACGGCGTTCGATCTGGGGCTCGTCGACAAGGTCGTTGCCATGCTTGCGCCGCGGATCATCGGCGGGACGGACGCTCCAAGCGCGGTGGGCGGGGCAGGCGTCTCGAGCCTCGCCTCCTCGCGCCTGCTCGAGCACGTCTCCGTCGAGATGGCCGGTCCCGATCTCGTGGTGACCGGATACTGTGTACGCTGAGATCGAGGAATCAGCAGAGTGTTCAGCGGGATCATCGAAACGCTTGGCGTCCTAGAAGCACGCACGCCCGGTCGCATCGAGATCGCGCCGCGCACACCGTTGACGAACCTCGAGATCGGCGAAAGCATCGCCGTCAACGGTGCCTGCCTGACCGTGACATCAACCTCGGGCGGCGGCTTCGCGGCCGACGTCATGCCCGAGACATGGCACCGCACCACGCTCGGCGAGCTCGCCGATGGATCGACAGTGAACCTCGAACGGGCGCTGCGCCTCGGCGATCGCGTCAGCGGTCACATGGTCTCGGGGCACGTGGACGGCACCGGTACCGTCACCGCCTTGCGTGAGGACGCCAACGCGCGATGGGTGACCATCGCGACATCGGACAGCCTCATCGACCTGATCGCCGAGAAGGGATGCGTCGCCGTCGACGGCATCAGCCTCACGGTGGTCGACGTCTTCGAGGCGGCCTTCACCGTGTCGCTCATCCCGCTCACCATGACGGCGACCGTCGCCGGCGCGTGGAGAATGGCGACGAATGTCAACCTCGAGGCCGACCTGATCGCGCGCTACGTCGCGCGCATGCTTGCCGCCCGAGACCAGGGCGCCGTGCTCGCGACCGCGGCGCCGGGGCGGTGACGATGACGAGCATCGCCAGCGTCGACGATGCGATCGCGGACATCCGCGCCGGCAAGTTCGTGATCATCGTCGACGACGAGGATCGCGAGAATGAGGGCGATCTCGCCATCGCGGCCGATCGCATCACGCCCGAGGCGGTCAACTTCATGGCGACGCATGGGCGTGGCCTCATCTGCGTGCCTGTCGAAGGCTGGCGTCTGGATGAGCTCGGCGTCGGCGCCATGGTCGACGACAACACCTCGCGCTTCGGCACCGCCTTCACCGTCACGGTCGAGGCGATCGGCCATGGTGTGACCACCGGCATCAGCGCATTCGACCGCGCCACCACCATCCGGATGCTCTGCGACGAGCACGCCAAGCCGAGTGATTTTGCCAAGCCGGGCCATACGTTTCCGCTTCGAGCGGCGGCTGGAGGCGTGCTCGAGCGCGCCGGTCAGACCGAGGCGATCGTCGATCTCTGCAAGCTCGCCGGACGCTTCCCCGCGGGCGTCATCTGTGAGGTGATGCGGGCCGACGGGCGCATGGCGCGGCGGCCCGACCTCGACGTCTTCGCCGCCGAGCACTCGATCAACATCGTGTCCGTCGCCGACATCATCGCCTACCGTCGCCGCAACGAACGGCTCGTCGAGCGCGGTGCAACCACCACGCTGCCGACGGAATTCGGCACCGTCGTCGCCTACGCCTACGAAGACGTGATCACGCACGCGACCCACGTCGCATTGGTGTGGGGCGATATCCATGGTGAGGAGCCGGTTCTGGTTCGGGTACACAGCGAGTGCCTCACCGGTGATGTCTTCGGCTCCCAGCGCTGTGACTGTCAGGCGCAGCTGCGCAAGGCGATGGCGATGATCGCCGACGCAGGTCGGGGCGTCCTCGTCTACCTGCGCCAGGAGGGCCGCGGCATCGGGCTGATGGACAAGCTGCGCGCCTATGCGCTCCAGGATCGCGGGTTGGACACCGTGGAAGCGAACCTGAGCCTCGGGCTGCCGGTCGACAAGCGCGATTACGGCATCGGCACGCAGATCCTGTCCGATATCGGCGTCAAGCGGATGGTCGTGCTGACCAACAACCCGCGGAAGTATTACGGCCTGAGCGGGTACGGGCTCGAGGTGACCGACCAGATCCCGCTGGTGGTCCCCGCGAATGTGCACAACGAGCGCTACCTTCGGGTCAAGCAGGAGAAGCTCGGGCACAGCCTGGATCTGGACGATGCCGTCGACGCGGTATGACGACGGCACCGGCTCAACGGGCGCGCATATTGAAGGCGCGAATGTCATCACTGGCAGCCCCGACGCGACCGGTATGCGTATCGGCATCGTCGTCTCGCGCTTCAACGACATCATCTCCACGCGGCTGCTCGAGGGCGCGGTCGACGCATTGAGGCAGCGCGGTGTCGCCGCCGGCGACATCGACGTGGTCTGGGTCCCCGGGGCCTTCGAGATACCGATCGCGGCGCGCGAGATCGCGACTCACGGGGGTGTCGACGCGGTGGTCTGTCTCGGCGCGGTGATTCGCGGCGACACGGCTCACTTCGAATACGTCGCAGGCGAGGCGGCGCAGGGGATCGCATCCGTGCATGTCACCACCGGCGTCCCGGCGACCTTCGGGGTGTTGACGGTCGACACGATCGAGCAGGCCAGCGATCGAGCCGGCGGCAAACATGGCAACAAGGGTGCAGAGGCGGCTGACGCCGCTGTGGAGATGGCGTCGTTGGTGCGCACGCTGCGTCGTGGCCGGACGGCCGACCAGCCCGCGGTCTTATGAACGCGGCAACACGCATCATCTCGCTGCTGCCGAGCGCCACCGAGATCCTCTTCGCGATCGGCGCCGGTGACCTCGTTGTCGGGGTCACCCACGAATGCGATCACCCCGACGCCGCTCGGGCGCTGCCCATAGTGACCTCGAGCGTGCTCCCGACAGACGGGGTTGCTCCGGCCGAGATCGACCGCCACATTCACGCGGCGCGGCACGAGGGGTCGAGCATCTACCGCCTTGACGAGTCGGCACTGGCGCGCCTCGAACCGGACCTGATCGTCACCCAGGAGCTCTGCGACGTCTGCGCGGTTGCCTACAGCGAGGTACGGCGGGCAGTTCGGCGCCTCACGGGCGACGTCCCGGTGCTCTCGCTCGAACCGCGATCGGTGGAGGAGGTGTGCGCGTCCATCGAAGAGGTCGGGGCGGCTGCAGGGCGTGTCGACGGCGCCGCACGCGCTGCCACCGCGATGCGTGAGCAGATCCGAGCGGTGGGCGCCTCACCGCCACCTGGGGACCCGCTGCGGGTCGTCTGCATCGAGTGGACCGATCCGCTCATGGTTGGTGGTCACTGGGTTCCCGAGCTGGTCCGAATCGCCGGTGGGATCGACGTCCTGGGCACCGACGGCGCGCCGTCTCGCTATGTGTCATGGGACGAGGTGACCAATGCCGACCCGGAGGTGATGATCCTCATGCCGTGCGGCTATGACCTCGAACGAACGATGGAGTTGGTCCCCGAGGTCACGTTACGCGCGGGATTCGACGGCCTCGCGTGCGCCCGCGCCGGCCGGGTGATCGCCGTGGACGGCTCCGCATATTTCAGCCGGCCCGGGCCGAGGATCGTCCAGGGTCTCGAGATCCTTGCCGCCGCGATCCGTCATGAGCCGGCGCCGCCGGGCGCGGCCTACTGGAACCAGCCGGCGACGTCGAGGACGGCGTTGATGGCCCCGACCGCGTTGAACAGATAGACGTTCCCGGGACTTGAGCCTGTCTGGCCGAGGCTGGTGATCGTGAGATTGGCGATGACCTCACCGGCGGTCGGGTTGAGGTCCGATGCCTGCGGCCGGCTCTCGTCGCTCGGGTAGAGCGTGAAGACGGTCGCGGCGCTCCCTGCCACGGCGGTCAGATTGGCCACCACGGCGACCGGTGGCGATGCCACGTGCGTTGTCCAGGCGGGCACCGCCACGACGCCCGCCATGTCGACGAGCTCGCTCTTATTCGCGCCGAGCGGCTGGGCCTGGCAGCGAGTCCCGTCACTCGGACGCGTGTCGCACACCCTGGTCGGCGGCACTGAGTAGAAGAAGGCGCCCGGCGATGCGGTCGCTTTCCCGAACCATCCGTTCACGTCGATCACGAAGTTGATGCTTCCGGCTGCGCTGAACAGGCAGATGTCGCCGTGCGGACCCAGGTTGGAGATCACACGGTTGGGAAGGCTAATCCCCGGTGTCGGGTTAACGTTGGAGAACTGGGGGGCCTTGGTCGGACAGGCATCGCTGCCGCTCGGCACCGCGACCGCCAGATAGGTGGGAACGCTCGCCGCCGTCCCGGTGAGGTTGAACGCAGCAGCGGCAGCCGTGCCGTCAGTTGGGATGTCCGGAGTGTTGGGCGGGACACCGGGCGGCACGCCTGAGAGCACGATTTTTCGCCATGTGCCACCGAGGAGCGGCGCGCTCGTCCCTCCTGTGGCGGTCGAGCACACGGTGTGGCTCGGCGCGCCGCGCGAATCACACATGCGCAATGGCGGAATGCTGTGGAAAGCGCCCGCTGAGGATCCGCCTGGGGTCCCGAAAAATCCTTCGACATCGACGATCACGTCGGCCTCGCCCACTGAGTTGAACAGCGTGATCGCGCCGGTGCTGCTCAACTGCACGATCGCCAGGTTGGCTTCGGCGGTCCCGGTGGCGAGGTTGATATTGGACGCGACTGGTCGAGCCGTGTTCGCGGGATAGGCGATGACCACGGTGCCGCTCGTGCCGCGGTCGATGGCCGTGATATTGGCCACCACCGCCTGCGCCCCAGCGGGCACCTGCGTGCTCCCGGTGATCTGCGCCGTGATCGTGCCGTTGGGGCCGAGCGTCCCTTTGCCGGGTCCGTTGCACTCGTTCGGCGCAATCCCCGTGCCGACGGGCCGTGTGTCACAGATGCGGACGGGACTGATCGCGGTGAACGCACCCGGAGCGACATACGTGTACCCGTCGTCGGCGCGGACCGGTTGCGAGTTTCCACCCGGGGTTTGCACGGTGATGTCAACAATGCCCGCGTTGTTGTCGGTGGGTGTGTACACATCGAGCGTCGTCGTGCCGATCTGCTCGAAGCAGCCCGCGGACCCCGTGCAGGGGAAGGTGCGGCTCGATGGGACGTCAATACTTCCAAACAGGATGTCCGTGGCGCCGAATCCCTGGCTCAAATCGCCGAAGTTCGTGCCTGTGATGATCACGAACGCCCCTCCGCTGGTTGCGCCAAATCTCGGCGAGACATTCGACACCGTCGGGAAGGTGGTGACGTAGGTGTAGATGTCTGCGGAGGAGGGCATGCTGATGCCACCCGGCGTCGCGACCGTGATGTGGACCTGCCCACTACCGCCTGGCATCACCTGGATGGTGATCGACGTTGCGCTGTTGACCGTGAAGCACGGCGAGGTCGGTGAACCGCTACAGGGCTTGGTGGTGATAGCTGTCGTGCCGACCGTGACCGCGGAGACGATGGGCGTGCCAGCTGCCTCGAAGCCTGTCCCAGTCAAGCTGACAGTGTTACCGCCCAATGGACCTCCGGCATTTGGAGAAACGTTGGTCACGGTGGGCAGCGGCGCAATGTACGTGTACTGGAGGCTCGCGGTCTTGCCGCCAGGCGTCGTCACCGTGACGTTGACACTGCCTGGCGGATTGGCCGGCATCGTGACCGTGATCTGCGTGCTGCTGTCGATGGTGAAACACGCACCGGAACCGCACGGGTTGAGATCAGACGAGCCAACATTCACATCGGTGGCGCCGTTGAAATTCGTACCAGTGAGGGTGACGGGGTTGGCGCCCGCGGTGGGCCCAGAGGTGGGACTCAGCGTCGTCAGCGTCGGCGGCGGAGTCACGTATGTGTAGGGCTTGCCACCCGATGTTCCCTGCGATGTTGTCACGGTGACCGTGATGTCGCCTGCCGCATGACTCGGGATGTTGTTCACCGTGATCTGCGTGTCACTGTCGACCGAGAAACACGTCCCCGTCCCACAGATGGTGCTGATGTCCACCGCACCCCAGTTCACGTCAGTCGCTCCGGTGAAGTTGGTACCCGTCAAGGTCACGGGGATGCCGCCCGCGGTCGAACCGGTTGACGGGCTGAGGGTCGTCAGCGCCGGCCCAGGAGTCGTGTAGGTGTAGGTCTTGCTGTTCGATGTGCCCGTCCCGGTGGTCACTGTCACCGTGATGTCGCCTGCCGCATGACCCGGGATGTTGTTCACCGTGATCTGCGTGTCACTGTCGACCGAGAAACACGTCCCCGTCCCACAGATGGTGCTGATGTCCACCGCACCCCAGTTCACGTCAGTCGCTCCGGTGAAGTTGGTACCCGTCAAGGTCACGGGGATGCCGCCCGCGGTCGAACCGGTTGACGGGCTGAGGGTCGTCAGCGCCGGCCCAGGAGTCGTGTAGGTGTAGGTCTTGCTGTTCGATGTGCCCGTCCCGGTGGTCACTGTCACCGGCACGCCGCCAGCCGCATGGCCCGGGATGTTGTTCACCGTGATCTGCGTGTCACTGTCGACCGAGAAACACGTCCCCGTCCCACAGATGGTGCTGATGTCCACCGCACCCCAGTTCACGTCAGTCGCTCCGGTGAAGTTGGTACCCGTCAAGGTCACGGGGATGCCGCCCGCGGTCGAACCGGTTGACGGGCTGAGGGTCGTCAGCGCCGGCCCGGGAGGCAACACCGTGAGGAGGTCGTTGGACGAGGTCGCCGACGTCCCGCCGGGGGTGAGCACCCGAGTGTCGTACTGCCCGGCAGTCATCGAATTCGGAAGGTTGATCGTCAGATCCGTGTCGTCGCTGGCCAGGAAACAATTCGCCTGACCGCCGCTCGCACAAACGTTGGTGATCGCCACCGTCGATCCAGCGCCGGTGGGTACGAGATCGACCTCGGAGACACCGCTGGCAAACGGACTGACGCCGGGATACGAAAAGTTGGTACCGATGACAGTAATTCCGCTGGCACCCTGCTGCTGCGGGCTCTCGACGTTGGTGACCGTCGGTGGATCGAAATACGCGTAATCGTCCTGCGGCGCGTTGGCGGTCCCCGAGTTCACCGTGACGTCGACGGTGCCCGACGGCCCCACGGGTGTGTCGGCATCGATCTCGGTGTCACTGACCTGGCTAAAACAGCCTGCGGGCGATGACAAGCACGGGTATGAGGTGGAGGACACATCGGTGTTGCCGAAGAACACATCGGTCGCGCCGGTAAAGCCCGAACCGGTGATGGTCACCATGTGCTCACCGCCGGGACCCGCCGCACCGGCATCCGGTGAGACGCCGGTCACTGTCTGCGCAGGGAGCTGCGGCACAGTTGCTCTGGCGAACCCTCTCGGCGCATCGGATGCGCCCACGAACGCCGGCGGCGTGGACACAGCGGCGCGACGCGACGCTGCGATCCCGACATGCGACGCCACTGCCGGCGCTGCGCCGGGTTCGTTGGCCACGGCCGCGCCGCGGTGCGCAGAGTGAGTGGTCGGCGGGGCGGAGAGGCTGGAGGCAGCCGACGCGCCGATCGTGAAGCCGGCAAGCGTCGCGAAACATGCTCCACCGAGCAGGAGCCCGCGGGCTCTGATCATCCTTGCCTCCAACCGCCGCTCTCGTGGCGATCGTACCGGGTCGTCCCCCCGATGGCTAGCCGCGCGCCGCCTTCGCCTGCGTGCGCAGGCAACGGGTGCAGACCTTGGCCCGGACTTCCTTGCCCTTCACGGCCAGATGGGTCACGTGCAGGTTGGGCAGGAACCGGCGTTTTGTGTGCACCTTGGAGTGGCTCACGTTGTTGCCGGTCATCGGACCTTTTCCGCAGATATCGCAGCGCTGGGACATCGTGTCTCTCATGGGTCGGGACGCGCATCTGAGACGCGCCCGCTCTGGCGTACTAGAATCGGCCGCAGCCACCTCGGCGGCGCCCGGCGGCCTCCGGAAACGAACCGGTGGCCAGTCGCTGAGGTTACCACAGGCCCCCACCGGGCTTACGGAGATACGTGAAAGGCAAGGTCCGCGCGTCCGACGCACTGTCGCGTACGGCCTCCCTGGGCAGGATCGAGGTCTCGCCCCGGGTGGTGGCATCCATCGTCGGCCACGCGGCCAATGAGTGCTACGGGATCGTGGGGATGGCGGCCCGTGGCCTGCGCGATGGCATCGCCGAACGGCTCAACCGGGAGAACGTCCACCGGGGCGTTGAGATCCAGGTCACCCCGGACGGGCTGGTGATCGAGCTCTACGTGATCGTCGAGTACGGGACTCGTATCAGCGAGGTGGCTCACAACCTTATGAGTGCCGTGAGCTATTCCGTCGAGAAGACCCTTGGGCTTCCCGTTGTCGCCGTGAACGTGAATGTCCAGGGCATCCACGCGGAGCACGACGGTGTCCGCCACTAAGCCCGCGCCGGAGCTCGCCGTGCTCCGCGAACCGCTGCGCGAGATCGCGGGCGAGCAGGTGCTCGCCGGCCTGACGGCGGCGCTCTCGTGGCTGGAGGCGAACCAGCAGGAGATCAACGACCTCAACGTGTTCCCGGTACCGGACGGTGACACCGGCTCGAACATGTACCTGACGCTGCGCTCGGCGGTGGAGGAGGCGCGCGACGCACCAACTCCCGACGCGGCCGAACTCGGTGCTCGCGGCCGCCGCGCACGGCTCGCTCATGGGAGCGCGGGGGAACAGCGGCGTCATCCTGTCGCAGATCCTGCGGGGCTTTGCGCAGGGGTCGGCCCAGCGTGCCCATCTGGATGCCAACGGCGTCGCCCTGGCGATCACCGAGGCCTCCGCGGTTGCGTATCGGGCGGTCATGAAGCCCACCGAAGGCACGATCCTGACCGTCGTTCGCGATGCTGCCTCGGCGGCGGCCGCCGCCGCCGCGACCACCGACGACATCAGGGTCGTCCTTGAGCGGGTCGTGACCGAGGCTCACGCTGCGGTGGAGCGAACGACCGATCAGTTGCAGGTCCTCCGCGATGCCAACGTGGTCGACGCGGGCGGCTTCGGCCTGGCGGTGATCCTTGAAGGCTTCGCGCGGGCTGTCGGCGACACCCTGCCGGCCACGCCCGCTCCCGCGATGCTCCGCCGCTCCGGCGAGCCCGCGCTCCGCCTTCCACCCAATCCCGGCGACCTCGAAGCGACCGGCTCCGCCGTGCCACGTCGAGGCGCTGCCGCTGTGGCCCCGCGTGAACAGGGCTGGGGATATTGCACCGAGTTCCTCATCAGTGGCCCGGGGCTCGACGTGGACGCGATCCGCACCGAGCTCTCCGCGCTCGGCGAATCGGCGCTGGTGGTCGGGGATCCGGAACTGGTGCGCGTTCACATCCACACCGGTGACCCGGCCGGGCTGATCGCGGCGGCGTCATCGCGCGGGCCGATGAGCAAGCTCAAGGTGGAGGACATGTCGGCGCAGCACCACGACGTGCTGATGCGTGCGGATGCGGATGAGGCCGAGGCTGCGGTGCAGGACCAGCCGCAGGCGCCGCCCAAGGCAATCGGCGTGGCGAGTGTCGCGCCGGGAACCGGCTTCCGCGACATCATGAGCAGCCTCGGCGCCGACAGCATCGTGAGCGGCGGTCAGACCATGAACCCGTCGATCGAGGACCTGCTCAACGGCGTGCGCGCAGCCAACGCGCAGCAGGTGATCCTCCTGCCCAACAACGGCAACGTGATCCTCACCGCCGAGCAGGTGAACCCGCTGGCCGAGGACTGCGAGGTGCGCGTTGTACCGACACGGAATCTCCCCCAAGGAATCAGCGCGCTGCTGGCTTTCGACCCGGGCGCCGGGCTCGACGAGAACGTCGAGCGCATGGAGGCTGCGATCGCCACCGTGCGCGCGGTGGAGGTGACGCACGCTGTCCGCGACACGAGCGTCAACGGTCACGACATCAAGCTCGGCGATGTGATCGCCGTCGTCGATGACGTGATCACCGAGGTGGGCAGCGATTATCTCGGGGTCATCGAAGCAGTGCTCAAGGCACAGGCTGACAAGCCCGAGTTGGTCACCGTGTACCGTGGTGACGAGGTCAGCGAGCAGGACGCCGCATCGCTCATCGAGTTGTTGCGGAGCACCAATTCCGGGACGGAGTTCGAGCTCCAGGCGGGAGGACAGGAGCACTATCCGTACGTGCTCTCTCTCGAGTAGGTGATTCACCTCGTCACCGACAGCACGTCCGACATCTCGCCCTCGGATGCGCAGACACTTGGGGTTCACGTCGTTCCATTGACCGTCCGTTTCGGGGACGAGCAATACCGCGATGGTGTCGACATCGACGCCGATCAGTTTTACGCGAAGCTCGAACACAGCGCCGTTCACCCAACGACGTCGCAGCCATCGCCGGATGCCTTCGCCACGTTGTACAGAACCCTGCTCGCCGACCCTGGCGATGAGGTGGTCGGACTGCACATCTCCGCAAAGTTGAGCGGCACGCTGCAGTCAGCGGCGCTGGCGGCGCAGGACTTCGACCCGTCGCGGATCCACCTCGTGGATACGGAGAGCGTGAGCGGCGGTCTGCAACTGCTGGTGCGGGCCGCGCTCGAGGACATCAAGGCCGGTGACAGCGCTGCGACAGTCGCGGAGAAGTCGACCAGACGCCGTGGCAAGGTCACGATCCTGGTCCTGCTCGACACGCTCACCTATCTGCACCGGGGCGGACGGATCGGTCGTGCTCAGGCGTTGGTCGGCAGCCTGCTCAACATCAAGCCGCTCATCGCCGTGCGGGACGGCGAGGTGGTCCCGCTGGCCAGGCCGCGGAGCAGGTCAAAGGGGATCGACATGATCGTCCAGCAGGTCCGCGACTGCGGGCCGCTGCGCAGTCTCGCCGAATTTCACGCGGCCGCGTCCGAGTCGATGAGCGACCTGGAGTCCCGGCTCGGTGCCGCCGTCTCGAACGTGACAGCGATCTTTGGACGGATCGGACCCGTCGTCGGTGCGTATAGCGGGCCTGGTGGCCTCGGAGTCGCCTGCCTCGGCGCGGACTAACCGGGCATGCCTGCCACGATGAGATGGCTGTGAGCACGCAACACGTTTCGATCGTCACGCCGACCTACGTGCCGCTCGACCTCGACCTGCCCCTGTTTCGGCTCACCGGGATCGGTCCTCGCCAGGCGCAGCGCCTCGAGCGGCTCGGCGTCAGCAGCGTCCGCGACCTCCTCTTCCACCTGCCTCGCCGCTACGAGGACACACGACAGACCGTGCCGCTGCGAGCACTCGTGCCGGGGACCGTGCAAACCGCGCGTGTTCGCGTTCGCAACGTGAGCTCGCGACGCAGCCCCTACAAGAAGATGGTCCTCGTCGAGGCAACCCTCGAGGACGACGGCGCCGTGGCTACTGCGGTGTGGTTCAACCAGCCGTATCTCACCAGACAGCTGAAGCCCGGTATGGAGCTGCTGGTCAGCGGCAAGGTCGAGAAGTCCATGACGGGCTTGAACTTTCGCAACCCCGCCTTCGAGCCAGCAAGCAAGGGGCAGCGTCACGTCGGGACGCTGGCGCCCGTCTATCCGGAGACCGAGGGCATCACGTCGCGCTTTCTGCGCATGCGCATCGAGCCCCTGCTCGGGCTCACGACCCAGGTTCCCGACCGTCTGCCCCCGTCAGTGCGCGAGGCGGAAGACCTGATGCCGATCGCCGAGGCCCTCTACCAGGTGCACAAGCCCGACAGCACCGAGTCGGCGGCACGCGCTCGCGAGCGCATCGCGTTTGAGGAGCTGTTCCTCCTCCAGGTCGCCGCGGAGCGAGCCAGGCGCCGGCGGATGAGCGGGCCGGGGGTGATCGTCGGCTACGACATCGAGGTGGCACGTCGCTTCGCCGCGAGCCTGCCGTTCACGCTCACCGACGGTCAGCGCGTGGCCGGCCACGAGATCCTCACCGACCTCGCCAGCCCCGGTCCGATGAACCGTCTGCTCCAGGGGGACGTGGGGAGCGGCAAGACCGTGGTCGCCGCGCTCGCGGCGCTGATGACCCACGACGGGGGGTTCCAGACCGCGGTGATGGCGCCAACCGAGATCCTGGCCCGCCAGCACCACGCCACCCTCGACAAGTTGCTGACCCAGCATGGCCTGCCGCCCCGGCTGTTGGTTGGCAGCACCTCCGCCGCGGCGCGGCGCGAGATTCTGGCGGGTCTCGCCGGCGGACAGGACTCTCTCATCGTCGGCACGCACGCGCTCATCGAAGACGACGTTGCGATGGTCAACCTCGGCCTCGTGGTGGTGGACGAGCAGCACCGTTTTGGCGTGGCGCAGCGTCAGCGGCTGCGCCAGACATCCGGTGCCATGCCCAACTACCTGGCGATGACCGCTACGCCAATTCCCCGGTCGCTGTCGAACACGCTCTACGGGGACGTCGACCTCAGCGAGCTGCGTGAGATGCCACCCGGACGGCATCCCGTCGCGACACGAGTGGTGCCACCGCACGAACGCAACCAGGCCTACGAATTCGTACGCGCGGAGGTCCTCAAGGGGCGTCAGGCCTTCGTGATCTGCCCACTCATTGAGGAATCGGACAAGCTCGGCGCACGGAGTGCCACCGCAGAATTCGAGCGGCTGAGCACCACGATCTTTCCCGATCTTCGCGTCGAGCTGCTCCACGGGCGCATGCCCGCGCGCGAGAAAGCCGAGCGCATGGATCGGTTCGTGCGCGGGGACGCGGACGTGCTCGTGGCCACGAGCGTGGTCGAGGTCGGGGTGGACGTCCCGAACGCAAGCATCATGGTCATCGAAGGCGCCGAGCGCTTCGGGCTTGCACAGCTACATCAGTTCCGCGGCCGGGTCGGCCGGGCGGAGCATCAGTCGTATTGCCTGCTCTTCGAGGGTGGCATCGACGAGGAGGGCTCGCAGCGGCTCGCCGCGGTGGCGGCGACGGACAGCGGGTTCGAGCTCGCCGAACGCGACCTGCAGCTCCGCGGACCCGGCCAGCTGGTGGGGTTGCGCCAGCATGGCCTCCCCGACATGCTCGCGGCAGATCTGCTCGATGTCGCCCTCGGGCGCCGGTCCCGTCAGGCCGCCCTCAAGTGGCTCGACCACGACCCCGACCTTTCGGCGTGGCAGCCCCTCTCGGATGCGATGAACGGGTATCGCGCCGTGTTTGACATCGACTAGCGTGCGACCGCACACCGCTTCATGCCCCAGCGTCTGAAGACCGGGCCGCAGCACGTGGCGCAGACACGGATCACCGCCGGCGCGTGGCGGGGGAGGGTCGTCAGCACTCCTTCCGGTCGCGAGGTGCGCCCGACCCGCGCGATGGTGCGCCAGTCGGTCTTCGACATCCTCGGAACCCGCGTCGTGCGCGCTCGGATCCTCGATCTCTATGCCGGCGCCGGCACGGTCGGCTTCGAGGCTTTGTCCCGGGGAGCCAGCGCAGTCACGTTCGTCGAACGCCACCGCGAGGCGCTCGCACTGATCGCGAAGACCGCCGAGCGCTTCGGCTGCCGCGACCGGTGCACCCTCGTCGGCGCCGACGTCCGGCGCTGGCTGCGGGGTGCGACCGCTCTCACGAGCGAAGCCGATCTCTGCTACGTCGACGCTCCGTACCAAGATCCGGAGCTCGACAGCGTGCTCGAATTGCTCGGTGCGGCTCCACCACGTCTTGTCGTGTGCGAACATCACCGCGCCCGCGAAATCCCCGAGCAGATCGGCGGTCTCCGACGATTCCGCGAGGCGCGTTACGGCCTGACCACCATCAGCTTCCTGCAGCGAAATGCTGCACCATCGGACGGAACAGCGTGAGCGAGCGCATCGCCGTGTACCCGGGCAGCTTTGATCCGGTGACGTTCGGCCACCTCGATATCCTTGACCGCGCCACGGCGATCTTCGACCGGGTCGTCGTCGGTGTTCTGGAGAACCCGGGAAAGACGCCGCTCTTCAGCGCCGTCGAACGCGTCGAGATGATCCGCGCCTGCCTCGAGTCGCGGCCGCGCTGCGAGGTGACGACGTTCGACGGGCTCACCGTGGATTTCGCGGCGACCACGGGCGCAATCGCGATCGTGCGGGGCCTGCGCGTCATCAGCGACTTCGAGTCGGAGTTCCAGATGGCGCTGATGAACCGGCGCCTCAACCCGGCGGTGAACACCGTGTTCCTCATGACGTCGTTCTCCAATGTGTTCATCTCGTCGTCGTTGATCAAGGAGGTGTGCCAGCTCGGCGGCGACGTCGGCGAGATGGCGCCCCCCGTGAGCATCGAGGCGATGCATCGGCGCTTTGCCGAGCTGCGCGAACGCGAGGCACGATCCACGTGACCGACCTGCCCAAAGACACCGAACCAACGGTGGTCGACCTCGTCGACCAGCTCGAGGAGATCGTCAGCACCGGCCGCCGCGTGCCGTTCACCGCCGGAGTCGTCGTCAACGAGGACGAGGTGCTCGAGCTCATCGATCGGACCAGGCTGGGGCTCCCTGAGGAGCTGATGCAGGCCCGCCACCTCCTTGAGGATCAGCGCCGGGTCGTCGTCGAAGCCGAGCAGGAGGCCGAGCGGCTCCTCTCGCGCGCAGAGCACGAAGCGGCACGAATCGTTGCCGAGGCTGAAGCGCGTGCCGCGGTCATGGTCGGCGACCACGCTCTCGCCGAGCAGGCTCGCGAGCACGCCGCCGCGGTGCTCGCCGAAGCCGAGGAGCGTGCCGCCAAGACCTGCAACGATGCAGACGCGTATGCCCGCGAGGTCATGCTTCGCCTCGAGGATCAGCTGATGCGCGCGGCGACAACGGTTCGCAAGGGTATCGATGCTCTGCCCGCCGAGAACGGCGGGTCGCGGCGCAAACGCCGGGAGCGTGAATAGCGTTCGGGGTCGCCCGGACTGGACGCACCGCTATACTGGCCGCACCCATTGGCTGCGCCGCCGTGCGTGCGCGCCGCCCCCGGAGAAACCGAGCATGCCGCTTCCCAAGCAAAAGATCTCAAAGCGCCGCCGTGACTTTCGGCGCTCCCACCACGCACTGGAAATGCCCACGCTGTCGCCGTGCCCGCGTTGCCGCCAGCCGCGGATTCCGCACCGCGTCTGCCCCAACTGCGGCTACTATCACGGCCGCGAAGTGGTCGTCACCGAGTAACCATCGGTCCTGTTGGCCCGAGTAGCACTTTGCTTTCCCGGACAGGGCAGCCAGGTCGCCGGAATGGCTGACGGGTTGACCGGTCTCCCAATCGCCATCGAGATGCTCGATGCCGCGCAGGCTTCCGGCCTCGACCTGGGTGCGGCACTGCACGGAGGCGACGAGCAGCTTCGTCCCACCGAGATCGCGCAGCCGGCGCTCCTCTTCGTCGAGTGCGCACTGCGCAGCGCCCTGCCCGACGACCTCGACATCGTCGCGGTCGCCGGCCACAGTGTCGGCGAGTACGCCGCGGCGGTTGCGGCACACACGCTGCAACCCGAGGACGCGATGCGCCTTGTCATCGAGCGCGGCCGCGCCATGGCCGCGATGCGCGACGGCACCATGTGCGCGTTGATCGGTATCGACGTCGACGCCGCCACCGCCGCATGTGACGAGGCGCAGCGCGAGACCGGCGAGATCGTGGTCGTCGCCAATCACAACGCGCCCGGGCAGCTGGTCATCAGCGGCTCCACAGCCGGTGTCGATGCCGCTGCGAAGATCGCGCTGTCGCGCGGGGCGCGGCGCTCGATTCCGCTCAACGTGAGCGGCGCGTTTCATTCGCCGCTGATGACGTCGGCTGCGCAGCGATTTGAAACCGTCCTTGACAGCACAGCACTTTCCGATCCGCATCCACCTGTGGTGTGCAACGTCGACGGGCGTGACGTGCACACCGCCGACGAGCTTCGCGAGCGCCTTCGCGCGCAGCTGACGTCACCGGTGCGATGGATCGACTGCATTCGACGCATCGTGGAGCTTGGCGCCGAAACGCTCGTGGAGGTCGGGCCCGGGAACGTGCTCAGCGGGCTTGCCCGGCGCATCGCCCCAGACGTCCGGACGGTCTCGGTCAGCACGCTGGACGCCGCGTCGCTCCTCGATGTTGCGGCGGTCGCCGGATGAGCGAGGCACGTCCCCTCGAGGGCAGACGCGCGCTGATCACGGGTGCCTCGCGCGGCATCGGCAGGGCCACCGCCGTCGCCTTGGGTCGAGCCGGCGCGTCGGTTGCGGTCGGGTATTCGGCGAGCGCTGACAGAGCGCAGGCCGTGGTCGACGAGCTGCAGTCCGACCACCATGTCACCGCGGTGGCGCTCGGCGCCGACCTCGACGATCCCAAAGCGGCGGCCGGGCTTGTCGAGCAGACTGTGCAGGCCCTCGGTGGCCTCGACATCGTGGTCAACAACGCCGGGATCAACCGCGACAACCTGGCGATGCGCCTCACCGATGACGACTGGAACTCGGTGATCGCAATCGATCTCACCGCGGCGTTCCATATCTGCCGCGCCGCGCTGCGCCCCATGCTGCGTCAGCGATTCGGCCGCATCGTCAACGTCTCGAGCATCGCCGGGGTCATCGGCAACGCCGGTCAGTCCAACTACTCGGCGGCGAAGGCCGGCCTGATCGGGCTGACCAAGTCACTCGCACGCGAGGTCGCCAGCCGCGATATCACCGTCAATGCCGTCGCTCCGGGCTTCATCGATACCGAGATGACCACCGCCCTCGGCGATGCCGTCCGCGCGGGCGCAATCGCGGCCATCCCCAAGGGCCGGATGGGGACCGCCGAGGAGGTCGCCGCAGCGATCGCCTTCCTCGTCCTGCCAGAGTCGGGGTACATCACGGGTCATGTGCTCCACGTCGACGGCGGCCTCGCGGCATGAGCGGACCCGACACCCCGCCCAACCCTGACGGCCGCCCAGAACGTGTCATCGACGGCGCGTCCGGACCCTTTGCGTGGCGACCCCCTGCTCCTGACGCTATCGTTTCGCCCCAGATTGATGCGGCACCAGCCGCACCCACACAACCACAAGGAACGCCTGATGCCAGATCTAACCTTCGACCGGTTCAAAGCGATCGTCGCCGATCAACTCGGCGTGGAGACCGAACAGGTGACGCCGGAGGCGTCGTTCGTGGAGGACCTGAACGCGGACTCGCTCGACCTGGTCGAGCTGATAATGGCGTTCGAGGAGGAGTACCAGATGGAGATCTCCGACGAGGACGCGGAGAAGATCGGGACAGTGGGCCAGGCCTGGGACTACATCCAGGAGAAGGTGGGGGCGACAACCTAGCGGCCCGCGCAGCGCCGCCGGCGCCGGTCGTGGCCACAAAGCAGACACCGTCGCCACTGGGAGAGGAGGAGCTCGAGCGCCTGCGCGAGCTCCAGAAGCGGATTGGCATTCAATTCCGCAAGCAGGAACTGCTTCGCGAGGCGATGACGCACGCCTCGTGGAACAACGAGCACGGGGAGCCGGCCGGACCCGGTCATGACAACGAACGGCTCGAGTATCTCGGTGATGCGGTGCTCGAGCTCGTGGTCGGCGAGTATCTCTTCCGGCGATTCCCCACCTACGACGAGGGCCAGCTGACCCAGCTCCGTGCCGCGCTGGTCAACACCACGTCGCTCGCACGCCTCGGTGAGCGCCTGCAGCTCGGCGAGACGTTGCTCATGGGCCGGGGCGCGGTCAAGACCGGGGCTCGCAAGCTCCCGTCGCTGCTCGCCAACGCGTTCGAGGCGATGATCGGCGCGATCTTCCTCGACCAGGGCTATCGGGCGGCGACGAAGGTGTTCCTGCAGAACATCGGCGATCTCGCCGAGTGGAGCGACGAGAACTTCAAGGGCCAGTTGCAGCAGGCGTCGCAGGATCGGACCGGCGACACGCCGCACTACCGGGTCATTGCCACCGGCGGTCCCGGGCACAAACGCGAGTACACCGCGGAGGTCCTGCTCGGCGACCGCGTCGGCGGCACGGGCCGCGGTCCGACCAAGCAGTCGGCCGAACAGGCCGCCGCGCACGACGCGCTCGACAAGCTGAGCAAGATCAGCCGGGGCGGCGCCGCCGCCGCGGTGGGCGCCGCACGCGATGCGGCCAAGACCGTGGCGTCGGAGCCGGCGCGCGTTCGCCGCCGGGTCGCCGAGGTGGCGGCCGACCGCGGAGCGACGCCACGCCGCCGCCGTGGACGGTCCGGAAACCGCGCGCCCGAGAGCGTCGGCACCACCACGCCGGACGCCTCCACCCCGAAGCGGAGCCGGAGCCTGCTCTCCGCACTGCGTCACGCCGCGGAGGCGCTGGTCGGACGGCAGCAGGGGCAGCCCGCGGCAACGCCACCGCCGGCCGCCGCAGGACCGGCCCCACGTCGGCGCCGCGGGCGCCGTGGCGGAAGGGGTCGTGGCGGCGGGAGCACACCGCCGGTCAAGGAGTGAGCACCAGATCTTGGGGCTCGGAGATCAGCTTGGCCCAAGATGTTGACGTGCCGAGCCCCGCGCGTGGACAATCGCCCCGATGAGGCTCCGGCGGATCACCCTGTCCGGGTTCAAGACGTTCGCCGCACGCAGCGAGGTGATCTTCGACCCGGGGATCACCGCGATCGTCGGGCCGAACGGGAGCGGTAAGAGCAACCTCGTCGACGCCGTGCGCTGGGCGCTCGGCGAGACCAACGCGCGCGAGCTCCGCGGTCAGCGGATGGATGAGGTCATCTACGCGGGTGGGGGCGCCCGTCAGCGGATGGGGCTCGCCCAGGTCGAGCTGGTCATGGATAACGAGGACTCGACGCTCCCGTCGGAGGATCCCGAGGTTTCGGTGAGCAGACGGGTCGCCCGCGGCGACCGCGACACCGAGTTCCGGATCAACGGAGACCACGCCCGCCTGCGCGACCTCGAGCGCCTGCTCGGGGGGACCGGGCTCACCCAGAACGGCTACGCGGTGGTCGTCCAGAACGATATCGACGGCATCATCGAGGCGACGCCGCATCAGCGCCGGTCGCTCGTCGAGCAGGCCGCCGGGGTGCGGGCCCTGCGCGCCGCCTGCGAAGAGGCCTCGCACCGCCTCGATGGGGCCGACATCATCGTTCGACGCCTCACGGACCTCCTCGACGACGCCTCACCCAGGCTCGCGGAGTTGAGCGAGCAGTCGGTGGCCGCGATCGAGCTCCGGACCATGAGCCAGCGCCTCACCGAGCTGCGCGGCAGCCTCGCGCATGAGGAGTGGCGCGCCGCGCGAGCCAGCCTCAAGCTCGCGCGACGCCGCCTGGAACAGGCACTCGGACGCTGCGAGGCCGCGTCCGAGGCCGATGCGGCGTTCGCGCACCGGTCGGATGCGGCCCGCCAACGCCTTGACGCCGCTCGCGCGGCTCGTGATGCGGCGGCGCGCCGTCTCGAAGACGCCCGCATGCAGGTGGAACGCGGTGAAGGGCTGCAGCGACGATTTGCGGACCGTCTCCGTTCCGCGGTCGCACAGCGTGGCGCCGCAGTGGCCGATCTCGAAGCGATCGTTCCAGATGTCCGCGCCGCGACCCAGGCGCTCGCCGACATCGAGGCGGGAGATGAGCAGCGCACCTGGGACGTGCTCGAACGTGAAGCCGACCGGCTGCGTCTCGCGGCCACCGAGGCGGCCGCGGAGGCGGCGATCGAAGAGGAGCGCCACGCCGCCGCTGCGCAGGCGCTCGCGAACGCAGCGGCTGAGCGAGCCGATGCTGCCGCCGAGTCACGCGCAACCATCGCGCGCACAGAGCTCGCGGCAGCGGCGGTGAGCGCGCTCCTCAGCGAATCCGAGGCTGCGGCTGCGCACATCGCAGAGCTGAATTCGTCGCTCACGACGCACATCGCCGCGGCGGACGAGGCTGCTCGGCAGGCGCGGTTCACGTCTGCCCGGGTCGGCGAGGCGCGGGCGGCGGTCGACGCCGCATGGGAGGCCGTCAATGCGGCAGACCGTGCTGTCGCCAACGCCGCCGGCGACGCGCGTCTCGCGCTGGCAGCGCTCGCAGCGGCCCGCGGCCGTCTCAGCGGCAGCGCAACGGATGGTGGCATCGCCCGGGCCGTGGCCGCAAACAGCCTACAGGCTCGCCGACTGGTCGACACGCTCCAGATCACCGATGGCGCCCTCGCCGGTGCGCTGGCAGCAGCGCTCGAGGACCATCTCGGGGGCTGGCTCGTCGATGACATTGTCGCCGCTGCCGCCCAGCTCGATCGGGAAGGCCCACGCGAGCTCCTCATCATGGCCGGCCTCGACCCGGTCGCGGATCAGCCCCCTCCGGAACCGTACGTGCTGCTCTCCCGGACGATCGACGTGTCGGCCGACGCGCTCGGCAGCGTGAGCCGTCTCCTCCGCGGGGTGTGGGTCGCTCCCGACCTCGAGTCGGCGCTGGAGGCGCTCACGCTGGGCGCATCGATGGCCGTGCTCCGCGACGGCACGGTGGTGACCCCAACCGGGCTTCGGGGCGGACGGGCGGTCGACACCATCGACCTCGCACGCGACGAGCGCGCCGCATCGCTGGCGGCCGATCGCGCCGAGCGGCTCGAGGCCTCGGCGGTTGCCGCCGCTGCCAATGCCCGCGATCGTCTCAACGACCTCGACCAGGCACTGTCCGTTGCGGTCGAGGCCGATCGGACGGCGCGCGCTGCGGAAGCGGCCGCGGCTGCGGTCGCGGTGGGCGCACGGCAGGCGCTCGAGGCGGCGAACGCCCAGACCGAGCGCGCCGCCGCAATGCTGATCACTCGCAGAGCCGAAGCAAACGCATCGCTTGAGGCACAGTCGACCGCTGATCGTCAGCTGGCCGCCGCACTCGAGCGGCATGCGGCGCTCGAGAGCGTCGCGGTGAGCGCCGAGGCGCATGCGCGGCAGGTTCGGGCGGCTGCCGAAACCGCGAGGCTTGCGGCCGAGGAGGCGGAACTCGTCCTCTCGAGGGCCAAAGCTGAGGGCGCACACGTCGAGGAACGTCGTGAAGCGGCACGACGCGCTCTCGACGCGGCCCGGTCGCGACTCGCCGGCGCGGAAACCCGCCGTCTCGTCGCCGAGGGCGACGCGCTGGCCGCGATCGTCCACGGGCTCCAGGGTCGCGGTGAGGCCGCGCGAGCCGCGATCGAGCAGGCAGCGGCGCAGGAGCATCACGACTTGGTCGCCGACCCGATCGCGGAGCTCGAGGTCGCGGTGCTCTCGCTCGAGACCGAGCATGCGGAAGTCGCCGTCGCGGTCGCGCGAGCGGCAGATGAGCTCGAGGCCGCCGAGCACGACGTCGTCGCGTGCGAAGCCGCGGTCGCTGAGCACGCCGATGCGGTGCGCGATCTTGGCGACGACGACTCGGTCGAGCTCGACCCTGCTGCAGCGGAGCGCGCCGAGCGCGAGATCGTCCGGCTCGAACGGCGCATCGCCGCGCTCGGCGCGGTGAACGCGCTGGCCCCCGAGCAGCACGAGGCGCTCAGCGCGCGGGTGCTCACCATCGCCGCCCAGCACGACGACCTGGCCCGCGCCGGCGCCGACCTGCGCACCATGGCGCGGCATCTCGAGCGCGAGATCGAGCAGCGCTTCGACACCGTGTTCGGCGCGGTGTCGTTCCACTTCCAGGAGCTCTACGCCGAGCTCTTTCCGGGAGGCAAAGCCACCCTGCGCCTCGAGGAGCCGGAACCGCCCGTCCTCGATCTGGACGGGGGTGCCCCGCCCGTCGCGGAACGCCGGCCAGGCGTGGAGATCCTCGCGCAGCCGCCCGGAAAGCGCCAGACGCCGCTCCGGCTGCTCAGCGGCGGCGAGCGCGCCCTGACGGCATTGGCTGTCGTCCTGGCGCTGCAGCAGGTGAATCCGAGCCCGTTCTACGTCTTCGACGAGGTCGACGCCGCGCTGGACGACAGCAACGTGCTCCGCTTCACCCGGATGCTCCGCCGGCTCGGTGCAACGCAGCAGTTCCTCGTGGTCACCCACAACCACATCACCATGGCCGCTGCCGACGCGCTCTGGGGCGTGACCATCGACGCGGACGGCACGAGCTCGGTGCTCGGGGTGCGGTTCGACGAGGCCGAGGTGGCCGGAGCGCCGACAGCGGCACTGCGCAGGGTGGCCGGTTGACCGACGAGGTCGTCGCGCCGGTACGGCGGACCGCCTGGTGGCGACGGGTCTCGGGCCGCATGGACAAGGCATCGAGCGCGTTCAGCGCGGAGATGCACGGCCTTGCCGCGCCGGGAAGAAAGCTCGACGACGCGTTCTACGACGAGCTCACCGAGGTGCTCATCGCCGCCGATTGTGGCGTGGAGCTGTCTGAGCGACTGGTCGCGGCGCTCCATCAGCGGGCCAGGCGCGACAAGTTCGCCGACGGCGCCGAGGCGATCGCGGCGCTCAAGGGGGAGATCCTCGCGGTCATGAACACGTACGACCGCTCGCTCAACCTCGCCGCGGTGCCGAGCATCGTCCTCGTGGTGGGGGTCAACGGGAGCGGCAAGACGACCACCATCGGCAAGCTCGCCTACCGGCTCAGTGAGGAGGGCCGGACCGCGCTCATCGCCGCCGCTGATACGTACCGAGCTGCCGCGATCGACCAGATGCGCGTCTGGGCGGACCGAGCGGGCACGGACGTCGTCGCGCACCAGCCCGGTGCCGACCCCGGCGCCGTGGTCTTCGACGCCATCCAGGCGGCGGAGGCACGCCGGATCGACGTCGTCCTGGTCGACACGGCCGGGCGCCTCCATACGAAGGTGAACCTCATGGCCGAGCTCGGCAAGATCCGCCGGGTGGCAGAGCGCTTGATCCCTGAGGCGCCGCACGAGGTGCTCCTGGTCGTCGACGCGACCACCGGCATGAACGCGATGCGGCAGGCGCTCGCATTCCACGAGACGACCAAGCTGACAGGCCTGGTGATCACCAAGCTCGACGGCAGCGCGCGTGGCGGGACGTTGCTGGCAGTGGAGGAGCAGCTCAAGGTCCCGGTGAAGCTGGTTGGGCTCGGTGAGGATCTCGACGACCTCAACGTCTTCGATCCCGCGGCGTACCTGGATGCGATCTTCGGAACGACGTCGTGAGTGATCAGCCTGAGACGTGCACTTGACATGGTGGTGAGTACTCACTACCATACCGAGTCGTGACCCCAACAGCCACCACCGAACGCCTCACCGCCCCCGAGCGCCGCGAGCAGATCCTTGAAGCCGCGGTCACGGTGTTTGCCGAGCGTGGCTATGACGGCGCCTCCACCGATGTCATCGCGCGCATGGCCGGCATCTCCCAGCCCTACCTCTTCCGGCTCTTCGGCACCAAACGCGAGTTGATCATCGCCACCGTCAAGCGCTGCTTCGAGGACACCGAGTCCCTGTTCCAGCGCGCCGCGCAGGGACTTGAGGGCTTGGAGGCGCTGAATGCGATCGGCGAGGCGTACATCCAGGAGATCCTCCAGAGCCCGCTCAGGTTGCGGGCACAGCTGCAGTCGTATGCGGCCTGCGACGACCTTGCAATCCGCAGCGTTGTCGCGGAGGGATTCGGCGGCCTGGTGCGCCTGGCGGAGCGACTGACCGGGCTCGATTCCACCCGGTTGAGCGCGTTCTTCGCCCAGGGGATGCTCCTTAACGTCCTGGCGATGATGGGACAGATGCACGAACCGCAGGCATGGGCGACCCGCCTCATCGAAGGCTGCGGCATGAACGCCAAGTTGGGCTTGTGAGCCCGCATTTTTTTTGCCCTGCTAAGTAAGTGAGTAATCACTCCAACCGACGGAAACAGCACCCCCTCAAACGCGACACTCACGGAGGAACGGCACCATGGCTCGACGGTCCCAGGTCATCTGGACATTCGCGATCACCTCGATCGCCTTGTTCATGGTCACGCTCGACAACCTGGTTGTGACCACCGCACTGCCGGTGATCCGCCACGACCTCAACGCGAATCTCCAGCAGTTGGAGTGGACGATCAACGCGTACACGCTGACGTTTGCGGTGCTCCTGCTCACCGGCGCGGCGCTCGGTGATCGCTTCGGCCGGCGGCGCATCTTCTCGATCGGGCTTGCGGTCTTCACCCTCGGATCGGCCGGGTCGGCGCTCGCGACAACGCCCACCATGCTGATCATCGCGCGCGCCATCCAGGGGGCCGGCGCAGCGATGGTGACACCATTGACACTAACCATCCTGAGTGCTGCCGTCCCGGCGAACCGCCGCGGCGTCGCGCTCGGCGCATGGGGAGGTATCGGCGGCCTTGCTGTCGCGGTCGGACCGATCGTCGGTGGTGCCATCGTGCAGGGCATCTCCTGGCACTGGATCTTCTGGGTCAACGTGCCCATCGGCCTCCTGCTCGCACCGTTGGCTCGCATCCGCCTGACCGAGACCCGTGGCGCCGACAGTCATCTCGACCTCGGTGGCCTGCTCATCGCGAGCGCCGGCCTGTTCGCGATCGTCTGGGGATTGGTGCGGGCCAACCAGCAGGGCTGGACGAGCCCCGAGATTCTCGGGACGCTCGCGGTCGGCATCGCGCTTGTCGCTCTGTTCGTGATTTACGAGCTGCGCTCGCGCGCCCCGATGCTGCCGATCCGCTACTTCAACAACCGCACCTTCAGCGGCGCCAATGCCGCGTCACTGTTCATGTTCTTCGGGATGTTCGGCAGCGTCTTCCTGCTCGCCCAGTTCTTCCAGACCGTGCAAGGGCTTTCTCCGCTCGACGCCGGCCTGCGCATCCTCCCGTGGACGGCGATGCCGATCATCGTGGCACCGACGGCGGGCGCACTCTCGGACCGCATCAACGGACGCACGTTGATGGCGATCGGCCTGGCCCTCCAGGCAACCGGCCTCATCTGGATCGGCCACGTGGTCACGCCCACAGCGCCGTACTCGGCATTCATCGTGCCCTTCATCCTCAGCGGCATCGGCATGGGTATGTTCTTCGCGCCGGTGGCGAACGTGGTGCTCAGCTCGGTGAGCGCGCGTGAGGAGGGCAAGGCGTCGGGCGCCAACAACGCCATCCGCGAACTCGGTGGTGTCCTCGGGGTGACCGTGCTCGCATCGATCTTCGCCCACTGGGGTGGCTACGTCTCGGGCGCGAGCTTCGTCGCCGGCCTCACCCCGGCGGTGACGGTCGGCGGTGCGGTGGTGGCGGTTGGCGCCGTCGCGGCAGCCCTGATCCCCGCTCGGAAGCGGCTCGCCGTGACGGAGAGCGCGGGCCGCGTCGAGGAGCCTGCGGCTGCGTAACCCGATGTCCGGGAGCCGGCGGCCAGGCGTTCCGTGGTGACGAGCCAGGAGCGTCGGTCGCCGGCCCGGTCGCGTCCGGCGGTCAAGTGCCGACGATCATGTAGGATGTCAAGGCCTTGCCCTTGACAGAACGATCCATCCCCCAGGCGCTGACCTCCCGAGTGGTCCAGGAGCGGCTGCTCGACGTCTACGGCGCCCTGCTCACCGACCATCAGCGCGAGGCGTGTCGCCTGCACCTGCACGAGGACTGGTCCTTCACCGAGCTCGCCGAACATTTCGACTGCAGCCGCAGCGGCGCTCACGATCTCGTCCGGCGCGCGCTGGCCCAGCTCGACCACTTCGAGGATCGCCTCGGATACGCCGCCGAGCTCGACCGCCGCGATCGCGTTGAGGCCGGCCTTCGCGCCCGCCTCGCCACAACAGGGGCGGGCGCCTGACCATGTTCGAAGCACTCAGCGACCGTCTCGCCGTGGCCCTTCGCCGGTTCTCCGGCCGTGGGCGGCTGAGCAAGGAGGACGTCGAGGTCGGGCTGCGCGAAGTCCGCGTGGCCCTGCTCGAGGCGGACGTCAACTTCCGCGTCGCGCGCGCCTTCGTCGACAGGATTCGCGAACGCGCCGTCGGCAGCGATGTGCTCGAGTCGCTGACGCCCGGGCAGCAGATTGTGAAGATCGTCAACGACGAGCTGGTTGCTTTGCTCGGCGGCGAGCAGCGCAAGATCCAGTACCAGTCGCACCCGCCGACGGTGATCATGCTGGTCGGCCTGCAGGGATCGGGCAAGACCACCACCGCCGCCAAGCTCGGCGTCGCCATCCGGCGCGACGGGCACCGCCCCATGCTGGTTGCCGCCGACATCACCCGCCCGGCGGCGGTGCAGCAGCTTCAAAAGCTCGGCCTCGACAATCAGCTCCCGGTCACCGCACCGGACGGCAAGTCGAAGGTCGCACAGCTCGCCGCGCGTGGCGTTGCTGAAGCGACCCGGCTCAACTGCGACGTCGTGATCATCGATACGGCAGGTCGTCTCCAGATCGACGAACCGCTGCTCGAGGAGTTGCGTCAGATTCGCAAGGCGACGACGGTGCATGAGGTCATCCTCGCCGTCGATGCCATGACCGGCCAGGAGGCGGTGAACGTCGCCAAGGGTTTCGACGACGCGGTCGACGTCGACGGCGTGATCCTCACCAAGCTCGACGGCGATGCGCGCGGTGGCGCTGCGCTCTCGATGCGCGAGACCATCGGCAAGCCGATCATGTATTGCGGCACCGGCGAAAAAGTGTCCGACCTGGAGGCATTCGCACCCGACCGGATGGCGTCGCGGATTCTCGGCATGGGCGATGTGCTCACGCTCGTCGAGCGGGCGCAGGAACAGTTCGATCAGAAGAAAGCCGAGGAGATGGTCGAGCGGTCGTTCGCCGGCCGGCTCACCATGGACGACTGGCTCGCCCAGCTGCGGCAGCTGCGTGGCATGGGCTCGCTCGAAGGCGTGCTCGGCATGATCCCAGGCGGCCGCAAGATGATCCAGCAGGCCGGGGCTGCGATGCCCTCGGAGCAGGACCTCGGCCGCATGGAAGCAATCGTGCTTTCGATGACCATCCAGGAGCGGCGTCACCCCGAGGTCATCAAGGGGTCGCGACGCAAACGCATCGCCATGGGCAGCGGCACAACCATCGCCGACGTCAACCGACTTCTCAAGGGCTTCGAACAGATGCAGGGCATGTTCAAGAGCCTCGGCGGCGGCAAGGGCACCAAGGGTGTCCGCGGCAAGGCTCGAATGCTCAAACAGCTCAAGAACATCGACCCAACCCAACTCGGACAAGCAGGTTTCTGAAAGGAGCACGACATTGGTCAAGATCAGGTTGAAGCGAATGGGCACCACCAAACGCCCGGTCTACCGGCTGGTGGTTGCGGATTCGCGCAGCCCACGTGACGGCAGATTCATCGAGTTCGATCGGCTTTTACGATCCGCTGCCCAACCCGGCAGTGGTGAGCATCCAAGCCGACCGCGTGCAGCTCTGGCTGCGCCGGGGCGCACGCCCGAGCGACAGCGCACGCCAACTGCTTGTGAAAGAAGGGATTCTCGCCGCGCGTCCATTCAAGATCACCCCCCGCCCAGAACCCGCAGAACCCGCAAAAGCCGAGAAGCCCGCCGCAGCCACTGCAGTCGCAGAGAAGCCCGAAACCCCCGCCGCGACCGCAGACGAACCAACAGCCGCCGCAGATGAGCCGGCCACTGAAGAATCGTCAGTGGAGACGATCGAAGCATCTGCGCCTTCCGCCACTGAGCCGGCGGTGAATGAGGCGGCCGCAGAATCCGTCGACGCTAAGGCGTCCGCATCCGCACCGGACGAGGCGGGTGGCGTCGCGGGGGGCAGCGCGGACGCGCCCAAAGCGCGTCCGGGAGGGGTCCCCGCGCCGACAGGCCCCCCCGCCGCCGGAGCGAACACCGAGGACGCAACAGAGTGACGGATTACGCGGACCTGACGAAGTTCATCGCCGAGCGAATCGTGTCCAACCCGTCGGCCGTGACCGTCGAGGCGCGTCCCAGGGGGCGAAGCACCATCGTGACGCTGCAGGTCGCTGAGGAGGACATGGGCAAGCTCATCGGCAAGACGGGGCGCAACATCGAAGCGGTGCGTGCCGTTGTTCGGGCCGCGGGTCTGCGTCATCACCAGCGCGTGCAGGTGGAGTTGAAAGACCTGCGGTGACCGACAGCCGTCCACTCGCACCAGCCAAGCTGCGCGCAGCGCAGGTCCTTCGCGCGCACGGCGTGCGTGGCGAAGTTCGGGCTGAACCGATTGGCGGCGATCCAAGCCGATTCACCCGTGGCACCAGGCTCGAGACCGAGGATGGATCGAGGACGTTGACCGTGAGCACATCGCGACCCGGTCCTGGCAACGTCGTGCTGCTCGGGTTCGACGAGGTGACGTCGCCGACGGACGCCGCACTGCTCCGTGGTGTGTATCTCTGTGTCGACGTCGATGCCGCACGCCCGCTTCCCGAAGGTGAGTGGTTCGTCTGGCAGCTCGTGGGCCTGCGCGTGCGCGACACGGCCGGCGCTGACATCGGAGTTGTCGACGATGTCGAAGCGGGCGTGGGCAACGATGTGCTCGTCATTCGCAACGGCGATACGGTGCATCGCCTGCCGATGGCTGGCGACTACGTGACCTCGGTCGATGTCGCTGCAGGCACGGTGACCGTCACGCCGTGGACCGAGGAGACGGTGTGATGCGGTTCCACGTGCTCACCATCTTTCCCGAGGTGTTTCCCGGGCCCCTCGGCATCGGTGTCGTCGGGCGCGCGCTCGACGCGGGCGATGTCGAACTCTCCGTCCACGACCTCCGCGAATACACGGAAGGCCGTCACCGCCAGGTGGATGACATGCAATTTGGTGGCGGTGCGGGAATGGTCTTCAAACCCGAACCGCTGATTCGCGCGGTCCGTGCGCTGCGCAAAACCGAGCCGGACCTTCGCTGCATCCTGCTCTCGCCACAGGGACGGCAATTCGACCAGCGGGTCGCACGCGAGCTCGCGTCGGAGTCGATCGCTGCTGCTGGTCTGTGGTCGATATCAAGGGGTCGACCAGCGTGCGCGCGACGAGATCGGCGAGGAGTTGTCGATGGGCGACTACGTGCTCAGCGGTGGCGAAGTTGCGGCGATGGCGGTCATCGAGGCGACGGCGCGGCTCGTCCCGGGCGTCGTTGGTTCTCCCGAATCGCTTGGTGAGGAAACGTTTTCTGATGGTGCCGGTGGCGGTTTCGAGGCACCGCTCTACACACGCCCCGCCGACTTCGAGGGACGTTCGGTCCCCGCAGTGCTGCGGGAAGGCAATCACGCGGCCATCGCCGCGTGGCGTCGCGATGAAAGGACACAACGGACCGGGCTGCGCCGCCCCGATCTGATACGGTCTGCGCCAAGGCCTGGAGGAACAACGTGAATGTCATCGATCTGCTCAAACGCGAGCAGGAAAAACAGCAAGTCCCCATCCTGCGTTCAGGCGACACCGTGCGTGTGCACGTGAAGGTCGTTGAAGGCACCCGCGAGCGCATCCAGGTGTTCGAGGGCGTCGTCATCGCGCTCAAGGGGAAGGTCGGTCTCGCCACCAGCTTCACCGTCCGCCGTATTGCCCACGGTGTCGGCGTCGAGCGCACGTTCCTCGTCCATGCGCCGCGCATCGACAAGATCGAGGTCCTCCGTCACGGCCAGGTACGCAGGGCGAAGCTCTTCTACCTCCGCGAGAAGGTCGGCCGCCACGCGCGCATTCGCGAGCGCCGTCAACCGATCGGCGGCCCCGAGATGACCCTGCTCCGCGCCGAGCCCGACGCCGTCACCGAAGCCGATGTCGAGCCCGAGGAGTTGCTCGAGGTGCCGGATGAGCCGGATACCGCTGACACGGAGACGACCGAGGTGACTGCCGAGGCAGACGAGCCCGAGGGTGCCGCCGAAGCCTCGGAGAGCGACGGCGGAGCGTAGCCGGGGGTCGCGAACCCCCGAGCAACTGCCTCCGGCTCGTCCCCTCAAGGATCGGGTCGGTCACGCCGGCGAGGTGGCCGCGCTCGCGTATCTCAAGGAGCAGGGCTTTCGCATCCTTGCGCGCGACTGGCGCAGCCGCCTCGGTCAGATCGACATCGTCGCCGAGGACGGCGACACTCTTGTGCTCGTCGAGGTCAAGGCGCGTCGCGGGACTGCATTCGGTACGCCTGAGGAGGCCGTCGACGAGCGCAAGCAGCGCAAGTTGCGCATGCTCCTCGAGCTCTACCGCGCGCAGACCCATCGCCAGAAGCAGCCGTGCCGGATCGACGTCATCGGCCTGCTCATGGACGGCGCCATGACGGTGACCAAGACAGAGCACATCCGGGACGCGGTCCAGGGAGACTGAGGGCGCCGACAGGCTGACAGAGCCGCCGTCGATTCCCTATGCTCCGGCCGCAGACGTGGACGGCCCCGCGGGGGACGTTACGGATCTGGGAGGCTTGGGCAATGACGTCTGGCACAAGTTCGTGCACGCACGTCTACTGCGTGTATCTCAACGCCGCCCCCGAGACTGTCTGGGACGCAATCGTCAACCCCGATCTGAATGGACGCTACGGCTACCGGGTGCGTTGCGCGTACGACCTTCGCCCCGACGGTGCCTTCATGGGATTCCCGAGCGAGGAGATGCGACTGCTGGGCGTGCCGAATGCGGTTGCCGACGGCGTCGTGCTGGTCGTCGATCCACCCCGGAGGTTCGTGCACACCTGGCGCATGCTCGTCAGCCCGGAGTTGGCGTCGGAGGGCTTCAGCCGAGTCACGTGGGAGATCGACGGAGGCCGGTTCGGCGTGACCCGGCTCCGGCTGACCCACGAGCTCGACAATGCTCCGACCGTCGCGAGCCTGAGCTCCGGCGCGATGGAGGACGAGGGCGGCGGCGGGGGTTGGCTCTGGGTGCTCAGCGGGTTGAAGACGTTTGTCGAGACCGGCAAGACGCTCGGCGAGGAGTGTTCCCCGATCGACTGACCCGGGCTCTGCCGGCGCTTGACATGTGACCAGATAGTCACGTATCCTTCGGCGGTGACTGACGACGACCTCGTGTTCAAAGCACTCGCCGACCCAACGCGTCGGTTCCTCCTCGACCTGCTCTACCAGCGTGACGGCCGCACGCTGACCGAGCTTGAATCGGAGCTGGACATGACGCGCTTCGGCGTGATGAAGCACCTGCGGGTCCTGGAAGACGCGGGTCTGGTCGTCACACGCAGATCGGGCAGAGAGAAGTTGCACTTCCTCAATCCGATCCCGATTCAACTGATCCACCAGCGGTGGATCGACAAATACCGGGAGCGTCACGCCTCGGCGCTTCTCGAGCTCAAAACCCAGTTGGAGGACATGGCATGACCAGTGCGACTGCGATCGGCACGACCCAGGTGTACCGGGTGTACATCAAGGCAACGCCCCAGGCGATCTGGGACGCGATCACCAAGCCGGAATGGACCGAGCGCTACGGCTACGGCGGCCGCGCGGAGTTCGAGTTGCGTCCCGGCGGGGCATACATCGGCTACACGAGCGAGGGGATGCGCGCGTCCGGCGCGCCGGCGGTGGGCGTGGACGGCGAGGTCCTCGAGGTGGATGCTCCCCACAAGCTCGTGCAGACGTTTCGCATGGCGATGGACCCCGCCATGGCCGCTCAGGGATTCACCCGCGTGACCTATGACATCGAGGAGCGCAAGAACGGCGTCACCAGGCTGACGTTGACGCACGAGCTCGAGGGCGCGCCAATGCTGGCGGTGCTGATGTCGGGTGGCATGGAAGACCAGGGCGCCGGCGGTGGCTGGAGCTGGGTGCTCAGCGGCCTGAAGACGCTGCTCGAGACCGGCCAGTCCCTCGACCCTGCCGGTCACCAGTGATCTGACCCGGCGGTAAGGCCCGGCGTCGCGCGGCATGTACCGCTCGGCGCCGGGACCCGCCGGTGAGACGAGCGAACAAATCGCGGATTTCCGCAGGGCTGAGCTCGAGCGTGGCGTCGCCGACGTGGATCTCGAACTCCTGGAGCTGCGGGCCGAGCGACGCCCACGGACGGGCAAACGTCATCACCTTCTCGGAGGTGGCGATGTCGATGATCCGCTTGCGGAGAAGTCTCGAGATCGACCGCGAAGCGCAGGTGCATCATCGTGCTCTGCACGGGGTAGGGGAGGACCTCGACCCCCGGAAGGTCGTGGACCGCCTCGGCGATGGCCAGTGCGTGGCGGTAGTACGCGGGCATGCGCGGCAGGCGCAGGCGCAACGCTGCGAGCGACGAGGCGGCATACGGCCACATTCCATAGGCGCGGCCGCCATGGCGCGTGCGCCACACGGACAGTTCTTCAAGCACCTCCGCGTCGCCGGCCACGCAGCACCCGGCAATGCCGCCAAGGCCTTTGTAGAAGGAGACGTAGACGGTGTCGAACAACCCCGCGATATCGCTCATCGATTTGCGGTGCTTCGCCCTGTAGTACGGAGACGCATCCCAGAGCCGGGCTCCATCGAGATGGACGGCGGCACCGCGATCGCGTGCCCAGCCGACCTGGGCGACCAGGTCCCTCCAGGAGGGGAGTGTGCCGCCAAGAGACCGCTGTGGCAGCTCGAGCAGCAGCGCGGCGATCGGTTCATGCACCTGCCCGAGACTCGCCAGCGACAGCGGCTCGTCGCGTGGTCCGACCGGAATGCCAAAGAGGGCGTGGAGTCGCTGATAGCCGCGTTCCTCGTTGGTCTCCATGTGGCAGGCGGGATGGAAGACGATGCTCCGGCTCGATCGGCGATCCGCGTGGACGCGGAGCGTCGCCTGCTGCGCCATGGTTCCGGTGGGAAAGAACAGCGCGGCTTCCTTGCCAAGCAGCGACGCGACCTCGTGCTCGAGCTCGGCCACCGCACCGCCGATGCCGTAGTAGTCGATCTCCGTCCCAGGCGGGATCAGGGCGAGGAGATCGTCGGCGGAACGCCGTCCGTGGCTGAGAAGAAATCGCGTGCACGACCTGGCGAGCGCTTCGAACCTGGCATCTCGGGAGAACGCTGACGGCGTCTTGGTCGTCGGAACGTGCGGCTTGCCGGTCTTCGTGGTTGGCATGCACCGCACGATACGAGAGGCATCCTCGCCGCGTCGTTCCAGCGCCGCCAAAGGTCTCACGTCCCCCTGCTCCGGCAGCCGCGCATCAACCTGCTATGGTGGTTGTTCAGGCGGCGGACGTCATGGAGGGGACGAGACATGCGAGCGAACGGAATACGCCGACATGTGTTCGTCGTCGGTGTGGCGGCCGGTGGTGTGGTCGGGTCAGTAGTCGGCACTGCCGGTAGCCCAGCGGCTGCGGCCACGAGCGGCACCATCCCCGGAACCCTGACAGCCATCGCGGTAAGCGGCGGCATTCAAGTCAACCAATTGTTCGCCGGCGCTGACGGTCAGATGTGGTTCGTCACCCCGGAGTCGCAGCTTGGCGAGATCAGTACGAGCGGGCAGGCGACGCTGACGGGCGTCACCCTGCCCCACGGTGAGTTCCCGGCGAACATCGCCGCGGCGGGGCCCGAGGGTATCTGGACGTACAGCATGACCAACGATCATCCGCCGGGAGGGAACGGCTGCTTCATCGGGCTCGTGACTCCCGACGGGGTCCTCCATGACATGCAGTTGCCCTCGGCGCCGGTGAGAAATCAGATGGTGTGCGCAAGCGCAGCTGCCGACGGAGCGGGCAACCTCTGGATCTCGCTTGCGTCGAGCTCCTGCTACACCGACCCGTGCAGAGTCGCGATCGTTGCCGAGATGACCCCGTCGGGATTGGTCACCACCTTCGCTCCAGCCCGGGCTGGGGCGAGGCCCCACGAGATGGCTCTTGGCAGTGATGGGGCCATGTGGATCCTCGAGGGCTTCCGCGACCAGAACATCGTCCGATACACGAGCGCGGGCGCGTCGACCAGCGTCCCCATCTACGCGCGACCCGGGGCGTGGGGAATCATCGGCCTGCCCGATGGAATGTTCTGGGTGCAGGTCAAGAGCGGCTTCATGCTTTTCAACAGCAACACCGCAACGTTCTCGGGATTGACGGTCTTTCCGGTGCGCACTTCGACGTACAACGCCAATGTCGATCTCCAGACTGGCGTCGACGCGATCGGCTCGCTTTGGAAGGCGGGCCAGATGGGCGAATCCGGTCCAGTCAACCGCCTGTTCCGCCTCGACACCTCGTCGACGATCGGCCGGACACGGTCATTCCCTCTGGCAGCGAACGGCAGCCAACTTCTCGCGAACGGGACAGTCGCAGTGAGCACCACCGGCGCCATCTGGGCCGCGGCCACCTCGGGAACGGGCGCGACCTATCTCATCCGCTTCCAGCCGCTTCCCTAAGACGACTGGAGATGCCCGCTCCGGGCGAAGGGCAGCAGTGCGCGTCAGCTGCGCATTTCTGTGCTGGGCTGCAGACCCGCCGAGCCTGACGTGATCGTCACGCGCCCGTCGGGCGTCACCGCACAGAGATACCTGCGACCCGTCGCTCGCCTGAGAAGCTTTGCGACCTCGAACGGGACCGAGCTCGAAGGCATGCCCTGGATGACTCTGTAGGGAGCGACGGCCGACCACAGTCCGTGGACGTTCTGGGCGACAAAGAAGAGCAAGTTCGCGTCGGTCCGGTCGTCGAGTCGATCGATGACTTGGAGCGTCTGCGGAGCCCATGCCTGCTGTTCGCCGAGCCGGAAACTTCCCGTATACAAGAACTGACCGGCCTGCATCGCCACGAAACACGCAGGGGCGGCGGCGCCGTTGTTGCAGACCTCGATCGGGAGCGCACCGTCCCGCCGGATCGCCGGTGACGCGGCAGCGGGGGAGCGCCATGGTGGGCAGACCCCGGCGGTGCCTGCGGACATCCTCCTCTACCAAGAGCAGGATGACCGCTATCACCGCGACGATCAGCGTCGCGACCTCGACGATGAGGTGCCAATCCCAATCCACGGCGCAAGCCTAGCGCTGAGACGCGTGGTGCGTGGCGGGCCGAAGCGCCTTACCTCGCCTCACTGCGACGGCTGGCATCGGCGCAACTCGAACGGCTGCCATTCTGCCGAGGCGGGCGATTCACCACTTGAGCTACACTCTCCTGTGTGATTGCGTGTGCAATAAGTTGCGCGACCAGAGGCCTCGCCGGCGTGCCGGTGGTCGTCGAAGTGGATATCGCCAACGGCCTGCCGGCATTCACCATCGTGGGCCTGACGGACCGGGCGATCCAGGAGGCACGGGAGCGGGTCAAGCCGGCGATCCGCAACGCGGGCTTCGAGTTCCCGCAGCGGCGGGTCACCGTCAATCTGGCTCCCGCGGAGTTGCCCAAGGAGGGGACAGGCTTCGACCTCGCGATCGCGATTGCGATCCTGCGCGCCGCGGACCAGTCACTGCCGCCTCGAGGGCTCGCGTTCCTCGGCGAACTCGCGCTCGACGCGTCGCGTCCGCCCGGTCACCGGCGTGCTGCCGATGGCGCGGTGCCTGGCGGCCGCGAGGCATCCGGCGCCTGATCGTCCCCGTCGAGAACGCGCCGGAGGCGGCGCTCGCCGGGGGGGATCGAGGTGCTCGGCGCTCCGTCGTTGCAGGCGTGCGTCGAGTATCTGCGCGGGGAGCGACCGCTGGTGCCCGGTCGTTCGAGACAGGTCACAGCCCGCGCGCCAGAGCTACGAGCCCGACCTCGCCGCGGTGCGCGGGCAGGGCCAGGCGAAGCGCGCACTGGAGATCGCGGCGGCCGGCGGCCACAACGTGTTGATGACCGGGCCGCCCGGGGCGGGCAAGACGATGCTCGCGCGCACCTTCCCGTCGCTGCTCCCCGACCTCACCGTACGATGCCGCGCTCGAGGTGGCGGCAATCTACTCGCTGCGTGGCACGCTCCGCGAGCGCCCGCCAACCACGCTGCGCCCACCCTTTCGAGCGCCACACCACAGCATCTCGCGAGCTGGGCTGGTCGGCGGCGGGACCGGGCTCGCCCAGCCGGGCGAGATCAGCCTCGCGCATCAGGGAGTCCTCTTCCTTGACGAGCTGTGCGAGTTCTCGCGGCAGCACCTCGAGGCGCTCCGCCAGCCGCTCGAGGAACGCGCGGTCACGGTGCTCGTGCTCGCGCTGCAGTGACGTACCCCGCCGACTTCATGCTCATTGGCGCCTCCAACCCCTGCCCGTGCGGGCATCTCGGCGACGCACGCGGATGTTCAGCTGCGAGCCCCGCCAGCTGAACGCGTACCAGGGCCGGCTGAGCGGGCCGATCAAGGACCGGATCGACCTCGTCGTCGCGGTGCCGCGCCAGGAATATCGGGACATCTTCGACGGCGAAGACGAGGAGCCCTCGGCCGCCGTGCGGCAGCCGCGTCGAGGCCGCCCGCGATCGGCGCCAGGCGATGGCGCCCGGGCACCGGCAACGGGGCGCTGACCGGCCGCGAGATTCTGGCGCCGCACGCGATCGACGACCGCCGCCCGGCGCCTGCTCGCGCTGTCGGGCGAGCGCCTGCACCTCAGTGCGCGGGCATTCTTCCGCGTCCTGCGGGTGGCACGCACCATCGCCGACCTCGCAGGCGAGGATCGGGTGGGGGAGGACGCGCTCGCCGAGGCGCTCCACTACCGGATCGAGATGGCCGGATGATCGAGCCACGCTGGATCGACCCGCCGTCGCCGGGCTGGCCGGCACGTCTTCTCGCATCTCGAGTCGCCGCCGCGCGGGTTCTGGCAGCTCGGGGTCCATCGGTCCGACGTCCCCGTGTGTCGCGATCGTCGGCTCGCGTCGCGCGACCTTCGCCGGCGTCGAGATCGCCCGGCTCGATCGCCCGCGACCTCGCGTCGGCCGGCATCCAGGTGGTCAGCGGCATGGCGCTCGGCATCGACGCCGCGGCGCACGCCGGCGCACTCGACGCCGGCGGATCGACGATCGCCGTGCTCGGCTGCGGCATCGACATCTGCTACCCGCCGCGGCACACCGAGCTGCGGTCGCGGATCATCGCGCGCGGCTGCCTGATCACCGAGGAGCCCGCGGGAACGCCGCCCCTCAAGTACAACTTCCCGAAGCGCAACCGGATCATCGCCGCCCTTGCCCACGCGGTCGTGGTGGTCGAGGCCACCGAGCGGAGCGGCGCCCTGAGCACCGCGCGCTGGGCGGCCGACCTCGGTCGCGAGGTGCTCGCGGTGCCCGGCTCGATCCGCGCGCGCCAGAGCAGTGGCACCAACCTGCTGATCCGCGACGGCGTCCGGCCGTTCCTCGGGATCGACGATCTCCTCGACGCCGTTCCCGAGCTTCGCTCGGCGGCTCGCCGGAAGCCGCCCTCGACACCATCCCGGCGCGACCCGGCAGCAGCCTCGAGCGTTTCAGCCCACCGCTGCGGGAGATACTGGCACGCATGGGAACGCAACCGGTCCACCCGGACCAGGTCGGGGTCGCCCTCGGGCTCTCGCCAGCGCTCGTCGCCAGCCGGCTGAGTGCGCTGGAGCTTGCCGGAGCCGTAATGTCCCTGCCCGGAGGCCTCGTGGCCCGTACCGTATAACCGGCGCCAGAGCCCCATAGGAAGTCCAGAAAGTGTCACGTCTGATCATCGTCGAGTCGCCGAGCAAGGCGAGAACGCTCGCCCGTTTTCTCGGGTCCGAGTACATCGTCCTCGCCTCGATGGGCCACGTCCGCGATCTGCCCAAGTCGAAGATCGGCGTCGACGTCGAAGACGGCTTCACGCCCCAGTACGAGCTGATCAAGGGCAAGGAGAAGCAGATCCGCGATCTCCGCGCCGCGGTGAAGAAGGCGTCCTCCACGCTGCTCGCGGCCGACCCCGATCGCGAAGGTGAGGCGATCGCCTGGCACCTGGCCGAAGCGCTCGGCCTGAACGACCCCGACCGGATCGTCTTCCACGAGATCACCAAGCTCGCCGTCGACGCGGCGCTCGCGCATCCCCGCAAGATCGACCGTTCGCTCGTCGCCGCCCAGGAGGCGCGCCGGGTCATCGACCGCCTGGTCGGCTACCGGCTCTCGCCGCTGCTCTGGCGCAAGGTGCGCGCCGGGTTGTCGGCGGGCCGCGTGCAGTCGGTCGCGGTACGCCTGGTCGTCGATCGCGAGACCGAGATCGACGCGTTCGTCCCGGTCGAGTCGTGGACCATCGACGCTCTTCTTGCCAAAGATGGCAGCAACCCGTTCAGCGCGCGGCTGGTGGCCGCCGCGGCGACACCGACGCCGCGGATCGCGAGAAGCTCGAGCTCGGCACCGAGGCCGAGGCCAGCGAGGTCATCGCGGCGCTCGGACTCGACGACAAGGGAGCGGTCACCGAGCGCACCCCGGCGTTCGTGGTGCGCTCCATCGAGGTCAAGGAGCGGTCGAGCCTGCCCCAGGCGCCGCACACGACGAGCACGCTGCAGCAGGATGCGAGCTCGCGGCTCGGCATGCGCCCGAAACGCGCGATGAGCATCGCGCAGCAGCTGTACGAAGGCGTCGAGCTCGGCAGCGCCGGCTCCACCGGCCTGATCACCTACATGCGCACCAACTCGATCCGCATCAGCGATGCCGCGCAGGGACGACGCTGCGAAAGCACATCACCAGCGGCATACGGCAAGGACTACGTCGGCACCGGAGCCGTGCGCGGCAGGAAGGCGGCACTCAACGTCCAGGACGCGCACGAGGCGATCCGCCCGACCGACGTCAGCCGCACGCCGGACTCCGTGAGCGCCAATCTGTCGCGCGACAGCTCAAGGTCTACGACCTGATCTGGCGGCGCTTCGTCGCGAGCCAGATGAGCCCGGCCAAATACCTGAACACCAGCGCGATGATCGACGCGGCGGACTACGTGTTCCGTGCATCGGGATCGGTGGTCACCTTCGAAGGATTCCAGAAGGTCTGGAAGCGCGACGACGACAAGGACAAGGACATGACCCTTCCCGCGCTCGCCGAGCGTGAGGCGCTCAAGTGCCTCGAGATCAGCTCCGAACAGCACTTCACGCAGCCGCCGCCCCGGTACACGGAGGCGACGCTGATCAAGGAGCTCGAGGAGCGGGGCATCGGCCGGCCCGTCGACCTACGCCGCCACCATCGAGGTCATCCAGGAGCGTCAGTACGTGAAGCCAGGTGGAGCGCCGTCTGCACCCGACCGAGCTCGGCAAGACGGTCGACTCGGTGCTGCGCCAGAACTTTCCCGACATCGTCGACATCGCATTCACGGCGGACCTCGAGAAGCGGCTCGACTCGGTGGAGGAGGGCACCCGCGAGTACGAGCCGACGGTGCGCGAGTGGTACGAGCCGTTCGCCGAGACGCTCGAGCGCGCCGAGCGGTCGATGGAACGCGTCCGTGTTCCGGCACGCGAGACGGGCGAGGAGTGCCCCGAGTGCGAGATCGGAAAGCCTCGTCGTTCGGGAGGGGAAGTTCGGCGAGTTCGTCGGCTGCTCGCGGTTCCCTGAATGCAAGTACATCAAGGACCGCAAGAACAGCGAGGCCGTGGCAACGGGGGAGCCGTGCCCGCTGCTGCGGCAAGCCGCTCGTCACCCGGCAGGGGACGGCGGGGACCTTTTGTCGGCTGCTCCGGGTTACCCGAGCTGCACGTACATCAAGGGCGATCGCCTCCCGATGCGGCGGGAGCCGACGGCGCTGCACCGGAGGTGCTCGGCGCGTGCCCGCAGTGCGGCAAGCCATTGCGCACGTCGCAGTCCGGCAGGCGCGGAAGCTTTGTCGGCTGCACCGGCTATCCCGACTGCAAATACATCCAGCCCGGCGCGCCCGGCGCCCGAGTCGGCGGGTCCGGCACCCGAGCCCACGGGCGAGGACTGCCCCGAATGCGGTAAGGCGCTGGTGACACGTAAGGGTCGCTACGGACCGTTCGTCAGCTGCTCCGGGTATCCCGCCTGCAAGTACCGCCCGCCGAAGGCTGCACTGGTATGACCGGCGCGCACGCGACGACCGTCGTGGCGGTGCAGCGCGGCGGAACGGTGGCGGTTGCCGGCGACGGGCAGGTGACCGTCGGAGACATCGTCATGAAGGCGCGAGCGTCAAAGGTTCGCCGTCTGTTCCACGGGCAGGTGGTCTGCGGTTTCGCCGGCGCCGTCGCGGACGCGTTGACCCTGTTCGACAAGTTCGAGCAGCACCTCGACAAGCACCAGGGCAACCTGGTGCGCGCGGCGATCGGACTCAGCAAGGAATGGCGCACCGACAAATACTTGCGCCGCCTCGAGGCGATGCTCATCGTGGCCGACGCCAACCGCATCCTGCTGCTGAGCGGTGACGGCGAGGTGATCGAACCCGACGAGGGCGACGGCGTGGTGGCGATCGGCAGCGGTGGTCCGTACGCGCATGCTGCCGCGGCAGCGCTGCTCGGGAGCACCGACTTCGGCGCGGAGGAGATCGCCCGCCGGGCGCTGCTCATCGCCGCCCGGCTCTGCATCTACACCAACGACAACATCACCGTGGAAACCCTCGAGCTCGCCGCACCGGCATCCGCGGCGCCCGTCCTCGCGTGACCAGCGCCGCGGCGGTCGAGCCCGACCCCCAGGAGTCCGCCATTGAGCAATCCGCTGGGGAGGATCCCCCGGGCGAGCAAAGCGAGAAGGCGCCTCACGACCTGATCCAGGCGATCGCCGGTGAGACGCTCCGCCCGCCGAGGTGGTGCGCCGCCTCGACGAGTACATCATCGGTCAGCACGATGCGAAGCGATCCGTCGCCATCGCGCTGCGCAACCGCGTGCGCCGCCGGATGCTCCCCGAGGAGATGCGCAACGAGGTCCTCCCCAAGAACATCCTCATGATCGGACCGACCGGCGTCGGCAAGACCGAGATCGCGCGTCGGGTGGCGCGGTTGACCGAATCGCCGTTCATCAAGGTGGAGGCGACCAAGTTCACCGAGGTCGGCTATGTGGGGCGGGATGTCGAGTCGATCGTGCGTGACCTGCTCGAGCAGACCATCACGGAATTGCAGGAGGACCGGGTTGCCGACGTCGAGCCGCGTGCGCGCAGCCTCGCCGACGCGCGTCTTGTCGAGACGCTGCATGAAGCGAATGAGCGCCAGCGGGCGCCGCGCACACCGGCCGGCAACGACGCTGCATCGCCCGATCAGGCCGCAGCTGAAGCTCGTGGCGCCCGGGCGCGACGACGGCGCCTCGCTCGCCGGCTCGCCGCGGGCGCGTTGGAGGATGCACCGGTCGAGATCGAGGTCGAGGAGCCGTTCCAGCCGGCATTCGAAGGATTCACCGGCACCGGCCTGGAGGAGGTCGGCGTGTCACTCTCCGACTTCTTCTCGCAGCTCGCGCCGGCGCGGAAGCGCAAGAAGCTCATGACCGTTGCCGAGGCTCGCGACGTGCTCATCGACGAGGAGACGGACCGGCTCATCGACATGGATCGCGTGTACGACGACGCGATTCACCTGGTCGAGGATTCCGGCGTGGTGTTCATCGACGAGGTCGACAAGATCTGTGGACCGGCAGCCGATCGCGGGCCGGATGTCAGCGGGGAAGGGGTGCAGCGGGACCTCCTCCCGATCCTCGAGGGCTCCACCGTCCATACGCGCTACGGCCCGGTGCGCACCGACCACGTCCTGTTCATCGCGGCCGGCGCGTTCACGGCGGCCCGGCCCAGCGATCTGATCCCCGAGTTCCAGGGTCGCTTCCCGATCCGCGTCGAGCTGAAACCGTTGAGCGAGGACGATCTGGTCCGCATCCTCACGGAACCAGGCAACGCGCTCACCAGGCAGTACTCCGCCCTGCTCGGCACCGAGCAGGTCACGCTCGACTTCACCCCGGACGGCATCCGCGAGCTCGCGGCCCAGGCGTACCGGGTCAACGAAGAGGACGAGAACCTGGGTGCCCGCCGCCTGTTCACGATCATGGAGAAGGTGCTCGAGGACGTCTCCTTCGGGGCCGAGGAGCTGGCGGGCACCACGGTGGTGGTGGACGCCGCATATGTCGGCGCGCGGCTCGGTGACCTGGTCATGAACCAGGACCTCCGCCGCTACGTCCTCTGATCTCACTGGGCCAGGTGTAGGCGGAAGGCCGGGCTGGTACACTCCGGTCATCTCACACGTCCGGTTTCACGCGGCCGGCGGGTGCCCGGTGCCCCCGGGTCGCCGCCGCGGTTCACCCCGGACGGAGGCACCACACCACCCCAACAGGAGCGACCGCCCATGCCGGCAGTAACACTGCGCCAGCTGCTGGAGGCCGGAGTTCACTTCGGTCACCAGACAAGCCGGTGGAATCCCCGGATGCGACCGTACATCTTCACGGCGCGCAACGGCATCCACATCATCGACCTCGAGCAGACCCAGAAGCAGCTCGACGTCGCCTGCGAATATCTGCGGGACATCGTCGGGAGCGGCCAGAAGGTCCTCTTCGTCGGGACCAAGAAGCAGGCCCAGGACGTCATCGAAGAGGTCTGCCACAACACCGGGCAGGCCTATGTCACCCATCGCTGGATGGGTGGCATGCTCACCAACTTCACGGTGATCCAGCGCCGGCTGCGCCGCCTCGCCGAGCTCCGCGTGATGCAGTCGAAAGGCGACTTCGAGCGCATGAGTGGCAAGGAGGCCAACGACGCGAAAGATGACCTCGAGCGTCTCGAGAACAACTTCGCGGGCATGGCCGACATGAAGCGTCTCCCGGGAGCGGTCTTCGTCATCGACTGCAAGAAGGAGCACATCGCGGTCACCGAGGCCAACAAGCTCAACATCCCGATTATTGCCATCGTCGACACCAATTGCGACCCGGACCCGATCCAGGTGGTCATTCCCGGCAACGACGACGCCATGCGCAGCTGCCGCCTGATCGTCAGCGAGATCGGCAAGGCGATCGCCGAAGGGCTGCAGCAGTTCAGCGAGCGCGAGATGCAGGAACGCCAGGAGGCAGAACAGCGCGAGCGCGATGCCGCCATCGCCGCCGAGGCGGCAGCGGTCGTCGCCGCGGAGCAGGCGGCCGCCGCTGCGGCACACGCAGATGCGATCGCCGCGGAGCAGGCTGCTGCCACACCCGCCGAGGAGCCGGCCGGAGTTGGGGCGGCGGCTCCTGAAGGGGAGGCCGGCCGCTGATGGCCGAAGTCACAGCAGCAATGGTCAAAGCCTTGCGCGAGCGCACCGGCGCGGGCATGATGGACTGCAAGCGCGCCCTCGTCGAGTCCGACGGGGACATGGACAAAGCAGAGGACTGGTTGCGCGCCAAGGGATTCTCACGTGCGGCAGCCAAGGCGGGACGCAGCACCAACGAGGGCATCGTCGACGCCTACATCCACCACGCCGGCGGCATCGCCAAGCAGGGCGCGCTCATCGAGCTCAACTGCGAGTTCGGACTTCGTCGCCAAGACAGACGACTTCAAGGAGCTCGCGCACACGCTCGCCCTCCAGGTGGTCGGCATGGCGCCGACGTACGTGCGCCGTGAGGACGTGCCTGCGGACGTCGTCGAGCGCGAGCGCGCCGTCTACCGCGAGCAGGTGCAGGGCAAGCCGGAGAACATTGTCGAGAAGATCCTCACCGGCAAGCTCGACTCGTTCTTCTCCCAGATCTGCCTGCTCGAGCAGCCGTGGATCAAGGACGACAAGAAGAAGGTCGGCGACCTCGTGACCGAGGCGATCTCCAGGCTCGGCGAGAACATCTCAGTTGCGCGGTTCGCCCGCTTCGCGGTGGGCGCCGAGAGCACCGAGAGTGACGCCGCAACCGCGCCGGCCGCCGAGTGAGCGTCGGAGCGAACAACGTGGAACTTGCCGCCATCGAGGGACGCGCGAGCGACGGGCGCGAGCCCGTCTTCGGACGAGTCATCCTCAAGCTCGGCGGTGAGGCGCTGCTCGGCGAGGCCGGGTACGGCATCGAATACGGCGCGGTCCGACACATCGCGGAACAGTTGACCCACATCGTGGAGCGCGGCGTGCAGGTGGCGATCGTCGTCGGCGGCGGCAACATCGTGCGCGGCACTGAAGCGGCACAGCACGGCATCGACCGGGTCACCGCCGACTACATGGGCATGCTGGCGACGGTGATCAACGCGCTGGCGCTGCGCGATGCGATCGAGCAGTTCGGCATCGACTGCCGCCTGCAGAGCGCGATCGCGATGTCACAGGTCGCCGAGCCGTTCATCCCGCGACGCGCGATCCGGCACCTCGAGAAGGGACGCCTGGTCATCCTCGCCGCGGGCACCGGCAATCCGTTCTTCACCACCGACACCACCGCTGCGCTCCGGGCCGTGGAGATCGGCGCCGACGTGCTGCTCAAGGCGACCAAGGTCGACGGCATCTACAGCGCCGACCCCAACAAGGTCACCACCGCGACGCGGCTGCCCAACCTGACCTACATGGATGTGCTCAACCGCGGGCTCGCCATCATGGACAGCACCGCGGTGACCTTGTGCATGGACAACCGAATGCCCATCATCGTGTTCGACCTCTTCACGCAGGGCAATATCGAGCGCGTGATCCTCGGTGACCAGATCGGGACACGCGTTGACGCGGAGGGCGACGCCGAGTGACCGACCGCGAAAGGACTGACGACCCCGAGCAACAGATCGCGCAGCGGATCGCGGACGCGAACCAGCGCATGGAGAAGAGCGTCGAGGCCCTGCATCGCGAATTGATGACCATCCGCACCGGGCGCGCGTCGCCCGCCCTGCTGGAACGGTTGCACGTCGATTACTACGGATCCCCGACCCCGCTGCAGAGCATCGCCGGGATCAGCGTCCCCGAGGCGAGCATGCTGGTGATCCAGCCCTACGACCGCACGTCGCTCGGTGCCATCGAGAAGGCGATCCAGAAGAGCGACCTCGGGCTCAACCCGAGCAACGACGGCCAGGTGATCCGGGTCGCGATCCCGCAGCTCACCGAGGAGCGGCGCAAGGACCTCGTCAAGGTGATCCATCGCAAGGCCGAGGAGGCGCGCGTGGCGGTCCGCAACATCCGACGGGACGAAGTCGACCACCTTCGCCGTGTCGAGAAGGACGGCCATGTGAGCAAGGACGAGGTGGCCACCAAGCTCACCGACGTGCAGAAGATCACCGATCAGTTCATCGCGAGGATCGACGACGCGACGCAGAGGAAGGAGGCCGAGATCCTCGAGGTCTGACGGAGACACGCGCCGAAACGGCTGAAGCCTTCGGGGCGTTCTGACCCCGAGCCCCATTCATGCAGCGCCCACCCGATCCCGCCGCCATCCCACTCCCAGCACGGTCGGATCTTCCGCGCCATGTCGGCATCATCATGGACGGCAACGGTCGCTGGGCTCGGCAGCGCCATCTGCCACGGGTCGCGGGCCACCGCGCCGGCGTCCGGGCGATCCGGCCGGTCATGGAGGCGTGCCACGAGGCCGGCGTCCACATCCTCACGCTCTACGCGTTCAGCACCGAGAACTGGCAACGGCCGCGTGGTGAGGTGACTGCGCTGATGCGGCTCTTCGGCGAGACCATCGACCGCGAGGTCGGCGAGCTCCACGAGAACGGCGTCCAGATCCGGGTTCTCGGGGACCGGTCGGCACTCAGCGAATCGCTGCAGCGGAAGGTTGCCCAGGCGGAGGCGCTGACGGCCGGCGACACCTCCGCCATTCTCAACGTGGCCATCAACTACGGGGGCCGGCGTGAGATCGTCGACGCGATTCGTGAGCTCGCCGGCTCGGGCGCAGACCTGACATCGATTGACGAGCCCGCGATCAGCGATGCGCTGTACACGCGAGGACTCCCGGACCCGGACCTGATCGTCCGCACCGCCGGGGAGTTTCGGATCAGCAATTTCCTGCTCTGGCAGGCCGCGTATGCCGAGCTCTACGTTACCGACACACTCTGGCCGGACTTCGGTGAGGCCGCCATCCACGACGCACTTCGCGATTTCTCGAGTCGTGAGCGGAAGTTCGGCGCCATCCCCGCGCCGATCCACCGTGTCCCGGTCCACTCCGGCAGCGTCCAAACCGTCCTCCGGACGGAATGAACCTCACGCTCCGAGTGGTCTCGGGGGTGGTGCTGGTGGCGGTCATCGCCGCCGCCCTCTGGATCGGCACACCCGCGGTCGCGATACTGGTCGGCGCCGGCGCGTTGATCGGGGCGTGGGAGCTGCGCGGGCTGCTCGGGCGCATGGGCACGACTCCACCGGCATGGCTGATCGTGCCGCTGAGCGTCTGGCTCGCCATCCGTTTTGTGCTGCCCGCGGCCGACATGGCCGCGGACTGGGCGTTCGCCGCCGCGGTGGTGGTGGGCCTGCTGGCCGGGCTGGGAACCCGGCAGAGCTTCGCCGGCTGGGCGCTGGCCGTCGGCGGGGCCACGTACGTCGGCCTCTGCCTCGGTTACTGGGTGGCGATCTACCGATGGCACGTTCCGGATCCGAACCACCTGGGGCTGCGGCTCGTCGCGCTCACGCTCGCTGGTGCGGTGGTCGGCGACACGGCCGCGTACTTCGTCGGCTCCACAATCGGTCGCCACCCGTTCTTTCACTCCATCTCGCCACGCAAATCGGTGGAGGGGGCCGTCGCAGGCGCGGTGGCCTCGGTGCTGGTCGGCGCGCTCGCCGGACCATGGCTGATCGGGATCAGCGTCCCGCTCGGGGCCGGACTCGGGTCCTCATGACCATCGCCGCCCAGGGCGGAGACCTTGTCGAGTTGGCGATCAAGCGCGAGGCCGGGGTCAAGGACTCCGGAACGCTGATCCCCGGCCACGGCGGCATCCTCGACCGGGCCGACAGCCTTGTCCTCCTGGCGCCGGTCGTATATTGCTACCTGAAGCTGATCGCATTCCCGTAACCCCGTGGAAAGCGCCGGCGTGGTCTGATCTACTGCGAAACGAGGCATCTGCGCACAAGTGACATACCCCACGCCCCGCCGACGAGTCGTTCTGCTGGGTGCCACCGGTTCGATCGGCCGTCAAGCGTGTGACGTCATCGCCAGGTTTCCCGACCGCTTCGAGCTGGTCGGTGCGGTGGCGGGGCGCGATGCGGCTGCCCTTGAGGCGGTGGCCACCCGGTTCAACGTGGCCCGCACCGCGCTCGTGTACCCGGATGCGTCAACCGGGCTGCCTTCGGGGTGCGCGAGCGGGATCGACGCCGCCTGTGAGATCGCCGCGATGGAGGCGGACGTGGTCTGCGTCGCGATCACGGGTGCTGCCGCGATCCGGCCGACGCTCGCCGCGATCGACGCCGGCCGGGCGGTCGCGACCGCGACGAAGGAAGTCCTGGTCATGGCGGGGGAGATCGTCAAAGCCCGTGCGGCCGCGTCGGGCGCTCGCATCATCCCCATCGACAGCGAGCACTCGGCGCTCTGGCAGTGCCTGCGCGGCGAGGATCCCGCGTCGGTGTCCCGGTTGGTGTTGACCGCGAGCGGCGGACCCTTTCTTCGGCGTCCGCTCGACACGTTCGACTCGATCACGCCTGCTGAAGCGCTTGCCCACCCGACCTGGAACATGGGCCCGAAGGTCACGATCGATTCCGCCACGATGATGAACAAGGGCTTGGAGGTCATCGAGGCGCACTTCCTCTTCGACACGCCCTACGAGTCGATCGACGTCGCGATCCAGCCGACCAGCATCGTGCACAGCTGGGTCGAGTTCCGTGACGGGGCGGTCGTCGCCCAGCTCGGGGTCCCCGACATGCGGGTCCCGATCGCGCTCGCCCTGGCGGACGGCGAGCGCCTGCCGGATGTGGGTCCGCCACCTCGACCTCCGGGACGCATCGCCACTCGAGTTCCTGCCCGTCGACGGCACCCGCTTTCCCGCCGTCGCGCTCGCCCGCGCTGCCGGGGAACGCGGCGGGCTCGCCCCGTGCATCTTCAACGCCGCGAACGAAGAGGCGGTGACCGCGTTCATCGGCAGGGCAGTGCCGGTTCGATGAGATCGTCCCCCTGGTCGGCGCTGCGCTCGAAGCATTCGATGGCGGAGACGGCCTGACGCTCGAGGGGGTGCTCGCCGCGGACGCGTGGGCGCGCGGCTTCGTCCGTGCGAACACGGCGGGAGCGGTCGCGGCGCGATGACCCAGTTCCTGATCTATGCGGGGGCGTTCATCCTCGTGCTCGTCTCGGTGATCACCATCCACGAGTTCGGACACTTCGCGGTCGGCAAGCTCTCCGGCATCAAGGTCGAGGAATTCTCGATCGGCTTCGGACCCAAGATCTACTCGACGCAGCGATCGGCGAGACGCTCTACGCGGTCCGTGCGATCCCCGCGGGCGGGTTCGTGCGCATGGCCGGCATGCTCGGACTCACCGGCGAAAGCGATGCGGGAGAACGCAACTTCTATCGCGCTACGCGTCCGCGGCGGTTCGCGACCGTCGCCGCCGGCATCATCGCCAACTTCATCTTCGGCGGCCTGATCTTCGCGATCGTCGACATGCAGCCGACGCCGTACAACTTCGACGTCCCACGCTGCCGCGGGACCGCCGGCCTCAAGTCCGGCGACACGATCCTGGCCATCAACGGACATCGCGATCCGGCAGGACACCTATGCCGACGTGACCACCGACCTCCACAAAGCGACGACGGCGAGCAGGGGCCCGATGACAGTCGTCTACCGCGACTCCGACGGCAGCATGCACTCGACGGCGCTGACACCGACGCTCACCGTCTCGAACATCGTTGCCAACCAGTCGACCATCGCCGGCGGCAATCTCCCGGCTGGCGGCCTGGCGGTCACCGTCGATCAACGGCTCGCCGGTTGGTACCGGCGACCCGGCGCAGCTGCTGGGCGGCGGCTGCCCGGTCAAGATCAGCGGCTACCTCGAGAATGCGGACGGGTCGCCGTCGAAGTCCTTCACGAACGTCGACGGTCTCCGGGATCCAGGATGGCTACGCCGACCAACAACGCGATCCGCGCCGCGCTGGATCATGGGCGTCGACCCGGGCTTCAACGGGGAGACCGTGCCAGCCGCGTTCGCGAGCGGCTTCAGCGCCATCCCCGGGTTCGTCTGGGCTGAGGTCACCGGCATCTATGGCCTGATCGTGCATCCACCCCAGGGCGGCATCAACGGCCCGCAGGGCTTCACCGGTCCGGTCGGCATCGCTCAGGAGACCGCCACCGCCACCAACAACGGATTCCTCGGCCCCAACGGGCTCGTCTGGTGGATCGGCTTCATCAGCCTCAATCTCGGCTTCGTGAACATGCTGCCGATTCCGTTCCTCGACGGCGGCAAGCTCCTCTTCATCGCCATCGAATCGGTGCGCCGGCGCCGGCTCGACCCCAAGGTCGAGGCGGCAATCACCGCGGTCGGCCTGGCGGTGATCGTCGTCTTTGCCGTGTATGTCACCATCGGAGACGTGAGCAGGCTATGACCGACGGGGGCTCGCCGACCACAGCACGCCGGCCGACGGTGCCGGTTCGCGTCGGGTCCGTGGTCATCGGCGGCGCCGCGCCGATCGCGGTGCAGACCATGACCAAGACGCAGACCGAGGATGCGCCGGCGACCATCGCGCAGATCCAGCGCGCCGCCAAGGCCGGCGCCGACATCATCCGGGTCACCTGCGACACGCGCGAGGCCGCCGCGTCGCTGCACGAGATCGTGCGCGAGTCGCCGATCCCGGTCGTCGCCGACATCCACTACGACGCCCCGCTCGCGCTGCTCGCGCTCGAAGCAGGCGTGCAGTGCCTGCGCCTCAACCCGGGCAACATCACCGACACCGCCAAGGTCGCCGACATCGCGCGCGAGGCGAAGGCGCGCAACGTGCCGATCCGCATCGGCGTCAACGCGGGCAGCATTCCGCAGCGCAAGGAGTTGACGCGCGGACGCGGCGGATCGATCGAGGAGATCGCGCAGAACATGGTCGCCGCCGCGCTGAGCCACATCCGCGTGCTCGAGGAGCTCGACTTCCGCGACATCAAGGTCTCGCTCAAGGCAAGCGACGTGCTCACCAACCTCGCGGCCAACCGCGCCTTCGTCGCGCTGGGCAACCGCTACCCGCTGCACCTCGGGCTCACCGAGGCCGGCCCGGTGGACACGGGAAGCATCAAGAGCGCTCTCGGCATCGGCCTCCTGCTCGCCGAGGGAATCGGCGACACCATCCGCGTCTCGCTGGTCGGCTCACCCGAGGAGGAGGTGCGGGTCGCGCGTCAGATCCTTGCCAATCTGCAGGAGAAGGGTGACGGGCCCAACCTGGTCGCCTGCCCGACGTGCGGCCGGCTCGAGATCGACATGATGCCGATGGTCGCGCAGGTCGTCCAAGGCGCTCGAGGGCGTGAAGCGAACCATCACGGTGTCGGTGATGGGCTGCGTCGTCAACGGCCCGGGTGAGGGGATGCACGCCGACATCGGGATCGCGGGTGGCCGCCAGAAGGGCATCCTGTACCGCAACGGCAAGGTGGTCTCGACGCTACCCGAGGGTGAGCTGCGTCAAGGCACTGCTCGACGAGTTGCACGACATCGCGGAGGAAGACGCGCGGCTGCTCGCCGAGGGCAAACCGCTCCCAGTCGGTCTGAGCGAGCGCGAGGGCGTCCTCACGTAGACTGCTCGGCCATGGCCGACGAAAAGCGGATCACGGCGCAGAGCGAGGATTTCGATCGCTGGTACACGGATGTGGTCCGTCGTGCCGAGCTCGCCGACTACTCGCCGGTGCGCGGCTGCATGGTCATCAGACCCTACGGCTTCGCACTGTGGGAGAACATCCAGCGCGCGCTCGACGACATGATCAAGCGCACCGGCCACGAGAACATGTACTTCCCGCTGTTCATCCCGGAGTCGTATCTGCAGAAGGAGGCCGACCACGTCGAGGGGTTCGACCCCCAGGTCGCGTGGGTGACCCGGGGCGGGGGCAAGGACCTCGAGGAGCGCCTTGCGGTGCGCCCAACCAGCGAGACGATCATCTGCTCGATGTACGCCGACTGGATCCACTCGTGGCGTGATCTCCCGGTGAAGATCAACCAGTGGTGCAACGTCGTGCGCTGGGAACACCGCACTCGACTCTTCCTGCGCACCACCGAGTTCCTGTGGCAGGAGGGCCACACGTTCCATCAACTCGACAGCGAAGCCGCGGAGGAGGTCGAAACCATGCTCGACTGCTACCGCGAGCTCACCGAGGAGTGGCTGGCGATCCCGGTGATCAAGGGGCGCAAGACGGAGTCAGAGAAATTCCCGGGCGCGCGCTACACGGTGAGCATCGAGGCGATGATGTCCGACGGCTGGGCGCTGCAATCGGGCACGTCGCATCACCTCGGCCAGAACTTCACCCAAGCGTACGGGATCGCGTACAGCGATCGCGACAACCAGCGTCAGCATCCATTCCAGACGTCGTGGGGACTGTCGGCCCGCACCGTCGGCGCGGTGATCATGGCGCACGGCGATGACATGGGCCTGATCCTTCCTCCGAAGGTCGCGCCGGTCCAGGTCGTCGCCGTTCCGATCACGCGGAGCAACGACGAGGCGGGCGCAGTCGGTGGTGGAGGAGGCGGCCGCGCGTCTCGAGCGCGAGTGCCCCGCAGGTGTTCGCCTGCGCGTCGATCGCCGCGAGGGCATGCGCCCCGGCGAGAAGTACGCGCACTGGGAGCTGCGGGGCGTGCCGCTGCGCATCATCGTCGGCGCCAAGGACCTTGCCGGCGGCAACGTCACCCTCGTGCACCGCGTTGACGGGACGCAGGAGACCGTGCCCATGGACGGGCTCGCGGCGCGGCTTCCCGGCCTGCTCGAGCCGACGCAACGCGCGATCTTCGAGCGTGCTCGCAAGCGTCTCGAGGAGCGCAGCGTGGACGTCTCGAGCCTCGAGGAATTGCGTCGCGGCATTTGCGGAGCGCCCTGTCTTCGCGACGGCGCCGATGTGCAATACGGATGGCGTGCGAGATGGCCGTCAAGAGTGCGGTTCATGCGCTGACGGTTCGCGTGCTCCGTGCCGACCGGCCGGCAACCGGTGCGCCCTGCATCGCGTGTGGGACAAGCCGGCGGACTTCTACGCGCTGCTCGCCCGCTCGTACTGAATCGACGGTCAACCCGGCTGACGGGGCTGTTAGGGTCGACGGCGATACGCTTGAGGTGCGCCCAGAACGCGTCGACCGCCGGGGTGTGCAGGTCGCGGCGGCGTGCCGCCACGAAGGACTGCGAGACGCTGCGGCCGGGCAGCGGGATGACCACGAGCCGGCCGTCGACGATGTCCTGCTCGACGACGGATCGTGGCATGGCGGCGAAGCCGAGGCCGGCGAGCAGCGCCGCGTGGAGCGCCCCCTCCTCGAGCTCGAGCGTGTTCTCGGGATCGACATGGGTGCCGAGCGCGTGCGCGGCGAGCGCCTCGGTCGCGCTGCCACGTTCGTGGGCGAGATGGCGGTGCTTGACCAGGTCGCGCACGGCGGTGCGACTTGACGCCAGCGGGTGATGGGCGGCGACCACGGTGACCAGCTGCGTGTGCTCGAGCACGACCATCTCGACGCCGGGTACGCGGACTGACGCACCCGGCAAGGATGATGTCCGCCCTGCCTTCGACGAGCATGGTGACCAGCGAGCGCATCGGCGCCAGCGCCGAGGCGAACGTTGATCTCGGGATGGTCGGCGACGAAGGGCGCGAGCCAGCCCGACAGCCGATGCGCGCCCATGACGCGCCCGGCCGCTACCGTCAGCTCACCGCGCTCAAAGGCGAGATAGCCCGCTCGGAGCTCCTCGATCTGGCCCACGTCCTCGAGGACACGCACCGCAAGCTGGCGGAGCGCGCGACCGACATCGGTGAGCTGCACGTTGCGACCCACCCGCTGGAGCAGCGGCAGCCCGAGCGTCGCCTCGAGGCGACGGACCACGCCGCTGACCGAGCCCTGGGAGAGGCCGAGCGCCTCGGCGGCGGCGGTGACGTGCTCGCGCTCGGCGACGGCGAGAAACGTGTGCAGCTGATCGAGCGTGATCCGGGGCCGGGGATGCCGGGGACGCGACTGCGGCGTACGCATCGCGGCGTCTAGCCGCGAGGCGCCGGTTCTGGGAGCAGGCCGCTGGCGTCGATGGCCGCGAGCACCGCGGCGACCGACTCGTCGATGGTCTGGGTGCCGCTGTCGACCATCACGTCGGGGGTGTCCGGTGCCTCGTACGGGTCAGAGACGCCCGTGAAATGGGCGATCTCACCGGCCAGGGCCTCGCTTGTACAGCCCCTTGACGTCACGCTCCGAGAGCACGTCGATGGAGCAGTTCACATAGACCTCGATGAAGCGGCCGATGCGACGGCGCACCTCGCCCGGGTGTCCCTGTACGGCGAGATGGCGGCGGTGATGGCGACCACGCCGTTGCGAGTCGAGCAATTCCGCGACGAAGCCGATGCGCCGGATATTGATGTCGCGATCCTCTTTGGAGAATCCGAGCCCGGCGCTGAGCGTCTGACGAACCTCGTCGCCGTCGAGGACCTCGACGCGCAGACCACGGGTCGCGCAACTCGGTCGCGACGCGCTGCCCGATTGTCGATTTGCCGGCACCGGAGAGACCCGTGAACCAGATCGTGAGGCCGGCTCATCCAGCAACAGGCGCCGCGACGGCGTATGCGGCACGGAGGATCTCCGCGACCTCCGGCCTGGTGAATTCGTGCGGGATCGGATCACCGCGGGTGAGCATCTCGCGAACCCGCGTGCCACTCAGGATCACGCGATCGTCGGCGCCATGCGGGCAGGTTTTGGTGCTCGCCATGCTCTCGCATGCCTTGCAGTAGAAGGAATGCTCGAACTTGTACGCCGCGAAACCGAGACGCTCGGCGCCACCCAGCTCATCGAACAGCGTCTGCGCGTCGTAGGTGCCGTAGTAGTTGCCGACGCCCGCAGCGTCGCGGCCGATGATGAAGTGCGAGCAGCCGTAATTGCGGCGGACCTGGCCGTGGTAGATCGCCTCGCGCGGTCCTGCGTAGCGCATCGCGCCGGGGAAGATGCCGAGCACCACGCGGTTCGGCGGGTAATACCCGTCGAGCAGCACCCGGTAGCACTGCATGCGAACCTCGAAGGGCACGTCGTCCCCTTGGTCACACCCGACAGCGGATGAAGCAGCAGGCCGTCAACCTGCTCGAGCGCGACCTTGGTCAGATATTCGTGCGCGCGATGCACGGGGTTACGCGTCTGGAATCCCACCACTGTCGACCAGCCGCGATCGGCGAGCGCCGCGCGTGTTTCGGCCGGCGTCGACGGAACGTCGCCAGCAGGCTGCGGTGCGACGCGAACCGGGCCGGCGACGACGGTGGGTCCTTGCGCGAACAGTGCGGCGACACCGGGATGCGCCTGGTCGGTGGTCCGGTACACCTCACGTGCCTCAGTTTCGAGATCGCGATCGAAGACCTCTGTTACGGTGAGCGCTCCGAGGAGATGACCGCTCTCGTCGCGCAGGGCGACGACAGCGCCCTCATGCAGCGAACGCGCCTGGTCGCCCGCGGGAAGCGTGATGGGCAGCGTCCAGGGTGTTCCATCGACGAGCGCTGCACGCTCGACCACACTTTCGTAGTCGCTGCGTCCCTGGAACCCACTGAGCGGGCGAGTAGGCGCCGCTGCCGAGGAGCGCAAGATCGGCTGCCGCGGTCTCGGAAACACGCAGCGACACAAGATCCGCAGCGCGTGTACCGAGGTCAGCAAGCTCGTCTGGCGTCATCAGCAGATCGACCAGCGCTCCCCCGAGCGGTGAGACGAGGGTTGCCTCTCTCTCGGCCACTCGGGGCTCGCTTGATTCCAGGGTCATCGCGCTGAGTTTACCCGCTCATGCGCCCCGGACAGCTTCGCGTCCCATCGCCGGTGGCAATCGGTCGCCAGAATTCACTCGTTGCACATACTCTCGTTACATGGTGTTTGATCGGGGCAATCCGGCCCTACACTCGTAAAGGCCGTGCCTATTACCGAGCTCATGGCCCGCGTGGAGTACCTCTCGGAGGAGGACCGAACCGCGATCAAGCGCGCCTTCGACGTGGCCGATCGCGCGCATACGGGACAGTCTCGGCTCACCGGCGAGGCCTACATCGAGCATCCACTCGCGGTTGCGGGCATCCTCGCCGACCTCCGGCTCGATCCCGAGACGCTTATGGCCGCGCTGTTGCATGACACCGTCGAGGACACCGAGGTCACCCGTGAGGAGGTGCGCACCCTCTTCGGCGACCAGGTCGCGAAGCTCGTCGACGGCGTCACCAAGCTCGGCAAGATCCACGTGAGCAGCGCCGAGGAGCACCAGGCAGAGAACATCCGCAAGATGCTCGTGGCCATGGCCGAGGACGTGCGCGTGGTGCTCATCAAGCTCGGTGACCGGCTCCACAACATGCGCACGATCAACGGGCACACCACCGAGCGCAGGCTGCGCATCAGCCGCGAAACCCTCGACATCTACGCGCCGCTCGCGCATCGACTCGGTATCTGGGAAATCAAGGGGGAGCTCGAGGACCTGGCGTTCATGCAGCTCGATCCTGATAACTACCACCTGATCGAAGCGCGCCTGGCGAGCAACCATGAGCAGCGGGACGCCTTCGTGCGCGACGTCACCGAAATCCTCGGACGCGAGTTCGCGCCACTCGGGATGCAGGCGGAGATCGCCGGCCGCACCAAGCACACGTACAGCATCCACGAGAAGATGATCCGCGGCCAGAAGGAATTCGGCGAGATCTACGACATCATCGCCATCCGCGTGCTGGTGGACTCCATCAAGGACTGCTATGGCGCGCTCGGCGTCGTGCACTCGCTGTGGAAACCGCTGCCCGGCCGCTTCAAGGATTACATCGCGATGCCCAAGGGCAACGGCTACCAGTCGTTGCACACCACCGTCCTGTCGCACACGGGCGAGCCGATGGAGGTGCAGATCCGCACCCAGGAGATGCACGAGACGTCGGAGTACGGCGTCGCCGCGCACTGGCGCTACAAGGGCGGCCAGGACGGCGCGCGCATCGACGAGCGGTTCACGTGGCTGCGCCTGCTCATGGACTGGCAGAAGGAGGTGCTCGACGCCGAGGCCTTCGTCAACACCGTCAAGGTCGACATCTTCCAGGACGAGGTCTTCGTCTTCACGCCGCGCGGCGATGTGCGCTCCCTGCCGCAGGGATCGACCCCCGTGGATTTCGCCTACCGGATCCACACCGACGTCGGTCACAGCTGCATCGGCGCCAAGGTCAACGGACGGATGGTGCCGCTCGATCATCGCCTCGAGAACGGCGAGATCGTCGAGGTGCTCACCACCAAAGCCCCTCACGGACCGTCGCGCGACTGGCTGAATTTCGTGAAGACGTCGAGCGCGCGCGAGAAGATCCGCCAATGGTTCAAGCGCGAACGCCGCGACGAGAATATTCAGAAGGGCCGCGAGATGCTGGACAAGGAGTTCCGGCGTCTCCGCCAGATGTCCCTGAGCGGCGTCAAGGACGACCAGCTTCTCGAGCTCGCCCAGGAGTTCAAGGTCGCGACCATCGACGACTTCTGTCGCCGCCATCGGCTACGGCGACATCAGCGCGCGCAGCGCGGTGCTGAAGTTCGGCGCCGATGATCAGCAGACCGACGACGATCGCATCCTCGGGATTCCCGCTCACCAGCACGCCGGCGCCCACCGGCACGGTGCGCGTGCACGGACACGTCGACATGCTCACGACCCTGGCGCATTGCTGCAAGCCGGTGGCCGGCGACGCCATCCGCGGCTACATGACGCGCGGCAAGGGCGTGACCGTGCACCGCGCCGATTGCGTGAACATGCGCAATGCCGGCGACGTCGAGCGAATCGTCGATGTCGAGTGGGAGACCGGCGCGCGCCAGGTGTATCCGGTGAGCATCAAGATCGAGGCGTGGGACCGTACCGGCCTGCTGCGCGATATCGCCGCGGTGATCGCGGAATCGAAGATCAACCTGAGCGGAGCGGACGTGCAGGTCTACGACGACAAGACCGCGGTCATCAGCACCATCGTCGAGATCCAGAACCTGTCGCAATTGAGCCGCCTGCTCGAGCGGCTCGAGTCGGTTCGCGATGTCCATACAGTGGCGCGCGACACCGTCTGAATCCGTGCGACAGCCAGGTGTCGCGCGCGCTCATGACACTCGCGGCGTGGACCCACCAACCCGGATCCGGATGCTCGAACTTGCCACCGCGGAGCTGCTCGAGTCCGAGACCAACGCGTCGCTGCGCATCGGCGTCAAGGGGCGGCGCTGCCGGGGACTCGTGGTCACCGCCGCGGGCTGTGCGCTGGTGGTGGCGGTCGAGCACGGTGTCGCAGGTGCTGGTCAACACCGCCATGCCGGCCCACCTTCAGGACCGCGGCCCGCGGGCGCTCGCGGCCCGCTGTGACGCCGTCTTGCGGTGGATCCACGGCCTCCCGATGACTACGTTCCAACCGTCGCTTTCGACGATCCCCCAATGCCACGCGGTTTCGCGACCGCCTCCGCTGAGGCGTGAGACGGGGATTCGTCGCAGCCGCTAGCCCGTACACTCGGACGCCAATGCCCCAGATCGCAGCGCCAAAAGGCACGCGTGACATCCTGCCCGACGAGTTCGCCGCCCGTCGGTGGCTGCTCGACGCCCACAGCGCCGTTGCCGAGTCGTTCGGCTATCGCGGGATCGAGACGCCGGTCATCGAGTCGACGGAGCTGTTCAGCCGTGGGGTCGGCACCGACACGGACATCGTCGAGAAGCAGATGTTCACCTTCGAGGACCGTGGCGGCCGCTCGCTCACGCTTCGCCCGGAGGGGACGGCCGGCACGCTCCGGGCAGTGCTCGGCGCGCACCTCGACCAGGATGTCCGTCCGGTCCGCGTCCACTATGCGGGCCCGTTCTTCCGGGCCGAGCGGCCTCAGGCAGGCCGTCAGCACCAGTTCACGCAGGTCGGTATCGAGTGCATCGGCGAGGGCTCATCGGCCCTCGACGCGGAGATCATCGAGGTCGCCTGGCGGTTCTTCCAGGCGCTCGGCATCACCGGGATCCACCTCCAGGTCAACTCACTCGGCAGCCCGGAGGACCGTGCCCGCTACCGCGCCGCTCTGGTTGCGTACTACACGCCGCTCGAGGCGTCGCTCTGCGACGACTGCCGGCGCCGCCTGCACACCAACCCGCTGCGACTGCTCGACTGCAAGCGCGACGCGGGGCTCGTGGCGGATGCCCCGATCCTCTGGGAGTCTGCTCGACCCGCCGAGCCGCGAGCACTTCACCAGCCGTCCTCCGCGACCTCGAGGCGGCGGGCATCGATGCCGTCCGCAATGACCGGTTGGTGCGGGGGCTTGACTACTACAGCGACACGGTGTTCGAGTTCTGGCACGATATCCTCCAGGGGGCGCAGAGCTCGCTGGGTGGTGGAGGCCGGTACGACGGGCTCGCCGAGCTGCTCGGTTTTCCCGTCACCCCGGCGACGGGCTACGCCCTCGGCGTGGAGCGGATTCTCATGGTCGCCCGCGCGCTGGGGACGGTGCGCCCATCCCGGCGGCCGCCGACGTGCTCGTCTGTTCCGTGGAACCCGGACAAGCCGAGGCCTCCGGCGGCGTCGCCCGGCTGATTCGCGATGCCGGGATCCGCACCGTCCTCGACGTTGCCGAGCGCAGGCTCGAACGCAAGCTGCGCGGCGCCGGCCGCATCGGCGCCAGAGTTGCAGTCATCATTGGCGAGAACGAAGTCAACGACGACAGTGCCGTGGTGCGCGATCTCGACGGCCACAATCAGCAGACCGTTCCGATCTCCGAGCTGGCCACGACCGTCATCCGCATCCTCGCACGTGACTCAGCCTCCGGCGATTCGCCTGCAACCAACTCCGTGGGAGAGCATTCGTGACCACTGACCGCACCTACTGCGGCACTCCGCGCCTCGCGGACGCGGGAAAGCAGGCCACCGCGTTCGGGTGGGTCGATCACCGCCGCGACCATGGCGGCCTCATCTTCATCGACCTGCGCGACCACACCGGCATCCTCCAGGTGGTCATCGATCCCAACCTGGCGCCGGAGGCGCATCGAGCCGCGCGCGAGGCGCGGCTCGAATGGGTGCTGCGCGTCGAAGGGGAGATCAGGGTGCGCACGCCCGAGAACGTGAACCCCAAGCGCGAAACCGGCGAGGTGGAGTTGCGGGCCGGCTCGTGCACGGTGCTCGCTGTTGCCAAGACCCCACCGTTTCCGGTCAACGAGGACACCGACGTCGATGAACAGCTCCGGCTGCGCCATCGCTATCTCGACCTGCGCCGTGTGCGCCTGCAGCGCAACCTTCGGGCTCGCGCGAAATTCTGCACTGCACTCCGCTCGGCGATGGCGGAGATCGGCTTTCTCGAGATCGAGACCCCGATGATGATCCGGGCAACACCGGAAGGTGCTCGCGATTACCTGGTCCCCAGCCGTTTGTTCCACGGGAGCTTCTACGCGTTGCCGCAGTCACCCCAGCTCTACAAACAGCTCTCCATGGTCGCGGGCTTCGACAGATATTTCCAGCTCGCGCGCTGCATGCGCGACGAGGATCTGCGCGCCGACCGCCAGCCCGAGTTCACGCAACTCGATATCGAGATGTCCTTCGTCGACGAGGACGACGTGTTCGCCGCGCTCGAGCACGCCATCCCGAAAGCGTGGGAAGCGTGCGACTTCCGCGGCGGGCGGCTGACGGTGCCGTTTCCGCGGATGACCTGGCGGCAGTCGGTGGACAGCTACGGCGTCGACAAGCCGGACACGCGCTTTGCGCTGCTGCTCCACGACCTCACCGGCATCGTCGCGCACCTCGGGGTTCCGCGTTTTCGCGGACGCTGTGGCAGCGGGCGGCATCGTCAAGGGCATCTGCGTGAAGGGCGGTGACGACCTCAGCCGGAGCGACATCGAGGGTCAGCTCACCGAGGTCGCGCGCGGCGCAAGGGCTCGTGGCCTCGCATACCTCTGGAGGCGATCGGACGGCTGGCAGGGCGGCATCGCGAAGTTCTTCACCCCCGAAGAGCTCGATGCGATCGGCATCGCCACCGACGCCGAGATCGGTGACTGCGTCCTCATGGTGGCCGACCGTCCAGGCGTTGTGAACGCCGCGCTCGGTGCCGTGCGCAACCACCTCGGGCGGGTTCGCCGGCTCTACGACGAGGATCGCATCGACATGCTCTGGGTCACGGAGTTTCCGATGTTCGAGCGCAGCGATGAAACCGGCGAGATCACCGCCGCGCATCACCCCTTCACGATGATCCACGCGGACGATCTCGACCTCCTCGAGTCCGACCCGCTCGCCGTGCGCTCGCGCGCCTACGACCTGGTCGTCAACGGGCGTGAGATCGGCAGCGGCAGCATCCGCATCACCGATCCGGCAATCCAGCAGCGCGTGCTCGCGGCGCTCGGCATCGACGCCGAGGAAGCGCAACGCAAGTTCGGGTTCCTGCTCGAGGCATTCGAGTACGGCGTTCCTCCCCACGGCGGATGGGCCGGAGGCATCGATCGCATGATCATGGAAGGCATCGGCACCGACAACATCCGCGACGTGATCGCATTTCCCAAGAACCAGCAGGCGCAGGAGCCGATGACCGATGCGCCCGCGCCGGTCGATCCCGCGCAGCTTCGCGAGCTGGGCATCGCGATCGTCCCGACCACCCGGACGCCGTGAGCCCGGGGCTCGGCCTCGCGATCCTCTTCGTGCTGATCGGCACCACCGTGTCGGCGTTGGTGATGCCGCGGCGCGGCTCGTTCCTGTTCGCGCTGATCCTCGCTGCGGCCGGGGTCGTCGCGGGCGAGCTGGTCGCCATCGCCACCAAGGCCGGCGGGCCGCAGCTCGGCGCGCTCCACCCGGTCGCCGATGCCGTGGGCGTCGTGCTCTTCGAGGTTACTGGCGCGGTGCTCGCGCCGGCCCGCCGCCGAGAGCCATAATCACAGCAGTTCGGCAATTCGGGAGGCTCGAGGACATGCGCGTTCCGTTCGGTAAGAAAGGTCTTGTGGCCGCAGGTGCAGCCGTCACCGGTGCTGTCTTCTTCTGGCGCGTCCGTGCACGCCGCCGCGAGGAAGCGGAGGCTCGCGAATGGGAGGCCGAGATCGCCGGGGCCGTCGATGAGGGCCGCGCTGCCGGCGCAGCTGCTCCCGCGGTGCCCTCGTCCGAGCCGTCCAGCGCCTGACCTCGCGGCTGCGGCGGTTTCGGCGCTCGTTCCGTGGGGTATGTGAAACAGCGCCATGGGAACCGTCTCGGAGCTCCGCCTGCCGGCTGATCGCGAGCACATCCTCGTCGCCAAGCGGGCTGCGGGCGCCTTCGGGTCGCTCGCCGGGTTCGACATGGACGCCATCGACGATCTGACCATCGCCGTCGCCCAGGCCTGCGAGAACGCCATCCGCTGCCTCGAGCAGTCCGGATCGATCGCCGGGCCAGGTTCGCATCGTGTTCAAGATGAGCGACACCGGGCTCGAGGTGAACGTCCGAAGCTCGGTGAACCGCGAGGCCGAGCTCAGGGCTCGGGCCGAGCAGGCAGGGCTCGGGCGGGAAGGCGAGCTCGTCGCTGCAACCGACCTGGCGCTGCGCCTGATGGGGCTCTTCGTCGACGACAGCACCTATCGCGTCGACGAGCGAACTGGGAGCCTGCGCGTTCGGCTGACCAAATACAAGGCGTCGTGACCCCCTCGCCGGGTCGCGGCGACGGCGTGGCGACCCGCGAGCGGACCATCGCGAAGCCCGCGGAGACGGCCGAGCGGGCCGAGATGCGGCGCCTGCTTCGCGAGTTCGACAAAACCCGCGATCCGCGCATCCGCGAGCGGCTCGTCGAGCTCAACAGCGACCTCGTCCACTACATCGCGCGTCGCTTCGCCAACCGCGGCGAGCCCCTCGAGGACATCGAGCAGGTCGGCTTCCTCGGCCTGATCCAGGCGATCGAGCGGTTCGACCCGTCGCTCGAGAACGAGTTCAGCACCTTCGCCACGCCCGACCATCGCCGGCGAGATCCGCCGTCACTTCCGCGACCGCTCCTGGGCGGTGCGGGTGCCGCGCCGGCTCCAGGAGAACCTGGCCAAGGTGAATGCCGCGACCCAGCAGCTCCAGAACGAGCTGGGCAGGTCGCCGTCGGTCGCCGAGATCGGTGCTCGGGTCGGTCTCGAGCCCGACCAGGTTCTCGCCGCGATGGAGGTTGCCCCGGCCCAGCACACCGTCTCGCTCGACGGTCCGGTCGGCGGCGGCGACGAACCGCTCACCCTCGGCGACCGGCTCGGGCTGTCCGACGACAACCTCGATCGCGTCGAGATGCAGGACGTGCTCGAGCAGGTGATGGCGCACCTGACACCGCGCGAACGCAAGATCCTCGCGTTGCGCTTTGTCGAACAACTGCCGCAGACCGAGGTCGCAAAACGGCTCGGTATTTCGCAAATGCACGTCTCACGATTGCAGCGCGCGGCAGTCGAGCACCTTCGCAAGGAGTTCGGAGCCGAGGCGCCCGTGTAGAATTCGACAACTTGCTGTCGAATACTTTTGCACGTGCTCAGCTCTGAGATCCGGGAGCGATTTCTTCGCTTCTTCGAAGAGCGCGGGCACTACCGGCTCGCGAGCTTTCCGCTCATTCCCCACGACGATCCGTCGCTTCTCTTCACCGTGGCCGGAATGGTGCCGCTGAAGCCGTGGATCACCGGTCAGCGCACGCCACCTTCGCGCGACCTCGTCTCATGTCAGAAATGCTTTCGCGGCGCGGGTCTGAAATACGACGACATCGCGTCGGTCGGTGACCCGACGCATCACACCTTTTTCGAGATGCTCGGCAACTGGTCGATCGGCCACTACTTCAAGGAAGGGCGCGATCGATTACGCGTGGGAGTTCTCCACCAAGGTGCTCGGGCTCGACCCCGACCGGCTCTGGCCGAGCATCTACCCGGACGACACCGAGTCGGAGCGGCTCTGGGTCGAGAGGATCGGTGTCCCGCGCGAACGCATCTCGCGCCTGACCGAGAACTGGTGGGCCGCCGGCCCGACCGGCCCGTGCGGCTACGACAGCGAGCTGTACTACGACTGGGGCGGCCCCTGCTCCTGCGGGCGGACCGACTGCACGCCGCAGGACGAGTGCGGGGGCGACCGCTTGGAGGAGTTCTGGAACCTCGTCTTCATGGAGTTCGACCAGCAGCCGGACGGATCGCGGCCTCTGCTGCCCAACCCCACTGTCGACACCGGCCTCGGCTTCGACCGGATCGTCGCGATCGTGCAGGGCGACCGGACCGGGTACGGCACCGACCACTTCGCCCCGATCGTCGACGGGTTCCGGTCGCGTCGCGCGCCGGACGCCTCCGATCCGGCGCTGGAGCGGTCCCTCTACGTCCTCGCCGACCACCTCCGCGGCGCCGGGTTCCTGATCGCCGCCGGGGTGCTTCCCGCCAACGAGGGCCGCGGGTACGTGCTCCGCAGGCTCGATCCGGCGCGCCGCCGTGCACGCCCGGCGCGTCGCGCTCCGGGGTGGGCTCGCCGCCGGCACCCCCGAGCTCGTCGAGGTCATGGGGCCCGGTCATACCCGGAGCTCGTCGAGTTCCGAGGGCTGATCGAGCAGACGCTGCGGATCGAGGAGGAGGCATTCGCTCGCACCCTCGACGCCGGCACCGAGCGGCTCGCGGCGCTGCTGGCGCGGAACCGGCAACCGCATCGACGGCGCCGACGCGTTCCGGCTCTATGACACCTTCGGGCTCCCGATCGAGTTAACGGTCGAGATGGCAGCAGAGCGTGGAGCGACGGTCGACCTCGAGGGATTCGAGGCGGCCATGCAGGAACAGCGTGAGCGCGGCCAGGCGTCAGCGCGCCGGGTCGGTTTCGCGGGCGCCGATGCGCTGCCGCCGACCCGGTTCGTCGGTTACGACCTCCTCGGCAACGGAACGACGGTGCTGCGCATCGGGCTCGACAGCGAGATCGAGGTGCTCGGCGCCGGAGACAGCGGCGTCGGTGCTGCTCGACGTCTCGCCCTTCTACGCGGAAGCCGGCGGCCAGGTCGGCGACACCGGGTCGCTCTCGTGGCAGGGCGGCGAGCGCCGTGGTGCGCGACACCCAGCCCATCGCGGGAAGCGACGCCCGGGCGCACGACGTGCTCGTGCAGTCGGGCGAGCTGCGTGCCGGGCCAGCGTGGTGCACGCCCAGGTCGACGCTGACGCGCCGCGGCCGGATCGCCCGCCATCACAGCGCGACGCACCTGCTCAATCGCGCGCTGCGCGAGGTCCTCGGCGACGGCGTCGTGCAACGCGGGTCGTTCGTCGGGCCGGATCACACCACCTTCGACTTCTCGTTCTCCCAGGGCGCTCACACCGGCCGAGCTCACCGACATCGAGCACCGCGTCAACGACGGGCATCCGGCGCAACCTCGAGCGCACCGTGGCGCTCATGCCGCTCGCCGACGCCCGCGCGAGCGGCGCGATCGCGCTCATCGACGAGGCGTACTCGCCCGACGTCCGTGTGGTCGACTTCGGCGGCTGGTCGCGGGAGCTGTGCGGCGGCACCCACGTCACCCGAAGCGGCGACCTCGGCGCGGCGATCATCGTCTCGGAGAGCAGCATCGGCCAGGGCATCCGGCGCATCGAGATGGTGTCCGGCGAGAGCGCCGAGGAGCGCTGGCGGCGCATCGGCGACCGCGCTTGCTGACCACCGCGCGAGCGCTCAAGACGCGTCCCGAGGAGGTCCCCGAGCGGGTGGCCGCCCTCCAGGAGCAGGTGCAGCAAGCTGAGCCGCGAGGTCACCCAGGCCCGCCAGGCCGGCCCGTCGAGCGTTGCAACCGACGCAGCCATCGTCGAGGACGCCGGCGGCGTCCCGTTCGCGCACCTCGTCCTCGACGGCGACGTCGACGCCGACGGCGTCTCCCAGGCGGGCGATCGGCCTGCTTGCCGATCGCCTGCAGGGTGACGGCGTCGCCGCCGTGCTGGGTCCGGCCACGCTGGTGGTCAAGGTGGGCGGCCGGGCGCTCGAGGCCGGCGTCCACGCGGGCACCCTCGTGACCAGCGCGGCGCGAGATCACCGGCGGCAGGGGTGGGGGACGGCCCGATCTCGGGCGTGGCAAGGTCGGCGATCCTGCCAAGCGCGAGGCGGCGGTGTCGCTGCTGCGCGACGCGATCGCCGAATCGATGGGGCACGCCGCCTGATGTCCAAGCGAAAGTTCGCACTGCTCAAGCGGCGCGAGGAGTTCCAGAGCCACTACACGGTGCTCGACATCGGCACCGAGTTCGTCAAGGCGCTGATCGTCAAGCGCGAGGACGACAAGGGCATCGTGCTCGGGGTCGGCAAGGTCCGCCAGGCGCAGACCCACATGCAGGCGGGGGCGGTCGCCGACCTCCAGGCGGTCATCGACAACTGCGACCGCGCGCTCACCGAGGCCGAGGACATGTGCGAGACCATCCCCGGGCAGGCGGTGATCGGCATCGCCGGCGAGCAGGTCCGCGGCTTCAGCACCACCATGACCGTGCCGAGGCCGCAGCCCCAGGCGCGGATCACCCAGGCGGACCTCGCCACCGCGCTCCAGGCCGTGCAGCGGCGGGCGCTGCGCGAAGCGGTGCGCCAGATGTCGCATGACCTCGGCGTCCAGGAGGTCAACGTCAAGCTGGTCCACAGCACGATCACGTCGGTGCGCATCGACGGCTACGCGGTGAGCAACCCGGTCGACTTCCAGGGGCACGTCGTCGAGATCACCGTCTTCAACACGTTCGCGCCGCTCACGCACATCGGCGCGCTGCAGGCGATCGCGCAGGAGCTCGACCTCGAGCTCGTCGCCACCGTCGCCGAGCCGTATGCGCTGGCGCGGGGTTGCTCGTCCGCCGAGTCCCACGAGCTCGGCGCGATCTTCGTCGACGTCGGCGGCGGCACCACCGACATCGCCGTGGTCCGGCGAGGCGGCATCGAGGCGACGCGGATGTTCGCGCTCGGCGGCCGGTCGTTCACCAAGCGCCTCGCCACGGATCTGTCGATGGACCTCGACGAGGCCGAGCGCTTCAAGGTCGCCCATTCCGAGGGGCACCTCGCCGCCGAGCAGAGCGCCATGGCCCGCCGCGCGCTCACGCCGACCGCAGAGGTGCTCGCCCAGGGCGTCGCCCTGACCCTCGAGGAGCTCGCCGGACCGGACCCGCTCCCGGGGTCGATCTGCCTCGCCGGCGGCGGCGCGGCGCTCCCCGAGGTCGCCGAGCAACTGCGCATCCTCGACTGGTCGGACACCGTGCCGTTCACCCGCCCGCCGACCGTGAAAGTGCTCGGTCCGGGCGACGTCACCGGCGTCTACGACACCACCGGACTGCTCGTCGGCAGCCAGGACGTGACCCCGATGGGGCTTGCGCGCCACGCCGTGACGCTGGAAGATGACGCCGACGAGCCCCTGGGCGGGCTCATGCGCCGCGTTTTGAAGACGATGAAGGTATAGGCGCCGATGCCTGCTGTTGTCATTGCCAAGGCCGACGACGAGATCGTGGATCTCATCGATCGGGTTCGCTCGTCCGCGCGATCTCGACGTCGGGCTCGTCGTTCCCGGGCTCGAGCCGCGCCCTCCAGACGCCGCTGAACGTCCGCCTGCTCGCCCAGTTCAGCAATCAGTCCGGCCGCCGGACCTCGATCGTCACCGAGGATCCGCGCCTCCAGCAGCTCGCCCGAGCGAGCGGGCTCCAGGTCTACGGATCGGTTCCCGCATTCGAGCGCGGAATCGAACTGGCCGGTCCGCGGGTGGGCGGTGCCGGTCGGGCTCGAGGGCGTCGCGGCCGGAGCGGGCGGACGGCCGCCGCCGCGGTGCTCGAACCGCCGCCGGCTCCGCCTCCTGCGCCACCCGCGATCACTCCGCCGGCGCATGCGCCCGGCGACCGCGCGGCTGGAGCCGCGCCGGGTGCATCACCCAGCTCCCACCGGCACGACCCGCCACGCGGGCTGGGACCGCCGCCGGCTTCCTCTACGTCGCCGGCGCCGCTGGTCGCGATCATCGGGCATCGTCCTGTTCATGGCGCTGGCGCCGTCGGCGAAGGTCACGATCACGATCGCGGCGACCCCACTGTCGGTCGACCTCGACCATTCAGGGCACCACCGACCCGACGGTGGCGGGCCAGCCCGACCACGTGCTCACGGGCGTGGTGACGGGCACGTCGAATCAGAACGTTTGCGGCAACTCCGACCGGAACGCATACCAGTCCCGGCGGCTGGCGGCCAAGGCGCACGTGGTCGTTTTCTACGACGCAACCCGTGACATCTACCTTCGCGCTTGCCGGCTGAGCAAGACCAATCAGAGTCCAGACCGCGACGCGTCCGTTGACCTTCGTCCGGTGACGCAACACACGATCATCTGCATCGGACCGCAGAACGCCACTGCTGCGCTCATGCGACGTGCGGGAACAACCCGCTACAACTCCACCGAGCGACAATGTCGACCGTCACGCTGGATCAGCAGGCAACGTCGCCAGTGGCAACGCCTCGACGTAATGGCAGAGCAATCCATGCCCAGCTGGACGTGCCGTGCCCGGGATATCACATCGCGTCACGAACGACAACCGGCGGCCTCCGGTGGCGCCGACGCCAAGCAGGTCACCGCCGCGAGCGCGACCGACGTCGCCAACTGGAATGCGCAGGTGCACCCAGGTCGAGGCTGACCTCGACGGCGCAGATGCAGACGACCTGCAGGCCAAGGCGGCGGGCAAGATCGTTCGCCAGGGATCCGGCCGGCAACGGCGAGATCGATCTCGTACACGGTGAAGCCGGCAGCTTCCTGCTGTCGAACGCGCCGTTCAACGCCAGGACGCTCACCGTGTCACGGGCACGGCTGCAGGCGTGCCATCTACGACCCGGTGGCGGTGCGCAACGACGTCATCGCCGACCTCGACAAGCTCGTCAAACCCGGCGACGCGCTGGCCACGGGCAGCCTGACCACGCCGCCGTGCGAGGTGACCCAGGCAAATGTCAACGGCACCGTCGTCCTCTCGTGCTCGGCGACCGACGTTCAGCCAGCCCACCGTGAACCTGAACTCCTTGAAGGCGCAGCTCACCGGCCGCAATCCCGGGAACGCGCAGAAGATCATCCAGAGCAACGTCGAGAAGGTCCAGGGCGTGACGGTGTCCGAGTGGCCGTTCAAGCTCTTCTACCTCCCACTCCGCGCGTCACAGATCGACATCGTCGAGAATTTCGTCGCGACCTCAACCAAGTCGCCGTGACCGCGACCGGGGACGGTACCGGTCACACACGCGTCCTCGGCATCGATGTGGGCTCGGTGCGTATCGGCCTCGCAATCTCTGACGAGACATGCACGCTCGCCTCGCCGCTTGCGACAGTTCCGAACGAATCTCGAAACATCTGGACGCGTATCGCTCGTGAGATGGAAGATCGCGTGTGGACAGCGTGGTGATCGGATTGCCCCGCCGTCTTGACGGGTCTGAAGGCGAAGCGGCAGCGCTGGCTCAGCATTCGCGGCGGAACTCGCGCGACGCGCTTCGGTGCCGATCGAGCTGTGGGATGAGCGGTTCACGACCACCATCGCCGAGCGATCGCTCATCGAAAGCGGCGTGCGCAGAAAGCGCCGGCGCGAGGTGATCGATGCGGTTGCGGCGGCGGTGCTGCTCCAGAGCTGGCTCGACGCCCGTCGTATCGCCGCGGCGCGCGCAACTCCGTGAGCGCGAAGCCGCTCCGGCTCTGCCTTGTCGGCGCCGGCATCTCGCACTCGCCGAGCGCCGTGATGCACCAGGCCGCGATGCAGTCCTCCGGCGTCGAGGGTACCTACGTCATCCGCGACCTCGCCCCGACAGACATCGATGCGATTCGTCGCAGAACTTCGCGCAGGGCCGATACAGCGGATGCAACGTCACCACGCCGTACAAAGCGAGTGATGGCCGCAGCGTGCGACTACCTCGAGGGTGACGCCGAGTCGCTCGGGGTCATCAACACCATCACCGTTCGCGGCGGACGGCTGCTCGGCGTCACGACCGACTCCGACGGGTTCGAGCTCGCGTTGAGTGGAGCGTCGATGTGGCCACGCCAGGGCGCGACGGCGTTGGTGCTCGGCGCCGGTGGCGCCGCCGCCGCGGTGGCCCTGGCGCTCACGCGGGTGCCGCTGCTTCGCCTGCGCATCGCCGCGCGGCGGCGATGCGGCGGCCGCCGATCTCGTCCACCGCCTGCGCGGATCCGGCGACATCGCCGCCGTGCCATGGGAGCGCGACGCCATCGCCGCGACGAGCCGGCATTGCGCGATCGTTGTCAACGCGACCTCGGCAGGGCTCGATGCGCTGCCGTTCGACCCACGCTCGCTGCCGCGCGCGTGCAGCGTCATCGACCTCCGCTACCGTCCGCGTCCGGTTGACGTCGTCGCCGCAGCGTTGGAAACCGGTCATCGCGCCAGCGACGGCGTCGAGATGCTGTTGCAGCAAGGGCTGCTGAGCTTCCAGATCTGGACCGGGAAGCTCGCACCGGCAGGCGCGGTGCGCAGCGCGCTGCTCGGGGCGATCGAAGCGTGAACCCGCCGCTGGTCATCGCCGGTATCACCGTCGCGGGCGCGCTGGTCGGCCTGGGATCCGGCGCACTCGCCGTCGCCCTCGAGAAGTTCGAGAAGCTCGAAGCCGAGGAAGCAGCAGGAACGCCTCGAGTACGAACGCGACGTCGCGGAGGAGCGGAGCAGAGCCGTCGCGGCGGGGGAGGAGCCGGAGCCCGCTCGCCCCTGGTCAGGGGAGCGTTATGGCTGGACCTGGCTGGAACGCTGGCTCTCGCCGGCGCTCGGCGCAATCGGCTTCGGTGCGTTCGCCGCGCACGAGCAGTTCGGCACCGGCCTGCTGATCCATCTGCTGTGGATCACGATCTTCGTCCACGTGGTCGATTTCGACCTCAAGCACCGGCTCATCCTCAATGTCATCACCTATCCGAGCGTGCTCGCGGCGATCGTCCTCAGCGAGTGGTCACCGCGACTGACGGTCACCGGCGCGATCATCGGCGCAGTCGGAGTGACGGCGTTCTTCTTCGTGCAGAACCTGCTGTCCCGGGGGAGCATCGGGCTGGGCGACGCAAAGCTCGGCGCGCTTGTGGGCGCCGTCACCGGTGCCGGCCCGACGAGCGCCAGCCTCGGTGCGGTCTATGCGGTGCTCGCGGGAGTGTTCATCGGCGGCGCGACGGCGGTCGTTCTTCTGATCACACGCATCCGCAAGCTCAAAGACCCGATACCCTATGGTCCGTTTCTCTGTGCGGGTGCAGCGCTCATCCTGTACCTCGGTCCCTGACCCGCACGAGTTGAACAACCGTCCAGGGGTCGTTTGAGGTAAGCCAATGCCGACGCAGCTGATGCCGGGGGAGAGGTCGATCGCGCTCGTCCGCCAGCACTGGTCAGTGCTCGCCGGTCACGTGCTCGGTGCGATCGTCGTCATCATCGTGGCGGTGGTCCTCGACGCGAAGCTGCCGGACAAGATCGGGTCACTGTCGATCACCACGGTCAAGACGATCGTGATGCTGGTGCTCATCGTCGCGGCGGTTCTCTGGGCCGGCCTCCGGATCCTGCGCTGGCGGTTCGCCACCTATCACCTGACCGACCGCCGCATCGTCATGGAGGGCGGCATCCTCTCCAGGACTGCCGAGACGATCCCCCTGGACCGCATCCAGAACACGGTGATCCACCGTCCGTTCGGCGATCGCCTGATCGGTGCCGGCGATATCGAGATCGAGTCTGCGGGCCGCGACGGCGTTGAGGTGCTGCACCGCATCCCCAAGGCCGAGGCGTTCTACAACGAGCTGCTCACCACCATGAACACGCCCCCGTCCGCCGGCGCGCCATCCCGGCCCGCCGGGCTCTGAGCAGCGCGGGCCTCGGTCAGTCGCGCCGGGCCAGCGCCGCGATGCGCTGCAACGCCTCTGAGGCTTCGGCGCCCGAGCCGGCGCGGACGACCTCGCGATAGGCACAGATCGCCCCGATCACGTCGCCGTGGGCGTCCAGCAATCGCGCGATCCGCAGGTGCTCACGGGCCAGGGGCCGGACGCCGATCGCCTCGCTCATGACCGCCAGTCTCGGCGAGAGTGCGGGACCTCACACGGACGACATCTGTCCGATGGGCAGCCACCCGACCGGGGCAAATGGGCGCCCGCCAATACAATCCCTTGTGAATGCTTCGATTTCTCACCGCCGGCGAGTCGCACGGCCCCCAGCTCACCGTCATCGTCGAGGGTGTCCCGGCCGGCCTGCCGCTCGACGCGCCACGCGATATCGACCCGGATCTTCAGCGCCGTCAGGGTGGGCACGGGCGCGGCAAACGCCAGCAGATCGAGCACGACACCGCCCGGATCGTCAGCGGCGTCCGCGGCGGCAAGACGCTGGGGTCGCCGATCACGCTTGTCGTCGCGAACCGCGACTGGGAGAACTGGAAGGGACCGATGCAGGTTGAGGCGCGCGGCTTCAAGTCCAAACGGGTCACGCGCGTCCGCCCGGGTCACGCCGACCTCGCCGGCGTCCTGAAGTACGGGTTCAACGACGCTCGCGACGTTCTCGAGCGCGCGAGCGCGCGCGAGACGGCCGCGCGGGTGGCGGCCGGAGCGGTCGGCCGGGCACTGGTCGCCGCGCTCGGCGTCGCCGTCCACTCCTGCGTGGTCCGGATCGGCGACATCCACGTCCCGGTTCCCGAGGGCGAGGTGGCATGGGACGCAGTCGAGCGCTCCCCGGTGCGCTGCCCCGACGCGGACGCGTCGGCGCGGATGGTCGCTGCGATCGATGGCGCCCGCGAGCGCGGCGACACGCTCGGCGGTACCGCGTACGTCGTCGCCTCGCAGGTTCCGGCCGGTCTTGGCAGTTACGTGCAGTGGGACCGGCGTCTCGATGGGCTGATCGCCCAGGCGATGTGCAGCATCCCCTCGGTGAAGGGTGTGGAGCTCGGCGCCGCGGTTCTCGCGGCGCAATCGCCCGGTTCGGAAGTGCACGACGAGCCACGCTGGGACGCAGAACGCGGCTTCCATCATCTGACCAACAGGCAGGGCGGGCTCGCGGGCGGCGTCACCGACGGCGAATCAGTATGGGCGCTGGTGCACTTCAAGCCGATCTCGACGCTGCTGCATCCGTTGCGCAGCGTCGACATCCACACGGGCGCGGAGATCAACGCCCACTACGAGCGCAGTGACATCTGCGTCGTGCCGGCGGGCGCGGTGGTGGCCGAGGCGATGCTGGCCTGGGTCATAGCCTCCGCCGCGGCGGAGAAGTTCGGCGGCGATACCCTGGCGGAGATGCGCCGGGCGATCGCCGCACACCGCCGCGCCGTCAACCGGCTGCGATGAGCGGGATTCGCCGCATCGCGTTGGTGGGACTTCCGGGGTCGGGCAAGAGCACCATCGCCCCGCTGGTTGCGCGGGGTCTCGGCTGGGATGCCGTCGACCTCGATGACGAGATCGCGCGGACCACCGGACGCTCACCGGCGGCGATCATCGCCGAGGACGGGGAATCGGCCTTTCGCGACCTCGAGCTCGCCGCGCTCGAAACCGCGCTGCGGCGCCCGGGCCCGCTGGTCATCGCCTGCGGCGGCGGCCTGATCACCCTGACGACAGCCCGCCACCTGCTGACCCAGCTGGCAACGATCGTGTGGCTCGACGCGCCCGACTCGGTGCTCGTCGAGCACGTGGGCGACGGCGCTGACCGCCCGATGCTGGGCGGATCTCCGGCGGCCGGGATTGCCCGCCTGCGCGCCAGCCGCGCCGGCGTCCATCAGACCGCCCACGTACGCGTCGCAAGCGACGAGGCACCCGAGGTCGTCGCAGACCGCGTCATCTCGGCGCTGCACGGCTCGGTCCGGGTCGAACTGGCCGAACGCACTTACCACGTCGAGGTGCGGGCCGGCGGCCTCGACGACGTCGTCCTCCACGTGCCGAGCGGGGCCCAACGAGTGGCCTTGCTGGCGGATCGATCGGTGCGGGTGGCAAGTGACCGTCTGGTCGCATCGCTGCGGAGCACGGGCATCGCCACCACCCGGCTCGAGGTTCCGGGGGGCGAGCAGCTCAAGACCTGGCCGGCCGCCGGTCGCATGCTCACCCGACTTGGCGCCGCGGGGCTGCAGCGCAACGACTGCATCGTCGCGCTCGGTGGCGGGACCGTGGGGGACCTCGCCGGATTCGTCGCCGCCACCTACCTGCGCGGGATCGCGTGGGTGAACGTTCCCACCACGCTGCTGGCAATGGTGGACAGCGCCATCGGCGGCAAGACCGGGGTCAACCTGGCGCGCGGGAAGAATCTCGCCGGGGCGATCTGGCAGCCGCGCGCGGTGATCTGCGATCCCGAGGTGATCGCCACCCAGGACGACCGGTCATATCGATCGGCGTTCGCCGAGATCATCAAGTACTCGATGATCGTCCAGACCAGGCTCGTCACCGACCTCGACAGCCGGCTCGACCTGCTGCTCCGGCGGGATTCCGCCGCGCTCACCGACGCGATCCGGGAATCGTGCGCGATCAAGGCGGCCATCGTCTCGGGCGACGAGCGCGAAGATGGCAGGCGAGCGGTGCTGAACTACGGGCACACCCTCGGCCATGCGCTCGAGGCGGCGGCGGGGCTCGGCGATCGCCTGCTCCACGGCGAGGCGGTGGCCGTCGGGATGCGCGCCGCGGGCCTGCTCAGCATCGACGTGCTCGGATGCCCGTCCGGGGATATCGCCTGGCAGGATGAGATGATCGCCCGGTGCGGGCTGGCCACGACCACGGTGTTTGACCAGGAGCGGGTGCTCGGCCACATGAACGCGGACAAGAAGCACGTCGGCAACCGTCTCGGCTGGGTCCTTCTCGAGTCCAGGGGGCGCCCGAGGGTGGGACAGCACGTGCCCGACACCGAGGTGACCGCGGCGCTCGATGCGGTGCTTGCTCGATGACCACGATCCTGCTGCTCAACGGACCCAACCTCGCCAGCCTCGGCGAGCGCGAGCCGGACATCTATGGGACGGTCACGCTCTCGGCCATCGAGGCGGCGGTCCGCGATCGCGCCGCAACCCTCGGCCTCGAGGTGCGTTGCGAGCAGACAAACCACGAGGGCGTCATGGTCGACATCCTCGAGCGCGAGCGCGCCAGCAGCGCCGGATGCATCGTCAATCCCGGCGGCTTGACCCACACCAGCGTGGTGCTCGCCGACGCGCTGCGAGGGTTTTCCGGACCCGTCATCGAGGTGCACCTCTCGAACATCCTGGGCCGCGAGCCGTACCGGCGGGTCTCGCTCTCGGCAGAGGCCGCAGTGGCCGTGATCGCCGGCCTCGGCCTGGACGGCTACGTCCTCGCGGTGGAGGGACTGGCTAAGCTGCTCGAGGACCCGTCCACTACTGGGAGCACCGCATGATCACCGCCTCCGACCTGCGCCCGGGCGCAACCGTCGAACGCGACGGCGACCTGTTCGAGGTCATCGACTTCTCGCACATGAAACAGGGGCGAGGCACTGCGGTTGTGCGCGCCAAGTTGCGCAATGTGACAACCGGGGCGGTGACCGACGAGACCTTCCGTCCCGAGGAGAAGTTCGGCAAGGTTCGCATCGAGCGCACGGAGGCGCAGCTGCTCTACAAGGACGGTGAGAATTACGTGGTGATGGACAACACGACGTACGACCAGATCACGCTCAGTCCGGAGCAGCTGGGGAGCGGCGTCGACTACCTCAAAGAGAACGACAACCTGTTCCTGCTGCGATTCGACGATCGCGTGCTCGGCGTCGACCTGCCGACTTCGGTGGTGCTCGAGGTGACCGAGTCCGAGCCCGGCTTCAAGGGTGACACGGCCAACGCGTCCTTCAAGCCTGCAGTCGTCGAGACGGGGTTGGCCGTGGACGTTCCGCTCTTCGTCAACCAGGGTGATCTGATCCGGGTGGACACGCGCACCGGGCGCTACGTGGAACGCGCGTGACCGACGTCGAGGAGCCCGGGAGCCTCCAGCTCCATCCGACCATGAACGGCCGGCGACAGCTCGGCACGACTCGCGTCGCCAACGAGGTGGTGGCGTCGATCGCCGCCTTTGCGGCGCTCCAGGTTGCGGGTGTTCATTCGATGTACCACCCGGGGGGTCAGCAGTTCGATCGCATCGTCCGGCGATCACATGCCCATCGGGGCGTGCGAGTGGAGATGCGTGATGACGCGTTGCACCTGAGCCTCTATGTGGTCATGGAGTCCGGTGGCAATGTCCCCGTGGTCGGGGCCGAGGTGCAGCGCAGGGTCGCCGACGCGATCGACCGCATGCTCGCCCTGCGCGTCGAGGAGGTCAACGTCTTCGTTAGCGAGGTCGCCTTCGCGTGACCCCGGCCGTGTCAGGCACGGGACGCCGCCGGCGTGGTCGTGAGCTCGCGCTCCGCGTGCTCTTCGAGCTCGAGGGCACATCGAAGGACCCGGACTTCGCCTTGCGCTACCAGGGCGAAGATCTGCGTGCGACGGCCGATGTGCGCGCCTTCGCGCGCACGATCGTCCTGGGCTGCGTCGATCACCTCGACGCGATCGATACCGCATTGGCGGCGGCGATGGAGCACTGGTCGCTCGTCGACCTCGGCAAGGTCGAACGAGCGGTGCTCCGTCTCGGCACCTATGAATTGCTGTACATGGAGGCGACGCCCGTCGCCGTGGTGATCGACGAGTCGATCGAGCTGGCGCGCGCGTACGCGGGCGATGAGGCCGCGCAGTTCATCAACGGCGTGCTCGGTCATGTCGCGCGAGAGCGCGTGTGACGGCAACCGTCTGCTCGGTCAGCGACCTCACCGTGATGGTGCGCGACGCGCTTGCCGCGCGCCCCGAGCTGGAAGAGGTGCTCGTCGAAGGGGAGGTGAGCAACCTCAAAGCCCACGTCTCGGGACACCTGTATTTCACGCTCAAGGATGCGCATGCAGCGGTGTCGTGCGTGTGCTTTCGCACCAACGCCCTGCTGATTCCGTTCCGGCCAGACAACGGGATGACAGTCGTCGCGCACGGATCGGTGCAGGTGTACGGACAGCAGGGCCGATACCAGCTCTACGTCGACCGGCTCGAGCCGAGCGGCGTCGGAGCGCTCGCCCTCGGCATCGAACAATTGAAACAGCGACTCAGCGCGGAAGGACTCTTCGACGAGCGCCGCAAGCGACCCCTCCCATTGCTGCCCCGGCGAGTCGTGGTGGTGACCTCGCGCAGCGGCGCCGCATTGCGCGACGTCTGCACGGTGATCGCTCGGCGCGCACCGAGCATCGAGGTGGTGCTGTCGCCGGCGACCGTGCAGGGCGACGGAGCGGTGGAAACGCTGATCCGCGCGCTGCAGCGTGCCGACCAGGTGCGTGGTGCCGACGTCATCCTGCTGGTGCGCGGCGGCGGATCGCTCGAGGATCTCATCGCGTTCAACAGTGAGTCGCTGGCTCGCGCCATCCGTGCGACGCGCCTCCCGGTCGTGACCGGTGTCGGCCACGAGACCGACACGACGGTCGCCGACCTGGCCGCCGATCGTCGCGCCGCGACCCCGTCGGCTGCGGCGGAACTGGTCGCACCCAGTGTTGCGGTCCTTCGCGAGGATGTCGCCGCACGGCAGGCCCGACTCGGGCTCGCGATTCTCGGCTTCGTCGGCGTCCGCCGCGATCGGGTGCACATCGCGTCGCTGCGCTTGCGCCAGGCATTGATCGAGGAGACGTCGGTGAAGCGGCGTGCCCTCGACCGGGAGATGTCACGTTTCGCCGTGGCCCACCCGTCGAGGCGCGTCGAGCTCGAGCGATTGCACCTGAGCCGCTCCTCGGAACGACTCCAGGACGCGGCAGTGCGTGTCACCGTGGCGCGCCGGGCGGCCCTGACCACACGAGCTGCGCGGCTCAGCGCGCTGTCGCCCCGACGGACGCTGGAGCGCGGCTACTCGATCACCTCGGACGCGGATGGCAAGGTTCTCACCGACGCGGCGGCCGTTCCGGCAGGCATGCGCCTGCGCACGGTCCTTCGCCATGGCGCCCTGGAGAGCACTGTGGATCGGATCGACCCGGGCCCGCCACCAGACAGCGAACAGATGTACGATTCGACTCCGGAACTGGATCTGCAATGACACCGAACGGCGTCGAGGACGGGATCACGACTCTCACGTACGAGGCCGCACTGGCCGAGCTCGATACGCTGATCACCAAGCTCGAGGGCGGCAGCATCGCTCTGGAGGAGGCGATCGGCGCGTACGAACGCGGGGTCGTCCTCGCGCAGCACTGCGCGGAGTTGCTCGAGCGCACCGAGCAGCGTGTGAACCAGCTCGTAGTCAGCGCGAGTGGGGCAATCGGCGAGCGCCCGCTCGAAGCCGCCGGCGCTCGGCCTCCAGAGACGCGCCAGGCGCCCCTGCTGGAGACACGGTCGCGTCCCGCGCCGTTGCGCATCGATCCCGACGACGTCCCTTTCTGACGGCGCGAATACACACAAATGTCGTATAAATGGGAACCATGACAGCTGTGGCACAGGCGAGGCGGGTTGATCTCGAGCTCGTTGCCCGAGGTCTCGCCACGTCGCGCGAGCGAGCTCAGGCGCTGCTTGCAGCGGGTCTCGTCGAGGTCGACGGTGCCCGCGCCACAAGCGCCGATCAGCGAGTTGGCACGGCGACTGTCATCCGGTTGCTCGGACGCGATCACCCCTGGGCCAGCAGGGGAGGGCTCAAGCTCGCGCCTGCGCTCGAAGCGTTCAATATCGACTGCGCCGGGCGCGTGTGCCTCGATGCCGGGGCCTCGACCGGTGGCTTCACCGACGTTCTGCTCAGCCGCGGTGCTTCGTACGTCTACGCCGTGGACGTGGGCCGCGGCCAGCTCGACCCGCGCCTCGCAACAGATCCTCGCGTCCTGGTGATGGACCGGACCAACCTGCGCTCGGTCAACTCGCTCCCAGGCCCGGCGCCAGACCTCGTGACCCTCGACCTGTCGTTCATCTCACTGCGCCTGGTGATGCCGGCGGTGGTGCGGGTGATCGCGCCGGGTGGCGCCGACCTTGTCGCCCTCTTCAAGCCGCAGTTCGAGCTCGGGCGCGATGCCATTGGCAAGGGCGGCATCGTTCGCGACGCCGATGCGGCTGCACGCGCTGCCCGCGAGTTCGCAGGCTGGCTGGAAGCGGAGCTCGGCGCTCATGCCCGAACCCCCATCGCATCCCCGGTCCGCGGCGCGAAGGGGAATCAGGAATGGCTCGTGGGAGCGCACCTCGTCCGGGTCGACACCCCGCAGGCGGGCGAGCCGTGAGCTCCGCCCGCAGCATCGGCTTCCTGCTCCATCCCGGGGAACAGGTGGTCGTGCAGGATGCGATCGCGCGCGCCCAGGCGTGCGGCTTTGCCGCGTGGACGGCGCTCGAGGATCCCGAAGGGGCCATGCGGGAACACGGTGCCGGCACGGTGCTGCTCGTGACGCTCGGCGGTGACGGGACGTTTCTCTATGGTGCCCGTCTCGCTGCTCCGCTCGGGATCCCCGTTGTCGGCGTCAATCGCGGCCGGCTCGGGTTCCTCAACGACGTCGAGATCGACAAGCTGCCTGACGCGATCAGCCGCTTCGCAGCCGGTGAGTACACGACACAACGCCGCGCGCTCCTCGAGATCAACATTGACGGATCGGACGCACCGATCCTTGCGATCAACGAGATCGTCGTTCGGGCGCGGGACGTCAACGTCGTGCGATTGCGCGTGGATGTCGACGATGACCTGCTGGGGGCGTTCGACGCCGACGGCGTGGTCGTCGCCACAGCGACCGGGTCCACGGCGTACGCGCTCAGCGCCGGCGGCCCACCTGTCGATCCGCGGGTTCGGGCCGTGGTCGTCGTGCCACTCGCGGCCCATGCCGTCATCAGCCGGCCCGTGGTGATCCCGGAACAGCTCGACGTTCGCGTCACGGTGGAGCGCGGCCGCGTCTTCGTCGCCGCCGACGGCCGCTCGGTCGCATGGCTCTCCGACGGCCAGAGCGTCGTCGTCAGGCCGGGGCCTGAGCTCGAGGTGGTTCGCTTCGCCGACTCGCCGTCATTCAATTCGCGGCTCCGTCAGAAGTTTCGCTACGGCATCCCACACAAGGACCTGCTGCTCGAGCCCGTCGATGACGATGTTCCAGGAATGGAGGGAGGGGCGCAGTGGCACTTCGTGAGCTTCGCGTCAGCAACCTCGCCGTCATCGAGGAAGCCCGGCTGTCGTTTGAGGACGGCTTCACCGTCCTGACGGGCGAGACCGGCTCCGGGAAGTCGATGTGCGTCAACGCGCTCCGAGCCGCCCTGGGGGGCCGCCTCGAGCCGGAGACCGTCCGGTCCGGCACCGCCGGCCGCCCGGGTGGCCGCCGTGTTCGACAATCCGAGCCCTCGTCTGCGCGCGCGCAGAGCCGAGCTCGGCATCCCCGACGACGACCTCATCACGTTGTCGCGCGAGGTCCCGGTGTCGGGACGGGCAACCTGCCGCGTCGACGGTGCTCTCGTTTCGCAAGCGGTTCTGCGTGAGCTCGGCGATTTGTGTGTCGACGTCACCGCGCAGGGCACCAGCCACCGCATGCTTCGGCGCACCTGGCAACGGGAGATGCTTGACGCGTTTGCCGGTCAGGAGTGCGTCAGCGCGCGCATCGCCACCGCCGATGCCGTCAAGGCCTGGCGCACGGCAGTCGACGCGGTCGCGGCCGCCCAGCGCGCCGCCAGCACCGGCGCGGCGGAGCTGCAGCGCGCTCGGGATCTCGTGGAGGACCTTGCGACCAATCCGGATCCGTCTCGGTGAGGATGCCGAGCTCCAGGCCGAGCGGCTGCGGCTCAGGCATGCTGCTCGAATCGCCGGATGCGCGCTGTCGCTTGCCGAGGCGAGCGGTGGTGACGAACTCTCTGCGTCCGATCGCCTCGCTGCGGCGATCGGCGCAGGCGCCGATCTTGCCGCGGTCGACCCCGCGCTCGCAGCGCTGCTCGAGGAGGCCGATGAGCTCGTCGACCGGCTTCGCGAGCTCGCGCTTGACGCGCGCCGCCACGCCGAGGAGATCACCGTCGACGAGGCGCGGCTGACGGCGATCGAGGAGCGGCTCGACACGCTGACCCGGGTCGATCCGGCGTCACGGGTCGCTCGAGGGCGCGGTTGCCGAGCTCGACCGGGCAGCTGCTCTGGTCGTCGAGCGTCGACGGCGAGGTCGGGCGCGATCGGGACCCTCGAGGCCACGGCCGAAACCCAGCGTGCGAATGCGGCGAAGGCGGCGGCGGTCCTGAGCGGATCGAGACCGCCGCAGCGCGCCGCCTCGAACGGGCGGTCACTGCCGAGCTGCGATCCCTGGAATTGCCACACGCGCGCTTCCGGGTGGTGCTGACCCGTACCCTCGACGTCGATGGCGTCGACACTGGCGACGGCACGCCGGTCCGCTGCGGGCCGACTGGCATCGATGAGGTCGACTTCCGCCTCGCGCCCAACCGCAACTCCGTGCCGATGCCGCTCGACGAAGGACCTTCCGGGGGCGAGCTCGGCCGGCTCGCGCTCGCCCTGAGCGCGGTGGTCAGCGAGGAGGACGCGCCGGTGCTCGTTCTCGACGAGGTGGATACCGGCATCGGCGGCGAGACCGCCGCCCGTGTCGGCGACGTGCTCGCCCGGATCGGCGGCAGCCGCCAGGTCATCGCGATCACCCACCGTCCCGAGATCGCGGCGCGAGCCCTGGCGCATCTGACCATCACGAAGCTCGACCGCCCTGGCGGCCCGCAGGCAACCGCGGCCGCAGTCGCCGGCGACGATGCGGGTGCGTGAGATCGCTCGACTGATGTCAGGCAGGACGACCGAGGCCGCGCTGGCTCGGGCCGCGGAGCTTCTGGAAGAGGGCGCGAGCGCCGATCGGGGTACCCCCGGCGTCCGTACCATGTAGCGATGCAGCGGGAGGACGCGGGCGCCGCCTCGATCACCGTCGATGCGCCGGGATTCCACGGCAGCCTCGAGGAGCTCGTTGCCAGAGCGAACCGCGGCGACCTGGATCTCACCGAGCTGTCGGTGAGCAACGTCGTCGAGGAGGCGCGGAGCGCTCTCGAGGCGCCGGAGCGGCAGGGTGATCTTCGCGCGGTTGCGGACACGCTCAGCTTGCTCGCCCGGCTCGTTGCGCTCAAGGCGGCGGCGGTGCTGCCCGATCAGGACAACGACCGTCGATCGAGCCGGAGGACGACCAGTCGACTGACGCGGGGAGGCGGCTCGCCGAGTACCGCCTCTTCAAGGCGGCCGCGGAGGCGCTCCTCGCCGAGGCCGCAACCGAAGGCGCGCGCAGCTTCCTCGGGCTGGTGTCCACCGAGGTGATCCCGGTCGAGCGGCTCCGCATCGCCCCGGAGCGACTCGCCGCAGCGTTCCGTGCAGTGCTCGAGCGCCTCAGCGACGCCGAACCACTTCCCGTGGCGATCACGTACTCGGTGGAGGACAAGGTGCGCTGCTTCGCGACCGCCTGTCGCTCGGGCCGCTCGAGTTCGAGGAGGTCTTCGCCGGGGTGAGCAGCCGGCTCGAGGCGGTCGCCTGCTTCCTGGCGCTGCTCGAGATGCTCAAGCGCGGCGAGGCGACGGTGGAACAGCGCGACGCGTTCGGCCCCATCACGGTGACCGGCCGTGGATGACGTGCTCGTGCTCGACGTCTTCGGCCGGGCGAGCAGTACCCGAGGGCACGGCCGAAGCCGAGCCCGAGGATCTCGCGCCGGCACTCGAGGCGCTCTGCTTCGCGCTCGGTCGCGAGGTGACCATCGCCGAGGCTGCGGCAATCCTGGAGCGCAGCCCCGCCGCGGTCGCCCGTTCGGCCGGCGTTCTTGCCATGGACCTGCGCGGTCGAGGGCTGATGCTCCAGCGCTCCGACGAGTCGATTCAGCTGGTCACCCGCCCGGAGATGGCCTGGGCGGTGCAGCGAGCGCTCCATCCCGAGCGACCGTCGCGCCTCAGCCGCGCGGCCATGGAGACGCTGGCGATCATCGCCTACCGTCAGCCGGTGACCAAGGCGGTCATCGAGTCGATCCGCGGCGTCGACTGCGAGGCAGTGCTCGAGCACCTGACCGAGCGGCGCTCATCGACGAGGTCGCGCGCCAGGAGACGCCCGGACATCCGCGGCTCTTCGGCACGACGCTGCGCTTCCTCCAGCTCGTGGGTCTCGAGCGTATCGAGGACCTGCCGCCGGTGTCCGAGAGCGCGGTGCTCCCCAACTTCGAGTGAGCGCTCACTCCGCCGGAGCGGCTCAATCGATTTCTCGCGCGGCGGGGCGTCGCGTCGCGGCGCGGCGCCGACGAGCTGATCGCCGCCGGGCGAGTGACGGTGAACGGCGAGGTGAGCCGCCTCGGCGCGGTCGTCGATCCCTCGGTCGACCGCGTGAGCGTCGACGGTCACCGCATCCCCGCCCGGGCAGTTTCCGTCACAATCGTCCTCAACAAACCGGTCGGGCGTGGTGACCACGCGCAGCGATCCGTATCAGCGCCGCACGGTGATGGATCTGATCGAACCGGTCCCGGGACTGGTCCCGGTCGGGCGGCTCGACGCCGACAGCCGGGGCTGCTCGTGCTCACCACCGATGGCGACCTCGCTCACGCGGTCTCGCACCCGCGCCACGGCGTCACCAAGCGATACCTCGCAACTCTCGACCGCGCGATCTCCGCCAGAGCAGCTGGACCAGCTCGAGACCGGCGTCGAGCTCGAGGACGGCCCGGCCCGGGCCGTGAGCGCCAGGCGATCCGGCTCCGACTCGGTCGTCGAGGTCGTCATGGCCGAGGGGCGCAAGCGCGAGGTGCGGCGCCTCTTTGCCGCGATCGGGTTCGAGGTGCGCGACCTCGTCCGGATCGCCGTCGGGCCTCTGGAGCTCGGCGGCACTCCCCGAAGGCGAGGCCCGAGCGCTGCGTCCTGCCGAGCTGTCGTCGCTGCGCGCCGCGGCGGGAATGCCACGGCTCGCGCGTGCGCCTGCTCGGCGGCCGCGGTGGGCCCACCTCGGTCGATCACCATCGACGGTCCCGCCGGCAGCGGGAAGACGACACTCGGCCGGCGCCTCGCCACCACGCTCGGCCTGCCACTCGTGGACACCGGGCTGTTCTATCGCGGCGTCATGGTCGCCGCCGCCCGTGCCGGGATCGGCCCCGATGACCGCGAGGCGCTGATCGACTGTGCGCGGCGGACCGAGGTGGTCATCGACACCGACCCGAGCCACGACGACGCCGACAGCGCCGCGCTGCGTGAACGGCAGCGAAGCGGGTCCCGCGCTGCGCGATCCCGCCAACGCACCACTGCTGGCGTCGATGAGCAGCATCCCGGAGGTTCGCGCGGCGCTGCTCGACGCACAGCGCGGGCTGGCGCGCGACGGCGCGGTCGCCGTCGGTCGCGATTGCGGCACCGTCGTCTTCCCGAACGCGCAGCTCAAGCTCTATCTCGACGCGTCGGAAGCCGTTCGCGCGCAGCGGCGGGCGTCGCAACTGCGCGGCAGTGGCGCTGATGCCGGACAGCGCGCTGATGCACGGCGAGGTTGGCGCTCGTGACCGCGTCGACGCGTCGCGCAGCCGCCGCACCGATGCGTCCCGCGCCCGACGCGCACGTCCTCGACACGGGCGTGCTCGGCATCGACGAGGTGCTGCACACCGCGCTCGAGCTCTGGGCAGCGGTCGACGACGGCGCCGTCCGGGTGATCTACGCGGTCTTTCGCCTCGGCGTGCGCGTGCTTGCGTGGGTCATCCTCGGCCGCCGCCTGCGCATCGACGGCATGGAGCACATGCCGCGCCAGGGCGCGCGTGCTCGATCGTCGGCAACCACGTCGGCACCGTCGAGCCCGCGCTCACCGGCGTCTTCATCCCGCGGCGTGACGTCTTCTACATGGCCAAGAGCGAGCTGTTCCGCAATCCGCTGCTCGGCTGGCTCTTCCGCCAGAACCACGCGTTTCCGGTCGTGCGCCATAGCGCGGATCGCGCGGCGCTTCGCACGGCGCTCGCAGTGCTCGCCGGCGGCCATGTGCTGCTCGTCTACCCGGAGGGGACGCGCTCGTGGGACGGCCACCTCGTCGGCGAGATCCAGGCGGGAGCCGGGTTCATCGCCCGCCATTCGGGCGCGCTGATCGTGCCGGTGGCGAGCTGGGGGTCGGAGCGGGTCATCCCCCGTGGCTCGTGGATCCCGAGGCGCGCGGACGTCGAGCTGCGCATCGGCGAGCCGTTCCGGCTCCCGACCCTCGGGCGCGACGGCAGGCAACTCTCCAGCCGGGAAGCCGCCGCGATCATGATGGAGCGCGTGATCGCACTGCTCCCCAGGGAGCGACGGCCCGTGGGAGCGGACATGCTCAACCTCGGGGGAGCTCTCCCGCCGCGTGATCAGGGGCCGCGTCGCACCTGGACCACCTCGTCGCCTTCGACCTCGAGACCACCGGGCTCTCGCCGCGCAGCGACCGGATCCTCGAGATCGGCGCCGTCCGCTATGACCACGCGCTGCGTCCGATCGACGAGCTGCAGGTGCGTCGTCGATCCGCAGATGCCGATCCCCTGGCCATTCAGCGCCTGGTCGGCCTCACCGACGACGACGTCCTCGGGGGCGCCGGCCGCCGGCCGAGGCGGCGACGCGGCTCGCGGCGTTCTGCGGCGACGCCGCGCTGATCGCCCACGGCGGCACGTTCGATCTGCTCTTTCTGCGGGCGCTGCTCTCCGAGTCGTTCGGCTCGCGGCTGATCTTCGACACCCTCGACCTCGCCAGGATCCTGCTGCCAACCTACGAGAGCCACAGCCTGCCGCTCCTGAGCCGCCGGCTCGGGATCGCACACGAGCGTCCGCACCGCGCGCTCAGCGACGCGCGGGCGACCGGCGAGCTCTTTCGCGTCCTGGTCGGCGCCGGCCGCAGCCTTCCCGAGCCGACGCTCGCCGAGATGCGCCGGGTCGCGGCCCAGGCGCCGGGACCCCTCGCCGCGTTCCTCGGCGACGTCATGCTTCGCCCCGGCGTGGACGCAGCACGCACCGGTCGACCAGCTGCGCCGTCCCCGCCTCCGCCGGCACCCGCTCCGGGCAACCGCGGCGTCGACGGCACCCGACACGCGGAGCGTCGGCGAGGCCGCGGCCGCGCTCCTCGGCCCGGACGGCCCGCTCGCCGCGCGCGAGGGCTACGAGTATCGCGAAGCGCAGCTCCAGATGGCGATGGCCATCGGGCAGACGCTGGAACGCAAGCGCCGCCTCATGGTGGAAGCGGGCACCGGGGTCGGCAAGTCGCTCGCCTACCTGATGCCGCTGGCGCTCTGGGCGGCGCGGACCGGCAAGCGCGCGGTGGTCGCGACGCACACCGTCAACCTCCAGGAGCAGCTCGCCGACCGCGACCTGCCGGCCGTCGCCGCGACTGCTCGAGGAGCCGGTTTCCGTCGCCGTGCTCAAAGGGCGCAACCACTATCTGAGCCTGCGCCGCTGGCAGCGATTCCTCGCCGCGTCGGACGTCGCGGGACGCGAGCCAGACATCGCTGTCGATCCGATTCAAGCTGAAGATCCTCGCGTGGCTTGCCACCACGACGCACCGGCGACCGGTCGGAGATCTACCTGGCCGGCGACGAGGAGCAGCTCTGGCGCCGGGTCGCATCGGACGTCACCGACTGCCTCGGTCCCGCATGCGCCAACTGGGCGAACGCGCGCTGCCACATGGTCGGGCGCCCGACGCAGCGCCGCAGATGCAGCCATTGTTGTCACCAACCATGCGCTCCTGCTCGCCGGCAACGAGCGTCAGGGCCAGGTCCTGGGGCCGTACGAGGCACTGGTCGTCGACGAGGCGCACCACCTCGAGGCGGTCGCAACCGAGCAGCTCGGGCGTGGCCGTGCGCCTTGCGGATCTGACGCTCATCCTCGATCGCCTGCCTGCGCTGCCCGGGAACGCCCGCTGGGCACGGACCTCGAGCGCTGCCGCGAGGCGGGACAGCGTCTCTTCGGCGACGCCAAGGGATTCATGTCGGCGCAGGCTCGGCGGCGAACACGCGGCAAACGGGCAGGATCGGGCTGTCCGAAGGCGATCCGCAGCGATCCGGGCTTCGGATTCGTGGAGCGCTCCGCGGTGCACGCGGCCGGGGTGTTCCAGCGCACTGGCCGGCGTGATCGCGGCGGGGTCGGTACGCGGGCATGCAGACGGAGCTCCTGCCCCAGCCGGATCGCGCCGGACGACGAGCTCGAGCACGCGGCCGCCGCGCTGGCGGGACTCGCGGCGGCCATCGACCACGTGATCGTCCGGCCGCGGGAGGGCATGGTCACGTGGGTCGAGATGCGCGGTGAGCAGGCGGAGTTGCACGAGGCGCCGGTCGACGTCTCGGTGCCGCTCGCCGAGACGGTCTTCGACCCCGCCGGAATCGGTCGTCCTGACCTCGGCGACGCTGTCGGTCGGGCGGTGGCTTCGATTTCATCCGCCACCGGGTCGGCATCGGCGCGACGGCGGAGGAGTTGACGCTGCCGTCGCCGTTCGACTACCTGCGCCAGGCCGTCTGCATCCTGCCGGAGGACGCGACCGCGTACGACGACCCGGCCCACGACCTGCAGATGAGCGGAGCTCATCGACGGCATCGCGGCGCGCCTCGACGGGCACACCCTCGTGCTCTTCACGAGCTACGGACCGCTCAAGCGCGTCTGGGCACTCCTCCAGGAGCGCCTCGACGCCCGCGGCATCGCGAGCCTCGCCCAGGGGCTCGACGGCACCAGGCGGCAGATCCTCCAGAGCTTCCTCGCCGATCCGCGCACCGTGCTGCTGGCGACCAGCAGCTTCTGGGAGGGCGTCGACATCCCCGGCGACCGGCTGCGCTGCGTCGTCATCGACAAGCTGCCGTTCCCGGTGCCCACCGACCCGCTGGTCCGCGCCCGTTCGGAGCGCTGCGCGATCCGTTCGGCGAGTACATCCTCCCGGTGGCGATCATCCGGCTCCGCCAGGGGTTCGGCCGGCTCATCCGCAGCGCCTCGGATCGCGGCGCGGTGGTGCTCTGCGACCCGCGCCTGCGCACCCGCCAGTACGGGCTCGGATTCCTCCGCGCGCTGCCTCCGGCGCCGATGGCGGTGACAGCCTTCGACCGGGTTCCGGCGATGGTCGACAGCTTCGTGAACTCGGGGACATTGCCCGAGACCATGGGAGAATCAGTCGGATGGTCCTCGAACGATCTCGAACCGGCGTGACCCCACTGCGAGGCGCCTACCCGGCGACGGCGGCCGCAGCCGATGCGCGGCACGGCGGCTGCATCCGACCCGGCCGGGTCGGTGAGCGTTGCGCTCGCCCAGTTCTACCCGCGGCTCGGTGACGTCGCGGCGAATCTCGCGGCGCATCTCGACGATCATCGCGGGCGCGGCGCGAGGCAGGAGCGGGCCTGGTCGTGTTCCCGGAGCTGTCGCTCACCGGGTACTTCCTCAAGGACCAGGTGCCCGAGGTCGCGCTCCGGATCGACTCGCCCGAGGTCGGCGCGCTCCGCGACGCGTCGCGCGACGGCGGCATCGACATCGTCGCCGGCCTGATCCTCGAGAGCGACGAGCATCGCTTCTACAACGCGTCGCTGTACATCAGCGGTGGCGAGGTGATGCACGTGCATCGCAAGGTCTATCTGCCCGACGTACGGGCTCTTCGACGAGCAGCGGTACGTCGCCGCCGGCGATCGATTCCGCGCCTTCGACGCCCCGCTCGGCGGCCGCACCGATCGCCGCTGGCGTGCCGGCATTCTCATCTGCGAGGACCTCTGGCATCCATCGGCAGCGGCGCTGCTCGCGCGCCAGGGCGTTGATCTGATCATCTGCCCGTCGGCATCACCCGGGCGGGGCTTGCTCCAGGGAGAGGCTGTCGGCACCGCAAGCAGCTACGACGTGATGACCCGCACCTACGCGCAGCTCTTCACGACGTATGTCCTGTACTGCAACCGGTCAGGATTCGAGGACGGCGTCGGGTTCTGGGGCGGTTCACGGGTCGTCGACCCGGTGGGAAGCGTGGTCGCCGAGGTCCAGGGAGCCGCAGGAATCCGTGCTCTTCCACAGCCTCGAGCGCAGCGCGCTCCGGCGCGCGCGGGTCGCGTATCCGCTCCTTCGCGACGAACGAAACGATGTCAACGACGCCGAGACCGATCGACTCCGACGCCGACACACTCGCGGTTGACGCCGCCTTCGTCATCGAGCTGCTCCGCGGCTTCATCGCCGACGGGGTGCGCAAGGTGGGGTTCGAGCGCGTCATCGTCGGCCTCTCGGGCGGTGTCGACTCGTCGCTGGTGACCGCGCTCGCGGTGGCGTCGCTGGGGACGGACAACGTCGTCGCCGGTGTTCATGCCGTACCGGAGCAGCGATCCCCAGTCGCAGGTCGATGCCGTCGCCGTGTGCGAGAGCCTCGGCATCGACCGCGCAGATCATCGACATCACCCCGCAGGTGGACGCGTACTTCGAGCGTTTCCCGGATGCGGACCGCACCCGCAGGGGCAACAAGATGGCCCGCGAGCGCATGTCGATCCTCTACGACCATTCGATGGCGGAGCGCGCGCTCGTGCTCGGCACCTCGAACAAGACGGAGCTGCTGCTCGGCTACGGCACCCTCTTCGGCGACATGGCGAGCGCGCTGAACCCGATCGGCGACCTCTACAAGACGCAGGTGTACGCGCTGGCGCGCAGCCGTCGGACCTCCCGCAGAGCGTGCTCACCAAGGCGCCGAGCGCCGACCTGTGGGCCGGGCAGTCGGACGAGGACGAGCTCGGCATGCGCTATGCGGTGGTCGACCAGGTGCTGCATCTGCTCGTCGACGAGCGGCGCAGCCGGGCGGAGGTCATCGCGCTCGGGTTCGATGCCGCCGACGTCGACAGCGATCGTGGCGCGGGTGCGGGGAAGCCAGTACAAGCGCCGGCCGCCGGTGATCGCGAAGTTGAGCAACCGGACGATCGACCGGGAGTTCCGCTACCCGCGGGACTGGGGTCGATGAGCGGCCGACCGGAACGCTGGCCGTCGTCGCGACGCCGATCGGCAACCTCGAGGACATCACGCTGCGCGCGCTGCGCGTGCTTCGCGAATGCGATGCGGTGATCGCCGAGGATTCGCGCCGCACCAAGGCAGTTGCTCACCGCGCACGGCGTGCACAAGCCGGTGCTGTCGTTGCCCGCGTTCGACGAGCGCCGGCGCGTGCCCGCAGTTGATCGAGCGGCTCGAGCGTGGCGAGACGCTCGCGCTGTGCACCGATGCCGGGACGCCGGTGCTCAGCGATCCCGGCGCCATCCTGGTGCGCGCGGCGCTCGACGGCGGTCATCGCGTGACGCCGATCCCCGGCGCATCGGCGCTCACCGCGGCGCTCGCATCGAGCGGCTTCCCGGCAAGCGCGTTCTGCTTTCTCGGCTTTCTGCCGCGCACCGCGGGCAAGCTCGTGCGCGTTCTCGAGGAGGCGATGCGCGAGGATCGCACCATCGCGTTCTTCGAATCGCCGATGCGCATCACCAAGACGCTGCCGGCTCGCGACACCGGTCCTCGGCGAGCGGCCGATCGTCGTCGCCCGCGAGCTGACCAAGGTGCACGAGACCCTGCACCGGGGGACCGCGGCGACCCTCGTCGAGGAATTCACCGCACGTCCGCCGCGCGGCGAGTGCACGGTGGTGGTCGGGGCACTGACCGTGAGCGACGCTCTGCCCGCGCTGGTCGACACCCACTGCCACCTGGTCCTGCTCGAGGAGCGCGGCCTGCTCGACCAGGCGCTCGAAGGCGCCGCGCGCCGCCGGCGTCGACGAGATCATCTCCGTCGGGCTCAACCTCGAGGACTCGGAGCGGAACCGTCAGATCGCCGAGCAGCACCCCGGCGTGTACTTCACGTGCGGATGGCATCCGCACGAGAAGGCCGCCCCCGACGCCACGCCAGCTCGACGCGCTCGGCGAGCTCCTCCGCCACCCCAAGGCGGTCGCGGTGGGGGAGGTGGGACTCGACCTGTTCTTCCGCCCCGGATATCACGAGGTGCCGCTCGACATCCAGGAGCGCTCGTTTCGGACGATGCTCGAGCTTGCCCAGCGACGCGGGCAAGCCGGTGCTCATCCACGACCGCGACGCGCACGACGAGGTGCTCGTCCGCGGTGCGCGCGGTGCCCGGGAGCAGAGGGGTCATGCACTGCTTCAGCGGCGACGCGGCGTTCGCCCGGCGGTGCGCCGAGCAGCGGCTTCATCGCGTCGTTCTCGGGCATCGTCACCTTCCCGCGTTCCGAGGGCATCCAGGACGCCGCGCGCACGCGTCGCGGATGACGGCTTCGTCGTCGAGACGGACTCGCCGTTTCTCAGCCCGGCGCCGGAACGCGGCAAGCCGAACCTTCCCGAGCGCGTCGCGATCACCGCGGCGGCGGTGGCGCGTCTGCGCGGCGTGTCGGTGGCGGAGGTGCGCGCCGCAACCACGCGCACCGCGCATCGCGTGCTCGGCATCGACGGCGCCCGACACGGCGGCGGCGCATGCCTGACGGCGCGCGCGCCGAGCGCGCCCGGCGGCCCCTCGACCTCACCGACCCCAGGACGCTCACCGCCGTGGCGCGGCGCGTCGGGCTCCGCCGCGACACCAGCCTCGGCCAGCACTTCCTCATCGATCGCGAGGTGCTCGACGCCATCGTCGATGCGCTCGACCCCGGTCGCCGGACAGCGAGGTGCTCGAGATCGGCTGCGGGCTCGGGACGCTCACCGGTGCGCTCGCCGCCCGGGCGCGCCGGGTGCGTCGCGATCGACATCGACCCCGCCTGCGTCGCGGGGACCGAGATCACCCAGCGGGCGAACACCAACGTCAGCGTGCTCGAGGCGGATGCCCGGGTTGTCGATCCGGCCGCGCTCGGCTTCACCACCGGATGGCTCGCCACCGGGAACCTGCCATACCAGCTCACCGGGCTCGTGCTATGCGCCTGGTCGAGGCGGACGCAGCCGCCCGCGCGCGCGGTCGTGCTCGTCCAGCGCGAGGTGGCTGCGCGGCTCGCCGCCGGGCCGGGAGACTGGAGCCTTGCAACCGTGGCGATGCGGTCGCTCGCCGCCGTCGAGCGCATCCGCGACGTGCCGCCGAGCGCGTTCGACCCGCCGCCGGCGGTGCACTCGTCGATCATCCGGATCGTGCCCGCTCCAGGGCCGATCCCGGCGGTCCGGGCGTCGATGCTCGCGCTCGCCAAGCCGCTCTTCCAGTCGCGGCGCAAGACCCTGCGCAATGGCGTCTCGCGGGCGCTCGGCGGCGACCTCGCCGGCGCGGGCGTCGCTCTTGCCGGCGCAGGCATCGATCCGGGCCGCCGGCCGGGTACGCTTGCGCCTCGATGAGTGGGAGCTCCTCGCTCGCGCAGTCGCGGAGGTGAGGTTGGTCACGCGATGAGGCAGCGCGTCACCCGACCGACGCCACCGAGCCCGCCGAGCGACAGCGCCGGTCGCGCCGCTCCACGCCGCCCGCCCGGCGATCGCCGCCGATCCCGAGCAGCGCAAGGGGTTCACGGCAGTGCTGCGACGCCGCGATTTTCGCTACCTCTGGGGGCGCAGCTGCTCGTCGCAGCTGGCGGACAAGTTCCTCATGTTCACGCTGCTCGTGTTCATGTACACGCTCACCCAGCGCGCGTCGCTGCAGTCGGTGCTGATGATCGCGTACACGCTGCCGAGCGTTCTGCTCAGCGCGCCCGCCGGCGTCTACGCGGACCGACACGACAAACGCGTGCTCATGGTCGGCACCAACGTCGTTCGCGCCGGCCTCATCCTGCTGATCCCGCTCGCGCAGCTGTTCCCCGCGCTGCGCGGTCAGGCGTGGCCGCTGATCGTGATCACGCTGCTCTTCAGCTCGGCCGGACAGATCTTCGCTCCCGCGGAGGCGGCGAGCATCCCGACGCTGGTGACGCCGGCAGCAGATCACCGAGGCGACGTCGCTGTTCATGACCACGGTGATCCTCACGCTGGTGCTCGGCGTCCCGGCCGCGACCATCGCCATCGGCTTCTTCGGCAACCAGGCGCCGTTCTACATCGCCACCGGGTTGTTCGGGCTTGCGGCGCTGTCGGTGTGGAAGGTGAGCGTCAGCCTCCGGCCGAGAAGGTGACGCAGCGGCCCGTCGCAGAACATCCTGCGCGAGCTGCGCGACGGCATCGACATCCTGCGCAGCAGCCCGCCGCTGCGCCTCGGGCTGTACCAGCTCGCGCTCGCGATCGTCGTGGTGTTCACGATCTTCGCGCTCGGGCCGGTGTACCTCGTGGAGGTGCTCAACCGGTCGGACGACGAGACGTACATCGTGCTCGTGCCGGCGATGTTCGGGCTCATCGCGCACCGCGGCGCTGCTGGGTCAGCGACCGAATTTCCCGCGCGCCAAAACGCTGGTCGCGGCCATCAGCGCCGCGGGTCTGTCGCTGCTGATCATGGGCATCGTTCCCGATGTGCTTCCGCACCCATGGGCTCTCCGGGCTGATGGTCCCGCTTGCGGTCGCTGGTTGCGGTGCTCTTCGGGTGCGCGCTCGGCGCGATGCTCATCCCGGGCTTCACGGTGCTGCAGGAACGCACCGACACCGAGAGTCGCGGCCGCATCTTCGGCGGCATCTTCACGGTGATCAACGCGGCGGTGGCGATCCCGCTGCTGCTCGCCGGAGTCGTGTCCGACCTGATCGGCGTGGCTCGCGTGGTCGCCGCGCTTGGCGCGATCCTGATCCTCATCGCCGCGGCGGTCCGATGGTTCGGCTGGCAGCGGCTTCAGGTGCTCGAGCCAGACCCCGTTCCGGCGGCTCGTCGGGAGCGCCGACCAGGCGCTGATCGCAAATCTGCAACGACGGTGTCGCGGAGCCGGTGGATTGGGCGGCGTGCCCGCAGCGGCGGTGGGAAGCTCCGAGGTCTTGCGGACCGGACTGGCCGGACCGGCGGAGGAGTGATGCGAGCGGTCGTCACGTGTGAGTGCTGCGGACACCGGCAGGCAATTGCCCGTCAGATCGTCCGGCCTGAGTCGTTCAACCTCGTCTGCCACAGCTGCGAGGGCGTCCTGCGCGTCGAGGTGACCACCGGCGACCTCCAGGCCGCCCAGCACGCCACCGGCAAGAAGACCCAGCCGGTCGCCTGGGTCTGAGCCGCCCGATCCGGGGGCGGGGCGGGGGCACTGGTATCATCGACGGCGCTCACGCTTGCCGGTGCGAGCCAGGGGCGCATAGCTCAGTTGGTACGAGCGCTGCGTTGACATCGCAGAGGTCATAGGTTCGATCCCTATTGCGCCCACCACCGGCTTTTTGAATACAAACCAGCCGGTTCCAGCGGTCCGCTCGACTGCCTCCAGAAAAACGTAGGATGTTGCTGTCTCCGCGGGAGTCTGTGTCCTTGGAATAAACTGCTGTCGATGGCCACCGCCTTCGTGCCGGCGCCGAAGCCCCAGCGCCGCGACTACTACGACACCGCGACCGGCGGCCAGCTCGCCGTGGAGAAGGCTCCGCGGCGGGGCCAGCCAGGGGAGCGACCGACGGTCATCGACGCCGTCCACGCGCTGCTCCACCACCACAAGCTCGACTGGTCGCAGAGCACGATGCGGAACGCGGAGGACTACCTGCTCCGGGGGCGCTGGCCGGGCTACCTGGCCCACGAGGGGATCGTGTACGTCGATCAGCTCAGCACCGAGAGCTTCCATGAGTACATGACCGTCCATGCGGACGTGCTCAAGCCCGCCACCCTGATGAAGTTCCGCTGCTATGCCCGGTCTCTGGCCAAGTTCTGCAAGGAACGGCCCGGGTTCGATGCGCCACTCCTGAGCGACGGGCGAGACCTGCCCAAGCCACGAATTCCGAAACGCAAGCTGCCGATGGCGCTGAGCGTGGACGACGAGGCGCGGGTCGTCGCCGCAGCCAAGCCCGGCCGTGACCGCCTGATCGCCATGACGCTGCTCGCCACCGGGCTCCGCGTCGGAGAGCTGTGCGCCCTCACCACGGACCACCTGGAGGGCCTCAAGGGCCGCCCCGCCAAGCTGACGATCGTCGGCAACATCCACAACCGGACGCTCACCAAGGGGCGACGGGATCGGATCGTCGGATTCCGGGACACCTACCGGAACCTGCCCCGCGACCTGCTCGAGTGGGCGATCAAGGAGCGGCCGGCGAGCCACCTCCGTGACGTGTTCCTGTCGGACGCCGACCATGCCCTCACCACCTGGGGCGTCGAGCAGCTCATGCAGCGGATCGGCAAGACCGCCGGGGTGCGCTGCAATCCGCACCGGCTCCGCCACACCTGGGCGACCCGGTGCGCCGACGCCGGCATCCCGATGTTCCACCTCCAGCTCCTGGGCGGCTGGGAGTCCGTCGAGATGGTCCGCCGCTACTACACCGCCTCCGATCTGGAAGCGGTAGCCGCGCTCGCCCGATTCCGGACGTAGCCGCTCAGCCGAGCCGGCTGAGCTCGAACTTGGGTTCGACGCCGGCCAGCGTCTCGAGCACCCGCCGGGCCGTGCGCAGGCGCGTGGGTCGGCCCGCGAGGGCGTTGTACATGGTGCTCTCCGCCACTCGAGCGGACACGGCCAGCGAGTGGGGCGTGAAACCGCGCACGAGCATCGCCTCACGCAGGGTGCCCGCGACGAACGCTTGACGATCGCCGTCCCAGATCCACTTACGGCGTGAGTCGGGATTCGCCGCGACGGTGGGGGAGGACACCGTGGACGACAGCGGACGTTGCATGTCGAGGGACAGTTGAGTTTCGTGCATGGGAATGACGGCGTATTCAGCGTAGTGGGAAATCGCTCACACAGCGCTTACATTTTTGAGCTGCGACGTGTCGCTGTGAAAGTCCGGCAGGATACTTGACACCGCGAGGTCGAGTCTCACCTCGACACCATCCGGCGCGTCCGCCGGATGTTGGACACTCCACGCCCCGGTGGTGGTCGTGGCACGACCGATGCAAGGGGGCCGTGGCAGGCCGAGTCGTCTTCCGGCCTCAGCGGCATCCCCGCTGGTGCGCGCTCAGCGCGTGCCGCGCGGGTGTGGGGGACCCGGCCTCCACGAGCGCCGCACCGGCCATCCGGCACATCCTGCGCCGCTTCCCCGCATCCCAGCCGGCACCTCGACAAGCCCCACCCACAGACACAGCTCCAGCGGCCTCACAGACACTGCTCCCACCCCCGCACTCATCACCCTCAGTTCCCGACCTCGCGCCTTCACATCACACACACTTTCACCTGCGGTTTTTTCGCCGTTTTCGACCCAAAATGTAAGCGCTCTGTTGTCGCCTGATGCGCTTGAATATGCGTGAAATGCAAAGCGTTGTTCATGACGAAACCCCCGGTGTGGGAGCGCGGTGCGCTGCATGCCGCCGAGCCCTACGTCGACGCAGCACCGGTCGACCGCCGCGCTTCTGCGGTGGGGCGTGTCGGAGCAGCGCACATCGGCGACGGCAGCAGGGTCTCAGCGAGTCAATGCCTCGATGGGCGTCCGCTCGCGGTCGCCTCTCCCTGCGAGGGGCGAGAACCTGGCGAGCACGGGAGGCAGCGCTCGCACGGCGGCGAGAATGCCGGCGCCGCGCCCGGGCTGATCTGGCGGCGCAACGCCTCGCGCAGCGCCGATGGCGAGCGGCCAGCGCCGCGTTGACGTCGGCTTCAGCGCGATGCGGTCACGGCAGCGACGTGGTCGGCGATCAACTCGGCATGTCGGGGAGTGGCGGAGGCCGCCGCGGAATGTCGTCGCCTGGGGGTGTCAGGCGCCGACTGGACCGCCGAAATCTGGCGCGCCGTCGACGCCTCGAACGTTGCTGAGCAGCAGTGGCTGGAGTTCGAGACGCTCGGGGCACACGACAGAGTCAGCGCACGAGGTGCCCCGGGATCGCCCCCCGGGACCGCGGACCCAGTCTGAAGCTACGTGACGCTCGGCGTCGCGTCGTCAATCACCTGGACGCCAATCGCAGAGCCGATTCGGTCGACATCCGCCCTCGTCCACGCTCCCTGACGCAGATCGAACAGGTGCGTGAAGTCGTCGCCCACGAACGATGCGAGGAATTGACCTCGCATGGGACCGTTGATAATGCCCAACTGTCAGACCGGGGCTGAACTGTAATCTGACGAACGTCCAGCCGACGGAACTCACGTCGGTGGAGTACCCCTTGCACATAGACGCTGTCCCCGGCAATGCGGACGCTGGAGCGAAGGCTGAGGGCATACCAGATGGCCATCACGACGGCTGCGAAGCCGATCACCGGTACGACGCTGGCGACCCCGCTCCGCACAATGACTGCTCCGATCCCGACGACTAGGATCCCGACGAGACACAGCGCCAAGACGCCGCGCGCGCTGGGACGGATAACCCAGTCGGCCGCGTCCGCGCGTGGGCCGGCCGACAAGGAGGTTCCGCCCATAACGCCCGCAGGCAAGGTGGCGGTGTTGTATGCCTCGCGAGCGGCAGCGAACAGCTCATCGCTTGAGGCACCCGCACGTCGAGCAGCAGCCGCTGCCTGAGCCGCTGCGGTCAGCTCGGATGTCATTGCCACCGAACACCGCCAGGGCCCACTGCTTCCACTGAGCGTCGGTATTCGGGTCAGTGCCCGCTAACGGGAGTGCATCCCCAGCCGTCGACATCGTTTTGATACTGCACTTCGCCCCCGGGCGCTAGGCACCTCCAACGAGACGACTTCGCAACGATTCGGTGCCTGAGGTTACTCAGGGAGCGCCAAAGTCGATCGGCCGAACACCCTATCTGACACCGTGTGGCGCGATCACTCTCGGTCTCTAGCGGACGAATCCCCCATGCGTACGCTCAATGCTGAATGCGGGGCGGCCGTCTACGGTCGTCGACGAACGCAGCAGGGACGAACTCAAGAACCGCGCCGATCACCGTCCATCCCGGTTCGAGAAACGGGACGCTCCGCCCAGGCCGGTGTCCGCAACAGTCGCGGGGGGGTGCTTCCCTGGGTTGAAGTCCCGACGGGGTCAGAAGAGAGCATCGAGACGCGGCTGAGTCGCGGTTCGGCCACAGCTTCTCACCCGCATCGGCGACACGCACATGATCGCCGGATCGAAGCCAGGACCCGACAAGTACTTCGCCGAGCATGACCCGATGACGCTATGACCGTCCCCCGGCGGCTCGGCGTAGCCGGGGCAGTATTCGCGGCCGGGATAGCTGTCTGGGATGTATCGACACATGGGTCGGTGTTGGTTGCGCTCGTGATGTCGATCACGACTTTGGTTCTTAGCTTCAGTGCAATGTTTCCCAAAGACGATCAGACATCCTCTGGAGAGGCGCCCGACCGATCAAAGTTGGTTGTCAAGGGTGGCATTCGCTACAGGGTTCCCATCCAGCCGATCTCTGATGGCCCGCTCGATTCTTGGGGTAGCAGGCGTGACCTTTGTTCAGCGTTTCGTTCTTTACCCGTCGGGCGCGCTGGTTTCGACATTGTCATTGCCCTTGCGATCGTGGCAATCGGGATGCTCGCTTCCTACTTTGTCGTGCGCGCTCGCTATCCGCAGTAATGGTTCTAAGGATCACCCACGGGTCGCTTGATCACGCGAGCATCATACTGCCTTGGGCCGAGTGACACCCTGTCTGACACCCTATAGCGCGGTCAGGTCCGAACTCCGGCGGACGGAATCCCTATGAGACCGCCCAGTTCTGAATACCCGACGGGCGACGACGAGCACCACAGGACACACCGGGAACGAACTTGAAAACCGCACCGGTGCCAAAGTCGGAGATGGCTCCGATCCGCGCGGAGCCGCTACTCTCATCGTGTGGCTCCCGCTGGTCCCGATCCGCATCGGGGCGTCCAATTTACCGTCGACAAGCTGCCTGCAGGCGACCGGATCGTACGGTCTGTGGGGCTCGAGCGTATCGGTCAGCAAGAGCTCGGGTCTCGCGTCCAAGCAGGGGAGGCCCACGACGTCGACCATCAGGTCATGGGTGTCCTTCAGTTCATCGTTGACTACGTGAGCAGCTCGGGAGCACGGATTTCCGCGGGACAAACTCTCGCGTACGGTTGGACCATGTTTCGTTTCAGCGATGCGCGTCCCAACATCCTCGAAATCGAAGAAGACGTTGAGCCCTTTTCAAAGGACCATCCATCTCATTGGGGTCCCGGAGTTCGGCGTGCGATTGCTCTGCGAATTGCCGGCGACGACGTGATGCGTCGCAACGAACTCAGAGGACGGCAGGAGCATCCGAATCGAGGTCACATGGCGGTCGCGTGTACGCATGTTGCGGACGACTACCGGGGGAAGCTCGTTGGCCAGAGAACCGGGGATCAACTCGGGCGACATCACCCTGGGGTTCAGGTCGAAGTATCTGCGACGCCAGCGAACATGCGCCCAACCAGTGGCAACAGCATCACCTCACGCATCTCATTCATTCGCGTCCGTTCGTCATGCCTTACCTGTGTCTGCCCGAGGGGTCAATGGTGGTGTTCGACGCCGAGGGTGCGATCGTGTGGGGCGCAGATCGGAGTTGGGCGCCCGCGATCCCGAGAGCCCGCGCGCCTGGCGTCCTCCGGCGTAGGGCTTGACCTGGCGCCGCTAACACCATATGCGACACCGCAGCGGTTGAACGTGCCTGAACCGCGGCGGACGTGAATGGCGTGAGCCTCTTCGACTCCAGAGCTAACGGCCTTCCGCGACTACTCCCGAACCGCCGCTGCGCGGCCTCGAGAACCGCGCGGGTCGCGCGTTCCGAGCGGCCACGAGTGAATATGTCTGACGGGGCATAGACTTCGCATGTGATCGACGACATGCGGGAGTTCAAGAACGAGATGAAGACGGGGCTCGCCCAGGCGAGGGTCCGCCAATGTACCCAGAGCCAGCCCGTCGATCGCGCGGGGTTTGAACGGCGCGCGCCTTACTGAACCCGGGAGAGGGCCAACCCCAACAGATCGTCGGCTTCAGCGGCTGAGGCAAGCGGTGGTCGCGGTGGGTCGACGCCGATACCCCTGACGAACCATCGTGCTAGAGCTGTCGCTGTGAGTGGCCCGCCCTACGGAGCAGGTCCGCGCGCTCCTTGTGGTGGTTCACGTTAACTGCTCAAGAATGGTCCTAGACTTGGGAACTGATGCCGCCCCGCGAACGTAGCGTCCGATAGATGCGAGTCCTCGCCCCAGCCGCCGCAGCCGTCGTCTTGCTCGCGACTGCTTGCTCAACCTCAACCTCAGTTAAGCACGCCGGAAGGCCATCCTCCCATCCGCCCACGGTCTCGATCACCGGTCCAATTTCCGACGCGGCTTCCGTCTGCGATCCGAAGTACCAGATACTCCTGCCCATGCCGCCCGCGCAGACGCTGAAGGAGCCCCTCACATATGCGGCAATGAACGTGGCTCTTCAGCCGCCACCGCGCGGCGCTCGCCCCAAGGTCTCCGCCGCTGCGGCGTGGCGAACGGTGGCCCAGTATGGGTTACCCGCCGACCAGACGGGATTGGTACTCGCTCTCTTCACTTCAGAATTTCCGGAGAGGCAGACGCCCCATGGGTTCAAGTCCGAGTTCGTACGGACACTCGCCTGGGTCGTGACTGCCGAGGGCTTGATATCCTCCGATCAGCTATCGGTCCCACTTGGATCCTTGTCGTCTGCGCTCCCGACCTGCCTCCCTTGGGGGGGACTTTCCGCAGTCGACGCTACCACCGGTCAACAGCTCCTGGCGATCGGCGCTGGACCCGATAACGTGTGTTTGGGAATCGCTGACGCATACCTCAACCCGCCAAGGTGCCCTAAGAAGTTCTAGTCATTCCAGGTGGCACACCACCCGACTCGACCCACAACCAGCCTCCACCAGGAACCTCCAAGGAGCCGAAAGAGCTGCTGTTGGGGAAGGATGGAGGTACTCCGTCTGACACTCGATCTCAGCCCGATCTCAAGGCCCGTGAGCCGCACATTGACATCGCAGAGGTCATAGGTTCGATCCCTATTGCGCCCACCATCGGTTGGCGGCAGACCGCTGCGGCTGGCTAGAAGGAGCCCGTGATCTGCACCGTCACGCGCTTCCATGTATGACCGCCATCCATAGTTTGCAGGAGGTCGTCGGCGTCGCCGGTGAAGGTGTCGGTCCATCCCAGCGTGGTGCTGACGAAGTCCAGGATCGATCCGTTGAAGTCGAACCCCCCAGAGGGTGGCGGGCCGTTGTCGAGCGGTTGTAGGGTGCTCCAGATCTGCCCACCATCATGGGTGACGTAGAGACCGGCCGCGAAGCCGGCGTTCAGGGTGTCCGAACCAAGAGCAGCGTCTGCGTGATGAAGTGGGTGGCGTTGGGCGAGATGCCCGGTGCGGCGTGCGCTGTCCGAGGAGTCGATGACAGAAAGCACGGTCCGTTAGCCCCAGGTACAGCGTGCTCAGCAGTGGGAGGGTCTGAGGAGACCACGTTGCTCCGCCATTGCGTGTTACCTCGAACTGGGCGGTGGCACAGCCTCCACCGGTCAGCCAGCCGGTGGTGGCGCTGATGAAGGTCGCCGTAGGCTGCGCGAAGCACGGAACACGGCATTCGATGAGGTCGACGACTGGCCGAGATGAGCCACCACTTCCCAGTGAACCCCTCCGTCGACCGTGCGGAAGAGAGTCATTCCCAGGCTCGCGTCCGTATCGTCTTGGTTCACCGAGAACCAGCCGTCGTCAACGTTGACGAAATCGAGTGCCCCCTGCCACGACAGCCCTGGATCCTGCACGGCCCTAAAGCTACCGCCCGGCGACCAGTGCATCCCTCCGTCGCCGGTCGCCCACGAGGTGAACGTCATGCTCACCGGTGCAGCGTCCGCATTTGAGGAAAGCCCACCCGCCGCGAGGACACGCGCGCTGACGGCGCTGACAAACGCCACAGCCACGATCCGCTGTCCGTCAGGGACCTGCGGGGTGGCGACCAACCAATGCTGCACGCCTCGGGTCGTGTGCATAACCGCACCGTCCCGGCTTCGCTGCGCCCACCCGGTGTCGGCGGTAAGCATGGTCAAGGTCTCAATGGCGTTCGGCGGGGGAGGCGGCAGCTTCGGATACACATAGGGCGGTGGCGTAGCGGTCGGGGCCGCCCCCCCAGATGGAAGTGGCGCGGGTGTCGCGTCGCCTGTGGCTGACGCGGGAGGACTGCTCGACGCGCGCGCGGCCGGTGATCTCGGGCTGCACCCGGCGATCAGAAGCAACAGCAGAATGAGCGTGGCCGATCGCATCCTCGCGCGAGCCCGGGCAATGCCGCTCTGACTCATGACGACCCTTTACTGACCCATTACTGGACAGTGGAACGCGACCGGGGCGCGAAAGGCTACCTCAGGCGCGACAATGGCTCGCACGCCAGACACTTCTCTCGCTGGACCGCGGACGACACCGTTTCGGACACCCTACTTCGCGGTCACTCCCGGTTCTACGCGAACGGAATCGCCGTGCGGATGGCTGATTCGAATACGACAACAGCGCGTAGAGTGGTGACGTTGTGCGCGCAACCGCCGGCCCTCGTTCCACAGCGGTATCGCGACCGTCGGTGGCCAGCACGAGGCGGCTTCGGAATGGGCTCATGGTTGGGATCCTCGCCTTGGTGGCGTGTGGATCCGCGCCAGTCACCCGACATCCGCTGGCCGCAGCGACCCTCACGCCTACTTCAGCGTCGTGGGTGCACGCCGATTTCCACGGGGATCTCCTGGTGGTCGCGTTGACATACCCGGCCGACTGGCGCAGCCAGTTGGAGCCGGAGAGCTTGCACTACACGGCGATCTTCGGTTTCCTGGCGAATTTCCCCTTGCCGCAGTTCTGCCGGCGCACCTCTCAAAGTATCGCCTGTAGTTGGACCGGGATCGCCACCTTCCCGTTGGGCGGCATGCTCGTCACCTTTGGCGCCGAGGTTCCGGGCGGCCCAGGCGGGGTCTCCGTCGGGGACTCGCCCCTGGATCAAGGGACCCGCGAATCCATCGACGGCAGGCAAGCTGCTGAACAGTCCGGTCAGGCACCCGAATGGACGCCCGGATACTGTCCCGCGAGTGCCGACCATTGGCTCACGTATGCGGTGGATGCCAGCCAGCGCGCAATCTTTTACATGCGATTCTGCTGGCGCGGCGCGGACCCGGCCCTAGCCAGCGATGCCCAGTCCGTGGGAACTCACCTCACGCTGCGTCCGGATCCAAGCAACTCGGGGCCCTTTCCCAGCTGAGCAATGCATGCCGCGGCGGGTCGCCCTGACACAGTTTCTGACACTCCGTGACGCGCTCACTCCCGGGTTCCCTTCTATTAGCGCGCAGCCTGTCGGTGGAGCCGAGTCCGGGACAGCCGGTCTTCAACTGGCATCAGCCCATCGGGTTCATCCTATTGGCATGCTCGCGGCTCTCAGGAGGCCCAGTCGGACATCGGTCCGTGCCACCTCATGGGCGTGCTCCCTCTTGGCGCTCCTTCTAGGGATTGGTGGGTGCACGGCGGCGGGCCCGCCGCCCGGTGACGGTCTCGTGGTGGGCGGGATCATCCCGTGCGCTGCTCTCGGTCCGCCAGCCGGCGTGCAGTACGCGGCCGGGACCGTCACGGTGCTCGAAGGGGTGGTGACCTGGAGAACCGTGGGGCCGGGAACATCATCAGCGGTGTTCCCCCGAACCGTCGTGGCGCAGCAGACGGTCAGGACGAATGCGTCGTATCAGTTCGCTCTAGCCCCCGGTGAGTACGTTTTCCAGGCCCATTTCCCTCCCCCTTCGAACGCGATTCCGTTCGTCAGCGTCACCGTGAGATCCGGGGCTACGAAGCAGGTCGACATCCCGAATATGTGCATCTAGGCCTAGCGCAGTAGGATCCAGCGACGTGAGGCCGAGTAACGCCACCATAACGAAACTGGCGTCGGTACCTATCGGCGTTGCGGTGGGTATTGCGATGTTCCTGATGAGCGATCCGTGGTGCACGGCGTCTGCTGATCCCCGAGGCGGTGGAAACACGTGCATCACCGTCCCGACGGAGGCGCTCACCCAGCCGCGTTTTTCCTGGTGGGTGTGCGCGCTGGCCGGCGCAGCCGCCGCGGTCGGGATCTTTCTGTTTTCGCGGAACGTCCCAACTCCGCTGTCCGCGCGGACAAGGTTGCAACTCGCAATCGTCCTCCGATTGGCGTCATTGCCCGCAGGGATCGGGGCCGGCATCGGAATGGCGCAGTTCGTGAGCTTTTGCACTCGTCAAGAGATTGCGTTGACCCATATGTGCTCGTGGCAGACCACGTATCCCTTGTGGGCGCTCATCCTTTTTGGTGTGGCCGCGGCTGCGGTCATGCTGCTTCTGGCACAGGTGGTCGCACCTCACCCGCCGGGGAGGACACTCAGCCGCTCGGCCCTATCCCTGCGGCACTGAGCACCGCGTCGCAGCCGAAACCCACGACCGTTAGCTCTCCTGGCACGACACGATCACATGGATCGTCGCGCCAACCCTGAGTGTCATCGGACCACTGGAGAGCCAATCCGTGTTGCCGCCGTCGTACAGCGGGCTGCGGCCGCTGATCGCGTAGGTGCCGATCGGGAACTCGTACCAAGAAGACACCATCGGATCCCACCGCTGCGGTGAATACCGTTCCGTCCAAGTCCCGGAGTGTGATGGATCCTTTGAGAGGGCGCCCTGGACCTGCGACGGGACCGCCGACTGCCTGAAGCCTGCCTTGGACGACGCCGGTCGGCACCGTGGCGCCGCCGCAACTCGTCGACGTCAGGAAAACAGCGAGCACCGCGACGATCCTGAAGGCCGCTATCGAGCGCATCTCGCAGTCAGGATAGCTTGGCAATTCGGCGGCCCCCGAAGCAGCCCCGTTGCAAGCGCCGTCGCCGAATCCCCGGCCGTAGGGTGAAGACACCAGCGCGTACCCCTGGCGAAGGCTCGCGTCAGTCGTTATGCGCTCCGGGCGGCTGGCCTGGCCGCTCGGATGATGGCGGCCTGACGTCCTGGAGCTGCCGGGTGAGTGGTGGTGATGCTGATGGTGATGAATCCCGCCGTATGAAGCAGATCGCGGTACTGCGGCTCAGTAAGGCTTACGCAGCCCACCCACTGCTCGGGCGCGGCTGGCGCCCCGGAGCCGATGCCACCGTCGGCGATAACGTCGCTGATGCCCAGACGCCCACCAGGCCGCAGCACCCGGAACGCCTCGGCGAGCACCCGCGGCTTGTCCGCCGAGAGACAGATGACACAGTTGGAGATGACCACGTCCACGACTTCATCGGGAACTGGGATGCACTCGATGTTGCCTTCCAGGAAGACGACGTTCATGATACCGGCCGCGGCGGCATTGGCGCGAGCGAGGGCGAGCATGTCCCTGCTGGCATCCAGTCCGTACGCAGTGCCGGTTGGACCGACCCGCTGGGCCGAGAGCAGCACATCGAGGCCGCCGCCGGAGCCCAGGTCCAACACAGTCTCTCCAGGATGGAGCCTGGCAACGGCTACTGGGTTACCGCAGCCGAGGCTGGCCCGCAGCGCTCCCTCGGGGGCGCCTTCAGCGTTTGGGTATGCGGTTGCCCCGAAGCACCGGTCGGCGGCTGAGTCCGTATCCTCGTCGGCCATGGCGCCACTCGTCAGGACGATTCGAGCCAGGCCGGAGTAGTGGTCGATGACGGCGTCTCGTGTGATGCCGGTATCGCCGGTCTGATTGCCGTACATCAGCGCGCTCCTTTAGTGCTGTGCTCGTGGAAAGGGGCCGGACTTGCGGGAACGGGGCGGCCCATGACGACATCGGCAGCGGTGGGGAAGCAGTCCACACACGCGTCGTTGATCCGGTAGTAGGTGGTCGTGCCACGGTGCTCGGCAAGGAGGAACCGCACCTCCGCGAGCACCTTCAGATGGGCCGAGACGGTTGACTGGCCTACATCGACCGTCTCGACGATCTCACCCACGCTCATCGGCGTTCCGCGCCGGGCGAGCAGGGAGACGATTTGGATCCTCGTGGCGTCGGCAAGCGCCTTGAACCACATCGCGTACTCGATGGCCGTAGCCCGGCCAAGAGGTTGATCGGACTTCTTCATCGTTCATCGACGATAAACGATGAATGACGGAAAGGCAAGCACCGAACCCGCTGTCGGCGCCCGTCAGTGTCCGGTGTCAGCTGATCGTTGCCGCGTGTTGCTCGGGGTGCATGACGGGCGTATAGGCCACGCCGATGATCGCGCCCTCGCTCGACTGCAGCCGTGCGACGGTTTGTCCCCACGGTTCCGTGCGGGCGTCGTGCAGCGGCGCGAAACCCTTCGCCCTCAGTTCGTCCGCCGCGACCTGAACGGCGTCCGGGTTCTCCACCTCGAACTCAATGCTCGTCTGAGGGACCGGCCGCCCGACCGGCCAGCTCGGGGTGCCGAAGCACGCCTGTGCGGCCTGCGCAAGCGGCCACACCCCGAAGGATTTGCACCCGTCGATGTTTTCGCTGTGCAAATAACCGTCACCTTCGCCGGTCAGAGGTAGGCCCAGAGCGTCCATGTACAACTCTCGGCTGACTTTCGGGTCGGGGGTGATCACAGCGACGCTCGCGATGAATTGCACTTCCATAAACGTCACCTCCGCGAATGGATTCCGGTGGTCCTCCCACTGTGGCACACGGTACCGACAACCGGGCAGCGTTGGCTGGCGTGTTACTGCCGAACATGGCGAGAACGTGTGCACGGACAATGGTTTGTCCGTGTTGCGCACGGTACGGGTGGCGAACAGATGTTTGGTAGCATGTGCGCATGGAAGCCTTCGCGATTGCCGATGCCAGTGACCGTCTTGGTGAGGCGGTCGATGCACTCGTGAATAAGTCCATCGATGGGTTCTCGACCGGCGCGCTGGGCGACGATCTGATCACCCTCCGGCGGGCTGCCGATCGGCTTGAAGCCGAGTTCCTGCGCCGCCTCGACCGCTTTGATCGCGCCCACGGAGCCCTGGCGGACGGGGGCGGCAGCACCACGTCCTGGGTGCGCAATCACTGCGCCATGGCCTGGAAGGCGGGCGCGTATCGCGTCCGCCTGGCGCGCCGCTTGGCGAGCTGCCGGCCGCGCTCGACAGTGCCCGGGCCGGGCGCGCCTCGCTCACCAACGTGACCCTGATCGCCCAGCTCGCCACCGAGGTCGGCGTGGAGCAGGTGGCCCCGCTCGAGCACCTCCTGGTGGGCGCGGCGGAGACGCTCGATGTCGCCGATATGCGCACCCTCACCCGGGCCACCCGGATTCGGATCGATCCCGACGGCGCGCTTGCCGATGACAACCGTGCTCACCAGCGTCGCTGGTTCGAGTGCGACCAGAGCTATGGCGGCGAGTGGTTCCTGCGCGGTCAGCTCGATGCCGAAGGCGGCGCCCTGGTCAAGGCCGCGATCGATGCGCTCGCGCACGGTCTGAGCCCCGGCGAGACGCGCTCGGGCTCGCAGCGCCGGGCCGACGCCCTGGTCGACATGGCCGCCACCCAGTTGCGCTGTGGTGACCACCGCGATGTGCACGGGCAGCGGCCCCACCTCACGCTGACCGTGAGTGCGGAGACGCTGCGGTCAGGCACGCTGCGCTCAGCAACGATGCACGCCGGAGCAGATGCAGCGCCGGCGGAGCTGAGTGGCATCGCGCCGATCGGCCGTGGCCTGGAAACGCCGCCGGCCATGCTGAGCGGCGTGGGGCCGATCCATCCGGAGACGGCGCGACGGATCGCCTGCGACGCGGTGCGGACGGTGGTGACGGTGGCGCCTTCTGCTGATGGCCCGGCCTGGACGGGCACTGCGCGAGCCCTACCGCTCTCGGTCGGACGGGCGACCCGCACCATCCCGCCGCACATCCGCACCGCGCTCAACCTGCGCGACCAGGGCTGCCGCTTCCCGGGGTGCGACCGCCCGCCGGCGTGGACCGACGGGCACCACATCCTGCACTGGCCCGACGGTGGTCGTACCGAGGTCGACAATCTCGTCTCGTTGTGCCGGCCGCATCATCGCCAGGTGCACGAGCAGGGCTGGCGCATCCACCTTGCTGACGGCGTCGCCGTGGTGGAGCCGCCGCCCTGACACAAGTGCTGCCCAGACGGACGTGTTCCGACCAACCCGAATCAGCGACATCAGGTTCTGCTGCAACTCGGCCTCAGTCCCTGCAGTGGATGATTGCCGCATGGAAATCGAACCAGACATTGCCATCGGCCTGAGCCACGCGGCACACCAACGTCTCCTGGCCACGGTCCTGACCATCGACGACGAGACGGTGCGACGGTCGAGCCGGTTGCCGGGCTGGACAATCGGTCATGTCCTCACTCACATCGCCCGCAATGCGGACGGACATACGCGCCGGCTCGAAGGCGCGCTCAACGGGATCGAGGTTGCCCGATACCCAGGTGGTCCCGAGCAGCGTGACAGCGGCATCGAGGCGGGCGCAGCACGAACTGCGCGCCAGCTCTATGACGACGTCGACGAGTCGGCAAAGCGGCTCGAGGAGATCTGGAAGCGATCCGCCGCGGCGGGGTGGCCGAACGCCGAATTGCTGGCGACCGACCGCTTCCCGACGACCGGGAGTCCCGTCCGCCGGCTTCGCGAAGTCGAGGTCCATCATGTCGACCTCGGGCTCGGATATGAGGTGACCGACTGGCCGGACGAGTACGTCGAGTGGGAGTTGCCGGTGGCGCTGGAGCGACTGCCGAAGCGCCTGGCGAACGACAAGGATGCACATCGCATGCTCGGGTGGCTGACCGGGCGATCTCCGGACCTCAACGGCGTCAAGTTACCGCCCTGGATGTGAGCCTTGACCGGCCGCGCTAACGGGCCGGAATCTGTCCTCGCTCGACGAGAAACCGCTCGAGCTCCGCCACGACGAAACGGTGATCGTCGACCTGCGGCAGGCCGGAAACCGCCACAGTGCCGATGCAACCACTCACCCCGAGGATGATCGGGAACGCGCCGCCGTGAGCGGCGAACGTGGCCACGTCCAGGCGCGAATCGGCATCGAAGTCGCGGCCATCCGCGCGGAATTTGCAGCCGACGTAGTACGACGAATGACCGTAGCGTTCGACGACCGCCGCTTTGCGCAACAACCACCCGTCGTTGTCGGCCGATGACCCGGGCAGCGCGGCATGGAACAGGCACTGGCCACTGCGGCGGATCGAGATCGCGATCGGCAGGTGCGCTTCAACCGCGTCGGCACGCAATCGCGACCCGAGCTCCCACGCGGTGGCGTGGTCGAAGGACGTGAAGACCAGTCGGTCTTCTTCCACGAGAAGCTCGGCGAGCTGCGGGTCCTCGGTCACGCCCCTGGCACCGGCACCGTTGCACCGGTGGTGGCGCTGACCCGCGCAGCCTCGAGGGCCGTTGCGGTTGCGACGGCGTCGCGGGGATTCACCGGCGGCGGGTTGAGGCCGCGTACCGCTCTGGCGAAGGCGGGATAGAACATGTCCCATCGCCCGCGCTCGGTTGGATACGGCGCGGCCGCGGTCCCGACATGCAGCGTGCCGTACGTGTCCGGCGGCTCGACGCCCCATCGTTCGCCGAGTGTTGCCGGTGTCTCGCCCGCGAGCAGCAGGTCTTCCTGGGTGTCGGCGTGTCTGAGGACGTAGGTCGCCTGGGTGCCCGTGATGCGATAGCGTGGGCCCGGCGCCGATTGGCTCCAGCTCCCCATGAGGTGCGAACGGGCGCCGCTCGCGTGGGTGATTGCGACAAAGACATCGTCGTCGAGGCCGAACTCGCGGATTCGCCACTCCGCGTCAACGGACGCCGCGGGTCCGAGCAGGAGGAGCGCCTGGTCCATCAGGTGATAGCCGAAGTCGAGCAGCGTGCCCCACCGGCTCGGCCGGGGCCGCGCTCGGGAGCCCAGCGCTCGAATCGCGACTCCATGCGTGTCACGCTGCCGAGGCTCCCTTCGGCAACGAGCTTCTGCACGGTGCGGAAGTCGGAGTCCCACCGACGGTTCTGGTACGGGCTGAGCATCAGCCCGCGCCCATCGGCAAGCTCGACCGTATGCCGGGCGGCATCTGGATTCATCGCAAACGGTTTGTCGCACACGACCGCAAGCCCGACTTCCAGCGCTTGGTCGGTGACTTCGGAGTGCGTGTCAGCGGGAGTCGAGATGGCCACGGCTTCGACGCCGGCGTCGACGAGCTCGGCGAGCGATCCGAAGGTGCGCGCACCGGGCACTTCGCGCGCCACCAGGGCCTGACGTTCCGGCGAGGAGGTCATGACACCCACGAGCTCGCACTCAGGAGCCGCCACGATCAGCGGCGTGTGGAAGTACCGGCCGCCAAAGCCATAACCGACCATGCCGAACTTCACCGGGGCGGCGCTCTCGGTGGTCATCGCTCACCTGGGTAAACAACGCCGACGGCTGCGCGAGCGCCATCGAGAATCTCCAGGATCGCGATGGTGTCGGCGTGCGGGATGAGCGGGCTCTCCATGAGTCCCGCGCGCAGGCAGCGCTCGACCTCCTCGATCTCCGGCTGGTAGCCTCGGCCGTTGCCGGCGAGCGGATCTGGCGTGTGCACCTCGCCGGCGTCGTTATGGAGGATCAGGCCGGTGGGCCTATATGCCTCGGGGAGGAACGCGATCCAACCCTTTGTGCCAAGGATGGCAGCTTCATTGGGAGCGTGGATGAGCGCCGATGTCCAGAGCTGCGCACCTGGGTGATCGCCGTACATCCATTGCATCGCGACTGTCTCATCGGAGCCGGTGGGGGAGAGCGTGCCGACGGTGCGCACCTCATCCGGTTTGCCCAGGAAGAGAAATGCGAAGGTGGCCGGGTACACGCCGAGGTCGAGCAATGCGCCGCCACCGTTGGCGAGCTCATAGAGGCGGTCCTTCGGGTCGAACGCGCGCCCGAGGCCGAACTCATTGCGCACGCAACGCACCTCGCCGATCGCCCCGTCAGCGATCAATTGCTGCGCCTGGCGGATCAGCGGATTGGTGCGCGTCCACATGGCCTCCATGGAGAAGACCCCCGCCTCCGTCGCCGCAGCAAAGACCTCGCGCGCGTCGCGCGCGTTGAGGCAGACGGGCTTCTCGATGAGCACCGCCTTGCCGGCCTCGATCGCGAGGAGCGCGTGGGCTCGGTGATGAGGATGCGTCGTGCTGACGTACACGACATCCACCTCGTCGTCGTTAACCAGCGATTGGTAGTCGCCGTAGCTTCGGGCGGCTCCGTGCCGGGCGGCGAAACGCGCCGCTCGGTCCGCGTGCCTCGCGGCAACGGCGGTGACGACGTTGCCGCTGGTCAGGTTGATGTCGCCGCTGACGGTATCGGCGATGCCGCCGGCGCCGAGGATGCCCCAGCGAATCGGACGGCCATCAGCAATGGGTGTTGGCATGGTCGTGTGTTCCTCTCTGTCAGTGGGATTCGCGAGAGACTCTGGCGCCCGTGGATCCGACCAGGAAGTCGAGGTCCGCGCCGCTGTTTGCCTGTTGGACCGTCTCAACGTAGAGCCGTTCCCAGCCGCGTCGGGGTTGTGCGTATGCGTCGACGGTCGCCTTGTCCGGAGTCCGCGCGGCAAGCTCATCCGCGGGGATGTCGATGTCAAGTCGCCGGGCGACGACGTCGAGGATCACATAGTCGCCGCTTCGTACCAGCGCGAGCGGACCGCCGGCAGCAGCCTCAGGCGAAACATGAAGCACCACCGTGCCGTATGCGGTTCCGCTCATTCGGCCGTCACAGATGCGAACCATATCGCGCACGCCCTGACGCAGGAGTTTGGCCGGCAGCGGCATGTTGGCCACCTCCGGCATGCCCGGATAGCCTCTCGGGCCACAGCCGCGCATCACCAGGATCGAGTCGGCGTCGACGTCGAGGTCAGGGTCGTCGATGCGCGCGTGCATGTCCTCGATGGAGTTGAAAACCACGGCGCGGCCGCGATGGTGGAGGAGGTGGGGCGACGCTGCCGCGGGTTTGATCACCGCTCCGTCCGGAGCCAGGTTCCCATGGAGAACTGCGATCCCGGCATGGGGTTGGAGCGGTTCGCTGCGAGGCCTGATGACCTCCCGGTCCCAGATGGTCCCATCGGTGATGTGGTCGACGAGCGGCTTGCCGGTCACGGTGAGCGCAGTGGGATCGAGGAGATCGCGGACCTCGGCCAGGACGGCATGGAGCCCGCCGGCACGGAAGAAGTCCTCCATGAGGAAGCGTCCCGAGGGCTGCAGGTCCACGAGCAGCGGAACCTCCGCGCCGGTGGCGTCGAAGTCGTCCTGGGTCAGGCCGGCGCCGAGCCGCCCCGCGATCGCGAGGAGATGCACCACTGCGTTGGTCGAGCCGCCGATCGCGGCCAGCGCGACGATGGCATTGAGGAACGAGCCGCGCCTGAGCAGGCTCGAGGGGGTACGCCGGGCGGCGACCATCTCCACGACAAGCCTTCCGGTCTCGTGGGAGCGCTCGAGCAGACGGCTGTCGGCCGCAGGGGTTCCGGCGAGCCCGGGGAGCACCATCCCGAGCGTCTCGGCGAGCAAGCCCATGGTCGATGCCGTGCCCATGGTGTTGCAGTGGCCGCGGCTCCGGATCATCGAGGACTCCGACTGCAGGAACTCGGCCTCGGACAGGGTGCCGGACCGGACCTCCTCCGAGAGCCGCCAGACGTCGGTCCCGCAGCCGAGCGCCCGGCCGCGGAACGTGCCGGTCAGCATCGGACCTCCCGGGATCACGACCGCGGGCAGATCCACGGAGGCCGCCGCCATCAGCAGCGCAGGGATGGTCTTGTCGCATCCACCCAGCAGGACCACCCCATCGATCGGATTGGCCCGGAGCATCTCCTCGATGGCCATCGCCGCCATGTTCCGCCAGAGCATCGCCGTGGGCCGGACGAGTGTCTCGCCAAGAGAGACGACCGGCAGGTTGAGCGGAATGCCGCCGGCCTCATAGACACCCTGCTTGACGCTCTCGGCCACCTCGTTGAGGTGGGCATTGCACGGTGTCAGATCGGAGGCCGTATTGGCGATCGCGATGTGCGGGCGGCCGTCAAAGGCATGAGCGGGGAGACCTCGCCGCATCCATGCGCGATGGATGTAGGCGTTGCGGTCGGTGCCCGCGTACCACTGGGCGCTGCGCTGCTCCGCCACACTTGACCACCTTTCGACTTTTGCTTCTTCTATATTGTCGAGCGCTCATGGCATCGCGTCGCGCCGACCGACGCGCTCCGGTCATATCGTGAAGCGGTTCCATGCCGTGCCGGCCACGGACGCGCGCTACGTGCTGGGCGAAGGCCCTTTCTGGGACGCTGAGCGCGAGCGCGTGCTCTGGGTCGACATCAGCGCCGGCGAGGTATACCGCGGCACACTCGACCATGCGTGGGTCGATCCTGCGTTGGTGGTGACGCTCCCCGGGACCATCGGTGCAGTGGTGAGCTCTGCAGCGGGCGAACTCCTGGTCGCCGGAGCCGACCGGCTGTTCACGGTCTCACGGCAGGGCGTCGTCAGTCCTGGGGTGCGCATTCTGGGTCAAGGAACGGCGAGCCGGCTCAACGACGGAGGCTGCGACCCAGCTGGTCGCTTTCTGGTCGGAAGCCTCGCTCTCGATGCGCGCACCGGGGAGGAGGTGCTGGTTCGCGTCGAGGATGACGGCAGCGTCCGCGTGATCGACGACGACCTGGGGCTCTCCAACGGCCTCGCTTTCGCGCCGGGTGGCGCGGTGCTCTACAGCGTCGACACCACGCCCGGAATCGTGTGGATGCGTGACTATGACGCTGCGTCCGGCGATGTGGGGCAGCGCCGTGAGTTCCTGCGCCTCGATGGAAAGCCGGATGGTCTGTGCGTCGACGTCGACGGCAACCTCTGGATCGCGATCTGGGGGTCAGGAGAGGTGCGCTGCTACTCCGCGGCCGGTGAGCAGGTCGGCGTTGTTGACGTCGCTGCGCCGAACACCACGAGCGTCGCGTTCGTGGGGAACGCCCTCGACACACTCCTCATCACAACGGCTTCGGAGCAGCTCTCGAGTGAGCAACTGGCCCTCTATCCGGACTCCGGCCGGTTGTTTCTCGCCGATGTCGGTGTCCCTGGTCTGCCGGTGCCGCGCTGGGCCGGAAACGAGACCGTGAGTCCATCGTGAAGGCATTCGTCCTCACCGCGCCACGCGAAGGCGGTATCCAGGACGTTCCAGATCCCGTCCCGGCCCCTGGTCAGGTTGTCGTCGACATCCGCAGAGCCGGTGTCTGCGGCACGGACGTCGAGTTCTGGACGGGTGAGATGACGTACCTGCACGACGGCCACGCCGCCTATCCATTGCGGCTCGGGCACGAATGGTGCGGCGTGGTCACCGCAATGGGCGCGGGTGTGGACCCGGCGTGGCAGGGACGCCGCGTCGCCGGGGACACAATGCTCGGCTGCGGGCACTGCCGGCGATGCCTGACGGGACACCACAACATCTGCGAGGACCGTCTTGAGATCGGTATCCGCGGCGGTTTCGCCGGGGCGCTTGCGGAGCAGCTCGCCGTACCGGCATCCGCACTCCTCGCGCTGCCCGAGAACATCGACGACACAGCGGGAGCGATGGTCGAACCCGGCGGCAACGCGCTGCGTTCGGTCGGTGCGGCAGCGCTGGCACCCGGCGATCGCGTCCTCGTGCTGGGCACGGGGAGCATGGGGCTGCTCGCCGCCGAGTTCGCACGGGCGGGCGGTGCCGAAGTTCATCTCATGGGTCGATCCCTGGAGAGCATCGAGTTCGCAAGCGGGCTTGGGTTTGCCGGCGTCTGGGTGCGCGATGCGCTGCCCGCGCTCCGCTGGGACGCGGTCATCGATGCCTCGAACGCAGCAGAGCTGCCCGCGCTCGCGCTCGACCTGGTCGAGCCGGGCAAGCGAGTCGTCTATCTCGGGATCTCCGGAACCCCGAGTCTCATCGACACCCGGATGGTCGCTCTCAAGGACGTGACCGCGGTCGGGATCCTCGCGGCGTCGCAGGGCCTGGGGGGAACGATCGCGCACTATGCCGCGGGCTCGGTCGATCCCCGGCCGCTGGTCGCCGCCACCGTGGGCCTCGATCGAGTCGGCGACGTGCTGTCCGGCTGGCGACCCGGGGGAGGCCCCGCCGGCCCGAAGATCCACGTCGACCCGCGACTAAACAAACGAGAAAGTGCAAATCGATGAATGACTTCGATGGGCTGGTTGCGGTGATCACCGGAGGCGCGAGTGGCATTGGCGCGGCTACCGCGGGCCTGCTTCGCGACCACGGGGCACGTGTCGCAGTTCTCGATCGCGCCTACGCGGCTGTCAACCAGGTCGAGGTGCCGTGCGATGTCGGCGACGCGGAGTCTGTGCAGACGGCGATCGACACCGTGGCATCCTCGCTCGGATCGATCGACATCCTGGTCAATAACGCTGGCATCGGCGCGGCCGGGGATATCACGCAGAACGATGATGACGAGTGGCATCGCGTCCTGAGCGTCAACGTCATCGGCATTGCACGAGTCACGCGTGCGGCGCTGCCCTTCCTGCTCCGGTCCGCACACGCGGCCATCGTCAACACGTCGTCGGTGCTCGCCGATGTCGGCGTGCCGCAGCGCGCGCTGTACTCGGCAAGCAAGGGCGCCGTCCGCTCGCTGACGCTTGCGATGGCCGCCGACTTCGTCAAGCAGGGCATCCGGGTCAACGCCGTCACGCCCGGGACCGCGGACACCCCCTGGGTGCAACGGCTGCTCGATCAGGCGCCGGACCCGCAGGCGGCAGCATCGGCACTGCGCGCTCGCCAGCCGATGGGACGCCTGGTCAGCCCCGAGGAGGTCGCTCACGCCATCGCCTATCTCGCCAGCCCGCTCTCGGGTTCAACCACCGGGACGATCCTCGGCGTCGACGGCGGCATGGCCGGGGTGCGCCTGCGTTAGCGACCTGCGATCACACACCGGCGCGGTGCGTCCAGCGTGCCGCGACCATCGTCGCCGCGACAGCCATTGTGCGCAGCTCATGCGCCTCGGCGGCAAATGGGTCGCCGTCGAGGACCACCAAGTCCGCGCGATCGCCTTCGCCCAGCACGATGCTGTCGCGGTCAGGAGGCATGGAGGCGGCGAGCGCCTCAGCGACGGAGATTTCCTGCTCGGGGTGCCAGCGAGGTCGGTCATCTCGGGTCCGGTGCACAGCCGCCGCGATCGCCAGCCAAGGATCGAGTGGCGCGACGGGCGCATCCGACCCGAACGTGAGCACCGCACCGGCATCGAGGAGCGAGCGGAGCGGGAAGGCGCGCCGTGTGCGCCCGGCCCAGTACTGATCGGCGACATCGCGATCGTCGAGAGCATGCTCGGGCTGGACACTGGCGATGACCCCGAGCTCCGCAAATCGAACGACGTCGGCGTCGTCAAGGAGCTGCGCATGCTCAACGCTCCCGCGTGCGCCCGTGCGAGCGAAGGCCTGCAGGACAAGCGCATTCGCAGCGTCGCCGATGGCGTGGACGGCGCACTCGAAACCGGCATCTCTGGCGCGGAGCATGAGCGGCATCAGCTCGTCGAGGCCAACCAGAAGTACGCCACGCTGTTGATCTGTTGCGCCGCCCCGATACGGTTCATGGCAGAACGCGGTGCGCGTATTGAGTGAACCGTCGGTGATCACCTTGAGTGGGCCGACGCTGAGCAGGCCGTCGGTTCCACCAACGACATCACGGGTGTGCAGGTTGCTGGCAATCGCGTCATCGAGACGCTCGGGCCAGACGGCGCTCACCACACGGAGCGATCGATTGCCACCGGCAATCCGACGCCGCCACGCGTCGAGTGACCCCGGTCGCTCCATGTCGACGACGCCGACAACGCCACGCGCGGCCGCGGAGCGTGCAGCCGTCGCGCACCACGCGTCAAGAATATCGTCACCGGCACGTCCGACCTCGCCGATCACCTGCATCGCCGCCTCCTCGCGAAGCAGCCCGGTGGCGTGCGCCGCGTAGCCGTAACGCCGCAACGCAGCGGAGTTGAGCCAGGCGCAGTGGAGGTCGGCGCTGATCAGCACCACGGAAATCCCCGGAGCGGCTGCATCGAGGACGCCGCGTCCTGGCGCGTCGGGCCACAGCGCGTCGCGAAATCCGTACCCCACCACGGCGCCATCGGTTTCGCGCGCAGCGATATGCGCAGCCAGCAGCTGTCCCGCGGCGGCGGCACTGTCGACGTGCGAGAGGTCGAGACGGGCGCTGACCTGAGCCCATTGATCGAAATGGACGTGACGATCCCAGAGCCCGGGCAGCACGAACCTGCCGTCGAGGTCGATCGTCTCCCCGTCATCTGCGTCGCCGGCAACGAACGAGACGCGGTCACCGGTGATCACAACATCCTGGACAGCCAGATGCGAGGCCAGCCGCGCCCGGCGCAAGACAGCACTCGTCATGGCGCTCGATATTTCCAGAGTTGCGGGAGGACCGCACTCAGCACAGCCGTGCCGATGACGCAGAGAATGCCGCCACTCACAACTGACGCGCGGACTCCGGCGAGCGATCCCACAACACCGGCCTCGAGGTTTCCGAGCGCGGGGCCAGACGTGTAGCTGATCATCTCGATTCCCGCGAGCCGCCCACGCATGGAATCCGGAATGGTCTGGTTCCAGAGCGTCGAGCGAAACAGCCCGCTGATCATGTCGGCAGCACCGGCGGCAGCGAGACCGAGCAGCGCAAGCCACAGCGATCGTGCGAAGCCGAAGACGACGATTGCCACACCCCAGCTCCCAGCCGCGAACGCGATCGCGCGTCCGTGGTGGCGCACCGATCGAGTCCATCCGCTGGTGATCGTGGCGAGCAGGGAGCCCACCGACGGCGCGGTGTACAACAGGCCGAGGATTGCCGGGCCACCGAGGCCCGATGCGATCTGCGGGAAGAGCGCCATCGGCATGCCGAAGAACATCGCATTGATGTCAACCAGGTAGGAACCGAGAAGGTCTCCGCGGCTGGCCGCATAGCGGAGGCCGGCGAGCGCAGCGCGAAGGTTCACGCCTTCGGCGTCCGGCGCGGGCGGCACGGCACGCATGAGCGTCAGTGCCACGGTGGCGACGAGAAACGTCGCCACATCCACGCTGTACGTCGCCGGGAGTCCAACGGTGGCGATCAGCACGCCCGCGACCGGCGGGCCGAGCACCTGGCCGAGGTTGCCTCGGAGTGACTCCAGCGCGGCAGCCGCCGTCAGCTTGTCGCGAGCAACGATGCGGGGAACAAGCGCATCGAGCGACGGACGCTCCACCGCATCGACCCCCGCCGCGATGACCACGAGGACGAACAGCACCCAGAGCTGCGGATGTGGCAGCGCCGCGTTGGCGACGAGAACCGCGACCACGGCGCACGCGCTGATCTGCGTGATGCGCACCATGCGGCGCCGGTCGACCGCATCGGCGAGCGCGCCGCCAACAAACGACATGAGCAGGATCGGTAGCAACTCGGCGAGGCTCACCAGTCCCACCACCAGCGACGAGTGCGTCAGCTCGTAGACCTGGAACGGGATGGCGACATACGTGATCATGCTGCCGGCGAACGACACGCCCTGCCCGATGAAGAGGAGACGGAACTCCCTCGAACTCGCGAAGCGGCGTCAGATCGACGGCGAGCGTGCTGAGGTGGCGCCCTACTCCGGTCCGCTGCGCATCGACGGGATGGCCCGCCGGAATGGACTCCATCTGCGGATCCGGCGTTGCGCGCGTGTGCGGCGGTATCTCCTCGGACACTGTGCGACTCTGCAGCCTGGGCGGATCGCGGCGTCGGCGATCCCGCCGTGCTCCGGCACCGTGCTAAATTTGACCATTCCAGTCGGGATTCGATACCATCCGCGGTGATGGGCACCAACGCTCTCGGGTTGACGCGTCGCCGGTGGCTCGACCACGGCTGCTGCGGCTCCGCCATCTGTAGTCGCTAGCCGGCGTCTCCAAACTCCCCGTCGCACGCGAGGGGACCGACGCGACCGCGTGCGTTCGACATGTGTCATCAACGTTTCTCATATGAGGTAGGTCATGTCCACCACCGATGAGCTGCTCAAGAACAATGAGCGTTACGCAGCAGGATTCGACAAAGGAACCACACCGCTTCCGCCGGCACGCGGCGTCGCGGTTGTTGCGTGCATGGACGCACGGCTGCATGTGAGCGCGATCCTCGGTCTCGAGGTCGGCGACGCGCACATCATTCGCAACGCCGGTGGCGTGGTCACTGATGACGCCATCCGATCCATCGTCATCTCGCAGCGGTTGCTCGGGACCAACGAGATCATCCTCATCCATCACAGCGACTGCGGCATGGTGACCTTCAGCGACGACGACGTGAAGGCGCAGATCAAAGCGGACACCGGCATCCGCCCGCCGTTCTCCCTGGAGGCATTCCCCGACGCCGAGGACGACGTGCGTCAGTCGATCGCGCGCGTCAAGGCGAGCCCGTTCATCCCGCACCGTGACAGCGTTCGCGGATTCGTGTACGACGTCACCACCGGCAGGCTCAACGAAGTTGTTGCCGATCGCGAGCTCACCGGCGCGTCTGCAGGCGCGACTGACGGGATCGCGCGCTGACGCCCCGTGGCATGGACGGCCCCTGCCCTGGTCGGGGTAGGGGCCGTTTCTTTTGTTCGCGACGCTGCCAGAGATCACGTTGGACGCGTTTGCCACGCGCATCGTTTGTGCGACTCAACGTGGCACCCGGCGAGTTAAGTCACGCTTTGAAGAAGTCACACACCCGTTACACACTCTCAGCGGGCACCACGAAGCCCGACGTCCAATCTCAGGCGCACGGCCTGCGCCACGCCGCGCAGCTGGCAACCACGAAAGTTGCGCACAGGGATGTCCCTTACTGGGCAAACAACGACGGCACTTGTCCACATTGTGCACAGGCTTGCGCGTGTCAAACGCGTCGCGCTGCGCGCACCAACATGCCTCAGCCCGACGGTTGACAGGGGGTGATGGCTGCGACGTACACTCCCCCGGTGACATCGGAGGCGGGCATGTCGAGGCATTCAAAGCGAGCCACCACGCCGCGTCGCATCTGCGCACGAGTTGGCTGCGGCGAACCTGTGCACAAGCCCACTGCGAAGTACTGCAGCATCAAGTGCTGCTCCATCGATCCGGCGCGTCACGAACGTTTGCGCAACCAGGCGCGACGCGCGTCGGCGCGTCCCATCCCGATGTTGCGTCAGCTGCGCTTCGACTTCCAGCCCACCAGCTTTGATCCCGAGGCACAGCTCAACGAGCTGTGCCGGGCACGCGAGGACGTCCCCGCCGGCATGTCCCGCCTCACAGGCTGACGGCACACTCCAGCCGCTCCCCGAGTGAAACGAGGCGGACTGCGTAGAATCGCGTCTCATGCCTGACGAGATCGTCGACGACGCCGCTGAAGCAGGCGCCCCGCTCCCAGCACCAGCCGAGCCGACGCTCGAGATGCTCCGGCACAGCGCCGCTCACCTGATGGCGGCTGCGGTGGTCGACCTCTTTCCGGGAGCCCAGTACGACGTCGGCCCGGCGATCGAGGATGGCTTCTTCTACAACTTCCGTCTTCCCGATGGCCGCCACTTCGTCGACGATGACCTGCAACGCATCGAGACGCGCATGGGCGAGCTCGCCGCCAGGAAGATCGCCTTTGTGCGGGAGGTGGTTCCGCGGGCGCAGGCGATCGAGATGTTCACCGCCATGCACCAGGACTTCAAGGTCGACATCATCAACCGGCTGCCCGACGATGTCGCAACCGTCAGCATCTACCGCACCGGCGATTTCGTCGACCTGTGCCGGGGTCCGCACGTGCCCGACACCGGCTGGCTCAAAGCGGTGCGTGTGCTCCGCATCGCCGGCGTGTACTGGCGGGGCGATGCGCGCAACGAGCAGCTGCAGCGCGTGTACGGCACCGCGTGGTTCACCACTGAAGAGCTCGAGGCGTACATGCACCGGCTCGAGGAGGCACGCAACCGCGACCACCGCAAGCTCGGAGCCGAACTCGACCTGTTCTCGTTCCCCGACGAGATCGGTTCGGGACTGCCGGTGTTCCATCCGAACGGCGGCCTGGTGCGCAAGCTGATGGAGGACTACTCGCGGCAGCGCCACGAGGAGGCCGGATACTCGTTCGTCAACACGCCGCACATCACCAAGGAGGACCTGTTCAAGGTCTCCGGCCATCTCGAGTGGTTCGCCGACGGCATGTTCCCGCCGATGGAGCTCGACGAGGGCACCAAGTACTACCTCAAGCCGATGAACTGCCCGATGCACATCCTCATCTACCGGAGCAGGATGCGCTCGTACCGGGAATTGCCGTTGCGACTCTTCGAGTTCGGCAGCGTGTACCGGTACGAGAAGTCGGGCGTGATCCACGGGCTCACGCGGGTGCGCGGGCTCACGATGGATGACGCGCACATCTTCTGTGCGCGCGAGCAGATGATGGACGAGCTCATCTCCCTGCTCGACTTCACGCTCGGGCTGCTCCGCGACTTCGGCCTCACCGACTTCTACCTCGAGCTCTCGACCCGGCCGGAGCACAAGGCGGTCGGCACGATCGAGGAGTGGGAGGTCGCGACCAACGCCCTGCGTCAGGCTGCGGAAGGTCGCAACCTGGAGCTCGTGCTCGACGAGGGTGGCGGCGCGTTCTACGGGCCCAAGATCTCGGTGCAGGCGCGCGACGCCATCGGCCGCACCTGGCAGATGTCAACGATCCAGGTGGACTTCCAGTTCCCGCAACGCTTCGACCTGCACTTCATCGACGACACCGGCACCGAGCAGCAGCCGATCATGATCCATCGCGCGCTGTTCGGATCCATCGAGCGCTTCTTCGGCATCCTCCTCGAGCATTACGCAGGTCATTTCCCGCTGTGGCTTGCGCCGGTGCAGTGCGCGATCGTGCCGGTGCAGGATGACAGCGAGGAGGTCATGGCGTACATCAGGAGTCTCGCAGCAGGCATGCGGGAACGCGGGCTGCGCGCGTCCATCGACGAGCGCCACGGTGAACGTATGCAGGCGCGCGTGCGCGACGCGGAGCTCAGGCGCATTCCTTATGTCGTGGTCATCGGCAAGCGCGATGTCGAGCGCGGCGACGGGATGGTTCGCGTTCGCGATGTGCGCCGCAACCTCCAGGAGGATGTCTCGACCGGCGCCCTCATCGACCGACTGGGCGCCGAGGTGAGCGCGCGGCGTCCCGAGTGAGACGTCCCCGGCCGCGAAGCGCGCCGGAACCGGTCACGTCCCATGCGCCGCTGCGCGGCGAGGCCAAGCTGCGTGCGGCACTGTCCGGTTTCAAGGTGCGCGTCGCGGACAGGATCTGCCTCGACCTCGGCGCCGCCGCCGGGGGCTTCACCAGGGTGCTGCTCGAAGCGGGAGCCTCGCGCGTGTACGCGGTCGACGCCGGCTTCGGCCAGCTCCTCGGATCGCTCCGTCAGGATCCCCGCGTGATCAACCTCGAGGCCACCAACGTCGCCGCCCTCGACTCACGCCTCGTGCCCGATGTGATCGAGGTGGTGACGATCGATGTCTCGTATCTCGCGCTCGCAGCGGCGGTCGCCCAGCTGGATCGCATCGCGATAGCGCCGGACGCGGCTCTGATCGGTCTTGTCAAGCCGATGTTCGAGTTGCGCCTCGCGACGGCCCCCACCGATCCGGCGCGTGTCGACGAGGCAACCGAACGAGCCGCCGCAGGGATCGCCGCCGCCGGCTGGGCCGTCATTGGCGCCATGCCTTCGCCGGTGCTCGGTGGGCGAGGGGCGGTGGAGGCGCTGATCCACGCCCGGCGATCCTCATGACGTCACGGGAAGTTTGGCCGTCGCGCGTGCGTGTTATATTCGGCGCCGACGCCCTTACCCGGGCGCCGCAAAGCAGGACCGCCAGGTGCGGCCCTCACCTTCCGGGCTTGCCTTGAAGGTCCAGCACCCGAACCCTGGATAGCGGAACCGCTGTCCAGTTTTTTATACCCACAAGGAGGCCGCGCCGATCGCATTCCGAGAGCTCAGGGTCAACGACCAGATCCGCATCCCCACCGTCCGCCTGTTCGACGACACCACAGGCGAGCAACTGGGGATCGTCACGATCGAGCGGGCGCGAGAGCTCGCAGCGCAACGAGAACTGGACCTGGTCGAGGTGGCTCCCCAGGCCCAACCGCCGGTGTGCCGTCTCATGGACTACGGGCGCTTCAAGTTCGAGGCCCTGAAGAAAGAGAAGGAAAGCCGCAAAGAGCACAACACCATCAACGTCAAGGAGATGAAGCTGCGTCCGAAGATCTCGGAGCACGACTTCCAGACCAAGTTCGGGTCTGTCCGTCACTTCCTCCATGACGGCGACAAGGTCAAGCTCACGATCATGTTCCGGGGGCGCGAGATGGTGCACCAGGAATATGGGCGCAAGCTGCTCGACCGGATGGCCGAGGAGCTGAAAGAGGTGGCGATCATCGAGCGGACCCCACTCGTCGAGGGCCGCAACATGATCATGATCATGAGCCCGCTCAACAAGAAGCACGCGAAAGGCGACCAGCACAGCAACGATCGGCGTCCGACCCAGGAAGTCGAGGTGAGCGTCACCGTTCCGGAAGACGATGCCGTCGCCGAATCAGGGAGCACCGACGAACATGCCGAAGATACGAACCCATAAGGGAACCGCCAAGCGTCTTCGCGTCACCTCAACCGGAAAGGTGATGCGGCGCAAGGCGTTTCGCTCACACCTGCTCGAGCACAAGAGCGCCAAGCGCAAGCGGGATTACCGCAAGCAACACGAGGTGTCCGCGTCGGATCGCCGCAAGGTCATCCGGCTTGCACCGTACCTTTAGGAGAGCGACATGGCCAGAGTGAAGCGTGGGGTGACGGCCAAGGCTCGCCACCGCAAGATCCTCGAGATGGCGGAGGGCATGCAGGGGGCCCGTCACCGGCTCTACAAGAACGCCAACGAGGCGGTCATGCACTCGCTCGCCTATGCGTACCGTGACCGCAAGCAGCGGAAAGGCGATATGCGCACCCTCTGGATCGCGCGGATCAATGCGGCGGCACGCCAGAACGGCCTCGCGTACAACCAGTTCATGCACGGTCTCAAGGAAGCCGGTGTCGAGGTGAACCGCAAGATGCTCGCCGACATCGCCGTCAAGGACTCGGGCTCCTTTCAACAGCTCGTCGAAGTCGCGCGGGGCGCTCTTACCAAGGCGTGACCGCCGACGTTCACAGCGTCGCGGCTGAGGCCCTCGAGGCGATCACCGCGGCGCAGGATCTCGCCGCGCTCGACGCGGTGCGGACCAGGTATTTGGGGCGCGGCGACGGGGAGCTGACGGGGTACCGGCGCGGCCTCGGCAAGATTCCCGACCCGGACGGCCGCCGGCAGATGGGACAGATGGTGAACACGCTGGTCGAGCGGGTCAGCGACGCTCTCGACGAGCGTCAGCGCGCCATCGAGCACGCCGCCCGCGCCCAGAGCCTGGAGACCGAGGCGCTCGATCTCACCCGGCCGGCGCCGCCGTTGCGCCGCGGCCGACTCAGCCCGGTCACCCTCGCCGCTCGGGAGATACGGCGGATCTTCGGCCAGCTCGGCTTCGAGGCCGTCGACGGCCCGGAGGTGGAATACGACCGGTACAACTTCACCCTGGTCAATCAACCGCCCGGACACCCCGCTCGCGACACCCAGGACACGTTCTACATCGACGACTGGCGGCTCCTCCGGACCCACACGTCACCGGTCCAGATCCGCAGCATGCTGATTCGTGGCGCGCCGCAGCGGGTCATCGCACCGGGGAAGACGTATCGGCGCGATCACGACGCGACCCATATGCCGATGTTCCACCAGGTCGAGGGACTCTGCATCGACGAGGGGATTGCCGTGAGCGATCTCAAGGGCAGCCTCGAGTACTTCGCGCGGTCGTTCTTCGGTGCCGCCTCGACGCTGCAGTGGCGTCCCCACAACTTCCCGTTCACCGAGCCGTCGCTCGAGCTCGAGCTGGAGTGCGTCGTCTGTCACGGCTCCGGCTGCAGCGTCTGCAAATACAGCGGCTGGCTCGAGCTGCTGGGGAGCGGCATGGTCCATCCCGAGGTGCTGCGCAACGGCGGCGTCGACCCCGGGCGCTACTCGGGATTCGCATTCGGCATGGGCATCGAGCGCGCGGCGATGCTCGCGTGGGGCATTCCCGACATGCGCCTGCTGTACGACAACGACGTCCGTTTCCTGGTCCCGGTCACCGACAGGCCCGGCACGTGAAGTCCTCGCTCCGCTGGCTCCGCGACTACGCCACGCTCGATGCGCCGGTGGCAACCATCGTCAAGGCGCTCGTCGACACCGGCTCCGAGGTTGGGGCAGTCGATGTCGGCGGCGAGGGCTTGGTGGTGGCACGGATCGTGGCGGTCGAGCCGGTTCCAGGTTCGTCGCACCTGCAATTCGCCGACCTGGATCTCGGCGCTGACGTGGCGCCGGCGCTCGTCGCATTCAGCGTCGTGCCGGGCACCGTGCGGGTGCTCACCGGGGCGCCCAACGTGAAAGCAGGCCAGCTCGTCCCGTACGCCCCACCCGGGTCGCGCCCACCGGCCCTCGACGAACGACTGGGGGTGAAGACCATCCGCGGGCACAAGTCACCCGGGATGCTCTGCTCCGCCATCGAGCTCGGAGTTGGGGAGGATGCCGACGGCATCCTCATCCTCGACGACGGCCGGCCCGGACAGCCACTCGCCGAGGTGCTGACCCTCGACACCGTTCTCGACCTGGACATCACCACCAACCGGCCCGACTGTCTCTGCCACGTCGGTATCGCGCGAGAGCTCGCCGCGGCGCTGGGTGAAACGCTCAACGAGCCACCGGTCGGGGTTCCCGACGAGTTCCTCTCCGCGACGTCCGCGGAGCTGCGCGCGCAGGTTCGCGTCGAGGACCCGGCGGGCTGTCCGCGCTTCGAGGCGCGAGTGATCGAGGGCATCGTGGTGGGGCCGTCGCCAGGGTGGCTGCGGCAGCGGCTTCGTGCCGTTGGGCTGCGGCCGATCAACAACGTGGTGGACATCACCAACTTCGTCCTCCACGAGCTGGGCCAGCCACTGCACGCCTTTGATCTCGACCGGTTCGTCGCGGCAGGCGGCGCCAGGACCGCCGACGTGGTGGTGCGCAGGGCCAAGAGCGGCGAGCACCTGGTCGACCTCCTCGGTGTCGACCGCGCCCTCTCCGCAGAGGATCTCGTGGTGTGCAGCGGCGAGCTGCCGGCCAGCATCGCGGGGGTCATCGGCGGCAGCTCGACTGCTGTCACCGATGCAACCCGGACAGTCCTGCTCGAGGCCGCCACCTGGGATGGACCGACCATCCGGGCGACGTCGAAACGGCTCGGACTTCGGACCGATGCATCGACGCTCTTCGAGAAAGGGCTGAGTGACCGGCTCCCACCGATCGCGCTCGATCGCGCCGCAGCGCTGATCGCCGAGCTCTCGGGCGGCCACGTCCTCGGCGGCGCGATCGATGCGTGGCCCCGGGCGCTGCCGCAACTGGGTCCGATCGAGCTGACCGCTCGCTTCACCGGCAATCTGCTCGGGATCCCGATCGACGCAACCGAGATGGCCACGATCCTTGCGCACCTCGGCTTCGCGGTGGAACAGGACGGCGCCACCCTGACGGTGATGCCACCGTACTTCCGCCGCGACGTCTCCCTGCCGGAGGACCTCGTCGAAGAGGTGGGCCGGATGATCGGCTACGCGCGGATCCCGAGCACGCTTCCGGGCCGGCGGGTCGAGGTGACCACCACCGCCGCGCCGCCGCCGGTTGAGGACTCGGTTCGCGATGTGTGTGCCGGGGCCGGTTTCGATGAGGCGATCACGCTCGCGTTCGTCGGACCGGGGGACGCCCGGGCTCTGCCCGGCCTCGGTCGCGGTCGGACGGCGATCCCGCTTCGCAACCCGCTCAGTGAGGAGTGGAGTGTGATGCGCACCTCGCAGCTCCCACGTCTGTGTGCGGCACTTGCCGCCAACGTCAACCGCGGTACGGCGGACGTGATGCTCTTCGAGCTCGGGCGCGTGTACTGGGAGGGCGAACGCGTCGGACTCGCGGCCGGCTCGACGCCTGACGATGCGGATCTCACGCTGGTCCCGCTGCCACTCGAGCCGGAGCTGCTCAGCCTTGCCATCCACGTGGCGAGCGGGTCCGCCGATGACTCCGCGAAGGCGATCCGACGCGTCCAGGCGGTGTTCCAGCGCATTGTCGAAGACCTCGACGGTGCGCAGCTTCGAGCCGAGCCCTCGGAGGAACCCGGGCTGCATCCCGGCCGGAGCGCGTCGCTCTCGATCGGCGGCGACCGCGTCGGCATCCTCGGTGAGCTCTCGTTCGAAACGGCCGCAGCGTTCGAGATCCGGGGTCGCGTTGCCGTGGGCGAGCTGCGTATCGACGCCATAGCGCCGTCTCCACCTCGGCGACAGCGCTATGCGCAGCCGCCACGTTTCCCGGCGATCGTCCAGGACCTCGCGGTCACCGTGCCGGCCGACCGGCGCGCCGGCGATGCCCTCGACGCCATCCGCGATGCCCACGAGCCGCTGCTCGAGACTGCGGAGCTGTACGACGAGTATCGAGGCCGTGGTCTCCCGGCGGGCAGGAAGGGATGGACGTTCCGTCTGACCTTCCGAGCCCCCGACCGCACCCTCACGGGGGAGGAGGCGCAGCGGGCACAGGAGGCAATTGCGACGGCCCTGGCCGAACGGTGCGACGCGGAAATTCGCCGCTAGCCGAGCCGCCGCGGGAGTGGTTCGCGCGGCCGACACAACAGGTCGCCCGCGACCTGATCGGTTGCGCGCTGGTCGTCGACGCGGGAACGCCGGGCGCGGTCGTCGCCCGTATCGTTGAGACCGAGGCGTACCTGGGCACGAGCGACCCTGCCTCGCACGCCTATCGCGGTCCGACGCCACGATCACGGGTCATGTTCGGCCCGGCGGCACACCTCTACGTGTACTTCACGTATGGAATGCACAACTGCGCCAATGTGGTCACCGAGCCGGACGGCACCGCGGGCGCGGTGCTTATTCGAGCGGCGGCGGTGGAGGAGGGACTGGCCGTGGTGACCTCCCGACGCGGCGACGCCGTGAGTGCTGCGGCGCTGCTTCGTGGGCCCGGCAACCTCTGCCGGGGACTGGGTATCACGCGGGCGGACGACGGCATCGACCTTCTCGCTCCTGGATCTCGGGTCCACATCGAGCGCCGCCCGGGCCGGCCACCGGTGGTGATCGGGACCAGGGTCGGACTCAGCCAGGCGGCTGACCGACTGCTTCGCTACAGCTGGCTCGGCGATCCGGCGGTCTCGCGGCCGATCCCCGCGATAACCGGACCGCGTCTCGGCACCCGATACCGCGGAGCCGGGTGACCCCGGACAAAAAGAAGGGGCCGGATTGAGCCGGCCCCTTTGATGAATGCACCGTACTTGATACGGCAGCCCGGTAAAAATTCCCGGGCCTAGCGTGGCACCGCAACCGGTGCCGGGTTCGGCGACGCCCGGTCCGAAGTCCTAGTTCTCACAACGCGCTCTCGCTCGCTTCCGAGCTGGCCCGGGGGACGCCGATTGCCCAGCGACCTCGACGGGGGCGCATATGGTTGTGGGATCAGGGGCCCGTCAACCGGGCCTCAACCCTCCGCTCGGCCGTGCCGGAAACGCTGCCAGACGGTTCGCATCATTGGTATGCCTACCTCCGTCTGAATGCCATTGATACCCATAACCATAGACCCGTCTCCGCCTGACGGCAAGGTCCGCGATGTCTAGACTGGGTTCAAGGCTGCGCTAGAATCGGAACGCCTGTTCGTCTCGGAGGATCCATGTCCGGTCACAGCAAGTGGGCTGGAATCAAGCACAAGAAGGCAATCGTCGATGCCCGCCGCGGCCAGGTGTTCACCAAGGTCACGCGCGAGCTGACGGTCGCCGCGCGCGAAGGCGGCCCTGACGTGGAGGGGAATTTCCGGCTGCGCCTGGCGATGCAGAAGGCGCGTGAGGTGAACATGCCCGCCGACAACATCGAGCGGGCAATCCAGCGTGGCGCCGGCGGCAAGGACGGTGTCCAGCTCGAAGAGGTGCGCTACGAGGGCTATGGACCGCACGGTGTTGCAGTGATGGTCGACACCCTCACAGACAACCGCAACCGCACTGTCGCTGGGATTCGCAACGCATTCACGCGATCAGGCGGCGCACTGGGCGAGGCCAACAGCGTTGGCTGGATGTTCAATCAGCAGGGTGTCATCAGCGTCGAGGTTGGCAAGCGCGATCCGGAGGAGCTTGGGCTGGAGCTGCTCGATGTCGTGGATGTCGGCGAGGACGGCGATGTCAGCGTCGACGGTGACGAGGTGCTTGTCACTGTGGCTCCGACACGTTTCGAGGAGGTCCGGCGCACCCTCGAGGAGCGCGGCTATTCGGTCGACTCGGCGGAGGTGACAATGAACCCCACCACCTCGGTGCCGCTTGACGCCTCGCAGGCGCGCCAGGTGCTGCGCCTGCTCGAGGGTCTCGAGGATCACGACGACGTCCAGCAGGTCTACGCCAACGCCGAGATACCGGACGACGTCCTTGACGCTGTCAGCTGATCGCTGCGCCCTTCTTTACAGATGAGGGTTCTGGGGGTCGACCCGGGGCTCGCGCGTACCGGTGTGGCCATCGTCGACGGCGCGCCGGGCCATCTCGTGTTGCTCCACGCTGCTTGCATCGAAACCGTGCCGCAGACGAGTGAAGCGGCGCAACTCGCCATCCTCTTCGATTTGGTGGTCGATGCGTGCAGGGCGCTGCGCCCCGAGGTTGCGGCCGTCGAGGAATTGTTCTTCTCGACCAACCGTCGCACCGCGATGCGTGTCAGCGAAGCGCGCGGCGTGGTGATCTGCGCGCTGGCTCGCGAAGGCGTCACCATCGCCGAATACACACCGACACAGGTGAAGGAAGCCGTGTGCGGATATGGCGCGGCGCGCAAACCGCAGGTGGCGCGTATGGTCGCCAATCTGCTTGGCGTGCAAGCGATTCCGGGTCACGACGACGTGGCCGACGCGTGCGCTGTTGCGGTCTGCCATCACCATCGGGGCAGCCTCGGCGCGCTGACGCCTCGGGCGCGGCAGCACCGTGAGAGCGCGCTCGACGTCGCGGTGACGCGTGCACGCGCAGCGCTGGTGCGCACCGCTCCATGATCGCGCTGCTCCGCGGCGAGCTCGTCCAGCTCGGCGACGATCACGTCGTCATCGACACCGGTGGCGTCGGCTATGAGGTCTTCTGTCACCTGCGTACCGTCGCGACGTTGCACACCTCGCGGGACACCACAGTGACGCTGTACGTGCATACGAGTGTCAGCGCGGACGCAATCCGGCTGTACGGATTTGCCACCCAGGATGAGCTGCGCCTCTTCCGCCTTCTCATCGGCGTCGAGCGCATCGGGCCGAAGGCGGCGCTCGGCATCCTCGGGAGGGCGGAGCTCCCCACACTGGTGCGCGCCATCGCGGAGGGTGACGTCGCGCTCGTCGCCACAGTCCCAGGCATCGGGCGCAAGACCGCCGAGCGCGTGATCCTCGAGCTGCGCGACAAGGTCACCGCGCTCGAACCACCCGGGACACATCACCCGGCCGCCACAAACGAGAATCAGGCCGTCGCCGCGGCGATCGCCGGGCTGGTCGGGCTTGGCTTCCGGGAGTCCGAGGCGCGCAACGCCGTCGCGGCAATTGCCGTCGACGGTGACGGTCATGACGTCGCCGACCTTGTCGGCGCCGCGCTGCGCCGGCTCGACACCGCTGGTGCGGGGCGATGAGCGACGAGCGGGTGGTCAGCCCCGAGGAGCTCGAGGCCGAGCGCGTTGCCGACACGGCGCTACGGCCACGCTCGCTCGACGACTTCGTCGGCCAGGAGGCGATCAAGAACCAGATCCGCATCCTCGTCGAGGCAGCCCGTCAACGCGGCGACGCGCTTGACCACGTGTTGCTCTACGGGCCGCCCGGGCTCGGCAAGACGACACTCGCGCAGATCATCGCCGTGGAGATGGGGGTGAACATCCGCCTGACCAGCGGTCCGGCCCTGGAGCACCAGGGCATGCTCGCCTCGATCCTCACCAGTCTCGACGAACGCGACGTGTTCTTCATCGACGAGGTGCACCGCCTCAACCGGGCGGTGGAGGAGGCCCTGTACCCGGCGATGGAGGACCTCGCCTTCGACTTTGTCGCGGGCAAGGGGGCAGGAGCGCAGACGCTGCGGCTGACCCTCAACCGCTTCACGGTGATCGGTGCGACCACCCGAGCCGGCGCGCTGGGTGCGCCGCTCCGCGACCGTTTTGGAGTCACGTTCCGTCTCGACTTCTACGACACCGACGATCTGGTCGCGATCGCCAATCGTTCTGCCCGGCTGCTCGGCATCGACCTCGACGCCGAGGGCGCGGCGATGATCGCGCGACGCGCGCGCGGGACGCCGCGCATCGTCAACCGTCTGCTCCGGCGCGCTCGCGATTACGCACAGGTTCGTGCGGCGGGGCGCATCGATGTCGAGGTCGCGACAGCGGCGCTCGACGTGCTCGGCGTCAACTCGATCGGGCTCGACGAGCTCGATCGTCGCGTGCTCGGCGTGCTCTGCGGCACGCTCGGCGGCCACGCCGTCGGCGTCCAGACGGTCGCCGTGAGCGTCCAGGAGGATCCGGACACGATCGAGGACGTTGTCGAGCCGTTCCTGATCCGGCGAGGCCTGCTGGCCCGGACGCTGCGCGGCCGCCTGGCGACGGCCGCCGCCTACCAGCATCTCGGCCTCTCCGTTCCAGCCGGCGCTCCCGGAGCGGCGGAGGCGCAGACGGCGCTCTTCGAGCGTTGAGGTCCACCGACTTCGACTACCCGCTCCCGGCGGAACGGATCGCGCAGGAGCCTCTCGCCGAACGCGACGCGTCACGCCTGTTACTCGTGAGGCAGGACGGAGGACTCGAGGATCGCCGGTTCCGTGACCTTCCCGCACTGCTCCGTCGCGGCGATCTCCTCGTGGTCAACGAAACTTCGCGTCCGTCGTGCGCGCCTGACCGGTGTCGATGCGTCGGGGCATGAGATCGAGTTGCTCGTGTTGCAGCGCGATAGCAGCGGCGAGTACCAGTGCCTTGCTCGCCCGGCACGTCTCGCTGCACCCGGTGCAGTGATCCGTATCAACACGGAGCTCGTGGCCACGGTGGTCGCGATATCGGCAGCACACCGAGGCGGTCGCACAGTCATCTTTGACAGCGAGGACGCCGACAGCGCGATCGAGCGAGCAGGGGTGGCGCCGCTGCCTCCTTACATCCGCACCGCGCTGCACGACCCCGACCGCTACCAGACCACCTATGCCACCGGTAACCCGGACTCGGCCGCTGCCCCGACCGCAGGGCTCCATTTCACCCCTGCCGTGATCGAGCAGCTCCGCCAATCGGGCGTTGGCTGGGCCACGCTCCGCCTGGATGTCGGGGTCGCCACCTTCGCGCCGATTCGCAGCGAGCGCGTCGAGGATCACCCGATGCACGAGGAGCGATATGCGCTCCCGGACGCAACCGTGGCGGCAGTCGAGGAAACGCGCCGCGGCGGTGGGCGTGTGATCGCGGTGGGAACGACGGTGGTGCGCGTGCTGGAGACCTGCGCGCGCGGCGGGGAGCTGCGTGCGGGTGCAGGCTCGACGAGCCTGTTCATCCATCCGGGACATCACTTTCGCGCCATCGACGGGCTGCTCACCAACTTTCATCAGCCGCGGTCGTCGCTGCTTGTGCTGCTTGCTGCGTTCATCGGCGACGAGCGATGGCGGAGCGCCTACGACCACGCGCTCGGCGCCGGCTATCGATTTCTCTCGCTCGGCGACTGCATGCTCTGCTGGCGCGCACCGTGACCGCGTTCGCGATCGACGCGTCCGACGGCGACGCACGCACCGGGGACGCTGAACACGCCGCACGGTCCGGTGCACACCCCGGCGTTCATGCCCGTCGGCACCCACGCCACGGTGAAGGCGCTGCATCCCGATGAGGTGCGCGCGACCGGCGTCGACATCCTGCTCTGCAACGCGTATCACCTGGCGCTTCGCCCCGGCATCGACCTCATCGAGCGCGCGGGCGGTCTGCATCGTTTCATGGACTGGGAGCATCCGATCCTGACCGACAGCGGCGGCTACCAGCTGGTCAGCCTGGTGGAGGTGGCGACGGTCGATGACGACGGCGCGGTGTTCGTCTCGCCGTACGACGGGTCGCGGCTCCGTGTGACGCCGGAGGACGCGGTGCGCAACCAGGCGCGGCTCGGCGCCGATGTGCTCATGTGCCTCGACCAACCGGTGGCGCACGGCACGGCGCCGGACGTCGCGCGGGAGGCCACCGAGCGAACCCACCGCTGGGCGGAGCGCTGCCGCGCTGCGCACCCCGGCGACGGCAGGCTGCTCTTCGGCATCGCCCAGGGCGGTTTCGACGCCGAATCGCGCGCGGAGTCGGCGCGATTCATGACTGGTCTCGACTTCGACGGCGTGGCAATCGGCGGGCTCTCGGTGGGGGAGCCGGTCGACACCATGCTGGCCATGACGGCCGCGAGCGTCGCCGAGCTGGCCCCCGACCGGCCCCGCTACTTCATGGGGCTGGGGACCGATTCGGAGCTGCTTGCCGCCGTCGAGCTGGGGGTGGACATGTTCGACTGCGTGGTGCCGACACGCCTGGCGCGCAACGGCAGCGCGCTGACCCCGGGTGGGCGAGTGTCGCTGCGCAACGCCGCCGCCAGCGAGGACTTCGGCCCGATCGACCCCGACTGCCCGTGCGCCGCGTGCGCCGGCTTCTCGCGCGCTTACCTGCGCCACCTCTTCCAGTCGGGCGAGATCCTTGCCCACCGCCTGGTGAGCCTGCACAACATCACCCATCTCGCCCGGCTCATGGACGCGGCCCGAGCCGCGATTCGCGAGGGACGCTTCGCCGAGTTCCGAGCGGACCGAGATGGCCGGTTGCTCTCGGTGCCCCGGTAGACTGGGCACAAGTGTTCAGGATCACGCGCTTTCGCCTTGCGGTCGTCCTCCTCGTGGTGGTCGGCGCCTTCTTCATCGATGGGTACAGCCTCATCTACCGGTATCTCGTCGTCCACCAGCCGCTGGGCACGACGCTGACGTCGGCGCCCACGTTCCTGGGGCGGCAGCTCTACATCCACAAGGGCCTCGACCTCCAGGGCGGCACCGAGCTGACCATCGAGATCTGCCATGGGCTGAACAACCCCAATGCCGAGTGTCGCAACGGGCCACCGCACGGTGACTCGCTGGCGCAGGCACAGCAGGCGACCATCCCGATCATCGACCTGCGGGTCAACTCACTCGGCGTCTCCGAGGCGAGTGTCCAGGCGCAGGGTGACGACCAGATCCTCGTGCAACTGCCCGGTGTCAGCCTGAAACAGGCGATCCAGACGATCGGCACGACCTCCCGTCTCTACTTCGCGACCCCGGTCGCCGGGGCCGCCACCAACCCGCCCTCCTCAACGCTGATCAGCGACCAGCAAGGGCACTACGACGTTGCGCAGTTCAGTGACACGCTGAGCTATCCCCCCGGCTATCACTGGAAGATCGACAACAACATCGATGCCACCGACGTCAACTCGGCGACGGTGGGGACGGATTCGACCACCGGGGCCATCACGGTCGACATCAACTTCAACTCCGCAGGCGCGCAGGAGTGGTCGAAGATCACGACCGCCGCGTTCAACGCCTATGAGACGGATACGACGAACCCGCCTCCGGCGTCGCAGATCGCGATCTTCCTGGACAACGATGTTCTCACCGCGCCGGTCGTCACCGGTGGCGGCCAGAGCAACCAGACGCAGATCACCGGCAACTTCACCTCCGACTCGGCCACCCAGCTGGCCAGCCTGATCAGCGCCGGCGCGCTGCCCGCTGAGATCACCACGGTCGCGAGCACGTCGGTGAGCGCGACCCTCGGGCAGCAGTCGGTGACCCTCAGCCTGGTAGCAGGGGCGATCGGCCTGCTCATCGTGATCATCTTCATGATCGGCTACTACCGATTCCCCGGGCTGCTCGCGACCATCGCGCTGTTCATCTACGCCGCGATCGTGCTCGCGCTGTTCAAGCTGATCCCGGTGACCCTGTCCCTCGCGGGGCTGGCGGGCTTCGTCCTGAGTGTCGGCATGGCGGTGGACGCCAACGTGCTGATCTTCGAACGAACACGTGACGAATTACGCCACGGGCGCAGTGTGCCACTGGCCGTCGAGACGGGCTTCCGTCGCGCATTTCCTGCCATTCGTGACAGCAACATCTCGACGCTCATCACGTGCGCGATCCTCGCGATCTTCGGTACGGACGTCATCCGCGGATTCGCCATCACGCTGGCGATCGGCGTCATCGTCTCGTTCTTCACCGCGATCACGATCACGCGCTCGCTGTTCGCGTGGGTGCTGACCTGGAAGATCGGGCGCGAGCCGCGTCTGTATACCGAGATCCACGAGGAGTTCGCCGAGCACCCACCGCGTGGTCGCTTCGACATCGTCAAGAACCGCAACTGGTTCTTCCTCGGATCGCTGGGAGTCATCATCCCGGGCATCCTGGCGATCCTGTTCTGGGGCTTCAACCTCGGCATCGACTTCAAGGGCGGCAACGTCATCGACGTCGGCCTGGCGCAACCGGCAACGCAGGCACAGGTCGCCACGGTCATGGACAACAGCTTCGCGAGCCTGCGACCGCAGGTGCAGGCGGAGGGCACGTCTGGCAACCAGGCCAGTCACTTTGCGATCTCCACACTGCCGTCCGACAGCGAGCAACTGGTCCAGATCCAGAGCGTGCTGAACAGCAATTTCAAGATCGCGAACAATCCCACCACGCATGCGCCCGACATCAGCATCCAGCAGGTCGGGCCGACAATCGCGGCGAGCCTCGTCACCGGCGCGATCATCATGATCATCGTGTCCGCGGCGGCGATTGCCGTGTACCTCGCGTTCGCCTTCCGGCGGCAGCGAGCGATCTCACCATGGCGGTTCAGCGCGTGCGCCTTCTTCAAGCTGCTGCACGACGTCTTCGTGCTGGCCGGTATCTGGGCGATCCTCGGACATTTCACGAACTTAGGTCAGGTCAACTCGCTCTTTGTCACCGCCGTGCTCACCTCGGTGGCCTTCTCGATCCACGACACCATCGTCGTCTTCGATCGCGTGCGCGAGAACCTGCGTGTCGGTCCGCGCCTGACATTCGATCAGGTGATCAACCTCTCGACGGTGCAGACCATGACGCGCTCGTTGAACACCTCGCTCACGGTCGTGTTCGTGCTCCTGTCGCTCGTCATCTTCGGCGGCGATTCGATCCGCGGCTTCGTGCTTGCGCTGCTCATCGGGATCGTCTCCGGGACGTACAGCTCAATCTTCAATGCCAGCACGCTGCTGGTCGCGTGGGAGAAGGCTCGCGCGTCGCGAGCCGTCGCGCCCCCACCGCCCGGCCGCCGACGGGTCGCTCCCCGGACTGCGTAGGGCCACGCGCCCCCGGCGGACCACCACATATGAACAGCGACGACGTCTCCGGTATCGCCTCCCTGCTGCGTCCTTCGTTCGACCACCTCGGCATCGAGCTCGTCGACGTGCACTGGTCCGGCCATGGGCGTGGCGCGGTGCTGCGACTGGTCATCGACCGTCCGGGCGGCGGCGTGACGCTCGACGACTGTGAGCGCGCATCCAATACCGCGTCCGCCGTGCTCGACGTGAATGACCCGATCGAGCACCCATACCGGCTCGAGGTGAGCTCGCCGGGGGCCGAACGGCCGATTCGTCGCCCGGAGGACTGGACAGCCGCCGTCGGACGCCGTATCAATGTTCGGCTGCGCGAGGGCAACTCGGAGCTTGTCCTCGAGGGCAAGCTCATCTCGATCGCCGGGAACCAGGCCGCGATCGAGGTTCGCGACCGCAGGACAACCCGCCCGGTCGCCTTCGAGCTCGACGCGGTGCAGGCAGCCCGGATCGTCGTCGACATCTGATGGCGGCACCGGCGGTCACCCTGAGCGCGCTCCGCGACCTGGCGGCCGCGACACCGCTCAGCGAGGCGGAGATCACCAGCGCGGTGGAGCAGGGGGTCGCCGTGGCGTACCGCCGCGTGGTCGAGGACGACCCTCGGGTTCGGGCGCGGGTCAACCTCGAGTCAGGAACCTTCGTCGTGTATCGCATCGACGACGATGGCGTCGAGGAGCCGGTCGCCGTGGATGTCCCTGACTTCCCGCGCCAGGCCGCCGCGGCCGCGCGCACCGCGGTGGCGGAGCGGCTCGCGAACGTCGAGCAGCGCCGAATCCTGGGGGAGGGATCGAGCCAGCGTGGCGTCCTTCGCGACGCGATCGTCGAGCGACGGCTCGGGACGATCTGGTACGTCGACGCGGCGGGGGTTCCTGGGATGCTGCCACCAGAGGAGCAGATCCCGGGTGAGCGGCTCGCGGTCCGGGATCACATCAAGGTGGTGATCGTCGAGGGCCGCCGTAAGGGTCCCGACGCTGTCGTGGTGGTCTCGCGTTCCCATCCTCAGCTCGTCCAGCGCCTGATGGAGCAGGAGGTCCCGGAGCTGCAGTCCGGCCAAGTGGTGATCCGCGCCATCGCTCGTGACCCCGGGCGCCGGACCAAAGTGGCCGTGGACGCGCCGGACGGCGACGTGGATGCGCAGGGCGCCTGCATCGGCAGAAACGGCGTGCGCCAGCGCGCGGTGACCTCCGAGCTCGGTGAGGAGCAGGTGCAGATCGTGGCCTGGTCGGCCGACCCCGGCACATTCGTGATGAACTCGCTGATCCCAGCCGCCGCTCGCGAGGTCGAGCTCGACCTCGAAGCCCGGACCGCGCACATCTCGGTCGCGGCCGACCAGCTCTCGCTCGCGATCGGCCGAGGCGGCGAGAACGCGCGACTCGCGGCGCGCCTGACCGGGTGGCGGATCGACATCCGCGGCGACGAACCAGAGCAATCACGCCAAGCGTTCGAGGAGCAGTCCGAGCAAGAGGACGATCAAGGGCCAGGCGCCGAGGACTCGGCGCCTGGCGACGGATGACCGGGGGTTGGCCACCTCGGACCCGCTTCGGACCTGTGTCGGCTGCCGCAGGATGCGCCCCAAGAGCGAGCTCATCCGGCTGACGGCCCCCGCTGGCTGGGTTACCCTTGACCCGACTGGTCGTTCTCCTGGGAGGGGCGCGTATCTCTGCCAGGAAACGGGTATCACCTGTTTGCGCCGGTCACGGCGCCACCGATCCCTGGCGCGCTCGCTTCGGGTCGGGGATGATGTAATCGACGAGCCCACCATCGCCGCAGCACTGCGGGAGCTCGTCACGGAGGAATCGAGATAGCAACGGTCAAGAAAGTCACCCTTCCGGCAGGTCTCACGGTCGCTGAGCTCGCCGAACGCCTCGAGGTGTCGGGTCCACAGCTGATCAAGTACCTGATGAGCAACGGCGTCATGGCCGCGCTCAACCAGACGGTGGACTTCGACACCGCGGCCCTCGCGGCCGATCACTTCGGCTTCGAGGCCGAGCCCGAGGGCGCAGTCGCCGACACCGCGTCAGGCGCTGCTGCGTCCGGCCGGCGCCGACATCCGCTCCTCGACATCTCCGGGGCGGCGCCGGGCACGCTCCTGCCCAGGCCGCCGATCGTGGCGGTGCTCGGTCACGTCGACCATGGCAAGACGTCGCTCCTCGACGCGGTACGCAAGACAAAGGTTGCCGCCGGCGAGGCGGGCGGGATCACGCAAATCATCAGCGCATACCAGGTCGAGCGCAACGGCCGTCTGATCACCTTCATCGACACCCCGGGGCATGCGGCATTCACGGCGATGCGTGCCCGCGGAGCGGACGTCACCGACGTGGCGATTCTGGTCGTGGCCGCCGACGACGGGGTCATGCCCCAGACCGAAGAGGCCATCCAGCACATCCACGCCGCGGGGGTCCCGATCGTCGTGGCCATGAACAAGATCGACAAGGAAGGGGTGAACCCGGATCGCGCGCTTCAGCAACTCGCCGAGCGCGGCGTCGTTGCCGAAGCCTTCGGCGGCGATGTGCCGGTCGTGAGGACCAGCGCCAGGACCGGGGAAGGAATCGACGATCTGCTCGAAAGCGTGCTGACCGTCTCCGACATCCTGGTCGAGCCGAAGGCGGATCCGAGCGGCCCTGCCGTTGGGACGGTCATCGACTCGCACCTGGAGCGCGGTCGCGGGGCGATTGCGACGCTGGTGGTCCAGAACGGCACACTTCGCGTCGGCGACAACCTCGTCGCAGGCTCCGCCTTCGGCAAGGTGCGCGCGCTGGTCGACGACACCGGCACGCGCATCAAGGAGGCAGGGCCGAGCACGCCGGTGGTGGTCACGGGACTGTCCGACGTGTTGACGGCCGGAGAGATCTTCGAGGTCGTCGAGACCGAGCGCGGCGCGCGCTCCAAGGCAGAACAGCGCGGGATCGCTGAGAAGCAGCGCCTGGCGCAGCCGGTCCGTCGCATCACGCTCGCGGACCTTGCCCAGAACATCTCGGAAGGCGAGATGAAGAGCCTCAACCTGGTGCTCAAAGCTGAGGCGAACGGCTCACTCGAAGCCCTGCGCAGCCAGGTCACGCAGATCGAGGACCCCACTGTCAAGATCAAGGTCGTCGGCGAGGGCGTCGGGGCGGTCAGCAAGTCCGACGTCAACCTGGCAGCGGTGACCGACGCGATCGTCATCGGCTTCAACGTCCGGCCCGACGACCATGCCCGGGCTGCGGCCGAAGAGCAGGGAGTCGACGTGCGCTTCTACGACGTCGTCTACCAGGTGACCGACGACATCGAGAAGGCGGTCAAGGGCCTCTATCAGCCCACCATGATCGAAGTCACTCAGGGCCGCGCCGAGGTCCGGCGCGTCTACCAGGTCGACGGCAAGCCGGCGATCGCTGGATCCCACGTGCTCGACGGCAGGATCACGCGCAATGCCACCTGCCGGGTCATTCGTGACGGCAAGGAGATCGCGCAAAGCCGTATCGACGCCCTGAAGCGTTTCAAGGACGACGTCCGCGAGGTGACCCACGGGTACGACTGCGGTATCACCCTCGCCGACTTCAGCGACTTCCACGAGGGCGACATCCTCGAGGCGTTCACCATGGAACAGCAGAACGCATGACGCTTCGCTCCGGAGCTCGCAGCCCGCGCCGCGAGCGGGTGGGCGAGCAGCTCCGCGAAGAGATCTCGACGATGATGCTCACCGAGGTCAAGGACCCGAGGGTCCGCTTGGCATCGATCTCGCGCGTCCGGGTCAGCCCGGATCTGCGCGAGGCCTGGTTGACCGTGAGCGCGCTCGGCGATGACGCCGAACGCCAGAACGTCGTCCTTGCCCTCAGCCACGCGGAGGGGTACCTTCGTGCTCAACTGGGGAGGCGGCTCGAGAACCTCCGGAGTATCCCCCGGCTCCACTTCGAGCTCGACGAATCGATCGCATACAGCGTGAGGGTGAGCACGCTCCTCAGAGACCTCGCCGGTGAACGTCCCGTCGAGGCCGTCGTGGAGGTTCCCGAGTGACTGTCGCCGCCCCCGCCGTCTGGCCGCGTCTCGAGGACGTCGTTGATCCGATCCGGACGATCGTTCAGAACACCGATCGGGTGACCTGCCTCGCGCACAAGGACGCGGACGCCGACAGCCTCGGGTCGGCACTGGCATTCGCCATCGCACTGCGCAGTGTCGGCCAGAACGTCCGGGTGGTCGTCCCCGAGCCGCTGCCCCGGATGCTCGAGTACCTGCCCGGGTTCGAGACCGTCGAGACCGGCGGTCCTCCGCTCGGCGACACAGTCTTCACGTTCGACTGCGCCACGCTTGGGCGCTTCGGTGAACGCCGCGCCGAGGTGGAGCATGCGAGCGTCGTCGTCAACATCGACCACCACCTGAGCAACACCGGCTTCGGCACCATCAACCTCGTCGATGCCGGCGCCAGCGCCACCGGTCAGGTGATCTACAGCCTGCTTCGCGAACTTGGCGCACCGATCAGCCCGGCGGTCGCCACCAACCTCTACGCCGCGCTGTTCACCGACACCGGCGGGTTCCGGCACGAGAACACGACCGAAGCGTCGCTTCGGCTCGCGGCTGCGTTGGTCGCCGCGGGGGCCGACCCCGGATGGGTCGCGCTCAAGAGCTACAAGTCGCGCACGATCGCCCAGGTGCGGCTCGAGGGCCTCGCCATCGCGCAGATGCACTCCGAGGCCAACGGACGCCTCCTCTGGTCGGAGGTGACCACCGCCATGCTCGATCAGGCCGGCGCCGATCTGCAGGATGCCGAGGCCATCATCGACGCCCTGCAGAGCATCGCGACGATGCAGATCGCGATCCTGTTCAAGCAGCATTCCGCGGACCGGACCAAGATCAGCGTGCGCACGCGCGAGCCCATCGATGCCACCGAGGTCTGCACGCCGTTCGGAGGCGGCGGCCATCGCCGCGCGGCAGGGGCCGAGTTCGGGGATCCACTCCCCATCGCGGAGCGCAAGGTGCTCGAGGTCGCGCGCCGGTTGATCGACAAAACGCGGTGACCGACGTCGCCGCTCCGGGCGCCGGCCCACGCTCCGGGTCGGCTGTCGCACGCCGCGGCGGCGTGCTCCCGCTCGACAAGCCCGCCGGGATCACCTCGTTCGACGCCATCCGCCAGGTCCGGCGCATCCTCGGTGAGCGGCGCGTCGGCCACGCGGGAACGCTCGATCCCACGGCGACTGGTCTGCTCCCGATCTGCGTCGGGCGCACCACGCGCTTTGTCGATTACTTCCACGCTCAGCCCAAGACCTACCACTGCGTGGTGCGCCTTGGTGAGAGGAGCGACACCTGCGACACCGAAGGGGTGGTGGTCACCGGGGCCGATGCGAGCGCAGTCACCGCTGAGAAGATCCGCTCCGAGCTCGCGCGCTTCACCGGCGAGATCGACCAGATCCCACCGATGCACTCGGCTGTGCGGCACGAAGGGAAGCATCTTTACGAGCTGGCCCGGGCGGGCGAGGAGGTCGTGCGTGAGCCGCGCCGTGTGACCATCTACTCGGCGGAGCTCGTCGATTTCCGGCCGGGTGCGGTCGCCGAGGCCGAGATCGTGGTGGTGAGCGGCAAGGGGGCCTACATGCGCGTTCTCGCAGCCGATCTCGGCGATGCGCTCGGCACCGGCGGGCTGCTCGGCTGGCTGGCGCGCACCAGCTACGGGACCCTTGGTCTCAGCACTGCGATCAGCCTCGAGCAGTTCGGCGCGATGGCGGAGCCCTGGCTCGCGCTCCTTCCGCCGGACGTCGCCGTGGCCCATCTGCCGCTCGTCAACCTCGGCCCGGCCCAGGTGCAGCAGATCCGCCGCGGCCAGTCCGTCTGGCTGCCCCGCTCGATCCTGCCGGATGTGGCAGGTGAGTGCCGGATGCACGATCCGACCGGCGAGCTCATCGGGATCGGAGAGCTCAACGGCGGCCTGATCCGGCCGACCAAGGTGCTGGCCGGCTGACGTCGCGATGGAACTGCTCCACGAGTTCCCTGCAGCCGGTGCGGGCGGCCCCGGGTCGGTGGTGACGATCGGCAGCTTCGACGGCGTTCACGTCGGGCATCAGCGACTCCTCGGGCGCGTCCGCGGTGCCGCGGTCCGCGCCTCGATGACCCCGGTCGCGGTCACGTTCGACCCGCATCCGCGATGCGTCGTCGATCCGTCCGGTTGCCCGCCGCTGCTCAGCAGCCTCGTCGATCGCATCCAGTTGCTCCGCCGTGCCGGCGCCGAGCGCGTGGTGGTCATCCCGTTCACCCGTGAGCTGAGCTCGTGGAGCGCGGATCGTTTCGCACGAGCCCTGATCGACAGCCTCGGGATGCGCCGGCTGCATCGTCGGTCCCGGCTTTGCCATCGGTCGCGGCCGCGAGGGCAACCTGCAGCTCCTGGCCCGCCTGGGCAGGCGCATGGGGTTCAAGGTGACCACGGTGGCGCCGGCGCGGCGCGGCGGCCTGCCCGTGTCGTCGGGCCGGGTGCGTGCAGCGGTCGCCGCGGGAAGCTTCGCCGAGGCCATCGCCATGCTCGGCCGTTCGTACGTGCTCGAGGGCATCGTGGAACGGGGCGAAGGTCGCGGCGCCGGACTGGGGGTCCCCACCGCCAACCTCGGGGTCGACCCGTCGCGGTGCATCCCGACGCCCGGCGTGTACGCCGGCTGGCTCGACTTTGGTGAAGGATGGCGTCCGGCGGCGACCGGGATCGGAACCAGGCCGACGTTCGGCGGTGGCTCGGTAACCGTCGAGGCGCACGTCCTCGACTACGACGGTGACCTCTACGGACGCGAGGTCCGCCTTGCGCTCCGCCGCAGGATTCGCAGCGAGCGTGCATTCACCTCGGTCGCCGCGCTCCAGGTGGCCATGGCGCGGGATATCGCCCGGGCGCGCGAGATCGTGCGCCAATCCCCGCTCCCCGGGTGACCGACCCGGCGTTCCTGGTGATGAACCCGGCCAGTGCCGGTGGGCGGACGCATCGCAACTGGCCCGCGACGGCAGCGGTGCTGCGCTCGGCCGGCGTGACCTTCGACCTCCATCGGACCGCTGCGCCGGGTGATGCGACCGACGCGGTTCGTCACGCGCTGGCGAGCGGGTACCGGACCGTCATCGTGGTCGGCGGTGACGGCACCCTCAACGAGGTTGTCAACGGGTTCTTCGACGCCGCTGGGCACCCCATCGCGAGCGATGCGGCGCTCGGGCTCCTGCCCAGCGGGACCGGTGGCGATTTCCGCAGAGCAGCAGGCATCCCAGCACAACTCTCCGCCGCCGCCGCGCTGATCGCGTCCGGCTCGCGGCGCCGGATCGACGCCGGTCGTGCCGATTTCGCCGACGGGCAGCGGCGTTTCTTCATCAACATCGCCGATTGCGGTATGGGTGGTGAGGTAGCGGCGCGCGTCAACCGCAGCCCGCACAAGGGCGGCGGAGCGCGCGGCAGCGTGATGTTCCTCGCCGCCTCGCTCGCCACGCTGCTCAGCTACGTCTCGCGCCCCGCGCGCATCGATATCGACGGAACGTGCATCGAACGTGACGTGCGCAGCGTCGTCATCGCCAACGGCCGGTATTTCGGCGGCGGCATGCATGTGGCCCCGGGTGCCGAGCTCGATGACGGCCGATTCGACGTGGTGATCATCGGTGAGACCGGCAGGACGCGGGCGCTCACCGGGATCCCGTCGCTGTACTCGGGGCGCCATCTCAAGCGTCGCGAGGTGGAGGTGCATCACGGCCGCGTCGTGCGGGTGAGCTGCGATGGCGCGCCGATGCTTTTCGACGTCGAAGGGGAGCAGGTCGGAGCCACGCCTGCCACGCTCACGTGCATGCCCGCCGCGATCAGCCTGTGCGCCTCGCAGATCGGTCAAGGCCGCTCGGCGGCGATCTCCTGTTAGACTTGCGGCGAACAATCGTGCCAATCGTCAGATCCAAATCCGAGATAATCGCGGAGCATCGGCGCCACGAAACGGACACCGGCTCCACGGAGGTCCAGGTGGCAGTGCTGTCTGAACGTATCAGCTCGCTCACCGAACACCTTCGCGATCACCCCAAAGACCACGCGTCGCGTCGCGGGTTGCTCAAGCTGGTCGGCCAGCGCCGCCGGTTGCTCGACTACCTGTCCGGGACTGACGTCGAGCGCTATCGCGCACTGATCGGGCGCCTCGGTCTGCGCCGATAGTGTCAGTCGCGACCACAAATCAGACCCAAGCAACACACACCATCAACCGACCCGGCGCCGGTGCCTTCCGGCGACGTCGCACTCACAGGTGAGACGTTGGGGTCCGTGTATCAGGAAGCGGTGCCGCAGCGAGAGCGCGAGCCGAAATCCCTGATGCCCAGCCCCCAACACCTCACCGCTGCAGAGCGCGGCGAAGCGGAGCTGTTCCGGCGCGGGTCATCACCAGGAGACACGCGTGGCCATCCCCGACAATCTCAAGAAAACATTTGAAACGGATTACTGCGGTAAGCGACTGACGGTCGAGACCGGCTACATCGCCGAGCAGGCGAATGGCGCGGTGATGTTGCGCATCGGCGACACCGCATTGCTGGTCACCGCGGTCGCGTCGAAGGCGCCCCGAGAAGGGATCGACTTCTTCCCGCTGACCTGCGACTACGAGGAGAAGCTCTACGCCGTCGGGCGCATCCCTGGATCCTTTCCACGTCGCGAGGGCAGGCCCAGCGAGGCCGCGACCATCACCAGCAGGATGATCGACCGCCCCATGCGGCCGCTCTTCCCCAAGGACTTCCGCAACGACGTGCAGATCGTCGCGACGGTGCTCAGCAGTGACCAGGAACAGGATCCTGCGACGCTCGCGGTCACCGGCGCGTCCTGCGCGCTGCAGATCAGCGGCATCCCGCACGGCGGTCCGGTCGCGTGCGTCCGGGTCGGCATGCTCGACGGACAGCTCCTCCTCAATCCGACGCTCACTCAGATCAATGAGTCCGCGCTCGACCTGATCGTCGCCGGCACATGGGACGCAATCGTCATGGTCGAGGCCGGGGCACATCAGATCTCCGAGCAGGTCATGCTGCAGGCGCTGCGTATGGCGCACGACGAGATCCGCAAGCTCGTGGAGTTCCAGCGCGGACTGCGTGACGCGATCGGCAAGCCCACCATGAGCTATCCGTCGCAGAAGGTCTCGCCGGACATCACCGCGGCGGTGCACGACTACGTCGCCACGCGCGTCGGGAGCGCCGCGCGCAACCCCGACAAAGCGTCGCGCGAAGCCGCGCTCGATCAGCTCCAAGCGGAGACCGCCGGGGCGCTCGAGGAGCGCTTCCCCGAGGGTCGGTCCGACATCAACAAGGCATACGAATCGGAGGTCAAGAAGGCCGTCCGCGCCGCGATCCTCGACGAAGGCATCCGTCCCGACGGACGCCGCACCGACGAGATCCGGCCGATCTGGGCCGAGGTTGGCGTGCTCGCGCGCACGCACGGATCGGCGCTGTTCACCCGCGGACAGACCCAGGCGCTCTCGGTCGTCACCATCGGTTCTGGCCAGGATCAGCAGAAAATCGACGGCCTCGGGCTGGAGAACTTCAAGCGATTCATGCACCAGTACAACTTCCCGCCGTACTCGGTGGGGGAGGCGCGACCGCTGCGTTCACCCGGCCGTCGCGAGATCGGCCACGGTGCGCTTGCAGAGCGCGCGGTGCACAACGTGATGCCGGACGAGGAGAAGTTCCCCTACGTGGTCCGCATCGTCAGCGAGATCCTCTCGAGCAACGGCTCGACGTCGATGGCATCGGTGTGCGGCTCGTGTCTCGCGCTGATGGACGCGGGCGTCCCGCTGGTGGCTCCGGTCGCCGGCATCGCCATGGGGCTGATCACCGACGACGGCGCCGACCATGCCGCGATCCTCAGTGACATCCAGGGCATGGAGGATGCGCTCGGCGATATGGACTTCAAGGTCGCGGGTTCCGCGACCGGGATCACCGCGCTGCAGATGGACTGCAAGATCAGCGGCCTCACCTGGGACCTCATGGAGCGCGCGCTCGAGCAGGCCCGCGTCGGCCGGCTGCACATCCTCGGCAAGATGTCCGAAGCGCTCGCGGCGCCGCGGCCCGAGCTGAGCCCATGGGCACCTCGCATCGAGGTGATCAACATCAACCCCGACAAGATTCGCGACGTCATCGGCCCCGGCGGCAAGATGATCCGCAAGATCGTCGAGGAGACCGGTGCCCAGATCGACGTGGAAGACGATGGCCGTGTGTTCATCGCATCGGCCAACGCCGCGTCGCGCGAGCAGGCGGTGGCGATGATCCATGACCTGACCGACGACATCGAGATCGGCAGGATCTACAAGGGCAAGGTGTCGCGCCTCATGGGCTTCGGCGCCTTCGTCGAGATCATGCCGAAGAAAGAAGGCCTGGTCCGGATCGGTCAGCTCGCCGAGCACCACGTCGACAAGGTCGAGGACGTGGTCAACATCGGCGACGAGATCATGGTCAAGGTCATCGAGGTCGACGACCGCGGCCGGGTCAACCTGTCGAGGCGTGAGGCAATCCGCGATCTCTCAAGGCAGCAGCAGGAAGCCGGTGGCAACGGCGCCGGCGGGCCCGCATAGCGGGCAGCCCCATGCGGTCTGACGGGCCGGCCGTCGCCGTCGTCGGCGCCACCGGCGCCGCCGGCGGCACGCTCGTGCGCATCCTCGGGGAGCGCTCGTTCCCGGCGTCGGCGCTCGAGCTCTACGCCAGCCCTCGGAGCGCGGGCCGCCACGTGAGCACGTATCTCGGCGATGTCGAGGTGCGCGAGCTCAGCGGTCACGCGCTGCGCGGCGCCGACATCGTCTTCTTTGCCGCGGGGGCAGGGACATCACGCCGTCACGCCCCCGGCGTGGCCGACGCGGGCGGGATCGCCGTCGACAAGTCCAGCGCGTACCGGATGGATCCCGCCGTGCCCCTGGTGGTCCCCGAGGTGAATGCCGAACAGCTCACGCATCATCGCGGGATCGTCGCCAACCCCAATTGCGTCGCCATCCCGCTGACCATCGTGCTCGCGCCACTGCAGCGCGCGTACGGGCTCCGCCACGTCACCGCGGCCACGTACCAGGCCGCCACGGGGGCCGGCATGGCGCTCGCCGACGAGCTCGAGACCCAGGCCCGGACGGACGCGGCTGGGACTGTCCCCGCGGCGAGCGTCTATCCACACGTGCTCCACGGCAACGTGGTGCCGGGCGGCTGGGCGATGCAGGGGGCCGACACCGAGGAGGAGGTCAAGGTGATCGCCGAGACCCGACGCGTCCTCGACGCACCCGGGCTGCGCATGAGCGTGACCACCGTTCGGGTGCCGGTCGCGGTCGGACACAGCGCGGCGGTGTGGGTCGAGCTCGAAGCCGACCCGGAGCCGGACGATGTGCGCGAGCTCCTCCGCGCATCGCCGGGGATCCTCGTGGTCGACGATCCCGTCACGCAGCGCTACCCGATGCCGCGGGCAGTGGCGGGGAGCGACGACGTCCAGGTGGGGCGAATCCGCCGCGATCCCGGGACTGAGAACGGGATCGCGCTCTTCTTCAGCGCCGACAACCTGCGCAAGGGTGCGGCGACGAATGCCGTGCAGGTCGCGGAGTTGTTGCTCCGCCAGCGCTGAGCCGCCGAGCGTGGATCGCCCGAAGACGCCCGGCGGCGTGCACTAAACTCCGCCAATGGCGGCGACGACCGAAGAGGTCCTCGAGCTCCACGGACGCGTGCGCGAATGCACGGCGTGCCCGTTGCACCTGACTCGCACCCAGGCTGTTCCCGGGTACGGACCGGTGACGGCGCGTGTGATGGCGGTCGGCGAGGCACCGGGCGAGAACGAGGACCGGGAGGGCAAACCCTTCGTCGGCGCCGCAGGCCGGCTGCTCACAACGTTGCTGGAATCGGTCGGCCTCGACCGGCGCGACATCTACATCACCAACATCGTGAAGTGCCGCCCGCCGCGCAATCGCGATCCCGAACCCCTCGAGGTCGAGGCGTGCAGTCACTTCCTCGATGAGCAGATCGCGCTGCTGCAACCCGATGTGATCCTCCTTCTGGGGCGCCACGCGCTTCACCGGATGCTCCCCGACGCCGGCGGCATCTCGCGCCTGCACGGCGAGCGTGTGCGTCGCGACGACCGGGTTTACGTTCCCCTGTTCCATCCTGCGGCAGCGCTCTACAACGGCGGCCTCAAGGAGACTCTCGAAGCCGATATGCGGCGCGTACGCGGCTACCTCGCCGACGCCGAGGCGGCGCGGGCCCGGCGTGCGGGCGGTGCCTCGGCGTCCGATATGCGCCAGGTGGCCGCGGCGGCGGGCGGCGATCAGATGGATCTCTTTTGACGGACACCCCCGCCGGGTCGGCTCAGCTGACCCTGATCCCGCTCGGCGGACTGGGCGAGATCGGTCGCAACATGATGGCGCTCAGCTGCGGCGACGACATCGTGGTCATCGACACGGGGCTAATGTTCCCCGAGCAGGAGATGCTCGGCGTCGACCTCGTCATCCCCGACATCGCGTGGTTGCAGGAGCGCGTGGGCAACATCCGCGGCATCGTGCTGACCCACGGGCACGAGGATCACATCGGCGCGCTGCCCTACGTCCTCCCACGGTTGCCCGTCCCCGTGTATGGGACGGCGCTGACATTGGGGTTTCTGCGCAACAAGCTCCGCGAGCATGGGCTCATCGAGACCACCGAGCTCCACACGGTGCGACCCGGCGACACGCGCACGCTCGGCTGCTTCGACGTGGAATGGGTGCACGCCACCCACTCGATCCCGGACGCGTGTGCGCTCGTGGTGCGCACGCCCGCGGGCGTCATCGTGCATTCAGGCGATTTCAAGATCGACACGACGCCGGTGCAGGGGGAGCCTCCCGACCTCGCGCAACTCGCCCGCATCGGCGATGAAGGCGTGCTCCTGCTTCTGAGCGACAGCACCAACGCAGAGCAGGAGGGGACGACCCCGAGCGAACGTACTGTCGGCGAAGGGTTGGCACCCATCTTCGCCGCGGCGCAGGGCCGGATCCTGATGGCGACGTTCGCCTCGAACATCTCCCGGCTGCAGCAGGCGATCAACGCAGCGCAGGCCTGCGGACGGCGCTGCTTCATCGTCGGCCGTTCCATGCTCAAGAACATCAAGGTCGCCGAGGAGCTCGGCTATCTGCACGTGCCGCCCGGCATGTTCGTCACCCCCAAGGAGCACGAGCGTATCCCGGACGACGAGCTGGCGATTCTCTGCACCGGTGCCCAGGGAGAGCCGCTGTCAGCGCTCGTGCGCATCGCGGCGGGCGAGCACCGCATGGTGAGCCTGCGCGAGGACGACACGGTGGTCATCAGCGCAAACCCGATTCCGGGCAACGAGGAATCGGTGCACCGGACCATCAACAACCTCTACCGGCGGGGCGCGCGTGTGTTCAACTCCTCGCGGCACGGCGTGCATGCGTCCGGGCACGCCAGTCGCGAAGAGCTGAAGCTGCTGCTCACGCTGACACGACCGAAGTACTTCATCCCGGTGCACGGCGAGTACCGGCACCTCGCGCTGCACGCGGCTCTGGCGCGATCGGTGGGGATCCCCGCGGAGCGCGTCCTCGCCATCGACAACGGGACTGTCATCGCGCTCGACGAGCACGGCGTGCGGCCCACCGGGGAGCGGGTGCGGACCGGGTACGTCTACGTCGATGGCCTCAGCATCGAGGAGGCCGGCGACGTCGTGTTCCGCGATCGCCAGCAGCTTGCCCAGGATGGCGTGATCCTCGTGGTGCTCACTGTCGAGCGATCGAGTGGCGCCGTGGTCGCGGGCCCCGACCTCGTCTCCCGGGGCTTCGTCGCCGACGACGCTGACGCGCTCTTCGACGAGGCGCGCGAGCACGTGCTCTCGCTCGTGTCCCGCCTCACACCGGACGCCGGCTACAACGCCTGGCAGGGGGCGATCCACGAGGGTCTCTCGCGATTCCTGTACAAGAAAACCAAGCGGCGCCCGCTGATCCTGCCCCTGGTCACGGAGGTCTGACGCCCGGCGTCGAGTCTCCACGACAACACATTCGTGTAGTATGGGCACGGATGTTCGCCGTGTTCCCCGTGGTCGATCCGCCTGCTCCGGCAGCCGCCGTCGCACTTGCGGAGGCTGATTTGCGATAGCATCGGGCCCGATCCAGGGGCCTCGGTAGCCCGTCTTCCACGCGTTCCACATCGAGTTCAACGACATGGCTCGCTCCGCCCCAACCCGTCCGTCGCGCAAGCGCACGCCGTCACGGCGTCCGCCGGCGCGCAGCCGGTCGCGCGCGGCATCCGCGTCGCACACGCCGCTGCTGCATCGCGATCTGCGTCGTGAGCTGACCGGCATCGGCGCGATCGGGGCCGGGGTGATCCTGGCTGCGGTCCTCATCCTGCCGGGCGACGGTGCAATTGCCGGACCGGTGCATGACGGGCTCTTCACGGCTTTCGGCGTCGGGGCCTGGCTCGGGGTCGCCGGGCTCATCCTCACCGGCGTCCGTCTCTGCATGACACCCGAATGGCGAGCGGGAACGCTCGCCGCCCTGGGGAGCGCCATCGCCATGGTCGCGGTGCTCGGGTTGATCGGCATGGTCAACGGCAATGCTGGTGCCCTGGGACACTGGATCGGGACGGGCGTCGAGCGCGTGCTCGGTGGGGCAGGTGCGGGCGCGGCACTGGTGGTGGTTGCCTTCCTTGGCCTGATCCTGGCCACCGACCTCCGCACCGGGACGGTGATTCGCGCCCTAGGCCGCTGGTTCGCGGCAGAAGGAGAAGGTCTGCGCCGCAGCCGGACCGCCAATGTCCCCGGCGAGCGTGCCCGGACGTTCCCCGCACCCACCCCGGAGCCGTCCACCGAGCTGACCGGCGTTCCCATGACGATGCCCTTCGACCTTCCCAAGCCGCTGCCCCCACCCACAGCCTTCCTCGATCCTGAAGAACCGCAGGCGACGGGCGAGGACCTCGGCGAGCATGGTTTCACCCGGGAGTTCGAAGGCGTGCCGGCCATCCCGGGAGGCGCACCGCCGGCGCTCATCGGGCCGGTGCCCGAGGTCGGCCTCGGTCACGCGGCGATGATCAGCGATGAGCCGGAGAAGGTCTGGGTGCTGCCGGGTGTCGAGCTGCTCGACACGATCACCGGCAAGCGCGAGCGCCTCGCCGCCGAGGTTCGTGCCACAGGTGACAAGATCGTGAGCACGCTGCAGTCGTTCGGCATCGAGACGCGGATCGTCGGCGCCAACAGCGGGCCGACCGTCACCCAGTACGAGCTCCAACCGGCGGTCGGCGTTCCGGTGCGCCGCATCCTCGGGTATCAGACGGACCTCGCGCTCGCACTCGCAGCACCGATTCGCATCCAGCCGTTCATCCCGGGGAAATCCGCGATCGGCGTTGAGGTGCCCAACAAGGCGGCGCAGCTCGTCAGCCTCAAGGAAACCGTCGAGTCGCCGGCGTTCACGGACCGGCGCCACAAGCTGAGCGTCGCGCTCGGCGCGGATGTCAGCGGACACCCGGTGATCGGCGACCTCACACGCATGCCGCATCTGCTCATCGCGGGTGCCACGGGCAGCGGCAAGTCGGTGTGCATCAACGCGGTGCTCGGCGGCTTCCTCCTCCAGGCAACGCCTGCGCAGCTCAAGATGATCCTCATCGACCCCAAACGGGTCGAGCTCTCCAACTTCGCGGACCTGCCCCACCTGCTCGTGCCGGTCGTGGTGGAGCCCGAGGCCGCTGTCGCATCGTTGCGCTGGGCGGTGAAGGAGATGGAAGAGCGCTACAAGCTCTTCGCGTCTCACGCCGCGAGAAACATCGTTGCGTTCAACGAGAAGGCGCCTGGGCTGGGCGTCGCGCCGCTGCCATACATCGTCATCGTCATCGATGAGCTCGCCGACCTCATGATGGTGGCGGCGGGGGAGATCGAGGACCTGATCTGCCGCATCGCGCAGCTCGCGCGCGCCGTCGGCCTTCACCTGATCGTGGCCACGCAGCGTCCGTCCGCGGACATCATCACCGGACTCATCAAGGCGAACATCCCGAGCCGCGTCGCGTTCGCCGTGTCGAGCGGCGTCAACTCGCGCGTCATCCTCGACGAGATGGGGGCTGAGAAGCTGCTCGGCCGCGGCGACATGCTGTATCTCCCCATCGACGAGGGCAAGCCGCGCCGTCTGCAGGGCGCGTTCGTCAGCGATCGCGAGCTCGACACGCTCATCGGCCACTGGAAGTCGCAGGGAAAGCCGGACTACCAGGAGGAGATCTTCAGCGTCGAGGCGACGGTGTCGTGGGCGCGCGACGCGACCAAGCGCGACCCGCTGTTCGCCAAGGCGGCGCACACGGTTGCGGCGGAAGGCCGCGCTGCGGCATCGCTGCTGCAGCGCAAGCTGAGCGTCGGCTACACGCGAGCCGCGCGCCTCATCGACCAGCTCGCCGAACACGGCGTGGTCGGGCCCGTTCGAGGGCAGCAAGTCGCGCGACGTCCTGATGGACGTCTTCCAGGTGGACGAGCTGCTCGCCGACCTCGGCGACGAGTAGGCGGGGAACTCAGGCCGTCCACCTCGGGCGGCGCTGCGCCGTGGCGTGTGTCGCTATCCTCATCAGTCATGCCCCAGGACCACAGCTTCGACGTCGTCAGCGAGTTCGACCGCCAGGAGCTCGTCAACGCCGTCGACCAGGCACGGCGAGAGATCACCACCCGGTACGACTTCAAGGGCATCACCGTCGAGATCACCCTCGAGGACGAGACGATCACGCTCCTCACAGGTACTGACGGACAGCTCAAATCGATCATCGACGTGCTGCAGAGCAAGGCGCACCGCCGGGGCATCGATCTCAAGGTGCTCGATCCGCAGAAGCCGGAGCCTGCGGCCAAAGGCAACGTCCGCCAGGTGATCAAGCTCCGCAAGGGCATCGGCGAGGACCTGGCGCGGGACCTGACCAAGCGCATCCGCGGCGAGCATCCGAAGGCGCAGGTCCGCACCCAGGGAGATCAGCTGCGGGTCTCGAGCAAGGACAAGGACGAGCTCCAGGCGGTGATCCAGCAGCTCCGCGACCTCGACCTCGACGTTCCGCTGCAGTTCACCAACTACCGGTGAGGCGGCCCGGCCGCTGGGTCTTGGGCAATGGAGGCTGACGGTTGGGCGAGTTGCACGATTCCTTCGAGGACCGTGACGAGCGCCTTCCGATGCTCGAGGCGGCGTTCCCCGAGGCGGCGTTGCTCGGTAACCATCTTGCCGGGGCAGGCCTGACCATCGCCGTCTCCGAGTCGTGCACCGGCGGGCTGCTCGGCGCCGCACTGACCGCGATCGCCGGGTCCTCCGCATACGTCCGGGGCGGCGTGATCGCGTACGCCGACGATGTCAAAGCGGAGCACCTTGGGGTCGGCCGCCACCTGCTCGCAACCCACGGCGCGGTGAGCGCCGAGGTCGCCGAGGCGATGGCTGCCGGTGTTCGCCGGCGCTACCAGGCAGACCTCGGCGTGGGCATCACGGGTGTCGCCGGACCGGACGCGAGCGAGCACAAGCCTGCGGGGCTGGTGTTCGTCGCCGTCGCCGGCCCCACCTCGGCGCGAGCAGTCCGTCTCGACGCGGATCATGGACGAGAGTTGAATCGCGCTCACGCCGTCCAGGCCGCGCTTCGCCTCTGCCTGGAGCTCCTCCACGAGATGGCCGGCGCGGGGTCGCCTGCCGTCGGAGCCCCATGAGGACGCCACTCCAAGCGTTCGCCGCGGCACTCCGACTTCGGGCTTGTCACGTCCGCGCCAACGGAGTACAGTACAAATGTTCGCCCCACCCGGTGAGCCCGGACGCGCCGCCCGTCGCGACGCCCTACGGCATCCCAGCCGCACCTCCAATCCATCCCAACCGCCCCTTGGAGTACAGCTTTGACGAACACACTAGCAAGTCGTACCATCGATACTGCCGAGCCGGTCGTAGAACTGAATGGGCGTCGTGCTCGAGCGCCGCGTGAAGAGAGGAGTGACCCGGTGACGACTGAGCGGGATCGTGCACTGCAGACAGCCCTCGGACAGATCGAGCGAGCCCACGGAAAGGGAGCGATCATGCGTCTCGGAGACGTCCAGGCTCAGCACATCGACATCATCCCGACCGGTGCGCTGACGCTCGACATCGCGCTTGGCGTCGGTGGTATCCCGCGCGGCCGCATCATCGAGGTGTACGGCCCCGAGTCGTCTGGAAAGACGACGCTGACGCTGCACATCATCGCCGAGGCCCAGCGTCGCGGCGGCGTCGCCGCCTTCATCGATGCCGAGCACGCGCTCGATCCGCAGTACGCGTCGCGCATCGGCGTCAACACCGAGGAGCTGCTCATCTCGCAGCCGGACACCGGTGAGCAGGCGCTGGAGATCGTCGAGGTCTTGGTGCGCAGCGGCGCGGTCGACGTGGTCGTGATCAACTCGGTCGCGGCGCTGGTTCCCAAGGCCGAGATCGACGGCGAGATGGGGGACAGCCACGTCGGGCTGCAGGCGCGGCTCATGTCCCAGGCGATGCGCAAGCTTACCGGAGCGATCAGCCGCTCGCACACCTCGGTCATCTTCATCAACCAGCTCCGCGAGAAGATCGGTGTGATGTTCGGGAATCCCGAGGTCACGTCGGGTGGCCGGGCGCTGAAGTTCTACGCCTCCGTGCGCATGGACATTCGCAAGATCAACTCCATCAAGCAGGGTCTCGACGTCGTCGGCAGCCGTGTCAAGGTCAAGGTTGTCAAGAACAAGGTCGCGCCGCCGTTCCGTTCCGCCGAGTTCGACATCCTCTACAACGAGGGGATCTCATACGCCGGCAGCGTGCTCGACATGGGTATTGACGCCCATATCATCGACAAGAGCGGCGCGTGGTTCTCATACGGCGACATGCGCCTCGGCCAGGGCCGTGAGAACGTCCGCGACTTCCTGCGCCAGAACCCCGACCTCCTCGAGGAGGTGGCGGCAAAGGTCCGGATCGCGGCCTTGCCGGAGCCCGTGCTTCGCGACGCCGTCGTCGAGTTGAGCGCCGAGCTGCCATCGTTCCCGGCACCCGTCGCTTGACCGACGCGCCGGCGCGGTCGCGGTCGTGAGGGCACCCACACCACTCACGGCGCCTGAGAGTGCTGAGGCCGCGGAGGATGCAGCGCTCCGCATCCTCCGCGGTGCCGGCCAGTCCTCGTCGAGGCTGCAGCGAAAGCTGGAGCAGCGCGGGTACACATCCGAGGCGGCGATCGAGGCGGTCCGGCGCTGCGCCGCAGCGGGATACGTGAATGACGCGGCCATGGCCGCATCGGTGGCCGCGCGGCACCGGCGTGCGGGACATGGCCGTGCACGTGTCGCCGCAGATCTCAGGTCGAAGGGCGTCGCGACCGACCTGATCACCGAGGCGCTGGACGGCCAGAGCGACAGCGAGGAGGCGGCCGCCCTGGCAGTTGCGCGCCAACTCTGGGATCGGGCAGGTGCGCCCGACAGTCGCGATCAGAAGGCTCGCATGCGGGTCGCGGGCGCGCTGCAGCGCCGTGGATTCTCGTCGTCGCTCGTCATGCGCGTGATGCGCGGGCTCGCCTGACTCGCCGCGTGACTCACCGCGTCGCGCGGTATCGCCCGGCGCGCCGAGAAGGTCGCGGCTGGCAGACTTTGCGTCATGGAATACACACACCTCGGACGCTCAGGACTGTCGGTCAGCCGCCTCTGCCTCGGCACCATGAACTTCGGTCCGGAAACCGACGAAGCCACCTCCCACCGGATCATGGACGCCGCACTCGACGCAGGTCTCAACTTCTTCGACACCGCCAACGTGTATGGGTGGAAGAAGGGGGAGGGGATCACCGAGCAGATCGTCGGCCGATGGTTCGCGCAGGGCGGGGGACGCCGCGAGAAGGTGGTCATCGCCACCAAGCTCTACGGCTCGATGAGCGACTGGCCCAACGATACGTTCCTCTCAGCACGCAACATCCGCATGGCGTGCGAAGGCTCGCTCCGGCGCCTGCAGACCGATCACCTCGACCTGTACCAGATGCATCACGTCGACAGGAACACGCCGTTCGACGAGATCTGGGAGGCGATGGAGGTGCTGGTCCAGCAGGGCAAGATCGTGTATGTCGGCTCGTCGAACTTTGCGGGCTGGACCATCGCGCAGGCTCAGGAGATGGCCAAGGCGCGGCATTTCCTCGGCCTCGTCAGCGAGCAGTGCCTGTACAACCTCGTCGAGCGGCATGTCGAGGAGGAGGTGATCCCGGCAGCGCTGCATTACGGGGTCGGCATCATCGCCTGGAGCCCGTTGATGCGCGGGCTCCTGGGCGGCATCCTCGCCAAGCAGCGCGACACCGGAAGGTCGGCGTCGGAGACAACGCAGAATCTGCTCACCAAGCACCGCGACAGCATCGAGCGCTACGAGGCGTTCTGCGCCACGCTCGGTGAGCATCCGTCGGCTGTCGGCCTCGCCTGGTTGCTCCGCCAGCCCGGTGTCACCGGGCCGATCGTCGGGCCGCGGACGATCGAGCAGTTCGAAAGCAATCTGCATGCGCTCGACGTGCAGCTCGACGATGCGGCCCTCGAGGAGCTCGACACGATGTTCCCCGGACCGGGGACAGCCCCGGAGGCGTGGGCCTGGTAGCGGCGGGGCTCAAACGGGGGCTGCTGCCCTCGACGCACGATCGAATCGCGACACCGAGCCGAGGGTGATGAAGGTCGCCGTGGCGAGCAGCAGGCCCAGGATCACCAGCCCGTCGATGCCGAGGAGATGGGCTGCAAGACCGCCGATCACGGCGCCGATCGCACCACCGCCGGCGAGGGCGACTGTGTAGAAGGACATGAGCGCGGCCCGGTCGGCGCTCAGGCTTTCGGAGCAGTCGGCGAGGTAGGTCACGGCGGCCGGACCGAACCCAGCCAGCCAGAGGATGCCGAGGACCAGCAACGGCAGCACGAGCACCATCCCGATGAACGGCAGATGGTTGATCGCGAGGAGCGCGATCATCGTGAGCCATGCGCCGGGGACGGCTCTGCGCATCACGATCGCCGGACCGAGGCGCGCGACGAATGGCGTCCACAGGATGATGCCGACCAGGAAGACGGCGACCCAGGCGATCAGGAACAAGCCGATCACCCGGACGTCGAAGTGGTGCATCAACGATTGCGACGCCACCTCCTTGTGGCGGAGCAACGACGGCAGATTGGCCACAAAGGCCCCGATCAGCGCGAACGACATGACCCACGACGGGAGAAAAGCGCGCATCGGTCCGGGTCCGATCGCTGCTCGGACGACCACGCGCAGCGAGTGCACGGGAAGAGGCGGGACCCTGGGAACGAAGACGAGGCAGACGATCGCCGCCAGCGCGTAGAGCCCCGCGAGCAGGACGAACGCGCCGCGGTGCAACCCGAAGTACGCGACCGATCCCAGCCCGAAGCCGCCTGCGTAGCCGATCAGTGTCGACGCCTCGAACGCGCCGCTCGCTCCGGCGCGGCGCCGGCGGTCACCCGACGTCGCCGCGGCCACCGTACCCAGCGCCACCGGGACGAACGCGGCGGCGCCGAGACCCTCGAGCAGGCGGGCGCCGCCGAGCTCCGCGGGACGCACGCCGAGCGCGACCAGGAGCACGGCCACCACGCAGACAACCGGGCCGGCCACGAGGAAGCGCCGGCGACCGAATCGATCCGCGTAGCGAGCGAGGATCGGGGCGAACACCATCTCGGTCACCGCCTGGGCGGCACCGACGAGGCCGATATCGACGGCGCTCGGCCTTCCGCCCGCGAGATCGCTGAGGCGGAACTGCACGGCGACACCGACTCCCACCGCGCCGACGCGGAGCAGTCCGGCTGCGAGAAGCAGCGCGCCGATCGCACGTGGAGCGGTGTGGCGCAACTCATCATCGCCGCGTGTTTCGAGCACGTCGACGACCTCCCGGTCGGTCACACGGCTAAGGGTAATCCGACCACGTGCCGTTCATCGAAACATGCGGGTCACCCCTTTGGCTCGTACAATGGGATGTCTTCCCGTTGTGAACGACCGGCCAGAAGCGGGCCGGCCCCGACCGGATCATCGAGACGTTGCGGGTCTTGCCCCGGTCCCTTTCCCGACGTGAGGCAGTCCAAGCAGGGCGCACCGCGCCCGACCCCCGAGGTTCCATCCAATCGTCATCCTGATCCTCGCCCTGGCAGGGCTAGTGATTGTTGCGGCCGTCTTTGCGGTTGCAGCCGTGTTGTACGCGCGCAGAACCGTGGCGGAAAGCCGGGTCACGCACGACGCTGATGCCGAACGCCGTCTGGACCAGGTCCGCGCCACCGAGCAGGAAGCGAAGTCCGTGCTCCTCGCCGCAAAGGAGGAGGCCGCGCGCCGTCGCGACGAGGCGGAGGCGGAGGTGCGCGAGCGCCGCGCTGAGATCGCGCGCCTCGAGCAGCGGACCAACCAGCGCGAGGAGGGGCTGGAACGCCGCCTCCGCGAGCTCAACTCCAACGAGCAGCGCCTGACCCGCCGCGAGTCGGAGCTCGAGACGCTGCGCCAGACCGTCGAGGACGAGCGGGCGCTGATCACCAGGGAGCTGGAGCGCGTCGCGGCCCTGTCCGAGCAGGAGGCCCGCGTCGAGGTGATGCGGAGTGTGGAGGGCGAGCTCGTTCCGGAGATCGCCGAGCGAATCCGCCTTGCCGAGACCCAGGTCCGCGAGGAGGCGGCCGAACGCAGTCGCGAGATTCTCATCGCCGCGATGCAGCGTCAGGCCTCCGAGCAGAGCGGCGAGGCCTCCGTCACCGTCGTCCACCTTCCGTCGGATGAGCTCAAGGGCCGCATCATCGGGCGCGAGGGGCGCAACATCCGCGCGCTCGAAGCCGCAACCGGCGTGGACGTCATCGTCGACGACACCCCGGAGGCGATCGTGCTCAGCTCCTTCGACCCGGTACGACGCGAGGTTGCCCGGGCCACACTCGAACGCCTCTTCAGCGACGGGCGCATCCACCCGGCGCGGATCGAGGAGATGGTCGTGAAAGCCCGCAATGAGCTCGCCCAGCAGATCAAGCACGAGGGCGAGCAGGCGTGCCAGGACATCGGGCTCACCAACGTCCACCCCGAGCTTGCCCGGCTGCTCGGCACGCTGCGTTACCGCAACTCCTACGGCCACAACGTCCTGTCGCACAGCCAGGACACCGCCGCGATCGCCGGGATGATCGCCGCGGAGATCGGCTTCGACGAGCAGATCGTCAAGGAGGCAGCCCTGTTCCACGACATCGGCAAGGCGGTCGAACATGACGTCGACGGACCGCACGCGATCATCGGGGGTGAGATCCTCGCCCGGCTGGGACGTCCTGCCGCGGTGGTCCAGGCGGTCCGCTCGCATCACTACGACGAGGAGCCGCGCTCACCCGCGGCCGCGATCGTCATGACCGCCGACGCGATCAGCGCCGCACGGCCGGGTGCACGCCGGGAGTCGCTCGCCTCGACGATCAAGCGCCTCGAACGTATCGAGGCCATCGCCGACGAGTTCCGTGGTGTCGAGCGCAGCTTCGCTGTGCTCGCCGGCAAGGAGCTTCGGGTTCTCGTCAAACCGGACGAGATCAGCGATGACGAGGCGCAGATCATGGCCCGCCAGATCGCCAAGCGTCTCCACGGCGAGGGGAGCTACAGCGGCCGGGTCAAGGTCGTGGTGCTCCGCGAGACGCGCAGCGTCGAGTACGCGAAGTAACGATTGCATCGCGCCGGCGGGTATGCGCCGCTGCGGGAGGCGACAATCGCGGCCGATAATGACCACGTCCTACTCACCGCCCTCACATGACGCCTCCCTTGTGACACCTCCTTTGGAAATCCTCAAAGTCTCAGCAACAAGCAAGCCGGTCGCGGTCGCCGGTGCCATCGCCGGTGTGGTGCGCACCCAGAAGAGGGTCGAGGTCCAGGCCATCGGCGCCGGGGCGATCAACCAGGCCATCAAGGCGATCGCAATCTCGCGCGGCTACGTCGCGCCTGGTGGGCTTGACCTCGTCTGCATTCCGTCGTTCATCGACATCTCCATCGATGGAGAGGAGCGAACCGGAATCCGGCTGGTCGTCGAAGTCCGCTAGCGTCGGGCCGGGGCGCCGAATGGGTGCCGGGAGACACTGCTAGGCTTCGACGATGCCAACGCAGGTACCGATCCTCAGCGACTCGGCTCGTGGTTTCCGGCCGCTCCCGCTGATCGCACGCGCGCCTCGCCGCGAGCCGCAGGTGCCGGTGCTCGGGCGAGCGCCCCGGGTCCACCTCTGGCATATCGGCTGCCAGATGAATGACGCCGATCGTGAGGAACTGGCAGCACAGATCGCCGACATCGGCTGCGTCCCTGAAACCGCGCTCGACGATTCCGACATCGCCGTCCTGATCACCTGCACGGTCCGCGCCAACGCGGAGCAGAAGGTGTTCGGGAAGTTCAAGGAGTTGATCCCGTGGAAGCGCGCCCGTCCGGGGCGGGCGATCGCGCTCACCGGCTGCATGGCGGTGGAGCATGGCGAGGCGCTGCTCGACCGGCTGCCCGAGCTCGACTATGTGTTCGATGTCCGCGAACCCGACGGATTCCTCGCCAAGCTCCAGGCGCTCCACGCGCCCAACCTCGACGGCCCGGTCATCGTGCCCGCCTCGGACCGTCTGAGCGCCTACGTTGCGGTCATGGGTGGCTGCAACGAGATGTGCACGTATTGCATCGTGCCGTTCGTTCGGGGGCGGGAGTTGAGCCGTCCGCTGCCGGAGGTCGTCGAGCATGTCGAGCGTCTGGTGGCGCAGGGGGTGCGAGAGGTCACGCTCCTCGGCCAGAACGTCAACTCGTATCACGACCAGCGGCACCATGCCCGGCTGCCGGAACTCCTCGCCGCGGTGGATGCCGTCCCCGGTCTCTGGCGGCTGCGTTTCCTGACGAGCCACCCTCGCAACGCCGTGCCGGAGCTGTTCGATGCGATGCACGACCTTGCGACGGTGTGCGAGCAGCTCCACCTCCCGGTGCAGGCGGGCGACAACGAGTTGCTCCGGCGCATGCGCCGCCTCTACACGGTGGACGAATATCGGGCCAAGATCGACGCGGCGGTCACAAGGGTCGGCCCCCGGCTCGCCGTGAGCACCGACATCATCGTCGGGTTCTGCGGCGAGACCGAAGCGGAGTTCGCGGGCACCGAATCCTTGATGCGCGAACTGCGTTTCGATACTGTGCACCTCGCCGCATACTCCGTCCGGCCCGGGACCGCTGCTGCCCGCCGCGAGGACGATGTGCCATTGCACGAGAAGAAGGCCCGGCTCAACCATCTCCTTGCGCTGCAGCGTGAGATCGCCGCAGCGCGCAACGCGCTCTACGTCGGTTCTACGGTGGAGATCCTGGTCGACGGTATCGCCGCAGACGCGAGGCCATATGGCCGTACGCGGGAGAACAAAGTGGCGTGGCTCCCGGCCGGCAGTGCGCTGCCCGGGGAGCTGCATATCGCAGAGGTGCTCGAGGCGAGCGCGTGGCAGTTGCAGGCACAGCCGGTCGGCACGGCGGCGTGAGAGCGAGCTCGAAGGTTCGGGCTCCGCACATCGTCCAGGCGGTGCCTGAGGCGCCTCGCACAAGAACGCTCGACCTCGAGAATGCCGGTGACACACCGATTCTCCGCGAGTATCGCGCCGCAAAAGCCGACCACCCGGATGCGATCGTCCTGGCGCGGCTCGGCGACTTCTTTGAGATGTTCGGCGAGGATGCGCTGATTGCCGCGCCGATTCTCGGCGTGCAACTCACCGGCAGAAGCTTCGGTGCGGCGGGCCGGCTGCCGATGTGCGGCGTGCCCCACCAGGCGATCAGCCAGCACATCCGCAAGCTGCTCGACGCGGGACAGCGCGTGGCGATCTGGGATCAGGTGGGGGAGGTCGTCTCGGGGCGGCTCGTCCGGCGCCAGGTGACCCGGGTGTTGAGCCCTGGAATGGTCGTCGAGGCGGAGTTGCTCGAGCCGTCGGCAGTCTCACGCTGCGTTGCCCTGTTCGCCGCACACGGCCGGGTCGGCATCGCGGCATTCGACCCCAACACGCAGCATCTCGAGCTGTTCGAGGTCGCGGGCGACCTCGGCAGCGCAGTGGTCGCCGATGAGCTTGCGCGGCTTGAACCTAGCGAGTTGCTCGTGGAAGACGCGACGCCGATTCCCTCCGGGCTCGCAACGCTCGCCCCGCTGACGACGCTCGCCGCCGCGGTCTTCGACGCGAAGTCGCGCGGAAGAACGTGTGCGCCGCGCGACGGGGGCCGTTTCGCTCGACGGACTCGGCGTGGCCGCGGTGCCGGTCGCGCTTCGGGCAGCCGGGGCGGTGCTCGCGTACTGCGAGCGGGCACACATCGTCATCAGCCAGGAATTGCTTGGCATCGCGGTTCGCACGTCCGGCGCGGCGATGCGCCTCGATGCGCACACCCGTAGCAACCTGGAGTTGCTGACACGGCTCGGAGAACGCGGCACATCGTTGCTCCAATTGCTGGACGCCACGCGCACGCCGATGGGCGCGCGCTTGCTCCGGACTCGCATCCAGGAGCCGCTGACGGACGTCGCTCAGATCACGCGACGCCTCGACTTCCATCGCGGCGCTGCTCGACGACCGCGGCGGCCGGAGGCAGCTTCGCGAAGCGCTCAGCGGGATGCGCGACCTGGAACGCCTGGTGACGCGCTGCATCCAGGGAATCGCCACACCGCGCGACCTCGGCGCCGTTCGCGACACCTGCGCCGCGCTCGAGACCACTGGCGCGGCGGCCCGGGCGATCACCGCAGGAACCGAGATCAGCGAGGCTGCGACGCGCTGTCGCGCGCCCGATGGGTTGCGCGAGCGTCTCGAGGCGCTGCTGTGTGATGACCTTCCGGCGAATGCGAGCGACGGCGGTGCCATCCGCCCCGGCGCGGACGGCGATCTCGACAACCTTCGCGCCTCCGGTAACACCGCGCGCACGTACCTTGCCGCACTCGAGGCGGGCGAACGCGAGCGCACCGGGATCCGATCGCTGCGGGTCGGGTACAACCGCGTCTTCGGCTATTTCATCGAGGTGCCCAACGCGCATCGAGACCGGGTTCCGGACGACTACTCCCGCAAGCAGACCCTCGCCGGAGCCGAGCGATTCGTGACGCCGGACCTCAAGGAGCACGAGGCGATCGTGCTGCATGCGCGCGAGCGCGCCATCGCGCGGGAGCAGGAGCTGCTCGCCGTCGCGGCGGCCGACGTCGCCACCCATGCGCGAGCGCTCGCCGATGCCGCCGCAGCTGCGGCGACACTCGATGCGGCGCAATCGCTCGCGACTGTCGCGGAGGAACAGCACTGGGTGCGCCCCGCAATGGACGCGTCGTCCACCCTGCGCATCATCGGTGGACGCCATCCGCTTGTCGAGCGGACGCTCGGTCCCGGAAGGTTCGTTCCCAACGACGTGCACCTCGATGACGAGGCGCGCATCGTCGTGCTCACCGGTCCGAACATGGCCGGAAAATCCACGTATCTCCGCCAGACGGCGAGCATCGTGCTGCTTGCGCAGATCGGGTCGTATGTCCCCGCGGACGAGGCGACCATCGGTGTCTGCGATCGGATCTTCACGCGCATCGGCGCGCACGACGACCTGAGCGGCGGCCTCTCGACGTTCATGGTGGAGATGGCAGAAACTGCGGCGATCCTCCGGCAGGCGACCGAGCGCAGCCTGGTCATCCTCGACGAGATCGGCCGAGGCACCTCGACGTACGACGGCGTCAGCATCGCGCAGGCGGTCGTCGAGTATCTGCACGACGCGCCCCAGCTGAACTGCCGCACGCTGTTCGCCACCCACTTTCACGAGCTCACCGTGCTCGCGACACAGTTGCCCCGCGTGCGCAACGCGCGCGTCGAAGTGGTCGAGGATGGTTCCGACATCACCTTCCTCCACCGCATCGTTCCGGGCGGGGCCGACCGCTCCTACGGCGTCCATGTTGCCAAGCTGGCGGGCATCCCGGGCGGCGTCCTGGTCCGGGCGCGGCAGCTGCTTGCAGCCCAGGAGCGCGAGCGGCCGCTCGCCGGCAGCGGTGACCACGGCTCCGACCAGCTCAGCCTGTCCATCACCGAGCCGGAACCGAACCCTGTGATGACCGAGCTCGCGTCGCTCGACCTCGACGGGATGACACCGATCGCGGCGCTCAACAAGCTCGCGGAGTTGCGCGACAGGGCGTCGACGTGATCGCTGCCGCGCCGATTCGCAGGCTGCCGCAGATCGTGGCTGACGCGATCGCCGCCGGCGAGGTCATCGAACGGCCCTCGTCGGTCCTGAAGGAGCTCGTCGAGAACGCGATCGACGCCGGCGCCGAGCGGATCGATATCGCTATCGAGGGCGGAGGCCTGGTCCGCATCGCGGTGGTGGACGACGGGAGCGGCATCGCCGAGCACGACGTCGAGCTCGCGGTGGAGCGCCATGCGACCTCAAAGATCGCGGTCGCCGGCGACATCGCGCGGGTGGGCACGCTCGGCTTCCGCGGTGAGGCGCTCGCGAGCATCGCGGCGGTATCGGACTTGCGTCTCACCACCCGCGCTCGAGGGTCGGTCGGCGGCACCAGCCTGCACGTCCGAAATGGCGAGGTCGTATCCCGAAGCCCGGCGGCAAGCGCGCCCGGCACGCGTGTCGAGGTGTGCGAGCTGTTCGCCGCGTCGCCCGCCCGGCTGCGCTTTCTGCGCTCGGTGGCCACCGAGGCGAGCGCGGCCGTGCGCGTCGCCGCAGACCTCGCGCTCACGCACCCGGATGTGTCCTTCAGGTGCACCAACGACGGGCGCGTGGTGTTGCGCACCACCGGGGGATCGCTCCGCGACGCGATTCGTGCGGTCATCGGTCCGCGCGCCGAACGCGACCTGCTCGACCTGGATGCACGCGGCGAGATCGCGATCGGGGGAGCGATCTCCTCGCCGCATGCACACCGCGCATCCCGAAGCGGGCTGGTGCTCATCGTCAACCACCGCCTGGTGCACCATCGGGCGCTGCTCGCCGCCATCGACGAGTCGTACCGCGGGTTGATTCCCGCCGGCCGTCACGGGTATGGCGTGGTCACCGTGCTGGTGCCTCCGAACACGCTCGATGTCAACGTCCATCCTGCCAAGCGCGAGGTGCGCTTCAGTGACGAGCGGGCGGTGTTCATCGCACTGCAGCGTGCCTGCTGGGCGGCATTGCGCGCAGCACCGGCGCTCGGCGCCGACGGCCATGTCCCTGCCGGCTTCGCGGGCGCAGCGCTCGAGATCCGCGAGGGCGACCTCGACATCGTCGGGTGGCCGGTGCAGCGGCTACCGGACGACCAAAACGGCTCGACACAGCTGCCGGCGCCCCGGGCGGGTCCCTCCGCTGTCACGGGAGACGCGAGCGCAACGCTCACAGCGATGGATGCGCTCGGACAGGCAGGGAGCGGGTTCCTCGTCGCCACGGCCGGCGACACGGTGGTGCTGGTGGATCCTCATGCCGCCCACGAGAAGGTGCTGTACACCGAGCTGCTGGGACGCTGGCGAGAGGAGCTCCCCGAATCGTCGAGCTCGCAGATGCTCCTCATGCCGGTGATCGTCGAATGCGGCCCCGACCGTGCCTCTCGAGTTGCAGACGAACATGACTTTTTCTCGCGTTGCGGGTTCAGCATCGAGCAGTTCGGCCCCGGCGCCGTTCGCTGCACGGCGGTCCCTTTGACCGCAGCCAACGCTGATCCCGAGGTTCTGGTTGCCGAGCTGATCGAGCGCCTCGACGAACGCGACGCGGGGACGGAGGAGCGCCGTCATCGTCTCGCCGCGCTGGTCGCCTGCCATGCCGCGGTGCGTTTCGGCGACCGCCTCGACACCGTCGCGCAGCAGCGGTTGCTCGACCGGCTGGTGGAGACGCCGGGAGGAACGACGTGCCCGCACGGTCGCCCATCGGTGCTCGTGCTCGATGACGCCATGCTGCGTCGCGCCTTCCGGCGGCCGCCCCGATGAGCCGGCCCATGCTCGTCGTGGTGGGGCCGACCTGCTCCGGGAAGACGGCGCTCGCGGTGGCCGCCGCGCAGCAGCTTGGGCCCGCCGAGATGCTCAACGCCGATTCCCGGCAGGTGCGCCGGGGACTCCGCGTGGGAACCTGCGCACCGAGTGCGTCCGAGCTGCACGGGATACGGTGCCATCTGCTCGATCTCTGTGACCCGGGCGAGACGTTCACCGTCGCCGACTGGCTCGCCGCCGCCCGCCGCAGCCTGGAGCGGCTCGATCGCGCCAACACCCGCGCGGTCGTGGCCGGGGGCACCGGGCTGTACGTAACGGCACTCGTCGATGGCTTCGACCTCGCCCAGGTTCCACCGGACCCCGTCCGGCGGGCCGATCGCTCGGAGCTGGCGGCCACGCCCGAGGGCCTCGAGATGCTCGCCGCCGAGTTGCGCCGGCGTGACCCCCGCGGCGCAACCGAGGTCGACCAGCGCAATCCGCGCCGCGTGATCCGCGCGCTCGAGATCCTCGACGCCAAGGGCGGCTCGGTCCTCACACACCGCAAACGCACCATGCCGCGGCCGGCCGTGATGGTCGCCCTCGATGTCGCCCGGCCCGTCCACACCCGGTGGATCGAGCATCGCATTGCCGGGATGTTCGACAGCGGGGGCATCCAGGACGAGGTGCGCTGGCTGCAGGGACGGGGATTGGACCGAGCGGCGATCGGTTCCTGCGGGATCGGCTACAGCGAGGCTCTCGACCTCATCGAGGGCCACATCGACCTCGAGGCGGCGATGCAGGCCACGATGCGCCGGACCTTGCGGTATGCCCGCGCGCAGCGCACCTGGTTCCGGCGTGACACCAGGCTGACCTGGTTCCGGCCGGACCTCATCAGCTTCGAGGAGCTGGTTTCCCAAGTCCTTGATCTCGTGGCGACGGCGGAATCGGGCCCGAGCATCGGCGAGGGTCCATAGCCCCAGAACATCCGTTTGCATTTTTCTGGTGCGCGTGCTACATTCCGCCTGCCCAAGCTGGCTGGAGGATGTTTCAAAGCAATGCCTGAGTCCCTTAACCCGCGGCAGCGACAGATCCTCGACTACCTTCGAGAGCACAGCCGCGATCACTCATACCCACCAACCGTTCGCGAGATCGGTCGAGCGGTCGGCCTCAGCTCGTCCTCAACCGTCCAGAACCATCTGAACACGCTAGAGACCCGTGGGTACATCACGCGTGACCCGGCGAAGTCGCGCACCGTCGAGATCGTCGACACCGAAGAGGCCAGAGGACAGTCCCGGGGCGAGTCCGCGGGCGCAGCAACATCGTGAACCTCCCGCTGATCGGCCGCGTCGCTGCGGGCACACCGGTCCTCGCCGTCGAGAACGTCGAGGAGCATCTGAACGTCGGCACCGAGATCGCGGGTGGCGACGACTCGTATGCCCTCACCGTCCATGGCGAGAGCATGATCGACGCAGGCATCCACGACGGCGATATCGTCGTCGTGAGCCCCCGGAAGGACGCCCCGGCGAACGGCACCATCGTGGTTGCCCGGATCGAGAACGAGAACACCGGTGAGAGCGAGGTGACCGTCAAGCGCTTCTTCCGTGAAGCCGGACGGATCCGCCTCCAGCCCGAGAACAGCACCATGGAGCCGATCTACGCGCGCGAGCTCGAGCTCGAAGGCGTCGTCGTGGCGGTCATCCGCCTCCTGAAGTAGGCCTCGAAGAAGAGCGGTCTACCCCTGCGGGCCGCTGCCGATGTTCTCCAAGGAGAGCCGCGGCAGCGAGCCGAGGTAGGCGTCGAGCGCGGCCGCGAGCTCCGAGCTCGCCTGGCCGTGCACGGTGACCCGCGTCCCGCCCAGGTCGTCGGCGACTGCGCTGATGGCGAGGTCCGGCCGGTTGTCGATGAGCAGCGGCACGCCGGGCAGGAGCGCCAGGGGCAGGAGGACGACGAGCACCGGTGTGACCGCCGTGAGGATGAGCACCGCGAGGACGATCGCGAGCCCGAGAAGCACGGCGACGTCGCCGCCGTAGCGCCTGCGCTGCTGTGGCCGGAGCACGAGATAGTTCGGCCCGCGCTCGGCGACCGCGATCCCCGGCATCGGACGCTGGGCAAAGTCGCCGAGCACGTCGTCCGGGGGCTTCCCGGTCCTCAGGGAGAACTGGTAAGCGCGTGTTCGCAGTCTGGTAATCATTGGGCGCATTGGGTCGCCCCATTTGTACCGCGTCGCGACAGCACTGCGTGAGGTGCGATAGCGTTGAGTCGTATGGCTCGCCCGCCGGCAACCGCATTGAACGTCGATCCGCTGCTGCTGGGACTGGTGATCCTGGCCGCCGCCGCCTGGTGGTGGGTAGTGCGCCACTCTCGCGAATCACCGACCGCCGCGCAGCGCCTCGCCCTGATCACAGCGCTCACGCTCCTGGTGGTCGTCTGGATCTCGCCGCTGGCGACGCTTGCGCAGCACTATCTGCTCGCCGCCCACCTCGTCCAGGTGCTGATCCTGATGGGCCCGGTGCCGGCGCTCCTGCTCCTGTCCCTGCCGCGCCATGCCGGGATCAGTCCGCAGGCAGTGCCCCTTCCGTTGCGGCTTGCCGTTCACCCGATCGTCGCCATCGTGGCGATCAACGCCGGGTTCCTCGTCTGGCACGTGACGCCCACGTATGACGCCGCGTTGGCGAACTCGTGGCTCTACGACGTGATGCAGGCGACGCTGCTGCTGGTCTCGCTGCTCTTCTGGTGGCCGATCGTCACCCCGTGCTCACCGCCTGCGCGGGCGCTCACCGGGTTCGGCAAGCTCGGCTACATCGTCCTGGCCACGATCCCGCAGACCCTCGGCGGGCTGCTCGTGGCGCTCGCCGGTCACGTGCTCTACCCGGGATACGGCGCCGGGCCGCAGCTCGTCGGCGTTGACGCCCTCACCGATCAGCAGATCGCCGGGGCGAGCATCGCGCTGGTCAGCAAGGTCGCGCTGTTTGCCGCCTTCTGGGTCGTCTTCATGAACCTGCTCAGCACCGGCTCTGATGGGCGCGAGGATGATGGGGGCGGCGGCGGTGGTGGTGGAGGCTCGAATCCGAGGCTCGATGCGCCGCCTCCCTCGGGGCTGCCCCGATGGCTGGACGACATCGGCGACGGCCGGACGACCGATGAGCCGCTGCCGACCCCGCTCAGGGTGCCGGCAGGATCAGGGTCTCGCCCGGCCTGATATCGGCACCGGCCAGGTGGTTCGCCGCCTCGATCCCGGAGATGGACTGCTCGATATTCGCCCCGGCGTAATGGGCCGCGGCAATCCCCCAAAGGGTCTCGCCCGAGTGCACGACCACCCGGGCGTTTGTCGTGGGAGACCCGGCATACGCGACACCGCCGACGACGACGAGCCCCGCGACCGCAGTGGCCATCACGAGGGCGAGCCGCGCCGGACGGCTCAGGCGTTCCGACCGGCGGGAGTAGCGGTTGGGTCCGAGGCTGTCCTGGATCATGTTCCTGCACCGAACGGATGTTCCATGGCGACGACACTACCAGGGAACGGATGTTCGAGTCAAGCTTCAGTATCCTGAGCGCAGAACGGCCGAGCGCCGGATAATCCCCGGGTGAGTGAGCGCACGATCAGGATCCGCGTCGGAGTCCTCATCTGGCGCGACGGCGAGGTCCTGCTCGTACGCCACGAAAAGGGGGGCCGCTCGTACTGGCTCGTCCCTGGCGGCGGCGTCGACATCGGCGAGACGATGCTCACGGCCGGGGCCAGGGAGCTGGTCGAGGAGACCGGCTACTCGGTCGATATGGGCCGCCTGCTCATCGTGTGCGAGGCAATCGACCCCAAGCCGGGTGGCCGGCACATCGTGAACATGATCTACGCCGCAACCGTTCGCGGCGGCACGCTCACCGTCGGGGTGGACGACAAGTCGCTCCGCGACGCGCAATGGCACCCGCTCGAGGCGCTCGAGACGCTGGAGATGTACCCGCCGATCGGGCCCGCCCTCCTCGCCTGCTGCCGGGAGGAAGGGGTCGGGGCGGTGCGCGTCCTCGGAAACACCTGGCGCCCGTAGCCGCCGCAGGCCGCGCTCGCCGGTTCAGGTCCGGGCGGCCACCTCGCCGAGGTAATCGCCGAGGCGGCGGTACGCCTCGCGTTTGCGCCGGTCGGTGATCTCCGTGTAGACCTTGAGGGTCTCGAGGGTCGCGTGCCCCAGGACCTCCTGGACGAGACGCACGTCGCCGTCGGTCGCCTCGAGGAGCGTCGTCGCCGCCGTGTGCCGGGCGGCGTGGGGTGTGCGCAGGTCGCTGAAGAGCTCGAACATCTCCGGGTCGGCGCCCATCCGACGTCGCAGCGCGGTCAGCGCCCGGCGGGCGCCGTCGGTGGTGAGCCGGTTGTGGGGCAGCGCACGTCCATGCGGGACGTCGGCGCGCGCGACACTGATGAACAGGGCAGGGGAGGGGTCGGGACCGCGCATCTTCAGGTAGTCGTCGACGGCTGCGAAGGCGTCATCGGTGCAATACACAGTCCTGTATTTGCCACCTTTGCCAAGAACACGAAATCCCTCGGGCCGCACGTCACCGCGATCCAGGCCGCACGCCTCGGCGATCCGGCAGCCGGTGCTGAGGAGGAGGTGGATGAGCGCCCGGTCGCGGCGGTCGCGGAGCGTTTCGCGGGGCAGCGCCGCGAGCAGCCTGGGCACGTGATCGGTCGGCACCGGGTGAGGGTCGCCCACCACGTATCGAGGCACCGTCACCTGGCGGCTCAGCTCCGCCGCGACCCAGCCCTCGTCGTATGCGTATCCGAGAAAGCGCCGCAACGCGACGAGCGCGCGGGCTCGCGAGCGTGGGTTGGGGAGCACATCGGCGAGCTCGATCTGGTAGCGGCGCAGCGCCGGCCGGTCGACCCCCGCGAGCAGGTCGTCCCCGAGGGGACGGGTGCGCAGGAAGGCTACGAACTTGGCGAGGTCCTGGCGATAGGCGCGGACCGTGGTGGCAGGACGGTTGCGCTGGACCCGAAGCCAGTCGAGGAATTGCTCGACCTGGTCCGGCATCGAGTCGGTGGGCCCGGGAACATGGCCCGCCCACGCGGGTCCGCGCCGCTCTCGTGGTGCCGTGGGCCGGTGAGTGGAGCGAAGGCGTGCTGCCATGCTCCGTATTATCAGGACCTTGCCGCCGCGTGACCGATTCCGACCTCATCCAGGGTGAATCGGATGAAGTCGAGCGTGGCGGCTCGCTGGTCCGGTTGAACGCCTCCCGGATATGCCATGGCGGAGCGGATCAGGTCGTGCCATATCTCGAGGTATGGACCCCGCAGTGCCCACGACGCTGCCTCCGGCTTGGTGACGAGCTCGCCGGTCGCGAGCAGGCAGAGCGAGCGGCACATGGTCAGGACGCCATATGCCTGATAGCTGCGCTTGAGGAATTGCCCCGGGTACTCCAGCTGCGGCAGCCACCACTCGCGCAGGGTGCCGATCACCGCATCGCGAAGCTCGCCGCCGGTCACCGGACGCACGACCTTCGCGATCCGGGGGCCGTAGAGCGCGATGCCGTGCTCGCGCAGGAGACGCCGCTGGATCATCAGGTCCGGGCCGAGGCGCTGCACCTTGAAGCCTTCATCCGTGTGCAGCTCCAGAACGCTCACCTGAGGAATCCCGGGGGCGCCCAGCACCTTTGCCGGGATGAAGATTGCCTCCAGGCGGTCTACCCAACGGTCGTCACCCCAGCCGTACATGGCGCGGTGGACCTCATGAAGGCGCTCGTTCGCCGGCCCGTCGGTGAGGGTTCGTGTGGTCACGAGCACGTCGATGTCGCTGGTCCGCGGGTTGAACGCCCCGGTCGACAGCGACCCATGGACGTAGACGCCCGTCAGATTCCGCCCGAGCGCGCTCCGCCAGGACGCGACGGCCAGGCTGAGAAAGGAGGCGAGCCCAGGGCCGCCGGCCCTGATGATCCGGGCGTCGATGTCCACCAGGTAACCCTAGCCCTGATCGCGGCGCGGCCAGACCATCGCAACCTGATGGTCTCAGGGGATGCTTGCGCCGGCCTGGGTAAGCTCGCGTTCAAAGCGACCGCGCCGTCCGGCAACGTGCCATCCAAGCAGCCGCCACATGGCCAGCGCCCCCGGGTTGTTGATGTTCACGTGCAGGCGCGCGGTCCGGCCGCCGGCGGGGCGCATGCGGGAGGTCGCCTCAGTGACCAGCGCCGTCGCCAGGCCCCGGCGCCGATACGCGGGCGTGACCCCGACCTGGTCGACCCAACCGCGGGCGCAAACGACGAACCCCGCCGGGACCCCGTCGAGTGAGACGCACAGCGATGCCTCAGGTGCGAAGTCCCGATCGCCGCACACGCGCTCGATCCACTCCGACCGTGACCAGCCTGGGAAGCCGGGCCGATCTCGGAACGCGGACTGGTAGACATCGAAACTCGCGGATGCGGCGGCGTCGCCCCATTCGAGGAGCCTGGTGCCGGCTGGCCAGCGCGTCGGCGTGTCGATCATCGCCGACGGATCGAGCTCCATGGCCAGCTCCTCGAACACGAGGCGGTAGCCGGCGGCCTCCCAGCGCCGCTCCTCGGCGTCCGTCAGACACTCACTGACGATGCGTGCCGCCGCGGCGCCGGAGGCGACGATGTGCTCATCGATCCAGGCGAGCTGTGCCGCCCAGAGATTGTCGCAGCCGGGTCTGAGCATCGACGCAGCGGTCGCCGATCGACTCTCCGTGGGCAACGAGACGACCGCACAGCCGCCGAGCTCACCACCGGGCAGTGGCTGGATCAGCCTCGAGGAGCCGGGGGCGGAGTAGCAACCCGCGAGCCATTCGGCGTCGGTGACGAGCGACCAGCCCTCAGGGTCGGGTCGCTGAGCCCGCGCCAGCTCGAGGATCTGCGCAAGTTCCGCGGCGACGTCGGGCATGCCATGCGCTCCTCATGAATCGCCCTGTGCGCAGCTGATGGGGCCCGCCAGTGTAGAGGGCCACCCCCCGTCAGGCGCGTCGGATCGACTGCCTCACGAGGAGGGGAAGCTCGAGTGACGGAGATTCGCGGCAGGGCTCTAGATCGTGAGAATATGCATTATCAGGAGCTTTAGCGGCCGTTTGCGATGAGGCTTTCCGCGCCGTCTCTTGATCCGCTGCCTCGTTGTGGATCACCGGAAGGGCAACCTCACAACCCAAGCGAGACGCAGGGACTCTCTTGCGGACGCCGAGCCGGCGATGGCGGCAAACGCGCAGGCGTCCGAGCCGGCGCGCCGACCAATACTTACTTAGGCCATCCAGGGGTCGCTGACTGAACGCAGCTGGGATCTATACCGAACTTACGGTGACTTACCCCGCCGGACAGGTTTCAGCCCGCTGGGTTGAACACCGGGATCGCCGGAGCCGCACATCCGGGGCAGGCCGGCGCGACCCAGAGCGTGTTGGTGCTGGATCGCCAGACGACGTCGATGGCACCTGCACCGGCGAAGACCACCGAGGAGGGATCTGACGATGCCGTGGCGCCCAGTCCTTCCGGACCCACGAGGCCGCTCGCCGACGTGTAGAGGGATGACGCCATCAGCCCGGAGGGCTCACGCGAATCGACGATCACCGAGCCGGGCGCAAGGTCCACCACCGACGGGTTGCCCGCCACCGTCTCGACACCAAGCGCAACCCCGCCCGACCAGGTCTGGCCGTTGAGCGCCCCGTGCCAGAGCTGGCCGCCGCTGTTCCAGAAGACGTCGAGCACGGTGCCCGCGGCGCTCACCGACGGGTCGGCCGCCAGTGAAGTGGACGTCAATCGAGCGGCCCCGGACCAGCCCACCGGCGTCCTGGTGTCCGCCCAGAGGTCTCCGGTGGCGTCACGCCAGAAGACGGTGTCAGAGCCCTGAGCGCTTGCGACCACTGGGTTGCCCCCCACCACACCGCTGTTCAGCGGAGTCGCGCCGGTCCAACCGGAGTGGTAGCTGTCGACCCAGAGGCCGGAGCCCGAACCCTTCCATATGACATCGATAGTCCCGGCGCAGGTGAAGTTGCGCGCGGCCCCGAGCCGAGGGGGCCCAGCCCGAGCGAAACCGGCGCTGACCACACCCCCGTGCCGAACCATCCCCCGGTGAACCCCGCATACCAGAGGTTGTGGTCCTCCCCCTCCCAGAACGCGTCAATCCGACCAGGTCCGGTCGACACGACCGAAGGATCGGTCGCGAGGACGGCCGCGGAGCCGCCCGGCGAGCTGATGTCGAGTGAGGCACTCCCCCACTTCCCGTTGCGGAAGGCGAGGCCCCAGAGATGCCCGTTGGTCCCCCGCCAGAGGACGTTGATGTCACCGGGCTGGTCAGAGACCGTCTGGGGCGTGCCCGCGACATTGGCGGCTTGTGGGAGTGCGAGGGGATCAGGGAATCCGTAGTACGGCAGCGAGCGCACACCGCCCTCATCGAGGTCGACGCGACCGGAGATGCCGGGCACCACGCCTGCGTCGCTGAATTGCCAGACCTGCCATCCGGTGCCGCCCCAGTTGCTCTCCGGCACAGAAGGCTGGGTCACGAACCAGTTGGCGACCCAGAGCGGATCCAGCGTGAACGCCGCCGAGTTGATGTTCCCGCTCCACCACGACGGCGAGCAGTAGATCGCCGGCAGCGAGCCGATCGCCGCGCTCACCGTGTTCACCACCGTCCGGAGGTTGGCCACGACCACCGACCGGGGCTCGCCGTCGGTCGTCTCCACATCGATCGTGGGCACGAGGTCGCCGTGCGTGAAACCGACCGATCGGAGTTGTGAGATGAGCAGATCGGCCTGCGCAACGGGGTTCTGATTGGGTTCATAGAAGAGGTACGCGCCCGGGGTCACGCCCGCCGCGGTTGCCCCACGCCAGTTGGTTGCGAACTGCCCGTCGCGCGATGCGGCCCCATCGGCGGCGCGGATATAGGCGAAAGAGATTCCGGACGCCGCGACCGAATGCCAGGCGATCGAGGAACCCTGATATGCGCTGACGTCGATCCCCTCGCGCGTGGCCGAGGCTTCGCTGTTGGCGGCGCCGAGCAGCCCTCCTGGCGCGGTTGCCATGAGCACAAGCGCAATCGCGGTGACGGCGACGCGAGACCTCACGCCACCGCCAGAGGAAGACCCACCATCGCCATGAGGATAGACACGGTTGTCGAACCTGTCGGGTTCGTCACCGTATCTTCATCGCTGCGGCGCGCTGACCGGGATCGGTGTCGTCCGCGGGACACCCCGATGAAAGGTTGGTCGGCTACTCTGGTGGCGTGGATCAGAAGACCCGGCCGAAGCCGGCGGCCAGGCGACCAGCTCCGACCGGCAAGGTGCCTGCCAAGCCGCTCACCAAGAAGCAGCGCCGCAACCAGGCGGCAGCACGGTCCGTCTCTCTGGAGCACAGGCCGCCCTGGCAGTCACCCACCGTGTTGACCTTCTCCAGCGTCGCCGTCGTTGCGGTGGTGCTCATCGTGATCGTCCTGATCAATGCGGCCGGAGGCGGCAACGCCACCGTGCTCAAGCCGGTCCCACAGGCGGTCCTGACCGCGGTCCAGAACCCGAGCGCCTCGGTGGTCAACACGGTCGGTACCGGTAGCCAGAGCGGTGAGCTGGTCCGTCTGCCGGCGTCCGCGAAGATCAACGGAACCAAGCCCGAGGTCGTCTACGTGGGCGCCGAGTACTGCCCGTTCTGCGCAGCCGAACGCTGGGTGATGGTGATGTGGTTGTCGCGGTTCGGCACCTTCAAGAACCTCTCCATCATTCAATCCTCGTCAACCGACACCGATCCGAACACGAGCACCTTCACCTTCTACAAGTCGTCGTATTCGAGCCCGTACATCACTTTCAACGCGAACGAGATCGAGGACCGCAACCAGCAACCGCTGATGACCATGAGCCCGGCGACGCAGAACCTCTTCACCAAGTGGGACGCGCCTCCGTACACGACCCTCGCGCAGCAGTTCCCGTTCATCGACATCGACGGCCTCTACACGCTCTACACCACGAGCTACGACCCGGCCACCCTCAAGGATCTCTCCTGGCAGCAGATCGCGACCAAGCTGAGCAACCCCAACGATCCGGTGACCAAGGAAATCGTCGGCAACGCAAACATCCTCACAGCCGCAACCTGCATCGCAACCGGTGACCAGCCGGCGTCCGTGTGCAGCAGCTCGGTGATCCAGAGCATCGAACCAACCCTCAAGGCAGAGAAGCCGCCCACAGGCTAGCCGCGACCGGGAGGCACGCATGGCTGTCATCACCTCCTCGGAGGTCATCAACACCGGCTACGCGGTGCTCGCGCTCATCGCGGACGCGCTGGTCGTCCTGGCCGCGATCGCGTTCATCGTTTCGCGCACGTCGCCGGCGGTCCGCGAGTGGTGGGAGCGTCTGCGTGACGGCATCAGCCCGTTCGCACTGCAGATCGCGTGGATCGTGGCGGTGCTCGCCACCTTCGGCAGCCTGTTCCTGCAGTTCTTCGAGGGCCTGGATCCATGCGAGTTCTGCTGGTTTCAGCGCATCTGCATGTATCCGCTGTCGCTCCTGCTCGGCATCGCGGCGTTCCGAGGTGAGGTGCAGGTGGCGAAGCGGTACTTCATCGGCCTGTCGCTCGTCGGTGTGGGACTTGCGATCTACCACTATCAGCTCGAGCTCTTTCCGAACCAGCCCGTCGTCTGCAGCAACGCCGGGCCGCCATGCAACGTCGCCGTCATCAACATCTTCGGATTTATCTCGGTCCCATTCCTTTCGATGGCTGCCTTCGCGCTCATCTCGACACTCCTGTTCATCGCACGCGGACATGCCGACGACGATTACGACGAAGTCGATGTCATCGCCGCCGCCGTGGAGATCAACTCCGATGACGACGACGCCATCCCTTCGCCCGCGTAGACGCAGAGACGCGGAGGCGCAGGGACGCAGGGACCGAATTAGGTCAGCTCGCCAAGATATTTCGGCAGCATCTGCCGCCACGTCGACCAGTCGTGGTCGTACTCGGTTCCCCACGGATCGACACGGTTCGGAATTCCCTTGCTGCCGAGCACGTGTGCGAGGTTCCACAACTCGCCGATGTTCTCCCAGCGACCCTCACCCGACGCGAGAATCGCGTTGCGCGTCTGCAGAAGCGCCAGGTGCTCGCCGTTGAGGCCCGGAAGAAAATACGACGGCGTCGCGAAATACAGATCGTCGCCCGCGTTCTCGCCGACGAAGCGTGAGATGTCGTAGGTGCCGCTCATCCCCACTGCCGCGGTCACGACGTCCGGGTAATGGCAGAGTAGTGATACAGCGTTGAAGGCGCCGATCGACGCCCCGGCGGTGATCACGGTGATGTCGGGGTTGTCGCAGTCCATGCGAATCATCGGGATCAGCTCGTGGCGCACGAACTCAATGAACCCGCGGGTGACGGCGGCGCGATAACGCGGGTCGCCATCCTCGCGCAGCATCGCCCTACCGGAAACGCTGTCGCAGGAATAGATCTTCGCCCTTCCCGCCTCGAGGTACTCCCCCACCGAATCAACGAGCCACATGCGCTCGATCTCCTCGGCGTCACCACCCGCGGTCGGGAACACGATCACAGGGCGGCCGAAATGCCCCCAGCGGGCAACGGTCACATCGCTCTCGACACGGTTGGAATACCAGCGCTCTCGCCTCTTCATGGCCGCACAGTCTCGCGCATCGGTATCGACGAGCGCATCACCCCGGATAGATCAGGCGGGCCTCCCCGGGAAACAGCCAGCCCAACGCGTCGAGAAGCCGGTCTCGCCAGCTGATCCAGTTGTGGCCGTCGAGGGCTTCGACCACACGCAGCTCGTCACACATCCGGTCCAGCACCTCGACCATCGCCCGATCCGGAACCGCGAGTGGCTCGAAGGCGCCGTAGGTGAGAAAGATGCGGTCCGTGACTTTCGCCGGCCGGGCTCGCACGGAGTTCACGAAGCGCACCACCGGCTCGAAGACTTCGCCGAAGGTGCCCGAAGGGGTCAACTCGGTGAAGCGCAGTGACGGCGATTCCAGGAGCAGCGCGCCGTAGAACCCGGGCGCGCGAACGGCCGCCGAAAGCGCGGCCACACCACCGAAGCTCGCCCCCATGAGCACTCTGCCGCGAGGATCGCCGCGAAGCTGCAGCGACCCCTCGACCTGTGGCACCAGCTCGGTGGTGAGAAACCGGCTGTGTGCCGCGCTCGCGGCGTACTCACGCAGGCGGTCACCGGGGTGCGTGAACGCCACAACGCAGTCCGCCATCAGGCGCCGGTGCATCAGATTGTCGAGGACCGTCGCCATCGATGAGTAGTGCAGGAAATCGCCGCCGTCGTGCACCACGAGCAGGGGCATGCGGCGGTCGCGGCGCATGCGCGACGGGATATACAGGGTCACGTGCGCGTCGCGCCGCAGCGCCCGGCTCGGAATGCGCAGGTCAATCAGCTCGCCGGACACCGCGGCAGGATCGGGATACGTCCAGTCCGGGGTGACATAGCCCTCGGCCTCGAGCACCGACTGAGAGCCGATCGCGTCGCCGACCACGCGCGGGTTGAGCGGGTCGTTCATGTGCTCGGTGTGGTCGCCGTGACGCACGAGGATCTGGTACTGGATGCGCGCGCCCCGAGGCAACTCGAGGCTCGCGTACCAGAGGTCGGTGCCTCTCAGACGGCGGAGTGGTAGCGGGATGGGTAGCCCCAGCATCCTGTGATCGATGGCGACCGAATCGGCCTCACCGCGCCACAGGAACGTACAGGTCGGCCCTTCGACGAGCGGGATCCGCTGCTCGCGGAGCAACTGGTCGATCGCTTCGGGGGTGCTGCCCTCGCTGCGCAGACGGGTGAGTGCCCGCGGGCTGCGGGCTGGGCCGGCGGTCACGATCAGGCGGCGTGCGCCCCTCGCAACACTCGGCCGTCCTCGGCCACAACGCCGACGGAGCCAAGATCCGCGGGTCGCCCGGAGTGGAGTTGCAGGCGATCGCCCGCGTCGAGGAGCACGCAGACGCTCGGTGCGCATCGCCGTGCGAGCACCGCCAGGCTGTTCGCGTCATGGGCACGCAGCCGCGACGCCGCCCCGGGCAGCGCCACCATCCCGCGCGCCACGCCGATGCCGAGGTCGTAGACTTCGTCGGGCCTCCCGGCCGGGTCGCCATCGTCGACCACGACGATTCGCTCGGAAACGGCCATGCAGCCGGATGACCACGCGAGCAGTGGTCGCTCCTCGATGAGCGCTGCGAGGTTGCAGAGATGGAGGCAGTCGTTGAGGACACCCACGTGCCCTCCGGCGATGGCGATCGCCGCACACCCGGCAACGATGTCAGCAACCTCCTCCCGGTGGCGGATGATGCTGTCACGCTGGTGCGGCGGATTCTGTGCGTAGAACCGCTCGTACGCTGCGGCGATGGCGGTGGCGTGCAACTCGTCGAGCGTGCGGACGGCATCGACTGCCGCATCCAGCTCCGACCCAGGACGCCGCTCTGCTTCGGCGAATCGTCGCCGGATCACCTCGACGCCGGCAAGCGCGTGGCGCAGGCGGAGCAGGTACACCTCGCGCAACTCATCGATCTGGGTGCGCAACAGCCGCTCCGCGTCTGCGTAGTCCGGGTCGCTCTCGAGCACGTCGAGACGGCGGCCGTAGAGGTTGAGGTTGCGCGAGCCACCGCCGAGGCGCCGGTCGACGTCGGCGTCGTTGCGCTCGCCCTCCTCCCACCCGGCGGTGACCAGCGCCACCGGTCCGTCCACGCCGAACGCTGCGACCTCCCCCGCTTGATCGACCCCGTCGAGCTGCCCGAGCAGGGTCACCTGCCTCACGAGGCGTGCACGCGGACCGTCTCGCCGACGACGTTGAGCATGTGGTGGACGGTGTCGTAGTCCGGGTGTGCCATCCGGATCCATGCGTTGGCCATGTACCCGGCTTCAACCGCTTGCGTCGGCGTGCCGTCGGGCGGGAGGTAGCTGTCGAGAATCCACTCGCCGAACTGTCGCTCCACCTCGTCGACACCCTCGTAATGGGTGATGACGCCATCGCGGTCCGGGCGCAGCGCGACGATCCCGGCGGCACGGCGCCGCGAGAGCGGACGCTCCACACGGTGATGCACGATCGAGTTCGCCCACTCGCGGTAGATATCGATGTCGTTGGCCGCCGCATAGAGATCCCAGGCACGCACGCCGGGCGGCCTGCAGCCGATCTCGCTGAAGATCAGGCCCTTGGGTCCGTAGAACCACTCCATGTGGGTGGCAGATGTCCCGACGCCGAGCGCCTCGATTGCGCGCAGGCCGAGGTCGCGCACGCCGCCGTAGTCCTCCGCGGTGTCGATCCGGTTGGTGGCGATGAACTGCGGGCTGATCCAGCGCTCGCGCATCGCCTCGAGGACGTTCGGGTAGTAGTGCGAGATGAAGTCGTAGACGGGGTGGCCGTCGATGCTGATCGTGTCGTAGAAGCCTTCGTGCCCCTCGATGAACTCCTCGACGGCAATGTCGCTTGCGCCAGATTGGCCGAGTTCGGCGAGTGCGCGATCGAGCTCTGCGTCGGAGTCGACGCGCACCGTTCCCGAAGCGCCGGCGGCAGCGCGTGGCTTGAGGATGATCGGGTAGCCAACGTGGGCAACGAAATCACGGACTTCGGCTGCGCTGGTGGCCCCGGTCGACTGCGCCGTCCGGATTCCCGCGGCGCGCAGCGCCTCTTTCATCGCCGGCTTGTCCCGACAGAGGTATGCGGTGCGCACTGAAGTGCCTGGGATGCCACACGCCTCACGGGCGTGCGCGGCCGCCATCGTGTGTGACTCGATCGTCGAACTCGAGCGCATCGACCCACACCTTGCTCTGCGCGAAACGCACGGCCCCGGTGAGCGCCGCCACATCGGTCACGTTCGGAATCTGCTCGTAATGGAGCATCCAGCCGCGGAGATCGCCGTCGAGCCAGTCGGCCGGGCGCTCGCCGATTCCGATGACGTCGGCGCCGGCCTCGGCGAGGCCACGCACGAATTCGCGCTGATTCGGCGGAAAGGCCGGCTCGACAAAAATGACGTTCATCGCGCAGATCCTACCCGCTCCGTCCGAACCCGTCTCTCGCCGCCTGTCTAAACTCCGCGAAAGCTCATGGCGAATGCGGTCTTCGTTGCCCCCTTCCTGCTCCCGGCAACCGTGCGGTTCATCGCCGCAGCCGTGTCGCTGCCGGACGTCCGCCTCGGGCTCATCAGCCAGGATCCCGCGGAACGCCTTTCCGACGAACTGCGAGCGCGGCTCGCGGGGCATTACCGCGTGGCCGACGGGACCGATGCCCAGCAGATCGCTGATGCGACGCGGGTGATGGCCGGCCATCTCGGCGGCGTCGACTGCCTCCTCGGCATGCTCGAGCAGTTGCAGGTGCCGCTCGGAGAGGTCCGTGATGCGCTCGGCGTCCCAGGGATGGGCGCCGAGGTGGCCCGCAACTTCCGCGACAAGGCGCGCATGAAGACTGTGTTCGAGGCCAACGGCGTGCCGTGCGCCGGCCATCGACTGGTCCATTCCGCCGTCGAAGCACGCGCCGCGGCGAGAGACCTCGGCTATCCGCTGGTTGCGAAACCGCCGGCCGGCGCCGGAGCCCGCTCGACCTTCCGGCTTGACGGCGACGCGCAGCTCGAGAGCTGGCTGCTTGCCGATCCCCCAGGACCGATGAGTCCCGTGCTGCTCGAACAGATGGTGGTCGGGAAGGAGCACAGCTTTGACAGCGTGCTCATGAATGGCGAGCTGATCTGGCACTCGATCTCGCGGTACCTGCCGACGCCGCTGGAGGTGCTCGAGAACCCCTGGGTCCAATGGGCCGTGCTGCTGCCACGCGACATCGCCGGTCCCGAGTTTGACGCGATCCGCGTCGACGGGGCCCGCGGCCTTCGCGCGCTGGGGCTGCGCACCGGGCTCACACACATGGAGTGGTTCCGCCGGGACGACGGCACCATCGCCATCAGCGAGGTTGCGGCGCGGCCGCCGGGAGCGCAGTTCACGTCGCTGCTGTCGTACGCCCACGACGTCGACATGTATGCGGCATGGGCGCGCCTCGAGATCTTTGACGAGTTCTCGCCGCCGCAGCGCCGCTATGCCGTGGGCGCCGCGTATCTGCGCGGTCAGGGCAGCGGCAGGGTGATCGCCATCCACGGGCTCGACGTCCTGCAGCGCGAGCTCGGCGACCTTGTCGTGGAGGCGCAGCTCCCTCATGAGGGTCAGCCGTCCTCGGGAAGCTACGAGGGTGAGGGCCACGTGATCCTCCGGCACCCCGAGACCGCGGTCGTCGAGGCGGGCTTGCGCCGCGTGGTCGAGGTTGCTCGCGTCGAGCTCGGAGGCGGATCGTGACCGCGACCGTGCTCATGATCTCGCCGGGCTACCCGGCAGAGATGCCGTTCTTCACACGCGGTCTCGCGCGTGCCGGCGCGCGGGTCATCGGCGCGGGCGACCAGCACGTGTCAGGGCTTCCCGACATGGCACGAGAGAATCTGGCTGCCTACTGGCAGATCCCGTCATTCGCCCACGAGGACGCGATCGTCCACGACGTGGTGCAGCGCGCCGCCGGGATCCACATCGACCACGTCGCATCGTTGTGGGAGCCGACCATGGTGCTCGCCGCACGCATTCGTGAGGCGCTCGGCATCCCCGGCATGACGGTCGAGCAGACCATCCCCTTCCGCGACAAGGAGCGGATGAAGCAGGTCCTCGACGCCGCGGGAATTCGCACGCCGCATCACTACCGGTGCACCACTGCAATCGAGGTCCGGGAAGCGGTGGGACGAATCGGCTACCCGATCATCGTCAAACCCATCGCCGGCGCAGGATCGGCCGATACGTATCGTGTCGACAATCCTGCGGCGCTCGACGAAGTCATCCCCAAGCTCGTGTGGGTGGACGAGGTGAGTGTCGAGGAATTCGTCGAGGCGTCGGAGTTCACGTACGACACCATCTGCTCGGGCGGCGAGGTGCTCTTCGACAACGTCGCGTGGTACCGGCCGCGACCGTTGATCGCGCGCCAGCTGGAATGGATCAGCCCGGTGACCATGGTTGTGCGTGACATCGACGCGCCCGAGCTCTCGAGCGGCCGCGCCATGGGCCGCGACGTGCTGCGCGCGCTCGGATTCCGCGACGGGTTCACGCACATGGAGTGGTACCGGCGCGACAACGGCGAAGTGGTCTTTGGAGAGATCGGCGCGCGGCCACCGGGCGCCCGCACCGTCGATGTGATGAACTACGCCAACGATATCGACCTCTTCCAGCAGTGGGCGGAGGCGCTGATCCACGGCCGTTTCTCCGAGCCGGTCGAGCGCCGCTACAACGCGGCGTCCGTCTTCAAACGAGCGCAGGGACAGGGCAGGATCACGCACATTGAAGGCCTCTCGCGACTGCTGTCGGACTACGACGAGTGGGTGTGCGCGATCGACCTTCTTCCGATTGGAGCGCCGCGTCGGGACTGGTTGATGACACTCATCTCGGACGGAATGGTCATCGTGAGGCATCCGAATCTCGAACTCGTGCCTGGAGATCGCGGACCGGTTCGCGACCGAGCTCCAGCTGTACGCGTACTGACCGGGGCACGCACTGCGCGACGTCGCAGCGTTACCGGCGCGACCGGACGCGATGCCATCGCCTCGGCGTTTGCGCGGAGCTTCGCAGGCGTCTGGACGAGGTGCTGCTCAGTCCGCGGCAGCGACGACCTGCTTGCCCACCGCCTCGAGCACCGCGGAGCGCGGCGCCGGGATGTCCGCGTGCAACTCGGAGATGAGACCGTCGACCACATCGATGAGGGAACCGCCGGCCTCGACGACCTCGCGCTGGCGGATATAGCTCGAACCTCGATCCATGATGTCCAGGGCGCCGCGCAGTTCATTGATGCATCCGAGACGTGCCGCAACCGGGGTCAGGTCCTCGACGAGCTCGCGAATCGCCTGACGCAGCGGAACCGTCGTCCCGCCCTCGTCGACGATGATCGAAGCCTCGAGTCCATGCCGTGCCGCGCGCCACTTGTTCTCCCGGACCAGCCACGCGCGCGGTGTGGGCAGCGTGTAACCGCGGTCGATCATGGTGTCGAACTGGTGAACGAGGCACTGGCTGAGCGCGGCCATGACGCCCACCTCGCGCAGCGTCGGGATGCCGTCGCACACGCGAATCTCGACGGTCCCGAACCCCGGGTGCGGGCGGATGTCCCACCAGACCTCTCGGATCGTCTTGATCGTCTGCGAGGAGATGAGGGTGTCCATCAGCTGCTCGAACTGTGGCCATCCGCTCAGGATCCAGGGAGGGCCCGCGGTCGGCAGCCCCTCGAAGACCTTGGAACGCCACGACGCCATGCCGGTGTCGTGACCCATCCAGTACGGGCTCGACGCTGAGAGTGCAAGAAAATGCGGGATGTACGCCGACAGCGCGTTCACCATCGCGATCGCCTTCTCCCCGCTGCGGACTCCGACGTGTACGTGGATGCCGAAGATCTGCATCTGCTTTGCCGGCCACTGCATGTCGCTGACGAGGCGCTGGTAACGCGGGTCGGGGCTGATCTCCTGCAGCGCAGGATCGCTGAAGGGGTGCGTCCCCGAGCAGATCAACTCGAGATTGCGTCGCTCCGTGTGCTCGCGGAGCTCGGCCATCGTCGCCGCCAGGTCCGCCTTGATGTCAGCTGCGGTTTCGCAAATCCCCGTGATGATCTCCACCGTCGACTGGAGCAGCTCCTTCTTGGCCTTGGGATGACCGGCCTCCCCGTGCGGCGCGTTCATCTCACCGAGGATCTCGTGGGCGCCGCTGACCAGCTCGCGAGTGTCGCGATTGATGAGCTCCAGCTCCATCTCCACCCCGACTGTGGGCCGCGGGCTGGACACGAACTCGATATGGGTCATCGGTGATCCACTCTACGCCGCGGTTGCACGTTGGTCATGAGCCCAGGCGCCGAGGAGCCCGCGGAAGTGCGCGATGAACTGCTCGTGCTCGTGCGCCGGGAACGTATTGCGAACGGTCTCGACGATGATCCGATCGAAGTCCGCGCTCTCCACCCAGGCCACCGACAGCTCATCGATGTGGGCGAGATGCCGTTCGCAGAACTCGCGATAGCGGTCGACCTCGAGTTGCTTGTCGGCGAGCTCGCGGTACCCCGCGAGCTTCTCCTCGTAGCTCAGATCCGCACGATCGGCGATCGCGAAGTATTCCTCGGTGTTGAGGTCGACGGTCTGCAGCCGCCCGGTGACACAGCAGAACACCACCCACTTCAGCAGGCTGCGAATCGCCCACGGGAAGTAATAGTGGAGGCTCGTGAGGGCGAGGTCCGGGGTGGCGTTTGCGTAGTCGATGGGATACACGTCGTTGCCGCGGATCAATGTCTCGCAGCTGTTGAGCTCCCACCGGAAGAACGCGTTGACGGTGCGCAGGATGCTGAGCACCTCCTCCCCTGCTCGCGGCGTCAGGAAGCTGTGGTCGACGGCGTAGCGATCGTGCATCGGCTTGTCGGGGTGGAAGTTGAGCACGATCAACTCGGCGCCGATACCGAGGCTGCGCGCAAAGGCGTCGTACCCGTCCACCGACGCCTGGAGGTGCATGAGCCGCTGCTCCAACTCGTCGTAAGCGCGATACAGCGTCTCGTTGTCCTCGATGCGTGAGACCCCGACCCAGGCGCCGCCGTCGAACGGCTTCATGTACAAGGGCATGCCGACCGCTTTCGCCACCGCCTCGAGGTCGAAATAACGCAGGTAGCGCTGCGCGGTCCCGGCAAAGCGGGGGTTATCCGGCGGGGTTTTGTTGGGCAGCATCCACGTTTCGGGAACCTTGAGACCGAGGCGGATCATCGCGCAATACGCCGCGTGCTTTTCCATGGCCTGGAACGTGAAGGGGTTGTTGAGCAGGTGGACGTGGTCCATCAGCACGACCTTCTTCAACCACTCGCGGGGCATCGGATACCACCAGCCGAGACGATCGATGACCAGCGAATGCCGTGGCTTCATGCGCAGGTCGAAGGGCTCGATGGTGACTCGCTCGGTGGTGAAACGGTGGGTCTCGCCGCCTTCCCGGACAGTCAGATCGGCCCGGCCGAGCAACGCCTCGAAGGCGGCCGGCCAGTCCTCCTCGACCCCGAGCAACATGCCGATGAGGTGGGTGCGTGCCATGGTGGGTGGAGTATTGCAGGCGCCGAGGCGACCGGTCAGGCCCTCGGGGAGCGGCCCTGCCGCCGGTGGGAGCTCGTCGCCGCGCCGGCGTCACGCCCCTCGAGGGTTGCCTCGATCCGGAGCGTGCGTTCGAACGCCGCCCACACCGCATCGCTCACCACCGTCCGCAGGCCCCCGCGCTCGAGTTGGTACAGCGCCTCGGCCGACGTACCACCCGGTGAGGTCACCATGTCGCGGAGCTCGGCGACGTGCTTGCCGCTCTGGAGCGCGAATTCCGCACTCCCCTGCATGGTGTCGAGCACGAGCTCGCGGGCGACATGGCGAGGAAAGCCGAGGTGGACGGCCGCGTCGGTGAGGGCTTCGATGAACAGGAAGATGTACGTGGGGCCGGTGCCGCTCACGGCGGTCGCCATGGCCACCTGACGCTCGTCGTGGACCTCGAATTCGCGACCGAGCGCGGAGAGCATGGTTCGGGCTCGCTGCCTTGCCGATGTCATCGACGCTGTCGGTTGCGTACCAGACGGTCACCCCGCGCCCGATCTGGGCCGGCGTATTGGGCATGCAGCGGACAACGGCGGGGTGATCGAGGCCCTCGCCGAGGGCCGTGGTGGTCGCCCCGGCAATGATGCTGATCACAAGCTGGGCGCGTTGCAGTGAACCGCGCAGCTCGGTCATGACACCGGCGAGCATCTGCGGCTTGACCCCGAGCAGGATGACGTCGGTGTCGACGGTCGCTTCGAGGTTATCGGCAGCGTTGACGTGGTAGGTCGCGACCAGCGCCTCGCGGCGGGCCGCTCGCGGATGCGTGCAGATGATGTTGCGGCCGGCACGAGGTCGCGCTCGAGCAGGCCCGCCAGCATCGCCTCGGCCATCACGCCGGTGCCGACGATCCCGAGCCGTATTCCCCGGAGGCTTTCCTCGAGCATGTGACGGGACACCATACCGCCAACCATTCACCGGCCGGTTCGGCAGGCCATGCCATGATCGATGCAGATGATCAGCTTTCTCCGCCCAGCGGCGACCAACCGCCCATATACCAGTGGTTGCCGGACAGCTCGGTCACCACAACCGGCGATAGCGCGCCGTGGTTGCCGCCGCCTCCCCCAACCCGCCCGGGGACGCAGCAGCAGCACAGCCCTACCGCGCCGCGCCAGCAGCGGGGCCGCCGCGAAGGCGCCGCAGGGGGCATCGTCGCGGCGGTGCTGGCCTTCTTGAAATACGGGCTTGTTTTGGTCAAGTTCGGCACTTTCGGGCCGACCCTGATCACCATGATCATCGCGCTCTGGTTCTACACACTGTTCTTTGGACCGGCGTTCGCGATCGGGATCGTCGCGCTGATCCTCATCCATGAGCTCGGGCATTTCATCGTCGCGCGCTGGATGGGCCTGCCCGCGCGATTGCCCATCTTCCTCGGTCCGCTCGGTGCCGTCACCAACCTTCGCCGTTCGCCGGCTGATGCCGGCAAGTCGGGCATCATCGCGCTTGCCGGCCCGGCGCTCGGCACCGTGGCGGCGCTCCTCTGCTTCCTGCTCGCCGAGACGGCGAGTCCCGGGTACTTCCGCTACCTGCTGCTGGCGCTCGCGTACTTCGGCTGCTTCCTCAACCTCATCAACCTTATCCCGGTCGGATTCCTCGACGGCGCCAAGGTCGCCGATGCGATCCCGAGGTGGATGAACGTGCTCGGGCTGCTCGTGGTGGCCGCGGTGGTGCTCTTCTTCGGCAACCCGATCGGGCTGATCTTCCTCATCCTCGGCATCTTCCACACAATCGGCCGCTTTCGCAGGGGAGATCAGATGTCCGATCCGGCCCAGGTGGCCGCGTCACAGCGCCTGGGCCTCGGGGCTGCGTATGTCGCGATCCTGCTGGTCGCCGCCGCCGGGATGTCGATCGCCAACACTTCGATCGTCAACAGCAACTCGGTCCCCGGTGTCAATCAGAGCACCGGCACATCGGTGCTCTAGGGTTTCGGCGTCGGCGTCGCCGCTGGGGGTGCTTCACACAGCGGGAACGGAAAGGCAATCGAGTTGTACAGCGCGGCGAACACGTCGAGCTGCGTGCTGTTCTGGTAGTTGAAGCCGATGAGCATGGCGTGCGTCGAATCCATGCTGAGGCGCACCTCGGCGTAGAGGGGCTGTCGAGCGACCGGGAGCGCCGCCGGCGTCGGCCCCGAGTACGAGGCCTCCTTCGTGTAGTAACCGAGCGTTCCCGTGTACCCGCATACGACGAGCGGCGTGACGCTCGTCGCCAGATATCCTGGCAATCCCGCGGCCCCTAACGACCTGAGGCTGGCGCCGGTCTCGAGCACGGCGCTGTCTGTCGTTCCCTGCTGCGGCACGAACAGGGTGCCGAAGGACTCCGTCTGGAACCCCCAATTCTGCGGATAGAGTGCGGTGATGCCGTTCGCTGCCGAGTAGGTGTTGAAGGTGCCCGCCGCCGTCAGTGTTGGGTCGGCGACGATCCACCCGGCAAGCGTCGCGCCCTGGACATGGAACCATCCTCCCCCGCCGCTCTGATACGCGAGCACGCTGAATGACCTGCCCTGCGAGAAGCCGCCGACCACGTTCCCGGACACGAGCGCAGGTGCCGAGTGCACCCGTAGGCCCAGCGGGCTCAGTACCGTCCGGGTCGTGCCCACGAGCTGCGGGGTGGGGCTCCCCGTGGTGATGACCGCCACCGTCGGCCTCGGAGTGGGTGTCGGTGACGACGACGTCGAAGGCACCCCCGCGCAACCGGCGAGGAGTGCGGTCGCACTCACCGCGAGCGCCGCCGGCCGGGCGCGACCCTGGGTCAAGCCGCGAGCACGTGCAGACATCCCGCCACCGAAGCGGCGATGGCTCGAAGGTCGTAGCCGCCCTCGAGAAGCCACAAGGATCGTCCCTCGCAGTGCGTCTCCGCGAGGGTCCGAACACGCTCTGCGATCGCCGCGTATGTCTCGTCCTCCAGGCGCAACTCCGCGAGCGGGTCGTCGCGATGGGCATCGAACCCGGCGCTGACAACGATGAGGTCGGGCTCGAACGCGGTTACCTCCGGCAAGACCACATCATCGAACAGATTGAGCCACTGCACACCGTCGGTGCCCGGTGGCACCGGCACGTTCAGCGTCATCCCAGATGCGCCGGGATCGCCGCGGTCGGATGCATGCCCGGTTCCCGGATACCAGGGAAACTGGTGCAGCGAGGTGTAGAGCACCGTCGGATCGGCGTAGAAGATGTCCTGGCTCCCGTTGCCGTGATGCACATCGATGTCGACGATCGCCACCCTCGCTGCGCCGGCGTTCTGTGCCGCGCGAACCGCGATCGCCGCGTTGTTGAAGAGGCAGAACCCCATCGGAAGATATGGCGTCGCGTGGTGCCCCGGCGGGCGGATCACGGCGAAGGCCGAGAGCGCCTCTCCTTGAATGACCGCTTCTGCCGCGTGTGCGGCGCATGCGGCAGCGTTCAGAGCAACGACATACGAGTCCGTCGTGCAATACGTGTCCGGGTCGAACCAGCCACCGCCGCGCACGGCCAGCCCTTCGACACGGCGCACCTCGTCCTCCGAATGGACCATGAGCGGCAGGGCTCGCCGTCCCACCGCGACGTCGAGCCAGGGCAGCGCCGCGAGCTCTGTGTCCCCTGCGATGCCCTCGAGGATCGCCACCACCCGATCCGGCCGTTCAGGATGGCCCGGACTCTCGTGAGCGGACTGGTCGTCGTTGCGGATGAGCGCCAGGGGAACAGTCACGCGTGTGCAACCGTAGCGCGGACCTCCTCGATACGCTCGTGGAACATCCTGGCCGCGCGCGCCGCACCTTCGGGCGCGGAGGCGATTCCGCAACTCACCGACACGATGATGCCGCGGCCGCGGGCATCGAGTCCCGCGCTGACCGATTCTTCGAGCGCCCCGCCCTGGGCACCGACCCCCGGGAGCAGCAGCGGTGCATCCGGCGCAGCAGCGCGGATCGCCACCACCGCATCGGGACTGGTCGCCCCCACGACGAAGCCGACGCTCCCGCCCGGATCCCAGGCGAGGCCGAGCTCAACGATGCGCGCGCTCACCGGCATTCCCGACTCGAGACGTGCGTCGAGCAGGTCGACGGCGCCGGGATTGCTGCTCCGCGCGACGAGGAACGCGCCCGGTCCTCGCGCTGGAGGAACGGCAGCACCAAGTCGCGGCCGAGCAGCGGATTCACCGTGACGCAGTCGGCGCCGAGCACATCGAACAGCGCGCGGTTGTACGCCGCGGCAGTGTTCCCCACGTCGCCGCGCTTGGCGTCGAGGATGAGGATACGGTCGTGGGGAATCCGAGTGCGCAGGCGCTCGAGGATCGCGTAGCCCGCGGATCCCATCTGTTCGAAGAATGCGAGATTCGGCTTGAAGGCGCAGACGAACTCGGAGGTCGCGTCAACGATCTCGAGACACCGTTGCTCGGCCTCAGTGGCACTTGCAAACCCGTCAGGATCGAGGCCGCAGCACAGCAGCGAACCGGAAGCTTCGACGCACGCGTCAAGGCGTGCGACGAATGTCACGGCCCTACCAGACCTCCCTCGACGTGCTCGGCTGAATCGCCCCCTGGTCTGCGCGTGGCGAGTACGGCATCTCGATCCGATCCTTGTACTTCGACACGCAGTTTGGACACACGCGCGCCATTCGGCCATCGAGGATCACAGCAGCGAGACGGAAAATCGGTGTCTCCTCTCCGTCGCATTCGCACCGGGCTGTCACCGCCATCAGTAGAGCGATCTTGCCACGGACGAGGGCCTAGCCGGCGGCCGGAACCGCGACAGGGCTCGCCGGAAGCGGTGGCGGCACTCGGCGCGAGAGGCGAGCGCGCTCGCTGATATGGCGGACCATGTCCACAGCCTCTTGCTCATCGCGACATCGCGCGGAGGCCTGCCAGCGTCGCCCGGCGGTGTCGACATCGACTGTCGCGACGTGCAGCGCACGCTGCAGCGGACTCGATTTGAGACGCACGCTCTGGACCTTCACGAGCGGCACGATGATCGTCGACTTCTGCAAGCGGCCGGTGCGCGCGTAGACATAGCGCTGCCCGAACCAGGCGGCGAGGAAATGGAAGGACAGCGGCGCCTTGAGGCGGGCCCGTGACGGTGGCCCCGCATCGGGCGGCGGGTTGGGGTGAGCATCGGGCATCACGCGGGCGAGCAACCAGAGCGCCTGGTCGCGTGAGGCCACCGGGATGAGCGTCCGCGCCACCTGCTGGGCGTCGCGGTCCGCTTCGCGCGACACGCTCTGCCGGGCGACGTCCACCTCGAGGCGCGCCCACCCGAAGGCCCGCCAGAAGAACGGTTCGACCACCCGCACCGCCTGGATGCGGCCGTACGGAATGGTCTCGTGGCGCCGCTGCAGCAGACCCCTGTCGAGGCGGACACCATCACCAGCCTCGCTGATGGAGAAATCGAAGTCCTCGTTGAAGGCGCGCGCGACCCCGAGCCCGCTGATGACGAAGACGGTCACGGCGCTGCCGAGCGCGCCGGCGCCGACCACCGGCGCGGCAGCGATCGCCGCGAGGGCGGCGACCGCGAGGAGAATCGGGGCCAGCACCTGCGAGCGCATCAGGAGCGCGGGGAGCAGCAATCCGTTCTGAACGTGCAGCAGCGGCAGCGCGACAGGCTCGGGCGTCCCAACCTCGAGCCCGTGAGCGAGCGCGAGGAGACGGGCTCGTACCACCGGCGCCTGGGCGGCCGTGAGGTATGCCAGGCGGCCGTGCTCGGCGCCGCGCCCCGCCGAGACCACCCGGACCTCGGCAAGACCGAGAAAGCGTCCTGACAGTGGAGAGATCACGTCGACCGCCTGAATGCGCGCGAGAGGAATGCGCAGTGACTGGCGGCGGATGAACCCGGTCTCGATCTGGAGGTTGCCGTCGGCGATCCTCCAGCGCGTCACCAGCCAGGAGATGATCCCGCCGATACCACCGAGGACGAGCAGCCCGATGTAGATGATCACCGAGATGGGCAGACCGCCGTCGTGATGCAAACCGGGCTGCTCCGCGATGGACGGCACCGCAACCACGATCACGCCGATCAGGACCCGCCCGAAGCGGACGACCGGCGAGAGCGGGTGCAGACGGCGCCAGTTCTCGCCCACCTCCATCTTCCCGGGCTCCTGGTTGACGGCCGGAGCGAGCGGCGGCGGCATCACGCTCATAGGCCCGTGGCCTTCGCCTCCCCCACCAGCGCCAGCCGGTCGCGAAGCGCGTCGGCGTCGGGGCGGACCAGGCCGGGGATCCGCGCATCGGTCGCGGCCGCCGCGGTGTGCAGCTGGACAGTGGCAAGGCCGAAGGCGCGATCGATCGGGCCGGCGGTCACATCGATGAACTGCATCCTTCCGTAGGGGACCACCGAGACATGGCGGAACATCAGTCCGTGGGTGACGATCAGGTCGTCCTCTCGCTCCGCGTACCCCCACGACCGGTAACGACCCCGCTCCACCAGCCAGGCGACCGCGGCGATCAATGCGACGACCAACGGCAGCAGGTCGGCGGCGCTGACGTTGACGATCAGCGCAATGACCACTGACGCGATGAAGACGGGCCCCCAAAAGAGTGCGAGCTGAGTTTGCCGCGCCAGCCAGAAGCGCGGTGAAAGGCGCCTCAGCTCGCCGGAGCCAACGATCTGCTGGGTCGCAACTGTACTCACGGCATTCCACGATAGACTGAAGACAGGAGAACGGAGATGGCCTCAATCAAAGAGCGGCTCGCGGCCCTCTTCAGACATCTCGAGCGGCGACTCGGGATCGATCGCGAAGGCCGCACCGTGTGGGTCTGGCTCCTTCCGCCAGGCGTCGGCATCGCCAGCGCTGTGCTGGTCGCCTTCATGCCAGGGCTGCCGGACAACTTGAGCTGGTTCGCCCGGCTGCCGTTCTCGCTCTTCGCGCTGATCACCATGACGTTGATCGCCTCCATCTACCTGATCACGTTCGACAACGACCACAACCAGCAGGCCGCCGGGGATGACGAGCCGGGACGAGGCGACGACGGACCGTCGAAACCGCCGATCCGACCGGATCCGCCCCCAGCGCGATGGCTCACCACCATCCGTAAGGTCGACGACGGTCCACCCGATGACGGCGCCCGCGTCGAGGAGCCCCCGCCACGCGAGCGGGTAACGGCCGGAGCCGGTCGCTAGTCAAGCGGGATCCCTGACCGGCGCAGGTCGCTCGTCAGGCGGGATCCCTGACCGGGAGCACGATCGCCGACGGATGGCCGGTGTCGTGCCACACCTCCTGGTCGGCGCAGTGCATGGTCACCCCCGTGGCGAGCGGCTCCCCGCCACCGAGGTTGCGGGCGAACCTGGGATGCGCCCCGCTCGAGACCTGAACTCGCAACCGATGGCCGCGCCGGAAGATATGGGCGGCAGGCCAGAGTGGCACCTCGACCAGCGCGACGCCGTCGCTGCCCCGTCGCCATGACGCCGGCGTCAGCCGAAACAGCCCGTCGCAGAGGTTCAGCGACCTCCCCGACGGCGCGACGTCGCAGAGCCTGACGAAGAAGTCGGTGTGTTCGAGCGTGGATCGCACGTGGAGCTCGGCGCTGATCGGACCGACGATCTCGAAGTCGCGAACCAGCGGTGCGCTGCTGTAGACCAGCACGTCGCCGCGCCGCTCGAGCGACCGGTTGTCGCGTGGACCGCCCGATTGGGCGAGCAGCGTGCCTCCCACAGAGGGGGTGGGATCGGCGGGGTCGTACCGGTACCGATCCGGGGCCGAGACCGCCGGGGTTCGTGGATGCAGCCCTCCTCCGCTCTGCAGATGCCAGCGCACGGTCCTCGCGGGCGGCGGCCATTCATCGAACTCCACCCAGCGTCGCGCGCCGCCGACGAACAACCTGACGCGGGATCTCCTGGCGCCTTGGCTCCCGAGGAGGTGCGTGCCGAACCAGTCGAGCGAGTCGCGCAGCGCCTCGCCCGCGACGCCGGGGTCGGTGTGCTTCCAGGGGCCGATGGTGAGGCGGACGTCGTTTCCCGCCGATCGCAACGCCTCGAAATCAGCCAGCTGCGCCGGCAGGAACATGTCGTACCAGCCGGTCACCATCGTGACCGGCACCGTCAGCGAGGCCAGATGACGGTCGAACTCGACCGGGGCCCAGAAGCTGTCGTCGTCCATGCGAGCGAGCCAGTCCTGATAGAAGCCCACCCGAGCTCCGGTCAGGACGCGATCGGCGTCGCCGAGCGGGAGCGTCGCAACCGCGCCGGCCATCCGACGGCGGCCAGCCAACTGGTCACCAGGCCGCAGGCGCCCGGCGCCTCGGCGCTGCGCGGCGAGCAGGTCAAGCCAGGCGAGCGTGCTGTCCAGCGAGAACGTGCCGCCGGGGTACGTGAACGCGCGCACACGGGCTGAAGAGATCGACGCGGCCATCGCGCCGAGCGACGGCGGCGCGTCCGCCGTGATCGCCCACTGGACGATTCCGAGATAGCTCGGACCGGCCATCGCCATCTTCCCCGCGAACCACGGCTGCGCCGCGATCCACGCGAGCGTGGCCAACCCGTCCTGCCGCTCGTGGCGGTACGCGTCGAAGTCGCCCTCGGAGCCGCCCGTGCCCCGGCAGCTCTGCAGGATCACCTGGTAGCCGCGCTCGGCGAACAGCCGCGCCGCAAGCGCCCAGACAGTGTCGCGCCCGTACGGGCTGCGCATCACGATGACCGGCTCACGCCCACCCCCTCTCGGCCAGTACCGATCGGTGAGCAGCACGACCCCGTCAGGCATGGCGACCGCAATCTCGCGTCGCACCGCGACATCGCGCGTCTGGGACGGGGGAAGGCGGCCGAGCAGCGCGGCCGCGCGCGTGGCAAGGCTCATCGCGCCCGAACCCTGCCGCGATGCTCAGTCGCAGGCAGAGACGATGTCGAGGCCCGCCTGGACGGCACTGGCGAACTGGTCGCTGACCACCATCGGCGACCGCCCCGCACGTGCGAGCAGCGATCCTGCGACCGACGCCCGATATCCCGCGGCGCAGTGCACCCAGACCCTTCCCGCGGGAATCTCCTCGATCCGGTCCGGAAGCTCATGCAGCGGGATGTGCAGCGCGCCTGCGAGATGGCCCTCCCGCCACTCGCGGCGGAGACGCACGTCGACGACAACCTCACCGGGCGCGCCGATGAACGGCTTGAGCTCGCTGAAGCCGACGACGGGATACGAACTCGGTCGCGAGGCCGGCCCACGGGTCGTCCCCATTCTCACCTAGGGTGATTCCGCAAGCGGCGATCCGGTCGAGCCCAATCCGAACCAGCGCGCGGCGCGCCGCCGCCAGATCCTCTCGTGACCGCCCGATCAGGCTGAGCGGGCTGCCCCATGGGAGCAGCCACCCGAGATATGTGCTGAGCGGATCCGAAAGCTCGAACGCGAGCGTGCCGGCAAGATGGCGGGCGCCGAACTCGTGCCGTTCACGCAGATCGATGATCCATTCCCCGGCGCGCGCGCGCTCGGCGAGCTCTCGGGCTTCGCTGATCGGCGGCAGGTCGAGGTCGGCCGGCGCGGCGCCTTCGCGATTCCTCGGGCCGATGTACGCGTAGTAGCGCGGGAAGGCATCCAGCCCCGACACCAGCTGGGCGACGAACGCATCCTCGTCCATGAGGAGCGCCGGGTTCTCGGCACGCTGATGCCGAGCGTCGGCGGAATCGGCGCCGCCCGCGGGGAAGCCGGCCGAGCAAAGGCTGCCGAACCCATGGGTCGGCAGGATCGCCGCGGCGTCGGGGAGCTCCTCCGACAAGCGCCGGGCGGACTGGTGCTGGAGGTGGCTGAGACGATCGGTGACCCACGGCCCGGCCAGATCGGTGCGACCGACCGAGCCGAGAAGCATCGAGCCGCCCGTGAACGCCGCGACCGGGTGTCCGCCCTCTTCGAGGAGATAGGTCATGTGCGTCGCTGTGTGCCCTGGGGTGTGCCGCGCCAGCAACGACGCGTCGTCGAGCGCGATCCGCTCGCCGTCGGTGACCGCCCGGCGTTCGTACCCCACCGACTCCCCCGCCGGAATCACCAGCGTGGCACCGGTGACCCTGCAGAGCTCAGGGCCTCCCGACACATAGTCGTTGTGGATGTGGGTCTCGAGCACGTGGGTGAGCCGGGCGCCCCGGTCGGACAGCACGGCGAGGACGCGGTCGATGTCCCGCTGCGGGTCGACGACGACGGCTCCCGTCCCGGTGAAGATCGCGTAACTCCGATCGCCCAGCTCTGGGGTCTCGATGGTGGCGATCTCCGCGGGCACCCCCGAACGATCCCATATCAAGGAGCGAATGGGAGAGGTTGACCGCTCTTCGCGGGTTCTGCCAGTGTTGGCCGAGCCCATGCGCCAGCTCACCAGCCTCGATGCGCAGTTCCTGGCACTCGAGACGCCCCGAATCTTCGGTCACGTCACCGGTGTCCTCGTGCTCGACCCCTCCACCGCTCCTGGAGGCGCGCTGACGCTCGGCGACCTTCAGAAGCTGATCACCGACCGCCTCCCGCTCATCCCGATCTTCAAGTGGCGCCTGGCAGAGGTCCCCTTCGGCCTCGACTTCGATTACTGGGTCACCGATCCGGATTTCGACATCGACTTCCACGTCCGCGAACTCGCCCTGGTGCCACCCGGCTCAACGGCGCAGCTCGAGGAACAGGTCGCGCGCATCTTCTCGCGCCCGCTGGATCGCAGCCGCCCGCTCTGGGAGATCTACCTGATTCACGGGCTCGAGCACGGCCGCGTGGCGCTCATGACCAAGGTGCACCACGCCGTCATCGACGGGCTCTCCGGCGCGGAGATCCTGGGATCGCTGCTGGACCTCACACCAGAGGGACGACCTGCTCCAGAGCCCGTGGACGACGGTCCGGAGCGCATGCCGACCCCGCTGGAGATGCTGGCGCGGGGCTTGATCGGCGCTCCTCAGTACCCGCTCCGCCTGCTCCGCTCGCTGCCGGCCGCGCTCCCCAACTTCGAAGAGGTCGGCATCTTCAGCATCCTTCCCGGCGCAAGCCTCGTCGGCGCCGCAGGGCGACGGCTCCAGGCTGCGTTGCGACGCAGCCCGGTCGTCAGCGGACGCAAGCTCTCCACTCCTCCACACACGTCCTTCAACGGGCGGATCTCCGCACACCGGCGCATCGTCTTCGGCCAGCTCCCGCTTGATGCTGTCAAAGATGTCAAGAACATGCACGGCGTCACGGTCAATGACGTGGTGGTGTCGATCTGTGCCGGCGCGGTCCGCCGCTGGCTGCTCGAGCATCACGAGCTGGGCAAGGAGCCGCTGATTGCGCAGATCCCCGTGTCCGTCCGCAGTCCGGAGCAGCAGGGCACCTACGGCAATCGCATCCTGCTCGTGGGCGTCGAGCTGCACACGGAGATCGCCGATCCCGTCGAGCGTCTGCGCGCAACCCACGAGTCACTCGCGGAGATGAAGCACCGCAACGAGTTGTTGCCCGCGTCGCTGCTCCAGGATGCCAATAACTTCATCCCGCCGGCCCTGTTCACTCGGGCGGCGCAGCTGACGTTCGCGTGGACGAGCAACCCTCGTCTGCGTCCGACGTGGAACCTCGTCGTGTCGAATGTGCCCGGCCCGCAGATTCCGCTCTACTGCGCGGGCGCGCTCCTCGAGGCGATCTACCCGGTCTCGGTCATCATGGACGGGCTGGGGCTCAACATGACGGTGATGAGCTACAACGGCAGCCTCGACATCGGCATCGTCGCCGATCGCGACGCGATGCCGGATGTGGGTACGATGACACGCTGGCTCGCCGACGAGCTCGACGATCTTGTGGTGCCGCAGTTTCCGGCGCGACCAGCACACACGCCGGCGCGACCCCGTCCCCGCAGAGCGCGCACCCCGGCCAAGCCGCGTTCCACATAGGCGCGACGCCTGACAACGAATGCTTGAGTTGCGTGATCCCATCGCCCAGGCTCGCGAGATCAGTGACGCCGAGCTCTTTCCCGGTGCGCTCGACGCAGATGCCGCGGACATCGTTCCCATTGACCGGCTCGACCGCCTCGCCGAGGCCGGGTTCTATGGTCTCGCCGGTCCGAGCGATGCCGGTGGTATGGGTGTCGACCTCACCGTCGCCCTCAAAGTCATCGAGATCATCGCGTCGGGCTGCCTGACGACCGCCTTCGTCTGGATCCAACACCATGGCGCGGTCCGCGCCCTGGACGGCTCAGCGGCGTTGCGCGACGCCTGGCTGCCGCGACTCTGCAGCGGCGAAGTGCGGGCGGGCGTTGCGTTCTCGGGCTTACGGCGCCCGGGTCCCCCGATCCTCACTGCCCGGCCCGACGGTCGCGGCTGGCGGTTCAACGGTTTCGCGCCATGGGTCACCGGATGGGGCCGGGTTGGCGTGGTTCGCGCGGCAGCGAGGCGCGAGGACGGCGACATCGTCTGGGCACTCGTCGACGCAGCCGCAGGTCCCACGCTGCGCGCCGAACCGCTCCGGCTCGCCGCGGTCAACGCAAGCGCCACGGTGACGCTGCGCTTCGACAACCACGGCGTGCCCGCCGACCGGGTGATCTCAATTCAGCCGTTCGATCAGTGGCAGGCGGCGGACCGGGGGAGCCTTCGCGTGAACGGGTCGCTCGCACTCGGCGTGGCCCGGCGCTGCGCCTCGCTGCTGGAGAGCGAGGGCCTCACGGCTGATCTGCACGAATGTCGCCGAGCCCTTGATGCGGCCACGCCCGAGACGATGCCCGCACAGCGGGCGCGCGCGTCAGAGCTTGCGCTCCGGGCGGCCACGACGCTGGTCGTCTCCGGCGGCGGACGCTCGATCACGATGGACCATCACGCCCAGCGGCTCGCTCGCGAGGCCTTGTTCCTGCTCGTCTTTGGACAGACCCCGGCCATCAAGGCCGTGCAATTGCACCGGCTCTATCATGGTCCGCATGGCTGAAGAACAGATCGCATGGACCGCCGTCAAGACCGGTGAGGCAGTCGTGACCAGCGACGGCGCCACCATTGGCAAGATCGTCGAGGTCGCCGCCCTCGCCAACGAGGACATCTTTCACGGCATCGTCTTCGAGCACGCCCACAGCAGCAAGCACTACCTCGCGCCGGCGGCGGACATCGAGCGGATCACCACCGAGGCTGCGCACCTCTCGATCACCAAGGCCCAGGCGGAGCAGTACGAGGAATTCCACCAGCTGCACGTCTCGCGCCTGGGATTGACCGGCATGTTCCGCTGGAAGCACTTCGGCTGGAAGGACTCGAACGAGTGAGCGACAGGATCATCGGTCCGGAAACCCCCAGGGAACAGATCAGCCGCGTACCCGGAGGCTGAGCGGGGCCGGGCTACCATGGCGCCGATGCTCCAGACGAGCGCCCGGAGCCGGCGTTGAAGCCGATCCTCATCACCGGGGCGGGCGGTTCGCCCTCAACCAACTTTGTCCGATCGTTGCGCCTTGCCCCGGAGCCGTTCGAGCTCGTCGGCACTGACGCGGACGAGTTTCTGCTCATGCGCGCCGAAACCGACAGCCGGTACCTCGTGCCGCTGGCGAGCGATCCCGCCTACCTCGAGGTGCTCAACGACATCATCGACGAGGAAGGCGTCGAGCTCGTCCACGCTCAGAACGACGCCGAGGTCCGGTTCCTCTCCGACCATCGGGACGAGGTCCATGCGCGCACGTTTCTGCCCGCCGCGGAGACGGTGCGCGTCTGCCAGGACAAGTTCCTGTCCTACGAGCGCTGGCACGCAGCCGGCCTGGTGGTACCCGAGACCATCGTCATGCACAGCGAAACCGAGCTTCGGCGCGCTTTCGCCGCTTTCGGCGGTCACCTGTGGTTGCGCGACGTCACTGGCGCGGGTGGCCGTGGCGCATTGCCGGTCCACGACCTCGACACCGCTCGGTCGTGGCTCGACCTCCGCCAGGGCTGGGGCCGGTACACCGCGTCGGAGCTGCTCGAGCCCGAGACGATCACGTGGATGTCGATCTGGCACAAGGGCGAGCTGATCCTTGCGCAGGGCCGTAAGCGGCTCTACTGGGAGCTGTCGAAGGTGTCCCAATCCGGGGTCACCGGTGCCACCGGCGCGGCGATCACCGTGGCCGATCCGCAGGTCGACGAGATCGCCATGGCGGCCGTGCTCGCCATCGATCCCGAACCCGATGCCCTCTTCGGCGTCGATCTCACGTACGACCGCAACGGCATTCCCAACCCGACCGAGATCAACATCGGCCGCTTCTTCACGACCCACCTGTTCTTCACGGAGCTCGGAGTCAACATGCCCTACGTCTTCGTGAAGCTCGCATGCGATGAGCCCCTGCCGGCAATTCCGCAAAAGCTCAACCCGGCACAGCCGGGCATGGTGTGGATCCGCGGCATGGACTTCGAGCCGGTTCTTGTGCCGATGTCCGACATCGAATCGCAGCGCGAGGATCTTGAGCGGCGGCGACAGAAGCTGCGCGCATGAGGGTGCTCCTCACCGGTGCCTCGGGGTTCCTCGGCCGGCGGGTCGCGGAGCTTCTGATTGGGGGCGGTCACGACGTGGTCGCAATCGGTCGCTCCGCGCCGAATACGTCCGGCGTGTCTCGACTGCATCAGATTGCGGCCGATCTCACCAAGCCCACCGAGGTGCAGCACGCCGCACGCGTTGCCGGCGAGGTGAATTCGATCATCCATCTCGGGGGGCTGGTGCCACGACATCCCGGCGAGGACGACAGCACCACCGCGTTCGCCGCGAACGTGATGGGCTCGGTCCATCTGTTCAGCGCGTTCGGCCGTCACGGCCAGGCGAACGTCTTCGCGAGCACCGCCGAGGTCTACGGCCTGCCGAACGGGCATGACGCCATTCGCGAGGACACCGAGCCGCACCCGTTGAGCTGGTACGGCGCCAGCAAGGTTGCGGCGGAGACCTACTGCCGGATCCTCGAGCGCCACGACCAGATGCGCATCGCGATCCTCCGGTTCACAGTGCTCTACGGAACCGGCGACCCGATCCAGCGGGCGATCCCGAACTTCGTCGGGAGCGCCGTCCGGCACGAACCCATCCGGATCTTCGGTGGCGAGGAGCTGCGCGACTACCTCCACGTTGACGACGCGGCTCTGGCAGTCGTGCTCGCCTGGCAGCGGCGGCTCTCGGGAACCTTCAACGTCGGTTCTGGGGCCGGCGTCTCGGTACGTGACGCCGCCGATGCCGTCCTCCGCCTGGCGGGTGGGAGCTCCGCTCTCGAGCAGCACCCTCGACAGAAACCCGCGGCTGATATCGTGCTCGACGTCGCGCGGTTCCGCGAGGCGACCGGATTCTCTCCGGCTCGCGTTTTTCCAGAGGGGTTGGAGGAGCAGATTGCCAGCGCAGCGGCCGCCCACGCTCGTCTTTGACCTCGACGGGACCCTGCTCGACGTATCGGCGCGCAACCATCATGTCTATGCGACTGTCTGCACGTCGTTGGGCGGTGAGCCACTCGCCCGCGACGCATACTGGCACCTGAAACGTCAGCGCACCGGCTGGGCAGCCATCCTCGCCCAGAGTGGGCTCGCGGAGACGAACGTCGCAGCGTTCGAAGCCAAGTTCGTCGAGCTCATCGAGCTGCCTGAAAGCCTGGGTTTCGACGTGATGTTTCCCGAGACAGTCCCGGTGCTCACCCGCCTCTCTGCCACGTATCGCACCACGCTCGTGTCGCTCCGGGCATCGGCGACGGCGCTTCGCGCGCAGCTCGCGGTCTTCGCCCTCACCCCGTTCTTTGACACCATCGAGATGAGTCCTCCCGGTGAAGATCCCGCGTTCGCCAAGGCTAGGCTGATCCGCAAGACGGTGCCGGCGGACGACCCGGCCGTGGTCATCGGCGACACCGAATCCGACATCGCCGCCGCGAACGCGCTCGGCTACACATCGATCGCGGTGTGTTCGGGTATCCGCGATCGCGACCTCCTCGAGCTCGATCATCCCGGGTATGTCGTGGACGACATCGCCGGGGTTGAGGACGCACTGCGACGCGCGAAACTCCTCTGAGATGACAGCGCGGGCCAGCGGCGAGAAGCCGTTCGGAGTGCTGATGCATCGCCAGCTCAAGCTCATCCACCAGATGCTCCGCAGCGACCTTGCCGTCTGCCGGGACCTCGCGGTCGAGGTCGCCGAAGGCGCTCCAGCAGCGGTGATCACCGACCAGATCGCCGCGCTGAAGACGCGCAGCCCCATCTGGACGCTGCAGGTCAACTGCTTGTATCACTGCAGGGTCGTGCACGCTCACCACGGGCACGAGGACGCCGCCATGTTTCCCGCGTTGCGTCGCTCCAACCCTGCGCTGTCGGCGGTCGTCGACAAGCTGGAGGCCGACCATCGTTCGATCTCGGACCTGCTCGACGCCGTCGAGGAGTCGGCCGGTGCGCTCGACGACACCGCACTCAATCCCGCGCGACAGCGCCTGATCGCGGCGCTCGGACGTCTCGAGGACGACCTTCTCGCCCACCTCGCATTCGAGGAGGAGGCCATCGCCGACACCATGCGAGCCTGGGAGCAGTGGCCCTAGAGTTCACGCCGCGTCAGCGCGTCAGCGCAGGCGCCGGCTGAGATATGCGAGCGACTGCGGATAGCGATAGTCGATCCCCATGTGGGTCGCATCGAAGAGCTCGAACTGCACGTCGATGATGCCGATCTTCGCCAGCTCGTCGCGAAATGCCGTCGCCGCAAGATCGAGATACCAGTCATCGCGCGTGCCGGCGTCGATCCAGATCGCGCGCTGCGACCGCAGTGCGTCCGCGTACTGCGGAACCATGCGCACGGGATCCCACGCTAGCCATCGCGACCACACGTCGTCACGCAGCCTGCCGGTCCGGGAATCGAACGGCAGCTCCGGCGTCCCATCGTCGCGCGCCGAGAAGCATGCCGAGACGCCAAGGAGCATCACGAGGACGTGATCGCCCTCCTTGGTAAATGACGGACGTGTCTGAAAGTCCTTCCACCACGCCATGATGTCGCCGTCGTACTCGCGCAGGAAGCGTACTGCCCTGGCGAAATCCGGAACATAGCAGCACTCGTACATGCCGTCGCCGGCGTGCGTCGCGAGACCGCCGAAGAGATCCGGCCGCAACATCGGTGTGATCATCGCGCCGAATCCACCGCTCGATTTCCCCATGATGCCGCGGTGTGCCGCGCTGGCCATGGTGCGGTAGTGCCCGTCAACGAACGGGACGATCTCGTCGCACAGGTAGGTGTGGTACCGGCCTGTCCCGGGCGAGTCGACGAACTGCGAGCCCCCATACGCCGTCCATGCGTCGACATACACGACGATGCACGGAGGTGCTTCACCGCTGGCGATGACGCGATCGACCGCCGACGGAAACCCTTCACGAAAGGGTGTCCGGTTGAACCACATCACCGCCTGCCCGGAGTATCCCTGGATGATGTACACCGATGGATATCGTTCCTCAGAGCTGCCGTACCCCGGCGGTGTATACACCCAGAGCGGCCGTTCCGCCGGGTCGCCGAGGTGATTGCCTGCGAGCGCTCGCGACTCGATCACGTGCTCGGTGACGCGGCCGGCAAACTGCTGCTGCCACCAATGACCGGGCGCCAGGCTGCTTTGCCCGAATCCGCCGGCATCGAATGTGCTCATCAACGTCCCCTTCATGTGGTCGGGCGTGAGGCGCGACGGGAGCGATCCTACGCGTCCTCGAGGACCGAACCGCTAGCCTGAAATGCGGCATCCCGGCCATCCTGGAGGATCCCCCATGCAGTATCGGCAGCTTGGCACTGATGGACCGACGGTCTCGGCCGTCGGGCTCGGAGCGATGAGCTTCGCCGGCGTCCACGGCAGCGCCGAGGACGATGAGTCCATCGCCACCGTCACGCGCGCCCTCGAGCTCGGAGTGACGTTCATCGACACCGCGAACACCTACGGGTCGGGTCACAGCGAAGAGGTCGTCGGCCGGGGCGCTCGCAGGTCATCGCGATGATGTGGTCCTGGCCACCAAGTTCGGCGGCGGCGGCGGCATTGGCCTCGGCAAGCGCGACAGGGTGCGGCCGGCGCTCGAGGCGAGCCTCGCCCGCCTCGGGACCGACTACGTCGACCTCTATTACCTCCATCGGGTCGATCCGTCGACGCCGATCGAGGAAACCGTTGGCGCAATCGCCGACCTGGTCTCCGCTGGGCTGGTTCGGTACGTCGGGCTCTCCGAAGCCGCACCCGAGACGATTCGTCGGGCGCACGCGACGCATCCGATCACCGCGCTGCAGACCGAGTACTCGATGTTCAGCCGGGACCCTGAAGACGCGATCCTCCCCACGGCGCGCGAGCTCGGCATCGGCTTCGTCGCGTACAGCCCGCTCGGCCGCGGCATGCTCACCGGACAGTTCCAGCGCCGCGAGGATCTCCCGGCTGATGACTGGCGGCGCAACGTGCCGCGCTGGCAGGAGGAGAACTTCGACCACAACGTCCGCCTGGTCAGCCGCCTCGAGGAGATCGCGGGACGCCACGGCATGAGCACCGCGCAGCTCGCCCTCGCGTGGGTGGCTCCATCAGGGCGAGGACATCGTGCCGATCCCCGGGACGCGCAAGCGCGAGAACCTCGAGGCGAACGCCGCGGCTGCCGATGTGACCCTCACCGCCGACGACCTCAAGGAGATCGAGGCGGTGGCGGCGCCTGAAAGTGTGGCGGGAGCTCGCGGCGCCGACGCGTACATGGAGCGGGTCAACATCTGACCAGGTGCCGCATTTGACCATGGGACCCGCAACGTGGTGTCATGCCTCCGAGAGTTACATCAGGGGGATCAGTTGATGCGTGCAGTCAGATTGACCGTGGCGACCGCCACATTCGGATTGGCGTCGATGGGCGTCGGCTCGCTGGCAGCCGTTCCGGCCGCCGCAACAGTTGCGATCCAACCGGACATCGCGATGTCGCGGCTGATCTCCACGAGCGCCCCGCCTACCACAGCGCAGTGCGAAGCGCAGTTCCAGGTGGCGTGCTACAGCCCGAACCAGATCGAGCGCGCCTACGACCTTCCCGCGCTCTACGCGAAGGGCTACAACGGCGCGGGGAAGACCATCGTCATCGTGGACTCGTTCGGATCGACGACCGTCCGTCACGATCTCGCGGTCTTCGATGCCGCGTTCCATCTTCCGGCGCCGCCGTCCTTCAAGATCATCCAGCCGGCGGGGGCAGTCCCCCACCCCAACTCCGGATGGGCCGGTGAGACCGACCTGGATGTCGAGTACTCGCACGCCATCGCGCCCGGGGCGAACATCCTGCTCGTCGAGACCCCGACCTCCGAGAACGAGGGGACGACAGGGTTCCCGCAGATCGTTGAGGCCGAGAACTACGTCATCAACCATCACCTCGGCGATGTGATCAGCCAGAGCTTCAGCGCGACCGAGGAGACCTTCCCCACCAGGCAGTCGCTGCTGAACCTGCGGTCGGCATACATCAACGCCGCCGCGCACGGCGTCACGGTCAACACGGCTTCCGGCGATTCGGGAGCCGCGGACGTCGGGTACTTCGCCATCAACTACAAGCTGCACCCGGTCACCTCGTGGCCCAACTCGGATCCGCTCATCACCGGCATCGGTGGCACACAATTGCACCTCAACGCCAAGGGCGAACACACCGCCCCGGACACCGTCTGGAATGACACCTACAGCGTGCCGACCAACGAGTTCATCTTCGGCGACGCCGGTCCGAACCCGCTCGCCGGTGGCGGCGGTAAGTCGGTCATCTTCTCGCGTCCCGGCTTTCAGAACGGCGTGTCGTCGGTGGTCGGGAACCAGCGCGGCGTGCCCGACATCAGCATGAGCGGCGCCTGCAACGGCGGCGCGATCATGTATCAGAGCTTCAAGGGTGGCGGTCCGCCAGGGTTCTACGTGACCTGCGGCACCAGTGAGTCGACGCCGGAGTTCTCGGGGATCGTCGCGATCGCCGACCAGTACGCCGGACACGACCTCGGGGTCATCAACTCCGCGCTGTACCAGCTGTCGGCGGCCGGCGCCCCTGGAATCGTTGATGTCACCAGTGGCAACAACACCGTCACTTTCACCCAGAAGGGCAAAGTCCACACGGTCACCGGCTTCGACGCGCTGCCCGGATATGACCTCGCAAGTGGGGTTGGAACCGTCGATGCAGCACTGTTCGTCCCGGAGCTCGCCGCCGCGGGCTGACGCTGCGCAGTAGCGGAGGCACCCGCCTGGCAAGCGCCAGGCGGGTTGACAGGCCGACGGCTCGCGATATATCGTCCGAGCCGTGAGCAGCTTTGCCATCTCCGCGCAACATCTGGCTCGATCCTTTGGCGAGACGCACGCGCTCGTGGATGTCAGCCTCGATGTGCCGGCCGGGAGCGTGTGCGCGCTGCTCGGCCGCAACGGCGCCGGGAAGACCACGACGGTGCGGATCCTCACCACGCTGCTCGACGCGGACGGCGGTCAGGCCCAGGTTGCCGGCTTCGACATCGCAACCCAGGCCGACAAGGTTCGCGGCCGGATCGGGGTCACCGGGCAGACCGCCACGATGGACGAGCTCCTGACAGGTCACGAGAACCTCGAGATCATCGGCAGGTTCTCCCATCTCGGCGCCGCCGTCTCGCGCCGGCGTGCCGATGAGCTCCTCGCCCAGTTCGATCTCGTCGCGGCCGGCAACCAGCTCGTCAAGAAGTATTCGGGCGGCATGCGGCGGCGGCTCGACCTGGCGGCAAGCCTCATCGCCAACCCTGAAGTGCTCTTCCTCGACGAGCCGACAACGGGGCTCGACCCGGTAGCCCGCAGCGAGATGTGGGCAGCCATCCGGAATCTCGTGGCCCGCGGCACGACCGTGCTCCTGACCACGCAGTACCTCGACGAGGCCGACCAGCTCGCTGACACGATCGTGGTGGTCGACCGCGGGCTCGTCGTCGCGGAGGGAACCCCGGAACAGCTCAAGGCATCGATCGGCAGGCCGAGCGTCGTGGTGACCCTCGTCGACGCGGATCCTGCCGCGCTCGAGAAGGTCCGGCGCGCGCTCGGAGACGAGGCCGCCATTCGCGGACGATCGGTCACCACGCCCGCCCCCGACGGCCTGGTCACGCTCGGCGAGGTGGTCGCACGCCTCGAGGGGCTGGGCGTCCCGGTCCACGAGGTCGGGCTCGAGCATCCGAGCCTCGACGAGGTCTTCAGCGCGGTGACCCATCGCATCGGCGAGCACATCGAGGGTCAGCCTGCGGAGGTACCCGCATGACCGTCGCCACCATGCCGGCCCAGAGCTCCCTGCAGCGCGGCATGATCGATGCGTACAACGCGACGCGCCGCTATCTCATCCGAGGCCGGCGTCAGCCCGACATCATCTTCGGCAGCGTGCTCTTCCCCGTGATCTTCGTGGTGCTGTTCGGGTACGTGTTTGGCAGCTCGATCAGCGTTCCCGGCGGCAACTACCACTCGTACCTGATGTCGGGCCTGTTCGCGCAGTCGACACTGTTCGCTTCGAGCCAGGTCGCCGTCGCAGTGGCGACCGACATGAACGAAGGCGTCATCGACCGGTTCAAGACACTGCCAATCGCGAGGTCATCAATCCTCATCGGCCGCTCGATCTCGACCATCGTGCTCGGGCTGCCGGCGCTCGCGGTGATGATCGTGTGCGCACTCCTGGTGGGATGGCGTCCGGAGAACGGCATCTTCGGGGCGATTCTCGGGTTTCTGCTCATCGAGCTTTTCGCCTTCGCGCTGAGCTGGCTCGGCATCCTCGCGGGGCTGATCGCGAAGTCGTCGCAGGCGGCCGACGTGATCTCGAGCATCCCGGTCTTCCTGCTCGGCTTCGTGTCGAATGTGTTCGTCGACACCTCGAAGATGCCGTTCTGGCTGCGCGATTTCGCCGACTGGAACCCGGTGTCGGCAGTGGTCGCGGCGGGTCGCAATCTCTTCGGCAACACCATCGGGCCACCGCCGAAGGGCGTGTGGTCGCTCGAGCATCCGGAGATCACCACGATCGGGCTCGCACTGATCATCATCGTCGTGTTCGTTCCGATCTGCGTTCGCCGTTATAGCCGGACGTCCCGCTAAAGCGCGGGCTCGTTCGCTCACATTAGGCTGAAGCGGTAGTTTCGGAATCGTTGAGGAGAATCGTCATGACGGTCGAAAGCAGCGCCACCGCAACGTGGGAAGGCAGTCTCGTCGCCGGGAAAGGCACGGTTCGTCCGGCGAGTGGCGTCTTCCCCGCACTCGCGATCACCTGGAACGCACGAGCGGAGTCGCGGGCGAGCGGGACGAGCCCCGAGGAGCTGATCGCCGCGGCTCACGCCAGTTGCCTGTCCATGGCGCTCGCGAACGGACTCGCCGGGGCGGGGCACGCGCCTGATCATCTCGACACCACCGCGAAGGTGACGTTCGGAGTGGGCGCGGGCATCACCGGGATTCATCTCATCGTCAAGGGAAAGGTCCCCGGCATCGATGCCGCCGTCTTCACCGCGGCCGTCGAGGACGCGAAGGCGAATTGCCCAGTCTCGAAGGCACTTGCCGCGGTGCCGATCACGGCGGAGGCGACCCTCGAGCTCTAGCTGAGACGTCTCACGGTTCGCCGGGGAGCGCGTCAGATCAGTCCGGCGGCTCGACGTGCGCGTTCGGCTGCGGGTCGTATGGGGCAGGCGGCCAGGTGGTCGTCGACCACGCCGCAGGCTTGCATCAGTGCGTAGAGCGTTGTCGGGCCGAGGAAGCGAAAGCCCCGGCCCTTGAGTTCGCGCGCAAGGGCGACGGCCTCGGGCGTCGTCGGCGGTACGTCGCTCCATGCTGCCGGCGGACCGTGCCGCGACGCCCGTGGATCCGGCCGGAGGATTGAGCTGAGCGACGGGCCTGCTGCGCGCAGCTGCAGGATCGCGCGCGCGTTCCCAATGGTCGCTTCGATCTTCGCCCGATTGCGCACGATGCCGGCGTCTTCCAGGAGGCGTTTGACGTCGGATGCATCAAAGCGCGCGACGGCATCGGCGTCGAAATTCGCGAACGCGCGGCGGAAGGCGTCGCGCTTGGCAAGAATGGTGCGCCAGGAGAGCCCTGCCTGGAACGCCTCGAGGCTCAAGAGTTCGAACAGCGCACGCTCATCGGGCGCGGGAAACCCCCACTCGGTGTCGTGATACCGCTCGTACAGTGGATCGCCGTCACCGAAACACCGCCGGGCAACGGCTGCGGCGCCGGACTCAGCCATGCCGACCTGCACATGGGTCCGTCGGCGTCGCTGCGATGCCCTCAAACGCTGTGCTCATCGGGGTCGCTCCCGAACCACGTCTGCCGGTCGCTTGTCGTCGCGCAGCCCGAGGAAGCGCGGTTGCCGGAGGCGGCCGTCGTTCGTCCATTCCGCGAAGCCGATCTGCGCGACCAGTTCGGGCCGCGTCCAGTGCGTGCCGCGCGGAATGGGTCGTGCGTCCACGAATGACGGCCCCGACGTCTCCAGGGACCGCAGTTGCGCGCCGAGATCGCGGAGCCTCGCCGCGGTGTAGCCGGTGCCGACCTTTCCGGCATAGCGGAGTCGACCCTCCTCGTGATATCCGACGAGCAGCGCACCGAAATCTGTCCTGCCGCCAGTTGGATCGGTGTAACCGCCGACGACGAACTCCTGCTCCCAGACGCACTTCAACTTCAGCCAGTCCTTCGAACGCCCGGGGACGTACGGCGCGGCAGCGCGCTTGGCGATGAGCCCCTCCCAGCCGGAGCGGCACGCTTCGTCAAAACGCCGCTGAGAGTTGTCCCGCCAGGCTTCGGAGAGTTGCAGGGCGGCGCTCGGCCGGATTGCCCGCGTCAATCGGGCGCGACGCTCTTCGAGCGGCCGGTGGGTCAAGACCTCGCCGTCGATCTCCAGAGCGTCAAAGACGCAATAGACCACCGGGTAGGACGCAACCTGTTCGGCCGACGGTGCGGTGGTGCCGAGGCGCTGCTGCAGCCGGCTGAAGGATGTCTGCTCCCCTTCGAACGCCACCACCTCGCCGTCAAGCAGGAACTCGCGTGCGCGCTGCTTGACGAGAGCGTCTCGCACTTCGGGGTACGTGGTGGTGAGGTCCTTGCCCGTGCGCGATTCGAGACGCACGGCACCGCCACGTTTGCGCGCAACGCAGCGCTCACCGTCGAACTTGCGCTCGAGCAGCCAGTCGCCACCGAAGTCGCGGCGCTCGGTCAGCGCCGCCAGCATCAAAGGTATTGGCACCGACGCATCCTCTCCCTTTGTCAGGCACGTGCACGCTCGGTGCTCGTGCACGAGCGGTACATTCGCATCGTGGGGAACGAGGCTGACCCGTCCGTCATCGACGATACCGCCGAGGAGCAGTTCGCCGTGTCCATGGGCGGGGCCACGGCGAGGCTGGAGTACAAGCTCCACGGCGATCGGTTGCACCTCTTGCACACCGAAGTCCCCGAGGCGTTTCGCGGCCAGGGCGTCGGCGGGCGGCTCGTCGAAGCCGCGCTTGCCAAGGCCCGGGCAGGCCACCTTACGATCGTGCCCTGGTGCCCCTACGCGCGCGAATGGCTGCAGCGGCATCCCGACCGGATCACCGACGTCAGCCTGGACTTCAAAGCCAGGCCGCCCAGGCGGTAGCCGGGTCTCCTGTCGCCTGGCCTTGACATGTCGCCGCTGTTCCACAAGGGCGAAGAGCAAGTTGCCCAGGAAGCGGCCGCGCAGACCGAATTCGAGCGACTGATCGCTCTTTCGCCATCGGAGCTCGGGGTCGAGGTGATGCCGGCATTCGGACCTCACGCACCCCGCGGCCACGGTGCGAACGCCGCCATCAACATGCTTCAGGTCATCGCGTGGATCAACGACGCGCATTTCGGGCGCGGCATCAGCTACATCCAGCAGCTGCACGAGCCGGTGCGAGAAGGGATCCAGGCGCTGGACCACGCCGGCCTTGTTACTGACTCGGCCAGTCCATGTCCACCACAAGCGGCGCATGGTCCGACGGGAGCGTTCCCTTGCGAGCATCGCGATCGATGTACGCGTCGGTCACCGACGGCGTGACTGCGTGGTCAAGGAGCACCAGGTCGATCCTCATCCCCAGACCCTTGTGGAAGTTCCCCGCCCGGTAGTCCCAGTAGGTGAACGGCCGCCCTTTGAATGCACGAGGGTGGATGTCGTCGAGTCCCAGCTTCGTGATCGAGGCGAGCGCCTGGCGCTCCTGCGGGCTGACGTGCGTCGACCCGATGAATGCGGCAGGGTCCCAGACGTCATCGTCAGTCGGTGCGATGTTGAAGTCACCGCACACCACCAATGGTGGCGAGGTCGGCTTCGCCGCGGCCAGCGCGAGACGAAGTGCTTCCAACCAGCTCAGCTTGTACGGGTAGTGATCGCTGTCGAGCGCCCGGCCGTTCGGCACGTAGACACACCAGACACGGAGCCCTCCACACGTGGCGCTCATCGCCCGAGCTTCTGCTTCAGGAAAGCCTGGCTGGCCGTTGAAGCCTCGCTCGACGTCGGCGAGCCCGACTCGCGAGACGATCGCGACGCCGTTCCACCGCCCGTCCCCGTGCAGGGAAACCTCGTAGCCGAGCGCCTCCACCTCAGCCCGAGGAAACGCATCGTCCGCGATCTTGGTCTCCTGCAGGCAGAGGACGTCGGGACGGGTGGATGCCAGCCATTCGACGAGGCGAGGCAGCCGGGCGACGACGGAGTTCACGTTCCAGGTGGCCAGACGCATCGGCCAAGGATAGGGTCGCCCGTGCGGCACGCGTCGGCACGCCGTTAGAGCAGCAAACCACCTTCGAGGTGCGACATCGCCTCGTCGAGCACCGCCGGAAGATCCGCGTGCGGGTCGTCGAGCATGACGAACATCGCGGCCATCGCCGCTCCGACGACGGCGCCCGACAGCGTCCGCACGGCCAGGTCGTCCGGGCTCCGGCCGGCCCGCTCGGCGAGGATGGTGTCAAGCAGCCTCATCGAGGCCGCCAGTTGCTCGAGCATCGCTGCGCGCAGCTCGGGCACCGCCAGCATCATGTGCATGCGGTCGGTCTGTTCAGCGGCCTCGTCGGGCTGCAACGCGCCGAACGCCTCGTGGAACGCGGCTCGTAACGCCTGGATCGGGGTCAGATCGGCCGGCTGACGCTGGAAGGCCGCCACGATGATCGGGTCGAAGTCATCCGTCAGCACGACGTGACCCTTGGTCGGGAAATACCGAAAGAAGGTGCTCTCGGAAACCTCGATGGCATCGATGATCTGCTGCACCGTCGTGGCCTCGTAGCCCTGCTCGCGGAAGAGACGCATCGCCTGCCTCCGGATCATCTCGCGCGTACGCTCCTTCTTCCGCTCGCGCAGGCCGGGAGCGCGCAAATCAGCTGATGCCGGCAAGCTCACGATCCTTGTCGAGTTGCACCTGCTGATTGTCCGGCAATGCATTGCTGCGCGGAAGGAACAGCAGCGCCAGCACCAGGCCTGTGAACGCGATGCCCGCAGAGACGATCAGGGCGACCCCCATCCCAGCGGTGAATGCGGCTCGAACAGAGTGCAGGAGCGAGGTGGACCCGAGCTGCTGCGCAACCGCAACTCCTGCAAAGACGCTCTGCTTGACCGTGCCCGCGGCGGCGGCGGGCAGGCCCGTCAGGGCGAGCCGAGACAGGTAGACCGAGCTCAGCGCACTTCCGAGGATGGCCGTGCCGAACGGCCCTCCAACCTTGTTGACGGCCTGGAGCACAGCCGAGCCGACCCCACTCCGCTCCTCGGAGAGCTCCACCAGGGCGGCTGAGGTCGACGTCGACACCGCGAGACCGAGCCCAACGCCCGCGACACCCATCCAGAGCGCGATGAACGCCGTGCTCGAGGCGACGCCGGTGGAGGAACCCACGAACAACCCGACCGTCAGGAGCAGAAACCCCAATGCGGCAACCAGCTTCGCGCCCACCATTCGAACGATCCGCTCGGCGGGAACCGCCCCGAACACAAGGCCGAGGATCACCGGCAAGAGCCGGAGGCCCGAACCCATCGCATCCGTGCCGAGCACGCCCTGGAAGTACTGGGGCATCGTGAAGAGCACGCCGATCATCGCCAGCACAGCGAAGCCCGCAAGGACGACTCCCCACGTGAAGGACGCCGAGCGGAACAGACTGAGATCGAGGAGTGGCTGACCGCCCGGCCGGCGGTAGAGCACGCGCTCCCACGCCCCAAAAGCCATCAGCAGCACGATGCCCGCAAGCATCGCGATGACCGCAGTCCCGTCACCCCACCCCTGCTCGCCGGCCTCGATGAAGCCGTAGGTCAGCGCCACAAGCCCGATGATCGACAGCATCATGCCGATCACGTCGAACCCCGGGCACTCGTCGGCGCGGGACTCAGGAACGAGGGTGATGAGCGCCACGACCCCGATCGCCGCGACCGGCGCGTTGATCAGGAAGACCCACCCCCACCAGAAGTGGGACAGCATCCAGCCACCGAGGATCGGCCCGACCGGGAGCGACAGGAAGTTCGCGGCCGCCCAGATGCCCACCGCCTTGGGGCGCTCCTCCTTGCTGAAGAGCACCGTCAGCGCCGAGATGGCCATGACGATGACGCCGGCCCCGGCGAGCCCGAGCACCACACGGGCTGCGAGGAACTCTCCTACCGATGTCGAATACGCGCATGCGATCGATCCCAGTCCGAAGAGCGCGATGGCGATCGTCAGGACCTTCTTGTGGCCGAAACGGTCGCCAAGCAGCCCCGCCGGCAGCATCGCCGCGGCGAGGACGAGAAAGTAGCCGGACGTGAACCACTGCAGATCCGATTCCGAGGCGTGGAGCGACTTCGCCAAAGTCGGCAGCGCCACCGTCAGCACCGTGCCATCGAGCCCCACCGCCAGAACACCGAGGCTCACCGCAGCGAGCGCCCACCATCGCTGTGCACCGTGTGTCTTCATGACGGTCACCCCAATATGAAGGTTACTCTCTGATGATGGTAACACCCAGCATGAGGTACCCGCATTCCCTGTGAATCGCCACCGCGCGCGGCGTATCCTCCGTGCACGCGTCCGAGCGATTGGCAGAGGTGGAACGGATGACAACGAAGTTCTTGCTGACGGAAGACGAGCTGCCGTCGCACTGGTACAACATCCTCGCGGACGTCCCCGAACCCCTCGGCGCCTTCCTGAGCCCGCGGACCCTCGAACCCCTGACCCCGCCGGATCTCACCCCCATCTTTCCCATGGCGATCATCGGGCAGGAGGTGTCGGCCGAACGCTGGATCGAGATCCCTGATCGCGTCCGCGACATCTACAAGATGTGGCGCCCAACGCCGCTCTATCGGGCGACCCGGCTGGAGAAGGCGCTCGACACGTCCGCGAGGATCTTCTACAAGTACGAGGGCACCTCGCCGGCGGGCTCGCACAAGCCGAATACGGCAGTCGCGCAGGCGTACTACAACGCCGAGGAAGGCATCAAGCGCCTGACCACCGAGACCGGTGCCGGCCAGTGGGGGTCTGCCCTTGCCTTTGCCGGCGGCCTGTTCGGGCTCGAGGTCATGGTGTACATGGTCAAGGTCTCCTACCAGCAAAAGCCCTACCGGCGAGCATTGATGGAGACCTGGGGCGCCAAGGTCCTCCCCTCCCCGACTGATCAGACCGAGTTCGGGCGCAGCGTGCTCGCACGCGAGCCTGAATCGCCCGGGAGCCTCGGCATCGCCATCTCGGAGGCGGTCGAGGACGCCGCCACTCGCGACGACAGTCACTACTCGCTGGGATCGGTGGTCAACCACGTCCTCCTCCATCAGACCGTGATCGGCCAGGAGGCCCAGAAGCAGATGGAGATGGCCGACGCCTATCCCGACGTGGTGATCGGCTGTGTCGGCGGCGGCTCGAACTTTGCCGGCCTGGCATATCCCTTCCTCGCCGATCGGCTCGCAGGCAAGAGCACCACGCGATTCATCGCCGCGGAGCCCGCCGCGTGCCCGACGCTCACGCGCGGTCTGTACGCATACGACTTCGGCGACACCGCGGGGATGGGACCGGTGGTGCCGATGTACACGCTCGGGCACAACTTCATCCCCGACACCATCCACGCCGGCGGACTCCGCTATCACGGCGATGCGCCATCGCTTTGCCTGCTCGTCAAGAACGGGTTCATCGAAGCGCGCGCGTACAAGCAGAACGAGTGCTTCGCGGAAGCGGTGCGTTTCGCGCGCAGCGAGGGAATCCTGCCGGCGCCGGAACCATCGCATGCGCTCAGGGCGGTTGCACAGGAGGCCGCGGCAGCACGCGAGGCCGGGGATGAGCGCGTGATCCTGTTCAACCTTTCAGGACACGGACATTTCGACCTGGGCGCCTACGACGCGTATTTCGCGGGCAAGCTCGAAGACGTTGAGCTCCCGCAGGAGCGGCTCGACACTGCGCTTGCGGAATTGCCAAAGGTCCCGGCCGGGGCGGCGTAAGGTCGTCGCAACGTCGCTCGATGCTCTGGCCGGTGTGACGGCGATCAGACCGCGTCCACACGGACTCGGCATCGCCGTGGTTTTCGACTGGGCGCTGACAGCCCAGCTGAGCACGCAGGCAATCGCATCCGCCACGCACAATCTCGGCTTCACCCCCAACCCACTGGTGATCGGGGGTGGCCTGGTTGCCGCCGCCGGGCTGTTTGCTCTCGGCGAGGGCCTGCGACGAGGCGTCCCTGCGCTGCGGCTGGTGCAGGTTGGATTGATGGTGATCATCAGCCTGGTCGGAGTCGTGTCGCTGGTAATGCTCGTGACCGGTCAGTTCAGCGGGAGCCTGCTGTTCACGACGGCGATCGAGCTCGGATACGCGCCGTGGTTGCTGTGGCGCTTGCTCGACAAAGAGACGGCCGCCTGGTTCGCGAGGGCCCGGGGCCGAGGACGCGCACCGCGCGTGTCCGGATGGCAGTGGGTTGCCGTGCTCGCGACGTGGGCGATCGTCTGGGGCGTCGTGGTCGCCTGGGCGGAGTCGCTGTAGGGCGGACGGTCTCAGGCGTCGAGGGTGGCGCGCACGTGGTCGAGCAGATCGGCCGCGACAAACGGTTTCAGCACCAGGTGAATGCCGCGCTGCACAACGCCTTGCGAGGTGATCACCGACTCGGGATAGCCCGACATGTAGAGGACGCGGATTTTCGGGCGCAGTTCGCTGACTCGCTCGGCGACCTGATTGCCGGTCAGGCCAGGCATCACCACGTCGGTGAGGAGCAGGTGAATCGTGCCCCTGTGCTCCTCGATGAGCTCCAGCGCTTCTGCTCCACCGCGGGCGGCCGAGACTCGGTACCCGTGCCTCGTGAGGATCCGCGTTGCGACATCGAGAACCAGGTCCTCGTCCTCGACGACGAGAATCGTCTCGCCACCGTGGCTCCGCCGCGCCGCCTGGCGCGGTGCATCAGGCTGCTTGATGGTTGACGCGACAGTCGGGAGCAGGATCGTGATCGTCGTACCGGTCCCAAGATCGGACTCGAGATCGACCATCCCGCCCGCCTGGTTGACGATGCCGTACACAGTTGCCAGGCCGAGGCCGGATCCCTTCTCTTTCGGCTTGGTGCTGAAGAACGGTTCGAAGGCTCGCTCGATGGTCTCCCGACTCATGCCCGAGCCGGTATCCGCCACGCGCAGCCGCACGTGTGGCCCCGCCTCCAGCCGTGGATCAAGCGCTGCGTATGCATCGTCAACGCTGAAATTGGCGGTGTCGATGATCAGCGTCCCGCCGGTCGGCATCGCATCGCGTGCGTTGACGGCGAGGTTGAGCAGCACCTGCTCCATCTGACCTCGGTCCGCGAGCACGTGCCCAAGGTCGGCCGCGCAGCGTGTGATCAGCTCGACATGCTCGCCGATGGTCGTGCGCAGCAGCTCCTCCACCTCGGAAACGATGGCGTTGAAGTCGATGATCTCCGGTTTGATCACCTCACGACGGCCGAACGCAAGCAGCTGATGAGTGAGCCGCGCAGCGCGCTCGGCTGCAGCTCCGATCTGGCTGACGTCGTCAAGCACGGCGCTGAGGCGTGCCGACTCGTGCGCAGGTCGCAATGCGATCTCTGCGGCAATCTCCTCGTCAACGAAGCTCACGTAGTTGAGGATCGCCGCGAGCAGGTTGTTGAAGTCGTGCGCGACGCCACCGGCAAGCTGACCGAGGCTCTCGAGACGCTGTGATTGATGGAGCTGCCGCTCCAGCCTGTCGCGCTCGAGTTGTGCTTCCATGCGATCACGCTCGTGCTGCGCCTCGACGCGCTCGGAGACATCGCGAATCGCCGCACACACCAGCAGACCGTCCTCGGTCTCGATCGACGAAAGTGACACTTCTGCCGGAAACTCCGAGCCGTCCGCACGCAGGCCGGCGAGCGGAATCCATGCCTCTGCAGGCCGCGTCCGCGGGTCGCGAAACCCGGGATCCGGGTTGGGCGAATGGATGTTGAGCGCCGCCCCTGGGACGAGCAGCTCAACGGGACGACCGATGAGCTGGTTGCGTTCGTACCCGAACAGCGCCTCGGCTTGCGTGTTCACGAGCGCGATGAGGCCTCCCGGGTTGACACCGACGATCGCGTCCGGAGCGGCTTCGAGGAGGCTGCGGAACTTCGCCTCGGCCTGCTTGCGTTCGGTGATGTCGCGGACGGACGCGATGACGAGCAAACGATCGTCGATCGCGATCCACGCGAGGGCGATTTCCGCTGGGAACTCGGTGTCATCTTTGCGCCTGCCCGACAGCTCCATGCCGAGTCCCATGGGGCGGGGCACCGGCGCTTGAAAGTACGTGGCGCGAAGCTGCGCGTGGTCGCGGACCGAGGTTGGCACCAGGACCTCGAGCGGACGGCCGATCAGCTCGTCACGCTCATATCCGAACAACGACTCAGCCTGCGAGTTCACAAGCAGGATGCTGCCGTCGGCAACGACCGCCACGATCGCATCGGGAAGGGCTTCGAGAACTGTCGCGAAGAGCACACCGCCGCCCGGCGCCCGGTTCGCGGTGAGGGTCACGCCGCAGGGCTCTCGGGAGTTCCTCGTGGTTCGGCCGCTTCACATGGCGGGGTGCGGCCGTGGCCATCTGCCTTCGCTCGCTTGGCCTTCTCCACCTTGTTGGCCGAGATCATCCGGGTCATGAGCTCACCGAAACCGACCTCGGGTGGTAGCGGATCCTGCCGTGGGGTCGTCTGACGGCCGGTCATGACCGGGTCTCTCCTGGAAGCATCACCCCAGCCTGTGCCGTCCGCGCCGATTTCCCCGCGCCATGCTCACGTCGCAACAGCCTCCGCTCAGTCGCGTTGCAATCTGCGCGATTGAGGCGTTGCGGCGAACCAGAAATGCTGATGGGCGGAGCCAATCGAAAGGATTCTCCACCGTGCGTGTACGCTGGAATCGCCCCCGTTCATGCCCCTGGCTGGAGCGCATATGAAACCGGGCGATTCGGTCCTGCAGTCGTGGCGTATTGCTGTAGCAACGCCGTACATCCCCCGTGCCGCCCATGTTCTCGACATTGGCTGCGGCGACGGGGCCTTGTTTCGCGCATTGGAGGGGCGAATCGCATCCGGAGTCGGCGTCGATGTGACATCGGTGCCTCGCGACCGTGGATCGTTCCGCTTCATCCAGGGACGCGCGCCGGAGGCGCTTCCGGACCACGATCGCTATGACGCAATCACGCTGCTCGCCGTTTTGGAGCACATCCCGCCCGATGCGCAACGGGGTCTCGCGGCTGCGTGTCGAACGCTCATGCGGGCCCGAGGGCGCGTTGTCTGCACCGTGCCGTCGCCGAATGTCGACTCCTTGATCCACATCGGGCAGCGTCTCGGGGTCCTCGACGGCATCGAAGCCCGTGAGCACCACGGCTTCGTGCCGGCCGACACGCTCCCGCTGTTCACCAACGTTGGCTTCGTCCTGCTCCGCACCCGTAGGTTTCAGCTGGGGCTCAATAACCTGTTTGTGTTCGCTCCGGATGGTGACCGTTCGTCATCGATGCGTTCATAGGCTGACGACGGCCGACGCCGGCCACATCACGCGTTTCGATGTCGGGCTCGAGCACGACGGATGGCCGAACGACGACGTTGTCCCGGATCCCCAGCATGCTCAGCACGAAGCTGGCGAAGATCGTCTGCACACCCCCGGCGATCAGGAGGACCGCGACGATCAGCGGGCGCATCGATGCCTCGGTGTCGAGGATCCCGTAGCCGCCTCGGCCCCAGCTCACAACGGCCAGGAGCACGAGGATGAGCCCGCTGATCGTCAGAACGCCGCCAAGGAGCAGCCCTTTCTCCAGGGTCGCCACGCGGAAGAAGCTGTCGGTCCTGCGACTCGACGGCAGGAAACCTGCCCGCATGCCGAACACCTTGATGAAGGCGCCAAAGAGGATCAACTCGTAGCCGATCAGCGCGAACACACCGCTGACCAGCATCGAATGGATGTCGAGGCCTACCGTTCCGATGTACCGGGTCCCCCCGAGCAGCCAGAGTGTCATGAAAGAGCCGAGCAGGAGCAACGCCAGGCCCGGAATCACGAAGAGCCATCGCGGACAGAAGAGCAGGAGGAATCGCAGGTGCCTCCATCCGTCGCGCCACGTGCGCAGGTGTGGTGGCCGGCTGCGGCCGTCCTTGTGCAGCGAGATCGGCACTTCGCTGATCTTCATGCTCGCCAGCGATGCCTTCACGACGATCTCGCTCGCGAACTCCATGCCGGTCGTGTTGAGGCGCATGCGCCGGAACGCATCCACGCTGAAGCCACGCAGCCCGCAATGGAAATCGCGCACTCGCGATGCGAAGAAGATCCGTCCGGTCATGGAGAGCACGGGATTCCCGATCCATCGATGCGACCAGGGCATCGCACCCTTCTCGATGCCGCCGGCGAAGCGATTCCCCATCACGAGGTCATCGCCGACACGCAATCGCTCGAGGATGGGCGGGATCTCCGCGAAGTCATAGCTCTCGTCGGCGTCGCCCATGATGATGTAGCGACCTGACGCCGCGGCCACGCCGCCACGGATGGCGGCACCATACCCCGGTTCGTCGATGGTCACAACCCTGGCGCCATGCGCGTGCGCGATCTGCTGGGACCCGTCGGTGCTGCCGTTGTCAGCAACCACAACCTCGGCGCGGATGTCCAGGTGAGCAATGGATGCCCGGGCGCGGTCAACACACCGCCCGATGGTTTCGGCCTCGTTGAGACAGGGCATGAGGATCGAGACTTCGAGCTCCGGCTTCACGCCGACTTCCGCCCCAGCAGCGTCGTCCGGCGCACGAAGAAGTCGCGGAGCCGCCTGCGCCAGAGCCACGGACCGAGCCCGAGCACGAGCAAGGTGAGTGCACCGATCCCGAGCAGCGCACCGTAATGCGAATACGGTACGTACTGGAAGACCACCGAGTGGTGACCCGGGCCTACCGTGACCGCGACGAAGCCGGGGACCACCATGTACGGCGTTGACGCCCTTCCGTCGACCGTCACGTGCCAGAGCGGGTCGTACGTGACCTTGAGCACGACGGCGGCGGTGCGCGTCGCCGTCACAGTGGCAGCGAAGTAACCGTTCTGTGCCTCCACCAACACGTCGGTGCTGGTGCCAGCCGGCGAGTTGGGCGTCGCCGCGATCGGCAGTGTCGGCGCCGCGGCCGTACCGCCGTTGTATGCGACCGTCGCGAGCTCACCATGCTCGAATGCGCCGGAATGCAGGAACGGCTGCATCTGTGCCGCCATGTCGGCGCGATCTGCCTCGATGACACCGGAGGTGTCGACCACCTGCGCGTAGCCGCTGGTTGCCACCAGGTACAGGCGGTGTCGACCACTCGATGCAAGCAGTGTGGCCGGAACCGGCATCGTCATCCCGGCCGGCATCAAGACGTAGCGGATGTTATAGAGCTGGTATTGGGCCGGGTCGGCCTGGTTGAAATACGCCTCGTTATCGGCAAGCAGCGATGGCGTCCGCAGCGTGAATCCAAATTCGTCGATATCGTTATCGGCCAGGTACGCGTAGACAGGCACCTGTCCGACGGCATACTGCTGGCCCCAGTTTCCGGGGAGGCCCGCGTACGTCCGGCCGCCGCCGCGCGCCTCGATGTCGTTGATCAGCACATCGAGCGCTGCGCCGTCGGTCTGGTCGTTGTCGACCTGCACGCCGATGCTCGCCGAGTTGCTCGCGGCATACGCAGCGCGGTTGACCCAGGCCGGCAGCGTGATCAGCACCGCGGCCGCCATCAATCCCGCCACCACGGGGATCGGTGACAGGCGGGGCCGCCATGTTCGTGCCAATCGGACGGCCGCCTCGCCCGCCCACACGAGCCCGACGCCCGCAAGCACGTCACCGGCGAGCTGAATGCCCATCATGTACCGCGACAGGTAGAGGTCTGCGTTGCCCGGAAGCAGATTCAGGATGAAGCCGAACGGCTGGCGCCCGGAGAACAGCACGATGCTCAGCGCGAGCAAGCCGAGCAGCGCGCGAGCGCGTGCGTCGCGGCGGAACCGGCACAGACACACGATCGCTCCGACTGCCACGAGCAGGCTCACGATGGGGAACCTCCCGTAGTCGAAGAGCTGACCGCTGAACAGCCAGCCGAGTGCCTGCGGCGCGCCGTACGAGTTGAGCCAGAAGGTGCCCTGGTTGAAGATGCTGAGGTTGAAATACGCACCGTCGGTGATGAGGGGCACAACGACCCATGCGGCCACCAACCCCGCGCCGCCGAACACCAGCGCGCCGCGACCGATGCGGGGCAGCAGGCCGCGCCACCCGACGATCACGAAAACACCGATTGACAGCAACGCGAAATACCCGGTGAGAAAGTGCATCGCGATCGTCAGTCCCACCACCAGCGCGGCCAGCGCGTACTTGCTCTCTCCGACGCCGTTGACCGCACGCCAGCTGACGCCCCACGCGAGTGGCAGGAGGAACATCCCCCATTCCTGGGACCACAGCCCGTTACCGAGCCATGTGTAGCTGAACGAACTCGTACCCGTATCCGGTGACGCTCACGAGCAGCGGCGAGACGAGTGCTGCGGCACCTGCGGTCGACGCCGACCACCCGAGCAGACGGCTGCCGGCGTAGACGCTCACGGGAAAAAGCGCGAAGAGCAGGTATCCGGCCCATCGCTCGGTCGAAACAGTGCCGAAGATCAACGAGACGTATGCCGTGATGAGATGCGGGAGGCTCTGATAGTGCGAGAACTGCGCATCGCCCAGAACTCAGATACGGAAACCACCCATCGAGCGGCAGGAGGTTGCCCACGTGAATCTGCTGCGTCGCCCAACGCACCATCTCGAAATGCATCGCCTCGTCGTTGAGCGGTTGCACCACGGTCAGCTCGGCCGACATGGTCACGAGGCCGAAGAGGCACGCCGCGGCGACGAACAGCCATGGTGCCTGTCGCCAGAGCCTTCGTCGCGGCGACATGTCCGGCGATCTCACCACCACTACCGGCTCCGCACGACGCACGCGCGCTTGGGGTGGCGCGATCATCAGAGCATCGTCATCGCGCTATGACGTCGGAGTCGGTGACGCGGTGGCACGTGCAGCCGGCGCCGCCGGGACGTGGGAGGCGAGTGATGAGTTCGAGCGCGACCGCTTTCGCCCAGTCGGCTTTCGCCGCGCTGAGATCGCCGTCGTGCTGCAGGAGGAATCCGAGGTTGAGCCATGCTGCGGCGAAGCTCGGCTGCAGCGCGACCACTCGAAGATACAGCTGACGGGCGCCCGTAGGATCGGTCGTTGCCGTGTCAACCGCCAGATTGAAGAGCGCGTCGGTGAACGAGGGACTGATGACCAGTGTCGCCGTGTACTCCGACACGGCCTGCGAGACGTTGCCCTGGCCGTCGTACACCGTGCCCAGGTCGTAGTGGGCGACGGCGTTGTTGGGATCAAGCTTGATCGCCTGCCGGTATGTGGTTGCAGCTGTTGAGGTATCCCCCGCGAGCTGCGCCTTCAGACCTTGAGCGGTGAGGCTCTCAGACGTTGAAGGGCTTCCACATGCGGCGACGCCGGCGACGAGCATCAACAGCGCCAGTGCGCCGAATGCGCGCTTCGTGGGCCGGATCATGTGTTGCACAACCGCCACGGCTCCAACTTCGATCGGTGTCTGATAACGATGAGAGCCGAGGCGGATGGTCCGTCCCGCGCGAGGTACGAGACGGACCAGCGCCGCATCGAGTCAATCCAATAAGACGGTCAGGTGTATCGGGCTTTAGCTACCGATACATACGAACTTGACGCCATCGCCGGTTCCGCCACTTGTGGGCGTAAACGACGATCCGGACGCGTAGGTGAAGATCACCGCCAGAGAGGCTGTGGTGTCAGATCCGTAGCAGACGTATGCGCCGGCCCCGCCGGCGAACACAGCATTTCCCGTGAGCGTTACGGCTGTACCGATCGTGCCCGTGCCAAACACCTCGTGCTCGCCCGCGATCGTTACGCCGGCAATCGTCGTGTAGGCCGTGGCGCCGGTTGCTCCGGTAGCACCTGTCGCACCCGTGGCTCCAGTGGGTCCGGTCGGACCCGTCGGTCCAGTGCTACCCGTAGCGCCACTGTCACCCGTAGCGCCGGTGGCACCCGTAGCACCCGTGGCTCCCGTCGCACCCAGGGCTCCCGTTGGACCAGTTGCGCCTGCAGGACCGGTTGGTCCAGTCGGCCCGGTCGGTCCGCCGCTCGGCCCAGTCGGACCCGTTGGTCCAGTGGCACCGGTCGGACCTGTGGGTCCACCCGGGATGACGGCCGCGTAGTACCCGAAGTAGTCGAAGATGATGTCGGCGCTGCCGGCGACGCTGGCGATGTCGATGACACCTGCGCCGCTCAGCCCGACGACGACTGTCGTGAACGTCGTCCTTCCGGGAAGGACGTCGATGTTGGAGGTGCCTGGCTAACTCGTACCGTCAGGCCAGAGCGTCAGGTAGGTCGTGGCCGTCGTGCCGACAACCGTCAGGTTGAGCACGATCGCGGTTGCGCCGACAGGGATGGTATTCGCACCCGAAACCTGCCACGTTTCAAACTCGTGGGTTGGAGTGAGATGCATTCCTTGGTTCGGTGCGTAGCGGCTGTCCATCGCGCGCACGGGCGTGATGGGCGTAAACGCGCTCTGCGTGGGCGCGGTCGCATGAGCGACCCACGACTGGGACACCGCTAACGACAGCGGGACAGCTAATGCCAGACTGACGACCCACCTTCGATGGCGTGCCACCACGTCTCGATTCCGGCTCTCGCCCATTGATCGCCTCCACGCGTACCGCCTACCCTCGCCGCCGGACATTGACGGTTCTTGTCGAGAAAGTCAAATTCGATCTCAGCGCAGCACGGACCAAATTTCCCGCGTAGAGTACGCGCCGATAACGATGCTACGAAAGGCACTTCCCTATGTGCGCCAGCGAACATTGCGGCATCACGTTGCATGTGTTCGTTCGCGAACCATTGGTGTCCTCGCCGGTTGCGCAGTGCTCGCAGTCGCCGCCTGCAACTCGAATGCGCCGACAACTGCGACGCCTGGTCTGGTCACAATCCAGACCGCCGTGACATGTCCGGCACCACCGGCGCACACGCCTGTTACAAATCCACCGCGACATTTCGCCGCAGCACCAGAGCTCACACTTGCACGCGATACCGGCTACTGCGCGTACATCGACACCGCAGCCGGTGTTATCTCCGTCAGGCTGCGGCCGGAATATGCGCCACATGCGGTGACGGAGTTCATCGATCTCGCCCAGCACGGCTTCTACGATGGGCTCAGCTTCTACCAGGTGTGTCCCGCAACCACTGGGCCGGCCTGCGCACTCCCGGCGCCCGTCGCGATCGCAGGCGACCCGACCAGCACCGGTGCGGGCGGTCCCGGGTACTCCGTCGCCTCAGACCCCGTCGTCGGCAATTATCTGTTCGGTGCCGTGTCCATGTACTCGAGCGACCCGGCCAGGATCGGCAGCCAGTTCTTCATCAGCACCGGTGACAGCAGCGGAGTCGCGCGCAGGTACGACATCTTCGGTCAGGTGACCGCGGGCTTCCCAGCGCTGACCGCTCTCGAGAAGGGAACGACGATCACATGGATCGCCATCGCGACCACCGCGCCCGAGCCCTGAGCTCAGCCCCGAAGCCGCAGCGAGATGACGCCCACCATGCCGAGTGATGCGACCGCGCACACCGCGACACCCAGCGGCAACTCGACGGCGCCCGCAGCGCCGATGAGCGCTCCCAACGCGGCGGGGACGAGCGCGCTGCCGATCACAGCGCCAAGGATGGCGTAGGTGACGAGAGTCGTCGCATTGGGGATCACCCGCGTCATCCACGACACGACGACGGGAAAGATCGGGGCGGCGCACAGGCCGACCAGAGCGAACAGCAGGGGCGGCGCCACATTGGCGCGAACACCGAGCAGCAGCAGGGCCCCGACGATGAGGGCGGGCACCAGGATGCGCTGAGGGGACCAGCGCACGGCAAGCGGCGCCGTGACCACGCGGCCGAGCGTGAACGCCCCCCAGAACACCGAAGTCGCGCCGGCAGCGAACTGTGCCGACCAACCGAGACTGATGAGGTCCGTCGCCTCCCAGGTCCCGACGCCTGCTTCCAGCCCTTCATACACGAAGAGCATCACCGCGAAGGTGACGACGAGCGCGACAGCGCGGGGGTTGAGCAGCGGTGGCGCCGTATCGGGCGTCACCTCCTCCTCCACCGCGCGGCGCAGGAACACGACGCACACGAGCACCGCGACACCAACAACCGCGAACACCAATGAGAAGCCGCGCGTCAGCGCCACCAGCGCCGGCCCCAGGAACGTGCCAACGCCATATGAGGTGTTCACCAGTCCCAGCATCGCGGGGCTCCGACGCCCGTACCTGGTGGCATAGAACAGGTTGACAAGCACCACGAGACCGCCCGCGCCAATCCCGAGCACGAACACGGCAACCAGCACCAGCGGCCATGTCGGGGCCGCCGCCGCCGCGAGCAGACCCGCGCCGAAGATCACCGTCCCCACGGTGAGCCGCTGGCCAAGCGTCCAGCGCGCATGGGTGAGCCCAAGCGCCAGCAGCCCGATGACCTCGCCGAGGAAGTTCGCGCTGACGATCAGACCGGCGACGCTCACGGACACGTGAAATCGCCCGGTGATGTGCGGGATCGATGGGCCATACGAGGCGATCACCACACCGAGCAGCAGGAATACCGCGAAGCCTGCAGTGGTCACCGCCTTCTCGGGAGCGTTGCGCTCACTCATCCGACTGCACGATACGGGCGCCGCCCCGCCACTCGGAGGACCGAGCTCCCTCCTACGAGGGGGTCGGCGTGGCAGCGCCGGTCGGCCGCGGCGGCGCCGGGTTCAACAGCGCCTCCTCGTCGGCCAGCGCAATCGCGATCTCCCCCGCCGCGTTGGGATGGAGCGGAGCCGCATCGCTCAGCCCCTGCACGAATGACTGCGGTGTGCAGAGCTCATGTCCGGCGAAGCTCGGCCCGACGGCGTCGAAGCCAAAGCTGGCCGCCCCGTCGGCAAGCACGGTGTTGAAGGTTGTCAAGCGGCTGAGCAGCACATCCGATTTGGCGGCGGTGATCCCCGGCTCGCCCATGCAGACCGGCTTCGCGGGCAGCGGGTCGTAGTACTCGTTGACGATCACACGCGGCAACCCGGGGAGTGCCGCCAGTCGTTGGAGCAAGTCGTAATAGTCGAGGGTGAAGCTGTCGAGCGCCTGCGAGAACCACGCGGCCGATGCGGTGTCGTCGCACTGCGGAGCCACCAGGCACAGCTCCATGAGTTGCGTCCAGTGCATCTCGTTCGCACCGATGCTGACGATCACGGTCTTGACATCCTGCACGCCCTCGAGTCGGGAAAGCTGCGAAGGCACCAGCACGCCGTTGATCGCCTCCGGACCGAACAGGCCATCCTCGATCGACGCATTGGTGCAGGCGAGGTTGACGACCGTGCTGTTGTTCACCGCGGCGATATCGGCCGCGTAGCTGTCCTGGCTGCGGCGGCATGCGATGTCCTCGGCACTGGGATGTGCCACGGGCGGGTTGCCGGCTCCGGCGGCAGTCAAGTCGCCGATGACAACGATGCTGGCGGTTGCGCTCGGCGCCCGGTGGGTCGCCGGATCGACGGTCAACGGCGCACGACCCACGAGCTGATCGAGCGACCGCACCTGGGAGAGTTGCTGCAGCCCCTGAGCGGCGCTGTTCACGGCGAGTGCGTCGACACCGCCGGCAACAACCGCTGCGAGCACAATGCCACCGACGATCAGCTGCCATCGCCGGCGTAGCAACGCGAGCCCCACCGCGGCGAGGATCGCGGCAGTGAGCACCGTGATGAGGAGCTCACGGATGAAGTACGCGCTCCAGCCGTCGCGAAGATCCTGACCAAGATGCTCGGGCTGGCGCAACGCAAGCAACAACTCGTTGTAATGCGTGACCTCAGCCCAGAGCAATCGCGGTCGGATCGGGCCGGAGAAATCCTGCGTGGTTGGGATCGACCGGCCGAAGAGTTCGAGCGTGCCCGGGCCCGACGTGGACGCGGCAGGTGCCGCAGACAGCGCAAGCGACTGCCCGGCGGTTTCGACGTTCTCGGGCGGTGATACAAGGAGTGAAATCCCGATGCTGGCAAGCGGAATGACGACTCCGACGCAGATCGTCAGCGCCACGACTGCGGCGGCTCGCGCGAGCGATGAGCGGTTGACCACCGTCCCAGGCTACCCGGCGGTCCCTCACGGGGGACTCGCCGATGGGGCATCGTGACCGGGGTTCGCACGTTCGTGCGCGCTCGGACCGGGCAGCGGATCCTTCAGGACGCGACGCCCAAGGTGGTGCCGAAGGACCGTGTCTCCGAGACAGATCGCAGCATCGCATCGGCAACGTCGGCACGCGATATCGTGAGTCCGCGCCTGACGTTCTGGCCATACGCGGTGCGGTACGCGCCGGTGTACGGCTTGTTCGTCAGGCGTGGCGGTCTCACCGCCGTCCACTCGAGCCCGCTCGCTCTCAGGATGTCCTCCATCAGCGCGAGGTCGGCGTAGACCTTGCGAAGCGCGACCTTGATGAGCGGCATCGCAAGGTTGCGGGTGAAGAACCCTTCGCCCGGGTCGTGCTTCGGTGGATGAAGACGACCGGGCGACGGCGTTGTCGCCACCGGCGCCGCACTGATCACAATGATCCGCCGGGGTCCGGCGGCCTGCATCGCGTCCACAACCGCCTGGGTCCCGCGAGATGCGATACCCGCTTCGGACGCACGTCGCGGACCGAGCCCGGACAGGACGGCATCCGCGCCCTTCATTGCGCCGCGCAAAGCCGCGGTATCTGGATTGTCAAAGTCAACCGTGACGGCGCGTACGCCGGCTCCAAGATGGTCCGGATGACGCGCGACCGCGGTCACGTGGTGGCCTCCGGCGACCGCCTGTTCAAGCATCAGGCGGCCGACGCCGCCGGTCGCGGCGATGATCGTCAGTTCCATTGCCCGTGGCTCCTTCCTTTAGGTGAATTGCCGAGCGGTCGGCTCGCGGTACTTGGCGTTGATCCGGTCACGCCGCGGCGTGGAGCAATTGCTGTTCCACGTCGTGCGTGCTGACAAAGTCGCGTTCCCGTATGAGGACCAGCGATGTCAGCGCCGCGAAGCACGCCGTCAGCGCACCGATCAACAGGATCAGGTTGAGCCCATCGACGAACGATTGCTGCGCCGCCGCAGCGACCGTCGCCCGCAGCGCAGCCGGCGCACCGCTGATCGCCTGCGTGGCCCCGCCAGTGCTGATCGCGTGCGCGAGAGCCGACGCGTGCGTGGCAAGCGGCGTCGATGCCAGGTGCACGCTCACGCTCGAGCGGATCTGGGTGGCGAAGACGGTGCCGAGGACAGCCACCCCAGCCGCAATCCCGGTCTGGCGCAGCGTGTTGTTGATCCCGGAGGCCATACCGGCCCTCGAGGGATGGACGACACCGACCGCCGTCGATATCAGGGGCACGTTCACGAGGCCGGCGCCGACTCCCGCGACGATCATGCCGACGATCAGGTGCGTCCAGCTCGATGTCACCGTGAGTTCCCGCATCGCGAAGAGGCCGATGGCGATCAGCACAAACCCGGCGCCGATCAACGCGCGCCGTGGGACGTGACCACTCAGCCGCCCGGCGATTCCAGCGGTGACGAAGATCGCGCCGGTCAGCGGCAGGAACCGGAGCCCGGCGCCGACTGCCGAGAAACCCAGGATGTTCTGCATGTAGATGATCAGGTAGGTCAGCAACGAGAACACGGATGCAGAGATCCCGAATGCGGCCAGCAACCCGCCCACAAAGGTTGGAACCCTGAGCAACGACAGGTCGAACATCGGCTTCGGCGTGCGGTACTCGATGATGCCGAAGAGCCCGAGCAGCACGCCGCCGGCAACGAGCGGCGCGATCACCTGGGCCGCTCCCCAGCCGGCATCGGTGCTGCGAATCAGCCCGAACACCAGCGCCACCAATGCCGCGCTGAAGCTGACAAAACCCGCGATGTCGAGCGGCGCAGCGTGCGCATCCTTCGACTCCGGCACCCGGACGATGGTGATGAGCAGCGCAACGACACCAACCGGGACGTTGACGAAGAAAATCCATCGCCAGGAGAGCCCACTGGTGATCAGACCACCGAGCACCGGTCCGATGGCAACGGCAGCCCCGGTCACCGCGCCGAACACGCCGAACGCCACCGCACGGTCCTTACCCCGAAAAGCGTCAGCGAGGAGCGCGAGCGACGTTGCGAACATGATCGCCCCGCCAACCCCCTGCACAGCGCGCGCTGCGACGAGGAGAACCGGCCCGGTCGAGAGTCCGCAGCACATCGACGCAAGGGTGAACAGCACAAGGCCGCCGCCAAAGATCAGTCGCCGTCCATAACGATCAGCCAACGATCCCGCTGTGAGCAGGAAGGCGGCGAGCGCGAGCGCATACCCGCTGATCACCCACTGGAGGTCGGCCAGCGTGGCCGAGAAGTCGCGTTCGATGGACGGCAGCGCGACATTCACAATCGTGACGTCGAGCAGCAACATCATCACGCCGGTGCTCACCGCTGCCAGCACCCACCACTTTCGTGCCATGACTGCCTCCTCTTTGATTCCTGTGCATTCACTCAGCAATGCGGCATTATCTGACCATATACTCGGGAAAGTCAAGGATCCGATGAGGAGGCGCCTGCATGTCTGACTCGAGCGGCGTCATGAGACGGCGGCGCGGCCGGCCGTCGACCGGAGTTCGCAATGCGATCCTGTCGGCGGCGCTCGAGATCCTGTCGGCCGAGGGCCTCGATCAGCTGACCACCAGGGCGGTCGCCACCCGAGCGCACACGTCAGAGGCGAGCGTCTTCTATCACTTCGGCGACAAGGTGGGACTGCTCCAGGCGGCGGTCATGGCGGGGCTGGGGCCGCTGAAGGCGCTCGACCCCGCGGCATTGGGTGGCACCGCCGGCGAGTTGCCCGCAGAGACGCTCACCCTGATCACCGCCGCCCTCGAGCGCTTCTTCAACCACGCGATGCCCGTCATGGCCACCATCCAGGCGGACGCGAGCCTGAGGCAGGCATTCGCGGAGCGGCTTGTTGAGGGCGACCTCGGTCCGCATCGCGGCGTGCATCTGCTGGGCGACTACCTTCGGGCGATGGCGGCACGCGGCGCCGTCCGAGCCGACGTCGATTGCGACGCGGTGGCCTTGCTTGTGGTTGGAAGCTGCTTTCTCACCGCGTGGCAGCGAACGATGTCCGGCGACTTGGACGCCGGCAGGCTGCCGGAACTCGACAGGATCGTCGAGTTGACGGCGACAATGCTCGCTCCGCCCCAACCCGGAGCACCCCTCTCCTCGAGAGGCCGCCATGGGCCCACGCGACCTCAGGCGGGCGGCGACGACAGTTCGTCTGCTGCACCACCCGCACGCAGATCCAGGTAGAGCTGCTCCAGACGATCGATGTTGTTGCGCAGGCTGTAGGAATCGAGCGCTCGGGCGCGCGCTCTCGCGGCGAGGCTGTTCCGCAGCGAGGTGTCGTCGTGCACACGGCGCAAGGCGTCGCTGAGCGATGGCTCGAGCGGTGAGACCGGGATGACGATGCCGGCATCGCCGACGACAGCACCGTCCTCCCCGGCGTCGGTGGCGATGACGGCGCGGCCCACGCTCATTGCCTCGAGGAGGGCCAGGGACAATCCCTCCGCCGTGGACGGGAGGACGAAGACGTCGGCGGCACGCAGCAGGTCGACACGCTCATCCACATCCGCGATGACCCCGAGCAGGCGTATCTGGGGATGGTCGGCGGCGAGGCGTTGGAGCTGGCGTCGCTGCGTTCCGCCCCCCGCAATCAGGAGCAGGTGATCCGCCCCCCAGCCTTCGCCGAGGAACGACCGAGCGAGTTGGGGTACCCGCTTCTCGGCATCGAGCCGTCCCATGTACACGACGACGAACCGGCCCTTTGAGGAGGCGCGGAGGTTGGAGCGGCCCGGGCTGAACCGATCGGTGTCAACCGCGTTGGGGATCACAATGATGCGGGAGGCATCCAGTCCTGATTCGATCAGCAAGGCACGCTGCCCCTCGCTCAAAGCGACGATCGCATCGAAGTGAGCGAGACGGCGGGCCTGGAATCGGTACACCTCACGGAGGACGCGCGCGCGAGCCGAGTGGAGCGCGCCGTACGGGAGGTGGACGGTGGCGATCGCCGGAATTTGACGGTGCTGGGCAAGGCTGGCCACGGCGCCGTCGAGCAATGAGAAGCTGACTGACACGTGGACGATGTCCGGCTGGAATCGCGTGAGCGCCGCGGCGATGCGATCCAGGGAGCCGGGCAGCGACACGGTCACGGTCTTCAGGCGAACCGCGCGCAGCTGCACGTCCTCGTGCGGGGCCTCGGCATCGTGGCCTTCGCGGTGCGCGACAAACAGGACCTCGATACCCTGTTCGCGCATCGCCGCAACTGTCTGACGGCTGTACGCGGCCAGGCCATTGCCGTGACGCCCCTGGAAGTGCCCAAACCAGGCGACGCGGAGTCGGGACGCGACGTCGGGCTGGAGCAGATCTGGTACGGCCACCGGATGCAGCCTAGAGCCCCGAGGCCCGGCTTCGTACGCCGGGGAGCGGCCTCAATCGTCGACGACCAATTCCTCGAGACTGGGCGTCGACGCGCGAGGGAGCACCGTGCTGACGAACGATTTGACTGCCTCGCTCAGGCCGACGTCGTGTCCCGCGGCTTCCGAGAGGTACCAGCGATGGTCCAGCACCTGGTGGAAGAGTTCAGCCGGCTCGAGCCGCCCGCGGAGCTCCGCCGGCACCGCGGCGATGGTGGGTTCGAAGACATCAACCAGCCAGCGCCGCGCCGCATAGCGTTCGGAGACCGGACCACCCGTCGTGCTCTCGAGCTCTGTTCGGTAGCGCGAGATATCGCCGAGGAGCCTGCGCGCCTGGTTCTCCTGGACCTCGAGCCCGGTCAGCGCCTGGAGGGTGCGCACGTGGTGGCCTGGCTCCACCACGCGTGGCTGGAGGCGGAGGCGGTATTCGCCATCCTGCGCATTGACCTCGACCTCCTCGACGTCGAAGCCGAGCACATTGAGGCGCTGCAGCCGCTCCTCGATGCGATACCGCTGATCGGGTGCGAACGCGACCTCACGAATCAGCTCCGACCACAACGAGTCGTAGCGGCGGCGCAGCTCCCCAGCTGCAACCACCGGATCCATGTGGTGCACGAGCCCCTCGGCGGTGACGTCGAGCAGCTCGCCGAAGATGTTCTCCTCGGCGACCATCACGTCCTGGAGTCGCTGGCCGTCGCTCAGCTGCGGATGGAGCTCGCCGGTTTCGGTGTCGACCACGTAGGCGCCGAGCGCACCGGCGTCGCGCCGGAAGAGCGTGTTGGACAGCGAGCAGTCGCCCCAGAAGAAGCCGGCGACATGCAGTCGCACCAGCAGGTTCACGAGCCCGTCGAGCAGACGGTCGCCGAGCACCTGGTCGGCGCCGGTCGCTCCCAGCACGCGCCGATATGGCAGGGAGAAGTCGAGATGTCGGGTGACCAGCACCGCTTCCAGCTCGACGCGGCCCGTCCTGTCCGGGGCGTCGACCCGGCGTCCGGTCACCAGCGCGGCCACCTCCACCACTGGGATGAAGAGCCGATCCAGTTCCGCCAGCAGCCGGTACTCACGCTCCGCGAGCCGGTGCGGCAGTTCCTTGAGCGCATAGATCGCGTCCCCGTAGCGCACGAACCGCACCACGTGGCGTGAGATCCCCCGAGGGACGTCGACGAGGCGGTCATGCCGCCATGACTCCAGCGGAAGCTCCCACGGAAGGTCGAGGAAATCCGGATGCCCGGTGCGCCTGCGCATCTGGAAGTCCACTGCTTGCGAACTCAACGGCGCCGCCTCCGGATTCGCTGAACGAGGTCACGCGCACGATGACATACGCTCGGTGCTCCTGCACAATAGCGGGCGTTCGGCGGCAGACAGGTGGAGGGTGGAACGATCGTGTCAACAGAGCCCGGATTGTCCAGATTTCCCAACGATTTCCTCTGGGGCACGAAGACCGCGGCGTACCAGATCGAAGGCTCGGTCGACGTCGACGGTCGCGGTCCTTCGATATGGGACACCTTCAGTCACAGCCCGGGCGCCACGCGCAACGGTGATACCGGCGACGTTGCGTGCGACCACTACCGACGCGTTGACGAGGACCTCGACCTGCTCGGCAGACTCGGCGCGCGAGCATACGCGTTCTCGGTGGCGTGGCCCCGCGTGCAACCGTCAGGGACCGGCGCGGTCAACCAACAGGGGCTCGACTTCTACCGCCGCCTGGTTGACGGCCTGCTCCAACGGTCGATCGTTCCCGTGGTGACCCTGTACCACTGGGATCTGCCCCAGCCACTCGAAGACGCGGGGGGCTGGGTCTCACGCGACACCGCCGGTCGATTCGCTGAGTACGCTCGCATCGTCGCCGATGCGCTCGGCGACACCGTGCGTATGTGGATCACCTTCAACGAGCCCTGGTGCTCGTCCTGGCTCGGATACGGGACCGGGGAGCACGCGCCGGGCCTCCGCGATCAGGGCAAAGCCGCCGCGGCAAACCATCACCTGCTGCTTGCGCATGGAGCGGGAGTCCAGGTGCTCCGTGCTGCGATGCCGAACGTGAGCATCGGCGTCGGGCTGAATCTGCAACCGGTTCGCCCGGCGACCGACCACGACGACGACCGTGCGGCAAGCCGCCGCGTCGACGGCAACCTCAACCGTCTCTTCCTCGATCCACTGTTCAAGGGTCGCTATCCGGCCGACATGCTCGAACATTACGCGGGCGCGATGCCGGGCTTCGGCGTGGTGGCGCAAGGGGATCTCGACGTGATCACCACACCGATCGACTTCCTCGGGGTGAACTTCTATTCGCCCGTGACGGTGTGCGCGCCCACACGTGCCGCCGAGGCGCGCGCAGCCGGATACAGCATTCCCGATGCGGAAAGCCGCGGCCGGATCGGCGAGCTCGACGCCCTGCAGGTGTTCCGCCCAGCGGTGAGCAGGACGCAGATGGGATGGGAGATCGACTCCGCCGCGCTCACCGAGATTCTGGTTCGCGTCCGCGACGAGTACACAGCCCTGCCGCTCTATGTGACCGAGAACGGTGCTGCGTTCGACGATTACATCGGACCCGATGGCGCGGTGCGCGATCCGGAACGCATCGCGTACCTGGACGGGCATCTGCGCGCCGTGCTGGAGGCCGCGGCGGCGGCCGTGGATGTGCGCGGGTATTTCGTGTGGAGCGTCCTCGACAACTTCGAGTGGGGGCATGGGTATTCGAAGCGTTTCGGACTCACCTGGGTGGACTATCCCAGCGGGGAGCGACTTCCGAAGTCAAGCTTCACCTGGTATCAGCGCACCGTGCGAGCCAACGCTCTCGACCCGTGAGCGTCGCCCTGTCGCCTGCAGGCATTCTCAGCCGGAGAGGGCGATGGGCCAGAATCGGTCTATGCGTCGCTCGCGATGTGCCAGCAAGGAAACCACATGAACCTGCGTGAAGCCCAGAAGCCATTGAAAGCTCGTTACCGTGAGGACCCGTCGGCGTCGCGGATCACGCTTGTCGCCCGTGGTGGTCAGGGTGATGCGCCGGTGGCGTGCTCGGTTGATCTCGGGCGCGCCATCTATGATGCCGAGGCGCATGCGGGCGTCGGCGGTGCCGGGACTGGCGCCTGCTCAGGCGACCTGCTCCTCGGCGCACTCGCCGCCTGCGCCCAGATCACCTGTCAGATGGTCGCGGCATCCATGGAACTTCCCCTTGACGACGTTCAGGTCACCGTCGAGGGCGACCTCGACCTTCGTGGCACGCTCGGTGTCGTCCGCGATGCACCCGTCGGATTTGAGTCGATCCGGCTTCGCTTCGACATCACGGCGCCAGCAGCGAGCCAGTCGCAACTGGACGCGTTGGTGGAGAAAACCCGCCGCTACTGCGTGGTGCTGCAGACCCTGACAGCGCCGCCATCGATCGACATCAGCGTCGCGTAGACACGTTAAGTCCGATGGTGCGGGCCAACAGGGTCCGGCGACTGCTCGTTCCCGTCTTCGCGAAGATCGACTTGAGATGGTCCTGCACTGTGTTCTCGGACAGGAACATCTGCTGCGCGATGCCGCGCGTGTCCAAGCCTCCGATCAGATGCTCGAAGAGCTCGAGCTCGCGAGCGCTCAGTCCGCACGCCCGACCGAACAGCGTCATCCGTTCCGCGGGGGTGCTGGCCTCGATGGTGACGGCGATCCCTTGCTCGCCGGCGCGCGACGAGGTACCAAGATGCGCGGCGCGGAGGGTGAGCCACATCCCGGCCGAGAGGTGCACCCGAGCGATCGGCGGATGGTCGTCGACGCCGGCGTCAATCGAAAGGAGTTGCGCAGCAACGTTATAGGCGCCGGCGGGAATCGGCCGGCCGTCTGCGCCCGGGGGAACCAGGAGGCGCAGGTAGTCGTTGGTTTCCGCCGTCTGCGCCTGCACGTCCAGGTCCCGTGACAGCATGAGAACGACAGGCCCGGCGCGCGCCATCGCCGGCGTGTCGAGGCTGAACGTGCTCGCCTGGCAGCGCCGCAGCGCTTCGGTGACCGGCTTCGTGACGGCGCCCAGGAATGCTGCGTCGCCATGAGTGAACGCGGTCGCACCGCTCCTCCAGAGGTCCAGGAAACCCCAGCAGCCATAGCGGCAGCGGAAGACAAGAGTCGCCACATCGATCACTCCGAAGCGCGAGAGCATGTCGCGCCAGACGAGGCTGCGGTCCATGTCACCGGCCGTCAACTCGCGCAGCAGCGCGACCGGCGTGTCGATATGTGTCCAGCGGTTGATGGAGGTCAGGTATTTGAGGCGGATCAGACGCGGCAGCTCAGGGAGACATGGAACATCCGCAAGGGGTGCTGAACCCACCTCGGTCTCCGGATCGGTCAGCAACCACGCGTACGCATCGAAACCGACTGCGGCGCGGACCTCCGCAAGCACGGCGAGCCGGAGTTGGATGGCGTCAGCGCTCATCGACGCGCACAGCCTGACGATCCGCTCGAGAGCGCGCGAGTGGGCGTTGGTTGCCGCCATCGATCGAGGATACGCGCACCAGCTCGCCGCATCGGTCCGGTGAAGATCCCTTAAACCTGGGATGGCGGCCCGACGCGCGTGCGCCTAGTCTCGAACCACGAGACAACGCACGAGGAGAACGCAATGGTGACGTTGCACATTCAGCACCCGATCACGGACTTCGACATCTGGACGTCCGCATTCCAACGGTTCGGCGACGCTCGCTCCAACGCCGAAGTCCGAGCGGAGCGGATCCAGCGACCCGTCGACGATCCCAAGTATGTCGTGATCGACCTCGATTTCGACACGGCCGATGAGGCGCGGTCGTTCCAGGGCTTCCTGACAACTCAGGTGTGGGCCAACCCCAAGAATTCGCCAGGTCTGGCTGGAACGCCCGAAACGCTGATCCTCGAAGCGGCCGCACTGTAGCGACCGACCAACCGCCGGCTTGCCAACGCCCATCCTCATCACCCAGGTGCTGAGCGCCGACAGTCCGATCATCAGCGCGATGACAACCCTCGCACAGGCAGGATTGAGCCGCGTCTGAGGTCACGTGCACCCCTGGTCAGTGTGCGAACGCGAGGTACTCGTGCACCGAACGCACTGCAGCCGACCCCTCGCCGACGGCGGCGGCCACCCGTTTGGTGGACCCTGATCGAACATCGCCGACGGCGAACAGCCCCGGACGGCTCGTCTCGAAGGGCAGTGGTCGGCGCCCGAGCGCCTGCCACTCAGCACCGAGTTGGTCCGGGTCCATCGCTCGATCCGTCAACACGAACCCGTGCTCATCGAGCCGTGCGCACTCGCACAACCAGTCAGACGCTGGATCGGCGCCGATGAACGAGAAGAGCGCGAGGCATGGGACGAGCGCATCGCCATCGGGCCCAGTCAGCTGCACCGCTGAGAGTGCCTGATCGCCTTTGAGCGCTGTGACCTGTGTGTTCGTGCGGACTTCGATACTCGGGTTCTCGATGATCCGATCGACGAGATACCTCGACATGGTCTCGTTGAGCGCACGACGGACTGCGAATGTCACCCGGCTGCCACGCCCAGCGAGAAAGAGCCCGGCCTGTCCTGCGGAGTTGCCTCCACCCACCACCGTGACCGGCGACGTGCCGCAGAGCCGCGCCTCGAGTTCGGTGGCAGCGTAATAGACACTGCGGCCCTCGAACTCTTCGAGCCGAGGGATCTGCAGGCGCCGGTACCGGGCACCGCTCGCAACAATGGCGGCCCGCGCCGCAACCTCAGTTCCATCGGACAGGCCGACGACGAGGTGGCCTCCATGTTCGCTGAGCTCGGTCGCGCTGCACGGGCTGGTCACGTGTGCACCGAACTTCTCCGCCTGCACCAGTGCTCGGATCGTGAGGTCGCCTCCCGCGATGCCCGTCGGAAAGCCGAGGTAGTTCTCAATGCGCGAGCTCGACCCGGCCTGGCCGCCCACCGCAGTGCGCTCGATCAGCAGCGTCTGGAGACCTTCCGATGCTCCATAGACCGCCGCGGCGAGGCCGGCGGGACCGCCTCCAACCACCACGAGATCGAACTGGCGTTCAGGGATGCTGTCGAGGGTCAGACCCAGATACGTCGCCAGTTCCCCAGGCGTCGGTCGGCGCAGCACCGTTCCCGACACGAACACCGCCGGAAGATCGGCTGGCACCAGGTTGGCGCCGCGAAGCAGGGCGGCGGCCTCGTCATCGGCTTCGGGATCGAGCCACTGCGTGGGAATGCGATTCCGCGACAGGAATTCCCGAAGGCGTAGCGAGTTGGGTGAGAATCGTGACCCCACAAGGCGGATCGCCGCCGCGGCCCCGGTCATCAACTGGGAGCGACGGGCGATGAGCGCGTTGAGGATGAGATCGCCGAGGCCGGGGCTGGTGGCGAGGATGTGCCGGAGCGCCGCCGCGGGCACGACGATGACCTCACCCGGCTCGGTGACGCGAGCCGAGACGAACACCCGCTGGCCGGTCAACAGGTTCAATTCCCCGAGAAACCGGCCCGGGCCGTGCTGAGCGACGATCTGCTCGTGATCTCCAGCACCGACCACGATATCGACCCGTCCCGAGAGCAACACATAAAAGTCGTAGGTCGTATCGCCGTCGCGAAAGAGGTAGTCGCCTGCGGCAATCGTCCGCCTGGTCCCGACTGCGTCCAGCGCGGCGACGTCGTCCGCGCTGAGGGTGGGAAACGCGATTGCGTCCGCATCCATCCGGGCAGAGTACCTTTCCCGGCCATGACACAAACGCACGCGCTTCCGGTGCTCGTCACCGGGGCGACCGGCCGAGTTGGCAGCCTCGTCGTCGACCTCCTTGTCGACGCCGGCGTACCGGTGCGCGCACTCATGCATCGATCGGAGACCGCGGCGACGCCGCCCGACTGCGTGGAGGTCGTCACAGCTGACCTCACGCTGCCCGAATCGCTCGACGCAGCGCTCGACGGCGTGAGCGCCGTCTTCCTGGTCTGGACCGCTCCGCCGGCAACGGTTGCGGAAGTGGTCCGGCGTGTTGCGGCACACACGCGCCGTGTCGTTTTCCTCTCATCACCACACCAGACTCCGCACCCGTTCTTCCAGCAACCAAATCCACTGGCGGTGCTCCACGCCGACATCGAGCGGACTATCGCGATCGCCGGGCTCGAGTCGATGATCATCAGGCCGGGGATGTTCGCGTCGAACGCGTTGTCCTGGTGGGCGCCGGCGATTCGCGTCGGCAACATCGTCCGCTGGCCGTATGCCGCGGCCGAGACGGCACCAGTCGACGAGCGCGACGTGGCTGCCGTCGCGGCGCGCACCTTGTATCAGGACGGATATGCGGGGTGCGACTACGTCCTGACAGGCCCCGAGTTGCTGAGCCAGGCCGAGCAGGTGCGGATCATCGGTGACGTCCTGGGGCGCCGGATGACCTTTGAGGAGTTGACGCCGGACGAGTTTCGCGGCGAGACGGAAGTCAACCTGGCCCCGTCCGATCGTTGACATGCTGCTTGACGCATGGGGCGCGACGATTGGAATACCGGCCTCTGTCACCTCGACAGTGTTCGACATCCTCGGATCGTCGCCGCGAACCTTTCGGCAGTCGGTCGCCGACAACGCCGCCGCGTTTATGGACGATCCAAGCTCGGCCTGAGGTGGTCGGTGCAGCGCGGTCCTGTGCTGCGGCACTGATCGGCGATCATCAGAGCACGGTCGGCGTCCACTGGCGGAGCACGATCTCTATCCTCAGGACATGATCGACGCGCTTCAGGAGCTGATCGGACGCCACGCGGAGGTGGAGCGGCTGAACGCTCTCGTGAACGACCTTCACGAGGGAGGCGGCGCGCTCGTCATCAGCGGAGAAGCAGGCATCGGGAAGTCGGCAATGCTCGCCCACGTCCGCCAGCGGGCGCAGACGGTGGGATACACGGTGCTTGCGACGGCAGGGGCGGAGTCCGAGGCGGAGTTTGGGTTTGCGGGGTTGCAGCAACTCCTCTCGCCCATCGATCGTTCAATCGAGCTCCAGCCCGACGCACAACGCACGGCGCTCGAGGCCGCGTTCGGAGGAGCCTCTGACGTTGACCCCGATCCGTTCCGAGTTGCGATGGCAGCGTTCCGGCTCATCACTGATACCGCCGATGCGAATCCGGTGGTCCTGATCGTTGACGATGCACAGTGGCTCGATCGTCCGAGCCTTGGAGCGCTCGCGTTCATCGCCCGGCGACTGGACCGCGCCCCGATAGCTCTGATCGCGACCGTGCGAACTGGATCCGCCTCGCCATTCGCAAACGCGCGACTGCCGACCATCGAACTGGGCCGCCTGAGCACCGGCAACGCAGGCGCACTCCTCGACCGCACCGCGCCGGATCTGCACGCGGTATCTCGCGCTCGCGTGCTCGCCGAAGCTGCCGGCAATCCGCTTGCCCTGGTCGAGCTGCCGCGCACCGCTGCCTTCTCGGCGGCTTCGCCTCATCGTCTTGTCCCCCTCCCGACCACGCTCAACGCGCGACTCGAGCAGGCATTCGCCACAAGCCTTCGCGACCTCGCGGAGGAATGCCGTTTGGCACTGCTCGCGGCAGCGCTCGACAGTCGTGCATCGCTCGATGAGATCCGTCAATCGGTGACGATGGTTCAAGGATCGCCCATGTCGAGTGAGGCGCTCGCCCCAGCGGCCGAGGCAGGCTTGATCGACGTGCGCGACGGTGCCGCGCGGTTTCGACACCCGTTGGTCCGCTCGGCGGTGAGACAAGTGGCGCCGGCGCTCCAGGTGCTCGCCATGTACGGTGCACTTGCCGCGGTTGTGCACGATCCTGAGCGCAGGCTCTGGCACCGCGCGATGGCGGCAGCGGGCAGCGACGAGGACGTCGCGACGGAACTGGAGGATCAGGCGCGCGCATCGGTCCGCCGTGGCGCAGTTGCAGTCGCGGGCGCCGCACTCGAGCGCGCCGCCGCATTGAGCGTCGAACCTCGAAAGAAGAGCGAGCGGCTGCTGGCCGCTGCCGAGGCTGCCTACGATCTGGGGCTTGCTGACGATGCCCGCCGGTTGCTCGAGCAGGTCAGCCGGCCCGACCTCGAGCGGAGTACAGCCGCCCGTCTCGCGTGGCTGAACGAGGTGATCAGCGGCGATGTGTGGTTCGAGACGGGCGCGACGAAGACGTTCGTGACGCTCGCGCATGACATTGCGGAGAGCGGCGACACCGACATGGCGCTGCGATCGTTGCTGCCGATCGCGCATCGCTGTTGGTGGACGGATCCTCAGCTCCGCACCCGGCGGTACCTCGTGGATGCGGCAAAGCAGCTCGGCGTGAAAGCCGACGATCCACGCCTCCTCGCGGTGATCGCCATGGCCGACCCGGAAGCGGAGGGCCACGCGGTCCTCGGTCACGCCTCACGTCTTCGGCGCGCTCAGCTCCGCGACACCGTGGACGAGATGCTGGTCGGGATCGCTGCCGAGAAGTCGGGCGATTTCGCGCTGGGCGGCCGTTTGCTCGCAAGCGCGGTGGACGGCCTTCGCGAACAGGTGCGACTTGGACCGCTGACACAGGCGCTCGTGCACTTCGCATGGACAGCCACGCAGACTGGCGACTGGACCGCAGCGGTGACCGCCGGCGAGGAAGCCGCGTCATTGGCGCGCGACACGGGCCAGCCGCAATACGGTGTAGCTGGCGCGTTGATGGCTGCGTATGCGAGGGCATTGCTCGGAAACGCGCCGGACCTCGAGTCACTACTCGCCGCGTCCGAACGCCGAGTGCTGTCCATCAAGAGCACGCCGTTATTGACGACAGCGCATCTCGCTCGTGGCGCAGCGGCGCTGGGTCAGGGGCGCAAGGACGACGCGTTCCGCCATCTCTTACCGGTCTTCGACGAGAACGACGACGCCTTCCACCGCTACATGCGATGGAGCGCGATCGTCGACCTCGCCGAAGCCGCGGCAGGAAGCGGGCACGCCGACAGCCTCCTTCAGGTGATGACCGACCTCGAACAAGTGGCCTTACGAAGCAAGGCGCCGCTACTCTGCCTCGGGCTGGCATGCGCGCGACCGCTCGTTGCCACTGACGACGACGCCGCATCACTCTTCGCCGCAGCCCTCGCGAACGATCTGTCGCAGTATCCATTCCTGCTCGCTCGGACGCTGTTTTCGTTTGGAAGCTGGCTGCGCCGTCAGCGACGCAGCGCCAACTCGCGGGAGCCATTGCGGCGCAGTATCGAGCTGTTGGATGTGCTCGGGGCGACCTCCTGGGGAAACCGAGCGCGACAGGAGCTCCGCGCCACCGGCGAAACGGTCGGAACGCGGACGCCGGATGCCCGCGACCGGCTTTCGCCCCAGGAATTTCAGATCGCCCGAACTCGCAGCTTCGGGCCTCTCGAATCGAGAGATCGGCGAGCAACTCTTTCTGTCGCATCGCACGATCGGATCCCACCTGTATCGCATCTATCCCAAGCTCGACATCACCGGGCGCGGTCAACTGCGCGAAAGCCTCGCGAGCGCCCCCGACTGAAGATTCAGTCGTCCTACTCAAGCGAATCGACGCTTCTCGACCCCAGGATCGTGGTCAGCCAACGCCGAGACGAGGAGACGACATGAGCGACAAACCGAACGTGGTATTGGTCCATGGCGCGTGGGCCGACGGATCGAGTTGGAGCGCAGTGATCGAATCGCTCCAGTCAAAGGGTTACTCCGTCACCGCCCCGCAGTTCCCGGAGAGCTCGATCGCCAATGATGTCGCGCGGCTCCGCCAGGTGCTGGTGCGCCAGAGTGGCCCAACTGTGGTTGCCGGTCACTCGTATGGTGGTCACATCATGACGGCGCTCGGGCCGGAACATCCGAACGTTGCTGCGCTCGTGTATATCGCCGCGTTCGGGCTCGACCACGGAGAGTCGCTCGGCGCGCTCCTCGGGGCTGGGCCGCCGACGCCGGCGCTGGCGCACCTCGTCGTGGACGAGCAAGGCTTTGGCTGGTTGCCGAGAGAGGACTTCGTGGCGCACTTCGCCGGGGACGTGGACGCCGTTAAGGCCAACGTCATGTATGCCGTTCAGCAGCCGATCTCTCTCACCACGTTCGAGGACGTCATGGGCGAGCCTGCGTGGAAGTCGCTGCCCTCATGGTATCTCGTCGCCACACATGACGAGGCGATTCCACCCGATGCCGAGCGCATGTTTGCCAGGCGCATGGGCGCGACCACCATCGAAGTCCCCTCGAGTCACGTCGTGATGGTGTCGCACCCGAACGAAGTGGTGCAGCTGATCGAGGCCGCAGCCCAAGCGACCGGCGCTGGGACCGAGCAACCCGTCAGCAGCGCGTCACGCCAGGCGTGAGCTGAACACCAGGAGACTGCAACCATGCCAATGATCGATGTGTACGCCGCGTCGGGAACGTTCAACGACCGCAAGACGCTTGCTCGTGATCTTGCCGCGGCGGTCATGCGCTGGGAGGGTGTCCCGGAGATTCCCCTCTTCAAGGACAACACCGCAGCCTTCATCCACGAGCTTGCAGGCGATGCCATCTCGGATGTGTCGAGTAGCGGTCGCCACATCCGGGTGCAGGTGCTGACCCCTGCCGGCGTGCTCAACAGGGACAAGCAGCTGGGTGTCGTCAAGGAGCTGACTGACATCGTCGTCGCGGCCGCCGGTGACCCGGAGCTCGCCGCGCGCACCTGGGTGCTGATCGTTGAATCGCCTGATGGGGGCTGGGGGATCGCCGGCCACGCGAACACCGGCGCCGACATCGCCGACCTGGCGCGACGAGCGCTCACGGGTGGGTCTGCCTAGAGCGGGGTCATGACTGCATCGCCCGTTCGATGGTGGTGACGATGCGCTCGACGGACGGAATCGCCATGTCCTCGAGCGCATCCGCGGACGGCAGTGGAATGTGCGGCGTGGTGATGCGCAGCGGCGGCCCGTCGAGGTAGTTGAAGCATTCCTCGGCAACGATCGACACGAGCTCCGCGCCCCACCCGCACAGGCGTGGATTCTCCTCGACCGTGAACATGCGGCCCGTCGCAGACACCTCGCGCAGGATCGTCTGCGTGTCGAGCGGCACGAGGCTGCGGACGTCGATCACCCCTGCCTCGATGCCGCGTTCCGCGAGGGCGTTCGCGGCAGCAACGGCGCGCGGCACCATCGCGGCGAGCGCGACGATCGTGGCGTCCCCACCGGTTCGCAACACCTTTGCCGAGCCCAGTGTGTCCACGATCTCTCCGTCGCGCACCTCCGCCTTGCTGGAGTACAAGCCTTTGTGCTCGAAGAACATCACCGGGTCGGGATCGCGCACGGCGGCGGCAAAGAGCCCGATGACGTCGGTGGGATTCGATGGCGCGACGACTTTGAGCCCTGGCACCGCCATAGCCCAGTTCTCAACCGATTGCGAGTGCTGCGCGCCGAAGCGGAGACCCCCACCGTTGCCGGATCTGATCACCAGCGGAAAGCTCACCTGCCCACCCGTCATATACGAGCTCTTGGCGATCTGATTCGCGACCAGGTCCCAGCACACAGCGAAGAAGTCGGCAAACATGATCTCAGCAATGGGCCGGAGCCCGGTCATCGCGGCTCCCATCGCCGCGCCGAGAATCGCCTGCTCCGATATCGGCGTGTCACGCACGCGCTCCGGACCGAAGCGCTCGAGCAACCCGACGGTGGCCTTGAACACGCCGCCGGCGCCGCCCACATCCTCGCCGAGGAAAACAACGTTGGGATCGTGCTCCATCTCCTGCGTGATCGCCCGGGCGACCGCGTCGCGATACGTCAGTTGCGCCATGATGATCCTCCATCGGCCCAGACGTCACGCATCAGCACGTCCGCTCCGGGTGCCGGCGACGCCTTCGCGTTGACAGTCGCCGTCTCCACATCGCCATCCGCGAGCTCTTCAAGCGCGTCGAGGTCCGCTTCGCTGACACCGCGTGCCAAGAGCCGCGAGCGATACAGCACGATCGGGTCATACGACTTCCATGCAGCGACCTCCGCATCGGGGCGGTACTTGCCGGGATCCGCTCGAGAATGGCCAGAACTGCGATATGTGCGTGCCTCGATGAGCGACGGGCCGCCGCCGCTGCGCGCGCGGTCGAGGCTCTCGCGTGCCGTGAGGTACATCGCATCCGCATCGTTGCCGTCCACGAGAATGCTCTCCAATCCATAGGCACACGCACGATCCGCCGCTGGATTGGCGACCGCGGTCACGGCGCGGATCGGCGTGTACTCCATGTACATGTTGTTCTCGCAGACGAATACCACGGGGAGCTTCCACACGGCGGCGAGGTTGAGCAACTCGTGAAACGCACCGATATTGGTGGTGCCGTCGCCAAAAAAGGCGACGGCAACGCGTCGCTCGCCCTTGTACTGCGCCGACCACGCCGCGCCGAGCGCGATGGTGAGGTGTGCGCCGACGATCGCGTACGACCCCATGACGCCGCGAGGCACATCGGTGAGATGCATCGATCCCCCCTTGCCGGACAGGACACCGCAGGACCGCCCGAGCAACTCGCCCATCACGCCGGTCATCGACGAGCCGCGGGCGAGCGTGTGCGCGTGACCCCGATACGTGGCGAACGTGTAATCCCCCTCCTCCATCGCCTCGCCGAAAGCCGCGGCGATGGCCTCCTGGCCGAGTGACAGGTGGCTGGTTCCCTTGACCAGGTTCTCCATGAAGAGGTCGTAGGCACGCGTCTCGAACTTGCGCATCCGGACCATCTGACGGTAGAGCGCGACCTGGATCGGAACATCGACGCTGCCTTCGGGGCGATAGAGCGTCGCAGGGTCGATTCCCGGCGGCCCCGCCGGCGCGGCAGGTTCATCAGTCATTGATGTCATGGCGCTCTCCTCTCGCTCGCAGCTGCACGACCATTAGTACTTGTTGGTGACGAACAATTCGTCGGCCGGAAACAGTGTTAGCACCGAGCATCCGTGCTCGGTGACCACGACCTCTTCCTCGATGCGCGCGGCCGACTGACCGTCGGTTGCAGGGCAGTACGTCTCGAGTGCGAAGACCATCCCCTCACGAAGTTCGATGGGATGTTCGATCGAGTTGAGGCGGGAGATGATCGGTCGTTCGTGCAACCCCAGCCCGAGGCCATGCCCGAATTGCAACCCGAACGCGGCCATCTCGCTTGGAAACCCGAAGTCCTTGGCCTCAGGCCACAGCCTCGCAATCTCATCCGTGGTGGTTCCGGGTTTCACAAGATCGATGGCGACGTCGATCCATTCCCGAGCTTGTGCATATGCGTCGCGTTGCGCGGGAGTCGATCGGCCCACCGCAAACGTGCGGTAGTAGCACGTGCGATAGCCATTGAACGACTGAATGATGTCGAAGTACGCCTGGTCTCCGGGACGAATGAGCCGATCCGAGAAGTTGTGAGGATGGGGGTTGCACCGTTCGCCCGAGACGGCGTTGATCGCCTCGACGTCATCGGAGCCCATCTCGTACAGCCGCTTGTTGGCGAGAGCAACAATCTCGTTCTCTCGGATTCCAGGCTTCAACGCTTCTGCAATGTCCTGATAGACGCCGTCGACCATCGCAGCAGCTGTCGAAAGGAGCGCGATCTCGTCGGCCGACTTGATGAGGCGGGCGTCGAGCATGACCTGCTGCGCATCGCGGACCTCAATGCCGACCCTGAGCAACTCGAGCAGCATCGGCGTCTCGGCGATGTCGACGCCGAGGGGCATTCCGGCAACACCCGCGGCGTCGAGCTCCGACTGGATCTCGGCGACGGCGCTGGTGATCAAGCCGGCATCGGGTGCGACCGCACCGCGCAGGCCGAGCATGCCTGCCCGGCTGTTCTCCGGCCGGATCCACGGAGCGTGCAGTTGGTGGTGACGCGCTGCCGACCCGAAGTCCCAGACGATCGGCTCGCCTCCGCGGGTGAGCAACACGTACCGCGCCACCTTGTCGCGGGCCCACTCACCGATCATCGTTGCCGAGACGTAGCGGATGTTGTTCACGTCGAAGAGCAGCACCGCCCCCAGCTCTGAGGCATCGAGCGCTTCGCGAGCCCGCGCCAGCCGATGGGCGCGCAAACGAGTGAAGTCGACGCGCTCCTCAAAATCGACATTCATGCGACCGGGGCTGGGCGGAATCCCAGCCTGGGTGTCGAGGCTCATGACAACGTCTCCTGTGAGCGCCGGTCGAGCCACGGGCGCCGTCGCGCTGCACCCGATGTCGCCGGTGCGCTTGGTTATCTCAGCTGCTCGCGCATCCAATCCGCCATCGCGGGCCGGTACTTGTACGCGATGTTGTTGCACACGTGATTGCCATCCGGATACATCAGCAACGTGGCGTTGGGCGCCTCACGCGCAATCCGTTCCGCCTGCTCAGGCGGGAACAGCCGGTCGCGCGCACCATGGATCACGAGGAACGGTTGCGTGACGTTCTCCAGGACTCCGTGGAGGTTGAGGCCGAATGCCTTCTCGCGCGCCTCCGCCTCATCGGCGGACTTGGTGTAGAAGACGTAGCCCCCGCGGGTCAGAGGATTGAGCGCGTCCCAGCACTCGCCGAGGTTGTACGGGCCGGCCAGCCCGACAACCGCCTTCAGACGCGGCTCATGGGCGGCCGCACGCGGCCCGTAGATGGCGCCCATGCTGATGCCCATGAGGCCGATCAGTCCGAACGTGCTTTCGCGTCCGGTTGCGGCCAGGTGATCGAGCACCGGTGTGATCACCGTCTCCCAGTTTGGCCGGATGGCGAAGTCGACGGAGTTCTCTGATTGACCGGGACCATCGATGCTCAGCGTCGCCATACCGCGGCGAAGAAACTCATCCTCGATGCAGAACATCTCCTCTTTCGACGAATCTAGGCCGGGAACGATGAGCACGAGTGGCGGAGTCACCGATAGTCTCGGACGCCGAAGATGGCCGGGGATGCTGTGCCCTTCGAAGGGAATCTCGAGACGTTCCGCGGGTGGATCGAGGTGCTCGAGCGCGCGGCGGTAGATGGCGACGGCACTGTCTCGCAAAGTGGCGTACAGCTGCGGGTCCTCGAACCAGAGGAACTTGCCGAGGTGGTAGCACCAGGCTGCTCGTTGATATGCCGCGGCAGCCGACAGCATGCGCCCGCGCTCCTCCGCCTCGAGGCCGATCGCCTCGTGCACGCTACCCATCGCGTGCCAGTTGGGAGCCCAGTCCGACCACTCGACCGTTTGCGCAAGGACATGTGCGAAATCGTTCACATCGATCCCATTGGCGACGAAACGCGGCTGCCAGTGATGCGCCGCAATCTGCACACGGTTCGCCGGCGGCTCCGTCACGCCGGCGCTCCGAGAAACAGCCGGCCGATCTCGCCGTTGCCGAGCACGCCCGCTCCCGATCCCTCGAGACGGACCCGCCCGCTCTCAAGCACGACGCCGTGGCTGGCGAGGCCGAGCCCCGAGCGCGCGTTCTGCTCCACGAGGAGGATGGTGCGGCCTGCTTTGTTCATCTCACGGATCATGTCGAACACCACCGTGTGCGTCTTCGGATCGAGGCCCATCGAGGGTTCATCGAGGATGAGCAGCTTGGGATCGAGCATGAGGGCGCGAGCGAACTCGACGATCTTCTGCTGGCCGCCTGACAGTGCGGCGACGCGCTCGTTGCGGCGGTCCGCGACTATTGGAAATGCCTCGCAGACACTGCGCATCCGCTGTTCCGTCAGAGCGCGATTCGACAGCGTGTAGGCACCCATCCGCACGTTCTCCCAGACGGTCATCGTGGGAAAGAGGCTCCGCTCCTGCGGCACCTGCACGATGCCGCGCTGGAGGATCTGGCGAGGGTTCAGGCCGGCGATCAACTCACCGCGAAAACGCAGGCTGCCGAGGCGCGGCCTGATCAACCCGCTCACCAGGCGCAGGATCGTCGACTTGCCCGCCCCGTTAGGGCCGACGACGCAGGTGATGCCACCCTCTTCGACCACGAGCGTGAGGTCGTGGAGCACATCGCCGCCGCCGTATCCAGCAGTGACCCCGTCGAGCTCCAGCAGCGCGGTCACGTCACGACCCCAGGTACGCGTCGAGCACGGCGACGTTGCCGCGGATCGCAGCCGGAGTTCCCTGCGCGAGGACGGCACCCCGGTCGAGGACGACGATGTCCTGGCACAACCCCATCACAAAGGGCATGTTGTGCTCGACAAGCAAGAACGTGACTCCCTGGCGGTTGAGCTCGGATATGTGCTCGCCGATACGCTCGACGAGCGCTGGGTTGACGCCGCCTGCCGGCTCATCGAGGAGCACGAGCTGCGGCCGTGCCATCATGACCGCCGCAAGCTCGAGCAGCTTGCGCTGACCGTATGAGAGCGAGCCACCGAGCAGGCCGGCGACGTGGCTGATGTCCATCGCCGCGAGCATGTCCATGGCACGCGTCTGCTCGTCGTGGCGTTGCGCGCGTGAGAAAAGCGCGCGCAACCCGGAGCGCCGGACCGGCACGAGCATGTTCTCAAGCGCGGTCAAGCGCGGAAAGATGCGCGCGAGCTGAAAGGTTCTGCCGATGCCGAGGCCGTAGATCCGGTTCGGGTCGAGCCCGGCGATCGAGTCGCCGTTGAAGCGCACATCGCCGCCGTCCTGCCGGATGAATCCCGTGATCAGGTTGAACACCGTGGTCTTCCCGGATCCATTCGGCCCGATCAACCCGGTGATGCTGCCGGGCTGCAACGCGAGTGAGCAGCCGTCCACGGCAGTGACCCCCCCGAAGTGCTTCGAGAGGTTGTCGACCTCGAGCAGGCTCACGGCGAATGGACTCCGGAAAGCGTCGGCGTGTCAGTCGAGCTCGACGCAGTGCCGGACGGACCGATCGCACGTCGAGCCGTCAGCCGGTTGACGAGATCTGCCACCGAGGGGACGATCCCGCGCGGAAGGAGCAGGATGACGACCAGGAACACCGCCGCATAGAACACGAGGTACAGCAGGCTCGCACCGAAGGTGTACGCGAGCCAGAGTTGTGCCGGTTCCAGGATGACGGCACCGAGCACCGGACCCCAGAGCGTCCCGAGGCCTCCCAAAAACACCATCAGCACAAGGGAGAGCCCCACCAGCGGGTCAATGGCGAACTGCGGGTAGATGTACGTGACGTAGTAGCCATAGATCGCGCCGATCATCCCGACGAGACCGGCGCTGATGACGAATGCGGTGAGCTTGTACGCATGCGCCGGCACGCCAACCGCGAGTGCTTTGTCCTCGTCGTCGCGGATCGCGAGCAGGCCAAGGCCGAACTTTGAACGCCGGATCCACCACGAGAGGCCGAGCGAGACAATCGCCATCACCAGCATCGCGTAATAGAACGGGATGTCGAAGAAGTCGCCGGTCCACGGCGGCACCGGGAAGCTGAGGCCGGCTCCCCCACCCGTCAATCCGACGAGGTTCTCCGCGAGCAGCTGGATCATGAACATCATCGCGATCGTCACGATCACGAACGTCGCCGCGCGTGTGCGCAACGCGATCCATCCGATCACGACGGCGAGCACCACGGTGAGCACGCCCGCTATCGGCACAAAGAGAAACGGCTCGTAGCCGGCCTGGATGCCGAGGTGCGCGAGTACCAGGCCGAACGCATACGCGCCGAAACCAAAGAAGGCCGCGTGTCCGAGGGACACGTACCCCGTGTACCCCCCCATGATGTTCCACGCCGTCGCGAGGCCGACATACATGACGGTGAAGACGGCGATGTTGACCGTCGCCGGGTCCGTCTCGACGACAGGCAGGAGGAGCGCGGCAGCCGCAAGCGCCAACAATGCCGCCCACTTGACGGCGCGCACGCGGTTCGGAGATCTCATATCCGCTCTCGCACGCGGATCCCGTAGAGCCCCTGGGGGCGCACCACCAGTACCGCGACGAGGAGCAGGAAGAACGCGAAGCTCGCCCACAGCGGGGAGATGACCACGGCGGTGACGTCCTCGATGATCAGCATCGCCACCGCGGCAACGATGGCACCACGGAGGCTGCCAAGTCCGCCGAGCACGATGATGGTGAGCAACCGCGAGATCAGGTCGTAGTGGCTGCCCGGGTTGAAGGCGTTGGTCATGCCGAAGATGACACCTCCGGCGGCGGCGGTGGAAACACCGATCCCGAAGGCGATCGCCGAGACACGCTCGACGTTGACACCGACGAGCTGAGCGGCGGTCCGGTTGAGCATCGTCGCCCGGACCGCGGACCCGAAGTCCGTGCGATACAGCAGGAGGAAGATGGCCCCGAGGATGGCGAGGCAGAGACCGAATCCGAAGACGTACACGTAGGCGATGTGGAAACCGAACATCGCGAACGACGACGTCTCGTACCACGCGTTGAGCTGCACGAAGTTGTCCGTGAAGAGAAACCCAAGGAGCCCCTCAATCCCGAGCGCGATCGCGTAGGTCACCAGCACTGACAGCGCTTCGCGATCCTGCTTCAGGGGCCGGATGAAGACCAGTTCGAGGACGACGCCGAGGGCGAACATCGCGGGCATCGTGATGATCAGGCTCAGGAACGGATCGATGTTCGCCGTACGGAGCAGCTCGAAGCTCAGATAGGCCCCGAGGATCACGAGGGCCCCGTGGCCGACATTGATGATCCGCATGACGCCGAAGATCAGTGTCAACCCCGAGGCCATCAGCGCGTAGACGCCGCCCGTGAGGATGCCGAAGACGACGGCCTCCAGGATGAGGGTCACCGAGCCCTCCCGGTCACCCGGAGAAGGCGGGCTTGGGGTACTCCGGCTGAGCCACGGCGGCCGATGGCGGGTAGACCGGCACGGTGAGACCGTTCTGCCACTGGACGAGGAAGCTTGCGCCGTTCGGCCGGCCCAGGGAATCGAATGCCATCGGGCCCTGGACTGTCTGGTACGTGCCGGAGTGCAGCGCGGTGATGAGCGCGGCGTTGGCGATGCTGTGCGCCTTCTGCGCAGCCTGATCGACGACTTCGCCGACGCTGTAGGCCTCGGCAGCGTCGCTCGGGATGTCCCCGGGGGTACCACCGTACTTGGCGATGAACTCGCTGACGAACGTGGCGTTGTTGGGAGTCTTGGCGCTCGACCACCAGCCGGCCGGAACCATGACCCCTTCAGTATTGGCGGTGCCGACCTTGGTGGCGAAATCGGCTCCCTGATCCGGACCTGCGGTCGCCACCAGCGCCTTGGGGTTGTAGTGCTGCTGCTGGAAGGCTTTGATGAACGCCACCGCGTCCGGCTCCTGCGTCCCGAGGATGACCACGTCGGCATTCGCCGCGATCACCTGCTGTGCCAGCGGGGTGAAGTCGGTCGTCTCGGCGGGATACACCTTGTACGAGACGGTCCGGACGCCGCCGGCCTCGAGCAGGGACTTGGCCTTGTCAACCTGAGGCTGCGTGAAGGGATCGTCCTCGGTCGAGTACGCGGCGGTTGCCGGCCGCTCGCTCGCGGGAAGCGCGAGCACCCACTGCGTGAAGCTCACGAGATTGTCCTCGACGGGAGCTGGTTGCACGAAGAACAGCGAATGGATCCCTCGGGTGAACACGCTCGGCCCACCGCCGGCCGGCTCCGGGAACGCGTACCCGAAACGGTTGGTCACGGTCGATGCCGGAATCGTGAGCAGGCTGCTGAACGGCCCGAAGACGAGCGCGACCCTGTCCTGGTTGATGAGGTTCTGATAGTTGGTGACCACCTGCGTGGTGCTGCTCGCGTCATCGACGTACTTCATGGTTACGTGGTGTCCGAGCAGGCCACCCTTGGCGTTCTCGTCCTGGGCCCAGAGGTCGTAGCCCTGAACGAGCGCCTTGCCATCTCCTGAGAAATCGCCGGTGAGCGATACGGAGACACCGATGGTCATCGGACTGCCTGCCTGGGGAGAGCCACTGCTGCCCGTGGTGCCGCTGCCGCAGGCTGCGAGAGTCAGCGAGCCCAATGAGACGATCCCGGTAACGGCCAAGAAGACTGGCTTCCGCATGCTCGTCCCCCGCTCGCACGGTGGCGAGCTGTCTGCCGATGAACAAACGATTGCGCTAGCCTAGAACCCAGCCGAAACGGATGTCAAGGACTAGCAAATGCCGGTGACGCTCAAGGAGTTGGCTGCTCGCGCCAATGTCCATGCCTCGACGATCTCGCGGGTGGCGAACAATGATCCCGGTTTGAGGATCGCAGCCGCCACCCGGGCGCGGATCGAGGCGCTCCTGCGGGAGACGGGCTATCAGCCGAACGGGATCGCACGCGGCCTGAAGATGCGCCAGACCAACGTGCTCGCGGTGGTCATCCCCGACGTGACCAACCCGTTCTTCGCGGCCCTGTTCCGCGGAGTCGAGGACGCGGCGGCGCCAAACGGCTTCAACGTGCTCCTGTGCAACACGGATGGCATGCCGGAGCGGCAGCGCTCCCACTTACAGACACTCCAGGCACGCAGGGTGGACGGGGTCATCCTCGCCAGCAGCTTCCTGAAGGATCCGAGCGTTCGCGAGTTGCGCAAGCAGGGGCGGCCGTACGTCCTCGTGAATCGATTCAGCGACGACGGCGAGGATCCGTTCGTCGGTTCCGACGACTTGCTCGGTGGTCAGCTCGCCACCGCCCATCTCATCGATCTCGGACATACGCGCATCGGCCACCTCGCGGGAAACTCCACGGTCAGCACTGGGCTGCTGCGCCGGCGCGGCTACCTTGCCGCCCATGCCGTCGCCGATCTGCAAGCAGATCAAGGTCTCATCGTCGAGGCCGGCTACACGGAAGAAAGCGGAGCGGCCGCCGCGCGGCGCCTGCTCGCACTCCCGAACCCTCCGACGGCCGTGTTCGCGGTGACCGACATGGTGGCGCTCGGCGCCGCCGAGGTCGCGCGCCAGATGGGGTTGCGGATCCCCGAGGATCTCGCCATCGTCGGCTATAACGACATTCCGCTGGCGAGCCGCATGAATCCGGGACTCACCACCATGCACGTGCCGATCCACGACTTCGGCTCGGCTGCGGCCCGCCTGCTCCTGGACCAGATCGAGAGCGAGCAACCGACCCGGCGGCGTGTGCGGTTCACCCCGGATCTCATCGTTCGCGAGTCGACGGTCGCCGGCGCGGGACAGGCGGTGCGGACGGCGCGGCCGAACCTCAGCACCGAATAGGCGCGTTGACACGGCAAAAAATTTGCCGCTATGCTAGACAAACGTTTGCGCACCCAGAACAGCGATCAGCAATTGAGGGGTGAGGACATGACCACCGCGCTTCCCACCGCCCTGACCCTTGGTTGGATCGGGGTCGGTCGGATGGGTGAGGTTCTGGCGACGCGGCTGCTCGAGCGCGGCTGCGATCTCACCGTCTACAACCGCACCAGCGCGAAGGCCCTCCCGCTCGTCGAGCTGGGAGCTCGTGTCGTGGAGCATCCGGTCGACCTCGCCGACCGGGACATCGTGATCACGATGGTCGCCGGCTCGAAGGACTTCGAGGAGGTGATGGCGGGGCCCAGGGGGCTGCTTGCGGATTCGTCGCGCGCACCCGCCCTGGTGGTCGACGCCTCCACCGTCTCGATGACCGTGTCGAGCGAGATCCGGGAGCGCGCCGCACTGCGAGGCGTCAGCCTGCTCGCTGCCCCCGTTTCGGGCAACCCCAAAGCCGCGCGCGCAGGGATGCTGAGTGTCGCCGTGTCCGGCCCGTACGAGGCGTACGAGCGTGCTCTCCCCTATCTTCAGATGCTGGGTCGCAGCGTCTCGTATGTGGGCGAAGGTGAGGCGGCGCGCCTGGTGAAGATCTGCCACAACCTTGTCCTTGGAGTCGTCGCGCAGATCCTTGCCGAGACGACGGTTCTGGCAGAGAGCGGTGGCGTGGCGCGCGCCGATTACCTCGCGTTCATCAACGAGAGCGTCCTCGGTTCGACCTTCAGCCGCTACAAGACCCCGGCGTTCGTGAATCGCAACTACACGCCGACGTTCACGAACCACCTCCTGCGCAAAGACCTCGAGCTCGGCCTCGATGCTGCTCGCCATCGCAACGTGCCGCTACCGCTGACCGCACTCACGCACCAGATCGTTGTGAGCCTGATCGGACACGGTTTCGGCGACCAGGATTTCGCTGCACTGCTCGAGATCGCGGCGCGCGGGGCAAATCTTGAACTCGAACCGGACGAACGTTTCGTGGCCGACGGACTGGGTAGCGCTGAGGCGTAGTCCCTGACCCCTCGGAACGGTCCGCCCTTGGCCCGTTCCACCGCGCCGTGAACGTGCCTTCGGGATCGGAACCGGACGCTATCCTGAGGTCATCGCGGGTAAACGACCGTGCTTGAGGGAGCTCCTCGTGGCAAATCCAGGATTCAAGGTTCTGCTGATCGAGGACGACGAGGCGATAGCAGAGATGTACCAACTCGCGCTCGTCGCCGCCGGTCGCGTGGTCGTGATCGCGCGCGACGGTGAAGAGGGCTTACGTATGGCGTCCGATGAGGAGCCGGAGTTCATCGTCCTCGACGTGCGACTGCCACAACTCGGTGGCCTTGAAGTCCTGTCGCGTCTGCGCGCGAACCCGCAGACGAGAGACCTTCCGGTCATCATCCTCAGCAACGTGGGCGACACAGAGATGCTCGAGCGCGGCTCCCATCTCGGCGCCCTGGAGTTCATGATCAAAGCGCAGACAACTCCATCCCAACTCACCGCGCGCATAGGTGAGCATGAGCGCTGGACGGCCCAAAACCCTTGACCGAGGTGCTAGGTGAGGTCGCACCCTCGGTCCAGGCTGGTGGACGGAACGGCAGAGCGCCCGCGCCCGCGCCCGCGACCGTGGCGGGGCGGTGGCCGTGACACATGTAGTCGCTCACGTCGACCACCGAGCCCGCCATCCGACCTGTATCAGACGATGATCACGACCTTTCCTCGCGCGCGCCCCGTTCCGACGTAATCCATCGCCGCGGCCGTCTCGCGGAGCGGGTACGTTCGGTCGTTAACCGGCATGATCGTGCCGGCCTCGATGAGCTCCGAGAGGGCGAGGAGATCGTCACGCTTCTGCGCCACCACGAATCGACCGAGCCGCTGACTCACGAAACGGAACGACGCCATCGCTTTGATCAGCCGGCCCGCGCTCGAGAACCAACGGTTCTGGAACTGCCCGCCATTGGGCACCAACATCCCCATCGCGGTGAGCGCTCGCCGAAGGTCGGACAACGATCGGTTCAAAGCGTTGTCGAGGATGAAGTCGTAACGATCGCCACACTGCGTGAAATCCTCGCGTGTGTAGTCGATAACGTGATCCGCGCCGATCGACCTGACCATTTCCACGTTCGACGTGCTGCACACGCCTGTGACCTCTGCACCGAGCGACTTCGCGATCTGAACCGCGAAGGTGCCAATGCCGCCTGAAGCGCCGTTGACCAGCACCTTCTGCCCAACCTGGACGTTGCCGTGATCGCGGAGCGCCTGGAGGGCGACAGAGCCGGCCATCGGGAGCGTGGCAGCTTGCTCGAAGGTGAGACCTGCCGGCTTGATCGCCAGCTCATCTTCGGAAGCGGCCGCATATTCGGCAAACGCACCGCGGCACCAGCCGAAGACCTCGTCGCCCGGCCGGAATCGCGTCACGGCGGAGCCGACGGCCTCCACGACGCCAGCCGCATCCGTGCCGCGAATCGCGTTCCTGGGGGTGCGCAGCCCGTACATGGGAGCCGGCCGGGCGATATACGGCAGGCCGCCCATGATCGCCCAGTCGGCAGGATTGACCGCGGCGGCGTGAACGCGGACCAACACGTCGTGCTCACCGATTACCGGCTTGGCGGTGTCCCTGAGTTGCAGGACTTCCGGCGACCCGTACGTGTCCTGAACGATCGCCTTCATCGTCGTCATCCCGATGGTGTCATGCATCCGCTCGGTCGGTTCGTCGACGGTTGCTGTGTTCATGGTCTCTCCTGGGTCGCCGGCTCAATGCCTGGCATCGTCTCCGGCGACGGGGGTGACGGCCATCGGGCCCAACACTGAGCCGCCACGCAGGCACGTGGCGTCAGGAGATAGCCGCACTACGTGGTCGACGCGTGCTGTCACCGAAGCCGTTCATCGGTATGCGACGCAACCTGGGGTCATGACGACGAAACGCCCATCTCAAACGCCTGCTCGCCGCAGACGACGGTGCTACCTGGCTGAGGTGAGGTTGCCAGTCGTGGAAAGCGAGCTGTCGTGGATCAGCAAGAGCCTGAATGCAGCGTGCCTGCGCCTCCGAGGCTGCGGTCTTCGAGCGGAGGTACTGAGCGCCGTGTACATCCCAGACGAGGATCGGCTCTCATGCATCGTCGAGGCTGGATGCGTCGAGGACGTTCATCGCTTGTTTGGCGTTGCACTGCTTCCGTCGGTCCAAATCGTCGACGCGATCGTCGTCGCACTCTGAATCCGCGGACGCGCGAGCGCTCTAATCCGTACCCAACTCGCGCTCAACCCAGCGCGCAACCTCTGCGCGGGAGTTGATGCCAAGCTTGTTGAGGACGTTCGACACGTGTGTCTCCACGGTCCGCTCGGAGAGAAAATACCGCGAGGCGATCTCTTTGTTGCTCATGCCGTCTGCGACGCAGCGGGCGACCTCGAGCTCGCGCTTGCTGAGCGGTGTCACCTTCCTTGTATCGATGGGCGCGTCGCGCCCTGCTGACTTCTTCTCATCAAGGGCATAGGCGATTGCTTCGTCCGTGGACATCTGCTTGCCCGCCTGGATCTCCAGCTCCACCGCGGGGATTCCGAGTGACGCGACAATCGTCTCCCGTGCGTGTGCCAGCACGGGTTCCATATGCGGCATCAGGCGAATGCCGGTCTGGGTCTGCAGGTTCTCCGCGGCACCGAGCAACCGTGCAGACCGCTACCCGCGGCGACAGAGAGGATCCGCGCGAGCAGCGGGGAATCACGTCCCCCGTGCGTGGTCAGGACCGTGCAGGCAGTGAGCCAGGGCCGCGCGCACATTGTCGGCCTCCACGTCCATGCGTTTGAGCCACCCCACGAGCTCGGGCGACTGCGCAGCCTTCTCCGCGACTACGCACATATCAGAATAGAAAGTGACGAGCGCCTTGATCGCTGCGGGCTCCTCCCCCGCCTCGCGCAGCTTGATGAGCGCGTACTCCCGCATCGTCTCGTGGAGTTTGTAGCGTGCGTTTGCGGCTGAACCCAATCGAGTCACGAACGACTTCTCGATGAGGCTGGACAGAGTTCTCGAGCACTGACTCCCGATCAATGCCCGTCTGTGTTGCGACGGCTTCAACGGCATCGAGTCCCATGTCGGACGGGAACGCCGCGAGCCGGCGAAGCAGTGCCGCCTCCGGACCGCTCAGTAGATCGTGACTTCCAGTCGATGGTGGCGCGAAGCGTCTGCTGTCTCGGCAGCGCCGCGCGGCTGCCACCGGTCAGGACCGCGAAGCGATCACTCAACCGCCCGAGCAGTTGATCGAGTCCGATCGTCCTCAACCTGACGGCTGCCAGCTCGAGTGCCAGGGGCATTCCGTCGAGACGGCAGCAGAGGTCGAGCAACAGTTGACGCGTGGCGGCCGTCTCATCGAGTTGGACGCCGGCATCTGTAGCGCGAGCCACCAGCAGCGCCACCGCCTCCGAGTGTGCACTGCCGGTGCCCGTCTCGGCGCCAGACTCGTCGGGCAGCGTCAGGGGCGGCACCTGAACAACGCGCTCACCGGAGATTCCCAATGCTTGACGGCTGGTGGCAAGCAGGCGAACTCCGGCGGCTTCTTTCAACACGACATCTGACAGCACGGCGACGGCGTCGAGGAGATGTTCACAGTTGTCGAGGATCAACAACGCCTCGCGTGAGGCGAGGTGCGAGACGAGAAGTGAGGTCGGCCATTGTCCCGAGTGGTCCGCCACCCCCAGGCTGCTGATCACGGCCTTGGCCACCAGATGCGGGTCTTCAAGACCGGCAAGGTCGATGAACCACACCCCGTCGCGCACCGTCCGCTGGAGATCGCCGCCCGCTCGCACGGCAAGGCGGGTTTTGCCCACCCCGCCGGGACCCACCAAGGTGACGAGGCGAGTACTGGTGAATGCCGCTTTGACTTCCGCCAGCAAGCGCCGCCGGCCCACGAAGCTCGTTGTCTCTGCGGGCAGCTTGCCCGCGACCGCTCGCCTGGATACGGGCATATGGCCAGTGTAGGAGGGACAAGAGCGAGCCCGGCCGGGATTGACCCGACCGGGCTGGATGCGGCCCTAGGCCGCTACTGCGGACTCGGCACGAGGCGCGGTTCCGCCTGAGTAGGCCTCGGTCTGGAAACCCTTGGTGAAGAGCCAGACGGGCAGCACCAGTTCGAAGAACATGCCGGGGATCGTGAGGACGAGGCCGATGTGGACCCCGAGGACTTGAGCGATGGCGCCGACCATGAGGATCGGATAGCCGATCAAGCCGGAGATCGCCAGGAACCGGGGGATCAAACGGGTCCGGAAAAGGAGCGTGCACAGCGCCACGCAGCCCGCTGCAAGTGTCATTTCGCCGAACTGGTAGAACAGGGCATTCGTGTGCACCAGCGCTGATCCGCGGGCGACAGCCGTCGCAGCGTCAAGTCCGTGCTGGCCGCTCAAAGGCGCGATCATCAACAGAGCGATCGCCCCAACGTCGAGCAGAGTGACCTCCACAATCATCGTCGCGAGATAGACCCATGCAGTTTTCATGCTGTGCCTTCCGAGGATCGGAAAGAAGAGAATCCCCTTGCCAAGATCCACCACTGTGTTCAGCAACATCAGAAGGGCTCCGATGATGAGGACAGTCGGGTGCGCGGCAATCGACACGAGAAAGTGCGGCGCGCCCGCCGCGGATGTGGCGAGCGCGGAGCCAACTCCGTAGACGAGGAACCCCGACAAGAAGAGCGCTCCGATCAGTCTCGACGATGTCATCCGAGATCCCGTTGCGCTGAGTTGGCGATGCCGGTCGACGGCGGGTTCGATAACGTCCGGCCTGACGGACGAGATAGCTTGCTGCATCGGATCTCCCTTATGGCTTGACGGTGGGTATGCGGGTTACTCGTAGGCTAGGAACCGCGAGGCGCGGGCAAATCCGTGCGAGTACGTAGCCGGCACGTAGAGTGCCGCCGTGAGCCATATCGCCACCTGCGACGACGGTCACGGCGGGGCCTGCGGGTCTGCCGCTTTGCGGGTCTGCGTGTCTTCGGGTCTACGCATCTACGCTCGAGGTCGAGACCATCGGGCGGACGTGCCGTCTGGTGGGGCGTTCGACGCCGGTGGTGCGGTCGCGACGGGGGTGGTATCGTACTGTCCGCTCGCTGCGGCGGCATCGAGGACGTTGACGAGATTGGGCCGGGGGAGTACGGACCATTTCCGAACTGGGCACGCGCTTGATCACCGGTATCGACGGTCGCCTCGACACCGTCATCCCGGCTGCGGGCACCCCCGGCGATGCGCACCCACTTGATGGCGCTCAGCATGGTGAGAGTGGGCGCTCTCGAAGCGTCGAACGCGGCGGTACGCGCCTGCTTCCGCTGCTCGGCATCTGGTTATTCCGCGGACTTCTGCTCATTCCATTCGCGCTCATGGCGCCGGAGATCATCGCGCTCATCCTGGGACGCCCCGATTCGGTGGCACACGTGTCGGCATCCACCGCCGACGTGTTGGGAACGTCGTCACTACTGCTCTTCGTGATGATGCTGGCGGTCACCCCGGTCCACACGATGACCGGTTGGCGCTGGCACCTTATCCTCCGGCGCGACTACGGCGTTGCCATGTTCTTCACTGCGGGTACCGACCTGACGCTTGCGGCGCTCACCACCGGTGACACGTTTCCCGGCGGCCCGCTCGCACGCATCGCCGGCCACACCTTTCTCGTATTCGGCACGCTGTCCGTCTTCCTCCTGATCCCGCTGACGCTGACCGCAAACCGCAGGGCGATGCACTGGCTGGGCGGCCACTGGAAGTCGGTCCAGCGCTTGACGTATCTGCTGTGGGGAACGATCCTCATCCACCTCGCCTTCCTGTTCGGGTTGAGCTCGATCTTTCTCGACGCCGTTGCGGTGAGCGTCCCGCTCGTCCTCATCCGCCTGCCATCCGTGCGCCGCTGGTGGCACACGGCGCGGAAGCGGCGCGATCACCGTGCGATGCGGGTCGGCACGGCGGTGCTCCTCATCGGACTCTTCGCGATCGGGTACACACAGCTGGTCGCGGAACTGGCAACCAAGGGGAGCGCCGCGTTCGTGCAGCGGCCACCGAGCGACTGATCGATGCAAGACGACTGGCAGGCCAACCTGGCGAGAAAGCGGCGACGGAGGCGAGCAGGCCGCGTGACGATGCTGCTGGCATTGGTCTGCGCGATCGTAGCCCTGGCGCTCGGTGCGATCCAGTTGCAGGCCGAAGGGCTGAACCAGTTTCTCTACCGAGCCCCGGGCGTGGGCGCCACCAAGTGAAAGGCTGGTGGTTCTCACATATGCGAAGCCCGGCCGAAGCCGGGCTCCGAGCTCTGCCGTACCGAACGGCGATTACGCGGCAACCACCGCATCGACCGCAGGCGCTGCGCCTGCTCTGACATTGGGAGTCGCGCCGGCGCCAAGCGCTGGGCGGCTGAAGCCTTTGAAGGTGAGCCACAGGGCGAGGTAGCCCTCCCAGATGACCTCCGGGATTGTGGCGATGCTCTGCCACGGAGATCCTGCCTTGATGACGCCAAAGAGCACAACGGCCCCCGACACGGCGAGGAGCGGGCCGCCGATGACGCCCAGCAGCGCCACTCGCATCGGTGCCAGGCCGGACCGATACATCAGCCAACCCAGCATCAGCCCAGTCCCGATTCCGTCCATGAATCCGGGCCCGAGCAGCCACGCCCAGTTCTTGATGACGATGAGCGCCTTGCCAACCGTGATGAGCGATCCCGCCTCCGCGCCCGTTGCGCTCTGACGCAACGTCACGACCGCAAGAACGCTGAGGATGCCGACCAGGATGAAGATGCACTCCACGAGACGAATCGCGACGTAGCCAAGTGCAATGGCTTCGTTCTGCCGCTTGAAGAGCGGGAACAGCACCACTGCGCACCCGATGTTGGTGACGATGAGGAATAGCTCGAAGAACGCACCTAGGAAGACGCGTGTGTCAGCGCCAGCACCGGTGATGTAGGTGTGATTGGTCAGAACGGGTCCGTACGCGAGCTCGCCTGCGATCGAGGTGATAAAGGTGAGAATGAACAGCACTCCAACGACAAGCGCGGTTTTTCGCGACGCGGTCATTTGGATGCTCCGGCGGCATCGAGCCGCGAGCGCACTGCGCTGGTAATGGACCGAGCGGCCGAGGCGCGCTGCGCATGCCACACGGAGTACCCAAGGCCGATCAGGGCGACGCCGGTGGGAAACGCGAAGAGCCTTTCGTACTGCGGCATGACGCCGGTCGCGACGGTTGCCACGCTGCCGCAGGCAAGGAGCACCGCGGCCCACCGGGCGAGGACGTTCGCGCGAAAAAGTGCGATGCCGAAGATGACACCGCCGACGACGTAGGTGATCCCGTTGACCAGGATTGCGACCTTTATCAGCCCGACGCTGCCGGTGACGGTGCCGTTGGTGGCCGCGGCGATGGCATTGCTGACGTAGGCGGGTGAACTGTGCGCAATCGAGGGAAGCACAAAGGCACCGACGAATTCAATGCCGAGCATGGTCAGGTAACCGGTGGCGAACGTGAGGTACCCGACCAGGCCAAGCACCCCGATCTTCTTCACCTGAAGCAAGTACATCCCGCTGATTCCGGCGAGCGCCAGCGCCGCCATGAGCACTTTCAGGCTGTCGCGGACGACTGCGTTGGTCGTGGAGATGGTGGTGCCATCAAGGTGCGGGCTACCGATCTGGACGCCGATGAAGATCAGTCCTGCCACCGCGGCGGCAATGCCGGTCGCTCGGAAGAGGGTGTTCGGTGTGACGGTCATGTCGTTCTCCTTTGATTGATGAGTGAGCACCGATCCAGGTGCGATGCGGGTCGGTCAAGCCGGTCGGGATTGAGAGACGCGATTCACTTTGCGGCCATCAACCACCTCCGTCCGAAGTCGGAATGGACGTGAGACCGATGACTTCATAACCGCGCAATGCCTCGAGAAATGGCTGAAAGCTGCCGCACACGAGGCAGCGCAGCCGCGTGCCGTCGACCTCCACATCACTGACCCCGACACCCCCGCTATTGATCGAACTGGCGGGGCGGCGACGAAGGTGACGTCGACGCGTCGGGTTTGAAGCTCCTCGTTCATACTGGCGAGCGTGAGGGAGCATCCGGCAGCGCGACATCGTCAGGGTTGATGATTCGATGCGTAGTCGATCCCGGTGACAGGCTGACAACTCGCACCCGGGATGGCCAGATCTAGGCAGTCGGGCAACCTGCCGGCGGAGGCGACGACGTTTGTCGGCCGCCGACGCGAGCTTGGCGAGATCAGAAGAAAGCTCACGACCGCTCGCCTGGTGAGCCTGGTCGGCCCCGGCGGAGTGGGCAAGACGCGGCTTGCTGTTCGCGCGGCCACAGAACTCGCGCGCAGCTTCGCGGATGGAGCCTGGTTGGTCGAGCTCGGCGAGGTCAGCGATCCGGCCCTCGCGATCGACGCTGCACTTGCCGCCCTGGACCTCAGGGACCAGGCCTCAGCGAAGCCGATGGAGATTCTGGTGTCGTACTTGCGCGAGCGGCGGCTCCTGCTCGTTCTCGACAACTGCGAGCACCTTATCGAGGCGGCGGCCCAGCTTGTCAACGAGATCCTTCGCGCCGCCCCGGACGTCAGGGTGATCGCCACGAGCTCGAGAACTGCTCCAGGTGCCGGGCGAGTACGTGGTGCCCGTCCCGCCGCTGGAGGTTCCTTTCGGAGAAGCAGGAGCACCGCTCGCCCAGCTCCGACAGAACGAGGCCGTCATGTTGTTCACCGAGCGGGCGACCGCTGCATCGGGTGCGTTCGAGCTCACCGCCGCGAACCAGGCTGATGTCGTCTCCGTGTGCCGCCGACTCGACGGGCTGCCGCTCGCCATCGAGCTTGCCGCGGTAAGGATCCGAGTCCTGAGTGTCGAACAGATCCTTGATCGCCTGAGCGACCGGTTCGCGCTGCTCACCGGCGGCGGCCGCGCAGCGCTCCCTCGTCATCAAACGCTCCGCATGGCCATCGACTGGAGCTTCGACCAGCTCACGGAAGCCGAACGAGATCCTCTTCCGGCACCTCTGCGTCTTTGCCGCACGCTTCACCCTCGAGGACGTCGTGGGAGTCTGCACCTCGGAGGACGCCAGCGAAACCCATGCGCTGGATCTCCTGGCCTCGCTGGTGGACAAGTCACTCGTCACCAGGGAGGACGTCAGAGGTTTCGTCTGTTACCGGCTCCACGAAACGATGCGTGAGTACGCCAGCCTCAAGGTGCACGAGGCTGACGAGGAGGATCTCCTCCGGGAGCGTTGCCTCGAGCACTATCGCCTGACGTGTCTGCATTCGGACGAAGACGCTCGGTACCACCTCGTCGAGTGGCTGGCGTGGGCTGACGTGGAGATCGACAACCTGCGAGCAGTGCTTCACCAGTGTGTCGCTCGCCAGGATCTCGCCCGCGGCCTCGACATCGCCGCCTCGATGCGCTACTACTGGATCACGCACGGCACCACGGAGGCGGTGCGCTGGCTCGACCAGCTCTTGCCCGCAGTCGATGCGGCGCCGCCTACCCTCGTGCGTGCCAACTACATCCGTGGTTGGATGAGCCTGTTGCAGAACGACCCCGTTGCTGCCCTGCCGTGGATCGCACGAGCTGTTGCGATTGCTCGACAGGCGGGGCAGCAGGCGCTGCTCTCTGAGTTACTGTCGATCGCCGCGACCGCCGAGAGCCTGGCAGGTGATCCTGAAGCCGCGAGACGCTGCCTCGATGAGGCTCAGACGATCAACTCGGACCTGGACGACTTCCCGGCGACCATCGAGTTGGTGTTGTCGCAGTCCGTTCACGCGGCTGTCCAAGGGGACCTGGAGGCTTTCAGAGCGTTTGCTACCGAGGGCGTCAACCTGAGCCGAGAGGCCAATGACCTTTACCAACTCGATGCGATGCTCCGCAGCCTCGGGATGGTGGGAATGATGTCCGGTGATCTTCGCGCGGCCAAGTCATGGTGGGTGGAGGGATTACAGGTCGCTCGGCGCGTCGATAATCGGCTCAGCCAGTTCTATGGCCTCGCGTCACTTGGCTGGTACGAAGCGAACACTGGCCAGGCGCGAGCGGCCGCGCAGTTGCTCGGGGCCGCAGCCGCGCTCGGCACGCAGGTCGGTGCGACCATCGGAGGTCCGTCAGTCGCGTATTTGGAGGCGGCCATGCAATCGGCGAGGGAAGCGCTGGGAGCAGTGGCGTTCGATGCCGCATTCGAGTTGGGCCAACGCCTGAGCCGCGACGACGCCCTGCGGCTCGCCCTTGGTGAAGCCGCGCCTCTCGATGGCTCAGGCTCCGAAACCTCCGCGTCGAACCCGCTCGCGAAGCGCGAGGTCGAGGTGGCTCAACTGGTTGCGGAGGGGCTCACCAACAAACAGATCGGAGTGCGGCTCTTCATCTCAGAGGCGACCGTAGCGAGCCACATACGGCACATCATGGACAAGCTCGGAGTCAACTCACGCTCGCAGATCGCGGTGTTGATTGCGCCTCGCACCTGACAACCACGGCCTTGGGATGCCGCCTTCCAATGCGTAGTCATCTCAAAGGGGCCAGACTGCGGCGTTATGGCGGGAATCACGTACGACGTCGTCGCTGAGGGAGCGGTGCACCGGGAGGTGCCCACCGCACGAGTCGGATGGCGGTTCATCGCCCTGTTCACGTTGGCGTACATGAGCGCCAACCTGGTCTTCCAAGCGCCGATCCTAGTGACCCTCCCCTTGAAGGTCGACACGCTCGTGGGCATCAGACAAGCACCGGGAAACCTGGCGCTAGTCGCCGGGGTCGGTGCCTTCGTGGCGATGTTCGGCAATCCGTTCTTCGGGCGGATGAGCGATCGCACCTCGTCACGGCTGGGCATGCGACGGCCGTGGATGGTGATCGGCGTCATCGGAGGCTCCCTCGGCGTCGCGATCGTCTCATTCGCGCCCAACATCCCGGTGGTGCTTCTCGGGTGGTGCATCGCCCAGCTGTTCTTCAACGCCATGCTGGCTGCGCTCGCGGCGGTGCTTCCCGACCAGGTTCCGGTCGCTCAACGAGGCACAGTCTCCGGGGTGCTGGGGATCTGCTTGCCGATCGCGGCGGTCAGTGGTACCTACATCGTGAAGCTCTTAACCGGACACCAGATCGCCACATTCCTGGTCCCTTGCGCGACGGGGGGATTCTTCATCCTGCTGTTCGCAGTTCTGTTGAAGGATCGGCACCTTGCCAAGGCGGACAGGCCGATCTGGTCCGTGCGGGAATTCGCGAGCACCTTCTACGTGAAACCGCGGGCCAGCCCTGACTTTGCCTGGGCTTTCGCCAGCCGCTTCCTCTTCCTGATGGCGTACGCCCTGCTGACGACCTACGAGGCCTATTACCTGCTTCAGAAGATCGGCAGCACCGTGACCGACGTGCCGCAACAGATCTTTCTCGGTGCGCTTGTGCAGGGGGCCGTCATCATCGCCGCGTCCCTGATCGGCGGCCACCTCTCCGACCGGACGGGACGGCGAAAGATCTTCGTCTTCTCCGCCGCGATCGTCTACGGCCTGGCGATGTTCGCCGTCGCAATTGCCAGCAACTTCAACGGGTTCCTCGTCGGTATGGCCATCAGCGGACTGGGATTCGGCGTGTTTGCAGCCGTTGACCTCGCGCTCGTCGCCGACGTCCTCCCGAATCCCGGTCACAACGGAAAGGATCTCGGCGTGTTCAACATCGCCGGTGCCCTTCCCTTCTCTTTGGCTCCGGCATTGGCGCCGGCAATCCTGGCGATCGGCGGCGGCAGCTATGCCGTGCTTTACGCGGTGGCCGGCATCTGCGCGATCGTCGGTGCCATGGCGATCCTGCGGGTGAAGGCCGTCCGCTGAGCAGCGCCGGTCGTAGCCGTCTGTGTCAAGGGCCCTCGTTCCGGGCGCCAAACCCAATGGGCTGTACGATCATGAGGGCACTGCCGCTATGCGTTCCGGCACGGGCAATTCGCCGGACACGGTAGTGCCGGCACCTGGATGAGACATCACCTGCATCGTGCCGCCGAGCGCGTCCACCCGATCGTTCATGTTGGTGAGCCCGGCACCTTTGCGCACGGTCGCCGCCTCGAACCCCGTGCCGTCATCCTCTACCTCGAACGTCAGTCTCGCGGGATCGGCGCTGGCACGCAGGCGCACGACAACCTGGGATGCTTCGGCATATTTCTGGACGTTCTGAAGCGCCTCGAGCACACAGAAGTACACCGTCGCCTCGACGTCCTGCGTGTAGCGTGCGACCCCTGCCGATTCCACGCGCACCGGCACCGTCGCCTTGCGCGCCTGGGATTCGAGGGCCACCACCAGCCCCTTGTCGGCGAGCAGCGGAGGGTAGATCCCCCGGGCCAGGTCGCGCAGGGTTTCAAGGGCTTCGTCGGCGTCGTGCTTGAGCTCGTCCAGGGTCGCCGCGGCTTTCTCAGGATCCCGCCCCAAGAGCAGTTCTGCCAGTCCTAGCTTTACCTTCAGCGCCACCAGGTGCTGCTGGGCGCCGTCGTGGAGATTGCGCTCCAGACGCCGGCGCTCCAGGTCCTGGGCGCTCACCAGGCGCTGCCGGGAGGCGCGGAGGTCATCGAGCCGCGTCCGCAGATCCGCGCTCAGTCCCACGTTCTTGAGCACCAGCCCCGCTTGATGCGCGAGGTCGTCGACGAGCTTCTGCTCGATCGGCGTCAGCGCCTCGCCGCGGCGTTTGGTCACACTCAGCGCACCGAGCAGTTCGCCTTGATGTCGAACCTCAACCGCTCGGGTGGCATCCGCAAACGCTGGCAGCGTTCCGTTGCGCATCGGCACTGCGAGGTGGTGGGTTCCCACTCCGTTCGGAAATGTTGCCGCAGGCCGCAGTTCCTCCGCCCCGCGCAGCCATACCGTCGCCGATTCTGCTCCCGTTCCCTCCTGAAGCACCTGCGCCATTCGGGGCAGCACCTCATCCGCCGCATACGTCTCCGCCACCCGTCCCGAAAACTCGCTCAACACCTCGTAGGGCGTTGCGCGCTTCCCGTACACCAAACGATTGGCGACCTTCTGCACCCGCTCGCGCACCGGTTGGAAACCGATCGCCACGATCGCCGTGGCCAGGATCGACAGCGCCAGGTTGGGTTTCCCTCCGCTCCCCACCAGTGTCCCGACCCCAACAGCGATGCCAACGTACACCGCGGTGATGAACACCGCGAGGGACCCGTATACCAGCGCCCGGCTGATGAACAGGTCGAGGTCGTACAACCCATACCGCATCACCGCCAACCCGATTGTTGCGGGCACCAGCAGATAGAACCCAAAGCCGAATCCGACGTTGCTGATGATGTTGCCGAGCGTCTCGCTGGCACTGTTCACGACAAACCCGGCAACAATGACGAGAATGGATGTTGCCGCGACGTATGAGAACCAGCGCATTTGGATACGCTCCACGCCCTGAGAGCGGCGGAGGCGCACCACCACCGCTGCCAGAACGGTTACCAGCAACAGCAGGACGCCGACGTTGATCGGTCCATTGCCGCTGGTGATGTTGTTGAGCGCGGCCACAGCCACCGGGTTGGGAATACCGGGGAGTCGAGGAGACAGTTGCTGGGACGTCACGGCGATTGACGACGCAAGGAGTGCCACGACCGTCGCGGCTGATACCACCCAGGCAGCCACACGCCACCCCCGACCCGGAAGCAGCCGGCCGTCGGGGAAGACGAGGATGAGGAACGCGATCAAGAGCGCCCCAATTGCGCCCGTGATGTTGTAGACCCAGGCTGCCCACGCCACCCAACCGTGGAGTGACGCGCCGCTCAAGATCCCGCGGATGGCGACGAAGTTGGCAGCCAACGAGATCGCGTTGCTGGCGGCGATCGCCAGAAGCAGCCAACCGATCGGATGGTCCGGGCGGCGGGCCGCGATCAGCACACCCAGGACCCCGATGATAGGCGCGGCGATGAAGTACGGGAGCTGGGCGGTTCCCGGGGAGTCGATCGCTTTCCAGTCGATCGCCAGCAGCACGAGGCTGAGGATGAGAAGGACCAGACAGACGCCGCCGATTCCCCTCGACAGTCGTGTGGCCGTGCGTGAGCTCATTTGGTCATCGACCTCCGGCACCATTCACGGCGACGGGATATCGGACTCGTGATGCAGAGCGACGAATCCTAGCCACGCGGTTCCCGACGCATTCCTCCACTGTAGCCAGGCACGCGGCGAACGAAATGGTGCAGCCACCACGGTGATCGGGGTGTCCTCACCCTGCTTGGGGTTCCCTGCACCACGAGACTCCAGCGACAACGGCGGTCATTCTCCACAGCACCCGTGACCCGATGCCGGGGTATTCGAGGAGGAGTCCGGAGGTGCTACCAGGCCGCATTCGCTAGTGGCTGTCTGAACACCTCAACCACTGGGGTTGAGCAGGTACGCCAGCTCCCAGCGTGAGTGGATCCCCAGCTTGCGGAACGCTCCCTTCATGTGACCTCTGACCGTTTCGCTGGTGATGTTCAGGTCCGTTGCCACCTGGTTATTGCTCAGTCCGTCGGCAGCCAGCAAGGCGATCCGCCGCTCCTGGCGGGTCAGCGTGGCCCATAGGGCCCGGCCTCGCTCGACACGGTGGGCCTCGGGTACCGCCCGAACCAACGCCTCGAGGGCTCGCCGGACTCGGTCAAGCTCGTCATGGGCCAACCGACAATGCGACGCAGCGACTCGACACGAAGTTCAATCTCGACCATATCGACGACAGTCGTCAGTCGAGAGATGGAATAGGTTTCCCGACCATTCTCCGGCGCGACAGCCGTGCGCGTCGGCCCGCGACGCGACTGCTTTTCGACAGGTTCGATTGAATCGCCGTGCTCAGCGATGAGCGGCGCCAGGCCGGCCGCGACAGTCATATTGCGAACCGAGGATGCCCGCCGCCTTCGCGGCGGGCATCGCTCTTCCTTGCGTGGAGTGGCCGGCGACTTGCTACGACGAGAGCCAGATCTGGGTGATGTCGTACTGCTCGCTGAAGGGGAGGTAGATCGCGTTGTGCACTCGCGGCGAATGGTAGATCGCCTCCAACTGTGTCTGGAAGGGGATGAACGCCGCGTCCTTCATCACCTGCTCGTCGGCCTGATGCCACGCCGCTGCGGCCGCCGATATGGTGGTCGCGGCTTCCGCCTGGTTGACGAGCGCGTCGACTGCCGGATCGTCGAAGCCACCCCAGTCCGACCCCGGGTAGCTGAGCTGACCGTCGAGGATGTCAGGGAGGATGGATCGGCCATTGGTCGGACTGAACCAATCGGGGCCCCAACCAGGCTCGGTGATGTCCCAATGGCCGGCTTTGAGGCCGTCGGCGGAGGTCACGCCGATGCCTGAGGAGCCGTAGTAGCCGGTGGCAATTGCGGTGCCGACCACAGTGACACCGCACTTCGCGAAGTCCGACTGGACCACCTGGAACACTGCAGGGTGGTTACCGCTATTGCGGTAGTAGTCCTTGAGTGTCAGACCGTGCGGGTACCCCGCTGCCGCGAGGAGCGACTTGCACTTGCCAGGGTTGCCCTCGTTGTTTTTGGTGGGATAGTCGTTGAACTGGACATAACCCTCGGCGCCTGGCCCGATCACTTGGTTGAGCGGCTGGTTGACGCTCGCACCGCCGTAGATCTTGCCAATCGCCACCTTGTCGATGGCGTACTCGAGCGCCTGGCGAACCTTGACGTTGCCCAGCGCGCCGTTGTTGTTCGGACTTTGAACGTTGAAGACCAGGTAGGGATTCGTGCCGCCGGGGGCCGGGAAGGTGCCGAACCCCGGATTCCACGAAGGAGTCTCGAGGCTCTGGATGTCCGAGGTTGGGACAACCGTATTCCACTCCAGGTCCGCTGTATTCGCCTGCATGTCCTCCTGTACCTCGGCCGAGGCCGCGGAACCGGCGAGGTCGAGTTTGACGTCGATCTCATTCACGTACTGGTGACGAATCGTGTCAGAGGCCTGAGTCCATGCCGCGTTCCGAGCGAGGATGATCTCGTGCCCGACGTTGTACGTGGTGATCGCGTACGGCCCGTCCGAGTACAAGACATTGCCTGGGGCCAGCGGCGTGTACTTGAGGTACTCAACTGGTGCTGCTGAGGCGAACGGGAGCGCCAGAATGCTGGTGAAGTCCACCGCCGGCTGCGTGAGCGTGAAGACGATGGTGTTGCTGTCGGGCGTCTTGATGCCCGATACGGTGTTCATGCCGTTGTTGATGAACGTCGCGCGCGCGGCGGGACTCTCCGAAGGGCTCGAATTCTCGAATGCCGTGCAGAACGCCTTGAAGCCCTGGATCGTCGAGATGTAGTAGCCGGGGTTGCCGTTCGGGGCAAGCGTGGGATCGCAGTTGCGGAGGATGCCGCGTGCGAAGTCCTGCGAGGTCACCGGCCGTGGCGGCGTGGTGTTCCACATCAAGCCCGAGCGCAGCGTGAAGGTGTAGGTGAGGCTGTCGGAGCTCACCGTGGGCATCGCGCTCGCGGCATCTGGGACGAGCGACTCAGCGGTGTTCAAGTTCGTTGAGGAAGGGTATGAAACCAACTGGCGCGTGTAGGCGCGCTCGAGGGTATCCGCGATCGTCTCGTACTCCCCCTGGGGGTCGGCGGCCGCGGACAGGTCCGTGCTGCCTTCGATCTTCAGGGTGCCGCCCATGACCGGCGTGCCCGTCGCGTTCTGGTTGGCGGCCAACCACGACACTGTCGACGTGCTGAAGTTGGCTGGATTGAAGAGATTGCTTCCCGACGTCGTTCCCGTCGAGCCGGGTGACGACGCGCCGCTGCCGCACGCGGCGACGGCCAGTGTGCTCACGGCGACGACACCGAGACGTTTGGCGAATTGACGAGGCGCTTTTCCCCCGTCTCGACTCAACCTGATGCGCGCGCTCACTCGGCCCTCCTTGTTGGCTGGTACTGCGTTCCTGGAAAGAGACACTGCTCGTCACGCACGATAACGAAGTGTCGCGGCACGAAAACGCATGCGCACGCAGAAATCATTCCGCTGGGGGATGAAGGAGAGTTGCGCGTCGTTCGTTCGACGAATTGCGCGCGCGATTGAAGGACAATGGCGTTACAAGAATTGCTCACCAATGGATAACCGTTCGTGTAAATGCCAGACCACAAGTGGATATTCACACCGTTCACAGCTCGCCGAGACCTGCAACTCTCCTTGCTCGACGATCATGTTATGGAGCGATACGGGGTATATCGGCTCCCTCACGTACAGCGAGCGTGCGCGCGGCCACATGCAGGAACCCTCGAAATGTCTTCCGTCGTATGCGCTCCCCGGCACCGTCCGTGACCAGAAGCCGCGCTCTGCCGCGAGCCGAACTCATAGTGATAGTGCCATCCGCTTCCCAGTAGACGGTCATGAGATCGGCGTCGCCGACCAATGTAACCCAGGTGCCGGCGGGACCACGGTGCCACTCGATGGTCATGTCCTTGCCCTCGCTCATCCATGTTCGCGCCCCGCGGCGCGTGTTTGGTGACGATGGCAATTTTCGTGAAGGGGTACCCACGAGCGCAGACCTCTCCTCCGTTGCAGCCACGACCCCGGCGCCGCGCACAATACGAAACGAAAGTGGCCACGGAGTGCGCTCGCACACAAAGATCATCCTGATGGGGGAACGGCCTCAGCAAGATTCACCCCAGCGGGTGAGCTGCATCGCCGATGCATGGTGGCGGCGCCTGAACCATTGGTCGCGGTGGGCTGCGAAAAGTGGTTATGCAGACGGATCTGCCACGGGTGATCGGTCAGCGCAGGGTGCGGACGAGAGCACTCAGTGCGCGTACGCTTGAGGCGAGAGTGGTTTCATCCGATCCACCGAATCCCAGCAGCAGCCCGGTTTGCGCGGTATCGCCCGCGTAACAGCTCGAGAGCGGCCAAGGATGCATCCCCTGCAGTGCAGCTCGCCGAGCGACCTCGCGGTCGTCGACGTCTTTGGGCAGGGAGATCACCAGATGCAGTCCAGCGTCCGTGTTGCCAAGCTGCATGACGTCGCCGGCGCTGGTTTCGAGAGCCTCAACCAGCGCGTCCCGTCGAGCCCGGTACACATTTCGCATTCTGCGCAGATGGCGAGTGAACTGACCACTGTTCATGAAGTCGGCCAGCGCCACCTGGTACAGCACCGGAGGGCAGAGGTCCATGCTCTGACGGATTCGAATGAATCGTCTCACCAGCGTCTGCGGAACGACCATGTAGCCCAGACGCAGGGCCGGAAACAACACCGTGCTGAACGACCCCACATAGATCACTCGATCATTCCCGTCCATTCCTCGGAGGGATCCAAGAGGACCTCCCGCATAGCGGAACTGGCCGTCGTAGTCGTCTTCGACAACCCACGCGTCCCGAGCCTCAGCCCACTCGAGAAGCGCAAGCCGGCGGGACGCCGTCATTGCCACTCCAAGGGGAAACTGATGCGAAGGAGTGACGTATGCCATCCTCGCTCGCGTGCCCAGCCTCACCAGGGTTGCGACATCAATGCCCATCTCGTCCACCGCTATCGGGACGATCGTGCCTGGCGACAGCGCGATGGCGCGTCGAGCGAACCGGTAGCCCGGATCTTCGACGCAGACGAGCGAGTCCGAGGTGACCAGCGCCATCGCGGCGATCTGCAGCGCCATCTGAGAGCCGGAGACGATCAGCACCTGTCCGGCCTCGCAATTCACTGCTCGCGCACTCCGGAGATATTTGGCGATCGCATCGCGCAGCGGCAGGTAGCCGCTCGGATCGCCATAGCCGAGGAGGTCGAGGTTCCTGTCCGCCGCGTGTCGCCGGACGACCCGCGCGAACATCTCGTGCGGAAAGCGATCAAGCGCCGGAAGGCCAATTCGAAACACCCCGTGTGCTCCGCCAACAGAAGGCCGTTCGGTCTCCGTGCGGCGTGCGTCTGCGATCACGCCGTGGTGCGACGGCTGCCACCAAGGCACGCGTGCCCTGATCACGTTGGGGAGCGGATCAGCGACGTACGTACCCGATCCCACCTTGCCCACCAGGTAGCCCTCGCTCAGGAGTTGTTGAAACGCCATCAAGACCGGAAGCCTGGAGATCGCGAGCTCGGTTGCGAGGGATCGCGTGGATGGGAGGCGCTCGCCCGGCCCCAGTCGTCCGGACAGGATCGCCGTCCGGAAGCCCTCGTAAATCTGCGCGTAGTAGGGAACCGTGGACTCGCGATCAAATGGGATGGCGGCCACCAACCCCGCGCTCAGCATGAGAGTCCCATCCCGCGAGTGGCCGGAGTTCCGCGCGAACTCACGTCCATCTCAGGACGCTGGCGACGCACCTTTTTCCGCGAATGCGCGCGCCACCGCTGAGCCGGCGGCACCCCGGGCACCATCGATCACCGCGGCCGTGCGATCAAGCTGCATCATCCCCGCTATTTGCATGGTCATCGTGCAGGCGCGAGTTGGCGCCTAGTAATAGAGACGATGCCGGGGTGGAAGACTCATCGCTGCCGGGTACGTCGAGCGCGTCAGGGCTTCCTCACAACGCTCCCGACAGCACGCACCGTGTCTAAGCCGAGGAACCCAGCCTGTGGGGAAGGCCGAAGGCGCCGAAGAGGCGCGTGTCGAGAAAGAAGTGCATGCTCGAAATCGCGGGGCCAGAGATCTCGACGACCAGCAGAGCCCACGGACGGAAGCCGCCGAGACCGTCAGGTTTGTACTGTCCGTACGCAGGGCGACGGTTGGCTTCCGTTGGGAGAAGACGCGACCCGCGGCAATCGCCACCGGGTCCCAGCATCCAGCGTTCGATCTCGCGTGGCCCCTGCAGCCACATTGGATAGGGCGGCATCGACATAACTGCGTCGGCGTGAAGCAACGAGACAAGCGCCGGCAGGTCGTAGCGCTCGAAGGCAGCCACGTACTCGGCGAGGAGCCGTCGTTGAGCGGGCTCGAGGCCACGATCGTCCGGCTCGCCGAGATCGCAGCTCGCGAGGGTGGCGCGCGCACGCTGATGCGCGCTGTTCACTGCCGCGACCGTGGTCTCGAGGGCTTGCGCCACTTCGGATGCCCTCAGGCGAACCACATCGCGCAGCAGCAAGACCGCTCGTTGGCGGGCCGGCAGGTGCTGGAGCGCCGCCACAAAGGCGAGGCGGACAGAATCCCGCTCCACGACGACATCCTCGGGATTCTGGATCAGGTCCAGCCGCGCATCTGGAAAGGGCAGGTGCCAGCGCCGCTCAGTCTGCGGGGAGCGGAGCATCGCCTCGTCTACACTCGATGACGGTTCCAGCGCCATCGGCCACTCCCTGCGCGTCCGTCCTCGCAAGGCGTCGATGCACACGTTGGTAGCGATCTTGTAGAGCCACCAGCGCGTTCCGCTCCGACCCTGGAACGCGGGCGCCGCGCGCCAAGCACGGAGCATTGTCTCCTGCGTCGCATCGTCAGCGTCGAAGACCGAGCCCAGCATGCGGTAGCAATATGCAGTGATCTCGCCGAGGTGCTGCTCGAGTTCGAGAGCCGATCGGTCCGTTACATCGACCGCTATTGCGTTTCCAGCTATCTCATTACTCCAACTGCCCAGGTCGTCGCTGACCTCGCCCCCGCCGTCCCGGTCACTGACGAGGTCTTCATGATGCCACTTCCCGACATGCCTGACCCCAAGGAAACCATGGGCCTGCAAGACCACTTTGATGAGAGAAGCGCGCGTAAGTGGTCGCCCGTATCGGCAGACGAGCGGACCGAACCGTGAACTACGACATCCGGCCTACGACGAGCACCGACATCGACACGCCCGGTGGGGCGGCGGCACGCGCCGCCCCACCGGCGACCTCGCGGCCAGCGGCCGCTTATTTCACGAAGTTGACCGACGTCCCGAAGTTCGCAAACTCGTCGCGCGTCCCACCACAGGTGGGATCAGTCTTGAAAAAGGACCTCGGGCTGCAGTTCGGGTATTCGATGTACTCCGAGGCGAAATAGAAGCCTGCGCCCGGAACATATACCGCTGCCCCGTAGTCACCCCAGCGCGGCCGGATGGGACCAGGAAGGCCCTGATACTCGCTGAACCCGTCTTGCGGAGCCTTGCCAGAGACTGTCACGTGGACCGCACTGCCAACCAGTCCCGACGAGCTCGAGGTCACCCAGCCATAGGCGCTGCTCGGGAAGAAACCACCGCCATCGGCGTGAGTCGGTCCTCCGTCACCGGAAAGCGTGAAGGACATCAGCGCATTGTTGGCGCCACCGACCAGTGTCGGGAACTCCATGTCTTCGTGCGCCGCCGCAACGTAGCCCTGGCTGGTCATGTTGAGCGCATGGCTTGAGCCGCCAAAACCTGCGGCGCCGACGACGAAGTACGCCGAGCCCACGTGGATCTCGCTGCTCTGACCGAAGGTTTCGCTGATCAGCGTACTGACAGCAAACCAGAGTTGCCCATCCGAATACGATGCCTGCGTCACGCCATCGCCGTTGGTCGCGATGCCTTCCTCAGGGCAGGTCGATTCGGCTGCCAATCCGAGCGCCTCGCAGTAGGTTCCGAGGTCGAGGGTACCGTGCCTTTGCGGAGCCATGCCGCATGGGTTTCCGATGCTTGTTGGGCAGGCTTGCCCGCTATCGGAGTAGGTCTCCACCCCCGTGAACAAGGTGCCACCGAAGCGGATGCTGCCGCACGCCGAGCAACCGGCGCTCGTGAGGCTGTTCAAGCCCGTCCAGTAGAAGACGGCAGCGCGATTGTCGCCGGTCCCGTTCCCGAAGGTGAAGGAATCGAAGTCGAGCGTGGCCGCCATGAATCCGGTGCCACCGTGACTATTGTTGTCCTGACCCTGCGGCGAGGTGGCGGGAATGACCTGGTACCAGCAGGTGACACCCGCTGTGGGCTCCTCTGTCGCAATTTCCGTCCGGCGGCTGGATGCTCGGATCGGTACCCATGTTCTCGTGAACGAGATACACCTTGGAACGTCCTTGCTCAAGGGCGGCCTTCTGGATTGCGAATTCCTGAGCGCCGTTGAACTCTTCGCACCCGAATGCCGGGCATGGCGGCAGGCTCCCGCTCAAGTTGAACTCGTCATAGAAGAAGAGAAGGGCGGCACTCGTTGTGCCCATCTTGCCGTAGTCGTTGAGGAGATACCCTGCGCCCGGATCCTTCGGACTGAACGTGTTGGGATCGATGAAATAGATGTTCCACGAGCTGGTGAGCGGGTTGCTTCCCGTGCTCACCGCGAGACCCTCGCGGCAGCCCTCGAGAACGCCCGCAAAGCAACCGGTGAATGGGCTTGACGTGGTCGAGACGATCTCGGTGATGAACCAATGTCCACCATTGTCCGAGTCGTACTCGCACATGATGTCGCCGCCACTGCTCCAGCCACGAGCGGTCAGTCCCATCAAGGTGTCGAGTGCTGCGGCTGACGATGCGGCGGCCAGCCCGCTTCCGTGGAAGATCTGAACTTCCCCGATGTTGATGGCTTCCATCACGTAGCCGTTACCCGCGCATAGACCCTGGTCCGGTGGCTCGATGTCCTCGTTGAAGAGCTTCCCGTTGTCGGTCGCTGCCATGCCGATGGGATTCGTGGTCGCCCCGTCGCTGCCACCGATGGAGGCGCAGCCTGCTCCCGCGGGCTTGCAGCTCACCACTGGGAGGGGAAGGTCGGTCGCCGCGCTGGCGCCGCCTTTGACCCCCGCGCGCAGACGGCCAACCGCGGGAAGCGCGGCGTGACTCGTTGCGCTGCTGGCAGCTTTGGTGGCCGCAGACGAGAAGGGACTCGGCGTCTGTCCGGCGAGGGTCAGATGCCCCGTCTTCACATGGGATGCGCCTGCCCCGCCGAGTGTGGTCGCATGGGCCGCCGGCGTCTTTGCCGCAGCCGCGGACGGTCCAGCGATAGCAACGAGCGACCCAAGCACGAGGCCGACGATCGACACCAGAATGGTCGTTCGTCCATGTTGGCCGTTTCGCGCTCGGTTCCCTACCGCCCTGCTGAGACAGTCGTCATTTCGACCGAGAACCCCCATCGCCGTTCCTCCTGAACTTGCGCCGTGAGCGGCAAGGCTGCTCACATGAGTGAGGAACGGTAGTCCTGTGAATCTGCGATTGTCAATCTGAGCAGCGTGACTGGGCTGTCGCCCTCAATCCCCCTCTGCACTTCGGAGCCAAGAACCGCACGGACTTCGACGGGGCAAGAGGAGGGAAAACTGTGAGCGCCATGTATGCGCGCGCCGAATGCTAGTGGACCGCACTTGCCGTCCAATCCCGGAATCCTCAGGCTAGTACGATGCCTGTCCCAGGGACATCTGGTCATCGACCGCGAACCCGAGATCCGGTGCTTATCGTTGCCAATGGTAATCCCCTCTCTCGACGACCCGACAGCATGGCTCACGCTGCCGCTCGGCAACTGAAATCTTCGTTCGACAGCCAGGTGGAGGTCGTGACCACCGACTACGCCGGGCACGCTCGCGAGGTGGCAGAAACGTGGGCGTCCCACCATCTCGATGGAACGATCATCGGCATCGGCGGGGATGGAACCATCAATGAGATCGGCAACGGCATACTCGCTGCGTCTGCTGGGGTCGGCAGCCGCGTTGTACTCGTTGTCTGCGGCGGCGGTAATGCCAATGATCAGTACCGGAGCTGGCCGCCCTCGCAAAGAATCCGGCCCGACGGCATGCTGTCGGCAGACCCCGTTGCGGTGGACGTCCTCGAGGTGTCATACAGCGCCACCAATCGCAAACAAGCCATGCCACAGTACGCACTGTCATACGCAGCGATCGGTGCCCTGGCCACCGGGGCTTCCGTGGTCAACGGTCGCCGGCGCGGGATGCTCGCCAATCTTGCGCTCATCCCCCAGACGCTGCTCCGGGCGCGGCCGGTGTCCGTGGCGATCAACGGCCAAGTCACGCGCGTGGACAGCCTCAGCTGGCACATTATCCCCACGATTGCGAAATTCTTCCGCGCGAGTGCGAACTCGCGACGCGCAGACGGGCTCATGGAAGTCGTCCTGGTACCACATCGCCGGTGGCCGACGGCGCTTCGGATGAGCTGGTTCGGGCTTCGGGCTCTGGTATGGCCGCATCGACCTTCGCGAAGCGCAAGCATGACTTTCTTTTGGGAACAGGGCGGTGCCGCGCAGTTGGATGGTGAGACCGTCGACATTCCGCCGAGGTCAGATGTGACCGTGCGCTGTGTTCCGTCAGCACTTCGCATGCTGTGCTGCGATATCGACGCCTTCACCAAGACGCGGTCATCCACGGCGGCTACCAACTGAAGCACAAGCCGATGCATGCGCGAGCCGCGAGGTGCGCAAATGTGACTCGCGGCGCGGTCTCGCGTTGACCAATATCGGTGCAGGGGCCCGCACAATCGATGCGTCGGGGTGTCAAAAGGCGGCGATGCAGGCGGTGAGGTCTCGGCATAGCCGGGTCTGCTCGGCTGGCGAAAACTTGACGAGCATCTGCTTTTCCACGGCGCGCACCTTCGCGCTCGCAACCCGGAGACGGCGCCGCCCGGCCGGAGTGAGCTGGCCTGGCAATGCGCGGCCGCTGGGAGCGGTGGCTGGCCGGGTGACAAGACCGCGGTCCTGCAAGCCGCGCAGCACTCCATTCATCGATTGACGCGTCACGAACACGCCCCTCGCCAGCTCGGCGTTCGACAACCCCGGTCGCTGTCCGAGCAGCTCCAGGCAGGCATATTGCGGAACGGTCAGGTCCAGCGGCCTCAGTGCGGCATCCATGGCGGATCGGAGCGAGGTGGCAGCCCGCTTGAGCAGGTATCCCACGGACTCGTCCAAGGGTCCGACGGTCTCGACTTGCGTCATGTCAGTATCCTGACATATAGTCAGATGTCAAGATCCTGACATCGACTTGGAGGAACACACATGGCAGTGACTGGACCGGACTTCCTCGCATTGCAGGTCCGTGACCTCGACCGTTCCGCAGCCTTTTACGAGAGCCGGCTCGGACTACGCCGTCTACCCGCGAGTCCGCCCGGAGCAGTGGTCTTCGACACAAGGCCGGTACCGTTTGCCGTCCGAGCGCCCTTGCCGGGGACTGACCTCGAAGGGGCGAGCCCGCGGCCGGGGGTCGGGGTGTCACTGTGGCTCCTCGCCGACGCCGCGCAAGAATTGCACGATCAGCTCGTGGCTGCGGGTGTTCCGATTGTGTCGGCGCCGATGGACGGACCGTTCGGCCGGATGTTCACCTTCAGGGACCCCGACGGTTACGCTCTCACCGTCCACGACGGAATCTGAGCATGTCTGCGACCCCTGGTCCCCGAGACAAGGGGTCAATGAACAGTCACGAGCTCAGTTCAGAAGGACGGTGTTCGACACGGCGATCGGCCCCAAATCCTCGCAGCCGGTGAGCAGCGTCCGCCGTGTCACGGTGCGCCGAGCTCGCTCAAGACCTGCATCGCGTAGAAAGCCTCCCACCCGCCTTCCCGGGGCTGCGCGGTGAAATCCTTGTCGAGCCTGACAAGCAGGTAGACGAGCTCGCTGCGCACCGGTGTTCGACCGAGCACGGTGGGCAGCTCCGACAGATTGATGAGCCAGTCCGCGTACCAGGATGCCCAATCCGGATCGTTGCCGTCGACGATCCGGTAGACACGGTGGTGCGTCTCTGCAGCCTCGGTGAGAAGCTCCCGAATCCGGGCTTCGGCGTCGTCCATATGCTGAGAGCCAACCATAACGTCAAACCTCCTGTACGTCCAACCGGGACACGCCCGTCACGCGCTCGAGGCAGCGTCCAGGGATCGGATCGGTTGCGCGGGATCCGGCGGTGGCGACCGGTCCGGTTCGTACGTTCGGAGCGGCAAGTCGAACCACACCGTCACGCCGCCGCCCTCACTCTCGGCGCCAACTATTCCGCCGTGCGCAGCCACCAATTCCTTGACGATCGCCAGGCCGATGCCTGCGCCTCCGCTGCCGCGGGCGCGACTCGGGTCCGCGCGATAGAAGCGCTCGAAGATGTGGGGCAATGACTCTGCTGCGATCGTGTCGCCCACGTCGTGGACCGCGACGCGAACGAACGAGTCATGCCGGGTCATGTCGACGGTGATGACGGAGCCCGCGGCGGCAAAACGGATGGCGTTGTCAATGATGTTGGCGAGAATCTGGCCGAGTCGCCCGGCATCGCCCGCGACGGTGAGTTCTCCTTCAGGGGCCACGATCCGGCAGGTGAGGTGGTGTGTCTGGAGGCTGGCGTCGAATCCGAGGACAACGTCGCGCACCATCTTGTCGAGTTGCAGCGGCTCGCGCGCCATACGATCACGTGCCAGTTGCGCGTCAGCGAGACCGCGCAAATCCTCGACCAACGTGATCAGCCGGCCCAGTTCGTTGTGCGCCTGCTGGAGGCGTGCAGGCGTCGCCGGGATCACGCCGTCGCGCATCCCCTCGATCAGTCCAAGAAGATTGTGCAGCGGCGTGCGCAGCTCATGGGCGGCATCGTTGGTCACCTGCCGGCGCAACTCTTCGAGACGCTGCAGTGACTGCGCTAGCTCGTTGACCGAGTTCGCGACGCCTCCAATCTCGTCACGACGATTGGTGGCGACCGGGATTGGTGGATCTCCGCGAGCCATGCGTCTCGTCGCCTCGCGCACCGCCGTCAGCGGACGGAGTGCGAGGGTCACGGCCGCGAAGCTGAGGGCAACCGCGATGATCGCAGCCACTGCGATCGTCGGGTAGATTTGAGCCTCGACCGCAGCATCGTAGGCTCGCTGACCCGCGGCGGGATCGACGGGCTGACCGGCCGCATGCATGATGACCATGAACTGCTGCTGAGCAATGTTGTGCATCAGCACGACGATCAGGACGACGGTCGCCGCGATGACGGCAACATTGAGCACCACGAGCTGCCAGCGCAACCCCAGCGCACTCCATCGGTGACGCAGGAACCCCAACGCGCGGCGCGGCATGGCGGTCACCGTTCTCGGGCGTTCTCGGCGATGAGCTTGTACCCGACGCCGCGTATGGTCTCGATGGACGCAGTCGCGTGTGCTGCGCGCAGCTTTTCGCGAAGCCGGAACACATGGACGTCGACGGTACGCTCGAGCATCGGCGAGCGGTCGCCGAAAAGCAGTTGATCGATCAGCTGAGTGCGGGTCAGCACCCAGCCGGGTCGCTCAAGCATCGCGGCGAGCAACCCGAACTCCACATGAGTCAACGCCACGAGCCGACCCTCGATGACGACGTCGTGTCGTGTTGGTGAGAGCTCGACGTTGCCAAGCTGAATGACTGACGGTGGTCGCGGGCCGATCTCCGAGCGTCGCAGGAGCGCATCGACCCGCGCCAGAAGTTCGCGCGGACTGAACGGTTTAACCAGGTAGTCGTCCGCCCCGACGCGGAGCCCGTCAACCCGGTCGGGCTCGTCCGCCCGCGCGCTGAGAAACAGGATCGGCACGATCGACCCGGAGCGTCGAATCTCCGCACAGATCTCGAAGCCGTCCTTTCCCGGCAGCATGACGTCCAGGATCAGGCAGCGGGGCTGGGTCTGGCGGACAATGCCCAACGCCTCGGTCCCTGAACGGCAGACAACCACTCGATAGCCGGCGCTTTCGAGGTAGGCGCGAACGACATCGCACGTGGTCTGATCGTCCTCCACCACCAGGATCGGCGCTGCAAGTGACGCTGGTCGTGGTTGGATCATGGCGCCGTCAGTCGAGGCGGCGGCGCCGCCACGGGCCGAGGCATTGATCGTCATCGCTCCCCATTCTGCGAAAGTCGCTGAGAAACCGGGCGGCGCGATGCCGCCCGGTCTCTCGAGTCACGACCGTTCCCCGTATCCGGGGTCGTCGACGATGAGCCTCAGCCGATCGCGAGACCCGTGGCCGCGGCCGGAAGTCCACTGGCTGCTGACTCGTTGACTGCACCCAGATCGCCGGAGGAAGAAACCGGTGCCGAGGCAATCTCGGTCGTTGTCAGGACGAAGAACCAGCCACCCCCGAGGACCTCGTCGATCGGATGCACACCCACGGTGGCGGCAATATCCGACCGTAGGGTGAGGCGCCCACCCGGCCCGATGTTGAACGAGGAGACCGTGCCGGAACCGGCATTCGCCAGGTAGGCGCGCGTGCCGGCACCGTTGACGACCAACCAGCATGCAGCTGCCTGGGATTCACCCACTTCGCTGATCGGATGCAACTTCCCCGCCGCGCCGACCCGATAGGAGGTCGCCGCACTGGCGCCTCCCGCACCGCCGCCGGCGTCAGAGACGATCGCCTGGCCGCCTGCACTGAACCCGAAGCCGTACGGGGCGGTTCCCGTCGAGACGGTGTGGCGAAGCCCGGTCAGCCGCCCGTCGGAGCTCACGTTGAAGGTGTCAATGCTGCTGCTCACCTTCTCGGTGACGATGACGTGCGCTCCCGAAGGAGTGAACCCGATCTGGACCGGCGTGGCCGCCTCCGATGACAGCGCGACCGGCGCGTGCGAGGACGGAACCAGCGCATGGCCGGTCAGGACCAGCGAGCCAACCGTGTCGTTGCCCTGGTTGAGCACGACGACCCAGCGCCCGTGCGCGGCGACACTCACCGGGTCGGAGCCGCCGGACGGCGCCGCGTCGACGAGCCAGAGCGTCCCATTGGAGAGGATCCGGAAGTACGAGACGGTGTTGGATGCGGCGTTGACGACGAGCAGCGCATGCCCACCGTCAGCCAGCGTTACCGCGCCTTGCGATCCGAGTCCCGCGCCGGTGCCGTCGCCGCCGGTCGGAAAGCTGCCGATCGAGGCCAGCGCGCCGCCGCTCGTCACCCAGATAGGCGAGCACCGAGTTGCCGCCGTCGGCTGACGGCCTGGTTGCTCTCCGTGTAGACGTATGAGCCGCCCGGGCCCGCCTGGGCGGCGCCGCTGGCGCCGACCCCGGTCGCCGCGGTCACCGAGATGGCCCCTGCCAGCAACGAGCTCGCAAGCCCGATGCCCAGATTCTTGATGGAGAGGTCTGCCATGGATACGCGCCTCCTGGTGCGTGGCTCGGTGGGAGCCATCTGTGGACACTGGCACCAGGGTTGGACACGAATATTTCGCTGGCGTTTCGACCGGCCTGACACAGCCAGGCGATCACCCTCAATCTCGCCTGCGGCGGCGGGGAGGCTCGGGGGGAGCGGGTGGCACATCGCCACCCGCTCTTGGGAGGGAGGACAGTCAGAATAAAAACCAACGCGTCAGTTTCACCGCATGGTAGCATATCTGCATGCCACGCATCTCGGAGGACGCGCGTCTTGAGCGCCGCCAACAGCTCATCGACGCGGCCTGGCGCTGTGCCGGGCGAATGGGGTACAGCGAACTGACCGTCGATGACATCTGCGCCGAGGCTGAGGTGAGCAAAGGCGCGTTCTACGGCTACTTCTCCTCGAAGCAGGAATTGCTCATCTCGCTTCTCGAGGAGGATGCGGGTGAGCTCGACGAACGGCTCGAGAGCCTCGCGCAGCGCAACATCTCCAATGTCGACCGGTTGCGGAGCTTCGCCCGTGAGATGTGCGAGCGGGGCGGTGACCAGGCCCGGGTGCAAGTACGCTCGGATCTCTGGGCTCTCATCCTCACCGAGCCGGCGATTCGTGAGCGGATGGTGTCGGCGGTCGGCCGTCGCAGAGCGATGTTGCGGGGCTGGATCGAGGGGGCCGTCGCCGACGCAAGAGATCGCCGATATTCCCGCCAACGCCTTCGCGTCGGTGCTGCTGGCGCTCGGCGACGGGCTCACCCTGCACGGCTCGCTCGATCCCTCGGGATTCCGGTGGAACAACATCGCTCGAGTCCTGGCGGCCATCTTTGCCGGGCTCAGCGGCGACGAGGAGTGACTTCAACCGAACGCCGGATCCACCTTCCCTCGGATCTTCACCGACGAACCCTCGACTGGGTCAGGGGCTCCCAGGGCGGGATCATCGCGATCGCCCTGGTGGTGGGTGCTGGTGGCGGCCTCGGGGCGATCCTCTTTCGTGACCTCATCCGCTGGTTCACGATCATCTTCACAGGGCACAACGACTACAGCGCTGCCGGGCATGCGATCAATCCGAACGTGCCTTGGCTCGGGATCTATTTCGTCATCCTCGCGCCCGTGGTTGGTGGCCTCATCTACGGTCCTCTGATCCAGCTCTTCGCGCCCGAAGCTCGGGGACATGGCGTGCCCGAGGTCATGTTCGCCGTCGCCGAGCGAGGAGGAAAGATCCGTCCTCAGGTGGCGGTCGTCAAATCACTCGCCTCAGCGATCTGCATCGGTGCCGGCGGGTCGGTTGGACGCGAAGGCCCGATCGTCCAGATCGGTTCGGCACTGGGATCCTCGATCGGGCAGGTGCTGCATGTCTCCGAGAACCGGTTGCGTCTGCTTGTCGCCTGCGGTACGGCCGCGGGCATCTCGGCAACGTTCAACGCGCCCATTGCGGGCGTGTTCTTCGCACTCGAGCTCATCCTTCAGGACTTCGCGGTCGATACCTTCGGTGCCGTCGTGCTCGCCTCCGTGGTGGCCGACGTCATCGGGCGGGCTGCGTTTGGAAGCCAGGCATTTCTCACCCTTCCGGCCTTCCACATCGTCTCCACCTGGGAATTCGGCCTCTACGCCATCCTCGGGGTGCTGGGCGGACTAGCGGGCCTGGCGTTCATCCGGGTTCTCTACGGGACGGAGGACCTGCTCGACCGCATCTGGCATGGCCCCGACTGGCTTCGCCCGGTCGCTGGGGGTGTGCTCCTGGGACTCCTGCTGCTCGCGCTCCCTGAGCTCTACGGTGTCGGCTATCCGGTGCTCCAAAACGCCGTCGCCGGACAGCTCGTTCTTGGAATGTTGCTCTTGTTGCTGGTTGGCAAGATGCTCGCGACGAGCCTGACCATCGGCATCGGGGGATCCGGCGGCGTTTTTGCTCCATCACTGTTCATGGGCGCGATGCTGGGAACCGCATTCGGGCTGGTTGCAAACACCGTGTTCCCCGGTGCGGTGGCGCCGGCCGGGGCGTACGGACTTGTGGGCATGGGCGCGGTGTTCGCGGGCGCCGCACGAGCGCCGATCACGGCCGTGATCATCATCTTCGAGCTCACCGGCGACTACACGATCATCCTGCCCTTGATGGTCGCCATCGTCGCGGCCGCCGGGCTCAGCAGTCTCGTGTCCAAAGACACCATCTACACCCTCAAGCTGCGCCGGCGCGGGATCGACATCCTCCGCTCGCGGAGCAGCAACCTGATGCACGAGCTTCGTGTCCGCGATGCCATGCAGCCGGTACCCGAGCCGGTGGTGGCCACCGCGCCATTGGTTGATATGGTCGGCCGCTTCGCGCGGCGTGACGTCTCAGCACTCCCGGTGGTGGATGCCGATGGCGGGTACCGCGGCGTCGTGACGGCCGGGGAAGTCGAAACCGCCTTGGGGAATGACACATTCGACATCACCGCGGGCGATCTTGCCAACCTGGCAGTGGCTGTGGCGCCGGACGCCCCCCTGGACACCGTCCTCGCGCGGTTCCTCCAGCAGGGAACATCGGGGCTTCCGGTCATGAACTCCGGCGGTTCAGTCGTGCTGGGATGGCTCACCCATCGCGACATTCTCGTTGCCTATCAAGCGCGTATCGAGGACAACCGAGTTGGCACTCGCGCCACGGAACCGGAGGCGGTGCCACAGGAGTGAGCAGAAGGGGTACGCCAGTGATTGCTCGGATCTGCGTCGTCGTCGTTGCCTGTGGTGCACTTGCCGGATGCGACCTCATCGGCGCTGCCGCCCAACCGACTGCCGCCCGCTATCAATGGACAGGCGCACCCCTGAATCCGCCGCTGACCAAGCCGGCGTTCACGCTCACCGATGATCATGGCGGTTCGCTTGATCTCCAGACCACCACCGCAGGCAAGGTGACGCTGCTGTACTTCGGCTACACCAATTGCCCCAACCTCTGCCCTGAGAACATGGCGATGCTGGCCTTTGCGCTCAAAGACGTCCCCACGAACATCCGGGCGAAGATCGTTGTGGTCTTCGTCACCACCGATCCGGCGCGCGACACGCCGAGCGTTCTCAGCACGTGGCTCGACAAGTTCAACCCGAGCTTCATCGGCCTGACGGGGACCAAGGCACAGGTAGATGTTGCCCAGGCGGTCGCGCGAGTCTCGCTTGCGTCCCCGGTACCCGCGGCCACTGGAACCGGATACCTGGTCGATCACGCGGCGCAGATCATCGTCTACACGCCCGACAACATCGCGCACCTCGAGTTCTTTGAAGGCATGCCGGCGAGTGGAGTTGCACGCGATCTCGACCGCCTGGTCACGCATGGCTGGACGGGCGACTGACTGCTCGAACGGCGAACACAGGGGAGCACCAGCGGCGTGATGACAGCCGACGCGGTCAACCTCAGCTACCCGCTGTCGTTTGCCGCCGGGTTGGCGTCGTTTCTCTCTCCGTGCGTGTTTCCGCTCCTCCCAGTATATCTCGGATACCTCGGCGCACAAGTCGGCGTCGTTGACGATCCGACCGCCAAAGCGACGACACCCCTCCGCCATGCGCACCGCGGCGTCACCATGGCCAACGGGGTGAGCTTCGTGGTCGGCTTCAGCACGATCTTCGTCCTGTTCTTCTACGTCCTCAGCGCACTCGATGTGTCACTGCTGCAGAGCAATCACCGTGTCGTGGACATCGTCGCCGGCGTCATCGTCATCGTGTTTGCGCTGCAGGTGCTTGGCGTCCTCCAACTGGACGTGCTGATGCGCAACTACCGGGTTGGCGCCGCGCCAGCCCGAGCCGGCGCGCCTTCATCGTTCATCCTCGGCGTGGCCTTCGCGGCAGGGTGGACGCCGTGTGTCGGACCGCAACTCACCGCCATCCTCAGCATCGCCTCACTGCACGATTTCGCCGGCCTCCCCGCAATGCTGCTGTACTGCGCCGGTCTCGGTCTCCCGTTTGTCATGGCGGCCGCCTTCACCGGTCATTTCCAAGCGGTGATCCAACGGATCAATCGACATCTGCACGTGATCAACCTTGCCGGCGGGGCGTTGCTCCTTCTCTTCGGGTTGCTGCTCGTGTCCGGAAACCTCATTTGGCTCACGCATTTCGGGACCTCGTCACCGGTGAACCTGTGACGAAAGACCCACAGGATCGAGGCCGCCGAAGCGTCGCCGGCCTGGTGGTCGCGCTGTTCGTGACCGCCGTGTTCCTTTCCGTGCTCATCGTCAACCAGGTGACGGGGAGTGGCGGCTCCGAGTCGACTGCAATCTCGACGAATCCGACCAACTTCGTGCTGCCCAGCATCAACGGCCCCGGTGACGTTCGGCTGGCGAGCTTCAGGGGCAGGCCCACCGTTGTCACCTTTTTCGCCTCATGGTGCACCGCGTGTCAAAGTGAACTTCCAGGTTTCGCGGCTGTGAGCCGAGCCCTCGACGGCAAGGTCACCTTCGTCGGCGTGAACTCGTTCGAGACGGGAGACGGAATGGCGATGGCGCGTCAGTACGGCATCGCCTGGTGGCCGGTCGCTCGCGACGTCGGTGGTGCCGAGGCGAGCGGCCTCCACGACGCACTCGGCGGGATGGGCATGCCGATCACCGCGTTCTACAGCTCGAGGGGAACGCTCATCGCTGTAGCACCAGGCTCGCTCGGTGAAGCGGCGCTGGAGACGCGTCTGCAGCGGTACTTCGGCATCGCACAAGCCGGCTGAGCGCTCGCCATCGGACCGGGCTTCGCTTGCTACGCCGCCCCTGATCCAAGTGCCGCCCAGCCGACGAACGTCGATGCGAGGCAGACAGCGCGTGCGACGCGATGTTCGGCGGCGCAGGCGCCGAGGCGCGGAAAGGGTGAGGCGCACACCTGCAGCCCGTGCGCGACCGCGTCATACGCGGCCTCGGCGGCCGCGAGGCTTTCACGGTCACCACCTGACGGGCTCTCGCAAAAGAGCCGCATCTTCAGGGCATCGACACCTCTGCCCCAAGCTCGAGGAAACGCATACTCGGGACGGGGTACATAGTCGAATCCCCGCGAGCTCGCTGCTAGCGCGTACGTTGCGAGGGCGTCGGCCGCGGCGTGGGTGGCGAACGCAGTGCTGTGCGCAAGCCGTTGGCGCTGCCTGGGACTGCCGCCGGAATCGACGATGTCGATCCCCTCTCGGGCTGCGATTCCCAGCCGGCTTGCCGTGGTGAGGGTGAGACCGATTGCGGCGGCATCACCATGCGCGGTGACCAATTCAAGCGCGAGCGCCGCTGCAGCGTTGGCAGTCGCCAACGCCGCCACGCCGAGGATCAGCGGACGAGGTGGCACGCCTCCTGGCACCGGCGGAAGGCGAAGCGGCACAGCAAGAAGCCACTCCGCATCCGGGGCAGCGATTCTGCAGCGAGCCGCTGCCTGCGCGGCTATCGTACGCGCGTCCACCGCAGCGAGACGAGCCGCGGCGCGGCGCGGGACCAACGGCTGGGTGGTCTGCGGCGGGGCGGACATCACGTCACCCACCGGTGACCACGAGCGTACCGGTCATACCAGAATGGATGGTGCACTGGTAGGGATATGTCCCGGCTGTGTTGACCTTCACCTCCCAGGTCCCACCCGGCGTCAGGGTCGGATCACTGAGATACGGATAATTCATGAAGGTGACCGTGTGCGTCACCGACCCGGTGTTGGTCCACTGCACGATCTGGCCAACGTGGAGCGTCACGTTCGCGGGCGAGAACATCAGTTGATCGGTAGCAGCCACATGCACCGTTGGCGTTCCCAGGTTCACGCCGGCGGATCCGACCGGCGGCCCACTTGAGTGACTTGTCGTGGCTGCGCCGGCGCCGTTGGCGCACGCGGCGAGGCCGCCCACAGCCGCGCTCACGATGAGGATCCGCCCGCACCGTTTCACCACTGCAATTCCAGTGCCTGCGTGGTTCGCGGATCGACTCTGCATGCCTGTTATAATAAAACCAACTCGTCAGTTTCTATATAGTACCACCACTCCCCCACTGCAAGGCCGGCGCGGCCCAGCACAAAAGCCCATGCTGCACGTCTGTTCTATAATCTGAACATGCGTGCAGCGCCGGGGGACCTGACCTCAGCGGCGACTATTCGGGAGACAGCGATGCGCCTGTTCGCCGAGCGTGGCGCCGCTCAGGTGACCATCCGCGAGATCGCCGCCGAGGCGGGTGTCTCGCCCTCGCTGGTGATCCACCACTACGGTTCCAAGGAGGGACTGCGGGAGGCCGTCGACACGCGAGTGATCGGCCTCGTCGACGCCCTGGTCACGGGACTCACGACGTCTGCGAGCAGCCGGGCGAGTGCGTCACTGGGAGCAGCGCTCTCGACCGAACTCGAACGGGATCCGCTGCTCCCGGCGTATCTGCGGCGGCTGCTCATTGACGGCGGCCAGCCGGCCACAACGCTCTTTCGGCGCCTCTATGACGCGGTGCTGTCGGGGTTTGGAGCACTCGAAGCGGCTGGGTTGGTGCGCTCGTCGTCCGACGCCGAAATCCGGGCTGCCTTCCTCTTGGTCAACGACCTCGCGGTCGTGCTGCTCCGTGATCAGCTGCACGAGGTCATGGGCATTGATCCCCTCGCGCCCTCGGGGATGGAGCGTTGGACCGCCCAGGTGCTCGAGGTCTATACGCGCGGGGTGCTTCTGATTGGCGAGGTCGCGGACACGGATCCACGTCGAGGAGCCGCCCCGTGACTGTTGTCGTGAGCGCGGAGAACCTCACCAAGACGTTCGGGACCCACCGCGGCGTTTCGGGGCTGGATTTCACCGTTGCAGCGGGAGAGATCTTCGGGTTCCTGGGCCCGAACGGCGCCGGCAAGTCCACGACGATCCGCCTCCTGACCGGACTCTCCCACCCGACGTCCGGCGCTGCAACGCTGTTCGGGTCCGATCCCATCGCCGCGGCTGTCGACATCCATCGGCGCATCGGATATCTCCCGGGCGAGCTCGCGCTGCATCCTCGCCTGACCGGGCGGCAGCACATCGACTTCGCCGCCCACGTCCGCGGTATGCGCGACAGAGACTTCCTCAATGAGCTCGTGAGCCGGTTTCAGGTCGAACTCGAGCGTCCCACTCGAACCTTGTCGAAAGGCAATCGACAGAAGATCGGCATCCTGCTCGCCGTCATGCATCGACCGGAGCTCGTCATTCTCGACGAGCCCACGTCGGGGCTCGATCCGCTGATGCAGAACGAGTTCGAGCATCTGATGCGTGAGTTGGTGAGCAGCGGGGCGACCGTCTTTCTCTCATCGCACGAACTCGACGAGGTACAGCGGGTGGCGAACCGAGTGGCGATCATCAAGGAGGGGCGATTGATCGTGACCGACACGGTGGATGCGCTCCGGCGAGACGCATCGCGCACCATTGAGTTCTCCTTTCCGAGCAACGTGGATCCCAAGCTCTTCGCATCGATCGAGGGAGTTCGCGTCGTTGCCTCGAACGGACCGCGCATCACCTTGGCGCTTCGCGGTGCCGTTGCCCCTGTTCTGCGAGTCGCCGCCGAGCTCGACCCTCTCGACGTGATCGCACGACCGGCCGACCTCGACGAGCTCTTCCTGACGTACTACCGCGACGCCTCTACCGAGGAGACCGACGGTGCTCGCTGATATGCGCGGTCCTCGATCTCCGGTTGCGCCGGCGAGCACTGCTGAGCTATGTCGTCGGCATGGCGCTCTATGCGCTGGCCGTCGTGGCCCTCTACCCGGAGTTCAAAGACTCCGCCAGCCTGGATCAGCTCACGAAGAATGGATCGACGATCGCAGCACTGTTCGGAGCGACGGGTTCGCTGACGTCACCAACCGGATGGCTCGACGCCAACATCTATGAGAACTTTCTTCCCCTCATCATGCTGCTCATCACCGTGGGATATGGCGCGTCATGCATCGCGGGGCAGGATGAGGACGGCACGCTGTCATTGGCGGCAATCCTTCCGATCCCGCGTCGCCTCTGTCGTGTTGCAAAAGATCGCCGCGTTGAGCGTCCAAGCGCTCCTGCTGGCGGTTGCAACCATGGTCTGCGTCATCATCGGCAGAAGTTTCGACCTTCCGATCCCGCTTACGAATGTCGCCGGACTGAGCGTCGGAGTCGCGATGCTTGGGGTCGACTTCGGATTGTGCGCCCTCGCCGTCGGATCGATCACCGGAAGCCGCGGAACAGCGCTCGGCATCACCGCCGTGCTCGCTGCCGTCTCGTATCTTGTCAGTTCACTCGCCCCGGTGATCGGGTGGATCCGTCCGGCTCGGTATGCCTCGCTCTTTTACTGGTCGGTCGGAAACCAGCAACTCGTCAACGGTCTGAGCCTCGCGTCGGCGCTCGTGCTCGCGTCCATCGGGATTGCCCTCAGCCTGGTTGCCGTCGCGGGATTCCGCCGGCTCGACCTTCGCTGATGGAAGACGTCCACCAGGACTGCTAATTGCTCAGACCGTGGCTGATGTTGGAGAACACGTTGTTCACCCGGTGTCCAAGCGTCGTGAGGACGACGATCACGACGACCGCGATGAGGACGAGGATCAGGGCGTACTCCACCATCCCTTGTCCACTCTCGTCTGATCGATCCTGGAGCTCCTGAAAACGCTCCAACGCGAACTCACGCCACCGAATAACCTGCGACTGCATGACATCTCCTCGAGCGGTTGACTGATGAGATCACTCTGCAAAACCGACTTGAAAGTCGGTGAAATGCCATGTCACAACCGCTCGTATGGTTTGCTCCGCGTGATGTGACGAGCGGATGACTTCACTGGCCGGAAAGGCGACGCACGAGCCGGCGACCGGCGCACGCGCGAGCGCCTCCGCACCTTGAGGCCCCACTCCTACCGCCACTGATCCTCGCTTTGGGCGATGAACTCCGCAAGCTGCCCAGGCGTCATCTCGGCTTTGGTGCCGACGCCGAGTGCCCCAAGACGGAGGCCGCGTTCGCGAATTGCTGGATCGGCATCATTGCTCAAGATGAGGACCGGAGTTCGACTGCGTCGACGGCTGGGCTCTGAGCCGCTCCAGGGCCTCGAGACCATCGATCCCAGGCAGACGATAGTCCAGGCAAACGAAGCCCGGTGAGGTGACGCCCGCCATGGCGAGACCCTCCTCGCCGTCGCGGGCAACGGCGACGTCGTACCCTGCGGCCTCCAGGCGCAGCCGGTACATTTCCGCGACGAAGCGATCGTCATCGACGATAAGGACTTTCAGACGCTCTCCGGCCGTCGGCTGTCGCCGGATGGGTTTGGCCGACGGTTCGTGATCCGAATCTCGATAGGTGGCGTGATCGACAACGGTCGTGATGTCTGTCACCGTCGTTCGCCTTGATTGTGCTCAAACCCACTCGTCGGTTTGCATATTGTGTCACCCCAGGGAGACCTCAAATGTCCCGCCCATGCCCCCGCTGCCGCGCGTCCATCACTGCGATGACGCCCGAGTACGTGGCGGCGAACACAAGGCAATTCGCCAGGTCCCAGCCGACGTCTGCTCGCGGCCATTTGCGCACAGGGGGCGTGGCACCAACGCGGGGCAGCACCACCAGTTCAAAGGCCCAGATGACGGGCCCGAGCATGCAGGCGTTGCGCAGCGGATTCGCGCTGCGGCCATGACGAACGAGCGCCCAGCCGACACCCCAGGCGGGTCCGTAGCCCGCACGCATCGCGTTTCCGATTCGCCGTGCGGTGCGTTCGTCAATCGTGTAGCCGAGCCGGCTCGCCATTCTGCCCACCATCGACTGGGGAAGATAGACCGGTTCCCGCCCGTGCTCCAGCTTGGGGATGAGCTTCATCATGAAGCTTTCCGCGACCGTGGCGAGCGATCCGGCGACGGCGGCTCGTCGCAGGCGGGATCGCATCGTCACCCCGCATGGATCGCTCGTGTTTCGACGTCCCGAGCTCACTCCGCCAGTTCCATGGCGCACTCGAGAAAGAGCGCATGAACGAACGCCTGCGGAAGGTTGCCGCGCAACTGACGCTGGCGGACGTCATATTCCTCGGTGAACAAACCAGCGGGGCCGCACGCCGATCGCGTGCGTTCGAACCAGCGCATCGCCTCCAGCCGGCTCCCTGCGACGTGATGACGCAGGCACATCATAAAGCCGCACAGGAGAAACGCACCCTCCGCATCCCCGAGTGGGCGGGTATCGTGCCGGTAGCGATAGACGTATCCGTCTTCCACCAACTCCGCTTGCACAGCGTGCAGCGTGGCGTCGCTTCGCGGATCGTCGGGCGTGATCGCTCCCCTGACAGTTGCCATGAGCAGGGCCGCATCGATGCGCGGATCATCGTTCGCACGGCGCCACGCACCGTCATCGCGAACGGCGCTCCTGCCGACCTCCGCAAGGATGGAGTCGGCGAGCGCCGACCATTTCGCTCCGTCCACCGCCGAATGCGGAGCGATCCGTGCGGCCGCACGCAACCCCGCCACGCACGCAAGGCGGCTGTGCGTCCAATGCCGAGCATCGAGTTCCCAGATACCCGCATCGGGCTGGGTCCATCGTTGTTCGACGACTGATGCCGCCTCCTCGACAGCCTTCCAACCGTCGATGTCAAGCCGATCGTGTCTGCCGGCGGCAGCGAACAAGAGCAGTGCTTCTCCAACCGCGTCGAGTTGGAATTGCTTGTTGACATGGTTGCCCACGATGTCGCTCCCGCCGGGATAGCCGGGAAGCGGGACATGACGCTGTCCGGGAACGCGACGTCCGTCCACCGTATACGCGGGTTTCAGATCAACGCCGTCGGCGAGGATCCGCTGGCTGACGAAGGTGACGGCTGTATCCACCAGACCGAAGGCGCCGGCACTGAGTGCCGCCTGGCCGGCATAACACTGATCGCGTATCCAGGCGAACCGATAGTCGTAGCTGGTGCCCTGGCGCGCACGCTCGGGCAGCGAGGTCGTGGCCGCGGCCACCATCCCTCCCGAGGCGCTGGTGAGCCCCGAGAGAACGGCGCACGCCAGACGCGCATCGCGCGGCGCCGCCGAGGAGCCAAGTGACGGGATGCGCCCGCGCCAGTTCAACTCCGTCGCGGCCCAGGCCGTTCCAGCATCGGGGATCTCGTCGTTTGCACCACGGGGCTCCACCAGGAGGACCAGGTCGTGAGAGCTTCCCTCATCGAGCACCAGCTCCAGCACGAGGTCCCCATCGCTGCCGCGACGTCTCCTCGCGTCAGCGGCCCCTGCCCAGCGCAGTTGCAGGTCCTGATGCTGGACGACCCACGTCGTCCCCTCGCGATGAATGGCAAGTGGAGCTTCGGACCCGAAGTTCGCCATGCTTCGCAATGAACATCGGACCTTTGCGACGCCGTTGCACGCGACAATCCTGCGGAGGAGCACCGCACGGTCCGGGCGGCTCGGGAGTGCGAGCGCTTCGCGACACTCGATCTCAGCGCCCGTCGTGACCCAACGACTGCGCCAGATCAGGGAGTCCGGCTCGTAGTACCCTCCCCAGACATGCGACTCGATCGGCGTGACCGAGTACGATCCGTCACCGCCGATCAGTGCGCTGAAGAGCGCCGGATCATGCCAGTGCGGGAAGCACATCCACACATAGTCGCCGTGCGGACCGACAACGACGCCTCGTTCGCCGTCAGCAAGCAGGGCATACTCGCGGAGGACGACCGGCGCGGTCCTGGGATTGGGGGACTGCTCCGGCAGCGGCCTGCGTTGGACCGATCGCTTGTCGCTTGCATGTGCTGCCACCGTCATCACACCCGAAATCGCTCGGCGTCCTGCTCCTTGAGTGCAAGTCCCAGTCCGGGGCTCTCGTTATCGGGGCGCAGAGTGCCGTCGTGGGGTTCCAACACGCCGTCGAAGAGCAGGTGATCCACGCGAACGTGGTCGTGGAAATACTCGATGTGCCGTAGATTTGGCGGCACGGTGGCGGCGTGCGCGTGGATCGACGGGCCGCAATGCGCTGAGAAGGGAATCTTGAACGCCGCGCTGGCGGCTGCCGCACGAAGCCATTCCGTGATGCCGGCGCACCGTCCCACATCCGCCTGAAGCACGTCGACGGCCTGCGAAGCAAGCATCGTTTGAAAGTACTCGAGGCTGTAGCCGTATTCCCCCGCGCTGACCTCGAGTGGAAGGTCGGCGCGGAGCGCCGCGAGACCATCGCGGTCGTCCGAGGTCACCGGTTCCTCGAACCAGGTCACGCCGAACTCTTCGGCGTACAGACGGCCGAGGCGGCGTGCCTGCTTGCGGTCGTACGCGCCATTGGCGTCCACGAAGAGTTCCGTGCCGTCACCGACGGCATCGCGCGCGGCGCGGACGCGCTGGATGTCCTCGTGCCACGAGCGGCCACGGTCTTTGCCGATCTTCATCTTGACGCGCGGAATTCCCTGCTCCACCCAACCCGCAAGCTGTGCACAGAGGTCCCGTTCGCTGTAGCTGGTGAAGCCGCCGCTGCCGTAGACGGGAACTGCATCTCGCACCGGTCCGAGGAGCCTGTGCAGCGGGAGGTCGAGGGCGCGCGCCTTCGTATCCCAGAGCGCGATGTCCATGGCAGCAATCGCCATTGAGGCGATGCCCGGGCGGCCGAGGTTCCGTATCCGGCGAACCATTGCCTCCCAAGCTGCTCCGGTGTCGCGGATGTCGGCACCGATGACGACGTCGACGAGGGTGTCGCGAGCGAGGGCACCCGTCGCCGGATCACCCACCGCGTAGCCCAGGCCCCTGATTCCGTTGTCGAGCAACGGAAGGACCACCACCAGCGACGTCCGGTCCCATTGCAGGGTTCCGTCCGCCTCCGGTGCTTCGGTGGGGACGGTGTACACGCGAACGTCGACCGACCGGATGTGGAGCCCGTGGCTCACGCCCACACTCGCCGTGCGGCTTGACGTCGCGATCATGCGGTCGCGAGTCGCAACGCGCCCAACATCGCCGTTGCACCGCCGATCGCCGCGCCGACTGCAATGCTGCGGTGCGTGCTGAGCCACAGCTGCAAGCTCCGCGTCTTCGCCTGATCATCGAAGATGCCGTGCGTTGAAGCCATCTGCGGCTGAGGCGCGTAGAGGTTGTCCGGCCGCCCCGCGCGCACAGGGTGACCGGACATCTGCTGCGACCGGTATCCCGTTCGCGCGAGGTACCGGTCCGCGATCCCCGGAGCGAGTTTGTTCGCGAGGATGACCGCCGCCGCGCTCCCGCCGCAGAACACTTCGCGCCGGCGGTGATGCGCCGCCCAGTACACCGCTTCCGCAGGGATCTCCGGCTGATAGATCGGCGGTACCGGCATCGGGTGGTCGGGCAGCTTCGTCCGGCACCAGGAAAACTGCGGAGTGTTGACCGCCGGAAGCTGCACCATCGAGATCCAGACGCGGCTCTTGTTGTGCAGCAGCTCGGTCCGTACGCTGTCGGTGAATCCGCGGATGGCAAACTTGGCTCCACAGTACGCGGACTGCAGGGGGATCGCCCGGTACGCGAGCGCGGATCCCACCTGCACGATGGTCCCACTGTTACGCGGAAGCATCCGGTGCATGGCCGACATGGTGCCGTGCACAGTGCCGAGGTAGGTCACCTCGGTGGCGCGACGATATTCCTCGGGACTGACGTCGGCGAATTCAGCGAAGACCGTCGCCATCGCGTCATTGACCCATATGTCGATTGGTCCGAACGCTGCTTCGGCTTCCTCAGCGGCGGCCTCGACCGCTTCGGCATCCGCGACATCGGTGGGGAGAGCCAGAGCCCGGCCGCCCATCCGATCGACTTCACCCGCCGCGTCTTTGAGACTGGTCTCGCCGCGTGCGAGCAGGGCGACCCGCGCTCCTCGACGAGCGAATGCGTGGGCCACGGCCCGGCCGACACCCGCAGAAGCGCCGGTGATCACTACGGTTTCCTGGTTTCCTTGCGTCATGGTCAACTCCTTGCTGAGGATGTGAGTTCAACGTGAGAACGGGTGCCGTGAGGGTCCACCTGGCGAGTCGCGAGACGCTCGGCGAGGCGCGATGCCAGTGCCATGATCGTCAGCGCCGGATTGGCGCTTCCCTGCGTCGGACACACGCTGCCATCGCAGATGAAGAGATTCGGCAGCGCCCAGGACTGCTGATCGCTCGACACCACGCTGGCTTCCGGATCGGTCCCCATGCGGCAGCCGCCGATGAGATGCGCGAATCGCTGGATCGTGAGAATGTCCTGCGCACCGGACGCCTGGACGATCTCGCGAATGATCCTGGCGGAAAAGGCCATGTTGGCCTTGTCGTTGTCGCAGAGTGTGTAGTCGAAACGCGCCACCGGCAGCCCGTACTGGTCACGCTCGTGAGCCAGGGTGACCCGGTTGTCAGGCTGCGGTAGCAGCTCGTTGAGGACGCCCACCGTCGCCCAATGGTTGTAGTCGCGCATGTATTCCCGTAGTGCGCGGCCCCAGTGACCCTCCGCGAGAACGTGCTCGGCCCATCCGATGGGTAGCGGCGATACGGTCTGGATGCTGAACCCGCGTGCGAAGCCGCGCGTGACGTCCGTCTCGTAGAAGACTTCGGACGACACCTCCGGTGGCGGAGCCTTATACATGCGCACTTCATCGGGATAGCGTCCCGCAGTCTGGGTGGCGCCCTGCACCATCACGTACCGGCCCACCTGATCCTCGTTGTTGCACAGCCCGCGCGGGAAGCCTGTGGTCGCTGAGTTGAGCAGCAGGCGGGGAGATTCGATCGAGTATCCGCAGACCGCGACCACCCGAGCCCGTTGCAGCCGTTCCACACCGTCCTGTTCGCGGATGTAGCTCACGCCGACCACCCGCCGTCCGGATGGATCCACCTCGACACGATTCGCCATGCAGGTCGCCCGGACCTCGACACCGTGTGCGAGCGCGTCGGGCAGGTGGGTGACATAAGGGCTCGCCTTGGCGTTCACCTTGCAGCCCTGCAGGCAAAAGCCGCGATAGATACAGTGCGGGCGATTGCCGAACGTGCCGTTCACGATCCCGACAGGCCCCACGCGCATTTCGATGCCGCACGCGAGCGCGCCCTTCCAGATGAGCGATGCTGCGCCGCTCACCGGATGCGGTGAGAATGGATACGCATGCGGATCACCCCACGGCCACGTCTGGCCGGCGACCGGTAGCTCCCGCTCCACCCGCGCATAGTGGTCGCGAAGGGCCGCGTAGGAGATCGGCCAGTCCGCGCCCACGCCATCACGTCGTCTGGTCTCGAAGTCAGAGGGGTGAAATCGCGGCGTGTAGCCGGCGTAGTGCACCATCGACCCACCGACACCGCGACCGCTGTTGTTCTTTCCCAGCTCGATGGGGTCGGCTCCGCCGATGATCCGCTTCTGGGTCCAGTAGAGCTCATGGGAACCGGCTTCATCGCTCACCCAGTCTTCATCCGGGTGCCAGAACGGTCCGGCTTCGAGGATGACGATCCGCCAACCGTGGCGCGCCAGCCGCTGCGCGAGCACTGAGCCGCCGGCGCCCGCGCCGACGATGCAGAGATCGATCTCGTCATCGTCCTCGTAGCGGCGCATGGTGGCCTCACCGGGCAGATCGCGCCGGTCCACAGCGAGGAGGTAGCGCAAGTCGTTCGCGCGCGGGCCGCGTGAACCCTTGAAGAGGTTGGTACCGATCACGATTCCTCTCGCGCAAACCCGACGGGATCCTCATCGGTCGCGCCTGGTCGCTCATAGGGTTCGCGGACGCTCAGCGGCCCGAGACGCATGTATCCATGGGGATATGCGGGACCGCCGAAGCCGATCTCGTTCCAGGCCCAGGGATGCGAGTAGAACGCAGCGAGAACGGCTCGCATACACACTGAGAAGGCACGCTTAACGTTGAGCGTGTCCCACACCCCGCCCTTGAGCACGCCGCGGGAGAATTCGGCGACGACCGCTTCGCGCGCAGCCTCATCCAGGTGCTCGAAGGCCGGCTTGGCATAACGACGGACGGCAACCTCGCCGAGCCCTTGGAGCACCAGGCGCCACGTCGCGCGGTCATCCGGCATGTCGGCGTACTGATAGCCGTCGAGTCGACCGCCGGCCAGCTTGGCGTCAACCAGCTCCACAACAGGGACGCGCGGCTCGCCATCCTGAGCCGTCACGACATCACAGAACGCTCGAAGCGTCGGCGCTTCCTCGGTCGTGAAGAACGTGAGCGAGCGGGTGCCGGCACGCATGCGCTCGTCCACAGCGTGCCGCGTCGCGTCGTCCCACATCCCAACTGCGTCGAACACATCGTAGTCCGGGTAGCGGCCGATCATCTGTGGCGTTCGACCACGGCGCTGTCTCGGCAGCCACGACTTGTCAGGTGGCTGGCGATCAGGACGTCGGTTCGGCAGATGGTCCGGTCGTGTCAGGTCGGGCATCGTCAGCGTTCGCGGCGAAGCACTGCCGCAAGCAAGCCCATGCCACCGACGATGGTCATGAGACCTGGCGCCATGATCGGCGGGCCCATTGGGACGTTGTACGACGCCAACCGCCATCCCCCTGGTTTCCTGGCAACACCGCGAGCGTGGTAGTACTCGCCAAGTGCGCCGTTGAGCGTGTAGATGCCTGCCGTCAGCGGCAACCAGGTCTTCGCCCACCGCTTGCTGAAGATTCCGCCGATTCCGGCGATGACCACGGGCGGAGTCACGACGATCGGGCTCCACATCATCTTGTTGCCGAAGCTCGCTTTGTAGTGCTCGAAGTACACCTCAGCCGTGGTCACGAGGGCCCCGACCGCCGTCAACGCGCAGAGCGAGCGCTCGAAGCGACCGTGCTCAACATTGCGCAGCATTCGGTCGATGAGGTGCGTTGATCGGATGGCGCGGGCTTCACGGGTGCGATGGCTCACGCCTATCTACCGGGCACGAACTCGTCGACCTTCTCGCGCATCGCGTTGACGACTCCTGCGAGACCGGCGGACGGCTCGGCCACGAAGGACTTGGTGAAGTCTTCGGCTTGCTTGAAGGTGATATGGGGCGGCAGCGGCGGCTCCTCAGGATCGGTCATCGCGTCGATGACGAACGGCCTGTCGGCGGAGAACGCCTGCTCCATCGCGCCATCAATCTGCGACGAATGATCGACTTTCGCGCTCCCGAGTCCGATGAGATGCGCAAATTCGTGAAAGGGCATATACGGCAGTTGCTGTGAGGCATCGAAGCGCGGGTCGCCTTCCATCACGCGCTGTTCCCAGGTGACCTGGTTGAGGTCTTCGTTATTGAGGACAAGGATCACCATGCGTGGGTCTTTCCAGGTGTCGAAATATTTGGCCGCCGTGAGCAGTTCGGCCATGCCGCCCATCTGCATCGCGCCGTCGCCGATGGTTCCCACGGCTACACGGTCCGGGTACGCAAACTTCGCGGCGATCGTGTAGGGCACCCCCGGCACCATGGTGGCGAGATTTCCGGACAACGTCGCCTTCATGCCGCGCCGGATGCGGACGTAGCGTGCATACCAATTTGCTGCCGACCCAGAGTCGCTCGTCACGATAGCGTTGTCCGGGAGATGGCGCGACAGCGCTGCGAAAAGGGCCTGAGGGCGCACGCGGCCACCCTCACGGTCCTGCGGCTCGCCGCGGTCGTCCATCAGGCGCCACCAGTCAGCGACGTTCCTGACGACGGTCTCCTGGAAGGATCGATCCTGGTTGCGGCGCAAGAGCGGCAGCAACTCGTTGAGCGTCGCTTTGCTGTCACCCAAAAGGTTGACTTCCATGGGATAGCGCAGGCTCAGCATGCGAGCCGAACGGTCAACCTGCACCCCTCGAGCCTGGCCGATCGGGGGCAGGAAGTTGGCATAGGGGAACGAACTTCCCACGACAAGCAGGGTGTCGGCATCCCGCATCATCTCCCAGCTCGGTTTCGTGCCCAGTAGCCCGATCGAATTCGTGCAATACGGGATGTCGTCAGGCACGGCAGCCTTGCCGAGAAGTGCTTTGGCCACGCCTGCGCCCAAGAGTTCGGCAACCGCGAGAATCTCGTCCGTTGCATCAAGTGCGCCTGCTCCGACCAGCATGGCGACGTTCCGACCCGAGTTGAGCACCTCCGCAGCCCTGTGGAGGTCTTCCTCGGCGGGTAAGCCCCGATCGCGGACGTATCCCACGCCGGTATGCACCGACTTGATGGACTGCGGCTGCGCGACCGCCTTCATGTCCTGGACGTCACCAGGGATGATCACCGCAGTCACGGTCCTCTCCGCGGCTGCGATGCGGAATGCGCGGTCGAGGCAGTGTCGCAACGCTGAGGGGACGTTGACCTGCTGCACATACGCGCTTGCAACGTCCTTGTACAGGCTGAGGAGATCGACCTCCTGTTGCTGATCGCCACCCATCGCGCTCGCAAAGGTCTGTCCCATGATCGCGACGACTGGCTGATGGTCGAGCTTGGCGTCATACAGACCGTTCAACAGATGGATCGCTCCCGGGCCGGACGTGGCCATGCAAACGCCGACCTCACCGGTGAACTTGGCATGGGCACACGCCATGAACGCGGCCATCTCCTCGTGCCGGGTCTGAATGAACTCCGGCCTGTTGCCTGCTCTTTGGAGTGCGCCGAGAATGCCGTTGATGCCATCGCCTGGATACCCGTAGATGCGGCCGACCCCCCACTGTTCGAGCCGCTTCACCAAGTCGTCGCCGACGGTATCCGCCATTCTGTTCTCCATCTCAGCGGCCTGCGGATAGCTCGGATCCGCGACCGACTAGTCAGTGTTCTTTGTCTACTTATGATGCTCTGGCTGTACCGAATGGGGCAACCGGTACTATCACCTTCGAGGCGGACGTCGCCTGGCGAGACCATTGTCGGCGACCCGCCGAGGGCTTCCAGCGACATCCTGGACGGTCAGTCGATTTTCGCAATCAGCCCATGCGGCGAGTACTGCTCCGGCCGCGCCAAATGACCAGCTCCGCTGTGATACAGAGCGTCAATGGAATGGCCCGATCCGGAGCATATTAGCCATGCTTCCGAGAGCGGGCGTAGCGCCGAGTCACCCGGCGGATCTGCAGCATCCGGGCAGCTCCGAGCAGAAATGCGATCACACCACCGAGGAGCGCGGCTAGCAAGAGATCGAGGCCGAGTGGAATTGTCCAGGTCAGGCCAAAGAAACTGGTCCTTGCGTCGGTCAGGTTCTGGAGCACGAAGATGAGCACGAGCACCAGGAGCAACAGGCTAAACCCGAGTGCCCACCACGCGACGCCAGTTCGGGTGACTGGAACAAGGGGTGATGGCACGTCCGATGCCGCCGGGTCCACATGCACGGCCGGCAGCTCAGGTCGCCCCGGCTGGAGGGATTCTCTCGGCGGGAGGTTGCTGCTGTCGGTCACCTCAACAGTGATATCACGCCGGTACCGCGCGAATCGGTTCGCAACCGCGTCAACACTCCGAGAGCCTTGCACTCGCCTTTCTGATCAGGGAGTTGCGGGACTGGACGTCCCACCGGCGTCATCGCATCGATGACGCGCGCCGCGCCTAGCTTCTCGACGTGCGCGTGCGATCCCTCGGCCGCTGGGATCGTTTCGGCGTTTCGGGAACCCCGATGAGCGCGTTGAACTCATCACCGTGCGGTCTCCCGATGCGGCCGAATTGTGCCGCGGCCTCCGCCAATGTGCGCTCACCCTTCGCGATGGGGCCCCCGGCAAAGCACGCGCCGAACCGTGTCCCCGCCCACCTGGCAACGCTTTCGAGATGCCGGTCGCAGGAAACCATGAAGGCAACACCCTCCTGGTGAGGAAAGAACAACAGCTTGGTTGCCGCGTCGCCGCACGTCTCAACGGGGAGATCAGTCTGCGGATCGACCGGGCCGATACACGCATCGCTCATCGCTGAGCAACGTATCACCGCGTGAGCCAGGGGTCGCATCGGTCCGTGCTTCCGCGCCCGGGACATTTGACTTTTACCAGCTAGTTATATAACCTCTCGGTAATGGTTACGCCCGATCCCCTGAGCCGCGCTTTCGCCGCCCTCGCCGACCCCACCCGCCGGGCGATCCTCCAGCGCCTCGCGGCCGGCGAGGCTGGTGTTGTCGAGCTCGCCGAGGCCTCACCGCTGACGTCAGCCTGCCATCACCAAGCACCTCAAGGTGCTCGAGCGGGCCGGCCTCGTCGGCCGGGTCCGCGACGGTCAGCGCCGTCCGGCGCGACTGCAGCTCGACGGCCTCCTCCCCGTCGACGACTGGCTTCGCGCCGCGCACGCCGAGTGGTCCGAACGCCTTGACCGTCTCCAGACTCATCTGGCCGCCCAAGACCAATCACCAACAACGAAGGAGAATTTCGATGCCTGAGATAAAGACCAGCGTGGATGTCCGGACTGCGACCCCCACCAAGCAGCTCATCATCGAGCGCACCCTCGCGGCCTCGCCGGAACGCGTCTTTGATGCCTTCACCGACCCGAACCAGCTCAAGCAATGGTGGTGGCCCAACGGTTTCGGGTGTCCCGACGCCGAGGTGGATCTTCGCGTCGGTGGGACGTACCGGCTGGCGATGACGTGGCCCGACGCCATCCCCGCGGAAAACCGGTTCTCCCATTACCTGGGTGGCGAGTTCTACGAGATAGATCGTCCCCATCGCCTGGTCATGAGCGGCCGCGCCGTCAACGATGAGCAGGGTGAGCTGTTCGCAACCCTGCTTGACGTGACCTTCGAGTCTCGCGATGCGGGCACCGCGCTCACGGTGCGACAGTCCTACTTCGAGCCAATGCCGCCCGCCGAAGCGATGGCCGGTGCCCCGCAGGGCTGGTCCGAGCAACTCGACAAGCTCGAGCGGCTGCTCGCCAACTGATCGAGGGCGAAATGCAGACGTACACGATTCAACGCGGCGAGGCCGACATCGTCTACGACGTTGAGGGTCCGTTGCCCACCGCCGGCGATCCACCGCTATTGATGATCGGGCAGCCCATGGTCGCGAGCGGGTTCCGCACGCTGGCGTCGTACTTCCCCGACCGCACCGTGATCACCTATGACCCGCGTGGTCTCGGCCGCAGCATTCGTAGAGACGGCCGGGTCGACAACGTACCCAACGTTCAGGCAGACGATGTGCACGCGGTGATCGCGACCCTGGGGGCCGGCCCGGTCGAGCTGTTCGCTAGCAGCGGCGGTGCGATCACGGCACTGGCGCTGGTGGCGGTATACCCGACCGACGTCAGCGTGCTCGTTGCACATGAGCCGCCGCTGGTTTCAGTCCTGCCCGACGCCGAGGCAGCCGGGCGCGCAATGGCTCAATTTCGCGACGCATACGCGGCCAACGGGTCGGGCGCCGGCATGGCCGCCTTCATCGCTATGACCTCATGGCGCGGGCCGTTCACCGAGGACTACTTCTCGCGACCGGCACCGGACCCCGCGCAGTTCGGGATGCCAGCGGTGGACGACGGCTCCCGAGACGACCCGTTGCTCTCCGACCGTTCGTCGGCGGTCACCAGCTATTGCCCGGACTTCGAGGCGCTGATCGCCGCGCCCACCCGCATCGTGATCGCGCTGGGCGAAGAGTTCGGCGGGAACCTTCACGGCACGCGCTTCGGAGGCGACGGCCGAACGGCTGGGTCAGAAGCCGACAGTCTTCCCCAGTCATCACGGAGGGTTCGTGGGCGCAGACTTCGGATACGCCGGCAAGCCCGAAGCTTTTGCCCGCACGCTTCGAAGCGTCCTCACCGAGTTCTGTCAGCCCGGGTACCAGTCGACAGTCGCTTGCATGGCACCCATCCTAGGTGCTGGGATCATCTGAATCGATGCGATAGTCAGGCGTCCTGCGCGCGGTTGTGCTCCATCGCATCGGTGCCACCGGTCTGCTCCAGGATCCGCTTGGCGCGTTGCACGTCGTCCGCTGAACCGTGCACGACCACGAGCGACTTGCCCGCCCTGAGGTACTCGCTGTACTTGGGGATGTGCTTCTTCGACACGAAATAGCCGACGATCGTGCTCAGCACGCCCGCGCCGACAGCACCCTCGGCTGCGCCGACGACCGTCGAGGCTAGCGGTCCGATGGCCAGCACCGGGCCGACGCCCGGGATGAACAGTGCCGCCACCCCACTGAGCAAGCCGAAGAGCCCACCAACCCACGCTCCTGCCGCCGCGCCTGTCTTCGCGATATCGCCGGTGGTCACGAACCCGTTGAGCTGCACTTCGCTCTGCAGGCCCTGGCCGATGACCGAAACACGATTCGGTGGGAAACCGGCCTTGACGAGCCGTTCGATCGCCGCAGTAGCAGCATCAACTGTGTCAAACGCCGCGACGACGCTGTCGTTGGGTAGTGCGGTCGTCTCCGATGGTGCACCGGTGGTTGCAGTGTCAGTCATCGAGCGCCTCCTCATTATGTGAGCGGTGTGGTCTCTTGAACGCGTCCTCACGTCGACTGGCGACGACCTCGAGCGTGACGGACCAATGGTTATTGGTATCGGCTGGCGGCAACAGCCGCCGAGGCTCGTACCACACGAGCCGCGACTCGCCTGCCTCGGGTTCGACGAAGTAGAGGCCAAGCCGCGACTTATCAGGCAGGACGACGATGCAGCGGCCGCGATTGGCGAGCTCCTCGAGGACCTCGCAGGCGTCACCCAGCGCGTTGTCACCCGGAAGGCCGTACGAACTGCTGAGGTGAGCGACTCGGAAATAGCGTGCCCCGAGCGATTGGTTCTGCGTGATGCATCGCAACGTCGGTGCCCGCAGGCGCTTGTCCCAGGCTGCCGAAATGCTCATCCTCTGCCGGCTCTTCCGGCTGCGCCCTGCGGTTGGGATTGCCGACCGATCATCTCGGCTTCGCCTCCCGGCATCGACTCCCGCTGCCGCTCGGTCACATCCTGCTGATCATTGGTTGTCTGCGCATTTCGGGAAACCGGGATCTGCTTCGGTTGCGCTGCCGATTGATCGATGGGAATTGAGATCTTGAGCACGCCATTGTCAAACGCGGCGTGTATCTTGTCGATGACAACCCCATCCGGAAGGGCAATCTCTCGGCGGATCCGACCTTCGAATCGCTCGTGCCGGATGCAGTTCTTGTCTCGCTGATGCGCCTGTTTGCCGGTCGAAGCCTCGATGACAAGACGCCGCGGCTCAGCCCTGAGGGTCACGTCCTCCGGCGCGAAGCCGGCGAGCGAAATCTCAACCTGCAGTCCCTTTTCGTCCTCGTGCACATCGAGCGGCGCCACGAGCGCCGGTTGTAAATCTCCCAACCGCATCGGGAGACTATCCACCAGCGCTCCACCGAACATCCGATCGAGGTCCTTGTGAAGCGCCTTCAGGTCATCGGCGGGATCCCAGGCCACAAGAGTCATCGCTGCACCTCCTGCTTGCGTCATCCACCGTACAGACGGTGAGAACACTAATCACCAGACGGGACCGCTCGTGTCAAGGGCGCGGGAGGTAACTTTCGTTGCTGAAAGAAATGAAACGCAGCGCTGGCGAGTCCCGCGTTAGGCGGAGACTGAAAGCTGTCAGTTGTCTGTCAACGGGTCGAATCGGGCGACACGACCAAACGTTTCATTGCCACGCGGTCCAGAAAGCGAGGCGCGTTTGGCAACGCGACATCTCGCGTTGCAGGGACGGAAGATCGTTGCTGAGGAGTTCACTCTGTACCGGCTCGGCAGCCGGCTCGGGCAGACCATAGGTGCGATCGATAATTCGCGTCTGCACGCGGACGAGTTCCTCGTACGCTCCCTGCCAGTACCCGCGCATCGTGATGGATGGCGGCCCCAACTCTCTGCCGGTGGTCGTCGATGCCAACCTCATGGGCTCGGGAACGGCGTTCAACTGGTAGCCGCGACCCCGGATCGTGAGAATCAGATCAGGGTGCCTCGGGTTGACCTCGATCTTGTGGCGCAGGCGTGAGATGTAGAGTTCGACCTCGGCCTCGTGGCCCGGCAGTTCGGCACCCCAGGCGCCGCTAGCGAGCTCGCTGCGGTTGAGGATCCTGTGCGGATGCGCCATCAAGAACGCGAAGAGTTGCCACTCCGCCGGGCCGAGCACTTGACGACGGCCGCGCCGCTCGATCGTGTGATCAGCCAGCCGCACCCGAAGATCGCCGAGAACTGCCACCTGCCCGAGTGCACGGCGCAGCGGTTCTGCGCGCGCGAGAACGGCGCGCACGGCGAGCTCCAGATATTCTGGATCGAACGGCTTCTGGACAACCAGCGTTGCTCCCTGGCGCAGCCGGCTTTTGAGCTCATCCTCGTCGTCCACGAGCACTACGAGTGGACCCTCGAACGTCCTGCGTACCACTGAGAGGGCCGTATCTTCCGGCGGAAGGTCCCGCGAGCTGATGATCACCAGTTGGGCGCCCGCGGCCTCGATGGAGCGAACGAGTTGATGAAACTCCAAATGCGTGCGCACTTCCCATCCTGCATCTGCGACCAGTGCCGACAGCGTCGCTGCATACGCAGGCGAAGATTCCAGGATCACAGCCGCCACAGACGCCCAGGACCCGAGCCGCTTCGTTGCCGTCATCAGGTGGCCTCCTGCTGTAAGCGCAGGGCCATCTTGCGCTCTTCGGCTGCGCCTCGTAGCGGTGTCCGCCGGTCCCCAGATGATGATCAGATGCGACCGCAGGGCGCGGCAGCGCCGAGGAGTCAGGAGGCTCGCCCTTACGACCGGCCGTCGGCTCAGGCGCGCCGCAGCAGAGCGCGGTGCACGACGCGTTCCAGCTCGGACGTGATCGTCGCGTAGCACTCGCACGAGATCATCTCCAGCAGTTCTCGGTCGACGATCGTGACGCGGCCGCGGCTGTAACGGATAGCCCCGTCGCGCTGCAGGAGTCCCGCCGAGACCGACACGGTGGAGCGCCGGACGCCGAGCAATTGACCGAGAAAGTCCTGGGTGATCGTGAAGACGGACCCGAGGCGATCCTGGTTCATCAGCAGCCAGCGGGCAAGCCGCGCATCATTCGAGTGGAGCCGGTTGCACGCCGCGGACATCGCGATCTGGCCGAACAGCGCCTGGGTGTAGCTCTCGACAAGCCTTCGGAACGCGTGACAGCGCTCCGCCCATTCAAGAAATGTGGGCGCATCCAATCGAAGACATCGGCCGGCGACGCCTGCGATGGCACGCACCGCCAGGCCACCAAGCGGGACCAGCGGCACGCCGACGATGCCCTCGATCCCGACGGTGGCGACCTCAACCATGGCGCCGTCCTGGAACGGTGTGACCAGCGAGATCACCCCGTCGACAGGGAAGTACACGGCATCGATCGGCCGTCCCGGTTCGAAGAGCACCGTTTTCACCGGGAAAGCTACGCTGCTGGCAGCCTCGAACAACTGCCACCGGTCCGAGGGCGGGAGTGCTGCAAGAATCCGATTCTCACGGCGCGCGACAACCCCGGTCGCTTCGATGGTCTTCACTCGAAGATCGGACTACCTGCCTGAAACGCGTCGGAACGCGTCACCGAGACCGCTATGGGGATTGCGCGCGTCGCATGTTTCACCCTAAGCGGGCACCGGAATTGGGTCTGTGGCCGCAGTCGCGGCCGAAAGCTCATCCGAGCCGGGCAGCGGGATCCAGAACTCGATGATCGTCCCGTGCCCGGCAACGCTGCGGACTCGGAGGCGGCCTCCTGACATCTCGGCGCGCGCGCCCATGCCGACCACCCCGAGATGACCGGGTTCATGTTGGGCAGCACGTGACGATCCGCACCCGTCGTCCTCGATACGTACGTCGATGCCGCCCTCGCTGGACGCCAGACGGAGTTGAACGTTCGACGCACCCGCGTGCTTGCGGACGTTGCCAAGCGCTTCCTGCACGATGCGATACACCACCAGTGCCACAGCCGGGGCGGGCTCATCGATCAATCGATCCTCGAGTTCCCACCGCACGCCGCTGTCCTCTTGCAGGGTCGCGAGCAGCAGCCGCAGCGACGACGCAAGGCCATGCAGCTGCAACTCGGGCGGAATGAGCTGAAACAGCAACCGTCGCAGCCGGCCGATGGTCAGCCGAACGGTCTCCTGGACCTGGCGGCCTTCTCGCTTGTACTCCTGCCCTTCCAGGTGCTCGATGAGCGGTGAGAGATGCAGGTTCACAGCCGTCATCACCTGCACCGCGTCGTCGTGAATCTCAACAGCGATCCGCTTGCGTTCCTCCTCCTGGGCCCGGACCAGGCGGCACATCAGCACCCGTCGGTCGTCGGATGCAACCTTTGTTGCTACCGCAACACTGAGGACGTTGGCCACCAGTTGCAGGAACTCGGTCTCTTCGGCGGCCCAGGAGCGGGGCTCGCGCGCGCATACAGACCGAGGAACTCCATACGGCGCTTCGGTGCCGCAGATCAGTGCGGTGAGACCACTGCGCACGCCCGCCTCCTTGAGCGCAAGACCTTCCGCGAATCCGCCGATCGTCGTAGTCCGACACCGCGAGCATGGGTGCGCCAGATTTCAGGAGGCGTGCCGCGGCATTTCCCTCATCGAGGGTCGATGTCGGAATGAAGATCGGCAGCCCACGAGATGCCAGCACGCTCAGCACCCGACCCGCGGAGTTGACCTCGACGACATGTCCCGCGTCAGCTCGCAATATCCTGCTGCTCGCGTTGAGTATGCGTCGCGCGAGCCGACTGATCGCCATGCCTGACATGGCAGCTTCCGTCAATCGGAGAAGTGTCGCGGTGTAACGAGCAGCGGGTATCGGCTGGTGTCCGACTGGTCGCGCGTCAGCGCTGTCATGAGCGACGCGCTCACCTCGACGTGTTCCGAGGCTGGTCAGTCCGCTCATGTTGAAAGGCTGCGAGGACAGCGTCGACTCCCTTCCGCCCGAGATCGTTTCGCGATGGTGCTGGTACCGTTATACACAGCCCGGCGAGAAACATCAGTGACCGCGATCGCCATCTGCGTGACTGCGGTCACGTCTCTTCGTGCGCGAGGTGGATTGGCCTGCGGCGAGGCTTGCGAGCCTCGCCTCGTCGATGACCCTCACTGCTCCCGCAGTTCCGTCGATCACGCCTTCCCCCCGCAATGCAGTGAGCTCTCGACTCACCACTTCGCGAACGGTGCCCACCGCATCCGCCAAGCGCTGATGGCTGATGTGCACGACGGCGCGACCATCGAGTCCGCGCAACGTCATCTCGCGAAGGTGGCGTGCGACTCGCACCTTGATCGGTTGTCCGCTCGCGTCGGCGACGGTGCGCAACGCCTCCGCCATGACCGCCGCGACGTGTTGCGCGATGCTCCATGGCAGCTCCGGATCATGTGCTCGGGCGCTGCGGACGTGGTCGAAGGGGAGCACCTTGATGCTGACATCGGTGATCGCTTCCGCATTCCATTCGTCCGTGCCGGCCAGATAGGCTGAAAGTCCGACAACATCACCGGCTCGCGCGTAGCGGATCGTCATCTGCCGGCCGAGTTGTGTCGAGATGAACACGCGCACGATGCCGGTCACCACCATGGCAATCCTCGGGAGTTGACCGGCGCGTAGGAAGAGGGCGCCCGCCGTGATGTGTATCTCGTCGACCCCAGCGCCGAACTGTTCCTGCCACATTCCAGTGCCTGTCAGTGACTGCTCCGGACGCGGCTGACCGCAACCCGCGGCGCATTCGATCCCGGGAGTGATCTTGGAGTGGACACGCGCATCGATCTCAGTGTGAGAGTTGCCGCGGCCCGTTCGGAATAGGCGTGGTATCACCCGTTGGTAGACGGAGTGTCATCCGTCTACCAACTCGAAGCGAGAAACCGATATGACGCCGCGCGACTGCACTTCGATGCGGGAATCAGCGCAACGGGGAGCCTCTACGGAATGCGTGGATCAACTCTTGCTGCGAATGGATATCGAGCTTTCGATAGATCGAATGGAGGTGATTACGCACGGTGCTGGGACTCAAGAACAGCGCCTTCGCAATCGACGGGACTCTGTCACCGGACACCAACCGGCTGACGATCTCCAACTCCCTGGTGGTCAGCCCGGAGAGGCCGGCCAGGTCTCCTTCGCGCGGGGTTGTGGCGAGACGGCTCGAGAGTGATACGGCGTCAGAGTCCCTCACATATCGGGACATCCAGTTCTCCACATCGCCGGCGGTCCCAAATGCAGACTCCGCATAGGCGCCGGGGAGCAACGCGAAGCCGCAGCGTGGTGGCGGGCGCAGCGGCCAGAGAACCGCCTCGAGCAAAACTGGATCGCCCTGCTTGGAACAGGCGACGAGGTTGAGGGTGACCCCCGCCCCGGTCGCCGCGGCATGGGCGAGCAAGCTCAGCAGGTCGGGAACGCTCGTATCTGTCACCAACGACAGAATCGACCGCCCAAGCACGTCGGATGGCCGATATCCGAGCAGGCCTTCGACGTCGCTGCTGATGCGGTCGATCAACAGGCTCTCGTCCGACGTCCCCACGACGGGAGTCAACTCCGAGCCTGCAACCTCGGGCAGGAGTGCGCCGGTCCTGGTCAGCGAGGTCGCAAACACGGCGACCGCAAAGCGCGGTGGGGTGTCCGTGCCCAGGGCGCGCACCCAGACCTGCACCGGCATGGGCTGCTCCTGCCTGCGGCGGAGCGAGCGCGTCGTGACGTAGCCTTGGAGGCGACCGGTGCGCAGCAGATCGAGCGCGCCAGAAGGCTGGTCGGTCATGAACTCGTCGACCGTCCTGCCCAGGATCGAGCCTCCATCCGAGGCAAACATTTCCCGAATCGGCGCGCTCGCCGCCACGATCCGACCCGACGCGACCTCGATGATCGCCGCGGGAAGCGGTGCGTTGGCGATAGCCTCTGTCGCCTCCGCCGCGAGACCTTCGGAATCGAGTGGCTCGTGCTCCTTAGGCGTTTGTATCCCCCTGAGCGCGCCGTCGAGATCGCCCCGCTCCTCGGCGAGACCCACGTCACACAGTGGACTTTCCGTTGGTGGATGGCAAGGACCCTACTCGGACCCGCGATGCGCAACGAATGTGCTCGAGGGTGTGGTCGAGCCTGCATACGTCCCTGCCGGCGATCTCATCTTTCATCCGGGCGCGCCACCAAGGATCGCGCTCATCCGCGCCGGCATCGTCCGCGTCTTTCTCTCCGGGACAAATGGGCAACAGTTGACCATCCGCTACGACAGACGGGGCGATCTGGTCGGATTGGCCCCGCTACTCGGTGGCAGCCGCACGTGGAGTGCGGAGGCTGTCGTTGACACCACCGTCGAGATCTTGACGATGGATCACGTCCGCGCGGCCGCCGGGCGCCGCCCCGACCTGCCATGGTTGATCGCCGAGCACGTCGCGACCTGGGCATCCAGTGCGCTCCATGCCCTCCAGGAAAGCTGCTCGCTGCCGGCGGCAGCGCGTATCGCCCTCCACCTCGGCGCGATCGCCTTGCCCTCACACGACGGACTCCCGGTCGCGCGCATCACGCAGCAGCAACTCGCCGACGCAGCCGGCACCGCGCGCGAGGTGGTCAATCGCGAGCTCAGCGCCCTCCGCGCCCAGGGGATCATCGCTACCAAGCCCCAGCGGGTGGAGATACTTGACGAGCAGCGGCTGAAACGGATCGCCCTGGGAAGGGCTCCGGGACGCGAACGCTCTCGTCATCCGCCCCATGACGTGGCAGTGGGCGCCGAAGCTTAGAGGCACTACGCACGGCGCGCTTCGTGCGCAATCCGCTCCCCCGCGTGCACTGTGCGCATCTCAGAAGAGTGCTGCCGATTGCACAACCATGCGCAGAGACAAGTCACCAGAGCCATGCAGCACGCCGCTGCGACGCACGCGAGATTGCCTGAGCGCGCAGCAACCGCAACTCGTGGAAAGATGGCGCCAAACGTCAGACGGCGCGCCGGCCGCGGTTACGCACGTTGTGACGGGAGTCACTACCCTGACCATTTGGACCCAGCATGGTTCGAAGTCTCGCTCAGGTTTGCGACGAGCGCGCGACCTGTTTCCCCCACCGCAATGCGACGTTCACGGCATGACACCCGGTTCGTCGCCCGGCCAGTATCGGCGCATCGAGGCGGCGTCTGCCCGGCGTTCTGAACCAACCACCGAGAAGGTCGTCCATCCGGACCGAATCGTCACCGCCACCCGGCTGGCGGCACATGCGATCGCCCTGCACGAAGGAGTGCGTCTTTACCAGACGATGTTCGAACGCAGCTCGCTGGGGCAGCTCATCGTCGATTTCCCGAGCTTTCGCATCGATGTCGTCAACAGGGCTTTCTGCGCCATGATCGGCTTCAGTGTCGACGAACTGGTCGGCAGTGATATTTCGCTGGTCTTTCCCAGCGGCAAGAGCCCCGCCGGCGACGTATTCGAGCGCGTGGCGGATGGTCAGACCGACGGCTACGCTGTGCAACGGTTCCTGCAGCGTCGAGATGGCACCATCCTCCCGGCCTTGGCAACTGTCTCCGTGGCTCGCGACCAACAAGGCAACGCCATGCAACTCCTTGTGCATCTCCAGGACCAGAGTCAGCAGCGGGCGACTGAGACCGCGCAACGCCGAAGTCAGGCGTTGATCGACGGCGCCATTGCGACCTTGCCCATGAGCTTCACGGCGTTCGATACCCATCTCCGCTTCACGTACGCGGTTGGTGGTATGGACCGCGTCGGCAGGCGGGCCGAGGACTTCATCGGCCGGCATGTGAGCGAATTCACCAAACACCGTCCCACACTGCGGGCCTTGCACCGCGCGCTCGAAGGCGTCGAATCGACGACGCGAACGATCGTCAACGGCCAGACCTACCTCAGCTTGATCGGACCCGTGCGGGACGATCGCAACGCCGTCGTGGGCGTCATCTCGGTGTCCACCAACATCACCGCGGAGGTCGCCGCGGAGACGGTGCGCCGGCAAGCCGAGGAGCTCCGTCTCTACGTCGCTCAACATGACGCGCTGACGGGTCTTCCCGGCCGATCTGCGCTGATAGAGCACCTCAACACGCTGGCCTCCTCCGAGAACGGTCCCGGCGCACTGTTGCTCCTCGACCTCGACGACTTCACGCTCATCAACGAGGGCCTTGGCTACGAGATCGGCGACGAGGTGCTCCTCGAGATCGCGAGCCGGCTCTTTGACGCCTTCCCCGGTCTGATGGTGGCCAGAAATGGCGGCGACGAATTCGCTGTCGTGGTCGCGTCCGACACCGATCAGGCGGCTGCCATGGCCGTAGCCGAGCTCGTGCGCGCATCATTCGACGCCGAGTTGACGATACGCGGGCATGCGCTCCGTGTGACCGCGGGAGTGGGGGTTGCCATCAAGCGCGCGGGTGCATCGTCTTCCACGCTGATTGGCAACGCCAGTTCGGCGCTGTCACAGGCCAAAAGTGCGGGCATCGGTCAATATCGCCTCTACGGCGCCGAGATGCGCCGTCAGGTGGAGACCCGCCTTGCGATCCAGCATGGGTTGCGGACCGCGCTCCAGGACCATGCGCTACGCCTCGCATACCAACCGATCGTCGACCTCATTGATCGACGTGTCCTCGGTTCAGAAGCACTGCTCCGATGGACCCACCCCACGCGCGGCAATATCTCGCCGTCCGAGTTCATCCCGATCGCCGAGCAGAGCGGACTGATCGTTCCGATAGGCGCGTGGGTCATGGACCAGGCGTGCCATGACACCTGTCATCTCCAGCGCACCCACACGATGGACATCGCCGTCAATGTGTCCATCCGTCAACTATCAGGCGGCGGATTCGCCGAGTGGCTGGAAGAGGTCCTCGAGCATACGGGGCTGGCGCCGAACACCCTCACCGTGGAGGTGACAGAAGGTGTGCTGATGGACGAGATCGCTCCGATTCGCAAGGCGTTCGATCGCGTTCGTGCGATCGGTGTGAAAGTTGCCATCGATGATTTCGGCACGGGATACTCGTCGCTGGCACGGCTGCAGAACCTGCCCGTCGACGTGATCAAGCTCGACCGGGCATTCGTCGCTGACGTTGATCGCCGATGCGAGGCGCGCGCGATGGCCACCGCCATATTGCACTTGAGCACTGCGGTCGGTGCGGACATGATCGCCGAGGGCGTCGAGACGGAGGCCGAAGCCGCTACGTTGGTCGACCTTGGATACTCGGTCGCGCAAGGGTATCTCTTCGCCGAGCCGATGCCCATTGAAGCGTTGACGCTTCTGCTTGGCACGGCTTTGGAAGTGGAGTGACCAGTCCCGGTTTCATCGAGGCTCCGGTTACCGATGTCGGCGGGTGAGCCAAGTAAACCGACCCCTGGTGTCAGCGAAGCGGCGGCGGAGAGTTTGATGTTGAGGTTGCATCGCCGAGACGAGTTCGCAAGGTCGGCGCGGGGTGTTCTTGGTTTCGACGCGGACGAGGTCGCCGGGGTGTTCGTGTTCATAACGGCGCCTCCGCATCGCCTCGATCTGCTGCTCCAACGGCACGGCGCCGACGAGGGCAGAGCAGCGTGGTAACCTCACTACGCAAGTAGTGAAAGAAATGTACTGCCGCGCCGGCCTGACGTGGTGCGCGCCAGGCAATTCTCAGGACGACGACAATGAAACACACCGGGATCCGCTACATCGAGTTGGTCAACGAGATCACTGCGCCACTCCCACCTCTTCCGATAGCCGAAATGGGCTTGCCGCCATGGATGCCCCTGACGTCGCCACTGAGCGAGGCGACGGTCATGCTTGTGAGCAGCGCCGGGGTCCACTTTCGTTCGGATTCACCTTTCGCTCCCGTCGATGATCTGAGCTTTCGCCGCATCCCGTTCGACACACCCGCGGCGCTCCTTCGCCCGAGCCACCCCAGTCCGATTCGGAGGCCCGGCCTCATCGACATCAACGTCGTGCATCCGGCAGAGCGCCTCTCCGAGCTCGCGACAGCCGGCCGGATCGGCGCCGTATCCGGCCACCACCAGAGCATCCTCGGCGCCATCAAATCCCTGGTCCCACTCGTGACCGAACTTGGACCCGCGATGGCGGAGGACGCAGTCGCGTCGGGTGCGACGGTGGTGATGCTGGTTCCGCTCTGCCCCGCGTGCCACCAGACGATTGGTCTCCTCGCGCGCGTCTTCGAGCGTGCGGGACTGACCACCGTCACCGTGACCGGCGCTCGCGATATCACCGAGCGGGTGCGCCCACCGCGCGCCGGGTGGCTCGACTTCCCCCTCGGCAATTCAGTGGGGCGGCCCAACGAAAGTGACGAGCAGCGAGCGATCTGCCTTGACATCCTCGGTCTTGCGGCCTCGGCGACCAGTCCCGGAGCCATCGCAAACCTCACCCATCAGTGGCCTGACCCAACGTGGGAGGACCGGATCGTTCAGCAATACCACGACGAAGCCGAGACGGTGGTGTCGCAGCGTCGGCATGAGTTCGACGCGTCGGGTGCTCACTTCGCGGCGGCCGAGGTCATCGCGGTCGAATCGATGGGACGGCGCGGGTTGGTGTGAACCCACAGCCACCGGCATCGGCAGCCCGGCTCAAACGAGCAACTCGTATCCACGCAGAGTCAAGGAACTCGGCGAGCCGGTCGCTGAAAACGAGCTCGGCGAGCAGCGTCCGCGCCTGATCGAGGCAACGCTCCGCGCCTGAGTCGTCCGCGATCTCGGCCCGGAACATTGAGGCTTCCTGGTCCTCGATTCGCACAATCAGCTCGCGTGTCACGTCGCGCCCGTCAGACATCGACGCGCCGCGTTGCAACCATTGCCAGAGCTGTGACCGGCAGATCTCCGCGGTAGCGACGTCCTCCATGAGGTTGAACACACCTGCGGCACCGTTTCCGCCGAACCACGATGTGAGGTAACGCAGGCTGACGCTGATGTTGTTGCGCACCCCCGCTTCCGACACCTCGTGGCCCGCCGAATCGAGGTCCAGCAAGTCGCGAGCCACCACCGCAACCTCCTCTCGAAGACGGTCGAGCTGGTTGGGCTTGTCCGCGAGGACGGCGTCGAACTCACCGCGCGCTGTCTCGACAAGGTCGGGATGTGCGACCCAGGTGCCGTCGAACCCATCCTTTGCCTCACGGTGTTTGTCGGCCCGAACCCCGGCCAGCGCAGCTGCGGTCGCCTCAGCATCGCGCCGGTTGGGGATCAGCGCAGCCATTCCGCCGATGGCATGCGCCCCCCGGCGATGGCACGTGCGGACAAGCAGGTCGGTATACGCCCGCATGAACGGCAACGTCATCGTGAGTCGCTGCCGGTCTGGGAGCACGCCGCGATCCTGGTTCGCGAAGGTTTTCACCGCGCTGAACAAGTAGTCCCACCGTCCGGCGTTGAGACCGCCTGAGTGATCGCGCAGCTCGTAGAGAATCTCATCCATCTCGAAGGCCGCCGGCATCGTCTCGATGAGTACGGTGGCTCGAATGCCACCAGTGTCAAGGCCGAGATGACTTTCCGTGAAGACGAAGACGTCGTTCCAGAAGTCGCGCTTCAAGATGGCTTTGAAGCTTGGGGAGGTAGAAGTACGGATTGGTGGCCCGATCATGCAATCGCCTCGCGTTGTGGAATGCGAAGAGGCCGAAGTCGAACAGGCTGGCCGAGACGGGCGCGCCATCGACCCGTACGTGCTTTTCGACGAGGTGCCACCCTCGAGGGCGCACCAACAGCGTCGCGACGTGGTCATGCAGCCGGTACGTGCGTCCGTCAGGACCGGTGTAGGCGATGGTTTCGTTCACCGCATCCCGGAGATTGGCTTGTCCCTCGACCATATTCGTCCATGTCGGCGCGTTCGAATCCTCGAAGTCGGCCATGTAGCACGTAGCGCCAGAATTGAGCGCGTTGATGAGCATCTTCCGTTCGGTCGGTCCGGTGATCTCGACACGCCGGTCCATGAGGTCGGCGGGCGCCGCGGCGACGGTCCACTCCCCGCCTCGAACGGCGGCCGTGCCCGCCAGGAAGTCGAGCGTACCGCCAGCGTCGATGCGTTCCTGCACACTGGCGCGACGGGCAAGCAGCTGCTCTCGCACCGGGTTGAACCGGACGTGGAGCGCAGCGACGAAGTCCAGCGCCGCGGTGGTGAGTACCGAGGCCCCCGAGACTGTCGCAGGCCCAACGATCCTGATCACCGCATACCTCTCAGCCCGAACCTGACGCTATGGTAGACTTCTTACGCCCTACGGGCGTAGTTACTGCCGACGGCCGCTCGCCGGCGTGCTGACAAGGTGGATGCGATGACGGACCATGGGGAGGCAATCGCCGAACGCCTCACACAACTTGGCTTCACGCACTACGAGGCCCGCACGTACCTCGGACTGCTGCAGACGGATGGCGCCACGGGGTACTCGATAGCGAACGATACCGGCGTCCCACAGCCCAAGGTGTACGAGACTCTGAGGCGCCTCGTGGAGCGCGGTGCGGCAGTGCGCACAGGTGACAAGCCTGCGCGCTACAGAGCCATCCCTCCGGATGCGGTCCTGCAGGGCATCGAAAGAACCTTCGCCGCGCGGGTGGCGGCAGCCCGCCACGACCTAGAATCACTGCCGCGTCGCGGAACTCCTGCGCAACTCCTACCTGTTTCTCGTCTCGAGTCGTTCGCCCCGGCCGTGGAGGCCGCGTCAGCGGCAATCGCAGGTGCGCGAACGCGTGTCTATCTCAGCGGCAACCGCGATGAGCTGGCGGGCCTGCGCCCCGCGGTCGGCCAGGCGGCAACAAACGGCGTGGAATTCGTCGTCGTCCACTTCGGGCGGCTTCCCTTCCCCTCGCCACCCGGCCAGATCGTCCGTCACGCAAGCACCGATGGTGCCATCTACAGGTCCCGGCACGCGCGTCACCTGGCCGTCGCGGTCAACTCGCGCTGGGCGTTGTGGGGCGTGGCCCGTGACGGCACGCAATGGGACATTCTGGCCAGCAAGTCACCGCTGCTCGCGAGAGTCTCGTCAAGGCATATATTCGTCACGACCTGTTCGTCCAGCGGATCTTCGCGGACCTGCCGGCGGAGCTCGAGCGGCTCTACGGCTCGGGGCTCCTCGAGCTCGATCACCTGTCCTGGTCAGGGGAGCGCAGTGGTGCCGAGCATGCAGAGGGAGCCGGCTGAGGTGCCGCCCACGATGAGAGCGCTCCCACCCTGGTCGCCGCCAATCTCGGTCGAGTGATGCGCACGATCGACCTGCATTGCTATCCGGGCACGCCCGAATGGATTGCGTCGCAAGGCCCGTTCGTCGAGGCGCTCGCGGCGTACTGGAAGCGCGACTGGGTGGGCAAGGCGGAGGCCGAGGTCACCGCCGACTTCCGGCGCGCGGGCGTGAGAGCAGTGCTGGTGGCATTCGACATCGAGTCGGTGACCGGATCGCCGCCGTGCACCAACGAATACGTCGCCGGCATGCGCGATCGCAACCGCGACACCATCCTGCAGGCGTGGGGGGCTGTTGATCCTCTCAAAGGGAGCGCTGCCATCGCCGAGGCGGAGCGCGCTGTCAACAAATTTCACGTGCTTGGCTTCCACTTCCATCCGATCATGGGTCGCTACTCGGTCGACGACCCGGCGCTGCGCCCGCTGTTCGAGGCGATCGCCGGTCTTGGCGTCCCCGTGATGATCGATGTCGGCACTACCGGCATGGGCGCGGGGCTTCCCGGCGGCCTCGGTTCGAAACTGCGCCACGCGCACCCGATGTCGATCGACGAGCTCGCCTCCAACTTTCCTACGCTCACCATCGTCGCGGCGCATCCTGGGTGGCCGTGGGTCGAGGAGATGACCGCCGTCGCGCTCCACAAAGGTAATGTCTTTTGGGAAGTGTCCGGATGGGCGCCAAAATATCTGCCCGACAGCCTCAAGCGGGATATCCGCGGCCGCTTGCGCGACAAGGTGATGTTCGGCAGCGACTACCCGAGCATGCCCTACGAGCGCATCTTCCGCGAATGGGGGGAACTCGGCTTCTCTGATGAGGTGATGTCCGGCATCTTTCACGCCAACGCCGAACGCATTCTTGGGCTCGACCCTGCGACCGGCGTGGACGGCGCCGGATGAGCATCGACGGATCTCGACCGGTCGCGCTGGTCACGGGCGCTGCGCGGGGGATCGGCCGCAGCACTGCGCTCGCGTGCGCGCGCGACGGCTTTGATGTCGTGCTCAACTTCAGCCGCAGCCGTGCCGCAACTGAGGCGGTGGCCACGGAGGCGGAAACGTTTGGCGCTCGCACGTTGCTCGTTCAGGCCGACGTCGCGGACGAGGCGCTGGTGCAGGAGATGCTGCAGAGAGTCGGCAGCGAATTCGGCCGTCTCGATGCGCTCGTCAACAATGCCGGCACCACGGTTTCCACGCCGCCGAGCGATCTCGACGCTCTGCGCATGGAGGACTGGGACCGCGTCTTTGCGGTCAACGTCCGGGGCACATTCCAGGTGACGAGAGCCGCGGTTCCCCTGTTGCGCGAGTCGTCTCGCGGAGCGGTCGTCAATCTCGCCAGCATCGTGGGGTTGCGGCCGGGGCCACAGCCATTTCCATACGCCGCGAGCAAAGCAGCCATTGTCAATCTCACGCGCACGCTCGCCGGTGCGCTCGGACCCGCCATCCGCGTCAACGCCGTCGCGCCGGGATGGATGGTTGGCGACTGGATGGAGGAGGCACTCGGCGACAACTACGACCGCCTGATGGAGCGGCGCGCGAAGCTCACACCGCTGCGGCGCTGCGTCACGCCGAACGAGGTTGCGGAGACGATTCTCAACCTTCTGGTGAGCAATCCGTTCGTCACCGGTGAAACCGTCGTCATCGACGGCGGGTTCAGCGCGACGACGTAGATCCCGGTGCCACCGCTCGACGGCGTCGTCCCGTTTCCTCCCGAATTCGCCGCGCGCTACCGCGCTGCCGGATACTGGGAGGACCGCACCATTGACGACGTGTTCAACGAGCTGTTCGTCGAGCACGCGGAACGCGTCGCGCTCCTCCACGCTGACGAGACCATCACGTACCGGCAGCTCGCCGAACGCAGGGCTACCCTCGCCGCGCGCCTGCACGACATGGGGTTGCGCCGCAACGACCGGGTGGTCATGCACCTCCCGAATGCCCCGGAATTTCTCTACCTGTATTTCGCGCTCCAGATGCTCGGGGTGATCCCGGTCCTCGCCCTTGCACCGCATCGACGGCTCGAGATCGATCATTTCGTCAAGCTGACCGACGCTGTCGCGTACTTCGGCACCGACCCAGTGCTGGGGCAGATCGTTCGCGATGCCAACCCCGGACTCCGCCATGTCATCCTCATGGACGAGCTCGCGCCCGCGCCCGGCAGCGCACACCCGCCGCACGTCGACATCGATCCGACGGATCCGTGCTGCCTCCTGCTCTCAGGCGGGACAACCGGAATCCCCAAGCTCATCCCGCGCACGCATAACGACTACGTGTACAACTCACGGGCCGCAGCTGCGGTGCACTACATCGACTGCGACAGTTGCCAGCTGGCGGTCGCGCCGCTCGCACACAACATGCCGCTCGCCTGTCCCGGCGTGCAGGGCTTCCTGATGCATGGGGCACGCGTGGCGCTGAGCGAGGGAACGCGAGCGACCGAGATCCTTCCGCTCGTGGAGCGGCACCGGATCACGCACATCGCCGCTGTCCCTGCGCTGTACATCCGCTGGCTCGCGGATCCGGACGCCGGCCGCCACGACATGTCGTCGGTGCGGCTGCTCCAGTCGGGCGGTCAGCGCCTGCAGCCGGAACTGCGCCGGCAGATGGCTGAGTTCTTCCCCAATGCCTTCGTCCAGGAGAACTTCGGCATGAGCGAGGGCACCCTGTTTTTCGTGCGCAAGGACCAATCCGAGGAGGCTCGAATGGAGACGGTCGGATTACCGGTGTCGCCCGACGACGAGGTCAGGCTCTGCGATGAGGCGGGTGCCGAGGTCCCCGACGGTGACGTCGGCGAGCTGACCGTCCGAGGGCCGTACACATTGCGCGGGTACTACCGCGCACCCGAGTACAACGAGCGGCAGTTCACCCCGGATGGCTTCTATCGCTCGGGCGACCTCATGAGGCGTCATCCGTCGGGCGCGTACCTCGTTGAGGGCCGCATCAAGGACCTGATCAACCGAGGTGGCGAGAAGATCAGTGCTGAGGAGATCGAGAATCTCATCCTCATGCATCCGGCGGTACGTAACGTCGCGTGCGTTCCCTACCCGGACCCGGTGCTCGGGGAGCGGATGTGTGCTTGCGTCATCCTGCGGTCCGGCGCACAGCTCACTCTGCAAGAGCTCGCGGAATTTCTCCTTGATCTTGGGATCGCCAAGTTCAAGCTCCCCGAACGGCTCGAGATCGTCGACGACTTTCCGCTCTCCCCGTTCGGCAAGACGTCCAAGAAGGCGCTGGCTGAAAGCCTGCGCGACCGGAGCAGCGTATGACCGTCATCGACGCGTATGCACACGTGTTCCCGGCAAGGCTCATCGAGGCGCTCGAGGACGTGAGTCCGAGCGCCGAGCTGCGCGCGCTCCACAACCAGAGCTCGTTTCTCTACGACGACGCGCGCCGCGTTGCGTACATGGACGAGCACGGCTTCGACATCCAGGTCCTCGTGCTCGCCCGCCCACCCGTTTGGCTCGGCATGGAGCGCAGCGATATCCACCGGCTCACCCGCGTCGCAAATGACAGCATCGCCGAGTTCGCGGCGCGCCATCCGCAGCGCTTCATCGGCGTCGGGGTGATTCCGGTCGTCGACGACGTCATGATGGAGGAGTTCGAGCGACTCCACACCGAGCTTGGTCTGCGTGGCGTTCTGATCTTCTCCAACATCGAGGGCAAGCCGCTGGATGACCCGTCGATGTGGCCGCTGTACGACCGCGCCGCGGCGACCGGTGTGCCCATCTGGATCCACCCACAGCACGCAAATTTCTATCCATGGATCGGGAAGGATGTGCTCGATCGCACCCTGGCGTGGCCGTTCGACACGTCATTGGCGATGGCGCGACTCGTGTACGGTGGCGTCTTTGAGAAGCACCCGGACATCAAGTTCGTCACCCACCACATGGGCGGCATGATCCCGTACTTCGCGTCGCGCATCGACGCGTTCTCGCGTAGCACCGCACCGGCGTACGCCCGTCTTGGTATCGGCGAGAGCAGCGGAGCGCAGCTCACCGGGCCGGCGATCGATCACTTCCGCCGTTTCTACAACGACTCGGTCAGCAACGGTTCCACCGATTCTCTGGGCCTCGCGCTCGGCTTCTTCGGCTCCGACCACATCATGTTCGGGACGGACTTCCCTTTCGGGCCGGAGGACGGGTCGTGGGCCGTTGAGGAGCTCCGCGCCGTGCGCGCGATGGACATCTCCGGGGAGGATCGCGAGCGGATCCTGCACGGCAACCTGGAGCATCTGCTCGGGTTGTAGCGGCGACCGGTCGCTCGCCTAATGCGCGCGTCCGGCGCCGTCCGGTGCCGTGGCGCCGAGGAAGATCTCGCGCATATCCGGTCGCGTGAGCACTTCCTTTGCGCTCGCCGACATGACCACCTCGCCGCGGACGAGCATGTACGCCCAGTCGGCGATGCCCAGCGCCGCCACGGCTTTCTGCTCGACGAGCAGCACCGCCTTGCCGATATCGCCGAGCGCGCGAACCTGAGTCTCGAGGACGGATTTCGAGAGCTCGGGTGAGAGGCCGGCGGTGGGCTCGTCGAGGACGAGCACTGACGGGTCGAGCATCAGCACTCGTGCGATTGCCGTCATCTTCCGCTCTCCGCCGCTGAGCGTTTCGACATATCGATTGAGCCGCGACCGCAGCTGCGGAAATACGGTGAGCGCACGCTCCATGCGCTCGACGCGCTGCGCCCTGTTGCACATGTATCCACCCATGTCGAGGTTTTCACGGACGCGCAGGCCGTCGAAGACATCGTCGACCTGCGGCACGTAGCCGATCCCCAGCCGAGCGAGCTTCTCGAGCGGCAGCCCGGTGACATCAGTGCCATTGAGCTCAAACTCGTCCGGCTTGCACGCGTGCGATGCCAAGGATGGCCTTCAGCAAGGTGCTTTTCCCCGCGCCGTTCGGACCCACCACCGCCACAACCTGCCCCTTGGACACGTCCAGGTTGAGGTCAGTGACGATGGGCGGCCCGCCATATCCAGCCGTGATGCCGCGAATTGCGAGGGCCAGCGGGGGTCTCTGAGCTTCAGCCGATGACATATGCGTCCTGCACCTCGCGGCTCATGCGGAGCTCCGACATTCTGCCGCTGGCGAGCACCTTTCCCTGAGCCATCACCACCACCGTGCCGCACAGCTTGTCCACACTTTCGAGCTCATGCTCGACGAGGAGCAGCGAGAGACCACCGTCGGCAAGTTTGAGGAGCACGTCTTCGAGCTGACGCGAGAGGCTCGGACTCAACCCGGCCATCGGCTCATCGAGCAAGAGCAGTTTGGGTTGCATCATCAGCGCGCGCATGATTTCGACGGCCCGCTTCTGTCCACCACTGAGCGTGCCCGCCAGGTCGTTCGCCTTCGGCGCCATCGAGAACGTCTCGAGCATCGCCTGTGCCTCGCTGACCAGCCGCGCTTCCTGGCCGGCCCAGAAACGCCTGCCACCGACAACGCCGGCCGCGCGTTCCCCGCGCTGGTGGGGCGCGGCGACGAGGAGGTTCTCGAGAGTCGTCAGGTTCGCGAAGACGCGAGCCATCTGGAAGGTTCGGACGAGGCCCATTCGAGCCCGCGCGTCCATAGGCGTTCCGGTGATGTCGACGCCGTCAAAACGGATGCGTCCGCCACTCGGCTGCACGAAGCCGCCGATCATCGCCAGCGCGGTTGACTTGCCGGCGCCGTTGGGTCCGATGAGCCCGGTGATGCTCCCGCGTTCCACCCTGAACGAGACGCCGTCGACCGCGCGCACGCCACCGTAGTGCTTTTCCAGGTGGTCGACCTCGAGGATCGGCGTGGTCGCTGCGAGTGCCACCGGCGTCACCCTGGTAAGTTCGACGATGACTCGCTGCGGTAGCGCGGCCGCCGTTCCTTCAGCACACCCTCGGGACGGAACCAGATGAACGCGATCGTCGCCGTTCCGAGGATGATCCAGCCGAAATCTTCACTGAGTCCCGGAACCGAAGCGATCTGCGGCAGGAACTGCACTCCTTGCAAGAGGAGCACCGCGATGATCAGCGTGCCGAGGCTGACACCCCGGTCACTGCCCCGGCCACCGACGATGATGCAGCTGAGAAACGCGAGCGTCTCGATGTACGCCCACGCCGACGGCGACCAACCTCCGATGAAGCCGGCAAGCAGCGCGCCACTCAGCCCACCGAAGGCCCCGCCGACCGCCTGCACAACCAGGCGGAGCCGAACGATGTCCTTGCCCGAGGCCGACGCGGCGACATCGTCGTCGCGCATGGCCCGCAGCGTCCGGCCCATCGGGCCTGTGGTGAAACGGCGCAACACGACAAAGCCGATCAGGCAGCACACGGCCACGAGCGCGACATATGCCCAGCGCGCGGTCTCTGGGTCGAGGCTGGCAAACGGATTCGGAATCAGCGCGAGGCCGGCGGTGCCGTTGAACAGGCCGGTGTCTGCACTCACGATCGTGACTACGGTGAGCGACACAACCAGCATCGCCACCCCCTGATAGTCCTGGCGGAGCCGCTTGAGCCCGGTGAGCCCGATCAACGTCCCGACCACAGCACCCGCTGCAGCTCCGACCAGGAGTGGCAGCGGAAACGGCAGCGTGAATCCGCCGATGTACGTTTGGAATCCTCCGAGGTTCGACGATGGCCCAAGCGTCACCACCGCGTAAGCGTATGCGCCGGCGGCGACCACGACGATATATGCGAGATTGGCGATTCCCGCCACGCCGAATTCGAGATTGAGGCCCCACACCGCGAGCAGGTCTGTGCCGAGGTAGATGAGCATGACGACGAGGTAGTACTCCCAGGCCACCGCTATCCCTCCATCAGGCGGCAACTCGACCACGCTGCCCCGAAGAGCCCGCGCGGTCGGACCAGGAGCACGATGATCAGGATGACGAACGCGACGACGTCCTTGTAGTTCGGGTTGCTCACCGCCGCGGCCACCTCACTGGAGACGCCGATGATAAGTCCGCCGAGCATCGCGCCGTACGGCTGCCCGATGCCGCCGAGCACGGCAGCGGCGATCATCGGGATCAGGAACAACGCGCCGAGCGAGAAGTCGAAGCTCACCGTGGTGATTGCGAGCGCGACGCCTGCGGCGCCGCAGAGGCACCCTGAGATGAACCAGGCAATGTCGCTGATGCGGCTGGTCGCGATCCCGCAGCTCCGCGCGAGCGTTCGGTTCGACGAGGTCGCCCGCATCGCCTTGCCGAGCGTTGTCCGGGTGAGGAGCAAATGGAGTGCCAGCATCAGCACGGCAGTCAGCACGATGATCGTGACCTGGCCGAAAGAGAGCGTGAGATCCAGGAAGTGGAAGGTCTTGCCACTCTGCTCGCCGTAGCTCTGCGAGAACGGGCCTGCAATGGCGACGATCACGTACTGCAGGATCGTCCCCGCCGAGACGGTGACGATGATCATGGCGATCGCCCGGGTGCCGCGACGCACCAGGGGAGCCAGGAGGATGCGGTGATAGATCACTGAGACAGCTCCGACCGCGACTGCGCTGATCGCGAGGGCCGCCCATGCGTTGATGCCGTGACTGATCAGCACCAGACCGATGTACGCGGAGAGGGTCATGAGCGCGCCGTAGGTGATGTTGAGGATATTGCTGATGCCAAACTGCACCGAAAAGCCGACCGCGCCAAGAGCGATCACGGCTCCGGTCGCGATGCCGAAACCAATGGACTCAATGATCAGCTGCAACGGTCACCTCCACGCGGCGTGCGAAACGGAGCCGTCCCGCCCGTCGCGGGTGCGGCTCCGTAGCGATTGTAGGAATGAGGCACTGCCTCAGCCGTCACAGCAGGCCGAGCACCTGCGTGCCGGAGATGCTGCCGACCCGGCTGGCGCTCCCGTCAGGGTTGAAGACGTTCGCAGCGAATTGCCCGGCGGAGTTGTGGTACTGGTTGAACACAACCGGACCGAGGACGCCAACGTACTGAATCTGCTTGCCGGCCTTCAGCGCCGCTAGGCCGTCTGCGAAATTGCTCACCACAACCGCTCCCGGCTTCGCGGAGATGACCTTGGTCACGAACTGGTTGTAGTACGAACCCACCGTTGACTTCGCCATGACCATGGCGAGCGCAAGGATGTTGATGCCGTCGTACTCGGACGCCGGCGGTCCGACGGCGCTCAGGACGTCAGCAATCGCGCTCGTCTTGGAATCGGCCTCGAGGGCGGCCTTGTAGGTCGCGAACGCAGGGGTGGTCTGGCTGAACGACGAGCCGACAAGGTAGACATCCTGGGTCACGTAGGTGATACCGACAACCTTCTTGAGGGCGTCGAAGAAGTCCGGCGTCAGGGAGTCGGTCGCGGTCACCATTGGAGGAATCACGCCGTTGTTGAGCTGCTTGTACTCCGATATGAAGGTAGCCGTGGTCTGCGGATCAGCCGACCAGATGAGGGCATCCGGGTGGGCGTTGATGACCCGGGCCACCTCGCTCGAATAGGAGGCGGCGTCCGCGGGAATGGTCAGCTGCAGCCCGAGACTGCCGCCGAGCTTCGGCATCGCGGACGTGAGGCCCGGCAGGTTGCCTTCGGACCCGATCCCGTTCTGGAAGACGACCGCGACGTTCTTGTAGCCCTTCTGCACAGCCCACACGGCAAACGCGGCGCCGTTGGCGTCATCAGATGGAGTGAGCCGCCAGTAGTAGGGATATGAGTTCTTCGTGAATGCCACGAGCCCGTTGGTGGTGATGATCGGGATCTTGGCGTCATTGACGAGCGGCACCGTGGTCGCCGCCGTGTTGCTCTCGAGACCAAGCGCCATGTCCAGGTTCGTGGTGGTCGCGATTGCCTTGGTCACATTGGGGACCGCGTCGGCCGGGTCACCCGTATCGTCGATCGCCGAGCAACTGATCGTCTTGCCGAGGATGCCGCCGGCCTTGTTGATCAGGTCCGTGGCGGCGAAGCAGGGAGCAGAGAGCAGCTTCCCGAACTGGGCTGCGGGTCCGGTAAAGGGTGCGATCACGCCGGCTGTGATATCGCCGGATTGCGTCGGTACGGACGACGATGAGGACGGACTGCTGCTGCCGCACGCAGCGACGAGCGCGGTCGCGCCCACCAGAGCGGACACTCGCCAGGTTCTCTGCGAGCCCATGGGAAAACCTCCTTATGAAGGTCAGGCCTTCCGGCGGTGTCACGTCCACGCCGTCCACCCTACCGTGGTGAGCAGTACCATAATGGACGCGGCAGACAAGTGCAAGGCCCGCCGGATTCTGCACGTCGCGGGCCGGCAACCCGACCACGTATGGCCGAAGGAGACGCGATGATCGACGACGGTTTCGAGATCAAATTTCTCCCTGGGATTCCTCCGAGCGAGGCCGGGTGTCCCCCGCTCTCCCCGCGCACGGAGCGCGTTGACGGCATGATCATCGAGTACGACACAGCGGTTCGCATGCGCGACGGAATCGAGATCTATGCCGACGTCTTCAGGCCAGACGGGTCTGAGCTGGTGCCGCCGATCATCGGCTGGGGGCCGTATGGCAAGCACGGTGCGGTCAAGTACGACATCTTCCCCAAGCACGGGGTCGATCCGGCATGGACCTCGAAATACGCAGGCTTCGAGGCCCCTGATCCGCTCTACTGGACGCAGCACGGATATGCTGTGATCAACGTCGATCCTCGCGGCATGTGGAACTCGCAGGGCGATGCCACCTTCTACTCGTCGCAGGAGGCGCGGGACGTCTTCGACCTCATCGAATGGGCGGGAACGCAACCGTGGAGCAACGGCAAAGTCGGCATGTCGGGGGTGTCATACCTCGCGATCACCCAGTGGCGGGCTGCCGCCGATCACGCGCCGCACCTCGCGGCGATCAACCCATGGGAGGGGGTCAGTGATCGCTACCGGGACATGTCGTACCACGGTGGCATCCCCGAGGACAGCTTCGGCCCGATGTGGCGCGCACGTCGTGTGCCCTACTCCAACGGGATGGTCGAGGACACGGTCGCGATGCATGCGGACCATCCACTCTTCGACGCGTACTGGGAGAGCAAGACGCCGGACCTTTCCAAGGTTCAGATCCCGGCATTCGTCGTCGCCAGCTGGTCGGACCAGGGCCTGCACAACCGCGGAACGATCGAGGGCTTCAAGCACATCAGCTCCAAGGACAAGTGGATGCTCGTCCACGGACGGAAGAAATGGCAGTTCTACTACCGTCCCGATAACGTCGAGCTGCTCCGCCGGTTCTTCGACAAGTTCCTGCGCGGCGCCGACGACAGCGGCGTCGATCTGTGGCCGCGAGTGCGCCTCGAGGTACGCGAGCGCTTCTACGTTGGGGACTATCGCGATGAGCCGGACTGGCCGCCGGCGCGAACGCGACCGACGCCGCTGTACCTGGACGCGGGCTCGAGGACACTCGTCGAGACAACGCCCTCCGAGCCCGGAGTGGTTCGATATGCCGGCGCGAGCGAGCGGGTCGAGTTCATGCATCGCTTTGAGGCACGCACCGATCTCATCGGGCCGATGAAACTGCACCTCTGGGTCGAGGCTGAGGGCTCCGACGACATGGACCTCTTCGTCGCGATCCAGAAGCTCGACGACCAGGGAGAGATCGTGCACTTCTCGTTTCTCAACTCGCTCGAGGACGGTCCGGTTGCGCTGGGCTGGCTGCGCGTCTCCCACCGGGAACTTGACGCGGATCTGTCGACGGATCTGCAGCCGTGGCATCCGCATACACGCGAGGAACTGCTCGAGCCGGGCCAGATTGTGCCCGTCGACATCGAGATCTGGCCGTCTGGGACTCGCTTCGAGGCTGGTGAGCAGCTGCGTGTGATCATCCAGGGGAGCGACATCTACATGTATCCACCAGGGATTGTGCGCATGGGCCACTCGAAGACGCGCAATGCCGGGACGCACGTGATCCACACGGGCGGTCGTCACGACTCGCACCTCCTCGTGCCGGTCATTCCCGCCTAGCATTTGGGCGCGAACGGCGGCGTGAACGTCCTGCTGCTGCTCGCTCTCCCCGAGCCAGTTCGCGCCGCGTATCTCGAGCGGCTCCGGCGCGCGTTCCCCGACATGACCATCAACCTCGCGGAGCATCACGAGAAGGTTGGTCCGTACATCGCCGACGCCGAGGTGTTGATCACCTTTGGCGCCCACATGGATGACCGAGTGCTCGAGGAGGGCGTCAACCTCAGGTGGATACAGGCGCTCGGCACCGGCGTGGACGGCATCGCCGACCGACCGGAGCTCCGCGCTGGTGTGCTGGTCACCAACCTCCACGGGTTGCATGGCCCTGCGGTGTCCGAGTTCGTCCTCGCGTCCATGCTCGCAATGGCGCGCGACTTGCCGCGTTCCATCCGTCAGCAGCGGAACGCGCAATGGCAGCGATTTCCGGTGCGGCTGCTCAAGGGCAAAACCGTCGGCATCCTTGGTGTGGGTGCGATCGCCGCGGAACTGGCGCCGAAATGTGTCGCGCTTGGGATGCGTGTCCTCGGCGTGTCGTCGTCGCAACGCGAGGTGCCCGGCTTCGAAAGCGTCCGCGGGCTCGACTGTCTCGAACAGGTCGCCGGTGAGGTGGACTACCTGGTGCTGCTGACCCCGTACACGGCGGCGCGGCACGGCATCGTGAGCACCCAGGTCCTCGCCGCGATGCGGCCCTCCAGCTTTCTGATCAATGTCGCGCGAGGCGGTGTCGTCGACGAGCGTGCTCTCGGCGCCGCGCTCGTGGAGCATCGCATCGCCGGCGCCGCGCTCGACGTCTTCAATGAGGAGCCTCTGCCACCCGATCACCCGTTCTGGATGCTCGACAATGTCATTCTCACGCCGCACATCGCGGGATTCCACACCGGCTACATCGATGATGCCTTACCTGTCGTCGAGGAGAATTTGCGTCGCTTCGCAGCAGGGGATATCAGCAACATGCGCAACGTCGTGAGCATCTGATGGCAGGATTCCCCGCGGTGCCGCGGGCCGCCGAGCGTGTCAACACGCCGATACCAACGCGAGAGCTCGAACGGCGATGGAGTGCGATCCGAGCTGCCATGGATGCCGCCGGGCTGGACGTGTTGCTGGCGCAGGCCAACAACGATTTCATGGGGGGCTATGTCAAGTACCTGACCGACCTCCCCGCCACCAACGGTTACGCCACGACGGTCATCTTCTTCAAGGACGAGCCGATGACGATCATCGGTCAGGGTGCGTTCGGCATGGACAGCCACCTTCCTGAGGAAGGTGACGGCGTCCGGCGGGGCGTCGCGCGCGTCATGGGTACGCCGAGCTACGCGTCAGCCCACTACAGCGCGGGATATGACGCCGAGCTTGCCGCACAAGCTCTGAAGCGCCATGCGACGGGGACGATCGGCATGCTTGGCACCGCCGCCATATCGTTCGCGCTCATCGAGACGCTTCGGACCGGAGCGTTGCACGAGGGCCAATTTCGTGGACGCATCGGATGTCATCGATCCCATCAAGGCGGTGAAGAGCGCCGATGAGATGCAGTTGGTTCGCGCGGCCGCAGCCGCGCAGGACGAGGCGATGCGTGCCGCGCTTGCGGCAGTGAAGCCTGGGATGCGCGAGCTCGACGTCGCCGCGGTCGCCGAAGAGGTCGGGCACTCGTTCGGCAGCGAGCAGGGCTTATTCCTCGCGTTCGGCGGTCCCGCGGGACAACCGGGCCAGATCGTCAACCGCCACCTGCAATATCGGGTTATCCAGCCAGACGATCAGTTCAGCCTCCTCATCGAGAACAATGGTCCAGGCGGGATGTATTGCGAGTTGGGACGCAGCATCGTACTCGGCAAGGCGACGCCCCAGATGCGCGAACAGCACCAGTTCCTCCTCGAGGCCCAGGAGTTCTGCATTGGGCAGCTGCACGATCAGGCGGACTGTCCCGACATCTGGGACCGCTACAACGCGTTCATGCGCGAGCACGGGCGGCCCGAAGAGAAGCGCGTGCACTTCCACGGTCAGGGTTACGACATGGTGGAACGGCCACTAATTCGCCACGACGAGACAATGGCGATCCGCAACAACATGTATTTTTCTCTGCACCCGGCATTCAGCACTCCACACGGCTACAGCTGGATCTCCGACGATTACTTCCTCGACAGCCAGGGGAAGGTGGAGCGTCTGCATACGATGTCGCAGGAGCTGTTCGAAATCGATTGAGCACCGATGCCTGACGCCGTCGTGGTCGCCGCAGGGCGTTCGCCGATCGGGCGCGCCGGGAAGGGGTCGCTGGTGGGATGGCGCCCAGACGATCTTGGCGCTCATGTCGTGACGAAGGTGCTGGAACAGGTCCCGCAGCTTCCCCGCGATGAAATTGAAGATCTCATTTGCGGCTGCGGTCGCCCGGGCGGTGAGCAGGGCTTTAACCTCGGTCGAGCTGTCGGCCTGCTCGCCGGCCTCGACGTCCCGGGGACGACGGTCACCCGCTTCTGCGCGAGCTCGTTGCAGACCACTCGGATGGCGGCTCATGCCATCGCTGCGGGCGAGGGCGACGTGTTCCTGTCCGTGGGAATCGAGATGGTGTCCAGATTCGTCAACGGCATGCCCGACACCGCCGAGAATCGGAACCACCGGCTCGCGCCCGGCAACCCCGAGTCACTCCCCGATGTCTATGTCGCCATGGGGCAGACGGCCGAAAACGTGTCCCGTCGCGAGCGGGTCTCCAGGGAGGAGCAGGACCGGTTTGCGCTTCGCAGCCAGGAGCGTGCAGTGGCGGCGCAGGACAGCGGCTTCTTCCACCGCGAGATCATTCCTGTGCCGCTCGATGACGAAGGGGTCATGTCGACTGACGACGGGCCTCGGCGCGGGACGACCATGGCCAAGTTGGCCGCGCTCGCCCCCGCCTTCCGCGAGGACGGAACGGTCACCGCCGGAAACTCCTGTCCGCTCAACGACGGCGCCGCCGCCGTCGTCCTCATGAGCGACTGTCGTGCACGCGACCTTGGTATCACTCCGCTGGCGCGCATTGTCACTACCGGGCTCGGATCCGTGGACCCCGAATACATGGGACTGGGACCGATCGCCGCGAGTCGGCAAGCGCTGGCCCGCGCCGGCATGACCATTGATGACATCGATGTGGTCGAGCTCAACGAGGCATTCGCCGCTCAGGTCATCCCGGCCGCACGGGGGATCGGCATCGACCCTTGGGATGAGCGATTCAATCCGCACGGCGGGGCAATCGCACTCGGTCACCCGTTTGGCATGACCGGGGCCCGTATTCTCACCACGCTCTTGAACGACCTTCGCAGCATCGACAAGTCCATCGGCCTCGAGACGATGTGCGTGGGTGGCGGCATGGGGATGGCAATGATCGTGGAGCGGCTGAGTTAGACGGCATGACGCCGCGCCGGCCCGGCTCGGGAGCGCGCGTCACCTTGGGTGCTGACGTTGACCGATGCACGCGTAACTGGCCAGTGCCATTTGTTAGTGCCCATGGTCCTCAGGCTCGTCTGGGGCCGGGACGAGCTCGGCGCGGGCGAGATGTGGAACTCCAACTCCGTGGTGTCGTGGCTGATCACGCGCACAGATCTCGGCGTCGACGCGATCCACCCGCCTCCTGGGGGCCGCGCTCCCGGGTGGGATGCCGGTCGCGTGGTTGCGCGGCGGATGGCGTCTGACCAAAGGCTGTCGACCATACCGAGTAGCCTCCCGCTTCATCAAGAACTCGGGTGACCGCCCAAGCGCGAAGCGCACGCTGCGAATGCCCTCTGGTTGAGAGTCGCCGCATCAGGTCCACTATCGTCCAGCGATGGCTTTCTCGTTCGCGTCCGTCGGCGCGGACCGGCACTGCGCTCGTTCAGGGCTTCTTGACAACAGCCGAGCCGCCCGTGACGGTGACAGCGTTGGCCGCGGTGCCGGCGGTCGCTAGTCCTGGCGAAAGCGTTGTGGTCGTCGTCTTTGAGATGACGCCGTCATCACCGACCGTGATGACGGTGGTCACCGTGCGCACGGCCGACACTGCGGTAGTCGCCGTCGTTGTCGGAGCGCCGACCGCCACAAGATAACCAACAACACCGACCCCTGCGACACCCCCGGCGCCGGCGATTGCCTTGATCTTGCGACGCAGTGCCAGGGCTCGATCTCGTCGTTCGACTCGATCCTGATGGGGCGGTAGGGGTGTCATATCGGCTCTCCGGAAGTTGCGTGTTGAGTGACATCAGCGTGCCTGCGATAGCTGGCGGCACCCGTGAAGAGTGCTTGGAGTTCGCTGAGGACCCGTGGTTCGTCTGTGGCCGCTTCGGTGCCGCTCAGCCCTCCGAGCCAGCCGCGGCCGCTGGGCATCTGAAGCAGGCGTCGGAGTTCTCGAGGACGAATTCTCGGAGTGTCCCTATACGGCTGAGGTCATCGCGACGTCTCGTCCGCCGGACCAGTCACGGACTCAGATGCCGTCTCGGCGTCAAGCGGCCCAGGTTGACCGATAGCGAAAGAGCGTTTGACCAACATGGCCGGAGGTAAGGATTGCCTCATTCGCTCCCGCAGGTAGGCAGCGAGTAGAGAGTGTTGGTCGTTGCGTCGACGATCTCGAGTACTCCTTGGGCGGTCACGGCTAGACCTTGTGGCGCCGGAAGGTCGACCGCGAGGACGGCCGATGCGCCCGACGCCGGGTCGACGGCCACCACATCACGGCGATTCAACTCGGTCACGTAGAGCAGACCCCTGTAGGACACGACCTCGTCGAGATCACTGAAGGAACCGATCCTTCTCACAGAACCGGTTGGGGTGATCACCACCAGGCCAGGCGTCGACTCGCTCGCGACGAAGATGTCGCCCAGCGCGCCGACTGCCGCGGACACCGGCCTCCCAAGGTGGGTGGCGATCACTCGCGGCGCCGACCGACCATTCAATGACATCTCGATGAGAGTGCCGTGTGGGCTGTCTGGGACAATCAGCATCTCGTTCGTCGCGTCGAGAGAGACACCGTCGATGCCTGCGTTGCCTGTCCGATTTGGGAACGTCGCTACTTCGCGGCGTTGTGGGGCGACCTGTTCGATCGCATTGAGATTCTGCTGCGCGACGAAGATTCCCGATGGTGTGGCGGCAACGCCCTCGGGTCCGCCGGTAACGCTGGTGGCGCTGAGAACGCCGTCAGGGTTCAGCGTGAAGAGCTCGTTCGCCGTGCGTGCCGTAATCCAGAGTTGACCCGAATTGTCGACCGCGATGTCGTCAGGTGCGACGCTGAAGTGGTACACAACGTGCAGTGCTGCCCGAGTGATCGGCGCAGCGCACGCGGCGAGGCCGGTCGTTTGTCTGGGGCTGCGGCTCGGTGTCGGAAACGGGGTTGCCGATGCTGGTGTGCTCGTCGCCCTGTGCTGCGACGTACTGCTCTCGCAGCCGGCCGTGATGACAACGATGAGCCCGGCGACGATTGCCTTGATCTGGCGTGCACGGTCCTTCCGACCTCTGTCGGATCGCTTAGTCACTCACGGCTCGACGCCATCGCGGACGAGCAGCCCGTCCACACCCGGCGTCCATGTCGTCAGGCGTTGATCGGTGATCGCGAGCACCTCGTATCCAGGGATGGTCGCCACCCAGCTCGGTCCATATGCGCCCATGACATACGCGGCCGTCGAGTAGGCATCTGCATACGAAAGGCTCGGGCCGATCACAGTCATGCTCAGGAGGCCCGTGGGCGGCTGTCCGCGCCGGGGATCGACGATGTGCTCCCCACGCTCGTAGGTCCCACTTGTCGCGATCGCGAGGTCCGTGACCGACAGCACCGCGGCGAGCCGATCGGTCTGTTCCGGATGCCGGATGCCCACCCGCCAGTTGCGATTCGATGACGGCCGACCGGACGCCACGATGTCCCCACCAGCGTTGATGAAATAGTTCCGGGCGCCCGCGGCTTTGAGCATGAGCGAGGCGCGCTCGACCGACCAGCCCTTCACCAAGGCAGAGGGATCACACCGACCGCCTTGCCAGATGTCGAAGCACCCCCCACTGGTTTCGCGAACCTCGTTGCAGAGCGAGAGGACCTCGCGTACATCGCGCGTGCAGTCACTCACGGTCAGCTCACCGCGACCGAGCCGGCTGATCTGGCTGTCTGAACGGAAGGTGCTGAAGCTTGCGTCCACCTCGTGAAACCAGGCAAACACGCTGTCCAAGGTCGCCTCGGAGATGGCTGGATCGCGGACATCGATGGCGATGACGGTGCCCATGAGCGGTTCCGCGCGCACTCTCCGCGTCGCCCCCTCGTGCGTCTGTTGTGCTACGGGACTACGCACGCGCCAGACCCAACGCCGACTGCACCGATTGCGCGTAGCTGTCACTGGTAAAGGTGGCCCCACTGATCACGTCGATCCGGGCGCTCTGTGCCTGGAGGACTTCAGTTCGGAGCAAGGGCACAGCGACTGAGCTGATGTATGCCGACTGCGGGCGATCTGTGGGGTACTGCAGCGCGACGACGTCCGTGATCTTGCCTCCAGACACGACCAGCTTGACCTGCACGTCGCCGTAGAAGTTGGGGAAGTCCTGACCGCTGAAGGTCCCGCTCTTGAGGCCGCTCCCGCTCGGAGTGGGCGTGGGTGATCCGCTCCCGGGAGGTGGCGGCCCGGCTGCTGTTGCCGTTGCCGCAGGGGTGGGTTGTGCTGACGACGACACGGAAGGTCGCGCCGGCGGCAACACGGCGAGACTATTCGACGGCGGCGTTCGAAAGCTCACGAGGAGCACCAGTACGACGACGGTGGCCAGAACGGTGACGACAGCGCGAATTGGCATGTTTGGGCCTCGGTTCACAGAAACGCGAATCGCTCGCGATGAATTTGACGTGCCGGGACACCGAGGACTCGGAGGCTCTCACCGACGCCTCGGAGCATGTCTGGCGGACCACACACGAATACATCTCGATCGGGGATGTCAGGAACGAGCGCGCGCAGCGCGCGCGGCGCCAGGGGTTCGAGTGAGACCTCCTGCCCACGGCGGCCCACGATGTAATGGATCACACCGCCGCGGTCCTTCATCAGTTGGTCGAGCTCCGGCTGAAAGACGACGTCCTCCCAGGAGCGCGCGCGATAGATGAGGGTGATTGCGTTCTTGCGCTGCGGCAGCTCCTCGAGGAGCGCGCGCAGCGGCGTGATGCCGATGCCGCCGGCAATCAGCACGACCCGCGGTAGGCGCCGGCGGATTGAGGTGAAGATCCCATACGGTCCTTCCACAATGACCCTGGTCCCAGGAGTCAGCTGACGCAGCGCCGCGGTGTAGTCGCCGACTGCCTTGACGGTGATGCGAATGTATTGACCATTCGGCGCCGCCGAAAGGGAGAAGGGATGCACCCGCCACCACAAGCCACGGGTCAGGAATCGAAATTTGAAGAACTGTCCCGCACGCATCGGAAGTTCATTCAACTCGCGACCGGTGATATAGATGGAGATCACGCCGGGTACTTCCTCGGTGACGACGCTGATGTGCAATTGATGGCGGAGGGCCATTCGGAGAGGGATGACCACCCGAAAGGTAAGCACCAGCACGCCGGCGACTACGTACAGCGCCACCCAGAAGCCAACCGCGACGGGATCGCGCTCAAAGTCCGTGCCGACCGCAAGCTGATGTGGAAAGCCGAGCACGATCGCCAGATAGATGTAGAGATGAATGAAGTGCCAGGTCTCGTGGGAGAGCCGGCGGCGCGCCGCCCGCACCGAGACCACGGCAATCAGGATGAACATCGCGGTGGCAACGTAGGCCACGAGCACGAATGGGTAGGTGCGGAGAAACGTGGTGGTCTCGGACATGAAGGATTGACCGTTGCTCACGGCGTACCCGGCGGTGGTGAAGATCACATGAGCGCAGATCAGGTAGACAGTCGCGAACCCCAACCAGCGATGCCACCCGGCGATCCGGTCGATGCCATAGAGCTGATCCACCCACGGACTGCGCGACATGAGCACCACCTGCACGAGCGCCGAGTACGTCCCAAGCAGCGCTGTCAGCTGTCCGAATGCGGACAGCACGGCACCCCCATTGGTGAGATTGGCCAGCTGCCCATGGCGAACCCACATCCCGACAATCAGCGCTGCGATTGCAAGGACAATCAAACACAGATCGGTCGATCGCAGCCCCCACGAACGTGGAACTCGCACCGATCGGCGGGATGCCGCGCTGCTGCGCACCGCGAATTCGGGCGCGGCGCTGGCTACCTGCATCCCTTCGAGAGACGGGGCTATGACGCCGACGCCCGCCCCGAGGCCGGCGTGGGTCGACCCTGACAGTTCTCCAGGACGAAGCGCCGGCGTACCGGCTGGCTCGGGACGAGCGGAAACCGGAGGCCGGCGTCGAGCGCCCCTTCGTTCACGACGTCTTGCCACGTCACGAGCTTAGGCCGCGCTCCTGACGGATAGCTTGCGATTGCCAAGATGTCTATCGGCCCCGCGACCTGGATCGTCAGGATCTCGTCAGCGGGGGCGACGAAGATTGAGCCGGCCGTGATCTCTGCGATTAGCCCCTTGGGGAGCCCGACGTGCGCCTCTGAACCTGACCGCCCCCGGCTGCATTCGTCGGGCTAGTGTTGGCCCATGCGTCTGCTCGTTGCCGAGGACGATTCCGCTCTGCTCGCTGTTCTGGCCAGGGGACTCCGTCAGCATGGCTACGTCGTCGATACGGCATCTCGAGGGGATGACGCCCTCGATCTCCTCGGCACGGGCGAATACGCCGCTGCCGTACTCGACTGGCGTATGCCTGGGCTCGACGGCGTCGAGGTGATCGTGTCGATTCGTCGTCAGCAGCGCACCCTCCCCATCCTGCTGCTCACCGCTCGCGATACGGCCGCTGACCGGATCATCGGTCTGGACTCGGGTGCCGACGACTACATTGTCAAACCGTTCGATTTCGGTGAGCTGCTCGCGCGGCTACGCGCGATGTTGCGACGCACGGCAGGCGACGGAGCGCCCTTGATGCGTTTCGCGGGTCTGGAGCTCGACCCAGCGACACACGAGGTGCGGTCCGCTGGCGAGCTCATCCAAGTCACGCCTCGCGAGTACGCGATTCTCGAGGTGCTGATACGCAGATCGGGCAAGGTGGTGACCCGTCATAACCTCGCCGAGCAGGTTTGGCCGGACGGTGAGGCGACCTGGAACGCCATCGAAGCGCATATGGCTCGCCTTCGAGCGAAGATCGGGGGGAATGCAGGTGTGGCGATCGTCGCTGTCCGAGGTACCGGTTACCGGTTGGTCGAGTCGTGAGCGCCAGGGCGCGCAGCCTTCGGCGCCATACGTGGCGTACGGCGGCGGTCGCCGCCGCGCTCGCGGGTGTCGGCCTTGCCGTGTTTCTGACTGCGACAGATCTGCTGGTCGCGCACAATCTGACTGCGGCGGTCGACCAACGGCTCGGGCAACGCATCGGCGATCTCATCAGCCACCCTCCCACCTTTGCCGAGGCCGCGTCGGATAACGACTTCGACGAGCCTCTGCTCACGTGGGTCACTCCGCTCAATGGTCCGTGCCATCCGATCGGAGCCGCGCCACCGCTTCCACCAGGCCTTTGCTCCGCCACCTCGCCGATCAGCGCGAACATCGCCGGGACCTCGTTCCGCCTCAGCGGCGCTCGGATCTCCGGCGCCGAACACGTGGTGGTGGGAGCCAGCCTCGCTCCGTCAGCGCATCAGACCGGCACGCTGATCCTTGCCGAACTCATCGTGGGACCGTTTCTGGTCGCCATCGTCTTCTTCGGCGCGCTGGCGATCGGCAGCCGGGTCGGGGGCCCGGTCGAGCGGATGCGCCAGAAGCAGTTGGCGTTCACCGCCGACGCCTCGCACGAGCTCCGCACACCCCTGACGGTGATCCAGGCGGAGACCAGCCTGGCGCTTGCAGGCGACGACGAGGACCTCCGCTCGGCCCTCGGCCGAATCGACCAGGAAAGCGGACGGATGCGACAGATCATCGAGGACCTGCTCTGGCTTGCACGATTCGACTCCGAACCGGATCCCCCGGTTCCTGTCGCCATCGACCTGGCGACGGTAATCGGCGTCGCCGCGCAGCGCTTTGGTGCTGTCGCCGCTGCTCGTGGAGTATCCATCGCCGTGGAATTGCCGGACGCCCAAGCAATCGTCGCTGTCCCAGCCGCGTGGGTGGATCGGCTCTTGGGCGTGCTTCTCGACAACGCCTGCAGGCACGCGACCTCGCGCGTGACCATCCGTCTTCGAATCTTGGGTGGGCGCCATGCCGAACTCCTCGTTATCGACAACGGCGAGGGCGTTCCAGCGGCTGAGCTTACGCGGCTCTTCGAGCGCTTTCATCGCGCCACGACCATGGGTGACGGAGCCGGCCTCGGCCTGGCGATCGCGGACTCAGTGGTGACTGCGACCCACGGTCGGTGGGAGATCGTGAGCGCGCCTTCGCAGGGAGCGCGGTTCGCCGTCGTATGGCCCCTGGTGCAGCGCTCTCGATCACGCGAAGTCCGGCCTGAACAGAAGGACGCGGGTGCCCCGTCGCCCGAGGACGGCCGCAGCGTAATCGCGCCTCTGCGATGAAATCCAGGTGCATGAGAACCGCATCACGGTGGCGGTTCGTAGTCGATTCCGTCAGGGTACAAAAGCCGGGAGAAGCCACTCCCCTTGAAGGTCCAAATCACCTGATCGGTCGCGGGATCAACGACCACAATCCGGCTGTGAAAGTCGTCGCAAATCGCGATGCGATTGCTGGCCAGGGGAATCGCGATTGAGGTGTGATCGAGCTCAGCGCTCCCCGACGGTTGGTACCGCCACAGCGTCTTCCCCGTGCTGCTGAGGCGCACCACGGCTCCAGGGATTGAGTAGCCGGTTAGAAGGACCGATCCATCCGGCATTTGCATGGCGTCCGACGGATAGCCGACGGGCGCTCGCACAGACCAGGCCACGGAGCCCCCCGGGACCATGGAGGTCACCCAGCTCCCGCCGATCTCGGTCACGATGAGTGACCGGAGTGGGGTGGGAAATGCGCCGTTGGGATCCGCGTAGCTCAGCGGAGGGTCGTGCCGGCACACATGGTTGCCCAGCGAGCCCAACCACGCTCCCGCCGCGCTGAGATGCACGAGACGGCAGTTGCGAATATCCGCCACCCAGACGGTGCCGTCAGGTTGAGGCACCGCGTCATCCGGTTCGTTGAAGTATCCGACCGCGCTGCTGCGAACGTTGTACTTGCCGACCTGCCAGAGGATGGTTCCAGTCGCGCGGTCGATGGCGGTCACGGTCTGGTGACTTTCGCTGTTGGCGATGATGGCCGCACCGTCGGCCGTATAGAACGCGTCGTCGGGCGCACCGAACGGCACCGTAAGCCTCTGCCCGGCGCGGGGAAAGACCCAATTCACGTCACCACTTGCCGTGATCTCGATGATTCGATCGTTGCCCCGATCAGCGATCAGGAGCCTTCCGGTGAACGGGACGCCGGGCGGCAGGGCGGGTAAAGCGAACGCTGCGCCTGGCAGGCGACTCGCCGGTGGGAGCGCGGGAGCAGCGTGCAGCGTTGGCGTATCAGTCGAGGATCCCTTCGCCGCTGCAGTGTCGCTCGGCCGGGCAATGGCCACCGCTGCCGGTGAGCAACCAGCCAGGACGCAGAGCGAAGCCACTGTCAGCCAGCGAGCCTTCGGCACCATCACCGCCGTTTCCACGTGACGCACTCCATCGTATTTGGACGTCGCGGCTGACGGATTGCTGACACGAGAATCTTCAACTCTCATCTCAAACGCGGAGCAGATGCACCTGTCAGCGTTCTGTCAGGTCACGCGCCTACGCTGGCCGTGATGCCCCAGCAGAAACTGTCGGACTCGCCCGCGCTCCTCGGAAGCGTCCGAGCGGACACGAGATCCAACCCCCACGAGGGGCCCGCCGTTGCGCCTCCAACGATGCTCGACCGACTGTTTGCGCTCGCGCGCGTGGATTGGACACCACGGCACCGACAACCGATGGTGCTTCGCGTTGCGATCGGGACCGGCGTGACGATCATTGCCGCGTTTCTCGCGGACGCTCTGTTGGTCGGCATCGGCACGCATGTATTTCCGTCGCTGATTGGATACGCCCACTTCAGATTCAATGACTACGCGAAGCTCACAGTCATCGGAGTCCTGATTGGATGCATGGGCTGGCCAGTGGTCACACGGATTTCCTCCGCGCCGCGCTGGCTCTATGGATGGCTCACCATCCTGGCCACGCTCGCTCTGTTCCTCCCAGACGCGTGGTTGCTGGTGCGCGGGCAACCACTGAAGGCGGTTGCCGTATTGATGGTCATGCATGTGGCAGTCGCGTTGGCCATCTTTTTGGTGATGGTTAACGTCGCTCCTGTTCGCAAGGCCGCCGACCCAGGTGACGTCGCCTCTCAGTGAGTGGCACGATTCAAGGTACGTTGTCGGTTCGATCAGACGGCGGTGGTCAGCGATAAGGCGCAAGGATGCCAATCTGAGTGATGGAAGGCCGTGGCTACCGAAATGTTTGTACGCGACAGCAAGGGGTCCTGCAAGCAGGCGATGTCGAGATCCATCGATCCGCCGTTGCCGCGGGGTCGCGTCGTATGCGTTTGTCGACTGCAGCCGACACACGCTTGCGTAGGCGACGATCGCCCTCAACGACTCTGAGCAGGAGTTGCACAGCGCTCATGGTCGTTGTCTTGCTCGCTGCTTGCGGTGATACTCCTGACGGACCCGGGAGAGGCACTCCCACATCGGTCGCAAGCTCGACCGCCCGATCTTCGGCCGCACCCACACCAACAGCTCCCGCAACTCGGCGCGCCGTGCCATCGCACGTCCTGGTGATCATGGAGGAAAACAAGGGGTACGCAGCGACGCTCGGGGCCTGCTCGGCCGATCCCTATTTCTGTTCACTTGCAAAGAAGTACGTTAGCTTCACGAACTCGCATGGAGTCAGCCACCCGTCCATGCCCAACTACTATGCATTGATCTCGGGGGCAACCCAAGGCTGTGCCACTGACGGGTGCGCGCCGTTCAACGCTCCCAGTCTGGGGAGCCAACTCGACGCTGCGGGAGTGCCGTGGGCGGCTTACATGGAGTCGATGCCCTCAGCCTGTGACCACGGCAACGCGGGCAATTACGTCGTCAAGCACGACCCTTTCGTGCAGAGCACTCGTATTACCGGTTGCGCATCCCACGTGATCCCCTACCCGGGGCGACAGGGCCTCCTCGCGGCCCTGGACGGCCCGCTGGCGCCCGACTTCGTCTGGATCACACCCAACCTCATCGACGACATGCACGATGGCTCTGTACAGCAAGGGGACGCGTGGCTCGCTGCCAACGTCGAACCTGTGCTCGCGTCGCAGTGGTTCCTCAACTCTCCCTCAACGGTGATCATCACCATGGACGAGGGCGATTCGGGGTCGACCAACCAGGTCCCGACCGTCGTCATCAGCGTTCAAGCAATGGGGATCGGGGGCATCGACACCCCCATCAGCCACTACGCCGTTCTTCGTGCAATCGAAAGTGTTTATGGGCTTGAGTATCTCGGCAACGCAGTATCGGCACCTGGGATTTCGAGTTTCTTCGGCTGAATGTCCACGGCTCTCGCAGCTCGAATCTGACGCGCTGCGCTCACCGACGAAGAGTTCTGTATCTCGAACCGATGGCCATCGGTCCCATATGTTCTCGACGCCGGCGGTGGAGCGCCTCCCATCTGCCGTCGCGAGGTTGTGCCGTGAAATCCGTGTCGAGCCTGACGAGCGGATACGCCCCGGGCAAGCCCACAGGGTCATCCTCGAGATTGAGGCACACCGGCGAGGTTTCCTCCTCCCGCCCGATGCGCTCGCCCGGATGCGCGGATAGCCTCGAGATATGAACACAGCATCCGTACCCCTCCCGGTGGTCGAGACGCACGACCTCACCAAGCGCTTCGGGCCGCACCTGGCTCTCGACGGCGTCGATCTGCGGATCCCATCAGGCTCCGCGTTCGGACTGCTCGGTCCGAACGGTGCCGGCAAAACCACGCTGATCCGAGCCCTGCTCGGCCTTACCCGCACCAACTCCGGCTCGATCCGCGTGATGGGGCAACCGATGCCGGGCGGCCACCGCTCCGCTCTAGCCCGTGTGGGCGCTGTGGTCGAGGAGCCGCGCTTCCATGACCACCTCACCGGCACGGAAAATCTCCGCGCCGTCGCTGCGCTCATAGGCAGCGAAGCAGCCGCACGGATACCCGCGTGCCTCGAGCGCGTCGGCCTCGCCGCGCGTTACGGCGACCGCGTGGCGTCCTACTCGCTTGGGATGCGCCAGCGGCTCGGAATCGCTCGCTGCTTGCTCAGCGACCCGGCGCTGCTGATCCTGGACGAGCCGATGAACGGCCTCGACCCCGCCGGCATCCTCGAGTTCCGCGTGCTGATCGGCAGCTTCGTCGCCGAGGGCCGGACCGTGCTCATCTCGTCGCACCTGCTTGATGAGATCGAGAAGACGTGCGACGTCGTTGGCATCATCGACCGGGGGCGGCTCATCCGCCAGGGGCGCCTCAACTCGCTCGGCGACACATCGCTGCGCCGCATCGTCATCGAATGCGATGACCCGCAGCGAGCGCGTGCACTCCTGGAGGATGCGGCAACCGTTGCCGAGATCACCGTCGATGCCGCCGGAGCGCTCACCGTGACTCTCACCAGCGAGGGCAGCGCCGCGATCATCAATCGCTCGCTGGTGACCGACGGGATCGACGTTGCACGGCTGGAACCGATTCGCGAGAGCCTCGAGGAGCGATTTCTCGACATCACATCACGACTGCAGAACCCCGAGGAGGTGCACGCATGAATCACTTGATGCCGATGATCGACGCCGAGTTTCTCAAACTACGAAAGCGACGCGGGCTGTTCCTGTTCACGTTGTTCCTGACCGTCGGCAGCGTCATCCTTGCGAACGCCGTCTCCGCCGCTTACCACCTCGCGAACGCGCCGAGATATGCGCCGGCCGGGGGAACCGGCGGGTTCAACAGCATCCTCACACTCTTCACGATCGCCGGCGGCCTGGCGGCGGTGCTGGTCGGCGCCACCGCGGGGGCCCAGGACGTGGAGTAGGGAGTGTTCCGCAGCCTGGTCGCCACCGGCCAGTCCCGGATCCGTATCGCTGTGGTGCGCATCCCGGGAGCCCTTCTGATGCTCCTCCCCATGCTCGCGGCTGGTTATGCCATCGAAGTCGTCGCCGCGTTCGCCCTTGCGGGTGGAACCCCAACCCCAGACGCGCAGTACCTCCTTGTTGGCTTCGGGTGGTTGATGGCTACGGCGATCCTCGACCTGACCGTAACCCTCGGGCTCGCCGCGCTGCTCAAGGCGCGTGGCACGGCGATCGGGGTGATGATCGCCTGGGAACTGGCGGGATCCCGGATCGTCGAGCGCATCAGCGCATTCGGCAGCTGGCGGACGCTGGTCTCGACGGTGAGTTTGGATCGCTTCCTGCCCAATGCCACGGACACCGTGGCCCTGACACGCGGCGACACGCTCACCGTGACGGTCGGCGTCGCAGTCGCGGTGGTGGTCGGCTGGATCGCGGTCCTCTCGGTGCTGGGCGTCTGGCGCACGGCCACCCAGGACGCATGACATCCTCCTGATATGAGCGCCTCCACGGCATCACGCCACCCGCTGCACACGGCATGGCGGCTGCGCGAGCTCCCGGGGAGGCTCTTTGATCTCGGGATCGTGGCGGCGCTCCTCGTCATCGGCGCAGTTATCGCCGTCAGCTCGACCAATGAGATCCCCCATCTCAGCGCTGCCCGGATCCCCTACTACCTCATCGTTCTCGTGCCGCTCGGCACGCTCCTGGCAAGGCGTCGCTATCCCTTCCTCTCATTCGGCGTGATCCTCGCCTCGCTGGTCCTCGAGTTCATTCCTGCACTCGACAGCGGTCCTCCAGCCATTGCTTCTGGTCGGCGTCTACACCATCGCGTGCCGCGTCGAGTGGCGGCTCTCGCTGGCGAGCGCAGCGGGAACCGCCGTGGTGTTCCTGATCGCGGCCGCGATTAGTCGAGGTGGCCCCCCACCGCCGCAGCAGGTGGTGAGCGCGGTCGTCGCGATCGCCGCGGCGTACGTCGTCGGCATCTATGTCAGAACACGGGTTGCGTACGTCGAGTCCCTGCAGCAGCAGACGGAGCAGCTCGCCCGCGAGCGTGGGCTCCTAGCCGAACGCGCCGTTGCCGAGGAGCGCGTGCGGATCGCTCGCGAGCTCCATGACGTCGTGGCGCATCACCTCAGCCTCATCACCGTTCAGGCCGGAGCGCTTGAGACACAACTGCCACCCGGCGACCCCGGGCGCGAGACGGCGGAGAGTATGGCCCGCTCTGGTCGCAAGGCGATGGACGAGATGCGTCTGATGCTGGGCGTGTTACGGCTCGGCGCCGACGCGCAGCCGGAGTTCGCCCCGCAACCAGGCATCGGGGACATCCCCCAGCTCCTCGCAATGGCCCGGTCCGCAGGTCTGGACGTCGAGCTCGAGCAGATCGGCCGCTCGCGGCCGGTCCCTCCGGGTGTGGATCTGTCCGTGTATCGAATCGTCCAGGAGGCGCTCACCAACGTGATCCGGCACGCAGGGAAGGCCCGATGCACGGTCACCGTGCGCTTTGCGACCAGCCGCCTCGACGTGAGCGTCACCGACAACGGAAACGGTGGCACAACGACTTCGGGCATCGGGATCGGCCACGGGCTGGTGGGCATGCGCGAGCGTGTGGCCCTGTTCGGCGGCAGCCTTTTCGCCGGCAACCTGCCTGACGGTGGGTACGGGGTGCGGGCGACCATACCGCTGACTTCCACGGGTGGCTGACGGGTGATCCGCGTCGTCGTTGTCGATGACCAGGAGCTGATGCGTGTCGGTTTCCGGCTCATCCTGGAGGCGGCCGGTGACATTCGCGTGGTCGGTGAGGCGGGCGACGGCGCCTCGGCGATTGACGTGGTAGCAGCAACCCGTCCCGACGTCGTGCTGATGGACATCAGGATGCCCCTCCTGGACGGGGTCGAAGCGACGCGACGCCTGCGCGATCACCGCGTGCTCATGCTCACGACCTTCGATCACGACGAATATGTCGTTGAAGCACTGCGAGCCGGTGCGAGCGGTTTCCTGCTCAAAGACGCGCCGCCGGCCGAGCTGGTGCACGCTATTCGCGTCGTCGCAGCCGGAGACGCTCTGCTCTCGCCGACGGTGACGCGCCGTCTTCTCGACCGGGTGGTGCCCACCCTGTCTCCTGCACCGAGTGATCCATCTTCGCTGCTTGCTCAGCTCACCGAGCGCGAACGTGCCGTACTCCTCCACCTCGCCCGCGGCCGGTCGAACAGTGAGATTGCCGAGCAACTCCACATCAGCGAAGCGACGGTGAAGACGCACGTGTCGCATCTTCTCGAGAAGCTCGAGTTGCGCGACCGCGTCCAGGCGGTGGTGCTCGCTTACGAAGTCGGCCTTGTGACGCGCGGCTCAGACTGACCAGCCCGCGCGACGGCAGCAGCCTGCGAGTGCACTCGACGGCGCCGCCAACATGCACGCTCACTCGTGCACACCGCCGGCTGGACGATCGACAACCCCGAGGGCATCGTCGGGTTCAAAACGAAAGTGGTTCCTTGCATGACGTGCGATATCGTCCCGGGGTCAGCTCGACGTTGCATTCAGATCGCGCACAAAGGGTTACCTGAAGGGGCTACGGCGCTGCCTATCCCGGGCTCACGTCGATGGTGCCGATCATGGCGTAGTGAATCGTGCACGAATACCGGTACACACCGGCGACGGTGAATTTCACCTGCCAAACGCCGCCGCTCTCAAGCACCGGATCGCTGATCGAAGCATCGCTACTGAACACGAGATTGTGCGTCACCGATCCGGTGTTCTTCCACTCGATGATCTCGCCCACCGTCGCGTCTTGCGTCGCTGGCTCGAAGACATTCTGATCGGTCGCCGAGATGACCACGCCGGCGGTGCCAAGGTTGCCGCCTGCAATGCCTATCGGTGGCGAGCCCATGGACGCAATTGGAATGCGACTACCTCCACACGCGACCACGCCAAGGGTCAGAGCAGCGAGAAGTCGGGCGCTCATCATCTTCGAGGTCGTCCTAGCCTGTGGTTGGGGGCGCTTCATCACTGGCGACGAAGTCGGCGATATGGTCGCCCCTCACAGGAGGTCAGGTGTCTTGCCGCCGGCGACAGCGAGCGGGCACCGCCCAGGCGTCATGCTCATCACCGTGAGCGAGACGTCTTGGCCATCGGTTCCCGTCGTGCCGACGAGGTGCAACCCCGCGCACGTATAGGGCGGGGTATCGGTCGCCGGACAGCGGCCGTCGACGGTCGGCCCGCTGCACTCGGCGAGCACTTCGTCGGTCGCCGGGTCCAGCATCACGAACGATCCCTCAATACTCATGACGGGAGCATGGCTCCGAGTCGCCTCGGCAAACAGTGCCGAACGTCGCCGGTCCACAAGGACTTATGACACCGGTATGCCTTGCCCAGCTCCTCGGGACGCCCGAGGAGATTCGGCATGCGGTCGAAGTGTCGGGGCGTCATAGCCGGGCTGTCATCCTTGCCGTGGTCAAACAAGATGCTCGTCACGCTGCTGCCGACATCTGGCATCCACCGCAATGCATGCTCTTCCAGCTAGCCCCTCGCGTTGCCCTAACCGGCCGAAGACGTGCTGCTCGAGGCGATCAATACCAGCAGAGCTCGGACGGCTGGGACCCGCGGTACGTGACTATCGTCTTTAAGCCAGGGAAGCTTCGCTGGCGTGCTCATCGGGAAGGACAGCAATTGCTTCGACTTCAACCAACACGCCCCGGAGCTGCGACCCCACGGTTGTGCGTGTCGGAAACGGCTGGACAAAGGATTCTGAGTAGGTCCGGTTGAATTCGTCGAACATTGTCAGATCGGCGAGATGCGCAGTTATCTTCACCACATCCTTGAGCGACGCGCCAGCCGCCTCCAGAAGAGCGTTGAGATTCCGCAGCACCAGTCGTGTCTGGGCTTCGATGCCATCCGGAACGATCCCGGTCGACGGCTCACGGGGAACCTGCCCGGACACGAAGACGAAGCCCCCCGCGACCACGGCTTGCGAATAGGCGCCAGCGGGACGTGGTGCCTTTGCTGACGTCACCGGCCGGATCTCAACGTTCAACAGTTCAACCTCAATGTCATGAACGACTTGGAAACGCCCAACGAGGGACGCCTGACTTCCCTTTGCGACCCGGGCCCCTTCGCGCCAAGTCCCCGCGGCCGGCCCACCGGTTCGCAAGGTACTCAAGCCTCTGCACCCCGAAAGAAAAGATCAGCGACAACACGAAGTAGATCAGCAACGTGAGCCCGTACACCTCTCCACCTTCGGTGAGAACACTGCGGATGGCATCCGCCCGATAGGCCAACTCGTTGATTGTGATCAACGAGAGGAGGGCAGTGAACTTGAGCATGTCGATCAATGCGTTCCCGAACGCCGGCACCATGAGGGGAAGGGCCTGAGGCAGTACGACGCGCGTGAGTCGAAACCACGCGGAAAGGTCCAACGCCGCAGCAGCCTCCGTCTGGCCTTTTGGGACCGAGGCGAAACTGGCACGAACCACCTCCGAGAAGTAGGCGCCGCCGTTGAGGCCCAGCACCAGGACCCCCGCTACATATGGGGGGAGCTCGATGCCGAAAAACGGCAAGACATAGAAAGCCCAGAACAGCTGAACGATGGCCGAACTCCCACGAAAGAACTCCACGACGAATGCCGAGGGCCACCTGATCCCTCGGACCTTGGACGATCTCCCCAAGCCCAATACGAAGCCCGAAAGGACGACAAGGATGATCGACGAGAATGTCAGTTCCAGCGTTATCGGGATGCCCTGCAGCAAGAGCGGCAGATAGTCCCGGAGAGTCGTCGCGTCGCCTAGCGGCATTCCAGCACCGAGCATTGCGCGGATTTAGCGTTCAAGGATTGCTCGCAGAAACTGCTGCGTTCTGGGTGACCGAGGCTCGCGGAGGACAATGGCTGGTGGACCCTCCTCGACAATCTTGCCGTGATCGAGGACGATGACCCGATCCGCGATATCAGCGGCGAATGAGATCTCGTGCGTCACCAGGATCATGGCCATTGATGTCGTGTGAGCCAAGTCTCGAATGACATGCAGCACCTCACCGACCAACTCGGGGTCGAGCGCCGACGTGACCTCGTCGAACAGCATCAGTTTCGGCCGCAGAGCGAGCGAACGCGCTATTGCGACTCGCTGTTGTTGCCCACCGGACATTTGCGCCGGACGATGGTCGAGGTGCGTTGCCAAGCCAACGCGTGAAAGAAGGTCGGTGGCACGGTGATTCGCCTCCTCCTTCCCGAGGCGCAGAACATGGATCAACGGTTCGGTCAGGTTCTGGCGTGCGGTCATGTGCGGAAAGAGGTTGAACTGCTGGAACACCATTCCCACTGGCCGGCGGGCACGACGCGCCTGTCGCTCCCCGGCTGGAACGAGAACCCCTGCGCGATCGATGTGCCACAGGTACTGGCCGTCGATCAGGATTGACCCGGCGCTCGGCCTTTCCAGGCCAATCGCGAGACGCAAGACGGTGGTCTTTCCGGAGCCGCTCGGACCGATGATCGCGACCTTCTCGGCCGGCTTGACTGCAAGGTGCAACGAGTTAACGACGACCCGTTCACCATAGGCGATGGTGACGTCGTGCATCGTGAGCACGGTGTCAAGGGTGTTTGGTGGATTCGCAGCCAGCTCGGCCACTTTGCTATCCCTCACTAAGTTGCGCCTCTACCAGCCTGATCACGCGAGATGCGGGGTAGCTGATGGCCAGGAAGATGAGGCCGGCAAGTGTGAACGGTTCGATGTATCGAGCGGTTGCCGCGCCGATGATATCGGCTTGCCCGATTACTTCCAGCACCGTGATTGTCGAGAGGATGGCCGATTCCTTGAACATACTGATGACGAAATTCCCCAGCACAGGTGTCGCGAAGCGCATCGCCTGGGGGACCACGACTCGACCCCACATCCGACGCAACGGGAGACCGAGGACCAGCGAAGCCTCCCACTGACCCCGAGGTACGCCTTCAATACCCGCACGGTATACCTCGCTCGCGTACGCGCTGTAGTACAGCCCTAAACCAATAATCCCGGTTTGCAGCGCCGGAATCGTGATGCCATAGTTCGGAAAGACGTAGAACAGAAAATAGAGTTGGAGGAGGAGTGGGGTACCACGCAAGAACTCGACCACCAATCGGACCGCCTGAGAAACTATTGGGACTTCTGCCAGCCGGATCACGGCCCAGACCAACCCCAGAACGAAGGCGAGCAGCGACCCGAAGAATGTTGCTTCGAGCGTGAACTGGAGCCCTTGCAACAGTTGCGGCAGGATCTGCAGGGCGAACTGCCAGTCCCAGCTAAACCCGGTCATTTGACCAAGGCCGGCGCATCGCCGATGGGTCCACCGTTCGAGTGCATCTGCTCCTCATCTGATTGCCACTTCCTTGGTTCGGGCTGGCTGCCACCACCGCGATGGAGGCAGCCAACGCCATGAACGTCTAGGTGACCTTCGCGCAAACCTGCTCGGGAGTGAGGCTGGCGTATTGCGCCGGGATGGGCGGGAAGTGGAACTCTGCAGCGATCTTGTCGAATTCACCGGATGCTTTCATCGCTCGGAAGTCCTTCTGAAATGCGTTGTACAGCGTGGTGTCCGTTTTCCGGAAAGCAAGAGCTCCTGCGATGAACGGGCCGTCCGGCGGGTAGTCAAGGTGCTGGAACGGGTATTTCTGCACCTGTGCCGGGGTCAACGTGAGCGACCCGGTGTCAGAGATGATCACCTGGATTCGCTTGGACTGGAGCGCGTCCAGGAGCGATGCCGTATCCGGGAACTGCAGCACCTTGTCCTGCGCGACACCCAGACCTTCGGCAAGTGCGATGTAGGACGAGCCCGAGTTGAAGCCCACGGTGAGACCCCGTTTGCCCACGTCGCCGATGCTGGTCGGGGCCTGTGGCACCGCGCTCGGGAACCAGGCGATCTCGATGCCATTGAACTGGAATGGATCGGTGTACTGCACAACGGCACACCGCGCTTTGGTGACTGAGATAACGCCGCCGATCATGTCCCACCGTCCTGCCTGCAGGCCCGGGACCAGCTCGCCAAACGTCCCGACGATTCCATGGACTTGTGGGATGCCTAGCTGCTTCATGATCATCTGGACTACGACTGGGCCCTCGCCACTAACACTGCCGTCCGGATTGATAATGCTCGCCGGTGGGTCGTTGGCTAGGCCGATGTTGATGACACCAGCCGCTTTGAGCTTCGACAGCAAGTCGGTGCCCGCAGAGCTGGAGGTGGCCTGGTTCGCGCTCCCGCACGCCACCATCAGCAGGCCGAGGCCGGCAAGCGCCACGCGCCTGCGGGCTCGTTGATGCAATTTTGGATCACCCCGGGCAACCCGCCCCCTCAAGAGTTCAAACGACATCGCGCATCCTCCGTTCTGTTTGTTGACAGCTATCCCGCTGTTGCTGACGGTTTCCCGGGCGCGGGCCAGGGCGCTGTGCGGTGGCCCTTTGTCGGTCGTGGGTCTCGATCACGCGGTGACGCCTGAGCGAGACGGCGCTGCAATCGTCCACGTCGTGATGAGGTCGTCCAATGCGATGACGTCTCCATACCAGTGCTCGATGCTGCTGAGGGCGTCTCGCGCACTCTCAGGATCGAGTGAGGCCGTCAACTCGCGCGGCACGACAGCAAAGAACCCCTTCTCAAATGCGGAGAACACGGTCGCCCGTACACATAGTTCGGTGACCACACCCGTGACAACCACCGTCCGCACACCCCACCCACGGAGGGTCGTTTCGAGATCCGAGATCTGAAATGCGTCATAGCCATGCTTGACCAGTTGGGGTTCGCCCTGCTCCGGCGGCAGCACGCCGGAATAGCGTTGCGCACCCCACGTCCCCTCGTGACAGATGGTGTCCTCAGGCGTCATGCCTCGCTGTGCGTACCGGGCCTGATAAGGCGGCAGATCGACCGTGCCACCGTGCTCGACGACGATGTACACGATGCGTGCATCGTTTTCGCGAGCGGCCGTGATGAGGCGGTTGATCTCTCCCACCGCTGCCTGCAACGGACGCATGTCCGACCCCGAGAGTCCGACGCGTCCGCGATCATCCACGAAGTCGTTCTGGACGTCGACAACGAGCACCGCGGTTGCGGACGAGGGCACGAGCAGAGCGGGCACCGTTGCTGCATCTCGCACCGGACCCGAGCCTGTGTCAGTGGACGGCTTCAAGCTCACACCTCCGTAGCTGAAGATCGCTCCCGACGAGGTCGATCTGCAATGAGCATTTCCACCGCTCGTCGTCCTGCTCCGGAAAGTCCTGGCGGTAGTGCGCGCCGCGGCTCTCTTCGCGCATCAGTCCAGACCGCAAGCAGCTGCGAGCCACGAGCAGGGAGTTCGACATCTGAGCGTGCAGCATCAACGCGCGGACACCGGCGGGAGCTGCCGTGTTCAACGACATCTCGATGGCCTCGACTTCAATCAGCCCTTGTTCCATCTGGGCCCGGCTGCGGACAATCCCGAACGTCCGCCCCATGGTTGCCTGCAGTTCCTTTCGTAGCTCCGCGTATTCCTCGCCTGAAGTCAGAGGTGCTGCATCGGCCTGCAGGAGCCGGTCGGTCCATGTGCCGTCAGCCGCGATTGAGGGTGCTAAGCCGCGGGGCGCTCTCGACCGCGCGGCTGCCGCCTTGCCCGCTCGCGCGCCAAAGACTTGTGTTTCGGGAATCGCATTCGAGTCCAAACGGTTCGCGCCATGGACGCCTCCTGCAGCTTCACCCACCACGAAGAGACCACCCACCTGCGACTCGCCCCACTCGTCCACCACCACCCCGCCCATGAAGAAGTGGGCTTCTGGCGCCAGGATCATTTCCTCTTGTTTGAAATCGAGATGACGCTCGAGAAAATGTCGCGCAGGCTTGGGGTTGCTGAGCATCCACTCGTCCAGCGACAGTGCCGACACGTCCAGCTGAACGCCACCCCTGACAGCCTTTCCGTTGTGTATCTGGTCGTAGATCCCACGCGCGGCGACATCCCTCGTCGTCGCCTCTCCGCGTACCGGATCGTAACGCAACATGAAACGCTCGCCATCGGAGTTGAGCAGAGTTGCGCCAAGCACGAATGTGGACGGCTGAATAGGCATGCGGCTGCGATCGAACGGGATGATGCAGCGCCACGGGTAGAACTGAATGAACTCCATGTCACGCAGCGAAGCCCCTGCATTGAGAGCGAGTGCGTACCCGTCGCCGGTCGCGTCGTTTGGATTCGAAGTAACACTGAAGAGCCTTCCGGCTCCTCCTGTGCCGAGAATCACAGATGGCGCCTGGATGGTGATCAGCTCGGCTCGCGCGTAGTCAATGAGGATCGCACCGGTAACCTCGCCCGCGGCTGTCAGCACCTCGACCGCCGCAGTCATCTCCAGCACCTGCGCGCCAAGACGGATGACGGCTTCAGTGAGAGGGTCCGTGAAGTCGCGTCCGATGTGGTTGGCCGCGGACACGGTGCGAGGGACGCTGTGATCGCCGCTCGGGATGATTCGCCAGTCGCCGGCGTCAGTCACTCCGAGCGGCGCCCCAAGAGCGACCAGCTCGGCGAGCCTCTCGGGGCCTTCCTCGGCCAGGATTCGCACCAGTTTCGGGTCATTGATCCCATGACCACCTTTCATGGTGTCCCTGACGTACGTTTCAGCTGAGTCGGACGCGGAGAGGGCGGTTGAGTATCCGGCGGACGTCATCGCTGACGATCCACTTCGGCCGGGTTTCCCCTTGACGGCCAAGACCACTCGCGCGCCGGCCAGCAGCCCGTCGTAGGCAGCGCGCAGCGCTGCCAGGCCACCACCTACCACCAGCACATCGGTCTCGATTTCGATCATGCGCGTGACACTGCCTTGAGTTCGGGCATAATCCGATTGACGAACTGCTCGAGAATCTCGATCTCGCCACCGTCTTGACGAGGAATGGGGGCAAGCAGCGGGTGCTGGATGCCCGCGTCGAGCAACCCCTGAAGCTGACTCGCGCACTCCTCGACGGTTCCGGCAATCGCCAGTTTGCCGACGAAGCTGTCGGGAATCAACTCGATGATTCGGGGCGCATCGTACCCACCGGAGTCGAGGTACGCGGCGAGATCCGACGGAATCTCGAGGCCGTTCGCCTTCAGGAAGTCATAGGCGGGGTGGCTCCCGACAACAGTCCCCACAAGCGCCTTCTTGACTGTTTGGCTTGCGATGCGAGGATCGTCATCAATCGATATGTAGGTCATGTGCATGAGCTCGGTCTGACCCTGCTGTCTGCCGGCTCGGAGCTCTCCCTTGGCGATCAGTTGCTTGGCCCAAGCAACACCTCCTGGCGAAACGCCGGAAGCCACAATTGCTGCGTCGGCGACCTCCCCTGCGAGTTCCAGCAGAAGCGGCCCTCGGGCCGCAATGACGACAGGTATGTCGGCGCGACATTGGAATTCCAGGGCCCCGCGCCTCCAATTGATGATCCGACCCTCGAACTCGAACTCCTCTCCACGCCATAGGCGGCGCATGACTTCGATCAACTCGCGCACCGCCACAGCTGGCTTGGTACGAGCGAGGCCGAGTTGTCGAAACCCAGAGCCGCCCGCCCCGATGCCCATGATGGCGCGCCCCCCGGTCGCTTCATCGAGGGTCGCAATGGCCACCGCGGTGAGGGCCGGATGCCTGATGTACGGGTCTGTCACTCGCGTACCCAGCAACAACAAGTCTGTGCAGGCGCCGATGTCGGCGAGACTTACGTACACATCACGCTGCCAGCGCTGGTCGGCCACCCAAAAGCTGGACAATCCTCCGTCCTCGCAAATCTGAGCCGCGAGCCGCAGATGCTCCAAGTCGTTGACCGATGAGATTGCGCCCAGAAACCCCGCGCCGATTCGCAACGCGTTCACGTGGTGCTCACCGGACTGTCAGAACCGGTCAAGGCTTGCCCGTGGAGAGAAGTCAAGCGTCGCGACCATGCGCTGCAGTGCCTGGTCCCAGATCGTCTCGTCTTGAGCAAAGCAGATCCGGAAATGCCGTGCCCCTCGTGGGCCGAATTGATAACCCGGATTGACGAGCAGGCCGGCTTCAGACTTGAGCGCTTTGGCGATCGTCTGCTCGTCGCATCCGACGGCGGAAGCGTCAGGGAAGAGGTACGCGGTACCGCCAGGGGGTCGCACCCGCAGAAGACCTGACCCGTTGAGAATCTCGATAGTGCGGTCGCGTAGCTTCTGGTAGTCGCGTACCCGGGACGCGACGAAAGGATGGTCGTCCGACAACCAGTTGGTCAGGACGTGCTGCGCATACGCCGGCGCCCGCAGCACCGTCACGCCTAGCACGTCTTCCATCCGATCGATCAATTCGGCGGGGCCTACCGCAACGCCAACGCGGTACCCGCTCATGGATTCGGTCTTCGACGGTCCAAGCAACGTGACGCATCGATCGGCCATGCCCTCTTCGGCGATGAGATGAGTAAAGGGGAGTTCGTCGTAGACGAGCCTCGAATACAGTTCGTCAACAATGACCGTGACGTCAAAGGATCGGACGAGCGCCGCGATCTTGCGGATGAGGTCGGGCGGCAACACCATGCCGGTCGGGTTGTTCGGATTCGAGAACACGAGCGTGGAGGCGCCGTCCCTGAAGGCACGCTCAAGCATCTCAAGATCAATTGACGGCGGCTGGCTGAAGTCCCCCCACACCAAAGGCACGTGTTGGATCCGGGCGCCGAGGAAGCGGAGAAGCTTCTCATCTGACATGTAGTCCGGATCCACCAGGGCGACCGCGTCGCCAACCGTCGCCGACATCGCGACGAACAGGGCTGTCTGGGAGCCGGGAGTGAGAATCAGTTCGCTCTGCGGGTCGATGTCGATTCCCAGAAACGCCGACAGTGATTCAGCGACCGCCGAGCGGACGCGTTCGTCTCCGCGATACGGGGTGTAGGTCATGCCTCCTCCCCTTGCCGCCGCCATGAAATCCGAGAGCACTCTCGGTGGCGGAGGGAATCGGTGCGTGTTCGCGTATGTGAGGTCGAGCAATTCGCCGCCGTACTGCACACGCTCAAGCTCGCGCTCCGCGTCGCGCAGCGACTGGCCGAGAACGGGCTGCCATTCAGGGAGTGCTATGTCTCGAATCCGGTTTGGGATCGGACGCTGGCTCATGGTTCAGTCACGCGCCTTGGGATCGGATTCGATTCGCGCCGCAGGTTCGTTGAGCTCACCAGCTGCATGACGCAGCGTCTCCATGCCGTGGACAATGTGGCGCTCGACCTCATCGCGAACGGCCTCGACGTCGCGGCCGATGCAGAGCTGCAAGATTCGTCGATGGTCTCCGAGTGAGTTCGCAGCTCCGCCCTTGTAGACCGTGTAGAAGCGAACGTATCGCTCACTGGCATCTCTCAGGTTCTGGGTGATGTCAAACGCACGCGCGTAGCCGGCCGCTCGATACAGAACGAAATGGAACTCTCGATCGAGATCTGCGAATCGGTCAGGGTTGCCCGACTTTACGGCCGTCTCCTGCATATCAAGGATCCGGCGCAGCTGGTTCAGCCCCCGCTCCGAGATACGTTGGGTGCCGACGCCTGCAAGCATTGACTCGAGCACACGACGGGACTGGTAGAGGTCTTCGATCTCGATCAACGACAGGGGCGACACAATCGCACTTCGGTGCGGCTCGGTTTCGATCAACCGTTCTGCAGCGAGTTCTGAGCAGCGCCTGGCGCAGCGGCGTGCGACTCACGCGCATCTGGCTCGCCAGCAGTGACTGATCGAGCTTCTCGCCAGGTTTCAGGCGGCCGCTCAGGATCCGGCTACGCAGCAGTTCATACGTCGCGTCGACCTTGGTCCGATACTCGAGCGCATCACGATTCATCGGCTCCGCGGTCACGAGGCGGAGCCTCTTGCGGCTGTCAAGCGAGTTGGAAGTTCAAAATCTTGGATCCAGAATTTAGTATGCTCCGGAGCCGGAAGTCAAGGATCAGCTCACGGAGGCGCTGGGTGGACTACGAAGGGCGTTCAACTGCCGGCAGCACGCAACTGAACTCGTCCGCTTCGGCCTGGAGGGATCTGGCCTTCCCTCAGGCGGAGTACGACCGCCGTGTCGCTGCAGTCCGGCAAGCGATGGTCGACCGGCAGATCGACGTGCTCCTCATCCAGACGCCGGAGAACATCAACTACCTCACCGGCTACGACACCATCGGCTACTCGTCCTACCTCTGTCTTGCCCTTCCAGTTGCCGCGGATCCGGTGCTCGTGATTCGAGAGATGGAGCGCGGAGTCGCCCTGTCAACCACCTGGCTCACCGACATCGCGACCTCAGGCGACACCGACGACCCCGTCGAACGAACGGTCGACGCGCTCTCGAGCCGCAGTCTCGTGTCGCGTCGGATCGCAATGGAGGCGACCGCTCCCTTTATCACGCCGAGCACCTGGCTCCGCCTCCGGGCCGCGCTCGGCGAGGTCAGCGTCTCGGACTCCGGGCTCGTCGAACGATCTCGTGCGGTCAAATCGAAGTACGAGATCGCCAAGATCCGACAGGCGTGCAGCCTCGTTGACGACGGCATGGCTGCAGCATTGAGTGCCGTACACGTGGGCGCCACTGAGAACGAGGTCGCCGTGGCCGCCTACGCCGCCATGGTTGGCAACGGATCGGATCCTCTGGTCTCAAATCCGATCGTCACCTCAGGACCGCGTTCCGGAGTCGCGCACTCGAGCTTCAAGAATCGTCGAACTCGAGAGCGGCGATACGGTGCTCATCGAGCTCGGCGCATGCGTCAGCCGGTACGGAGGCGCCTTGATGCGCACCGCAGTGCTCGGCGAGCCCTCGAGCGAGATTCAGTCAATGTGCGACGTGGTGCTGCAAGCGCTCAATGCCGCCATTGCCGCAATTCGCCCGGGCGTCGCGGCCGGTTCGGTGGATCAAGCATGCAGAGGCGTGATCGAAGACGCCGGCATGGAAGCAATGTTTCGCAAGCGAACCGGCTACTCAATGGGCGTTGCATTCGCTCCGGACTGGGGTGAGGGCCATATCGTCAGCCTTCGTAAGGATGACCCAACCGAACTCGTGCCCGGCATGGTCTTCCACATACCCCCCGCGCTCCGCGCATTCCAGCGTCTGTGCGTGGGCCTCAGCGAAAGTGTGCTGGTCACCGAAGCCGGATGTGAGGTGTTGACTCAGCTCCCTCGCGAGCTGCACGTGACGAAGGACTAGCGTGTTCGCGACCAGCTTCGTGAGCGTTCACAGCTAGCGCGTCTCAGGGAGGACTTCCGCGATTTCGACCGTCCGCACGGAGCCTGGGCGGCCAAACTCCTTGCGAGCGACTGCGCCAAAAGCCCGGAGCCCGTGTGCAAGCGGCCATTGTCAGTTTCACAGCTAGAGCCCTCCTGCTCCGTCCGGGGTTCCGAGCCCGGTCGGTCCGTCGTAGCCCTTGACGCCGTTGCAGAGGTAGTTGTGGACGCTGCCGCAGTACCCGTTGGACCCGGCGATGACGTCGAAGAAGTCAGCGACGTGGCGATAGGGAAACCCGGACGGCATCGTCTTTCCGTTGCCGGCAAGTCCGACGACTCCCGCGACGAATGGTGAGGATGCGCTTGTGCCACCGACGGCGATCCATCCGGGATTCAGTCCATCGAACCCGGGAGGAAAGCTGGTGTCGTAGACGGCGAGCCCTGGATACGGGTCGGCATCGGCCGAGACGTCAGCGACAGTACGCATGAAGCAGTGATCGTCGTGCTGCCAGGACGGCTTCGCGATGTATGCCGAACACCCACTCGACGCGGCGTACCACGCAACCTCGGACCAGCCGCGAGCGTTGGTCGAGGTCGAGAGAGTCGTGCCACCGACGGCGATGACGTTGGGCATCACCGCCGGGAAGCTCGCCGGACCGAATCCGAAATCGCCCGTGGATGCGAGGATCGCCGTCCCGGGATGCCGGTAGGGCTGCTCGTACTGCTGCATGCCATTGAACTCCGCGATCCCATAGCTGTTGGAGATCGCGTCAACGCCGAGCGCTGCAGCGGTGTTCTCCGAGATGCCGAGATCCGCAATTGAGTTGGTCGACGCCTCGACAAGCACGATGTGACAGCGCGGGCAGGCGGCTGACACCATGTCGAGATCCAAGGAGATCTCGATTCCCCAGCCGGGGTCGGCCGTCGGATAGTTCCGGGCCTGGCCGGTCTCATTCAGCTTGGTGAAGCACCCATGCGACGTCGTACACGGTGCGAGCCCGTTGACTTTTCGATACGTGGCGAGGTCCGACGCCGCCGTGGGATCGTCGAACGCATCAACGACGGCGATCGTCTGGCCCGCGCCATGATTGATCGGTAGGTTGTATGCAGCTTCGAGCTGGGCCGCCTCGTACCCGGTTATCGAGCCGCCGGATCTGGCGATCGGCTGATTGACGACAACGTCGGCGAGGCACTGCGCATCACCCGGTGCGGCGGAGGCACACACGTGTCGCAGCGCCGGCGTTGGCGTAACGGTTGCGGCGTGAGCTGTTGCGCCACTCGCGAATGACGCGACCAGGAGCGAGGTGAGTGCAATCCACGGAGTCTTCATCGTGGGGTTCCCTTCGCGTGATGGTGCGTCCTCATGAGAACGCGTACGCGTTCTGGATCGTCTGATCGAGCACGCCGCCGTTGACATCGGTGACATGGATGCGGATCGCGGCCGTCCCGGCGTGGTTCGGGTCCTTGTAGCTGACCGAATAGTTGTTGGAACCGCCGGGTGTCACGTGGGCGGTGACCCACGTCTTGCCACCGTCGAATGAGACCGAAACTTGTGCCGATTTCACTGCGATCGGCACTCCGAGGATGTGCGAGATCCCCAGCTGGAATGTCACCGGTCCGGATGCGACGTCTCCCATGTCGTTCTCCGGAAACTGATAGTCGGGCAGCATCAGAGCCACGACGCTGCAGCCCGTGCTCATGCCACTGAAGCACAGCCACCCCGGCGGCAGTGGCGCGCTCGTCGCCGAGGAACTCGAGAAGCTCCACGTTGTTGACTGCTGCGTCGAGAGCGTCCACCAGGGGGCGCTCATTGCGACCTGGTACTTCAACTGGTAGCGCGCACTCGCGGAGGGCGCGGTGACGCTGATACCCAGCGGATCCTGACCCGAGCTGATCACCGTTCCGCCACTCTCGAGCGAATACGCATCGGTCTCGGTTAGCCCCGGCTCCGGAGCGTTCGGGAATCCGAAGTGTCCGGGTGGGTTATCACCGAACGGGAAGATCTCGAACTCGAGCGTCCCGGATTCCGTGCAGGCCGGGCACGCCTGTGGCACGAAGACCGGTCCTACGTTGACGGGAACGCCCGGACCGATCGGGCCGCGACCCCAGTCCGAAGCGGTCGCCTCGCCCGGTGAGAACACGCGATATGAGTCTTGCGAAGCGCCGTCGAAGGAGGTCGGGTCGGCAACCACCAATTGACCCCACGCGAGGTCCGACGCGGCAAGGACGAACTCCGTCCGCTCCAGCGGCGCATTGAACGTGTCGAATTCACCGATGGCGGCGAACTGCCACGGGAAGAACGATTGGCGCAATTCCAGCGTCTGTCGAGCCGTGACGTCGCTGTAGTACGTCGTTGCGATGGTTGCGAGGTGCGATGCCTTGACCTTCTCGCGCTGCTTCGCCGATATGCCACCGAGGTCACCGAACGAGAGGTCGTAGGAGTAGGGGGCGGCCGTCGCGGACGGCGAATCGAGGTGGTAGTTGACCACCCAGCCCTGCGTCCCGACCGACGGCGCGGGTGTCGGGCTCACGAAGACGTTGAACGGAGGCGCCCCGCCGCCGATCGACCAGAGCGTGCTGAACGATGTTCCACCGGTGGTGCCCTTGCTGTCGCGCTGCCAGGTGGCAACACCGGACCCGACGTCTGTCGGAAGCGGAGTAGTGACCGAGACTCGTGCCGTCGCGCTGCGCGCGTCGACGGTCACCGTCGTGTTTCCGTCCATGGTGAAGTTGACGATCGACATGTGGTCGGTGGCCGATGGCGCACCTCCTCCATTGACGCTGCCACTCTTCGAGAAGGACACGAAGTTACCGAGCATCGCGTAGTGGCCGTTGGGAACGCTCACCTTGAAAACGCCGTGATACCACTGCTCGAAGCCGACACCCGCAGAGTTGATCGCGTTGTCGGTGTTGAGGAGAATCGCGGCGTCACCGGTATCGGGCTTTCCCCTTGCGTCGATGCCGTTGACGGTCAATGTGTAGAGGCTGAATCCGGACGTTGCCGGCCGAGGCGTTGCCCCCGCGCCGTTGAGGCTGACCCGCTCGATAGAGGGGAGCGGCCCGGCGATGAGCGCCGACTGCAGGACAGCGCCGGACGCTTCGCTGACCACACCGTCGGTCACGCCGTGGCCAGTTGCGACCTGTTGGAGCAACCACGGCATCGCCGGCGCCGCAGCGCCTTGCCACTGCACCTGGACAGGAATCTCCCCCGCACGCGTCGCCTCGGCCTCGCTGAGCGCAGCAGTCTCGAAGAGTGCTGGATCAAGCTGGAAGCCGAGGCTATGCATGACGACGGCGGGAACCGCGTACCACGCGGCATTGGCTTCGAATGTAAACAGGGGCAACGCTGCCGCACCGGCCACCTCGCTGAACGCGAGCCTGCCGCCTGGGCCGGTGCTCTCCAGAATTCGCTGGCCCGTGACGAGCGTGATCACGTGGTCGGTTTGCGCGCCCACGGGCGTCGCTGTCGCGGCGTACTGCGCCGCCGCTGACGGGGCGCCGGCGATCACGGCGATGGCCGCAGAGGCAAGCAGCGCTGTCAACGATCGAATGTGATGGCGATGCGTCACAGCTTCTCCCTCATAACGCCTCTTTCCCGAGCCTGAGTGCACCGCACCTTAGCAGAGCGGCGGGCGGAATTTGGGAAAGACGAACGTGTTTTCGGCGACTGCAATAGAGCGCCAGGTGCCGCGCGCCGGGGCCGGGGCCGTCAGCTTGGGGTTGCGTAGGTTCGGGCTCGGGCCGTGAGCGAAGACGGGAACGCCGGACAGTCTCAGCTTGGTCGATCTTGACCGTGACCCGATCCCGGACTCAGTCGGTTGGAAGCCCCCCCAATCCCAGCGTGCATCCCCGCAACGCTGTTGTAATGGGATGAAACGCCCAGGCTGCAATCGACTGCAACTAACTGCACTGCAATGCCATGGGCCGCGAATCGGCGAGGCAGGACTCGCACCTGCGACCCCTGGTCACCAGATTAGCCCCTATTCCCCATTGAGTGCTGAGTTCGATTTAGAGCGGGTTTATGCGGAATTGGTTGGAATGACGACTAGCGCAGGTGCGATGAAATCCAATGGAATCACGTAAACGCGCACATTCACCCTACCGTCCTGACGTCGCCCCGGCGTTGCCAAGCTCGTCGGAGCGCCCAGCTTCGAGTCGCGGCCATTGGGCAACGGGGCGTCCGTTCGTCCGCAGGTTGGCATTGTTGACGTTTTGTAGCCAGTCGGGGGGCGAGTCCTCCCACGTCTCCTGGCGTCCGTAGACCGTGAGGTCCATGAGCCTGTAGGTGTTGTCCATAGCCTCGACGCCGCGGATGGTCGTCCAGTAGGTTTCGTACACGCTCACTTCGTCCCGCACATAGCACGCCAGGTACATCATCCGGATGTCACGCCCGGGGAGAAGTGCGTCGAGGGAAGCTTCTGCGGAGTACCACGGCATCTTCCAGTCCATGAAGTCGCGATAGCGGATGCTCTCGTCGTACGGGCCTTTACAGAGGACGGCGAAGGTGATATCGCGAGAATTCAGGTGGGAAAGCTCCGCGACCTGGGTGGTGAACCACGTGCAGCCTTCGCACTGCTCGGCGGCGGGCCGGCCTGCGGTCCACATGAAGTAATAGGCGATGAGCTGTCGGCGGCCCTCGAACGCCTCGAGCAGGGTGGTCGGACCATGGGGGCCGATGAGCGGGATGCTGGACTCAACCTTCACCATAGGCAGCCGCCGACGGGCGGCTGCGATCGCGTCGCCTTCGCGAGTGTGCGCCTTCTCCCTAACGCGCAGCGCATCGAGTTCGGCCTGAAAAGTGGGCCGGTCGACCACCACGGGCATGCTGGGCCTCGCGCTCGCAGCCGCATCGCGCGAGCCGACCTGCCTCGATACCTTGTTCATACGTGCCTGCAAACGTCAGTGGCAGTCGTGGCACTCGGCCACGAAACGGACATGGCACCAGTGTCAACGAAGGCGCCGCGCACGCCGCTGATGAAAGGGGTCGACAATTCCTCGCTCGGTACCCGAGCTCGCCAGCCTTGAGCATCTGCACCTTTCCTATCGCGTCCGTCATTCAGCCGAACGTCGGTGCGAGATGTCTTCCGACAATCATCCAGCATGCACTTGATCGGGAGCACTATTGGCCTGGCCGCGCTTGGGCTTCTCGATTCCACGTCACAACGCTACTGTCACGTACCGGGTCATGCAACTGCTTTGAGTCCGCCGAGGCTCCCACTGCCATTACGCAATTCGACGCAGATCGAGAAGTCGTTCGTGGTGGGTCGGAGTCGTCCACGATCAAGTCTTGGGTTCCGTCGCCGTGGTCGGGCATCGCAGCGTATCCACCACGTGTCAGCCCACCTGGACGATGGCAACTCGGCGGATCCCTCCGGGGCTGTCGACAGTCACCTCGTCGCCGGCGCGGTGGCCGGAGATCGCGGCTCCCAATGGCGAATCCAGCGAAATCCGCCGACGAGCGATGTCTGCCTCAGCGGGCACGACGATCGTGTACTCAGAGTCGCCGAAGTCATCCCTCACAACCACAGTCGCGCCTAAGCCCACGGTACCGTCATACGGAGCGGCCTCGACGATCAGTGCATGTCGGAGCATGCCTTCGATGGTCTGTACTCGGCCGTCGAGGAGACCCAGCTCGCGCCTGGCATCATGGTAGGCGAAGTTCTCGCGCAGATCACCTTCGGCGCGAGCGGCGGCAACCCGCACCACGATTTCAGGACGCTTCGTATCGATCAGCTCGCGCAACTCGGCGATGAGGGCGGCCTGGCCCTCTGCAGTGAGCAGGACTGACCTACCGAGTGCCATTCGAGATCTCCGGAACGAGCGGTGCTACAGGGTGACAAGCGCGTCGTCGGTCCGTCGCCGTTCGTCGCGTAGCGGACCGTGTGCTCATCAGGCGCCCCATGATCTCAATTAAGACCTACAAGCGTCCGTCGCACTCCGTCGTCGACGCCCGGTTTGCTCAACCATGCGAAAGCGTGCGTGCGGCGTATCTTCATCGGCCTCGTGCTGAACCAGGACGGACGACGCCGACCACGCTCGGACCAACTCGACACCAAGAGCGCGTCGCTCGACGCTGACCGAGCGCCATGTCGATGCTTGGAGCACTGTGGGCGCAGCTTCAGCATCCGCGTCGCAGGGCCGCCGCGGTCGCAGCCGGGATCCTCGTCGCAGCCCTGAGTTTCTCGCTCCTGACCGCGGCGATCACCACCAGCACTGCCGAGGTGCGAGGTACCGTGGTGCGGAACCTACGACCGGCGTATGACATCCTGGTTCGACCGCCAGGCTCTGCAACTGCACTTGAGACGAGCAAAGACGTCGTCCGTGACAACTACCTTTCGGGGATCTTCGGCGGTATCACGCTGCGGCAGTACGCGGAGGTGATGAAGGTCCCCGGCGTTCAGCTTTGCGGCACCCATCGCGATGATCGGGTACATTCTGGAGAGCATTACGCTGCCCCGACGTGACCGCCGGTCTGACGCCCGCGCCTGCGCCGGCCCTTTCCGCATTGGACAACGTACTGACGCCCGTGATGCCCTACCGGACCGATTTCGACAAGGTCGAGCGGGCATCGGAACTCCTCAGCGCCGTGGGACTGACCCATCGGGCGCGACATCTGCCGTCGCAGCTGTCCGGCGGCGAGCAGCAACGTGTCGCCATCGCCCGGGCCCTGATCAATCAGCCGACCATTCTGCTCGCCGATGAGCCCACCGGGAACCTCGACAGCCGCACCGGCGATGACATCGTGACGCTTCTCCTCCAGCTCCACAACACCCACGGAGTCACACTCATCGTCGCCACCCATGATGTCGGCATCGCCGCACGATGCGACCGATGCGTGAGGCTTGCCGACGGGAGGATCGCGACCGACGTCATGCCCCCGGAAGGATGGGCTGATGATTCCTAGCTGCTGAGACCGTGGCTGATATTGGAGAACACGTTGTTCACCCGATGGCCGAGGGTTGTCAGGATCACGATCACCACGACCGCGATGAGGACGAGGATAAGGGCGTACTCCACCATCCCCTGTCCACTCTCATCCGAACCGTCGAGCAATCTCTGAAGTTGTGTCAACGCGAACTCACGACAGCGTATCCCCTGGGATTGCATGGCATCTCCTCGAGCAGTGATTGATTGGATATCACGGTGCAAAACTGACTTGAAGGTCGCTGAAATAGCGTGTGACAAATGCCCGTATCGCCAGGCAACCTCGCGTGACGTGGGTGTGACGGTCGGCCAGACTTCCGCGGTTCAACCGCTGTGTGCGCCGCGAGCACAGAACCTCGACGTACTGGCTAACCCTGTCGCGTCGCGCAGATAACTCTTGAAGGCACCAGCCCAGGTAACAATGCGTGTCGCGTGTTGTCCGTCGCGATGGAGTGAACTTGATCCCCGTGGAAGCGTGGCGTATACTGAGCTCGTAGGGCAAACTGACGAGTCGGTTTGTCTCTTCGTACTGCCGACACCGCTCACACCGGAGACTCCGAGATGAGCACAAGGTCTACCACGAGCATCGAGCACGAGCGTACTCAGCAAGCAGCGCTGAAAGCGTGAGGACGGCATGGCGCTGAATCCGTACGAATCGCCGCGAGGGAGGGTGCGTGCCCGTGCCGACACGACGAGACGCCAGTTCCTGATGATCATGGGTGGGCTCGCCGTCGTCGGCGCGAGCCTGTTCGGAAGCGTCAAGGTCCTCAGCTTCATGTTCCCCCAGGCGTCGGGCAATGCGCCGGCCCTGTTCAAGACGTCCTTTACGTTTGACCAGCTCACCGGTGGGGTCGTGGGCGGCAAGGCCGTGACGCCCGTCAACGTGCTCTCGGAGACCGACAAACGCGTGACCGTGGTGCTGGATGACGCCGGCATCTACGCCGTGCTGCTCATTTGCACGCACCTTGGCTGCACGCCTAACTACGTCACGGACATCGTCACCGGGTCCGGCGTATCCGCCTCGGTGGCGGATGCACGCGGCGTGCGGACCCCCGCGCAGCAACTCCCGAACGGTTGGGCCTGCCCATGCCACGGGAGCCGCTATTTCATCGAACTCCACAAACTTCTACGGTCCGGCACCGCGCCCGATGGACTGGGTCAACATCGAGGTCACCCCGGACGGGTTCTTCGCGGTCGACCGGTCAGCGCTGGTTGCAACCCGTGGTCCCGGGAACACCACTCCACCGGAGTGGCGGCTGCTCGTCGACACGAAGAAGAGCAATGGCAAGACCTTAGGGGTTTAGAAGATCCGGTAATCCGAATCCACGAAACTCAGGACTCCCCACACGGGGGATCTCGCTCGCACTGATGGTTCGGCGAGTCGTAACGACGCCTTGCTGGATATGCCGCTGCGCAAGTCACGATGCCGACGAGGCGTCCGTGATGGAGGACGGGAAGGCGTTTCACTCCATCTCTTGCGCATCAGCCGAGTCAAGGCCGCGCGCGGAGCGCATGGTTCGATGGCAACTGCCGGAGACGACATCAGGCCGTCCGAACCGGACGGGGACGCGATAACCGGACAGGGTTACCGAGCGTGGCCTCCGGGGCTATTCCCACCTGAAGAAACGCTTGGCGAGGAACCCGAATACGAGTGCGTACGCCGCTAGGACGAGCAGTGGCTGAGCGGGAGGGAACTGCCCAACCCATGAGTCGCTGATCGCTTGCACAGCCCCTCCGAGCGGGCTGAACTCGCTGATGTCCTGGATGACCGCCGGCATCAACTGAACCGGGTAATACAGCCCGGAGAAGAACATCATTGGGTAGAGCGTTGCAGCCATGAGCCCACGGGCGGCACCTGACGTCCGCGCCAGGGCCGCGATCGTCAGGCCGATTGCGAACAGCGCGGCCATGCAGAGAGCGATCGACAGCACCATCGCGGCCGGGTTCTTCGGCGCGCTGATCCCGAAGAACACGATGCTCACGGTGACGACCAGCCCCAACGTGACCACCATCAGGCATGTCTGGACCACAATCTGTGCAGCAAGCACCCAATATGCGGGCACCGGCGTCGTTGATAGGCGGCGCAGGATGCCAAGCTCGCGGTAGGAGACGAGCGGTCCTGGAAGATAGGTGAACGCGATCATCGCGATCGAGAAGCACATCAAGATCGGGATGTAGACGTCGAACGGCGAGTAGCCGCCCAAGCCTGCCGAAGGAACCCTGAACGCGGGGATCTCGCCAAAGATGACCAGAAGCAACACGGCAACACCCGCGCCGGCAATCATCCCTGTGGGCTGCCGCCAGGCCAGCCTGGCCTCGTTGAGCACCATGTTGGTGAATGCAGCGCGCGGCGCTCGTACCCGCGTCGGCGAAAGGGTGCTCATGACGGTGCCTCTCCTGTATCGTGCAGCTGCTTTCCCGTGAGTCGCACAAATGCGTCCTCCAGGCTCGATGCGTCAACTCGCACGTCTTGCGTGTCGACGCCCGCCGTATGCAGGGCGACGATCACCGCAGTTGCGAGCTCTCCGGTACCGGAGACAACGATGTGGCGGCCGTCGTGCTCGAGCGCGGTCACCTCCGGCAGGCTGGTCAGCACGGTTTCGTCGAACGGGCCGGATGGGAGGAACCGGACGCTCTTCGCGCCCATCGCCTGCGCAGCCAGACCGGCCGGGGTATCGAGCGCGACGACGCGCCCGGAGTTGATAAGCGCCACGCGGTCGCAGAGTTGCTCGGCTTCCTCCATGAAATGGGTGACCAGCAGAACCGTCGTTCCGTGGCCCCGAACGCGCTCGATCAGTTCCCAGGCCTCCCGGCGGGCCTGCGGGTCGAGTCCGGTCGTCATTTCGTCGAGGACCGCTATCTTGGGCGCGCCGATAAGCGCCAAGATCACCGAAAGGCGCTGCTGCTGACCGCCGGACAACGATCGGTAGTAGGACTTGCGCTTATCCGCGAGCCCGAGCGCACCGGCAAGCTCACTCACGTCAGCCGGATGCGCATAAAACGACCGGTACATGTCGATGATCTCGCCGACCCTTAGCTTGGCCGGAAAGGCGCCGGACTGGAGTTGTACTCCAGTGATCTCATGAATCCGCGCTTTGTCGACTTGCGGGTCCATCCCCATCAGCCGGATCGTCCCCGAGTCTGGGGAGCGGAGGCCAATCGCGCACTCGACCGTGGTGGTCTTCCCAGCCCCGTTGGGGCCGAGGATTCCGAAGATCTCGCCCTCTGCTACGGAGAAAGAGACATCGTCGACCGCGACCAACGAACCGTACGTCTTGCGCAGACGGGAGATCTCAACAGCTGTGTTACTCGCGGCCCTCGCCGGGAAGTTCGGTGTGGCCGAAGTTCCCGTCGCGGTCCGCACGGTGTCAGCTCGCATAGCTTCCTCCTGAGGTGACATCTGGATCAGACCGTCACGTGGCGCATCGTTGCGTAACCACCTGCCAGCAGCGCAATGGCAAACGCTGCGAGCAGCCCTGTCAAGCCAGCCGGGCCGAGGGCGGCTAAAAACTGACTCAGCGATGGCCATGCTTCTGTATTGCTGATGGCCACGACACCAACGACCAGCGCGATAACGAGGACGACTGCAAACGCGAGCAGGCCGAGCATGCCCCAGCGCCGGTAGATCAGCCCGACCCACACGCCGCAAACGAACATCAGGGCCAGCAGGACGAGCGACGTCAGCCATGTGAGGTACCACGGCCCGGGCAGGATGTAGGCAACCCGGAAGAAGTGCAGCCCGATGCCCCAGCCGCCGCTCGCTTGCTCGATGACCTGGAGCAGCGCAAGCGCGAGCCCATACACGGTGGCGAGGCTCACCGCGAGCATCGCGGTTCCCGCGTAATAGGCGCGGCGGCCGACGCCGAGGGCGAACGCGAATGGCAGCGATTGGCCGATGGTCAGAATGCCCACAGCAAAGAAGAACAGGTAGATGGCGGCCACGGCACCAGTCGCGATCTGTGCGGAGCCGCCGCCTCTTTCGGCATCGGCGATGGTTAGGCTGATCACGAAGGCAATCGCGAGGACGGCCCATGGCATCGCCGTGTAACTGAATCGGTCGACGAGATGGAATCGGGCGACCCTGAGCAATGTCGTCATGGGCGCGCCCTTTCTACCGCGTGTGTTTGAAGCCTGCTGGAGGCTTGGACCACGACCTGCTGCATCGTCAGCGGTTCCAGGTGGACGCGTAGCACGGCGGCGCGAGCGCGATCGTTGTCGTCGAGTGCGCCTGCCACCACCGCCGTCTCCTGCGAGGCGATGCGGCGCCGATTCCAGACGGTGCGCCCGGCGGTGAACTCCGCCACCGCAATGGCGGGGCCACTGACGCTCGTCGCGGCGCCGCGGATCTCGTCGGCGCCGGCATCCAGCACGATTCGGCCCGATTCGAGCACGATCACCCGTTCGAGCAGTCCTGCGGCCTCGTCGACCAGATGGGTGGACAGCAGAATGGTCCGGGGATGCCCGGCATACTCAGCGAGCAGCCGGTCATAGAACAGCTGCCGGGCCACGGGGTCGAGTCCGGCATACGGCTCGTCGAACAACGTGACCTCGGCCCGGGCAGCCAAGCCGATCACGATGCCCAGCGCGGAGCGCATTCCGCGTGACAGCCCCTTGACCGCCCGACCGGGCGGCAGTCCGAAGTCGCCGACCATGGCCTCGGCCAACCCGCTACCCCAATTCGGGTAGAACCATGACGCTGCCCGCAGCGCGTGCCAGACCTTGAATCCTCCAGGCAAGCCGTAGCCGGGATAGCGCTGGTCTTCGCGGACGAACACCAACCGGTGCAGCAGTGCGTCGCTCTTGAGAGGACTGGCCCCGAGCAGGCTGACACTGCCCCCTGAAGGAAACTCCGCGCCCGAGAGAATGCGCAGCAGCGTCGTTTTGCCCGCTCCGTTGCGGCCGAGAACTCCGGTGATCGATCGCGGCTCGATGTCGAAGCTGACATTGTCAAGGGCGAGCTGGCCCCGGTAGCGACGCGATAGCCCGGCCACCGAGATCGCTGCGGTCATGTCCTCGTTTCCCGTGCGTTGCTTGACTTGCGCATCATTCCGACCAGCTCATCGGGGTCAATCCCGAGCCGGCCGGCCTCGACGACCAGGGGCTCCAAGTACCGCTCGGCGAATTGCTTTCGGCGCTCGGCGAGGAGGCGCGTTCGGGCGCCGGCTGCGACGAACATCCCGATGCCACGCCGCTTCTCCAGCAGCCGCTCGTCGACGAGCAGGCTGATCCCCTTGGCTGCTGTGGCCGGGTTGATCCGGTAGTAAGCGGCTAACTCGTTGGTCGACGGCACGCGTTCGCCCTCCGACAGAGCACCTTCCGCGATGTCCTCAGACAGTCGCTCCGCGATCTGGGAAAAGAGGGGAACTCCTTCATCAAGCACCGACCAATCCCCTCCGAGAGCAGACCCGTGTTCTCTGGTTCATTACTCCACTAATGTACCAGTGATGCGCGACGCGGTTCGTCCTGGGATTAGCCGGTCTCACCACGGACCGGTGGGGGAATGACGACCAGAGCTCGTGTATTGGAATCACTGGAAGTGCGTCTGCGGCCGGGAGGCTGGCGGACCGTAGCCCATGGCTCCTCCTCCACACCCGTCGCTCCGGCTCGGCCATTCTTGACCCCGAGCGTGGTCACGAGGGCGCTCAAGTCGACTGGCAATCCACCAGCTTCAGCTGGACGACATCTCGTCGGGACGTCCCGGCAGGTCCATCACCTCGAGACGTTGCTGATCAGTCACCGACAGGATCTCGACGATCCGACCATCCACGACAGTGCACGCCATCACGCCCAGCGGCTTACCGTTCGCGCTCCACGCCACAATCCCCGGCTCACCATTGACGAGTACGCGCCGCGCGGTCACCTTGGCACGAGCCCCTCGATGCACCGCAGTGGCCACCTCGGTCGCTCCCAGCTTCACGACCACGCCATGCGCGGTGTGGGTGCGTGTCATCACGTTCGGGTCCAGCACCCGCATCAGCCCCTCGAAGTCGCCACCCCGCGCTGCCGCGAGGAACGCATCGACCACCGCGCCCCGCTGTCGCAGTTCATCGGTGGGACGATGCGTGCCCTCTCTGGTCCCGAAAACGACTGTCGCACCCAGGCGAATGCCTTGCACCTGAACATCCCTCGCGCTCGGGGTTCGACGTCGTTCCAGCTCACGGGGGTCGAATGGCGATGCACTGCACGTCTCAACCTTTCCGCTCGGACCGCGAGCAGATCGAGTTCCTATGGTCGGAACCCGAGCGGAGGGGCGCCGCGACACCCATGGTCAACGTTTGATGCCGATGCTCTTGCCTTCGGTATACCGGATCGGCTCCTCCAGTGTGTCGACGAGGAATTGACCCCGGTCTCCGCGTTCCCATGCCTCCCTCAAGCCCGGAGCCGCCAAGTCGAAGTCGGGGCGAATTTTCTTGAACACGTCCCTAAGATCTACGTGTAGTTCTGCCATCGTGGGCCGGCCCCAGTACCAATATCCGTTGTAGATCTTGAAGATCTTGAGTCCGGGCTCGAGGACGAACGTGTGGGGGATCATCGGATCGTGCGGCTCATCCGTGAACTCTTTGATGGCCAGATCCTTCTGGACGACCCGATCGGGGTCCGACAAGAACGGCCACGTAGCGCCCAGCGCGTCCCGGAACTCATTGATGTTCAGCTGATTGTCGGTCGAGATGAGGGCCAATCGCGTGTAAGCATTCCTGAACTCGGGATATACGTCGACCAATTGCCCTACGAACTGATGCTCTTTGGGATCGAAGCCGCCACGGGACAGATGGAGCACCATCGGGTTGCCCCCCTGGAGCTCCGACAGGGACCGTCGCCGGCCGGATTGATCGGCGAGCTCATAGTCGGGAAACGTCTCACCTTCACGGATGTCGCTGCGCATGTGCCCTCCAAACTCCAAAGGATCTGGTGCAAAGATCTCACGCGAGTCCAGCCGATGTTGAGTCGGTTGCGCCTGTCGCTCGCTCTTACTGGACTGCGATGAGTCCGCCCTTCTTGGTCGTCTTTGTTTGTTCCCAAGGTCGCTGCAATCCCCAGTCGATACGCAACTGTCAAACGGGCGGTTCGATGTCGTCGTAGATTCGGGCGGCCGTCAGCAAACCGTCCGGACCTCGCTCATAGACGCAAATTCCAGCTTGGGGTGTCAGGTCGTGATCGCCCCATCGAACACAGTTGAATTCCAGGGCGCAACGCACGCCGTCGTCGGTCACCGTGCAATGCTCGAGTTTGAGCCCACCACCTTCCTTGAAGCACTCGGAGAAATACGAACGCAGCTCAACAGTGCCACGGTGCAGATAGTGCGGACCGATCAACTCGCGGAAGTACCCATCTGGGGCGAACGCGCTCACGATTGAGTCCAGATCTCCGGCGCTTAGCGCGGCTAGATATCGGCCGACAACGCCACTCAGCTGGGTGTTTGCCGGCTCGAGCAGGGGGCGCCTGATGTGACGCTGTCCGTCGACTGGCCATTGGCTGCAATAGGTGCGGAACAGCACCGCCAGTTCATCAGCGGACTCTGCAACGACGGCTATCGGCCAATCCACCGCCTGACCTGCGTAGTCGTCCAGGTGCGCCAGCAGCTCTACTACAGCCCGCGCGCCAACACAGATGGAGGCTACCGTTTCGATGCGGACGTGGCGCTCAGCCCACAGCGATTGATTGTTGCGGACAAACCGTCGCAGCTGTCGATGGCCGCGCACTTCCCCCTCGCGGGGGTCGTAAATCGCCACTTGGCCGGGCCATATTTCTTCTAGTTCGTGAGTGCGCCCGGTCTCGAGGGCGTTGAAGTACTGCTGGACGGGATCAGCAATGCCCACGGACCGTCTCTGGCGACGGGCGAGTTCAACCGCACTAACGAAATCTGGAAACCATGGCATTTTGCCGTCCAGGGTACCTTCTCTTCTGGCAAGCGATGGCACGGTCGACCCGCTGGCGTGGCTTACAAACGCGAGACGAGGTCAGCCACGATCTCCGCCGCTGGTCGTAGCTGCCTGGCGAGCGCGACGCTCTGTCCGGCCCACATGGAGAGCGCTTCAATGTCACCGGTGGTGCCAACCATCGGGGGCGCTGGCTCGTAGCGGACGATTGCTTCGCCCGAAGCGAAGTGCGCGATGACGTCACCCGCTCCGGGCCGACTCTCCAGAGGCGGGCGGCCAGCGGCCTCCCAAATCTCGGCCGTCGAGTTTCGGAGCGCGCGATGGGGCGAGTCCGGCCAATCGACGTCATAGAGGTCGGGGTACCACTCCGCGTCGGTCTCGACGGCGTTGATCAGACGACTGCGGTAGGCGTCGTGGATAGGCATCTCGTGGGCAAGCAGAAACTGGGTACCCACCCACGCCGCCTGAGCGCCTAAGGCGAGGACCGCGGCCACGCCGCGAGCGTCCCCGATCCCACCGGCCGCGATCACCGGCACCGGCGCCACCGCGTCCACGACGGCGGGCACCAAGGGGAGCGTCGCAATCCGACCCCCCACGTGCCCCCCAGCCTCCCAACCCTGCGCCACGATGACATCAACTCCGCGGGCGACCGCCCGCCGCGCCTCTCCGGCGCTTCCGACCGTACACAGAACCAGTCCGCCGGCATCGTGGACCTGCTCAATGTAGCCAGCGGGATCTCCCAGAAACAGTGACACGATCCGCAAACCGGCCTCGAGTGCTTGATCGAGGCGACGGTGCTGATCGGAGGTGAGAACCAGGTTGCCGCAGAAGGGACGATCGGTGAGCGCCGCCGTCTCGCGAACCACGTCTCCTGCCGGGTCGGACCACGTGAGCGTCACCATGCCGAGCCCACCGGCATTCGAGACCGCTGCCGCTAGTTCGGGCACCGCCACCATCGCCGCCAAGACAACCGGTTGTTCAATCCCGAGCAGTTCGCAGACCGGCGTTCGCATTACTGCCACCTACCCCTTCGATCCAGGCCGTCCTCCATGCGACAGATCCATGTCTTCTAGGACACGTACGATGTGGGCATCGACTTGGCGGCCCGTTTGTTCCAACCGTGGAAGCTTGAGTAGTCGCCTTCGTCCCAGGCCTCGCGCAATCCCGGTTTGCTCAGGTCCCAGTCGGGGCGGAACTCGCTCGACGCAGCGCACAAGTCCGACCACAAGTCGTAAAACGAGGGGCGTCCCCAGAACCAGTAGCCGTTGTAGATGCTGTGGATGAGGAGTCCAGGCTTGAGGACGAGCGTGTGGGGGATCATCGGATCGTGCTCGGGGTCGGTGTATTCCTGGATGTCGAGGTCCTTTTGGATCGTCCGAGCTGGGTCCGACAGAAAGGTCCATTGGGCGCCGACTGAAGCCCGGAACTCCTGCAGGGTGTGATGGTCATCGGTGGCGATGGTGACGACCTGGGTATAGGCAACGGCGATTTTCGAATAGTTCGCTGCGAGCTCCAGGTGCTGCTGGTGTTCCTTCGGACAGTAATTGCCTCGCGCCAGCGTGAGGATCATCGGATCGTCACCTTGGAGTTCGCTGAGTGTGCGAACGATGTTGGTGTGATCGGGCAACGAGTAGTCGGGGAACACGCCGCCTGGTCTGATGTCGGATCGCATGGATGACCCTCTTTCACTCGACCGATGCCTGCCGGGAATCTCAGTGTCGGTTGGGTTGGTCGCGGGGTGGCGCATCACGCCGGTTCGGAGACCACGCCGCCCTGCCACCGCCGTGACAGCTCCACAGATTGCGCCACCCGACATGAGATGTCCATAGGCGATCAGAAGACCGCCGTCGCGCGGTGCGATTCGGGGGTCCGCAACAAGAACGGCTGCTCCAGAAGGGCTGCGGCATTAGCGATTGATCCCATCGCGTCGCCCGCTGTCAATCGCGTACTTGTGCAGGCCAGGGGTGGCCGTCCACGGGCTTGGTCAGCCCCCGGCTGCCCGGCCTCCGTCGATACGGAGCGTCGCACCGGTGACGAACGTGGCGCGTTCGAGGTAGAGAACCCCGTCGACCACGTCGCTGACCTCGCCCACTCGTCCCAGGGGATGTCGTGCAGCCAGCTCATGGTACGAAGCCGGGTCGTGAAGTGGGGTCTCGATGATGCCGAGCGCCACCGCATTGACTCGGACGCCCCGTCTTGGCGTATTCGGTTGCCAGAGAGCGTGTCACCGCATCCAGCCCGCCCTTGGTCAGGGAGGTTAGGGCCGATGGTTCCCTTGCGTCCGCGTGCTCCACGAGGCTGGTACTGACGTTGACGACGTGGCCTCCACCCTGGGCGACCATCTGCGCGATGGCCCGGTGGGTCATGTGGAAGAACCCGGTGAGGTTGACCGACGTGATCGCCATGTAATCGTCGAGCGTGTAATCGGTGAACGCCT
>CAWFUO010000009.1:0-113349 GCA_963819095.1 Candidatus Dormiibacterota bacterium
TGAGCACATCGGCAGGGTGCTGGTCACCGAGAACGTGCGCCAGAAGGAGCCCTGGGAGCGAGCAGCCCTCCAGCTGGTTCGCGACGGCGAGGCACGAGCCGCCTACGACTTATACCTGAGCCACGGCCGCATCCACGTCGCCGAGTCGCTCCCCGAGCGGCGCGCCGAGGTGGTCGCCGAGCATGCAAGGCTCGAGGACCGGGGCGTCGACGCGGTGATCCTGGCCCAGCGGCGTGACGAGGTCGCCGCCCTCAACGAGCTCGCCCGGGCCAGGGCGGTCGAGGCCGAGCGTGTCCACGGGCCTGCGCTGACCGTGGACGGCAGGGAGGTACCAGGCCGGCGACCGGGTCCTCTGCCTGAGCAACGACCGCGGCAACGGCGTGAGCAACGGCACCCGAGCCATCGTCACCGCGGTGGACATCGAACGTCAGACGCTCACGGTGGAGCGCGGCGATCACCGCCAGGTGGTCATCGACACAACGCGATACGACGCGATCGACCGCGGCTACGCGATGACCGTGCACAAGGCCCAGGGGATGACCGCCGACGTTGCGCTCGTGGTGGGTTCGGACGCCGCCACCCGGGAGTGGACGTACACGGCGATGTCCCGCGGCACCGAGGCCACCCACTACTACGCCGTTGCCCAGCCGCCCGAACGTGACCGTCTCGGCGTCAGCCATGCACTGGCACCGACGCAGCCCGTCGAGAAGCGGATCGTGCACTCGTGGGAGCGCTCGGTGCAGAAAGAATCGGCGCTCGACTACCCGCAGCGGTATCGCGAGACGGATCGGGACCACACCGTCTCAGCGCCTGACGTCTACGCCCCCGCGACGGAAGCTCAGCGCGCCGCCCTCGCCGACCTCGGCGCATCCGAACCAGGCGAGCACGCAACCCGGCTCGAGGCCGCCCTGGCGATCGATCGCTGGTCCGAGCTGCCTCAGGGGGCGGTGCTGGACCAGTGGCTGGGCGAGACCGACCCGGGCGAGGACCGCGTGGCGCAGCTCGTCAGAAACACCGGCCGAGCGCGACTTGATGACGCTGATCAGGCGCCTCTTTCCCGAGCCAAGAACCTGGGCGAAATGGGGGCCGCGAAGGCGCTGCTCGACCCGGCCCACGCGCTGCTCGCGGCAGAGGCACTCGCGCCGGCCATCGGTCCGGAGCTCGCGCCGTGAGGCCCAAAGACACCAGCACAGCCGGCCGCATCGCTGCGCTCACCAAATGGGCGGCACAGCTTGACGTCGGGCTTGCGTCCGTCGCCGGAGAGATCGCCGAGCTACGGACCCGGCTGGACGACCCTCAGCCCGCCGCAGGCTCCCCGGTGCCCGCGAAGACTGGCATCGTCGAAAACGCGCAGGCGAGCGAGGACTTCGTGTCGCTCCTGGACTGGGTCGACTGGATGGCGCGCGCATTCGCTCTCTCGGAACGCTTTCCCAGTTGCTGGTACAAGCACGAGGGCGTGGTGGTAGCACTCCGAGCGCTTCGCCACTGGCACGCCACGCTCCAACGCGGCGGCTCGAGCGACCCGTCCTCGACCATCCTCTGGGTCGATGCCGTCTATCGAATCAATGACCGGCTGCTGCGTCCAATCGCGCAGGGCTGTTTGTCGAACCACCGAGACCCGCCCAACGTTGACCGCCCGACTGAGGGCGAGCTCATCCGGTTCAATCCCTCATCGACCAGCCGACGCTAGTAGCGGCTAACCCGGCAATGGGCGTTCACGTTTGGAAGATCAAGGAGATCGTGGCAATCCTCCCAAAGACCACTTCCAGACGGACTACGCTAAGTCGCATGAACGTCGGCTACGCCATCGTCAGTCTCGGCGGCGCGGTGATCGTGGTGGACGGCATTTGGATGATGGCCAGCGCTCGGTTCCTGCTCCGTATCCCGCGCTGGAAGTATCCGAGGAACCCTGCGGCGCTGAGGTGGATGGGCGCGGGCGCAACGATTGGGGGAGCTGGGTTTGCCGCAGGCTCCAGTGTGCTTGCAGCGTACGGCCCGCTATCCGCCGGTCTCGACATCCTCGCAGGAGGGGTCCTCGCCATGGCCCTTTGTTATGCCGCCGCGTGGTGGGTCAACTATCGCGCACGGCGTCCAGTTTCAAACTGACCCACTACCGCATAGCGAGCTTCGGAGAGAGCCGTCAGCCCTTGGTGTTGAAAGCTGTTCGAGCGAGGCTCGAGAACTCCTCGAACTCGGGCTTGCTCGGGCGATTCACCCCGCTCGAACATCGCCGCTTGAAGAGCAGGTCCCCATGTATCAAAGGCTGCGAGCGCGGTGTCGAGCTCCGGTTGCACGACGAAATGGATGTGGGCTGGCCCGTGTGACCACAGGCAGACGTAGACTTGAGGGGCCTTGGTCAGGGTGCCTACTACGCTGCTAGTGCGGTGGAGCAACGTACCCATTTCAGCAGCCTCGTCCGAAGTCAGATCTGCGATCCGTTCGACGTGGCGCAACGGCTTGACGAGGAGAGTTCCAACTCCAAGGGGTCCGACGCAGTGCTCAACTCGCCAGTACTCGGTTTGATGGATCGCCCCGCCTGGAAGAACGCGCCGCCCGTGAGTGAGGTCACATGCGACGCAGCCATCCAGATCTGCTAGGACAGTCATGGTGGTCCTGTTTTGGCGATCTGCGGGACAGAGATCGGAAACCAGTGGCCGCGGCCTGCAGGAGTCGGCACGTCGAGCGTAACGCTCGTCAGGAAGAGGCGCCGACCTGACGAGGATCGACGTTTCCGAGCGGCGCTGCCGGCCTGTCTGACGTGACCTCAGCTCGCGGCTCCACCAGGCCGCCCACCCAGGTTGGCGTCATGGTCGTGACGTGGAGCTTGTGGATGGCGGTTGCAGACAGGCTGCCACTGGCCCGCGGGAAGAGGTAGAAACGGAGGGCGCTGCGCATCAGCTCGGACATGCTGGTCTTCCGCGCATCAGCTTCGTGCTTCAGGAAGGCGAACTCGTCTGCCGGCAGCCGCAGAGAAAGAACTGTCATGCCGGACGGTTGGGGTGCGACGTCCTCCGGAGAGGACTCGTCCCACTCTCCGGGGTCGTCCAGATGGGCGTCGTGGTAGTTGGCGCCGCGGGGTTTATCGCTCATAGGTCTTTCGTTCGCCATCCGTGCTCCTCCTACCTGTGACCGGTCGCCAGCGACCGGGCTCCGCTGTGCGGGCTACCACGATGGTGAGCAGCTCGCCTCCGTTCCCACGGCCGATGAATTTGTACTCACCGGACCCCGCCCGCTTGTTCCTCAACGTTGTAATACGGGAGGTCAGCATAGCATTCACGTCGCTCGCGTCAAGTCCATGCTCGGCCAGGTGAGTCACGTTGCCATCGTCCCATTCGAATTCAGCGATGAGCACGACGGTTCCGTTTCAGAGTGGCCACACAGTGTATTATAGCCGTATGACAGACGTAGGGCATGAAGCCACAACCGCTGCAACGCATCGCCAGACCCAGATCGAGTACGTGGTTCTCTGTGATTCAGCTCAGACCACTCAGGAAGGGAAGTTGTACGTCCTCGGTGGCGGTTGGTCTCACATCTTCCGCGTGGTGCCACCGGCGGGAGCACCGGTCGCAGCACCGCCCACTCAGTTCGCAATCGCTGCGTCGTTTCTCATCGATTGGCTCGACGCCAACCGCCCGATCGGAATTCGAGTGACGGTTGAACACCAGGATGAGCAGGCTCCGCTGTACGAGGCGAAGGCCCAGCTGACAGCCGGACGCCCGCCCATTGCTGCCCCGGGTGACCCGCTGCGAGCACTCATAGCGCTTCCGGTGTTGATGAATTTTCCCGCCGCCGGCTCGTACTGCGTTCGGGCTCAGATGGAAGGTGCCCCCGCCGACGAAGTCGTGCGCTTCCAGGTGGGCGACGCCATGATGGCGATGATTCCGGGGCAATAGCCAGCTTAGAGGAGGTGTAGATACGGAGTAGGCCGCCGCGGGGAAACCGACGACCCGAATTGGCCCGCGCCGGCGTGAGCGGAACCACTCTTAGCGTACGGCCTCCGAGCCCCGACCGGTGCTTTCGCACAGCGCGTGTGCTGGCTCAGGCGCGGGGCCACACGGACCACGGCTGTTGCTCGTCTTCGACGGTTGTCTCGCGGTGTCCACCATCGCGAGGGAACTTGTCAAACGGGCACTCTCGGCCCGCCTCGTATTCGAATTTGTACCCGCGCCCTCGCACGGCAGAGGTCAGGGGTTCGAATCCCCTCCGCTCCACCATCGGACGCGACCGCTGGTCGAACTCATCGGCAGCGGATATCGCACCCACGCCGGCGCTCGGAAGGATGCACGGCGTTCACTCAGGGGACATCACGACTTCCCCTTGGCATGCCCATGAGGCTGGTCAAGCGCCCGACGGCCCCAGGTCCGCTGACCCCGGTCCTCACGCTGGACCAGGTGCGGCGCCTGCTCGCCGTTTGTGACCGTCACACCCTCCGTGGAGCCGAGACCGTGCCCTGATGGTTCTGATGCTGGACACGGGAGTGCGGATTGGCGGCTTACTGGGTGCCGAGATCTTCGACCTGGATCTCGACACCCAGCACCTCACCGTCCGTCTCAAGGGCAGCACGCGCCGTCATCGGGTGCCGTTCGGGACCGAGCGGCGTCCGAACTGGCCGTGCTCGGTACGCCAGCGTGGCGCCGAACTGCGGGCTAGGCGGTGGGTGGTCGCAGGGTGCCTCCCTCCTGCTTCCAGCCGGGAACGTCCGTAGGTCGGAGGATGCTCGGTCGCTCGGGAGGCCAAGTGAACGACTCCATCCTCCGGATGTGGCGCATTGAAGCCTTCAGCGCTCCTTAAGCGGCCAGACCCACTCTCCCTCCGTGACCCGAACGCCAGTGGGGAAGCCCACTGAAGGGAGACCTGACATGAGTACAACATCGACGCACGACAGCCGTGGCGCGCTGTTCCCGTCGGCATTTCGAGGGCGAGAATCGCGGCAATCCATACACAACACTCGTAAGCGCTGAGCGTACGATCCCGACCGTGCAGGGCAGGAAGGCTCTTTTCACACGCAGGCGCTGGCGAGTGGAGGCGGTGGGGGGACTCCTCGTAGCCATGGCTTGGACGGCGGAAGTGCCTGCGCCCGCCAGCGCTGCTTTCCCCAGCCCCCAGTCGATCGGTCTTCACCCCGGTGACATCCCTGGCTTCAAGGCTGTCAGCCCATCCGTGGACTCATTCGCCGACCCCAGCAACGACTACGTCCGCGCCTGGGACTCCTGCACCGGGTCACAGCCGTTCATCGGGAACATGGGCAACGGCGCAAACATCGTGAGTCAGGTCTATGGGCAGGGCACCGACGCCTTCGGCACCCCAACGCTGTCCGCCGCCTCCGTGGTGTTCTACACGGGATCAGGCGACGCCGGCGACGTCGTCGGATCGATGGAACTGATTACGAGCAGCGCCTTTCGAACCTGCATGGCCACAACGCTGGATGCCAACGATCGCGCTGAAGGCCTCACGGTTCCCGCCCAACCGACAACGGCGCAGTCGGCCTCGACCCAGGGTCTCGCATCCGAGGTGCTCGGCTCTACCGTCAATGGTGCGGTCCAACTTAACGGCTCGACGGCCTTTTTGCTGCATCAGGTGCTCGACGTCGACGGATCGACGATCACCGCTGATTCGACCTTCACAGCGTTGAGCGCCCTCGGCTTCGTCACGCTTCTCATCACCCAGAGCGTCAATGCAACATTCCCTGACTCGCTGCGCCTAACAATCGCGCGCCTCCTCGAATCACGGATGGGCGTCTCGCTCACTCCTCAGCCAACCCCTGGACCGACTCCTCAACCGACGACGTCACCCTTGGGCGGACATTCGCCGGAGACCTGGCAGGTGGTGAGCGGGCCGGGCCCAAGCGGCCTGGGCCTGATGACGAGTGACGCCACCGGTGTCGTCTATATCAACGACGTGGGACAAACCTGGCAGTTCTCCAATGAACGCTGGTCGCAACTACAGCCCACAACATCACCGACGGGCACGCTCTTGGGTATGGCCTACGACGAGAAGCGCAATCAGGTGATCCTCGTCACCGGCGCTAGCGGCTCAGCAACCACCACATGGGAATGGACCTCGGGCGACTGGCATGCGTTGCAGACAGCGCATGCGTTGAGCGCTCGAACCGGTGGGGCGGTTGGTTTTGACCAGACCACAGGTGACGTCGTCGTCTTCGGCGGCAAGACCGCAACGGGACAACTGCTCAACGACACGTGGATCTGGAATGGAAGCGACTGGTCGCAGGCATCCGGAGGTACGGCGCCATCGCCGCGATCCGGGGCCACGGCTGCGTGGTCGCCTGGTCTGAAAGGGCTCTTGTTGTACGGCGGTGTTGGCGCATCGCCCAAACCCCTTGGCGACATGTGGCTTTTGGCAAATGGGTCATGGCAACAGCTGAAACTGGGTGGTGCACCTCCGGACCCGCTCTCTCCCATCGCCGGCACCTATCAGATGCTCTGGGAACCCGGGCTCTCGCCGGCACGCGTCTCGCTCGTCGGCTGGGACGCGGCCGGCAACTGGCACGACTGGAGCGGTGACGATGGCAGTTATTGGTTGGACCGGAACACGACAGCCTCGCCGCCACAGGACTACACGAGCCTCATCACGCGGCAACTAGAACCGGCGGACTACGTCTTCGGCTTTGATGCGACGGACAAGGCGATTGTCGCCGTCGAGCAAGAGGCCGGCGCGGCCATGAATCCGACCTGGGCCGTGACCGAACCCACCTGGTTGCTGCCGGGATGCCAGCCGCCCGATAGCTCCTGTGACGGCGTCTCCGACAGTGTCAAACGTGAGTACGGACTCGACCCATATTCCTGGTCGACCGCAGATGACGGCATCTCCGACGCTTGGAAGCTGCCCTCGGAGGCGGTTACCCCGATTCAGGGCGCCGGCTTCGCTGTGGACAGCAGCGGACAGTTGCTCCCCGTGAGAGATCTGATCTTCGGACCCTATGCACCTGCCGCCTATCGAGGCGGTATCACCGGAGGACTGCAAACCGCGACCGCGCCACTGCGACCTGCCAACGCACCGCTTAATATCCCAAGCTGTTCGGGAGACGTTGGCGACAACCCTCCGCCGACGGGCGGGTGCGTCGACTCCAGCGGGCACATCACTAACGAGTTTTCAAACTTCAACTATCCCCCAGACCTCTTTCACAAGGACGTCTACGTCGAGTTCGACTGGGAGGATTGCCAGTTCTTGACAATCCACGGACTGTGCCCCGGTGACTTTGGCAGTGACATCGGGATTCGCACAGATAACAATCATCACGGGCCGAATCTGGCGGGGCTGCGTGATGTCATCGAGATGTTCAGCCAGGCCCCAGTGCACAACCCGGACGGCACAACGGGCATCAACCTGAACGTCCTTATCAACCAGAGCCTCGCGCATGCGCCGTCCTGTGCGCAGGCCAATCAAGACACGAGCAGCACGTCCGACCCATTGCGTGACACTCCATCGACCGTCATCGACTACTTGGACGGAATGAATGGCGATTCCGTCAGCCTCTCCAATGGATCGAGCGTGAGCTGGCAACAGTACGTTCAAGCGATGTTCAGTTCCGAGTTCGGTACCGCCGAAGAGAAGATGGATGACCTTACCTTCGGCTGGAATCTCGTTGCAGCTCGCGCCAAGGTGGTGCGGTTCGTATGGTCTGGACACTCGACAGCACTGCCGTCAAGGTCATCAGACTGCAAGCCGCCAGGGACTGGTCCCGCGCCACCGATTGGACCCCTGCCCGCATATGACTACTCGCCCTTTGGCGATGCGAACCCCGACGGCCAAGACATCCTCATGTCACTGAGCATTGCGTGGAACTGTCCGCCATATGCTTACGGATGCTTCTCGACGAGCGTGACTGTTCTTCCAGCGCCTTTCCACCCCATTTACCCCTACGCGTCGACCTATCTGAGTGGTGACGGTGGTCCCTCCGGTCATAACACCACCTATCCGGTCGTCGATCTTTTAGGGTTTGGTGGCAGCGGCGTATCGAGCTGGAGCACTACGTCCTATCCGGGGCTGGAGCAAGTATGGGGCCGCGCCTTCGCCCACATGCTTGGTGTCAGCCTTGGTCTAACCGATGCGCAGGCGCGCAACGATCCGACTGCTCCCGCTGTCGTCGTCGGAGGCCACGCTGAGGTACGTCTGCCTGACACCTATGCGACCTGGAACGACTTGGCGCTCGCGCCAGAAGGTGCCGGCAAACCTTCGACCAGCCAAGCACGTGATACTCGCCTCCCCGACCTCAGTCGCATGCAGATCTGCGACCCGGATCTCCTTGGGTCAACAAGGGACTCCAACGGGGCGTTGACCTCTCCAAATGACCCGTGCATCACCACATATCAAGCACCAAGCGATAGCGCAGAGACATCTCCTGTGACGCCTGGCACGGCTGCACAGGTTCCGGCGGCAACGCGCCTTGCCGGCTCCGCATCGGTCTCAACGCACGCGACGACTCTTGCGAGCTCATGCAGTGGAGCCACCGCACCACCGGGCGCCTTTGGGATCACGAGCGCCTACGCAGACCTAACCCATGGTGCAGAGGACGTTGTATTCCACGTCTCGTTCGGTCCATGTGCGCCAACTAGTCCGGTCTCGGTGCACTACGACACCATGGACGGCACGGCCCGGGCCGGTCTCGACTATGCGCGCACTAGCGGTACCATTCACTTCAACAGCCACAGCACAAACGCCACGATCAGCGTTCCTGTCTTGCGTCCCGAGGCTGGGGTGCGGAATCTGAGCATCGAGCTGTTCAATCCCACGGGCGCCCCGATTCTCGTGGCAAGCGCCGTCGGCGTGATCGCGTTGGAGGATCCCTTCGCCCTCGGCGGTGGTTCGGGACTGGCCTGGTGGATATGGCTCTTGATTGCCCTCGCCCTCATCGCCGTCGGTGCCGCTATCGTCTGGATAATTCGGACGCCGCGCGTTGCGCATCTCCACAGGAGGTAGTGGGAGCTCGATCGGCCAGGCGAGCCCTTCCCTGAGCTCTGGCAACACGACCTGCTGCGCAAACAGGCTCCAATGTTCGCGCTGGCTCGACACTGGACGGGGGCATGAAGGTGAAGTCGGAATGTTCAGAAAGGAGATTGACCGGCTCGCGGGCATCATCGCCAGCGCCGCAGCCGATCTCGAGCGTGCAGGTGCGACTCCTCAGGCGATGCGGCTCCGCAGGGCGGTCGCTGGTAAGTAACGATCTGGCGGACACCTTCCGATGTGGGTCCGTCATCGCGCAACCGGTTACGGGCCGATGCGTCGTCGAGCTATGAGGAGTTGGCGTATCGGGAAGAAAGCGGCGATCAGGAAGAACACTGCCATCGCGATGGCTAGCGCCAGCGAGACGAACGCAAAGAACGCCACGAAGACAGCTGCGAGGATCAGAAGGTAAACGAGTTGAGCGGTACGCGCACGCACGACCGTGCGCTGGTTTCTGCGGCTCTCTGCATGAAGAGCGCTGAGTTCGCCAGTCTCAAGAGCGAGGATCAGGGCACGGAACGTGGTGCGCACACGACGCCTCGCCGTGGGTCGAACGAGGGCGAGCGCCCAGCCTGGTGCGCCGCCGAAGCTCATGGTCACATCCATGTGCACTCGTGTCCCCGTAGGTGTGGGCTCTAGCGAGATCGTTGTATCAGTGGTCGTTTGCCCAGAGCGGTTTCTGGCTGATGGGCGCTCCGTGTGCATGACGGCCCCGCCTTTGTCGGGGAGCGGTTCCCACGTCTGCCCGCCAGTATCAGGAGCGTCCTCGATGAGACGTTGGAAAAGCGTGTCGCGGTCGATCGGCAGCTCCTCGGTCTCGGAGAACGACATCACATGCATCGATCCACCCCTCCTGGGCGGTGGACTCGGTAGCTACGCACCGAGCGGCGATCGCCCGAGGTCCCCTTCGTGGGGTTCGGCGAGCTGCCCTCCCGGAAAACGGTCGACATTTCGTCAACCGCGGCGGCCAGATAGTCGCCGTCCAAACGGAACCACCTCGCTCGCAAGAGGGCCTTTCTTCCCGAGGCCTTGCCTAGACGCCAAGGCCAGGCACAACCCGAAGCGTCGAAGCACACGAGCGATGCGCTTGCGTCCGTTGTGATGTTCCTGCATCGAGACCATGGCACTGTGAACTGACGCAGTCTCGACGTCGCGTGGATACCGCCGGCATCGATGGTTATCATCGGAGGTGACGTAACCGTCCGGGCCATGGTCACGAACGCACCGAGGAAACACCCAACGACCAGTAATGGCAGGGACGCCATGATCCCGAGGATTCCGAGGCCGCTAAGAACAACGGTCACCGTCAAGCCCATGAGAAGCGAGAAGTGGTCAGAGCGAATGACGCGCGTTGCGGGGTTGCCAAACGACGGTATCTTGCCCGACGTGTAAGCGGCTGGATGCCACCCACTCATCGGCTGCGGAACCGGTCGCCATTCGCGTCCGTTCCACCACGTCAGCTGATCGATCGATCGCGGCGCGTCGGGCGGAATCATTCGGGCCGTGGAGACCCACCGCTTGCCATCCCACCACCAGTTGTTGTCCTCGGAGACAGGATGAAATGCCTCCTGAACCGAGGCCCCGACTTGGATGTCGACATACTCTCGCCGGCTGGTGGCCCAGCCTCCGAGGAGGCCGCCGAGAACAATCGCCCACCACTGCGGCTCGTGCTGGCGAATCAGCAGGGCGTACGCGTCGTTGTGCCGGGTGACGATGTACCCCTGCGCTGTGTACGTCGTGATGGTCCGCTCGAGCTCAGCGTTGTCTCTTACCGTGACCGCAACGGTCTCGGGGGAAGCCGCCTGCGAACCCTGCCCGGACGTCATGCCGTTGAGCTCATGACGATCGGTTGCAGGCCGGACGGGCAGCCAGCAGTCCCGCCAACAACTGACGTCGAACGTTGGTGGACATCAGGCTCCGCAGAAGGCTGACGCAAGACCGGACCCCTCGCGTGGGAACGGGAGAGTCGCGGGTCCTGGCGATTCGGAAACAAATGCGAGCTCGACGACGTTCGGATTGAATGGTTCCGACGAAAGGGCGTTGTAGCTCGACGTGTAGGAGACGCCGATCACGCCCGGACCCGGGGAACCACCAGTGCTCTCGAGGGTCGCCAACGAGGCACTTTGGAAGAATTCGCCGCCGCAGATGCCGAGGTTGGCCGTCACGTTCAGGGCGCATTGGTCTGACGGCAATCCCATGGCTACGATGGCGGTGGCTTGCGCGGCGGTCGTGTTCGGCGGCAGCTGCTCGAAGTACGAAGCAACTACCCCGTTCATGATTGATAAGCCTTGGAACTGGTCTTGGATGCTCGCCCCCGGGTAGGCACCGGACATACGGTTGTAGGCCATCGGGACAGCCGGATCTGCCTGATGGTGGCTATTCCATACTCCGAGAGTTGCACCGAACCCTGTCGGGGCAGAGGCCGCTGCCGGCGGCGAAAGACAACTAGCCACAGCGGATGATGGCGACGCGGTCGGCGTCGGCACGAAAGCCGTGGGAGCAGTGGTTGGGAGCTGCGTTACGACGGGGGTCGAGGATCCGCCGCATGCTGAGACAACCAACGCTGTCAAGAGGAAAACGGGCGTTGCACGGCGTAGCTGACGCCCACAGAACCTTGTCATGACGCGGCCGACGGGGACGGAGATGGCGTGGGGATCGAACCTCGCCACGTCTGATCTTCGACAAACGACGGGAACGAGAACGGGCTTGTAACGTTGTTGAAGTAGGTGAAGGTCAATTCCCCCAGGTCGCCACTGAGCGTCAGCGTCGATGAGCCAAGTCGGGGACAAACGAACGGTCCGGTGAGTACGGTGGTGAACCCACCGGAGAGGTCCTGGCCAAGCCGGTTCCCCAATCCGCCTTCTGTGCTGGCGACGCTGGATCCACCCTCATCGATGGTTACGGTCGCTGTGCCCGCAGATTCCGAGAGGGTTGTGGCCGACTTCGGGAAAACTGCGGTTCCCGTCCCCTCAGCGTGATAGGTCATGCTGAAGGGACTGACGATCGGCTCTTCGATGGAGGCCCCACCCCCTATGGGTAGCGGAATCACCGTTGTTTCCTCGTCACTGAAACCGCGTCGATGCCGAACGACGCCTGAGTTGCTGCTCCGCTTTCTTCGCCGGTCGTCAGCTTGAGATAGGCGGTGCCCGTGGCTGTCCAAGGGCCCCATGTGATCGTGCCTTCTTGGCCGACCGGGAAGAACGCGGGCGCACTCAGGACTGAAGCTTTCCAGGTGCCGTTGCCGCAATTGGGGAAGGTGATGTGCTCGACGAGGCTGAAGGAAAAGGCTCCGTCGAGTGCCGGGGCGTTGATGTGGAGGCCCGGAGGGAGGTCAGGGATGGTGATGGACAAGACGACGTTGAAGCCATTGGTGTTGAGGTCTTCGACCGCGATCCGGATGATGCAGATCCCGTCCTCGTTGCCATCAGCGCTGATCGAGTTCTTGCGCCACCGTTTGATGCCGTCACGGTTGGCGGTGGTGCCAATGCCGAACTGGTCTGCAAATTCATTCTCCAGGGCAGGAATGATCCCGTTCGCAAAGTCGGGGATCTGCGGGTGGGCGATTTCGAAGCTCGAGCAGCCAATACTCCCCGGTGAGGGGGACGGCGTCGGATAGGCCGTGGGAGCTGGCGACGGCGTCGACGTTGGAGCCGGCGTGGGTTTTGGCGTGACCTTGGGCGTGGGCGTTGACTTTGCGCTCAGGAGTCGCGTGGTTCCGCTGCCTGATGCCGACGTGGCCGGCAGTTGATGCTCCGATGAGAGGAGATCAATCTGACGCAGCGGATTGGTCAAGACCACAAGGTCTCGAAGCAGCGGGATGGAGTCGAAGTCGCTGTAGTCCTTGGCGCTGGTCAAGGAGATCCAGTCAGAGCCGAGCATCGGTACGCTGACGTAGGTCGTCGGGCCGATGGAGATGACTTTGAGGTTGCCCCTGAACATGGCGGGGAGGGTGAGCGTCCACTCCGCCCGCTTTGTGGCGTAGTCCACCTCACCGGACCCTGAAAGCGTTGGCGACGACGCATCGAGGACCTTGGCAAGGCCGGGAGTGAGGGTCACCGTCTCGTCGAACGCTTGCCTCTTGTCGGCCACGGTCGCGCGAATCCCCGCGAGAACATCCGATGGAGCTGACGGACGAGCGGGCTTCGGAGTCGGTGCGGCCGAGGGCGCACTCGAGCCGCTCTGGCACGAGGTGCAAGCAAGGAGCACGGCCGCGCCGACCATCGTCACCAGGCGGTGAGGACGCCATCGTCGCCGTATCCGTCCCTGCATCCTGATACCCGCCCTAGCCACGCTGACGTTTGAATCAAGGCTTCGGTGCTGGATGCTTGCGAGCTGGCGAGTCATGCGGCGTGAGAAGAAGCCCATTTCTGCTTGCCCGCTCCTCTTCACAGCGGTGGTCCTCAAACCTTCAGATGAAGAAGCCGATACCGAGCGAGGCGATGCCGAAGTACAGGTACAGGACCGCGCCCACAATGCCGCAGACCAGCCCGGCTACGGCCATGCCCTTATGCGGGGCGCCGCGATTAGCCCTGTTGATGGCTACTCCACCAAAGACAATGGCCAGGACGACCTGAGCCAGGCTGAAGAGGCCCCACCAACAGAAGATGACGCTGGTGATTCCGAGGATCATGCCGGCGATCGCCAGGCCATTGGCCGCCTGTGGCGGGCTTGCCGGAGGAACCGTCCAGCCGGTCATGGCGGGCGGCATCACCGGTGGCGGAAGCGGCATGTGTGGCGGAGGAACTCGCCGCCGACGGAAGCAACGCGTCACGGCTGTCGTGCGTCGATGTAGTACTCATGTCAGGTCTCCCTTCGGTGGGGCTTGCCCACCGGCGTTCGGTCACGGAGGGAGAGTGGGCCCAGTCGCTTAAGGAGCGCTGAAGGCTTCAGTGCTCCTGGGCAGCCACGGCCACCCATGACAGCGCCAGCTCAATGGCAGCGTCCAGCTCAAGCGCATACCCGGCCTGCCAGCCCGCGTCGGCTGCTTCTGCGGAGAGGCAAGCTCGAGCCTCTTGCGTCAAACGGTCGAATTGGACCTGCTCGGCGGCGCTGAGGACCACGCCGAAATCGCGTTGCGACCTGGCAGACGAGGCCGTGAGTTGTAGCGTCCGTCCGGCTTGTCCTCGCTGTAGCAGGATGGCTCCCATGTTCCACAGCAGGAATGGGGCCGACCACACGTCGCCCATGTCGCGGCAGACGCGCAGTCCTTCCGCCTGCAACGCAGTTGCCTTCTCAAGTCGTCCCCGCATACGCTCCACAGAGGCGAGGCTGTCCAACGTCAGGCTCAGCACCCTCTGATCTCCACACTCGCGTGCTCTTGTGAGCGCCTCCTCGAGTGCAGGTGCGCCTGCCTCAGGATCGCCCTGGTCCACCGCGCGAGTACACCCGAGGTTGTTGAGCGCCTCGGCTAGTACCGCTTCCGGACCGTGGACGCGGAGGAGTGCGATGCTGCGTTCGAGATGTTGGACAGCGGCATCCGTGTCACCTGTCGCTTGCTCATAAAACGCAAGGCCCTGCAGAGCTTGGCCGACCAGCGACTGGTCGCCGGACTTGACTGCGAGCTCGAGGGCTCTCGCAAAGAGGGGGCCGTCCGAAGCGTGGTCGCCTTGGCCCCAGGCGAGCTCACCAGCACCAAGCAGCAGCTGTATCAATGCCGATGGTGAAGCTGGCGGCAGCTCGGTCAGCGCGCGCTGCAGCCATCGGCGACCCTCTTCGAAGAAGCAACGCAAGAACCAGAACCACGAGATGGCTGTGAGCAAGCGTGTGAAGTACTCCCTGTCGCTCCCTTCATATGTCGACTGGAGGGCCGCTCGCAGATTGTCGTGATCCGCGCTCAGCCGATCCATCCAAACGGCGGCGTTGTGCCCCCGCAACTGCGGACTTGCGCGCTCAGCTAGTTCGCAGAAGTAGATGATGTGGTGGCGCTGGACTTCGAGGGCAAAGGCAGAGCGCGCGAGCTTATCGCCTGCGTACTCACGGATCGTGTCCAGCAGGCGATAGCGGGTTTCCACCCCGCCACGCTCGACGAGGACCAGCGACTTCCGGATAAGTCCCGAAAGCAGTTCGAGCACCTCCGCCTCGTCCTCTCGAGCGTGGATGAAAGTCGCCGCGGCGAGGGTGAAGCTGCCCCTGAAGATGCTGAGCGCGGCAAGCAATGACTGCTCGCCATCGGAGAGCAGGTTGTAGCTCCAATCGATCGCGCCGCGCAGCGTTTGGTGCCGGGGGCTGGCGGCACGCGCGCCGGCTGTGAGCGCGACAAATCGGTCCTCGATCAAGACCATCAGGTCTTCCACAGAAAGGGTATTCAGCCGTGACGCGGCCAGTTCAATGGCCAGCGGGATGCCCTCGAGACGGCCGCAGAGATCCGCGACCCGCGAGTGCACGCCATCCTCAACAAGGAATGAGGGTGCTGCCAGCGCGGCACGTTCCTCAAAGAGCTGCACGGCATCTATCAGCGGTGGCACCAGCCAGACGTGTTCTCCGGCTACTCCGAGAGTCTCGCGACTGGTGGCGAGCACCGTCAGCCCCGGCGCGGTCGTGAGCAGAGCCTGGACGAGCTGGGCGCAGGCGTCCACCAGGTGTTCGCAGTTGTCGAGAAGGAGCAGCCGCCGCCCCGTGGCAAGCTGGGCCGAGAGCGCCTCCATCGCCGATTGATTACCGCGGGGCCGGATATCCAGCACTGAGGCCACGAGCTCCGGAAGATGGTTGGGCTCGCTCACGGGCGCCAAGTCCGCAATCCAGCTCCCGCGGTCGTAACTGCCCAGCAAATTCCGGGCGACTTGGATGGCAAGCCTGGTCTTGCCGATCCCGCCGATACCGGTCAGCGTGACGAGACGACCTCGCTGAAGAAGCGCGGCAATCTCCTTGAGCTCGGGCCCGCGGCCGACGAAGCTGGTGGTCGGCGTGGGCAGATTGTCCAACCGCGTCAGCGGAACGTCGGTGGCAACACCAAGCAGCGATGGATCCTGATTCAGCACGGCTCGGTACGTCCGCTGGAGCTCGGGCCCCGGCTCCATGCCGAGCTCCTCCACCAGGAGACGGCAAGTCTCATGGAAGACCTCGGTCGCTTCCGCCTGCCTGCCCGAGCGATAGAGGGCGATCATCAGCTGGGCGCGAAACCGCTCGCGGAGAGGATGCAAGTCGATGAGCGATCCCAAGCGGCCGATCATCTCCTGATGCCGCCCGAGCGCCAGCTCCACCTCCATGCGGTCTTCCTCGGCCGCAACCCTCAGCTCCTCCAGTCGCCGCGCCTCACCGAAGGTCCACGGCCGATCTCCCAGCCCCTCGAGAGGTGAGCCCCTCCAGAGCGCAAAGGCTTCACTCAGCAGATGCCGTCCGAGCTCAATGTCCCCCCGCTGTATCGCCTGGTGGCCCTGTTGCACGAAGCGCTCGAATCGGGGGAGGTCGATCTGCTCGGGGGTCAGGTTGAGGACGTACCCACCCGACTGGCTCAGCAGAACCCGGTATGGCGGACCTGCCGGTTCGATCGCTCTGCGCAATGCCAAGATGTGCACCTGGAGCGCATTGGCGGCCGTTGCCGGAGGCTCGTCGTCCCACATGAGCTCCACCAGTCGCTCGGGTCGCATGACGCGCCCCGCATTCAGCGCGAGCAAACAGAGCAGCGCCCGGGGGCGGCCGCCCGGGACTGTCAACAGCTGGCCCCCGTCGTCGACCTCAAGGGGACCCAGGAATCGGATCTCCATCGGCGCTGCAGGCCATTTTGGGCGCGCCCGGGGCGGTCGGCAACATCACAGCGGCTTCTCACTTCACCTCGACAGCCTGGAAGGCCGCCCTGAACCCGCGCTTAAGCCGACAGTTGGCACTCCTTGCAGGAAGGGAAGCCGAGCAGGCGCCGCCGAGCGTGGGCCAGCATCCACCCGAGCCGTAGCGGGTTCTCAGCCACACTCCACGACCAGACCAGCACGACCGCGTCTTCGTGGACGCCAGCTCCACGATGGCTGCGGACCATGACCTGCCTCTGCTCATCTGTGCCCGGGAGGAGGATCGCCAGGTCAACTGGTCGCCCTCGGTCGCCAGCGAGCTCGCCCGGGTTTCCACCCGGGAGACTGCCATCGACGCGGTGCGCCGCGGGTACTTGACGACCCAGATTCGCGAGCCTCTGGAGGCGGTACGCCAGGTCATTGACCAGGTCGTGACCTCAGAACCCTCCCGACATCTATCGACGAGTGCGGTTGCGCATTGGTGACCTCCGTCCGTTGGGGCATTTGCTCCCGAACGCCATCTTCCCCGCACCCATCACGACCGATTCCTAAAGGTCAGCTCTCCAACGCGCTGGCGCGTTCTCGAGAACTCGTCCTCAGAAACCTTTGCCCCGTTGGCGCGGCAAAAGTCCTTATGCCACAAGCCAAAACGCATCAAGTGATATCAAGCGTCGTTGAGCTTGGGCGGTCACGGTTCGCGAAAGATTCGATGAGTTCCCAGCCTCCGCCAGCGCACCGCCGGCCATTGGCTCCCGTCGGTGTCGGTCAAAGTCGTCCACTCCCAGGTGGCTCGGCCGTCAGGCCCGCTGAAGCTCCAGGTCATCTCGAAGATGCCCGGGGCGTTGACAACCGCCTTCACCCGCAGGTTGCGTGGCCATGACGAACCGTCCTTGGTCGCGACGAAGTCATCGCAGGCCGTGTTGAAGGCCCGGGCCGCGGTGCGGAACTTCTCGCGCTCGTCCTCGGACAGCCGCTGGTAATCGGCCTTGAACGGTTCGGTCCGCTCGAACCTCACGAATCGAGTTCGGCCAGGAGTTCCTCGACACCTTCAACGGTCGTGACGCGCCCCGCAGTCACGGAGTCGTCGGCCTCGCGTTCCATCTGCCGCCATCGCTCGGTCCAGAACCACGCCTGGTCGGACGGCACGGCGACGTGCGGGCGCAGCACGATCTCCCCCTCTCGCTCGATGACCTCGACCTGGGCTCCGGGGTGGTCCAAACCGAAGCGGCGCCGGATGGCGGTCGGGATGACGATGAGCCCACGCCCCTGCACGGTGACGAACTTATGATTCTCGGCCATAGGCGCAGTATAGCAGAGAAGCTGCATTACAGCTTATCTGCTCAGCAACCCCCAGGGTCGCCACCGATTCCCGTGATCTCGTCCTCGAGGAGGATGCCATGGCTCGAGCCCTCGGCTAGGCTCGGCGACCAGGATGTTCACCGACTGGATCAAGCGCGATGAGGCGTTGCCGCCAATGCTGCCTGACGGTGCCCTCGCAGTGGTGCTCATGGTCACCGCCGACCTCGCCGCGTACCAGGATGCGGGGAAGCTGAGCCCCGTTCAGGTGGTGATCATCGCGCTCATCACCCTTCCGGTGACAGCGCGTCGCCTCTTCCCCACCTCGGTGATCGCCATCGTCGGATCGGCGCTCATCGTGAACCTGCTCCTTGGCTACACGAACACCTTCATCGAGAACTTCGCCATCCTGCTCGCCTTGTACACGATGTACGCGTCGGCGCCCGCCGGGTGGCGGCTCAGGGTGATGAGCGGCATCGTCGTGGCCGGTGTCGGCGCGGGCGTCGCGCTGGGGTGGCGCAACCAGCACGAGGTGTACCTGTCGGACATCGGGTACAACGCGATCATCTTCGCCCTGCCCGCGATCCTCGGCTTCGGTGTCCGCACTCGGCGCGCCTACCTCGCGCAAGTGCATGAGCAGTCGAGGCTCCTCGCCCGCGAGACCGCGGCCAACGAGCGCACTGCAATTGCTCGCGAACTCCACGACGTGATCGCGCACAGCGTGAGCGTGATGGTGCTCCAGGCCACTGCGGGCGGCCGGCTGGCTCGTCGTGACCCGAGCAACGCGGCGACTGCCTTCGGGGTGATCGAGCAGACCGGTCGTGACGCGCTCGCCGACCTGCGCCGTGTCGTGGCAGTGCTCAAGGACAACTCCACTCAGGCGGCGGCGGTCGTGCCGCAGCCCAGCCTGGCGCAGCTGAATGCGCTGGTCGAGCAGATTCGGCTGGCGGGCATGAGCGTGCGGGTCAGCGTTGAAGGGAATGAACGGCTGCTTGCTCCGGGTGTCGAGCTTTCCGCCTATCGCATCGTGCAGGAATCCTTGACCAACGTCCTCCGGCACTCGGACGCGAGCGAAGCGGTCGTGGCCATCACGTATGGGGCCGACGATCTCACCGTGGCGGTCACCGACAACGGACGGAACAACAGCACGCCGAGCGTCGAAGGCAACGGGCTGACCGGGATGCGAGAGCGCGTCGCCCTGCTCGATGGCGAGTTCCGCGTTGCCACCACCGACGAGGGGTTCAGCGTCATCGCCCGCCTGCCCCTCGAAGCACGGACGCGATGATCACAGTCCTCGTGGTCGATGACCAGCCCCTGGTGCGCGCCGGACTGCGGACGCTCCTCAATGAGGAGCCTGACATCGACGTCGTCGGGGATGCGAGCAACGGCGCGGAGGCGGTGGCCGCGATCGCGTCAGTCGCCCCTGATGTGGTGCTCATGGACATTCGCATGCCGGTTCTCGACGGCCTCGAGGCGACGCGGCAGATCACCGCGCTTGGTGCGGCGGCGCGAATCGTGATCCTGACGACCTTCGATCTCGACGAGTACGTGTTCGACGCGCTGCGCTCGGGAGCATCCGGCTTTCTGCTGAAGGACGCACCGGCAGACGAGATCGTTCGTGCGGTCCGGGTTGCAGCTGCTGGTGAGGCGCTGCTGGCTCCTTCGGTCACGCGACGCCTGATCGAGCGGTTCAGTGGCCACACGTTCCGAGCTGACTTTCCGCGACTTCGCGAGCTGACGGATCGAGAGCGCGAAGTGCTGATGCTTGTGGCTCGAGGCCTGAGCAACAGCGAGATCGCTGCGCGCCTCTTTCTCAGTGAGACGACAGTGAAGACGCATGTCGCCCACATCCTCGACAAGCTGGAGTTGCGCGATCGCGTTCAGGCGGTCGTGCTCGCCTACGAGTTCGGGATCATCGAGGCGAACCTGCGCTAGCCCGATCGTTCATCCCTGAGGACGAGCGACGTTCAGCTCCGGGGATGATGCCCGACGACGAGAGGTGATCCGACGATCCCTTGCACCGGGGGCGCCGGGAGCAAGCATCGAGGAGCGCGGACATGAGCATTGTGTGGCAGTCGAAAATGCGCGCCATCGTCGGATCGACCAAGCCGGTCGCACCAGCTCGCGTGCACTCGGCGCAGTCCGCGGAACCCTCTCGGTCCGCCACGGCTCCCGGGTCGCGCTGGAGCTCAGATCGGTTGATCGTCGCCGGGTTGGCGCTCGGCGTCCTGGTATTGCACCTCGCCACCAATGGGCTCTACGGCTTCCAGCGTGACGAGCTCTACTACCTGGACAGCGCTCGTCACCTGGCGTGGGGATACGTCGACTATCCGCCGCTGACACCGGCGATCGCCCGGCTGAGCCTGCTCATCTTCGGGCCCAGCATCTGGGGCCTTCGGCTGTGGCCAAGCCTCACAGGAGCGGTGATGATCGCGCTGACCTCACAGATTGCCGGCGAACTCGGCGGAGGCAGGTCCGCTCGCATTCTGGCGGCCATCGGCGCCTCGGCAAGTCCAGTGCTGCTCGGCGCCAACTGGCTCTTCGAAACGGTGACGTTCGACCAGCTGACGTGGCTCCTCTGCATTTGGCTGGTCGCACGGCTCGTGCGAACCGCGGATCGGAGGCTCTGGCTTTATCTCGGTGCTGCAGCCGGTCTCGGCCTTGAGACGAAGTACACGATTCTGGCGCTGCTCACAGGGTTGGCGATCGCGATCGCTGTCACGCCACTGCGCCGACACCTGCGCACCCCGTGGCCATGGCTCGGTCTCGCAGTGGCCATGCTGATCGTTCTCCCCAACCTCGTCTGGCAGATCGGCAACGGCTGGCCTTCGTTGGCGTACACGTTCAACCATCACGCCGCGCAATCCGGCGATTTCGGTCCCCTGACGTTCCTCTCGGATCAGCTCCCTCTTATCGGTCCGCTTGCCATCCCGCTCTGGCTCGTGGGGTGGTACTGGCTGTTCGCGCGAAACGGGCGTGCCCTCGGGGTCACGGCCCTGGTGGCTTTCGTCATCTTTCTGCTCCTGGGCAAGGGGTATTACATCGGACCGCTGCATCCGCTCCTCCTCGCCGCCGGTGCCTGCGCCATCGAGCACTGGAGGCGACCACAGACCCGCTGGCTACGACCGCTCACCGCAGTGGCTCTCGCGCTCCAGGCCATTGTCTTACTCCCGATCGCCATGCCACTGCTCCCCGAGGCCGTGATGGCGCGGTCGGCGCTCCCGTCGATCCGCACCGATTTCGCCGACACTGTCGGGTGGCCCGACCTCGTCCACCAGGTCGCTGCCGTGTATGACCGGTTGCCGCCAAGTCAGCGATCGACGACCGTGATTCTCACCGACAACTATGGCGAAGCCGGCGCCATCGACACGTATGGTCCGGAGCTTGGCTTGCCCTCGGCAGTCTCGGGTGAGCTGACCTACTACTACTGGAAACCGGTGCGCATCAATGGCCCCGTCATCGCGGTCGGGCTGGATGTGGCGTTTCTTTCAACACTCTTCGACAGATGTTCGGCAGTCGGGACCGTCTCGAACTCTTACGGTCTGCACAATCAGGAGTTCGGAAATCCGATCTCCGTGTGCGCACAGCCCAGGCTCCCGCTTGCTCAACTCTGGAGGCGACTGAAGTCATTTCAATGAGGCGTCTCTGACCCACGATCCGCTTGGCCGCGGTTGGCATTCCACCAAGCGAGGGCTGGGATCTCGTCTGCGTCGGCTCCCTCGCGAACTGCCTCCCAGCCGTCGCGGTGGCGATCGATGTTCCGATCCTCGAGCTCGACCCGCGTCGTGTTTGGCGCCTCGGCGATGAATCGCACATGTCAACGTGCCCCTCTCAGGACACAGAACCTGTGCCGAGGATAGCGACCCGCAGGCCCGGCAGCGCCCACATCGTTGGGCTCGGGACAATGTGGACGTATGCCTGATTGGAGAGCACCCCGGCATCCACTCGACGGTGACGGGATCCAGCTTCGACTTCCTGTGCTTCCTGACGCTGCGACGCTCCGTCGATACGCTCTCCAGCGGGATGGACTTGAAGGTATCTGGGTAGCGCTTTGCGCGGGCGCCGATATGACCACGTGTGAACGTCTCGTCCAGGGCTGGCGGGCGGGTTGGCGGAACAAGCCCAGCGTCCACGAGCCGGCGCTCGCCATCGTCGAAGCTGACAGCAACGACCTGATCGGCCAGATCGGCCTCACCGACCGAGGTGACGGAGTTGTCGAGCTCCTCTATGGCATCGCCCCAGACCGCCGGCGCCGTGGCTTCGCGTCGACGAGCGCTCGAGTGGTTGCAGAGTGGCTGCTGTCGGAATCGGTAGCTCGCCAGGTTGAGCTGCGCATCGACAACGAGAATGTGGCCAGCCAACGGGTGGCTCTCAGAGCCGGGTTCGCGCCGGCCGGCACCGTCCTGTCTCATGTGCCGGCAACCGGAGTGACGTACGAGGATCTGCGCTACGTCTTTCCGACGTCGTAGCGCTGTCTCGCGATCAGCGCCGTCATGTCGATCGAGCGGCCTTCCGTTAGGCTGCACAACATGGCGAACGCCCCCGACCGGCAGCTCCGGAGGGCGTCCGACCGATTGCTCGGCCCATCAGCATTTTGGGTGTGGTGTGTGCCCGGATGCATTGCGATCGCTGCTTCGATCCTCGAGGGGAATCACACCCTGCCGATGACGGCCACTGGAATCCTGTGGACAGTGGCGACGCTCTGGATCGGGCTCGGGTGCGCCTGGAACGCGCGGGCGTGTGGACGCGTCCATTGTTTCGTCGACGGAACGTTGTTTCCCATTCTCGCTGTTGTCGGTGCGCTCAATGTCGCCGGCGTCATCGACATCAGTTGGAATGTCTACTGGGGCGTGTTCGTGGTCATCGCTGTCGCCAGCTTCGTTCCGGAAGTCCTCGGAAGAAAGTACCTATAAGCGAGACGCTCACCAGGGTTGAACCAGCGGCCCTGCGTCAGTTGACCAGGGATGTGTCGATGCGCGACATGATGCGCTCCGCGTCGCGTCCCAGCCGGCGCAATTGCTCGGCCGACAAGACGTCGATGACAAGAGATCGTATGTGTGCGACGTGTCCGGGCGCAGCGTCGGCAAGTGCTCCAAAACCGTTGTCAGTGAGGATCGCGATGGTGAATCGTCCGTCTGTGGCATCCGGCTCGCGACGGACGAACCCGCGGTCCTCAAGTCGCGTGACCACCCGGGACAGACGGGAAAGCGATGCGTTGGTGACCTCGGCCAGCGAGCTCATCCTCATCGTGCGTCGCGGGCTTTCCGAAAGCATCGCCAGAACCTGGTACTCGACCATCGCCAGCTTCGAATCACGCTGGAGCTGCTGATCGATCGACCAGGGCAGCCAGGTCATCAGTCGCACCACCGACAGCCACGAGTCCAGCTCTTCGGCTGTCAGCCACTGCACGCCCGCTCCGTTGACATTGGTATCGGTATCGTTGTCCACGTCCATCATCATAGCTGTTTACTTGCCGAATCAAGCGATTTGCTGAGCACTTGCGGTGCGCTGAACGGCCTGCTACGCAGGTGATTTCACTCTCCCCTGGGGGCCCGTTCGATCTGAGGGTGACTTGACACTGCAAGTGATCTGCGCGTAGGCTTCACTTGACGTAGCAAGTCATCCGTAAAGCCTGGAGGCCTACATTCATGAAGATCGCACTCACCGGGGCAACGGGATTCGTCGGATCCCACATCCTTGCGGAACTCCAGTCCAACGGCCACCAAGTGATGGCGCTGGTGCGAGACGACGCGCAGGCTGCCACCGTCACAGCGCGCGGCGCGACTGCCGCCGTCGTCGATCTCAAGGACCGGCCGGCCGTCGTGGAAGTGCTGAGCACCGCGGACGGTGCTATCCACACCGCCAGCCCAGGTGACGCCACCAGCGCCGACCTCAACTCCGCCGTCGCAGACGCTGCGATCGAGGCATTCGACGGCACGGGTAAGCCATACGTGCCCATCAGCGGTGCGTGGGACTACGGATCCAATACCTCCATCACCGAGGACTCGCCGTTCAACGCGCCCGCGCTGGTGGCCTGGAAGGAACCGATCGAGCGCCGGGTCCTGGGCGCAACCGGGATGCGAGGAGCCGTCATCGTGTCCAGCACCGCATATGGCGACGGCGGCGGCGGGGTCGTTCGGCTCCTGCTCGCTTCTCCGCGGGACGCGGACGGCAACTTGATCATGATCGGCACCGGCCGGCAGCACTGGTCCGACGTCCACGTCGCCGACCTTGCGGTGGTGTTCCGCCGCGTGCTGGAGAACGACACCGCCTGCGGCTACTACGTCATCGGGAACGGTCTCAACAACACCCTTGCGGAGCTGACTGAAGCGGCCGCCGTCGCCGTCGGCGCGCGCGGAGCGGTCCCCGGATCCGAGGAAGAGGCGCGCGCCCGGCTGGGCGACTACTTCGCAGAAGTGCTCCTCCTCGACCAGGCCGTCACAGCCACCAGGGCACGCACCGAACTCGGGTGGCAGCCGACCCGCCCGGGGCTCGTCGACGAGCTCCGCAACGGCAGCTACCGTACGTAGAAACCGCTTACCAGGTGGCCGCGTACACGAAGTCGCCGGCAGGCCGGCCGAGCCACTGCACGATGCGCATGGCGAGGTCCATGCCAGTGGCGAACTTGGCCGTCCGCAGGCTCGTGAGTTGATTCGGCGTGCACCGCAGGATCCCCGCGAGAGCAGACCATGTCAACCCGTCCTCTCGCCGCTTCTCGTCCATGGCGGCGTAGAGGAGCTTCAGCGACCATCGCAAACGTCGGTCCGGACCGGCAGTTGGGAGCGCGAACTCCTCGTCGTCACCGGTTGCACCGGTCAGGAAGCTCTCTGGGGTCCGGTCGAGCCACCGAAGCATGAAGAGCGCATGCTGGCACGAGGTCCTTGGATTCTTCGCCATGTTCGTCAACGTGGAAGGGCTGATCGGATGGTCCCTGCGACGGCTGTTCAGCTCAGGGGACAGCTCCCACAGTTGGTCGGCGACCTTGCTCCAAGTGATTCCGAACTCGGTTCGCTTATCGTCCAGCGCCGAATACAGAGCACTGACGTCAAAACGGCGGATGCGTTGATCGGTCACCGTCTCATTTTCTTCGACCGAGGCACCGTCAAGGCTGAGCCATCAGCGCATGCATTCTGCATGCTACAGTTCTCTGCGTGAGCCGTCCGCTTCAGATTCGCGCAGTCCCCGACGATGTCCTCGACGCCTTGAAAGCCAAGGCGGAAAAGCAGCACCTCTCTTTGGCCGCATATGCCTTGCGCGTGCTGGAGCAAGACGCGGTAACGCCCACCGTCGCCGAGGTCCTCGCACACAGCCCGCGTCGGACGGCGATTGATCGGGATCAAATCCTCGCCGCGATCCGCGTGGATCGTGAAGCTCATTGATCGTCGTCGACGCCTCAGTCGTGGTCGGAGCCCTGCTCGGCAGCGAAGCGGCGTGGGTCACCCGGCTCTCTCGCGAGCCGGTGCTGCATGCGCCTGAATTGCTTCCCCTCGAGTGCAGTTCGGTGTTTCGCCGCCTGGCTCTCGCCGGCCAGATGAGCGAACGCGTTGCCCGGTCCGCGCTGGGCAGACTGTCCGCGCTGCCCCTCTCCTTGCACCCTCACCTGGACTTGCTCCCCCGGATCTGGGAGTTGCGAGCCAACATGTCCGTATACGACGGCGCGTACGTCGCAGTCGCGGAGGCGTTGGGAATGCCGTTGGTCACGTCCGACGCGCGCCTGGCCCGGACACCCGGTCTCCGCTGTCTCATCGAGGTCCTGTAGGGATCTGTCCCGCCGGGTCGTTTGAGACCCGGGGATCAGTTCGGTCCGATCTGGGCGAGGCGCGGGGCGATCTCGCCCAGCTTCCGGGCCATCGCCACCGGGTCGGGCGACTGGTTCCGGACGCCGACCATCGCGATCCCGAGCTTGGCGTACTCCTCCATCTCGCGCAGGAAACCGTCCGGGTCCTTGATGGGGTCGGCCGCGCCCTGGATGGTCTTCTTGATCGTGTCCATGTCGCGGCCCTCGTCCTCGCAGTGCTTGGCGAGGATGTCGAGCTTGCGCTGCACCTCCTGCGGTCCGAGCGCGAAGAGGTTGCACGCGTCGGCATATCGAGCCACGAGCTTCAAGGTCTTGCGCTCGCCGCCGCCGCCGATGAGGATCGGCGGACGCGGCTGCTGCACCGGCTGGGGATGACACAGGGTTTCCGCCAGGTGATAGTGCTTGCCGTCGTAGGGACCGTCGTTGTCGCTCCACATCTGGTTGCAGATCTGGATCGTCTCCTCGAGGCGTTCGAAGCGCTCGGCGATGGGTGGGAACGGCACACCAAGGGCCAGATGCTCCCGCTCATACCAGGCTGCCCCGATCCCGAGCATGGCGCGCCCGCCGGAGACGACGTCGAGCGTGGTCACGATCTTTGCGAGCAGTCCCGGGTGCCGGTAGGTGACCCCGGTGACCATCAGCGAGAGGGTGATGCGCTCGGTCTTCCCGGCGACGAAGCCGAGCGAGGTGTACCCCTCCATCATCGGATCCTGGGCGGTTGCAAACCCCTCCATCTGGAACCAGTGATCCATCATCGTGAGGGTCGAGCAGCCGCTTTCCTCGGCCGCCTGGGCGGTTGCCGCCAGCGTCGGTCCGAGGGCCTTGCTGCCACCCGGAAGCGTGAAATTCATGAAGTGCAGGGCGAGTTCCATCGGTGCCTCCTGGCTTGGGCTGCGACGAACGGCGCGGCGGATCTGGTCTCCCGGATGCAAGGCTAGTGGACGGAGCCGGATCGCCGTTCTGCGCATTGCGGCTGGCGTCCCTTAGGCTACCCAGCAGCCATGCGGGCGCTGAACGAGGATCGACTGTGAACTATTTCGAGGGCCGGACCATCCTGCTGACCGGAGGCACGGGCTCATTCGGCCAGCATTTCACGCGCACCGCGCTCGCGAAGTGGGATCCCGCGGCCATCCGCATCTTCAGCCGCGACGAGCTCAAGCAGACCGAGATGGAGCGCAAGTTCGACGACCCACGGCTCCGCTTCTTCATCGGCGATGTCCGTGATCGCGACCGCGTGCGACGTGCCATCGAGGGCGCCGATGTCGTCATCCACGCTGCCGCGCTGAAGCACGTCCCCGTCTGTGAATACAACCCGTTCGAGGCGATCAAGACCAACGTCCTGGGCACCCAGAACGTCGCCGAAGCCTGCCTCGACGCCGGCGTGCCTCGCGCCATGGCACTGAGCACCGACAAGGCGGTGAGCCCCGCGAATCTCTACGGCGCCACGAAGCTCTGCGCCGAGAAGCTCTTCGTCCAGGCCAACGTCTACGCCGGCAAGCACGCGACGCGTCTCTGCTGCGTTCGCTACGGCAACGTGGTCGGGTCCCGCGGCAGCGTGGTGCCGCTGTTCCGCGACCAGGCAAGCTCGGGTGCCGGCGAGCTCACGGTGACCGACGAGCGCATGACCCGCTTCTGGATCACGCTCGACCAGGCCGTCCAATTCGTTGCCGACTGCTTCGTCGCCATGTCCGGCGGTGAGGTGTTCGTGCCCAAGATCCCGAGCACGAAGGTCCTTGACCTCGCCGAGGCGATCGCGCCGGGAATTCCGATCCGGTACACGGGGATCAGACCCGGCGAAAAGCTGCACGAGTCCTTGATCACCGCCGAGGAAGCGCGCCACACGGTCGATAAAGGGTGGTGCTACGTCGTGGAGCCGGAACACTCGTTCTGGAGCCCGGTCGATGCAGCCGACAGCACGCCCGTTGCGGAGGACTTCGTCTACAGCAGCGACCGCAACACGCAGTGGCTCGACATCCCAGAGCTCCGCGCGCTGCTCGCGACGGTGCCGCACGCGACCACGGCGGTGCCGGCGCCAGTCGGATGAGTGTCACGAGCCCGCCGGCCATCGCCGGCGGCGTGCCGATTCGAGTCCAGCCCCTCCCTTACGGCCGCCACCAGATCGATGAAGCCGACATCGCGACTGTCGTCAACGCGATGCGCTCGGGAACGCTCACCGGTGGCGCCGCGATCGCCGATTTCGAGCATGCCCTGGCGGCGCGCTGCAAGGTGGACCACGCCATCGCGGTCGCCAACGGCAGCGTGGCGCTCGACCTCGCAGTGCTCGCACTCGGTATCGGACCCGGCGATGAGGTCATCACGACGCCGTTGACGTTCGTTGCCACCGCGAACGCCGTGCTTCGGATCGGGGCAACGCCGGTGTTCGCGGATGTCGGCGATGACCGCTGCCTCGATCCCGTATCGGTCGCACGCGCGGTGACGCCCCGCACCAAGGCGGTCATCGCCGTCGACTACTCGGGACTCCCGTCGGACATCCCGGCGTTGAAAGCCGCCCTGCCCCGGCCACTTCCGGTGATCGCCGACAGCGCGCACTCGCTGGGCGGATCGCTCAACGGCCGTCCGGTCGGATCGCTCGCGGATATCACGACGCTCAGCTTCCACCCGGTGAAGCAGATCACCACCGGCGAAGGGGGTGCGTGCCTCACGCCGGACGCCGGCCTCGCCGACCGCATTCGCAAGCTGCGCAACCATGGGATGACGAGCACCGCTGACGAGCGCACCGGCGCGCTTTGGAAGTACGACGTCACCATGCTGGGCGACAACCACCGCCTGACTGCGATGCAGGCTGCGCTCGGACTCTCCCAGCTCCGCCGGCTCGACAACGTCGTCGCCGAGCGCAGCGAGATCGCCGACCGCTACGACGCTGTCCTCGCGGGCATACCGGGCGTCGGCCTCCCACCCCGGCCGCTCGGACGTCGCAGCGCATGGCACCTGTATCCGATCGAGGTCGACCCCGATGCCTTCGGCTGTTCGCGTGACTCGCTCATCGATGCGTTGCGCGCGGAGGGAATCGAGGCGACGCTGCATTACCCGGCAGTGCATCTCCTCGCCCTCTACCGCGAACGCGGCTGCGTACCGGGCATCGCGCCGCGCGCCGAGGAGCTCTCCGATCGGCTGGTGACGCTGCCGCTCTATCCGACGATGACGGTCACCGACCAGGACGATGTCGTGCTCGCCTTGCAGCGGATCCACGCATGGGCAGCAGCGGGCGCGGTCATCTCGTGACCCCGCGGGCGTTGCTCGCCGCCGACTGCGGCCGCGGCGTTGGACTCGGGCACCTCGAGCGGATGCTGGCTCTTGCCGATCAGCTCCACCGCGACGTCGAGGTTGCGATGCTGATCCCGGACGGTGACGCGGAGCTGCGACGGCGTGTCGGCGAACGCGGGCACACGTCGATCGAACGTGAGGGCGACACACCTGCGCGCGTCATGACAGCGGTCGACAACTCGCCGCCGTTCGAGGTCGTCGTGATCGACGGATACGTGTTCGACGTCGGGTTGCAACGCCGCCTGCGTGATCGCGCGCCGCTGACAGTCGTGGATGACCTCGGCCTCCCGGCCGATTGCGACCTGGCCGTCAATCCCTCACCCGGCGGCGAGTTATTGCGACCCGCAGGAGCGAGCAGTTTCCTCGGGGGCGCCGCGTACGCGCTCATCCGGGCCTCGGTCGTGCACGCACGCGAGCTGGCGCTGCAGCGCGGACGCGATGTCCGTTCTGTGCTGGTGTCGACCGGCGCCACCGACGCCGGCGGAATCGGACGCCGGCTGACGTATGCGCTCCTGGATCGCGATGCCACCGTCGAGGTGACGCGAGTTGTCGGTCCGGAACTGATCGACCAGGCCGGCGACGCCCAGCCGCGAGAACACGTTGTCGTGGCACCGTCGGACCTCGCAGACGGGCTCGCGGCCGCGACCGTGTACGTCGGCGCTGCGGGAACAACGGCGGTGCAGGCTGCGTGCGCCGGCTGCCCTGCGGTGATCACGGCAACGGCGAGCAATCAGAACGCGCAGGCGGCTGCACTCGCCGACGCCGGCTGTGCCGTGGTCGCCGACGCGGCGAATCTCGCGGATGCGTGCCTCGCGCTGCTCGACGACCCGGCGAGACGGTCGGAGATGGCCGAGCGTGGCCGCGACCTCGTCGACGGACAAGGCGCAGCGCGAGTCGCCGACGCCGTCCGTCACGTGGTAGCCGCGAGGGCGGCGTGATGACCACTGTCGCAGTGATCCAGGCGCGCTGTGGATCGACTCGGTTCCCTCGCAAGGTGCTCGCACCGCTCCAGGGACGGCCGATGCTGACCCACATCATCGAGCGGGTCTCCCGAGCGACGCTCGTCGATCGGGTGGTGGTTGCGACGACTGTGGGCGCCATCGATGATCCCGTGGCCGCCCTTGCGCGGGCGTCGGGCGCAGGGCTAACTCGCGGACCCGAGGACGATGTGCTGACTCGCTACGTACAGGCGGCGCACGAGCACGGCGCGGACATCATCGTGCGTATCACCGCCGACTGCCCGCTGACCGACCCGGACGTCGTCGATGCTGTCATCCGCGCGCGCGACGAGCACCGGGCCGACTACGCGAGCAACGTCGAGCCGCCGACCTATCCGGAGGGCTACGACTGCGAGGCCTTCACGCTCGAGTGCCTGCACCGTCTCGACGAGATGGCAACCGCGGCCTACCTGCGTGAACATGTGACGGCGCTCACTCGCGAGAGACCCGACCTCTTTCGGGTCGCTCGGCTCACCTCCGATCGCGATCTCTCGTGGATCCGTCTGACCGTCGATGTCCCCGAGGACCTCGTGCGCGTCGAGGCGCTCCTCTCGATGCTCCCGTCCGCGCCGCCGCCGAATCTGGCCGCTGTGGTGGCGGCCTTCGAGTCTAGTCCCTCCTTCCATGACCAGAGCCGACTCCCGCTGCGAAACGAGCGATATCACGCTCAGCGCGCGGCGGCCGCGCACAAGCGCGACGCGGAATGATGCAGCTCGGAGTATGACGACCGTCGACACACCACCCGCGATAGCGCACGGCCGTCGAGTCTTCCGCAACACCCTGATCAGTGGCGTGGTCGGGGTGCTGTCGCTCCTCATCAACTTCTTCGTCGTCGCCTATGCCATCCGGAACCTCGGCATGGACGCGTACGGCGTCTTTGTCCTCGCCCTCAGCTTCTCCGTCTCCGCCGGGTACCTGAGCATCTCTGACCTGGGGCTGCAGGCAGGTGTGAGCAGGTTCATCGCCGATGCCGACGGGCGTGGGGATCGTCACCGGATGAGCGAGATCGTGAGCTCGGCGTTCGCCATTCTTCTCGTGACCGGCGTCGCGGCCGCACTCGTCCTCCTGGCACTTGCGGTCGCAGCAGCGCACCTCTTTCACGTGCCGACGGAATCCCTGCGAACGGCGTTGGGACTGCTCTTCGTGCTCTTCGCCGCCGAGGCGGTGTTCAGCCTTCCCGCGCTCGCCTTCACCGGTTTGCTCCAAGGCCTGCAGCGATACGGAAGGATCAAGACCATCGACATGTCCCGGCAGCTGCTCTACGCGGGCGCTGTCGTCGTGGTGCTCAGCACCGGACATGGCGTCGTCGGGTTCGGCGTCGTCACGGTCGCCAGCAGCCTCTTCACCGCGCTCGGGTACGCGGTGATGGCACGGTTCTCGTGTCCGGATCTGCGCATCTCGCCCCACTTGATCAACCGGGTCGGACTGAAGCCGCTCGCCGGGTTCAGTGTCTGGGCCTTCGTCGCAGCCGTCAGTGGCGTCATCTGGGCCCAGATGGACAAGGTCATCCTCGCGGCGGCCGCCCCGGTCTCCGTGCTCACCGGATACGACATCGCGAACCGCCTTCAGAGCGCCGCCTCGTACCCGCTCTCCTTCACGACGCAGGCAGTGGTGCCGGCAGCCGCAAATCTTTCGGCGATGAAGTCGACCGTGCGCCTGCGCGCACTGTTGATTCGCGGCACACGCTATACGCTGGCATTGTCGTTCCCTGCCACAATCGCGGCGATGATCCTGGCCCGCCCGCTGATCGTCGCGTGGGTCGGCAAACAATATGCGGACATGAGCGGGCCAACGCAGCTCTTCCTCGTTTATCAACTGGTGATCAGCTCAGCCACCATTGCGCACACGATCCCGATCGGCCTCGGTCGCATGCGCACGATCGCGCTCTACTCGACCAGTGCGATGGTGATCAACCTCGTGATCTCGGTAGCCCTCGTCCGGCCGCTCGGGATCTCCGGAGTCATCATCGGCACGCTTGTCGGGTACGGCATCACAGCCCCGCTCTACATCCGCCTGGCCCTGGTCCTTCTGTCAATGGGGGTCCGTGAATTCCTCACGGATGCGGTCTTGCCGATGGCGTTCTGGGCTGCCGTCTTTGCAGCGGTTCTGGCCATCACCGCGCAGATCCTCCAGCCGATGCAGTTGATCACGATCGCCGCGTGCTGTGTCCCGGCGGGTGTGGTCTACGCTGCCGGGGTCGTCCGGTTTGCCATGAACGCCGAGGAGCGTGGATCGCTCCTGGGATTTCTCCGCCCCGTACGCCGAGTGCCATGATGGAGCGCCTTCAGGTCCTTGCCCTCGATCACTTCTTCGACCAGGACCTTCGCGCGCTGGAGGCGCATTCTCGGTTGAATGTTCGCCGCATCGCGTACCAGCGTCTGCGCGGACCGGCCATGCGGGCGCTTGGGAGCGCTGTGGCGATCGGCCTCGACACGTACAGTCGCCCGGACCTCGAGGCGCGACGCCGTCACTACGCCGAATGGCTGTGTGGCGAGGTCCGCCGAATGTACCTGGAGCAGGCTTTCGACATCATCGTCCTGCCATCCGACACGCTCTTCTACGTTCGCAGCCTTCCGGACGCCGCGCACGCGCACGGCATTCCAGTGGTTGTCGTCCAGAAAGAGACGACGGTTTCGGTGGGCACGATGCAGGACCATAGTGCCGATATGCGCGCAGCTGCACCGTTCATCTCCGATTTCATGACGGTGTGCAGCGAGCGCCACATGGAGTTCTGGCTCCGAGCCGGCGCTGACCGCAGCCTGATTCAGGTGACGGGCCAGCCGCGCTTTGACATGTACGCCAAGCAGCGTTCGCGGCCACCCAGCAGCCGTCCGCGCGTGCTCTTGCTTTCCTATGCCCTCGATGCCTACGTGCCGACCGCGGCTCGTGGATCACAGCCGTCCGCCTGGAGGCAGCTCCGTGATGACACTGAGGCGGTGCTCCTTGCCGCTGCACGCTCGGGTGCCTGTGAGGTGATGGTGAAGTGTCACCCGCAACAGGATCGGCGCGTTGAAGCAGCACGACTGGCGCGCAAAGCGGGATCCGCCTGGCGCCGAGGCTTTTCGGTCGCGGCGACCGATGCTGATACGCGCAGCCTGATCGTCACGTCCGACGCTGTCGTCGGTTTTCAGACGACGGCACTGTACGAGGCGGTCGCCGCTCGGAAGCCTGTCGTGTATGCGGCCTGGGGTGAGGAATATGAGCGGTTTCGAGAGCGTCTCATCCCGTTCGAGGAGGCGCCGGACGGATGTCTGCGTCAGGCCTCATCGGCCGAGCACCTCGCCGAGCTCCTGCACGATGCGCGGCCGGCGCCCGGGCCGGCCTGTGCCGCGTGGTACGAAGAGGCTCTCGGACACATCGACGGCCATGCCACCGAGCGCGTTGTTGCACGCCTGGAAGCGGTGGCTGCGGCGTGGCCCGCCGGCGCCGCGCGTCGCGACCTCGACGTCGGCCGGAAGCGATATGCCGCGAAGCTGCTCGCTCGATCGGTGATGGCCGAAGCCGTCTGGACGGTCGCGGCTCCCGCGGCGGCGATCACCGGCCAGCAGCGGCGCGTTGCCCGCCGTCGGAACCAGGCGCGCCAGGGTCGCGGTATGGCAACCGCAGCGCTGCGGCCTGGTGCATCCGGTCCAGGCAGATAAGGACGGATGAGATACAGACAAACGAGGAGACGAAATGGATGCTGCGATTGTGAACTCGCTCGCCGATGACTGGCGCAGCGCGGGGATTCGAGAGCGAGACCTCGTGCTTATTCACAGCAGCCTGCGGCGCACCGTGCGTCGATGCGTGCAGGGCGGTGCTCCGGCGGCGGCCGGTGACATCCTGTCGAGCTTTCAAAAAGCAGTCGGAGACGCGGGCACCTTGCTGTTCCCGCTGTTCAATTTCGAGTTCACCGAAGGTGTCCCCTTCGACATACGCACCACGCCGAGCCAGATGGGCGTGTTGACCGAGACTGCGCGGCAACTGGATGGCGTGGTCCGCACCGGGCATCCCATCTACTCGTTTGCCGCCATCGGCGCCCTGGCAGGAGAGTTCGCGGGCGTCGACAACTTCAGCGGGTACGGTGCCAACTCGCCCTTCGCGAAGCTCCGCGCCCTTGGTGGCCGCATCGCGATCCTGGATCTTCCCGACCAGCACAGCATGACGTTCTATCACCACGTCGAAGAGATGAAAGATGTTCCGTATCGCTACCACAAGACCTTCGCCGGTGCTTACACCGACGCGTCGGGCGCCACGTCGCAGCGCGAGTACGGCCTCTTCGTTCGAGATCTCGATCACGGTGTGCGGACTGATGTCGACCCGATGGGGGAACTGCTGTGGGAGCAATCGCTCTACAGCGGAGATCGGCCCGGTGAGGGAACGGGACTCCGAAGTCATCGACGCGGATCCGCTCTTTGCGTCAGTGGAAAGCGTCATCAACAGCGGCAAGGCGGAAGGCCTTCTGTACAGCATCGAACATGCCGGCTAGTCCGTTGGTGACAACAGGCGCGACCCCCGCGGACACGGGGTTCGATCTGCACGGATGGGCGACGAACCTTTTCCCCATCTGTCGAAGCCTCACGGGCGATGGTGTTCGAACCACGCTTGAGTACCTCAAGGGGTTGCTGCCTTCGCTGCAGATCCATGAGGTTCCCAGCGGCACGCGCGCTCTCGACTGGACCGTGCCAGACGAGTGGAACATTCGAGACGCCTACGTCGCCGACCTCGACGGCCGCCGGCTGATTGACTTTGGCGAGTCGAACCTTCACGTCGTCGGCTACTCCGAGCCCGTGGACAAGGTCATGGATCGTGAGGAGTTGGAGCCGCACCTCCATTCACTCGAGGATCAACCGGATGCGATCCCGTACGTGACCTCGTATTACAAGCGGACCTGGGGATTCTGCCTGACCCAGACCCATCGCGAGCGACTTGGGCCAGGCCCTTTTCGGGTCCGTATCGACTCCACGCTGGCGGCGGGCTCGCTGACCTATGCCGATGTTGTCATCCCCGGCGACACCGACGACGAAGTGCTGCTTTCCACGTACATGTGCCATCCGTCGATGGCCAACAACGAGCTGTCCGGGCCGGTCGTCACCGTTGCGCTCGGACGCTGGCTGGCCTCATTACCGCACCGGCGATACACATACCGGCTGGTGTTCGCCCCGGAGACCATCGGCGCCATCGTGTATCTCTCACGTCACCTCGATCATCTGCGCGAGCGTGTTCGCGCTGGATGGGTGGTGACGTGCATCGGCGACGAGCGTGCATATTCCTACGTTCCGTCGCGGCTGGGCGGAACCCTTGCGGATCGGGTCTCGCGCTGCGTGCTCGAGAGCTCGACGCCGGGTTGGATCGAGTACACATTCCTCGACCGTGGGAGCGACGAACGGCAGTGGTGCTCGCCCGGCGCGGATCTACCGGTCTGTTCGGTGATGCGGTCCAAGTACGGCACGTTTCCCGAATATCACACAAGCCTGGACGGGCTCGACATCGTCACACCGGCGGGTCTTCAAGGGGAACTCGACGTGCTCAAACGCTGCATCGAGCTGATCGAGGTCAACCGTCGCTGGCGCGCTGTGCACGTTGGCGAACCCCAGCTTGGGCCTCGCGGTCTCTATCCGACCACAAGCTACAAAGGCAGCGCCCTGGAGACACGGACGATGATGAATGTGCTCGCGTACTGTGATGGAGACCACGACGTGATGATGCTCGCGCAGCGCATCGGCGTCGGGACCGACATTGTCGTGGGGCATCTCGAGCGCCTCGCCGCGGCCGGCGTTATCGAGTCCGCCGACTGACACCCAGACAGTCGCGGCAGGGACTAGGTGCCGACGGAACGCTCCAGCACCACAAAGCCGTTCTCGGCGTCGTTCGCGCGACGGAATCCCGCCCCCTCGAAGGCGCGCAGTGAACGGGAGTTGTCCGGATGCGCCAGCGCTCTCAGCTGCCGGATCCTGCCGTCCGCGGCGACCGCAGCCACCATCTCCAGCAGAGCTCTCGGTCCGATCCTTCGGCCGCGATGCTCGGCGCCTATCGCGATCGACACCGTGCCGATGCCGTCGACAATGTCCACACGAACTTGACCGACGGGCGTTCCGTTCTCCTCGACGATCCAGAGGATCGTCCGTGACTGATCAGCGCGGATCCGCGTAAACCACTGCTCATGCTCAGCGGCGGTGACAGGCAGGCTGCTGACGCTGAACTGCACTGCCGCGGGATCATTCCGCCATTCCAGCAGCAACGCCAAGTCCCCGTCCCGCACCGTCCGCAACGTGATGACCGGCGCCCGCTGCCCGCCGGTCGTCAACGGACCAGATCGTCCCATTGGAGAACCTGGTCAGCCACCACATCCTGGAGCACGTGCCGCCCCACCACCTGGTCGAGCGCGTCCACCGGGATACCAAAGCCAGGCCGCTTGACCGCCAGGTCCGCGCGGGTGAGCTCGCCTCCGGCGGGGACGTCCCGGGCCGCAACGATGCTCCGCCTTCCGAGCCGGAACAGGTCGGCCTCTGCATCGGTGACCCGCTTCACACCCGACCCGAGTGCATCCTCCGCTTCGCGGATCGCGCCGACCATGGCTGCGAGCTCCACCGGTTCCAGCGCAAAGGGATGATCCGGACCCGTCTGGTTGCGACTGAGGGTGAAGTGTTTCTCGACCGCGCACGCGCCAAGCGTCACCGCCACGACATCGGCCGTGTGCCCTGCGGTGTGGTCGGACCATCCGATCGGAATCTCGAACGCGCTGCGCAACGTGGTGATCGCCCGGAGGTTGAGATCCGCGAACCGCGGCGGGTAGTTGACCGCGCAGTGCATGACCAGCAGGTCACGCGCACCCGCCGCCGCCGCAGTGTCCAGGGCGCGCTCGATGTCCCCGAGCGATGCCATGCCGGTCGAGATGAGCACCGGCTTGCCGGTGCGCGCGACCCGCTCGATGAGCGGCAGGTGATTCACCTCGTACGACGCAATCTTGTACGCCGGGACCCCGACTTCCTCGAGCACGTCGACCGCCGCCTCCTCGAATGGCGTCGAGAAGAAGGCGATGCCGTTCGCTGCCGCGTGCCTGGCGAGGTCCGCGTGCCACTCCCACGGAATCTCAACACGCTTGATGAGCTCCCATACCGACTCCTGATCGGAGACAAGCCCCTTCTCCTTCAGGTACTTGATGTCGGGGGTACGCCGCGAGTAGAGGCCTTCCGCCGTGTACGTCTGAAACTTGACCGCATCCGCTCCCGCCTCCGCGGCGACCTCGATGAGACGCAGAGCGGTCGTCAGGTCGCGGTTGTGGTTGGCGCCGGCTTCGGCGATGACGTAGCAGGGGTGCCCAGGGCCGACCGGGCGCGCGCCGATCCGGAACTCAGGGTTGCCGTAGACCCGAGCGCTCACGAGCCGGCATCTTCCGCCGCGGCACACACGGGCGTGCGGATGGCGCAGGGACCTGGCATGCATTCAGATGATAGGTTGCCTCAGGTGGGTACGACCGGTGGAGACGACGCGGCGGCGCGACCTGGAATCCGGGGCCAGGTGCTCGATTGGGCCTGGCGGCACCCACGATGGAAGCGCCGCATGCGCGAAGGCTGGGGCGTGAGCCGGGAGACAGCCGCGCTGCTCCGCCTGCCGAGGCCGTTTGATCCTCCCGAATGGAGAGCGCTCCACCGCATCGCCCTCACGGCTGCGGCGCCCGCTCCCAACGCAGAGCGTGTCCTGTTCATGAGCTGGCGAGGATGGTCGACGCACGTCATCACCGAGACGGTTCTCGCGCATGCGGTCCTCCGGCGAGGGGGGGCCCCGATCTTCGCGTACTGCGGAGGTCGCCTGCCCATCTGTGAGGTCATGCCTGTGGACGCGGCGCCACCGATGCCGTGCCACTCATGCCGCGAGTACGTCGCCGGCGCCATCCGGGCTGCGGGCTTCGAGGGTGTCGCGCTCCACGACGTCCTCGACGTCGACCTCAGCGTGAAGATCGCACGGCGCCGTGTGGGGCGGCTCGCGAGTGTCCGCGATTGTGAAACCTACGTCGATCAGGGGTTGCCGCTCGGACGTCTTGTGCGTATCTCCGTTGCATGGTTCCTGTCCCGAGGGACCCTCCCCGACACACCCGAGGTGATCGACACGTATCGCTCCTTTCTCATCAGCGGGAGCGTCGTCGCGCGTGGGCTGCGGAGGATGCTCGAGCGCACCAATCCCGACCGGGTGTTCATGCTCAACGGAACGTTTTTTGCCGAGCAGATCATGATGGCGGTTGCGGGAGAGCGCGGGATTCCCTTTGGTACGTATGAGAAAGGCTTCATTCACGACAGCATCGTGATGACCACGGGAACCACCGCAGCCCACCTCAAAGTGCCGGCCGGTACTTGGGAGGAGGTGCGCGACACGCCGCTCACGCAGGACGAGTCGGAGGCGATCGACAGGTATCTCGGTCAGCGCCGTCATGGCGTCGGCGTGCCGAACAACTTCTGGAGCGTGCGTGTCGAGGATGTCGAACGGATTCATCGAGAGCTCCGCCTCGACGCCGGGCGGCGGCTCGTCGTGATGTTCTGCAACATCATGTGGGACAGCGCGGTCCTCGAACGTGAGATCGCCTTCGCGGGGATGGGCGAATGGGTGTTACAGGGGATTGCGTGGGCGCGCCGGCACCCGGAGATCGATCTGCTGATCCGGATCCATCCCGCCGAGATCAAGTTGCGCAATCACCCGACGCGCGAGCGCATGGTCGATCACATCGCTCGCCACGTCCCGACACTCCCGCCGAATGTCCGGGTGATCCAGGCCGACGATCCCACCAGTTCGTACGTCTTCATGGACGAAGCCAGTCTGGCTTTCGTGTATTCGTCGACCGTCGGGCTCGAGCTGGCCGCACGGGGTGTCCCCGTCCTCGTGGCGGCTGACACGCACTATCGCGGCCGCGGATTCACGTTCGACCCGAACACCGCTGACTCCTACTGGGCCGAGGCAGATCGCCTCCTCAGCAACCCCCCGTCCGCGAAGGAACGCGACCGGATCCGTGAGCTCGCCCGACGGTATTCGGTGCTCCTGTTCTTCAGGTTTCACAACGTCCTTGCCGCTGTTACGGAGGACGGCCGGAGCAGTCCACGAATCCGAGCTGATCAAGCAAGCGACCTCGATCCCGGGTTGGATCCCGCGACGGATCGAGTCGTGACGGGCATTCTCGACGGGACCTCTACTGTCGCTCCGGCCGGGACCCGACCCGCGGGTGCGGTTTCTGCCTGAACAGGCGATACTCCCCCGGATGCTCCGTCGCGCGCTCGGACCTTCGGGAGTCGTCATCGCCGTGGCGGTAGTCGGGTGGCTCGTCACCGGGGTCGCCCTTCTTGACATCGTCAAGTTCCTCGCGTACGACGCGGCGTTCGTGGCGGTGCCGGGAACGTTGCTCCTCTGGGCCGTTCGCGGACGACGTTCGCACTTTCTTGTCAGCGTCGCGCTTGGCTGGCCGCTGGGGCAGACGCTCGAGATCCTGGCCTTCACTGCTACGGCCGCGCTCGGGCTGAGAGGACTTTTCCTCCTCTACCCAATCGTGGTGATCGTTCCATCGGCCTTTGTGATCGCCCGACGGCCGCGTAACGCCGACCAGGATCCGGACGCCGGCGGCATGTCTCGCACACTGATGTGGACGGTGGCGGCAGCGCTGTCCCTGGGGCTCGTCTACCTCACGATAATGCTGCTCCCACAGGCTCCGTTGCCCACGTCGACGGTGTCGCTCGAGTACCCGGACTTCCCGTACTTCATCGGGCTGATCACGCAGGTCCGATACCACTGGCCGCCGACAAGCCCCGGCCTCGCCGGGGTCGTGCTGCCCTATGAGTGGTTCGTCTTCTTCCATATGGCGGCCGCGAACCAGGTGACGGGAGTGTCGATCCCCGTCATCTCGCTGCGGCTCGACTATGTGCCGACTGTCATCGTTGTCGCCTGTCAATTGCTCGCTGTCGGCCGTCTCGTGAGCCGCGCAGCGTGGACGGGAGCGATCGCGATCGTGATCGTCTTCCTCCTCGGACCCTTTGACTTCATAGCAGCGGCGAATCAGACGCCGTACCGCGACAATGTCCTTGTTCACCTGTGGGACAGCTGGACGTTCCCGTTCGGGCTGATGTTCCTCCTCGCCCTGATCTATCTGATCACGGAGCAACTCCGCGCGGCGACGTGGCGGTCCCCCACCGACATGCGCTCGTGGGCACTGATCGCACTGCTCATGATCGGCGCGTCGGGCGCAAAGGCGACCGTCCTGCCGGACATCATCCTCGGCACGGGGATGTACGTCGTGCTCTACGTCCTCTCGCGTCGCGCGGTGCCGGCGGCCGCGGTCGTGACGACCGGTCTCGCAATCGTGCTGTTTGCGGCCACATACAAGGTGGTCTACGCCGGCAGCGCACCGGATACGACGCTCACGCTCCTCACCTGGCTCAGTGGTACGCCTCCTGTGGTCGTGGCGAACTCGATCCACCACGCTCTCTTGCGAGACATCCTCTTGCCGTTCGCATATCTCGTGGCTCTCGCAGCGTTGCTTCTGCCCCTGTGCGGGATGCCCTACCTGCTCCGACGCCGGCACCGCCACGAGATACCGTCATACGCGCTGCTGCTCTGCATCCTCGCAGCAGGCATCCTCATCGCCGCCCTCGTGCATCAGATTTCGTACAGCGAGGGGTATTTCGAGGAGATGGCGTACAGCGCAGGCGCCATCGTCGCAGCTGCCGGCCTGCGGCTGGCCTGGCTGGATGCCGGTCACGCACTGCCGTTCACGCGCCGTGGCACTGTCGCGACCTTCGTTGTGTCGCTGGTGGCGTGCCTCGGTCTCGCCAAGCTCACCTCGCGGTGGGCCTTGACGCCGGAGCGCACGATGATCCTGTACGTCGTCATTGCGGCCGCGGTTGTGACATTCGTGGTGGTATCGGCAGCAGTGCTGCGGGTTGGCCGCCGGTCGGCGTCAGGCGCAGTCGCCCTGGGCCTCGTCCCGCTGCTCGCCGCTGCGACACTCAGCCAGCCGCATTTTGTGTATCCAACTGTGCGACGCGTGCTCGCCGGCGAGCCCATCACCCCCGGACCGCCGGTCCTCGCCGCGGGTCTCGTGACGGCGCTGTCCTGGCTGCGTGACCACACGTCCATCGACACTGTGTTTGCCGTCAACAACCACTGGCTCGACCTCGCCAGAGAAAACGGAAAGTACTTCTACTACACAGCCTTCTCCGAACGTCAAGTCCTCATCGAGGCGTACGATCCCATCCGGTACGGCATCACGCCCGGGATCGCGACTCCCACCGCAGCGACGTTCACGCGCAGGCAAGCATTGAATGATGCTGTTTTCAACCATGCGGACCCCAGCGCGTTACGCATCATGACGCAGCAGTACTCGGTGCGGTTTCTCTTCGTCGATCAACTCCTCGGCCCGTTTGACCCCGCAGTGCTGCAGCTCGGGCGCGTCGCCTACGCCAACGCCGACGCGATTATCCTTGCGGTAGGCTAGCTTCATGGAGAGACGCGTCAAACGCGCAGCCGGCCGCACATTGCGTCATGTCCTGCACACCACATACGACATGTTCGATCGCGGTCAAGGCGCGCTTCCGGCACTTGTTCCGCCGCGCCAGATCAACCCCAACATCGGGTTCACACCGCGTCGCGGGGCGTATGCACGCGAATTCGTCACCTCGGGGGACCGCGTTGCGAGCATGCTCAAATCGTATGCGGATCTGCAGCCGTCGGCACACGTGCTCGACATCGGGTCAGGAATCGGACGCATCGCGCGGGCTTTGACGACGTTTCTCTCAGCGGATGGCACGTACCGAGGGTTCGACGTTGACCCTCGTGCGATCGGCTGGTGCCGGCGCGCATACCGCCCCTTCACAAACTTCTCGTTCGCATACGCCCCCGTGGGATATGTCAATGTCAAGGGAGTGGCTCCGATTCGCGGCGAGGACTTCGTGTTCCCGTACGCGGACGCATGCTTCGATCTCGCGTTCTCGATGTCGGTGTATACGCACCTAGGCCGAGCCATCGTCAGCCACTACCTCGCTGAAACGTCGCGTGTCCTCCGTCCTGGCGGCGTGTGTGTCAACACCTTCTTTGTGATGGATGACTACGCGGTTGACGCAATGGCGGCCGGGCGCGCGGATCGCCGGTACGTGAGCCAGGAAGCCGGTATCTACCTCGAAGACCCGAGCAACCCCAACTTTGGGATTGGCTTCACCCCCGACGTTATCAGCACGCTTCACGAGAGTAATGATCTCGCCATCGTTCCGCCGATCAGATTCGGTGACTGGAGCGGCCGCGAGGTGAAGGCCTTCGTTTATCAGGATGTCGTCGTGGCGCGCAAGGGAGCCGTGATCGCGGCGCCCGACAAGCCGGTGGAGGATCGCAGAGAGCCGTGACCCACGGCGTCCTCACGCCCCCTGACCAGTCTTCCGTCGTCGTCGATGGGATATCCGCGATTGTCCCGGTGTACAGGTCCGAGACGATCCTCCCACTCCTCATTCCGCGCCTTACCAAGGCTCTCGAAGGTCTCGCCGCCAATCACGAGATCATCCTCATCGACGACGGGAGCACCGACGGGAGTTGGGCCGTCATCGCGGAGGCGGCGCGCCACGATGATCGGATCCACGGCATCCGGCTCATGCGTAATTTCGGCCAGCACAACGCACTCCTCGTGGGAATCCGGAAGGCTCGCTATTCGTACGTCGTCACGCTCGACGACGATCTGCAGAACCCGCCGGAGGAGATCACTCACCTCCTGGCGCGCCTCACCCCGGACGTCGACGTCGTCTATGGAACACCTCTGTCGGAGCAGCACGGCCTCTGGCGATCAGCCGCGTCGAGGGTTACCAAGTACGCCCTCGAGGAGGCTATGGGCGCCAAGGCCGCACGGAGCGTCAGCGCGTTTCGCGTCTTCCGCACGGACCTGCGCGGCGCGTTCGAACGTTACCAAAGCCCAGACATCTCAATTGATGTGCTCCTTACCTGGGCTACGACGCGTTTCGCCGCCGTTGACGTCCGTCAGGAACCGCGGGCGACCGGTGAATCAGGCTACACCTTTGGGAGGCTCATCCATCACGCGCTCAACATGATGACCGGCTTCACCACGCGACCGTTGCGTATCGCAAGCCTCGTGGGATTCCTCTTCACGATCTTCGGTGCCGGCATCTTCATCTTCGTGGTGGTGCGAAGCCTCGCGGAGGGGGACGCCGTTCCGGGATTCCCCTTTCTCGCGTCCATCATCGCGGTGTTTTCCGGCGTGCAACTTCTGATCCTGGGCATCATGGGTGAGTATGTTGCGCGCATGCATCTTCGCCTCCTGGAACGGCCTCCCTATGTGATCGCGGAGACAACGCCAGATGACCCTCAGCCACCTGGACCGCGACGGGAGCCCAGTCAAACCTAGATCGCGTAGATGGCTATCCCGCTGTTCATGAACACAGGCTTGGGCATGCCACCGAGCGGCACCACGAAACCGTTGATGCGATCGACGATGAGGTATGTGACTCCTGCTCTTCGCAAAGCGTCGATACTTCCCGGGCCGCCGTCGATCCACGCCTCAATAAGGCGTGCTCGTGACGCAAAGGCCTGTATCGTCTGTCCGGAAAGTTTGGCCGCGATATACGCGGGTGCGTAGTCCTCCGTCTGGTAGAACTCGCGGCACTCACAGAGCGCCCCGTACAGCGCTGCTCCCGGCACGTTGGTTGCAATCACCGTCGATGGGACAGCAACGCGGCTCAACCATGTGAGACCCGCGACGATGTCAGGAGTCACGCGAAGGACCCTGCCGCCGTCGGACCATGACAGCGTTGGCGGTGACGGGGGCCCGGGGGCACGATACGCTTCCACGCCCTCGTCGACGTGAACAAAGAATTTCGAGGCCCAGGAAGACCCGTCATCGAACGGCAACGATGGGGCACCACCGACCTTGTGATTCAAACCAATCGCAAGAATCAGGATGGTGATCGCTGCCACAGGCGCCCATCGGTTCCACTCCCGGCGCACCAAGAGAGCCGATTCGTAGAGACCGACTCCGGCGACGGGCGCGGCCAGCACCATTGCCATGTAGAGGAAGAACAGTTCGGACGATCCAGGGATCGACGTGGCCTCCACGACGACGGACGCGCACACGAGAGCGGCGGCGAGAAACCAACAAAGGTCCAACTCGCCGGACCGCGCGAGCCTCCAGACGCCAAATCCGAGACCGACCCAGAGGGCAAAGCAGAATCCAATCGGGTAGAAACCCAATCGCAGCCAGGAGGGAAAGCCCAGGAGCTGGTCCGCAAACGGGCTCAGCCGCGCGACAGCTGCAAACGTGATTGTCGTGGATGCTGCGACCGTCGGGCGAAGAATCACGGGCAATGAGGTGAAACAGAAGACGGCGGTGAAGACGGCGAGCAAGACGATCTGACGTGACCGCAGCCCGCGAAAACGCAACAGTCTTATTCCAATGACTGCGGCGATGCCAACGAGCAGCAGGAGGCCGGGCACGCTCTTCGATCCTGCGGCCATGTAGGCAAGGAGGGCGACAACCCACAGATCCCGCACTCGTCCATCGGCAAGGGCCCACCGGAGCGGTAGGAAGACAGCTGCAAGAGCCCAGAACCCAGCCAGGGTGCTTGTGCTCAGATCGAGCCCGCTGTAGATGATTGAGCTCCCGAAGCTCAGCTTGCTCGAGATCAACGAGAAGACGTCGAGCGGCGCAACGATCAACGCAGCAGCGAGGAACCCTGCGGTTGGGCCGCGGATCGTGCGCGCGGAGTTGAACAGGAGCAGGACGAGCAGCCACACCATGCTCAGTCCCGAATACCGCGTGATGAGGTTCGCGAGCGGAACCTGCACGGCGAGGTTGGCACCGACGGCGGGGCCGTACTCCAATGTGTGGTACGCATATGGCTGGCCGGAGATGCGTGGATCGGCCGTGTCGAGGTGATCGCGGAACTCGGCTGCCTCGGTGATATGAAACCAGACGTCGGATTGGTACGTCGGCTGAGGCGACAGTTCGACCAGGTTGAGGACGACGAAGGTGGTCGTGGCGAAGGCCAAGAGGATCGCGAGCAGCAATGCGATCCGTCTCGGGTGCGTCAGCGGTGCGACTTCACCCTGCCACACCGACTTTCTCCATACAAGCAGGTAGGCGATTGGTATCCACAGCAGAAAGAGCCGGGGAACACCGGCTGTCTTGGCGAGTTGAATCGACACAACTTCGAGCACGTGCCCCAGTGCCCAGCCGAGCCCGACCCACGTGAGCCAGTCGGCGCGCCATTGGACAAACGCCTGCGCGACGAGCGTCCCCGGGAGGACGACCCCGAGAGCCAGGTAGACCGTGAACGAAAGCCACCAAACGATGGAGTCGTGAAGGATGAGCACATAGACAAGGCCTTCAACGGCCGCGAGCGGCGTGACGACCGCCGCCAGTCCGCGAAACGACAGCCGTAATGGAGGCCTTGCCAGAGATGCGTGAAGTCCCACGGCCAAAGAGCTTATGCTTCGCCGTCGACTAGGGCGCGGGGCCTGCGGTCACGATCATCTATTCTCCAACAGGCTCTGCCCGACACGTGCCGGTATCAAGGATCCCATGGTGACCACCACACCCCTCAGAATTCCATTCAATCGCCCCACGCACACTCAACTCGTCGACCATTACGTCGCTCAGGCCCTGCACAGCGGGCACATCTCCGGGGACGGTGATTTCACACGACGATGCCAGGAGTTGCTGAGCGGGCTGCTCGCCGAAGCGACGATCCTGCTGACCACGTCAGGGACACATGCGCTCGAACTGATGGCGCTGCTGCTCGACATCGGCCCGGGCGACGAGTTCATCGTGCCGTCGTTCACCTTCTCGTCCACGGTGAACGCCTTCGCGCTTCGCGGGGCAACGCCGGTCTTCATCGATATTCGCCGGGATACGCTCAATCTTGACGAGACCCAGTTGGAGGCGCTCATCACTCCGAGAACGCGAGCCATCGTTCCCGTGCATTACGCAGGCGTCGCCTGCGAGATGAGTGCAATCCTCGAGATCGCGGACAACCACGGCGTCGCTGTCGTCGAGGACAACGCGCACGGCCTTTTCGGCGCCTATCGCGGTCAGGCGCTTGGCACCTTCGGAGTCATGGCTGCGCAGAGCTTTCACGAGACGAAGAACTTCTCGTGCGGCGAGGGTGGCGCCATAGTGATCAACGACCCCCGCTACGTGGACAGAGCTGAGATCATTCGCGAGAAGGGAACCAACCGGCGCAACTTCTTCCGCGGCCTCGTCGACAAATACACATGGGTCGACATTGGTTCGAGCTACCTTCCGTCAGACCTCCTGGCGGCCATGCTCCTCGCTCAACTCGAGGATCGGGAGTGGGTGTGGGAGCATCGCAGCACTGTCTGGAATCGGTACGCGGAAGGGCTCGCAGAGTGGTCGCGTCTCAACAATGTGGCACTCCCGTTTGTCCCGGAACACTGTCAGACGCCCTACCATCTTTTCCATATGGTGATGCCGTCCGCGCAGTCACGGGATGCGCTCATCGCCCATCTGCGGGCCGAGGGCATCCTTGCCGTTTTCCATTACCAGCCATTGCACCTCTCGCCGTACGGGCAGAGCATCCAGCCGGTCTCGAGCTGCCCCGTGACCGAGGAGATCAGTGAGCGGTTGATCCGTCTCCCCTTTTACACCAACATGGATCCCATCGATACCGAAGCGGTGATCGAGTCGGTGTGCGCGTTCGCGGTGGAATCCTGACCCCATGATGGAGACGGAGCGCGTGGTCCTCAGCGCGATCGAGCCGGAGCACATCCCGGCGATCGTGCGCTGGCGAAATCAACCCCAGGTGTACGAAGGATTCATCGAGTACGAGCCGCTGAGCACCACTCGGCAGGCAGCGTTCCTGGCCGGCCTCACATCAGGTGGCGCACGGAAGCTCTGGATCATCAACGCCCGCAAGAGCCCGACGGCCGATCTCATCCCCATCGGCACGGTCGGGATCGTGGATCTCGACTGGCGAAATCGCCGATGCGAGTTCGGACCGATCTTCATCGGCGAGCTGGAGTACCGGGGGCAGGGACTCGCGACGGAAGCCGAGGTTCTGGTGCTCGATTACTGCTTCAATCACCTCGGCCTCCACAAGGTGATCGCCCATGTGACTGAAAGCAATGCCGCGGTGATCCCGTTCCACGAGGCCGCCGGATTCAAGCACGACACGATGCTCCGCGATCACATCTTCCGGCGGGGTCGCTTCGAAGGGCTGCATCTCATGTCGTGTCTCAGCGGCGAATTCCGCGAGCGCTTCCCGACGGGGAGGCCTACGAAGCAGTGAGGACCGCGATTGCCGCGATCAACGCTCCATGGGACGACGCCGATGGGGTAGCAATCCGTTGACAATCTCGAAACCGGGCGGCCGGGCATGGAGCCGGGGACCAGAATCACTCCCAAATGCCCCATCCGATCCGGGGACGCCGGCGCAAGATCAGCGCTGTCATCGCGTGCTACCGCGACGCGCCCGCGGTGCCGATCATGCACGAGCGCCTGGTCAAGGTCTTCACGACGCTCGAAGTCGACTACGAGATCATCTTTGTCAACGACGCGAGTCCGGACGACGCCGAACAGGTTCTCGCCGGCCTCAGCGACCGTGATCCTCACGTCACAGTCGTCACCCACAGCCGCAACTTCGGGTCGCAGAGCGCCTTCACGAGTGGCATGCGCATCGCCACCGGGGATGCCGTGGTGCTGCTCGACGGCGACCTGCAGGATCCTCCGGAGCTCATCGAAGCCTTCTACGCCAAGTGGGTCGAGGGCTACGACGTTGTCTACGGGACCCGCGTGGCGAGGGATGCGAACCGGTTTCTTCAGGTCGCGTATCAACTCTTCTACCGTCTGTTCCGGGCGTCGTCGTATGTGCCGGTGCCGCTGGACGCGGGCGACTTCTCGCTGATCGACCGGCGTGTGGTCGACGCCCTGAACAACCTCCCCGAAACGAATCGCTTCCTCCGGGGACTGCGTGCCTGGGTTGGCTTCCGCCAGGTCGGCGTGCCGTACCACCGCCCGGAGCGCATGTTCGGCAAGACCACCAACTCCCTCATGCGCAACATCGGCTGGGCTCGCAAGGCCATCTTCTCGTTCTCGTACATCCCGCTCGAGATGATCACTGTGGTTGGGCTGCTCACCACCATCGCCGCATTCGTCGCCATCGCAGTCGAGGTTGTGGTGCGCATCGTCAACCCGGCCGCGGCTCCGTCGGGGTTCACCACCGTCATCGTCCTGATCCTCTTCATCGGCGGGATCCAGCTCCTGTGTCTCAGCGTGATCGGGTCCTACCTCGCGCACATCTATGAAGAGGTCAAGCGCCGGCCGCCGTACATCGTCGCTGACGTTCGCAACCGGCCTTCGCCGGCCCGCAGTGCGTGGGACGAGCCCGAGCAGTCGGAACCGACTCTGGCGGAGACTCGGGAGGCGAAGCCATCCGCTGTCTTGTAACCGGCGCCGCGGGATTTGTCGGCGCCAACCTGGTCCGCCGTCTGATCGATGACGGTCACGACGTCTCCGCGATCCTCCAGCCGCTGACCGACACCGGCCGCCTCGACGAACTCGTCGATCTGCGCCGGGTTGAGGGAGACATCGCCAATCGCGCAGATGTGGAGCGCGCATTCACAAGCGCCCGTCCGGAGTGGATCTTTCACCTGGCCGCTCACGGTGCGTACTCGTTCCAGACCGATGTGGTGGCGATGGCGAACAGCAACGTGGTGGGGACGGCGACGATGCTCGCCGCGGCGGAGCGCCACGGCTGCACTGTTCTGATCAACACCGGCACGTCGTCCGAGTACGGCGACCGCGACCATGCTCCACGCGAAGACGAACCCTCGCAACCGAACAGCGACTACGCGGCCACGAAGGCCGCTGCGACATGGCTGTGCCAGCGTGCACGCTCGCGGGGCGTGCCGGTCACGACCCTGCGTCTGTACTCCGCCTACGGACCGTTTGAAGAGGAACGCCGATTGATCCCGACGCTCGTGCGGGCCGCACTCGCCGGGACATGGCCGCCGCTTGCCTCTCCCACCGTGGTGCGCGACTACGTGTACGTCGGAGATGTCATCGATGCCTACATCGCGGCAGCGTCGTCGCCGCACAGAAGCACGATCTTCAACGTGGCTTCAGGAGCCCAGACATCACTTGCGGAACTCGTAGCGACTGCGACGAGATGCTTCTCGATCGACGTCGAACCCGAGTGGGGCGGGTATCCGAAGCGGCTGTGGGACACGCGCGTCTGGGTTGGTGATCCAGCGTTGATCAAGTCGGAGCTGGGTTGGGCCGCAACCACCAGCCTCAGCGATGGACTGACCCGGACGGCGGCGTGGCTGGCAGCGCATCCGCTGGAGGCATTCGCCACCGTCAGGTAGTTCTCGCCGGCGGTGAATCTACTGCCGGGATGCGATGAGATACAGGTTGCCGAGCGGCACAGGGATCGTCAGTTTGCCGATGTGACTCCCGCGCAGCATGCCGAGCGCCAATCTCTTGGCGTGGCTGGGGATCGGAACGAGGTGCGTGATGTAGCCGAGGCTGTACTTGTTGCTCACGGACCCCTGTCGCAGGACCTTGAACCCTCCCGCCATGAAGATGCGTCGCATCGTCGCCGGGCTGTAGAGGTACGTGTGCTCGATGTCGATGATGGGGCTCCGCTCTTTCATGACATGCGCTGAAACCGATTCGACGTCGTGGTTGAGGCACAGGATGAGCCCCTCGGGCCGCAGGGCGGCACGACATGCCTCCAGGACGGCTTCGGGATGCGGAACATGATCGAAGACTTGGAACAGGCAGACGGCGTCGAATTGACCGTCCTTGAAGAGACCGGGACGCATCACATCGCAGACGATGTGGTCCCTCACGCGAGGCGACGCGTCTCTGATCGCCAACTCGCTCGGCTCAACGCCACGCACCGTTGTATATCCCTGCGCCAGCGCCTGCTCGAGAAAGAACCCGTCCCCGCAACCGATCTCCAGGAGGGAATCCTGATGATTGCTGAAGCCCTGGAGCTTGGCGAGATACCGCCCATACGTGGCTTTGAGGTTCGCGGTCTCTGCCTCGTAGTCGAAGGTGCTCTCCGCGTAGAGATGCGCCAGCGTGGCCTCGTCGAGCACCGGATCGGAGCGCACCAGACCGCAATTCATGCATCGAACCATCCGGTAATGCACGCGATCCGGAAGCCGGCGCGCAGAGAATCGAGCTGGCGTGATGTCACCGACGTCGAAGTTGGCCGCGTACAGTTCCTTCGCCGGAGCACCGGCGCCGCAGATGGCACAGTGCGTCGCCTGGAACTGCATTGCCACGCGTGTGGCGGCCTCAGGCTGGGACGAGGCCAATCTGTCGCACAGCGGCGAGCAATCCATCGACGTCGAGACCGTTGCGGTGTCGCAGAAAATCCTCTGACCCGGTGGTTTCACCCGCCGCGTCGGTCACCCCGCACCGGACCAGGCGCACACCCAGGCCGTGATCGGCGATCGTCTCCGCCACCAGCGACCCCAGTCCGCCGACCGGTCGGTGATCCTCGATGGTGATGCATGCGCGTTTCGTCGACAGGAGCGCGAGCAGGTCCTCAGTGGGCGCGGGGGCAATCGACGCCGCCACCGCGACTGCCGCTGGAATCCCCTCCGCCTGCAGTCGCCGGCGCGCTTCGAGCGCGACCCCGGTCATCGAGCCCACCGCAACGATTGCGATGTCACCATCGCCGATGACCTCGAGGCGGCCCCAGCGAAACCGTCCGTTCAGCTCGGGGTGACTCGCGGTTTCCTTGGCCAGGCGGAGATACATCGGCTGCGGGCGTGCGTAGTGATCCCGCAACGCGCGATCCGCCTGGCCGTCGTCCGCAGGCGCGATGATGCCGACGCCGGGCTGGACTCGCATCAGCGCGATGTCCTCGAGCGCATGATGCGTGGGGCCGGCGGTTCCATACGCGAAGCCGCCGCCGATGGCGACGATGCGGACGGCCAGTTGATGGAGCACCGCACCGTTCCGGAACTGCTCGTAGCCGCGCATCGATGCAAAGGTTGCGATGGAATAGCAGAACGGGATCAGGCCCTCGTGAGCCATGCCGGCTGCGAGCGACATCATGTTCGCCTCCGCCACACCGACATTGAAGAAGCGGTCGGGATGGCGGTCGGCGAAGGGCTCGAGCACCATGAAACCCAGGTCCGCGGTGAGCAGGACCACGCGATCGTCGCGATCGGCGATGTCGATCAGCGTGGAGACGAACTGCTTTCTCACCCGATCTCCTCCACCGCCTGCGCGTACTGCGTCTCGTCCACAGGCAGGTAGTGCCACTTGACCTGCCGTTCCATGAAGCTCACACCCTTGCCGGCGACGGTGTCAGCGATCACGAACAGCGGCTTGCGCGGGACGGTTACTGCAACGGCATCGGTCAGATCGGCGACGACGTGTCCGTCCACTCGACGGCACTCCCATCCGAGCCCTGCAACGAGGGCGCTCATGCCACTCAGATCGATGACCTCGGCGGTCGGTGCCAGCGCCTGCTGACCGTTGTTGTCGAGGATTACGGTGAGATTCTCGAGACGGTGATGCCCGGCAAACATCAATGCTTCCCACACCGAACCCTCGTTGAGCTCCGCGTCGCTCATGAGCACGACCACCCTTCCGGGCTTGCCGGCGATGCGTTTGGCCAGCGCGACGCCCGCACCGAGCGATGGACCCTGGCCGAGCGAGCCCGTTGAGAAGGTGATGCCGGTTAGCGTGTGATCGGGGTGGACTCCCAGCTGGCTGTCGTCGCCGCAATAGGTGTCGAGCATCTGGCGGCTGATGACCCCCAGCTCGGCAAGCACGCAATACTGCGCAAGCGCCGCGTGGCCCTTCGAGAGGATGAAGGTGTCCCTCTCAGGATCGACGATTCCCGAGAACAGGGCAACCAAAATGTCGACGATGGACAGCGCGGAGCCGATGTGGCCGACATGCGCGCGTTTCGACTGCTCGATGATCAATCGCCGGATGCGCACCGAGCTGAGAGCAGGGGCCGTGCCAACGCCTGTCATCGCATCGCGTTTGGGGGCTTGCAGCGCCCGCGATCTGATCTCAAAGCCGCCTGAGTGTATGTCCAGGTCAGACGCCGGTCAGATGCCGGAACACAGAGGCGACACGGTTGTCAGTCAATCGTGGGATTGAAGGGTGCGCGTGTCTCTTTCAGGCGGGCAGAGAGCCCTCACGGCCTGGGGACGCCGAGCGCCACCAATCGACAGTGCGCCGCAACCCCTCCACCAGGGGAATTGTCGCCCGCCACCCCAGCTCGCGCTCCGCCACGGTCACGTCTGGACAACGTCGCTGCGGGTCGTCGACGGGGAGCGGCTCCAGGACGATTGCCGACTGGCTGGCGCAGATGTCGCGCACCATCTCGGCGAGCTGCAACACGGTGACCTCGTGAGGATTGCCGAGGTTCACGGGTTGCCGGTAGTCGGAGCGCAGCAGCCGCATCAATCCCTCGATGAGATCGTCGACGTAGCAAAGACTGCGTGTCTGCGAGCCCTTGCCGTACACGGTGATGGGCTCGCCTGCAAGCGCCTGGGTGACGAACTGCGGCACCGCGCGGCCATCGTGATCACGCATGCGTGGTCCGAATGTGTTGAAGATGCGAGCGATCCGCACGTCGACGCCGCGACTGTTCATGAACGCCATCGTGAACGTCTCCGAGACGCGTTTCGACTCGTCGTAGACACCACGAGGACCGATCGGATTGACGTTGCCCCAGTACGTCTCGGGCTGTGGATGCACGAGCGGATCGCCATACACCTCGCTGGTCGACGCCAGCAGGAACCGCGCGCTCTTCTCCTCGGCCATGCGCAGCGCGTTCATGGTTCCGAGCGTGCCCACCTCGAGCGTGGCGAGCGGATGCTGCTGATAATCGACGGGCGATGCCAGCGACGCGAAATGGAGGATGGCGTCGACGTTGCCGTCGACGCTCCACGCGCCCGTGATGTCTGCAACGCGAAGGTCGAAGCGCGGATTTCCCTTGAGGTGGTTGACGTTACGCTCGCTCCCCGTGATGAGGTTGTCGACACAGATCACCTCGGCCTCGTCGGCAAGCAGGCGGTCTGCGAGGTGCGACCCGAGGAAGCCCGCGCCGCCGGTGACGACGACGCGAGTGGGGCTCCAGGTCATCGCACCGCGGCTGGTTCGGAAGCAAGTCTCGCAGCCGGTGTCGCTGCCTTGGCCGGCTTCGGTTTGCGCGGTGGACGGCCAACGCCCAGGTAGGTGAACCCAAGCTCCACCAGGGGATCGGCGTCGATGCAGTTGCGACCGTCGACAACCAGGCGGCGGCGCACGAGGGCAGCCACACGGGCCCAGTCGAGACCGACATACTCCGGCCACTCGGTGACCACGAGCACCGCATCGACACCGGTGACGCACTCATATGGGTCGTCCACGAGTGTGGTGTTGGGCAGCAGCGGGCGCGCATTGGTCGCCGCAACCGGGTCGGTGGCAACAACCACCGCACCGAGGTCTTCAAGGTGGCGGATGACGTCGATCGACGCGGCCTGGCGGACATCGTCAGTGCCGGGCTTGAAGGCGAGGCCGAGCACCGCGATCCTGCGCCGGGCGAGCTTGCCGTTGAGCGCGCGCTGCACCTTGGCCACAAAACGGCTCCGTGCCTGCTGATTGACCTCGACCGCGGCGCGAAGCAGCTGGAAGCTCTGGCCGTGATAGCTCGCCGCCTGGTCGAGAGCTCGGACGTCCTTTGGAAAGCACGAGCCGCCAAAACCAAGCCCCGCCCCGAGAAAGGCCCGGCCGATGCGCTCGTCTGTGCCGATGCCATCGGCGACCGAGCTCACGTCGGCGCCGGTGAACTCGCAGAGCTGCGCCATCTCGTTGATGAACGAGATCTTCAGCGCCAGGAATGAGTTGACCCCGTACTTGATCAGCTCGGCGCTCGTCGAGTCGGTGATCCTGATGGGAGCGTCGAGATGCCCGAAGAGGTGCGCCACGCGGTCGCAGGCTTCGGGGTCCTCACCGCCGATCACCACCTGCGGGGGCTGGCGGAAGTCACGCACCGCACTGCCTTCGGCGAGGAACTCGGGACACACCGTCAACGGCACGACGCGGCCGTTGCGCCGGCAGAGGGACTGCAGCGACGCGGTGGTGCCCGGCGGCACCGTGCTCTTGATGGCGATCACCGTCTCCGGGCCGGCGTGCTTGACCGCCTGGGTCACAGCGGCACGCACCTGGGTGAGATCCGCTCGTCCATCACCCAGAGGCGGCGTCCCCACGGCGATCATGATCACGGCCGCCCCGTCCATGGCCTCTGCCGCATCGTCGTGCAGGGTCAGCGTGCTGCTGCCGAGGACCTCGAGGAGCAAATAATCGAGCAGCGGTTCATGAATCGGGGCCTTGCCGCCGCGGAGGACGGCGAGCCGCGCCCGGTCGATGTCGAGGAGGCGCACCGGCACGCCGGCGTCGGCGAGGCAGACCGCCGTCACCAGCCCGACGTACCCGGCGCCCACCATGCAGAGCGGGTCCGGGCGCTTGATCACCGGTGATGTCCTTGGAGCCACACGCCAACAATACGGGTCGCGGCGGCGGCGCACGCCGTCGCTCAGGAGATGGGAAGCCGGGGCGGCGATCCACCGCCCGTTTCGAGGCCGCGCGCCCCCTCCAGCATGCCGGCCCAGAAACCCACCCCCCAGGCCACATGCATCACCAGGAAGGTGGCTGGGATGCGGCCGCGAACTGCAAGGGGCTCGCCTTTCCCCGCCATCACCGTGGCGAGGAGGTTGGCCGCGGCGTATGAACTCGCCGCCGCAAGGGCGACGCGGCGACCCCGGCCGGTGACCACCATCAGTGCCGTCACTGGGATCGACGCGACAAGTGCGGGTGCAGCGAGATGGTACGGCCGGATCACCCCCGGGCTCGCCCGGGCCACGCGAACCTTCCCCCGGCCGTACCGGTAGTACTGGCGGGCGAGTGCTCCCAGGCCGTCGCGGACGTGGTAGCGGGTCCGCAGATCGGGGCTGAACACGATCCGGCCACCGGTCGATCGGATTCGCTCGTTGAGCTCGTAGTCCTCGTGCGGCGGGTACGCCTCATCAAAGAGACCCACGCGCTCGAAGGCTGTCCGCCGGAAGGTGCCCAGGAAGACGGTCGGCATCTCCTGCTCCTCCCGGCTGTATCGAAAGCGGGCACCGCCGACCCCGAATGGCGAGCTCATGGCCCGGGAGATCGCCCGTCCTGACGCCCCGTCGCCGACAGCTTCCTGGAGGCCGCCGACGTTGTCCGCGCCGGTCGCCTGCAGGAGCTCGACCGACCGGCGCAGGTGGTTCGTCGCCCACTGGGCGTGGCCATCTTGACGGGCGATGACCGCCCCCCTGCTTGCCAGGATCGCGTGGTTGAGGCCGGCCGCCTGCAGCCGGCCTGGGTTGTCGATGAGGCGCACGTTGGGGTGGCGGGTGGCGATCCGCTCCACGATGTCCCGGGTTCGATCGTCCGAGCCCCCGTCGGCAACGATCACCTCGTAGCGATCGGCTGGATAGTCCTGAGCGAGCACCGAGTCAAGGCATTCCTCGATGTGCCGCTCCTCGTTGTAGACGGGGATCACCACGCTGATGAATGGCGTGCCGCTCAGATCCGGTTGCATTGCGCGCATATCCTGACTGCTAGCACCCAAACGGCGCAGGGTATTGTGGTGCGGCGCAATCCCAGGATCAGCGTGTAGGCTTGGCTCGATGATCGCCCAGGACGTTCCGGGCGCCACCGTTACGTCTCGTCGCCGAGGGATCCTGGTCTCCGAGCGAAAGCTGCTGCTTGCGGCCGGGGACGCGCTTCTCGTGGCCGCCTCGCTCATCCTCGCCTTCAACCTGCGCTCGGGCCCGATCCAGCACGCCGCCTTGACCGTGCCCTGGAAGGGCGTTGTCCTGGTCACAGCGCTCTGGCTTGCGATCGGCCTCGTCGTCGACGCCTATGACCTGCACGCCGCGGTCAGCGCGCGAGGGATCTTCAGGGTCGTGGCCACGACGGTCGCGCTCGAGGCGGTCGCCCTGCTCGCAGTCTTCTTCATCGTTCCGTTCGAGATCACGCGGCCCACGATCCTCATCTGGGTGCCCGTGTCGGGCCTCACCGTCCTCTGCTGGCGGCTGGGGTACCGGCGGTTCTTCTCGAGCGCGATCTTCGCGGGGCGGATCATGCTGGTGGCAGACCCGGAGACGGTCGATCGGGTCTGGGGCGAGGTGGATGACCAGATGGCCGGCCTCTACAGGGTCGTCGGCACCATCCACCCTGCCGATGTGGACGCGGGAACCCGGCTCACCGCGGCTGCGGTTGGACACGAGGCCGATCAGATCGTTCTCGGCGCCGAGGAGGATCTGCCCACCGAACTCTTCCAGAGCCTCGTCGACTGCTACGACCGCGGCCTGGTGGTGCGGTCTGTCGCCGACGTCTATGAGGAGTTGACGGGCAGGCTGCTCGTGGAGCGGTTGCGCCAGTCGTGGTTGCTGTCGCTGCAGCAACGCGGCGAGACCTCGCGTGTCTATGCGATGTTCAAGCGCGTCGTCGACATTCTCGCCGGGTTGGTCGGACTGCTGATCCTCGCCATCCTGCTGCCTTTTGTGTGGGTGGCGGTCAAGCTCGAGGATCGTGGTCCACTCTTCCATCGCCAGGTGCGTGTGGGGCATTTCGGCCGGCCGTTCGACATTCTCAAGCTGCGCACGATGCGTGTCCAGCAACGCGAGGCATCGGAGCGTCCGGAATTGCACTGGACCGCACTCGACGATGTGCGCATCACCAGAGTTGGCGCCGTCTTGCGGCGTCTGCATCTCGACGAGCTGCCGCAGGCATGGAATATCCTCCGCGGTGAGATGAGCGTCGTCGGTCCGCGCCCGGAACAACCGCACTACGTCGACGAGTTGCGCGAGACCATTCCCTACTACAACACAAGATTGTCGGTGCGCCCGGGGCTCACAGGATGGGCACAGGTGAACTACGGATACGGCAGCGGTGTGGCGGGATCAACCGTCAAACTCTCGTACGACCTTTACTACATCAAGCATCAATCTGTCGCACTCGATCTCTTGATAATGGCGCGCACCGTGTTTGCAGTGGCCACGCTCAAAGGCCGCTGAGCTCGACCCGGCTTGTCGCTGCAGGACTTCGCGCAAAGTTTCCCCGGGGTGGTGATCGCCGCCATCCTTCCCGGTTTCGCGTTGGCGACTCTGCTCGGCCCTCGCTGGCACTGGTGGGCGCGACTCGCGATGGCACCGGGTCTCTCCGCCGGGTTTATCGGTGTTGCCGGCATGGCGATGCACGACGTCCACATCCCATTCGAGCCGCTGACGATATTTCCGCTGACCGTGGTGCTCGGCATTGGTGCCGTGTACCGGTGGCGGCGTACGGAACCCAGCCTCGATGCAGGCCCGCCGTGGTGGATGCCGATTCCGGCGCTGGTCGCCGGTGCGGTGGGTGCATCCGTGTTCATCTGGGCACTGCACGGCCAGGTGCTGCCACCCGACTGGGACACAGCCACGCACGGCGGTCTGGTCAATACGATCGCACGCACACACGATGTCTTCCCCTTGATCACGATTCCCATCGAAGGAACCGAATTCGCCCGGCTGCGGCCGGGTTTCGAGGCGATGGCGGCGGTGGTGTCCTGGCTCGGCGCGCCGTCACCGGCGATGGCCATGGCGCCGATCATCGCGACGACGCTGGTGCTGATCCCCGTCTCGCTGTTGCTACTCGCACTCGAGGCAACCGGCTCGATCGCGCTCGCGGCGGTGGTGCCATTCTTCGCGCTCGGCCTCGCATTCCCATCGTTTCAGGCAATCGTCGGACGCTTCCCCGAGATCGTCAACTCGACGCTCATCGTGCCCTTCATCGTGGCGGTGTTACGCGCCATGCGGGGAGTCTTCACACGCGGCAACGCGTTGCTGTTGTTCGCAATCACCACGTCGATCTGGGTCATCCACGGGCTCGAGGTGTTCACGGCCGCAGTCGTCGCGTGTGGGCTCTTCACCATCACCGTTGTGCGCATCGTTCGCGCCAACCCGAGGCTCGCCCTCGTCCGGATGGTGGCGGCTGCAGGGGCTGTGCTCGCCGGCGCACTGCTCGTGACCGTGCTGACGCGCACGCCACATGTCCCGGCGCCGACGGCGATCCAGCCCTCAGCCGCAACCGTCGACACAGCGAGTCAGCCCATCCACCTCCGTGTGATCCTCGCTTCGATCGCCCAGACCGACCTCATCACCCCTGTCACCTTCGCGCTGTATTTGATCGGTGTTGTGGCCTTGCTCGTGCGACGCAAGATGCTCTGGGTTCTCGTGGCACAGGTGGTGCTGGTGGCGCTGATGGTGGACGACTTCTACTTGCACAAGCTCGCAAAGCTCTGGCGCGTCATCTATCCCTGGGGTGAGCAGGACCGCATCCTCGGTGTTCAGTACTGGTTGATCCCGCTGGTTCTGGGGGTGGGATTCCTGACCATCCTGAAGGTGATGCGATCCCTGTCACGAACGCGCCGCCTGCAGGTTGGCGCAACCGCCGCGGCGATCATCGTTGCGCTTGTGGCGGTGCTCCTCCGGCATTCGCTCGGCACGGTGTGGATCTCGTACATCGGCCAGTACCCGGTGTACACATATCCGCTGGGCGTCTTCGATCCGCTGACGATGTTGCGTCCATGGATCCTGGTGATGGCCATCGCCGCGGCGGCCGTGGCGATCGCCTGGGTGCTGCTGGTGCTGGGTGCAGACCTACCGAGATCCATCGGCACGCGGCTCCGATCATCGGTCCCGCGGGTGGATCCAGCGGCGCTGGCGTTGGGGCTCATCGCCGTCGTGTGCGTCGTGGCCGGCGCCGCCTCCGAGCTCAGCACATACCGCACCGCGGTGAACACGAGGTCGCTGGTCGTGCCCGCCGACCTCACGGTGTTGAAGACCTTGACTGCGGACTATCCGAGCCGGACCGTCGTGATGACCAACGGGAACAACGACGCGGGCATGTGGATGACCGGGCTCACGGATCTGACACCGATGGTGCCCAACGGCTTCGAGGAAGGGTCACTGAGCATCGGGCTCGACGTCGCTCTCGCCAACGCCTGCACCGATCCCGGCGATGCCGTGGCCGCAATCGAGCGCGAGGCGGAGTCGACCAACGCGTCGGTGATCTTCATCGGCGCCCACACCATCGCCTCGCCGATGTTCGCGTGGAAGGTGAACTGCGTCGCCAAGCTGCCCGATCTTCGACTGATCACCTCAGCGCCGTGGCAGGGATCGACGGCGGCGGCGTTCGCGGTCATCAAATAGGGGCCCTCCACACTGAGAACGCTCTCAGGTAAGCACGTCGCCGCGTGAGTATCCTCAGGCCCACATCAATGCAGGAGAGGGAATGAGGGGCGTCAGGTGCTGAGGCGGATTGCTGCCGCGCTGTCCGGCCTCGCACTCACGCTCCTGCCGCTCGCGTCGCAACGGGTGGGAGCATCCGCAAGCCCGGTGACCGGCTACTCGTTCGCGCAGAGCAGTCTGGCCGGCGGCGGATTCGAGAACGTCATCGCAGCCGATCCGCGGCACAACGGGGTGGTCCTGAGCGGTGGTGATGTGTCCGGCCTCGAGAGGTCCGCGGACTTCGGTAAGACGTGGGTGGCTTCACAGAACGGAACGATCGATTCGACGTACCACCCCGTGGCCGCGATCGCCTTTGATCCGGCGTCGCCGCATGACGTCTACGCAGCGACCAACGGCGGCGTCGCGGAATCGACCGACGACGGCGTGTCGTGGACCCCGCTGGCACCCGGTCCCGATTTCAATGGGGCGAATTCCAGCAATCCATCGGGGATGACGGGCGAAGAGCGATGCGTTGGAAGTCTCCTCGCGATCGATGACACCACGACACCCCATACCCTCTATGCGGCGAGCTTCGACGAGGGTGTCTGGGCGTACTCCAAGGGCGCGTGGTCTGTCATCGTCCCTCAGACACAACTCGGGACGCCCTTTTGTCTCACCTCGTTGGCCTGGGGTCCCGCCCACACGCTCCTCGTCGCGACCTGGGGTGAGGGTGTGTTCAGCATCGCTCACCCGAACCCCGCCGGTTCAAGTGCGTCACCGGTGAGTGGTGCTCCCGCAGTGGTTCAAGAGCTCGTCGGTCTCACGGATGGCGATACGTGGGGAGCCGCATACACAACCGGCGTCGGCGTCATAACAGGTACGGGCACGAGTGCCGAGTGGACGACAAGGCTGAGCCCCGCCGGCGCCGAGCACTACATGTCGATCGCCGCGTACGTAAACGGAGGCGAGGACACGGTTATCGCGGGGTCGGATGACTCTGTATCGGTGGCGAATCAGCCGACGCTCCATCAGGTGCTGCACCAGACGACGAATTCCGGGAGCTCGTGGACGTCATTGCCGACATCGACGGCGCAGGTGAGCACCGAGCTCCTCGGTCCGACGCTGGGCAATCCCTGGTGGCATACGGCAGCGTACGCGCCGCCGCTGCTGTACTCAGGGAGCATGGTGCCGTCGTCCATCGTCATCGAGCACGAACGCGCCGGTGACGACATCTGGATTGCCGGATTCGGCGGAAACTGGCGGCTGCTTGGCGCAGAGAAGCAGACAACGTTCTATCCGGCCGACTACGGTCTCGGCGCGACGGTCAATCATCACCTCGCGCTGGGCCCAACCACCATCAGCGATCCACGGTCGGGTCAGCGCGTCTACCTCGGTGACACGGACTGGGGGATGTTCAGCTCCGCCGACGGATTCAGCACCCAACAGGGCATCAGCGACGACCAGTTCAGCAGTACCGATACTGTCGGCTACGCCACGGTTGTCGATGGCGGTGTGTCGCCTCCCGTCGTGTACGTCGGTGTCGGCAACCGTGACAGCAACACGCAGGGCGACCTGATGAGCGCAGCCGCTCCGGCGATGTCCCCTTCCGACTTCCAGTCGACGGGGCTGGGAGCCGCGACCGGCGGTGGACGTCCCCTTGCAGTCGGAGTCGTCGACACGTCCGGGACTCCGACGCTGATCGTCGCGGTCGAGGCGAGTGGGCTGTGGACCAGCGTCGGGACTGGGCCCTGGATGCAGGACACCTCGCTGTTCATGAGCGACCCGACCAATACGCCCACTGCGGCAATCGCGACCGGCAGCGGTGCGCAGGCCCAGACCGTGTACGCGTACTACCCGCAGCGTGGTGTGTTTCGCTCACTGGACGCCGGCGCACCGGGCACGTGGACTGAGATCTGGGCTCACCCGTCCGTCGCGACCGTGCCGTTCCTCATGGTCGACAGCTCGGATCCGACGCGGCTCTGGGTCAGCGCCAATGGCGGGCTCTACCGACTGGACGGCGCCGCGACTGCAACGATCACCACGTACACCACCACGCCTCCACCCATCGTCATCGCCGGCACGACCTCGGGTCTCGCGGAGCTCAACGGCCAGGTGTTCACCACCGAACTTGTCTCGGGTACCGGTCTCGAGCTCCAGGTGAGCGAACTCGACCGGCGCCAACTTCACCAACCTGGGCAACAGCCAGTTGAGCGGGACACTTGCGAGCGCGAGCAGCATCGCGGTCGCGAACGACGGGACTGTCTACATCGCGACGTCGGGCTCCGGACTGATCGTTGGCACGCCGGTGGCTGCGACCACCACGACCCTGACCTCGACACCCGACCCGTCGCTCCCTGGCAAGCGCGTCACCTTCACCGCGACCGTCAGCACTGATGGCGACGGCACTCCGACGGGACAAGTGGTGTTCTGGAATGGAACGCGAAAGCTTGGGACCGCGAAACTCAACGCGTCAGGGGTCGCAACGTTCTCGACCTCGACGCTGAAGAAGGGAAGCTACACGATCATCGCCCGGTATCAAGGCGACGCAGGCGATGCTGCGTCAGCCTCGGCGCCGATGGTTCAGACCGTTTCCTGACGCGTCACGCGCCCGCTCGCGCAGGCGGGAGCAGCGGTGGCATTCCGTCGAGCTGGAACCCCCAGTCGAACAGCCGGCTCTCCAGCTTGGCCGGGTAGTTCCCGCTGAGGATCACGGCCAGGAGGTGATGTCCGCCCCGGACCGCCATTCCGATCAGGCAGGCGCCGGCGTTGCCGGTCCAGCCCGGCTTGATGCCAATTGCGGCCGGATAGTCCTCAAGGAGGGCATCGAGGTTATGGAGGTGAAACGCGGGGTGCTCGGCGCTCGCCGGCAGGTTGATGAGTCGGGTGCCTACGATCTGGTCGAACAGCGGGAATTGCTCGTAGGTGTACGCGGTGATCACGGCGAGGTCGTACGCGGATGCGTACAACTGGGGATCGTCGAGCCCCGCCGTCGCCGAGAAATGGGCTTCATCGAGACCGAGCGCGGCCACCTGCGCGTTCATCGCGCTGACGAAGCGTCCCTCGCCGACGGTATCGACGGCGATGGCACTCGCGGCATCATCGCCGCTCGGGAGCAGCATGCCTTCGAGCAACTCCTGCACGGTGAACGTCTCCCCCGCCCTCAGGTGCATCAACGTGTCGGCTGCCGACTGGCCCAGCGCAGCAGGTGTGATCGTCACTGTCTGGTCGGGGCTGAAATTCTCGAGCGCGACCAGCGCAGTGAGCACTTTGGTGAGGCTTGCCGGCGCCAGCTCAAGGTTGGGTTGTTTGGACCAGAGGATCTCACCGGTCTCCAGGTCCACCAGTATGCCGGCCTCTGCCTTCACCGCCGGTGCCCCGGCCGGTATGGCAGCGGGCATCGTGAACGTGAGGTCCGCCCTCGCCACGTTCATGCCGGACCCCGGACGCGGGACCGCGGTCGCAGCCGGCCTGGGCGCCGCGGAGACCGTCCCTGGAGCGACCGGGAGTCGCGAGGTCGTGGCCAGGGTCCCCACCGCAACGCCGGCGGCTACCGCGACCAGACCGAGGCGGGCGTACCGAGGCAGCTTGAACATGAGGGTTGCGCCGAATGGTATCCCGAGTTCGCGCTCTCTTTTCGACGGATTTGACACCAACCTCGGTGTCAGCCGGTCGGAGCCTGCCGACGCGAAGCTCAGACGATCAAGGCGCGCCGCAGCTCCTCAGGAAGGGCATCTCCTGCCGCGACAAGCTCAGGGATCCGCGCCTTCTCCGTTGTGAGGGCACGGAACATCATCGCGATGCTCACGTCGTGGTCGGGGCGGTGGATGACGGTGATGGGATCGCCGCTGCTGACCGTGCCCGGGACGATCACCCGGAGGTAGGCTCCCGGCGCACCTCGTTCAGTGAAGCGCTTGACCCACGTCTGGTCCTCGAGCCAGCCCGCGAAGGTCCGGCAAGGGATTCGAGGGGACGTCACCTCGAGCACGCAGTCGTTGCCGACCTTCCAGCGCTCGCCGACCAGCGCACCGGTGACGTCGAGGCCGGCGGTGGTCAGGTTCTCGCCGAAGACTCCATTGGTGAGCTGCCGGCCCATCTGGGTCTGCCACTCATCGAGGTCCTCGCGGGCAAAGGCGTACACCGCCTGGTCCGTTCCGCCATGGGAGCGTGCATCGCCGATGGCGTCGCCCGCGGCACCGCTCACGCCTAACCCTGGACCCGGATCGCGAAGCTCCACCGGCTCCGCGGATGGACGTTTGTCGATCCCGGTGATACCGCCGTCAGAGGCGTACCAGGCCACCCGTGCTCTGCCGAGGTTTACGGAGAGAAGCGTTGCCATTGGTCGCCAAGGATACCTGCCACCCAACTGACTGCTGAAAGCCTGCCCTCCGGCATACAGCGTGGTGATATGCTCTGAGCGTTGTGGATTCTGCTCTGAGCGTAACCGCCGATGAGGTCCGCCGCGAGTTGGGCGGCATCCTCCGCGCGCACCGCGAGGGTCAGGGGCGCAGGCTTGGAGAGATCGCCGGCGAGGCCGGATGCTCGCCCGCCTACCTCTCAGAGGTCGAGCGCGGGCTCAAGGACGTGTCCGCTGACCTGCTCATCTCGATCACCTACGCACTCGCCCTTCCCATCGGTGCCGTCTACACCGACCTCGGGCGCCGGCTCGGCGCAGCGCCGCACGAGGGACCTGGCTGGCAAGCGGACCCGCGTCGCCAGCTCAGAGCGGTCACGTCCGCGCTCGACGCCGCCTCACTGCGGACCGTCGCGCAGTTCGGCGCCTTCCTCCTCATGAACCAGGCAGAGCCGACCCGCCGCCGCATCGGCTTCGTTCCACCCACAGCGGAGGGCACGCGATGACCCTGATCCCGACCGTTGTCGAAAGCACGACACGCGGTGAGCGCTCATACGACATCTACTCGCGGCTGCTGCGCGACCGGATCATCTTTGTCGGCGGTGTCATCGACGACGATCTCGCCAATCTGGTCACCGCTCAACTGCTGTTCCTCGAAGGCGAGGACGCCGAGCGTGATGTGCATCTCTACATCAACAGCCCGGGCGGCTCGATGACCGCGGCGCTGGCGATGTATGACGCGATGCAATACGTCCGCCCGCTCGTCGAGACGACGTGCCTCGGGATGGCTGCCAGCGGTGCGTCGTTGCTCCTCGCCGCCGGAGCGCCGGGAAGGCGGCTCGCGCTGCCCAACTCGCTCGTCGTGATCCATCAACCGTGGGCGCAAGGCATGCAGGGTCAGGCAACCGACCTCGACGTGCACGCCCGCGAGATTCTCCGCCAACGAGCGCTCCTCATCGAGCTCTATCACCGGCACACCGGACGCGATTCCGAGCAGATCGGCCGCGACATCGAGCGTGACTACCACATGACCGCCGAGCAGGCGGTGGCGTACGGCATGGTCGATCACATCATCGAGAAGCGACCGCCAATTGCGTCGCCCAACCATGGATTCGCGCACGCATTGGGCGTTTCTGCGAAGGGCAACGAACCCAGTCTCCCCTAAGTTCGCTTATCCTCGTGCCCGGGAAGGAGGTTCAGCGGTCGAGGGCCGTGCCCATCTTCGCCTAGGGTTCGAATGAAGCAGGAAGCCGATCGGCGCATCACGGTCCTCATCGGCGTCTTCACCGTGCTGGCAGCGGGCATCGTGTTCTATCAGTTGTCCCGTCCTGGGTACCTGTTCGGCCTCACCTCTGACATCTCCTCCTGGCTCGGGTCGTCGGTCCGGCTCGTCCACGGCGCGCTCCCCTACCGCAACTTCGATCTCCTGCAGCCGCCGGGGTTTCCGCTGCTTGCGAGCCCATTCGCCTTCCTCTCGGAAGCGGTCGGCACGCGTGATGCGCTAGCGGTTCTGCGCCTCTGCACACCAGTGCTGTCCGCGGGGAGCGTGCTGCTCATCGGGAAGGTCGTCCGCCATCGCGGGCCGATCGCCGTGATCGTCGCGTGCGGCGTCATGGCGTTCTATCCCGCGGAGATGTACGCGCTCCGCAGCGGGCTGCTCGAGTCGGTGGTCGACTTCTTCTGTCTCGCGGGAGCAGCGCTCCTGTTCGAGGGCGATGCGATTTCGTTGTCGCGACGCCGCGTCATCCTGGGCGGCATCGCGTTCGGAGTTGCGCTGCTGGTCAAGGCGCCGGGCATTGTGCCGATCGTCGTGCTGGCGGTGCTGTGTACGTCAGACGCGCGGCGCAGGTTGCTCCCATTTCTCGGCGGTGTGGTCGCAGGGTTCGGCATACCAACGCTGCCGTTCTTCGTCCTCGCCCCCGGGTCCTTCATGCGCGACATCTTCACGGCCGCCTTGAACAGCTCGCCTGGGACGCATCGAGTGTCGATCCCAACCCGGCTCGGAGACATCACCGGAACGGCCGCATTGAATGGCGGCGCGTCGATGGCAATCATCGCGACGATCGTGATCGTTGGGATCGTTGCCGCAGCTTTCCTGGTTCGCCCGCAACGGCCGCCCTCAACCCTGGAGTGGTACGCGATCGCTGCCGCGGTGCTGGCCGTGACCGCCCAGATCCTGCCGACCTATTACTACAGCAACTACGCGGCGTTTGTCGCGCCGTTTCTCGCACTTCTCCTGGGTCTCTCGATCGCGCGCCTCTTCGAGGGGCAGCTGAAACCGGTCGGGATCCTGGTTGCCGTGGTTGGCGTCGCGCTGCTCTTCACCCAGCAAACGATCGCGACTCATAACCTCACAACGCGCGACATCGCCGGGGTCGTGGATGCAGAGATTCCGGCGGGAGCATGCGTGCTTTCGGACGCGCCGGTAGAGCTGGTGACGACCAATCGGTTCGTTTCCGCAACGCCTGGTTGCAACGACATGATCGACCCGGAGGGAGCGACGCTCTCATACGGATTCGGGTCTGCCGGTGCCGAGGACCTGTGGCTCCTCATGCTCGAACATGCCAACTACATCGTCACAACCACGCCGTTCCAGCACTGGTACATCCCACCGGATGCACAGCTGCGCGAATACGTGACGGTGAACTTCCAACTCCACATCGTCAGCAAGATGCTGTTCTACGTTCGCCACGGCTTCCCATATGGCAGCACCCCGAGCCTGACCGTGGCGGCCGAGCGATCTAACCGGCTGCGACCGCCGTGACCACCGTCGGCTCGGCGCGCACGGCAAAGTTGACCGAGTTGGCGACGTAGCACAGGTCGTGCGCGCGCTCGTGCAGCGCGATGGCGCGATCCATCTTCTCGGGCGTGGTGATGGTGACATGCGGATGCAGGGTCACCTCCTCGAAATGACCACCTCCATCCGGCGTCTCCACCAGGGTACCCGACGGATGATCGACGTACTCCGTGATGATGATGCCCTCCTTTGCGCAGAGCACGAGATACCAGAGCATGTGGCACTGCGAAAGCGAGGCGACGAGCAACTCCTCGGGGCTCCAGCGGTCGAGCGCTCCACGGAAGGCCGGATCCGCGCTTCCCGGAATGCTCGGCTTGCCATCGAGGGTGATGTCGTGCGACCGCTCAAACGCCTGGTATCCGCTTGTCCCGGTGCCAGTGTTTCCGGTCCACGTCACGGTCAGCTCGTAGGTATGAGTCTTCGCCATCTCAACAATCCTCCATCCCTATTCTCACGCCGGCGCACCGCGCGCGGCGCTCCCAGCGCCTACTCGTCGGAATCGACGAAGTACGTCTCACACGCCAGTTCGAGCAACTCGGCGTTGAGCTCGACCGGCCTGCCGAGGTAGAGCGCGGAATGGATCACGTGATTGAGCAGGTCGCGAGGATGGGTGCCGTGGAGCGGACGCCCCTTGGCGGTGTAGTGCGTCTCGAGCAGCTTGTCGACGAGCCCCTCATCCATGCGCAGATTGTTGTCGACGCAGTTGCGCCGCCAGATCTCCTTGTATTCGTCGACCGTCGGGTCCGGCACGTGCACTTTGAAGCGCACACGGCGCAGGAAGGCTTCGTCCATGAGGTTCTGCGGCCGGAGGTTGGTCGAGAGCATGAGCATGCAGGTGAACGGGACCGGGATACTCGACCCGGCACGCGGGATGTTGAGGTAGTCGACCTTCTTCTCGAGCGGCACGATCAGCCTGTTGAGCAGGTCGCGGGGCGACATGTTCTGCTGGCGGCCGAAGTCGTCGATCAGAAAGAGGCCGCCATTGGCCTTGAGCTGCATCGACGCCTCGTAGAACCCGAGGGTGTGATCGAAGCCGAGCTCGAGCATGCGCGGGGTCAGCTCACCGCCGACCTTGACCGCGGGCCGCTTGGCGAGCTGCCAGCGACGGTCGTGGGGCGGCAGCTCGCGATCGATGGGTTCGTGGTGGATCGGGTCGTAAAAGCGGATGACCTCGCCGTGGACATAGAGCGCCCGCGGGATGAACATCGGCGCGCCCAGCAGCGACGCCGCCGCCTCGGCGATGGTCGTCTTGCCGTTGCCGGGAGGCCCATAGAGGAAGACCGCCTGACGCGCGCTCAGGGCGGGTCCCAGGTGATCGAGGACGACCTCCGAAAGCACCAGGTGGCTGAAGGCGTCGTGGAGCCGGGCGCGGTTGACCTGCCCGTCGACATGGGACTGGCGCTCGGCCATCGCCGTGTAGTCGGCGATCGGCACCGGGGCGGGTCCGGCGTACTGGTTGATCTCGAGGAGCTCGCGGGCACGCTGCCGGCCGGTGGTCGAGATCATGTGCTGCATGCCGGCGTTGATCGGCTCCCCCGGATCGAGGGCGGCGGTATGGACACCGGTCGAGACGCAGTAGCCCTCGTCGGCGAGGAAGCGCGACGTCGTGTCGATGAATGAGAAGGGCAGGCACAGGTGGTTCGCGATGTCGCGACCCAGCATGCTGCCGTTGAAATAGAGCACCTTGAGGACGAGGTCGCAGACAAAGCTGAACGGCAGACCGGTCTCCTCGGCGGTCCTCGGAGCGGGAGGCAGCGCGATCGGACTGGAGGCGGGCGCGGTCACAGGCGCAATCACTGCCATCGGCGTCCGATTGTGTCATGGGCCGGTTTGACGTTCCGGCACGCGTGACGGATTGTCATACGACCGTTCCAGCGACCCTGCTGCTACGGTTGGCGGACATGGCGGTACCGTTGGACGAAGGTCCCCCGAACCGGCGCCGGGTGGGGCCGTTCTGGATCGAGGAAGGCCCGGGCGCTCTCCTGGCCGCGGCCGCCATCGTCGCCCTGTATGCCGCCCTCTTCATCCTCGCTGTCGCGATGCGCCCCGCGTAACCCGGCCAGCACCGTGACGTTTCACCCTGGAACGCGACAGCACTGCCGGCGCGCCATAGCGTTGCCAGGTCAGGAGACCATCTCGCCAATGCATTCGACGGTCCCGGTGTGAGCATCGACCAGAGCCCGGAAGCCCGGCGCCGCCGGGCGGGCCTGCCGAACGGCTCCCGCACCCCGCTGCGCGCCAACGGGTCGAACAATCCCGGCGTCGGGGCCGCCCAGGCAGCCGCTCGTGCCGAGCTCCGCCGCCGGCGCGCCAGCGCCTACCGGCACCTTCGCACTCCGCGCAAACGGGGACGCGTCCTCCGGATCGTCCTGATCGCGATCACCATCATCGCCGCCATCGGCGCGGGCACCGTCGGTGCCGTGTTCGCCGGCTACAACGCGTACAAGGGCCAGCTCCCCGACGCGGCGACGATCACCAACATGGAGCCGGAGATCGACACCGACGTGTATGACAACGCGGGCGGTCTGATCCATGTCTTCCACAACGAGAGCTATCGCCACATCCACGTCGACCTGACCGCGATCTCCCCCTACTTCAAAGAAGCGATCGTCGCCATCGAGGATCACAACTTCTACACCGAAGGGTCGTGGGACCTCGCCCGTCTCGTGGAGTCGGGCATCGCCGACGTCACCCATCGCGGAGCCGCCCTCCAGGGCGGATCGACGATCACCGAGCAGCTCGCCAAGATCAGCCTCTACGGCGGCGCCGATCCACCCCAGAGCATCGACTACAAGATCAAGGAGATCGTGCTCGGCAACGAGATCGCGCTCAACTTCACCAAGAACGAGATCCTCGACATGTACGTCAACCGGATCTTCTACGGCAACTTCGCCGTCGGTGTCGGGAGTGCGGCGGAGCTGTATTTTCTCAAGCCGGCCAGCCAGCTCGACATCGCCCAGGCGGCCATGCTCGCCGGCCTTCCGCAGTCACCGACCGCATACAACCCGCTGATCCACAGCGCCCATGACGCCATCAACCCGCTCGCGAAATCACGCCAGAAAGCGGTGCTCCAGGCCATGGCGGCGAACGGCTACATCACCCAGGCGCAGGCGCTTGCCGCGTACAACGAGAAGCTCACCGTCCATTCCTGGACCGAGTCCAACCCCAACGACGACCTCTCCTTCATCGACTTCCTCCAGAAGTATCTGAACGCGAACTTCCCGCAATACGCCAGCCCCGGTGGCTATGAGATCCACACAACCATCGACCAGGCGAAGCAGAACCTCGCGCAAAGCACCGTCACCAACGTGGTGCGCAACGAGCGCGTCAAGGAGAACATGGGTGACGGTGCGCTGGTGAGCCTGGATCCGCAGAACGGGGAGGTGCTCGCCATGGTCGGCTCCTGGAACTACGCCGACCCCTACTACGGCCAGGACAACGAGGCGGCCGATATCCAGCTGAACATGGGATCGACCACCAAACTCTTCACGTACACGGCAGCGATCGCGTCGACAAAGTTCACGATGACCACGCCGATCCTGGATAACACGTCCAGCTTCCCGATCCCTCAGGCCCCGTCGTATAAACCGTTCGACGATGACCGCCGCACCCATGGTGTCTGCACGCTGGAGATGTGCCTCGGGAACTCGTTCAACATCCCCGCGGTGAAGACTGAATATGCGACCGGCACGCAGTACATCGCCAACACCGAGCTGGCAATGGGCGTGAAGTCGCTCAACCAGAACTGCGGACCCGACAATCAGTACGTCAACTGGCCACAACCGGACCAGTGGGCGGCGACGCTCGGATCGCTCACCTGCGGCATCACGCTGCTGGATCTGGCCGATGGAGCGGCAACGCTCGGCGACCTCGGGGTGCAGCACAACCCCATGCCGGTGACCAGCATCGTGGCTCAGCAAACCGGGCAGACCATCTGGACATACAACGCGGCAGCAGCGGGGCGTCAGGTGATCCCGGCGAACGTCGCCTACATCATGGATGAGATCACCAGCAACGACAACAACCGCATCCGCGAGTTCGGGCGCAACGGCTATCTCACCCTGAACCCACGCCGGGTGAGTGCCAAGACCGGCACCGCCGACTTCTTCATGGACAACCTCACCGTCGGCTGGACCCCGAACCTGCTGACAGCCGTCTGGGTTGGGAACCCGCAGCGAAGCTGCCTTCAGAACAAGGACAAGAACTTCATGACGGCCCAGATCAGGAAGGACAACGTGATTGAAGCCGGTGAGGTGGACAACACGTATCCGTTCAGCCCGCGGGACCTGGCGCATTACGGCCTCAAGCCGCTCCACCCCGACACTCCCGACTGCGGCCACCTCGACGGCGTCGTCTCCGGGTACAGCGGCGCCGCCCCGATCTGGCATGCGTACATGTCGGCAGCCCTCAAGGGCGTCCCCGACACCTGGTACAAGCAGCCCGCCGACGTGATCACCATGGGCGGCGGCAGCGGCGATGACGCCAACTTCTACCTCCCGGGCACCCAACCCGGCGCGAACAAGAACTGCACGTACTACAACCAAACTCCGCAACCCACAGAGACCTGCACCTATGCCGGGCCAGCCCAGGCGCCGCCACCGTCACGAGTCCGAGCCCCAATCCGAACCCAAGCCCCAGTCCATCGCCGGGAGGCGGCCCTCCGCCCACTCCGACGCCGACGCACTAGCCGGCTCGCTACGGTCCGGCTCGGTGCTGGCGGGCGAGCTCCCAGACCGCGTCGAGGTCGTCGAGAACCGGGAGCGCGGCATCGGCTTCCATCGAGGAATCGGAGTTGTCATCGCCCATAAGCGGCGCGAACGAGGCGTGCACGTGGCAGACCACCACGTTGTGACGCGCGGGGCGTCCCTCCACCTCGTCCAGGCCGAGGAGCGACCACCAGTAGTCGAGGGTGACGTCGGACGCCGCGGAGAGCACGGCGGAGTGCGACAGCAGCGGGAGTTCCGGAGTTCCAGGCTCTCCACCACTGAACGCCCGAAGCAGCCGGGCGAAACCTTCCTCGTCGATCTCCGCGTCCACCACGATCCGGCCCGAGCCGTCGGGGGTCTCCTGGTCGATGACCGCATCGACAACGGCAACTTCGTCGAGCCGATGCCCGAACATCCGGAGATCGAACAGCTCCGGGGTGACGCGCAGCTCACCGAAACCTTCGCCGGCGATCGAGTAACGGGGAACCCCGCTCGACAGGGCGATCCGGATGACGAGCGTCTCCGCGCTCGTGGCGCCGGCGGTGAGCCGTGCCCGGGCGACCTGCCCCCGAGCACGGCAAGGTCGGCATCGAAGGTGCGCTGATCGATGCGTGCGGGCTCGGTTGCTGCCTCCTCCACCACGATCGACGTCCGCTCCTCGAAGTGAATACCGACGCGCAGCCCGTAGGACGTGTCGAGCCGATCGAGCAGGCAACGATAGAGGGCACCGAGGGTCAACGTCGGCTGGATGGTCGCGGCGCCGAGGGCCGGTGGCACCGCGAGACCATAGCCCAAAAGCGCCACACCCACGAGGGGTGCTGCCCGGTTCGATCGGTAGACTGACCAGGTGACGGACGCGGCACCACCAAACTACGCCGCGCCGCCGCCCGGGCCTCCCCCGGTCGCGCTCGCGATCGCCAACGACCTCGTGACCCGGTACCGGCTCAGGCTTGCCGACGCGCGCGACGGACGGCTTGGGGAGATGCTCGACCACTACGTGCTCGCGGCGGCGATGTGGAATGGCCCTCGCGCGGCGCTGGTCGCCTTCTACCAGCCGCCGGCCGATCCCGCCCAGGCCGGCCCCGACCTTGCCGCACGATGCGACATGGCGCGACGCTGGGGCTTCGACCGCCTGCGTCAGCAGGGGGCGCAAGTGTGCGACATCCTGCTGATCGCGCTCGGACCGCTCGCCGGGACACTGTCGGCGTCAACCACGCCGGACGACCCGGTGCGCCTCGGCGTCGCCTGGGTGGATCCGATCAACGCCACCGCGGGCACGGTGCTGCCCATCCCGCCCGGACTGCCGTCGATCGGTGAGCTGCGCTCCCGGGTGCGTGCGGTCCACGACGGGGCGCCGGTTCCGACGCTCGCGGCAGTCGACCTTGCGGAGCGGCAGACCGTCGCCGGTGGCTATGTGGCCCCGGTGCGCCGGGCCATGATCACGCAGCCGTATATGACGTATGCGCTGATCGCGGTCTTCGTCGTGATCTGGATCTTCGAGTACGCAACGATGTCCTTGCACCCGACAGCGAGCGGACCCGACATCTGTTCCTGGGGCGCGTTGCCGAATGCGGAGCTGTACCCGTCGTTCGGTCAGAGCCCGGCATGCGACGTGACCTGGTGGCGCTTCATCAGCAGCGCCTTCCTGCACGATCCGACCAATGTCTATCACGTGCTTTTCAACAGCATCGCGATGCTCTTCATCGGCCGGCTGGTCGAGCAACTGTACGGGCGGCTCGTGCTGCTCGGGGTCTTCCTGATCACCGCCATCGGGGGCGGCCTGCTCTGGGTCGCGGTGAGCACGTATGGACCGACCCTGCCAGGGGTTCTGCCGGCCACGATTTCGCTTGGCGCGTCAGGCGGTATCGCGGGTCTGGTGGGATTCCTGCTGATGCTCGGCCGGGTGCAGGGCAAGAACGTGCCGGTCGGAATTACACACACGGTGCGCAACTACGCGGTGACCGTGATCGTCCTCAACGTCGTGCTCACCTTCGTCTTCGGTCCCACGCTCGATATCAACAACTACGCGCATCTTGGCGGGCTCATCACGGGAGCGGCGCTGGGGTTGCTCATCCCGCCACTCATGTCGATCGGCGGTCGCGACCACATGGTCGTCGAGAGGGCGGTGCTCTGGGCAGCGATCGCGTTCAGCGCCGTGTCGCTGCTCCTCGCTGTGCTCAACCTCACCACCACGATCATCCACCCGCCACCACCCTTCGCCGGATAGCGAACCTCGCCGCGGCGACGTCAGGTCAGACCGCGCGCTCGCCCGCGGGATCGCCCCACAGCCCCTCGAGGTCGTAGAAGGTCCGCTCGCCAGGCAGGAAGACGTGGGCAATCACCGCATCGAAGTCCGCGCATGCCCATGACGCGTCCTTGAGGCCCGCGACCGCGAGCGCGCGGACTCCGTGTTCCTTGCAGACGTCGGTGATATTGTCGGTGATGGCACGAACTTGGCGGTCGGTGTCGCCTTCGCAGATAACGAAATAATCAGCGATGGTCGTCTTGCCGCGGATGTCGAGCACCACCACGTCACGCGCCTTCTTGTCGGCTGCTGCGGCGGCGATGATGCCGGCCAGATCCGTGGAGGTCATCCGATTCGCATTATGCATCGTCTCGATTCTGCCGGTACAGCCCTTTCCGCGCGATGAGGGTGGCAACCGCCTCCGGGACCAGGCCATCGAGGGATTCGCCTCGAGCGCACCGGGCGCGGATCTCGGTGGCGCTGACCTCCGGCGACTGCACGGTGAGCAGGGTGGTCCGTGCAGAGGAATAGCCGAGACGCTCCGCCTCCGCGGTATCAAGATGCGGCACACCGCTCCGATTGACGATGACGAACGATTCACCGCTGAGCAGGTCGGAGGCTCGGTGCCACGCGCCGATGGTTCGCGCCACGTCGGCACCCACCAGCACGCGGAGGTCCGTGTCGGGATGCTCAGCACGCAGCGCTTCCATCACGTCGGCGGTGTACGAGAGGCCGCCACGGCGGATCGCGATATCGAGCACCGTCATTCCGAGCCCCTCCGGTCCGGCGCGTGCCGCTTCCAGGAGCTCAAACCGGTCACGAGGAGATGCCTGGGGCGCGTCACGCAGCGGTGCGAGGGCCGCCGGGACGAACCACACGCTGTCGGCACCGGTTGCCGCTCGCGCCTGCCGCGCGATCGCGAGGTGCCCGTTGTGCACCGGGTCGAACGTTCCCCCGAAGACGATCTCCACGATCACGCCAGCCCGTCGTCGGTATAAGTGAACTCCGCGTCCCCGATGTGCACGGTGTCGCCCTCGCGGCATCCGGCTGCGGCGAGAGCCGCGTCGACGCCCGCCGCGGCAAGCTTGCGCTGGAGGCGCGCAACCGCCTCATCGTTCTCGAGGTCGATGCGGCCGACCATGCGCTCCACGAGATCGCCGGCCACTCGGAAGCCGTCGCCCTCACGGACGACGTCGGTGGTCACCAGCCGCCGCGGGCGCGGACGGTAGACGCGGTGCAACCCCCGCGGTGCCGGCCCCGGAGCGTCGTGGATCACCCGGCCCGCCAGCTCGGCAGCCCCGAGCAGCAGCTCCCGGCATCCATCGCCTCGCTGCGCCGAGATCCGGAACGAGCCCGGGAACTCGTCAGCCAGCGCATCTGCCGCAGCGGCTCCCTCTGGCAGGTCGATCTTGTTGAACGCGACCACCGCCGGACGTCCCGCGAGCTCGGGGCTGTATGCCTCGAGCTCGGCGCGAACCGTCGCCAGCGCAGCGCGGGCGGCGTCGGCACCGGCGGAGGCGTCAACGACATGGACCAGAGTGCGCGTCCGCTCGAGGTGGCGGAGGAATTCGAGACCGAGACCGGCTCCATGGCTGGCACCCTCGATGAGGCCCGGGACGTCGGCCAGGACGAGCGTGTGTCCGCCCTCGAGCTCGGCCACGCCGAGGTTGGGATGCAGCGTCGTGAACGGATACGCTGCAATCTTCGGCTGCGCCCCGGTGAGCGCTGCCAGCAAGGTGGACTTGCCCCCGTTCGGCAGTCCGACCAGACCGATATCGGCGATGAGGCGCAGCTCGAGATGGAGGTGCCGCTGTTCGCCCGCGTCACCGAGCTCGCCGGCGCGCGGAGCCTGCCGCGTGGCAGTCGCGAACTTGGTGTTGCCGCGTCCGCCACGTCCTCCTCGGGCTGCGAGCGCGATGGCGCCTGGGCGATCGAGGTCGGCCAGCACGACATCCCCGTCGCGAACGATCGTCCCCACCGGGACGTGGAGGGTCAGATCGGCGCCGTGATGGCCGGAGCGCTTCCCGCCGCCGCCGGCACGGCCGTCTTCGGCATGGAAGGAACGCCGTTCGCGAAATCCCGAGAGCGTGGTGTCGGTCGAATCGGCGATGACAATCACGTCACCGCCGCGTCCTCCGTCGCCGCCGTCCGGACCGCCGTCGGGGACGTACTTCTCGCGACGAAAGCTGACAGCTCCCCGCCCGCCTGATCCCGCCGCTACATCGATGTCGACCTCGTCGATGAACGGCGAGCCGCGAGTGGCCGTGACTCAGCCGGTCGCTGTGACCGGCTCCTCGTCGGGCTCTTCGATCATCTCGCCGACCGAGAAGATGGGCATCGCGCGAACGTTGGCGCGCGTCCTGTCGTGGCCGGTGTGATCGTAGGCAACCGTGCCCGTGCGCAAGGCGAAGAGCGTGTGATCGCGGCCCACGCCAACGTGCTCTCCCGCGAGGATCTTGGTGCCGCGCTGGCGCACCAGGATGCTGCCGGCGAGCACGACCTCACCGGTGTGGCGCTTCACGCCGAGGCGCTTCGCCTTGGAATCGCGGCCGTTGCGGGAGCTCCCGCCACCTTTCTTATGCGCCATCGGCTGGTTCCTTCTTGGGTTTGGGTGTCCTGGCTCGCTTCGGGGCCGCGGGCTTCTCTGCCGCCGCCTTCTCTGTCTCGGCGACCGCGACCTCGGCCTCCACGGCATCCTCGACCGCTTGCTCGGCGACGGCGATCTCTGCCTCGGCCTCCTCGGCTTCCACCGCGATCGCCTCGGCCTCTGCCGCGATGGCTTTGACCTCAGCCTCGTCCGGCTCCGCTTTGGCGGCGGCCTTCGGTGCCGCGGCCCGCTTCGGCGCGGCCGCCTTCGGCTTGGCAGCGGCCTTGCCGCGGCCGACCTCGTCGATGAGCAGCTCGGTCAGCTGGCTGCGGTAGCCGAGCGTGCGCCGATGGCGCTTCTTCGGCTTGTACGAGAAGACGCGGATCTTGCGCCCCCGGCGATGCGCGACAACGGTCGCCGTGACGGACGCCTCGACCGGCGATCCCTTGGCCACATCGGTCTCGGCACCGTCACCGATCAGCAGGACCGACTCCAGGGTCACGGTCGAGCCCACCTCGACGGGAATGCGGTCGACAAGGATCCGGTCGCCCGCAGCGACACGATATTGATGACCGCCGTGTTGAAGGATTGCGTACATATGCCTCTCTCGCCGGGAGCGGGTTCACTCCACACTGAGGAACGCCGGCTGTTACCGGTCGCGATACGCGAGGTTACCACGTGAGCGCGGCCGCAGGCCCTCGCGGACGGGACGCAATCAGGAGTTGAAGACGTTGAGCGGTGCGGCATTGACGGCGCTGACGTGGTCGCGCGAGGCGTCGGTGACCGAAACCTGAATGGGGAAAACGCCCTTGCCAGGGTTGGGGACGCACTGCGCGATGAACTCGATGATGAGCGTGCCCGGGCCGAGCGTCGTCTGAGGAGGTAACTCGAAGCCGCCGTAGAACACGAGATAGGCGCCTTTGACCGGGGATATCAGCGCTTCGACCGATGAGTTGCCTCCGAACGGCATGATCGTCGACTGGTACTGGAGCACCGGCGGCAACGTGACCAGCACGTCGACGGTGGGGGCGATGCCGGTCCCCTTGTTCGTGACCGTGACCTTGTACGTGACCTGCCCCGCGGGATGCACCGTCCCGGGGCTGACCGACGCTGTCACGCCGAGCCTCGGCGCTTCGTGGACCGCGACTTGAATCGGACGGCTCTGGACCGTATCGGTGAGGCTGTCGTCGATCACCGCCGCCGAGACTGCATACGTGTCCGGCTGCGCGACGATGTTGACACCGAAGTTGATGGTCACCGACGCATAGCTCGCCTGACCGTTGGGTGACGTCGGCGAGGAGAGCGACCACACGCCCCACTGCGGATTGGAGCCGCCAACCTGCGCATCCTCCGGCGTCGTACGCGCGGCGCTGTCGCTGTTGATGTAGTTGGTGGCGGCGAACTGAAACCCGGCAGGCATCAGCGCATGGATGACCACACCCGACGCATTCCCCGGACCCAGGTTGTGCACGATGATCGTGAAATCGGCGTTGGTGGTTCCCGGGGTGTACGAGCGGCCGAAGTCCGACGTGAGGGTCACGGTAAGCTGCGCCGCCTCAGTGCTGCACGACGTGATCAGCAGTACAACCGGCGCCAGCAGCGAGACCGCAAGGATGCCCGTGAGGTGCGACGCCAGTGCTCGCAACCGCCTGCTCCGCGGAACGGTCAGACCCTGGTTGCGGTGCGAAGCGGCGCGAGCGGACGCCGCTGCCGCGATGCGGTCAGCATGATGTCCGTTGTCCGCGGGAGCGGATCGGGATAGCCGATCTCGCCGAGCAGACGGAGCGCAAGGCCGACGTCGAGCCCGATGACCGTGTCGATCCGTCCGGCAACCGCCTCAACGAAATCCGAGCCGCCACCCTGGATGGCGTACGCGCCCGCGCGATCAAGCGGCTCGCCGGAGGCCACGTACATGTCGAGCGCATCGTCGGTGAAGTCACAGAACTTGACCGCTGAACGGCTCACGCCGAGCGCCTCGTGATCACTCTCGGTGCACATCGCGCAGACGCCGGTGAGCACCGTGTGGCGCTTGCCACGCAGGTCGTTGAGCATCTCGCGGGCCATCTCCGGGGTACGCGGCTTACCAAGGGGACCGCGAGGGCCGACCACGATCGTGTCGGCGCTGAGCACGTAGGTGCCGGCGGGCACGAGCTTGCTCACCGCGACCGCCTTCTGTCGGGCGACCAGCTGCACGGCGAGCTCAGCACTCACGCCGGCCGGAAGGCTGACGTCCTCGGGGGGCTCCATGATCCGGAAACGGATCCCCGCCCGGGTCAGCAGCTCGCGTCGGCGAGGCGACCTGGACGCGAGAACGATTCCAATCACGTGGCGTTCACGCGCGCAACAGCCGCATCGAAATCTCGCGCCAACTCACGTTCCATGCTAGCACCGCGACGCGACCCCCAGTTGATGAGGTCGACGTTCGCGTACAACGGTTTATGGGTGCGCGGCGATCACCGCGGTCACCGATGCCGCAAGCGAGCACACAAACGCGATGGCCACGAGTGAAGGATGCTCCCCGTTGGTGGCCGCCCCTACCAGCCTGAGGAGCAGCGCGTAGACGGCGACCGACGCGACCAGCCCGACCACCCAGAGCGGCGCCACCGGCCAGAGCTGCCCCGGCGGGATGACGATGGCCAGCACGACAACCAGGGACGCTGCCACCGCCATCGCACGAGCTGCCACCGAGCCCCGTGGCGCCTGGGGCTGGACCACGATCGGTAGGGCGACGAGCAGGCCGGCCACGGCGAGGATCCGGGTTGCGACGCTGATGCTCCCCGATGCCGCGGCGATATCGGTGCTCGAGAACGAGGCGGCCAGAAGCCCGAGCAGCACGAGCGAGATGCCGCCGAGGGCTACGAGAACGCGCCGGCGCCGCGACCATGGGTCGGGGGCCACCAGTGACCCCGTCACCACCACGAGCAGCACGGATGCCACCAGGTTCGGGGTGGCCCCGCCCGGAGGCGGCAGTGACGCGGCCGGGGTTCCAGGAAGCGGGGCCATGGCCGCGGCAACGATCGCTGCGCCGATGGCGGCGAGGCCCCGCACGTCGAGCGCGCCGCCGCGCGGCAGCCCGGCGCCGCGCCAAGTGATCCAGGCCATCGCGGCAAGGAAGAGGCCCCCCGGATAGACGGCGAGCGCCACGATCTCCAGCAACAGGCCGAGGGGATCCATCGTCTCAGTGTCCGAAGACGAATCCGGTCAGGGACTGGGGCGCGAGACCCACGGCGATGCCGGCGGCCACCAGCAGCCAGGCCGCAAGGTCCGTCAGACGCTCACGCCATGCCGGCGTGCCTGCGGGGTGAGCTTTGGCTGCGCAAGCCATCAGCGCCGCAATGAAGATCGCGCCCATGGCGACCACCGCGGCGATCGTCGACCCGATGTTCCCTGCCGCGAGCGCCTCGAGGAGCAGCAGGCGGCCCCAGAACGACGGTGATGGCGGAACGCCACTGAGCAGGGCCCAGGCAACCCGGCGTGGCCAGAGCAGCGTGGCATCCCCGGCGCGCAACAGGATCGGCGCCAGTATGAGGTGGGTCAGGAGGATCACCAGCGCGCCGGTGACCGCCGGTGACATGCGGGCCCCTTCGACAGCCGCGACGCAGAGCGCGATATCGGCCATGAACACGCGCCCGTACCGGGTGCTCTCCGGGCCGCGAACCGCCCAGATCCCTCCCCAGACGGCACTCCCCAACCCGATGACCAGCAGGACGTGCTCGAAGACGGGAGTGCCGGCGCCCAGAACGCCGCCGGGAATCCGCTCGGCGATGATCAGGACCACCGGGACCAGCAGGATCAGCCAGGGCGCGATCTCGACGGGACGGAGCGTGCGGATGGCTCCCGCCGCCCAACCGCCGAGCGGGTAGACGGCGAGCAACGCAGCAACTCCGGTGGCCAGCAGGGCGCCCACCACCACGGGACGATCGCCGGTGGTAAAGCCGCTCAGGGGCAAGAGCGGCGATGCGGCGAGGATCGCAGCGGTCCCCGTGCCGGCCACACGCCCGGCCGCGAGGGTCACCCGCCCTGGGGACTGGGCGATCCATCGAAGCCCAAGGGTCGCGACCGCGGTGACCAGGACGAGGCCGGTGAGCAGCGGGCTGGTGCTTGCCATCGCGATGGTCGCGGCCGCCCCGACCACCCCGATGCTCCGGCCGATCGAAGGGTCGATCGAGGGCTGGAGCAGGATGACCAGGACCATCGAAAGCGCCGCTGCGATCAGCACCCCCTGGCCGGCTCTGTCGAGACCCGTGATAGCGCTCAGGCCGCCGAGGGGCACGATGGGAACGGCCGACCTGGCCGAGAAGAACGTCAGCGCGGCGCCGGCCAGCGGAACGAGCGCAACGAGCCTCGAGGTCCGCCGGCGGAGCATCGCCGAGGTGATCAGGCCGAGCGCAAGCCACGCGGCGGCGATGATGAGCGGGTTCACGCCTCGGCTTCGAGCCGCGCCAGCGGGCGACGCGAGCTTCTGCCGTTGAGCCATCCGGCGAGCAACGCCGCCAGAGGGGCGGCGACGCAGGCAAAGACCGCTCCGCCGAAGGAGTCGGTGCCGCCGCGCAGGAGCCAGGCGGTTGCGGTCGCGATGGCGATCATCGCCACACCGACGGCCAGGTCCTCGACGGTTCGGGCAACCAGCAGCCTGACCACGCCGCAGACCCATGCATACGCGATGGGGAAGAGGAATCCCTGGACGGCTGCGATCTGGCCCACGGGGACGTTGAAGCTCACCCAGGACGCGATCGGGATTGCGGCTGCGGCCCCGAACGCGCGGGTGCTTCGGGGTCCGAAGAGCCGGTCGGCGGGTGCGAAGGCCGGGATCATCGGGTCGAGCCCGGAGAGCCAGGGAAGAACGCGCCCGCCCAGCCACCCGAACCAGGCGAGCAGCACCGCGGCGATGGCGCAACCACCCAGCACCGCGACGCCCGGGGCGCCGCCGAAGGTGGCGGCCGTCGGGGCCAACCCTGCCGCCAGGAACACGACCGCGATCGCAACCGCCCGCCTGCCGTCCACCATGATTGCGACCAGAGTTGCGACGACACCGGTGGCGGAGAGCAGAGCTGCCGAAGCGCCCATCAGTGGACCAACTGCACGAGCACGATGAGAGCGACGGCGCCGCCGAGGACCACCATCAGTTGCGGCTGCACCACCAGCCAGTCGTCGGTCTGACGGAGGAACATGTTGCCGCGAACCGCGAGAGGCCGGAGCCGCCGAACGGCGCCGAGGCCGACGGCGCGCACCGAGCTCCGAGGCCTGAGGTCGGGCGCCGACGGCTTGAACAGTTCCAAGCCCGCCAGCGTCGCGAAGGCCCAGACGCCGGCCGCGACGATGACGAACCCAACCAGGATGTAGCCGCCTGCCCAGTCACCGGCGTCAGCCCGGATCGCCGCGGCGCCGATCGGCTCGGTGAGACCGCCTGAGCTCAGCGACGCGAGCACCGACGTGGCAATGCTGCCGGGGACGAGCGCGGCGAGGAGGGAGACAGCGGCGGCGGCCACCGCGAGCACGGACGGAGCGGCGTTCCGAGTGACGCCGCCTCCTTCGGTCACAATCGCAGCCGCCATCCGGATCGCAGCCGCAGCGCCCAGGCAGCCCGATACTCCGAGCGCAGCAAGCAGCACGGCGCCGGGCCGGCCGATCGAGACGGCCGCCGAGACTTCGAGGATGAGTGCGGTGATCCCGAACCCGATCGGGAGTGCGCCCGCGGCACCGACCGCGTACGCGGCCAGCGCCGTCCCACCCCGGCCCCGGCCGATCCGCTCCCACGCGGGGGTGAGCGCCGTGACCAGCATCACTGAGCAGATCCCGGCGGCGACCGCCGCACCCGCTGACGGGCCGGCGATACCGGTGAGCGCGACGATCGGTGCGGCGACCACGACACAGAGCGCTCGGCCGGCCACCACCGGCAGACCCGATCTGCGCAGGGCGACCACCACCGCCGCGACTGCCGCCAGGCCGCCGACAGCCGCTAGAGCGATCGTGATCGACTCGGGGAGCGGGCCATCGGCCGCCTCGCGAAGGCGCAGGAGCACGATCGCGCCGCACGGGATGGCGCCAGTCGTTGCCCAGGCTGCGGTGGGCGTCCGCGTGCCTCGAACCGGCACGAACGCCGGTGACAGCAGCCGCACCACACCGGCGGCAGCCCATGGCCCGGCGACGGTTGCCCCCATCGCACCCGCCGGAATCACTGCGAAGTCGGTCGTCCCGACGACGGTGAGGAGTTGGACCCCGGCGACGAGCAGGCCGAGCGTGGCGAGATGCTGAATGCCGATCGCAACCAGCCCCCCGCGACCGGGTCGGCCGCGCCCGGCGCTGGTCATGAGCATCGTCCCGACGGTGGCGATCTCGATCCCGCCGAGGAGCATCACCACGTTGCCGGCGAGCGCGGCCAGCATCGTGCCGATCACGCAGACCAGCAGCGCGCTCACTTCGCGCGTCTGCCGTTCCCCGTCGAGAAGAAGGAGCAGGCCGGCGGCCGCGGCGGCGAGCCCAAGCGTCGCGCCGGGCAGGTCGAGCCGGAGAAGATAGGTGATCCCAGCGACGGGCGTCCCCAGCGAGGTCTCGATTCGTCCGGTGCCGTTGAGAAACGCCGCTTCAACGGCGAGCAGCGCGATCGTCCCGGCGAGACCGACCCCGGCGACGATGCACGCGATGCGCGCCTGCCTCGGTGCAAGCGCGAAGACGACAATGGCTGCCGCGATCAGCGGCGTGGGTATGAGCGCCAGCTGGAGCCCACCGCCCAGCATGGTGACGCTACCTCCCGGTACGGGCCAGCGCCGGCGCTCCGACCTCGGTGGCGCAGTACGGGCAGACTCCCCAGCCCAGGCGGAGACTGCGATCGCAGCCCGTACAGCGCCGCGCGAACTGAGTTCCTGCAATACGGACAGAGGATGAACTCCTGCTCGATCTCGCGGCCGCAGGTGGGGCAGGGCCGGGTCGGTATGCCTTCGACCGGCGGCTCAAGCAGCACCTGCTCCTCGATGGCAAGAGAGCGGACCTGCTCCATCGTCAGCGGCGGCCGCACCATGAAATAGATCAGGGCTCCGAGGAACGGCGGCACGAAGCCGAGCAGCATTGCGAAGAGCGTGAATCCGGGCGACGTCGTGCGCCGGCGAGCATCCCTGACGACATAGAACGCGAGCGCCAGCCACAGCACGACGAGATACGCCACGACGACGACCACCACGCCGGTCAGCACGGTTCCCAGATCAACGAGCAGCACCGGTGCCTCCTCCTGACGGGCCGCGGCGCAGCAACTCCAGCTGTGCCTGGGCCTCCGCGAGCCGCCTGCGCGTCTCGTCGACGACCTGGGCGGGTGCCCCGTTCACGAACGCCGGGTTAGCGAGCTGTGCCTGGAGCCGCGACACGTTTGCCTCGAGCAGGCCGATCTGACGTACGGTTGCACTGGCGTCGGCGGCGGTGTCGGCGATCACCACCTCGGCGTGGAGACTACCCGAAACCACGACGGCTGGATCGACGCCGCGCTCGTGACTGTCCACGACCAGCGCGGGGACGAGCCCGCCGATCAAGCGGCTGATGTGCTTGTTGATGCCTCTGCCCTCGGTGTCCCGCACCACGATGCGAATCCGATCTCGGGCACCGCGCGGGACCTTCTGGCTGTGCCCCAGCGCCCGAATGCGCTTCACGAGCTCGATGGCTTCGGCGATCTCGTGGTGCGCGGCGGTGGTTGCGGGGTCGTTCCAGAGAAGGTCCTGCTCCGGCCACGAACGCTGTTGCAGCGTCGGCGCCGCGTTGGGCAGCTGCTGCGCGCACTCTTCGGTCACAAAAGGCATGAACGGATGGAGCAGCCGAAGGAGTACGTCAAGCGTGGTGACCGCGGTCCACACCGCCGCGCGACGTAACTCGTGATCGCCGGCGTCAGCGAGCCGCAGCTTCATGATCTCGACGTACCAGTCACAGAACGAGTGCCACGCCGTGTCGTAGAGCGAGTCGACGGCTTCATGGAATCGATACGCCTCGAATCCGGCGTCGCACGCGCGCACCGTTGCCGCGAGCTCGGCGAGCATCCAGCGATCCTCGGGACGAAATGATTCCGGCTTGGGCGGATGCACGTCGAGGTCGGCCATCGACCCGTTGCCAACCTTGGCGACAAGGAATCCGTTGGTGACCTGCCACAGCTTGTTGGCGAAGCGCTGGTACGAGGCGATCCGATCCTCATCGAACCGCACGTCCTGACCACTCGTGCATACCGCGGCGGCCCAGGCGCGCACCGCGTCGGCGCCGAACTTGTCGATGAGGTCAAGTGGGTCGACGGTGTTGCCCTTCGACTTGCTCATCCGCGAGCCGTCGGTGGCCTGGATGGTGCTCGTGATCAGAACGTCGCTGAACGGGTTGCGGCCCGTGAACTTGAGACCGTTCATGATCATGCGCGCGACCCAGAGGAAGATGATGTCGCGTCCCGTCACCATCAGATCGGTCGGGTAGAAGCGCTCGAGATCCTGAGTCTGCTCGGGCCATCCGAAGATCGCGAACGGCCACAGTCCGCTGCTGAACCACGTGTCGAGCACATCCGGGTCGTTGGTCAGCACGGTGTTCTTGCACTCGGGACATTCGGTCGGCGGATCGAGCCACGCAAAATGGTGGCCGTTGGCGCACGTCGACACCGGGATGGCGTGGCCGAGCCAGATCTGCCTGCTGATGCACCAGTCGCGAATGTTGCGCATCCAGTGCAGGTACACGTCCGTGTAGCGGGCTGGATGAAAGGTGATCTCGCCGCTCTCCACAGCGCCGATGCCGGGGGCGGCCAACGATGCCATGCGGACCCACCACTGCTCGCTGACGAGCGGTTCGAGCACTGTGCCGCAGCGATCGCAGTGGCCGACTTCGTGCGTATACGGCTCCTCTTTGACGAGGACGCCGAGCGCGCGCAGCGCCTCTGCAACGGCAGTGCGCGCCTGCTCGGCGGGCATGCCGTGGAACTGCGGCAGTGCGGGCACATCCATGGTGCCGTCGAGGGCGATGACGTTGATGATCGGCAGCGAATGGCGCGCGCCGATCTCGTAGTCCGTGGGGTCGTGCCCGGGGGTCACCTTGAGCGCCCCGGTGCCGAACTCAGGCCGCACCGCAGAGTCCTCGAAGATCGGCACGACACGCCAGGTGAGCGGTAGTGTCACTCGCTTGCCGATGAACGACGTGTACCGCGCATCCCCGGGCGCGACCGCGACGCCGGTGTCACCGAGCATCGTCTCCGGACGCACGGTGGCAACCGTGATGCTCGGGCCACCCTCCACCGGGTACTTGAGGTAATAGAGCGTGTCGGTATGCTCCTGCCAGTCAATCTCCTCGTCACTGATCGCCGAGCCGCAGCGCGGGCACCAGTTGACGATGCGCGGACCGCGATAGACAAGACCCTCGTCGAAAAGCGTCTTGAACGCGACTCTGATGGCGTGCACGTACTGGTCGTCGAGCGTGAAACGCGAGCGTTCCCAGTCGCACGTGTATCCCATCCTGCGCATCTGCTCGTAGATGCGCCCACCGTAGTCCTCATACCATGCGTCGACTCGCGTCTGAAAAGCGGCTCTTCCCAATGCCTCCTTGGTCGTTCCCTCGTCAGCGAGCTGCCGCTCGATGACGTTCTGCGTGGCGATCGCGGCATGGTCGGTTCCCGGGCACCATTCGACCTCGAAGCCGCGCATCCGGCGGTGCCGGGACACCGTGTCCTGGATCGAGAACGTCGATGCGTGTCCCATGTGCAGGGCACCGGTGATGTTCGGCGGTGGGAGCGCGATGACGAATGCGGGCTTGCTGCTTGTGACATCGGCATGTCCGACCCGCAGCTCGCTCCAGCGCTCGCGCCACTTCGGCTCAACGCTGGACCAGTCGAAATTCGTGTTCATTGGGCGATTGAGTATATGGGCCGACCGGGTGTCACTCGCCCGCGGGGACGGTCATACCGGATTGCGCATTGCGCCATTCCGGCGTGAATGGCGAGGTCGTATAGACGAGCTCCGGTGCGGAGGTGGCAAGTTGCGTTGCCGCCTCGGTCTCTCCCACGGCGGGAAAGCTCACGGTTGCGGCGGCCTGCGACGCGATCGCGCTCACCGATCCGAAGTACGCCCGTCCGCTGCAGCCCACGAAGAACGAGACGAGCCCGACCAGCCGCAAACCACCCCCAGGGGTCGCCTGGGCTGCAAGGGGCACGACAATCGCCGAAGGATCGCCGGCGACGGCCGCGTCCATCTTCACCGGCTGCTCCGCCTGCGCGCCGTCGAGGTTGGGGATCACCACGGCCGCCGCGTTCTGACCCACCTGGGCCAGCTCCTCGGGATTGTTCGCGTCGAATGACTGGTCGAAGCCTCCGAGCGCGCGGAGCGAAGCAGGCAGGCTCGGCACCGGGGCAGCGATGGCGCACCCCGTTGCGCTGTTGCTGATGACGTGCGTCAGCGTGATCAGCGTCACTGCGAAGAAGACCACCACGGCCGCCGCAGCCAGGGTGATGGCCCGGCGACTTACGCTCAGGCCGTACGACCTTGCGCCGCCTCCTCGGTCGCACCGACGCGACGCTTGGGCTCCTCAGTCAGCAGCAGCGGTTCGACGCCATCGATGATCGCCTGCTCGGTGATGACGCAGCGTTTGATGTCGGGGCGGCTCGGCACCTCGAACATGCTGTTGAGCAGCACATCCTCGATGATCGACTTCAGTCCGCGAGCACCGGTGCCGCGGGCCAGTGCCCTCTCGGCGATGGCGCGCAGCGCCCCTTCGTGGAACACGAGCTCGACATCATCGAGGGCGAAGAACTTCTGGTACTGCTTGACGAAAGCGTTCTTAGGCTCGGTGAGGATGCGAATGATGTCTTCCTCATCGAGGTAATCGAGCGCCACCGTGATGGGGAGCCGGCCGACGAACTCCGGGATGAGGCCGTACTTGAGGAGATCCTGCGCCTGTAGCTCGCGGAGCATCTTGGTGGTCTCCTTGGTCCGCGTCCCGCGAGGCTTGCTGTTGAAGCCGATCACCCGCTTGCCAAGCCGGTGCTCGATGATCTTCTCGAGACCATCGAAGGCCCCGCCGCAGATGAACAGGATGTTGGTGGTGTTGATCTGGATGAAATCCTGATGCGGATGCTTTCGCCCGCCCTGCGGCGGCACGTTGGCGACCGTCCCCTCGAGAATCTTCAGCAGCGCCTGCTGCACACCCTCTCCGCTCACGTCACGAGTGATCGAGGGGTTGTCGCTCTTGCGCGCGATCTTGTCGATCTCGTCGATGTAGATGATGCCGCGCTCCGCACGCGCGATATCGAAGTCGGCGGCCTGGATCAGCCGGAGCAGGATGTTCTCGACATCCTCGCCGACGTAACCCGCCTCGGTGAGGCTCGTCGCGTCAGCGATGCTGAACGGAACATCGATGATGCGCGCGAGTGTCTGCGCGAGAAAGGTCTTGCCGCAGCCGGTTGGACCAACCAGCAGAACGTTCGACTTCTGCAGCTCCACATCGCTGTTGGTCTTGGCGTGCGCGATTCGCTTGTAGTGGTTGAACACGGCAACCGAGAGCACCTTCTTGGCGTGCTCCTGGCCGATCACGTACTGATCCAGCGAGGCAGCGATCACCTGCGGGTTGGGGATCGTCCCCGGCTTGCCCCGCTTGGTTGTGGTGGAGCGGTTGTCCTCCTCGAGGACCTCCTGGCACAGGTCGATGCACTGATCGCAGATGTACACGCCCGGGCCCGCGACGAGCTTGCGGACCTGCTCCTGTCCCTTGCCACAGAACGAACAACGCGTATGTCGCCGCCGGTCGTCGCGCTCAGTCACCGCATACCCCTTGGATTGTCCGCATTCCTACCAACGACCGTACTGTCAGTCGTTACGCGTGCGCTGTTGCGCCGCCACCCGCCTGGGGTGTCTCGGCCTCAGGCGGCGCTCCGGGCGGCCGTCCGCCATTGCTGCCTTCGCCGTTCGGCGAGCCACCGCTCTTGATGCGGCCCTGAATGATCTCGTCGATCAGGCCGTATTCCTTGGCCTCCTCGGCGCTCATGAAGAAGTCGCGATCGGAGTCGTGGTTGATGATCTCGATCGGCTTGCCGGTGTGGTGCGCGAGGATTTCGTCGAGGCGGCGACGCACGCGAAGGATCTCCTGCGCGTGGATCTGAATGTCAGTCGCCTGGCCGCTGAATCCGCCCGATGGCTGATGGATCAGCACCCGAGTGTTGGGAAGGCTGAGACGCATTCCCGCTGCCCCACCGGCGAGCAGGATCGCCGCCATCGACGCTGCGATCCCCATGCAGATGGTGCCGACGCGCGGCTCCACGTATTGCATCGTGTCGTAGATGGCGAGGCCGGCATACACCGAGCCGCCTGGGGAGTTGATGTACAGCCAGATGTCCTTCTCAGGATCCTCGCCGGCGAGGAACAGAAGCTGCGCCATGACGACGTTGGCCACCTGGTCGTCAATGGGCGTCCCGATGAAGATGATTCGGTCTTTGAGCAGCCGCGAGTAGATGTCCATCCCGCGTTCGCCCCGATTCGTGGTCTCGATGACGTACGGGATCAGATTGGTCGGATTCATACCTTTTCCATTATAGGTGGCCTTTTTTAGTCGCGCTGTCGGAATCCATAGACCGCCAGGCTCATCATCAGCACCCCGAAGGCGACCAGCACCGCTTCCTCAGGCCATACCGAGAGGGGGTTACCGAAAATGGTCAGGCCGAGGCTGTTCAGGACGCGTGAAGGGACCCCTGATGCGGTGAGCACGGTGCGCCGGAGCGCGTCGATGCCGTAGCTGGCAGGATCGAACCGAGTCAGCACGGAGAGCCACGCCGGCAGATTCCCACCAAGCGGGAAGAGCGCACCCGCGAGGAAGAACAGGGGCATCATCAGGAAGTTCATCACCATCTGAAACCCCTGCATGGTGCGCATACGCGCCGCCACTGCAACGCCGAGTGCGCTGAGCGCAAAGGCGAACAGAAAGATCATCGGGATCAGCTCGGCGACACCGAGGATCGTCAACTTCACGCCGACAAGCGGGGCGAGAATGAGGATGACGATGCCCTGGAACATCGCCTGAGTCGCGCCACCGAGCGTCTTGCCGACCGCCACGGCGGACCGATGGATCGGAGCCACGAGCACTTCTTTCAGGAAGCCGAACTCGCGATCCCAGACGATCGACATCGCGCCGAAGATCGACGTGAAGAGGACGGACATGCCGATGATGCCGGGAAAGATGAACTGCACATATTGCAGCGAGGATCCAGGGCCTCCGAAGCCACCGGTGCTGCCTCGCAACGACGAGCTCAGCCCGCTCCCGAAGACGAACAGAAAGAGCACCGGCTGCGCGAGCGATGCAAACACCCGCATGCGGTCACGCCAGTAACGGATCAGGTCGCGCTTCCAGATGATGTAGATCGCGCGCATCGTCGCGCCGCGAATGTTCACGGCGCGCGCCTGTGGAACCGTCGGAGCGGTCAGTACCTGTTCAGTCATCGGCGCCCAGCCCCCCATATGCGGCCCATGTTTCGCATCGTATCCAGGGACGTGCTGCCCTGCTCGCGAATGGCACGTCCAGTCAGCTTGAGAAACACGTCATCAAGGCTCGGGCGCCGCGCGCTCACCGCTGTGATCGGCACGCTCAGCTCGGAGAAGAGACGGGGCATGAACGAGGCGGAATCAGGGACTTCGACCAGCAGCGTGCCGTCCAGCTGCGTTGGCTCGAGCTGCATCACCCTGCGGATCTCCTCGGCGGCCGCGGAGATGTCGGGCGTGGTGATCGTCACCACGTCTCCCCCAACCCTGGTCTTGAGCTCCGAAGGCGTCCCGAGCGCGACGATCTTCCCCTGGTCGATGATCGCGATGCGGTCGCAGAACTCGGCCTCGTCCATGTAGTGCGTGGTCATGAAGATGGTGATGTGCTCGCGAGCCCGCACCGCGTGCAGGTAGTCCCAGATCTTGTTGCGCGTCTGCGGATCCAGACCGAGAGTCGGCTCGTCGAGGAACAGCACCTGGGGGTAGTGAAGGATTCCCCTCGCGATCTCCAGGCGCCGCCGCATCCCACCGGAGTAGGTGAGCACGGTGGAGTCGGCGCGCTCGGTCAACTCCACGATGGACAGGGCGTCATCGATGCGCTGCTTGCGCGTGGCCGCGGGCAGTCCGTACAGGTAGGCGTGGAAGTCGAGGTTCTCGCGACCGGTGAGCTGGCCGTCCAGCGAGGGGTCCTGAAAGACCAGGCCGATACGCGCGCGCACCGAGCTGGGGTCCTTGAGGACGTCGATGCCGGCGACCTGGGCCACCCCTGATGTCGGCCGGATGAGCGTGCAGAGGATGCTGATGGTGGTGGACTTCCCGGCCCCGTTGGGTCCCAGGAATCCGAAGATCTCGCCGGCTCTCACCTCGAGGTCGATGCCGCGGACCGCCTCGACCTTCCCGTAAGTCTTGACGAGGTCGCGAACGCTGATCACCGGCTCTGCCATGCGCGGGACAGCTTACCCACGCATCGCCGAGATCACGCCTCAGGTGGCGACGAAGCTGGAATCCTCCGATGGCGTGACGATCTCCAGCAGGCGCTGCCCCGCGGCGCGGCGGCGCAGATCGCGGCGCGCGAGATCCTCGAGGCGCCTGCGCTGGTCGGCATCGATCTTCCTGCCCTCGGCGACAGCCCGGGCCTCGCGCTCGACCTGGTTCTCGTCGACCTCGATCCCTTCGGCGGCTGCAAGTGCGTCGAGCGCCAGCTCGAGCCGGACCCGGCTGGTGGCGGCCTCGCGGCGCTCTGCACGAAGCGCGTCCATGTTCTGTCCACTCATCTCCATGTAGCGGTCGAGCGGCAGCCCGAGGGACGCGAGCCGGTACTCGAGATCGGCGAGCTGGCGGTCGATCTCGCGATCGATCATCGCCTCGGGGACATCGACCCGGACGTAGTCGCGTAAGGCCTCGAGCGCTGCGCCCTCGTGACGTTCGCGGGCTTGTTCGGCAGCCTCGACAGCGAGCGCGGTGCGGTAGTGCTCGCGAAGGTCTTCGAGCGTCGGGCCATGCTGGTCCAGCACGGCGAGGGCGTCGTCCTCGGGTGGGAGGATCCGCTCGCGGACGGCGTGCACTGTGACGTCGATGGTCACGGTCGCCCCGCGGAGCTCCTCCTGGCGGTAGTCCTGGGGCAGCGTGGTCTCGAAGCTGCGCGATTCCCCCGCGGTGAGCCCGATGACCCCGTCGACGATCGCGGGGAGCACCACCTCACGGTCCAGCTCCAGCTCGCGCTCCTCGCCGTCCTCACCGGTGAGTACCTCGTCGCCGCGGCGCATCACCAGCGTGCATCGGATCACGTCACCCGCCTGAGCCGCGCGGTCGACATCGACGAGCTCCGAGTGGCGCCGACGCGCCTCCATGATCGCCTGGTCGACGCTCTCCTCGGTGACCTCGGTGGTCTCCATCGGAACGCGCAGGGTGAGGTAGTCGCGCAGGTCCACCTCCGGCTTCACCGTGACGGTCGCGGTGAACTTGAGGGGCTGATCACGCTCGAGCTCCCCGAGATCGAGCTCGGGATCGCCGACCGGCTCCACGCCCGTCTCGTCGATGGCGCGGCGGTAGAGCTCGGGGACGAGGTGATCGACAGTCTCGTGCCGGATGGTCTCCCAGCCGATGGCACGTTCCACCATCGCGGTGGGCGCCTTGCCCGGGCGGAATCCTGGGATACGGACGCGTCCTGCGAGGCGACGGAGCGATGCCTGGACGGCTGCCTCGACCTCGTCCGCGGTCGCCTCAACCTGGAGGGCAACCTGTGAGGCGGCCTTGCGTTCGAGCGTGACAGTCATCGATGGACTCTTCTCCGAAGTGTCGGTCATCTGGGTACTCATATTTCTGGGTGGGCGCCGTGCGCGGACCGAGACTCGAACTCGGACGGGTCGCCCCACGGGATCCTAAGTCCCGCGCGTCTACCGATTCCGCCATCCGCGCCCGGTCGGTCGAACCGGCCGACGGCCAGTTTAGTGCTTGCGCCACAAGGTCATCGCGACGTGCACCCGCTTGGCTATCCTCGCGGTCATGCGTGTCGTTGTGCTCGGAGCGGGGTTTGCCGGCCTGGAGCTGACCGCGCGATTGTCCGCCGAGTTTGGGGAGGGGGCGGACGTCCTCCTCATCGATGAGAATGACGCCTTTGTGTTTGGCTTCTCGAAGCTCGACGTCATGTTCGGCGACGAGACTGCCACCGCGGTGCATCACCCCTATCGGGACATCGACAAGACCCGGGGTCCGCTTCGTGCAGGCGAGGATCCTGTCGATCGATCCAGCGGCGAAGCACGTGGTCACCGACGCCGGATCATTCGACGCAGACATCCTCGTGGTGGCACTGGGCGCCGACCTCGACCCTGGGGCGACCCCTGGGCTCGTCGAAGGCGGGTATGAGTTCTACACGGTGGAGGGAGCCTTCGCGCTTCGCGAGGTCCTGCAGTCCTTCGAGGGTGGCCGGGTTGTCGTCGGGGTCACCTCGACGCCCTTCAAGTGCCCGCCCGCGCCAAGCGAGGCGGCGCTGATGATGCACGACTACCTGATGCGCCGAGGACTTCGCGAACGCTCCGAGATCTCGCTGGTCATGCCCATGAGCGTGCCGATCCCGCCATCGCCGGCGGCGTCTGATGCGCTGCTGTCGGCTTTCGAGGCGCGCGACATCTACTGGTACCCGGAGCGGTCCGTCCAGGAGACCGACCCATTTCGCCAGTTCGCGATCTTGAGCGACGGGACTGAGGTGCCGTACGACCTGTTCCTCGGGATCCCCCGGCACCGGGTGCCGGCTGTGGTCGAGGAGTCGGGGATGACGGTGGACGGCTGGATCCCGGTCGAACTCGCTCACGCTCGAGACCGCGTTTCCCGGCGTCTACGCAGTCGGGGACGTCACCAGCGTCGGCACGCCGAAGGCAGGGGTCTTTTCCGAGGGCCAGGCAGCAGTGGTCGCAGAGCGCATCGGCGACCTGATGCGAGGCACCGCGGCCTCAGCGACCTATGGTGGGACCGGCATCTGCTACCTCGCATTCGGTCGCGACGAGGTCGCACGGGTCGACGTGACCTTCCTCAAAGGACAGGCGCCGTTTGGAGGCTTCGAAGAGCCATCGCGGAGGATCGCAGCCGACAAGATCGAGTTCGGGGCAAGCCGCATCCGGCGCTGGTTCGGCGCGTAGGGATTGTCGCCAACCCGGCAGATGAGTTGCGACGGAATCATCGCTGGACAACCCCCTCCAAGGTGCCTACTCTTGGGGCATCCCCAACCCGCAGACGGAGGATCTGGATGGAGCCGAATCATCTGACAGCAACGGCCGGCCCGCAGGAGGTCGTTGCAAAGATCGACCAGAAGGCGCTCCGGCTGTCGGCGCTCCTGCGGGAGATAGACAACCACCCTATCGAGCTGGAAACCGTATTGCGGGACCAGCTCGATGACGTTCTGGAGATGCTGGCGTGCCGCATCGCCGCCACCAGAACGCTCTTGCACTCCAGCCTCGAATTGACGGGGGCCGGATCACTCGCATAACCGGCGCCTTCAGGCGCCTCGGGACGGCGACTGCAGTGGAGGCTGCGGCCGCCGTCCTGATCGTGGTCGCCGCGATCGTGGTGCGCTTCTGGGCCCTGCAATCGCAGCCCGGTGGGCTCTACCCCGATGAGGCGGCAGAAGGCCTCGGCGCGCAGCGCCTCCTCACCCTTCCGGGCTACCACCCGGTCTTCTTCGACAGCGACGGCGGCCGGGAGGCGTTGTACGCCTACATCGTCGCCGCGGTCTTCAAGGTCTTCGGCTCGTCGGTCCTGACGCTTCGCGGCGCCGCCGCCGCGGTGGGCGTCGTCGGGGTCATCGCCACCTACATCGCCGTCCGCCGTTTTGGACGCGCTCCGTCGGGGGGCGCAACGCAACCGTACTTCAGCAATTCGTCCATCTCGATGAACTGTGTCGACGACGCATCTACCACAGTTTCAACCCGCAGGGCGTCAATATCGTTGCAGCATCGTTGATCACGTTTGGAACCCCCGAGCAGCAAGAGCACTGGGCGTTACCGGTGCTACGCGCCGAAATGACCGCTTCGCTCGGAATGAGCGAGCCCAGCGCGGGTTCTGACCTTGCATCATTGCGGACGCGCGCCGTCCGCGATGGTGACGACTTCATAGTCAACGGCCAGAAAGTGTGGACGTCGGGCGCACACGACGCCGACTTCCTGTTGACATTCGTTCGCACCGACCCGGATGCCCCCAAGCACAAGGGAATTTCAGCGCTGATCATTCCGACCAAGACCGAGGGCGTGGTGTGTCGACCTTTCCCAGACGTCGCCAATCGAGACAACCTCGACTTCAACGAGGTCTTCCTCACCGACGTCCGCGTCCCAGCCGAGAATCTCGTCGGAGGGCTGCACCAAGGATGGATGGTGGCCAATGGTTCACTCGGGCACGAGCGGACGATGATGTGGCTCATGCTGGCCGACCGGATTGACAATCTCATGGCCGACTGCCGACCCCGCAACGACGTCGAACGTGATCGGTTCGCGTCGACAATCATTGACTACCACGCCCTTCGGGCGATGGGATCAGCAGCATTAGGTCGTGCCGCGCGCGGAGAACAGGACACCGCATCCATCTCCGTGCTTAAACTTTTCGGCTCTGAAGCGGAGATGCGCGCCGCGGACCTCGCGCTGAGTTCGGTGGGCATTGACGGCCTGCGGCATCCGGTGATCGAGCGCTATGAGCACATGAATCCCGATGAGTACTTTGCGAGCAGATTTGAGCGATATACGCGTGGTCTCGCGGCAACCATCGCTGGTGGGACATCCGAGATTCAGCGCAACATCATCGCGCAACAAGTACTTGGGCTTCCACGCGCCCCGAAGCGCGACTGACGACCAATTTGCCGTCGGAGACGGTGCAGAGACGGATGGGAGGACTCATGGTTGACGCGAAGTGGGATGCGATGACCTGCGTCCAGGTGAAGAGGCGGGCGAACATCGTCGAGGTTCGCCTGAATCGGCCGGAGAAGATGAATGCCATCAACAGCACCATGGAGAAGGAGTTCTACTCCGTCCTCGCGGACTGTGATCGCATGGACGACGTGAAGTGCGTCGTCCTCACCGCCGAAGGCGCCAACTTCTCCTCTGGCCACGACGTTCAGCAGGTGGCGGCCGAGACCATCGGTGGTCAGGAGCCGGCGACGATCCAGGACAAGTACTGGGTACATACCGGTGATCTCCTCCCGCCATGGCGGTTCTCGAAGGGGCTCATCGTCGCCGCCAAGGGCTATGTGGGACCTCATGCGAACACGTTCCTTCTGGCGGCCGATGTCGTCATTGCTGCGGACAACACCCGCATCAGCTGGGAGGAGTCGAAGGTCGGCGTCGGGGCGCCCTACGGCCCGTATGCATTGATGCCGTTCCACTTTCCCATCCGCGTCATGAAGCAGCTGTGGATGACGGGTGGCTGGATGGATGCGGACACTGCTCGACAACTGTTCTACGTCAATCGAGTTGTCGCAGTGGGCCAAGAAGAAGAGATGGCGATGCGCTTCGCCGGTCAGATCGCGCGGATGGAGACCGGCGACTTCGTGGCCAACAAGCGCGGTACCCATCGCCTCTATGAGGCGGCGGGGCTCTCGGCGATGGTCGATGTGGGTCGCGACCCCTACGTCCCCAGCGCCGAAGCAGCAGTGGCCAAGGAACACCACCTTCGGCTCATACACGAAAAGGGCGTGAGAGCCGCTGTGCGCGAGCGTGATACCGGCTGGGATGACGAGGTGAGCCAGATATGAGCAGCAACGAACTGATGGAGATCAAGATGCCGACTGCCAAAGAGATCATCGCGGCCATCAAGGCGCACTGCGACACGCTGAGCGACCACGACAAAGAAGGCTGGCTGGCCTTGTGGGCCGACGACACCGTCCTGGAGGATCCCGTGGGGGTGGATACTTACCGCGGAATCGAGGGCTTGCGAACGTCGTTCTGGAAGCTCGTCGACGATCTCAGCCCGATGAAGCTGTGGCTCGAGCGCGACGTGATCGTCTGCGGTAACGAAGCCATCGCCATCCTGCAGGGCGTGGTGACTCGCGAGGGTGCGATGCAGCACGTCGGTCCTCTGGTGGATCACTTCACCTTCAATGACGCAGGAAAGATCTCGATGATGCGTGCCTTCTGGAAGTACGACTGATGTCGGCCGTGCGATCGATCACCGAGGAGCGTGCAGTGGCTGGGAATTCTGACTTGCGTTCGCAGGAGACGCTGCCTGCCATCGTGAATCGGATGGCCGATGGCTGATCCGCATCGAGTAGTTCGTTCAGACCACGGAGGGCGCATCGGCAACCTGGGAACAGCTGCAATCGTCGATGCAGGAGTGGGCGGCCCGGTTCCTCGAGTTGGACGTGACGAAGGGTGACGTCGTCGTGACCATCCTTGACTCGGGCCTGGAGTCCCTGACCGCCTGGCTGGGATTGCAAGCCTGGGTGCCACAGAGGCCGCGACGAACTCCGAATTCCGGGGCCGCATGCTCGCATACGCGATAAACAACTGCCAGCCCGAATTGCTGGTCGTGGCTGCGCAATACCTGCCGTTCGTCGACGCGGTTGCCGCCGAATTGAAGACGGTCAAGCGCGTCCTCGTGCTCGATGCCGACGGTCAGCACTTCGGGCTCACCGAACTATGCGTCGTCACGGTAGAAGCGCTCCAACCCGATATCGAGGCCGCCCGTAGTCAGCTGACGGAGCCCGGGCCGCATGAAATCGCTTGCATCACATATACCTCCGGTACGACGGGTCCCTCGAAGGCGGTCAGATTGCCATGGGGCCAAATTCACTCGATCAACCTCGGCACCTTCCCGTTCGACGATCTCGAACCGTCGGACGTCTTCTACTGCACCACGTCGCATGCCCATTTCGGGTCGAAGTCGATCCCGTACCACGCAGCCATGGTCGGCGGACAAGTCGTCATCAAACCTCGTTTCGCCCTCAACAGCTTCTGGCAGGACGTCTCACGCTTCGGAATAACCACCGGGATGCTGGTCGGATCTATGGCAGACATGTTGCTCCGCAGCCCTGAAAGTCCATCTGGGCCAACGTCGCTGAAGAACTTGTTCATGGCTCCGCTGGGCGCTAGTTATCGGCAGTTCAGCGAGCGATTCGGTATTCGCATCTGCACCGTCTACAACAGCACCGAGGGCGGCGTGGCGATACGTTCGGGCTGGAATCCTTTGAATGCACGAACATTGGGTCGCCTGCGGGAGGGTTATCCCGGGTTCGAGGTCCGACTGGTGGACGATCACGACTTTGAGGTTCCCGACGGAACCCCAGGTGAATGCATCGTGCGTGCCAGTGTGCCGTGGGTGATGAACGCCGGCTACTTGAACAACGACGCTGCGACGGCATCGGCTTGGCGCAACGGATGGTTCCACACGGGCGATGCGCTCGTCCGCACCGAAGACGGTGAGTACATGTTCGTCGACCGACTAAAGGACGTCATCCGGCGCAGGGGGGAGAACATCTCGTCGTTCGAGGTCGAGGCTGACGTGCTGCAAAATCCGGAAATCGTCGAGGCCGCAGCGGTGGCAGTTCCCGCCGACACCGCCGAGGACGAGATCCTGCTGTTCGCGGTAAAGCGCTCCGGATCCTCGATCAGCCCCGAGGTGCTGTGCGCAGACCTCGAGAGTCGCATGGCGCGTTTCATGGTGCCGCGTTATATCGAGTTCGTAGTGGAGTTGCCGAAAACTCAAGCTACTCAACGCATCATCAAGTCCGACTTGCGTCACAGGGGCCTGGGGCCCCATACGTGGGACCGGCAGAGCAAGGCGTATCGCAATCAAGCGAGTGCGTCGTCAATCTAGGAATTGTCAGAGGTACAGAATATGACGACAGACGGCGTGACCACTGGGGCCGGCTGCCCTGTCGGTGGAGGACGACTCGAATCCCTTGTGGGAGTGTCCTTCATCGACCCGGCCATTCAGGAAAGTCCATTCCCCTACTACCGCACCCTCCGCGATGACGACCCGGTGCACTACGAGGATGACCTCGGGATGTACCTGGTATCGCGGCACGAAGACCTGATGACGGTGCTTCGAGACCCGATCGTCTTCTCCCAAGAGCTCGGGTACTACCGCCAAATGGCGCATGGCCACCTCGACGAGATGAAGGACATTCTCATCAGCGAGGGGGGCGGGTTCTTTCCGGACGTCGCGAACATCGACCCGCCGCGGCACACGCGCGTGCGCCGTCTGCTGTCACAAGCCTTCGGCAGGCGGCGTATGAAAACCCTTGAGCCGCAGTTTGAACGGCTTGTGGATGAGCTCATCGACGGATTCGTCGAGCGCGGTGAGGCGGACGGTTTGCACGATCTGGCCCTGCCGATGGCGATCGCCTTCAGCATGCAGCAACTGCAGGTTGACGATCTTGACATGGACACGATCAAGCGTTGGGGGAGCGCCTATTTGTCCCAGTTCAGTCTCACGAACACGCGTGAGGACATGATTCGGGCAGCTCGCGAACTCTGTGAAATGCAGAACTATCTCATCGCACTCGTCCGGAAGCGAATGGACACGCCAGAAGACGACATGCTCTCCGACATCATCAGGGCCAGCACGCCAGACGAAGAGCCGCTGAGTTTCGAGGAATTGGTCGCAACCGCGCGGGCGCTCTTGATCAATACTCACGACTCCATGTCAACCGCATTCACCAACATTCTCTTCAAAGTGGCGACGGAGGACGCGATTGCTCGGCAATTCTACGATGCTACGGACGATGATTCGCGGATGGCGCGCTTCATCGAGGAACTCATGCGCCTCGAGCCGCCGGTGCGGGCACTGTCTCGGGTGACGACCGAATCGGTGACCTTGGGTGGCACTCCACTTCCCGAGGGAGCACATCTACTCATCCTGTTCGCATCCGCGAATGACGATGAAGCGGTCTTCGAGTGTCCGCGCCAGTTTGATTCGAGTCGAATCAATATCCGGAAGAGCCTGACATTTGGAGCGGGTGTTCATCTGTGTCTAGGCATCGCGTTGGCTCGTATGCAACTTCTGGTGGCGGCAAGGCAAACCGCGAGACGGGTTCGGAACATCAGCTTGGCGATACCGATTGAAGAAATCCGTTACTTGCCTAACGCCGCATTGCTTGCCATGGAACGTCTTCCGTTGACGTTCGCAACGCACGCCACGGAGAGGCCGGACGAGTGACCTGCGATCCCACCATGGTGCCTGCCCCGCGCGAGGTGGACATCCCGTCGCTGAAGAACAGGTACCGAGAAGAACGAGATCGGCGGCTCCGTTCTGACGGCCAGGGGCAATACGCACCCGCGTTCCAAAATGCGGAGGCACTCGACTACAGCGATCCGCACATGCCTCGGATATCGCGCGCCGCCCTCAGCGAGGACGTCGACGTCGTCGTGCTTGGCGGTGGTTGGGCGGGGGTTCTTGCGGGCTACCACTTGCGGAAGGTCGGTGTCACGAACTTCCGAATCATCGAGCAGGCAGGCGATTTCGGTGGCGTGTGGTATTGGAATCGATATCCTGGCCTGTCATGCGACAACGATTCGTACTGCTACCTTCCGTTGCTGGAGGAGATGCAGTTCTTTCCCTCAAGGAAGTTTGCCGACGGCTGCGAGATTCGCGAGTACTGCCAGAGCGTCGCAACGAAATTCGAGCTGTACGAGGGCGCGCTGTTTCACACTTGCGCAAACGCGCTGCGATGGGATGAATCGATCGAACGGTGGCGTGTCACAACGGATCGCGGTGATGATCTGCGAGCGCGGTTCGTCATCATGGCGATGGGCCCGATCAATACACCGAAGGTGCCCCGTGTAGCGGGACTGGAGAGACTTTCAGGGCAAGATGTTTCACACCGCCCGATGGGATTACGGCTATACCGGTGGGAACCAGCGCGAGCCGATCCTTGACAAGCTGAGCGACAAGAACGTGGCGATCGTAGGAACGGGCGCGTCCGCCATTCAAGCAGTTCCGTTTCTTGCCAGATACGCCAAGCAGCTATACGTGCTTCAGCGCACGGCGTCGACCGTGGACGCGCGCATCAACACCCCTACGGACGAGTCGTGGCTTGCGACATTGAAACCCGGCTGGCAACGCGAACGTCAGATGAATTTCCACCGTGCCGCGATCGACGGTTTGACGCCCGGCGAGCAGGACCGTATTTGCGATATTTGGACGGAGATCAACCGGAACCTCGAGGCCGAATTCCAAGAATCGGACTATCCGCAGACGGTTGACGATTTCCTCTCGAGACGCGAGATGATGGACTTCCGCGTCATGGAGCGGTTGCGAGCACGCGTCGATGCGGTGGTGAAGGACAAGGAGACCGCAGCGATTCTGAAACCTTGGTATCGACACATGTGCAAGCGACCGGCTTCGAGCGACGAGTTCTATCCCGCGTTCAACAGGTCGAACGTGCGACTTCTCGACGTTTCTCGCACACAAGGGGTGGAGCTCCTAACGCGCCGAGGCTTCATGCACGAGTCCGCCGAATACGACATCGATTGTTTGATATTCGCGAGCGGTTTCGAGGTGACAAGCGACCTTCGGCGCAGGTGGGGAATCGATGAGATATCCGGCCGCGGTGGTCAATCCCTCTATGACCACTGGGCACACGAATTCCGAACCTTGCACGGCGTGATGACACACGGATTTCCGAATCAGTTCTATGTCGGCTTCTTCCAGGGTGGGTTCAATGCCTCGACGACCGAGACGTTCAACAACCAGTGCCGCCACATCGCCTGGATCATCGGCCAAACACTGAGCCGCGGAGGGCGGACCGTAGAGCCCAGCCGGGAAGCGCAAAACGCGTACGTCGATCACGTCCGCGAAGTCGCCGTTGACACCTCGGCGTTCCTCCGTGAATGCACGCCCGGATACTTCAACAACGACGGGGAAGAAGTCACCGACGACGAGGGTGCGCTGCGGCCGCGGTCCTACACGGGCGAGACATATGGCCTGGGGTACTACCAGTTCGAGAAGCTGCTGGCGGACTGGCGGTCACGGAATGATTTGTCCGGCTTGGTGGTCGGATCCTGAAGCGAGCATGTCCCGCCTCCCGGGGTCGCAGGCTTACGTGATGCGTATCGAACCCTTGCCGGTCCAGCCGTAGCCCGGGGCATGCGCACCACTGTTACGTAGCGGATTTCAAACGGGGCGGGCGACCGGCCCTGGGACGGCGCGAGGGACCGCCAGCGGTGGAGCCGCGAACCCCTTCGGCGAAAATTCGGGCTCCGAGCTCAATCTGAGCGCGAACCTCGGCCTCGGCGGTTCCGAACCAACGCGGGCCGACGGTCGTGGTGAAGATAGTGAAATTAGCAAGCAGCTCGGCAACAGTGACGGGATCCACATGTGGGGTGACTTGGCCGAGTTCCTGGTAGTGGGAGACGCCATTGGCGATCACCGACACGCGCAGTTCGTGATTTGGACGCATGACCCGCAGAGAGAAAGCGGGGTCAGATAGGGCGCGTCCCGCTATGTCCCAACCCGGCACCGTGTCATCGCGTTCGCGGACTAAAAGCCGTGTCAGAAAGAGTCGCTTGACGAAATCGACGAACTTGTCAGGCAGGGACTCCATGACCTTGTCCTCTGCTTCGCTGACGCCATCCGCAATCTGACGCGACACGACGTGTTCGAAGATGCCTTGCTTGTCGCCGAAATAGTGGAAAAGCATTGACTCCGAGCAGCCCGCACGTCGAGCGATCTCCTTCGTCACTGCCGCATCAAAGCCGTGTTCGGCGAATACTTCCGCCGCCGCCTCCACTAGGGCGCGCTGCTTCCCATCTTTGTCTCGAACGCGTCTCACGCCGTTACTGGCCATGGGACACAGTAACGCGACGACGTGTTACGCGAGCCTGACCGCAAGTGGTAGTCGGGGAAATCACCCTGGAGGCTGCGGCGGGAAGGTAACGCTTATCAAGCGACACTTGACAGCTTCATCGCGACGTCGTTAAATGCGTCGACAATGAAGATGAATGCGGCGGTGCTGTGGGACGTCCACCAGGAGTGGAGTGTCGAAGAGATCGAGCTCGACGGTCCAAAAGAAGGCGAAGTGCTCGTCTCCTTCGAGGCGACCGGGCTGTGTCACTCCGATCACCACGTCCGCGAGGGTGACCTTCCGCTCGCACTCCCGCTGGTCGGTGGGCATGAGGGTGCCGGCATCGTCCAAGAAGTTGGCCCAGGGGTTCGGAACCTGACAGTCGGCGATCACGTGGTGGGCTTGTTCCTGCCTGCGTGCGGGCGATGCCGTTGGTGTTCCAGCGGCCACCAGAATCTGTGTGATCTCGGTGCCCAGATGGCGACCGGCGAGCAACTGGACGGCGGCTTCCGTCGTCACGCCAAGGGCCGCGACATCGGCGCGCTGGCCTGGCTCGGTGCATTTGCGCAATACGGCACAGTGCCGGAGGCATCGGTGGTCAAGATCGACGAGGACCTGCCGTTGAGCCGGGCCTGTCTCGTTGGCTGCGGCGTGACCACCGGCTGGGGCTCGGCGGTGAACACCGCGGGAGTCAAACCGGGCGACACTGTCGTGGTGATCGGATGCGGCGGTATTGGCAGTGGCGCGATCCAGGGTGCGCGGTTGGCGGGTGCCGAGAAGATCATCGCTGTGGACATCGCGGAGGGCAAGCGGGACATGGTGTCTCAGTTCGGCGCCAGTCACTTCGTAACGTCGATGCCCGAGGCGACGGCCTTGATCGCTGATCTGACGCGCGGCGTGATGGCCGACTCCGCCATTGTCACGGTCGGTCTGGTCGAAGCCCCGATGATCGTGGACGCACTCAACATCGTCAGCAAGAACGGCGCCGTCGTGGTTACCGCGCTAGGGTCGATGCTCGACACGACGACGACCCTGCCGATGTCGATGGTCGCGATGCTCACCCTATTTCAGAAGCGACTGCTGGGAAGCCTTTACGGCGAAGCAAACCCGCGTTCTGACATTCCGCGACTGCTCAGCTTTATCGCGAGGGCAAGCTCTTACTGGATGAAACGGTAACCACCGAGTACAAACTTGCCGACATCAACAGCGCTTACGACGACATGCTCGCCGGCCGAAACATTCGCGGCGTGATCATCCACGAACATTGAACGCCCGAACTGAACGCTTAGTCCAGCGCGACTCGCGATCCGGGTGTGAACACCGCTGGGATCTTGCGAAACCCTCGGGTCACCGAGTTGCCATGAAAGATCCGACTCGTCATCTAAAGCGGTGTAATCAGGCATGCGCGCCAGCACTTGTTCCACGCCGATACGAAACTCTAGGCGCGCCAGGTTCGATCCGATGCAGCGGTGGACGCCGGCACCAAAGCCGAGATGGCGGTTACCCTCGCGATCGAGGATGCACTTGTCCGGATTGGGGAACTCGCGACTGTCGCGATTGCCCGACGCGTAGTTGACCACCACCGATTCGCCCGGGCAGAACTTCTGCCCACCGAGTTCGACCTCCTTGGTCACCGTCCTTGGAATGCCGTGAATGGATCCGGCGAAGCGAACGAACTCCTCGACAGCGGTCGCCATGATTTCGGGCTGGCGGATCAGCCGATCCCGGTCTGTCGGGATGCGTGCCAAGATAGTGCAACGCGAATGACATTGCGCTGGAGGTGGTCTCGAGTCCAGCCTGAACCAGCAACACGGCGTTCGACACCACGCTGTCGAACCCGAGCTCGACTCCGTCGATCTCGGCCGAGAGCAGGACGTCGATCATGTCATCTTGCGGATCCTGGTCCATCCGGGTTCGTCACCGCATCAGCGATGTGCTGGTAGAGCCCGCCCCATGCGGCCATGCGGATTTCCTCAGTGGGCCCGTTGAGCGCGGTTTCAGTCAACTCTATGCACAATGGGACATCGTCGACGGGCATGCCGAGCACGTACTTGAAGAACACGATGCCGGGCTGCTGCCAAGCGACCATCGCCAAGTCGCCGCGACCGTTCTCGATGAACTCGTTGATGAGTGCATCAGTCTCGGCACGGATCTGCGGTTGCAGCTTCTTCATTCGGCCGGGGGAGAAGTAGGGGTTGAGGACCTTTCGTAACTGCTGCTGCCGCGGCGGGTCGAGCCCGATCACGATATCGCCGGTAGACTGCTGTGCACCATTCAGATTGCTGGAGAACGTCTCCCAGTCCCGTAGGACCTCGTAGCACTCGTCGTAGCGCAGTGCCACCCAGGCGCCCTCGTCGCCGCATGGCGAAGAATGGGGAGTCGGTGTGCGCGAAGGCTGTTCTGTCGCGCATGTGGGAATAAGCTCGTACAAATATTCGGGATCGTTGAAATCCTCGTGGCGGAGATCGAAATTCTCGGCGTGGTCCTCGAGCGACTTGGGCACTGGGGTGTAGTCCTTCTTCTCTTGTCGCGATCATGATGTCGGTGTCGCGGATCGCTGGGCGCTCTTGCTGCAGCGGTCAGCCCCGGGCAGTATTCATGCGTACAAAAGCCGTGTTGTCGCACGATAGATCGCGAGGGAAAAGGAGTCAAGTGACACTCGATAAACTTGCCGCTCCCCACTTATCGAGCGTTACTTGACAAGCTTCATGGTCGCTCATAGTGTCCGTGAAGGTGGGACAGGTTGTCGGACTGATTAAGCGCGCTGCGCGACAGTCCCTTCCGCAGTCGGCGGAGATCGCACAACGGCCCTAGGGAGTATCCGTGGAACAGGATCTGCAGTGGCTCATCTCGGTTGATGATCACATCATCGAGCCGCCGAACGTCTGGGTCGACCGCGCATCTGCGGCCGACCGCGATCGCGTGCCCCACGTCGAACGCATCGACGGTGTGGACACGTGGGTCTACGAGAGGCACCGCGCCACGGTCATGGGCATCTTGGTGGCTGCCCATCAGCGGCCCGACGACTACTCTCCGCTGTCGGTCAACTACGACGAACTGCCCAAGGTCTACTACGACCCGAAGGCCCGAATCCCCGACATGGACGAGGATCACGTCATCGCCGGGTTGAACTTCCCGTTCTTCCCACGCTTTTGCGGACAGGTTTTTTCGCAAGTTCAGGACCGGGAACTTGGTCTGAAGTGCCTCACCGCATACAACGACTACATCATCGACGAGTGGTGTGCGGCGGCGCCAGGTCGCTACATTCCGATGATCATCGTTCCGCTTGTGGGACACCGCACTGGCCGTCGCCGAGGTGCACCGGTGCGCGGACAAGGGTGCGAAGGCGATCGCATTCTCGGAGAATGTGCACGCGCTCGGATTCCCGTCGATCCACTCGGGGGAGTGGGACGGATTCTTCGCGGCAGCGAACGAAACGAAGATGCCGCTCTGCACGCATATCGGGTCGTCGTCCGTCAGCCCGAATACGTCGCCCGATGCGCCTTTCGGCGTCCAGTCGGTAAACATCGGTCTCAACCTGGCCCACTCCACCACAGACTGGCTGTTCTCGGGCAAGCTGCAGAAGTTCCCCGACCTCAAGATCGTGCTGGCCGAGGGCGGCATCGGATGGATTCCGTACTTGCTCGAGCGGGCCGAGCACGTCGCCGCCGAATACCACTACCTACGAGCCAACAACTGGACGGTTGACCCGGCAACGATGCGCATGAGCGCAATCGCCACGGACCCGGCCGTCTTCCCGGAGTCGCCTCGGCAGTTGTTCCGCGACCACATCTACGGCTGCTTCATTGAGGACGAATTCGGCGCTGCCAACCTCGATTACATCGGCGTCGAGAACGTGATGATCGAAACCGACTACCCGCACACCGACAGCTTGTGGCCGCACTCGCTCGAGGCCGCGCACAAGAGTCTCGAGGGTAGGTCGGACGCGGACAAGTACAAGGTGCTGCAGGGCAATGCGCGGCGCGTCTTCGACTTCGAGCCTGCTCCGTATCCGGTGGCGAAGTAGCGATAGCCGCGCTGCGCACGGGCTTCGCTCGATAGACGGGCTCGACCGGGACACGAAGGGAGACATCGTGGCGATCCGCCAATACGAGAACTTCATCGACGGCCGATGGACCAGTGACAACGCCGGCGCACGATCGATGTGATCGACCCGGCCACTGAAGAAGTTGTCGGCCGCGTTCTGGACGGCGGCGCCAAGCACGCCGTCATGGCCATTGAAGCAGCGCGCCGAGCATTCGACGAAGGTCCTTGGCCGTGGATGGCCGTGCGCGAACGGGCGAGAGTGTTGAAACGCTTCAGCGAGATCATGGAGTCTCGGCGCGACGAGCTTCGCGAGCTCATCGTTTCCGAGATCGGTTCGGTGCACTTCCTCACGGACTATCCTACAGGTCGGCGGAGCTATCGAAGCATCGCACTATTACGGCGATTTCGTAGAGCATGATGTCACCTGGGTCGAAACACCGGGAGCGCCGGTGGTGTCACCAACCGGACTTGGCGGCACTATCGTTGTCCGAGAACCCGTCGGAGTGGTCGGAGTGATCACACCGTTCAACTTCCCCTTCTCGATCAACTTGCAAAAGTGCCTGCCCGCACTGGCCGTCGGTTGCACTGTCGTCTTGAAACCACATCCGTGGACGCCGATGAATGCACTCGAACTCGCCCGGATTGCCGAGGAAGCCGGCATACCAGCGGGTGTCTTCAACGTCGTCGTGGGTGGCGGTGACGTGGGGGAGGAGTTGTCGACGAATCCCCTGGTGGACATGATCGCGTTCACGGGGTCGACGGAAACCGGCAAGCGGATCCGGGAGGTGTCGGCGCGGACGATGAAGCGTGCTCAGCTGGAATTGGGCGGCAAGAGTGCTCACGTCGTTCTCGATGACGTCACCGAATCCGAGGTCGCCGGTATCGGTTTCGGCCAAGTGCTGATGCATTCGGGACAGGCATGTGTTGCTGCATCGCGCTTGCTATTACCGGAGCACTTACTCGATGCCTACGTCGAGGGCGTCAAGGCGATGGCGCCTAACCTGACCATCGGTGACCCGCGCGATCCAGCCACGGTGGTCGGTCCGCTGATCCGTGAACAACAGCGGCAGCGGGTCGAGGGCTATGTGCAGTTAGCACTCGACGAAGGAGCCACGCTGGTGGTCGGCGGCAAGCGTCCGTCCCACCTGAGCAAGGGGTTCTTCTACGAGCCGACGGCATTCATCAACTGTCGCAACGATATGCGGATCTGCCAGGAAGAAGTGTTCGGCCCGGTTCTGACAGTGCAGACGTACCAGAGTCAAGAGGAGGCAGTACGGATCGCCAACGACTCCGACTTCGGGCTCGCAGGGATGGTCATGACCCACAATGCCGCGCGCGGCTTCAACGTGGCGCGACAAATCCGTACCGGGACGGTCATCGTCCAATGCTGCGGCGGCGCTCCAGCCGACCCCGGTCCCAATCCGGGGAACGGAGCGGGGCCGGGGTGGTCTGGGCCCGCGCGTGGATTGTTCAACGGTGGCGGCCCTTTCGGTGGGTTCAAGCAGAGTGGGCTCGGACGCGAGCAGGGCCGCTGGGGCTTCGAGGAGTTCACCGAGATCAAGTCGATCTCGTTGATGTGAGGCTGAGATGCACACGGGCTTTAGGACTCTGGGAGGTTGACTGCCGTGCTTCACGATGTTCGCGTCCTCGAGTTATCCCTCTTCTCGCCTGACGCGCTCGGTGGACACCTCGCCGACCTGGGGGCCGAGGTGATCAAGATCGAACAACCCGGCGGCGGCGGATTTCGCGGCGGCCTCTTTCCACCCGACAACGTGCAGAACCTCCAGTGGAATCGCGGAAAGAAGAGCGTCGCGCTGAACTTGAAATCGGAGGAGGGGGTGGCGATCTTTCGCCGCCTTGTCGCGGACGCCACAGTGGTGATCGACGGCTTGCGGGCGGGAGCCGCCGATCGACTCGGGCTCGGCTATGACGATGTCGTGGAACTCAATCCGACAATCGTCTACTGCAGCCTCAACGGGATGGGTAGCTGCGGCCCGTACGCGCAGCTTCCAACGCATGGGCTGTCCTTCGACTGCTTTGCCGGTCTGAACCCGCCGGTGATTCAGGCGGACGGGACGCCGCGCCTGTCGGCCGGTGCCACCGGCACCATGGGCGTGTTGGCCGGTCCGCTCTACGCCGCGATGGCGGTCCTCGCTGCACTGCACAGTGCGCGCCGCGATGGGCAGCCGCGATACGTCGAGGTCTCGCAAGTCGACGCCGCGATCGCATGGAACTTCCAGAAATTGACGGCACTCGCCAACGATCTGTTCGGCTACTCAGATAGTGCGCACGCGTCGCTGCGGTATCAGTACTACGAGACCAGCGACGGCAATTACGTCGTGTTCAACGCGTTGGAAGACAAGTTCTGGCTCAAATTCTGCGAAGCAGTCGAGCGAATGGATCTCTATGAGCCGGGCCAGGCACGCCTTGGGGACGATCCACAAGCCGACGAACACCTGCGCGGTGAGCTCACCACGATCTTCAAGAGCCGCACTCGTCGTGACTGGACCGATTTCTTCATCGCGACCAACATTGCTGGCGCTCCCGCGTTCGAGAGCGGCGACCTCCTCGATGACGAACACGTCAAAGCACGTGACATGGTCTACGAACCGGACACAGAGAGCCGACCGCCGTTGCGGCTGATCGCAACTCCCATCAAGACCAAGCAGGGACGTCCGTTCGGCGCGACCCTTCCCCCAGCCGTCGGGCAACACACCGACGAGGTGCTTGCGACGCTCGCCGACTGCGATGAAGCCAAACTTGCTCAGCTGCGTCGCGACGGAGTGATCGGCGTATCAAGTGAAACTTGACAAGAGTGCGGCTGTGAACATCTTGCAAGGTGTGCGGATCGTCGAGCTGGCAGACGACATCGCCGGGCCCTACTGCGGCAAGTTGTTCGCCGACTTCGGCGCCGACGTCATCAAGGTGGAGTCGTCGGCCGGCGATCAGTGTCGTCGCAGGGGTACCGGGCGACAGTGCGCCGAAGACGGTGCCCTCTTCACCTTCCTTAACGCTGGAAAGCGTTCGACTCTAGGGCTTTACGGCGATCCCCCTGTCGAGGAATTGATCGCGAGCGCCGACATTCTCATCGACGCTTCTGGCCCCGGCAGGATCGACCACGACGACTTACTCCGTCGCTTGCCACATTTGGTGATTGCGGCGCTGTCACCGTTCGGCCTGACCGGGCCATATCGAGACAAGCCCGCGACAGAGTTCACGCTGCAGGCCGAGAGCGGAACCATGGGATTGCGGGCGCGGCAAGACCAACCCCCATTGCAAGCAGGCGGCCGCGTCTTCGAATGGGTCCTTGGTAGTTACGCGGCGGTTGGTGCGATGGCCGCATTCCTCCGCGCGCGCGAAGGACGGGGCGGTGAAATCATCGACTGTTCGTTGATGGAAGCCTGCCATCTCAGTGCCAGCGGATTCATCGACTTGTACTACGCACTCGCCGGCAGTCCACCGATCTCTGCTCCGCCACGCATGACTGAACTGCCCTCGATCGAGCCCACGGCCGACGGTTGGGTCGGTTTCAATACCAATACCCGTCAGCAGTTCGAATCCTTCCTGCTGATGATCGAGCGCGACGACCTCCTCGCGGAGGACGTCGCCTGGGCGTTCGCTCCGACGAGGTACGAGCGAATGGATGAGTGGAACAAGATTGTGCGGGACTGGACCACTCAGCACACCACCGAAGAAATCGTAGAACTCGCCTCGGCACTTCGTATTCCGGTCGCGCAGGTGAACAACGGCCGGACCGTCCTGGAGCACCCACACTTCAACGCGCGCGGTGTCTGGGCGACGAGCGCCAACGGCTCGTTCACCCACCCGCTGCCCCCGTACCGAATAGCCGGGACGAGGCCGGGCAGCACGCCCAAACCAGCGCCGCGACTCGGCGAACTCGATGCATCCAAGGTTCCTGCGAACCCGAGGAAAACGGACGTCACCCAAACGGCTCCGGGCATGCCTCTGGCCGGTATTCGGATCATCGACGCAACAGCGTGGTGGGCTGGACCCTCGTCCACCCACATCCTCGCCGCATTGGGTGCCGACGTGATTCACCTCGAGTCCATTCAGCACCCGGACGGCGCGCGGATGACAGCGGCAGCATTCATCGACCAGCCCAACTGGTGGGAGCGCTCGGCCATGTTTCTGGCCACGAACACCAACAAGAAGGGATTGACACTCGACCTGTCTTCAGCAAGAGGGCGAGAGTTGTTCTTCAAGCTCGTCGAAAAAGCCGACATCGTCGTAGAGAATTTCTCACCGCGCGTCTTCGAGAATTTCGGCATCACGTGGGAAGCGTTGAGTGCTGTCAACCCGCGGGTGATCATGACCCGCATGCCCGCCTTCGGTCTGGACGGACCATGGCGGGACAACGTCGGCTTCGCCCAGACCATGGAACAGATGACCGGCATGGCCTGGGTGACGGGGCACGAATGCGACCAGCCCCGGATCCCGCGCGGCCCGTGCGATCCGTTGGCAGGCATGCATTCCGCTTTTGCGATGCTCGTTGGCCTGAGCCAGCGTGAGCAGACGGATCGCGGCTGCTTCATCGAAGTGTCGATGGTGGAGGCGGCGCTGAACGCAGCCGCTGAGCAAGCCATCGAGTACACCGCGTACGGCACCGTACTGTCGCGGTTGGGCAACAGGAGTAGGGACGCGGCACCGCAGGGTCTGTACCCGTGTCGCGGTGACGAACAGTGGTTGGCGCTCTCCATCGCCTCCGACGAACAATGGTTAGCATTGAAATCCGTGCTCGGTCAGCCTGCGTGGGCGGACGATCCGTTGCTCGATACGCACGAAGGGCGTTGGAGTGCACACGATTTGATTGACAAGCATCTGGAACGGTGGGTGTGCGGCAGGGATTGCGTCGAGGCGGTGGCAGTGCTGTCGGCTTCGGGCATTCCAGCGTCACCGCTTTACGACGCGCGGCTCAGTCCTGAACACCCGCAAATGATCGCCCGCGGCTACTTCGAACGCTTGGATCACCCCATCGTCGGCGAGCACCAGGTCCCGACCATCCCATTCCGATTCCGCAGTGTCGATCGGTGGTGTCGGTCTGCATCGCCAACGGTCGGAGAACACAACGAGGCCATCGTGAAGGATCTGCTCGGCTTGGACGACACAGCGACCGAGAAGCTCATCGCCGAGAAAGTGATCGGCACTCGACTGAACGGCATCGGATGACGGTGCGCCTAACGGTTTTGGGTGAGATCAACTGTAGCGGAAGGAAAACCAATGCGCATACGGATAGACGTCGATGCCTGCCAGGGTCACAATCGGTGCGCCATGACGTACCCCGAGATTTTCGACGTTCATGACGACGTGAAGGCGTTCGTCCATGTGGATGAAATTCCTCCGGAATGGGAAGAACGGGCGCTCCTGGCAATCGCGAATTGCCCCGAGCGTGCCATCAGCGTCTCCGAGTGACCACGCTTACCCGCTCGGGCGGAATGTCCACACCTCATCGGCCGGTTGGTAGCTCTCAAGTCGAGAGACGTAGTCCGGCCACTTGAGCAACAGCTGACGTGTGAAGGGCCCCTAGGCCCGTGCGCTGATGTCCCAAACTTGTCGCCAACGCCGGATGGAGAGGCATCCGGTCGCGCCGGAGCCAACGGCTATCCAACGCGACCCCTGGTTTAGCTGCACACCTGGAACCAAGCGAGCCGAGTAAGACCCGAGGTATGTAGTTCATCGCCACGGGGTCGCAGGGTATAGGTAAGCGCCGGATGGCTCCGCCTTTGCACCACGTCCTTTCGCAGTGCATCGGCCGATTAGGGGCCGCAGTCCATTAGACCAGGGTGCGCCCCATGTCGACAGTCAGCTGTGTCGCTGGGAGGGCACGAGCAAGCCCACGCTTCGGGCCACCGTTTATTTACCGCCAATGGCCGAGAATCGCCCGGAGATGACTGGTTTTCACCGGCAGCGTCAGACGACCAAATGCGTTGTGCCACAGTCATAAATAAGCAAGAACCGGAACTTTCAGAACCTACAGTTTGGTAATCCGTTGGTCGCGGGTTCGAGCCCGCCTGCCCCACGTCAGGGCCGCCCTGCGCGCCAGCTCAGACAGCGATGAGGGGGCGGGTGACCTGTTCGTCTTCGACGGGCTTGTATGGGCCCGGCTTGGGGGCCGGCTTGCCGCCGGGAAACGCTAGCCGCAGGATGGTCCGTTGGACGGAGCCGAGCTGCTTGCCGAGCCGTCCGCTGTTGTAGGGCAGCTCATAACGTTCGCAGATGTCTTTGACCTTCGGCGCGATTTGGGCGTACCGGCTGGACGGCATATCCGGGAAGAGGTGGTGCTCCACCTGGTAGCCCAGGTTGCCGGACAGGACGTGGAAGATGGGCGAGCCCTCGATGTTCGCCGCCCCGAGCAGCTGACGCAGGTAGAACCCGCCGCGGGTCTCGTTCTCGACCTCCTCCTCACTGAATGTGTAGGTCTGGTCGGGGAAGTGCCCGCAGAAGATGATCGCGTAGGACCAGACGTTGCGGATCAGGTTGGAGGTGAAATTGGCCTTGAGAGTTCGCTTGAAGCCCTTCGGCCCCGACAGCGCGGGAAACGCGATGTAGTCCTTGAGGATTTGGCGCCAGGCCTTGTAACCGATTGCGCGGAGCTCCTTGCGCAACTGCTCCTTGCTCTTGGTGCCCGTGCGAATCGCCTCGGCGTCCAGGTCGTGCAACGCCACGCCCCATTCGAAGAATGCGGCGAGCAGCAGGTTGTAGATCGGCTGAAGCAGATAGATCGGGTTCCATCGCTGGTGCGGATCGACGCGCATGGTCTGGTAGCCGAGGTCTTTGTCCTTGCCCCGGATGTTGGTGTAGGTGTGATGGACGTAGTTGTGCGAGTGCTTCCACGCTTCGGCGGTCGAGGCCGTGTCCCAGTCCCAGCTTGCCGAGTTGATGCGGGGGTCCTGCATCCAATCCCATTGGCCATGCAGGACGTTGTGCCCGATCTCCATGTTCTCGATGATCTTCGCGATGGCGAGCACCGCGGTGCCGAGGATCCATGCCGGACGGTAGCGCGAGCCGAGCAGGATCCCGCGCGAGAGCAGCTCCAGCTGGCGATGCAGCGCGATGATGCTGCGGATGTATTGGGCGTCGCGATCGCCGAGGCTATCGAATACCTCGTCGTGGATGGCATCGAATTCCTTGCCGATCGCCTCGATCTCACTCGGGGTGAGGCGCGCCAGCGGACTCTCGATCATTGACTTGGTCATCCTGTACGTCTCTTCCTAGAGTTCGATGGTGAGGGGGCCGTCGGGGGAGTTGATGCACGTGCGGATCTCGGTGCCGGCGTGGGTCAATTCGCCGGTCCGCAGGTCCCCGCACCGAACCTGCTGTCAGCCTGCCGGTACAGGTGTGGCAGATGCCCATGCGGCAGCCGTAGGGCAGGTCGGCGCCGGCCTCCTCGCCGGCAACCAGGATCGGCGTCGTCCCGTCGCATTCGGCGCTCAGCCCGCTCTGGGCAAACTCGATCGTGCCGCCGCGCCCGACGCCGCCGCCCAGCACATAGTGCTCGAACGATTCCACGTGCAGCCGCTCGGGCGCGCCCGCCTCGGTGAAATGCTCCCTCAGCGCGTCAAGCATCGGGCCGGGGCCG
>CAWFUO010000010.1:0-119400 GCA_963819095.1 Candidatus Dormiibacterota bacterium
ATTGCTGGGGAGGAAGGATTCGAACCTTCGGATGGCGGATCCAAAGTCCGCTGCCTTACCACTTGGCAACTCCCCAGTGGCACGTCGATCCTAACTGGGCATCGCGCCAATGACCGGGTCGCTCAGCCCCTCGACACGAGTCCCTGACGCAGCAGCATCAGTAGCGACCGCCGCACCCTGGCGCGCCAGCCAGTCGCTGACCACCTCGACGAACTCGTCCGGCACCTCGAGCATCGGGACGTGGCCGGCTCCGGCGAATTCGTGGTACTCCCAGTCAGGACGCAGCGAAGCGATGTTGCGGGCGGACGCGACCGGGACGAGCCGGTCGCGATCACCCTGGAGCAGCAGCGTCGGCGCGACCACGTCCTGCACCCAGCGGAACACCTTTCGCTTCAGCGCGAGCGCGGCGACCAGCGAGCGCGTCGCCGCATAGAAGGACTCGTGCCAGCTCGGACTCGGCCAGCCGTTCGGCTTCGAGGGCGATATGGGCATCGACGACCGTCGGCTCGATGCGGCTCGGATCGCCGCTGACCAGCCGCATGGTCTCGCGGACCAGGCTCTCGGGCCCGAGCGCGCGACCGCCCGGCTCAGCCGCCTGGCGCCCCATCGGGCATGAACGCGGTGGCGAGGAAGGTCCGCGACACGCGGTCGAGGCGGGGCGGGAACTCGCCGCCCGGCGCCGGCACAGCGGGATCGACGAGCACCAGCGCGTCGATCAGGCTCGGATGCTGCGCGGCGACGCCGATCGAGAGCAGGCCACCCATCGAGTTGCCCATGAGCACGATCGGGCCCGCGGGAGAGCCGGGTGATGGCCCGGGTCAGCAGGTCGACGTTGGCGGCGATCGTCGATCGACGACCGGCAAGCGGCGACCGTCCGAATCCCGGGAGGTCGAGCGCGTAGACCCGGTGGTGCGCGGCCAGCTGGGGTGCGACGGCCATCCAGTTCAGATGGGCGCCGCCGAGGCCGTGGACGAGCAGCATCACCGGGCCGTCGCCACCGAAGTCGGCGACGTAGATCGGGCCGTCGATATCGAGCATCACGGACTCCATGAGCCTCCATCGTACGGAGGCCGGGGCCGAAGCCCGGCTCCGGCGAGCCCGTATACTCGCGAGTACATGGGTGACGGGCCCCACGCGGTGATCCTCGCCGCAGGGCAGGGCAAACGGATGCGCAGCGCGCTCCCCAAAGTGCTTCATCCACTTGGCGGTCGCCCTCTCATTCTTTATGTCGGTGGATGCTGTGCGCGCCGCCACGGCGGGCGCGCCGGTGGTGGTCATCGCAAGGGGCGAGACCGCGGTTCGCGAGCTGCTCGGCGGCGCGGCAACCTGCGTCGAACAGGACGCCGCGCTCGGCACCGGCGATGCGCTGCGCAGCGTTCCGAGCCGGCTGCGGTCCGCCGGCCCCGTCCTGGTGAGCCACGGCGATGCGCCGCTGATCAGGCCCGAGACGCTCCGGCGCCTGCTCGCGGCGCACGCCTCGAGCCCCGCGGGCATGCACGCTGCTCGTGGGAATTCCCGCCGATCCGACCGGGCTGGGCCGGGTCATCCGCGACGCGGACGGCCACGTGCTCCGCATCGTCGAGGAGGGCGACCTGCCCGCCGGGCGAACCGGTACCACTGGAGTGCAACGCGGGCGTCTACGTCTTCGAAGGAGCGCAGCTCTGGCCGGCCCTCGACCGCCTCAACTCCGCCAACGCCCAGGGCGAGTACTACCTCACCGACGTGGTCGCGCTCCTCGCCGGCCCGGTCGAGGCGGTGGTCGCCCCCGATCCCGACGAGGTCCTGGGGATCAACGACCGCCGCCAGCTGGCGGCCGCCGAGGCGGTGCTCCGCCGCCGCACGATCGACGCGCTGATGCTCGCCGGGGTGACCTTCGAGGATCCGGCCACGACGCTACGTCGATGCCCAGGTGGTCGTGGGCAGGGACAGCGTCATCCACGCCATGACGTCACTTCGCGGCGCCACCACGCTCGGAGCCGGGTGCGAGATCGGGCCGATGGCGATGCTCACCGATGTCCGCGCCGGCGACCGGGTGGTCGTCGGCGCCTCCCATCTCGAGCAGTGCGAGCTCGGCGACGGCGTCCGTGTCGGCCCGTACTGCCGGGTCCGTCCGAATACCGTGCTCGCGTCCGGGGTAGAGTTGGGGACGCATGCCGAGGTCAAGAACAGCACCGTTGGCGCCGGGACTCGCATCAGCCACTTCTCCTGCGTGCTCGACAGCGACGTGGGTGAAGGGGTGAACATCGGCGCCGGGACCGTCACCTGCAACTACGACGGCGTCGGCAAAGTCCCGCACCACGATCGGCGACCGCGTCTTCGTCGGGACCAACTCGACCCTGGTCGCGCCGGTCCGCCTGGGCGACGGCTCCTACATCGGAGCCGGCTCGTTCGTCGACCACGACGTCCCCGCCGGCGCGCTCGCGGTCGGCCGGAGCCGGCAGCGCAACATCGAGGGATGGACGGCCCGCCGGCCGGCGCAACCATGACCGACTCGAACCCGTACGGCGAGCTGCTGCTGCTCTCGGGGAGCGGGAACCCCGAGCTCAGCGAGCGCATCGCGCGCGAGATCGGCGTGAAGCTCGCGGAGTGCGAGATCACCCGCTTCGCCGACGGCGAGTTCGACGTCAAGATCCGCGAATCGGTGCGCGGCCACGACGTCTTCCTGGTGCAGCCGACGTGCCACCCGGTCAGCGACAACCTCATCGAGCTGTTCATCATCCTCGACGCGCTGCGCCGCGCTTCGGCCTCGCGCATCACCGCGGTGATCCCGTACTACGGGTACCAGCGCAAAGAGAAGAAGACACAGGCGCGCGACCCGATCAGCGCCAAGCTGATGGCGAACATCATCGAGCTGGCCGGCGCCAACCGGGTGATCTGCGTCGACCTCCACGCCGAGGCCATCCAGGGGTTCTTCGACATCCCCGTCGACGCGCTCATCGCGACCAAGATCCTCGCCCGCCGCGTGCGCGAACGCCACGGGCACGACGTCGTGGTGGTGTCGCCGGACACCGGCGGCGTGAACCGCGCGCGCAACCTTGCGCGCATCCTCGACGCACCGATCGCGTTCATCGACAAACGGCGTCCGCGTGACGACACCGTCGAGGTCGTCAACGTCATCGGTGACGTCGAAGGCGCGGTCTGCGTGATCGTCGACGACCTGATCTCAACCGGCGGCACGCTCGTCAACGCGGCCATCGCGCTCCTCGCCAGGGGCGCCAAGTCCGTGGATGTCGTGGCAACTCACGGCGTGCTCAGCGACGGCGCGCTCGCGCGGCTGCACGCAGCTCCCATCGACGAGATCTGCATCACCGACACCATCCCGTATCACAACGGCAGTCACATCTTCGACGACGCGCCCAAGCTCCGCATCCTGTCTGTCGCGCCGCTGATCGCGGAGGCGATCGTGCGTGTCCACGAGGGACGGAGCGTGAGCGAATTGTTCCGGTGAGCGGCTCAGACCCACCACCGTCGTCGAGCCGATGATCCCGCTCATCGTCGTCATCGTCATCGGCCTCGTCATCGCCGCGTTCGCGGCGGCTGCGGAGACGTCGCTGACGAGCGTGAGCAGGATCCGGATGCGCAGCCTTGCCGAGGACGGCAACAGGCGCGCGCGGACGGTGACGCGCCTGCACGCCGACCCGAACGCGCTACCTGTCGACGATCCTCACCCTCAACACCGTCGCGGTGATCGTGGTCTCGACCGCCACGGCACTGCTGATCGGCAGCTATCTCAGCAAGATCCCGCAGGCGATCGGCACAATCGTGCTGTCGGTCATCGTCCTGATCTTCTGCGAGATCGCGCCGAAGTCGCTCGCACTGCGGTTCAACGAGCGCTTCGCGCTGGTGCTCGCGGGCCCGGTGCAGTTCCTGACTCGCGTGCTCCGGCCGCTGGTCGGCGGGCTGAGCGCGATGTCGCGCCTGATCGTGCGCGCAGCGACCAGGGGTCACACCGTGCGCGGCCCGTTCGTGACCGAGGAGGAGTTGAAGCTGCTCCTCTACGTCGGCGAGCAGGAGGGGATCGTCGAGCAGGAGGAGCGCGAGATGATCCACGGCATCCTCGAGATGACCGACAAGTCGGTGCGCGAGGTCATGGTGCCGCGCGTCGACGTCGTCGCCGTGGAGATCGACCGACTCCATCGCCGACGTGATCAGGATGATCATCGAGCACGGGTACTCGCGCATCCCCATCTATGAGGACAACGTCGACAACATCGTCGGTGTCGTTTACGCGAAGGACCTGCTCCGCCATGGCGTCGTCGGCGACGATCAGCGTCCGCTCAAGGCGGTCGCGCGCGAGCCGTACTACACGCCTGAGGCGAAGCACGTCGGCGAACTGCTGCGCGAGATGAAGGAGCGCAAAGTGCATATCGCCGTGGTCGTCGACGAGCACGGTGGCACCGCCGGCATCGTCACCTTCGAGGACCTCATCGAGGAGATCGTCGGTCCGATCCGCGACGAGTACGACATGCGCGAGGTCGAGGAGCTGCAGATCGTCTCGGACCACGAGGTGGTGGTGAGCGCGCGCTTCCCGGTCGACGATCTCAAGGAGGAGCTCGACCTCGCGGTCCCCGACGTCGAGGCGGACACCGTCGGCGGTCTGGTCTACGAGCGGCTCGGGGAGATTCCCAAGGTCGGCGCGACCATCCAGCTCGGGGAGGCGACACTGACCGTCGAGTCGATCCGCCGGCAGGGGATTCAGACCGTGCGCATCACCAGCCCGGCCTCGCTGGTGCGCGATCGAATGGCTCGCTCCGCCGACCACGATGGCGAGCAGGAGGTACGGGACACCCACGAGGAGTCGCCTGCGCACGCTCGCCGCCAGTAGTGCGCATGATGGTCGGATGCCGACCTACAGCGATGAGGGAATCGTGCTGCGCCGCATCGACTACGGCGAGGCGGATCGCATCCTGACCGTGCTGACCCTCGAGCACGGCAAGATCGGAGTCATCGCGCGCGGCGTGCGCAAGAGCCAGAGCCGGCTCGCGTCGCGCACCGACCTCTTCACGCGCAGTCGCATGCAGCTGGCGCGCGGGCGGGGCGAGCTCGATGTGCTGACCCAGGCGGAGACGGTTGTCGGCGACGCCGCTGCGGAGTGACGCGCGACGCGCCGCCTGCGCGTCGCTGTGCGCGGAGCTGACCGACCGCGTGCTCGAGAGCCACCACGCCGACCCGGAGATCTACGCGCTCGTGGCGGGCGCGCTGACGGCGTGCGCCGACCCGGAGCGTGATCCCCGCGCCGCCATCGTGTGGTTCGCGCGCCGCATGGTCGACCGCCTCGGCTACGCACCCCAACTGCTCGATTGCGTCAGCTGCGAGCGCCGCCTCCCGGAGGAACCCGCGTGGTTCAGCGCTCCCGGCGGCGGGCTGCTCTGCGCGCGCTGCGCCCCCGGTGATCCCGAGGCGGTGGACTGCACGGTGCGCGTCATCAAGGTGCTGCGCGCGGCGGCTGACGGCGACGAGGAGCTCTGGCTGCGACTCCGGCTCGACGCCGCCACGCTCCAGACGCTCGAGCGCATCGTCGAGTCCGAGCTGGCCCACCACCTCGACCGCAGGCTGCGATCGATCGACGTGCTCCGGGCGATCGAGGGGCGGGGTGCGGTGAGGGTGCCGGTAGACTGACCGGCCATGGCCGAGGAGCAGCCCCAAGCACAGCAGACCCAGGCGGAACCGGCGCAGTCGGACCTCATCGAGAAGATCGTCTCGCTGTGCAAGCAGCGTGGATTCGTGTATCCGTCGAGCGAGATCTACGGTGGGCTCAACGCCGTCTACGACTTCGGACCGCTGGGGGTCCGGCTGCGGCGCAACATCCGCGAGCGCTGGTGGGAGTCGATGGTGGATCTTCGCGACGACGTCGAAGGCATCGAGTCGGCGATTCTCATGGACCCGAGGTCTGGGTCGCGAGCGGTCACGTGGCGGGCTTCACCGATCCACTCGTCGACTGCACCGGTCCGTGCAAGCGACGCTGGCGCGAGGATCACCTTGCCGCGGAGCGGCGTGCGCGTGGCAAGCCTGCCGATGCGCCGGGCTGTCCGGAATGCGGTGGCGAGCTCAGTCCAGCCCGGCAGTTCAACCTCATGTTCAAGACCTTCATCGGACCTGTCGAGGAGGACGCCGCGCAGATCTGGCTCCGGCCGGAGACGGCGCAGGGCATGTTCGTCAACTTTGCGAACGTCGTGAACTCGACCCGGCGGCGTCTGCCCTTCGGTATCGCCCAGCAGGGCAAGGGATTTCGCAACGAGATCTCCCCAGGAAACTTCGTCTTCAGGCTGCGCGAGTTCGAGCTGATGGAGATGGAATATTTCTGCAAGCCCGGCAGCGACCTGGAGCTGCACAAGTACTGGTGTGCGGAGCGATTCAGCTGGCACGTCGACACCATGGGTGTGCGCAAGGGGAATCTCCGGCTCCGGCCGCATGCCAAGGAGGAGCTGTCTCACTACAGCACGGCGACGAGTGACATCGAATATCGCTACCCGTTCGGATGGGGCGAGCTTGAAGGCGTTGCGGATCGCACCGACTTCGACCTGAAGACGCACATGCAGCACAGCGGTCGCGATCTTTCGTACTTCGACCCGGAGACCAACGAGCGCTACGTCCCGTACGTCATCGAGCCCGCGGTGAGCACCGATCGCATCTTCATCACGCTCCTCGTGGATGCGTACGACGAGGAGGAGGTGCGCGGCGAGAAGCGCGTTGTGCTCCGGCTGCATCCCGATGTCGCCCCGGTGCAGGTTGCGGTGCTCCCGCTCTCCAAGAAGGCGGAGCTCACGGAGCCGGCGCGTCGCATCGAGCACGATCTGCGCCCGCACTTCTCGACCATGTACGACGAAACCCAGGCGATCGGCCGCCGCTACCGCCGTCAGGACGAGATCGGCACGCCGCTGGCGATCACCTTCGACTTCAACTCGCTCAACGACCACGCGGTGACCATCCGCGAGCGCGACGGCATGACCCAGGTCCGCGTGCCCATCGAGGGACTGCATCAGGCATTGCACGATCAGCTCGAGGCCGGCCGCACGCGAGCGCGCGAGCGTGCCAACGGCGGGCACGACGCGTAGCATCCCGACGTGGTGAGTGCTCGCAGCGACACCGACGCGGTGGCCGCCGGTGTGCTCGACCTGCTTGCCCTGGGCGATGCACCCGACCTCGACACGGTGCTCGAGCGGATCGTCCGGGCTGCGCGTCGCCAGGTTGCGGCGCGGTACGGCGCCATCGGGGTGCCGGATGGGCGAGGCGGATTCGCTCGCTTCGTGACGTCGGGGATCAGCGAGCGAGTCGCGGCCACCATCGGCGAGCTGCCGCGGACTCACGGCGTGCTCGGCGCCCTCCTCGAGGAAGGCCCCATTCTCCTCGACGACATCCGTGAGCATCCCCGCTTCTCGTACTACCCGGCACATCACCCCACGCTCACCGATTTCCTGGGCGTCCCGATCAGGCATCGCGGCGTCGTGCGCGGCAATCTCTTCGTCAGCGGACATCTGTCAGGCCACTTCACCAAAACGGACGCGCGGAGGCTGGAAACCCTTGCTGCATATGCAGGTGTCGCCATCGCCAACGCCGAGCTGTATGCACAGTCGCAGCGGCTCGCGGTGGTCGAGGAGCGCAACCGCGTGGCGCGCGAGCTCCACGATGCAGCAACGCAGACACTCTTCAGCCTGGTGCTTGCCGCGAGGGCGGCTGCGCTGTCGACTCGCGACGAGGAGGCACGCCAGACGATCCTCGGCTTCGAGCAGCGGACCGCCTCCGCTCTTCAGGAGCTCCGTGGACTGGTGCACGCGCTCCGCCCCAAGAGCCTCGAACGCGACGGCCTTGCCGCCACGCTCGCGGATCACGCCGAGGCGCTGCGCACCAGCGGCGCGCGCGTCGTCGTGGACGCAGCCGAAGGCGTGCATCTGCCGCTCGAGACCGAGCACGCGCTGCTGCGCATCGCGCAGGAAGCGCTCCACAACGCGATGCGTCACGCCCCGGAATCAGCGGTGCACGTGACGCTGCGCGCCGGCGCCAGCACGGTCACGCTGCGCATCCGCGATGACGGTCCGGGTTTCGACATGAAAGCGCTGCCGCATACACGTCGGGGCATGGGGCTTGCCACCATGCGCGAGCGCGCGCAGGAGATCGGCGCGCGTCTCGACATCCGAACACGCGCCCGCGCAGGCACGACGGTCACCGTGGCCGTCCCACTGACCTGATGACCGACGGCATCCGCCTGCTCATCGTCGACGACCATTCCGTGGTGCGCGAGGGCCTGCGCGCGTTTCTCCGCCTTCAGGACGGCATCGACGTCGTGGGTGAGGCGGGGGGCGCGGACGAGGCCATCACCGTCGCGAGCACGTCGTCGCCTGATGTGATCCTGCTCGACCTCGTCATGCCCGGCGGCGACGGTGTCGGGGCCATCCGCCGCTTGCTTGATGTTGTCCCCGGCGTGCGAGTGCTCGTGCTCACCAGCTTCGCGGATGACGCGCAGATCTTCGCGGCGATCGCGGCCGGCGCGGCCGGGTATCTGCTCAAGAACATCGATCCCCAGGCGCTCGCTGACGGTATTCGCGATGTGCACGCCGGGCGCCCCGCGCTCGATCCATCGGTGGCGGCGCGGCTCATGCATCGGAGCGGAGGGTTGCCTGTTGCGCACGGCGACCTCACGGCCCGTGAGCGCGACGTGCTCCGTCTGGTGGTGGAGGGGCTCGCCAACAAGCAGATCGCCCAGCGGCTCGGCATCGGCGAGAAGACGATCAAGACCCACGTGAGCCGGGTGCTCGCCAAGCTCGGCGTGGAGGACCGGACCCAGGCCGCCGTCCTCGCCATCCGCGAGGGACTGGTGGACTGACGGGTCCGCCGAATGACGGACCCGGATCTGCGGCATCCGGCGGACGCGCTGGAGCTCGGGCACGCGCAGGATGAGGGCATGGGAACTCTGTCCGGGACCACCGTCATGATCACCGGCGCCTCACGAGGACTGGGGCGTGCGCTCGCTCGAGTCGCTGCCCGCGAGGGCGCGACGCTTGCGATCTGCGCTCGCGGCGGTGAGGCGCTCGAGGCCGTCGCCGAGGAATGTCGTGGTGTCAACGTCGAAGTGCTCGCCGTGCTCGCCGACATCGCGGATGCCTCGGATGTCGAGCGCTTCGCGGCGACGGCGCTGGAGCGCTTCGGGGGCATCGACGTACTGGTCAACAACGCCGCGGAGCTCGGTCCGCTGCCGCTGCCGCAGTTGACCGATGCGCCATCGAGCGCGCTGGAGCACGTGCTGCAGGCCAATGTGCTCGGACCATTGCGCCTCACCCAGGCGGTCATCGGCGGCATGCTGCTTCGCAACCGCGGCCTGGTGGTCAACATCAGCACCGACGCCGCGTTGATCGGATTCGAAGGGCTGGGCCTCTACAGCGCGTCCAAGGCGGCGCTCGACGCCCTGACGCGGAGCTGGTCGGCGGAGCTGCAGCGCACCGAGGTGCGGGTCATCAGCGTCGATCCCGGCGACATGAATACGGCGATGCACATGGCCGCGGATCCCGAGGCCAACCCGGCGGATCTGCTCCGTCCTGAGGATGTCGCCGAGCGACTGCTCACGCTCCTCGTCGGCCGCCTCCCGGAGGCCGACCGCGTCGAAGTCGCGAGCCTCGCATGATCTCGCCACCACGCGAGCTGCGAGCGTCGCTGCCCGCTGAGCTCCGCGGCATGCGTCGCGACGGAGCCCGGCTGTGCGTCGTGGAGCGGCAATCCGGGCGGATCAGTCACACGACGGTCGCGCATCTCGGCGAATACCTCGCTTCCGGCGACCTGCTCGTCGTCAACTCCAGCCGGACGCTCCCCGCCGCGTTGCGTGTCGACCGAGATGGCGCGGGCCAGGTGCAGCTCCGGCCGGGTGCGCTCCGCGACGGCGAATGGGACGCGCTGGCCGTGCAGATCGTTCCGCCGCATCACAACGTTCCGCTCGAGCCCGGCGAGACGCTGCGCGGCCCGGATGGCCTCCGGTTCCGCGTCCTGGCGCCACGCTCCGATGCACCGCTGCTGTGGCGGATGGCCGTTGAGAGCGGCGACCCGATGCGGACGCTGCTCACCTCGGGCGAGCCGATCCGCTATTCCTACGTGCCGGACCCGGTGCCTCTCGAGCACTACCAGACCGTGTACGCCGGTGCGCCCGGCTCGGTCGAGACTCCGTCGGCCGGCCGTCACCTGACGTGGGAGCTGCTCAGCGACCTGCGCCGCCAGGGAGTCGACGTGACCGACATCCTCCTGCACTGCGGGCTCAGCTCCTTTCAGGACGACGACGTGGATCTGCAGAAGCCGCTCATCGAGGAGCGCTTCGCTGTTCGTCGTGACGCAGCCGAGCGCATCAATCGAGCGACGCGGGTGGTGGCCGTCGGCACGAGCGTCATCCGCACGCTGGAGACGGCGGTGGACGGCAACGGCGACGTGCAGCCGGTGAGCGGCTGGACCAAGCTCGTCATCACGCCGCAGACGAAGCTGCGCGCTGTTGACGCGCTCCTCACGGGGCTGCACGAGCCGCCGGCGACGCACCTCGACATGCTCGGCGCCCTGCTCGACACGAGCCTGCTTGAGCGCGCCTACGCCGAGGTCCGCGAGCGTCGGTACCTCTGGCACGAGTTCGGCGACGCGATGCTCATCCTGTAGGGCAGCGTCTGGTTCTGACATGATCGCGTCGGCCCCAACGGCGGGCTCCAGGTCAACCGGGAGAGAAGCCATGTCTGAGCTTTTGATCCTCGAGTTCGAGGGATTCGGCGCCAAGGACTATGAGAAGGTCAACGATCTGCTCGGGATCAACGCGGAGACCGGCGAGGGTGAGTGGCCCGCGGGGCTGCACACGCACCTGGCCGGTCCCACCGAGGGCGGCGGATGGATCGTCGTCGAGGTCTGGGAGTCCCAGGAGGACCAGGACGACTTCATGAAGACCCGTCTCGGCCCGGCGCTGGGTCAGGCCGGGGTCACCGGGCCGCCCAAGCGTGCGGAATGGAGCAAGACCAAGGCGCATCAGTCTCCGAAGAAGCCGTCCAAAAAGGCCTAGCAGCCTGATACCCGCAGCGGCTGGCTTCCGGGTCGTCGCTGCCGTTCGGCCTCGCGGCGGCCCGATGCTACGCTCACGCCCTGCGCGGCGCGTTGGCGCGCGCATCAAACACGCAATGAGGTCTGGCCAATGGCGGTAGGCACCCGGGGCAAGCAGTCGTCCAAGAATCCAGCCAAGAGTTCAGCGAAGAGTTCAGCGAAGAGTTCAGCGAAGAAAACAGCGGCGCGCAAGACTCCTGCAGGGACACCCGCACGCGGATCTCAGAACGGCGCCGTGGCACGCGCCCACAAGTGGGTGTACAGCTTCAACGAAGGCAGCGCGTCGATGCGCGACCTGCTGGGTGGCAAGGGTGCCGGTGTTGCCGAGATGACCCGGGCGGGGCTGCCCGTGCCCCCCGGTTTCACCATCACGACCGAGGCCTGCAACGCGTTCTACGCCAAGGGTGCGAAGTTCCCCGATGGGCTCTGGGAGCAGGTGGAGAAGGCGCTCAAGGTTGTCGAGAAGACGACCGGCAAGGGCTTTGGCGATCCGCGCAACCCGCTGCTGGTCAGCGTGCGCAGCGGTGCGAAATTCTCGATGCCCGGGATGATGGACACGGTGCTCAACCTCGGCCTCAACTCGGCAACGCTCGAGGGACTCGCCAAGCTCACCAATGACCGTCGTTTCGCGCTCGATGCACACCGCCGTTTCATCCAGCTCTTCAGCAAGATCGTTCTGGGGATCGACGGCCAGCTCTTCGAGGATGCGCTCGACAAGATCAAGAAGCGCAAGAAGGCGAAGACCGATGCCGACCTCACGGTACCCGCGCTCGAGGAGCTGATCGTCGAGTACCGAGCGATCGTCAAGCGCCATTCCCGCACGGGGTTCCCCGAGGATCCGATGGACCAGCTGCGTGCGGCGATCGGGGCCGTGTTCGAGTCGTGGAACAACAAGCGCGCGACCGACTATCGCAACTACAACCGCATCCCGCACGACCTCGGCACCGCGGTGAATGTGCAGTCGATGGTCTTCGGCAACATGGGCGACAACTCCGGTACCGGCGTTGCATTCACGCGTGATCCGTCGACCGGCGAGAAGAAGCTGTACGGCGAGTACCTCACCAACGCGCAGGGTGAGGACGTCGTTGCGGGCATCCGCACACCCAAGCCGATCGCGGCGATGGCGACCGACCTTCCCAAGGCGTACAGGCAGTTCGAGCAGATCGCGCGCAAGCTCGAGAAGCACTATCGCGACGTGCAGGACATGGAGTTCACCATCGAGCGCGGCACGCTGTACATGCTGCAGACACGCAGCGGCAAGCGCACCGCCGAGGCGGCGGTGAAGATCGCCGTCGACATGGTGCGCGAGCGGCTCATCACCAAGCGCGAAGCGGTGCTTCGCGTCGAACCCGGACAGGTCGATCAGCTCTTGCACCGACGCATCGACCCGAAGGCGAAGGTCCACGTGCTCGCAACCGGGCTCGCCGCGTCACCGGGCGCGGCCTACGGCAAGGCGGTGTTCGACGCCGATCGCGCCGAGGAGCTGGCCAAGAAAGGCGAGAAGGTCATCCTCGTGCGCATCGAGACCAACCCGGACGACGTGCACGGCATGATCGCCGCCGAAGGGGTGCTCACCTCACGTGGCGGCCGCACCTCGCACGCGGCCGTGGTCGCGCGAGGCATGGGCAAGCCCTGCGTCGCCGGCGCCGAGTTGGTGCAGGTCGACCTGGTCAAGCGCAAGTTCACCGCCGGTGGCACCACGATCAAGGAGGGCGAGCCCTTCACCATCGACGGCTCCACGGGCAACGTCATCGCGGGGCAGGTGCCCATGCTCGACGCGGAGATCTCCGGCGAGCTCGAGGAGGTCCTGCGCTGGGCGGATTCCTTCCGGCGTCTCCAGGTGTGGGCCAACGGCGACTACCCGCACGACGCGGTGCGTGCGCGCGAGTTCGGCGCGCAGGGCATCGGCCTCTGCCGCACCGAGCACATGTTCATGCAGCAGGAGCGCCTGCCCATCGTGCAGAAGATGATCCTCGCGCCCAACGAGAAGGAGCGCCGCGTCGAGCTGGCGAAGCTGCTGCCGATGCAGCGCGACGACTTCTACGGCATCCTCAAGGCGATGCACGGATTGCCCGTGATCATCCGGCTCATCGATCCGCCGCTGCACGAGTTCCTGCCGTCGCTCGAGGAGCTGCTCGTCGAGGTCACGCGCGCGCAGGCGCTCAAGAAGCCGGAGAAGTCGTACCGCGAGAAGGTGCGCCTGCTCGCCGAGGTGCAGAACCTGCACGAGCAGAACCCGATGCTCGGCCTTCGCGGCTGCCGGCTCGGGCTCCTCTTTCCCGAGATCATCGAGATGCAGACGCGCGCGATCATCGAGGCAGCGGTCGCGCTCAAGAAGGAGCGCGTCGACGTGCGCCCGGAGATCATGGTGCCGCTGGTCGGCACGCTCGAAGAGTTGCGCCGGACTCGCGAGGTGATCGACCGCGTCGCCCAGGAGGTCTTCAAGGAGACCAAGAGCAAGGTGTCGTATCTCGTCGGCACGATGATCGAGGTCCCGCGCGCGGCGCTCACCGCCGGGCAGATCGCGCAGTCCGCCGACTTCTTCTCGTTCGGCACCAACGACCTGACGCAGATGACCTTCGGTGTCTCGCGCGACGACGCCGAGGGCAAGTTCCTGCTGCGCTACGTGGAGGACAAGATCCTGCCGCGCAACCCGTTCGAGACCCTGGATCGCGACGGCGTCGGGCGGCTGATGCGGTTCGCGGTCGAGGAGGGGCGGGCGGTGCGTCCGTCGCTGAGCGTCGGCATCTGCGGTGAGCACGGCGGCGACGCCGACTCCATCGCGCTCTGCGAGGAGCTGGGCCTCGACTACGTCTCCTGCTCGCCGTTCCGCGTCCCGGCCGCCCGGCTGGCGGCGGCGCATGCGCGCCTGGCACGGGTGGAGCGGGACCGCTGAGCGACCCCGCAGACAGCGTTCCTCGCGAGGTCGAGACCGGGCGGCTCCGGCTCCGGAAGGGTGGATGGAGATCGAGGCCGGATGGATCCCGAACCGCCGGCCTGACCTTCAAGCGGTACGTATCGCTACGCTCCACTGATATGGAAGCGATCCCCGGGTGACCGAGCACGTCAGGATCCGCAAGATCGCGACTCGAAGCGGCCGGCCCGAGATGCTGGACGACGGTCACGTGGTCGAGGGCGATGAGCTGTCGCCACCGACGCCCGGAATGCCATATGCCGTGCGCCGTACAGTCACCGAACACGAGGACGCACCGGAGGTGTTCGCGACATCGCCGGTTCGCGCGGTGATCACCGAGCAACGGGGTGGCATCGTGCTGCTCACCGACAACTCGAAGTATGCGATCGAGGTCGTCGGACGCTAGGCCACCGGTAACGGATCACTGGCGATTCCCCACGTGGTATACCGTTTCGCCTACTCTTTGATAGTGATGTCCTGGCCGCAGACACCCATGCCCGCAGCCACCACTACCGCGCCGGGTGCCGAGCCATATCTTCCCGTGGAGGAGGTGGCGCAAAGACTGGATCTCCCGCTCGGTATCCTGCTTCGACGCGTCGAAGCGGGCGACGTCCCGTCGCGTCGCGAGGAGGGTCCTGACGGCGTGCGCTTCCTGGTCCGCCTCGGCGACCTCGGCATCGAGAGCCCGTTGACCGACGCATTGGTCGCCCCGGCGCCACCGCCGCCCCCGCCAGCCGGCGTCACGGCGTCCACGGCGAGACCCCGCAGGAGGCGCCAATCGACCAGACGCCCACGCGTTGACGTGGTCGGGACGGCCCAGCCGTCGTCGTGGCCGGACAAGGTCGTTCCGCCGCCCGCGGAGGAGCTCGCCGCCGAGGCGCAGACCACGCATGGTCGCGGCGGTCGATGATCGAGATCGGCTCCAACGAGCCGCGGCGCGATGTCGCCTCGATGACCTCGCTCGATCCGCGCGAGCTCGTCGCCGGGCTCCTCGACCGCTGGGAGCGGACCCTCGAGCAGCGCATCTACTCGGAGCAGCGGCAGCGCTTCGAGGCCGAGCTGAACGCCCGCCAGAACCTGGTCAAGCAACTCCAGCTGGAGTTGCAGACCGCCCGCGCCGAGCATGCGGCGGCCCAGGCCGAGAAGGATCGCCGCCTCGCGGATCGCGACCGGCGGATCAGCGAGCTCGAAGCCGGCGCGCCCGACTCGCAGGACGTCGCGGGCAGGCGTCGCCGCTGGTTCTTCAGCCGCTAGCGAGCGGTCGAGGCTGGCGGGCCATGGCTGGGGACGCTGTCGCGGAGGTCAAGTCGCGGCTTGATCTCGTCGAGGTCATCGGGGGCTACGTCACGCTCCATCGGGCCGGGCGCGAGCTCACCGGGCTCTGCCCGTTCCACGCCGAGAAGACGCCGTCGTTCGCCGTGAACCCGGAGCGTCAGGTCTGGTACTGCCACGGCTGTGGCGAAGGGCGGCGATCTCTTCCACTTCATCGAGCAGATCGAGCGGATCGACTTTCGCCAGGCGCTGGAGATGCTCGCCGACCGCGCTGGCGTCGAGCTGGAGAGCGGGCCGAGCGCGGACCGCGGCGCCGGGCGCAAGCGGCGGCGATCGATCGAGCTCAACGGCAAGGCCCAGGCGTACTACCAGCACGTGCTCTGGTCGTCTCCCGCCGGTGAGCGCGGACGTTTGCTTCTCCGCGATCGCGGCGTCGACGAGGCCCTGGCGCGCAAGTTCGGGGTCGGCTTCGCCCCGGCGGGTGGCGCCGGCGAGGACGCGCTGGCGCGCTACCTCACAGGCAAGGGCGGCGCGACCGTCGACGAGCTGGTCGAGGCCGGGCTGGCGCATCCGCCCGGCAGAGGCCGCACGCGTGACCGCTTCCGGGATCGCCTCGTGTTCCCGATCCGCGACGATCGCGGCGAGGTGCTCGGCTTCGGGGCGCGCGCGCTCGGCGACGCCAAGCCGAAGTACCTGAACAGCCCGGACTCCGCCGCGTATCACAAGTCGGCGGCGATCTTCGGCATCGACCTGGCCCGCACGGCGATCGCCGCCAAGCACGCGGCGGTGATCGTCGAGGGGTACTTCGACGTCATCGCCGCCCACGCGGCCGGCATCGAGCACACGGTCGCGAGCAGCGGCACGGCGCTGACCCGCGAGCAGGTGCACAGCCTCGGCCGGATCGCGGAGACGCTGATCCTCTGTTTCGACGGCGATGAGGCCGGACGGGGCGCGGCCACCAAGGCGGTGGACGTCATCGCCGCCGAGGGCGTCCAGGCGCGGATCTGCCGGCTTCCGGCGGCGTTCAAGGACCCGGACGAGCTGGTCCGGAGCGATCCTGCCGCTTTCGCCCAGGCGATCGACGAGTCGCCGCCGGCGTGGCAGGTGCTCCTCGACGCAGCCCTGGGCGCCGGCGAGGGCGGCAGCGTCGATGCGCGGCGATGCGGCGGCGGAACGAGCGGTCTCGGTGCTTGCCCGGATCCCGGAGGCGACCACACGCGAGCTGTATCTCCAGCAGGCTGCCCGACGCCTCGACATCGGGGCGCGGTCGCTGAGCACCGACCTGGCGAACTCGATGCGTGACGGAGCGCGCCGGCCGGCCAGGATCCGTGTCGCCGCGCCGGCGGAGACCGCGGCCGACGCGGCGGATGAATCCGAGCCGGTCGAGGCGGACGAGCCGATGCCGCCCTGGGAGGCCCAGCTCGCGCGCGTCGTGCATGATCCGGCCGGAGCTTGCGGCGGCGCTCAGGTCGACAGCGGCCTCGGCCCCGACGAGTTCACCAACCCGACGGCCCGGCGGATCTACGACGCGGCGTCGAGCGACCCGGCCGGGATTCACGCTGCGGCGCCTCAGCGGGGGAGATCAGCGCCGCGCCGCCGGGCTCCTGGTCCGCGAGGTTCCGGAGTTCGCCGACGAGGCCGAACCGCACGGCGATCAAGCAGCTGATGGCCGATTGCGTCCGTCTGATCCACGAGGAGAGCGTCCGCCGCGCGCTGGTCAGCATCTCGACGGAGATGCACCGCGCCCGGGACGAGGGCCGCACCGAGGATGCCGACGCGCTCGCGGCCAAGCTCAGCCGGCTCGCGGCGGACGCTCCCCACCTGCGCCGCACCCTGGCGGTTCGCTGATCGAGATCGCCTCCGCGCGCGAGCGAGCACGCGCATGTTTGATCCGGCGGCTTCTGAGCCACCATCTTGCTCGTGCCCGCGTGGATTCTCGCCTATCCGATTGCCCGAATTGGCACACTCAGGCGGCTTCGACAATTATTGTGAACGCTGTCGTTGTACCGATCGCCGGCGGACCTCGCAGAAGCGGCGTCAGCCTGCGCCGCGTGAGACAGAGTTGAGATGACCGCAGCAACCACCACCGCCCGATCCCGAGCAGCCACCCTGCCGCCGCCCTCCGGCGCCGACCTGCTGGTCTCCGCCGCCGAGGCGCTGATCATCAAGGGCAAGGATCACGGATACCTCACGCCCGACGACATCCTCGCGGCCTTTCCGGAGATCGACGTCGAGCCCGACCATCTGGAGCGGATCTTCCACGTCTTTCGCGAGATGGGGATCGAGGTCAGTGACGGTGACAAGGACTTCGAGACGGTCGACGAGATCGACGAGGAGCTCATCGCCAAGGCCGAGGCCATCGACTCGGTGCTCGCTCGACGACCCGGTTCGCATGTACCTCAAGGAGATCGGCCGGGTGGCGCTCCTCAAGGCCGAGCAGGAGGTCCACTACGCCAAGCTGATCGAGCAGGGCGACGAGGAGGCGAAGAACCAGCTCACCGAAGCGAACCTGCGCCTTGTGGTCAGCATTGCCAAGAAGTACATCGGCCGCGGCATGTCCTTCCTCGACCTGATCCAGGAAGGCAACATGGGCCTGATCCGCGCCGTCGAGAAGTTCGACTACCACAAGGGCTACAAGTTCTCGACGTATGCCACGTGGTGGATCCGCCAGGCGATCACGCGCGCGATCGCCGACCAGGCGCGAACCATCCGCATCCCGGTGCACATGGTCGAGACCATCAACAAGCTCGTCCGTGTGTCGCGCCGGCTGCTCCAGGAGTTGGGCCGCGAGCCCAACGACGAGGAGATCGCCGAGGAGATGGGGATCACGCCGGAGAAGGTTCGCGAGATCACCAAGGTTTCGCAGGATCCCGTCTCGCTGGAGACGCCGATCGGCGAGGAAGAGGATTCGCACCTCGGCGACTTCGTCGAGGACAAAGAGGCGACGGCGCCGTCGGACGCGGCATCGCTGACGATGCTGCGCACCGAGGTCGAGGACATTCTCGACACGCTGACGCCGCGCGAACGTCGCGTGCTGCAGCTGCGATTCGGGCTCATCGACGGCCATCAGCGCACGCTCGAAGAGGTGGGCAAGCGCTTCGGCGTCACGCGCGAACGCATCCGCCAGATCGAGGCGAAAGCGCTGCGCAAGCTGCGCCATCCCTCGCGGTCCAAGAAGCTCAAGGACTACCTCGAGTAGACTGCGCGGCTCGGTCGCCGGCTGCGACGAATCGTGATCGTGGAGGCACGGTGCGTCACGGCAGGTAGACTTGAGTCATGATCCGGGTTAGCTCAGCGGTAGAGCAGGCGGCTGTTAACCGCAAGGCCACTGGTTCGAATCCAGTACCCGGAGCGTCGACGTCCCACTAGCAGCACGCGGCATCGCCCGAGGCGGCGCCGTACACGAGGAACACGGGATGACCGAGACCGCATCGCGGCCGGGCACCACGCCCGCTGTCACGACCCTGACCGCGCCCGAGACCGCAGGGCGTCGCCCTGGCCGACCAGGCGCCGACGCCCGCCGACATGGGCTTGGCCCCTGTCGGTGCCCGCGTCCGCACCCCCGGAGGATGCCGTGCACGACGGCGACGAGGAGGAGCACCTCATCGACGGGAGCGCGATGCCGCCGCCGGTCGAAACGCCCGAGGCGGATCCAACCGAGGTCACGGTCGTGGCCGGCGATCACGACGCCCGAGAAAGCACTGCCCAAGGTCACGTCGTTCGGGCCGCCCGGCAAGCACCGCTCAACGATCGCGATCGTCGTGCTGTCGATCGTGACGCTCGGTATGTACAGCCTCGTCTGGCACCACCGCATCAACCGCGAGGTCGGCAACTTCGATACGCGCATGCACGTCATCCCCGGCCGCTCCACGCTCGCGGTGACGATCCCGTGGGCGCTCGGCTGGCTGGTGAGCATCGCCGGTGCGGTGAGGATCGTGCTTGCGGTCGCCAATGTCACGCCTGCCGTTCGACCCGCACTTCATCGGTGCTGCAGGCATACGCGCTGCTCGGCGGATTCCTGCTGATCCCCTACCTCGAGCTGCTGCTGCCGTTCAGCGCGGTCGCCATAGTGATGACCCTCGAGCGCGTGCGCATCGTCGAGGATCGGATGTTGCGCACCACCGATGTGCAGCTGCGTCCGACACGTGCAATCTGCTGGATGCTGCTGCCGGTTGCGGGCGGCTTGATTCTCATGGCAATCATCCAGCGACGTCTCAACCGCGCCTGGGAGGACGACATGGCGGCGGCACCTGCGGTGCGCCCGACAGTGCGGGTGGCTCCAAGCTGACCGTCACTGCCGACTGCCTCGCCCACTCTCGTGTGCCGGTTGCGACGGGCTGCACTAGACTAACCGGTCGCGGTGGCTGTTTCGATCGCCTGTATTTCCGGAAAGGGCGGGGTGGGAAAGACGACCACCTGCGCGTCCCTGGCGGCTGTGTTCGCGGAGCGCGGACGGCGCGTGCTTGCCGTCGACATGGATCCGCAGTCCAACCTGACCTCCGGGCCTCGGGTTCAATCCGTATTCGCTCACGCACACCGTCGCCGACGCGATTCTCGAGCCTGAGCAGTCCGTCGACGAGCTGATCGTCCGCACCAAGTGGCCCGGCCTGCATCTGCTTCCCGCCAACCCCGATCTGAGCGCGGTGGAGGCGGGGTTGCCGACCACGCTCGACTCGGAGACGCGTCTGCGTCGCGCGCTCGATCGTGATTGCCGTGACTATGACTTCATCCTCTTCGACACGCCGCCGAGCTTTGCGTTTCACACCATCAGCGTTCTTGCCGCCGACTGATTTCATCGTGATTCCAATGCAGATGTCGGGATACGCGGTGAAGGGGCTCAAGGAGACGCTGCGCTCCGTGCACCACGTGCGCCAGGAGTTGAATCCGGACCTGCGCGTGCTCGGGTCTGCTGCCGACATTCGTCGTGATGCGCACGCGGTTCTCGCGAGATCTGCTCGACGGATTGCGCGCGATCCCCAACCTGCGTGTCTTCAACACGATCATCAAGGTGACGGTGCGCCTGCAGGAGTCGGCGCTGGCCGGCGAACCGGTGACGGTGATGGCGCCGTCCTCGGAGGCGGCCGCGGCATACCGCTCGTTCGCCGACGAGGTGCTTGCCGCGCTCATCGCCGAAGGTGAGCGTGGTGTCTGAGGTCCGCTCACCGCGCCGGCGGCGCAGCGTCGCCGTCGCGCCGGCGCTGCTCGACCCGGCCGAGCTCCCGGAGGATGCGGCCGGACGCGTGCGAGCTGATCACGGTCGAAGCCCCGGCCGACATCGTCGACGGCCGCGGCGCCGCTGCCTCCCACGGTGCGCGCGGCCGTCGTTCGCTCGCTCGCGGCCGGCGATGGCTGGATCCGGTGGCCGTTGCCGGCGTCGTGATCGTGGTCATCTTCGTCGTCGGGATGCTGCTGACCCGGTACCTGACACTCATGGCCGCGACAAATACACAGATTTGTGTATACTGTGGGCGTGCAGACCGAAGCCGATCGGCGAACCGGCGAGGCCGAGTTGCTTGCCCGGGCGCTGGGAGGCTGCATCGCCGGCGGCTGAGCTGAGCGCGGTCGCGAACCGCGTCGCGCGCATCCCGTGGTGGGAGCGGCGCGCGCTCGACGCGGCCGGGCTCATGCGCGAGCACGGCGTCCCGCGCGAGCGGGCCGAGCGGCTCGCCGCGATGTGGGAGCTCGCCGAGCGCTGGACCGAGGACGACCGGCCCGGCGATCGGGTCACCGCGCGACGCGCTGCTCATGCTCGACGGGCTGCGTCGCGCGCGCCGCGAGCAGGTGGTGGTGCTGCTGCTCGACGCGCGCCACCGCCCCATCAGGCTCGAGACGGTCGCCGTCGGGACCATCAACGCGTCGCGGCTGCAGCCGCGCGATGTCTTCGGTCCGGCGCTGCGCAGCGATGCGGTTGCAGTCATCATCGGCCATAACCATCCGAGCGGCGATCCGTCGCCGAGCCGCGCCGACCGCGTGGTCACCGCGGCACTGCGCAGCGCGGGCGTCCTGCTCGGCGTGCCCGTGCTCGATCACCTGATCGTCGCCCGGCGCGGTCACCATTCCTTCCGCGAGACGGAAGGCTGGGACGACGCCGCCTGACCGTCAGCCGAACGCGTTCTCGCCGGTGAGTTCCTTGCCGATGATGAGCGTGTGCACTTCCTCGGTGCCCTCGTAGGTGAGCACCGACTCGAGGTTGGCCATGTGCCGCGATACCGGGTACTCGAGCGTGATGCCGTTGGCGCCGAGGATGGTGCGCGCGCTCCGCGCGATGTCGAGTGCGGCGCGCACGTTGGCGCGCTTGGTGATCGACACCTGCACCGGATGCAGCCGTCCCTCGTCCTTGAGCGTCGCCGAGGCGGTGGGCGAGCAGGCGTCCCTGCACGATCGAGGTCGCCATGTCGGCGAGCTTCTGCTGCGTGAGCTGCATCGCGCCGATCGGCTTGCCGAAGGCGCGGCGCGTCTTGCTGTACTCGAGCGCGGACTCGAAGCAGGCGCGCGCCGCACCCATGGCGCCCCAGCCGATCCCGAAGCGCGCCTCGTTGAGGCACGACAGCGGTCCGCGCATGCCGGTGACCTCCGGGAGCACCGCGCTGTCGGGCAGGCGCACCGAGTCGAACGACAGCTCCGAGGTCACCGATGCGCGCAGCGAGAGCTTGTTGTGCACGTCCGACGTCGTGAAGCCGCGCGTGCCGCGTTCGACGAGGAATCCGCGGACGCCGCGCGTCGGTCGCCGCCCACACCACGGCGATGTCGGCCATCGAGCCGTTGGTGATCCACATCTTGGTGCCGTCGAGCATCCAGTCATCACCGTCGCGCCGCGCCGAGGTGCGCATCGACGAGGGATCCGATCCCGCGTCCGGCTCGGTGAGCCCGAAGCAGCCGATGGCGCGGCCGGCGGCCATCTCGGGCAGCCAGCGCGCCTTCTGCTCGTCGCTGCCGTACGCCCAGATCGGGAACATCGCGAGCGAGCCCTGCACGGACACGAAGGAGCGCAGGCCGCTGTCGCCGGCCTCGAGCTCCTCGGACGCGACCCCGTAGGCGGTCGCCGACGTTCCGGCGCAGCCGTGGCCGTGGAGGTGCATGCCGAGCAGACCGAGCTCGGCGATCTCCGGGATCAGCTCGCGCGGGAAGGTCCCGGCTTCGAAGTGCTCCGGGATCACCGGCAGCGCCCGCTCGCGGACGAAGGTGCGGACGGTGTCGCGGATCAGGCGCTCGTCGTCGCCGAGCAGGTCGTCGACGGCGAAGAGGTCGGACGGGAGCAAGCGCACGTGTCCGCGGAGCGCGCTCGGTGACGGCCATGCGCTCAGGGTACCCGGTTGACTACGCGGCGACCGGCATCCCGGCATCGACGAGCTGCCGGCGGAGCACCTCCCCGGTGGCGAACCCGACGTTGATGTCGGTCACCTGGCCGGCCGCGTCGAGAACGATGGTCGTCGGCAGGGACATGACCCGGTATTGGCGCGCCAGGTCGGGCTCGACCGCGATATCGATCTCGCGGATCTCGATCGCCGTGATCCGATCCGCAGCGAGCGCGCGCAGGGCGGGCCGTTGCGCGGTGTGGCAGATGGTGCAGGCCTCGCCGGTGAAGTACAGGATGGAGGGCAGCTGCCGGCGTGCGCGGCGCGGGCTCGACGACGCTGCCGACGAGCTCGCGCTGACCACCACGCTGGACCCGAAGCAGCAGCGCCGCCCCGCCGACCACCGCCACGCGCGATCAGCGGCGCGAGCAGCAGGATCATCGCGCCGGTTCGCGCGCGAGCGGGAGCAGCCCGATCCGGACGAGCTGCGCGTACATGATGCAGCCGACGCAGATGTTGAAGGCGAAGTTGAGGAAGGCGAGCGCGGCGACGATCCAGGCCAGCACCCACGCCACGCGAGCAGGAACCCGGTGACCACGAAGATGCTGGCGGCGGCGAGGAACACGCCGCCGACGCAGCTGCGCGAAGCGGTGCGGCGCCGGGTCCTCCTGGGCGATCCGGGGCTTGACGATCCCGGCCGGCTTGAGCCAGCGCAGGTAGAGCAGGCGGGGCACGTTGAACGACGGTGAGGCAACCGCGGCCAGCATCATCACGCGCGAGAACGGGCAGCACCCAGGCGAGCGGCTGGATAGACGAGCCCGACCACGTAGCCGGCGACGATGACGCTCATCAGGATCGCCTGATTGACCTTGAGGACGCTGCGGTCGAAGGCGACGACTGCCATGCGTCCGAAATCATACCGCGCCGGTCAGGTATTGCAGGGCGGCCGCCCGGACTGCGAAATGCCAGAGTCGGCGCTCGCTCAGCCTCGACGCTGTTGGAGGTGTTCGTGACGCCGGAAGGACCGGCCGCACTCGGCCGCGAGGATATCCGCGTCGGCGACGCCTATGAGCTCGTCCGCGGGGACGAGCGCCATCGCGTCGCCGAGCTGAAGCGCTTCCGCCGGATCCACCTCGGCGACACCCTCGCCCTGGTCTTCGAGAACCGCGAGACGATCCGCTCGACCCTCGAGGAGGCGCTTCGCACCGAGCGGATCGACGATCCGGACCGGGTCGCGCGCCGAGATCGCGGCGTTCAACGGCGTGCATGCCGGGGCCAGGTCAGCTCGCCGCCGTGCTCTTCCTCGAGGTGGCGGACCCTGCCGATCTCGCCGCTGCCGCGACGCGGCTCGAAGGTGTCGAGCACACCGTCTTCATCGAGGTCGCCGGGACGCGGGTCGCGAGGTGTTCCCGAGGAGGTGTCGCCACCCGGCGAGAGCGCTGCCGGCGCACTATCTGCGCTTCAGCCTCGATCCCGATCAGCGCGCGGCCGATCGTCAGCGGATCGGCCGTCGCCGCGGGCAGCGATCACCCGAACCTCGACGTCGACCGTCCCGCTCGACGAGGACCAGCGCGGGCAATCGCCGCCGACCTCTGACGCCCGGCGCGCGTCAGCGCGATGCGGCGCGGGCTGCGCAGGGCGACCTCCTGGTACACCGTCGGCGGTCATCGCCGCTGTTCGCTCCCAGGTGTAGCCCGGCCGCTCGGTCGACGCCTGCGTGGCGCATGCGCGCGGCGCGAACCGGTTCGGTGAGCACCGAATCGACGCTGCGGCGAGGGCCCCGGGATCTCCAGGCGGCACCAGGACGGCGACGTCGAGGGTGAGCCGGGCAGGTTCCCGACCGAGGTCGCGACCAGCGGCGCCGCCGACGCCATGGCCTCGAGCGCGGTCAGCCCGAAGCCCTCGTGGGTCGACGGCAGAACGACGACGGCCGCCTGGCGGTAGAGCGATGCGAGGTCGGCGTCATCGACCGGCGCCGCACAGCACGACGCGGACGTGCCGCCTCCAGGCGTCAGCCGCGAGCCGGTCCGCCTCCGGCCCGAGCGCCCCGACGAGGGCCAGCGGTGGGCCTCCGCCCGGGAGCCGTTCCATCGCCTCGAGCAGCGTGTCGAGCCCCTTGCGCGGATCGCGCGACCGCATGCTCCCACCCAGAGCACGAAGGGCTCGTCGAGGCCCAGGGCCTCTGCGACGCGGGCGTCGCGCGAGCTTCGGGCCGCGCCGAGAACACCGGGCCGACCCCGAGGGGCACGACGTGGATCCGAGCCGGGTCGAGACCGAGCGTCGTCGATCGCCTCGGTGCGCGTTGTCCTCGCTCACGGCGATGATCGCGGCGCACGCCCCGATGACCGGTGCGAGCAGGGCTGCATACAGGCGGCGTGCGAGCGAGGATCCCGACCCGGCCGCCGCGCCACATCTCGACGTCGTGCAGGGTCACCACCTGGCGGGAGGTCGGGAAAGCCGATGACCGGCTCGCCGCCGAGCCCGTGGACCAGGTGCGGATGCGGGCCACGCGCCTCGGACAGCACGTGCGGCTGCGCGCGCAGGAACCGCGCGGGACGCGCCTCGCTCCACGGCGGCGACGGGGGGACCGACGGCGTGATCTCGAGACCCGGCGCAGCCGCGCAGGGCCTCGATCAGCTGGCGCGCGTAGCGTCCGATCCCGGCGTCCCGGCGGCCGTCCCGAGGCAGCTCGCCTCGAGCAGGACGCGAAGAGGTCTCTGCATCGAGGCTTTGTAGCAGGCTCGGTGCATCGGCACCGCTGGCACAATGGGTTCGATGCCGAACTCCCGTTCCCTCATGCCGTTCACCGCTCTGGTCGGCCAGGAGGCGATGAAGACCGCGCTGGTCCTCAACGCCATCAATCCCGGCATCGGCGGCGTGCTCATCCGCGGTCAGCGGGGGACCGCCAAGTCCACCGCCGTTCGGGCGCTTGCCCGGCTGCTCCCCGAGATCGACGTGATCGTCGGATGCCGCTATCGCTGCGATCCCGCGGCACCGGCGACGTGGTGCGATGACTGCCGGGCACGAGCCGAGACCGGCGACGTCCCCGCGCGTCGAAAGCCGGCGCACGCGGGTCGTCGAGCTGCCGGTCAACGCATCCGAGGATCGCGTCGTCGGCACCATCGACACCGAGGCGGCGATCAAGCTCGGCGAGCGGCGCTTCGAGCCCGGGCTTCTCGCCGACGCCAATCGCGGGATCCTCTACGTCGACGAGGTGAACCTGCTCGACGATCACATCGTCGACGTCCTCCTCGACGCCGCGGCCATGGGATGGAACGTCGTCGAACGCGAGGGCATCTCGTTCTCCCATCCGTCGCGATTCATCCTCGTCGGGACGATGAATCCCGAGGAGGGTGAGCTTCGCCCGCAGCTGCTGGATCGATTCGGTCTCTGCGTCGACATCACCGGGCTCCGGGACCTCGACGAGCGGGTCCGCATCATGGAGCGCGATTCGCGCGGAAGCCAGGACGGCGCCGGCCTGGAGCGGAGTTCGCGACCAGCGAGGATCACCTCCAGGCGGTGATCCAGGAGGCGAAGCGGCTGCTGCCGCAGCGTGGAGATCACGCCGACGATCGGCTGGTTCATCGCGCTGGTGTGCATCGACGCCGGCGCGCTCGGGCATCGCGCGGACATCGTGGTGAGCAGCGCGGCACGCACGGTGCGTGCCTGGGACGAAGCCGAGCAACTGGTGCGTGCCCGCGCGCTGGGGGTGGCCGCCGAGGCGGCCGACCGCCTCGTCGTGACCACCGCCGACGCCACGACGGCCGCCGAGCTCGCGCTGGCGCACCGCCGCCGCAGCCGGCAGGACGGCGTGGCCGCAGCCGGGGGGCGCCGCCGCAGAGCGCGCCAGGGAGCGGTTCGAGGAGATCGCCCAGGAGGCGGAGGCGGCGGTCGTCTCCGAGCAGACCACCGAGGCGGGCGAGCAGCCGCCGGACGATTCCGGCAGCGGCGAGGAAGGCGAGAGCCCCGGCCAGGTGCAGGGGAGCGAGCAGGCCACCCAGGCGGTGACCCGGCGCAGCGCCGAGCAGCTCTTCGAGGGCGAGATCTTCCCGGTGCGCAAGATCGCCCTGCCCCGCGACCGCCGCAGCCGGTCCACGACCGGCAAGCGAAGCTCATCGCAGAGCAGCGACAAGCGCGGCCGCTACGTTCGCGCGACGCAGACCGAGAAGACCACCGACATCGCCTTCGACGCCACCATGCGCGCCGCGGCGCCGCACCAGGTCCGGCGCCGTGCCGAGGAGCCGGCGGACAGGGTCGGCCCGGCGCTCCACCTCGAGCGCCAGGATCTCCGCCAGAAGGTGCGCCACCGCCGGACCGGCACGCTGATCGTGTTCGTCGTCGACGCCAGCGCGTCGATGGACGCCGAGCAGCGGATGCAGGCGACCAAGGGTGCGGTGCTGTCGCTGCTCCGCGACGCATACCTGCGCCGCGACAAGGTGTCGCTCGTGGTCTTCTCGGGCCGCGCCGCGCGTGTCGTCCTCCAGCCCACGTCGTCGGTGGACCTCGCGGAGCAGCGGCTGCAGCGCCTCACCGTCGGTGGCACGACACCGCTGACGCACGGGCTCGTCGCCGGGCTCCGGATCGTCCGCACCGAGCGTTTGCGCGACCCGAGCGTCTATCCGCTGATGGTGCTGATCAGCGATGGACGGGGCAACATCTCGCTCTTCGGCGAGGAACCGCTCGTCGAGGCGCAACGCGTCGCGGAGCAGCTCGGCGCCGACGGCGTGCACATGCTGGTCATCGACTCGGCGCGCGATCACACCACGCGACCGATGCCCCGCGTCGGGGCCCACAGCCGCCCGCCGCTCTTCGGCGGCTATGGATTCAATGCCTGCCGCGACCTCGCCGACCGCGCCGGGGGCGAATATCTCGGCCTCTACGATCTCTCCCAGGGGGCGATCGTCGAGGGCGTCGAGAAGACACTTCGAGGTCGCATGGCACAATGAAAGTGATGCAGACAGGAAGAAGCGTGTTCCCGTTCACCGCGATCGTGGGACAGGACCTCATGAAACAGGCGCTGATTCTCAACGCGATCAATCCCGCGATCGGCGGCGTGCTGATTCGCGGCGAGAAGGGCACCGCGAAATCGACGGCAGTCCGCTCGCTGACAAAACTCCTGCCAGGGCTTGACGTCGTGGCCGATTGCCGCTACGGCTGCCCACCCGATGACGCCGACCTGCAATGCTGCGAATGCACCGAGCGCGTGGAGAACGGCGAGACGCTGCCGCGCGGACGGCGCCGGATGCGCGTGGTGGAGCTGCCCATCAACGCGTCCGAGGATCGCGTGGTCGGCGCGATCGACATCGAGGCCGCGATCAAGCGCGGCGAGAAGGAGTTCGAGCCGGGCGTGCTCGCCGAGGCGAACCGCAACATCCTCTACGTCGACGAGGTGAACCTGCTCGACGATCACATCGTCGACGTGCTCCTCGATGCCGCCGCGATGGGGCAGAACACCGTCGAGCGCGAGGGGGTGTCGGTGTCGCATCCGTCGCGCTTCATCCTCGTCGGCACCATGAACCCCGAGGAGGGCGAGCTGCGTCCGCAGCTGCTCGACCGTTTCGGGCTTGTGCGTCGACGTCGAGGGCATTCGCGACGTTCGCCAGCGCGTGGAGATCGTCGAGCGTCGCGAGGCGTTCGAAGAGGATCCCACCGCGTTCGCCGCGCGTTTCGAACCCGCCGAGCAGGCCGAGGCGGATCGCATCGCGCGTGCGATGTCGATGCTCTCCGACGTGGTCGTCGATCGCAACATCCTGGTGGCCATCGCCGCGCTCAGCATCGAGCTCGAGGTTGACGGCCACCGCGCCGACATCGTCACGCGCAAGGCGGCGCAGGCGCTTGCCGCGCACGAGGATCGCGCTGCGGTAGGGATCGACGACGTCGAGCATGTCGCGCCGATGGTGCTGGCGCATCGAGTCAAGCCGGGACTCTCGGGGAGCCGGCGCGGGCTGACCGATCTTGCGGAGATTCTGCGCACCGCCCACGACGGCAACGGCGCGCTCCAAGACTAGGAATCCCTCCGCACCGCATGCGTCTCGACCGGATCCGCAACTTCAGCATCATCGCGCACATCGATCATGGCAAGTCAACGCTTGCCGATCGGCTGCTCGAGGCGACCGGGACTGTGGCGATGCGCGACATGCAGGACCAGGTGCTCGACCAGCTCGACCTCGAGCGCGAGCGCGGCATCACCATCAAGGCGCAGGCGGTCCGTCTCGCCTACACGGCGTCCGACGGCATCACCTACGAGCTGAACCTCATCGACACGCCGGGGCACGTCGACTTCGCGTACGAGGTGTCGCGGTCGCTGGCCGCGTGCGAGGGCGCGCTGCTCGTGGTCGATGCGACGCAGGGCGTCGAGGCGCAGACGCTCGCCAACGTGTACCAGGCGATCGACAATCACCTCGAGATCATCCCGGTCATCAACAAGATCGACCTCGCCAACGCGGACGCCGAGCTGGTCCGCCGCGAGATCGAGGAGGTCATCGGCATCCCCGCGCGACGATGCGATCCTCACCAGCGCGACGCCAGGGCATCGGCATCGACGAGGTGCTCGAGGCGATCGTCAAGCGCGTGCCGCCGCCCAAGGGCGACCGCGGACGGACCGTTGCGGGCGCTCATCTTCGACGCGAAGTACGACGCCTATCGCGGAGTCGTCGTGTACGTCCGCATCGTCGACGGCCGCGTCGCAGCGGGCATGCGCATCCGGATGATGAACAACAAGAGCGAGTTCGTCGTCGACGAGGTGGGCGCCTTCGCACCGGCGATGGCGCCGCGTCGACGAGCTGCTGTGCGGCGAGGTCGGGTACTTCATCGCGTCGATCAAGAACGTTCGCGACAGCAAGGTCGGCGACACCGTCACCGACGCCGCGCATCCCACGACGCATCCGCTGCCGGGATACCGGGCGGTGACGCCGATGGTGTACGCGGGCATCTTCCCCGTCGACTCCGACGACGTCACCGACCTCAAGCGAGGCGCTGCAGCGCCTCAACCTCAACGACGCGTCGCTGGTCTTCGAACCGGAATCGTCGGCCGCGCTCGGGTTCGGGTTCCGCTGCGGCTTCCTCGGCCTGCTGCACATGGAGATCGTGCAGGAGCGCCTCGAGCGCGAGTTCAACCTCTCGCTGATCACCACGGCTCCGACCGTCGAGTACCGGGTGCGGCTGCGCTCCGGCGAGGTGATCGCCATCGACAACCCGGAGATGCTGCCGGACGCCTCCAACATCGACGCGATCGAGGAGCCGCGCACCAAGGCGACGATCATCGTGCCGAGCGCGTACGTCGGGGCGATCATGGAGCTGTGCCAGGAGCGCCGCGGCGAGTTCCAGCATATGGACTATCAGCCCGGCGATCGCGTCGCGCTGACTACGACCTGCCGCTCGGCGAGATCATCCACGACTTCTACGACCAGTTGAAGTCGCGCAGCCGGGGGTATGCGTCGCTCGATTACGAGATCACCGGGTTCCGCGCGGAGAACCTGGTGAAGCTCGACATCCTCGTCGGCGGCCAGCGTGTCGACGCGCTCAGCATGATCGTCCACCGCGACCGAGCCAACGCGCACGGACGCAAGCTGGCCGAGCGTCTTCGCAAGCTCATCCCCCGCCAGCTCTTCGAAGTCCCCATCCAGGCAGCGATCGGTGGCAAGATCGTCGCCCGTGAGACCGTGTCCGCCATGCGCAAGGACGTCCTGGCCAAGTGCTACGGCGGCGACATCACACGGAAGCGCAAGCTGCTCGAGAAGCAGCGCGAGGGCAAGCGCCGCATGAAAAGGGTGGGCAACGTGGAAATTCCGCAGGAGGCATTCATGGCCGTGCTCAAGATGGACGAGCAGTAGGTGGACGCCTGATGCCACGGCCGAACCCGCCCCGCAAGCGTCCGCGCCGCCGCCCTGACTCGGTGGAGCGGTCCACCCGCGCCGAGGTCTCGCTGGCCAGGCAGACCGCCCAGGTCAAGGAGAAGAACGGCTCGGACCCCAAGCAGCAATCGAGCGCGAAGGCGGCCGCCGCGAAGCCGCGTCCGGCCCTCAAGGGCGCCGCCGCCCGCGCCCAGCGGCTCAACGAGCCGTACATCCCGTGGGCAAAGCGATCGTACGCGATCCTCATCGTCCTGATGGCCGCGGGCGAGCTGATCATCGGTTCGCTGGCGTACTTCACGCTCTCTGGAACCAAGCCGAACTTTGGGATCTTCCTGCTCGGGATCAATGCGGACAGCCTCGGACCGCTCATCGCGGTGGCCGCCGCGCTGGTGGCGGCGCAGGCCGCGAAGTACATCACCAAGGAGTCGCGGTCGCTGCGCTTCATGGAGACGGCGATGGCCGGGGTCACCCAGTACTTCATCTGGTTCGCGCTGTTCGTCGGACTCCTGTACCTGTTCGGGCTGAGCGGCGCGAAAGGCGCAGCCACCAACAGCTTTGAGCCGCTCGAGATCGCCGGCCTTGCGTTCATCGACATCGTCAGCTTCGTGGCCGCGTACTTCATCTACCCGCCGCTCTACCGGCGGATGCGCATCAAGCCGCCGCCACCGCGCGTGCCTCGTCAACCCAAGCCTGAGAAGCCGGAGCCGGCGGCGAAGGCCCCGAAGTCGATGGTCGACAAGATGGACGACGCCGCCGCGCGCAATCACGAGGCGAAGGACACCAGCGCGTGAGTCCCGGGTTCGGCGACGTGCGCTCGCTCTACCTGCACATCCCGTTCTGCGAGCGGAAGTGCGAGTACTGCGACTTCACGAGCGTCGCCGGGGCCACCGGCTCGGTGGCGTACATGAGCGCGCTCAACGCCGAGGTACGCCACCTGGGCGAGCGGCTCGGGCGCCTCACCCTCGACACGGTCTTCATCGGCGGCGGAACACCATCGCTCGTCGACCCGGACCTGCTCGCGGGCCTGGTGGCGACGGTCCACGACACGTTTTCGGTGGCCCCGGACGCCGAGGTCACCATGGAGGCCAACCCGTCGAGCATCACCGCGGCGCGGGCGCAGGTCTGGAAGGCCGCGGGGGTCAACCGCATCAGCATCGGGGTGCAGAGCCTCGAAGCCGACGCCCTGCGCTTCCTCGGCCGGGTTCACGACGCCAATCGAGCCCTGGCCGCGGTCGCCGAGGTGCGTGAGGCAGGCTTCACGTCGATCAACTGCGACCTCATCTACGCGGTTCCCGGTCTCGGTGACGTTCGCTGGCGGCGCACCCTCGAGCGCGCGGCGGCGGCCGGCCCCACCCACATCTCGTGCTACGAGCTCACCGTTGAGCCGGGGACGCCCCTGCATACCCGGGTGCGGCGTGGGCTGGTCACGCCGACCGACGGCGCTCGGGCGATGCGCCAGCATCGAATCGCGGTGGACGTGCTCGGCCGCTCGGGCTACGACCAGTACGAGGTCAGCAACTTCGCGCTGCCCGGTGAGGAATGCCGCCACAACCTCGTGTACTGGCACAACGGGTACTACGCCGCCGCCGGTGTCGGGGCGCACGGACACCTGCCGGTGGTGGCTGCCGCGGCGATCGGGCTCGACGTCGCTGCCGGGGCGGTCTCGGTCCGCCACTGGCACGGTCGCGGTATTGCCGCCTACGGCCGCGCCGTCAGGGCCGGCGAATTCCCGATCACTGGCGCCGAGCCCGTCGGCCCCGGGATGCGAGAGCAGGAGCGGGTCATGCTCGGGCTGCGTCTTCGCGAGGGCGTCCGGCTCGGTGCCGCAAGCCTCGATGAGGCGCGCTCCCTTGAGGGGCTGGGGCTCCTCGCGATCGACGGCGACCGGGTTCGCGCCACCGAGCGGGGCGAGGCGTTGCTCAACCAGGTCACCCTCCGGCTGGTGGGCGACCAGGCAGCCTAACTGGTACGCTTAGCACTCACCTCTGACGAGTGCTAAAGCGCCGCACCCGGCTGCCGCGCACCGTCACCTCTGGCCAGACGTGCAACATCCAGTCCCGCTCGATCAGCGCAAGCAACAGATCCTCAAGGCCGTCGTCGCGGACTTCACCCGCACGGGGGTCCCGGTGGGATCGGCGTCGCTTGCCGTCCACCTGGCCACCTGGTCGTCGGCGACGATCCGCAACGAGCTGGCGACCCTCAGCGAGGTCGGCTACCTCATCCAGCCGCACACGTCGGCTGGACGGGTCCCGTCTGATCTCGGCTACCGGTACTACGTCGACTTCCTCATGGACGAGGAGGACGTGCCGCCCGCGGTTCGCCGTCAGGTGGACCCGTTCTTCGCGGTGATGCCGACCGGCATCGAGGACATCCTCGAGATCGCTGCCACTGCGCTGGCGCAGGCCGCCGACGCCGTGAGCCTGGTGACCGCGCCGCGCGCCCTGGGGGTGCGGGTGAAGCATCTCGACCTGGTCAAGCTCAACGACGGCCAGGCGCTCCTCGTGCTCGTCCTCGAAGGCAACCTGGTCCGTCAGCAGGCGCTCACCCTGTCAACTCCCACCGAGCAGTCGGTGCTGAGCGGGATCGCCGCCGGCCTCAACGCCGTCGCGGTGGGCCTCAACGCCGCCGCCATGTCGCGGCTGCCCAAGTCGGTGGGCGAGCACGCGGCGCTCGAGCATGAGCTGCTCACCCAGATCATCGCGTTCATGACCGTGTGCGATGCCCAGCAGGACACCCTGATCCTGCACGACGGGGTGCGCAACCTGCTCCATCAGCCCGAGTTCGGCGACGTCGAGCTGCTCCAGCAGGTGATCGAGGTGGTGGAGGAGGAGCGCATGCTCGCCGCCCTGATCAGCGCCGCCGATCTCGATCACGGCATCCAGATCATGATCGGCCGCGAGAGCGGGATGGCCGAGCTGTCCCGGTGCTCGCTGGTGCTCACCACCTATCGGGCAGGAGCCGAGCGGCGCGGCACCATCGGGGTGCTGGGCTCCACGCGAATGGCATACGCGCAGGTCGGCCCCCGGGTCCGGTACGTGGCCCAGCGGGTTGGTCGCGCCGTCGGGCGTGCTTTGAGCTGAGCGTGGGCATAGTGATCGCATGACGACCGACGAGAACGACTTCACCGGCACGGCCCCCGAGGCCGAGCCGGCACCGGCCGCCGCCGGGGAGCCGGACGAGCGCGATGCTCGCTACCTTCGCCTCGCCGCGGACTTCGAGAACTTCAAGCGCCGCAAGGCCCAAGAGCTCGCCGACGCGCGGAGGTACGAGAGCGAGGACGCGGCGCGGGCGCTGCTGCCGGTGCTCGACAACCTGCGCCGCGCTGTGGAGCACGCCGGTGAGGCGGGTGCCGAGGAGTTCTTCGTGAGCGGGCTCGAGCTCGTCGTTCGCGAGTTCGAGGCAGCCCTGCAGCGCCTCGGGGTCGTCCCCGTCCCGGCTGTGGGCGAGCGTTTCGACCCGGCGATCCATGACGCCATCGCGGCCGAGGAGTCGGACGACGTCACCGAGGACACCGTGATCGACGAGCTCGTCCCGGGCTACCGCCTGCATGACCGCCTGCTCCGGCCCGCGATCGTCCGGGTGGTGCGGCCCCGCCAGACCTCGCCGGCAAGCTGAGCGATGGCGACGGTCAAGCGCGATTACTACGAGGTGCTCGGCGTCCAGCGTGATTGCACGCCCGAGCAGCTCAAGGTTGCGTACCGCAAGCTCGCCATGCAGTACCACCCCGACCGCAACAACGGCGACAAGGTCGCCGAGGAGCAGTTCAAGGAGGTCGGTGAGGCCTACTCGGTGCTGAGCGACCCGCAGAAGCGCCAGCGCTATGACGCCTTCGGCCACGTTGACGGAGCACAGCCCGACTTCGGCAACTTCTCGTTCAACTCGGCGTTCGACCTCTTCGACATGTTCTTCGGGGGCGGCGGCCGCCGTCGCGCTCGCACCGGTCCCCAGCGCGGCGACGACCTGCGCATGAACATCGAGATCACCTTCGAGGAGGCGGTGTTCGGCGCCACGCGCACCGTCGAGGTACCGCGCGCGACGCTCTGCTCCGAGTGCAACGGCTCCGGCGCCAAACCGGGCACCAGCGCCACCCAGTGCGCGACCTGCTCCGGCAGCGGACAGGTGCGCCGGACGATGCAGTCGATCTTCGGCCAGGTCGCCAGCGTCACACCGTGCCCCACGTGTCGTGGTGAGGGCCAGGTGATCCAGGAGCCGTGCACCGTCTGCCGCGGCCAGGGTCGAATCCAGGGGCGGCACACCGTCGAGGTCACGATCCCCGCCGGTGTTGACGACGACGTCACCCTGCGCCTCACCGGCGAAGGCGAGCCGGGACCGCGCGGCGGCCCGTCGGGCGACCTGTACCTCGGCTTCCGCGTCAAGCCGCATCCCAACCTCGTGCGCCGCGGCCAGGACCTGCTCTACGAGCTCCCCATCTCCGTGACCCAGGCCGTCCTCGGCGACACCATCACCATCACAACCGTGGACGGTGAGCATCCCGTCGAGGTTGCGGCGGGGACGCAACCCGGGCGTCAGATCAAGATGCACGGCCTCGGTGTTCCGCATGTCCGGACCGGCCGGCGCGGCGACCTCATCTGCGTCGTGCGCGTGGTGATACCGAGCCATCTGTCCCACCAGGAACGCACGCTGTACGAGCAGCTCGGCGGTCGCGAAGGCAAACCCGCCGAGGTGAAGAAGGGATTCTTCGACTCGCTCCGCGAGGCGTTTCGAGGCTGAGCCTGCGCGCACGCGCTGACGACGTTTATGGCGTCGCCGCTGCGGGTAGGAAATAGGCGTCGCACGTGAGCGACACCAGCAGAACCTCGTTACAGGAGAACGTCGCAATGGCTGTAGTTCGTTGGAATCCGTGGAACGATCTGTTCGATCTGCATGCGCAGGTGGATCATCTGTTCCAGCCGCCCACGCCCGCGTCGGCGTCGCGCAATGGTGTCGAGTACACAGCGCTTCCGGTCGACATTCAGCAGACTGACGGCGCGTTTGTCGTCGAGGCCTCGGTTCCCGGTTTCAAGCCCGGTGATGTCGAGGTGACCTTCGAGGATGGTGTGCTCACCATCGCCGGTCGCCGCACCACCGATGAGACCACCAAGGACGCGACGTACGTGCGCCGCGAGCGCCGCAGCACCGCCGTCTTCCGCCAGGTCGGGCTCCCCGCTGAAGTCCGTGCAGAGGACATCACCGCGTCATTCGAGAACGGCGTGCTTCGCGTCACCGTTCCGCGCGCGCAGAAGGCGCAGCCCAAGCGCATCCCGGTGACCGTTGCAGGCGGCGAGACGTCGACGGAGAACGTCGTCGAGCACGCGCCGGCCGCGACCGCCTAAAGCCCCCCCTCTTAGGCCTGGTCGTCCTTAACCGGGCGGCCAGGTCATCTGCCGTCCACCGAGCAGATGGATGTGGAGGTGGTCAACCGTCTGACCACCTTGCTTGCCGGTGTTGACGACAAGCCGGAATCCGGTCTCGTCGATACCCTCGTCCTCCGCGATGGCCTGAGCCACGTGGAGCATGCGTCCCCACAGGCCGTCCTGGGCGGGCGTGAGCTCAGCCACGGATTCGATGTGCTCGCGAGGCAGGATGAGCACGTGGACGGGCGCCTGCGGATTCACGTCGCGGATGGCGAACACCTCGTCGTCCTCGCGGACGAAGGTGGCCGGAAGCTCGTGTGCCGCGATGGCGCAAAAGATGCAATCGTTCATGAGCGCAGCAGGGTACCGCGCAGGCGGTCCCCCTCGACGGCGTCGGCGCGAACGAGGTTGAGCGCCCCCTGACGCACGACGGCCCCGTCGGTGATGAGCTCGTGATACCCGGCGGTGAGCCCGTGGGCACCCTCCCCGTCAACGGCGTCCCACGCCACCTCGTGCACACGGCCGCACGCGCGAGCGAGTGACATCGCCCCGGCACGTCGGGTCGCCCGGCGCACCTCGGCACTGCGCCGGCGCGCGGACGCGTCGTCGACGCGAGCGGCGATCGCCGTGGCGGGCGTTCCGGGACGCGGCGACCAGCGGAACACGTGGCCCTGGAGGAACCCCACCTCGTCGACGAGTGACAGGGTCTCCCAGTGGTCGTCCTCGGTCTCGCCGGGAAAGCCAACCATGATGTCGGTGGTGAACTCGGTGAGCGGATTCACCTCACGCAGCGCGCGCACGACTCGGACGTACTGGGCGCGCCGATACCCGCGATGCATCGCGCGGAGCACGTTGTCGCTGCCGCTCTGCAGCGGCATATGCCAGTGCGCGCACAGTCTTGGATGCTTGTTGAGCGCGATCAGCGCGGGGGTGACGTCGTTGGCATTGACGCTGCTGAGCCGGATACGCGCGTTGCCGCCACAGATGTCGAGCAGCAACTCGAGCAACCCTGCCAAGGTGGTTCCGATGTCGCGCCCATACGATCCGAGGTCGACGCCGCAGAGCACGATCTCACCGTGATCAGCATCGATCGCGGCGCGAACTCGGTCGTGCACGGCGCACGCGGGAACACTCGATGAGACGCCGCGCGCCTGCCACACGATGCAGTACGTGCAGCGGTGGTTGCAGCCGTCCTGCACCTTGATGAACGCGCGTGAGCGCAGCATCGGAGCGTCGTGCGGCAGGTCGATGGCGCGCGACATGCTGAGCACGTGCTCGGCGATTCGTTCCTTGTCCGCGTTGGGGAAGATCGAGTCGACAGTCGTGTATGCGCCGGGATTCGCATCGACGCTGCAGCCGGTGAGCACGAGGTGTGCCTCGGGATCGAGGCGGCGCAACCGGCGGATGCGCTGGCGTGTCGTCGCATCCGCCTGTGCTGTGACGGTGCAGGAGTTGAGCACACGCACGTCGGCGCTCTCGGTCTCGGGGACGACCTCGCACCCGCCGGCGGCGAGCCTGCCCGCCAGGTCTGCCATCTCGGCGAAGTTGACCTTGCACCCGAGCACGGTGAGCGCGACCCGCAGCGGACGCTCGAGTGGCGCGCTCATCGCGGCCGCGGCGCGGCCGCCGCATCGAGGTCGCCGGCCGCGGCGAGAAGCAGCGATGTCGCCACCGCCCCGGCGAGCCGGCTCGGCAGCGTGCGCGAGCCAAGGTGAACGTTGACCGCTCCGGCGGCTGCGAGCGTGCTCAGGTCGGCGGGGTCGAGGCCGCCCTCCGGGCCGATCACCAGGCCCACATCGCCGGGAACGCTCGGCACCGCACCCATGATCGGGGTCGCGGCGCGGCCGATGACGCACGCGAGGATGCGTGTTCCCAACGGGAGCTCATCCAGCGCCTGGCGAAGTGGAAGGATCGAGTGCACGTCAGGAGGCGCCGCCCGCCCTGCGAGCTGCGCCAACTCCCGCGCGATCGCGCGCCAGCGTTCAAGTCGATGGACGACACGCGAGGGGTCGGGACGCGACACGGTCCGATGGGTGAGCACCGGACGTATGGTCATCGCACCGGCCTCGGTCAACGCTTCGACCGTTGCATCCATCGCCTGCGCAGGCACCGCCTGCAGGACGTGCACGGCAAGTTCGCGGCTCGCCGCCGACAGGGCGGCTCCACACGATCGACCCGCTGAACTCGCGACGGCGTCACGTCGTCGAGCTCGACGCCATGCTCGACGGTACCGTTCTCGACGATCACGATCGTCTCGCCGGCAACGGCTCGAAGGGCCCGCGACAGATGGCTGGCGTCGGCGCCGGCGATGGTGGCGCGGCCGCCCGCAACCTGATCGGGGTCGACGAAGAATCGAGGCACGACAGCGTGCATGGTGCGGCACCCGCCTCCCGGTATGGTGGTCGCATGGGCGAGATGCGGCTCACCGCGCGAACATCGGATGGCGTCGCCCTGTCGGTGGTCGTTGACGGCGAGGGCGACCCGCTGCTGCTGATCTCCGGCCTCGGCGCCGGCCGCTCGGCGTTCACACCGATCGTTCCCGACCTTGCCAAGGCGCATCGTGTGATCAGCTTCGACCCGCGCGGTATCGGCGAATCGGAAGGCATCGGCAACACGACGTTGACGGCGATGGCTGCGGATGTGGTGGCGGTCCTCGACGCCGTTGACGTTGCTGCCGCAGCAATCCTCGGTGCCTCGATGGGCGGGCTGGTGGCGCAGCACGTCGTCGTTGATCACCCCGCGCGCGTTGCCGACCTCATGCTCGCCGCCACCTCACCGGGAGGCGATGCCGGCGTCGATCCCCGGCCCGAGGACCAGGCGAAGCTCCTCGGCAAGGGAGCGAAGACCCCGGAGGAGGCGTACCGGATCGCCTGCACCGTCCTCTACTCGCCGCAGTTCCAACGCGCCCATCCGGAGTTCATCGACGCGCAGGTCCGCGAGCGCGCGGCCCATCCGGTGCGTCCGCGCGTGTTCTCCGCGCAGTTCAGCGCGATGTGGCAGCCCGACAACTCATTCACGCACCTGGCGTCGGTGGCCGTGCCAACGCTGGTCATGCACGGCACCGCGGACGTCGTGATCCCGTTCGAGAACGCGCGCATCCTCGCGCGCCAGATACCGGGCGCGCGGTTGCGCCCGTTCGACGGATGCGGCCACCTGTTCTTTCACGAGCGCCCGGCCGAGACGGCTCGCGTTGTGATCGAGCACCTGCGCGCCGGCGCGAGTGCTGGTCAGGCCTCGTCGGAAGCGGAGTCGTCCTCGCCGAGCAAGGAGTCGTCAGCCACGGGATCCTGATGCCCGTTGCCGTTCTCATCGCCGTTGCCGTTCGAGTGTCCGTTGCCGTTGCCATTGCCGTTGCCGTGCTCGGCACTCGCCGCGCGCACCGGTACCAACTGGGCCGGCGCCGTGGCGGTCGCGGTCGTCTCGCGGATCACGGTCACCTTGATGACGCCGGGGTACTGCATCTCCGACTCGATCTCTCGCGCGATCTCGCTACTCAGCGGCGGCATGTCGGTGTCCTTCACCTGCGACGCCTTGACGAACACGCGCAACTCGCGCCCCGCCTGCAGCGGGAATGCACGATCGACGCCGCCGTGGCGGGTCGCGATCGTCTGCAGCTGCTCGAGGCGGAGCAGGTACGTGGCCAGGGTGTCGCGGCGCGCGCCCGGGCGTGACGCGGAGATCGCATCGGCACAGATCGTCAGCATCGCGAGGTCGGTCGACGGCTCCTCGTCGAAGTGGTGCGCCTTGACCGCGTGGACGATGCCGGGATCGACGCCGAGGAACTCGGAGCAACTCGCCGCCGATGATCGCGTGCACACCCTCGACGTCGTGGTCGACTGCCTTGCCAATGTCGTGGAGCATGCCCGCCTGCCGGGCGAGGCTCTGAGGGAGTCCCATCTCCGCGGCAAGCACGCCGCAGAGATGCCCGGTCTCCTCGCAGTGGAGCAGCGCGTTCTGCCCGTACGAGAAGCGGTGGTGCAGCGTGCCCACCAGCTCCGCGAGCTCGGGGCGGCCTTCAATCTGCATGAGCCAGAGCGCGCGCTCGCCGATCTCGAGGACGCGGCGCTGCGTCGTCCGCCGTGCCTTCTGGATCACCGGGGGCACCTCGGTGGCCTGCATGCGCCGGTCGACGACCTCGAGGGCCGCCTGGCGGGCGATCTCGCGCCCGATGGGATCAACGGTACGGAGCGTTGCCTGCTGCTTCTCCGGGTCGACGCCAAGCTCGGCACCGGTCTGCTCAGCGATCACGGTGAGTGCCGAGACCAGCCGCTCGCGGGCGTGGTCGTCGAGGCCCTCGAGTGAGAGCGGCGACATCCTCGGGGCGCTGTCAACGTTGGAGGCGTCCTGACGCTCCACCGCCTGGACGATGAGGTCGTTGGCGCTCGTCTCGACGCGGTCGCCGATGATCTCGGCCACCGTCGCCTCGACAAGCGCCGCTCGCTCCGCCACGAGCTCGGACTGAACCCGCTCCAGCACGAGCGTCGCCGCCCCGTCGCGGTCGAGTGCGGCCTTGGCGCGGAGCGTCTCCTCGATCAACGCGGCCTGCTCGGCGACGTGCACGCGACGTTCCTCGATCTCATCGCGGCGCTTGCGGTACGCAAACCGTCGGTCATCGAAGATCTCGCGGCGTTCGCGGAGGTGTTTGTGGCGCTCGGCGATCACCGCCTCGCGGCCCTCCACCGCCGCGAGGCGTTCTTTCACCTCTTCCATCGCCGCTTCGTGCGAGTGGAGCGCGGACGTCCGCGCCTCGGCGACCAGGGTGGCCGCGTACTGGCTGGCGTCAGCGAGGCTCTGGCTCACCAGCGGTGCCGGCGAGGCATCCTCCTTCCCCCGTCGCGCGTTGAACATCGCGACGGCTCCGACCGCGGCCAGAACCACGGCGATGACGATCAGGACGACTGCGATGATCATGTGGAGAAGGGTTTCAGGTGAGGGTCAGGCGCTGACCGCCAGGTCGAATGGGTCGCTTGCCTCGGCGATGAGCCGCTGGGCGAAGAGGTTGGCGGCGGGAGGCAGGGTGCGTCGCCGATCCCAGCAGAGGGCCATGGTACGCGCGATCGGCGGGTCGCGAAGCGGGATCACCGCCACCCGGTTGCTCGGCACCGGCAGTGGCATCGGCATCAGGGTCGTTCCCAGGCCGGCTTCGACCAGCCCCTGGACGATCGTGAAGTCGTCGCCCTCGTAGGCGACATGGGTGGTCAGCCCCTGGGCCGCGAACGCCGCATCAATGACCCGCCGGAGCCCGCTTCGGGATCGGGGCAGGATGAGCGGTTCGCCCGCGACGTCCTCGAGCGTGCAGGAGCTCCGGCCGACCAGTCGGTGGGTGACCGGGACCACCACGGCCACGCGCTCGCGGAAGAGGGGATGGATCTCGAGATCGACCACGCCCGTGGGCGGGGGGCCGAGGATGCCGAGATCGTAGTCACCGCCGAGGACCCCGCTCATCACCTCGGCGGTGGTGCCCTCCTCCAGGGTGAAGCGCACGGCGGGATAGCTCTCGAGGAATCGTGCGAGCCGCTCGGGCAGCCAGCGGGCGCCGACGGTGTGGAGGAACGCGACGCAGACCCGGCCGCTCTCCGCGGCGACGGCCCCCTCGGCCTCGGCGATGGCATCGCGGAGGTCGTCGAGGATGCGTTCCGCACGCCCCACCAGCCGCCGCCCGGCCTGGGTCAGACGAATGTTCCGGCCGATCCGCTCGAAGAGCAGCACCCCGACCTCCTGCTCCAACCGGGCCACCTTTCGGGAGACCGTCGATTGATCAGCTTGCAGCGCTTCCGCCGCCCGCGAGAGGTGCTCAACCTTCGCGACCTCGACGAAAGTGCGTAGAAGGTCGGCATTGATGCGGTCCATGCATCAATCTCACCCTAAATGTGCTGTTGATGTCAATGACCCCAGCGGGTAGGCTAGACAACGTGATACGAGAACCCGAGGTACTGGAGCGTAGTCAGGTAGTCGACCCGGGGCTTCTCATCGAGAGCGCCACTGAAGAAGTGCACGCCGCGCGTCGCAGGCACCGCCGCGAAGTCGTCGAGCGGACCCGTCTGCGCCGGCTCGTCGAGCGGGTCGACAGCGCCATCGAGCTTTGCGAGGAAACGCACCTCCAGGGCATCAAAGAAGTGCCGCCGGATGTCGCCGAACGGGCACACAAGGTCTTCATCTTCGCTCGCGGCGCGGTCCGCAAGACGGGCGACGTCGATGCGCTCTCCACAGTGGAGACCGCCCTCGCTCGCCGCCAGGTCAAGATCACCGAGGTCATGGACATCCTCTGGACGATCCAGGAGGTCGTCTTCGACCTGATGCTCCCGTGGCGCACTCAGCTTCCCGAAGACGTCGAACCCGAGGGCGACGAGGCGTCGCTGGTAGGTTTCTGGAGAGAGTTCCGCCTCCATCCGTGACGCCCGCGACGGCGGCGCTGGGCCGGCCTCATACCGCGTCGCTTTGCGCTCCTCTCGAACGGCGACGGTGACGCTGGGCCGGCCTGATACGGCGTCGGCTTGCGCTCCTCGTTCGGACACGCACTAACGGTGCGCTCCCTCTCGGCGGTGCTCGCCTCCTTGTCTGAACTCGGCCCAGCGTCACCTCGCTTTGTGTCTCGACGGATTGAACCCTTCTAACTGCAGAATCGCCCAATGACTGAACGAGTAGCTGTTGATCGGATGGTGGTCACGGGGCATCGGATTGATGTGCCGTTGGACTGGAACGAGCGTTCGGGGCCGACGATCAGCGTTCATGCTCGCGAGGTCGTGGCCGCCGAGCATGCGGATGATGGGAAATGGCCGGCGATCGTGTGGTTTCAGGGCGGCCCTGGACACGAGGTCGCGTTTCCCGACAACCGGGGGAGCTGGCTCGCGCAGCTGCTGACGCGGTATCGCGTGCTGCTGCTCGACCAGCGCGGCACGGGGTTGAGCACACCGCTCGAGGCGCGCTCGCTGCCGTTCTCCGACGCGTTTGCGCTGGCCGACTACCTGCGTCATTTCCGGCAGGACTCGATCGTCCGGGACGCGGATCGACTGCGCGCGACCCTGTACGGCGAGGACACCGACTGGTACGTGTTCGGACAGAGCTTCGGTGGGTTCTGCTCGCTGACGTATCTGTCGTCAATTCCCGAGCACGTGCGCGGTGTGATCATCACCGGCGGGTTCGCTCCGGTGTTGCATGAGGCCGAGGAGATCTGCACACGGCTCTTCAACCATGTGGCCACGCGCAATGCCGAGTACTACGCGCGCTTTCCTGGAGACGCCGCACGCGTGCGGCGCATCGTCGACCATCTCGGGGCCGACAATGACCGCGACGGGCGCGGACAGCGGCTCACCGCGCGCAGGTTCCTCATGCTCGGTGGCTATCTCGGGCATCAACACGGCGCCGCAGAGCTGCATGGTCTCGTGGAGCGTGCGGACAACGACCTCGAGCAGTTGCACCTGCTGAGCGGCCGGATCCACGACGAGGTTGCGGGAGTGATGTCACCGGCGAATCCCATCTACACGGTGCTGCACGAGGCGGAATACTCCGGCGGCCCCGCAACGCGATGGGCTGCGGAGCGCGCGCGCCTCGCCGATCCGCGTTTCGCGCTCGACGCGCAGCCCGCGCCGTATTTCACGGGCGAGGCGGTGTTTCCGTGGATGCTCGAGGAGCTCGGTGAGCTTCAGCCGCTGCGAGAAGCTGCCGACGTGCTGGCCAACTACGAGGGCTGGACGCCGCTGTACGACATTCCGCGGTTGCGTGCCAATGCCGTTCCGGTTGTTGGCACCGTGTACTGGGATGACGAGTACGTGGAGCGCACCATGGCGCTCGAGACGGTTTCGCTGCTCGGCAACTGCCGGCCGTGGATCACCAATGAGTACGAGCACGGTGGGTATCGCGTCGACCCTGCGCGTGTCGCCGAGCGGCTGTTCGCGATGCTGGACGATTTGACGGCGCGGTCGCCCGCGAGCTCGTGATCTCGCCGCTCGTCAGGGTCAGCTGTCAGGAGAACGTGTAGTAGGGATTGGCGACGACGGCGTCAAAGTAGTAGGTGCCGCCGATGTTGTCCCAAAAGTTTGCCCACCCTGATCCATGCGCCCGGCAGGTGGCCGTTGTGCCCGCGGAATAGCTGGCTTTTACCGTCGTGATGCACTTCGCAAGCGTCTTGTGGGCTGGGTTCGTGATCGTCAGCGTTACGGTGGCTGTCCCGCTTCCCGCCTGTGTCTCGATGACGGCTTTGCCTGTGCATCCTGTGTCGTTGCAGACACCGAAGTTCACCGAGACGACGTAGAAGTACGGCGGCATGCTCGCGATGTCGGGCGTGACTGGATCCGTCGGGACCGTGACGGTCACGGGCGTGTTGAACTCGTTGAAGATGAAGTCGATGTTCGAGAAGTTGTCGACGAGCAGGTCAGCCGGCGTCGTGATCTCGAGGATGTTGTGCGGGCTCGCGTCGGTGAGAAAGATATTCCCTGTCGAGTTCCGTGAGCTCGGTCGCCGCGCGACCACTCGCGTCCTTGCCCGCCTTCTCGGTCATGTGCGAGCGCCCCGAGAGCAAGGTCGACTGCAAGCCGCCCGGGGTGATCAACTTGATGGCCGCGGCCGCTTCTGTTGAGCCGGGGCTCCGCCACCATGGCTGCGTCTTGAGGTTAGCGGCGATGTCGGCGAGGCTCGCCGGTAATTCCGGCGAGACGAATGACAGCGACTGGAAGTACGTGTAGCCTCCGGCATACACAAAAGGACCTTGCGAGTCGCCGATATTCAAGGTCCCGGTGATATCGCCGTTTTGCAGGATCGACGCGAGGATCGAACCTCCCATGCCATTGATGGTGAAGGTGCCGGTGACCTGGCTCGACTTGAGCGCCATGAGTGCCTGCGTGCCCGCGGTGAGGAGCTTGGTCGGGGACACGGTGGGTGCGGCGGCCTTGGTTGCGCATCCCGCCAGGGCGAGTGCGAGGCCCGCTGCCCCTGCGATCAACCTCTTCGTCCCCAAGGCGTCCATGTCTTTCCCTTCTCCCCGGCGGGCCGTGCTGGCTTTAGGCGTGCGCAGACGGCGTGTCCCTCAGCAGAGCACGAATTGCTGCTCAGGAGTCGATTTGGGAGGCGCAGCGTGTGGTCCGGGCCTCGACATTCCATGTAGGTCGATGCGTTTCCCTGCACTCAGGGCCCGGCGGTCCGGTGTGCGTGATGCATCTGCGCGGCTGTAACTGTTGCGGCAGGGGCCCGTTGAAGGGGTGGAGGCAGACATGAAACGCAGAGCTATCGCGGGTGCTGCGATCGCGACTCTTGGCCTTGCAGCATGTGGGTCGACAGCCGCACCGAGGGGAACTCCGACCCCCGCCACGACGGTCACGGCGATCCCTGCGCCGACAGCCACGGCCGTGGCGACTCCATCACCCACGCCCCTGCCGACTCCGTCAGCCACTCCCATACCGCCGTCGCCGACTCACTGGTGGCAGGCCGAGGGGAACGCCAACAACTCTGTCGGCATGGATGACGGAACACTCGTCGGCGTCACGTTCGGTCCGGGTGTGTCTGGAACCGACCAGGCGTTCAGTTTTGGTGGAGCGGTGGATCAAGTCGTCTTTGACGCGGATGGCGGCAACCCTGGTACCGGTGACTTCACGTTCGCGTTCGCTATCAAGACGACCGCGGCAGGCCAGGAGCACGCCATATGGGAGGAGCGAGCACAGTGCGACTCCGACGGGACCAGCTTTTGGGGGTTCCGAATGCAGCCCAACGGGCGGGTCAACTTCGAGGCCCAGAATACGGTCGGCGAAGACTACATGGACCTGGGTTCCATGGCGTCGGTCAACGATGGAGCGTGGCACTGGGTGGCCGTCACGCGACAGACAACCACGGCATCGCTGTATGTGGACGGCCAGCTTCAATCCACCACCACGACCGCAACAACCGCTGATATCTCGAAAAGCACCCCGATGCGGGCCGGTGTGAGCAGTTGTGATGGGGTCGACGGGACCAGCGCGCTCATGGGCCAACTGGACGAATTGATGATCTTCGCGGTCGCCCTCACCCAGCCGCAGATCCAGACCCTCGGGAGCTAAACGTCACAGGAAAGCGCCTTCTTTCGTGGACACTCTGGGATCACGATCGTGAGCGATCCCACCACGAGCCATCAGGATGCGAGTCTCGAAGAAGGGAGCCCGAGGATGGATGATCAACCAGCCGGCGACGCGGGCGACACGGAAGCGCCGCCAGAATCGCGGCGAGACGGCCCGAGAACGGGGGAGTTCGTCACCGAGACGCTGCTCGAGTACGACGGTGGTCGGCGGGTCACGGTGTACGTGCCTCCGGATCCGCCCGAGGCAGTCATCTTCGCGGCTGACGGTCAGGGGTTCTCGCAGTGGGGCCGTCTCCTCGACGCGGCCGGCGTACCGCCCACGATGATCGTCGGCGTCCACGGGCTGACCGAAGAGATGCCGCGCCTTCATGAGTACTCGCCCGTCTTTGACGCGGAACGGTTCGCGGCACACGAGACGTTCTTCGTCGAGGACGTCCGGCGATGGGCGACGTCACGTTTCGGCGTGGCGCTCCCCGCCGAACGCACCGCGGTCTTCGGTTATTCGGCGGGAGGAGAGCTCGCACTCGCCCTTGGGTTGCGCCATCCGGACGTCTACGGTGCGGTCTTCTCCGGCTCGCCGGGCGGTGGGTACAAACCGCCTGACGAGATGCCGAGCACGCTTCCGCGCGCGCACCTCTTCGCCGGCACGCTGGAGCCGTTCTTCCTCGCCAACGCGACGCGGTGGGCGGTCGCCCTGCGCGACGCAGGCGCCGACGTCGTGATGACCGAGCGGGTCGTGTCGCACGGCTCCAAAGGGTGGCGGGCGGAGTTCCCGCTCATGGTGGCGTGGGCGTTTGGAGGCTGAGGCGCTCGCGTGCTTGCACCGGCGGCAGCGCGGTGACGCCTACGAGAAGTCCTTGAGCCGTCCCCACAACGCCGGCAGCGGCGCGTTGAGCGTGCAGAACGTCACCGGCGCGCCCAACTCGAGATTGACAACGTCGTACGGGACAACGAGATGGCCGACGACTTTCGTCGACGTGCACATCCACGCAACATCCGACGGCGCGTAGCCGACCATGAGCGCGTCGGTGGCGGCGAGGTGGGGTGGAAGCCAGTACCAGTCGCTGAGCTGGGGGCTGAAGCTCGCCGGGAGCAGGTTCGGATTGCCAAAGATCTGCAGCGCCCCGTCCACGCCGTAGTCCGATGACACGATGACAGTGGTTGCGCGTTCTGATGCGGGGAGTGCTTGATAGATCGAGGTCATCTGATCGGTGATCTGCGGCCATCCGACAGTCGATGCAAGATCCGAATCCTCGGTGTCAAGTCCGGTCGCATGCAGGCGATCAGGGGGCGTCGTCGGGATGGTGATCTTCGCCAAAGCCACCAGGTCCAAGAAACTCGCGACCACGACGGCGCCCATCAGCACCGATCGAAGTCGCGGACGCCGGACATGCGAGAGCGCAACAAGACCGGCAGCCATGACGATCGGGATGGTCGGGCCTGGGTAGTAGTACTTCCCGACGAAGAGATACACCACCGTCGGAGTGACACACGCAATCGCGATGGGGCGGAGCCGCGGCGTGCGGAAGAGGCTGATGAATCCGGCGATCCACAGCGGCGTCAGCAGGGCAAGAAGCAAGAGGAAGTAGACGACGAAGTTGAGAACTCCTCCTCCGGATTGAATGTCTCCCTGATGGTTGGAGATGTACGTGACAGTGGGAAATTCGTTGGCGATCTGCCACACGACATTCGGCGCCCAGATGACGAGCATCAGCACGCCGCCGATCCACGGATACTTCGTCCGGAGATCGTCCCGGAGCGACGGTGTGAGGAGAGTCGCGATACCGATGCCGAGGATGAGCGGCAGCACGAGGTACTTGATCTCCAGGTCGATGCCGAGCGCGATGCCGAGCAGGATCCACAGACGTGGCTTTCGATCGAGAACGATGGCGAGAAAGCAGTACAGCGAGAGCATCCACGCGACCTGGTCGAAGATCACGGTCTGAAAGAGCCAGGTGCCGAGGATGAGCGGCTCGGTGAGACCGGCCAGCAGCGCCAGTGCCTGAAAAGCGAGTGATCCCCCGAGCTTGCGGACGTACAGGCCACAGAGGATCACGTTGACCCCGCCGAGCAACGCCGGGATGAGGCGGAGCGTCCATGGGGTGACTCCCAGCACGGCCGTCTCGAGCCGGCCGATCAGCGGAACAACGGGTGGGTAATCGACGTACCCGAACGCAAGATGCCGCCCACTTGCCAGGTAATAGAGCTCATCGATGTGGAACCCGAGGACGTTGTTGGTCGCGAGGTGGATCGCGATCAGGCAGATAGCGGCGATGCCGTATACGAGGAAGGTCGGAACTCGCGGCACGAGGGAAGAGCGCACCTTACTCGTCGGCGAGTGCGGCAGCACGGCCCTCGTCGCACACGGTTCTGAAGTCGCATCGCTGGCACTGCCAGCGCGACGGCTTTGGCGGGAACGAGCCGGTGCTCGAGGCCATGGCGAGCTCGCGTGCCGTTGCCGACAGATGGCCGTGCGCCCTGCGCAGAAACGCCTTGTCGGCGATGACGCGGGTGACGGCGCCCTGCAGATAGTGAAACTCGACGGCGACCTCCTGCACCTGCTCGCGCTGCGCGAGCCCGACGGCGTACGCGCGCAGCTGCAGGTCGGCACGCAGCGCGCTCTCCTCCTTCGGCCGTCCCGTCTTGTAGTCGACGACGGTCGGAATCCCGTCGAAGCGCGTATCCACGCGATCGAAGCGGCCCGCCGCATCGGCGTGGTCGAGGCTGATCGTGATGGGTTCTTCGACACCCCTGATGTTGGTGTCCGTCCAACCAGGTGACGTGAGATAGCGGCGGAGCTGCTCATCGCCGTGGGCGCGAAGCTCTGCATGCCGCCCCTTGGGGCCGTGCGACTGTTCCCACGCGTCGTGCCACATCGCCGCGACGCTGTCCGGGCTGACAATCTCGCCGGCCATTCGCTGAGTCGCAGCGGAGCGCAGCACCTCGTGGATCAGTGTTCCGTACCAGCTGCGCGCGTCGACGCGCACCGGTAGGTGCCAGCGACGCTGGTAGTTGTAGCGGCGCGGGCAGCTCCGGAACACACCCAGGTCCGACACCGCGATCGCAAGCCGCTGCAGCACCGGAGTCCCTGCAGGACGTGGGGAACGGAGTGCAATCGTGCTATCCGCGGCGACCTCCTTGGCAATGATCTCGCCGCGGAACGACATCGCCTGGGTGAGAAAGGGCGTGCACGCCTCATCACTCGAGGGCTGCGGGTACGAGCGCGCCCACGTGTAGATGAGCCGGTCCCGCGCACGTGTGGAGGCCACGTAGAACAGACGTCGCTCCTCGTCGACAGCATGGTCTCCTGGTGGTGGTGGTTCCGGCACCAGATCGTCGGGGAGCTGCAGGTCGAATGAGGAGCTCGTGCGTCCCTGCCAGCGGCGCTCGGTGCACCGCGACAGGATGACCACGGGCCACTCGAGCCCCTTCGACCCATGCGCCGTGAGCAGCACGACGCCATCCTCGATCGGCTCGATGCTCGCGAGCTCGCCGGCATCGCGGCTGTCGCGCAGCACGCTGAGATAGCGAAGCGTTGTGCTGACGCGCCGGTCATCGCTCCAGTCGGCGAACGCCTCGAGCAGCTCACCGAGCTTGTTCAGGTTGGCGCCCATCTGCAGGCGCGCGACACCTGACTGCTCATCAACGATCCCGAGAAATCCACTGGCTTCGAGCGCGAGCTGGAAGAGATCGCGGACGTCCTCCCGCTGTGACGCCGCATGAAGCTCGTGAATGTCCGCGACGCAACGCTGTGCCGCCGCAACGTCTGCAGCATCGAGTCCGTCAATTGCGGCGTCGACGATTAGCTGCGACAGCGACAGGTCGTGCTCGTGCGCGGCCCGCACGAGCGCGACGCGTCCGCCCGTGCTGACGCCCCATTCGGGCAGTGTCAGACAGCGGAGCACCGCCTGCCCGTCGTCGGGATCGTCGATGGCGGCGAGCAGCGCCAGGGCATCTTTGATCTCGCGCTCCTGAAAGAACCCGCGACCCCCGGAGACCTGGTACGGCACGCCGCACTGGCGGAGCGCACGCATTGCGGGTTGCATGTCGATGTGCTGGCGGAACAGCCACGCGATATCGGCGGGTCGCGTGCCGGCGGTGATGAGGCGTGCGCACTCCCGTGCGACCGCCATGGCCTCGCTTCGTTCATCGGGCGCCTGCCACACCTCGACGGCGACGCCGTCGCCCCGGTCGGCGACGAGGTGCTTCTCGATGCGCGTCGCGGGGCTCGCCACCGAGATCACCGCCCGCGAGGCGGTGACGATCTGGTCGGTGCTGCGGTAGTTGTGCGTGAGCACGAGCTGGCGGTGCTCCGGATACTCGCGCGAGAAACGGTCGAGGTTGGCGCGGCTCGCGCCCCGGAACTTGTAGATCGACTGGTCGTCGTCCGCGACCACAAACAGGTTCCTATGGCTCGACACCAGAGTCTCGACCAGCTTGGCCTGCGCATAGTTGGTGTCCTGGTACTCGTCGACCATCACGTGGGTGATGCGATCGGCGATCGCGCTCCGGGCCGCGGGCTGTTCACGAATGAGACGCTCGGCATAGAGGATGCAGTCGTCGAAGTCGAACACACCCGCGCGGCGATAGCGTTCGTCGAGGCGCGCATAGACGCGTGCGACGTCGGCGTGGCGCTCGAGGACGATGCGCTCCGCCGGGTCTTCCGACGTCTCGAGCCGGGAAGACGCCCACGCCGCATATGCGTCCGGCGTGACCAGTTCCTGCTTGGCGGTGGCGATGATGTCGAGCAGCGGGTCCATGAGGTCGTGTGGGCGCAACGGATTCCAGAGCAGCGCGGGCCGCAGCTCGTCGAGCACCGCCTCGACGTGCAGCCACCGCTCGGCCGCGTCGGCGATGCGCAGCACGGGCGAGATCCCAAGCAGCCATCCCCATTCGCGAACGACGCGCAGGGCAAACGAGTGGTAGTTGGTGAGCGGGGCATCGTCGGCGAAACCGCCATGCGCACGCTCGACGCGCACGCGCATCTCGTCGGCAGCCTTGCGCGTGTACGTCAGCACGAGCTGGTGCCCGGCGCCACCTGCCGATAGGCGGTGGAATCGCTCGACGATGATTCGCGTCTTCCCGCTCCCCGGCCCGGCGATCACGAGGCAGGGGCCGTCCCCATGCTCAACGGCGATGCGCTGCTCAGCGTCGAGCGCGGCGTCCGGGCGACTGTCAGGCGGCGCCGTGGCGGTCATCGCTGTCGATTCTGGGCCGACCCGGCGACAGCAGGATGTCGCCACCGGCGGACAATCTCCCCCGTGCACCCTGACTCCGCGCCGGTCACCGCCTCGATGCCCGCTCTGGCGGAAGCGCTGCCCTGGCTGCGCCACGCCCAGCGCATCCTCGTCTTCACCGGCGCCGGCATCTCCACCGAGTCCGGCATCCCCGACTTCCGCGGGCCGAACGGCGTCTGGAAGACCACCGACCCCAACCGCTACACGATCCAGAGCTACGTGAGCGACCCGGCGGTGCGCGTCGAGCGATGGCGGGCCCGTCTGGAGGGGCGATTCTCCAGCGCGGAGCCCGAATCCTGCCCACCTGGCGATCACCCGGCTCCAGCGCGCCGGCCTCGCGCCCGTGGTGGTGACCCAGAACATCGACGGGCTCCATCAGAAGGCTGGGACGGTGAATGTCATCGAGCTCCACGGGACCTCCACCGAGGCCACCTGCCTCGACTGCAGCCGCCGGATGCCGATCGATGCCGTGCTCGACCGGGTGCGCGAGGGCGACGAGGACCCTCACTGCGAGCTCTGCGGCGGCCTGCTCAAGACGGCGACGATCAGCTTCGGCCAGCCGCTGGTGGCGGCCGACGTGGACCGGGCGATCGAGGAGGCGCGCCGCTGCGATGCCTGTCTCGCTGTCGGGTCGACGCTGTCGGTCTGGCCGGCGGCGGGCGTTCCCGTGGAGGCGGTCCGGCACGGCGCCAGGCTCGTGATCGTCAACGAGGGCAGCACTGACCTGGACGGGATGGCCAGCGTCATCCTGCCGGGCAAAGCGGGCACCGTGATGACTCAACTGGCGGCCGGGCTCCTTGGCGCTGAGGACTCAAGGTAGAATTCAAGGTCCGCGTCAGTGAGGCGCGGGTCCAGGCCGAAAGGCAGAAAGGAGGTGATTCCGACCGTGTCGGAAGTGAAGGTCCGCGAAGGCGAGACCTTTGAGAGCGCGCTACGACGGTTCAACAAGAAGATCAAGCAGAACGGCATCCTCTCCGAGGTTCGCAGACGCGAGCACTACGAGAAGCCGTCCGTGCGCCGCAAGCGAAAGCTGCTTGCAGCGCGGAAGCGTCGCGTCAAGAGCACCTGACGCAGCTGCGTCTTCTGCACCCTGTGCGTCCATGCGGGTGACCGTCATCCGCGATTCGTGCCTCAGCCCGCGGCAGCGTCGTGTTGTCGCGGAGGCACGCCTCGGGCCGTTGCTGCGCGCCTCCGGTGACCAGCTCGACGTCCCGGTGCGGGCGAGCCTGTCCGTTCGCCTGACCGGTGACGCGGAGCTCCAGGATCTCAATGCGCGATTTCTTGGCGTCGACGCGCCCACCGACGTGCTCGCGTTCCCCGGGGATGAGCGTGCCCGCGTGGGGGACGTCGCCATCTCGGTGGAGCGCGCCATGAACCAGGCTGCCGACGGGGTGGCCGAGCTGCGCCTGCTCGCGGTCCACGGGCTGCTCCACTGCCTGGGTCATGACCACGCGCTTCCCGGGCCGGCGGCGGCGATGACCGCGGCGACGCGGAGGCTGCTGCCCGGCGCCGACATCCCGGATCTCCAGGTCGCCGGCGCCGCAGGGCCGGTGTGACCCAGCTGATCATCGGCCTGGGCAACCCGGGAGGCGAATACGCCCGCACCCGCCACAATGTCGGCTGGATGTGCCTTGACGACCTCGAGCGCCGCGGTAAGTTCGGCCGCGAGCGCCGGGAAGGATTGGCTCGCGTGCGAGAGGGAACCATCGACGGATATGACGTGCTCACCGCTCGCCCCCAGACCTTCATGAACCTCAGTGGCAAGGCGGCGGCGCAGCTCACGAGCAAGCACGGGGTCCCACCCGCGGACGTCATCGTCATCCATGACGAGGCGGACTTTCCGCTCGGACGCGTGAAGATCAAGCTCGGGGGCAGCGCTGCCGGGCATCGCGGCGTGCAGTCGCTCATCGACTCCTGGCGCTTCGACGCATTCCCTCGAATCCGCATCGGGATCGGCAGGGACGGGGACAGCAACGACCTCATCGAACACGTCCTCGACCCGTTCCTTCCCGATGAACGCCCGATCGCAGAGGCCGCGATCGAGCGCGCCGCCACGATGGCCGTGGCGATCATGCGCGACGGGGTTGCGGCGGCAATGAACGTCTGGAACCGTGCCGGCACGGACTGATTCCCGCCGCCCCTCGACCGCCGTGGCCGCGGCCACGCTCCGGGAACGTCTCGACCAGCTGCCCGAGCTCGCCCGGCTCCGTACCGCTCGCGGCGGCATCGTGGCAGGAGTGCCATCTGGCGCCGTGAGCCTGCTGGCCTGGTGGCTGCGCGAGACCACGTCGCGCACCGTGCTCGTCGTCGCGGCCGAGTTCGGAGCGCGTGTACGCGGACTCGCTGGTGTGGGACGGTGGCAGCGGCGCCGCGATCTTTCCGGCGGGCGACACGCCGCCGTTCGACAGGGTGCCGCCGTCCGAAGAGGTGACTCGCGCGCGTCTCGCGACGCTCATGCGCCTGCACGCCGGGGTGGAGCCGCTCATGGTGGTGGCATCTCCGCGCGGGCTGCTCCGGCCGACTCTCTCGCGTGGCGTTGTGGAGGCCGGCCTGACCGAGGTGAAGCGTGGCGCGAGGCTCCCTCGCGATGCGCTGATCGCGCGCCTCGTTGAGCTCGGCTACCGGCGCGAGAGCGCCGTCTCCGTCCCCGGGCGATTTCGCGGTGCGAGGCGGCATCGTCGACGTCTTCGGGGTGGATCGCGCGCGACCGTGGCGCGCCGAGTGGTTCGGCGACGACGTCGAGGACCTGCGCGCCTTCGACCCGGCCACGCAGGAGTTCGATCGCCAAGCTCGAGTCGGCGCAGGTCTGGCCTGCGCGCGAGCTCGACCTCAGCAGCGAGTTCGGTGGCCCACGCGCTCGCGGCGGTCGGCCGGCTTGACTCGACGGCACTCCGCGACGACGTTCGTGAGCAGTGGGAGAGCGATTGCGACCTGCTGTCGTCGGGGGTCTACGAGGAAGGCCTCGACCTCTTCTTCCCGTACCTCGGTGGCGACCCCGCGGCGACGCTGCTGGATCACGTCGATGACCCGATCGTCCTGCTCGACGGCGGCCGCGAGCGGCTGATCGCTGCGGCGGCGCGCCACGCCGGGGAGATCGAGGGGCTGCGCCTCCAGGAGGAGGCTCGCGGCGAGCTGCCCCACGGTGCGTCCGCAGGCCTCGTCGACGTCGGCGCAACTCTTCACGGCGCTCGATCGCTTCACCACCTTCGAGTTGCTCCGCGAGGCGCCCGGCGACACCGGCCTCGCGGCAGACCTCGGGTGGCGAGGCGTGGACAGCTACGTCGGGCGTTTCGATGCGTTCGTGCGCGAGGCGCTCCACGAGCGCGACGAGCGCGGCTGCGTGCTGGTGGTGTCGCGGCAGCAGCACCGCGTCGAGGAGCTCGCGGCCGAGCACGGCGCCGACACGGTGGACGCGAGCGATTTCGCCGCCGCGACAACTGCACTTCCCGCCGGCGCGATCGTGGTCGCGTCCGCCGACCTCACGCAGGGGTTCGCCGTCGCCGATGGGTCGGTGCACGTGTACACCGATGCCGAGCTGTTCGGTGCCGTCAAGCGGCGTCGCTCCGTGCTCGCCAGAGGATCACGCCGGGCGGTGTCGACGTCGGCGCGCGGCTCACGCCGTGCCGCCAGCGGCAACGCCGCGCGCGAGGCGTTCGTGCTCCAGTTCGCGCCCGGCGACCTGGTGGTGCATCGCGATCACGGCATCTCGCGCTTCGTCGAGATGCGGGCGGTCACCGACGACGGCGGCGCGGTGCACGAGTACATGCTCCTCGAGTACGCGGAAGGCGACCGGCTCTTCGTTCCCACCCAGCATCTCGATCGCGTCGACCGTTATGTCGGTGGCGCCGAGTCGCATCCCAAGCTGTCGCGGCTCGGGACCGGTGAGTGGGAGCGGACGCGGCGCCGCGTCAAGGAGCGCACCGAGGAGGTCGCGCGTGAGCTGCTCGGTCTGTACTCGCGGCGCGAGCAGGCGCAGGGGCATGCGTACGCGCCCGACGGCGCGTGGCAGCAGGAGCTCGAGGGCTCATTCCCATACCAGGAAACGCCCGACCAGGTGCTCGTGCTCGAGGAGATCAAGCGCGACATGGAGGCGTCGCGTCCCATGGATCGCGTGGTGTGCGGCGACGTCGGATTCGGCAAGACCGAGCTCGCGGTGCGCGCCGCGTTCAAAGCAGCGATCGAAGGCCGCCAGGTGGCGATGCTCGTTCCCACCACCGTGCTCTGCCAGCAGCACTTCATCACCTTCACCGAACGCCTCGCCGCATTCCCCATCACCGTGCGCCAGCTCTCGAGATTCGTCAGCGACGATGAGATCGCGCGCACGCTCGCCGGGCTGCGCAGCGGCGCGGTGGACATCGTGGTAGGCACCCACCGCCTGCTTCAGAAGGACGTCGAGTTCAAGAACCTGGGTCTGGTCGTCATCGACGAGGAACAGCGTTTTGGCGTGCTGCAGAAGGAGCGCTTCAAGGAACTGCGCGTCGCGGTGGATGTGCTGTCGCTGTCGGCAACACCGATTCCGCGCACGCTGCACATGTCGCTTGCCGGCATCCGCGACCTCTCCGTCATCCAGACGCCGCCCGAGGAACGCCAGCCGATCAAGACGTACGTGACCGCGCGCGAGGATTCGTTGATCCGTGAGGTGATCACCCGCGAGCTTGCGCGCGGTGGCCAGTGCTTCTTCCTGCACAACCGCGTTGCGGGCATCGAGGCGGTTGCGGACCGGCTGCGCGGCCTGGTGCCGGAGGCGCGCATCGAGGTGGCGCACGGGCAGATGCCGGAAGGCATGCTCGCGTCGGTGATGCGCAGCTTCGGGGACGGTGAGATCGATGTGCTGCTCTGCACGACCATCATCGAATCCGGGCTCGACATCCCCAACGCCAACACCATCGTGATCGATGACGCGCACCGGCTTGGACTCGCGCAGCTGTACCAGCTGCGCGGCCGTGTCGGACGCGCGGGCCAGCGTGCATATGCATACATGATGTATCCGCCGGCGAGGTCGCTCACCGAGAAGGCGGACAAGCGACTCGATGTCATCGGCGACCTGCAGGACCTCGGCGCGGGGTTCAAGCTGGCCATGCGCGACCTCGAGATTCGCGGAGCGGGCAACCTGCTCGGCGAGGAGCAGCACGGGGAGATCGCCGCAGTCGGGCTGGAGCTGTACAACCACCTGCTCGCCGATGCGGTGACGTCACTGCAGGGGAAGGCGGTTGTCGAATCGCCCGCGCAGGTGACCGTGACGCTGCCGGTTGCGGCATTCCTTCCGGCGGAGTACGTGTCGGACGAACGCCTGCGATTGCGCTGCTATCAGGAGCTCGCAGCATGTGTCAGCGAGCAGGAGCTGGATCAGCGCGCACGCGGGCTCGTCGACCGATTCGGGCCGATGCCGGCGCCAACGTCGGCGCTCATCGACTCGCTGCGCGTGAGACTCCTCGCCGCCGCCGCCGGTGCACTCGGCGTCGACACCGAGCGCGGCCGCGGCGTCGTCATCCGTCTCACCCTCGACCATGGCCTCGACCTCCAAGCCGTTGCGGCGCAGTTCCGCGGGATCACCGCCACGCCGTCGCAGCTGCATCTCGGCGATGCGTGGCAGACGACGCTCACGCCGGTGCTGCGGGAGCTCGGCCGTCTCGTGCGTGCACAGAGTCGCGTGCCTGTCGGAGCGCAGAACGCCCGTGCGTGACGAATCGGTCGAGGCGCTGCGCGCGCTCAACGAAGTGGTGGAGCGGCTGCGCGCACCCGGTGGATGTCCGTGGGACCGCGAGCAGACCCATCGCAGTCTCCGCCCGTATCTGCTCGAGGAGACGTACGAAGTTCTCGAGGCCATCGACAAGGTGGAGCCGGGCACGCTTCGTGAAGAGCTCGGTGACCTGCTGCTCCAGGTGCTCATGCACAGCGCGATCGCGATGGAGGAGAAGGATGGCTTCGACATCGGCGATGTCGCCAACGATGTTCGAGCCAAGATGATCCACCGCCATCCGCACGTGTTCGGCGATGTCGCCGTGGACGGACCGGCCGGCGTCGTCGTCAACTGGGAGAAGCTGAAGAAGGCCGAGAAACGCGAACGCGTCTCACTCCTCGACGGCGTGCCCGCGGCGATGCCGGCGCTGGCGCACGCGCAGGGCGTGCAGAAACGCCCGGCCCGCGTCGGGTTCGATGAGACCCCCAGCGTTCCCATCGCGCTCGACGCCGTCAGAGGCGCACTCGATCGTGTCGAGGATGTCGCGGGCGGTCTCGCCGAAGCCGAGCGCGGCGAGGACTGGGCGTCGGAAGCCGGTGATCCCGAGGTCGCGATCGGTGACCTGCTCTTCGCCGTGGTCGCCCTGGCCCGGCGGCTCCGCGTCAATCCCGAGGAGGCGCTCCGAGGGCGGGCGATGGGTTTCGCGGCCCGGTTCCGTGCGCTCGAGGCTGGCGCCCGCGCAGACGGCGTCGACCTGCACGACCTCGACGACGCCGATTGGCGCGCCCGCTGGGAGGCGACACGGCCTTCAGGGCCGTAAACGACAGGATCGTTTGCCTCGCGGCGCGAGCGGACCCCGAAGGCGACTGTGCTCGTGGAACGCCTGAGAGGCGTTCTGTCCCTTGTCAAAACGCGTCCTGGGCCGCATCCTATGCCGGCACCCGGCGTCACATCGCCCCATTCGTCTCACTCAGCGCCGGGAAGAGGATCGCGCCATCCGTTCCACCCCACGTCCAGGCACCGAGAGCCCGATCACCCTGCGCCGGATTGCAGTTGTCGTGATCGCGGGGATCTGTGGCCTGGTGGCGTTCGCGGTGTACGGGCAGGTGGCGCAAAGCCGCCATCTCGACGCCCAGGTCACTGCACTCGCATCCCAGAATGCGGCGCTGACGAAGCAGATCTCCGAACATGAGCAGGAGATCGCCGATGCGCAGACCGTCGCCTGGCTCGAGGAGGAGGCCCGCCAGCTCGGCTACGTCTTCCCGGGCGAGAAGCTCTATGTGCTCGTCCCGCCGGGCGCCCCGCACAGCTCGACGGGCGGTGTGTCGGTGCCGATCCCCACGTTTAAGGTGCTGCCGCCGCCGACCCCGAAGCCGTCGCCCACTCCGAAGTCGAGCGCGTCACCGAGCCCGAGCCCAAGCCACGGCCCGACACCCACGCCGACACCAACTCCCAAGACGACACCGACGCCCCACTGAGCGCTGGCCGGGGCGAGGAGGCAATGCCACGTGCGGTATCCTCTGAGAGCGGCGTGGAGCAGTGGAAGCTCGTCGGGCTCATAACCCGAAGGTCGTCGGTTCGAATCCGACCGCCGCAACCACCCCTCCTCGCGCTCTACGTGTCGTTCCCCTCCGCGAGAGTGAAGCTCATCGCGCTGGAGTTGGCGCTGTAGCCGGCCGCCTCGCACATCTTCGCCGAAACGCAAGACACGCCCGCCAGTTCGGCAAAATCCTTGTTCTTCGGTGTCGGGATGGACTTCATCGACCAGGTCGTCCCGTTCCATCGCTCGGCAAGGGCGATGAAGGGGCCGTTGACCGGCTCGTACATCCCGGTGGCGGTGCATGCCGTGGCGCTGGTGCACGAGACGCCCTGGAGGTCGCCGACATAGCCGCTCGGGCTGGACTGCACCAACCACGCGTGGCCGTTCCAGCGTTCCGCCAGCGTCACGTCCTGGGTATTGGAGTACTCATTGCCCACCGCGGTGCACGCCGAACCACTGGTGCACGAGACACCGTTGAACAGACCGTGGGTGAGCCCGCTCGAGTACGGCGTGGGCTGGATCGACCACGTGGCGCCGTTCCATCCCTCAGCCAGCAGGTATTCGTTGTGCGTGCTGTCCTCCGAGTATCCGACAGCGATGCAGCTGACCGAGGACACGCACGACACACTGTTCAAGACGGTGAAGGTGCTGCCGGTGGGGTTGGGCGTCGTTGCGACACTCCACGTGGTGCCGTTCCATTGCTCCGCGAGGGTGACCTCCGGCCCTCCGACTGTTGCCTGGTAACCGCCCACGGCAGTGCAATCACTCGGTGTCGGGCACGACACGCTGAAGAACTGTGGTCCGTACACGCCGGGGCTCGGTGTCGACTGAACGGCCCAATGGGTGCCATTCCACCGCTCTGCCAGCGTGAATTCGTTGCCCGAGGTGTCGAAGTAATACCCCACCACCGTGCACGCGGAGGCCGAGGAACACGACACGCCCTGCAGGCCGCTCAGGTCGGCTCCGGCCGGCTCCGCGATCACCTCGGGCTTCCAGGCGGTCCCGTTCCAGAGCTCCCCAAACCCGAACAGCTTCGCGCGTTCCGTGCCGACCGCCATGCAGGTCGTGACTGCTCCGCATGAGACCGCGGCGAGCCGCGCCTGGCCGACCTTTGTCGACTGCGTCGGCTGGATCTTCCAACCGGACGAGCCCGACGCCGATGCGTGGCTCGAGGCTGCGATCACAGCAACAAGGACAACCATTCCCGCGCCGGCGATTCGCTTCATACCCCTCTCCTGAATCATCCCAGACGGATCGCACCGATCCTTGCAGGGTAGCAACGTCCAGGCATCCATGACGGATACGAACTCGTTTGGTCAGGCCGGCCGCGAGGTCACGCGTCGAGGACGGCCCGGACGTGGTCGATCAGATCTGCGGCTTTGAACGGCTTGGAGAGAAAGCTGATTCCCTGGTCGAGCACCCCTTGAGAGGCGATCACCGTCTCGGGATAGCCGGACATGTAGAGCACGCGAATGTCGGCTCGCGCCTCGGAGACCAGCTCGGCCAGCTCGCGCCCGGTGAGTCCGGGCATCACCACGTCAGTGAGCAGCAGGTCGATGGTGCCGGGGTGGCTGTCGATCAGCGCCAGCGCGGCGCCGCCACTTGAAGCAACAAGGACCTCATATCCATGCTCGGTGAGAATCCTGATGGCCACGTCGCGTACCAGCTCTTCGTCCTCTACGAGGAGGATGGTTTCTCCGGTCGGATACCGGCGCGCCACCGGTCGTGGGCCAACCTTCGCGGCAGCAGCGCCGGCCACGCTCGGAATCAGGATCGTGACGGTGGTTCCGGCTCCGACCTCCGATTGAATCTCGACCATGCCTCCGGTTTAACTCACGATTCCGTACACGGTGGCCAGGCCGAGGCCGGTGCCCTTGTCCTTGGGTTTCGTGGTGAAGAACGGCTCGAAGGCCCGGTCGATCGTCGTCTGGTCCATTCCCGTGCCTGTATCGGTGACGCAAACACGAACGTAGGGGCCGGCAGCGACCAGGGGATGCAGCGTCGCGAACGTCTCATCGACGATGAAGTTCTCGGTCGCGACACTGAGCGTGCCTCCGTTCGGCATCGCATCGCGCGCGTTGACGGCCAGGTTGAGCAGAATCTGCTCCATCTGTCCCCGGTCAGCTCGCACGGCGGCGAGCACTGGCGCGCCCGTTGTGATCAGCTCCACGTGCTCGCCGATCGTCCGGCGCAGGAGTGTCTCGACGTCGCGAACGATGTCATTGATATCGAGGACTTCGAGGTTCCTGACCTCTCTCCGTGCGAAAGCGAGCAGCTGATGCGTGAGCGCCGCCGCGCGTTCCGCCGCAGCGCCGATCTGCCCGACGTCGCTGAGAATCGCGGTGAGGCGTTCGCGGGAATCAACGGGCCGGGTGTCGAGCTCAGCGCTGACCCCATCGGAGACGAATGCGACATGGTTCAGGATCGCCGCGAGCAGGTTGTTGAAGTCATGGGCCACACCGCCGGCCAGCTGACCGAGGCTCTCCAGGCGGTGAGTCTGGTGTAGTCGTAACTCAATGAGGTCGCGGGCGCTCTGCACCTCGGCGCGATCCTGCTCACGCTCTGCCACTGATCGCTCCGACGCATCCCGAATCGCTGCGGAAACAAGTGGGCCTTCCTTGGTATCAACGGCCGACAGAGAGATCTCCACCGGGAACTCCGATCCATCTTTTCGCCTGCCGTCCAGTGGGGTTCCTTCGGCCACCTGGATGTTGGGCTGGCCCTTGACCTGTCGTGCCCGACGTCCACCAGAGCTCGTACGGGATGCCTTCGGGACGATCAGCTCAATCGGCTTGTCGATCAACTCGCGTTGGGTATAGCCGAACAGCTCTTCAGCCTTCGGATTGACGAGTGCGATCAGGCCGCTCTCGTCAACGCCAACCGCTGCGCCGTCGCCGGCGATCCGCCCCGTGGTCATCGTGGCCCCATGTGGAGACCTTCTCGCATGGCAATCACGACAGCCTCGAGCTTGGAGTGGGCGCCAAGCTTCTCGATGACACGCTGCAGATGGTTACGAGCGGTGTTGATGCTGATCGACATCGTTTGAGCAATCTCCGCCAGGGAAAGACCGCGCGCAAGGTGTCCGAGCAACTCGAGCTCGCGACGCGTGATGTCGTCTCCAATGCGGCGAGCTTGATGACGGAGACCCGAAACCACCAGCGTGAGGAGCTCGGGCGCGATGACGACCTCGCCGTCGTGCACGCGCCGCACCGCATGCGCGACGGCGTCCACCGTAGCCGTCATGACGACCACACCCGAGCATCCGGCAGACACGCATCGCACGGCCGCGTCGGTCGCGGCTGTATCGATGAGGACGATCACCTTGGTCTCGGGCTGCTCGCGCAGCACTGCCTCTATCAAGGTGGATGCTTCGCCGTCCGGCATGCGGTAGTCGGTCAGGAGGACGTCGGGCCGGAGGGTTCGCACGGCGTCGAGCGCATCACCGATCGTCCGCGCGCTCCCGAGCACGCGTATCTCCCCGCGACGGTTCATGAGTCGCAGCAACCCTTCCACCAGGAGCGGTTCATCGCCTGCAACGACAATTCGCGTAGCTCGAGGCGTCGGTGGATCAGGGAGTGCTTTGGTGAGATCGAGCACCGCGTCGAGGTGATCGAGAAAGAGATCCAGGACCTGTGGATCAAAAAGCCCTTCACGATCCCGGAGCATGACGTCCACGGCAGTCTCCACGGGAAGGGCGGCCCGGTAGACGCGATCGCGCGTCAGCGCGTCGAAGACGTCCGCCACCGACGTGATACGTGCCTCCAGCGGAATGTCCTCCCCGCGGCGGCCGTTCGGATACCCGTCGCCGTCCCAGCGTTCGTGATGGTTGAGCGCAACCGACGCCGCAAGTTGGAGCACCGGGCTGCTCGAGCCGCTGAGCAGTGCATGTCCGAGTTCGCAGTGGCGTTCGATGATCGTCCGCTCGTCCGCTGAGAGCCGGCCCGGCTTGAGCAACACCCAGTCGGGGATGCCGATCTTGCCCACGTCGTGCATGGCAGCGGCGAGCCGAATTGCCGGGGCCGGATCGACAACAAAGCCGCACCAGCCGGCGAGGGCAGCCGCGGTGATGCTGACCCGCTCGATGTGGCGGCCGGTATCGTCGTCACGCAGGCACACCGCCGAACTGAGATGCCCAACGATGCGTTCGTCCTCGAGTGACGATCCCAGGGTGACATTTTCCAGGCGCAGCTTGAGCTCGCTGATCCCGACCGTGCTCTCGATCACTTTGCGCTGGAGTTCGAAGACCTGACTCACGTAGGCCCGTTCGAGACGGCTTCTGCGCAGCGCGCTGCCGACCTGCATCAGGAGCTCGTTCGGGGTGAACGGTTTGACCACGTACCCTGAGGCTCCCTCTTCGAACGACGCCTCCGCGATGTCGACATCGTCGGACCCTGTGAGGATCACGATCGCGGTGGCGAAACTCCGAACCCAGTCCTCTTTGAGGAGCACCGATCCCGAACTCGCCTCCGAGCTCGAGGTCGACCAGCGCAACCTCGGGACGGTGTTGCTCCCAGAGCACTCGCGCCTCGGCGACGCTCCCGGCTTGCACCACGGCGTAGTGAGCTCGTGTGAGCACCCGCTCAGTGGTTTCGCGCATCACCGGATCGTCATCGACGATGAGGACCGTCGCACGTGTCGACGAGGCATGTGAGACCTCGGTTTGGCACGGAGCAACCGCAGATTCCGGCGCGATACGCGTCGTCGACGCTGTCTGTATCACGTCACGCCAGCCCATTCCGGATGCCGGCTCTCGGCGCGTGGCTCGAGGGCTGTCGCCGGCGTGTGACCTGGCGAGCAGACCAGAGCGCAAGCGCGAGAAGCAGGAGGAGCGCCAGACCGATGCCGACGATCGTGGCCATGGTGGGCCCGGACGAGAACTGCATTGCAAGAGACTGAGAATGCAGCGTCGCCACAACAACTCCATTCACCAGGACGCTGAGCGTCGCACGGGCACGGTACGTTCCGGACACCGACGCGCTGTGGTGCCACCGCGCAGCGAGCGGCGCATGACCATTGGGGACGACGTAGGCGTCGGCGGGCGTCAACGGCAGCCGCGCAATGCGCTGGCCGTCAGCGTTGAGCACGTCGACCGAGCCCGCATAGGTGATCAGGAGGTTCCCGTTGTTGGACAGCATGATGCCAAATCCGACCTGCCCGGCAACGGCCGTTGATCCGACCAACGGGCTCAACACAGCCGACGAATGCGCCGCCCCTGGCACAGACACGACCGTGATCAACGCTGCGCGAGCTTCGATCGGAGTGTTTTGCGCGGTGGCACCGACATCTGCCGACACCACGACTGCGCCGAGGTGCTGTCCCGGCGACACGATTGCGGGCACAGTGACCGTGAAGCGATCGGTGAACTTCGCGTGCGCGGCGATCGTCACCGTGGGTGTCGTCATCGCTATCCAGGCGCCCACTGCCCGCTTGATTGCTGTGGGCTGGGCTGGGGCGAGCCCACCGCCGGTGGCGGTGATGAGGTCAGCGCCATAGACGTGAAATGTCAGGACCCGATTGGAGAGGTTCTCCACGACGATCCCGTCAGTGACGCGTTGTCCCGGGAGCAGTGCGTAGTTGAAATGTCCTCCCGGTAGGGTCGTGCTTCCCTCTTCCGCGGGATGAACGCCGAACAGTTGCGCCGGGATCGGTGCTGCCGTTGGGGCGGCGAGTGCGGCAGGCGCGCCTAACAGAACGCCACACACGACCGCGAGGCTAGCCGCCACGGCGATCGTTCGATGATGAGCTCTGACGCCACGTGCGGTCAACTCAATCTTCAATACATCCTTCCCACCCCATGATGCACGCGGAGCGGCTCGGAATCCGTCACAGCAAGGCACCAGTCATGTCGACTTGTGACGACATATGGGGCGCTTCGCCGTCGGGAACCGTGTGAGACAGGCGAATCGGCGCCTGCCCTGCGTGAGGCGCCGATTGAGCGCAGTTCGCTAGATCTCGACTTTATCCCGTCACGGTGTACTGGATCGTCGCCGCGAACGTGGTTGTCGGGGTCGTGTCCGCTGGCACCGCGACGACAATCTGGTTCGCCGCCTGCGTCCAGGTGCCCTCGCTTGTTGCCAACTCGGTAGCCAGTGTGATTGGCGTGGAATATGTCGCGAAGTCGGTGGTTGCGGTTCCGGCGAGGATGTACGGGCTTCCTGCCGGTACTGTCGCCGGCGACCCGTTGTTCATGGCGTCGCCGGTCACCGTGGGGTCCACCATGATGGTGAAGTCGGCCCACGGGATGTACAGCCCGGCACCCGCGGCGTGCCAGAGATTGGTTGCCGCAAGCGTGACGCTCGAGACGACGGAATCGTTAAGGGTGTCGGTCCAACTCACGCTGCCGAGGCTCGTCGCAGCTGTGGAACTCCCGCCGATCAAGGTCGGCAGCACCAGCGCTCCAGGTGCGGTGATGCTCAGCACTCCGCCCTGCGTCGCTCCGGTGACGACCTGCGTGGCGCTCGCAGCGGCGACGGGGCTCGCCGCCAGGAGGACGAGGCAGCCTGCTGCAAGCACTCCGGTTGTCGTGGTGGCGACCTGCCGTTTGCCGGCAGCGAAGGATGCGCGATTGATCATGTGCGATATCTCCATATGCGGTGTTTCCCGTTGGGGCGTCCACATATCGTCATTCACAGGATGCATCTCGACTAGAGCCATATGTACGCAATCGGACTGATGCAGCTACTCCATTCGCGCAACGTCGAAGGCGGAACCACACCTGTGAGTCCCGGAGAAGCGCTGCCGTTGCAACGTATTTGGGCGGAGGGTGTTGCGACATCGACGTTGTTCCGAGTCATCCGTCGACCCGAGCCAGAGTGGAAGCATGTTTCACCGTTCCCGACTCATCCCGCTCGTCGTCGTATCAACCGCAGCGCTCGCCCTTGCGTTGCCATTGTCTGCATTCGCCGCCACAACGCCCCGACTCGGGACGGCGTTGAACTTCACAGTCCTGGCTGGTTCGACGATCACCAGCACCGGGCCGACCGTCATCACCGGATCGCTCGGGCTCGACCCAGGGAGCGCGGTGTCGGGCTTTCCTCCCGGCAGCGTGACCGGCTCGAAACACATCGCCGATGCGGTTGCGCTTCAGGCCAAGCGCGGCCTGATCACCGCATACAACGACGCCGCCAATTCGCCGACGACGTCGGACCTGACGGGCAAGAACCTAGGTGGCAAGAACTTGAAGCCCGGCGTCTACAAGTTCAGCTCCTCGGCGCAGTTGACCGGCACGCTCACGCTGAGTGGCAAGGGTGTCTACATCTTCAAGATCGGGAGCACGCTCACCACGGCAAGCAATTCGGTCGTGCGGCTCACCGATGGCGCAGAAGGATGCTCGGTGTTCTGGCAGGTCGGCAGCTCGGCCACACTCGGCACGACCTCGCAGCTGCAGGGCAACCTGATGGCGCTCACGAGCATCACCATGACCACCGGCGCCACCATTCGGAGTGGACGGGCGCTGGCTCGCGGTGGCGCGCTGACGCTTGACTCCAACCGGATCACTCCGCCGGCCGGCGCCTGCACCGCCGCTTCGACCACAACTACCACGACCACTGCCGCCGGCGTGCCAGACACCGGTGCCGCCACCTCCCCGGTGCAGAGCCTGGGCATCGTGATGTTCATCGGCGGCGCTGCCGCCGTCGCGATCGGGGTCAGGCGTCGGCGCGATCGCAGTCGCAGCTGACGTCAGCGTCGGTATCTGATCCGCGATCACGGTTCGGTATCGAACACACCGGAGCCGAAATACCTGCGAGGATCGGCTGGCTCTTCCTTCCGGACGCCCTGCCCATTGGAGGGAGGAAGCCACTTGAGGGCCGGCCCAGATCCACTTCTGGGCCGCCCTCATACCGCGCACTGACCGGCGACCCGTGTTTGGCGGGTACGATGGCGCCTGTGGAGTTCGCACCGATGGGCGTCTCCGCGTCTTCTCTCCCCAGCACGTTGCCTGGCGGTTTAGCTCAGGTGGTAGAGCAGCCGGCCCATACCCGGTATGTCCCTGGTTCGAATCCAGGAACCGCCACCACACTCGAAACACCCGGCACCCTGCCGCCACGCGAGCGCACCGCGGCGGTGGCTCGGGTGCGGCGCGCGGTGGCCACAGCGGCGGATCGGCGTGGCGTCATCCTGCCCGGTGAGCACGTCCTGATCGCGTGCAGCGGCGGCCCTGACTCGACGGCATTGCTCGACGCGATGGCTCGCCTTGCGCCTCCGCGGCGGTGGCACCTCTCTGTCGCCCACGTCGACCACGGGCTGCGCGCCGGTTCGGCGCTCGAAGCCGACCTCGTCGCCACGCTTGCCGCGGATCGCGGACTCGCGTTTCACGCGGTCTCGGTGCAGGTTGCACCCGGGGGATCGCTGCAGGATCGCGCCCGCAGCGCGCGTCACGCCGCTCTCCGCGCCGAGGCCGCGCGGGTGGGCGCCGGCCAGATCGCGCTCGGCCACACCGCGGATGACCAGGCGGAGACGGTGCTCATGCGAGCGCTGTCCGGAGGATCGCCTGCCGGTCTTCCGGCGATGGCGGAGCGCGAGCGAGGATTGGTCCGCCCCCTGCTCCGCGTCTGGCGCGAGGCGACCATCGCGTACTGCGCGGCGCTCGGCATCAACCCGCTCGACGATCCCAGCAATGCCGACCCTCGATTCCTGCGCAGCCGGGTTCGCCACGAGATCATTCCCGCGCTCGAGGCGGTCTTCCCCGGCGCCCGACGCAGGCTGGTGGTCCTCGCCGAGCGTCAGCGTCAACTGCTGAGCGGGGGTTGAGATCGTAGACCCCTGGTAGACTGAGTTCGTGCCCACGTCTCGTCGCAGCGTCACCTATATCGTCATCGCGCTCGCTGTGATCGTGCTCGCGGCAGTCCTCTATAAGACGTTCCCGAGCAGCAATGCCACCACCGCCAACGCGGGCGTGCTCGACCAGGCCGTCGCGAATCTCGCCAGCCCCTCGTCTGCCAAGGGCGTGACGATCAGCACACAACCCAGCCAGCCTGCCGAGATCCAGAGCGATGGCCAGACCGTGACGTGGTACGACACCAGCGGGAAGCAATACACCACCGTAGAGTCATCGGCAGATGTCGTCGCCAAGGAGTTCCAGAGTGCGGGCTTTACCAACTACAAGGTCGATCCCGCAGGCGGGGGCAACTTCTTGCTGAGCGTCATCCTCCCCAACCTGATCCTCTTCGGGCTCATGGCGCTGATCCTGCTCTGGATCTTCCGCCAGACCCAGAGCGGCAACAACCAGGCCCTGTCGTTCGGCCGGAGCCGTGCGCGCCTGCTCGCCGGTGACAAGCCGGCGATCACGTTCGTCGACGTTGCCGGCGTGGATGAGGCCAAGCAGGAGCTCAACGAGATCGTCGAGTTCCTCAAGTACCCGGACAAGTTCGTCGCCGTGGGTGCGCGCATCCCCAAGGGCGTCCTGCTGGTCGGCCCTCCCGGAACCGGCAAGACGCTGCTCAGCAAGGCCGTCGCCGGCGAGGCCGGGGTTCCGTTCTTCAGCATCAGCGGCTCGGAGTTCGTCGAGATGTTCGTCGGTGTCGGCGCGAGCCGGGTCCGCGACCTCTTCGACCAGGCCAAGAAGAACTCGCCGTGCATCGTGTTCGTCGACGAGATCGACGCCGTCGGCCGCCAGCGTGGTGCGGGCCTCGGCGGTGGCCACGACGAGCGCGAACAGACCCTCAACCAGCTCCTCGTCGAGATGGACGGATTCGAGACCAACCAGCACGTCATCGTCATCGCGGCCACCAACCGGCCCGACGTGCTCGACCCGGCACTGCTCCGCCCCGGGCGCTTCGACCGGCACGTCATGCTCGACCGCCCCGACATCCGCGGCCGCCGCGCCATCCTCGAGGTGCATGCGCGCAACAAGCCGCTCGATCCGGGTGTCGACCTCGAGGTGCTCGCCAAGCAGACCCCGGGGTTCAGCGGCGCCGACCTCTCCAACCTGATCAACGAGGCGGCGATCCTCGCGGCGCGCGGCAATCGCAAAGTCATCGTCATGAACGACCTCGAGGAGTCGATCGCGCGCGTGATCGCCGGCCCCGAGCGCAAGAGCCGGATGATCAGCGACAAGGAGAAGCTGACCATCGCGTTCCACGAGATGGGACACGCGCTGGTCGGCACCACGCTCGAGCACACCGATCCGGTGCACAAGGTCACGATCGTCAGCCGCGGCCAGGCGCTGGGCTGGACCATGAGCCTCCCGATCGAGGATCGCTACCTGGTGAGCAAGGCCGAGCTGGTCGATCAGCTCGCGCAGATCCTGGGCGGCCGCTGCGCCGAGGACCTGATCCTCGGCGAGGACAACATCACCACCGGCGCATCCGACGACATCCGCAAGGCCACCAACCTCGCTCGCAAGATGGTGACCGAGTGGGGGATGAGCGACAAGCTCGGCCCGCTCACCTTTGGCGAGCGCCAGGAGATGGTCTTCCTCGGCCGCGATCTCGGCGAGCAGCGCAACTACTCCGAGGGCATTGCGTCGGAGATCGACCAGGAAGTGCACCAGCTCGTCGCCGACGCCTTCCAGCGCGCCAAGAAGGTGCTCCGCGAGCGCGAGCACGTGCTCCGCGCCCTTGCCTCCCGGCTGGTTGAGGTCGAGACGATGGACGCTCCGGAGATGGAGCGGATCATCAAGGAAGCCGAGTCGCACAACGGCGTCGCCCCGGTGAACGGCAGCGGTCCGGCGGCCGACGGCGCTCCGCCTCCTGCTCCGCCGGATTACGTGCCGCCTGCAGAGGCAGCAGCCGGAGCGTAGGGGTACACTCAGGCCGACGGGCCTCCGTGGCCGTCGACGGCTCCAAAGCGACCCGGGGACGCGTGATGCGCCTCGAGGCCCGCTGCCGCTGACGGGTCGGTGACCCGGCTTGCCGGCAGCGCTTGGATCCAACGAGGAGGACCGAGACGTGGAGGGAGTAGGCACGCCGTCGCTGGCGATCATCGGTGCGGGCCGCGCCGGATCCGCTCTTGCGATCGCTGCGCACGATGCCGGATATCGGGTCGCGGCCGTCGCCAGCCGTCGAGGCGAGATGGCCGCCCGGCTCGCGGATACCGTCGGCGCCGAAGCGGTGGCCACGCCGCTCGCAGCGGTGGCGCTCGCGGATCTGACCTTGCTCGCGGTTCCCGACGGGGCGATCTCGACCGTCGCGTCGGAAATCGCAGCGTCGGGCATCGCGCTCCGTGGACGCGGCGTGGCGCACCTGGGTGCCCGCTTCGGCCCCGAGGCCATCGCCTCGTTGCTCATCACCGGTGCCGAGGTCGGCGTACTGCATCCGCTGATGGCGCTGGCCGGGCCGGACAGCGCATCACTCCTCGAGGGCGCGTTCTTCAGAGTCGACGCCACCGGGCTGCTGCGTGAGCGCCTGCTCGGCCTGGTCGCCGCCCTGCGCGCAACCCCACTCGACATCGACCCCGCGAGTGCGAGGCTCTACCACGCGGCCGCGGTGCTCGCGGGCAACGCGCCGCTCGCATTGCTTGCGGAGGCGACGCGGCTGCTCGAGAGCACCGGTGTCCCGGCCGAGACCGCGCACGCGGCACTGGCCGCGCTGCTCGAAGGCGCCGCCCACAACGCCCGGCGCGGCGGGCCGGCAGCGGCGCTCACCGGACCCGTGGCGCGGGGCGACACAGATGCCATCGCCGCACACCTCGACGCGCTGGCGGATCACCCCGAAGCTCGCGACCTCTACCTGCACCTGACGCGCGCCATGGAGGCGCTCGTGGCGGACGTGCCCGCAATCGCGCCGCCGCTCGACGGCCACACCGGCTCCCAGGTGGCGTGACCGTGGCGATCACCGTCCGGGACCTCGCGGCATGGAAGGCAGCCGGCACCCGCTTCGTGATGCTCACCGCATACGACTACCCCACGGCACAACTCCTCGCCGAAGCCGAGGTGCCCGTGCTGCTCGTCGGCGACACGCTCGCGGACAACGTCCTCGGCTATGCGAACACCCTTCCAGTGAGCATGACCGAGATGCTGCACCATGCCCGCGCGGTTGCTCGCGGCGCGCCCAACCAGCTCCTTGTCGGCGATCTTCCCTTCGGCACCTACCAGGGGTCGTGCGAGGACACAACCGACAATGCGGTGCAATACCTCAAGGCAGGGATGCATGCGGTCAAGCTCGAGGGCGGCGGGTGGGCGGTGGAGAAGGTGGCGCACCTCACCCAGCGCGGGATCCCGGTGATGGGACACCTCGGTCTCACGCCACAGTCGGTCAACGCATTCGGCGGCATGAAGGTGCAGGCGAGAAGCGCGAGCGACCGCGAACGCCTCATCGCCGACGCCCACGCGCTGGAGCAGGCGGGTGCCTTCTCGATCGTGCTCGAGGGCATCCCGCGCGACCTCGCCGCGCAGGTGACGAGCGAGTTGACCATTCCCACCATCGGTATCGGCGCGGGGCCCGACTGCGACGCCCAGGTCCTGGTCATCTACGACCTGCTCGGCATCACCGGTCACGTGCGCGGCGTCACCCCGAAATTCGTGAAGCCATATGCCGACCTCGGCGCAGCCATCGTCAGCGCCGCGCGCGCGTACGCCGACGATGTCCGCGAGGGCCGGTTTCCTGACGATGCCCACTCGTTCCACTGACGCCCCGGAACTGCTCGCGACCCCAGACGACCTTCGGCGGTGGTCCCTGGGCTGCCGCGGCGCGGGCCTGTCGGTCGGGATGGTGCCCACCATGGGTGCGCTCCACGCCGGCCATCGCTCGCTGATCGACCGCGCGGTCGCGGAGAACGACCGCGTGGTGGTCACGATCTTCGTGAACCCGGCACAGTTCGGACCGAACGAGGACTTCGCCCGCTACCCCCGCACCATGGACGCCGACCTCGCCATGCTCGCCGAGGCGGGCGTGCACGCCGCGTTCGTCCCGAGTGTCGAGACCATGTACCCGCCGGGGTTGGTGACCCGCATCGACATCACCGGATCGCTCGGGGAGCGGCTGGAAGGCGCGAGCCGCCCGGGCCATTTCAATGGGGTGGCGTTGGTTGTCACCAAGCTCCTCGTCGCCGGGCTGCCCCACCGCGCGTACTTCGGACAGAAGGACGCCCAGCAGTGTGCAGTAGTTTCGCGGCTCGTCCGCGACCTCGACGCCGGCGTCGATATCGTTGTGTGCCCAACGGTTCGCGATGCCGACGGGCTCGCCATCTCGAGCCGCAACCGATACCTCAGCCCCGAAGACCGAGTGCGCGCAACGGCCATTCCATCGAGCCTGGGCTTGGCAATCGGCCGATTCGAGGCCGGCGAGCGAGATGCGACAGCGCTGGCAACAACTGTTCGGTCGGCTCTGGAAAACGCGGGACTGGACGTGGACTACGTCGCCGTGGTAAAGGCGGACGACTTCACCGAGGTCGAAAAGGCAGCCCCCACAAACCAAATCGTGCTGGCTGCTAGAATAGGGAGCACACGGTTGATTGATGTCGTTCGGCTGGGGGTCGACACAGCGCCCGTTGGTCGTGGCGTCTAGGGGAGATCATGCAGCGGGTCATCATGAAGTCGGAAAACCACCGCGCCACAATGACGCGAGCTTCGGTCGACTTCGAGGGGTCATGGGTCAGCGCGCGTCTGTCCAATCGCGCACTGCGCGATTGGACATCGGCGGTGCTGCCTGTCGATGCAAACAACACCGTCGTTGGGCAGGCGGCAATCGCGTGATCAACGGGACGGCACCAACGGATTACGACGTTGTTGTTGTCGGCAGTGGCATCGCAGGATTCTCGGCCGCGCTCACCGCAGCGCCGCGCGCGCGAGTGGCGGTTGTGACCAAAGGCGCACTCGATGACGGATGCAGCCGGTTCGCGCAAGGTGGCATCGCGGCTGCTGTCGGCGATGGTGATTCGCCGGAGCTCCATTACGAGGACACGATTGCCGCAGGCCGCGGGCTCTGCCATCCCGATGCCGTGCGCGTGCTTGTTGAAGAGGGTCCGGCGCGGATTCGCCAGTTGATCGAATGGGGCGTCGCGTTCGACACCCAGGATGGTGAGCTGTTGCTGGCGCAGGAGGCGGCGCATTCGCGCCCCCGCATCCTTCATGCCCGCGGCGATGCAACCGGGCTCGAGGTCGAAACCGCCCTCATCCGGCGCCTGCGTTCCAGTGGCGCGCGCGTCATCGAGCACGCGGACGTCACCCGCATCGTCACCACGGCGGACGGCACCGGCTGTGGAGTTTCCATCACCACCAACGCAACGGAATCGCATACCACCACGCTGTCGTCGTCGGCCGTCGTGCTTGCGAGCGGCGGTGCGAGCCGGCTCTGGCGCAACAGCACCAACCCCAACTCCGCAACCGGCGATGGCGTCGCCCTCGGCTACTCGGCCGGCGCTGATGTCGCCGGCATGGAGTTCGCGCAGTTCCATCCCACCGCGCTCGCCGTTGACGGTGCACCGCGTTTCCTCATCAGTGAGGCGGTGCGTGGCGAGGGCGCGTGGATCATCAACCGTGATGGCAAGCGCTTCGTGCTCGATGTCGATCCGCGCGGCGAACTGGCCGGTCGCGACGTCGTCTCCCGGGCCATCTGGGAGGAGCTGCAGCGCAGCGGCGAGGCGTGCGTCTTCCTCGACTGCTCGCCGCTCGGTGCGCGCGCGGCGGTGCGCTTTCCAACCATCGCGGCGACCTGCGCCCGGTACGGGCTCGACGTCGGACGCGATCCGATCCCGGTGTCTCCTGCCGCGCACTACATGATCGGCGGCGTCCGGACCGACCTCGACGGCGCCACCAGCGTCCCAGGCCTGTTTGCCTGCGGCGAGGTTGCATACACGGGTGTCCACGGCGCCAACCGGCTGGCGAGCAACAGCCTGCTCGAGTCGCTCGTCTTCTCGCGGCGCGCGGTGCAGGCGGCGCTGGGTTGGGCGGCGGAATCGCCACCGCCGAAGGCAGCACCCGTGCAGCGGGTCACAAGCCCGCGCGCGTCCAAGCTCGATCCGCGTGAAGGCTGGACCACGCTGCGCGACACGCTCTGGGCCGGCGCCGGCGTGGTTCGCGACGAATCCGGCCTGCGCGCCGCGGCCCGCGAGTGCGAGCGCGTCGCCGCCGAGACAGCGGGGAGCACCCTGCTGCCGAGCATGCAGCTGCACGCCGCGGCATCCACCGCGTCACTGGTGTGCGCGGCGGCCCTGGCTCGCGAGGAGAGCCGCGGATGCCACCTCCGTTCTGATCTCCCCCAAGCAAGCGATCAATGGCATGGCGATCTCGTCATGCACAAGGACAGAGGAGCACGCTTTGACCGTCACCTTTAGACCCATCACCGAGGCGCTTTCGTCGGAGAGCATCGACCTGCTCATCGAATCTGCGCTCGCCGAGGATGTCGGAGCTGGCGATGTCACGACCCAGGCCGTCATTCCCATGGACATGACCTGTCGCGGCAAGATCGTTTGCAAACAGGACGGCGTGATCGCCGGTCTCAGCATCGCCCAGCGCGTGTTCCAGCGTGTCGACGAGCGCATCCAGTTCGACGCCAAGACCAAGGATGGCGAGAAGGTGCAGGCCGATCAGATCGTGGCGCGGCTCTTCGGCCCGGCGCGCGGGATGATGACGGCGGAGCGTGTCGGTCTCAACTTCCTCCAGCATCTCAGCGGTATCGCCACCATGACCGCGAAGTACGTGAAGGCGGTCGACGGCACCAAGGCCAAGATCCTCGACACGCGCAAGACCACGCCGGGACTGCGCGCCATCGAGAAGTACGCCACGCGCATGGGCGGCGCGGTCAACCATCGCATGGGTCTGTATGACGCGGTGCTCATCAAGGACACGCATCTCGCGCTCGTTGGTGGGATCACACCGGCGCTGCGCGCCGCGCGCAAGGCCTATCCCGAGATGGAGATCCACGTCGAGGTGAGCAACCTCCAGGAGCTGGAGCAGGCGCTCGCCGACAAGGCATCGCACATCCTGCTCGACAACTTCTCCTGCGGCCAGGTGCGCGAGGCGATGCAGCTGATCCGCGGTCGTGCCACGGTTGAGGTGAGTGGGGGAGTCCAGGTGACCAACGCGCGTGCTTATGCGTTGGCGGGGGCCGACTACATCTCTGTCGGGGCGCTCACGCATTCGGCGGTGGCGTTGGATTTTTCAATGAAGGTCACTCGCTACTAGGACTCGAATCGTGGTGCGCGGGTCCTGTCACCGCGGGGACCCCTCGCCGTCGCGCTTTTGGGCGCGCCGGCGCTGCCCCCCGCGGTGCCACCCGCCGTCCGCTTCGTGCTAGGGCTCGCTTTCGCCGGGGCCTTGTTGGCCCGCGGTGCGTATGGGGGTGCCACCGACTTGCCGTGCCCTGCTCTTGCTCGTCCTGCCGGGCCCTTGCTGACCCTACTCGCGTGCGGTCGTGACACTGGACGTCCGCGTCCTGCTGCGTCTCGTGCGGGCTTCGTGTTCTTGGCTCGGCTGCGTGTAGTGGCGAAACCTTTGGTTGTTCGCATTCGTATCGCTTATTGATGGCTCCGTTTATTGATGGTGCGTCTCAGGGTTTGCATGGGTTTGCCCTCTCTAATCCTTGGCTGACGCCGATTGTTATCTGGGGGACCGCTGCGTTTATCATCTTGTGCCCCGTTGGGTTTCTCGCGCTCTCGCTGTGGGAAGTGCGGTTGCGGCCGGGAGTCGCGGCGTTGCTGGGGTTGGGGGTGACGCAGCTCGTGTCGCACGAGTTGGGGCGGATCACGTATCAGGCGCGGCCGTTCGTGGTCATGCATTTCGTGCCGCTGTTCCCGCACCCGCCGAACAACTCGTTTCCTTCGAGCCTCACGGCGTTTGTCGCGGTGGCGGCGGTGATCGGCGTGCTGGCGTGGCGGCGGGTGGGGATCGTGTTTGTCGTGGGGATGGTCGTGGTGGGATTCGGGTGCGTGTACGTGGGGGTGCACTACCCGAGCGATGTGATCGTCGGCGCGGGAGTCGGCGTGTTGTGCGGCTGGGTGATGTGGATCATCACCGGACTACCGCCGGTCGCGCGGGCGTTCAGCGTGCTGGAGCGCAGGCTCCCGCGGGCACGGCGACGTGGGGTGCCGCCGCGGGTGGCTGCTAGAGCAGCGAGCTGACCAGCGACTCGACCTGACTGAGCGTGGCCGGGGTGGAGGTCGCGCCGACCGACACGAGCGTCTGGCCCTTGGTTGCAACCACGCCCTCGTTGTCCTTGCCGCCGCCCAGGGATTGGTAGAAGGATGTTGCCTGGTCGCCCAGGCCGGACACCGTTGCGACCGTGCCGACGAAGTGCGCGGTGAACTGCGAGATGTACGACGGGTTGATGTTGGTGAGCACCTCGACGATCACGTTGTCAGAGGATCCGTGGTAGTCGCAGACGATCCCGGTCGCTCCGGCTGGAAGCGAGGATGCCCCGGGCGGGGCGATCCCGACTGCGTCAGGGAGCCCCGGCGTTCCCAGGGCAGATGAGACGGTGCTCGCGGAAGGACAGGCGGCCGATGCCGCGGTGGGGCTCGGCAGCGCGACCGTTGCGGTGGGTGCGGCTCCGCCGGCGGTTGGCGTCGTTACCGTGCCCGACGCACCGCCGCATGCGGCGAGCAGGGCGGCGAACCCCAGGGCGGTGACAGGAATCCAGGGCGACGTGGTGCGAGTCACTGGCGGCCTCCGATACCTCCCGGTCTAACCTCCCGTGGCGCACTATGAGCGATCCCGGTGCCATTTGAGGAGGCTTTGACGATGTCCGCCGAGCACGCCGATCCAGTACCCGGCCCGCAGAGCTCGAACGAGGAGCCGCAAGCGCATCTCACCGACACGCCGCGCGGCGGGGGATGGCGGATGTTCCGTGCCCCGGTCGAAGTGGAGGCGTACCTCAACCAGCTCTGGGTCCCGGTCTTAGTGGACGGGGTCGACGATGAGAGCGCCGAGATCTGGGCGCGCTGGCCACCCCGAGATACGCATCCCTCCGAGGACGTCCACCACGAGGTGATCGACGCGTCGCACTATCGCCCGCCCAAGGATGGGTTCCCCGCGAGCTGACTGACGCGCTGTAAGGGGTGGACGCGCTGGGCGGCATATATAGGTCGTGATGAGCGACGCGGCATCGATCGCCGCGAGCCCGGAAGGGAAGGCGATGGCGAGCCATCCGGCCGGCGTGGTGACACGCGACGAGACCATGGCGCTCGACGACGTGTATGCCGCCGAGATCGGGCGGCTGGTCGCGCTTGGAACTGTCCTCTCGGGCGACGGCGCTGCCGGAGAGGACCTCGCTCACGACGCGTTTCTGCAGCTCACCCAGCGTGTCCAGCGCGAGCCCGACTATCTGCGCGCCCCGGCGTGGCCGCTCCTACGAACGATGGTGGTCCGGCTGGCGCTGCAACGACGCCGCGCCTGGGCGCGCGAACTCCGCCGCCTTGCCCGCGCCTGGCAACCCCCGCCAAGCGAGACCTGGGAGCCGAGTGCGGCGGCGATCGACTGGCACGCCGCCTTGCAGAGCCTGCCGCCCCGGATGCGCGCAACGGTCGTCCTCTTCTACGGGGAAGACCTCAGTACCGCGCAGACCGCGGCAGCGCTCGGTTGCTCGCCCCGAACCGTCGAGATCCAGCTGCGCGCAGCCCGGCACCGCCTCAGCGACCGGATGCAGTGGGACGAAACCCAGGAGGCCGAACGATGACGCCGCTCACCTACGACGAACGCGCAAGCGCGCTCACCAAGACCCTGCTCGCGGATGCCGAGCGACTCCCGCGACGCATCCCAGATGCACGCACGGCCACCGCGCCGTGGAAAGCAATCGCAGTCTTCGCCGCGACGGTGGTTGTCATCGGCGGTGCGATCGCCGGCGTGTCGATCGCATTGCGCAGCGGTTCCTCGGCGCAGTCGGCGCCGGCAATCAACAACAGCAGCTGGACGTCGTTCGCGCTCAAAGGCGTCGTCGGCGGGCTCAGTGACGTCAGCTGCGCCAACTCCTCCTACTGCGTAGCGGTCGACCACGACGGACATCTGTGGGCCTCCACCAACCCTGGCGGCGGACCGGCCGCATGGAAAATCATCGCCAACTCAATGACCGGAGTGATCGTCCCGCGCGGCAAAGTCGGGGTCACCAGCGTCTCGTGTGCCGGCGACCCGTCGCGATGCGAAGCCATCGACCAGGGCGTGGTGGACACCCATTCTGGTGGCGGGCCCGGTTTTGCGATGAGGACGATCCAAAATAGCGGCGGCGGGAGCGTGTTCAACACGATCGCCCTCGGGAATAACGCGTTCATCAATCGGATCTCCTGCGCCGGGACGCTCTGCGTGATGGTCGGCGGCGCCCAGGGTCATGTGCCCGGCGAGCCCACCGGCCCCGACGTGTCCGGCTATGTTTTCGCGTCGACAGTGTTCAACGGCATATGGGCCAACGCCGCGTATGGGAACGGCACGGAGCTACTGGGCACATCGGCGCTGACCACCGTCTCCTGTGCGAGCGCGTCGTTCTGCGTGGCAGCGGATACGTCTGGCGATGTGATCACCTCGTCGCATCCAGGCCCGATTGGGTCGAACCCGCTGCGCATGACGCTCGATCCGAGCGCATGGAAGGTCGCGCATGCTGTGGTGCCAGCCCCCGAACTCGTTCACGGCGCTCTCATGCCCGTCGGTAACGCTGTGCGTGGCCATCACCCGGCAGGGCGACGTCGTGACATCCACCGACCCGACCGGTGGCGCGAGGGCTTGGAAGGTCACGAGACTCGCGGGTGCGATGATGCTCGACAGCGTCTCGTGCGCAAGCCGAGCCTTCTGCGTGGTCGGTGGCGCGTCGGACTCGGTGTTCGTGTCCCACGACCCGGCGGGCGGGTCGTCTTCATGGACCGAGACGCGCGTGACCCCGCGGGGCTCCGAGGCCATCGTTGGTCTCTCGTGCCCGAGAGCGGGATTCTGTGTTGCGGTCGACGGCGATGACGGCGTCCATGTGTTGACGAAGCCGAGCACATAGCCGACGAGTCACATACTTTGACCCGTGGTCGGCTCGCGATCCTTTGGTGACCTGGAACTCGTCGACGACGTGAGCCCGGCGAACTGGATCGTGGCAAGCGTGCGCAACTTCCAATACGACGTCGGGTCGCTGTTGCCGGTTACCTTCGAGGCGTATGCACGAGTGCTGCACCCCGCGTCGCGAGTCGCCGGCGGTAACAGCTCCGTCGATGTCGCATGGGCAGAGGTTGCAGCGGCAAATGGGCGCATCGCTCATGCGGCGATGGAGTGGGCCGCCATAACGGGCGACTGGAAGTTCGAGCATGACGCGACGCAGCCGGGTGTGTGGGATGAGCCGCCGTCGACCGGTTCACTCCCACCCCGAACAGCGATGAGCCTTGCCGAAGCGCTCGCACCCTTCACCACAACGCCGTTGAATTGCTGGTTCGGCGTGTGGGAGGGCTATGGCGACGCACCTGCCTTGACCCGGACGGTGCCGCTGATAGCGATGCCGCAACGGAAGATGGTCCTGCTGTGCGGTCCGCTGCAAGCCGCTGGGTCGGCATTCTCGCGGTTCGGATGGCCCGACAGCGCGAGCCTGTGGTGGCCGGACGACCACAGCTGGTGTGTCGCGACCGACATCGATCTGATGAGCACATACCTCGGCGGGAGCGCCGGCTGCATCGATGCGGTGGTCGCCGACAATCGACTGGAGGCGTACCCGGTCAGCGTCGATCAGACCGTCGACTGGACGAGCGACAAGCTCAATCCGACCCCCGAACCGTAGCCCCCTACGAATCCAGCGCCGCGACCAACTCCTCCTGGAGATATCCCAGGGCAATGAGCACGCCGTACTCCGGCTTCTGCTTCGTCGCATCGGTGGCGGTGTCCTCCCAGCCGTCGCCCTCGATGCCGAGGATCTCGCCCGCCGCAACGCGCAGGTGATTGAACGCGCGGAGCCACGCGAGCGTCTGTGCCTCCGTGAGTGGCAGTGTGTCCTCGCCCGCGCTGAGCGCGTCCCGCACCATCGTGAGGTCCACCTCGCGGCCCTTCTCGATGTCAGGCCGGACCCAGCGGTCGTACTCGGCCTGGAGCTTGGCGTCGTCATATGCGCGCGGCGCCGACGCCAGGGGTGCGGCAAGACGCGGGCTCAGTGAATCGATGATCCCGATCAGCGCTTCACGTTCGCGCTTGTCGACCTTCACCTGAATCCGCCCGCGGCGACGGAGCACCTGGGCCATGTGCCGAGCCTTCCGGCGGCTCAGGGACGACCCAGGGTCGCCTGGAGCCCGAAGGAATGGAGCTGGGCCACCGACACCTCGGCCTGCTCGCGCGGCTGTGTGGCCACCACGGCACGGCCCTCGTTGTGCACCTGAAGCATCAGGCGGGTGGCCGTCGCATGGTCGTAGCCGAAGAGCCGGCGCAGGACCAGCACCACGTACGACATGAGCGTGATCGGGTCATTCCAGACCATCACGTTCCAGCCGAACTCGCGCTGGTCGCGTTCCTCGCGCCCGGGCGCTTTCGCCGGTGCCGGCGCCTTGGTGGGCGTGGGCGCGGAGGTGGTCGCCATGAGAGCTAGCGTAGCTCAGGTCCGGTCATCAGTACCACCGTCATCGGTCCCTTCCGCCCCCTTCTCAAGCTGCCGGGTGACGGGGCTCCCGAAGGAGCGACGTCGCTCAGGCTGCGCGGAAGTCGACGACGCCCGCCCACGCGGACGGAGTCCGTGAAGGCTGGGCTGCAGGAGCCGTTGTCGGAGAGGCCACTCCATCGAGCACCGCTTGCAGCGGAAGCTCACAGTTGTGGCACACGATCCAGATGGGACCCGGCTCGCTCACTCGTCGTTCGAGACGATGTCGCTCGCCGCATTCCTCGCAGGTGATGGTCACTCGCATTTCGTTGCGCAGCGTCGCATGGGGATTGCGACGCCTCGCTGATGGCACTGTCGCGGGCGCGGCAACTCCCTGCAACGAATCGGCGAAAGGGGACCGATCTGCCTCTGGTGATACACTCGGCGAGATCGTGATGGCATCGGTGCAAACGCGCCAATTCACGCCGCAGACACGATCATTTGAAGGCGAAAGCCCGCGACCCTGACCGGCGAGAGAGATTGATCTGAAGGCAGGAGTACGAGCAAAGGAGTGCATTGACCCCGACGACGGCCCAGGAGCCTGAGACGCTCACCATGGAGGACCTCCTGCGGGAGGATCAGAATTCGATCAGGGCCCTGGCCCACGGTGACATCGTCGATGGTGTCGTCGTCCGCGTCGATCCCGACGAAGTCCTCGTCGACATCGGTGCGAAGAGCGAGGGAATCATCTCCAACCGCGAGCTGTCGGCACGCGGTGAGACGCCGGTCACCCTCAACTCCGGTGACCAGGTCAAGGTCTACATCATCCAGCCCGAGGATGAGCACGGCAACGTCGTTCTCAGCCTGCGCAAGGCGCGCGCGGAAGGCATCTGGCAGGCCGTCGCAGAGAAGGAGTCCGAGGGCGAGATCCTCGACGCCGAGGTGCGCGAGCAGAACAAGGGCGGGCTCATCGTCAACATCATGGGCCTGCGCGGATTCCTGCCCAGCAGCCAGGTGGCGCGCCAGTTCAGCGGCAACCTCATGGAGCTGGTCGGCACCAAGATCCCGGTCAAGATCCTCGAGGTCAACCGCAAGCGCAACCGGCTCATCGTGTCGCAGCGCGCCGCGCAGGATGAGGATCGCGCGCGCCAGCGCGAGGAGCTCTTCGAGAAGCTCAAGGTCGGCGACGTCATCACCGGCAAGGTGAGCGGCGTCACCTCGTACGGCGCCTTCGTCAACCTCGGCGGTGCCGACGGGCTCATCCACATCAGCGAGCTGTCGTGGGATCGCATCAACAACGTCAGCGACGTGCTGACCGTCGGCGACGAGGTGTCCGTCAAGGTCATCAAGCTCGACCCCGAGCTGTCGCGCATCAGCCTCTCGCTGCGTCAGATGTCGCAGGATCCCTGGGACACCATCGAGCAGCAGTTCCCGCCCGGCAAGGCGGTGCCGGGCATCGTCACCAAAACGAAGAAGTACGGCGCGTTCCTGCAGATCGCCGATGGCGTCGAGGGTCTGCTCCACATCAGCGAGCTCTCGTGGGATCACGTCGAACGAACCGAAGACGTCCTCAAGGTTGGCGAGGAGGTCGAGGTCATGGTGCTCAGCGCGGACAAGGTCCGGCGCCGCATCAGCCTCTCCCTGCGCCAGCTCCACGGCGGCGGTCCGACCGGCGAGGGCGACGAGATCACCCCGCCGTCCTATGACTACCCCGAAGAGGACGACGACGAAAACGATCACACCGTCGTCACCGCTGTGACCCCGATGGCCGCGGCGCTCACCGACGCGGGCGTCGAGGGCACGTCACGCGCAGCGGTTGAGGGTGCGGTCGCGGCCGGCACCGCCACCGCCGAGGAGATCGCCGCCGACAACGCGCTCGCCGACGACGCGGCCGCGTTCGACGAAGTCAGTGACGACGCCTCGGATGACGCATCCAGCGACGACGAGGCAGCCGCCGACGAGGAGGCCGAGGTCGACGCCGACGTCGAGGACCACGACGACGATGTCGAGTTCGAGCTGGAGGCAGAGGTCGAGGAGGCCGCGGACGCCGAAGAGACCGTCGCCGAGACGCCGGCTGCGACACCTGCCGAAGCCGCGCCTGCGCCGGCCACCGACGCCGGCGAGGCAGCAGCGGCCGACCCCGAGGCCTAAGGCGCTGTCACCTCAGGCGACCACCGTTGCTGTTGTGCGCAGCGACGAGGCCGTTTCGACGTGGGCACCGGCCCGTATTTGCAAAGTTGCTTAGCTGTCCGCCGAGGCGGGTACTATTGGGGACGTTACAGCAGTGCCCGGGTTCTGACCCTTTCCATCCACGGGGGGGCCGGAGGGGCAATGGAGGCGGTTTTGTACCCGTTCGAGCGCTTCACCGAAAGGGCGAAGAAGGTGCTCACGCTTGCCCAGGAAGAGGCTGAGCGTTCGCATCACTCGTACATCGGCACAGAGCACCTGCTGCTGGGGTTGCTCCGTGAAGGAGAGGGACTTGCGGCCAAGGTCCTCAACAACCTTGGTGTCGAGATCAACAAGGTCCGCAGCACGATCGAGTCGGTGCTCGGTCGCAACGAGCGGATCATCATCCAGCAGATCATCCCGACGTCGCGCGTCAAGAAGGTCATCGAGATCTCGTTCGAAGAAGCGCGCCGGATGGGCAACAACTATGTGGGCACCGAACATCTCCTGCTCGGGCTGCTCATCGAGGGTGAGGGCATCGCCGCTCACGTCCTCGAGGACCTCGGCGCCAACCTCGAGAAGGTTCGCGGCGAGATCGACAAGCTGCTCCACGAGTTCGGGCATCGACGAGGAGTCGAAGGAGGCGCAGAAGAAGCCGTCCAAGACCCCGCTGCTCGATCAGTTCTGCCGCGACCTCACCGATCTGGCCATCAAGAACTCGCTCGATCCGGTGATCGGACGTGCGATGGAGATCGAGCGCGTCGTGCAGATTCTCAGCCGGCGCACCAAGAACAACCCGGCGCTCATCGGCGAGCCTGGTGTTGGCAAGACCGCCATCGCTGAAGGCCTCGCGCAGCAGATCATCCTCGGCAACATTCCCGAGTCGTTGATGGGCAAGCGCGTGCTCACGCTCGACATGGGCGCGCTCGTCGCGGGCACCAAGTACCGCGGCGAATTCGAGGAGCGACTCGAAGAAGATCCTCGACGAGATTCGCGCATCGCGCGAGGTCATCCTCTTCATCGACGAGCTGCATACGCTGGTCGGCGCGGGCGCCGCGGAAGGCGCCATCGACGCGGCCAACATTCTCAAGCCGGCACTCGCGCGCGGCGAGATTCAGTGCATCGGCGCGACGACGCTCAACGAGTACCGCAAGTACATCGAGAAGGACGCAGCGCTGGAGCGCCGTTTCCAGCCGGTGTTCGTCGATGAGCCCTCGCTCGCCGAGACCATCGAGATCCTGCACGGCATCCGGCCGCTGTACGAGAAGCACCATCGCGTGAAGATCACCGACGATGCGCTCAAGGCCGCCGCCGAGCTGTCGGTGCGCTACGTCAGCGACCGCTCGCTGCCTGACAAGGCGATCGACCTCATCGACGAGGCGAGCGCGCGCGTGCGCATGAAGCTCACCACGACGCCGGAAGAGTTGCGCGCGATGCAGCGCGAGATTCGCGAGCTGCAGACGCAGAAGGAAGAGGCCATCGCGGCGCAGGACTACGAGACTGCGGCCAACTTCCGCGACAAGGAAAAGAAGCTCAAGGACAAGTACGTCTCCCAGGAGACCAAGTGGCGTGACGAGCTCGGCGCGACCGTCCCGGACGTGACCGAGGAGCACATCGCCGAGATCATCTCGTCGTGGACCGGCGTCCCGGTCTCGCGCCTCGTCGAGGAGGAGACCTCACGCCTCCTGCGCATGGAGGAGGAGATCCACAAGCGCCTCATCGGCCAGGACGATGCGGTGAAGGTGATCTCGCAAGCGGTGCGCCGTGCACGCGCCGGCCTCAAGGATGCCAAGCGGCCGATCGGTTCGTTCATGTTCCTCGGCCCGACCGGTGTCGGCAAGACCGAGCTCTCGCGTGCGCTCGCCGCATTCCTCTTCGACAACGAGGACGCGATCATCCGGCTCGACATGAGCGAGTTCATGGAGCGTCATTCCACCGCGCGTCTCGTCGGATCCCCGCCAGGCTACGTCGGCTACGACGAGGGCGGCCAGCTCACCGAGGCCGTGCGCCGTCGCCCGTATTCGGTCGTGCTCTTCGACGAGATCGAGAAGGCGCACCCCGAGGTCTTCAACATGCTGTTGCAGATCCTCGAGGACGGACGGCTCAGCGACGCCAAGGGCAAGGCCGTCAACTTCGCCAACACCATCATCATCATGACCAGCAACCTCGGCGTGCACGGGTTGAAGCTCAACATGTCGCTCGGGTTCCAGCCGGCCGTGCCGGATGAGCGGGCGTCATCGTCGGAGCACGGGAAGATGCGCGACAGCATCATGGACGAGCTCAAGAAGCAGTTCCGTCCCGAGTTCCTCAACCGTGTCGACGCAGTCGTCGTCTTCCAGCGCCTCGACCATCCGCAGATGCGCCAGATCGTGGACCTGCTGCTGGCCAAGGTGGCGATACACCTCGCTGCGCAGGAGCTCACCTTCACGGTGTCCGACGACGCCAAGGAGAAGCTCGTCACCGAAGGCTTCGACAAGATCTACGGAGCACGCCCGTTGCGGCGCGTGATCCAGCGCGTCATCGAGGATCCGTTGAGCGAGGAGCTGCTCCGGCTCAAGCACGGTCCCGGCGATGCGGTGATCGTCGAGGTGGTCGACGACGAGGTGAAGATGCGCCTCGTGCCCAAGGGTGTGCGCCGGGAGAAGAAGGAAAAGGCCGAGCCAGTTGGGACTGCCGCGGCCGGTCCACCCAGCGCACCACCGACGGAGTAACTTCGCGACGCTCATGGCGTTCGTGAGGCGCCGCGAGCATCGCTCGGTCCCCCAGTCCGCGCTGACCGGCGACGCTAGTCGAGGATCAGCCGCACCCTCGGACCCACGCCTGCGCACCCGCCTGCACCGCGTCCCACGGGCTTCCGAGCGGCGGCGTGTATGAGAGATCGAGGTCACTCATCCCATCGACGGTCATGTCATGGAAGATCGCCGCGGCGGCGATGTCCACACGCTTGGCAATCTCGGCGTGTTTGTGGCCGAAGAGCTGAACGCCGAGCAGGCGGCCGGTCGCTCGATCACCGGTGAATCGCATGGCGATGCGGTGGCTTCCCGGGTAGTAGGCCTTGTGGTCGTCGGCCTCGGAGCCGATCGTGAGGGGATCGAAGCCGGCGGGCTCGGCTTCGTGATCGCGCAGCCCGGTCCGGGCCACGGCGTGGTCGAACACCTTGACGACCTGGGTGCCAAGACTGCCGGCAAAGGTGCGGTCGCCGCCAAGCGCGTTTTCGCCGGCGACGCGGCCCTGCTTGTGCGCAGTGGTTCCGAGCGGGAGGTAGGTCTCCCCGAGGAGGCGGTGACGGGTGACCACGCAGTCTCCGGCCGCAAAGACGTGCGGCAGGTTGGTGCGCATGTGGCGATCGACAGCGATCGCGCCGCGATGCCCAAGAGAGGCGCCTGCCGATGCCGCCAGGCTCGTGTCCGGTCGAACCCCGACGACGATCAACGCCATGTCAACAGTGCGGACAACCTCGCGGTGATCGGTGGTCATCGCGGTGACCATCAGGCGGCCGGCCTCGCCTCCGTGTGTTTGCGCGATCGAGGTGACCGTCGTCCCCGTGAGCACCTCGACGCCGTGCTCCACAAGTTGTTGATGGACGAGTGCTCCAAGCGCGGGATCGACAGTCGGCAACACCTCGACCAGCTGCTCCATCTGGGTCACGGCTAACCCGCGCGTGATCAGCGCGTCGGCCATCTCGAGGCCGATGTAGCCGGCGCCGACGATGAGCGCGCTCGCGGGCGACTGTTCCTCGAGGGTGCGCATGACTGCGAACGTGTCGCCCATGGAGTGGAGCAGATGGACACCGTCGTCGGGGCCGACCGCATCGGGGCCGTTGAGACCGGCGATCGGCGGACGGACAGGCACAGCGCCGGTGCCGACGATGAGCTCGTCGTAGGGGATCAGTTCTTCAGGCCCACCTTCGGTCGTCACGACCAGTTGCCGGGCGGCCACGTCGATCCGGCGCGCGACGGTGTCCAGGCGGAGGTGCATGCCGGTCGCCTCGAGGTCGGCAATGCTGCGATGCGCGAGGTTGTGCCAGTGCGTGACCTCACCGGAGACGTAGTACGGAATCCCACAGATGGAGAAGTTGGGATACCGATCGGCGACGACAACGGTGACCTCGCTGGTTGGATCGATCTCTCGCGCCCGAAGCGCGGCACTGATGCCGGCGTCACTGCCCCCGATGGCGATGAGGTGCATGGTTTCTCCCCGGTACCCGAGCCGCTAGGGCGAGATCCTCGCATGCACGAGTTCGTCGACTAACACTGAACCCGTGCTACGTGGTGCAACAGGTCGCCGCGGATGCGTCGCTCGTCCCGCAGCAGTCCGTTTGGGCCCGGACGTTGCATCCAGGGGCGCGTCCGCCAGAACGGTGTACACCTCCCAGCGAGTGTCGGCGCCGGCGACCCAGACCTTGTCCTGGAGGGCGTGGCAGCAGGTGACGCCATCCTCGACCTCCGTGGGCAGGCCCTCGGCCGTCAGGCGCTGGGTTGCCGCGACCACCTCGGTGGTCGATTCCACCTCGACCCCCAGGTGATTGAGGGTGCCTGCCTGGCCCGGGTTTTCGAAGAGGACGAGCTTGAGCGGCGGGTTCGCGATCGCGAAGTTGGCGTAGCCAGGTCGGCGCTTGGCGGGCTCGGTTTCGAAGAGCTTGGTGTAGAAGCCGACCGCCTCATCGAGGTCGGTCACATTCAGCGCAAGTTGGACCCTTCCCATCTCAGCAGGGGCAAGGGCCGTCGCAGGGGCAACCGTCGTCGCAAGGGCACGGGCAGGAACCACAGGGGCAGTCACATTCCATGATTCATCTCCTATCGATGAACGTCGATTGATCTAGCGCGAGCATAGACGCTTCTATCGACGACTGTCAATAGGTAGAATGGAGGCATGCCAACGTTCACCGGACTGCACGAGCTCCAGGTTCTGGATCGGATCAAGGGGTGCAGCCAGGATGTTGCCGACCCACTCCCTGAGGCTCGAGCCGATGAGCTTGCCTCGGTGTTCAAGGCGCTGGCGGACCCGACGCGGATCCAGATCATTCACATCCTCTCGAGAGCCGCCGATCCGGTCTGCGCGTGTGACTTCACCGCGGCCTTCGACCTGGGTCAGCCGACGATCAGCCATCACCTCGCCAAGCTTCGCGACGCCGGCCTGGTCATGAGCTTCAAGCGGGGGATCTGGGCGTTCTACCTGCTCAACCCGGAGATGTCCGCTGCCGCCCGGGCTGCCGTCGACCTGATGACCGGCTGAAGATCGCGCCCGCCCGCGCTACCGAGTCTCCTGCTCGACCAAGGTTGCCTGGGTCGAAACCGTGGGGAAGTTGTACCCGACGGCGATGCACTCCGTTGGGAACGCGCACACGACGCCGATCAGGGCGCTGCCCTTCGAAGGCTTCGGGTCGGGATGCGCTGCAAGCGTCCAACCGGCGCCCCGCCACCGTTCGATGAGGGTGGCCGTCTTGCCCGCGCCGGTCAAGCCGACGCCGACCGCCACGCAATCGGTTGCACGAAGACACGACACACCGAGAAAGCTCCCGCTTCCCGATGCAGGGTTGGCACTCGGAGCGATTCGCCACGAACTGCCGTCCCACACCTCAGCGAGTGTCGTCGATCCCTGCGCGCCCGAAGACGAGCCGACGGCAACGCATGCGCTCATCCCGGTGCACGCGACAGCCGACAGCTTGCTCATCGTCGACGAACCCCCGTTGGGGCTGGGAACGATCGTCCACGACATCCCATCCCACTGCTCGATGAGTGTGTGCGAGGTTTGCTGCGATGGTGCGTGCGCACCGACGGCGATGCAGCGAGATGCGGTCAGGCACGTCACGCCGCTCAATGAGCTCCCGCCGCCGGATGGGTTGGGGCTGGCGGTGACCGCCCAGCGAGTCCCGTTCCAGCCCTCGACGAGCGTGCGCTCCGATCCTGACGTGGAAAGTGAGTGTCCGACCGCAATGCAGTTCGAGGCGCTGACACAGGAAATCCCGTTCAACCCTCCTCCTTGCCCGGGCGTCGGGCTCGGGACTCGCGCCCACGCGTTGCCGTCCCAATGGGCAACCAGGGTCTGTCCAAGTCCGGCGCCCCCCACGAAGCGGGTGCCAACTGCGCTGCAGGATTGGATGCTCACGCACGACACCGCGTCCAGGGCACCGATCACCGTCAGCCCCGGGGTCGGCATCACCGACCACACGGTGCCGTCCCAGTGCTCCACGAGGGGGTGATCCTTCCCGTGTGCGAACGCGTCGCCGACGGCGAAGCACGATGTCGTGGCGGGGCATGCAACCGAAGCGAGTGTGGCGAGCGAAGCCGGCGGATTCGGCGACGGCACAATCGTCCATGAGCCGTTGCCGGCGAGTGCAACGCTTATCTGCGTCCCAACCGCGACTGCGGCGACGGCCACGGCCAGGGTGCGCCGGCGGCGCGGTGAACGTCCAAGGATTATGGCTGTCCCCTCCTCATGACTATCGCTTCCGGGAGAAGCGTACACCGCGCGTCAGCCCGGCAAGGGGTCGCCGCGGCTCGGTTCACCCGGTACGCGTGACGCGTGCTCGCAGCTGAGCCCCGAGGCCGGGAACGTGCCCATCAGAGCCCACCACCCATCGAACATACGTTTGCTATGCTCTGGCCTCATGGCCGGCGTCTCCGATCCCGAAGGCGCAGGTTGGTCAGTGACGCCACTTGGGTACGCTAGACGGTCAATGCCCAACGATCAGATCGTGATTCGCGGCGCGCGCGAGCACAACCTCAAGAACATCGACCTGACGCTGCCGCGCGACAAGCTCATTGTCATCACAGGTTTGAGCGGAAGCGGCAAGTCGTCGCTTGCGTTCGACACCATCTACGCGGAAGGCCAGCGCCGGTATGTGGAGTCACTGAGCGCATATGCGCGCCAGTTCCTCGGGCAGATGGAGAAGCCCGATGTCGATCACATCGAGGGGCTGAGCCCGGCGATCTCCATCGATCAGAAGGGCACGAGCAAGAACCCGCGGTCAACCGTGGGCACGGTCACCGAGATCTACGACTACCTGCGCCTCATGTATGCGCGGATCGGGCATCCGCACTGCCCGAACTGCGGCCGCGAGATCAGCAAGCAGTCGATCGAGCAGATCGCCGACCAGGTCCTGCTCCTCCCCGAGGGCACGCGACTGCTCATCACCGCGCCGATGGTGCAGGGCCGCAAGGGCGAGCACCGCGACGTCCTCGACGAGGCCAAGCGAACTCGGCTACGTCCGCGCGCGCATCGACGGCGAGCTGCACGACCTCTCCGATCCGGCGGATCCGATCGCGCTCGACAAGAAGTTCCAGCACGACATCGAGGTGGTGGTGGACCGCGTCATCATCGGGCCGGAGCTGCGCTCACGACTGCACGAGTCACTCGAGCAGGCGTCGAAGCTGAGCGACGGGCTCATCCTGCTCATCCCCGCCGATCCCGACAGCGGCATGCAGGAGTTGCTCTTCTCCGAGGAGTTCGCGTGCGTGTACTGCGGCATCTCGATGGAGGAGCCCGCCCCGCGCAACTTCTCCTTCAACAATCCGCACGGCGCGTGTCCCGCGTGCACCGGTCTCGGTGTGCGGCTCGAGGTGGATCCCGATGCGGTGGTCCCCGACCCGTCACTGAGCATCGACGAGGGCGCACTGTCCGGATGGACGCGCGGACCGTCGCAGCACTGGATGATGGAAGTGCTCGAGACCGTCTGCAAGCGCTTCAAGATCCCGCTCAACGTCGCGTGGAACGAGCTCGAGGGAAGGGAGCGCAACGTCATCCTCTACGGGCTGCCCAAGGACGAGACGGTGCGCATGCGCTACACCTCGCACAGCGGACGTTCACGCAGCTTCGAGGCCGGCTACGAGGGCGTGATCAACAACCTGCAGCGGCGCTACCGGGAGACCGAGTCCGAGTGGGTCAAGCAGGAGATCGAGCGGCTGATGATGCAGAAGCCGTGCCCTGTGTGCAAGGGCGCGCGGCTCAAGCCGGAGTATCTCGCGGTGACCATCGACGGGATGAACATCGCCGAGTTCTGCAAGCACAGCATCAGTTCGGCGTTGCGGCGCCTCGGACTCTCTGCGCCTCAGCGAGCGCGAGCAGACGATCGCGCGGCAGGTGATCAAGGAGATCAAGGAGCGTCTCGGCTTCCTGCACGACGTCGGGCTCGACTACATCACCATCGACAGAGGCGCGGCGACACTGTCCGGCGGCGAGGCGCAACGCATCCGTCTGGCGACGCAGATCGGCAGCAAGCTGATGGGCGTGCTGTACATCCTCGATGAGCCGTCGATCGGACTGCACCAGCGCGACAACCACAAGCTGATCCGCACGCTGGAGGCGCTCCGCGACATCGGCAACACGCTGATCGTCGTCGAGCACGACGAGGAGACGATTCGCGCGGCCGACTGGGTGGTGGACGTCGGCCCCGGCGCCGGCGAGCACGGCGGCCTGATCATGGCGTCGGGGACGGTGGAGGAGATGCTCGCCACCCCGGAGAGCATCACCGGGCAGTTCATGCGCGGCGAGCGGAGCATCCCGCTGCCGCTGATCCGCCGTCCCGCGGGCCCGAAGAAGCTGGTGGTGCGCAACGCGCGCGAGAACAACCTGCGCAACGTGGACGTCGCGTTCCCGCTCGGCTCGTTCATCTGCGTCGCCGGGGTGAGCGGCAGCGGCAAGAGCACGCTCGTCAACGACATCCTGTATCGCAAGCTCGCGCAGTCGCTGTACCGCGCCAAGCATCGTCCCGGCGCGCATGACCGCGTGGAAGGGATCGCCAACATCGACAAGGTGATCGACGTCGATCAGTCGCCGATCGGGCGCACGCCGCGGAGCAACCCGGCGACGTACGTGGGCGTGTTCACCGACATCCGCGACCTGTACGCCAAGCTGCCCGAGGCGAAGATCCGCGGATACAAACCGGGTCGCTTCTCATTCAACGTGTCGGGCGGCCGCTGCGAGGCGTGCGCCGGCGACGGGATGATCAAGATCGAGATGCACTTCCTGCCGGACATCTACGTGCCGTGCGAGGTGTGCAAGGGGCGCCGCTACAACCGCGAGGCGCTCGAGGTGAAGTTCCGCGGCAAGAGCATCGCCGACGTGCTCGAGATGACCGTCGACGAAGCGGCTGCGCACTTCGAGCACCAGCCCCGGATCCTGCGCAAGATGCGCACGCTCCAGGACGTCGGCCTCGGATACATCCGGCTCGGCCAACCGGCCACGCAGCTGAGTGGTGGAGAGGCGCAGCGCGTCAAGCTCAGCACCGAGCTGTCGCGACGCGACACCGGCAGCACGCTGTACATCCTCGACGAACCGACCACCGGACTCCACTTCGCGGACGTCGAGAAGCTGCTCGCGGTCCTGCACCGGCTGGTCGATGCGGGCAACACGGTGATCGTCATCGAGCACAACCTCGACGTGCTCAAGACGGCCGACCACATCATCGATCTCGGTCCCGGCGGTGGCGACGGCGGCGGTGAGATCGTGGCGTCGGGAACGCCCGAAGAGGTGGCCGCCAACCCCAAGAGCGCCACCGGTGAGTACCTCGCGCGCATGCTCCCCGCCCCCCGCACCCCGGTCGCGCGGGTCACCGGTAAGCGAATCGCGACACCACGGCAACGGAGGCGCGTCCCGGTTTCGACCTGATCGTTCAGGCGCAAGAACTCGGGGTGCGCTAACGTGGTGCCACGATGACCTCAATGGACGGCGAGGACCGGCGCCTCCGGCTCCGGCAACTCGACGACTGCCTCGACGTGCTCGAGCAGGCGCACGAGCTCAACCTGACCGAGGTGAGCGAGCGCATGGCCGAAGCCCTGAGCGAGCGGGTGCCCACGGTGCATCCGGGGATGCTCATCGCCGACGCCATCGAGGAGGTTCTGCGCCAGCAGGAACCCTACATGGTGCAGATCCGCCCCGAGGTTTCACGCAGGGTTCGCCGCCGCCGCGACCCGTTCGACGTGAGGCTGCTGCTCCAACGGCGCTGACCCCGAAGCTTTCGGCGGACCCTCCGCAGGTACACTCGTCCAGTTCATGAGTGCCTTCGGCTTCGATCCCGAGCAGATCTTCGCTCGGCGGCGCTCCCGCCCACGGATCGTCCGGCCCCCTGGACAGCTCCGCCGCCGCATCATCATCTTCGGCGTCATCGCGGCGATCGTGGTGCTGCTCATCGTGGCGCGGTGGCTGCTGGGACTGCGCGCCGACTACCTCTATTACAAGAGCGTCGGCCACACCAACGTGTTCTGGACGCCGCTGATCGCCCACATCGTCCTGTTCTTCATCGGGTTCGCGATCGTGGCCGTCATCTTCGGCGCGGCCGTCTGGGGCTGCGCGGCATCGGCCGCGAACCTCGATAAACGCGGCCGCCGCATCGCCCTCTGGAGCGGCGCGGTGATCGCGCTGCTGGCCGGGATCGCGGGTGGATCGACGCTCTCCGGCGAGTGGCAGGACATCCTCGTGTGGATGCACTCGGTGCCCTTCGGGGCCACCGATCCGGTCTTCCACCAGGACTACTCCTTCTTCGTCTTCACCCTGCCGGCGATCGACGACCTCATGGGACTGCTCTGGGGCGGCGTGATCCTCGGGGTGATCGCGTCCATCGTCATGGCCGTCCTGGCGATCACCGTCATGAACGCTCCCGAGGAACTGCCCCTGCCGCTGGAGCCGCCGCCGGGTCGCTCACCCGAGGACGCGCTCCGTGCCGCGGTCATCACCGGCGGCCTCGGACTGGTCGGCATCTTCATCCTCGCGGCGCTCGGCGCCCACTTCGGCGTCTACCACCTGGCGACGAGCGGCCACAGCACCGGCCCGAACAGCACCGGCACCCCGTACGTCGGGCTCGACGCCACCCAGCGCGCGGTGATCCAGCCCGTTCTCGGGTTCCTCCAGGTCCTCGCCCTCGTCCTCGCCGTGGCCACCCTGGTGCTGGTGATCGTTCGCTGGCGGCGGGCGTCAACCGGCACCGCCATCGCGTACGCGTCCCTCCTCGGCGCGTGGCTCCTCGTGGCCGGGCTCACCCAGGGGATCCCCGCCGCGGTGTACCAGGGCACCAGCGTCGGCCCGAACGAGCAGAGCGCCCAGACCAACACCATCAATGACTACCTGAACACCAGCCGCTATGCCTGGGGGATCCAGACCACAGCATCGAGCCCGGGAGCGACCCCGGAGGTGGAGACGACCAACTTCGGCACGCCGCATCCGCCGACGCTGAGCGATCTCGAATCGGACCTCGGCACCCTGCAGAACGTGCGCATCCAGGATCCCACCCAGCTGCCCGACACCCTGGCGCAGATCGACCGCACCCGAAGCTATCAGACCTACTCGACGATCACCGTCGACCGGTATCCAAACCCCGCCTCGGGCGGCGACATCGAGGTGATGCTCGGGGCCCGCGAAATCTCGGAGGGAGATCTTCCGAACCAGTCGTTCGTGAGCGCGGCGGAGGACTTCACCCACGGGTATGGCGTCACGGCGGTCTCCGTCAACGCCGTCGGCGGTGAGGGCAAGCCCGAGGTGCTGGTCGGCGGGCAGCCGATGGCCCAGGTCACCGCGGGCTCGCCCCCCGACCTCTCCTTCGATGGTTCGACAACGGCGGATCCGGCCATCTACTGCGGGCTGGACACCACCCAGAGCGTGGTCTCGGGAACCACCCAACCGGAGTTCAACTACCCGTCGGGAAGCCAGACCAACACGGTCCACGCCAACGGCAGCGAGGTCGGCATCCCGATCACCAACCCGATCGACAAGCTCGCGCTCTCGCTCCAGGACTTCGGGGGCTTCAACCTCTTCCTGAACAACTCGCTGACCTCGAACAGCCGCGCGCTGGTCAACCGCCAGATCAGCACTCGCATCACGTCGCTGGCACCGTTCCTCAGCGTCGACTCGGACCCGTACATCGTGGTCGACCCGCAGACGGGCCACCTGATGTGGATCGCGGACGCGTACGTCAAGAGCTCGCTCTTCCCCGAGTCGTACCAGCAGGGCGACGGCACCTCGTACATGCGCAACGCCGTCAAGGCGGTGATCGACGCCAAGACGTGCGACATCAAGCTCTACGCGGTGAACATGAACGAGCCGATCACCGCGGCGTGGAACGCGATCTACCCCGGGCTGCTCACACCGCTCAGCGACATGTCGACGTACCTCCGCTCGCATCTGCGCTACCCGGAAGACTATTTCAACGACCAGGCGCAGGCCTACGCATCGGTGCACCAGGCAAACGCGGCGGTGTTCTTCCAGGGCGCCGACCTCTTCAACCTCGCGCAGGAGAGCGTCAACGGGCAGAACCAGTCCACCACCGCGTACTACGTTGAGGTGGAGCTTCCCGGCACCACCACCCCGCAGTTTGTGCTGCTCCAGACATTTTCTCCTGGCAACAACGGAAGCGGCAGCGCGGCGAACAACATGACCGCATGGCTCGCCGCCGAATGCGACTACACGGGCACCACCGAGCCGACGCTTGTCTCCGTGCGTCTCAACAACGCCGACAACGTGCTCGGGCCGCTCCAGTTCGACAACAACATCAACACCAATCAGGTGATCAGCTCGGAGATCAGCCTGCTCAGCCAGCACGGATCGACGGTCACCCTCGGCAACGTGATCGTGCTGCCGTTCAACAACAACTCCTTCCTCTACGTGCGGCCGCTCTACGTCACCGCCGCGTCGAGTCAGGGCAGCTCGTTCCCGCAGCTGCAGGAGGTGATCGTCGGCGATCAGAACGACGTCCAGCAGGGCTCGTCCTTCGCGCAGGCGGTGGCGAACCTGCTCAACAACGGCACCCCCGTCCCGGGCCTGAACAACGCCGCCCCGGGCACCACCGGCTCCGGTCCCACACCGTCGCCATCGCCGTCGACGTCGCCCACGCCGTCGCCGAGCCCGGGCACGTCCCCAACACCAACCAGCACGCCGACCGGCACGATCCAGCAGCAGATCGTCGCCCTGGACAACAAGCTGGTCGCCGACAACAACGCGGCCGAGGCCGCGCTCAAGGCCGGCAACTTCACCGCCTATGGTGCCGACGAGGCCAAGGTGCAGGCGGACCTCACGGCGCTGCAGGCATTGCTGGCCCAAGTGGCGGCAACCCCGAAACCGTAGACGGGGCGCTGCAACGATGAGCGACGCGGTTGAGATCGCACCCGGGATCCGCCAGCTCGACACCCTGCTCGGCGGCATGGATCAGCTCACCGCGGGGTTCCTGATCGACGGGCCGATGCCGGCGCTTGTGGAGACCGGCTCGCAGTCGAGCGTCCCCGCCGTGCACGCGGCGCTCGCCGCCCTCGGTCTCGGCCCGCAGGACCTGCGCTGGATCATCGTCACCCACATCCATCTGGATCACGCGGGCGGCGTGGGCGAGCTCGCCCGGGACTTCCCCAACGCCACCGTGGTGGTCCACGAACGCGGCGCCCGCCACCTCATCGACCCCAGCAGGCTCGTCGACAGCGCGTCGCGTGTGTACGGGCCGCTGCTCGACAGCCTCTACGGGCGCATGACCGCCGTCCCCGAGGACCGGCTCATCGCCGCCGGCGACGCCTACAAGGTCGACGTGGGCAACGGCCGCATCCTCACCCTCGTCGACTCCCCGGGCCATGCCAAGCACCACCACGCGGTCCTCGACGAGCAGACCGGGACGCTCCTGGTCGGCGACGCCGTCGGTGTGCAGCTGCCCGACCTCGGCGTGCTCCGTCCGGCCACGCCGCCGCCCGACTTCGATCTCGAGCAGGCGGTGCACAGCCTGCATCGCTTCGCCGAGCTGAAGCCCAAGCTCATGGTGCTCACCCACTACGGCCCGGTGGCCGACGCGCAGGAGACCCTCGCCCAGGCAGAGGACATGCTCCACGGCTGGGTGGAGGTGGCCGAGCGGGTCATCGAGGATGCGTCGGATGCGGGCATCGACGACGTCGCCGCGGCACTCGCGGAGGCGTTCGCCTTCGATCCGGAGACCCTGCCCGCGGAGATCCGCGAGAAGGCCGAGATCCTCAACGGCGTGCACAGCAATGCGGCCGGCATCGTTCGCTATCTGAGACAGCGGGCAGCCGCACCCACCGAATGACGGCGGCCGCCCGGCCGCGCGACCGGCTCATCGCCGCGGTGGTGCTGAGCGCGGTGATCGGCCTCATCGGTGGCGGCCTCGCCGCCTGGGGCATCTACGCCCGCTTCGGTCCCGTCGAGCGGGTGACCCAGCAGACCATCGTCGGCGGCAAGGGCAGCAACGGCGGCACGCTCACCGCCGGGTCGATCGCGGAGGCGAAGTCGGCGTCGGTCGTGGAGGTGATCACCGGGCCGGTCACCCCGTCGTCGCTGATCACCGGGCCGACCGGCATCGTCGACGGCTTCGTGGTCTCGGCGAACGGGCTCGTGATCTCGAGCATCCACGCCATCACGGGCGCAGCCACCCTGCGCATCGCCACCAGCGACGGGCTCACCTACCCGGCGACGATCGTCCGCGCCGACCCGACCCACGGCGTGGTGCTGCTCCAGGCGGTCGGCGCCAAGGGGCTCACCCCGCTCACCTTCGCCTCGGTCAAGCCCACGGTCGGCGACCTCGCGATCAGCGTCGCCCACGCGCCGTTCTCGCCGGTGACCCTGTCCACCGGGACGGTGAGCTCGGTCGGCATCAACGTCCAGCCCGCCGGCAGTGCCACCGCGCTCACCGACGTGCTCACCGTCGACGCGACACCCGACGCGCGCCAGGACGGCGCCCCGCTCCTCGACGGCAATGGCAACGTCATCGGGGTCGTGGTCGACGCGGGCGACGCGGCGCCCGGCATCGTGGCGCTCTCGATGACCGCGGCGGCGGACCTCGTGGTCGAGGCCACCGGCAGCGGGAGCACCGCCGTGCCGACGCTCGGGGTGCAGTCGCAGGTGCTCGACCCCGCCACCGCGGCGGCGGCGAGCCTCCCGGTCGGCGCGCTGATCCTGTCGGTGACCCCGGGCGGCCCGGCGGCGGCGGCAGGCCTGGCGGCCGGCGACGTGGTGACCGAGGTCGGCACCACCGTCCTCGACGCCACCCACCCGTTCGATCCGACCGTCCTCGGCCTCGCGCCCGGCAAGTCGGTCACGGTCACGTTCTTCTCGAACGGGAGGTCAAAAGCCGTGCAGCTGACCGTCGGGAGCGGCTGATGGCCCGGAGACGGCACACTGGACTCTCATGGAACTGACGTACCACGGGCATTCCTGCATCCGGCTTCGCGGCCGGGACATGACGGTCGTCATCGACCCGCCCCAGACAACCCTTCCCGGCCTCGCCAAGGGCACCGTCGGAATCATCGTCCGCACCGAGGGAGCCACCGACACCGCCAAGCTGCGCGCTCGCGACGGTGAGGTCCAGGAGGTCTCCGGTCCCGGCGAGTTCGAGATCGGCGGCGTCAGCATCCTCGGGCTGCCCGCCGGCGAGACCACGGTGATGCGCGTCGCGGTGGACGACGTTCGCGTCGTGGCGGCCGGATGCCTGCGCCGCCAGCTCACCGAGGACGAGATCGACAGCCTCGGCCACGTCGACGTCCTGGTCATCCCCGTCGGCGGCGGCGATGCGCTCGGCGCCATCGACGCCGCCAGGCTCGTCAACGCGGTGGAGCCGAGCATCGTCGTGCCCGCCCGCTTCGGCGGCGGCGGGGCCGGCGAGTACGAGACGGTCGGCAAGTTCGCCCAGGAGATGGGCCTCGCCGACGGCGCATGGGAGCCGCAGCCGCGTCTGGTGCTCACCGGGTCGACCGGCGAGACCGACGAGACGCGCGTCGTCTTCCTCGAGACCAAGGTCGGCTGAACCGTCGCATTCGAACATCGGTGCGTCGCATCGGCGTGCGGCTGATACAATTGGAAAAACCATCCCGGGAGGCTCTGCGCATGGCGAAGTTCGTGTTCGTGACAGGCGGAGTCGTCTCTTCACTCGGCAAGGGAATCACCGCCGCTTCGATCGGCACGATCTTGAAGGCGCGCGGGCTCCATGTCGGGATGCAGAAGCTCGACCCCTATCTCAACGTGGATCCGGGCACCATGTCGCCGTATCAGCACGGCGAGGTGTTCGTCACCGACGACGGCGCTGAGACCGATCTCGACCTCGGTCACTACGAGCGTTTCGTCGACGTCGCGTTGAGCAAGGCGAGCAATGTCACGACCGGCAAGATCTATGCGTCGGTGATCGCCAAGGAACGCCGCGGCGACTATCTCGGCGGCACCGTCCAGGTCATCCCGCACATCACCAACGAGATCAAGCATCGCATCCTGCGCGTGGCCGAAAATGAGCTGCCACAACCGGATGTCGTGATCGTCGAGGTGGGCGGCACCGTCGGTGACATCGAGTCATTGCCGTTCCTCGAGGCGATCCGGCAGATGAAGAACGACGTCGGGCGCAACAACGTCTGCTACGTGCATCTGACACTGGTGCCGTACGTCAACGCGAGCGAGGAGTTCAAGAGCAAGCCCACGCAGCACTCGGTCAATCAGCTGCGCTCCATCGGCATCCAGCCGGACGCGATCATCGCGCGGAGCGAGAAGCCCATCGGCGAGCCGCTGCGCGAAAAGATCGCGCTCTTCGGCGACGTGGAGATGCGCGCCGTCATCAACGTGCCGGATGCGACCTCCATCTACTACGTGCCGTTGATGCTCGAGGACGCGGGGCTCGGCGATTACATCGTGCAATTGCTCAATCTCGACGGCACCGCACCGGATCTCACCGAATGGAAGGATCTCTGTGCGCGCATTGCACAGCCAAAGCCGAGCGTGCGCATCGCGCTCGTCGGCAAGTACGTGGAGATGCCGGACTCGTACATCAGCGTGATCGAGTCCCTGCGCCACGCGGCAGTGCATTGCGGGGCCGACCTCGACCTCGTCTGGGTCAACAGCGAGCACCTCGACGAGGACATGAGCCCGCTCGAAGGTGCCGACGGGATCGTCGTGCCCGGCGGCTTCGGGCATCGCGGCATCGAGGGCAAGGTGCTCGCGTCGCGGTACGCCCGCGAGCACAGGGTGCCGTACCTCGGGCTCTGCCTTGGGCTGCAGTGCGCGGTGGTCGATATCGCCCGCGAAGTGCTCGACGCCGCGGACGCCAACTCGACCGAGTTCAACGCCTTCACGTCGCACCCGGTCATCGACCTGCTCCCCGAGCAGCGCGACATCGAGGAGAAGGGCGGCACCATGCGCCTCGGCGTCTATCCGTGCAAGCTCACCCCGGGGACGCGCGCCGCGGAGGCGTACGGCGAGCCCGTGGTGTACGAGCGCCACCGTCATCGCTTCGAGTTCAACAACCACTATCGCGATGCGCTCGCCGGTGCCGGTGTCGTGTTCTCGGGGACGTCGCCGAACGGCCGGCTCGTCGAGATCATCGAGCTGCAGGACCATCCGTTCTTCGTGGGCTCGCAGTTCCATCCCGAGTTCCGCTCGCGTCCGGGGCGTCCGCACCCGCTCTTCCGTGCGTTCATGGCCGCCGCGACGCGCGACATCGTGGCCGAGGGCGAGGGGGCGATCCTGGCAGAGGACGAAGAGCCGGAAGAGTTGATCGTGACCGGCGAGGTCGCCGGGGTTCCCACCCAGAGCACCACCTCGGTCTGAACCGGCGCGCAACGCGCGGCCGCGAAAATCGTTACGCGAAACCGCCCGTGCGCGGGCTCGTTGCACCGTCAATCGACAACATTGACGGAGGCTCTTTCGATGATCCCGACCCGCGCCGCCCTTGGTACTGCAGCCGCAGTGCTGGTCCTCTCTGGATGCGGGGTTGCCGCCGCAGTCACGGCGCGGACAACCACAGTCGCCGACGTCACGCCGGCGAAGACCGTCGAGATCTCCGCGACTCCGTTGCGCTCTCTCCCTCGGCCGGCGGCGGTCCCTGCCACCAACGGGACCCCGCCGGCGCCAACTCCTCCCAAGCCCCACTGCCGCGCCGAGCGCGAACGTGGTCTCGGTGCTCACCGCCGGCTCGACGCAGTGGCTGGAGATCCTCTCGCACACCGGCGCGCTGGTGGCCAGGACACCGATCAACCCCATCCTCGGCTGGATGGTCGCCGCCGGCCCCGGCGGCGCCTACTGGAGTCAGGCCGGCAGTGAGTTCGAGCTCACGCTGAGCGGCGCGGTGCACAGGCTCGGATCCGTGGCCGCCGACGCGAACGGGATGCTCGTCGGACCGGACGGGACGTCATATGCATACGCCACCACGCAGCAGGCCGCGAGCGGCATCGCCATCAACAAGATCATCGTCGTGAAGCCGGGTGGCGTCGCGGTGACCATCGCTGATCGCGTGTCGGACCCGAACCATCCCACCGCCGACGCGCCGGAATACGGCTGGGACTACTACCTCATCAACTGGACCTCCGCGGGCATCACGTTCGCCCGGGTACCCACCGGTGGCTGCGGCTGCGGGCTGTTCGACATGCAGATGCAGTCCGGCTACGCGGCGACGATCAATCCGGTCACCGAGGTGGTGACGCCCATCAATGAGGATCAGTCGTGTCCCCTGAGCGCGGTCGGTCCCGGCGGCCTGGACGCGTGCTTCACCGGCTCCGCCAGCGGTGGTTCGAGCGGCCTGCGCGTCAGCGTCGGCGGCGCGGTTCGACACAGCTTCGCGATGTCCGGTGCCAACGTGGCCGGCGACGCGGTGTTCTCGCCCACCGGCGCCAGCCTCGCCTACGTCACCGTCCCGACAGCAGAGGATTCGTGCGGCGCCACCTGGACCGCCACCCTGCGCGTGCTCAACCTCGCCAGCGGTAAGGCGGTCTCGCGGGCGCTGGGCGAATTCTCGCCGGCGGCGTGGGCGCCCAGCGGCCTCATCTACGGCACCGTCAACAGCACGGACAAGGCGGGCGACGACCTCTCGCAGCTGGTCGCCGTCAACCCGGCGACGCTGGCGGTGACATCGCTCGGTCCGGCCACCATCGGCGAGCAATTCGTCGGGATCATGTAGCCAGGTACGCTGCATGCGATGAGCACGGCAGCACGGGTCCCGTCGGCTGAACGGTCGATCCGTGGACGGAACCGCGGCCTCGAGTTGCTTCGCGCAACCGAGGCCGCTGCGCTTTCGGTGGGACGCTGGCTCGGACGCGGCGACAAGGCCGGCACGCGCGACAGCGGCCACGCGGTGATGGAGGAGGCGCTCGAGGGCATGCCGTTCTCGGGCCGCATCGTCATCGGCCCGGAGGGCTCGAACAACCGGCTGCTCGCGGGCAGGACCATCGGCGCCGGACGAGACGCGGTTGACCTCGCGGTGCTCCCCGTGGATGGCGTCAGCCTGGTGGCCGGAGGGCTGAGCCAGGCGCTCAGCGTCGCCGCCGTCGCCGAGACGGGCGGCATCCTGTTCCCCCCGCCCGTCGCCTACATGCACAAGATCGCGGTCGGCCCGCAGGCCCGCGGCGCCATCGACATCAGCGACACCCCGGAGAACAACCTCCGCCGCGTCGCCTTCGCCATGAACGTGCAGGTCCAGGACCTCACCGTGGTGCTGCTCGACCGGCCGCGCCACATGGCGCTGCTCGAGCGGATCCGGGCACTCGGCGCGCGGGTCGCGATCGTCAGCGACGGTGACGTGGGGCTGGCCATGATGGCTGCCTGGCCGGGCTCCGGGATCGACGTGATGATCGGCTCTGGCGGCACCCGCGAGGCGATCGTCGCGGCATGCGCGATGCGCTGCCTGGGCGGCGAGCTGCAGTGCCGGCCCTGGGTGCGCCATGAGGACGAGGCGGCGGCGATGCGTGAGGCCGGGTATGACCCCGAGGCGCTCCTCAACATGGAGCAGCTCGTGCCCGGCAGCGAGGTGGCCGTGGCCGTGACCGGGATCAGCGGTGGCGGCCTGCTCCGCGGCGTCCGCTATCACAACTGGTGGGCGGAGACCCACAGCCTGGTGATGCGCGCCCAGAGCGGCACGGTGCGCGAGATCATCGCCAAGCACCACATCGCACTCCCGCCGGACCAGGCCAGCAAGGTCCATTGACGCCGGCCGAGTCGAGGTCGGCGGCCCTGCTCGAGCCCCCGTCACGGGCGCTGCGCGCGGGGATGTGGACGGCCAGCCTCGGCCTACGGGCGCTCGGGTCGGGGCGGTACGCGATCGGCGATGTTATCGGCGCCTGCATCTACGCGAGTGCGCCGGCGAGCCGGCGGCGCTGCGCGGCGAATCACCAGGTGCTCAATCCCACCCTCGATGACCGCGGCGCGCGACGTCTCGCCTTCGCGTCGTTCCGCAACTACGCGCGCACATCGGTGGACTTCGTCTGGCAGTACGGGGTGCCGGCCTCCGCGATGCATCGCCACTTCCGCGCCTACGGTCTCGAGCACGCCTACGCGGCGATCGAGGAGCACGGCGGGGGAGTGTTCGCGCTCGCCCACTTCGGCAGCTGGGACGTCGCCGCGTCGTGCGGCTTCGCCTCCGGGCTGCGCGTCACCGCCGTGATGGCACCGGTCGGCCCGGATCTCGTGACCCGGATCGCGGCGTGGGCGAGGCGGAAGACCGACCTCGAGGTGCTCGTCTCATCCAATGCGGCGCGCGGGCTCCTCCGGGCAGTGCGCCACAAGAGGTTCGCGGCGATCCTCAGCGACATCCCCGATCGTGGTGACACCGTGCTCGTCGACTTCTGCGGCGGCAAGATCGAGTTCAGCACCGCCGCCGCCTGGCTGGGACGCGTGGCCAAGGTGCCGGTCCTCCCCGTCGACTGCTGGCGGTACAAGGGCAAGTACCGGCTGGTGGTGCACCCACCGGTCCGCATCGAGCCCGGCGATTCCGATGCCGATGTGACGCAGCGCATCGCCACCAAGCTCGAGGCTGCGATCGGGCGCACCCCGGAGTGGTGGTACCCGTTCGGCGAGATCTACCAGCGCTGAGAGCGAGGCGCCCGAGCTGACTGTCAGATCGGAGCCCCCGATTCCGGACCGGTTCGTGACAACGTCGCCATAACCTCCGGCTCCTGTCGGATAGGGTCGTGACAGACGGTCTGGAGCACCCCTCGAACGCCTGAGGGCCACGGAATCGGGACCGGAAATTGGAGCGACCATGAAAGCAAAACTACTGACATACCTATTCGCCGGGGCGGTGGCTGTCACCGCCACGGCCGGGACGGCAGCTCATGCGGCCGCCGCGAGCACGAACCCGCTGTGCTTCGCCTACATGTCGGCGGGCTCGCCGAGCCTGATCATCAACCACGCGACAGCCCTGAAAGCGTCGCCGTGCGCCGGTCTCTCATGGGTCTTCCCGTGGAACAAGCTCGAGACCGCCGCCGGGGTCTACAACTGGACCACCGTGGACGATGCGCTCGCGGCCTCCGGCACCAAGCCGGTGTTCCTCCGCGTCATCGCAGGCAACGTCTCGCCGGCGTGGCTGAATCGCGCCGACGGCATCAACTCGGCCAACCCCAAGGGCGGCACCGCGTGGGAGCCGATCCCCTGGAACACCGACTTCCTCGCGCAGTGGAAGACGTTCATCAACGCCTTCGGCGCCCGCTACAACAGCAACCCGAATGTCGTCCAGATCGAGGGCGGCGGCGACGGCCCGCAGGGTGAGGCGCATCTCGCCGGCACCTACGCGCAGTGGGAATCGGTCGGCTACTCGGAGCAGACCTACGTGAACGCCATCTCCACCGAGATCGCGGACTTCAAGGCCGCGTTCCCGAGCAAGCGGATCAGCTTTGCGGGAGCCACCGGACCGACCGGCGCACCGTCGACGCCCAACCTGCTCCAGGGCTTCATCAGCGCCTGCGAGTCAGCGAACATCGTGATCCAGAACAACGGGCTCACCGGCTCGAAGTACGGCCACATCAATCAGAGCGTGATCATGTTCGGCTACCAGACCGCGAGTGCGCAGGGCACCGGGCTCGGGGCCGCGCTGCAACTCGCCAAGAGCCTCGGCGCGTCCTTCGTCGAGGTGTATTACAACGACGCGGTCAACTCCGCGAACTACGCAGCGATCTCCAGCTTCCAGTCCTCCTAACAGGGTGAGACATGGCGAGTGCCCTGGCCGGTCATCGGCCGGGGCACTGCGTCAGTGGGGAAGCGAGTCGACGTTGTGGTCGGTCCGCGGGCCCATGAGCGGCCGGCCCGGGCGCTCGTCGAACACGAGGCGCTGATACACCCGCCGCCAGAAGTGGCCGTACACGCGGATGTCGCGGGGCAGTCCCTCGAGACGGCGCAGGAGGAGCAGGACGAGGATCGCCAGGCAGCCGCTGCCGAGGATCCATCCCTCGCCACCACCGAAGAGGAATGCCACCGGCGCGAGCACCACGAATCCCACGAGCACGGCCAGGGCGATCCGGCCGCGAATCGCGCCCCACGCGTAGCACATCAGCAGCGCAATCAGCCCGGCGATGGAGAGCGCCGCCACCGCTCCGGTGGCCACCGCCACGCCGCGCCCGCCGTTGAACTTCATGTACGCGGGCCAGCCGTTGCCGGCCACCGCGCAGACGCCGATGAGCATGCTCGCGCTCAGCGGCAGCCCCAGCAGCCGCGACGCGATCACCGGGGCGAACCCTTGGACGAACTGGAGCGGCCCCACGATGATCGCGATGTCGATCCCCGCGTGCCGGTACACGTTGCTCGTGCCGATGTTGCCCGTGCCGAAGTTGCGCAGGTCGAGCCCGTAGCGCTTGCGGCGGACCAGCAGCCAGCCCACGGGCAGCCCGCCGATGAGGTATGCGGCGAGGCACCAACCCGCCACAACCCACGGGGAGATCATGATTCGCCAATCATGCGGCTTTGGGTACGGTAGAAAACGTTGGGAGATCGAGCGCTGGTCGTCGACGGTGGAGCCGCGCTGCAGGAAGACCTGGAGCGGGGTGTCGTCGTCGTCCCGCAGCGGATCACCGTCGGGGGCAGGGAGTTCGTCGATGACGGGAACAGCGAGACCTACCCCGAGTTCTACGCGCTGCTGCGCGGCGGGGGAGTCACCGCGACCTCGACGCCGTCCCCCGGCTCATACCTCGAGGCGTTCCGGCGCACCGACGCCGAGACGATCCTCTGCCTCACGATCCCCGAGCACTGGAGCGCGATGCACTCGACCGCCACCCTCGCGGCCGGCATGCTCGAGGCGGAGGAGGGGCGACGCCGGGTCACTGTCATCGACACCGGAACCGCGGTGGCAGGGTTGTCGCTGATCGCCCGCTGCGCCGCCTACCTGGCGGAGACGACACCTGAGGCCGACTCGTGGGAGGCCGCGGTGTGCGCCGCCTGCGAGCGGATCCGGGTGTACGGAGCGCTGGCCACCCTCACCTACGTCGCCCGTACCGGACGCGTGCCGGCGCTCCTCGCGGGCATCTCCAACACACTGCGGGTCCGCCCCGTCTTCCGGCTGGCCGAAGGGGGCAAGACCGGCAGGGTCGGCCTCACTCGCACCGTCGGCGGCGCGATCCGGCAGCTGGAGCGCGTCGCCGTCGATGAGCTCGGCCCCGTCCCGCAGTGGCTGACGGTGTTCCACACCGACGCTCCGGACGAAGCGGCCGAGCTGGCCGCCCACCTCGGCCAGTCCGTACGGGTGGTCCGGACCGAGACCCTCGTCCTGAGCCCGATGTTCGGCGCGCACACGGGGCCTGGGACCATCGGCTTCGCTGCACTTCCCTGGCCTGGCGGCACACCACCGGACTGACCTCGCGCAACGACGGGCGCTCTGCGCACGGCATGGGCATACCATCGGTGCGTGGTGACGGAGGCAACCCCTCCGGGGGAGCAACGGTCTCAGCCGGGGCTGGACCAGGACGAGTCGGACGATGTGGTGCGCCGCTCGCGCCGCTGGTGGGCAACATACCTGCCGGGACTCTTCGCGCTCGGAGCAATCGCCGCGCTGCTCGTGTACGCGGATCCGCACAAGATTGGTATCGCGTTCCAGCACTTCAACCTTGTCTACATCCCGATTGTCGTCGTGCTCGCGGTCGGCTTCTACCTCGTGCAGGGCGTCCGCTGGTGGACGTTGAACCGCGCGCTCGGTATCAAATTCCCCTTGCTGGACACCGTGTTTCTCACCGAGACCGGGCAGGCGACCGCGATGCTGCCGCTCGGAGAATTGACTCGCGCACTGCTGCTGTCCAAGGCCGCGGCCGTGCACCTCGGCAGCGTGGTTGCGAGCGAAACGGTGCAGGAGTTGCTCTTCGTTTTCATGCTCTTCGTGCTCGCTCTGCCCAAGGCGCTGAGCCTGCACCTCATCGCCATCGCGGTGATCGTGCCGATGCTCTTCGTGGTGGCGATCGTCGCGATCCTCACCGTCGAGCGGTTGTATGCGCGCGTGCGGCGCCTCATCGGGAAGGTGCCGGTGCTGAAGCGTCTTCGACCGGCGATCGATGAGCTGCACCGGGACACCCGGGTGCTCTTCCGGCATCCCGACACGTATCGATACCTGCCCCTGAGCGTCGCCCAGGCGGCGATGGCCGTGAGCCTCCTCTGGGCGGTGGCGGAGGCGGTCGACCCCGGCAAGCTCAGCTGGACGAGCGCCGGCTTTGTCTATGCCGTGACCCAGGGCGCTGCCTGGTTGAGCCTCGCCCCGGGTGGTCTCGGGGCGGTGGAGGCGACGACGGCCGGGCTCCTTGTGCTCCTCGGGATCAGCTTCGACATCGCCACCGCGATCTCCGTGATTCAGCGGCTCGCCGATAAGGGGCTGAACACGGTCATCGGGTGGGTCTGTTACCTGTTCGCCCGGCGGCAATACAACTTGACAGGGGCCTCGCTGTTCCGGTTCGAGATGCCGCGAGCGGAGGAGGCGGCGGGGGCTGGACCAGGGTGATTGGTGGTGAGAGATGCCCCGCCCGCACGCTCCGGACGATCTCGCGCCGGGATTGCGCGCACCGCTCCGCGAATGGTATCCTCCGCCGCAAAGCAAGTCTGCTTGCAGGAGGGTCTAGCGGTGAATATCCGGAGAGTGGCATGTACAGCCCTCCTGGCTCCGCTTGCGATGGCGGGGGGAATTCTCATCTCGGCCGTTGGGAGCACAAACGTCCTTGCCGCGTCGAAGGGCGCGGTTGTCACACCCGTGACCTCGTCGAGGCCGCATGAACACGAGCGCGTGGAGTGCAGCCCGGGCACGGTCGCCCAGAAGCATGGTCAGTGCGCAGTCACCTTCGTCGATCGCAGTAAGAATGAAAACTCGGTCGGCCAGAAGGTCTGCTTCACCGTGAGCCCGACAAATGCGGGCAACGTGCAGACCGGCAGGGGCACTGCGCATTCGTCAACAAGAATGACAAGGCACTCGGTACGTTCACGACGAGCGGCACGTACTGCGGGAAGGCCGTGATCACTGCTACCGAGCCGAATGAGGCCAACGAGCAGACGCACCACACGACCATCACCATCCGCTGCGCAACTGCAACGACAACCGCGGCGTTCCTGCCGGCCGGGGGCGGGTCGCCCGTAGGCTGGATCCTCGGCGCACTCGGCGTCGGCCTTGCGCTGGTCGCCGGCATCGCCGTCCGGACTCGTCGCTGGTTTGCCCCACGGAGGCACGCGGCCAGCCAGTCTTCGTGAGTTGACGTCGGGTAGCGGGGCAAATCACCCGGGACTCTTCCTCGCTCCGCGGCGGAGGCGCCGCCGTTGGCCGTTGTCCAGAAGGTGGACCGTCGGTATCGGTGCGGGCATCGTGGTGGCACTGCTCGCCTTCGTCGTCGTCCTTCTGGTGCGGTATCTGCCCGCGTACCAAGCGATGGAACAAGGCCGCACCGACGTCCTCGGTGCCGAGGCCATCCTTCGAAGCGCCGGACTTGACCCCACGACTGATCAGCTCGCTGCCGCGACGGCAATGCTCACTGACGCACAGCAGGACTTCGGTCCACGCTCGTCGGTGATCGACAATGGCTGGGTCGCCGACGTGGCGGGGGGGCTCCCGGGGCTCGATCGGCAGGTGGCCGCGGTCCGATCCCTGCGTCACGCTGGGGAGGACGGAACCAGCCTTGCCCTTGACCTCGTTCCGTTGCTGCGGGACCTTCATGGTGGTGCTGCCGGTGGCTCCGGGAGTGATCAAGGAACTGGCGTCGCTCGGTGACACTGAAGGCACGGCGATTGACCGTGCGCTCGGCGATCTTTCTGCCCTAGATGCTGCGGTAGCTTCAATCCCGAGCGGTTCGCTATTTGGACCGATTCAGCACCTACGGGCCGATGCTCAATTGGCGCAGGGGCGCCTGGACGGTCCGGTGCGGGCGGGGCTCACGATCCTGCAAACACTGCCCAGCATTGTCGGCACGGGAACACATCGATACCTGATCCTGCTCACGAATCCGGGCGAGGAGCGAGGCGGTGGTGGGTTCATCGGAGCCGTCGGGACGGTCGTTTTTCAGGACGGCCAGTTGGTCAGCTCGAACTTCATGGATTCGCAGTTCTCTGACGCGCTCGTGACCAACATTCCAGCGCCGCCTCCGATTGAGGAAATCACGGGCACCAATCTCGTGCTCTCGGACTCCAACTGGTCGCCCAATTTCCCGACGTCAGCGGCGCTAGCCGCGGAGTTTTATACCCGAGCCACAGGATTGCCAGTCGACGGTGTCATCAACGTGGATCCGATCGCGCTCTCGTACGTGCTCCAGGTGGTCGGGAGCGTCCAGGTCCCGCCGTACCCGCAGGTGGTCAGCGCGGCGAACTCGCTCATGGAACTCAACTACATCATCAACTCCGCCCGTCCCGGCGATCCGGGTAAGGCATACCTCGCTCCCTTCGGGCATGCCGTCATTGACGCGGCGCTCCGGACGCCGCGAAGCAAGTGGGTCGCGCTCGCGACGGCTCTCGAAAGGGGTGCCGCGGAGAAGCATATCGTCCTCGAGTTCGACGATTCGCAACTGGAGCAGCTGGTTTTGAATGCAGGGATCGGTGGAGTGCTCCCACAGCATCCCGCTGGCGATGCGCTTGCTCGTTGCCGACTCGAATCTGTCGGGAACCAAGGGCGACCTGTTCGTGACGCCGGCACTACGATCTGCGCGCAACCGTAGATTCGCGCGGCAACGTCCATGATCGTCTGACGCTTGACGTATCACGACCCCCTGGAGACGGCACCCGCCAATGCCGCGCTTGCTAGTGGACACGGGCGGGCTGTACGAGGACTACATCAGGGTCTATCTTCCGCCCTCAGCGAACTTCGACGATCTGCAAGTGAGTGAGAACGGAGCGCCGGCGCAATCGGAGAGCCCAGAGGACTTTGGTATAGAGAACAACCGACAGTGGGCTCGCGTACGACCTCATCCTCGACGTGAACGGAACCAGCGACGGTGACGTTTCTTTACGATGGACGATTCGCGCATACGTCACCAAATGGCGCTGTCAGCTATCAACTCGAGTGGGAGCGGCAGATCAACGCGCTGACCTGGCCAATCGGCATCGTGATACAGGTACCAGGCGGCGGAACCTACCGCTTTCGAAGTAACCTCAGCGTAAGTCGGAGGTGGCAAATCACCGCAACGGTCATGCACTAGGTCATATCACTCAAAAAGCGTCGCGGCAAGCTCCATCACATCCGCAGTCGCTCTTCGGTATTCGGCTTTGCCGAAGTCCCTGGAGCCTGTGCTCGCCCGCTCCCAGTCAGCGGGACACTTGGCCCACGTTTCAAGCTGCACAAGCGCGGCAGTGATGAAGTCACTACGCGGGCTAACGATCAGAACTCCCTTTCCCCACCCCGGATTCAGTTAGACAGCCAATACGGTATGCCATGACGGGGACGCCGCGTAGCTCAGCTTCCCAAACAACCAATGGCGAGAGTTCGTTCTTGTATCGGCTGGGCATAACGAACACATCGATATCCCGAAAAAAGCGGTCTTTCGAACCACCGGAGACAGCGCCCCGATATTCGGCATAGCCTTCCGCGACAGCTCTTTCGACGATGGTTCGCTCGCGTTTACCCGATACCGGCCCGGCGATTATGAGTTGACTTGCGACGCCACGGTCGATCGCGACGCGGGCTAACGCAACTGCTATTTCGAGTCCCTTCGCGACCGAAAGGTTACTCAGGTGCCCGAGGACCAACCCGCGCTCACCAGATGCGGTCCTTGCTCGCGATTCCTCTTGCGGGCAGGCCGCCGCATAGGCCACACCGACGGTGCGCATAGTCAGCTGAGGTCCGTACATTCGAAAGAATTCCTTTGCAACGCCTTCGCATTTGAAGATGTGGATCGCGGACTCGCCTGCCGCCCGAACGAGGGCTTTCATTAGGCGAGACTGTCTTGAGATGTACGCACTCGAGTGGTGATCGAACGCCAGTCGATAGCCGAGACGCCGCCCGACAAACGCCAAAGTCGTTGTGTAGCACATTCCGTATCCCGCGTCGACTGACAGCAACGCCGTCGTGCTCACTGCCCTAGCTCGGAGGAGGCGCCCGATCGCGACCGAGACCAGGCGGACGCGCGAAAGATGGTGCCGGTATCGGGCTGTGCTTCTTATTGGCACAGTCCGAATGCGGATGACCGGACCCACCGTCTCAAACAGGTCTGCCAGCCCGTCCATGGCGACAGCTAGACCATGCACGGGTGGCGTGAAGTGACCAACCATGACGAGGGGCCGACGTCGTCCGTACCCGGTTGGGGCGTCCCTTTGAGCAGCTCTATCGCGCTCGGCCGCAGTGTGCCTTTCTCCGGTTGGCGAAACTCGCAACCCTTCTGCCTGTCGTTCGTTCTGAGCGCTGTTAGCCCTGTATCCGGTCGGAGGGCCACCGATGTCCTGAAGAAGGGGATTCAACAACGTGGAGCATGGCACAGTTAGATCGCTGGACGTCCTCAAACGTCGGCACGCACGCTAGTCCCGATCGGATTACATCGCAACTTCCCGAATAGACCGGGCCGCGTCGACGCCGAAGTAGGCCCGGGTACCAGAACTGCGTAGGGCCCGCTTGAAGAGCGAACTGCCCTCAGCGGGTGTTGCCGCGCGGCGGGCTTCGGCCGGTGTTATAGGCCGCGCGGGCGGCCACGAGGGCGATTAGAAAGGTCCATTGCACTGCGTGGTATGCAACGAAGCGTCCACGCCCCGACCCTCAGGCGCTATTGGACGAAGGGTGGCCGCGAAACGTTTCGCTGCGATCAGCGGCGCTGGAGTCACCTCAGCCATCAGTATGATGCGTGGAACCGACGGACCACATGTATCACGCTATTGACGCACAGCACTCAAGTGAAGAAGTGAGAGATGGCGGAGATTCATTTACGCTCGCAACTGGGCGCCGAGACAATCTGGGGTAGCACTCTCACACTCGTCGGAAGGCGACTAGCTGTGACGCCGCACGCGCGCTCACAGTCGGTTGTAACTCCAGGCATTCCGCAACCGTTGTCGCCTTTCATCGGTCGCTTCCAATGAGTTGATTCGCCTCCCCGGCGGCTACCGAGTTGCTGATCAACCATAGTGGGCAGGACCATCCTCAGTCGAGGTGGCATGTACGCTTGGCATCCAACTCTGTGGGAAATGCAGCGAGGATTCAGTGTTTCGGCGTCGGTACTTCAAGAATCGTCACTCCCTAGGGGCCCTGAGCGCCGGGCTTTTTGGTCAGGCCACCCTCATCGTTTCGGGCCCCGCAACGGCCAAACTCCTTGGCGTTACAGGTCGCGGTGAACTGGCGATTCTGGGTATCGTGGCATTGATCAGCAGCCAAGTAGGGGCACTTGGGTTGCCAACCGCGGTGACGTATACCGTTGCGATGCACGGAATACGAGCGCATTCGGTGCTATCCAAGATCGCGCCTACCTGGGCGAGCCTGTGCTTTGTTGCTGGGCTCGCCGGTGCAGGGGTCACATTGGCGCTTGGGGGAGCCTCATCCTCATCAGTCTGGTTGGACGCCGTGCTGGTTGCCACATGGATCGTTTCAAGCATGACTTACACGCTGGCGCTAGCATGTCTTCAGGGAGAGAGCCGCTTCCGGTCATTGAACTGGGCTCGACCAATCGCTAGCACAGCGTCAGCGGCTGGCCTTCTGTGCCTATTCCTTGTTGCACACCGAGCCGCCGTCGCGAGCGTGCTCGCCGTTGTCGTCCTGGCCAACGTTCTCGCCAGTCTAATCACCGCTAGATTGGCGTTTGCGCCGCGCGCAACTGCCGTACGAATCCCACCGCCCAAGGTGGAGGTGCGCCAACTAGTGCGCTACGGATTGGCGTCCCTTGCTGGCGCCAGCGCCCTGTGGACTCTTTGTCCATTGACCAGGCACTAGTAGGTGTGCTGCTCTCCCGCGGCCAATTAGGCCTATACGCTGTCGCGGGCTCGTTTAACAACTTACCAGCTGTTCTCCTATCGAGCCTAGGCACGATTGCTCTACCCCGGATCGCTGGCGAGCCTCAAAATGCGGGCCGCCTGCGCATCATCAAGCGAACAGCAATCATCGCAACGCTCATCGCCGGGGGCACTACCATCGTCGTCGAGGTGGTCATGCCCTGGCTGTTGCCGTTTGCGTTCGGCGCAAGCTTTGCGCCGGCGGTTTCGGCGGCGCGTATCCTGATCGTGGCCGGATTTTTCTTGTCAATTCGCCGCATCCTGGTGGTCTTCCTTCAGGCGGTTGGGCGACCCGGCCATACCGGCTATGGCGAGTTAGCCGCTCTGGCCGTCCTGGTAGCATTCGCCCTTCTGCTGGTCCCACCGCTTGGCATTGTGGGCGCAGGCTTTGCGCTACTTCTCGCGGCTGGAGCCAGCGACGCCTACCTTTTGATTGCGCTGCGCCGCCGACTGGCCGAGAACACGCCGATTTAGTATGCAACGCAGCGCTCGACGCCTCGCGTGCAGCCGTCGCGCGGCGCATTGATCATTCACTCTGTCGCCGCTTCCGTGGCACGGGCACTGGCGAACAAGCCCGACAGTCGCTCTGGCCATTTCAACTCAGGATGGACAGCGAATATGTTACCCACAGCTCCGTGCTCGGCTCGCTGGAGCCGACGTCCAGACATGACGAAGAAGCCATAACCTAAGTCGCGCAGCACGGCATACGAATCTTCAGGGCTACTCCCAGCTCGCTGGAGCGCGTCAAAACTTCACTTCGAATAGGACGATGGGGCGGTTAGCAGCCAGCGTTGCCATTCCTCCGCGGAACACTTGAGGCTCGTGCCCTTCCACGTCCGCCTTCATGACGTCGAGCCTCGATATCCCCGATGCGCTCCACCAGGTGTCGAGCGTCGTGACGTTGACGATCTCGCTGCTCTCATGGCCGAAACCCGACAAACTATGCGTTGGAGGACCTCCGACGTGAAAAAGTTGGCGCGCCTGAACCGTGTCCGATAGGCCGAGAGGAACGATTTCAACAAGGAGATCCGGGTTACGACGTAGGTTGGCTCGCAGCTGTGACAGCGCCGTGGTGCCTGGCTCAAATGCCACCACCCGACCCGTGGGCTTGACCTGCTTGGCCAGCACCAGACTGTACACGCCATAGTTGGCGCCTACGTCAAGCACTACGTCACCCGTTCGGGCGCATCCCGAAAGAAACCTCAATGGCGGTTCGTAGTCAAGGCGTTTGACGTACAGCGAAGTTGATCCGTAGGTGTGGAGGCGTGGCTCCACCCGCATGAGCGGCCCACTCGGCCCAATACGCACGTTTCCTGGAACGCCGAACGCGCAATGCAAAATCCACGAAGTCCACCGCATGGCGGTTAGGAGGGGGCGTCCTTCGATGACGGCGTTCTGCTGGAAACGTTGGAGATTCAAATCAGGGCTCAATCACGTCGAGGCGGGGTCAATGTAGTGGCGTCCGACCGAGGCCATGAGGGAAGAAGCGGTTCACCGCTGCGGTTGGTACATCGTCCCACATGTGCCCGCCAAACGACGGTCAACGCCGATTGGTCTAGCCTGAGGGAGTTGACGAGCATGCGCTCGCATCGGTAATCACGGATCGACCCTCCGAGGGTCCTCATACGTCAATGCCCCGTCTGACTTCGAGGCGCCGATTGACTTCGGTTAGAACGCGCGCTCCATAAATGGACCAAGAAGCGCCAGCTTGAACTGCGGTTCGGGCCGCGGTACCGAGGCGCCTACGCATTTGCGCGTCGTACGCCAGGAGCTGAATGGCAGAAGTGAGGGCGGCAGCGCTACCGGCAGGTACCACAAGGCCATTCTCTCCATGCCGTACAATTCAGCCGCACCAGCGTGGTCGCTAACAACGATTGGTAGGCCTGAGGACATCGCCTCAAGCGCCACCAGACCATAGGAGTCCTCTATCGACGGAAGCACGAACATGTCAGAAGACCTCATCCGAGACGCCACATCGCCATGGGGGAGCGTTGGAATCCATCGCACGTTCGGTGGGAGCCCGCGTATTAATTCGGGACTAACAAGCGGTCCGACGAGGAGGAACTCGATGTTTTGCCGCTGCAACTGTCTTGCCAACTCGACTAAGAACCGAATTCCTTTTCGATGCGAGATCTGGCCGACGAAGAGACACATGACAGTTTGACCGCCACGCGAAACGTTCTCGGTGGGGTGGAAGCGGTCGAGATCCACCCCGTAGGGAACTTGAAGAATCTTTCCAGCCGGAACACCACGCGTAGTGAGCTGATCCGCCACAAACTGCGACGGCACGAGCAGGACGTCTGCCAAGTCAATCTCACGGCAAATTCGCCTTACAGCCTGGGGAGGAAGGAGTTCTCGGTGATGCCGGCTCACGCCCGCCAAGTCGAGCAACAGCCTGTTCTGTTCGTCAGGGTGACTGTTGACAACATGCAGGACCTTGAGGGATTGGCCCATGTTCGCACCTGCGAAGGTACGTTCGGCGGCGCCATAGATCGCGAAGGTGATTGAGGGCGTTTGCCCTACAAGTGCTTTGCTAACCCGCTCGTCAAATCGCCGCTTTGCCCAGTACATGAGACCGGGTGCGATTCGGTAGCCACCTGGAAGCCGGCGACCAGCGAGATATAGAGTTCGGATGCCCGCGAAACACGCACGACCTTTGACGGATCCACATTGTGGATCGAGAGCTGATCTAGGCGCTTCAAAATCCGAGCTGTCGTCCGATGCTTGGGCAAGCGTTTCATCTGCGCACTAAGCCACGAAAGCTCGAAGCTGCAGTAGAGCAGCGGCTAGGGCCGCCTGGGCGTCCGCCTCCCTGGCGATCGCCATGATCGCGCCTTCACGGTAGTTCGCCGACACGACGATATCAGCAGAAGCGCGGCGACGAGTCCAGGGTCGATTACGCCTTCATACAGACCGTGCTGAATGATAGCGTGGCGCGTGAATGCGGGCTTGCCTGTCAAGGATCGGTATTATCGGCCAGGGGAATCGCAGGGGGTGGCGCTCGACAACCTACCTTCGTGTGCTATCAGCCGGTGTTGCGTGCAAGCCGGTCGCACCCGAGTTCCGCCCGGCCGCCGGCTGGCCGGTCCCCAACGAGAAGCGCCCGACCGCCGCCAGCAGTCTGTCTTCGCCGAAGGAGGAGGCCGGCAGACAGGCGCGCTCAGGGCGTTCCTAACGGGGCACCGTTCTCGAAGCGCCTGCCGCCGCCACACTAAGTGACAGTCTTAGCTGGGCCGGCCTGATTGAGGGGTCGAGCAACTCAGGCCGCCATTGGCAGGGTGGGTGACGAATTTCAGCGGGCGCGCGTAGTGCGTAGCCGACGAGGCCGTATCCGCCTGCGGGCGAGATGCAGGACGATGACAAATCGCGTTCGGGCGGGCTGTGCCCACGACCCGGGCGAAACTCCCGCGAGTGTGCTGCTGCCGCCCCGCCTGCTGGCGTGAGGGAACACCTGCGGCTCGTGGTCGAAGCATGTGTTGAGGAAGATCGCGGGCTCAGGGAGCATGCCCGCAGGGTGTCGGCGGACGGACGTGCACGGTCCCAGCTTTGAGGGACCCGGCGACGACCACCCGTTGCCCTCGTGCCACAATGCGAGGGCAGTCGGACGGACCATCCAGTGGTGGGGATCCTAGGGCAGTAGACGAACAAGGCTGGGGCGCCCCTAACGGTATGGGTGCATAGCATGCCTTGTTGCCAACACAATTGATTACGCCAGCCAGGGTGGTGGATGAGAGGACGACGTCAGAGACTCCGTCAAGAGTCGATGAGCCCCGTGAGGTTGGTTCACTTTGCCGCGAGCCCGATGTATCGGTTCGTACCGCTGTATCGGCTCCTGGCCATGACTCAAGGCTACGGTTTACCGTGGTGTACGCCTCAAGCGGAGGGGTGAGACCCGCAGATGCTGGCTACGGGACACCTGTCGCGTGGGACGTGGATCTACTATCGGGCTACGAGAGCATCTTCCTGAGGCGCGCTGACAAGAATCCCATAGGTGGCCGCGGCCTGCGAGATCTTGACGTCGTGCTTACGCTTCGCCGGCTGCACCCCGAGGTATTTTGGCAGTTCGGCTACGATTCTCTTACGCACCTCTTGGCCGGGTTCAGTGAGCGTCTCGCTAGCGTGCCGATCTTGTTCGGCGAGGATCAGACCCTGCTACATCCCCGACCCGCGTGGAAGCAGGCTCTCAAGAAGCCGCTATTGGGGGCTCTGTTCGCGAACCAGCGCGCCTTGTATGTCGGCACCGAAAATCGCCGATGGTTTGAGAGCTACCGATTCCGCAGCGCTCGGCATGTTTTACATGCCTTACGCATGCGACGAAACGCTTCAATCTGAAGCCAACCGTTTAGCGTTGGAAAAGGATCGTGTGCGCGCCGAATTCGGCATTGAGAAGGACGCGGGGCCCGTGGTGCTGACTGTGTCACGGCTCATTGACAAGAAGCAGCCATTGCTGGTCCTGGATGCGTTCAGCCAAGCCCGAGCTCGTACCCAGTGCTGCCTACTGGTCGTGGGGACCGGCCCTTTAGAGCTAGCGATGCGTGCGAAGGTCGAAGCCGAGCGTATCCCGAACGTAGTATTTGCGGGTTTCATAAATCAGAGTCGCATCGCCAGAGCTTACGCTGCTGGCGATGTCTTTGTCCTCATGTCGCGAATCCACGAGACTTGGGGTGCGGCGACCCGGCGCGGACCGCGCGGGCCGTCGGGCGTTATCGCGATGTGGTCGCCGCCCTGGAGCAGGCTGAGCATCAGTCGCGTCCCCTTGGCTCCGCCACGCGAGGAGGACCCCAGCACCACATTGAGCGCGAAACGGCTGACCACGGCGCCGATGAAGCGGCCGTCGCGGTGGTGGCTGACCAGCACATGCACGCGGTTGTGGGCCTTGCGTCCCTCGGGAGACTGCCGCGCCTTCAGCCAGAGCATCGGCATCAGCGGCAGCCTCTCGTGCCAGAAAGCGACCACTACCGGCGCGCCGGCCGCATGCGGCGCCATGTGCTCGTGCCCCTCCAGCGACCAGCGCGTGGTTCTGAGCGCAAAGCCAAATACAGACCCAGCAATCTGGCCAGCGCCGCCTGCACGATCGGATGCTGCAACAGCCGTTTCATCGCCGCGCCGGTAGCACGCGGATCGGGGGAGGCGGAAGGGCAGCGCTCCGCTCTCTCGGCGAGGCCCCTTGCTATCCCGCGGCGGTTCGCCGCTGCCGGCAGACCTGGATCAGGCCGCCATCCGGTTCCACGCGTCCAGCGCGGCGATCTTGTACGCCTCGGCCAAGGTCGGATAGTTGAAGGTGTTCTCAATGAAATAGTCGAGCGTGCCCTTCAGGTTCAGCACCGCCTGGCCGATATGGATCAGTTCGGTCGCGCCCTCGCCGACGATGTGCACGCCGAGCAGCCGGCGCGTCTTGATCGAGAACAGCATCTTCATCATGCCGGCGTTCAGCCCCATGATGTGGCCGCGCGAGGTCTCGCGGAACCGCGCGATGCCGCATTCGTACGGGATGCCGCGCTCGCGCACCTCCTGCTCGCTCATCCCCACGGTGGAGATCTCCGGCACCGAGTAGATGCCGTAGGGGAAGAACTCCGGCGCGTTCGGCGCGGGCACGCCGAACGCGTGGCAGGCGGCGATGCGGCCCTGCTCCATCGAGGTGGATGCGAGGCTGGGAAAGCCGATCGCGTCGCCCGCGCAGTAGATGTGCGGCACCTGCGGTCTGGAACGTCTGCGGATCGACCTTCAGCCGGCCGCGCTCGTCGGCGGTCAGACCGCAGCAATCCAGATTCAGCGCGTCGGTCGCGCCGACACGGCCGGCGGTATACAGCACCATCTCGGAGCGCACGCGGCGGCCGCCTTCCAGGATGGTGACCGGCCAGTCGTTCTCGAACTCGATGCGCTCGACCTTGGCGCCGAAGCGCAGCGCCACGCCGCGGTCGCGTAGCTGATGGGTGAAGTCCTCGATCAGCTCGTGGTCGATGAAATCGAGCATCGCGGGGCGTTGCTCGACCAGCGCCACCGCGACGTCGAGCGCGCTGAAGATGGTGGCGTATTCCACGCCGATGACGCCGGCGCCGATCACCGTGAGGCTGCGCGGCAGGCGCGGGATCTCCACGATCTCGTCGCTGTCGAACACCGACTGGTGCCGTTGAACGGCACGCCGTCGGGCCGATGCGGCCGGGTGCCGACAGCGATCAGGATGCGCTCGCCCTGGAAGACGCGGATGTCGCCGGTGTCGGAGGTGACCTCGATGCGGTGCGGGTCGAGGAAGCGCGCCGTGCCCGAGGGTGGTCTGCACGCCGTTGCGGGCGAACTGATGCTCCAGCACATCGACCTCGTGGTCGAGCGTCATGTGCAGGCGCATCATCAGGTCCTTGGCGGCGATGTCCTTCTTCACCCGATAGGCGCGGCCGTAGAAGCCGCGCTCGCGCCAGCCGGTGAGGTTGAGCACGGTTTCGCGCAGCGTCTTCGACGGGATGGTGCCGGTGTGCACCGAGACGCCGCCGACGCGGCGGCCCTTCTCCACCACGAGGACGGAGCGGCCGAGCTTGGCGGCCTGGATCGCGGCGCGGCGGCCGGCGGGGCCGCTGCCGATGACGATGAAGTCGTATGTGTTCACGGGCGAGAAGACTGGCGGAAGCCGGGGCGGCGTGTCTATCGCAATCGTGGCCCGCGGTACATTGCGCTGCGCCAATGTCATCCGGGCGCCAATCAACCGAAGTGCGCCGAACCATATCCTGCGTTACCATCGCCTGACTGCAAGTGCCGAACGGCTCGCCGGCCGCCTTTCTCGAGGCCAGCTCCGCCGACAACAAACGAAGCAATTCAGTCGCAAGGGGGAACTCACGCCATGCCCAATTCTCGTCGTCATGTGACGCGCCGCAGCGCGTTGGCACTCGGCACCGCGGCCGCCGCCCTGCCGCTGGTGCACATCCGCACCGCCGGCGCGGCCGGCAAGCTGAGCCTCGCGCTGTGGGACCATTGGGTTCCGACCGGCGACGCCGCCATGAGAAAGCTGATCGAGTGCCTGGGCCGAGAAGAACAAGGTCGACGTGCAGGTCGACTTCCTGTCCGCGAACATCAACATGACCAAGGCCGCCGAGGCGCAGGCCAAGACCGGCCACGATGTCTACGCCTTCGACCAATGGACGGTGCAGCAATACGCCGACAGCCTCGACCCCGTGGACGATCTCATGCAGCGGCTGATCGCAAAATACGGCAAGCTTGGCGCGGCCTACGAATATCTTGCGGTGGTTGACAAGCACTGGATGGCAGTGCCGGTCGGCTGGGGTTCCGCACCGCTGCCACCTTGCGGGCGCATCAGCATGCTCAAGCAGTTCTGCGGCGTTGACGTGCAGGCTTGGTTCCCCGCGGATCATGCGACTCCCGAGGCAAGCAAGGACTGGACTTACGATACGCAGCTCAAGATGGCGGAGGCCATGTTCAAGGCCGGCTATCCCATCGGTTTCGGCTGCGGCCAGAACAGCACGGACGCCAACCAGACCTGGGGTGCCACGTTCGGTGCCTTCGGCGCCGACCTCGTCAACGC
>CAWFUO010000011.1:0-212766 GCA_963819095.1 Candidatus Dormiibacterota bacterium
TCTCCGGACCGTCTTCTTGCCGAGAACTACATCAATCATTTCACCCTGGTTCGCAGGACCCTCGTCAGCGACGTAGGTGGCTTTCGCGACGGGTTCGATGGCAGCCAGGACCACGACCTGATGCTGCGGGTGGCGGAGCGCGCGGCGCACGTCGGGCACGTGCCGGATGTGCTGTACGCATGGCGCATGGTGGCGGGGTCCACGGCGGTATCGGCCGGCTTCAAGCCACTCGCGCAGGACGCGGGTCGCCGCGCCGTCGCGGATGCGCTGCAACGTCGCGGCCTGGAGGGACGGGTTGCTCTCGGTCCAAGTCCGGGTCTCTACGTGCCCCGCTACGAGCTCACGAGCGCTCCGGGCGTCGACATCATCGTTGTCGCCCGGACCGACGGTGCCGATGCGACGGATTGCGTTGCTGCCATCGAGCGACGCACGACGTATGCGAATCGGGTTGTCACGGCAGTGGTTGGTGGCGCCAGGACACCCGAGGCGATCAACCGTGCGGTGCGAGCGCTCAGCAGGGATCACATCGTCCTGGTTGATGCTTCGACCCGCGTGATCACGCCGGCGTGGATCGACACCATGCTCGAGTTAGTCAGCGCGCGGATATCGGAGCGGTTGGAGTCAGGCTCCGATACCCGGACGGAACTGTGGCGCACGAGGGAATCATCTGTGGGCAACTCGGGCTCGCAAACAGCGTCGATCAGCATCTGCATGTCATCAAGGAGATGAGCGCCGTGTCGGGCGCGTGCCTCATGACCCGGCGCACGGTCTTCGAAGACGCGGGCGGTTTCGACGAGCGATTTGAGCAGGCGTACTGGGACGTCGACTACTGCATGCGTGTTCGCGCGCTTGGTCGTCGTGTGCTGTGCACACCACTTGCCGAAATGACGTGGGGTGAGGCTGCACGATCAGACGGCGGCGACATCGCGGGACGGGATGCGCGCACGTTCGCGGAGCGATGGGGCGGTGTCGACGAGATCGAGGAACCATATCTCAACGTGAACGTTCTCTGGCCGGCTCCGTTGAGTCTGCGGCTCGACTGACTGAGTCGTTACTCACACATTGCGTCGCGTCAAACGTCCGTAGCTTTTCTGATTCCGGCGTACACTCATGCCCGGGAGGGGATAGCAAGCACCAGGACGGAGGCGCGGCACGTGAAGCTTGGACGGCTGAGTAGCTTTGTTTTCTGCGCGAGCATCATGGCCGCGCTCCCCATGATTGGATCGACGACCATTGCGACTGCAAGCCCCGCGGCGTCCGTGGCACGTCCGGTGCCCGTGCTCTCATCGCCCGCGAAAGCAGCGCCGTTGCCCAAGTCGGCGGCGACGAATTCGCCATTCTTGACTCTGACGCCGAAAGAGCGCCTCGCTCTCGGGCACCGTTCTCTCAAGCGCGGTGGAACCGCATCCGTCACGAACCTTGCGCTCAGAACAGCGGCACACTCGGCAACCACCGGGGCTGCGGCGCCGGCGCAATCGACGTCGAGCCGAAAGACGGCCGCCCCAGTGGTTGCGTCGACGCCGCCTGACAATCTCACCGGACTTGCGGGCAGTGGGCAGGGCAACGCGATCGTCAACTTCGGTAGCGATCAGGAGGTGACGCCACCCAACGAGGACATCGCCGCCGGCCCCACCGACCTGGTGGAGGTGGTGAACTCGACCGTATACGTCTACTCCCGAACGGGAGGCGTTCTCGCAGCCAACGATCTCAACTCCTTCATGAGCGTGAGCAACGGCTATCACAGCAGCGATCCCCGAGTGATCTATGACGCGAGCGCCGGCCGGTTCTGGTTGACGATCACCGAGGTTCCTGACGACTATTTGTCGCCGGGGAATTGCCCGGCCGCGCAGCCGGTGCTCATTGCAGTCTCCGGATCGTCGAATCCGCTGCCGCTTTCGAGCTGGACCGTCTACGCACTCCCGATGGAGAGGTTCGGCGGGAGCAGTGGACAGCCGCTCACCGAGTTCGGCGATCAACCCGGCCTGGGGATCGCGACGGACACGGTAACGGTCACGTTCGACGACTTCACCTGCGCCAACAACTTCAACGGCAGCGAGATCGACATTCTGCAAAAGAACGATTTCGAGACCGACTCGGGAAACAACTCGGATGACTTCTTCTATGACGGTCCCTTCGCGCCACAACCGGTGCAGGCGATCGGCGTCATGGGGACCTCCTATGTCGTGAGCAACCAGTCGGATTGCGCAGGCAACGGATGTGATGACTGCGTAGGAAACGGGTGCACCGGTCCTCCCACGGTCGAGGTCGATCCGTTTATCGGTACGCCGGAAGCTGGAACCATCCCTGTGCCCATTCCGAAGTGGCTGCCGATGTCGCCAACAGCGGTGAACGACTCCACCTTCTACCTGCCTCCGGCCGATCAACCGAGTCCGGGACCGCAGTTGCAGACCAATGACGATCGATTCCTCAACGCGGTGTATGAGAACGGCCACATCTGGACGGCGGACGGGACGAGCTGTCTACCCCCGAGCGACACGCAGCAACGGGACTGTCTGAACTACGTGGAGATCGCCGCCAACAGCGCCAACAGTCCCACCCCGACGTTGCTCAACCAGGTCAACAACGTCGGCATCAACGGCTCCGACCTCTTCTATCCTGCTGTGACCGTCGACGGAGCGGGTGACATGGTCACCGTGTTCGATCAGTCCTCAACGAGCATGAATCCGAGCATCTTCGATGCTTCGATCCCCGCAGGTGGGTCGGCGCTGAGCAGCAGCTTCCAACTCCTCCACACCAGCCTGACGTACTACAACGGCGACGACCTGTTCAGCGGCGCCTGCGACAGTGAGGGGTGCCGGTGGGGCGACTACTCCGGGGCCGCCCAGGATCCTGTGAGCACCAATCACATCTGGGTCGTGTCGGGATCGGAAGACGGCACGACATCCAGTACGTCCTCGGTCTGTCCCAGCATTCACGCGTGCTGGAACACGCGCATCAACGAGGTAACGTTGTCCGCTCCCACCATCACCGCGCTGAATCCATCGCTGGGACCGCTGACTGGTGGTCAGACCGTGACCGTGTCGGGCACCAACATCGGAACCGACATCAGCGCCACATTCGGCGGCAGCCCGATCACGGTCAGCAATCAGACGCCGACGTCATTCACCTTCGTGACGCCACAGGGTGCCGCGGGCACCGATCAGGTGGTTGCAATGGACTCTCTCGGGACGACCGCGTCGCTGACGTATACCTACGTCGGCCTGGCCAACTACACAGCAGTCAGCCCCTACCGGATTCTCGACACGCGCAACAGCACGCCGCTCGGACCAGGCGGGACCAGAAACCTGCAGGTCACGACGACGGGGTCCGGAACGCAGATCCCGGCGGGCGCCACTGCCGCCGTCCTCAACGTCACGGAGGTGTACGGATCGGCGTCGAGCCTCCTCATCGTCTATCCGTTCGGCACGCCAAGACCGAACGCCTCGAACCTCAACTTCGCGGCACACACCGTGATCGCCAATCTGGTCACGGTCACGCTCGGCGCACAGAGCGGCCAGGGGTGGGTCACCATCTACAACTCGCTGGGCACCGTCAACGTGCTCGTCGACGTCGAGGGGTACTTCGCGACACCCTCGCCCTTGAACAGCCCGGCGGGGCTGTTCCATCCGATCGCTCCGGTGCGCGCGTGCGACACGAGGACGCCCTCGCCGACCCCGATCTGCAGCACCCATGGGGCACTCGGGCCGGAACAGTCGATGCTGATCGACTTCTCGTCCACAGGTGGAGGGATGATTCCCGACGACGGAACCGCGGCTGCGGTGGTGGTCAACCTCACGGGTGTCGCTGACAGCACGTTCACATACCTGACCCTCTTCCCACCCGTGAACGGGCTCTGCCCGTACGGTCCTGGGCACTCGCCGCCGTCCTCGACGATCAACCTGAGCGCCGGGGCGGTGCAGGCGAACCGGGTCATGGTGGCGCTCGGCCCGGGCACATCAGGAGTGCCGATCGACGATGCCATCTGCGTGTACAACGCGCAGGGAAGCATCAACGTGGTGATCGACGCCAACGGCTGGTACGGCAGCTCCACCGCGAGCGTGGCCGGGTACCAGTTCCAGGCGCTCCCCCCGACCCGCATCTGCGACACTCGAATCTCCACCACGCAGTGCCCCGAAGGGGCGATCGGCACCGCGGTGAGCCGTCTGATCCCGGTGGCCGGCGACCTGGACATCCCCGCGTTCGGCGGCCCGACCACGGTGGTGGCGGTGGTCGCCAACCTCACCGCAATAGCTCCGACCGCGATGACGGTCGAGATCCTCTACCCCGGGAACCTCACCCACCGCCCAACCGTGTCGGATCTCAACGTCAACGCAGGGGAGGTGCTGCCCAACCTCGCGGTGGTGGAGATCGACACTGTGCCGGCTGACCCGAACGACGGGGAGGTCTACCTCTACAACAGCGCCGGCAGCGTCAACGCCGTCATCGACATCGAGGGCTGGTTCCAGTAGGCGAAATCACCCGTTAGAGCGACTCAGGCGGCTGCGCCGATCACGCGTGTGCCCGCGTGTGATCGGCGCCGGCCGGGTCGCGGCACCGTCCGTCTTGTATAACAGTGCGCGCAGCGTCAACGCGATCGAGGGCTGGTTTCAATAGCTGTGGCATGGATGAACGTGCTCCCCGAGATGGAAGGGGTGCTCAACGCAATGGCCTCGCGCCCGCTCGCCGAGCGGCTGGGCGCGATCGATGGCGTCATGGTCAAGACGTTCAAGAAGTGGACGGATCAGCGCGGCTATTTCATCGAACAACTGAAACGCGGCGACCTTGACGACCAGGGACGGCCGTTCCTCCCTGATCAACAGTTTGCCCAGATGTCCCGAAGCCTCGCCTACGCGCGCGGCGGTAATCCGCCGGAGCTGATCAAGGCGTTCCATTGGCACAAGCGCCAGTGGGATTACTGGGACATCGTGCAGGGAGACGCCCGCGTGGTGCTCGTCGACCTCCGGCACGATTCACCCACGGTGGGGCGTGTCCAGTCCCTCATGCTCGGCGAGAACGCACCGCGCATGGTCGCGATCCCCCCGCTGGTGGCCCACGGCTACCAGTGCCTGTCCCTGCGTGACGTGATCCTCAACTACTACGTCACCGAGCCGTACAGCGCAGACGATCCCGATGAGGGGCGGATTGCGTGGAACGATCCCCGTATCGGCTTCGACTGGACGATCGAGAACATCTGACGTGCGTCTCCTGGTAACCGGTGGCGCCGGCTTCATCGGCAGCGAGTTCGTCCGCATGACACTCCGCGAGCATCCCGATGACTCCGTTGTCGTCCTCGACAAGCTCACCTACGCCGGCAACGAGCGCAACCTGGACAGCGTTCGCGCCGACCCGCGATTCCGGTTCGTGCGTGGCGACATCTGCGATGTGGCAAAGGTCCGCGAGGTTGCGGCAGACGTCGACGTCATCGTGAACTTCGCGGCGGAGTCGCATGTCGATCGGTCACTCGAAACCCCGGGACAGTTCATCCTCACCGACGTCTACGGGACGTTCGTGCTCATGGACGCCGCGCGCGACCACGGGCACGAGCGCTTCCTGCAGGTCAGCACCGACGAGGTGTACGGCGAGATCGCCAGCGGCCTCAGCGTCGAGGGTGATCCGCTCCAGCCTCGGAGCCCGTACAGCGCGAGCAAGGCGGGTGGCGAGCTTCAGATCCAAGCGTATCGAGCGTCGTATGGGTTCCCCGCGATCGTCACCCGCGGATCGAACACCTACGGTCCGTACCAGTATCCCGAGAAGATCATTCCACTGTTCATCACGAATGCGATCGACGATCGGCCGCTGCCCATCTATGGTGACGGCGGCGCAGTTCGCGACTATCTCTATGTCGAGGATCATGCGCGCGGCATCGACTGCGCGCTCCGCCACGGCGCGACCGGCATGGACTACAACATCGGAGCGGGCGGTGAGACTTCCGGCATCACCGTCGCCGACACGGTGCTGCGGCTGCTCCACAAGCCAAGCTCGTTGAAGCAGTTTGTGCGCGACCGCCTCGGCCACGACCGCCGCTACGCACTCGACTCCACGCGCCTTTCGAGCCTTGGATGGCATCCGACTGTGACGTTCGAGGCGGGCATGGGACGGACTGTCGCCTGGTTCCTGGAGCACGAGGACTGGTGGCGACCGCTCAAGTCGGGCGAGTTCTGGGAGTTCTACCAACGCAATTACAAGCCGGTGCGGGCCGGCGGGGCCTCGCTATAGGAGTGGGGTCGATGCGGTATCATCGAAAGCCGAAAGAGGTCAAACGCGCCAACACCGGCTTGGTGCTGACCGCATGGGATGGACTCAGGTGCCCGACACGGCTCAAAAGAAACGCGCGCTGCTCACAACAGGCCGGGGTTCGGTCAAGTCGTTGCGAACCGTAGTCGTGATGCCCGCGTACAACGCGGCCAGGACGCTCGAGACGACTCTCGCGAAGATTCCTCCCGGCGTGGTGGACACGATCATCCTGGTCGACGATGGAAGCCGCGATGGCACCGCTGCCCTCGCGGTGTCACTCGACCTCGTGGTGATCTCCCATCCGCATAACGCCGGGTACGGCGCCAACCAGAAGACCTGCTACATCGAGGCACTCCGCGACGGCGCCGATGTCATCGTCATGCTCCATCCCGATGGGCAGTACGATCCGGCGATCCTCGACGACATGGTTGAGGTCATCCGCAGGGGCGAGGCCGATGTCGTGCTCGGCTCACGATTTCTCAATCCCGGTGGCGCGCGGGCGGGTGGCATGCCGTGGTGGAAGCGCATCTCGAACCGCTTCCTCACGGGCTACGAAAACCGCGTCCTGGGACTTGGCCTCACCGAGTACCACACCGGCTACCGCGCGTACAGCCGCAAGTTCCTGACCACCGTGCCGTTCCTCCGCAACTCCAACGATTTCGTCTTCGACACGCAGATCCTCACCCAGGCCGCGTCCTTCAAGTTCAAGGTCGCCGAGGTCCCGGTGACGACCAAATATTTCGACGACGCCTCGTCGGTGAACTTCCGAGTCTCGCTGATCTACGGGCTGAAGACGGTGTGGACGATCAACCGCTACATCCTGCATCGCCTCGGGCTCCGCTCCCGCCGCTACTCGCGCTGAGCGGCACACGGCGGTGGCGCCGAGGCGTCAGGCGCGATCACTGCGCGATCGCAATATCCGCCGGTTGCCGAGATCGCGTCCCCCGCTCCATCAGCGCCAGGGCCAGTCCGGCAAGGATGAGCACGCCGCCGATCACGGTGGCGAGTGATGGAACCGCGCCGAGGATCACCAGGGCGAGCACTGCGGCGAGTGGCGGCTCTCCGAGAAAGGAGACCGAGACAAGCAGCACTGGAACATGGCGTAGAGCCCAGTTGTAGACGGTGTGTCCGCCGATCGTGCAGATGACAGCGAGTCCAAGGCACGCAACCGCGACCTTCGGCGATGGAAGGTGCGCGACGCCCGCGGAGACGGCGGTCGCTGCCGCGATCACGCACACCGCCGCGTAGACGATCGCCGAGTACCCGGCAACGCCGAGATTCGCGCGAACGCTGCGCCCGATGAGCAGGTAGCCGGCGAGGCACAGGCCACCGGCGATGGCAAGCAGGTCCCCACCAAACGCGGTGCTGTCGAGTCGAAAGTCCCCTGCGCAGGTGACGATCGTGCCGACGACCGCAAGCCCGACCCCGGCGAGCATCTGTCGAGAAACTCGTTCTCCGAGAAGGCGTTTCCCGAGTGGCGTCACGATGATCGGGTGCAGCGAAACGAGGAGCACGCTGGCCGCGACAGAGGTGTACTTGAGTGACTCGGTCCAGAGCAGGAAGTGGCCCGCGAGGAACACACCGCTGACCACGACCAGCGCGTATTGCCTCGCTCCGTGTGGAAGCACTCCACGCCGGGCGTCACGGATGACCCATGGCGCCAGCAGAACGGTCGCCATACCCATGCGCAACCAGACGATGGTCGCGGCGTCATCGCCGGCCGCTTTGATGAGGATTGCCGAGAAGGAGACGGCGACGGTGGCTGCGACCAACGCCCACCCTGGCGAGGGCGTGCGCGAGCGCGCGACCGCCATGCTCACTTGTGACGCTCGCGATCCCGCGCCTTCTGCAGCGCTGTGTAGCCTCCCAGCACCTCGCGGATACCGCCATCCTCGATCGCCCAGGTACGCGTCGCCACCGCGTCGATCAGCGCTCTGTCGTGCGTCACCAGCACCATCGCGCCCGGGTACTTCACCAGCGCGGCTTCCAGGACCTCTTGGGCCGGAATGTCAAGGTGATTGGTCGGCTCGTCGAGGAGCAGCAGGTTGGTCTCCTCGATCGCGAGCTTCCCCATCATCAGCCGCGCGCGCTCGCCCCCGCTCAGAGCACCGACGAGCTTGAGCGTGTCGTCGCCGCTGAACAGCAACGAACCGAGCAGGGTGCGCGCGCGCTCCTCGCCGACCGGGTGGGTCGCCAGGAGGTCGGCCAGCACGGTGCGGTCGTCCTCACCCGCGGGGACGTCGGCGTCGCCGTGCTCGACGGATTGCCCGAGATCCTGGCGGTACAACCTGCGAACGCTTCGTGGACCGAGCGTGAGCGTCCCGTCGAGCGGCGCGAGGTCGCCCGCGAGTGTGTGCAGGAGCGTGGATTTTCCGCTGCCGTTCGGGCCGATCACCGCGATGCGCTCTCCCGGGACGATGGTCAGCGGTGGAACCATGAGCAGCGGTTCGTCGCGGCCGATGATGAGATTGACGCCCTTGAGGGTCACCCGCGATGCCGGAGCGCTCGCGAAGCGCAGCCGGGGCTTTCTGTCGACCGTCGGCGGTGTCACGCGTTCCAGGCGGTTGAGCCGCGTCTGCCGGCCGCGCGCTTCGCGCGCACGCTGGCCGGCCTTGTACTTGCGGATGAACTCTTCCTGATGGTCGATGTAGGCCTTCTGAGCTGCGAACTCACGACGACGCCGCTCCCGTCGCTCGACACGCAGCTTGGTGTACTGCGTGTAGTTGCCCGGGTACTCCTCGATGGTGCCGCCGGCCACTTCGATGACCTCCGTGCAGACGTTGTCGAGGAAGCGCCGGTCATGGGAGACGAGGACGAACGCCGTCGAAACCCCGCGCATGAAGTCCTCGAGCCATTCGATCGCCGCCAGGTCGAGATGGTTGGTGGGCTCGTCGATGAGGAGGAGATCCGCGTCCTGCACGAGGAGCTTGGCGAGCTCGAGGCGGCGTTTTTGACCGCCGCTGAGCTGCGACGGATGGCGTTGCTGCGTCTCGGTATCGAGGCCGAGACCGCCGAGCGCCTCCCGCGCCGTTGCCTCGAGCTCGTAGCCACCCTGGTCGATGTAGCGATGCTGGACATCGCCATAGCGGAGCAACAACTTCTGGGCGTCCGGACGCGCACCGTCGGCAAGCATTGGCTCGAGCGTGGTCATCTCGTGATGCATCGCGGCAAGGTCCTCGCGCGACGCCATCACCTCGTCGAGGATGGTCTCCGCAACCGGCTCCGGCGCATCTTGGGGGAGGTAGCCGATGCGGAGTCCGCGCTGCCATTCCACGGTGCCCTGGGTTGGTTCGCGTGCTCCACTGATCAACGTCAGGAGTGTCGTCTTACCCGCACCGTTGGCACCGACCACGGCGATGCGCTGACGTGTTTCGACGCGGAATGTGACGCCTTCGAGAATGCTCTCCGCACCGAAGGCGACACCCACGTCGCGCAGGTTCACCAGGGACAAGCGCCTACTGCCCTGTCGCACCCTCGCGGGCGACGATGCGCCGCACGATGGCCACCGACGACGCGTAGGTGGAGTCCATGCCGAAGTACGAGAGACCGCGCGCGCCGAGTGTGCGAGCCTGCGTGTACGGGGTATCGGATGCGTAATGGATGACGCCGAAGTCGATCGGCAGCTTGGAGAAGTTCACCGGCTCGCCGGTGGGATAGCGGACGGGCTGGGTCATCTCATACACGGCGTTGCAGTATGGACCAGCCTCCATCTCGACCACGGTGAAGGCCTCGCGGTAGTAGAAGTCGAGGTAGCCGCGGTTCTGCAGGAATGTCCCCTTGACGCTGACCGCGCGCTGGTTGTCGAGCCCGCTCCCGAAGCGAAGGTACGGTGCGATATCGGAAACCGAGAAGGCGTTGTCGAGCCAGTACGTCGACCGGCTGTGCTCGTCATGGACGACGCTGCTGATCATCACGTCGCCCACATCGGCGTTGAGAGTGGCGGCCTTGCCGAGAATATAGACGCCGCGCAGATCAACGGTCTCGGCCACCTCGCGCAGGATGTTGTACGCAGCGAGGCCCAGTGGGTAATCGATGTTGACGATCACGGCCCGGCTCGCAGCAAGCGCAGCGCGATCGATCGGTAGCACTCGTTCATCGCAACGTTCGGGATCGATGCGATCCAGCGGGATGACCTGCGCGGCGACGTCGAGGGCGGTGCGGCTGGTGACATTCAGCGATCCTGCGTCACGCTCCTCCCGTCGCAACGCGGCACGCTCGGAGTCGGGCAGCAGGCGCAGACGCTCTCGCGCCGCGTAGTAGAGGAAGTTGTTCCAGTGGCCCTGGGCCGTGCCGTCGCGAAACCGCTGGAGCTCGTCGCGCAGCTCGCCGCCACCCTCGCGATCGACTGCGGACGCCAGCTCATTTGCGTGCCGCGGGGCGACGCCGGTGAGCAGGTTGGCGATCGCGTGTGAGTTGCTGCTCACGAAGTACACCGGGCGGTCCAGCAGCGATTCGGACCGCATCAACCCGGTGACCTGCTGCCACCAGCGCCGGGTCACGCGCGCATACCCGACCTGGGTACCGCCGAGCATCCGCACCCGCATCGCCATGCCGTGCTCCGCGATCTGCGCGAGCCGGGCTCCGAAGGAGGTGCCCCAGATCTCGTACAGCTGCAGCCAGTCGTCCTCGCGGCCTCCGCACGCGGTGGCGACCTCGCCTGGCGTCAGGTCCTCGATGCGCTCGACCCCGGAGCCGTGCAGCGCGACCCGGAGCTTGTTCAGCTCGATCTGGAGCGCGACCATCGTCGGGATGAGGTCGTCCACGTCCGAGGCGCTGGCGATCAGGACGGCGAGCGTGCCCTCGCCATCGTCGTACCAGCGCCGCCGCCGGCCGGGGGCGCTGACCTCGGTCCACTCACTGAAGGCGCGGAATCCCCGCTGGGCGAAGACGTCGGCCGACTGGCCCATGACGACGAGCCGCGCCCGGAAGATCGCGTCTGGGAGCCGCCGCACCGCGTAGAGCAAAGCACCGAGATCGAGCTCGATGGACGCGGCGAGCGGATGCAGGCTCGATCCCATCGCCTTGTGAGAGTTCTCGAACACCCGAAGCTGCGTGTCGCCACTGCTGCGCAGGATGGTCGTATAGGTTCGGTGGTAGACCTCCACCGCGTCGACCAGTGCCGTCTCCTCGTCCGCCGGCGCCGTCCCGGACAGCCCCGAGAGGGGAGCCGGCGGGACCGGCCCGCGTCCCAACTCGTGCAGCACCATCGCACCCATTGTCGCCGGTCTCCGTACGGCGGGCACATCGGGCTGGCTATCCTGCCCCGGCTGTGGGAAGAATCGCCGTCACCGGCTCGGTCGCGTTCGACACCATCATGGAGTTTGGCGGGCGCTTCGGCGACCACATCCTGCCCGACAAGACCAATGAGCTGAATGTCGCATTTCTCGTGGACCGGCTCGAGAAGCGCCGGGGCGGAACCGCCACGAATATCTGCTTCTCGATGGCGATGCTGGGCGAGCAGCCGCTGTTGTGCGCCGCAGTGGGCGGCGGCGATTTCGTCGAATACGCCGCCGCGATGGAGTTCGAGGGTGTCGACATGTCCGCGGTGCTCACGTGTGACGAGGTCGGCACCGCGACCGCGTTCATCACGACCGACCGTGACGGCAACCAGATCACCGCGTTCTATCCGGGTGCGATGGCGAGAGCAGCCGGCGTCGATCTGAGCGTCCTCAGTGACATCTCCGAGGTGATCGTCGGGGCGGACGATGCGGGAGCCATTGCCCTGCATATCGACCAGGCGAAGGAGCTCGGGGCGCGCCTCCTCTTTGCGCCGGCGCAGCAGATCCCCGCGATGTCCGATGTGGTGCTGCGCCGCGGTCTCGAGCAGGCTTGGATCGTCGCGGGCAACGACTACGAGTTCGAGATGATCCGTGAACGGACCGGGCTGTCGGTCGATGATCTGAGCGCATCACGCATGGTCGCGGTGACGCACGGTTCTGCGGGCAGCGAGCTGCGCAGTCCGGATGGCGTGTCGACGATCCCAGCGGCGGCAGTCACCGAGGTGGTGGATCCGACCGGCGCAGGGGATGCCTATATCGCAGGCCTGGTCACGGGTTTCCGGGCCGGTGCCACGCCGGATGTCGCCGGACGCATGGGCGCGCTGGCCGCCGCATATGTCGTCGAGCAGAAGGGACCGCAGCTCCATCGCTTCGATGTGCCCGGATTCCGCGCCCGGTATCAGACGGCGTTCGGGATCGCCCTCGATCTGCCGTCCACAGCGCCGGGCGTAGAGTGATCGGTATGGAAGACGCGGTTATCGTCAGTGCGGTGCGGACGCCGGTTGGCACCTTCGGCGGTGTGTTCGCGGAGGTGCCCGCGACGAGACTTGGATCGATCGCCGTGGAGGAGGCGCTTCGCCGTGCCGGTATCGATATGGTCGACGAGGTGCTGATGGGCAACGTGCTCCAGGCCGGTCTCGGCCAGAACACCGCGCGCCAGTCGGCCATCGGCGCCGGACTCCCCGAGAGCGTGCCATCAACCACCATCAACAAGGTCTGCGGCAGCGGGCTCAAGACCGTCGCCCTCGCCGCGCAGGCGATCCGTGCCGGCGACGCCGAGTGTCTCGTCGCCGGTGGCATGGAGAACATGTCGCGAGCGCCTTATCTGATGGAGAACGCGCGCTACGGCTACCGCCTCGGCCACGGTCAGCTGGTCGATGACATGATCCGCGACGGTCTCTGGTGCGCCTTCGACGACTGCCACATGGGCAGCACCGCCGAGAACATCGCACGAGAGTTCGAGGTGAGCCGCGAAGACCAGGACTCCTTCGCCGCGGGCTCGCAGCAGAAAGCTGAAGCGGCAATGAAGAGCGGCCGCTTCAAGGACGAGATCATCTCCGTCCCGGTGCAGCGCAAGAAGGAGACGGTACTGGTCGACACCGATGAGCACCCACGCCCAGGCACAACGGCCGAAACCCTGGCAGCATTGCGCGCCGCCTTCGCAAAAGACGGCACCGTCACGGCCGGCAACGCCAGCGGCATCAACGACGGTGCCGCCGCCGTCGTGGTCATGAGCGCCTCACGCGCAAAGGCTGAGAATCGCGTTCCCCTGGCAAGGATTCGCGGCTACTCGAGCGCCGGCGTCGCCCCCCGCATCATGGGAATGGGGCCGGTCCCCGCAGTACGATCCGCGCTCCAGAAAGCCGGTGTCGAACTGCGCGACATCGACCTGTTCGAGCTCAACGAAGCGTTCGCCGCACAAGCCGTCGCCGTCGGCCGCGAGCTTGCGGTCCCCGAGGATCGGCTCAACGTCAACGGCGGTGCGATCGCGATCGGCCACCCGATCGGCGCGAGCGGCACCCGCATCCTTGTGACCCTGCTCTTCGAGATGCAGAAACGCGACGCGCACCTCGGTGTCGCAGCTTTGTGCATCGGCGGAGGCCAGGGCATCGCGATGGTGCTGGAGCGGAGTTAGCCGGCGGTTCCGCGGCGACGAGGTGGACCAGAAGGCCCGCGACCGGTGAACGTTTCACACCGTCTCTCTGGAGCGCGTCCGCGTGCGAGCCCGAATCCTCCACACGGATCTGATGCCTAACGGCGCGGGGCGTTTGGGACCTTTGCCACTGGCCGGATCGACGTGCCTCGCACACCATCAAGCTGTGACGACAGCCCGCGTACATCACACACCGGTTCGGCGGCAGATCGGGCGACGGAGTGCCCTCGGAGTCGTTGCCATGCTTGCCATCAGTGTTGCCACCGGGTGCGGTGCGGCCACGTCGCTTCGGGTATCTCCGGCCGCGACGCCGCGCTCCACACCTTCGCCTACCGCGACTGCGCCCGCAGCATCAGCAACGCCCGTTCCGCTCATGGACGTCATCGTCGTCAGCGATTCTCAGACCGTCCAATTCCTTCGACCCGATGGAACGGAGATGGGGCATGCCGCGATCCCGGCCGCCTTCGACTACAGCGCGGCGGACGGCCGCATCTGGCTCATCGACTCGGTGAATGGCCACCTCATCGCCGCGTCCCCGGACGGAAGCTCCGTCGACTATGGCGCGCTCGAGGGCGGGTTGAGTGCGGGCTTCGGCCTCGCGGTGAGGCCGGACGGCCGCAGTTGGGCATGGGGGGTGTGCGCTGCGTGTGACGCTGCGACGAGCGCGACGGCAGATGCTCAGGTCTACGTCGGTGGCATCGGCTTGCCCACCAAGTTGGTCTACCAGGAGCACGTCAGCGCGTGCTGCTCAGGCACCGTCCTGGTTCCACTCGGCTGGACCGCGAAGGGACTGATCGTCGATAGTGATCGCAACGATGTCGGAGGCTGTTGCTACTTCACGCCAGAATCACTCGGCATCAACACGCTGTTGATCGACCCTGCGACCTCGAAGGTCCTGGCGACATGGACAGGGTGCGGCACCACATTCGTGAGCCCGTCAGGCTCATTCGCGTGCGCAGGGCCGGCGATCACCGTGCATTCGAGTGACGGTTCGATCAGGACCATCCTTCCGTTGGGTCCGGTTGCCGCTCTCGGTTGGGTCCACGTCGACGACGCGCATCAACGAGTTGTGTTCACGGTCGTGCACAGCCGTGGACATGGCGACGGCAGTTGCCCTTGCGTTATCGATGTCGAATCGGGCAACCTGAACACCGGGACGGTGACCAAGCTGGCCGATCAGGTGACCCTGGACGGCCTCCTCTCCGACGGACGCCTCATCGTCCGGTCCGCGCCGATCGTCCCCGGTAGCACCCCATGGTCAGAGTGGCTTGTCTCCTCCGACGGCACCAGAACCCCAATCGGACCGTCTGACGGTGTTGAGGTTGTCGCGGTCCTCCCGTCCTGACCGCGACCTAGCTTGTGTCGACGCCGCTGAAGAGGTCGGTCTCGGGCAACACCGCCGGCTTGCGCGACATGGCGAGCTGGAAGTGTTCGTCGGCGAATTGCTTGAGGACCTCGTCGGGCATGGTGAGCTGCGGCCAGTCCTCGGAGATCTGACTGTGGTGCGCGCGGAGCGCATCGCGCTTGCGTCCGATGACGTTGACGGTGTCGATGGTTGTGGTCACGTCCTTGTCGGCCGTGAGGAATTCCATCTCGTCTGGACTGGCATCCCCGAACGGCGGATCCATGCCGGCGGACTTGGCGGCTTCCACCATGCGTTCGAACTCCGCGCGCGGGAACGCGGTGTAATAGAGCTTCTGAACACGCCAGGGCTCGCCGGCATCCTTGAACAGTGGCTTGAGACGCGCAGCCTCAACGGCCAGCAGCGTGGCGCGGTGCGTCTGGATGTGGTCGGGGTGGCCGTATCCGCCGTTGCCGTCATACGTGACAACAACATGGGGACGGAAGCGGCGGATCTGGGCGACGACCTTGCCCACCGCTTCGTCGATCGGTACCATCCAGAAGGCGCCGGGGAGAAGGTTGGTGTCGGTGCCGGCCATCCCCGAGTCGCCGTAGCGGAGGAACTCGACCTCGTCGACCTTGAGGATTCGCATCGCCTCGCGCAATTCGGCCTCGCGGATCTCGGCGAGGCGTGGACGGGTGGTCTCCTCCGGCATGTCCGCAGCGACGATGGTTGCGAGCTTGCCGTCCGTGCAGCACACGACGCACGTCTTCACGCCCCGATCAGCGTAGGTGGCGAGCGTGCCACCCATCGTGATGGTCTCGTCATCCTCGTGCGCGTGCACCGCCATCAGGCGCAGTTCGGTACCTGCCATCACTCCTCGGCGATGGTCACCGACCGCATCACGTCGTCCTTGCGGATCGCGCCCACCACGTCCATGCCTTTGACCACCTGGCCGAAAAGGTTGTACGACTTGGTGAGCTTGTGACGGTCGTCCACCGTGCAGATGAAGAACTGTGAGCCGTTGGTGTTGGGGCCCGAATTGGCCATGGCGACGGCTCCCGCCTCGTACTCGCCCTGCACGGGCTCATCATCGAAGCGGTAACCGGGGCCGCCTCGTCCGGTTCCCTCCGGACACCCACCCTGAATCACAAAGTCATCGACGATGCGATGGAAGGTGAGACCGTCGTAGAAGCCGTCCTTCGCGAGGAAGACGAAGTTGTTGACCGACTTCGGCGCGCGGGCAGCGTCGAGGGCGATGACGATGTCGCCGCGGTCAGTCTTGATGGTGGCGGTGTAGCGCTTCGCGGGGTCGATGACCTGCTCAGCGGCGGTGTAATTCTTCTTGGGCATCGAGGCAGTCTACCCGGGGTGGCCGGGTAGACTGCCGGTCCGCCGGACGGATCAGAGCGCGGCGCTCGATGCCGTGACGGCGGCGGGGGAGCCGGTCGACGAGGGGGGCGTCGACGTGGAGGGCTTGGTCGTGAATCCGCCGAAGCGAACCCGGATGTAGGTGCTGAGGTTGAGGTTCATGAGCTTGCTGACGCCGGCCGTGGCGGTGCTGCTCAGGGTCGTCTCCTCGGTCTTGGTGATCTTGCCGTTGGTCACCGCCTTGTTCAGGCGGGTGGTGATCTTGGCCATCACGGCGCTCTCGACCGCCTGGGCCTTCGATCCATCGATCTGAGCGAGCGTTTCGCCATTGAGCAGGTCCTTGAGCACGGTGGTACGGCTCAGGCCGGTCTCCTTGACTGACTCCCGGAAGAGCGCCAGGGCGATGTGCTTCGCAGCGACGGCTTTGGCGCCTGCATTGCCGGTTTTCGCCGTGCTCGGCGCGGGCGTCGAGGCAGTGCCACCGGTGATCCCGGCTGCCAGAGCAGGGACGATCGAGACCGAGGCGATCCCGCCGACCGCAACCGCCGCAAACGCGGCCGCGCTCAATGCGACCCTTTTCGTGAAGAAATTCCCGAACATCCCAGTGCTCCTCTGCCTTTCGACTTGTTTTATGGTGGGCGGTGTCCTCATTCTCTTCGGCAATGCCGCGCGTTCCCTGAGCCGCTGCTGAGACGTGACGGTCGACCCCGATCCGCCTGCAACACGGAGGCATCACGTGAACGGTGCCACTGCGCGGCCGGTGGTCGGCCTCTTCGGGGCGTTCGACACCGGGGACCTCGGCGAGGTCGCGCTTCGCCGTGTTCTTGAATCCGAGCTGCGGCGGCGACGCCCTGACATCGATCTGGTTGCCATAGCTCCGTTCGGAGCCGACCGCCCCATTCCCAGCGACGAGGGCCGGCCCGCGCGTCCGTTGCCGCCGGCTGCCGGCTCCGATTCACTCGATGTCGATGCCCTGATCATCACCGGCGACGTGTTGGGGGACAACCAACGGTGGGCCGACCGATACCCCGTGGCAGCGGAGGCGATGGCCGAGCGAGGAGTTGCAGCTCTGGCGCTCACCGGGGCACGAGGCGACAAGTCATCGAGCGCCACGCAGTGGTTCGCAGTGGGGATATCCGGAGGCGACGTGGACGTGTCTGGCCTTGCTGGAATGCATGTATGGGCCAGGGACCGACGCACCCTTGAGGTGTTCGGCGGGAATATCGCCTACTCGGGCGACCCACTCCTCCTTGCCGGTCGGGTGTTCGCACCTGACCCCCTAAGACGCCGTATTGACCTGCTTCGGATGTGCGGCGCAATTCCGGCGGGACGCAGGATAGTCATCGAGACGGCACCAGGTTTCGCCGCCTCGCCTTTGAGCGAACATCTCACTGAGGCGGTCGCAGCGGCGTTGCGGGCCGACCCCAAGCTCTCAGCGGTGGTCGCCACACTCAACCCCACGGGGAAGGCACTCGAGGCGGTTCTGCGAGTGCCCGGCCTGACAGCGGAGCGCGTGCATCACATGCCGGCTTGGGCCGGTCTTGACGACGTCGTGGCCGCAATGTCCGGGTCGGCGGCGGTCATCGCCACTACAGCCGCGGGCGCGCATATTGCGGCGTCACTCGGCGTCCCGGTTGCGGCCATCGACATCGAGGAAACGCACCGCTTCGCCAGCGCCATCCCGATGATCTCCACGGACCTTACGCCTGCCATTCATGCGCTGCTTGCGGGCGGCCAGCAAGTCGCGGTCGACGGCGACATCCGAAACCTCGAGGATGCCCTGGACGCGGTCGCCGCGCGATTCCCGCGTGCGAGGTCGTCAGCGGGACCGGCGATCGAAGGCGCTGTCGTTCAGTCGGCGCTCACCGTCCTCCAACAGCGCCTCGTCGACGAGCGAACGGCATTGCAGGCGGAGCTGTCACGGGTCCAGGCCGAGCTCGACCACCTCCGAGCATCGCCGGAGCATCGGATCGCAGAACCGATTCGCGAGGGGTATCGACGGTGGCAGCGGCGCCGCACGTGATCGGGTTTCCCGAGGTCGCTCGGGTCGACGTGACCGTGGTGATGCTCACGTACAACCGGTGGGACCTCACGAAGGAGTCGCTCCGGTTGCTCGCCGAAACCACCGAACCCCGCTACGAGGTGGTCATCGTCGACAACGCCTCCACGGACGGAACGCTCGACGAGCTCGATCGCCTCTCCGGGGCGACCATCCTGCGCAATCCGCGCAACCTTGGGTTCGGCCCCGCGAACAACCAGGGAGCCGCGATGGCGCGAGGCCGGTACCTGCTGCTGCTCAACAGCGACGCGTGGGTCAGACCCGGATGGCTCGAGCCACTCATCGAGGTGGCTGACGCCGACCCGGGGATTGCGGCCGTTGCGCCGAAGCTCCTCTATCCCGACGGGCGGCTCCAGGAGGCGGGATCGATCGTGTGGCGCGACGCGAGGGTCCGGCAATATGGGGACGGCGACCTTCCCAACCGGCCCGAGTACAACTTCCGGCGAACCGTCGATTACGCATCGGCCGCCTGCCTGCTGGTACGGCGCTCCGCATTCATCGCTGTGGGCGGATTCGATCCCCGTTTCGCGCCCGTGTACTGCGAGGACGTCGACCTCTGTCTCGCCCTCGCCGCGGGCCCCGGGCGCGTGGTCTACCAGCCTCGCTCGGTGGTCGAGCATGTGCGTGGCGCATCGAGCACCGGCGGGATGCCCAGCGCGCGCATCGAACGCAACCGACGCCTGCTGCGGGCTCGATGGCGCTCAGTCCTCGATCGGCGGCCGCCCGAGAGCTGGCGCGTCGAGCCAAGCGCGCTCGTCGGCGGTCGCGACGCGATGACCTGCGAACGGATCCTGGTGCTGACCGGCCCGAGACCCGACGCATCCGGGACACCGGAGCAACGCCGCCTCGCGGCGAAGGTCGAGGAGGCGGCTCGGCGCTGGCCGGGGGCACGGTGGACGGTGGCCTCACTCGACGGCGCCGCGGTGACGCGACCCGACGACCTCAGCGATACCGGCGTCGAGGCGGTCACCGGCATCCCCTCCTGGGAGACCTGGCTCGCCGGCCGTCGCTATCACTACGGGATCGTTGCTGTGGCCGATTCCCGCTGGACGGAGGGTGCACTGGACGGCGCGATTGGGACGACTCAGCCCCAGGCAGTGCGCATTCCGATGGCCTCTGACGCCGATCTCGGGGCACTGGCTCGAGCATTTGGTCGCCCTGATCCGGGCATTCGGGCGTAGGTGCGTTAGAGTTTCGATCCCGAGGCGACAAACACGGAGGCGCTCATGAAGGTCGTCGTCTGCGTCAAGCAGATCCCCGACCCCAATACCACCGGCCAGCTCGATCCGACCACGCATTTGCTCAAACGCGAGGGGGTTGAGGTCGTTCTCGATCCCGGCGATGAGTTCGGAGTTCGAGGCGGGACTGCAGCTCGTCGAGGCGCAGGGTGGCGATGTGACCGTCGTCTCGATGGGGCCGGAACGGGGCATCGACGCCGTCCGCAAGGCGCTCGCGATGGGTGCGGCCAAGGGGATCCTGATCTCCGACGACGCATTGCGCGGCTCGGACGCGCTCACGACCGCGCGAGTCCTGGCGGCGGCCATCCGCCGCGAGGGGTTCGACCTCGTCATCACCGCCACCGAGTCGACCGACGGGTACACGGGCGTGGTGCCGCAGATGATTGCCGAGCTGCTCGACGTCCCCGCAGTGACCTTCGCGAAGACAGTGGAGGTCGACGGGACCACGCTGAAGGTGAAGCGCCAGACCGAGGCCGGATATGACCTTGTCGAGGCGACGCTCCCCGCCGTTGTCAGCGTGACGGCCGGCGTCAACGAGCCACGGTACCCCTCACTCAAGGGAATCATGGGCGCCAAATCGAAGCCGCTCGACCGGCTGACCTCGGGAGACCTCGGTCTCGATGGCGCCGGGGGAGCCTCCGCGGGCCAGAGCATCACCGGCGTCGAGCCCGCGCCCCAGCGTGCGGCGGGATCGATCGTCAAGGACGACGGCGAAGGCTACAAGCGCATCGCTGACTTCCTCGCCGAGAAGAAGGTGATCTGAGCGATGGCTCTGGGAAAGATCTGGGTGTTCGCCGAGATCGCGGGCGGAAAGCCCGCGCCGGTCGCACTTGAGCTGCTGACCAGGGCCCGGTCGCTCGCCGGCACGGTGGAGGCCGTCGCGTTCGCGCCGGACGCCGCCGATGCGGCCGCCGATCTCGGGGCCCACGGGGCCACGACGCTCTTCGCGGGCACGGACGCCCTCTGGGGTGAACTGCTCCTCGGCGGCCCCGCGGCCGATGCGCTCGCCGCTCTCATGCACGAGCACAAACCCGACCTGGTGCTCTTCGGGATGACGTACACCTCGCGCGACGTGGCGGGGCGGCTGGCGGCGAAACTCGGCGTTCCGGTGCTCGCCAACGGCCTCGATGTGACCGATGGTGACGGCGTCTCCGTCCATTCATCGGTATTTGGTGCCACCCTCAATGTCGTGACCCGCTTCGAGGCCGCCGGACCGGCCCTCGCCATCATTCGACCCAAGTCCTTTGTTGCCGAGCCCAGCGGTGGCGGCCCCGCGGCCGTCACACAGGTCACATCTGCGATCGACGACAAGCACAAATCAGCCCGTGTGACTGATCGGGTTGCCGATATCGCTGCCGGCCCGAAGCTGGAAGAGGCACCGATTGTCATCAGCGGCGGCCGCGGCCTCGGCGATCCCAAGAATTTCGAGCTCCTCGATCAGCTCGCGGCCGCACTCGGTAACGCTGCAGTCGGAGCGAGCAGAGCAGTCGTCGATGCGGGTTGGGTGCCATACGCGATGCAGGTCGGCCAGACCGGCAAGACGGTCAAGCCTGCTGTTTATCTCGCATTCGGCATCAGCGGAGCGATGCAGCACACGGTAGGAATGAAGGGCGCGAAAGCAATTGTTGCGGTCAATAGAGACGAGAACGCGCCGATCTTCAAACTCGCAGACCTCGGAGTAGTCGGTGATGCCCTCAAAGTGCTGCCTGCTCTCGTCGAAGAGGTGAAGAAGCGCCGGTCATGAGCACTGCACTGGAACGATTGCAATTGCCCGACAGTCCGCTGGCGCCGAAATTCGCAGGTATACTCGGATCTGCGATGGACGACAAGGTCATTGTCGACCTTCTGGGCCAGGTCGGTAACCTCTTCACGTCGAGTCTGGAGCTGAAGGAGACGATCGACTTCATGCTCAAGGCCGCGGCCGACCTCGTCGACTGCGATGCTGCCACGGTCTTTCTCCTCGAGGAGGACGGTCGTGCCCTGTCCGCCATCGCGACATACCCGTTCACCGACAACCTTGGTCAGGTCGCGCGATTCGAGCTCGGCGAGGGCATCGTGGGATGGGCGGCACAACGCCGCAAGCTAGTTTCTGTCGCAGATGCCACGAAGGACCGGCGATTCAAGACGCTCGGTCTCGCCTATGCACCGCGCTCCTGCCTGGTGATGCCACTCGAGTCGCCGCAACGCCTCGTCGGCGCACTCACACTCGCTCGGCGCGAGGTGCAGCCGTTCACGAGCATCGAGCAGGCGCTGATGCGGATCATCGCGAGCCAGGCCGCGATCAGCATCGACAACGCACGGCTCTACACGGCGCAGCGCGCGCAGCTCGGCGAAATCGCCACCCAGAAGCGCGAGGTCGAAGTGGCCAACGCGCAGATCGCCGAGATCTCCCGGCTCAAGAGCGAGTTCCTGGCGAACATGAGCCACGAGCTGCGTACGCCACTCAATGCCATCCTCGGATTCAGCGAAATCCTCAAGGACAACCTCGTCGACCTCACCCCGCAGCAGCGGCAGGAATGCCTGCAGAACATTCACGCATCGGGGAAGCACCTGCTCGAGCTCGTCAATGACGTGCTCGACCTGAGCAAGATCGAAGCAGGCCGTATGGAGCTCGCCTACGATCGTTTCGGTGTGCACGACGCGATTCGAGAGGTCCACAACGTGATCCGCTCCCTGAGCGAGCGGCGCGATATCGACCTGAGCATCGACGTCGTTCCCACGCACCTCGAGATCCGCGCCGACAAAAGCAAGTTCAAGCAGGTCCTCTACAACCTGCTGAGCAACGCCATCAAGTTCACGCCGCAGGGCGGCAAGGTCTGGGTTTCGGCACATGCCGATAGCGACGACCTGATCGTCGATGTCGGTGACACCGGGGTTGGGATTCCCGCCGAACACCACAAGCGCATCTTCGACGAGTTCTATCAGCTCGACCACGCAACCACTCGACAGGTTGAGGGGACGGGCCTCGGGCTCTCTCTCACGCGCCGGCTCGTCGAGCTGCACGGCGGAAGCATTTCGCTCGAGAGCGATCCGGGCCGCGGCTCGGTCTTCACGTTCAGGCTACCTCTGTCAGGAATTGAGGTCCTCAACGGACATCGCCACAATCGCATCCTGCTGGTCGAGGACAATGCCAGCAATCGCGACCTGGCGAAGATGGTCCTCCTCGGCAGCGGCTTCGACGTCGACATCGCGGTCGACGGCGAGGAGGGGCTCCACAAGGTGCGCTCCAAGGTCTACGATCTCGTGCTCATGGACGTGGAGTTGCCTGGCATGGATGGGCTGACTCTCACCCGTATGCTCAAGGCGGATCCCAAGACGGCAGGCGTTCCGGTGGTCGCGCTGACCGCGAACGCGATGAAGGGCAATGAACAGGAAGCACTCGCAGCCGGTTGCTCCGGCTATATCACCAAACCAATTGAGGTGGCCAACTTCGTGAAGCGCATCTCCACATTCATAGAGGTGCCTGTCTGATGAGCGGGGCTGGAAAGACCATTCTTATCGTCGAGGACGATCCGCCGAGCCGTGAGGTTGTGCGCCTCGCGACCAGCGCACAGAACCACACGCTCATCGAGGCGGCAACCGGCGTCGAGGGACTCAATCTCGCTCGCGAGCAGAACCCCGACCTGATCATTCTCGACGTCAATCTCCCGGGAATGAGCGGTCTTGACGTGTGCCGGCGCCTCCGCGCCGAAGGCGCACGCGTGCCGATCATCATGCTCACCGCGAAGAGCGACACCATTGATGTCGTCGTCGGCCTCGAGCTCGGTGCGGATGATTACGTCACCAAACCCTTCGAGGTTCGCGAGCTGATGGCCCGCATCGGAGCGCACCTACGCCGCAGTGAGATCTCCGCGCAGGAGCAGCCGCGTGATCGCTTCGAGTTTCCCGGACTCACTATCGACCTCGGGCGCCGTCAGGTGTTCCGCGATGGTGAGGAAGTGATGCTCACGCTGACCGAGTTCAACCTCCTTGCGCTGCTCGCATCACGGCCGGGACAGGTCATGAGTCGCGGCGAGCTCCTCAGGCGCGTCTGGGGATACGAGGTCGAGATCGAGACCCGGACGGTCGACGCCCACGTCTACCGGCTGCGCCGCAAAATCGAGCCGGACGCTGAGAAGCCGACATACATCCACTCGGTGCCGGGCATCGGGTATCGGTTCTCGGGGTAGGGGCGCTTCGCAGGCGCATCGCTGAGTGGTTTGGCGGGAGGGGACGGGCGGCACCGTGCTCAGCTTGCCCGCTCCCTCCTTCGCGCAAGCAGATTGTCGCGCTCTCTCGGGAGCGGTCAAATTCGCCGGGTGCCCCCCGTCCCCTCTCGCCCTACACGCTCTGTGCCGTAGTTCTTCGCGGGCACTTCCATCCGCACCCGAGTATCTGCTTAGTCGGTTCTGTCGCGCGCGGTGGTACTCCTATGCCTTTCCATCGCCGCCTCGTAGTGGCGACACCGTTCCCCGTGGAACCATCGCTGACAGTTGCAACCGTCGAGGATGTTCACCGTGTGACCATCGATGACGTACATGAGCGGTACGTAGCTCGGCGCCGGTGGCGGCGGTGCTTCGGGCAATCCCTCAACAATCGCCTTCACGGTCCAGTACTCCTCGGCTGAACGGGGATGGCTGCACGCATCACACAACGGCACTGGCTGACGACCGGTGGTGCGACCGCAGATTCTGCACAAGCTCGTGTCGCGGGGCTGATCGCTCATGACATTTTCGGCGGGGAAGGGTGGTTCGCGGAGCAGGAAGCACTGTGCTCACTGTTCCCCGTGGTCCCTCCCCGGCGCGTCACAGGATCAGGATCCCACCCGCTGCGCGTCTCCAGATCACACTCTTGTCACGATCCCGGTGCCACCCGCGCCGTCGCATCGACGCGTCGCACCGCGGGATTCACCAAGGGCAAGCGGCACAAGGAGTGTACGGCGACAGGGGATGGGCGGCACCCAGCGAATTTGGGAGCGACCGAGCGAGCGCGACAATAGGGTTGCGCGACCGAGGGAGCGGACAAGGCTGAGCACGGTGCCGCCCGTCCCCTGGCGCCCAACCACGAGGCGGACCCTAAGCGCTCAGTAGATAAATCCCACAATCGAGGGGTCGGAATCGGAGATGGTGCGGTAGTCAACTCGGCCCCATCCGCCGCCGCCGGCGTGGTAGTTCATCTCGGAGATCAGGAAGGTTCCGTCGAGGTTGACCTTCTCGACGTAGGCGACGTGCCCGACCCATCCGATGTTGAAGACCACGATGGCACCCTGGATGGGGAGATGCCCTTCGGGGCGCTTGCCATCGGCTGCCCGCCACCAGGCGATGGCGTTTCCTCCCCAGTTGACGGCACGCCGGGTGGCGACGTAGTACGTGCACTGTCCGTAGGGGAAGCCGTCGTGGAGCCGGGTCTGGGGCGGCACCGCCGGGATCCCGTTGTCCGCGTCGACGAAATACGACGAGATCAGCGCGCCCGCCGGGGCTCGCGCGAGCGGCACCTGCAGGTAGGAGCCGGCCGGCATCGGCGAGTTGTTGCGGAGCGCGTTGTAATCGAGGATCACCGCCGGGTCGAGGCGGAGACGGGAGGCGAAGGCGGTCGGCGTCTCATCGGGCTGGACTTCCACGAGAGCGCCCGGACCCGGGGGGATCAGGAAGAGTCGACCCTGCCTTGGGCGCGACGTACGGGGTGAGCCGATTGCCCCACTGAATCGTGGCGGCGGGAACGTGGTAGGCGACGGCCAGTGATGTCACGGTCTGCCCGGGCTGGACGACGACCGTCTTGACGGGCTGCGAGGCGAACGCCGTCACTGCGGTCGCGCTCTCCACAACGGCATTGATCTGAATCGCCGCGAGGTTGCGAAGAACAGGTGCCCCGGGAACCTGGGGCGGTCGAGCGACGAGCACGACGAGCACCGCCGCCGTGGCGATTACCCAGAGGTGCCGCACCAACCGATGAACGTGGGTCGCGATCGTTGCTCCCCTCGATTCTGCAGTTACACGGAATGGCCGGGGCAATGTGCCCTCTTCCCCGGTGATCGCGGGCGACCGTACCAAAACCGGCTTGGCGCCGTCAAAGTGAGCCCCGTGAGCGATGTCGTGCCTCCGCTGCTGGCGACCGTGTGGCGAGGCACCGTTGTCGAGGCCCGGATTCGCGGCCACGTCGCCGTGGTCGATGCTTCTGGCGCACTGCTGCGATCCGTGGGATCGCCTGACTCGGAGACCACGCTACGCAGCTGTGTGAAGCCCATCCAGGCGTTGCCTTTCCTGCGTCTCGCGGCTGACGGTCTCGAGGCGACGGATTCCGAGATCGCGGTCGCGTGTGCCTCGCATCAAGGTGAGGACGAACACGTTGCGACGGTGCGAGGACTGCTGGCGAAGGCCGGTGTCCCCGAGGCGGCGCTCGGCTGCGGGCCGCAAATGCCGTCTGACGAGGCGACGGCTCGGCGCCTGCTTGCGTCGGGCGGCTCCCCGCTCCCCATCCACAACAACTGCTCGGGCAAGCACGCCGCGATGCTTGCCACCTGCGCGGTCATGGGATGGCCGCTCGACGGCTACATGGAACTCACCCACCCATGCCAGCAGTCGGTGAGCGCAGCGCTCCAGGAGATACTGGGAGTCGATCTCGACACCGCATCTCGCGGGATCGACGGATGCGGGCTCACCACGTATGGCGTCGCCCTGGCGGCGATCGCGCGAGGCTTCGCCGCGGGAGCTGAAGACCCCGCCTTCAGGCGCGCGCAGGACGCAATGGCTGCCCATCCCTTTTTGGTGGCAGGGACGGGACGCTTCGACACGGCGTTGCTTGAGGTCTCCGGAACGCATCTCACAGCCAAGATCGGCGGCGCCGGCGTGTGGGCAGCGGTGGTGCGCCCCGGAGGCCCGGGGATCGCGATCAAGCTCGAATCAGGCGGCGGTGAGGCGATGCCCGTGGTCGCCATCGCCGTCCTTCAGCAACTCGGCGCCATGGGGGCAGATGTTCCGGCCCGGCTCGGGAGTTTCGGGCGCGTCGCGCTGCGCAACTGGGCTGGGCGCGACGTCGGGGAGATTCGCCCGGAGCGGATCGAGATGCTTTGACGATGCCCAGATCCGGGTGTATCGTTCGCCACGGAGATAGTTGATACGGATGTCAATTTCTGAACCGAACGGTGCGACTGGAGTGTTCGGCGTGCTGAGGAGACTTGGGACCGGTGCCTGATCAAAGCCACGTCGGCCGCCGCTACACGGCGCCCGGTCAGCGCATCGCGCCCGAAGCAGCGCTGGCGACCGCGCGAGCGATCGCCGGCGAGCACGAGGTTCGGGAGCTCGATTCGGTCCCTCCGACCTTCGCTGCGGTCTACTGCCTCGGACCGACGCTTGCGCAACTCTTCAGCGATGCGGAGGTGGGCATCGACCTCGCCGGACTGATCCATGGCGAGCAGTCCTTCGAGTGGCCCGAGCCCGTCCATCCGGGCGATGTCATCGACGCGACGGCAGAGATCACAAGTGTCGACACCAAGCGCGGGATGACATTCGTGCGCCTCGCGATGGAAGCCACCCGCCCCGCGGACAACGCGGTGGTCTGCCGCGCGATCTCGCTCATGATCGTTCGAGCTGCGGCATGACCGCGCCGGCCGCCTCCGAAGTGGCAGTCGGCGACAGCGTCACGCCATTCTCGAGACGCGTGACCCAGGAGCAGATCAACGCTTACGCCGACGCGTCGGGTGACCACAACCCGATCCACCTCGATGCCGGGTTCGCGCGATCGGTGGGGCTGCCCGGCACGATCGCGCACGGCCTCCTCGAGATGGGGATCCTCGCCGAGGCAATCGCGTCCTGGGCGGGCGGCAACGCCAACCTCCTCAGCCTCTCCTGCCGGTTCAGCAAGCCGTTGCTTCCCGGCGACACGATCATCTGCACGGGAACCGTCGTCAGCGTCGACGATTCAGGCGTCGCCACTCTCGAGGTGGGGGCGGCGTCGGACCGCGGCGACCGCGTTTTGACCAATGGCCGGGCAACCGTCCGGCTCTCACGCTAGGGGGACCAGCACCATGGGACTCGATTTCTCGCTCAGCCGCGAACAGGAGGAGATCCGCGCGCTCGCGCACGAGTTCGCGGAGAAGGAGATGCGCCCGGTCGCCGAGCGCTACGACGAGGCCGAGGAGACCCCCTGGGACGTGATGCGCAAAGCCCACGCGCTCGGTCTCGACTCAACCGCCAGCTTTCCGGAGCAATACGGCGGCGGCGGTATCGACCTGGTCACCAACCTCATCCGTGAGGAGGAGATGTCCTGGGGTGACGCGGGGATCGCCACATCCATCAACGCGAGTGGCCTCGGTGGCACAGCGATCCTGTCGATGGGTACCGAGGAGCAGAAGCAGAAGTACATCGGCATGCTCACCGCGCCCGAGCTGAAGATCGCCGCGATGGGCCTCACCGAGCCGAACAGCGGGTCGGACTCGCTGGCGCTCGAAACCACCGCGACCAAGGTGGACGGCGGCTACGTGCTCAACGGCACCAAGCAGTTCTGCACCAACGGCGGCATCGCCGATATCCAGGTGGCCTTCGCCACCACCGACAAATCGATTGGCCCCGCCGGTGTGGCCGCCTTCGTCATCGAGAAAGGCACCCCGGGCATGCGCCAGGGGCGTAAGGAGCGAAAGCTCGGCGTGCGGGCGTCGCACACGGCGCAGGTCATCTTCGAGGACTGCTACATCCCGGACAACCAGCGCCTCGGCTACAACGAGAGCGGTGAGGAGACGGGACCCGGACGCGTCGGCGCCATGATCATGCTCGAGGCGACGCGGCCGATGGTCGCGGCCGGGGCGCTCGGCATCGCGCGTGCCGCGTTCGAGTTCGCACGCGACTATTCGCTGCAGCGTGTTGCCTTTGGCAAGCCGATCGCGAGGCACGAGGCGATCGCTTTCAAGCTCGCCGACATGGCCACCGAGATCGACGCCGCGCGCCTGCTGACGTGGCGCGCCGGGTGGATGGTGATGAACGGCATCCCGCTCGCACGCGGCGAGGGATCGATGGCGAAGCTGTTCGCCGGCGACATGGCGATGCGCGTCACCGTCGACGCGGTCCAGATCCTCGGGGGCTACGGGTACATCAAGGATTACCCGGTCGAACGCTTCATGCGCGACGCCAAGATCTACCAGATCTGGGAAGGCACCGCCGAGATCCAGCGCCTGGTGATCAGCCGCTACGTCCTCGGTGAGCGCACTGCTACGGCCGCCCGTCCGCGGGTGGTGACCGATGCTGACTCGATACCGGTCGCGGCTGCCAGCTGAGCTCTGACTGATCAGCCCGTGACGGCGGGAACGCCGGTGGATCTGGTCACGCCGCCCTGGTGTCCCAGCACGATGTACGGGGTGCCATACGGGTCGTCCATGAAGCAGCTCTCGTGCAACCCCCACTGGGTGACCGACGTGTACTGGCCGGGTGGCAGCGTCGAGCCCCAGGCAGAGACATCAGCCGGCTGAACGATGGGGGTCGCGCCCTTGGCGAGGGTGGTCACCGACACGTAGTGTTCGGTGCCACAGGTCAGGGTCCACCCGTACGACGGCTGATCCCGGTCGTTGTTCGCCGACGCCGACCAGACCCCGTCCGCGGCCAGATCGACCGAGTAGGTGACGCGGTGCACCTGCCCTTCCGATGCGTACGTCTTGTCCGTGGCGACCTGGGTCTGGCCCACCGACGATGTGAAGACCCCAGGCGCAAATGGGCTGGTCGGCGCGGTGCCGTCAGTGGCCCAGTGCTGGTAATAGGCGGCGAGATCCCCTGGCAATTCGTTGTGCGTGGGGCTGGGGAGGTCGAAGCCGCTCGTCATCGTCTCGGGCGTTGCGTACACCCAGGCTGTGGGCGCTGCGATGGAGTACCCGGTCTCGAGCGACAGCATCCAGTGCGCCGCCGCGGACGCTCGCGTGAACACCATGAGTGAGACATCCGACGACGTGAGGTCGACCGGACCGGTGGTCAACTCGGCGATGAACCATGCCGGGTACGCCGTTTGCCTGGGGATGAAGAGGTCATGGGTCGCTATTGCACGGGGCGTGTAGTCGTTGCATCCGCACGCCCGCGCCAGGAGATCAGCCGTATCTCCTTGCAGCGCGCTGCCGGTCTCGAAGCCGGCGAGCGGGGTGGCGTCGTCTGTGTCGAGCGCCTGCTCGCGGACCGGCCACATCGAGTCGACGATGCGCATCGCGAGTGGTTGGTCAATGGTCACGCCCGGCGTCTGAGGGGTCGCGCTCAGGACCGCGAGGAGCGAGGCCACGCTGGTATCGCTGGGTGGCGACAACTCGCCAGACCGGAGCGGTCCCGGACTCGATGCCGCCGGACGGACATTCGGGATGTTCAAGAGGGCGTGGTTGGGCAGCGCGTTGCCGATCACATGCGCGATCAGCAACGAGCCGACGGCGGTCAGCCCGATCAGCGAGACCACCAGCGCGATCGCCAATGCAGGACCCCATCCGCGATTGGGTGTCGCCGGCGCGGACGGCATGGACCATCCCCACGCGGGAGGCGCGCCGGGGGAGACAGGCGGCGGTGCCGGCGGCGGCGGGCCATCCAAAGGAGGCGGTTGCGGCAACACTCCTCCGAGGGTAGGTGGGCCTGCGCCGCCATGGACCGAGCGACACCGCTCTGTCATGAGCCTGTTCTGAGGACCGAGCGCTAAGCTCTCCGATCGCGGCATCACCAGCCTCGTCAGGAGCGTTGCATGTTCGAGTTGACCGGTAAGGTCGCAGTCGTCACGGGCGGATCACGCGGCCTGGGTAGGGCAGACTGCCTCGCGCTCGCGCGCGCCGGTGCGGACGTCGTCGTGACCGACATCCTCATCGAATCGGACCCCGACCTCGAGCACACCGCTGAAGAAGCCCACTCGGCCCTCGCTCAGCTCTTCACGTCGCAGCACGTGGTCTATGCGGAGAAGACCAGCGACGAGATCCGGCAGATGGGCCGCCGTTCCGCGGCGATGAAGATGGACGTGACCAACCGTGAGCAGATTCGCGAGGTGTTCGCCACCATCAAGAAGGAATTCGGGTCCATCGACATCCTGGTCAACAACGCCGGGACTCTCGATCACATCGCGCAGATCGAGCATCAGAACGACGAGCTCTGGGATCGCGATATTCGTGTGAACCTCAGTGGCGCGTTCAACTGCACCAAGGCCGCGTGGCCGTACATGCGCGAGCAGGGATGGGGCCGCGTCATCTACATGTCGTCGGTCGCGGGCACGCTCGGTGGTTTCGGGCAGGCCTCGTACGCCGCGACCAAGGCGTCGGTGATCGGGCTCGGCAAATCCATGGCGCTCGAGGGCGCGCGCTTCGGCATCACCGCGAACATCATCGCGCCCGGCATCATCGGCACCGAGGCGTGGCAGATGGGCGATGCCAAGATGAACGATCGCATGGTGCTGCGCACCGCGATGCGCAGCGCAGGCGAGCCCGACGACATCGCCAACACCGTCGTGTTCCTTGCATCACCGGAAGCGCGGTACATCACGGGCCAGGTCATCACGGTTGCAGGAGGCATCGACCTCTTCGTCTACTGACACGAGCGATGTGAGCGCGACCCGTCAACCGGTCGACATCGGCGTGACGTACTGGTCACGCGAGGTGGGTCCGTACATCTGGCACGAATACGACACTGTGCGCACAGAGGCCGAGCTGCGGGCCATCAAGTCACGTGGTCACGGCACCGTGCGGACACACCTGCTGTGGGACGCGTTCATGCCCACGCCGTCACGCGTGGAGCCGGCGCGCCAGCGCAACTTCGAACACTTCCTGAACGTTGCCGAGGACCTGTCGCTGCAGGTGATTCCCGTGCTGTTCATACAGACGCTCGGCGGGTGCGTCATGCTCCCGACCTACGCGATCGACGTCGGGGCACGCCGGCGCGGTGTTCGCGCCGTCACCGATGCCGTGACCCAACCCGGCGGCCCGCGCTATGTGTACACGGACCAACTCATGCTCGAGGTGTGCTCACGCTGGATCGACGAGATGCTCGGCGCATTCGCAGGGCATCCGGCGATCGCGATGTGGGACATCGGACATGATCCGGCGGGAGGCCTGCGACCGCAGCGCATCGAGCATCTGCGCGCCTGGACCGCGTTGGTGAGCGAACGCATCCATGCATACGAGCAACGCTGCATGATGTCGTTGAGCGCGGACGACATCGTGATTGCACGCGCAGTGCGGCCGGCGCTGATCGCAAGCATGGTCGATGTGCTCGGCATCGACCTCAGCGCACATGCGTTGGCTCTGGTGGGCGGCGTGCTGGAACCGGCCGCGGCAACGTTTCTCGCCCAGCTGGCAGAGTCGCTCGGCGACTCCGCGCCACTGGTTGCACACCTGCACGCCGGCGACGCGACGCCGTCTGTCGACGACGACGCGGAGACGGGCGATGAGGATGCGCAGACGCGACGCTACGTCGCCGGTGCCGTCGACGCGCTGGTGGATTGTGGTTGTACGGGGCTGATGGCGGGGATGTGGAGCAGTCCCGGTCCACGCGCGGCCCAGGTGCCGCCGTTCGATCGCGCTGTTGCGCTGCGCGACGCCGGTGTTGTGGACGCGTCGGGCGCGGAGACAGCATTCGGCGGCGTGTGGCTCGAGGAGGCACGTCGCGAGCGCGAACGGTCGGCCCCGAATCCATGGCCCGAGCACCTCGATGTCGAGGACTACTACGCGAATCTTCCAGAGAGCCTGCATGAGCTCCGTGCGGCCTGGGAGCGCGGCTCGAGCGAATACCCTGCTATGCTGCGATGAGCACCGGAACGGCGCGCAATCGTCATCCTTCGGTGCTTCCATCGCGGTCTTTTGCGGGTTCCCGTTGCTGACAGGGGACGCTCCCATAGTGGTCGTGAACGCGGTGGGCGTCCGTGTCGGCGAGAGTCCTGGAGGACATGCTGTGACCGCTGGAAGAATCAAGAAGATTATTCCCGACCGTGGATTTGGTTTTGTTCGCGCGGACGATGGCAACGAGGTGTTCTTTCATCGCACCGAGCTGACCACTGTCGACTTCGACGCCCTCCAGGAAGGCGAGCAGGTGACGTTCGACATCGTCGACTTGCCCAAGGGACCGCGCGCGCGCAACCTGCAGAAGGTCTGATCTCAGCGGGGTAAACCCGCTGCGTTCGTTCCTAGCCGTCGCTGCGCAATGAGCGCAGCCGGGCCACTGCGGCATCCACGCGTTCTGCTTCGCGTCCGCGCAGGCGGATGACGAGCTCTCGGCGCTCGACCTGCGGATATGAACCGACCGTCACGTCGGGGAATTCCGCTTCGAGCACGAGCATGGGTTCGGACATCTCCGACTCGGGCACGGATCGGTAGCGCACCTCGCGCACGATCGGAGCTGTCCCGCCGCCGAAATACTTGGGGATCAACTCCTCTTCGACGATCGTGCTGAATTCCCGCGGGATTCCCGGGAGCACGAACAGCCAGCGGTCATCGCCGATCTCGATTGCCAGTGGGGGCGCCATCCCGCGGCGGTTGAGCAGCACCGTCGCGCCGGCGGGGACCATGGCGCAGCGCCGGTTGGCCTCGGACACCACGGGCTTGTCGATCCAGCCGGCGGCGTGCATGCGCTGCGCGAGTGCCTCGATGTTGGCGTAGGCAATCGGGTTCAACTCGATCGGGCGTTCCAGGGCGTCGGCCACGGCCTGGAAGGTGCGGTCGTCGGGGGTCGGCCCGATCCCGCCGCACACCGCAATCCTGGTGATGTCGGGGTCGTCGATCGCTCGCCGGATTGCAGCGATGATCGCCGCGGGCTGATCGGCGACCACCTCGATGTGGGTGACGGGGCGGCCCGCGGCGAACGCCGCACGCGCCAGCAGGCTCGAGTTGGTGTCCTGCGTGTGCCCGCTGAGGATCTCGTCGCCGACCGTCACGATGGCGGTCAGGCCGGTGGCATTCGGCACCACTTCAGCATAGGCGTTGGTGTGCGGGTGGACCGGCCGGGTACAATGCGGCGGCCCCGGGGTGGCGCGAATGACAGCCGCCCGGGCACGTAATCACTGTCCTGAGGAGACCTCTGCGCATGCCGACCCTTGACCGCGCCGTCCTGCTGCCCATTGGTGCGGCAGGGGTGCTCGCTCTCCTCTTCGCTGTTTATCTCATCTTCTGGGTGCTCCGGCAGCCGGAGGGCAACGACCGGATGAAGGAGATCGCCAAGGCGATCCAGGAAGGCGCCCAGGCCTATCTCAACCGCCAGTACACGATCATCGCCGGGATCGGCGCCATCATCTTCCTGTTCCTCACGTTCACGCTCGGATGGAAGACCGGCGTCCTCTTTCTGATCGGCGCGGTGCTCAGCGGGGCCGCCGGGTACGTCGGCATGAACATCTCGGTGCGGTCGAATCTGCGCACCGCCGAGGCAGCGCGCGGCGGGATCAATCCCGCGCTCCAGCTGGCGTTCAGAGGCGGGGCGGTCACCGGTTTCTTCGTCGTCGGTTTCGGCTTGATCGGTGTCGCGCTTGCCTACGGGCTCTTTCAGGACTTCAACGCGCTCGTCGGTTTTGCCTTTGGCGCGTCGCTGATCTCCGTCTTCGCCCGTCTCGGCGGTGGCATCTACACCAAGGCGGCGGACGTCGGCGCCGACCTCGTTGGCAAGCTCGAGGCGGGCATCCCTGAAGACGACCCGCGCAACCCCGCTGTCATCGCTGACAACGTCGGTGACAACGTCGGTGACTGCGCCGGCATGGCAGCGGACCTGTTCGAGACCTACGCGGTCACGGCGGTTGCCACCATGCTGCTCGGCAGCCTCCTCTACAAGGTCGGCGGAAAGCCCGACCTGGTCTTCGTCTTCTATCCGTTGATGCTCGGTGCGGTGAGCATCGTGGCCTCGATCATCGGCACCTTCTTCGTGCGGATGGGTCGCGGCTCATGGATCATGGGCGCGCTGTATCGCGGCCTGATCGTCTCGGCGATCGTGGCGCTCGCCGGCTTCCTGCTGATCACCATATTGCTCAACAACGGCGGTTATCTCAGCCACTTTGACCACCCGGTGTTCAACCTCTTCTGGTGTGCGGTGATCGGCATCGTCATCACCGTGCTGATCGTGGCGGTCACAGAATTCTTCACCGGCGCGCAGTTCTGGCCCGTTCGCACCATCGCCCGCGCCTCACAGACGGGCCACGCCACCAACATCATCGCGGGGCTCGCTATCGGCATGGAGGGGACGGCAATCCCAGTGCTGATCATCGCGATCGGGATCCTCGCCTCTGCCGCGTTGGGCGGCCTGTACGGCATCGGCATCGCCGCGACGGCGTTGCTGAGCATGACCGGGATCGTGGTGGCCATCGACTCGTACGGGCCGATCACCGACAACGCCGGCGGCATCGCCGAGATGGCGGACCTCCCGGAGAGCGTGCGCCAGGTCACCGATCCACTCGACGCCGTCGGGAATACGACCAAGGCGGTCACCAAGGGATATGCGATCGGCTCCGCCGGGCTCGCCGCACTGGTGCTCTTCGCGAGCTACACGGACATCCTCAACAACACGCTGCACGGCGCAGGGTTGCCTTCGGTCACGTTTGACCTCACCGCCCCGCCGGTCATCGCCGGATTGCTGCTTGGCGGAATCATGCCGTTCCTCTTCGGATCGCTCGCGATGCTGGCCGTCGGCCGCGCCGCGGGAGAGGTGGTTATCGAGGTCCGACGCCAGTTCCGTGAGATCCCTGGAATCATGGAGGGCACCGCAAAACCGGAGTACGGCAAGTGCGTTGCGCTGGTGACCGCCGCCGCTCAGCGCGAGATGATCATCCCGGGCATCCTCCCTGTGATCGCACCACTGATCGTCGGCTTCCTGCTCGGTGCCCAGGCGCTCGGGGCGATGCTCCTCGGAACCATCGTGGTCGGCCTCTTCGTCGCACTCCAGATGACCACCGGTGGTGGAGCATGGGATAACGCCAAGAAATACATCGAAGAAGGCAACTTCGGTGGCAAGGGCTCGGACGCGCACGCCGCGGCCGTCACGGGTGACACCGTCGGCGATCCTTACAAGGACACCGCCGGCCCCGCGATCAACCCGATGATCAAGGTGATGAACATCATCGCGATCCTCGCCATCCCCACGATCGCGCTGCATCACGTCTTCTTCTAACTCGACCCTGCTCCGACGCTGACAGGGCGGGGATCCGAAAACGTCGGCATACTTTCTCCATGGCCCAGACGGTTACCCCGGTCGGTGAAGCGGGCGGTCATCATCTGCCCCACGAGAAGTCGCACCACCGCGACCTCCAGGGTGGCGCCGCCCGCGCCGCGGTCTTTGGCATCAGCGACGGCCTCCTCACCAACATCTCGTTGATCCTCGGCGTGGCAGGTGCAAACCCCGTTCCCTCGGTCGTCCTGCTGGCCGGGCTGGCGGGGCTGGTCGCCGGGGCGTTCTCCATGGCGGCCGGCGAGTATGTGTCGATGGCCGCGCAGTCGGAGCTCCTCCAGCGCGAGCTCGAGATCGAGCGGCGCGAGCTGGAGCGCCATCCCGAGGACGAGACCCGCGAGCTCGCCGCCGTCTACCGGCTCCGTGGTGTCGAGCCGGACGACGCCCGGCGGATTGCGGAGGCGATCATGCGCAACCCCGAGATCGCTCTCGAGGTCCACGCGCGCGAAGAGCTCGGCCTGCGACCCGGCAAGACGGGGAATCCCTGGCAGGCGGCCGTGTCCTCGTTCGTCATGTTCTGCATCGGCGCGGTCATTCCACTCTTCCCGTGGTTCTTCGTGAGCGGGACCACCGCCGCGCTGCTTTCGATCGGCCTCGGCGCCGTCTCGGTGCTCGCCGTCGGCTGGACCGTCGCGATCTTCACCGGCCGCTCGCGGGTTCGCTCGGCGCTGCGCCAGCTCGCCTTTGCGACGGTGGCGGCCGGAGTGGCCTTCGGCGTGGGTCACCTGGTCGGGAACCTCGTGAACGTGAGGACTGGCTGAACCTTTCCTGTCGCGTGGCACGGGGGAAACGGAAGGCGGGACTAGAGTGAGGCGTATGCGAAGAGCGGCAGGAGTTGTGGTTCTGGCGTTGGTGGGCGCGGTTGCGGTACCGACGCTGATGACACGCCCCGCCGCTGCCGGCGCGACCCCAACTTTGACCCTCAACGGGCCGACCTCTGGGGGAATCGGGACCCCTATCTCGTACTCCTACGAATGGGACGCGATTAGTTGCCCCGCCGCTGGCGACAGCCTTCAGGTGATTATCAACGACTGGGATAACGGAGATCCAACCGAGGTGGTTGGCTCCGCGACCGTTCCAGCAGGCACCTGCAGCGCCAACGTCACTGCAACTGTCCCCCAGGACTTATCGAGCGGTGACGAACACTCGCCGACAGGGTCACTTTTCGACATGACCACCCAGACGGCGGTTGCAAATAGCGGGGACGTCGCATCCGCGCCCTTCTTCGTCACGAACCCGATCCCGACTCCAACCCCCATACCGACGCGAACCCCGACACCCCGCCCGACACCGACACCCACCCGGAAGCCGAGCTCCAACCCCGATCCAGACCATCACCCCGATCCCCACGGTCACCCCCAAGCCGACTCCCACTCCGACCCCGTTGCCCACACCCACGCCCTTCGTGATCGGTGGCGGTGGTGGCGGATCGGGCGGCGGCACGCCGCAGGGCGGGGCAGACTGCTCGGCAGGCATCGGTCGCGCCCCCACGTCCACCGAGCTGCAGGCCGACGTCACCGAGCTCGCCGGAACCGACCCGACAGCCCTCGAGATATCGCTGCTCTCATCCTCCGAGTACTACAACGACGCCGGCAACAACACCCTCGGCTTCATCAACCGTCTTTACGATGACGTGCTCCGGCACGACCCGACCCCCATCGAGATCGCAACCGCGCTCCCCACGATCGAAGGCAGCGGAGAGGCCGGCCGGAACCAGCTCGTCGAGGACGTCGTGCTCAGCCCTGAAGCCCGAGCGATTCGCGTCGATCAGGTGTACCACGCGCTCCTCAAGCGCTATCCGGACAGCGCGGAGCTGGCATCCTGGGTCAACCAGCTGGCCGGTCCGGGGACAAAGGGCATTTCCGGCAATTCCATGGTCGCGACCATCGCCGGTTCCGGCCCGTACTACACGCTGGTCGGCGCCTCGGCAGCGAAGTTCATGACCGCCCTTTATGAGGACTTGCTCAACCGGGCTCCGACGCCGGCCGAGCTCACCGCCGATGCCTCGCTCATGGCGCAGATCCAGGCGGGAACCAACGTGGCCAATGCCGACTCGAGCGCAGCGGCCAGAAAGACTGTGGCGGCCGGCCTGGTCGGTGGATCCGAGTTCCGCACCGACGAGGTGACCTCATTCTTCGCCAACTACCTGCACCCGACGTGCAAGGAACTCATGGCCCTGGAGTGCACTAGCAGCATCGGCGTCCCGACCAGCGCCGAGCTGGCCAACACGCTCAGCTCCTTCGAGGGCGGCCAGACCGAGGAGGACATCATCGCGGGGGTGCTGAGCAGCCCGCAGTACTACCAGGACCACGGGAGCTCGCAGACGGGGCTGATCAAAGGCGTCTACCAGGATTTGCTCGGCAGGGCCGCGACTGACGCCGAGGTTTCGGCGGCTCTCGCCGAGTACACCAACGACCTGAGTGGACACCAGACCTTTGCCAAGGCGATCGTGAGCTCCCTGGCGTACCAGGACCTCGTCGTGTCACTCGACTATCAGCAACTCCTCCTCAGGGCACCGCTGCCGACCGAACTGGATGCCGGCCAGGGGATTCTGCAGAGCGGCAGGTCGCTCCAAACTCCAGACGAGCTGCTCATCGAGCAGATCGCTTCGACCCCGGAGTTCTACGCCGACGCCGGCGGGACCGATTCGAGGTTCCTGGTCCGCGCCATCCAGTCGTTGCTCCTGCGGCCCGCCATCACGAGTCAGGAAGACGTGTTCCTGGGCCTTCCGCCCCCGCATGACATGACCTGGCAGGCTGCTGTGGCGCAGACGCTCGTCGACAGCAGCGAGTACCGGACCGACTTCATCAACGGCGTCTACGCGAAGTTTCTGACCTACTCGGTGTGCGCGGTCAGCACACCGAACCTCACAGGCGACACCGACACCGGCTTCCTGAAGAACGTGCCGGGCGGTTTGCTCGGGCTCGGTATCTTCATCGCCATCTTGCTCATGGGCATCACCGCCGTGGCGTTCTTCACGATCGAGCGGCGGCGCTTCTCGCGGATGTATCCGAATGAGGGCCCTCCCCAGCACCCGTAGCGATCCGCTCGTGTGTGCCCGGACGGGTCCTCTAAACTCGTGAGAGGGTGGACGAGTACCAGCTGGAGATCCAGTCGTTGCGCCGGACACTCGCTCGGCTGCGCGAGGAGGAGGCCGACCCGGCGCTGATCGAGGAGTACGAGACGGAATACCGCAATCTCAGCTCGCTCTACAAAGCGGCAACCGACACCTTCGACGCCGACCGGAACGAGCCGCGGCTGCCGGACGCGCTCGCGTCCCTCGGATTCGGCGACTGGACCCTCACCAACGTGTACAGCTTCGTGTACGACGCTTCCATGGAGCTGCCCGTCGACGACGGGCGCGAGCTGGCCCGGCGGATCGACGAGACGGATTACGCCGCTTCGTTGCTGGCAGTGCTCGACGCCGAGGACTGAGGTTCCGGGACTTTCTTGCCGGGGTTGAGCACCCAGTGCGGATCGAGCGCGGTCTTGATCCTGCGCATTAGGGCCACCGTCCCAGGGCCGAGCTGCCGCTCGACGTACTCGACCTTGGCGGCGCCGACGCCGTGCTCGCCGGAGAGCGACCCACCCATGTGCAGAACGGTCTCGAACAGTTCGCCCGCTGCAGCGTCGGCACGGGCACGTTCCCCCTCGATGCGTGGATCGATGAGGAAAGTCGCGTGGACATTGCCATCGCCGAGATGGCCGAAGTTCACGACATGAAGCTCGTGCTTGATGCCGAGCTCGTGCGTGTGCGCTACAAGCTCGGCGACCCGGTCGCGCGGGACCACAACGTCCTCGTTCACCTTGCCGATCTGCACCGTCGCAACCGCAGCGCTGACCGCCTTGCGCGCCGCCCAGAGGCGCTTGGCCTGGCCCGGCTCGGTCGCCCGCTGGAGCTGTGACGCGCCGGCTCGAGTGATCGCGGTGCACGCAGCCTCGGTGTCCGCACCGACCGCGGCGATCGCCCTCGAGCTCGACGATGAGCAGCGCTGCGCTGTCGCCGCCGATGTCGCCACCGCCTGCTTTGCGAACCGCCTCGAGCGCGCCGGCGTCAAGGAACTCCAGCGCGGCAGGAACGATGCCCGCCTCACTGATCTCCGCGACAGCGGCAGCCGCTCGTTCCATGCCCGTGAACGTTGCGGCGAGCGTCGAACGTGTCTTCGGGGCGGGGATGAGGCGCAGGAGCACCTCGGTGATGACGCCAAGCGTTCCTTCCGAGCCGACCAGGAGCGCGAGCATCCCGGATGCCGATGTGTCGCCGCCTTCGCCGATGCGGACGATTCGCCCGTCAGAGAGGACCGCCGTGAGGCCGGTAACGAAATCTGCCGTGACGCCGTATCGGAGCGTGTGCGGGCCTGCCGCGTTGCAGGCGACGTTGCCACCGATCGTGCAGGTGGACGACGAGCCCGGGTCCGGCGGGTAGTACAGGCCCGCGGCGGCTGCCTGGGCATGGATGCCGGCCGTGATCGCACCGGCCTGCGCGTGGATTCGCATCGCCTCGGATTCGAGGCCGAGGACGCGGTTGAGGCGGGCGAGGCTCAGGATGACGCCGCCGTGTGACGGCGAGGCGCCAGCCGCGTAGCCGGTGCCGGCTCCGCGGGGGACGATCGGGACGCGATGGACGGCGCAGACGCTCACGACGCCCGCGACCTCCTCGGTGGTCCGTGGGAACACGACCGCGTCGGGCAGGTGGCGCTCCCCGGAGGCACCCCACGCGTCATACGCGTAGGCGGCGAGATCCGCCGGGCGCGTGTAGACGTGGGAGGGAGAGACCTGACCCTCGAGATCGCGAATCACGCGCCGATCGAGCATGCCCGCCGCATTGTAGAGAGCGCATCGATTCCGCTGCTCCCTTTTACGATGGGCGGCTCACGGTGCGTGCCGATGACGTTGAATATGTCTGTGAAAGGACGTGCCATCGCGTGCGCGCTCGGCTGCTTCGTCATCCTGGCCGCGAGTGGTTGCAGCGCTCCACCGCGATCGCCTCGACCCAGTCCGTCCAGTCGCATCACGCCGGTCCGGCTCCTCGTCGCCCCACCTCAGGTGATCGCGCTCGCCAGAACGTTCGAGGATCAGTTCGTCGCTCGCGATTACGCGGTGCAGTGGAGTGAGCTCGCACCGCAGGCCCAGGCGCTGTGGCCATCGGCTGCCGCGCGTACGGCGATGCTCGCAAGGAAGTTCGCCCACGCGGCGGTCGAGCGAGTATCAATCGGCGATCCGACCTTTGAATCGACGTGGACTCCACCGGAGGATCCGACGACCCACGTCGACAACGTCTGGCAATTCCCAGTCGTCGTCGTCTTCGCCGCTCCCAGGGTACTTCGCCCCGCCGGTGTTGCGGCGCTGTTTGCGATGACCCCGCTGCAGGTCTCCACCGTCCCGATGTCCGGCGCCACCGACCTCCTGGGCGAAGGCCCGGAGTTGATCGATGCGCCCATCATCCTTCCGGAATCGATCCCGGCGGTGAAGCTCGACGTGCCAATCCTGATGTATCACCTCGTCGATCAGATCCCGCCGCGTTCGATCGAGCCGTCGACGTATGGCTGGCGTCTCGAGCTCGGACCTACGACGCTGCCGAGCGCATTCGACGCCCAGATGGCGTTCCTGTCGAGCATCCGTGCAAACGCGATCTCACTGCAGCACCTTGCCGATGCGCTGCTCTACGGGCTGCCGTTACCACCGCATCCGTTTGTGATCACCTTCGATGACGGCCGGCTGAGCCAGTGGACGAATGCGGTTCCGGTGTTACGTGCGGACGGCTTCACTGCTGTGTTCTTCCCCTGCACCGGGCTGTTCGGGAGAAAGGTGGGTCCACAGACGTACATGACGGCGGCCGAGATCCAGAATCTCGCGAGCGGCGGCTTCTCCGTCGAGGATCACACCATCAATGACGACACCGACTTCTTCTCTGCGGGTCCGCGTACCCTCAACGCGCTGACCGATCGAACCAAGACCGTCTTGCAGAATCTCACCGGCGATCCGGTGCAATTCATCGCATACACGGGCTTGTGGCCGTGGCCGCTGACGACCCAGGGCGCGACTAAGGAGGCATCGATGTTCGCGACGCTCGCCGGCTACGGCTATGTGGGGGGTGTGCAGGATCTGCGCATCGACAGTGACGCTGACAGCAGCACGGCGTTGTGGCAGCTTCCGCGAGTCCGTATCGGGCTCGGGACGACCCTCCCATTCTTCGAACACTGGTTCAAGTCCCAGCCCTCCTGAGCTTGGCTCGCGGGGGGCGGTGGGTATACTCGATCCGAGATGAGTAGGGTCCCGAGACGCTTGACGCCCTCGAGCGCGCGCTCGCGACCGTCATCGACCCCGAGCTGCACAAGCCGATGCTTCAGCTCGGCATGCTGCGCGACCTCGGCGTCGAAGGCGGGGTCGCATCGCTGCGAGTCGTGCTCACGACGCCGGCGTGCCCGCTCAAGGACCGGATCCGTGCGGACATCGAGGCCGCGGTCGTCGGTGTCGTCCCCAGCATCACGCGCGTCGAGATCAGCTGGGATGCCGACGTGAGCTCCACGCGCGGATTGCCTGGTCGTCAGGAGATCGCCGGCGTTCGCAACGCCATTGCGATCAGCGCCGGAAAGGGCGGTGTTGGCAAGACCACGGTGGCCGTCAACGTCGCAATCGCGCTGCGTTTGGCCGGTGCTCGGGTCGGACTGCTCGACGCGGACGTGTACGGCCCGAACGTCCCGATCATGCTCGGGATCCGCGAGCGTCCCCATGCCGGGCCGGACGGAAAGATGGCGCCGCTCGAGGCGCATGGGCTCAAGGTCGTGTCATTCGGCACCATCCTCGATCCCGGTCAACCGGTGATCTGGCGCGGCCCGATGCTCGCCAAGGCGCTGCGCGAGTTTCTCTACGAGGTGTCGTGGGGCGAGCTCGACTATCTGGTCATCGATTTGCCCCCCGGGACGGGCGATGTGCAGCTGAGCCTCGCGCAGAGCATGCCGATGACCGGTGCGGTCATCTGCACCACACCACAGGACGTGTCGCTCGCCGACGTGAGTCGCGGCATCGAGATGTTCCGCAAGCTCAACGTGCCGGTCCTCGGGGTCGTCGAGAACATGAGCGGTTTCATCTGCCCGCACTGCAACGAGCGCACCGACATCTTTGGATCCGGTGGCGGCCGCGACCTTGCTGCGCGATACGAGTTGCCCTTCCTCGGCGCCGTCCCGCTCGATCCGCGCATTCGCGGCGCTGATGGTGATGGTCGACCCATCATGGCCGCGGCACCGTCGAGCCCGATCGGCGAGGTCTTCCGCGATGTCGCGTCGCACATCGCGGCCCAGGTGAGCCAGGAGAACTTCAGCGCCGCGCCAGGCCCGGTGATGCCCTCCGGTCCGCGGCTTCCCGTCGCTCCCTGACGGCCGCGTCAGCGCCTGAGCTGATCAGGCGCCGACGACTGTTTTCACCGCATCGCGCACCGTTTGCAGTGCGCTCACGTCATCGGTGAAGACGCGGATCACCTGGTTGTGTTGGGGCAACCGCGCAACCAGCTCCGCAGCTCGAGCAGCCTCGATCCTGTCGTTGAGCGGATCGTAGATCCGCACCATCCCGTCGTCCGTCATCGGGTTCTGGGGTGCGATACGCGCAATCGCCACGTCGACCTCGACGCGCGCGCCGTGCACCTTGGACGCGAGTTGCGTGTCGAGACGCTCCTGCAGAGTCGAGGTGTCGGTCCCCATGTGGACGACGCTTTCGTACGCGAGGTGCCACGGCAGATCGCGCGCCGCGATGCGCGCCCACGCGTCAGCGAGGCGTCGTCGCTCGCTTCCCGGTGGTTCGTGGAGCCAGCGCTGCACCGCGACTAGCATCGACCAGTCGTTGAGCATCTCGTACTCGTCGAGATGGTCGAGTGGATTGCCGTGCAGCAACTGGGCGATGGTGTCCGCAAAGATCTCGCGCATCGAAAGGTCGAACCGCCGGCCGGTTCGGTGGTGGTACACCTGCAGATACATGTACAGGCGCGATGCGAGGAACATCTCCAGCGCACCGGCCGCGTGCGCGTGCAGGACGATGCTGTCGCCGCTCACGAAGGTGTAGTGGATGATCCTCTGGACTTCCACCGCTCCGAGGCTGATGCCGCACATGTACGCGTCGCGCGGCACGTAGTCGAGGTTGTCCACCGTGGCCGGCCCGCAGAGGATTGGCTTGAGAGCGCGCAGCCACGCGGGTGGTGCATAGCCTTCGATGTCGGCGTCCGCCATGACCCACGCGACCCACATCGGATCGACCTGCTCGCCAGCCTCGAAGTGACCCGTCGGGCTCGCTCGGAGTGACGCGATGTTGTCCGCGAGCTGATGGGTCACCAGATGCCGGCCGATCACCTCGTGGTCGAGGTGCCATTGCTCGAGCACCTCGTGGTCGAAGAAGTGCCCGAAGGGACCATGGCCGACGTCGTGGAGGAGTCCCGCGATCCTGAGCGTCTCCTCAACCAGTGGCGGCGACGGCGCGTCGGGAAAAGCAACACGCAAGGAGGCGTCCACGCGGCGTGCAAACAGGCTCGCCAGGTGCATTGCACCCAGCAGGTGGGTGAATCGCGAATGTTCGGCGCTGGGGAAGACCCACCAGGCCGATTGGAGTTGGTGGACGCGGCGGAGCCGCTGCAGCCAGACCGTGTCGAGGAGCTGACGCTCGCTCGCCTCACCCGGCCGGTCCTTCGTGATCTCGATATATCCGTACAACGGATCGGCGATGAGGTTGACCTGGCGGAAGCGCTCCGCCGCGCTCAGGGAGCTACTCGTCCTCGTCCTCGTCCTCTTCCTCGTCACCCTCTTCTTCGTCGTCGTCATCAGCGAGGGAAACCGGTTTCCAGCCGCGTAGGTCGGTCATCAAGCATCTCCTGAAGTGGGCGATCTGCGAACGGTCCGTACGAACGATTTATACGCCATCGCCGCTGGCGGGCGCCCGGACAGTGGTCTGGCGAGCACCAATCGGATGTCACAACTCGGTGACCTCTGTCACGGCGGCGTGTCACGACGAGGATTGGCTCCTAGAATCGCGATGGTGCGCCGCACGTTCATCCTGTCGTCCACATTTGTCGCCGCACTCACCGTTGCGTGGTCTGCGACGCCCGTCCTTGCCGGCGCGCCGACGCGTCCGCTCACGGTCGCTGGAACACCGTCTTCGTCTGATCACTCGAAGAATGATCGTGTCCACACGCTGAGTGCTGCGGTGTCAGCGGGAACCTCGCCGTCGCTGCTGCAAAGCCAGGCGGGGCTCAGCGAGCAGAACGCGATTGCTCACGCCGGATCCGGCAACCCCCTGGTCACAACACCTGCTGACCCGAGCATCGCCGTCGGCCCGAGCAACATCGTTGAAGCAGTCAACAGTGCTCTCGAGATCAGCACGCGCACCGGCTCACTGCCGCCGGTGTACATGAACATCAGCACGATGATCCAGAACACATCGGGATGGGATGTGCGGTATCCGCATGTTGTGTACGACCTGGCATCGGGGCGATTCATCCTGACGGTGCTGCAGTTCAACCCAACGCTGACAGCATGTGGGAGCCAGGTCGCGGTCATGATCTCGCAGTCCAACCCGGCGCTGGCGTGGATCTCTCGGGGCACCATCAACATCGACCCGGAGCTCGGCGGCGGAGTCGAGCTGTCCAACGTGTCGCTTGGGCTGACGTCGAACCTCCTCGTCGAGGCGAGCGACTACGAGAGCTGCACAACCGGGCTTCCGGTCGCGAGCCAGACGACGATCATTCAGCGTGCTGATCTCATCTCAGGCGCGCTGAGCGTGAACAGCAGCGCATTCCTCGCGTACGGGCCCGTCGGTCTGCAGCCCGCGTTGACCTCGAGCGCGGCAACAGTGGCGTATGAAGTCGCCAATGACGCGAATTGTTCTGCGCCTGCGTCCGGAAGCGTTGCCGTGATCGCGATCTTTGGAACGCCGGAAGGGAAGAATCTGTCGTTCCCGTGCAGCGCGGAATCGGCGGCGGTCACGAGTGTTCCGCCGGCTGCGTCGCAAGGTGGCACCGCCGCCACCCTGACCACAGGAACCGATCGATTCCTGAGCGCGAGCTGGTCGGGAAACGTCCTCTGGGTTGCAGGCAACACCGGGTGTACGCCGGGTGGCGATAGTCATGTGCGCTCGTGCCTGAATGTCGAGTCCATCTCGGCAACGTCCACCGGCACGGTCGGAGCAGTGACTCAGTATCCGGTGCAAGGTGTCAACGGTGCCGCGCTGTTCGACCCGGCAGTCGGACTCGATGCGCCGGGCAACGCGATCCTCACGTTCGACGAATCGTCGAGCACGGCGTTCGAGTCGATGATGACCGCGGCCATCACCGGCGGTGTATGGAGCAGCTACGCAACGCTGCAGTTGAGCAAGACGTTCTACAGCCCGGGAGGATGCTCGAGCTGCACCTGGGGCGACTACACGGCGGCGGTGCAGGACCCATCGCACCCCACGGATGTGTGGGTGGTCTCGGAATGGACCAACGCCGACACGGGGACGAGCTGCGCGAACGCGAACACGTGCTGGGACACGTTCATCGGTCGATACACCTTTGCCGGGCCGGTGATTTCGTCACTGACCCCCGCGGCGGGGCCGGCTTCCGGTGGTGAGCTCATCACCGTCAACGGCTCCGATTTCGGGGCGGACAGTTCGCTCACCTTCAACGGCGCGACCGTCCCGATCACCATGGGCTCGCTCACCCCGGACGGATTCACCTTCACGACGCCGGCCAGCGCCACATCGGGCCTGGTCCAGGCGCAGGTGCACGAACTCGCTCGGTACGAGCCCGATCACCCTCGCCTCCGGCTATATCTATGTTGGCCTCGCGAACTTCACGCCGCTGAGCCCGTTCCGGATCCTGGACACGAGGCCGACGAGCTGCGTGCAGTGTTCGGCGGATCCGACGTTCGGAGCCGCAACCACCAGAAAGGTCCAGCTCACCGGGGTGACCGGGCTGTCGGTGGGCGCCGATCCGATTCCCACCGACGCCACGGCGGTCGTGCTCAACGTGACCGAGGTCGCCGGCACCGCGAACAGCCTGCTGACCGTTTACCCATACGGGACGCGGATGCCCCAGGCGTCGAACCTGAACTTCGCGCCCGGGAAGGTGATCGCCAACCTGGTCACGGTCACGCTTGGCCAGGGTGGAGCCGTCGAGATATACAACGCGGCGGGCACGGTGAACGTCATCGCTGACGTCGAGGGGTATTTCGAACCGCACCCGTCGAGCGATGTTGCCGGCGAGTTCCATGCGATCTCGCCCGTGCGCGTGTGCGACACGCGAAGCACGTCCGGGACGCCTGCCTGCAAGGCACACGGTGCGCTCGGCTCCGGCGGGGCGATGCTCGTCAACGTGACCGGTGTCGGGATCGGTTCCGACAGCATCCCCGGGGACGGCAGTGCCGCGGCTGTGGTGGTCAACCTCACCGGTGTTGCCGGAAGCGCTCTGACATACCTGAGCCTTTCGCCGACCAACGCAAACGGCCAATGCCCGTACAGCGGGAGCACATCGCCGAAGTATTCGATGATCAACCTCTCTGCCGGGCTGGTCGCGGCGAACCGGGTCATGGTCGCGCTCGGCCCGTCATCGCCCGGCGGGCACAACACTTCGCTCTGCGTGTACAACGCGGGCGGCACGATCAACGTGGTCATCGATGCGAACGGGTGGTACGGCGCGAGCACGGCTGCGGCCGGGGCGCAGTATCAGGCGATCCAGCCAACACGCATCTGCGACACACGGGTGCTGGGTGGAACCGGGTGTGCCGGGCACGTGGTGACGACGACAGCATCGCTGATCACCGTTGCCGGGCAGGGCGGCATCCCGACGGTCGCACTCGGCACGACGGTGGTGGCGGTGATCGCCAACCTGACCGCGATCGCGCCAACGTCGGCGACGTTCCTGGTCACGTATCCAGCGAATGTGAGCCGGCCCAACGCATCCGACATCAACCTCAGCGCGGGTGAGGTGCTGCCCAACCTCGTGGTCGTGCAGCTCGCCCCGGCAGCGCCCAACCAGGGCGACATCGACCTGTTCAACGCGGCGGGCAGCGTCAATGCCGTCATCGATATCGAGGGTTGGTTCCAGTAAACGACTGATCGAGATCTGCCCGCTCCGTCACCGGTGGGCGAACTCGATCGTTGCGATGCCGTGACGGCAACGTCAGAGGCTCTCTGGCAGTCTGGGTCGGCATGCATTTGGCCTTCCATCGGCTGGCGCTTGCCGTGCTGCTGGCTGGATCCGCGACCGCCGCTCCACTGCTGAGCGCGTCCGCCGCGGCCCCGATCACTCTCGACAGCACGGCTCCGGTCACGGCTGCCTGGAGCGTTGGTGCAGTGGTCGCGCATACGTCCGCACCATCGCAGCAGGCGCGTACGCGGCCGAGCACGTCCGCACCGGCAGGTGCCCCTACCGTGACGCACGGCATGCTCGCGGCCGAATTCGCCGGGACCGGCAGTTATGGGCAGCCGCTCATCAGCGGTTGCGCATGGGCCACCTGGGTCACGAACTGCCAGAACCTCACGGCGTATGGCAACGGGGGATCGTTCAACGACGTCGGCTGCGGCACGCCGTTCGGCTGCGAGTTCGGCCCCGAGTTCCAGTGCACTCAGCTCGCCCTTCGGTACGCGTACTACGCGTGGGGGGAGCCGGCGACCTGGGGTGGCCAGGCGTACCAGATGTGGGCCGCCGGCCCGAACCTCCCGATACCGCTGCAGCAATTCGCCAACGGCGCGGGCGTGGCACCGATGCAGGGCGATCTCATGATCTTCGCTCCCGGATGGCTGGGCCGCTACTGGGACGGGTCAGGCCATGTCGCCATCGTGCGCGACGTCGGTCCGGGCTACGTCGATCTCGTGGAGCAGAACGCCACCCCATCCGGAACCGACCGCTTCTCGTTGAACGGCTCGCTGGTCACCGCCAACGGGTACACCCCGATCATCGGATGGCTTCGCCAGACCGAGCAGACACCGCTGGAGCTCGCCGCGTCGAGCGTTGCCGGCGTCCCGCAGAGCGTCTCCGACCAGCCGGGCGACATCGACGTGATCTGGCGCGGGACCGACGCCAAGCTCCACGACCTCCCATACCGGAGCGAGGGATGGCAGTCGCAGTCGCTTGCGGCCATCACCCCGGCGGATGTCGCCTCGGATCCAGCGGTCGTCTCACCTACCCCGGGTCAGGTGGACGCATTCTGGGAGGACAGCACCGGCGACCTCTGGCAGGTCGAGTCGCAGAGCGGCTTCTTCGGCTTGGAGTCATGGCTCGCGCCCCAGGAGTTGCAGGTGGGCACGCTTGCTCCCGGATCGGCGCCGACCGCCGTCAGCCAGGCGCCGGGGGAGATGGAGGTGATCTGGAAAGCAGCCAATGGGCAACTCTGGGTCAACAGCTTCACCGGAACCTGGTCGGGGGCGACCCCGCTCAACTCGGGCCTGGTCCAGGGCAACGCCTATGCGGTGGCAACCTCCAACGGGACTGTTGGGGTGGTGTGGCGTGACGCAGCCGGCAACCTCTGGGGCGACCTCAGCGCCGGCTACGGGTGGTTCGGCGCACATGAGATCGGCACCGGTGGCCTCGCGAGCGATCCCACCGTCGTGACCGTCGGAGCTGGAATCGTCGACGCGATCTGGCGCACGACCGCCGGATCCGTCTGGGCTGCGAACGTCACCCCGAATGGTGGTCCCGCTCAGGTCGAGGTGAATGCGTCGACGAGCATGGGGCGTCCCGCAGCAGCAGGAACCGATGCCAGCGCGGTCACCGTCGTGATGCAGCGGGCCAACGGAAGCCTCGCCGCCGCGATCTATGACCCGCACAACGGCTGGGTCGGGCCGGAACAGCTCAATCACATGGCGGCCAGCGCGCAGATCTCAGCAGTGAGCTGGTACAGCAACGCCGTCGCCGCCTTCTGGCAGGGGAGCGGTGGCAGCCTGTGGTGGTCTGCGGCATGCGACGGGTGTGCGGCACATCCGCCGCCCGTGTACGACCCGACCCCTTAGCCCTCACGGCGGTGGTGACGCGGCAGGGTCGCCTCGGGCGATGATCCGCTGGGTGACCACGCTGTCGGAGCTGGCGAATGCCGGCGACGCGATCGCAGGAACGTCTTCGAAGTCGGAGAAGGTGCGCATCCTCGCGCAGTTCCTCGCGACCACCGACGAGAGCGAACTTGCGCAGGCGGCCCGATACTTCGGCGGCGGTGTGTTCCCGTCCGGGGACCAGCGCACACTGCAGGTCGGCGGGGCCGCGTTCTCCGCGGTGCTACGCACCGTCAGCGGCGCTGACGACGCCACAATTCGTGCGGCGTGGCGGCGCCACTCGGACACGGGCGACGTTACCGGCGAGCTGCTCTCTCGTGTCGCGGGCAGAGATGTGGCGCCGATCTCGCTCAGTCACCTCGACCAGGCGTTTGCTGAGATCGCGAGCGCGCGTGTGGCCAAGCAGCGCAACGCACTGCTCATCGGACTGCTCGAGCGCGTGACGGCGGACGAGGCGCGCTACGTCGCCAAGCTGATCACAGGCGAGCTGCGAATCGGATTGCGCGAAGGCCTCGTCGAGGAGGCGATCGCCGTTGCCTTCGCAGTGCCGGGTCACGCTGTGAGCCGTGCGGTGATGCTGACCGGTGATCTCGGCGAGGCGGCGCTGCTCGCGCGCCGGGGACGGCTTGACGACGCTGCACCTCATTGGTTCGTTCCACTGCGTTCCATGCTGGCGACTCCCGTCGCCGACGCCGCTGAGGCGGTCGCACGCCTTGGCGAGGACGTGTGGGTTGAAGACAAATATGACGGCATCAGGTGCCAGCTCCATCGCCGGGGCAACGACGCCGCGCTTTACAGCCGCGACTTGAAGAACATCTCACCCCAGTTTCCCGAGATCACCGGCGCGGCGGTACGCCTGCACGCTGATGTGATGCTCGACGGCGAGATTCTCGCGTTCCACGACGGCCGTGTCATGCCCTTCCATGCGCTCCAGACTCGGCTCGGGCGCGTCTCGCCGGACGCCGAGGTGATGGCTGCGGTGCCGGTGATCTACGTTGCGTGGGACGCGTTGCGGGTGGACGACGAGGTGTTGATCGACCATCCGTTGCGCGAGCGGCGGGCGCGTCTCGAGGCTCTCGGGGTGCCGCACCCGCTGGCGCTTGCCCACCTCGAGCGGGTCCACGGCGAAGCAGAGATCGACCGGCGCTTTGACGACGCCCGGGCTCGATTGAACGAGGGGCTCCTCCTGAAGCAACCCGAGTCGCCGTACACGCCCGGCCGGCGCGGACTCAACTGGCTCAAGCTCAAGCGTCCCCTCGACACGCTCGATGTCGTCGTGGTCGGCGCCGAGTGGGGTCACGGCAAGCGACGCGGTGTGCTCAGCGACGTCACGTTCGCTGTGCTGGTCGACGACACCGATCAACTGGCCACCATCGGCAAGGCATACACCGGGCTCACCGACGTTGAGATCGCCGAGATGACGGCGCTGCTGCTCGACATGACCATCGCCGATCACGGTCACTACCGCACGGTCGAGCCGCGAATCGTCCTGGAGATCGCCTTTGACGCGGTGCAATTCTCTGCGCGGCACAAGTCCGGCTTTGCGCTGCGGTTTCCGCGGATCGCGCGGTGGCGGCACGACAAGGCACCCGGCGACATCGACACGCTCTCGCGCGTTCGCACCCTGGCCACCGCCCTCGAGCGCGACCGAGTCCAGCTCGTCGACCAGACCGGCGCCTGATCAGCTCTGCTCGAGAAACGCCCCAAACAGTTCCGGCGTGTCCATTGCCGGGTCGCCGACCTGGGAGAAGGCGTCGAAGCGCGCTCGCAACGCCGCGTACTGCTGGACAAGCGCCCGATCGTCGTACGCCTCCATCGGATCCCACGGGTGCAGGTAGCGGACCTCGCTGATGCCCGCCTGGAGCATCTCCTTGAGGCAGCCGAAGCACGGTTGGGTTGTGGTGGTCATCGATGCGCCGAGCGTCTGCTGCCCGAAGCGCGCTGCGGTGAGCAGCGCATTCTGCTCCGCGTGCACGCAGATGCAGATGTCGTATGCGCCACCGCGCAGTCCGTCATCGTCGCGCCGCGAGCACCGGTGGCAGCCGCCGTCAGAACAGTTGGGCATGCCGAAGGGCGTCCCGTTGTATCCCGTGCTCAAGACACGAGCGTCGCGGGTGATCACCGCGCCGACCCTGCGTCCGAGACAGTCGGCTCGGGTGCGCGCAGCAAGCGCGATCAGCAGGAAGTACTGATCCTTGCTGGGGCGGTGCGGCGCCGGGGTGGTCATACCTCTATGGTGGCCGAGATCGGCAGCTCCATGTCGCCGGCGTCCACGGGTGGGGGTGGCGCTCGGGTCGCCGGTGCCCGATGGCGGCGCCGAAGTAGACTGCCGCCGTGTCGATCAATCCTCGAAACGAGCGTTCGGTCCGCTGGACGCACACCCCCAACACCTTGCTCACCATCGCGTTGACTGTCTGAGATGGACCGATTCGATCGCCTCCGAGAGCACATCGACGTGGCAGGAGGCCGCGGACTCGAGATCGGCCCGCTCGCGTCGCCTGTCGTGCCACGGAAGATGGGAGAGGTCTATTACGTCGACCATCTGCCCACCGACGAGCTGATTGCCAAGTTCACGGGTGATCCGGACGTCGATGAGACACTGATCGTGTCGACCGACTTCGTCTGGGGCTCGAACACGCTTGCCGAAGCTGTCGGGTCGTCGGCGCCGTTCGACTACGTTGTCGCTTCGCATGTCCTCGAGCATGTACCGGACCTGATCGGCTGGCTCAACGAGGTGTCGGCCGTGCTCCGGCCCGGGGGACGCCTGAGCCTGGCGATGCCTGATCGGCGCTACACCTTTGATATCCGCCGTCGAGAGACTGATGTCTCGGAGATCGTGGAGGCATCGCTGCTGCACCTCCGCCGTCCGGCTGTACGTGCCACCTTTGACCATTTCTATCGATACGTCCAGGTCGATCCCGGCGCCGTCTGGGCAGGACTGCCGGGTCATGACAACCCGCCGCCGGATGCTGAGACGGCGATCGCCTTCGCGACAAAGTCTGCTACGACTGGCGCGTATCTCGATACGCATTGCTGGGTCTTCTCGGACGCAAAATTCGGTGAGCTCATGGCCACGCTGATGCAGATGGACCTCGTGACGCTGTTCTTTGTCGCCTTTCGGCCAACGCAGCCTGGGGACTTCGAGTTCTTCGTGACGCTCGAGCGCCCACCCGACGGTTTGACGATCGAAGAACGTCGGGCCCTTTGTCTCGGCAGCGTTCCCAACGTCTCGTCTGAGACATCGAGATCGAACGGCGGCGGGATCGCGACGGCCGCGTCGTCCGGTCACGCCTATGTCCTTTCGGACCGGGAGATTGCGCTCATCGACGCGAAACGCAAGGCGATGGACGGAATGCGCGCGGCCAAGCAGCGCTTGCGCCGGCGCTGATGCGCGTGCCACGGTTGGTGTGCGCAGCCCAGGGCGGGTAGCTCAGCCGGTTAGAGCAGGGGGCTCATAACCCCACGGTCCCAGGTTCGAATCCTGGCCCGCCCACTTTGGCGGTGTGAAAGTTCGGGTGACGCGTCGCTGAAGAGGTTCGGCTGATGTGTCGCGCACCTTCGGCTGATTGGCCCAACGCCGTCGGTTGAGTGGTCACAGTCGCGCCCATGAGGAACATGAGCGTGACTGAGCAGCGGTATCAGGCAATGTTGGCGGTCCTCAGCGAGGGCCGCACGGTCTCCAGGGTAGAACTCCACTCGTATGTTGAACAACGGATGTGTTGTACTAGCAGAGTGCGCAGGATCCGCCATCCGGCCGGGCTTCTTCTGTGGCTCCTCATGGGCGCAGCGAGCGGCGCCGCTATCTACTTTGGCGACGTTCTCGGGTTCGTGCTGGCAACAGTCCCGCTCATCATCGCTGTCGCCGTGACTGCGAGTAAGCGAGTGGTACTAGCGCTTCCGGCGTTCCTTCTCGGCCTTGGGTTGATAGGAACGGTGCTGAGTGGAGCCTTGTCTCCAGGTGGCGCCTTCACCGTCGATACGAGTGGGCACTCCCCTGTTTGCAGCTCTGCTGGAGGGTGTGTGGGGCAGACGACAGTGCAATCGGCGGTCTCCGTACCCTCGGTGGCTGTCTATGCAGCGGCGTTGCTGATCGGCGTCGTCTGGTTCGCATTTCCAGCAGCGCGTGTGAGGCTCGTCCACCGTCGTCGTGGGTGAGGTCTGCCTATCCGCCTCCTGCCGTTCCGGTCAGGGGCAAGCGGCGGTGGTTGCGACGCGATGAAGGGCACCGGCACGGACGTTCATGAGTGCGCGTGGGATGTTAATGCCGAAGATGGCGTGAACATGTGCACGGACATGCTTTGTCCGTGTTGCGCACGGTACGGGTGGCGAACAGATGTTTGGTAGCATGTGCGCATGGAAGCCTTCGCGATTGCCGATGCCAGTGACCGTCTTGGTGAGGCAGTTGATGCACTCGTGAATGAGTCCATCGATGGGTTCTCAACCGGCGCGCTGGGCGACGATCTGATCACCATCCGGCGGGCTGCGGATCGGCTTGAAGCCGAGTTCCTGCGCCGCCTCGACCGCTTTGATCGCGCCCACGGAGCGCTGGCGGATGGGGGCGGCAGCACCACGTCCTGGGTGCGCAATCACTGCGCCATGGCCTGGCGCGCAAGCTCGGCGAGCTGCCGGCCGCGCTCGACAGTGCCCGGGCCGGGCGCGCCTCGCTCACCAACGTGACCCTGATCGCCCAGCTTGCCACCGAGGTCGGCGTGGAGCAGGTGGCCCCGCTCGAGCACGTCCTGGTGGGCGCGGCGGAGACGCTCGATGTCGCCGATATGCGCACCCTCACCCGGGCCACCCGGATTCGGATCGATCCCGACGGCGCGCTCGCCGATGACAACCGTGCTCACCAGCGTCGCTGGTTCGAGTGCGACCAGAGCTATGGCGGCGAGTGGTTCCTGCGCGGTCAGCTCGATGCCGAAGGCGGCGCCCTGGTGAAGGCCGCGATCGATGCGCTCGCGCACGGTCTGAGCCCCGGCGAGACGCGCTCGGGCTCGCAGCGCCGGGCCGACGCCCTGGTCGACATGGCCGCCACCCAGTTGCGCTGTGGTGACCACCGCGATGTGCACGGGCAGCGGCCCCACCTCACGCTCACGGTGAGTGCGGAGACGCTGCGGTCAGACACGACGCACGCCGGAGCAGATGCAGCGCCGGCGGAGCTGAGTGGCATCGCGCCGATCGGCCGTGGCCTGGAAACGCCGCCGGCCATGCTGAGCGGCGTGGGGCCGATCCATCCGGAGACGGCGCGACGGATCGCCTGCGACGCGGTGCGGACGGTGGTGACGGTGGCGCCTTCTGCTGATGGCCCGGCCTGGACGGGCAGTGCGCGAGCACTGCCGCTCTCGGTCGGACGGGCGACCCGCACGATCCCGCCGCACATCCGCACCGCGCTCAACCTCCGCGACCAGGGCTGCCGCTTCCCAGGGTGCGACCGCCCGCCGGCGTGGACCGACGGGCACCACATCCTGCACTGGCCCGACGGCGGGCGTACCGAGGTCGACAATCTCGTCTCGTTGTGCCGGCCGCACCACCGCCAGGTGCACGAGCAGGGGTGGCGCATCCACCTTGCCGACGGCATCGCCGTCGTAGAGCCGCCGCCCTGAGAAGGGGTGATAGCGACCCATCAACTGGCCCTGGAGGGAGCGAGCCGCCAGGGCTATACGAAGCCGAACTCTCGACGCTGTGCTGCCATTGACGTAGCATGGATGTCGAGGGACAACAGGGAGGGATGCCCGATGCTCTGCACATTCGGGAAACGGCTGTGATCCGATGCGAGGCACGGCGGCGCGGCCACCGTTTGCATCGACACGGGGCTGGGATCTTGGCGATCGCGCTGCTCATCGCCGCTGGAGCTTTCACCTCGAGTGGCGCACATGTGCGGGCGGGATTCCACGCCGGAACGACGTATGCCCTTCCGGCCACAGAGACGGTGATGATCAAGGCCGACTTCAACGGCGACGGCAAGACCGACCTGGCACTGCTGGGAGCCGATCTGCTTGTCTACCTGGGCAACGGTGATGGAACGTTCACCGCAGAGGCTCCGATACCGCTACCGTCGACCTTCGACTATGGCGGCAATGGCGGCCATATCTTGGCCGGAGACTTCAACGGGGACGGGCAGCTCGACCTCGCGATCTCCGGTTGGCAAACCCATAGCGTCTACAACAATGGCGGCGTCTGGCTGCTGACCGGTAAGGGCGACGGGAGCTTCAACGCCGGAACGCTCGTTGAGTCAACGACGATCGGCTCCCCGGCGATCGCCGCGGGGGATTTCAACGGAGATGGCAAGCTCGACCTCGCGTACGAGACCAACAACAATGGTGTCTCCGTTGTCTACGGGGATGGCAGCGGGACGTTCTCCACCGGGTACAGCACCTACGTTCCCGCCCAGGTGTCGGGCGGGATCGCGGTCGGCGATTTCGACCACGACGGCAAGGATGACATCGCGGTCGGCACGGCTTCTGGTCCGTTCGGCGCCGTGACGATCATTCGCTGCGAGGGCGCCTGCGTGGCGTCGTCTCCGATAGGCAACAACATCCCTCCGATGGCCAATACGTCCGAACTCGTCGCTGCCGATCTGAACGGCGACGGTTCCATCGACATTGCGTCGCCCGGTGGGTGGCTCTGGGGTAACGCCACTGGGGGTGGGTTCGGTCCAGCGGGCGCCTTCAGTCTTCCCGGCAACCCTGGGGCGATCACGACTGCTGCGATCGATTCGAACGGCAGCGTCGACCTCGTGATGGCGGGGAATGACACAGGCGCCGGGTACGTGCAGACGCTGCACTACCTGACCCGCGTTGATGCCGATTCCGAGCTGGCGCCGGCAGCACAGTTCCCGGGCCTCGATAGTCCGATCGGTATCGTCTCCGGTGACTTCAACAAAGACGGCCTCGCGGATATCGCCGAGTTCAACAGCAGCACCCTGTCGATCATGCTCGGGAACCATCAGCCCAGCGCCCCTGGCACGGTCACGGCGGTTGCCGGGATCGGGAGTGCGACTGTGAGCTGGACACCGGCGCTCGACGACGGCGGTAGCGCCATCACCGGCTATGAAGTCATCTCCTCGGACGGATCCACATTCAACGTGGCTGGCAGCGTGACCGATATCGTCGTCTATGGACTCGACACCGGCGCGCATACGTTCACAGTGATCGCGAGCAACAAGTTTCTTGCGAGCCTGTCTTCACCGCCGTCGAATGCTGTCAATCCGCTTCCTGGTGGAACCAGCAATCCGCTGACGCCGGCGCGCGTGCTCGACACGAGGACCAGCAATGGCGGCCATGACTACCCGCTCGGCCCTGGCCAGACGCTGACGCTTCAGGTCGCCGGCCGGGGCGGTGTCCCCAGCTCCGACGTGAGTGCTGTCCTGATCAATGTGACCGTGACTGACATCACCGCCTACAGCTATCTCAATGTGTGGCCGACCGGGCTCGCTCGCCCGGCCGTCTCGAACCTCGACTTCCATCCTGGTGAGGCGATCCCTAACCTCGTCGAGGTCGCGCTGGGGTCCGGGGGGCAGCTGAGCATGTACAACGCGGCGGGGTCCGTGGATGTGATCGCGGATGTCGAAGGCTGGGTTGGCGACAGTCTCAACTCATACGGCGACCAGGGACTCTTCGAGCCCCTCCCTCCGGTTCGAATCCTCGACACTCGAACCACGATCGGCGGCCATGACTACCGCCTGGGTCCGGGCCAGACCCTTACCTTGCAGGTCATGGGCCAGGGGGCTGTACCCTCGAACAACGTGGGGGCGGTGATCATGAACGTGACGGTCGCCAATCCCACCGCGTTGAGCTACCTCACCGTCTGGCCGGCTGGAGTCGTCAGGCCGAATGCCTCCAATCTCAACTTCACAATCGGAGAAACGATCCCCAACCGGGTCACGGTCGGGGTGGGCTCCGGCGGCCGGGTCAACTTCTACAACGCGGCGGGCTACGTCAACGTGATCGCTGACGTCAACGGCTGGTTCACCGGCAGCGACAGTACGGTGGGTGGCAGCGCGTTTGTCGGTGTGACACCCACGCGCATCATTGACACGCGCACCAGCTCGAGCTGCGCTCCATATCGGGCGCCGTGTCCGCTCGGGCCTGGCGAAGAATGGGTGGAGGCAGTCGCGTCGGGGCCGATGGCGTTGGTCATGAACGTGACCGTGACGCAGCCCACGTCGAGCGACAACCTCACCGTCTTTCCGAATCCGAGCAATGGCGCGTGGGGCGGACCCCCGCCGCGTACATCCGACCTCAACTTCACAGCAGGAGAAGCCATCGCCAACTTCACGACCGTCTACCTCGGTCCCTCGCCGGACGCGGGGTACACCGCCATGGTCTTCTACAACGCGGCCGGTTCTGTGGAGCTGATCGCAGATTTGGACGGGTACTATGGTCCGGGCGTTCCCAGCCCACCGGTGAGTGGGTCAGTGGCGCTCGAGGCGAGCTCTGCCGCCGGCGGGCGGTCGATGATCGCCACCATGCCGCTGCACCCGAAGCGAGCATTCATCGTGATGGGGGGCGCGTAGACCACCAGGGGAGAGCGGGACGCGCGACGCGCCCCGCTCTCGGAAGGAGGATGTGGTCGTGTGGGGGGCTAAGCCGCGGGCTCGCCCGTCGATGGCTTGAGGATCAACGGCTTCTCGATCGGGTGGTGGAAGTTGAACATGCCGTTGAGGCTGCCCGCGACGGCATCGAATGAGCCGCCGCCGATGCGTCCGAGCGACCAGTTGCTCTCGATGAACTTGAGGATCGAGGTCGTGTCGGTGAGCGAGTTGCCCACGTAGTTCTCACGCGCATACGGCGAGACCACGAGCAGGGGCAAGCGCTGCCCGTAACCGCAGCGATCCTCGTACCCGCGCAACGGAGTGCCACTGCCGCACACGCCCTGACCGTTGAGCGCGTCCTCGGTGGAGGCCGATGGGTTGACGATGGGTGGCATCACCTGGTCGTACCAGCCGTCCGAAGTCGTCGTAGGTGATGATGATCGCCGTCGACTTCCAGAACTTTGAGTGCTCGATTGCATTGATGGTGTTGACGAGGTAGGTCTGCTCGTCGATGGGATCCGAGTAGCCCGCGTGGCCATCCTGGTAGCGCGGTGCCTTGACGAGGCTCACGGCGGGCAGGTTGCCATCGGTCAGGCTCTTGTAGAAGTAGCTGAGGTCGTACTGATGGTTGGCCTGTCCGTTGCGGCCTATCTCGGCCTCGTTCACAGGCGGAAGGTGCGCGGGGTTCGCCGTGCTCGCGTAGTACTGGAAGGGATCGTGGTGCGCGCTGTAGTCGGTGACCGAGGCGCCGCCGATGTTCGTGTGGCTCGCGCCGCACACCACGGTTCCGTTGCTTTGACCAGTCGGCGCGAAGCCGCCCTGGAACCAGCCCCAGGTGACGTGCGCCGCGTTCAGCTCGTTGCCGACGTTGGTACCGCTCATGGCGATCGTCGAGCCCGCCGAGCACTCGTCATACGTTGGATCAGCGTCACCGTAATCGGTGCCGTTGTCGGTCACACCGGCGAGCACCGCCGGGGTCGCACCGTGCGTCTGACCGGACACGAGATTGAGCACACCCGGCGTGGAAGGGCCGAACGTAGTGTCAAAGTCGTTGTCACTCATGGCGAAACGCTGGGCGTAGTTCCAGAGCGCCGTGACAGTGTTGCCGTCGTAGTAATCCATCACGAGCCCGGGAGGCGCCGTGTCGGGTGGAGAGCAACTCTCGACTTCGGTGAACTCGGGGAACTTGTTCATCAGGCCGCCGTTGAGGGCCTGCTGCTCGGGCGTGTAGTCGTGATCCTGGTCGCACGTCAGGGCGTTCGCAACGCCGAGGCGCTGCGGGTTCACTCCGTTCGGGTTGTGCGTCAACAGCGCCGGCGTGAGGCCGTTGACCGCCGGCGTTCCCGGCTTTGCCTTGAAAGGCTGCCCGTCGGTGTTGGTCGCCTTGGGATACGTGCCGAAGTAGTGATCGAAGGAAACGTTCTCTTGAAAGAGAACCACCACGTGCTTGATCGGCGACGTGGTGTTGGCGCTGTTATCCACGCTCGCAGCGGCGGTGACCCCAGTCGCGGTGGCGAGTGACGCGCTGGCGATCGTGGCCGTCCCCACCAATGCCAGCGTGATAAATGGTCGTCTGCTCATGGTTCTCCTCCTCAAACAAACCCGGGGCGTCTCTCACGGGCAAGGTGACCGCACCGCCGTTAAGGCCGTTTTGTCTTTCGGGTAAGGGACGACTAAGATCCCGGTCAAGCCCTGAGACGCCGCCGGAAAGGGGAGCCACGTGGAAATTGCCACTTGTAAACGGTTGACGCGTTCGCTACGATTTGGCGATGGAGGGGGGAATGGGAGCTTCTGCAGCTGATATCCGCACCAGCGACGGCAAGACAGCCCGCATCGCCCATCGACTGTCGAAGCACACGATCACGGCGGCGTTCGTCGCCGTGGTCGCCCTGGCCTTCCATCTCACCGGATCGACGAGCTCGACGGCAATCGCCAATCAGTCGGTGCTCGTGCTGGCGAACTCTCATCGCCCAGATCAGCTTGCCGCATCGCCAGCTCGGCAGCGTGCTGCGCGAATCGTCGATCCGGCGGCACTTCGAACATCCGCGTTATGACCGGCGCGCAGTCGCTCGTCCTGCGCCGCTAACCCATATGCTGTCGGAAACAGGCCGCTTCCAGTAGGGGCGTTGACATGGGTTTCCTCGACGATTTGAAGAAGGCCGCGCAGGACGCCGGACAGGCGGTGCAGCGCGGGGTCGACAACATCCAGAAGCCGAGTGCACCTCCGGAGCCGCCGCCCGTCGCGTCGGGCGCTCCACCAGAGCCGCCGCCGGTCGCGAGCACAGTCGGTGACGCGCCCCAGGGCCCGGGTGTGCGACCGAGTCCAGCAGATCCGCCGATGGCCGCGGCAATGCCGTCAGCGCCGATGGCAGCGCCTCCCGGTCAGCTGGCGATGCCACCTATCACCCAGCCGCCGTCATCGGCGCTTCCTCAGCTGCCCTCGCCCGACGGCGCTGCCCCGCTCGCGCCGCCGTCCCTGACGCCGTAGGGCGCCGGCTCGCGGGTCAGAGACCTCGCTTCTGCGGGTACACCGTTTCGCCACGGGCCAGCATCGCCACAAACTGCTCGATGCGACGCGCGCGGGTGGTCGCCTGCTTGGCTCCGCCGATGCGAAACAGGATGGCGTAGCGGTTCTGACTGGTCAGGATCTCGAACATCGCTGCAGCTCGCGGCTGGGCCGCCAATGCCGCGGCGAGGTCGGCCGGTACCTCACTCGACGCCTGACCGGCGTAGGCGGAGTCCCACCGGCCGTCGCGCTGAGCGCGCTCAACCTCGGCCTCGCCGGCGGCATGCATCCGGCCCTCATCGCGCAGGCGGACGACGATCCCGACGTTGCGCGTCGACCACTTGCTTCGAGACCGCCGCGGAGTGAACCGCTGCCGGTACGTGGCGCCGTCACGCACGCCGATCTGACCGTCGATCCAGCCGTGGCAGAGCGCCTCGTCGAGCGCATCGGCATAGGTGAGCGTCGTCGGGTCGGTCGTCCCCTTCTTGGCGAGGACGAGCCAAACGCCCTCCGGGTGTGCGTGGTTCTTCCCGAGCCAGCTGCGCCAAGCGGCAGCGTCGGCGACGATCAGCTCCGGGATGTCGGCTCCCATGACGTTCAGCGTCGCAAATTGGCCGCCGGGAGCATCACGATGACGGACGCTACGATGGCCGCGCTCATGAACCGGTGCCGGTAGCCGACCCATGTCCTGCGACTGGCTGTTCGTCGACGGCTCCAGCCTTATCTTCCGCGCCTTCTACGGCGTCCCCAAGTCGGTCCGCTCGCCCGACGGCAAGCTGATCAATGCGGGCCGCGGCTTCCTCGAAACCCTGACGAGGCTCCTCGGCACCAGGGAGCCGCGGCACATCGCGGTCGCGAGCGACGCTGACTGGCGGCCCGACTGGCGCGTTGCGCTGATCCCCGACTACAAAGCCCAGCGGGTCGCGGAACCCATCCCCCCTGCGCTGATCCCGCAGATGCCGGTGATTGACGCGCTCCTCGCCGCCATCGGCATTGACGCGCTTGGCGTTGCCGATTACGAGGCGGAGGACGTGATCGCCACCTGGACGGCCGAGGCCAAGGGCACTGTGGAGATCGTCAGCGGCGACCGCGACCTCTTCGCGCTCATCGAGGACCCACGTGTCACGGTTCTCTATCCGGAGAAGGGCGCCTGGAATATCGTCGACGAATCCGAGGTGACCCGGCGATATGGCATCCCGGGGAGACGCTACGCGGACTTCGCGATGCTGCGCGGTGATCCGTCGGACGGGTTGCCGGGTTTGAAGGGGGTCGGTGCGATTGCGGCCGCGTCGTTGATCCGCCAGCACGGAGGCGTGGCCGCGCTTCTCGTAGCGCACCGTTTGAGCGAGCACGATCAGGAGTACCTCAGCAGAGCGATCAAGGTGGTCCCGCCTGTCCCCAACCTGCGCATTGAGCTTCCCAAAGGCAAGCGCGATCACTACCCCGCAGATCCCGCGGCGCTCAACGCGCTCATGGCCCAGCACGGTCTCCAGGCAGCCTGCAGCCGTCTTGTCGATGCGCTCAACGAGCACCTGGCCACGGCATGACCCGGTTACGCACCGACCGCGTCCTCGTGATCGGGGTCGTCATCGCCGTGGTGGCGCCGCCGCTGCTGACCCTGATCCTTGCTCAGGTCCCGACTTCGGAAGCGCGCGCGTACGTCTTCCTCTATCTCGGGATCGTGGTGTCACTCGGCCTGCTCACCGGGCTCGTTCCAGCGCTGGTTGCCGCGGCGATGTCCTCGGTCCTCGGCGACTACTTCTTCCTCGCGCCTGTCCACAGCCTGAGCCTCGTCAACGTCAGCGACATCCTCTACCTGGTGATCTTCTTTGCCACGGCGAGTGGGGTCGGCAGCGTCGCAGCGCTTCGTCGTCGCGCGATGATCGAGGCGCATCACCTGACCCGAACGCTCGGTGAGGCCAACACCGAGCTCGAGCGGCTCTACCGCGACCAGGCCGCGTCGGCGCGCACCGCAGTGCGCCTGGCGCAGACACAGCAGCAGATCTCGGCGCTGCAGGATGCGGACCGCGTCCGTCGCGAACTCCTCCAGAACGTGAGCCACGAGCTGCGCACGCCGCTGGCGAGCATCCTCACCGGCGCGACGGTGCTCCTCGGCCGCAAAGATGTCTCCCGCGCCGTTCGCGACGGTCTGTCGGGGATCGTGACCCAATCCCGGCGGCTGGATCGGCTCGTCGGCGACATGCTCGACCTGGCTCGCATCGAGGGGCACGCTCTCGAGTTGCGCCTCGAGCCCACTGATGTCGGCGACGCGGTGGATGCGGCCGTCGCGCGCCTCAAGCAGATCCGGCCCACACGCGTGGTGCGCGTGACCACCGAGCCCGGGTCGCTCGAGGCCGTCGCCGACTGGGACCGCCTCGGTCAGGTGCTCGACAACCTGCTCGTCAACGCCGACCGCTATGCGCCACCGGGCTCGCGAATCGAGATCCAGGTGGCCCGCGGCGCCCGCGGAACGATCGTGACGCGCGTCATCGACCACGGACCGGGTGTCGACGCCGGCTTGCGAGACAGGATCTTCGAGCGCTTCGTGCGCGACGAGCACTCGGGGTCAGAGGGAACGGGTCTCGGTCTCGCGATCTCTCGCGGAATCATCGAGGCGCACGCGGGTCGCATCTGGCTCGACGATCCGGAAGCCGGTGGCGGCGCTGTGTTCGCGTTCACACTCCCGGCGGAACCGGCCGAAGCGTCCCACCCAACTCCGGCCCTCACCGACCCGGCAACCGTTTCCTAGTCGCCGTTCGGGCGCTCAGTTTCGTGTGTCGTCGTGCGGTGCGGCGAGGACGTGGATATCCACGTCGGTCAGGAGCTGGATCAGCCTGCGCAGGGTGCCGCGGCGCCCACGTCCGCGAGTGACGACGATCTCGGTGGCGAGGATCTTGCGCGCGTAATGGGTGAGCGCACTCGCGGGATCGTTCTCGTACAGGGTGACGAACGTGCCGTCGGCCTGGTGGGTGAGGGCCGCGTACGCGCCGAGGAGTTGCATCTCCTGCTCCGATCGCTTGCGATCGCGGACCGTGACGGCGGTCATCTTGCCGTCCAACCGGGCCGCGAGCGCGGCGGTGGTGGCGATGACGTCGTCCATGCCGGGGCGCGGCGGCACGCAGAGCATGACCCGCGGCTTGACCTCCCACGGCGACTCGATGCCCCGGTCGCGCATGTACGTGACGAGGCGGCGGTCGGTGTGCTCGGCGAGGATTCGGAAGGCGAGCTCACGCAGCGACGCGAGCACCTCGGGACGGAATGCGCGCGCCCGCGCCTGCGCCGCCTCGCTTGCAGGCACGATCTCGCCTCTGCGCAACCGCTCGTCGAGCAGCGATGGGGTTATATCGACGATCTCGAGCTCGGTGACCTCGTCGAGAAACTCGTCGTCGACGACATGTGCCGGGCGCGGCCCGAGCATCGCGCCCATGCCTTCGACGGTGCTTCGTAGATCGGTGAGGTGCAGCGTCGCGATGAGCATCATGCCGGCGCGGAGCAGTTTCGGCACGGAGTCGGTGATGGGCCTTCCCTGGGTGTCGACGCCGGCGAGGTCGTCGAGACAGGCGACCTCCGGGTTGCGCCGCAGCAGCGCGTCGACATCGACGATGCCGTTTCGCGCCGGGGAGTTCGGTCCGCCGAGCACTTCGAGGTCACCGAGCGCGATCTCGCACCGGTTGCGCCCGTCGGTTTTCACTGCGGCAACAACGACATCGGTGCCGCGCTGGTGGCGACGGTTTGCCTCGTCAAGCATGGCAACGGTGGTCCCGCAGCCACGCGCGTAACCGAGGTAGACGCGCAGCCCCGAGCGACTCGCGCTCGCGTGGAGCGCGCGCAGCAAGGCTTCGGAATCCGGTCGCTGGTCGCCATTCGTCAGCGTCCCGACTCGCTGGAGTGCGGGGCGCGCGATCACGTGCACGCTGACGTCCGGGAGCTCGCTGATCAAGCGGTCGACGAGGCCGCGATGGAGGCGGCTGCGCACCCCTTGGTGTGACGCCTGGCCGACCACCACATGCTGCACCCCGGTTTCCTGCGCGACCGCGATGACCGTCTCGGCCACCTTGCCCTCGCGTTCGATGAATCCGCACTGCAGCAGCTCGGCGAGCTCTCTGGATTTTGTCCGGCCCTGCTCCATTCCCGCATCGTGCCGGCCCTCGACCACGAGCACCGTGCAGAAGCCGCCGAATCGCCGCGCGAGGCGGCTGGCGCGGCGGATGAGCGTTCCGCTGCTCTGACTGCCACTGACTGCCACGAGGACCGACTGGGGGGCCGGGCGGACCGCTCCACGAGCGCGCCCGACGGTCTGCGCCACCAGGCGCAGCGCGATCTCGCGCAGGGCGGCAAGGTTGCCGGGCCGGAAGAAGTTGGCGAGCGCGGTGTCGATCTTGTCGGGTGCGTAGATGTTTCCATGGCGCATGCGCTTGCGCAGCGCTTCCGGAGAGATGTCGATGAACTGGATCTCGTCAGCGTTGTCCAGAACCTGGTCGGGGAGCGTCTCGCGCACCGGTATGCCGGTGATGTGCTCGGCGAGGTCCTTGACCGATTCGAGGTGCTGGACGTTGACGGTGGTCACGACGTCGATGCCGGCCGCGAGGATGTCTTCGACGTCCTCGTAGCGCTTGGCGTGCCTGACACCGGGCACGTTGGTGTGAGCGAGCTCGTCCACGAGCACCACCTGCGGATGCCGTGCCAGTACCGTGTCGAGGTCCATCGCCTCCATGCGCTTGCCGTGGTAGTCGACCACGATGCGCGGGATGACCTCGAGGCTGCCGATCGCCTGCTCGGTGAGCTTGCGGCCGTGCGTCTCGACGTATCCGACCACGACGTCCTCTCCCTGGGAACGGCGGTCGTGCGCCTCACGGAGCATCGCGAACGTCTTGCCGCTGCCAGGTGTCGCGCCGAGGAACACCCGCAGATGGCCACGCCCTACCTTGTTTGCCGCCGGGACCGGCACCGCTCCGGCGGTGATCGTGTCGGTCATACGACTAATGATGCTCGTCTCGACCGCTCCATAAACGCCTCAGCCGGCAAGGCTCGCTTGCTGAGCGTCGAGCGCGAGGTTGAGCTGGAGGACGTTGACGACGGGCTCTCCGAAGACCCAGAGAATGCGGCCCTGCACCTCGGATTCGACGAGCGAATGCAGCTTGCTCGGGCTGAGGCCCCGGGCCTTGGCGACCATGTTCACTTGGGCCAGCGCGGCGGCCTCACTGATGTCCGGATCGAAGCCGGTGAAGTCGGAGGTGACGAGGTCGATCGGGATGGGAGTCGAGGCCCCGGCCGCCGCGTAGGCTGCCACGGCAGCCTTGGTATTCTCCAATAGTAGCGAGTTGGATGGACCGTAGTTGCTTCCCACCGAGTTCGCGGCGTTGCACGGCTGCAGCGAGCCGGTGTTCGCGTTGGTCGTGTACGAGAGCCGTCCCTGAAAGTACTTCGTGTCGATCGTGATCTTCAGGCTCCCGTCCTGGGCAACCGCCTCCTGCGGGCAACTCTGCCCGATCATGGAGGACCCGACCACCTTGCCGTTCACGCTGACGAGACTGCCGTTGGCATTGCCGTTGAATGCGGCTTGCGAGATGCCCGTGACGACAGAGGTGTAAACAATCACCATGACGGCAAGGGCCAGAGTGAGGCGGAGACCGATGAGGAGTTCATTGGGCCAGCTACGTGGATTCATGACATCTAGACCAGGTGAATCGCGTTGATGATCAGGTCGATGACCTTGATCCCGATAAAGGGAGCGATGATTCCACCGACGCCATAGATGAGCAGGTTCCGGCGCAACAACGCACTGGCACCGACAGCCCGAAAGCGCACGCCCCGTAGCGCCAGCGGGACCAGCGCGATGATGATCAATGCATTGAAGATGACGGCGCTGAGGATGGCGCTGTGGGCTGACTGCAGGTGCATGATATTGAGCACAGCGAGCGGTTTCAGCGCCACGTACGCGGTGAACATCGCGGGGATGATCGCGAAGTATTTGGCGACGTCGTTGGCGATGCTGAAGGTGGTGAGAGCGCCGCGCGTGATGAGCATCTGCTTGCCCGTCTCGACGATCTCGATCAGCTTGGTGGGATCGCTGTCGAGGTCCACCAGGTTGCCGGCCTCCTTGGCCGCCTGAGTTCCGCTGTTCATGGCAACGCCCACGTCGGCCTGCGCAAGCGCCGGTGCGTCGTTGGTGCCATCACCGGTCATTGCCACGAGCTTGCCGCCCGCCTGCTCCTGCCGGATGAGGTCGAGCTTGTTCTCCGGAGTTGCCTCCGCCAGGAAGTCGTCGACACCCGCCTCGGCGGCGATAGCCGCAGCGGTCAGCGGGTTGTCCCCCGTGATCATCACGGTGCGGAGACCCATTCTGCGCAGCTCGGCGAACCGTTCCGAGATGCCTGGCTTGACGATGTCCTTCAAGTGGATGGTGCCGAGGATGGCGTGGTGCTGGGCGACAAGGAGGGGTGTGCCGCCACTACGAGCGATCACCTCGACCTGCTCGGTCACGGCCTTGGGCACCACACCATCGCCGGAGTTGGCCTGGCCGCACCACTTCGCGACGGCGTCGCCCGCGCCCTTGCGGATGCTGTCCTGGTCGTTATCGACACCGCTCATGCGCGTCTCCGCCGTGAAGGGAACGAACGTCCACCGAGCGTCGCCCTCATCGTCAGGCGCGCCGAAGCGACGCGCCAGCGCCACGATCGAGCGTCCCTCCGGCGTCTCGTCGGCACGACTCGCCAGGTCGGCGGCGCGCACCAGCTGCTCCATTGTCACGCCCGGCGCCGGCAGGAACTCGGTCGCCTGACGATTGCCGAGTGTGATGGTTCCTGTCTTGTCGAGCAGCAGCGTGTCGACGTCACCGGCCGCTTCGACGGCGCGCCCAGACATTGCAAGGACGTTCTTCTGAAGCAGCCGGTCGATCCCGGCGATGCCGATCGCGCTGAGCAGGCCGCCGATCGTGGTCGGGATGAGGCAGACGAGCAGCGCGACGAGCACGGTGACCTCGATCGACGCGCCGGAGAAGACGGCGTACGGCTGCAACGTAACCACCGCGATAAGGAAGATAAGGGTGAGGCTCGCCAGCAGAATGTTGAGCGCGATCTCGTTCGGGGTCTTCTGTCGCGACGCGCTCTCGACGAGCGAGATCATGCGATCGAGAAATGTCTCGCCGGGGTTCTGGGTGATCTCGATGACGATGCGGTCGCTCAGCACACGAGTCCCACCGGTGACTGCGCTGCGATCGCCGCCGGCCTCCCGAATGACCGGTGCCGACTCGCCGGTGATCGCCGACTCGTCGACGCTCGCGATTCCCTCAAGGATGGTGCCGTCGCTCGGGATCACATCACCTGCTTCGCAGATGACGACGTCACCCTTGCGCAGCTCGATGGCCGCCACCGAGGTCTCCTTACCGCCGAGACCACCTTGCAGTTTGCGGGCGATCGTCTCCGTCCGGGTCCGCCGAAGCGCTTGAGCCTGCGCCTTGCCTCGGCCTTCGGCGATCGCCTCGGCGAAGTTCGCGAAGAGCACGGTGAACCACAACCAGAGGGCGATCTGCCCGACGAAGCTGGTGTCGGATCCTGCCCCGAAGAGGTCGGCGATGAAGACATAGGTGGTCATCAACGCGCCAATCTCGACTACGAACATGACGGGGTTGCGCACCATCACGCGCGGGTCGAGCTTCACGAAGCTCTGACCGATCGCGGGGAAGAGCAACTCCGGGTCGGTGACGCTGCTGCGCTGGCGCCGGGGGCGGCGAGCGGTTGCGAGGGCCATGTCAATGCACCGCGATCAGCTTGAAGTGCTCGAGGATCGGCCCGAGCGATACTGCGGGGAAGAAGGTCAGCGCGGCGACCACAAGAATGGTCCCGATGAGGAGCGCCACGAAGAGCAGCCCATCGGTCGGGAAGGTGCCCGCGCTGGCTGGGACGATCTTCTTCTTGACGAGATTTCCGGCCATCGCCATCACCGGGATGATGAAGAGGAAGCGCCCCGTCCACATGGCGCCGGCGAGCATCAGGTTGTAGAACACGGTGTTGCCGGTCAAGCCGGCGAACGCGCTGCCGTTGTTGCCCGTTGTTGACGCGAACGCGTAAAGGATCTCGGTGAGCTGGTGCGGCGTTCCCTGCGTCGCGATCGGCCCTGCCTGACCTCCTGCCGTGAGCACCGCGATGGCGGAGAATCCGAGGATCGATGCGGGCAACACGAGGATCGCGATGGCTGCGTACTTCACGTCGCGAGCCTCGATCTTCTTGCCCACATATTCCGGGGTTCGTCCCACCATCAGTCCGGCGATGAACACCGCGACGATCGCGAACACGACCATGCCGTACAGGCCGGAACCAACACCTCCAGGGGTGATCTCGCCCAGCTTGATGAGCACCAGCGGAATCAGCCCACCCAGCGCCGTGAAGCTGTCCTGCGATGCATCGACGGAGCCCGTGCTCGTACCCGTTGTGGCGGTGTTGTATTGCGCACTCTGGATGGGCCCGAAACGAGCCTCCTTGCCCTCCATGTTCCCGCCGGCTGACTGCGCTGAGGCAACCTGTGTCGCCCCGGTGCCAACCAGCGCCGGGTTGCCCTGCTGCTCCTGCCAGGCGGCAACACCACACGCGCTGATCAGGATGATCCCCATGACCGCACCGAGCACGATCCCCTGCTTGACGTGCCCTACCCACTTGCCGAACGTGATCGCGAGGCCGAAGGGGATCAACAGGCACGCGAAGATCTCGAGCGCGTTCGTGAAGCCATTCGGATTCTCGAATGGGTGGGCGGCGTTTGCGTTGAAGAACCCACCGCCGTTGGTCCCGAGGTCTTTGATGGCCTCCTGCGACGCGACCGGGCCCTGTGCGATCGTCTGAATTCCGTTGGTCAGGGTGTGCACGATCGAGTAGCCACTGAAGTTCTGGATGGCACCGTTGGCCACCAGGATGAGTGCAATGAGAACGCTGATCGGCAGGAGCACGTAGAGCGTGCCGCGCACGGTGTCGACCCAGAAGTTACCGAGCGTGCTCATCGATCGACGCGCGATCGCTCGGATGACCACGATGGCGATCGCAATGCCCATCGCCGCGCTGAGGAAGTTGTGCAGCACCAGGGCGACCATCTGTGAGAAGTAGCTCATCGTGGTCTCGCCCGTGTAGTTCTGCCAGTTGGTATTGGTGGCAAAGCTGATCGCGGTGTTGAATGCGAGCGGTGCCGGAACACCGGGGAGGTTTTGGGGGTTGAGGGGCAGATGGTCCTGGAATCGAAGGATCAGATAGGTGAACACGATGCTCACGAAGGTCACGGCGAGGATCGAAACCAGGTAGGCGATCCAGCCCTGCTCATGCTCTTCGTCGACGCCGATGACCCTGTAGGTCAATCGTTCGACGGGACGGATCACCGGGCTAAGCCAGACGCGCTCGCCCTGGTAGACCTTGACCATGTAGCCGCCGATGAACCACGCTCCCGCGGCTATGGCGGCGTACGTGACGACAACGGCGACGATGTCGAGGACCATCAGAAGCGCTCCGGGGCGACCAGCGCGACCAGCAGGTAGATCGCCGCGATCAACGCGATGATGGCGGCGACGATGTACCCGGTGAGATCTCCCATGTCAGATCCTCCGGAGGCCGTCAATCATCAGGATGCCTGCGACGAGCATCCCGGCGAAACACAGCAGAGCGAGCAGGTCGAGTGGCATTGACACGAGTATCGAATCGGTTGCATCAATACAGCGTCAACAAAAAAGAGGCCGCGGCACCCCACTGTGGTCCGTGGCCCCGTGTATGGAAATGAGTCGCTGTTTTACCGAACGCCTCAGCGACGCGCGAGCACGAGCGGCGGTGTTCCACCGCCGAGCGCCGCTCCCGCCTGGTCGGCGAGTGTGACCGCGGCGAGCAGTTGATCGCGGCGCACTTTGGCTCCCGGCCGGGCGATGAGCACGTAGCGACCCAGGCGTCGCTGGTCGTGTTCGACCTCGATCGTGATCTCCTTGCCTGGCAGGCCGAGTGTGTCGAATCCCCACCAGATGCGCCCCCAGCTGACATCTCCGTTACGGTCGATCGTCGGTCCAGGCTTGTCTGGTTGCGATGGGTCGAAATGGCAGTCACGCAGACGCAGTACGCTTCGCAATTCTTCGGCCACAGCGTCCACAACCTCGTCCGCCGGCGCGCCGGAGGCCATCAACTCTGCGATCGACTGGATGTGAGCAAGGTCTGCGCTCTGCTGGCCCACCAATGCACGATTCCTGCGATTCCGAGCTGAGAGCTGGCCGACGATGAGCCCCCCGACGAGCAGCAACGCCGTCGTCTCGATGTCCTGAGGATGCGAGATCGTGAACGACCCATACGGTTGCGTGAAGGCGACGATGTAGCAGGCGCTGCCGACACCGCGGCGACGAGCGCCGTCACGCGCGTGCCAATAGCACCGAGCAATGACACGAGGACCGCAAAACCCAGCGCAACAATCGCCGCCGGGGTCTGGCTCCGGAAAGGCAGCAGTGCCAGAGCGAGAGCCACGGGCGCGGCTACGGCGACGACGAACACGATCACCGGTTGAAGGGCGGAGACGATCGCCATCCTCCGGTCCCACGAGTCCTGCTCGGAACTCTCCGGCTCGGACGGCGTCGCGGTGGGAAGCACCGTCACCACCGGAGCGTCACGTCCGCTTTCATTGCAACAGCCATCGTGTCACCGGGTGAGTCAACAGAGCATCAACGGGGTGGACCGAAACGGTACCCCTGACGCCCGACGGTCACCACGACATCCGGGTGCGCCGGGTCCTCTTCGAGCTTGACGCGCAGGCGTTGCGCGAAAGTCCGGAGGTAATTCCGTTCGTCGGCATACTGCGGCCCCCAGACGCGCTGGAGCAGCGTCCGATGGTCGATCACGGCACCGGCGTTCCGTGCCAGCTCGGCAAGGAGCAGCCATTCGGTGGGTGAGAGGCGCACCTCGACGCCGCCGCGAGTGACGGAACGAGCCCCGAGGTCGACCCGGACGTTGCTCCGCGTCACGACGCCACCTGCGCCTTCGGGCGGACGCACCCGGCGGAGAACCGCGCGTACCCGCGCAAGCAGCTCGTCGGCGCCGAACGGCTTGGCGAGGTAGTCGTCCGCGCCGAGGTCGAGCGCTCGGACCTTGTCGGACTCCTCACCTCGAGCACTGATGACGATGACTGCCGGCCGGTGCTGGTTCCATCTGCTCGAGGATCTGCCAGCCGTCAACGAACGGAAGGCCGATATCGAGCAGGACGATATCGATCATCTCCGCGTCGCGGAGCATCTGCGAAGCGGTGATGCCGTGCGTCGCGACCGATGTGTCGTAGCCCGCAGAGTCGAGCGCACTCGACAAGCACTTCCCGGAGCGCCGTGTCGTCCTCGACGACCAGGATGTGCGCGCGGCGCTCCGTCGGTCAACAGGACCCCGGACCGGCCGGCGGCCGCGCCCGGACACGACCGTGATGGACTCGGTGAAGGTCGCGGGTGGATTGAACGACTGGTGGCTCGGGGACACGAGCTCGACCTCGACCGCGTGCCGGCCCGGCGCAGAGGTCCACCGGCACGTGCCACACGTCGACGGTCGGTGCCTGGACGCCGTCGATGATGACCGCGAGGTAGTACTGCGACGACGTGGCCGGGAACGAGCCGCCCGGACGCCGGGACGCCGCAGACCGTGAGCGTGCAACGGCGTGCCGACGTCGGCTCCGGGTGCGGGCGACACGATCCGCACAGCGTAGGGCGCAGCCACGAGCAGCGCGGGGCTGAGGACCCAGCTCGCGACCAGAGCCGCCGGCGCCACAGAGCGCTGCCACGCCTCCCGCGATGCGCAGCGCGCACCGCCGCACCGCGAAGACCAGCAGCCCGCCGCCGAAGATCAGCAGCGCCAGGCCCCACTGGAGCGGCAGCGGCAGGCTGCTGACGATGTGCGCGATCACGGTCGGGCTGGATCAGGCCGGAGCGACGGTGAAGAAGATCGTCGGGGTGACGTCCCGGGGGTAGAAGGGATAGTGGTCCTGGGCGACGAACTCCGCGTACATCGAGTACTCCAGCCCCGGCTTCACGGTGACCTGCTGCTGCAGCGTGTAGCCATGTAGATGAGCTGGTTGTTGAGATACAGGTGCACGTGGCCCTTGGTTGGGGTGACGTTACCCGGGCTCGTCGTCACCGTGGTGACATCCCGCCGGTGATCGAGACCCTGCACGAGGACCGAGTGGTCCCATGCACAATCTCGCCGCTGGTCGGGGAGAGCAGCGTGATCTTGACCGGGGTCGACGGCCGATGGCCGAGCCCGCCGGCGGGTGTCGGGTACGGCGTCGGAGCCGGCGTCCCCGAGGGCCCCGTCAGCCGTCGCCGATCCGCACGCAGTCAGGCAGACGAGCATGGCGGTCAGGAGGACGAGGAATGGACGTCGCATAGTTCAGTTCCCTGCCCGCGCCATTATGCAGCGGCCGTGAGCCCGAGGCCACCCGCGTCGCCTGACCGCGTGTGCGCGCAGTCGCCGGCCGCGAGGCTTAGCGCAGGCGGTACGTGGCCGGCCGCTCGTCGGTGACGGAGACCTTGGGAGCGTTCCGCTCGAGGATGCGCCGCACCTGCTGGGGGGTGAAGCTGCCGCCGAGACGCTTGCGGATCGCCGCGACCGCGAGGGGCGGGTCGATTCCTTGAGGACCGCGAGCACCTTGTCGTCAGGCGTGCTCCGCGTCGGTCGTGTGCTTTCCGTTGGAGGCCGCCGCAGCGTGCTGCCGTCGGCGGACGGGCTCGGGGGCGCCGCGGGCACCGGTTCACGCTGCTCGGCCGACGCACTCGCGCGCCGGCGGTCTCGGCGTGCGCCGGGAGATCGATCCGAGCGGGCCGGGTGGAGCCCTCGCCGTGCAGGCGCGTCCACATGGCGGGGAGGTCGTCGAGGACCTGGCGCACGAACGCCGCCGAGCCGCTGACCTCGATCTCGCGATCACCGTCGCGAAGCCGCAGCGAGTGCGACATCGGTGCGGCGGGAACCTCAACGCGTGGCGCGGGGCGGAACGGCGGCCGCGAGTCGTTCGGCTGTTGAAGCTGGGTCGAGGGCCCGAGAACTGCCGGGGGCCGGAGAACGAGGGACGGTCCGAAGAGGGGCGTCCTTGATAGGGGCGGTCGTCAGGCATTGGTCTCCTGGTTGTCTGTTGGTTCGTCGTGGTTGTGGCCGTGGCTCCGGCCGCCCTGCGGCGTCGACTCGGCGACCACCGGGGTGCCGACGACATCAGCCGCGGGCTCGGCTTCAGCCTTGGGCGGCGCGGCGGCTTGGATGCATGGTCGACGTGATCTCGACATGACGTCGTCGTCAGGGCAGGGTGATCTGGGGCAGATCGTCGTCGTCGGAAGGTGCCGGACCGAAAAGCCGCTCCTGAATCTTGGTGCGGAGCGGCGACTGGATCAGCGCGAAGACGCCGCCGACCACGGCGGCTCCGATCAGGAGATTGCGAACGCGGTGTGTCTTCTTCTTCGGACGGATGGCGGTGCTCAGCTTGTCCGACGCGTCGGCGATGCGCTCGCGCGCCGCGTTGCCCGCCGCGTTGATTCTGCCGTCGCTGCAATGTGTTCGGCCGTCTCTGCCAGCGTGCTGGCGGCGCGCCTGGAGTGCCTGGCTCAGGCCTTCGGCACCGCGCTGAACTGTGGGGAGCGCAGCGCTTCCGGCGCCTCGCGCGAGGGTGACCGCATGGTCCGCAAGATCACTGATGGTATCGGCCGCGCGACGCGCGGATCAAGCACGGCAGCTCTGGAACGTCGACTCCGCATGCTGCAACAAACCTCCGTTCTCACCTGCCGATGTATGGCGCCAAACAATGGAACTGGCGCCAAAAGATTGATTCTACGTTGCTTGCACGATTCAACGCTGCCGATGCGACGTTCCGATGCAACGCCCTGACCGCTCGCGCTAGGCGAGGATCAGGCAGCCGACGAAAGCGGCGGCGCGAGATCGCGGAGGCTGATCGGGCGATGCTTCGCGAGCGAGTGCAGTATCCAGGGGTGCATCGAGGAACCACCGGATGCGCGCGGCGGCAACCGGTCCGACGAGCCTGGCAAGCTCGGGCTCAGACGCCGTGTAGATCGACCGGAGCGATGGGAAAGATCGGATCAACTTCACGAACGCCGCGGGCTCGAGGCCGTCCACCGCGGCGAGATGGCTCACGCGGCGCCGGGCGAGCGATCCAGCCTCATCGGCGTCGAGCGGGAGCTGGAGCTCGATCGTGCGGATTGGCATGACGTCGAACTTGTACCGAACGGATGTTCGACTTGTCAAATCGACGGGATCGTGCGTACGCTTGCGGTGATGCCTCTCTACGAATACCGCTGCAACGACTGCTCGGCCGTGTTCGAGCTGCTCCGTCCGATGGCCGATCGCGAAGTCGCCGCCGTCTGCCCGAGCTGCGAGAGCCGGGCCAGCATGCCGCTGATCAGCCGGGTCGCGGTCCACGCGGGATCCGGTTCGGACGAGTCGCCTATCGCGAGCGGGGGCGGCGGTGGATGTTGCGGCGGCAGCTGCGGCTGCGGCGCCAACTGACCGAGGTTCAGCCCGCTCCAACGGCGGGGACGCGCCACCGTCGCGCTGAGCGACGGACCCGGTCAGGTCCAGCTCCGTCTGCATCACTGACGCGAGGAAGACGCGGCGGTGCGCCGGGTGCGGGCCGTGCTCGCGGATCGCCGCTCGGTGCTCCGGTGCGCCATATCCCTTGTTGCTCGCCCAGTTGTAGTAGGGCGCCTCGTCGTGCATCCGCGTCATGAGCGCGTCGCGATGGACCTTGGCGATGATCGAGGCGGCCGAGACGGCGGGCACCTTGCGATCGCCGGCCACGAGCGAGTGGAGGGGACGCGACACCGGGATGCGCAGGTTGCCGTCGCAGCAGTAGCCGTCGGCGTCGACTGCGTCGACGAGTCGGCGGAAGATCTCCACGTTCGCCCACCCCAGCCCGCGCGCGTTGATGTCGTCGACGCTCATCTCCGCCACCGCCCAGGCGACCGCTCGCTCGCGAAGCACCGCGCCGACCAGCTCGCGCTGTCTCGCGGTCAGCAGCTTGCTGTCGCGGAGAGCGGGTGGCGGAAACGCTGCGGCAGTACCACCGCCGCGGCGACCAGCGGACCAGCGTAGGCGCCACGACCGACCTCGTCCATTCCGCACAGGCGGAAAGCGCGCCAATCGCTGACCGCGAAGGTGGTTCGGATGTAGTCGGGAACGCGGAACCGCGGCATCGGCTGGCGAGAGTGTAGCCCTCGGGTTTGCTACGGTGACGGGGCAGTGTCCATCCCTGGGAGGCAGATCTGCGTGAACGAGGTGCTCTGGACTGACGTCGCTCCGCGCGATGGGCTCCAGAACATCGCCGACACCATCAGCACCGACGCGAAGATCCGGCTCGTCCGCGGACTGCTCGACGCCGGCGTGCCGCGCGTCGAGGCAACGTCATTCGTCTCCCCGACCTGGGTGCCGCAACTCGCTGACGCACCGGCGGTGCTCGCCGGATTGCACGATGCGACTGCCCAGCTTGCGCGTGCTCATCCCGAATCTCCGTGGACTCGAGCTCGCACTGGCGCACGGCCTCCGCAATGTGCTCGTCACCATCGCCGCGACCGACTCATTCAATCGGCGCAACGTCAATCGCAGCGTTGCACGAATCGCTCGACGACATCTCGCACATCGTCGAGCTCGCAGGCGAGCGCGGCTGCACGGTTGATGTTGCCGATCTCCGTGAGCTTCGGATGTCCATTCGAGGGAACCGTTGCGCCGGCGCGTGTCGTCGAGCTCTGCGCGGACCTCGTGGCGACGCGGCGTGGCCGAGGTGGGTATCGCAGACACGATCGGCGTGGCGACGCCTGTGGACGTCACCGCGATGTGTGCGCTCGTGGCGGCGGCGGTTCCGATGGATCGGCTTTCGCTGCACGTGCATGACACGCGCGGCCTCGGTGTCGCCAACGTGATCGCCGCGTTCGACGCCGGGGTTCGGCGCTTCGACGGTTCGGTCGGCGGCGTCGGCGGCTGTCCGTTCGCGCCGCGATCCACCGGCAATGTCTGCAGCGAGGACGCGCTCCAGGCGCTGCACGCACTCGGTGCGTCACGCGGTATCGACCTCGCGGCGATGTGCGGCGTCGCGGAGGCACTCGCGTCGGATCTCCGTCGCGACCTCCCCGGCAAGCTCTACCGCGCCGGCATATGGAGCCGGGCTCCGCAGGAAGCGATCCGCGGAGACCAGCCGTTGGCTGAAGCCGTCGACGAACGCCTGGAGCGGGCGCGTGCCGGTGGCCCGCAGCGCCATCGGGACAAGCTGGCCGACGCAGCACAAGCTGATGCCGTCGCGAGCGGATTGCGCGTCTGTTCGATCCCGGCGCCGACTTCGTCGAGGACGGGCTGCTCGCGGGCAACCGAGGATCCCGAGCTCGCCGCCGAGGGAGTCGTCACTGGCATCGGCGTGATGCACGGCAGGACCTGCGCGGTGATGGCAAACGACCCGACCGTGAAAGCGGGGTCGTGGGGGCCGCGCACGGTCGAGAAGATCGTGCGCATTCAGGAGACGGCGGAACGCCTGCAGATTCCCCTGGTGTACCTCGTCGATTCAGCGGGCGCGCGCATCACCGAGCAGGTCGCGATGTTCCCGGGCCGGCGCCACGCCGGTCGCATCTTCCATATGCAGGTGCGGCTTTCGGGCCAGGTCCCGCAGGTGTGCGTGCTCTTCGGCCCGAGCGCCGCGGGCGGTGCATACATCCCGGCGTTCTGCGACATCGTGATCATGGTGGAGGGGAACGCGTCGATGTACCTCGGCTCGCCGCGCATGGCCGAGGTCGTGGTCGGCGAGAAGGTGACTCTCGAGGAGATGGGCGGTGCGCGCATGCACTGCACGGTGAGCGGCTGCGGCGATGTGCTTGGTCGCCGATGAGGACGCGGGCATCGTCGCGGCGCGGCGTTACCTCGAGTTCCTTCCCCAGTCGTGGCATGACGCACCCCCGGTCGCCCCATCGCTCGCGCGTCGAGGCGGGATGCGAGGACATCACCGATGTGATCCCCGCGGAGGCGTCGAAGGGATACGACGTCATGGCGTTCATTCGCGGCATCATCGATGACGGCTCGTTCTTCGAGATCAAGCGTCTTTTCGCGCGCGAGATCGTCTGCGGGTTCGCGCGAATCGACGGTCACGCCGTGGGCATCCTCGCGTCGCAGCCGCGATTCAAGGGCGGCGTGCTCTTCGTCGACTCCGCGGACAAGGCGACGCGTTTCATCACGTGCTGCGACGCGTTCAACGTCCCGCTGCTGTTTCTCGCAGACGTCCCCGGATTCATGATCGGCACCGCGGTGGAGCGTCAGGGGATCATCCGGCACGGCGCCAAGATGATCTCCGCGCTCGCGCAGGCGCAGGTGCCGCGCATCTCGGTGATCCTGCGCAAAGCATACGGAGCGGGGCTGTACGCGATGAGCGGGCCGGCGTTCGAGCCCGACTGCACGCTCGCCCTCCCCACTGCGCAGATCGCGGTGATGGGGCCGGAGGCGGCGATCAACGCTGTCTACTACAACAAGATCCAGGACACGCCCGAAGGCGAGCGCGCCGAGTTCGTCAAGCGGCTGCAGGACGAATACCGCGATGACATCGACATCTTCCGGCTCGCGTCCGAGCTCATCGTCGATGCGGTGGTGCCCGCCGCAGGACTTGCGCGCCGAACTGGTCCGCCGGTTTGCCGCGTACCGGTCGCGGCGCCGCGCGGATGTCGTCGCGGCACCATCCCGTCTCTCCCGTCTGACTGGGTGCGGTCCAACAGAGTGATCAACGCCGGCCTCGACGGCTGGCTGACAGAGCATCGGCTACCTGGCGGTCGCGCTCTTCGTCGGCATCGAGAGCCTCGGCGTCCCGCTCCCGGGGGAGACGATGCTGATCACGGCGGCGGTGTTCGCTGCGACGACGCACAAACTCTCGATCGTCGGCGTCATCGCTGGCCGCGATCGCCGGCGCCGTCATCGGGGACAACATCGGGTTCGCCATCGGCTGGTACGGCGGGTACCCGCTGCTCCGCCGATTCGGAAAGTACGTCCGCCTCGACGAGGCCAAGTTGAAGGTGGGCCGGTACATCTTCATGCGTCAGGGCGCCAAGGTCGTTTTCTTCGGCCGGTTCGTCTCCGTGCTGCGCACCTACGCGGCGTTCCTCGCCGGCACCAACCGGATGCACTGGACGCGCTTCCTGATCGCCAACGCGACGGGCGCGATCGTCTGGGCGACGCTTTACGGGGTCGGGGCCTACGAGGCCAGCAGCGTCATCACGTCAAGCTGAGCACCCCGGTCGCGATTGGTCTTGGTGCCCTCGCTGTTGTGGTGATCATCGCCGGCGGCCATCTTCGTTCGCATGAACATCAAGCGGCTCGAGGCTGTCGCGGAGGCGGCGCTGCCCGGCCCGCTCGAGGGTTTCGAAGTCAGACGGTCCGAGCGCCGACGCCGGGATCAGAAGGACGGGGTTCGCCACCGATCCGCCGGTCGGTCCGGGCGCGCTCGGCGCCGGCGCGGAGATCAGCTCGGCGCGCCAGACCAGGCGGTTGTAGTCCTGCCACCATGGATCGCAGGTGATCATGGTCAGCTCATGGCCGGAGGTCGGGACCAGCTGCGTGACCTTGCTCGGCGCGAGGTCCCAGCGGGCGTCACCTTGTAGACGTAGGTCTGGCAGGCGCGGTTCTGGATGGTGATGGTGTCGCCGACGTTGAGCTGGTTGATGTACTGGAAGTCGGGCTCGCGATGGAAGGCGATGATCACGTTGCCCTGCTGCCCGGGGTTTGGCGTGCCCGCGTAGTGGACCATCGAGCGCGAGTTCAGCAGCGTCCAGGTGCCGTTGCCGGCGACCGCCGCGTAGTGGTACTGGGCGGGCGCGCCGAAATTGACCAAGTGCGTAGTCGGTCGCCGAGCTCGTGCCGCAGCGGGTCGGCGCCTTGGACGCCGACCGGGGCGGGATCACCGCCGGTTTGGTGGAACCGCCGCTTCCAGTGCTTGAGAGCGGTCTGAATCGGCTGCGCCACGCTGAAACACGCCGATGATCGGGCCGGCGATCAGCGCGCCGCCTGCGATGATCGAGGCGACGCCCGACTGCAAGCAGCACCATCCAGAGCCGGATCGGCCTGCGCACGGGCTGGCGCGTGCGCTGGACGCCGTCAGCGGTGAGATCAGAAGCCATCACTCACAGAATAGCCAGCATCCCGTGGGCGCGCGGTCACGTCCGAGCGACGGCCCGCCGAGCGACCCCGGAACCGGTTAGCGGTTGCGCGGGTTCCGCGGCCGCTTGCGGCCGTAGGCGACGCCTTCGGCGACCGGATCGAAGGCTGCCCCCGGCCCGGTGGCCGGGGTGATGCCTTCGCCCTGCACAAACACCTTGCGAGAGCCGACGTCGATCAGGTATGCGAGCGACTGGCCACCCGACTGGTCGGGAATCATGGAGACGTCAGCGACGGTGCCGGTGCGCCGGCTGCCGCCATAGGGAAAGCTGACCCTCGTCCCTACCGCGATTGGGCCGCCGTCACTCACCGAGGCGCTGCGCGGAAGCAGTCGCTGCAGTAAACGGGCTTGTCGCCGCGAGGCTGGAAGGGAACGCGCGCGACGCCGCCGCACCCAGCACAGGGGACCTCGTACATCTGGCGAGGGCCGTTGCTGCGGTATCCACCGCCGCCACCGCCGCCGCTACCGCCGAATCCGCCGCCGCCACCACCACCGCCGCCACTCTGACGACGAGCCGCTCTGCAGCTGGGGCAGCGAGAAGGGGGGTTTGTGAGGCCACGAGAAGCAAAAAAGTCCTGCTCGCCCTCAGTCCAAATGAAGTCGACGCCGCAATCGCGGCAACGTAGAGTCTGGTCTACCGACACGCGCCTTGTTCCTCCGTCCGGCGCGTTGTGATACGGCGCCCGGGTTGGTGATAGTTACCGGGTAACAGTACACGGTCAGGAGCGTCCTCGCAAAGGGATGAATGCGTGACAGCCCAGCCTTTCCATTGCGCTGTTACGATCTTGCGATCCCTGGACAGGAGCAGGCCGGAGACGCACAGGGCGGCTCGGTGGCTGCCGGTAGGGCTGGAGGGTAGCTCCAATGCCGCCAACGCGTCATCGCCTGTTCACGTCCGAAGTCGGTCACCGAGGGACACCCCGACAAGGTCGCCGATCAGATCAGCGACGCCGTCCTCGACGCGGTCCTGAGCAAGGACCCGCTCGGCCGGGTCGCCTGCGAGACGGCGCTGAGCACCGGGACCGTCCTGGTATTCGGCGAGATCACGACCGAGGCCTATGTGGACATCGCCGGCCTGGTTCGCCAGACCATCAAGGAGATCGGGTACACCCGGGCGAAGTACGGCATCGACTGGGAGACGTGCGGCGTGCTGGTCGGGATCGACGAGCAGTCGCCGGACATCTCCCAGGGCGTCAACCACGGCGGCGCCGGCGACCAGGGAATGATGTTCGGGTTCGCGTGCGACGAGACCCCGGAGCTGATGCCGGCGCCGATCCAGATGGCCCATCAACTCGCGCGGCGGCTCGCTGTTCTCCGCCGCGACGGGACGCTGCGCTGGGCCCGCCCCGACGGCAAGACCCAGGTGACGATCGAATACGACAACGAGGGCCGCCCTCGCCGGGTCGACACCGTTCTCGTGAGCGTCCAGCACGGCGAGGAGGTCACCCAGGAGCAGATCTTCGAGGACGTCCAGCACCACGTCGTCGAGAAGGTCATCCCTGCGGAGTGGCTGGACGCCGGTACCAAGCGCTACGTCAATCCCACCGGACGCTTTGTGATCGGCGGTCCAATGGCCGATGCGGGCCTGACCGGCCGCAAGATCATCGTCGACACCTACGGCGGGTATGCCAGGCACGGCGGCGGCGCCTTCAGCGGCAAGGATCCGTCGAAGGTCGATCGCAGCGCCGCCTACGGCGCGCGCTGGGCTGCGAAGAACGCGGTCGCCGCGGGCCTGGCCACGAAATGCGAGATCCAGGTGGCCTACGCGATCGGCGTCGCCAAGCCGGTCTCGGTGCTCGTGGAGACGTTCGGCACCGAGAAGGTCCCCAACGACATGATTGCCGCACTGATCGAGGAGTACATCGATCTCTCGCCGTTCGGGATCATGAGCGCCCTCGAACTGCGGCGTCCCATCTATCGCCAGGTCGCGGCATACGGCCACTTCGGGCGCAGCGACCTCGATCTCCCTTGGGAGCGGACAACGCTCGCCGAACAGTGGGCCGAGGACGCTGGGACCGAACCGCTCCTGGTCGCGGCAGCAACGGTTTAGTCACAGCGGAGGGACTCGGCTCCACGTGGGTTTTCACATCCTCGTGCTCGCGGGTGGGAGTGGCACACGGCTGTGGCCGCTGAGCCGCAGATCCACGCCGAAGCACCTGCTCCCGCTCGCCCCGGGCGGCGAGACCTTGCTTCAGTCGACCGTGGAACGGGTCTCGGGCCTCGGCGAGACGATCCGCGTGGTCACGGCGGCCAATCAGGTACCTGGGTGCCGGCTCGCTCTGGCCGGGATGGGCCTGGCCGGCGACGCGATCATCGAGGAACCCGATGCTCGTGGGACCGGCCCGGCACTGGCCCTCGCAGTCGGCCTCATCGAGCGTGAGGACCCGGACGCCCTGATCGCGAGTGTTCACGCCGACCACCGAGTCAGCGATCGCGACGCATACCGCGCCGCGGTGGTTGCGTCCGCAGGCTGGGCCGCGGCGACGGACGGGCTCGCGACCGTCGGGCTGGTCCCGGCGGCCCCCGTCACCGCGTTCGGGTACATCGAAGTGGCGGCGGCTCGCGACCCGAAGAGCTGGCGTCCGCCCGAGGGCAGTCCGATGGCGATCAGCGCTGCTGCCGGAGCCCTCCCCGCATTTGAGTCGGCCGGCTTCAAGGAGAAGCCGTCGGCAGACGTTGCCCAACGCTACGTCGCCGACGGCAGGCACCTGTGGAACCTCGGGCTGTTTTCGTGGACCGCGCGTCGGTTCCGCACCGAGCTGAGCGAAGCCGACACAGAGCTCGCCGAGACGATCGACCGGGTGGTCGACGCCCGGCTTGCCGGCGACGACAGGCTGGCCACGCGCATCTACTCGGAGCTGTCCGTGCAGCCCGTTGAACCCCTGGTGCTGGAACGGACGCGCCGCCTTACGGTGGTCCAGGCATCGTTCGGCTGGTCCGACCTCGGATCGTGGTTCGATGTCGGCCAGTCCCGCATCGCCGATGGCGACGCCGACCGAGACGGGAATGTCATCGAAGGCGACGTGGTGATGAGCGCGGCGCGAGGATGCACGGTGCTCGCTCGCTCCGGGCGGATTGTTGCCGTGGCCGGTGTCGACGGCCTGGTCGTGATCGACACGCCGGACGCGGTGCTGGTGGTCCCGTCGGACTCCGCGCAGCTCGTCAAACAGGTCGTCGACCAGCTCCAGGCATCGAACCGCGACGAGCTCCTGTAGGGGCGCAGGGCGGCGAGAAGGGCATATCCGTGCGCTTAGAATGATGGCGATGACGCCGAACCCGATCAGGTTCGGGACCGACGGATGGCGTGCCGTGGTCGCGGATGACTTCACCTACGCGAACGTGCGCGCCGTCGCGCAGGGCGTCGCCGGATATCTCGGCGCCGAGACGCGCCCGGTTGTTGTCGGCCACGACTCGCGGTACTGCGCCGAGATGTTCGCCCGCGAAGTTGCCCGGGTGCTGGTGGCGAATGGCCTGAACGTGATCCTGCTGGATCGGGTGACGCCGACGCCGGCGGTTTCATGGGCGATCACGCAGCACCATGCCGCCGGCGGGGTCGTGGTCACCGCGAGCCACAATTCCGCGGAGTTCAACGGGATCAAGTACAAGCCCGACTTCGGGGGCTCGGCGCCGCCCGAGATCGTCGCTGAGATCGAGCGCCACACAGTCACGGCACTCGAGAGCGGGATCACCGAGCTCACCTACGAGGAGGCTGCCGCGACCGGGAGGCTCCAGACAGTCGATCCGCTGCCGGACTTCTTCACCCAGCTGGGCCGGATGGTCGATCTCGAGGCGCTGCGCAACCACGGCCTGCGTGTGCTGCACGAAGCGATGTATGGCGCCGGCATGGGCCTCATCGCTCGCGCGATCGGCGGCGGCGCGACCACGGTGGAAGAGCTGCACGGGGAGCGCAATCCCGGCTTTGGTGGCATGCATCCCGAGCCGATCGATCGCTACATGCCGGAGGCCATGGAGCGAATGAAGTCCGGCGCATTTGACCTCGGCATCGCGAATGACGGTGACGCTGACCGCGTCGGGATCATCGATGAGACCGGTCGCTACATCAACCAGCTCCAGGTGATGGCGCTCTTTGCCATGTACCTGCTCGAGAAGCGCGGGCTTCGCGGTGATATCGTCCGCTCGGTCACGACCTCCGGGATGCTCGATCTGCTTGGCGAGCGTTTCGGCGTCACCGTCCATGAGATGCCGGTCGGGTTCAAGTACATCGGCACCAAGATGATGGAGACCGATGCCATCCTCGGTGGCGAGGAGTCCGGTGGTTACGCGTTCCGAGGCCACATCCCCGAGCGCGACGGGATTCTTTCCGGGTTGATGATGGCATCGATGATCGTCGACTACGGCCTGCCGCTCTCCGGAATCCTCGCGCATCTCGAGGACCTGGTCGGCCCGCACGCGTACGACCGCCACGACATCCGCTTTCCGCGCGACGGTTACGAAGAGCGCAAGGAACAGATCTACGCGCGGATGCAGCAGAACGAGCCCGACAACCTCGCAGGCAGCAAGGTCGTGCGCACCCGGACGGACGACGGCTTCAAGTTCTACCTCGACGACGGTTCGTGGGTGCTCATGCGCATGAGTGGCACCGAGCCATTGATGCGCGTGTATGCGGAGGCGACCACTCGCGAGCGCGTCGAGCAACTGATCTCCGCGCTCGAGAACCAGAGTGGCGTCAACGCGCGCATCGCAGTGGGTGCGTCCGAATGACCAAGGTGGCCGCCGCGTCTGGACCCATCAGCGCGGCAGGGACCGGGCGGGTGGAAAAGCCCTGGGGATACGAGCTCCGCTGGGCGGTGACCGATCGCTACGCAGGCAAGCTCATCCACGTAAATCAGGGGCACCGGCTCAGCCTCCAGTACCACGTCCAGAAGGACGAGTCGCTCCACGTCATCTCCGGCGTGATGGATCTCGTGCTCGAGAACAACAGCGGCGAGGTCGAGACGCACCGCCTGACGGCCGGCATGAGCGCTCACATCCGCCCCGGCCGCAAGCACCGATTTATCGCCATCGAGGACACCGATCTCGTCGAAGTGTCGTCACCCGAGATCGATGATGTCGTGCGCATCGAGGACGTTTATGGACGGGCCGGCACCTCGGCTCCCTGAGCCGGGCCCAGCCGAGTTCTCCACCGTTTCCACAGGCCGACGTGGATAATCGAACAGGTTTTCGCCGTCGGGGTCACGGCTATCTTGCCGACCAGGCGCGGAGCGCGCTGGGCATCACCGGTGAGGTCCGGGTCCTTGCCGAGATCCCGCTGCCAATGGTGCACACGGCGTTCGGTGTCGCGGTCGCGGCTGCGGAGGTGCTGTTGCGGCCCGAGGCGGTCGGCCTCGATCGCAGCGCGGGCGCGGACGCCGCTTTGGCGATCCTCACGGGCTTGATCCTGGTCGCCTACGACGTCCTCATCTATCCCTCGGACTCGAGACCCGGACCGGTCGGAACCGCACTTCCGATGGCGGCCGTGCTCTCGTTCGGAACGCTCCTCGCCATCGCGGTACTCCCGCTCCCGATCCGGATCGGTGGCGGTGTGATCGCCGCGGTCGTGATCGGCGGGGTGCCGCAGCTTGCCGGCCGCCGCGCCCTCGGCAAGGAGGGCTGGTTCACCCGGCTCATCAGGGACGTCTCCGGAATCGCCGTCCTGGCCCCGGTCTTGCTCGGTGGCGTCTCACCGACCCTCCCGGTGCGCCTCCGGCTCGCAGCCGTGTTCGCCGTGGCGGTCCTGGTGAGCATGGACGGCCTCCGAACGGAGCGGCTCTCGATCCCGGCGACCATCCTTTCGGCGCTCCTGGTCGGTTGCGTCGTGCTCGGCGGCGCAGCCATCCTGGGCGTCAACAACGCACACGTGGGGTTTCGCGCCGCGATCCTGCTGGTGCTCTGGTACGGCGCCCGCGGTGTCGCCGGCGCCGTGGTCGGTCCTGTGAGAAACCGCGAGCTCATCGCGGAGTACGCGCTTTTCGTCGCCGCAGGCGTCGCCGGCGTGATCTGGAGCCACGCCGCCCACTTCTGAGCCGTGTCAGCCGAGGCGGAGGCTTTGCCCTGAAGCGACCCGAGGCGGTGTCGCGTCAGCGGAATGGAGGCGCTCCACCTGCGCGTGCGACTTCTCCACCTGGTCGGACAGGTCCCGAACGGTGATCTTCATCGCCTCGAGGGCGCGCATCTTGTACGTGTCGATCTGATCGAGGGCCGCGAAGACGTTGTCCCACGCGCGCTGCAATGAACCCATGTCGAGCCCCGGGCTCGCGGCCTGACCTTCGACCGTGGCGGTCTGCTCGCGAAGCACCGAGGACGTGCTCTCGATCATCGAGCTGGTCGTCTCATTGACCGCCTTGACCTGTTCGCTCACCAGCTTCTGATTGGTGAGCGCCTGCGCGACCATCACCGCGGTACGAAGCGCCGCGACCGTTGTGGTGGTGGCAGTCCGTACCGCCCGGACGAGCTCGCGATTGTTGACCTCGACAACGCGGAGCGCCGCATATCCCTGAACCGCCACCGCAAGCTGGGTGAGGATCTCCTGGCGGCGCCGCCGCACGGGATAGAGGATGTCCTCCTGGAGGACCTTGGCCCGCTCCGGATCCCCGATCGCGAGGTGGTTGATCTGGGCCTCGAGGCCGTTGTCGAGCTTTTCGGCCATGTAGGTGTATTGACGGAGGGTCTCCATCTGCGTCCAGAGAGACTTCTGCTCCTGGGCGATTGCGGCGTTGTCCTTCTCGAGCTCCGCCCCACCCTCGCGCAAGGCGCCGACGATGCCTTCGATGTGGCTCTGCGACTTCTGGTACTTGGCGAAGTACGCGCGAACCTTGTCGCCGAACGGCACGACCCCAAGGAGCTTCCGCGGACCGCCCTGGGTGAGATCGTGCTTTGCCGGGTTGAGCTCCTCGACCGAGCGGCGCAGCTCGAGGAGGCTCTTGGCGATCGGTGCGTCCCCCTGGCCGAGACCGCTCATCGCGCGGGTGGGCCGATCGAGCAGGCGGTTGCTCATGTCCGAGGTCGTTCGGATCTCGCGGTCCGCGAGGCTGTCGATGTCGTCGACGCGCCGGCGGTAGTCGTCCCCATGGACGTCGATCGCCCGGAGGCCTCCGACGAACGTCGCCACCATGGCGTCGATCCGTTTGGCAGCCTCCGGGTCGATGGTTACCTCGCGCTCCGCTTCAGCGGGCCCCACGGTCGTGGCCGCCTCGGGCACCGAAAGGGAGAGCTCGGGAAGGTCTGTCGTCACTGCTATGCGTGCTCCTCGCTGGCACCGGACCCGGCAGAGCCCGGCTCCGTGATCGTGACAGGAGTTTGCCGCTTGCGCCGACCATTGCGGTCACCGTTCTCGTACGCGGTCCCGTTGCGGCTGCCGTTGAGATGCTGGGTCTCGTCGTTGGGCGAGGCTGCGCGAGTGATGGCCGGCAGGAGCGACTGTCGCGCCAGGCCCGTGAGCGCGCCTGCCTGCTGGATGATCTCGGCAAGGGCCCCGGTCACGCCCTGGGCGCCGTTGAGGACGGTGAACTGATCGACGTGCTCGAACGGCGCGGCGGCGGCGGCGACGATCTCCGGGAGCTTCTCGGCGATCTGCTGGGCGATGACGGCTTCCTGGTTCTGGCTCATCGCGGCGGCTCGCCGCTCGATCCCAGAGGCCTCAGCCTCCATGCGGGCGCGGATCGCGTCCGCCTCGGCGAGTCCCTTGGCCTTGATCGCGTCGGCCTCGGCTTGACCGGTGAGCCGGGTCGCGTCGGCCTGAGCAACTGCCTGCATCTTCAGGGCCGCCGCTGCGGCTTCGGCTTGCACCTTGGTTTGCGCCGCGACCGCCTCCGCGCGCAGACGGACCTCCTGGGCCTCGGCTTCCGCTTGGCGGATGCGCACGTCGCGTCCGGCGGCGGCAAGGGTGGTCTGCCGATACGCCTCGGCGTCGGCGGGACGGCGCACGTCCACCTGGAGCTGCTGCTCTTTCTGCTGTGCCTGCAACTCCGCGACGCGCGTCTGCTCAGTGACCACAGCCTGGTGCGCCTTCGCCTCCGAAAGCGGTCCCTGCTGTGCAGAGAGTTGCGTTGCGGTGTCGACCTCGGCTTGGTAGCCCGCCTTCTTGATGTTGGTGTCGCGCGCCGACTCGGCCATCTGCGCCAGCGCGATCTGCTCCTGGCTGACGGCGGTGCGCTCCGAGTTGGCACGCGCGATGCGGGCGTTTTGCTCCACCTCCGCCTGGTGCGGCGCGGCGAGGTTCTCGATGTAGTTGGAGGGACTCGTGATCGACTGGATCTGGAAGCTGTCGATCACCAGACCGAACGACTCCATCTCCTGCGAGCAGCGGTCGCGCACCTGCTGGGCGAACTTGTCCTGGTCGCTGATCATGTCCTCGACGGTCATCGAGCCCGCGATGGCGCGCAGGTGCCCGACGAACACGTTCTGCACCTTGGTCTCCAGCTCTTGCGCGGGGCGGTCGAGGAAACGCCGTGCAGCATTGGCGATGGAGCGGTAGTCGTCGCCGACCTTGTAGACGATCACGCCGCGAAGGTCGACACGAATCTTCTGTTGCGACACGCACGGGACGCCGATCTCGCTCTCATGAGCTTCCAGTGAGAGCCGGCGCACACGAGTGATGCCGGGTGCGACCAGGCACCCGCGCCCCGTGACGATCCGGAACCCCATGCTCTCCCCGACTCCGTCCGGACGCTGGCTCGTGCGGAACCCCGAAACGATCAGGGCTTCATCCGGCTCCGCAACCCGCCACGCCGCCCGAAACAACAGCACCAGGATCAAAAGCCCGCCGATGATGATCCCCAGGATCACGTAGGCCAGCTCAGTCATCGTGGCAACCTCATGGTGTCTGTCGGCGCCACCTCAACGGTGCGGCCGCCCAGGCTACCCACCACAAGGACCTGGGAATGTTTGGTGATCGTTGCTGCCTTGTCCGAGGCACATGCCAGGAAGCGTTCGGTGCCGGCGCGCACCTCGATGAGCACCTCCCCGAGGTGTCCTGGAGTGATGTCGGCGGTCACTCTCGCCAGCTTGCCGACCACGTCTAGGGCCATCGTCCAAGCTCCTTACTGACAAGCCATATACCCTCGGTCCCGGCGCCCGAATCCTGAAAAGGCCGGCTCTCAGGAACTGGATTGCTCGAGTTTGCGCCGCTCGGCGTAAAGGACCGCGTCGGCCCGCGCAACAACAGAATCGGCCGTGTCCGCATCGCCGACAGTCGTCATCCCCACGCTCACCGTGTGACCGGTCTTCGCTGCGTACTGGCGGCGGATGTCGTCGAGCGTTCGCGCGGCATCCTCCGGCGCCACATCGACGAGCGCGCAGAGGAACTCATCGCCGCCGTAGCGGATCACAAGATCGTAGGAGCGCACCCGTTTGCGAATCGCCGCGACCAGCTCCACCAGCACGCGGTCGCCGGCAGCGTGTCCGTCGGTGTCGTTCACCTGCTTGAGGCTGTCCACGTCGAGAAAGATCACCGCGATCCCTCGGCTGCCGACACGCCGAGACCTGTCGATCTCGCGCTGCAGAGCGGCGAGGCCCGCGGTCCGGCGGAGTGCGCCGGTGAGGTCGTCGGTCGCCGCAACCTCGACCAGCTTGCGGGTATACGCGGCCATCTCGCGGAGGCGGTCGAGCGCGGCCCGAAGCTGCGCGGGGTCGAGGCTCGCGAGCACCTCGGGCCTGAGCCCGAGCGCGGTGGCGAGCACTTTGCGCGTCACCTCCACCGAGAGACGGCGGCTGTTCCTGAGCTCCGGTTGCCCGGTCCAGCCGACGAAGTCGCGCGTTGGCGGGTCGGGCGGGATCCGCTCGGCCGCGGGCGTGGGAACGCCCGCAGGCGACTCCGTGAGTGGAGTCCCTGAGCTTGGGCTCGTCTCCCTGATCGGTGTCATCACTTCCTTAACGGGGCCTGGAACCGCGCAGTTCTCCCTCCAACGAGATTACATGCCCAGGTACGCCCGTTGGATGTCAGGGGACGCGATCAATTCCTCCGCGGGGCCGGAAAGGGCAACCTCACCAGTCTCCAGGACGTAGCCGCGGACGGCGGTCTTCAGCGCCAGGAGCGCGTTCTGCTCGATGAGCAGGATCGTGGTTCCTTTCGCATTGATCTCGCGGATGACCTCGAAGATCGCATCCACCAGGATCGGCGCCAGTCCGAGCGACGGCTCGTCGAGGAGCAGGACCTTGGGGGCGCTCATCAGTGCACGCCCGATTGCCACCATCTGCTGCTCGCCGCCGCTCAGGCTCCCGGCGAGCTGCGAGTCACGCTCGCGAAGGCGGGGGAACAGCGTGTAGACGCGCTCGAGGTCGGCGCGGATGCCCGCTCGATCGCCGCGTGAGTACGCCCCCATGTCGAGGTTCTCGCGCACGGTCATGCGCGCGAAGAGCCGGCGTCCTTCGGGCGCGTGGCCCACGCCGAGCCGTGCGATATCGGACGCTCCCATCCCCTGCGTGTTCTTGCCGAACAGCTGCACCTCGCCGGCGCGCGGCGCGATGAGCCCGCTGATGGTGCGAAGCGTCGTCGTCTTTCCCGCCCCGTTGCTGCCGATGAGCGCGACGATCTCGCCCTTCCTGACCTCGAGGCTGACCGCGCTCAGCGCCTTGACGCGACCGTAGTAAACGTCGATCGCGCGCAGATCGATGATCTTGTCGGTCTCGCCGGCCGCGCCCGAGGCGGTTGCTGCCACTATTGGCCCGTTCTCGCTCATGCGGAATGATTCCTGGCTTGCACCGGTCCCGAGGTACGCCTCGATGACCTTCGGGTTGCTGCGGACGTCGGCAGGGCTTCCCTCGGCGATCTTCTCTCCGTGGTCCAGCACCACGATGCGGTGGCTGACCTCCATGACAAGACGCATGTCATGCTCGATGAGCAGGATGGTCAATCCCTCGTCACGCAGCCGCCCGATGAGCTGCATCAGCTCCACCTTCTCCTGGCTGTTGAGCCCTGCTGCGGGCTCGTCGAGGAGGAGCAGACGCGGTTGCGTTGCGAGCGCTCTGGCGATCTCGAGCTTGCGCTGCAGCCCGTACGGCATCTCGCGCGCGTACGAGCCGGCGTAGCGCGAGAGACCGAGCTGGTCGAGCAGGCTCAGCGCGCGCTGTTCGACGGCACGCTCCTCGACGCGAGAACGCCTGGTGTGGAAGGCGCCGTCCCAGACACGCTCCTTCATCCACCAGTGGGCGCCGACCATGACGTTGTCAACGGCGGTCATGAAGGCGAACAGCCGGATGTTCTGGAACGTCCGGGCGATGCCGAGCTTGGTGATCCGGTGGGGCGGCATGCCCGAGATCGAGACGCCGTCGAGCCGGATCTGTCCGGACGTGATCGGAAAGAGACCTGTGATGCAGTTGAATGCGGTCGTCTTGCCGGCGCCGTTGGGGCCGATCATGGAGAGGATCTCGCCGCGGTCAAGGCTGAAGCTGACATTGGACACGGCAAGGAGACCGCCGAATCGCTTGGTCACCTTGTCGAGCTCGAGGAGTGCCACCTCAGGCGATTCCCTGCACGGCCGCGAGCGACTCCAACTCTTCCGCGCTCTCCAGCTCGATGCGGCGCGCGCGACTTGGCAGGAGTCCTCCAGGTCGGAACAGCATCATGAGGATCAGCGCGGCCCCATAGATGATGTAGGTGTAGGACCCGAAGTTGATGTTCGCGAGCGCGGGTATGTGCACGGTCGAGCTGAGCGTGGTGGACCACGCGTCCATATTCGGCAGTGCCCAGAAGATGACGAAAGTGAGGATGACTGCGCCGAGGATGACTCCAGCGATGTTGCCGATACCACCGAGCACGACGATGCTCAGCACCGCGATCGACACCGAGAAGCTGAAGTCGTCAGGGGTGACGACAGTGACCAGAGAACCGTAGAACGCGCCGGCGAGTCCGCTGACTGACGCGCCGATCGCGAACGCGAGCAACTTGGTGGTGGTGGTGTTGATGCCGGTGGCCGCCGCGGCCACCTCGTCTTCTCGCAGCGCAACCCACGCTCGGCCGACGCGTGCCTGCTCGATGTTGCGGAGCAGGATGATCACAGCGATCGAAACCAGCAGCAGAGACCAGTAATACCAGCGCGGGCTTTCACTGAAGTCCATGAACCCCCAGTGGGGCTGGTCGATCCCGGAGATACCGTTCGGGCCACCCGTGAGGTTGAACACGTTGTTGGTGGCCAGGTCCGGGATGATCTCGCCGAACCCAAGCGTGACGATGGCGAGATAATCGCCGCGCAGACGCAGGGTGGGCGCACCGAGGATCGCGCCGAAAAGCGATGCGATCGCGGCACCGATGAAGATCAGGATCCAGAGCGGCCAGTGAATGTTGTGTATCGGTGATGCGAACGATGCGCATGCATACGCGCCGATCGCGAAGAACGCCGCGTATCCGAGGTCAAGCAAGCCGGCGAAACCGACGACCACGTTGAGCCCGAGGGCGAGCAGCATGTAGATGGCCAGCGACCCCGCGGCCCAGAGGAGGAAGTCCGGGGCCTGGTGGAACATCAACGGAAGAAAGATGCCGAAGGGAAGCAGAGCGGTTCCGAACGCGAGCGTCTGCCGTGCAACCACCCACTTGCGGGCGCCGTACACCAGCGCAGCGAGCGCGAATCCATACATGGTCAACCATATCGCCGAGTCACTGATCTCACCCGGGACAACGGAGCCGAACAGTGGCTCCTCCTGGATGACTCGATAGAGCAGCCATACGATCCCGGTGATCACGACGCCGGCGAGACCGATATACAAACGGATCCTGTCCGCACGCGAACCGAATGTCCGGCCACGGAACCGCATCACCACCTCAGCGAGTGGCGAGAGCAGGAGAACGACCATTGCCACGGCGAGGATGTAGATGAGGATGGTTCCGACACCCGTTGGCGGGGAGACCAGGGCGTCCTGCGCGCTGAAGCCAACCCCGGCGTCGTAAGGCCCGACAAACCACGGCAACAGCCATCCGATGAGAAGAAAACCCGAGGCCGTTGTGGCGAGAATCCAGAACACACCGGTCCCCGCCGAGGCAGGTCCCCCTGGGGGTACGGTGCTGACGAAGGCGGCGAGACGCTTACGCACGGGTCGACACCTCGACACCGAAAAGTCCGACCGGACGGAACGTGAGGATGAGCACGAGGATCGCGAAGATGAGCGCCTCGCTCCACTCACCGCCGAGGAGTGAACCACCGAAGACGTAGATGAGTCCGATGAGGAACCCGCCGACACCTGCACCGACAATGTTGCCGATGCCACCGAGCACTGCAGCGGTGAAGGCGATGATGCCGAGGCGGAAGCCGATGTTCCACTTGAGATCGCCGTAGTTGATGCTGTAGATCACCGCGGCCGCTGCGGCGAGCGCTGAGCCGATGAAGAACGTTGCCGAGATTGTGCGGTTGATGTTGATGCCGCACAGGAGCGCGGCAGTGCGATCCTGCGCCGTGGAGCGCATCGCCTTGCCGAGGCGCGTGCGCTGTACGAATGCGCCCAGCGCGAACATCAGGAAGAGTGCGGTGCCGACCACGAAGATATCGGTGTACCCGATACTGACCTTTCCCAAGGTGAAGGCCGTTCCATTGATCCATGAAGCCTGGCCCGTGGTACGTTATCGGGTCCCTCGCGGACCAGCATCACGCCCTCGATCAGGAAGGACACGCCGATGGCGGTGATCAATGGTGCCAGCCGCGGCGCGTCGCGAAGCCGCCGGTATGCGACGAACTCGATCGCCATGCCGGTGAGCCCGGCTGCGAGCATGGAGAGCGGAAACACGATGACCAGGGCGAGCAGCAGGCCACCGCCACTGCTTGTTGCCAGCTGATTCAGGTGCAGTGTGTTGGCGATGAACACGGCGTAAAAGCCCGAGACCGTGAAGACGTCGCCATGCGCGAAGTTGATCAGCTCGATGATCCCGTAGACCATCGTGTAACCGATCGCCACGAGCGCATAGATCGCCCCGAGAACCAGTGCGTTCTTGATCTGGTTCCCCATCAGGGTGGCGCCACCCTGAACGAAGGTTCCAAAGATCGACGCGACGATCAGGACCAGCAGCAGCGCTCCGAAGTTCTTCGAGACCAGGCCGTACAGGAATCGAAGGGTCGGCGCGGCGCCGCCGAAGACTCCGCGGCCTTCGGCGGTGCGAGGGCCAAGGTTTCCCTGGTCAACCAGGGTGACGGTGCCGACTCCCCCTCCGGTGCCGCCGGGTCCCACCCCGGGAATCCCGCTCTGCTCGCTCATTGCGCTGTCTCCCCAAACGCGAAAAAGGGGAGAGCGCTCGGCGCTCTCCCCTTGATCACATGTCGATCAGCTCTTCACCGTGACGTTGCCGCTGGTGTCCACCGCGTAGGTGTTGACCCCGACCCACGCACCGTTGGTCACCTCATACAAGGTGAATCCGGTGTTGGTGGTGTCACCGTTGGCGTCGAAGGTCGTGTGACCGAGCGCTCCGTCGTACGAGGTGAGGCGGATCTGGGCGACCACGGCATCGCGGAACGCCTGGGAGCTGGAAGGTGGCTGTCCACCATTCGCGACCAGGGCGTTGTGGATCGCCTGCAGGAGGATGTTCATCGCGTCGTAGCCGTACGCGGTGTAGGGCTCCTTGGTGCCGTCGTTGTACGGCGCCGGAAGGCTGGAGTACGCCGCTGCGTACTGCTGGAAGAAGGTCGCCGAGCTGGCGAGCTTGGTGACGTCAGGCGCGCTGGTGGCGTAGCTGCCGTTGGCCTCGCTGGTCTTTGCGCCCGAGTTGGCGTTGGTGATGAACAACTGGTCCTCGCAACCGTCACCGCCGAGGAGCGGGATATTCAGCCCGGCCGAGCCCATGTCGCGGCGCACGAGGCCGCAGCCATTACCCGTGGTCCCACCGAAGAAGATCGCCTGTGCACCCGCGCTCTGCGCGTTGCTCAGCTGGGTCGAGAAGGTGGTTGTCGCACCCGGGAGGCTCGCCTTGCCAACGACCGTTCCGCCGTCAGCCTGGTAGTACTTCATGAAGAGGAGTGCGAGGCCACGCCCATAGGCTTCCTGATCGTCGAAGACGTAGACCTTGGTCGCCTTGAGCACCGAAAACGCCACATAGGCGTCAATCTCGCTCTGCTGGACGTCGCTGGCGATGACCCGGAAGTACGTGTGCGGTCCGGGATACAACGAGGCGGTGTTGATCGCAATCGTCGGGTCGCTGCAGACCGCGACCACGGCCGTGAGGCACGGGTTGGTGTTCGCAGGGCTGATCAGCGCGAGGTGGTTGCGCGATGCCACAGGAATCTCAGAGAGCGCGACGGAAGAGTTGAATGGCCCAACCACCCCCATGACCGTCTGGTCTGAAGCGAGCGCGGTGATGTTGGCTGCGCCCTGTGCCGGGTCGTGCCCGTTCTTGAGGACGGTCGAGTCGTCCTTGCTGATGTACTTCAGCGTGCAGCCGCCCATGAGCTTGTTGGCCGTCGCTTGTGTGACCGCGAGTTGCGCTGCATACGCCGGGAACGGTCCGTCGGTCGCGTCACCGCCGGTCAGAGGCATATCGGTCGCCACCGTGATGGTTCCGTGGCAAGCAGCGATGCCTGTCGCACCAGCCGAGGAACTCGTGGTAGTCGACGTGGTGCCACAAGCCGCGAGCACCCCTAATGCGGCGATTGATGCGATCGACAAAACCCCTTTGGTGGGCTTGACCATGTGCTGGGTTCTCCTCTCTCTGCGAGGCTATGGCTGGTGAGGGTGTCTGTGTACACTCGGGCATGACTAGTTGTCAATCGCCCATTGGAACTAGCCCTCAAGAAACGATCGTGCGGCAAGCGCAAATCCAAGGAGCCGCTCAACCTCGCTAGGATCATCCTTATGGTCTTCGCTGCCGTCGCGAGTGGACTGAGTGCAGCGTTCGCTGTGGTTGTGTTTCTCAGGTTCCTCCGGAGCCGGCGCCCGGCATTCGCGGCGTGGACCCTCGGGCTGCTCATCTTTGCCGGCGCTGCCGCCTTCCAGGCTGCCGGCGAGACGGGCGGCTGGTCGCCGGCGGTGTTCCGGGGCTTTTATCTTCTCGGCGGGGTGCTCGGAGTCATCTATCTGGCGCTCGGCACCATCTTTCTGCTGGCGCCCCGGCGAGATCGCGTGGGCCTGCGCCATCGTGCTCGGGGTGATCACGATCGTCCTCGCGGTCGACGCGGCGGTGATCCCGGTCGATGCCGCCAAGCTGGACCACCGCCAAGGGCGTGCTCGGCGACGCCATCCAGCAGGGGTCGCTGCTCTTCATCGGAGTGGTCTTCCTCAACATCATCGGCACGCATCGTGCTGGTCGGCGGATCGGCGTGGTCCGCATACCGCTACGTCCGTGACCGTGCGGGCATCGACCGGGTCATCTGCAATGTGCTGCTCACCGCCGGCGCGCTGATCATCGCGGTCGGTTTCTCGGCTGCCAAGACGGTCGGCATCGCCAACCTCGACGTTCTCGGCGTCTACGAGACGGCGGGGATCGCGATCATGTTCGGCGGCTTCCTCGCCCTCGGGAAGGTCGGGGTCCGCGCGCGCTCGCCGTCCGGACCCGCAACCGCGACCACCGGGATCGTGAGCGGCATGCTGGCGGCCGCGGACGCGGCGACATGGCGCGAGCGCGACGCCGAACTGATCTCGCCGGCGTACCACCGGTACTCTGACCTCGTCGTCGAGAGCGCCAAGGGCGCCCATCTGCACACAGTCGACGGTCGCGACGTCCTCGATTTCGGCTGCGGCATCGGCGTGACGAACCTCGGTCATCGCCATCCGGCAGTGGTCGCGGCAGTGCACGAGCAGGTGGATTGCTCTGGCACACCTCGGTCACCGCACTTCACCCCCAGATGATCGAGGCCGCGCGCGGCGCTCGTCTCGATCACGCCACCGTCGCTCGACCAGGTGTTCCTCACCAACTCGGGCGCGGAGGCGGTCGAGGGCGCGATGAAGCTGGCCCGCCGGGTCAACCGGACGCAGCGACATCATCGCGTTCGTCGGCGGTTTCCACGGCCGGACGTATGGGGCACTGTCGCTCACCGCGAGCAAGGCCGCCTACCGGCGCGGCATGGGGCCGCTCCTCCCGGGCGTCCATCACATCCGCTATCCGTACTGCTTCCGCTACTGCGCGCACGCCGAAAGCGACGTGTGCGACCTCGTCGAGCGCGAGCTGGAGCTGCTCTTCAACACGACCATCGCTCCCGAGACCGTGGCGGCGATCATCGTCGAGCCCGTGCAGGGCGAGGGCGGATATGTCGTCCCGCCTGCGACGTTCATGCCCTTGCTGCGCAAGCGTCTGCGACGAGCACGGCATCCTGCTCGTCGCCGACGAGGTGCAGAGCGGGTTCGGTCGCACCGGGAAGATGTTCGCGGTCGATCACACCGGTGTGGAGCCCGACATCATGTGCCTGGCCAAGGCGCTGGGCAACGGCATGCCGATCGCCGCAATGGTCGCGCGGAATGAGGTCATGCGCGCATTCCACGAGGGCGAGCACGGCACGACGTATGGTGGCAATCCCGTCGCGTGCGCGGCGGCGATCGCGGTCATCGACACACTGATCCGTGACCGGGTTCCCGAGCGAGCGGAGCGCATCGGTCGCGAGGTGATGGACAGAGCGCGCGCTGGCAGGCGGACATCCCGCACTCGCAGACGTGCGCGGTCTCGGCATGATGATCGGCCTCGAGTTCATGCAGAACGGTGCTCCCGCACCAGGCTCGTCGAACGGATCACAGCAACGCGCTGGCCCGGGGAGAGCTGTTGTTGCTCGTTGTGGCATCGACGGCAACGTCATCAGGCTGATCCCGCCACTCACAATTCCCGAATCCGAGCTCGATGCCGGCCTGGACATTCTCGAGGCCGCGATGCGCGAGGAGACTGCCTGATGGCCGTCGTCGAGCGACGCCCTCGAGGTCGGGAACCTGATCAGCGGCGCGTTCCGCCGGCCGGAGCGGGCCGTACGTTCGAGTCGCGCAACCCGGCGAATAGCGACGACGTCGTCGGCGTGTTCCCGCGCAGCGATCGGCCGATGTCGACGCCGCAGTCGCGGCCGCACGCGACGCATTCGACGCCTGGCGCCGGACGCCCTGGCCGTCTCGTGCGGCGATCATCCTTCGAGGCGTCGGAGCTGCTCGAGGAGCGCAAGGAAGCCCTCGCGCAGCTCATGACCCGAGAGATGGGCAAGGTGCTCACCGAGGCCCGCGGCGACGTGCAGGAAGCGATCGACATGGGCAAGTTCATCGCCGGCCAGGGACGCCGCGCATACGGCGAGACGGTGCCCAGCGAGCTGCGCGACAAGTGGGCGATGACGATGCGCCAGCCGTTCGGCGTCGTCGGCTGCATCACGCCGTGGAACTTCCCGATCGCGATCCCGTCCTGGAAGATCTTCCCGGCGATGATGGCCGGCAACACGGTCGTGATCAAGCCGGCCGAGGACACGCCGCTCTGCGCGCTGCGGTTCGTCGAAGCGCTCGAGGATGCGGGGCTTCCCGCGGGCGTCGTCAATGTGGTGTTCGGCTTCGGCGAGGAGGCGGGTGCAGCGCTCGTGGCCGCACCCCGATGTCGCCGCGATCTACTTCACCGGCAGCGTCGACACCGGCCGGATCGTGTCCGAGACCTGCGGCCGGCTGCTCAAGAAGTGCTCGCTGGAGCTCGGTGGCAAGAACGCGATCGTGGTGCTCGACGACGCCGACGTCGAGCTCGCGGTCGACGGCGCGCTCTGGGGGGCGTTCGGCACGGCGGGTCAGCGTTGCACCGCCTCGTCGCGACTGATCGTCGAGCATGGCGCGCTCGAGCGAATTCACGTCGCGACTTGTCGAGCGTGCATCGCATCTTCGGCTCGGCGACGGCCTCGACTTGAACGTCGAGATCGGTCCTGTGATCAACGAGACGCAGCTCAAGCGCATCCACTCCTACACGGAGATCGGCAGGGACGAGGGCGCGTCACTGCTGCTCGGTGGCGAGATCGCGACCGACGGGGCGCTCGCCAAGGGATGGTTCTACCGCCCGACCGTGTTCGGCGGACGTCAAGTCGACGATGCGCATCGCGCAGGAGGAGATCTTCGGGCCGACCACGGTGATCATCCCGGTCGGAGTCGGTGGAGGACTGCCATTACGGCCGCCAACTCGACGCAGTATGGTCTGAGCCTCAGCGTGTACACCAACGATCTGCGCACCGCCTTCCACGCGATCCACGAACTCCACTCGGGGATCGTGTACATCAATGCACCGACCATCGGAGCGGAGATTCAGCTTCCCGTTCGGCGGGACACGCAACACTGGCAACGGCCACCGCGAAGCAGGCGGTCATGTGCTCGACGAGTTCAGCGAATGGAAGTCCGTCTACATCGACTACAGCGGACGCCTCCAGCGCGCTCAGATCGACACGGAGTGACCTGTGACGTGAACGGGCTCGAGGAGCGGTTCACGAATACGAAGGCAGGCGCGCTGCGCTACCTGACCGGAGGGACCGGCCTCGCGCTGGTGCTCTGCCACGGTTTCATCGGCTCAGCAGAGAATTTCTCCGACTGGTTCGACGTCCTGCTGTCGCGGCGGACGATCATCGCGCCGGACCTTCCAGGTTTCGGCCGATCCGCGCCGATGGATGGTGGGCACACCGCGCCGGCGCTGGCGCGGGCTGCGCTGACTGCGGCGAACGACGCCGGCGTTGACGGATTCGACATCGCCGGGCTCTGTCTCGGTACGCCGGTCGCGCTGGCAGTGCAACGTGCACGGCCGGCGGCGACAGGACGACTCATCCTTCACACGCCGCTCGTCGCGCCGTGGCTCATCAGGCGCAGGTTTCACCTCCAGGTTGGATTCATGCTGGCCCCGCTCGTCTATCCCGGGATCGTGTGGATGGCGCACCAGCGCACCTTGAGCGACATCTACAAACGCCTCATGGTCGAGGGCAAGAACGTCGATCCGGTGGCCGCGAAGGCCAATTTCGAAAATCAGGTGCTCGCGGGCCCTCGCGCCGCGCGCGAATGGCTGCACGACGCCCTGCGCCGTAACGACTTCGCCCAGGAGTTCGGCTCAGGCAATCCGACGTTGATCCTCGTTGCCGAGCACGACCGCATCGTCAATGTGCCACGCCTTGAAACCGCCGTTGCGGGTGCGCACGATGTGTCCTTCGACGTCATCCGGCAGGCGGGACACGCCTGGAGTCCGGAACTCTCGCGCCGCCAGCGTGCGCTGATCGCGGCCTTCCTCGACGACCAACCGCTTCCGCGCAGCGATGGCGTCGTCGTCGCCGCCTAGGCGCTCATTCGTGGCGGCTGATCCGGGGACAGCGCTCGACATCGAGGCGGATCGCGCGATCATGGCCTTCATTCGTGAGGCGCGCAAGGCACGCGAGCTTCCACGTGTCGGACCGTTCCTCTGCTGCTGAGCGGCGTGACCCAGCTGCGCTACCTCAACTACGCGATCCCGGACGACGGCGCGGATCCCGATGACGCCGAGATCGAGGCACTTGTCGCGGCCTTCCGTAGGGCCGATCGCATGCCGCGCCTCGAGTTTCATGCCAACTGTGGCGCCATGCTCTGGAGGCGAGGTTGATCGCTAAGGGTTGGACCGTCGAGGAGCGACTGCCATTGATGACCTGCACCGCTGCGACGGTGCGCGAACCACGCGGTCCAGATGGCGTCGTGATCGAGGTTCCGTCCGATGACATCGCGTTGCTCGAGATGGCTCGCCTGCAGCACGATGTGTTCGAGGATCCGGAGCCTGCCGACGAGCGCACCGTCAGCCGGCTGCGCGCCTCCCTGAGCCGGGGCGGGCGTGCATTGCGTCGGACGCGACGCGGCGACTCGAGGGTCGGTGCAGCCCAGTACGGCGCGCCCGCAGGCGGCGCGACCGAGGTCGTCGGTGTCGCGGTGGCTCCTTCGCATCGCCGCCGCGGGCTCGCCGCGGCGATGGTCTCGGAGCTCACCCGCCGGGGGCTTGACGCGGGTCTCGCCACAGTGTTCCTCGAAGCTGCGCCGGGAGCCGATGGCGCATATCGAAACGCGGGGTTCCTGCGGACATCCACAAGCGTGCACATCTCGTTGCAGGGTGACGCCGACGCCTGATCCGTCCCCGGCTCCCGACCGCCGCTGGCCGCCGCCGGCGCTGCGGGTGCGCCCTTTCCGATGGTACTGGGCTGCGCAGTGGCCGACGCTGCTCGGCACCTGGATGCAGATCGTGGCGCTCGGGTACCTGGTCTACCAGCAGACGGGGAGCACCACGGCGGTTGCCGCGGTGGCCGCTGCCGATGGCATTCCCTCGGTGATCCTCTCGCTGGCCGGAGGTGTCCTCGCCGACCGCCTTCCGCGGCGGCGGATCCTGCTGGTGACGCAGTCGGTGCTCGGGCTCAGCGCCGGGTCGCTCGCGCTTCTCGTCGCCACGCACCACGCGACGTTCTTCGCGGCAATCCTCGTGGTCGCGATATCTTCGGCGCGACCGATGCCGCGGACCTGCCGACACGCCAAGCGCTCGTCGCGGACCTTGTCGAACGCCACCTCGTCGTCAATGCGGTTGCGCTCGGCGCGGCCGCGATGAGCGCGACCCGGATCGTCGGTCCGTCGATGGCGGGGCTCCTCATCGGGTTCGCAGGTCCCGCCGTGTGCTTCGGATTCCTCGCCGTTGCCTACCTCGCGCCGATCACCGTGCTGCTTGACCGTCATCCCGGACATCGCGCCACTGCCGCGTCAGGCCGGGCGCGACCGCGTGGGGCGAGCTGGTCAACAGCCTTCGCGTCGCGGTCGCGGACCCACTCATCCGCGGCGTGGTGATCGTCGCCTCAGTGCTTGCGTTCTGCGGCGTGTCATACATGCCGTTCCTGCCGGTTCTGGCCAGAACGCAACTGCACGTCGGACCCGAGGCGCTCGGCGTCATGTACAGCGTCGGCGGCGTCGGCGGCCTCGTCGGCGGACTGGCGATCGCGTCGATGGGACGTGGTGCGGGACGGCTCCAGCTCATGCTCGTCGGCGGGGTCGTCTACGCGGCGAGCCTCTTCGTCGTCGCCCACGGCGTGGTGCTCGGGAGTCACGCTGCCGGCGCTGGTGGGCATCAGCTTCGCGTTCGTCGCGATCAGCACCTCGATGACCACGCTGCTGCAGACGGATACCGACCCGGCGTCTGCGCGGGCAGGCTCCTCGGCATCTACGCGACGATCTTCGCCGGACTACAACCACTCGGCACCGTCGCCTACGGGCTGCATGCCGCATTCCGTCGGTCTGTTCAACGCGATCGGTGTGGGGGCGCTGCTGGTCGGCGCGACGACCGTCAATCGTGGTGGTCACGCCATCGTTCAGGGCGCGGGTCAGCGGGCGTGGCCATCGGCCGGGCCGGGCCCGCGGCGGCCCCCGATACACTGGCCTGAGGATGGTGCATCGGAGGGGCGGGGTGGCGGTGCTGACCGCTGCGTGCTCGCCGTGGCGGCGTGCAGTTCGGGCCCGGCACCGGCGCGCCGAAGCCGTCGCCGGTGATCGCGACGGTCGGTCCTCGACACAATCACGCTCGCGCAGTTCAACGCCCGCTACAAGAGCGCGTGCGTCAGCATCGAGCAGGGCGGTGGGGCTGCGGCAGCGGCGCCGACCGGTCACAGCGGTTGCGGGCCGCGATCCTGCGCAGGCTGATCCTCGACACCGTGATCCGCGAGAAGGCCACGAAGCTCGGCCTCGAAGCGACCCCGACGGAGATCGCGGCCGAGGTCGCGGCGGACGCCGCAGGTGACGGCGGGATGAGCGCGCTAAAGACCGAGCTCGCGGGCGCCGGGCGGTTCGATCGCCCAGCTCGAGGACGAGATCAGCTCCAACCTCAACGAGGAGCGCGTCGAGAATGTCTTCGCGGAAGCAGCGCGCGGCGATGATCGAGCAGACGCTCGCCGGTGGCGCGAGCTTCATCGCGACTGCGAAGGAATTCTCCGATGACTCGGTCGACGGGAACGGCGGCCAACGGGCGGTGGCCTCGGCGTGCTGACCGCGGCGACGCTCAAGACCTACGATCCCGCATTCGCGGCTGCAGTCGAAGCCCTCGCCGGTCGGCGCATACACAAAGACGCCGATCCACGATGCCGGCGGCTACGACATCGTGCTGGTGTACTCGAAGTCGGCGAAGGGATAGGGCGTCCGCCACATCCTGATCTACGCCGGCAACCCGTACAACGTCATGGACCGGCCCAACTGGTTCAGCCGAGTCGCTGTTCAGCGACCTCATCGACGCTGTGCAGTCGAACGCGATCGAGGTCACGCTCGCCAACGCGGGCGGGAACCCGTGCACGCGCGCCGAGCCCCAGCCCCGCCGCCAGCGAGTCCCAAAGCCGACCGCCACCGCTCCGGAGGGGTGAGGTGCTTCCTCGCCGTGCCGCTCGCTGAGCCGGGGCTCGCCGCGGCGCCGCGCCTCCAGGCAGCGCTTCGTGACTCGGGTTGCCGACATTCGCTGGGCTCGGCCGGAGACCCTCCATCTCACCGTGCACTTCTTCGGCGCAGGTCGACGAGCACGGGCTGCCGCGGCAGTCGACGTGGTGCGCCCCGATTGCCGGCGCGCACCACGGCGTTCGACGTCGGCACTCGACAGCCTCGGGTCGTTTCCGCCGGCGGGAACTCCGCGCGTGCTCTGGCTCGGTCAGTCCGGCGAGAGACGCGGCGTTGCACGACGCTCGCAGTCCAGTGCCGCACGGGCCCTGCGTGCAGGGCTTTGACGGTGGAAGCCCGTCGATACCGCCCGCACTGCACACTCGGCCGGCCCCGGCTGGCGCTGGAGCGCGGACGCCCGCGCAGCGTGGTCGCGGCGCGCGCCGAGCACCCGGCGGTCATGCGCTGGACGGCGAGCCGAATGGTGCTGTACGACTCGCGCTCCGCGCCCGGTGGCGCGGTGTACACGGAACGCGGTGTTCCCTGGGTTCGCCGCGCCCTGACGACCCGTTCAGCGCGTAGCGCGGATCGCCGATCTCGGTCTCGATCCCGTAGTGCTCGATCGCCGCGGCGACGACGTGACGGGGGAGACGGTCCTGCTGCGCGAGCCCGTCGAGCACCGCGACCGCAATCGACCCGGCATCGACCTCGAAGTGGCGGCGCAGCGCGACACGCGTGTCGCTGCGGCCGTAGCCGTCGGTGCCGAGCGGGATGAAGGGCGCGGGAACGAAGCGCCCGATCTGGTCAGGGACCGCCTTCATGTAGTCGGTCACCGCCACGATCGGGCCACCGTCGGCGCCCAGTTGCTCGTCGACGTACGCGACGCGCGGCTCGGAGTCGGGGTGCAGGCGGTTCCAGCGCTCGACATCGAGCGCGTCCTGTGCGCAGCAGCTGGAAGCTCGTCGACGCTCCACACCTCGGCGGCGACGTCGTGCTGTTCGAGCAGCATCGCCTGCGCCTCGAGCGCGGCCTGCACCGCGCTGCCGCTGGCGAGAATGCGCGCGCGATGCGTGCGCTCGCCGTCCGGCCGGCTTGTACAGATACAGCCCGCGCAGGATGCCGTCCTCGCTGCCCTCGGGCATCGGCGGCATCGGGTAGTTCTCGTTGTACAGCGTGATGTAGTAGAAGATGTCCTCGCCGTCGACGTACATGCGTCGCATGCCGTCACGGATCACCGTCGCCAGCTCGTACGCGAACGCCGGGTCGTAGATGCGCACATTGGGGATCGCGCTGAAGAGCAAGCGGCGAGTGCCCGTCCTCGTGCTGCAGACCCTCGCCGTTGAGCGTGGTGCGCCCGGCGGTGCCGCCGAGCATGAAGCCGCGTCCGCGCGAGTCGCCGAATGCCCAGATGAGGTCGCCGACCCGCTGGTACCCGAACATCGAGTAGTAGATGTAGAACGGGATCACCGCCTGGCCATGGGTCGCGTACGCGGTGCCCGCGGCGGTGAAGCTGCCCATCGATCCCGCTTCGGTGATGCCCTCCTCGAGGATCTGGCCGTCGACGGCCTCGCGGTAGGAGAGCACCATCCCCGCGTCGACCGGCTCGTACGTCTGGCCGAACGGCGCGTAGATCTTCACCTCGCTGAAGAGCGCGTCCATGCCGAAGGTGCGCGCCTCGTCGGGGATGATCGGGACGATCCGGTTGCCGATGTCTGGGTCTCGGAGCAGGTTACGCAGCAGGCCGGCGAACACCATCGTCGTCGAGGCTGCGCGAGTGCCGCTGCCGGTGATGAACTCAGCGTACGGCGCTGTCACCCGGCAAATCCAGTGGCTTGGAGCGCACCACCCTGCGCGGCAGCATCCCGCCGAGCGCGCGGCGGCGCATCAGCAGGTACTCGACCTCGTCGGAGTCGGCGCCCGGATGGTAGTAGGGAGGCTTGGCCTCCGCGAGCCGCTTGTCGCTGATCGGCAGCTCGAGCAGGTCGCGGAATGCACGCAACTCCGCCTCGCCGATCTTCTTGATCTGGTGCGTCGAGTTGCGTCCTTCAAAGCCGACTCCGAGCGTCCATCCCTTGACGGTGTGCGCGAGGATCACCGTCGGCGCACCGCGCTGTTCCAGCGCAAGCTTGTACGCGGAATACACCTTGCGGTAGTCGTGACCACCGCGACGCAGGTGGCGGAGGTCGTCGTCGGACAGGTGCTCGACCATCTTGCGCAGGCGCGGATCGGGGCCGAAGAAGTGCTCACGAATGTACGCGCCACTTTCGGTGGTGTACTTCTGGAATTCGCCGTCGGGGACGCGGTTCATCTGGTCCACGAGGACGCCGTGCACGTCGCGCGCCAGCAGCTCATCCCACTCGCGTGCCCAGATGACCTTGATCACGTTCCAGCCCGCTCCGCGGAAGATTCCCTCCAGCTCCTGGATGACCTTGCCGTTGCCGCGCACCGGTCCATCGAGGCGTTGCAGGTTGCAGTTGACGACGAAGGTCAGGTTGTCGAGCTGCTCGCGTGCAGCAAGCGACAGCGCACCGAGAGTCTCCGGTTCGTCGCACTCGCCGTCACCGAGGAAGCACCAGACATGGCTCTCGCTGGTGTCGGCGATGTGCCGGTTGTAGAGATAGCGGTTGAAGCGCGCCTGGTAGATGGCGTTGAGCGGTCCGAGGCCCATGGACACCGTGGGGAATTCCCAGAACTCGGGCATCAGGCGCGGGTGCGGATACGAGCTCAGGCCGTTGCCGCCCGTCTCCTGGCGGAAGTTGTCCATCTGCGCCTCGGTGATCCGGCCCTCGAGATACGCATGCGAATACATCCCGGGAGCAGCGTGTCCCTGGTAGTAGATCTGGTCGCCCGAGGTACCGTCGTCCTTACCGCGGAAGAAGTGGTTGAAGCCCACCTCGTAGAGCGATGCGGCCGACGCGTAGGTCGAAAGGTGTCCGCCGATGCCGTCGCTCCGCTTGTTCGCCCGGGTGACCATGACCGCGGCGTTCCAGCGGACGATCCGGCGGATGCGCCGCTCCATCTCCTCGTCGCCGGGAAACCACGGCTCCTCGTCCGGCGGGATCGTGTTGATGTACGGCGTCGAGACGAGCGAGGGCACCGGGACCTGCAGCCGCCGGGCGCGCTCGAGGAGCTTGCCGATGACAAAGCGGGCGCGGACCGTGCCCTCTGACGCGACCAGCGCGTCGAGCGAACTCGAGCCATTCGTTCGTCTCCGCGGAGTCCGCGTCGGGGAGTTGGTGGAGGAAGGCGTCGAACGTCATTCGAAGCGAGGATATACATCCGAGAGCCGGAAACCGCGTGTGTCACTCGATTGCGGTCTTCGCACCAACCTGTGGTACTGTCTTGGCAAGTGCTCGCGAATCGGCGAGCCATGCCTCTTGGTGAACCCTCTCTCCGCCGGAACCGGCGGGTCTCAAGAATCCGGCACACGACAGTCCAGCGAGGGGATTCTGGGATAACGGGAATGACCCGGCTCCCGAGGTAACACGGTGACAACGTTTGAATCCATCGGCGTGCGTCCGCGCACGTCCGCCGCTCTCAGCGAGAACGGTTTCACAGAGCCGAACACGGTGCAGCAGGAGGCGATCCCGCCGCTGCTGGCACGCCACGATTGCGTCATCGAGGCGCCCACCGGGTCCGGCAAGACCCTGGCGTACGTGGTTCCCCTGGTCGAGCGTCTTGCCGGCCATCAGGGTCACGGTGCGCGCGCGCTGATCGTGACTCCGACCCGCGAGCTGGCGACCCAGGTCAACGCGGTGATCCGCAAGGTCGACCCGGCGCTGCGCACGGTGATCTGCATCGGAGGCGTCGGCTACGGACCCCAGACGGGCGGCCTGCGCAACGCGCCCGACGTGATCGTCGGATGCCCGGGCCGGCTGCTCGACCTCGCAAGCAACGGGCTTGCGCGGCTTCGCGACATCGAATACCTGGTGCTCGACGAGGCCGACGAGATGCTCGACCAGGGCTTTGCGAAGGACGTCGAAAAGATCATCTCGATGTGTCCGAGCTTCAACAGCAGCGCGCGCCGTCAGACGGTGCTCGCCTCAGCGACGATGCCCGACTGGGTGCAGCGCATGATCACCAAGCACCTCTATGAACCGGCGCGCGTCCGCGTCGTCAACGAGCAGGTTCCGGCGCTCGAACACGGCGTCATGAGCGTCGTGAAGTCGCAGAAGATCGACGCCCTGTCACGGCTCCTGCGCCGTCAGCGCGCATCGGAGCTCAACCAGACGATCGTCTTTCATCGCACCAAGCACGGAGCCAAGAAGCTCGTTCGCGACCTGCTCCGCATGGGTCACACCGCGGGCGAGCTGCAAGGCAACCTCTCGCAGAATGCGCGCGACCGCGCGCTGGATTCGTTTCGAGCGAACCGGACCGAGGTGCTGGTGGCGACAAACGTCGCAGCCCGCGGCATCGATGTCGTGAACGTCGGGCTGGTCATCAACTTCGAGCTACCCGAAACACCGCAGTGGCTCACCCATCGTGTCGGCCGCACCGCGCGCAACGGCAACGAGGGCAAGGCGATCACCTTCCTCAGCGAGGAGGACGGCGAGCAGTGGCGCAAGCTTCGCCGTCTCGGTGCGCCGGCATTGCCGGAGATCGACGGCACGCTGCTGCTCACGACCGGCGAGTGGAAGCTTGGAGCGCCGCCACGCGAGGCTACGCCAGCGCCTGCTCCAGGTCGGCCACTAAGTCGTCGACGTCCTCAATACCGACGGACAGGCGCAGCAGCCCGTCGCTGACACCAACCCGGGTGCGGATTTCCTCGGGGATTGACGCGTGGGTCATGATCGCCGGGCTCTCGGCGAGTGATTCGACAGCACCAAGGGATTCGGCCAGCGTGAAGACACGCAAGCGCTCGAGGAACGACCGCGCGGCGTCGGCCGACGAGACCTCGAACGACACGACGCCGCCGTAATGGCCGCCCATCTGGCGGCGCGCGAGCGCGTGGCCGGGATTGCTCTCGAGACCCGGGTAGTGCACGCGCGTCACGGCATCCTGGCCTTCGAGCCAGTGCGCGACCGCGAGAGCGTTGTCGCATTGACGGAGCACGCGGAGTTCCAGCGTCTTCAGTCCGCGAAGCAGCAGCCAGCAGTCGAACGGTGACGGCACCGCGCCGACAGCGTTCTGGTGGAAACGCAGCCGCTCCTCGAGGACGTCGTCGGACGTGAGCACGGCACCGCCGAGCACATCGCTGTGTCCTCCGAGGAATTTGGTGGAGCTGTGGACAACGATGTCGGCACCGAGCTCAAGCGGACGCTGTAGCACAGGGCTCGCGAAGGTGCTGTCGACTGCGAACAGTGCGCCGGCTCCGTGCACGATTTCAGCCACTGCGTCGATGTCGACGACGCGGAGCAGTGGATTGGTGGGGGATTCGAGCCAGACAAGGCGTGTGCGGTCGGTCATCGCTGCCGCGATGGCATCCACGTCGCTCGGATCGACGGACGTGAACGTGATTCCGTAGCGGCTGAAAACCTGGTCGAACAGCCGGAAGGTGCCACCGTAGACATCCTCGGTGAGGACGACGTGGTCCCCTGGATCGAGGAGCAGCACCACAGCCGTGGTTGCCGCCAGCCCGGACGAGAACGCGAGACCGTGCGTCGCTCCCTCCAGTGACGCGAGGCACGCCTCGAGATTGTTCCGGGTGGGGTTGCCGGAGCGCGAATATTCGAAGCCTTTGTGGTGGCCCGGCGACACGTGCACAAAGGTCGTCGCGAGGTGGATCGGGACGACAACGGCGCCTGTGGCGGGATCGGGCCCTTGGCCGACATGCACGGCCCGGGTCGCCAGACCGAGTGGCTTCCTGTGCTGCTCCACGCCGATCAGCTGCGTCCGCGGCGGGCGACGAATTCGAGCAGGTCGCTCCGGGTGATCACACCCACCGGGAGGTCGCCCTCCACGATCATCAACGCGGGTTCGCCACCGAGCAGTGCCTCGAATGCCTCCTCGATCGGAGCTCCGGCGGCAACTCGGGCAAAGGGGGGGTCCATCGCCGTCGAGACGGATGTGCCCACCACGGTGGGGTCGCGGTAGATTCGATCCAGCAGCGATCGCTCCTGGATGCTGCCCACCACACCGCCGCCGGAGCTGCTCCCGTTCTCGGTCACCAGCAGCTGCGAGATCCCGTACTGCTGCATGAGGTCGATCGCCTCGCCCACCGACCTGCCGGCGCCGACGCTGACCAGTTCCGGGACTCCGTCGGAGTGTGAGTCGATGACCTCACGGACGCGTGCAGGGACAAGCCGCTGGAGGTAGCCGTTCTGGCGCATCCACTCGTCGGAGAAGAACTTGCTCAGATAGTTGCGCCCGGTGTCGGGGAGCAGGACCACGATCACATCGTCCGGCTTGGAATCCACCGCCACCTGGATCGCGGCGTGCAGTGCGAGCCCGGCCGACCCGCCGACCAGGATCCCCTCCTGGCGCGCGAGCTTTCGCGCGGCGACGAAGCTCTCGCGATCGGTGACCTGAATGAACTCGTCCACCACGTCCCGGTCGAACGTGCCCGGCCAGAAGTCCTCGCCGACACCCTCGACCTTGTACGGGGCGATCTCGCCGCTGTAGATCGAGCCTTCCGGGTCGGCGCCGACCACCCGGACCGCAGGGTTCTGCTCCTTGAGGTACTTGCCGACACCGGTGATGGTGCCTCCCGTCCCGACGCCGGCGACGAACGTGGTCACCCGGCCGTCGGTCTGCCGCCAGATCTCTGGACCGGTGGTCCGGTAATGGGCTTCCGGGTTGCGTGCGTTGAAGTACTGGTTGGGCTGGAAGGCGCCGGGCACCTCGCGGGTCAGCCGGTCCGCCACCGAGTAATAGGACTGCGGGGACTCGCGCTCGACGTTGGTCGGGCAGATAACCACCTCGGCGCCGTACGCGCGCAGCAGGCTGATCTTCTCCGGCGCCATCTTGTCGGGCATGACGAAGATCATCTTGTAGCCCTTGATCGCCGCGGCCATCGCGAGCCCGTGACCGGTGTTGCCCGACGTGGGCTCGACGATCGTCCCCCCCGGCCGCAGCAGGCCGCGGGTTTCGGCATCCTCGAGCATCGAGAGACCGATGCGGTCTTTCACGCTCCCGCCGGGGTTGAGCTGCTCGAGCTTGGCGAGCACAAGAGGCCGGAGCCCCTCGGTGACCTTGCTCAGCCGGACCAACGGGGTGTTGCCGACCAGGTCGAGGATGCTCTCGACGTACTCCACTGCCCGGTCATTCTAGTGCCCGCCGCGGGAGCCCTCGATGCCGGGATGCAACTCATCGGCCCTTTTGCCACGGCATACTGAAGCCGCATGCAGCAGGCTGGAGGCCCCGACATCACCGGGTCGCGGGCATATGTCCCCGGCTACACACTGGATCGGGGGATCAGCGTCGACCGCGCCGGCGCGCTCGTGGACGCGCACGACAACGCCACCGGGTCGCGCGTGGTCACCCGCTTGCTCAGCCCAGCACTCTCGTCTGACGCGGCCTACCGCCGTCAGGTCCGGCACGACATGGCGGTGCTGACCGTCCTGCGCCACCAGCACCTGCTGTCGGTCATCGAGTTCGACGACAAGCAGGGCGCGATCGTCTACGAGTTTGTGGAGGCGATCACGCTTCGGCATCTCATCGACGTGTCGGGACGCCTCGCGCCTCCTGCCGCGCTCGTGGTCTTTGATGACACGCTCGCCGCACTCGAGGCGCTCAATGCCGCAGGCGTCATCCATCGCGACGTGACGCCGAACGCGGTGCTGCTCGATACCGACGGGACCGGCATCCTGCGCGATGCGGGGGTGCCTGCGCCCCCCCTGCGGCGCGGCTGGCGGGCGGGGACGCCGCAGTACATGGCGCCGGAGCTCTGGGCCGGCAGGCCGCACACGGTCGCGACCGACCTCTACGCGGCGACCGGCGTGCTCGTCGAGTCGCTCACGGGGCGGCCGCCCTACCTCGGCACCGACTTCCACGGGCTCGGTGTCCAGCACACCCAGGGAGCCCTCCCGAGCGAGGCAGTGCCATTGCTGGCGCGAGACCTCGTCGTTCGCGGACTGGCCAAGGATCCACGCGACCGGCCGGCAGGCGCGGCGTCGTTCCGACGCGACGTCGAGACTGCGGGAGCTGCATTCCTCGGCGCGGCGTGGCGCGATCAGGGGCGAGCCTGGCTGGCGGTCGTTGTGGTGGATCGCCTCGCCGACCCGGCTCCGGCGGGGCCCATGGTCGAGATCGCCGACGAGGACGACGACAGGCCGCTGCGTGGTCTCGCGATCGACAGCGCGGCGGACGAGATCCGGCCCGGCGGCGTGGGCTGGAAGGTGTGGTCGGTTGCCGGGGCTGCGGTGGTTGCGCTGGTGGTGATGATCATCCTCGCCGTGCAGGCCCTCGGAGGACCGGGGGTCCAGGTCTCCCCGACGACGCCGCCGGGGCCGATCTTCAGCCCCACGGCCACTCCCGCACCGACGGACAACAGCGTTCCGACGAGCATCGACACCGCGGGTGCGGGTGTGGGTGGGTCCACGCCGACTCTCACCCCGCGTCCGACGGCGACGCCCACGCCGACAGCACCTCCGGACACGATGCCGATCACCATCGCACCCGCGCCGACCGAGACACCGACACCGAGCCCCGTCGGAGGAGCCACGCCGAGCCCGACGGCGACCTGACCTGACCCGGCAGCCTCAGCGCGACGGGGTGAGGTTGTACACGTCGCGGGCGTAGTCGAGCATCATCCGCTCCGCCGAGAATCGGGGCCCGTTGGTACGCAGCGAGGCGCGCATCCGCTGCACCCAGCCACGCGGGATGCCTTGCTCATCGCGCTGGTAGAAGAGCGGAACAACCTCGTGCTCGATGATGTCGAAGAGCGTTGCCGCGTCGCGCGAGTCCTGCATCCCGTGGTCGAACAGGATGTCACCGGGGATCGCCCAGCCGTTGGTGCCGTTGTATGCCTCGGCCCACCAGCCGTCGAGCACGGAGAGGTTGAGGCCGCCGTTCAACGCTGACTTCATGCCACTGGTCCCGCTCGCTTCGAGCGGTGGTCTGGGCACGTTGATCCACACGTCGCAACCCGAGACCATCTGCTCCGCGATCGACAGGCTGTAGTTGTCGAGGAACGCGATGCGGCTCATCGCCGCAGGCTCGCGCTCAAAGGTGAACAGCCCCTGTGCTGCGTGTTTGGCCTCCTCATCCTGGGGATGCGCCTTGCCCGCGAACACCATCTGCGCCGGGCGTTCCTTGTTCTCGAGCACGCTGGCGGCGCGTGCCGGATCGAGGGTGAGGATCTGGATCCGCTTGTATCCGGCGAGGCGGCGGGCGAAGCCGAAGGTCAGCGCGTTCTCGTCGAACCCGTGCTCGGCGGCTTCGACGTACCAGCGCGGCTCATCGCGCGCGAGCCGGTTGGCGACGCTCAACTCGCGAACGCGCTGCACGAACTCGGCGCGCAACGCGTTGCGTACAGCCCACAACTCGGCGTCGGGAATGTCGTCCACGCCGCGCCAGGTGTCGGGGTCGGCTGCGCGCGCCTCCCATCCCGTCCCAAGATACCGATCCAGCAAGTCGCGCATCCGCGGCACCGTCCAGGTGGGGACGTGCACGCCGTTGGTGACGTGTCCGATCGGGACGGTGTCTGCAGGGCGCTCCGGGAAGAGCGACTGCCACATCTGGCGGGCGACCTCGCCATGACGGCGGCTCACGCCGTTGCGCGATCGGCTCATCTTGATGCCGAGCGGTGTCATGACGAATTGCTCGTGGGGGTTGTCCGGCCGCGTGCGGCCGAGGTGGAGGAAGCCCTCGAGGTCGAGCCCGGCCTGCTCGGGATAGTCACCGAGGACCTCGACAATCTCGCTGACGTCGTAGCCCTCGTTGCCCGCGCTGACCGGCGTATGGGTCGTGAACACGGTGCGATCACGCGCGGCGGTGAAGGCCTCGTGGCGCGATTTGCCGAGCGCCATCTCGCGGCGGGCCATCTCGAGCGGGGCGAGCGCGGCGTGCCCCTCGTTGAGGTGGACGACGCACGGCTCCATACCCATGGCGTCGAGGACGCGCATCGAGCCGATGCCGAGCAGCGCGTACTGCGCAAGCCTGGTGGGCCGATCTGCGACGTAAAGGCGGCTGGTGATCCACTGGTCGATGGCGGAGTTCTCCGGCCGCTGCGCATCCAGGAGGAAGAGTGGCGTCCTCCCGATGTCGAGGCGCCACACCTGGACAACGACGTCGCGCCCGCGCAGCGGGACGGTGACCGTCAGCGGGACGTCGCCGTTGTAGACAAGAGCGGCGGGAACTCGTTGGGGATCGACCTGGAGCCAGTACTCGAGCTGGTATCCGGAACGGTCCATGCGCTGCTGGAAATATCCCTGGCGGTACAGGAGCCCGACGCCGACCATCGGCAGCGCCATATCCGACGACTCCTTGAGGATGTCCCCTGCCAGTACGCCGAGACCGCCCGCATAGATGGGCAGCGAGCGGTGCACCGCGAACTCCGCGCAGAGAAACGCGACGGGACGCTCCGGCGTCGCCTTGCCGGCCATGGATGGACGGCCGAGCTCGTTATCCAGCATGCCGAGCAGCTCGGCGAGCCGGTGCAGGAGCGTCGTGTCCCCTGCGGCTCGCTCGAGCGTCGCCGAGGACGTCTCATCGAGCAGCCGGATCGGGTTGTTGTTGCTCGCGTCCCAGCGCACCGGGTCGATCATGCGAAAGACGTCGTCGCCACCTTTCCACCACGACCACATGTAGTTGTAGGCCAGCCGCGCGAGCGGCTCGAGTGGCGCTGGAAGCCGAGCGGCGAGATCCGCGACAGCCCGCGCCAAGTCCTCGCGACCGTCGGCGAGGGTTGGCACTGCGACTTCGGTCACTGCACGCCGGCCTCGGTGATCGCGTTGCGCAGTGCTTCAACGCCCCCCTGCGGGCCACCCGGATGGCGGAAGACCGCAGTGCCGGCAACGAGCACATCGGCTCCCGCGTCGACACATGCCTTCGCGTTGCTTGCATCGACACCACCGTCGACCTCGACCTCGGTGTCGAGACCCTGACGTTCCACCTCGCGACGGATGGACTCGACCTTGCGCAGGGTGCGCGGTATCAAGGACTGGCCGCCGAAGCCGGGATCGATGGTCATCACGAGCGCGAGATCACACGACTCGAGAATGTCATCGAGCATCGACGCGGGCGTGCTCGGGTTGATCGCAGCGCCGGATCGGCAGTCGAGCGCGCGGATCGATGACAGCGTGCGGTGCAGATTCGGACACACCTCGTAGTGAACGGTGATCGCGTCCGCCCCGGCCGATGCGAAGGTGCTGAGGTGGGCGTCGGGGTTGACGATCATGAGGTGCAGTTCGAGCGGCAGTGACGTGACCCGTCGGAGCACGCGCACGGTATCGATACCGAACGTGAAGTTGGGGACGAACACGCCGTCCATCACGTCGATATGGATGCGCTCAGCGCCACTCTCGTCCAGGTCGTGCGCGGCCTTCGTTATCTGCCCGAAGTCAGCGGCGAGCAGGCTCGGCGCAATTCGGATAGCGTCTCGGCAGGGCTTCCACGTCGACCGCGGCATCCCGCGGATTCTGGCAGACGCAGGTCAAGAGGCTGCCGGAATTCTCCGAGCCGTCACCCCGCCGCTGCAGCGGCGTCGAGGAACCAGACGAGCGATCCATCGGTGGGGCGTACGCGCGAAGCAGGCACCTCGCCACGGGCCGTGGCCCGCAGCGCCTCGTGCTTGGAGGCGCCCGTGACCAGGAATCCCACCGCGGCGGCGGCGTTGATGGCCGGGTAGGTGAGCGTGATTCGATCGAACGGCTCGTAGTCGGCAAGCCCGCGCGTTGCCCAGCGATCGGTCACCTCCAGCGCCGGTGTGCCGGGGAAGAGCGATGCCGTGTGGCCGTTCTCGCCGATCCCGAGCAGGACCACGTCGAGGCGTGGAGCACCGCCCGGTCCGGGCGGCAGCGACCTCGAGAGCAAATCGGAGTATTCGGCTGCGGCAGCGTCGAGATCCGAGCGGTCGGCGGGCATGCGGTGCACCCGTCCGGGGTCGATCGGAACGTGGCTCAGGAGCGTGGTTTCCGCGAGGAAGTAGTTGCTCGCGGGATCATCCGGCCGACATGCGCGCTCGTCCGCGAAATAGACGTCCCACCAGCTCCATTCCATCCGCTCGCGCCATTCCGTGCCGGCGAGGATCTCGTTGAGCAGACGCGGCGTGCTGCCTCCCGACAGGGCTATGGAGAAGGTGCCGTGATCCGCGTGGGCGCGGCGGCTCTGTGCTGCGATCCATGTCGCGACGGTGTCGGCGACCGCCAGCGCGGTGTCGTTGACGATGCGCTCGCCTGCGAGGCCGTCGAGCGAATTCGCTGTCACGTCAGGGGACGTGCCATGCGCGTCCGTCACGAGCCATGAACTCCTGCGATTCCTCCGGCCCCCACGTGCCCGCAGGATAGTTCGGGCAGTTGATCCGGTCGGGCGGATGGGCGCGCCAGCCGTCGAGGATTGCGGTGCAGAAGCGCCACGCCTCCTCGACCTCGTCCTCGCGAGCGAAGAGAAGTCGGGTCGCCGAGCATGCAATCAAGGATCAGTCGCTCGTACGCATCCGGCGACTGCTCGCGAAACGCGGTGCCGTACGTGAAGTCCATGTTCACCGATTCGATGCGAAGCGCCTGGCCCGGGATCTTCGCGCCGAAGCGGAGCGTGATCCCCTCGTCGGGTTGGATGCGCAGGATCAGCAGGTTCGGATCGATGCCATCCTCCGGCACCGCACCGGACGCCAGAGGAACGCTCCCCGCGAACGGAGAGTGAGGCACGCGGCGGAACTGAATCACGATCTCCGTGGAGCGTTTCGGCAGACGCTTGCCCGTGCGCAGGTAGAAGGGTGTTCCGGCCCACCGCCAGTTGTCGATGTCCACCTTGATCGCGACGAACGTTTCGCGAAGTGAGTCACGCGCGACACCCTTCTCGTCCCGATATCCGGGCACGGCCTCGCCGTTGATGTAACCGGCCGAGTACTGGCCGCGGACCGAATGCGAGAGCGCGTCATCCGGGTGAATCGGCCGCACCGCGCGGAGCAGCTTCACCTTCTCGTCGCGAACCATCTCCGCTTGAAAGTTGGACGGCGCCTCCATACCCACGATCGCGACCAGCTGCATGATGTGGTTCTGCACGATGTCGCGGAGCGCGCCGGCCTCCTCGTAATACGCGCCACGTCCCTCGACGCCGATCTCCTCGGCCACGGTGATCTGCACGTGGTCGATGTACTGGCGATTCCACAGCGGTTCGAAGATGCCGTTTGCGAACCGGAAGACGAGCAGGTTCTGAACGGTCTCCTTGCCGAGATAGTGATCGATGCGATAGATCTGGTCTTCGGTGAACGCCGTGTGCAGTCGATCGTTCAGATCGCGCGCGGTGGCGAGGTCGCGCCCGAACGGCTTCTCGATGATCGCGCGCACGAATGTCCCTGGCGCCTGCGTGGTGAGGCCGGCGGCGTTGAGCCCCTCCGCCAGCGGGGTGACGGCATTCGGCGGCGTGCTGAAGTAGAGGAGCCGGTTTCCCGCAGTGCCGCGCTCGCGATCGGCGGTCTCGAGCGCTTGCTTGAGGTGATCGAAGCCGTCTGGCGAGTTCAGCGTGTACGTCACGTACTGCAGCCCCGCCGCAAACCGCGACCACACCTCCTCGCGAAGCGGGAGACGGCCGTACTTCTCGACGCCCTCGCGCATGTCGGCGCGGAACTCCTCGTTGGAAAGAGCGCTTCGTGCGGCCCCGATGACGGTGAAGCCGTGCGGCACGCTTCCCTCGGCCGCGAGCGCGTAGAGAGAGGGAACAAGCTTGCGCTTGGTCAGATCACCGCTGGCGCCGAAGATAACCACACAGAAGGGAACCGGGGTCCGCGGCCGGCGGCGTCGCTCGTGCAGCGGAGGGTCCGCGGTCAGTGTGATGCCGGTGTCCCCCCAGCAGCCTCGGCCTTCACCGGATGGCCGCCGAACTCGTTACGCAGCGCGGCGATCACCTTGTTGCCGAACCCGTCGGGAAGGCGCGACTGGTAACGCATGATCAGCGACATTGCGAGCACCGGTGCAGGGACAGAGAGTTCCATCGCTTCTTCCATCGTCCAGCGTCCTTCACCCGAGTCGTCGACCCAACCGCGCAGGTCGTGCAGCTGCGGGTCACGTTCGAACGCTCGGTCCGCGAGCTCGAGGAGCCACGAGCGCACCACGCTCCCCTGGTTCCACAGATGCGCGATCGCGTGCAGGTCCAGCTCGCCGAAATCCTGCTTGGCCTGCATGATCGCGAACCCTTCGGCGTACGCCTGGAGCATGCCGTACTCGATACCGTTGTGGACCATCTTGACGAAGTGGCCGGAGCCGGCAGGTCCGACGTGAAGAAATCCATCCGGAGGCGCCAGGGTCTCGAAGATCGGTCGCCAGTGATCGACCGTTGCCTTGTCGCCGCCGGCCATGAGGCAGTACCCGACCTGGAGCCCCCAGATGCCGCCGCTCGTCCCGGCGTCGATGAAGCCGATGCCGCGTTCGGCACTGCTCGTGGCCCGGGCCATCGAGTCGTGGTAGTTGCTGTTGCCGCCATCGATGATGGTGTCGCCCTTCTCCAGGAGCGACTGGAGCGCGGCGACGGTGTCATCGGTGATCTTTCCGGACGGCACCATGATCCAGACGCCGCGCGGCTTGTCGAGCGCGGCGATGAGCTCATCGATGCTGCCCGTTGTGGTTGCGCCGAAGGCCTCGACGCTCGCGCGTGCATCCGGATTCGGATCGTACGCGACCACCGAATGGTTACCGTCGCGACGGAGCCGGTGCACCATGTTGGCGCCCATCCTGCCGAGGCCGACAAAGCCGATCTGCATGGTCGTGGTTCCTTGATGTGAGGCTGCGCTCAGCGCGCCGCCGTGGTTGCGCGGACTGCGTCGGTGAGGCTGGCGAGACCAGCATCGAGATTCCCGGCGATGTGGACGCGCACGACACGCCGGCCGTGGTCGCGCAATGACTGCAGGTCGCCGGCAGCCTCGGCGCGCTTGAGGATCGAGAACGTGTACGGCGCGCCTGGGATGGAAACGTCGGTGCCGTCGTCGGCCGTGACCTGTATGAAGACGCCGGTGTTGGGGCCGCCCTTGTGCAGCTGGCCGGTGCTGTGCAGGAAGCGCGGACCAAATCCGAGGGTGGTCGCGATCCTGCGCGAGTCGCGAATCGCGATCCGCAGGTGCTGCAGCGCGGCTTCGTTGCTCTCGTCGGGTGTCACATAGGCCATCAGCGCGACGTAGTCGCCGGGATTCGCGGTGTCGAGATGCGCGGCGAGCGCTCCGGCCGCGCTGTTTCCCGAGACGTCGCCGAACACTCGCAGCGCCCCATCGGTGACCGCGGCGGACTCATCGGGCAACGATCCGCTCTGCTCGTACTCCTGCAGCACCGCTTTGGTGTTGTCCTTCGACTCCTGGACGTTCGGCTCGTCGAACGGGTCGATGGCGAGGTGTGCGCCCGCGACTGCGGTTGCGAACTCCCAGCGGAAGAACTCTGCGGCAAGGTCGTATCTGTCCGCGAGATCGAATGTGATCACGGGGTGTCCGGCGGCCTTCAGGGCCGCGAGAGACTTGTCAAATTCGGCGTCATCACCGAGGCGCAGCGCTACGAAGAGGCGATCGTCGGAGTACACGTCGGGCGCGCCGATGGGCTCGTCACCGATTGGGATGATGCCCTTGCCCTCTTTGCCGGTGCTTTCGGCGATGAGCTGCTCGGCCCACAACGAATAGGCCTCGATGGCCTTCGGCGCGAGGATGGTGACCTTGTCGCGTCCCTGGTCGTGGAGTGCGGCCATCACCGTGCCCAGGCTCAGGCCGCCGTTGAGGTCTCCGGGCACGCTCGCCATGCAGGTGCGGCGCATGTCGGCGGCGCGTGCCAGGAGCAACTCGCAGTCCATGCCCATGATCGCGGCAGGCACGAGACCGAACATGCTGAGCGCGGAATAGCGGCCGCCGATGTCGGGTGGATTCTTGTACAGGTGGCGGAACCCGCGCTCGCGAGCGAGGTCGGCGAGCGACGTTCCGGGATCGGTGATCGCGATGAAGTGCGAGCCCGTGTCGTCGCCGACCGCCTGGGTCAGGGCCCAGAAGTGGGCAAGGTGGGAGAGCGTCTCGATGGTGGTTCCTGACTTGCTCGAGACGATGTACCCGGTCCGGGCTGGGTCGATCGCTCCCGTCACGCGGGTGATCGCGAGGGGATCAGTCGTGTCGAGCACGTGCAGGGTGGGCTGACCTTCGGCACTGCCGAAGGAGCTGCGAAACACCTCGGGACAGAGGCTCGAACCGCCCATGCCGAGCAGGACGCAGTCACGCCATCCAGCCTCGCGGACTTCGACAGCGAGCGCCTGGAGCGCTGGGACACGCTCCTGCATGGCGCCGATGACATCGAGCCATCCGAGGCGGTTGTTGATCACCGCAGCGTGCGCCGGGTCTCCCGGCTTCCAGAGATTCGGGTCGCGCTGCCAGATGCGCGTGGCGATGTCGGTTGCTGCTGGTGTGTCGAGCGGCACCGTGGCGGCACCCGTGTCGATGTGCTCTCGCTTCGAATAGCCGGAGCCGAAGGAGTCGATCTTCTCGGCGATGCCGCGGATCAATCCGCTGTATGCGTCAGCGAATTGCTTGACGCCGTCGTCGAGGAGCTGCTGAGTCACCGCGTCCATGTCGATGCCGACCTCGGCAAGCTGATCCATGACGCGGTGCGCGCCTGCGTAGTCGGATTTGACCGTGTCGCCGGCCACGATGCCGTGGTCGAGGAAAGCCTCGATGGTGGCGGGCGGCATCGTGTCAACGGTGTTCGGACCGATCAGCGCTTCTGCATACACGACGTCTCTGTAGTTGGGGTTCTTGGCGCTCGTGCTCGCCCAGAGTGGTCGCTGCACGTGCGCGCCCGCGGCGCGCAAGGGTGCGAAGCGCTCACTGCCGAAGCGCTGCTCGAAGAGCTCGTATGCGAGCACCGCGTTGGCAATCGCCGCCTTACCCAGCAGGCCCTCGATGACCGCGTTGCCGGGATCCGCCGCGAGCTTCTGCTCGAGCAGCTTGTCGACAAGCGTGTCAACCCGGCTGACGAAGAATGACGCCACCGAGTGCACATCGAGCGATTCGCCGTTGCGCTGACGGTCCTCGAGAGCGGTGAGGTACTGGTCGATCACGCGGTCGTGCATCGCCAGCGCAAAGATGAGCGTGATGTTCACGTTACGGCCGTCGGCAAGCGTCCGGTGGATGGCCGGCATGCCTTCCAGCGTCGCCGGGATCTTGATCATGAGGTTGGGACGGTCGACACGCTCCCACAGGGATCGCGCAGTGGCAATGGTGCCGTCCGTGTCGTGCGATAAAGCGGGCGGAACCTCGAGGCTGACGTAGCCGTCAGCGCCGGAGGTGCGCTCGTGCACCGGACGCAGGATGTCAGCCGCGTGCTGGATGTCGCTGATCGCCAGCTCCGTGAAGACATCCTGGGGATCATCGATCCCCGACGCCATCAGTTCGCGGATCTGATCGTCGTACAGCGAACCCTCGGCGATGGCCTTCTGGAAGATCGACGGATTGCTCGTCAGGCCGGTGACGTTTTCGTCGGCGACGCGGTGTTGGAGCTGATCCGTCGTCACCAACTCGCGGCTGATGAAGTCCAGCCAGACCGACTGGCCGTGTTCGCCGAGTTGCTGCAGTGGATTTGCCATCTAGCGGACCTCGGCGGGAGCGGTGACGAGGGTGCTCACGGCAGCGACGATCGCGTCAGCGTCAATGCCGGCAGCGGCCATCAACTCTTCGGGAGTACCGGAGCCCGGAAGGCCACGCACGGCGAGATGCGTGACCCGCGGCGGATTCGGATCGAGCGCCAAGGCTTCCATGACGGCCGCGCCGAGGCCGCCCTCCGGGTAGTGATCCTCGACGATGACGAAGCGTCCCGCCGTGGCGTCGCTTGCCTCGCGAAGGGTCACAACATCAACTGGCTTGACGGTGTAGAGGTCGATGACGCGGCAGGCGATATCCGTGTTCGCCAACCGCTCGGCCGCGGCGATGCATGCATGCAATGTGACGCCGGCGCCGATCAGCGTGACCACGTCATTGCTGGAGTGCCGGAGCACCTTGGACCCCCCGACCGGAAATTCCTCGTCGTTCTCGTACAGGACCGGGTAGGCGCCGCGCGTGGTGCGGATGTAGCTGATGCCGCTCAGGTCGACCATCTGCGCGACGAGTTTTGCCGTCGACACCGCGTCACTCGGGTACAACACCGTCGACGTGTGCACGGCACGGAGCGACGCCAGGTCCTCGAGCGCCATCTGTGATGGACCGTCGGCGCCGATCTCGCAGCCCGCATGCGAGCCGGAGAGGCGAAGGTGCACCTGGGAGACGCCCGCCATGCGCACGAAGTCGTATGCCCGGGAGAGGAAGGCAGCGAACGTCGACGCGAACGGGATGTATCCGCGAACCGAGAGGCCGACTGCGCTCGCGACCATCTCCTGCTCCGCGATGAACATCTCAAAGAAGCGATCCGGATAGGCGTCCTTGAACTCGTCGGCGTGGGTCGAGTTGCTCACCTCACCATCGAGCGCCACGACGTCGTGGAGGGCGCCCAGCGCGCGCAAGGTATCGCCGTACGCCTTGCGTGTGGCCACCTTGTTGCCGAGTTCGTACGTCGGCAAGGTGAGCGGTGTATCCGCGGCAGCGTGTTGCGCTGATTCGAGCACCTCGGGAGGCTGGACATCGACGCGCAGATCTCGCTCCCCGCCGAGCTCCGCGATCGCCCTCTCGGCCATGTCCGGAGGCAGGGCCTTGCCGTGCCATCCATCCTTGTTCTCGATCTCCTTGAAGCCCTTGCCCTTGATCGTGCGGGCGATCACCACGGTGGGGCGGTCGCCGCCCGAGCGCGCAGAACCGAGCGCTTCATCAACCTCGGTGAGGTCGTGACCGTCGATGACGATCGCCCGGCACCCGAAGGCTTCGACGCGTCGCCGGTAGATGTCGAGATCCCACTCGTACTCGGTGGGCCCACGCTGCCCGAGCCGGTTGACGTCGAAGATTGCGGTGAGGTTGGAGAGGCCGTAATGACCGGCCTTGTCGAGCGCCTCCCAGATCGACCCTTCGGCGACCTCGCTGTCGCCGCACAGCACCCAGACGTGGAAGGGGAGACGATCGAGGTATTTGCCGGCGAGGGCGACCCCCACGGCGATCGCGAGCCCCTGACCGAGCGAACCCGTGGCCACGTCGACCCAGGGGATGATCGGCGTGGGATGACCCTGAAGCCTGGAGCCGAAGGTGCGGTAGGTCATCAGCTCCTCGTCGGTGATCGCGCCGACGGCCTTGTACATGCCGTAGAGGAGCGGGGAGGCGTGACCCTTGGAGAAGATGAGGTGGTCGTTATTGGCCAGGTCCGGGCGGGCGAAGTCGTAGCGGAGATGGCGAGCGGCCAGGACAGCGATCAGATCGGCGGCGGACATGCTGGAGGTCGGGTGTCCAGAACCTGCCTTGGTGCTCGCCCGGATGCCGTCGACGCGGATCTGCTGAGCAACCTCGCCTACGAAATCGAGCGCAGGACGCGCTCCTGTCTCGACGCTGCCGGTCACTGCCATTGGATCCACCTCCATTGAGCCTCTGAACTTGAATCATGCCGCGACCGGCCCAGGTGCCGCCTCGGGGTATTGGTTAAGGTGGTATGGGGTACAGTCACGGCTCTGGCGCGCGCCTATAGCTCAGTCCGGATAGAGCGTCTGACTACGGATCAGAAGGTCGGGGGTTCAAATCCTCCTGGGCGCGCCAGCCAGATCCTGTCGGACAACTCGAGACATCTCCGAGGGCCGGTTGTCCGGCGAACACTGAGGTTGATCTCTGGCGACGCACCGGTGGTCATGAGACCGAGTTGAGTTCAGGCCCGGTTGCGAAGTCGCCCCGCCATCACCGACATCACGTTGAGCGCGAACGTGGGGGTCTCCTGCACCAGGAACAGGAAGCGATGACGGTCAATCGTTGCCAATGTCGTGTCTGATACAGCCACCGCTGTGAGGCTGCGTGGAGAGTCATCAATAAGCGCCATCTCGCCGAAGATGTCCTCGGGCCCCAACCGGCCCAGCACGCCGTCCTTCGCGCGCAATTCGACCTCGCCGTCGATGATGCCGAACATCTCGGCGCCCTTGTCACCTTCGTTGAATATCACTGCTCCCGCATTGACCTTTCTGGTCTCTTTCGCGTTGCGGAACAGTCCCACAGCCGTGGGTTTCTTATCCATTTGTTAACTACTCCTGATGGCAGTATGGCTGCCGCCACATGGTAGATCGCGCGAGGGTTGGTCCGGTGCGCTGAGCCTTGATGAGGGAGTTGGCTGAATCCCGGAGTGACCTCAGCCTGCCCTCCCGCGCAGAACGCTCTCGTCGCTACGCGTGCGTGGCGGACAAGCCCAGCGCGACAAGAACATAGAAGATGATCGCGCCGCCGGCTATCGCCGCGACGGCAACGAGAAGCCAGATGATTGCCGGCGGTATCCGCCGACGACGCGTGGCTACTTCTGGTGGCAGCGGTACCGCGCGCCACTGCTGACCGTCAAAAGCGAATCGGCCGTCCGGGCTCAGGACGTTGGGGCGCGCGAGAGCAGCGGACTCCGTAACAGCCTGATCCCCTTCTGCCGTCATGTGCTTTCGATGCTATCCGCGAGTCGCATTCGTTGAGGTGACGCGCGCGAAACGGTCTGGGTGGACGCCGGATCGATGGCTTCGTCCAGAACTCTGTTATTCGTTCTATCCTCGGTCGCCCTGTCGCTCGCGCCACCACACGATGGGCAATTCGATGAGCAGTCCAACTCCCGCGAGAACAACGAGGTAGAGGTAGCCGGCGCCAGGCTCTCCCCAGGCGAACACGTACAGGCCGGTGAGCATTGCCAGTCCTGCCTCATAACCCACGGTGAGCGCGAGGAGTGTGGCTCGGGCGCCGCGGCGAGAGCCTTGGTTGAGCGCCACGGCGACGGATATTCCGAGGAGAACGACGAGCCCGACGAGGTAAAGGCTCCACAAACTCAGGCCGGCGCCGAGGACCATGCACAACAGTACCCACAGTGCCTTGGGTCGTCGCGTTTCCAAAGCAATCGTTTCGTTCACTCCCATCAAATCAGCCTCGCGTGCGCCGGCGTGGAGTCGACCTGGTGTTGATGGCACCGCGCGTGGCATCGGCGAGCGCTCCCTCCGCGACCGTGCGCAGGTGGTCATTGTGCTGACGAAGCAGCCTGGTCATGTAGCGCTCGAGAACCACGGCGTCAACGACTCGACCGAGCGGCCCGAATGGCGACGCGAAGGAAACGTGATCGATCATTCGCGTGCCGGAGTTCGGTTCTCTCGAAGATGTGCTGATGGCGCCAGCGACCGAACGGGCCCCGCTGCATCGCGTCGGTGAAGGTCGAGGGGCGCTGATACTCGACAATCTTCGATGTCATCCGCCAGGGGACGCCGAAGTGCGAGGCAGCCCATGTCACGTGGTCACCAAGGCGCATGCGACCGCTGCGGACGCCGCCCACGATCCGCTGCCCCGGCGACGCGTCGAGGTGGACTCCGACGTCGAGAGAGCAGTCGTAACAGACCTCGGGGTCGGCCGCGATGTCGGTGACGAGATCGATGTGCGCCACGTCAGGCCGTCGCACGAAACGCGCGCAGATCGGCGCAGGAGAACCGTTGCGCGCGAGGAAGCCCTTTGCGTATCGCCTCAACAGAGAAGGTGGTTGTGGGTTCGAGGTCGTTGGGAAGACGGTCAGGCGCAAGGACCGGCTCAGCGATGCCCTCAGCGAGGATGCGCACCTGTGCCGCGGAAACGAGCGGGATCGTCATGATTCGCTCGAGGACCCACGCGAGAATGCGATGCACGGCGATGGGAACCGGGATGTAGCGAGGAGTGCGTCCGACGGCAGTGCCGACACGCCGCACTGCCGAGGCGAGCGTCAGTTCCTCGGGGCCGAGCACCGGGACGGTGACGTCGTTCAGCCTCACGTCGTGAACCGAAGCGACGAGGATCCGCGCGATATCCGCGATCGCGACAGGACGGAGCCGCCGCCATGAGCCGAATCCGACGAGCAGGAAGACGGGAAAGGTCCTGAGCGCGCGGCTCAGATGATCGAGCATGTGATCGCCTCGGCCGTAGATCACACCGGCTTTGACCACGGTGTATGTCAGCCTAGAGCCACGCACCGTCTCTTCGGCAACCCACTTCGATTCGTGATAAGCAGAGCCGCACGCGGGACGAGCACGCAGGAAGCTCACCAGCGCAATCCGCTGCACACCCGCCGCCCGGGCAGCCCGGACAACTGCTTGGGTGCCGCGAACGTGCACTCGTGCGTAGGTCTGCGTGCCGCGCTCGAGGTTGATGCCGGCGCAATGGATGACCGCCTCGCAGCCGGCGAAAGCCCGAGTGAGCGCGGGCTCATCGTCGATACTAGCGATGACCCACGTTGCACGTTCGCCCGGCACGATGGCCGTGGAGTTTGTATGCCGCCCGGTGAGCACGACATCGTCGCCGTTGGCCAGCAATGCGCGTGCGGCGTGGCTGCCGACGAAGCCGCTGGCGCCGGTGACCGCGACCCGGGTCATTCGATTGCCACCGTTGTCGTCGGTCGCCTTCTCGCCGGCGGTGCCTTGCCCAGGAGTTGATCGATCCACGGCGCTGCTTGCACGAGCGTCGTCATCAGCGCGCTCGAGCCGGTGCTGTCACCACTGCGCATGCGCGCAACGATCTCAAGGCCCATATAGAGAGCGATCACGGCCGAGCCGATGACCGCCGGATCGACTGTGCCGGCGAGCGGCGTGCCGCCGAGAATGCGCGACGCCAGCTCTTCGGCGAAGGTCATCCACGCCTGCATGCGCTGCACGATCTCGGCGCCGAGATTGGGATCGAACGCCATCGCGCCGACGATCTCCTGCACCGCCGTGAGCTGTCCGAGCTTCAGATCCTCCGCATAGAGCTCTTCCATTGCCGCCCCGAGGTCCTGCAACTTGGAGATGTCCGCGAGCCGGGTCTGATACCGGGCAAGACGCTCGCCGCTCACCTGGTCGAGCACTGCCAGGAGCAGCGCATCGACGCTGCCGAAGTGATAGAAGACGAGCGCCGGGCTGAAGCCTCCAGTGGTGCCGATTGCTCGGACCGAGGTGTTCGCGTACCCCGAGTTGATGAGGGTTTGCAGGGCAGCGTCGACGATGCGAGCACGCATGAGCTCGCCTGCTTGGCTGCGCCGCTGACGGCCTCGCGGCGGACCAGGAGTGCCCGCGGCTTGGCTGCCCGGATTCATGTTCGAAGCCTGGGACCCGGACGGCCGGCGCTGCTCGCCAACCGGCTTCCGCGCCACCTTATCCTGATCGCTTGACTTGATCACTCGGTCAGTATATTCTCGCGAGCATGTCACGTCAAGCCAGAAATAGGATCGATGTCGTTCGTCGGGTGAACGTACGCGCGCGGGTGCTCAGCATCGTTGACATCCTCGCGTTGGCAGTGCTGCTGCTCTTGATCTTCGTGGTTCCGGCATATACCACCGCTGGCGAAAGCCTGAGCAGTGCGACCGGCAGTGTGGTGACGAGCAGCGGGAGCGCGACCATCTTCGAGAGCAATCCGCAGGCTCTGACCGTCGTGAGGGTCATCGTGGCTCTCTCGTTCGCGACGCTTGTGTTCACCCTGCTCACCGCATGGCTCGAACTCGGCGCCGGTGCGGTGGATCCTGATGGTGCTGCTCATCCCACTCACCGGCCTCGCCATGCTTGGCTTGTTCTCCATCGGCATCTTCATGGCGCCGCTGGTGATCATCGGCTGGATGGTCTTTGCGCTCCGCAACCGGCACGTCGCGTCGAAGCATCCAATCGGGCCGCCGGCTCGCCCAGCGGACCTGGGTGATTCGCCGTAAGCTGACCTGTATGAAGGGTCGGAGCCGATGATCGGGTACGGCGTTCTCTGGATTCCCTTTTTCTTCTTGGCGATCTGGTTGGCCGCAGTCGTGTATTGGATCGTGGTCATCGTCGAGGTGGCCAAGGTCCCGGACATGCAGTTCCGTGCGGCCGGCAGCGAGAAGATCGTGTGGCTGCTGATCGTGATCCTGGGCGGAATCATCGGATCGCTCGTCTGGCGGTTTGCGAAACGCGACGAGGTCATGCGCTACAGAGGCGCCATCCCGCCACCGCCGCCCGGCTGGTATCCGGAAGGCGCCACTGGAACACTGCGCTGGTGGGATGGCTTCAGGTGGACGGACGTCCGCCATTTCCCACCTCCCACGTTGTAGCTGCCTCCGACCACCGTCTCGCGTAACCAACCTTCGCGCGCGACGTTTGAACGAGCGCTCCTGCACACCGTCCAACGGAGGGTTCCCCCAGTGACCCGGGTTCTCAAGCTCGCGGCAGCAGCCACCGGCGCCGCAGTCATCGCAATCGCAGCGTTCCTCCTGCACCCACGCTCCGGAGCGCGCCGTCGGGCAGCCGCCAGACGCGCCACCATCGGGGTCGCGAGCCTCGTCGGTTCGGCCGTCGACAAGCGCCCGCGCCGGTCAGCGTCGGCAAGCTGGGACGAGACCCTTGCGGATCGCGTCCGCGTCGCTCTTTCGCTGGGCTTCGGCGACCTCGCGGCCGGCATCGAGATCCGCGCCAATCGCGGCGTGATCACGCTCCGCGGCGAGGTCGACGAGCTCACCGACATCACCAGGTTCGAGAGCGCCGTCCGCGAAGTGGGCGACGTGGCCGATGTCGACAATCTGCTCCGCCTTCGTATGCGGGATCTGCGGCCCCGAGTCCTCACCGCATAGCCGGAGCGCTGCGCGATCGGCGACACTCAGGTTGTGTCGCTCCCCTTCGACCCCCCGCTCGAGCCGATGCTGGCTCGCGCGGCTCCGGACATCCCGCGGGAAGGCGCCTGGCTCTACGAGCCGAAGTGGGATGGATTCCGGGCGATCGTGTTTCGCGACGGACCCAATGTCCACATCGCCAGCCGGAACGCCCTCGCGCTCGAGCGCTACTTCCCGGAGCTGATCGAACCGCTCAAGGCCGCGCTCCCGGAGCGGTCCATCGTCGACGGCGAGGTGGTCATCGCGACCGACCACGGGCTCGATTTCGATGCGCTCCAGCAGCGCATCCACCCGGCTGCATCGCGAGTGCGCATGCTTTCTGAGAAGACCCCGGCGTCGGTGGTGCTCTTCGACCTGCTGGGTCTCGACGCCGATGACGTGCGCGAACGGCCCCTCACCGAGCGCCGCGCGGGCTTGATGCAGGCCATCGCAAGCAGCGCCATCGTGGGCGTCACACCCCAGACGGCCGACCCGGACGAGGCGACCACCTGGTTCACCCGCTACGAGGGCGCCGGGCTCGACGGCGTCGTGGCCAAGGACCCGGCGGGGACGTACCGACCCGGGGAGCGGCGCTGGGTGAAGGTGAAGCATCTGCGTACCGTCGACTGCGTCGTCGGTGGCTACCGGCTCGCCAAGGACGGCAAGGGCATCGGGTCGCTGCTCCTGGGCCTCTACGACGCCGACGGCGCACTGCATCACGTCGGCCACACCTCGTCGTTCGACGCCGCCGAGCGCCGCGCGATCCTCGAGCAACTCCAGCCGCTGGTGGGGCGGTGACAGCTTTGGTCACGGCGAACGCCGGGTGGCCCGAGCCGCTGGCAGCGTTCCGCCGACAGCGCGTGGACGTCGGTGCGAGCCGAAGTGGTCTGCGAGGTGTCGTTCGACCATCTGCAGAGCGGCCGGTTCCGCCACGCGTCCCGGTTCCTCCGCTGGCGACCGGACAAGGACCCACGCTCCTGCGACTTCGACCAGCTGTCGCCTCCGGAAGAGTTTTCTCTCGACGACATACTCGTGACACGCGGGTGATTGAGCTCGTGACGCGACGCGCTGTGGTCCGGCGGCAGGGGGCGGGTGGCACCTTGCTCGGCTTGCCCGCGGTGACTCACGGGTGATCGACGAATTGGCACAGAGGTTGCAAGGCGGCAGGGGGCGGGTGGCACCCGGCGAATTTGACCGCTCCCGAGCGAGCGCGATAATTCGATTGCGCGAACGAGGGAGCGGCAAGCTGAGCAAGGTGCCGCCCGCCCCCTGCCGCCATACCACAACGCGTCGTGTCACGAGCCCAGGAAACCGCGCAAGTCGCGCAGAGTGCCGCCGAAGTCATGACACGTACTGACTACAGCTCGTACCTGCGCATCGACGAGCTGCTCGACCTCCAGCACCCGCTCACCGAGGGCGCGCACGACGAGATGCTCTTCGTGATCATCCATCAGGCGTATGAGCTCTGGTTCAAGCTGATCCTCCACGAGCTTGACCAAGCGGTGTCCGAGCTGCAGTCAGGGCGTCCACAAGGAGCGATGGCCCCGCTTCAGCGGACCGTGCGAGTCGATGAACTGTTGATCACACAGCTGCACGTGCTCGAGACACTGACCCCCGAGGGTTTCCTTGAGTTTCGGGACCCGCTCAAACCGGCCTCCGGATTGCAGTCCGGGCAGTTCCGGGCCATTGAGGTCCTCGGCGGCATCGACGCGGGCACCCCCGCGGATACGTCGCCACTCTCGGCCCACGACGAGGCGGAATTACGCCGTCGCTCCAGCCTGCCTACGCTCTATGCGGCGCTCTGCGCGTCGCTGCGCGCGCATGGGTTCGACGCGCCCGACGGCGCCGGCACCGATGCCCGCGAGCGCCGCATCGCTGCGCTGGCCGCGCTGTACCGTGACCATGCAACGCCGGAGCGAGCGATCCTCCATCGCGTGTGCGAACTGCTCCTCGACCACGACGAGACGATTGCGCGGTGGCGTTTTCACCACGCGCTGATGGCTGCGCGCGAGATCGGATCCCGGCCCGGCACCGGTGGTGGAGGTGTCGCGTATCTGGACAGCACCATCGCGCGGCGGTTCTTCCCGGAGCTGTGGGAGGTGCGCAACCGCCTGTGACCCTCCAACTTCCGGACAATCTCGACCGCAACTCGTGCGCCGTGCTGGATGCGCAGGACCCGCTCGCAGCGTTTCGTGATCGCTTCCACATCGAGGGGACGACGATCTACCTCGACGGCAACTCGATGGGGCGTCTGCCCAAAGCGGCGCTCTCACGCCTCCAGCAGATGGCCGAACACGAATGGGGCACCATCCTTGTTCGTGGCTGGACCGAGTTCGGGCTGGATGGAATCGCCCGTGCGAGTCGGTGATCGCATCGCTGCGTTGATCGGCGCATCGCCGGGCGAGGTGCTCGTCGCCGACACCACGTCGATCGGGTTGTTCCGGCTGATGACAGCGGTGCTGCGGGCGCGTCCCGAGCGGCGCGTCATCGTCACAGAACGGACCAACTTCCCCACCGACCTCTACATCGCGCAGGGCGTCGCCGAACTCCTGGATTGCGAGGTCCGAGCGGTTGAGCGGGGCGAGCTCCGTGATGCGCTGGACGGCGACACCGCGCTGCTGACGCTGACCGAGGTCGATTTCCGTACCGGCGAGCGCCACGACATGGGCGGCCTCACTGCGGCAGCGCACGCCGCAGGTGCGCTCGTGCTCTGGGATCTCTCGCATTCCGCCGGCGCCGTTGAGATCCGGCTCAACCATCACCGCGTCGACCTGGCCGTGGGCTGCACGTACAAATACCTCAACGCGGGGCCCGGTTCTCCCGCGTATGTCTATGTCGCCACCGCGCTCCAGGGCGAGCTGCGCAACCCGATCCAGGGATGGCTCGGCCACCACAACCCATTTCTGTTCGACTCGGAATACCTCCGAGCCGAGGGGATTCGCGGGTGGATGAGCGGATCACCGCCGGTGCTCGCGATCGGCGCGCTCGAAGCCGGCGTCGACCTCCAGCTTGAGGCCGGAGCCCACGCGGTCGGGGTGAAAGCCGCGCTGCTCACCGAGGTCTTCATCCGCCTCGCTCGGACCCGCCTCGATGGCCTCGGCTTCGAGGTCGCAACACCCGCCTCGCCGGAGCGGCGCGGCGCCCAGGTATCGCTGCGTCACCAGGATGGGCTCGCCATCATGCGGGCCATCAGCGATCGTGGCGTCGTCGGCGACTTCCGGCCGCCCGACGTGTGCCGCTTCGGGCTCGCGCCGCTCTACACACGTTTCGTGGATCTCTGGGACGCGGTGGAGCGCATCGTGGATGTCGTCGACAACGGCATGCACCGGCAGCCCAGGTATCGCGAGGAGGTCGCGATCCCCTGAAGCTCAGCTCGCCTGCGAGCGGGAATACACGGCGATCGGCTTGTACACGTACGGCGTGATCGTGCAAAAGCCTTTCTTCGGGCAGACGGTGAAACCGAAGACAATTTTCAGGTAGCCAACTCCGTCGCCCACGGCTCGGAACGTCCAGATGTGCGCCCCAGGGAATCCGCACAGCGCCTTGACGTGACAGCGGGGAGTCGCCGTCGGTGTCAGGACGTCGGTCTGCAACGAGACGATGTCCTGACCGACATTGGGTTGCAGCACCACCTCGATGGTGAGGCCAAGCGGGATGCGAACCTGCGCGGCCGTCTCAGGCTGCAACACCAGGACGGACCCGTCGTATCCCTTGATGTCGGAGTTCGCGCTCGCCACCGACGCCGAATGCTGTGTTGGTGCGGGCTTCGGCCGGGTCACGTAGAGCAGGACGGTCGCTAACGCACCAAGTGTGATCGGAATGAGAACGACGGCGACGACGATCAGCCATCGCCGCGTCACGCCTGGGCGGCTGACGCCGCTCAGCGCCTCGTTGTTTCCCGGGGTGCGCGCCATGCCGACCACATCGACCACGCGACGATGAGCACCACCATCGCGACGATGACCCAGAGTGCGTAGTTGCTGATCGTCTGTGCGACCGTGACCGCAGGCTGACCGATCGCCCAGCCCGCGCCGACGATCAGACCAATGTACGCGAGCGTGCCGATCAGGTCGGCGATGATGAAGACGATGAACGGCATCCCGGCCTCGCCGGCGGCCATGTAGAAGAGCGGCGACGGAGCGGGCAGCAATGGCGCGAGCACGATCGTCCACACGCCGTACTTCTTGAAAAAGCGCTCACCCCTGGCGGATCGTTTGCGCCAGCGCGGGTCCGACTCGCTCAGATAGTTGATGAGACTCCGCCCATAGCGTTTCCCCGCCCAGAAGAAAAACGGGTCGGTGATCATCGATATGGGAATCGGCGCGATCAACGCCAGCACCAGCGGAACCCTGCCGACGCGTGCGAAACCGCCCGCGGCAACCATCGATGCGATGCTGCCGCGCAGCGCACTCAACAGCACAGGGTTGCGACCGAGGAGCAGCGGCGTCAGCGGCAGGCCGACGTAGTAATAGATGGTGTTCGCGATGATCGGCCCGACGCAGAGCACGTCCTTGACGCCGATCCGGGGACGCGGACGGAGTGGCTCAGCGGTGGTCTCGACGGTCAGCGCATCGCGATCCATCCGTCCATTGTCACCCTCTCCCCGAGAGGGCGCCGTCAGGCGACGTCGCGAATCGGTGCCTCGAGTACGACAGGCGCTGCCGCTTTCCGGCTCTGGCCGATCAGGAGGAGCACCACCGCCCCGACGATGAGCGTCGCGGCCACAAGCGTCAGCGGGGTCACGGCTTCGCCCAGCACCACTGCCCCGAGCGCCACCGCCACCACCGGGTTCACGAACGCGTAGGTGGATGCCGCGGTCACCGAGACGTGGAACAGGAGCCAGATGTAGGCGACATATCCCACCAGCGCGCCGATGAGGACCAGGTAGACGAAGGCCGTGATCGAAACGAAGGACATGGTTGCGAAATGCACGTGCGCCAATTCCCCATCAGCCACACCGGCGATGCCGAGGAGCACGCCCCCGGCGATCATCTCCATGCCGACCGCGGTCAGCGGTTGGCGTGGCGAAGGCGCTTTGCGGGCGTACAGCGAGCCAACTGCCCAGAGGATCGGCGCGAGCAGGACCACGAGCGTCTGCCAGTGGCCGGCCCCACTGCCACCCGGGCGAACGAGCAGCACGATGCCGGCAAGTCCCAGTGCGATGCCGAGCGCGGCCGTCCAGTTGATCCATCGGCCGCCGAACGCCGGCGCGAGCAGAGCCATCCAGAGCGGCACCGTGGCGATGATGAGGGCGACGAATCCACTCGGCAGGTACTGCTCACCCCAGGCGACCCCGCCGTTGCCGATGAGCAGCAGACACCCGCCGATGATCAGGGCCGATCGCCAATGAATGAGGGTGAGCCGTTCCCGCGGCTGCCCGGGGCGATGGGTGAATGCGAGGAGCACGAACCCGGCGAGCACGAACCGCGCGGACGACATCAGCAGCGCAGGTATGGTCTCGCTGGCGATGTGGATCGTCAGGTACGTCGAGCCCCAGATGACGTAGACCGCGGCAAAGGCGACCACGATTTGAGCGCGCGACGCCTGAGGACGGGGGATCTGATGCGTGGACACGTTCTGTTTCATTTGTTATGATACAAAGCGATGAACGTACCGATACGTTATCACATCACTGGACGCCGGGCGTCTGAGATCGCGGAGAGCGTTGAGCGGGGTATCCGCGAGGGCGAGCTCACCGCCGGCACGCGTCTGCCCACCGTCCGTTCGCTGGCATCGCACCGTGGAATCAGCACTGCGACTGTCGCCTCTGCGTACCGCGAGCTGCGCCGTCGTGGGTTGGTCGCGGGCGCCGGCAGGCTTGGTACCACCATCGCCCCCCGCGTCCCGCCGTCTCCCCGCGGCAGACCGATCGTCCCAGCCGGTGTCGTCGATCTGCTGTCCGGCAATCCCGACCCCACGCTCCTTCCCGATCTCGAGTCGGCGTTCGCCTCGCTGCCACACGACCCGGTGCTCTACGGGGCGGCGGGGTCCGATCCAGAGCTGCTCGCTTTGGCTGCGGCACGCCTCGATCGTGATGGAGTGCCGAGTGACCACCTGACCGTCGTCGGCGGTGCCCTCGACGGCATTCAACTCGCGCTCATGGCTCATGTCCGCGCTGGCGACCGGATCGCCGTCGAGGATCCCTGCTATCCGGGAATCATCGACCTCGCGTCCGCGCTTGGTCTCGCCGTCATCCCGATGGCGATCGACGACCGTGGCCCCACCACCGAGGGTCTCGCCCGCGCGCTCCGCGGCGGCGCGGTCGCGTGCGCGCTGACGCCGCGCGCCCAGAACCCCTTCGGGTCCGCTGTCGACGCGGAGCGAGCAGGCGAGCTCAGAGCTGTGCTGGCCGGCCACCCATCGGTGTTGGTGCTCGAGGACGATCATGCCTTCGACATCACAGAACGGCCATGCCATTCACTTTGTGAGCCGGGCCGGGCTCGGTGGGCACATCTGCGTTCGGTGTCGAAGTCGCTGGGGCCGGATCTGCGGCTCGCCGTCATGGCCGGAGACGCGACCACCGTCGCTCGGGTCGAAGGCCGCCGGCTGCTCGCCGCCGGCTGGGTGTCGCACCTCCTCCAACGGCTGGTCGTCTCGCTCTGGAGCGACCCAGATGCTGCGACCGGCGCTGAGGCGGTCGCGGCGACATACACCCGACGCCGCGAGGCGCTCCGCTCGGCGCTGAGCGCCCGAGGCATCGAGTCGCACGGCCGCGCGGGGTTGAACGTCTGGATCCCGGTGGCCCACGAGGACGCCACCGTTGCCGCTCTCCAGGAGCGAGGGTGGGGTGTCCTCGCCGGGGACCGCTTCCGCATCGCCAGCCCGCGCGGGATTCGGGTGACGACCTCGCGGCTCGATCCGGATGATGCCGCGCGCTTCGCAGAGGATCTGGAAGCCGCGCTCACCCCTCAGCCGTCGCGGCTCAGCTGATCCAGCGATGGCCGAGTACGAGTCGGATCGCATGTACGAGAATCGGGCCCGCGCGATGTCGTTCGGCGGCGTGGCTGCGCTGTATGACAAGGCGCGGCCCTCGTATCCCTCGGCGATGATCGATGCGCTGTTGGCATTCACACCCCGAAGCGTCCTCGACGTTGGATGCGGCACGGGGAAAGCGTCGCGAATGCTGCTCGAGCGTGGCTGCAACGTCGTCGGCGTCGAGCCCGATGCCGCGATGGCGGCAATCGCTCGCAGCCACGGGGTCACGGTCGAGGAAGCGACCTTCGAGACCTGGGATCCCCGCGGGCGGATGTACGACCTCATCGTGTCCGGGCAGGCCTGGCACTGGGTCAATCCGGAAGTTGGGGTCGTCAAGGCCGCCTCGCTGCTGCACCCCGGTGGACACCTCGGCGTGTTCTGGAATCAGGGCCGGCCGGAGAGGCGTGCCGCGGAAGCGCTCGAGGCGGTCTACCAGCGCATCGCTCCCGGGATCGCCGGCAGCAACGTTGCCATCAAGCCGCCCCAGGAGCCCCGTGATCGTCTCCAGGAGTTCTCGAAGGGCGGCCTCTTCACCGACATCGAGGCGCGAGCGTTTCCCTGGGACACCGTCTACGACCGAGCGAGCTGGACCGAGTTCATCTCGACACACAGTGATCACGTGCAACTTCCCGAGGAGCAGCGGCGAGCGCTCCTCGATGCGCTCGGCGAGGCCGTCGACGCGCTCGGCGGGTCCATGACCTACCACTACTCGACACTGCTGGTACTGGCGACACGGAAGATGTGACCGCCGCCGTACCATCGCTCGGATGGCCACCGCCGTCGCTCAGCTGCGCTCGGTAAGTCGTGCACCCGGCAGGGAAATCGGCGCGTGAGCTACGTCGCCGACCAGGCGAGGGCGCTCGGCATGCGGTTGCTCTCGCGACGATGGGACGATCCGCCCCACACCATCGAGACCATGGACGGCGCGATCGCCGAGCTCGCGGCACTGCGCCACGTCGCGGTCGATTCGGAAGATCTTGAGGCGTTGCAGGAGGTGCTCGGGGAGCTCACCGAGATACGCCGCGAGCTCGAGACACTCGAGACATGAGCGTCACCGACGGGCTGCAGATCGCGCTCGGCGCGGTGATCGTCGTCGTGACTCTCTACGACGTGTTTCAGTCGGTCGTGATGCCGCGCCCGGCGGTGGGCCGGATCCGCCTCAGTTTCACGCTTATTCGCGGGGCATGGCGTCTCTGGCGCAAGGTTGCGGAGAAGCCGAAGCGCCTGCAGATGCGCGAAACAGCACTCGCCGCCTTCGCGCCGATGATGCTGGTCGCACTGCTCGTCATCTGGGGCGTGGCGATCATCCTCGGCTACGCGCTCGTCTACAGCGGTCTGCACGCCGGCCTGCAGCCGCAGCCCGATTCCTTCGGGACCACGTTGTACTTCTCAACCGGACGGCTGCTCGCATTCCCCGTGGCCGGGATCGAGGCGACGGGCATCGCGACACGGATCTTCGCCGCCATCGAGGCGGCAACCGGCTTTGGTCTTTTCGCGCTGGTCATCAGCCTCCTGTTCTCGCTCTTCAGCTCCTTCCAGCGGCGGGAGACCGCGGTGGTGGCTTTGGACGCGCTGGCCGGCGCGCCTCCCACCGGCATCCAGCTGCTCGAGACGTGCGCCAAGGACGCCATGCCGGAACAGCTGGTCGCCACCTTCGACGAGTGGCGATCGTGGACCGTTGACGTCATCGAGACGCACCTGTCATACCCGCTGCTCTTCTATTTCCGGTCGTCTCACGACAACGAGGCCTGGCCCAACTCCTTCGGGGCTGTCATGGACGCCGCAACCCTGGTGCTCACCACCATTGACGGAGGACCGGTCGGTCAAGCGCGCCTGATGCACAAGGTTGGGGCGCATTTCGTCGCCGACATGCGCGATCACTTCCGCTTTGTGGGCGAACCCGTTGCGGGGGTGGAGCGCGGGGAGTTCGACGAAGCTTGCGCGCGACTCGAGCGCGCGGGTTACCAGCTCCACAATCCGGACAAGGCGTGGGCGGACTTCAGCATGCTGCGCAGCAAGTACGGTCGCTGGCTCAACGAGACGACCAAAGGTCTCAGCGTTCCACCTGCCCCGTGGATCGGCGATCGTTCGTACCTTCCCCATCGCGAGCGAGCCCTGATGGGAGGCGCTCAGCAGCGAGTCGCCTGATCCTCGTGGAGAAACCCGTCGCACTGTCGTACAGGAAGCGGCGGGTAGCGGGGAAACCGCTTGTCGCTCTCGGCGAGCGAACAGCGCACGAAGGCGGATCGGGCTCCAGGAACAAGCCGTGCGTTGACACACGATGCGCAGAGGCCGCGATCGGGCGGAGGAGTCACACGCACAACAACATGGTGCACGGACCGGTCGCACCACCGCTTACCATGCGTCGGCAATGCCCGCCATCACCGTCACTGAACACATCGACAAAGCCGTACGCAAGATCGACAAATCGACAGCGATCGACCATTGGGACCGCAACCTCGGGCGATACGACGCCGAGGAGCTGATGTCCGAGGTGCTCGGGCGAAAGCTCACCAAGAGCGTCCTCGACCGAGTGCTCGACAGCACCTCGAAGAAGAGGTACACAGCGATGGTCGCACGTCGCGTCAGAGGCGAGCCCATCCCACGGATCAAGGGTCACTATGCGTTTCGTGGACTCGATCTCCTGATCCGCGACAACGTCTTCGTTCCCCGAGCGTCGAGCGAACTGCTCGCCAAAGAAGCCGTCAAGACGCTACGACGCCGCCGAGGGACGCGTGTCGCGGTCGATGTAGCCGCCGGCGCCGGACCCGTCGCTCTTGCCGTTGCCAACGAGGTGCGCGACGCCGACGTTTGGGGCGTCGACATCTCCGCCGACGCAGCCAAACTCGGCAGGGACAACGCCCGCCGGCTGGGCCTGGCGAATGCGCACTTCCGCGCAGGCGACCTCCTCGACGCACTGCCGCGTCGACTACGCGGATCCATCGACGTCTTCACCATCCATCCACCCTACGTCCTCCGCCGCGACCTGAAAGAGCTTCCGGCCGAGATTCGCGAATTCGAGCCGCTCGTCTCCCTCACCGACGGATCCGATGACGAACTCGGGCTGGTGCGCCGGCTCGCGGCTGAGGCCCACGAATGGCTGAAGCCCGGCGGCGTGCTGCTCGTGGAGGTGGGGACGTATCTCTCGAGGCGGACCCAGGCGACGCTTCGCGGAGCCGGTCTCGTCAACGTGACGTGGACGAAGGACGATCTTGGCGTCACTCGAGTGGTATCCGGACGCACGTCGCGGAGCAACGCACCCACCGCTCGTTGACGCTGGTCACAGCGCCAAGGGCAGACGACCGCGCTCGGCAACAAAGCGAAGGTGACGCCGGTCACCGGGACCGCAGCGAATTTGGCCGCTCCCGAGAGAGTGCGACAATCTGCTTGCGCGAACGAGGGAGCGGACAAGCTGAGCATCGGTCCCGGTGACCGGCGGCGCCGTCCCTGCGAAGCTCAGGGCCAGCGAGCGAACTGCTCCGGCGGTGCCGCGCTGCGGGAACTCAGTGATGGAAGCGCTGCCGCTCGGCGTGCGGTTGCTGCGTCGCCGTGTGGTGCTTCAGCAAACTGACTTCGCGCTTCAGATCATCAATCAGAACGTCGGCGAGGTCGCGCGAGAAGCCGTTGCGCACCACGACGCGTAGCACCGAGAATTGCTCGAGGTTGGCGCACAGCGTGTACGCGGGCACCTGCCAACCGCGTTTGCGCAGTGCGTCCGACACGTCGTACACGTTGTAGCCGGCGTCCGGATCCACGCTGAAGGCGAACACTGGGAGCTCGCTCCCGTCGGTGAGCAGGCGGAAGGGCCTGATCTTTGCGATCTGTGCTGATAGATGGAGGGCCGTGTCCTGGCACGCTTGCTGAACGCGCCGATAGCCCTCGAAACCGAGGCGGAGCAACTGGTAGTACTGGGCGATCACGTTCGCTCCGGAGCGGGAGAAGTTCAGCGCGAAGGTTGGCATGCTACCGCCCAGGTAGTTGACGTTGAAGATCAGGTCTTCCGGCAACGCGTCGCGGTCGCGCCAGATCACCCAGCCGACCCCGGGGTAGACGAGGCCGTACTTGTGTCCGGATGTGTTGATCGAGACGACCCGATCGATGCGGAAGTCCCAGACGAGGTCGGGCTGTATGAACGGCGCGATGAAGCCGCCGGATGCCGCGTCGACGTGCACGGGAACATCCGGTCCACCGCTTGTCGCAAGTTGCTGCAGAGCCGCGGCGATCGCGGCAACGGGTTCGTAGCTGCCGTCCTGGGTCGATCCGAGCACCGCGACAACCCCGATGGTGTTCTCGTCGCAGAGTGGGACCGCGGTTTCGGCGGTGAGATGGCGCCGCTCGCCCTCCATGGGCACGTAGCGCGGTTCGACATCCCAGTACCGGCAGAACTTCTCCCAGCACACCTGCACGTTGATGCCCATCACCAGGTTCGGCTTGTCGACGGGCAGGCGTGCGGCGCGCCGGCGCTGGCGCCAGCGCCATTTCAGGGCGAGGCCGGCGAGCATGGCCGCCTCGCTCGATCCGGTTGTGGAACACCCGACCCCCGCATGGGCGCCGGGCGCGTGCCACAGCCCCGCGAGCATGTGCACGCAGCGGCGCTCGAGCTCAGCGGTCTGCGGATATTCGTCCTTGTCGATGACGTTCTTGTCGACTGACTCGTCCATGAGCCGTTGTGCTTGCGGCTCCATCCATGTGGTGACGAAGGTCGCGAGGTTGAGGCGTGCATTACCGTCGAGCATCAGCTCGTCGTGCACGATCTGATATGCGAGGTCGGCGGGAAGCTCACCCTGGGGCAGGCGAAACTTCGGGACCGTCTGCGTCTCGCCCGGGCGCGCATAGAGCGGATTGATCGCGATCGTCGCGTCGGCAGCGTCGTGCGCGCGGTGGTGGAGGGGCACGCTATTCCCGCACGACTGAGTCGTCGGCGTCCGGGACCGGCAGGTCGCGAACCAGCTGTGCCTGGCGTCCGGTCAGCTCGGTCTCCGGGGACGGAACCGACCTGCCTCCGGTGAGGAGCGAATCGGCCTCGTCGCCATGCAACTGATGCTGCAGGGTCTCCATCTCGTGCTCGAGCGCCACCTTGGCGTCGATGACCCGAAGCAACTCGTCGCGCAGCAGTGATGCCTGCCGGGCGGGGTCGGGATCATGCGTGATCGCCGCGATGCGCTCTTCCTCGTGCTCTCGCCAGCGGATGGCGAGCAGCGTCGCGGTTCCATCCGGAGGGCGGTAGGAGCGTGCGCCGGCCTCGACCACGCGACGAATGATGGCAGGCCCGCTGGCGGTGTTGAGCCGCTGACGGAGGTGCAGCGGATGGCGTGGTGGCGGATCGGAGAGCCTGAACCGCGGCCAGTAGATGCGCACGGCGCCGTCGTACACGGACAGCATGCCCAGTCGCTTGGTGAGTCGATGCGAGTCTTCGACGCGGGGCATGACGAAGACGTGGGCCAGGCCGCAGAGCTCGCGAGCGGTCAAGTTCGGGCTCCCTGCGTCAACGGGGTACACGCCGTCCTCTTCTTTCTTCGCGCTGAACAGCACCACCGGTAGGCGACGCCCGGGGTCGAGGAGGCACGACTGCACGAACGAGTCGATCTGCTCGCTGCCCACGATTGCCTCTGGGGCTGCGCGCAGGCGCTGTGTGCCGGCGGTCGCGCCCTCGTTGACGAAGTCGTGGAGCAACGCCACGAGCGGTGGGACCAGTGGCGACGGCGGCACGCGGAGGTGGCGCAGATCCTGCTCCACAGACACCCCGATGTCCACCGTTTCGCCGGTGCGCATCGCATCCACAGTGGTCAGCCACGCGAGTGATGGATCCCACTCGTCCATGCGCTGCACGCTGACGCGACACAGTGATCGACCGTCGCTCTCGCAGCGAATCACGTGGACCTCGAGACCACTTTCCTCGTAGTCGCCGGGAGTCAAAAGATCCGTTTTAGTCTTAAGACCCTCGCTAGCCCAGTGCCACATTCGCTGAGCTGCTGCCTCGAAAAGCGCAGCTCCGGCCACCCCCTTATGGTCGAGGGTGAGTCTCGCCCCGAGGGCGCGGAACATTGCGCGTCATCCTACATCGTCGATGGCACCTCGCAATGCCGTGATCACGCCGTCGACGTGACGCTGCTCCTGTCGCAGGTTGCCGAAGGCGACGCGGATCGCGTAGTCCCCACGTAGTTTTGTGTGACTCACAAAGAACCGTCCGGCGGTGTTGATGCGCTCGACGATGCGCTGATTCAGGCTGTCGAGCGTTCCAGGATCGTCGAGGCCGGGAGGATGTGCGCGCAGACACACGACACTCAGCGGTGTCGGTGCGAGCAGCTCGAAGTCACGCTCCGCGGCAACCCAGCGCGCGAGGGTCGATGCATATTCGCAGTGCTCACGAATGCGCTGAGCAAGCGCGTGAGTCCCGAAATGACGAATCACCATCCACAGCTTGAGCGCGCGCATGCGTCGACCGAGGGACGTTCCGTAGTCCATGAGATTCGGGGCATCCTGATTGGATCCGTCGGCGGTGGTGAGGTACTCGGGCACGATCGAGAAGGCGTCACGAAGGACGTCGGGTCGTCGCGTCCACAGCACGCTGCAGTCGATCGGGGTGAACAACCACTTGTGCGGATTGACCACGATCGAGTTCAGCGCGCTCGGCGCCATCGAGCACCCAACGGAGCTCCGGAGCGATCGCGGCGCCGCCGCCATATGCCGCGTCGACATGGAGCCAGAGGCCGTGATGTTCACACAGCGTGGCGATCGCAGGCACTGGATCGATGCTGGTGGTCGAGGTTGTCCCAGCCGTGGCAACGACAGCGAACGGCCGGATCCCGGCGGCGACATCCTCGTGGATCGCCTGGCGGAGTGCGACCGGGTCCATCCGGAAGCGCTCGTCGACGGGAATCCGGCGCAGCCCGTCCCTGCCGACTCCGAGGACGATGCCCGCCTTCTCCACCGATGAATGCGCCTCGGTGGAAGCGTAGAACCGCAAAGGGGGAAGCTCGGGACGCCCGGCCATCCCGAGCTCGCGAATGCGCAGGTCGGCCTGCGCCTCTCGGGCCGCGGCAAGTGCATAGAGGGTGCTTGACGACGCCGTGTCGTTGATCACCCCGAAGAGCGGCTTGGGCAGGCCGACCATCTGGCGCAGCCAGTCGAGCGTGAGCTGCTCGAGCTCCGTGGCCGCGGGAGCTGTGCGCCACAGCATCGCATTGACATTAAAGGTCGCGGCGAGCGTCTCCCCGAGGATTCCCGGCGCCGAGCCGGTGGACGCGAAATACGCCATGAACCCCGGCGACTGCCAGTGCGTCGTGGCCGGGATGAGCAGGTGGTCGATGTCGGCGAGCACCGAGTTCGAAGGGTTCCCCCTCAGACGGCGGCGATGCCGGCAGTGCTTGACGAACGGATCCCGGCGTCGACGGGCTCAGCACCGGGTAGTTTTCGACGTCCCGAAGGTAGTCGGCCGTCCAGTCGGCCAGGCGCCGTGCGGCCTGCCGGTACGCCTCTGGATCCATGTCGCCGGGGCGCCGGTCGCCATTCTCGATTTCGCCAGTCATGGTTGCCAGATCGTGACGTGCGGGTGGGCGGCCGCGCTCGGCTTGCTTTGATGGCGCACGCACCGAGGTCCGTGGTGCTCAGCGCTAGACTGACACGGTGACCGCATCCCTGACCGTCGCTGATGTGATGCACAAGCCGGCGGTGGTCGTGCCGACCAGCATCACGCTCGCCGAAGCCTCGGTGATCCTGGATGGCGCAAATGTCGGTGCAGCGGCCGTGCTCAACCCCCAGGGCCGCCTGCAGGGAATGATCAGCGAGCGAGACCTCCTCCGTTCGGTGGGCCACGGCATCGACCCGGCCACCGCACGCGTCGAGGAGGTCATGACCAAGAACCCCGTGACCGTGTCGGTGACCGACACGGTGGAGAAGGGGCTCGAGGTCTTCCGGGAGCGTCGCTTCCGGCATCTCCCCGTGATGGACGGTGAGCGTGTCGCCGGCATCCTGTCCATCCGTCACGTCGTCCGGGTCGCGCACATCGAGGAGGTGCAGCCGGCCGGATCGGCGCTTCCCGGGCTCGCGCCGAGGGGGCTCGAGGGTGTCGCGGTTGCGGAGACCTCTGTCGGCGACGTGCGCGGCGAAGAAGGCTTCTTCCACTACCGCGGCTACAACGCCGTGGAACTGGCGCGCCGCTGCTCGTTCGAGCAGGTCTGGCATCTTCTCGTCGAGGGCGAGCTGCCCGACGACGCGCAGTTGAAGGCATTCACCAAGCTCGCGGTCCAAGCGCGGTCGTTGCCGGAACCGGTCGCCGAGATGCTCCCCCGGATTGCCGCGCTGCCCGGGTATACGCCGCTGATGGCGCTGCGCTCGGCGGTGTCAATCGCCGGAGCCGCGCTCGAGCAGAAGCCGACACTCGACATCCCCGCGGAAGAGGTTCGCCGGGAGTGCTTGAAGATGGCCGCGATCGTGCCGGTGCTGCTCATGCGCCTGCACCGCTTTCACCTCGGGCTCGAGCCCGTCGAGCCGGACGACGATCTCGGCTATGTGGGCTCGTACATCCAGATGCTCACCGGCGAGCGTCCCCATGAGCGGGCGATCCGCGCGCTGGAGCAGTACCTCATCCTCACCATGGACCACGGGTTCAACTCATCAACGTTCACTGCGCGCGTGATCACCTCGACAGGCTCCGACATCGGATCGGCGTTGACGGGAGCGATCGGCGCACTGGCCGGACCGCTCCACGGAGGTGCGCCGTCACGAGCCCTCGCGATGCTGGATGCCATCGGCACCCCCGACAAGGCCGAGGAGTACCTGCGTCACGAGATCTCCTCGGGCGAGCGTCTGATGGGCTTCGGTCACCGCGTCTACAAGACGGACGATCCGCGCTCGACCCTGTTGCGTGAGGTGGCGATCGAGCTCGGCGGTCCCCAGGCGGAGTTCGCGGTCCAGGTGGAGCAGACCGCACTTCGCGTGCTCAACGAGCTCAAGCCCGGACGCCGCCTCTACACCAACGTCGAGTTTTACGCGGGCGTGGTCATGAACAGCGTCGGCATTCCGCCCGACATGTTCACGCCGACATTCGCCTCGAGCCGCACCGTCGGTTGGACCGCGGCGATCGCCGAGCAGGCTGCCAACAATCGCCTCATCCGGCCGTCCGCGCTGTACGTCGGACCCCAGCCACCGAGGCCGTTGCCCGACGGATACGGGGCGGCGATCAAGCGCGCCGAACTCGCTCGCTGACCTCTTCGTAACGTCCGGGTAACAGGCACCATTTCCTAGGCGAGCACCGAAACAACCTCGTCACCCAACCACAACGTCTGGTCGCAGCGTCTGGCTGAAGCTCTTCGACATGATCCCGGCATTCTTCCCCGCGTTGGTGGCCCTGGTGAGGTCGTGGACCGTTCCCACAACCCGGTTGCGCGATGGCGAACGTGGTCAGGGGCTCGTCGAGTACGGGCTGCTCGTTGTCCTGATCGCGATCTTCGTCATAGTCGTCGTCGCTGTTGTCGGACACCAGACGAACAACGTCTTCTCGAACGTCAGCAACGGCCTGAGCGCCTAGGCCGGCGGCGATCCTGCGGCAACGCGGGTCTCGCTGTCCCGCACTGAGGTTCTTGACCATGGCGTTGCGTAAGGTTGCGGCCAGTGGAGTCCCCGACCGCGCCTGATGAAGACGCGCCTCGACGCGACCGTGCGCTCGCCGGGGTGGTTCTGTGTGGGGGTCGGAGCTCGCGCATGGGTGTCGACAAGTCGACCATCACCTTCGAGGGAACGACCCTGCTCATGCGTGCAGTCGCATTCCTCGACGAGGTGTGCGAGCCGGTGCTCATCGCCTCAGGCGGGTCATCGCTGAGTGTTCCAGGGCGGCGATCCGTCGCCGATGCCCTGCCCGAGTCCGGGCCGCTCGGCGGGCTGGTTGCGGCGCTGCGCGCGTCACCCCACGGGCTGCTTGCGGTCGTCGCCGTGGACCACCCATGGATCGACACCGGCCTCCTCCTAATGCTGGCGAACCGCATCGGCGACCGCGATGTGGCGGTGTGCGAGATCGGTGAGGGTGTCGAGCCCCTCCACGCCGTCTACTCGACATCCATCCTGAAGGCGGCCGAGGCGGCGCTCGCCGGATCCGACCGCTCGCTGTGGCGTCTCATCGGACAGACCAACCTCGTGCGAGTCCCGGAGCGGGAATGGCGCGACGCCGGCTACTCCGAACGGTTCACGCGCAACCTCAACACCCCTGACGACCTCGCGGAAGCTATTCGGCGGGATCGCCGATAACAGATCGAACGACCGATGCGGCCTGCTCGATGGCGTCGTTCTCCGACGTGCCGGCTCGCACCGCATCCTGGACGAACCGGCCAACGAGGTAGGCGGCGAGCGGCGCGTTCTGCCGCTCGGTGGCATGGGCGACGTCGCGGGCGATCCGGAGCAGGCGCGCCCGCGCGGCGAGATCGATCGCCTCCACCCCACTGTCCTTACCGAGCGCGCCGCTCAACTCCGATGCAAGGTGCGCGAGCACATCGGCGTTGCCGGTTGTGTCGGTCACGGCGCCCATGATCCCGCCCGGGCACCCCCGAGCGCATGCACGCCGCTATCGTGGTCTGCATGACCGTACGCCATAGGCGGGTGATGCAGGTCGCGGCCGGAGGAGTGGTCACCTGGCGGAGCGATGATGTGAGCACTGAGGAGCCACTCGAGATCCGCATCGGCGACGTCTCGCTGTCGGTGACGATGCGGACTCCCGGCGAAGACTTCGACCTCGTCGCCGGGTTCCTGATCACCGAGGGCATCGTCCGCTCGTCAAGCGAGATCGCCGGGATGCGCATGTGTCCCGACGCCGCGGCGGAGACGGGTGATCTCAACATCGTTGAGGTCACGCTGTCCGATCCTGCAGTGACTCGCGACATCACACCTCGCGCCTTCTACATGACCTCGTCGTGCGGCATGTGTGGCAAGGCGAGCATCGAAGCGGTGCGCACCAAGTCCGCGTACGACGTGGCCGGCGATCCGCTCACGGTCTCCCCATCGCTCCTTCTCGGCCTTCCCGCCATTCAGCGATCGGCGCAGCGACAGTTCTCACGCACAGGGGGGCTGCACGCTGCGGCGCTCTTCGACGCGCAGGGAAACCTGCTCTGCCTGCGCGAGGATGTCGGCCGCCACAACGCCTTCGACAAGGTGATCGGATGGGCGGCGACGCAGGGGTTGCTGCCGCTTCGATCGCACATGATCCTCGCGTCGGGCCGCGCCAGCTTCGAGCTGACCCAGAAGGCGCTCATGGCCGGGATTCCCTTGCTGGCGGCGGTTTCCGCGCCGTCGAGCCTCGCCGTCGAGCTGGCGTCCGATTCAGGAATGACATTGATCGGCTTCCTTCGCGGTGAGCAGATGAACGTGTACGCCGGCCACGAGCGGATCGTTCGCGAATGAGCGAAGCGACGCACGACGAGCACCGTTGGCGTGCTGCTGAGATCACCGTCAGCGACAGCCGGCGTGGGGTCGACTCGGACGACCGCAGCGGCGATGTGATCGTCGCGCGTTTCGCGCTGCTTCCCGCAGACGTGATCGCGCGCGAGAGCGTGCCGGACGACATCGAGTCGATCCGTGCGGCTGTTCGGCGCTGCGCTGAGCACGCTGACGTGCTCATCCTCACCGGCGGCACCGGTCTCGGCCCGCGCGACGTGACCCCGCAGGCGCTGCTGCCGCTGTTCGACTACGAGGTGCCGGGAATGGCTGAGGCGATGCGCCACGAGGGACTGAAGTCGACGCCGCACGCGATGCTGTCTCGCCAGGTCGTCGGCGTGACGATCAAGTGCCTCGTGCTCTCCTTGCCCGGAAGCCCGAACGCGGTTGCCGAGTGTCTCGACGCAGTCTGGCCTGCGCTGCCGCACGCGCTGGCGTTGATCTCAGGCAACACGCGGCATCCGGTACCCGATCCCTTGAAATCCTAGGGACAAGCCGCAGCCAACGGCGGCGGTCACCGGACGCTTTGGTCGCGCCCCGTGTGTCAGGCGATTCGCCGCATCTGAAGGCTTTCAGGCGAGATAAACCCGGTACCGGCGACGCATTGATGCGAGCTCTCCGACGCATTTGCAGCTTACCGATAGCTTCACGCGCGCTTGACCCTTCCCATGAGCGAATGCAAGCATGGGTCCGCCGTCGTTTGCTGCCTTTCCGTGCGGGAGGATTTCCATGACTCAGCCTGTCGCGCTGACCATCAACGGAAGGCGGAGGGACGACTACGTTGAGCCCCGCCTGCTTCTCGTGCACTACCTGCGCGAGGTGGCCGGTCTCACCGGCACACACATTGCCTGTGACACCAGCCAGTGCGGCGCCTGCACGGTCCTTATCGACGGGGAGGCGGTGAAGTCGTGCAGCGTCTTCACGGTTCAGGCCGACGGCAAGAACGTGACCACGATCGAGGGACTGGCTCAGGACGGCACGCTGCATCCGGTGCAGCAGGCGTTCTGGAACGAGCATGGTCTGCAGTGCGGCTTCTGCACGCCGGGATTCATCATGGCCGCCGCGTATCTTCTGAAGCAGAACCCGGCGCCCACCGACGATGAGATCGACCGGGGACTGGAGGGCAACCTCTGCCGCTGCACCGGCTACGAGAACATCAGGAAAGCCGTGCGGTCGGCGGCCCAAACGATGAGCGGCGGTGAGGCTGAGCCGTCAGCGAACCTCGTCGGAGCCGCAGCGGCCCCGGTGGAGGGCTAGCCGTGGCTGTCACCTCCATGATCGGCGCTCGTATTCAGCGTCGCGAGGACCCCAAGCTCATCACCGGGCACGGCAACTTCATCGACGATGTCAACCTCGTGAACATGGCGCACATGTCGGTGGTGCGCAGCCCGCACGCGCATGCGCGCATCCGCTCGATCGACACTTCGGCCGCGCGCGCGGCCAAGGGCGTCGTCGCGGTGCTCACCGCCGCCGACTTCAAGTCGGTGATCCTCGGACCGCTGCCGGTGACCAACTCCTTTGTCGCGGACAAGAAGCAGGTACCCGAGCAATTCCCGATCGCAGCGGACGAGGCGGTCTATGCGGGAGAGCCCGTGGCCGTGGTGATCGCCGAGGACCGGTACCTTGCCGACGATGCCGCGCAACTGGTCGCGGTCGACTACGAACCGCTCCCTGCCGTGATGGACCTCGAGAAGGCGATGCAGCCGGGCAGCCCGCTGGTGAAAAGCGATAGACCGGACAACATCGGCTGGGACGCTCCGTTCCCTGCCGGAGACATCGACGCTGCGTTTGCCGAGGCGGATGTGGTGCTGAAGCAACGGATTGGTCAGCAACGCGTCTTTCCCACTGCCATGGAGACCCGTGGCTGCGTCGCCGATTACATCCCGTACGACAACCGCTGCACGCTCTGGACGTCGACCCAGGTGCCGCACTTCATCCGGCTCTTCGTCGGAGGTGCGCTCGGCGTGCCCGAGTCCCAGTTCCGGGTTGTCAGCCACGACGTGGGTGGCGGCTTCGGCGCGAAGCTCCGGCCCTACCCCGAGGAATACCTCGCCACAGCGGCGTCGAAGATCACCGAGCGGCCGGTGAAGTGGATCGAGGACCGCACCGAGAGCCTGCAGGCGACCACCCACGGACGCGGCCAGATCTTCGATGTCGAGGTCGCGGCCAAGCGCGACGGCACCCTGCTGGGGCTGAAGTTCACGCAGCTGCTCGACATCGGCGCTTACCACGGCGTCTTCAGTGCCTTCCAGGTGGTCGCCTGCCTCCTCGGCGGTGGCTGTTACGACTTCAAGGCAATCCACGCGCGCAGCGTCGGCATCTTCACCAACCGGATGTCGACCGATCCGTATCGTGGAGCAGGACGGCCCGAAGCGACGCATCTCATTGAGCGTGTTGTCGATCTGGTGGCGCGCGAGCTCGGCATGGACCCCGCCGAGGTGCGCCGCAAGAACTTCATCAAGTCATTTCCCCACACCAACAACTTCGGGCTCGTCTACGACTTCGGCGACTACGAGAAGTCGATGGATCGGGCGATGGCGAACATCGACTACCCGGCGCTGCGCAAGCGCCAGGAGGACTTGCGAGCCAAGGGCCGATACACGGGAATCGGGTTCAGCACGTACGTCGAGATCTGCGGGCTCGGCCCGAGCTCGGCGACCGCGCCTGCCGCCGGAATCGCGCTCGTCGAGTTGTCGATGGTTCGCGTTCACCCAACCGGATCGGTGACCGTCTCGGTGGGAACGCACGCGCACGGTCAGAGCCACGAGACCACGTTCGCGCAGATCGTCGCCGACACGCTCGGTGTTCCGTACGATTCCGTGGAGATCCGCCACGGCGACACCGGTGACACCCCGTTCGGGTACGGCACCTATGGGTCTCGCAGCCTCGCAGTCGGTGGCATGGCGATCATGGCGTCGTGCCACAAGGTCGTCGAGAAAGCCAGGAAGCTCGCGGCCCACGCGTTCGAGGCGTCAGAGGAGGACATCGTGGTCGACCAGGGCCGCTACTTCGTGCGCGGTAACCCGGGAGAGGTGAAAGCCCTTGCGGAGCTTGCATTTGCCTCATACGGCGCGGGGCTTCCCGACGGCATGGAGCAAGGCCTGGAGGCGGTCTCGTACTTCGACCCGCCGAACTTCGTATGGCCGTTCGGCTGCCACATCTGCGCGGTTGAAGTCGACCCGGAGACGGGTGCAGTGAGCATCGACCGCTACGTCGCGGTCGATGACTGCGGCAACGTCATCAACCCGATGGTGGTCGACGGACAGCTCCACGGCGGGATTGCTCAGGGCATCTCGCAGGCGCTCTTCGAGGAAGTGCAATACGACTATGAGAGCGGGCAGATGCTCACCGGCACGATGCTCGACTACCTCGTCCCCACGATGGCTGAGATGCCGCACTTCGAGCTTGACCGCACGGTGACCCCGAGCCCCACCAATGAGCTGGGTGTCAAGGGAATCGGGGAAGCCGGGACGATTGCGTCGAGCATCGCCGTGATCAACGCGATCACCGACGCGCTGGCACCGTTCGGCATCAAACACGTGGAGATGCCGGCCCGTCCGGATCGCCTCTGGTCGATGATCAAGGAGGCACGCTCATGATCACCGCGGCATTCGAGTACGCACGACCCGGCTCGGTGGATGAGGCGCAGTCGCTCCTGACCAAGTTCGGCGAAGACGCCAAGGTGATCGCCGGTGGGCAGAGCCTGATCCCGCTGATGCGACTCCGGCTCAGCCAGCCGACCGCGCTCGTCGATATTCAGGGACTCGGCGAGCTCAAGGAGGTCTGTCGCGACAACGGCACCGTTGAGATAGGGGCACTGGTACGGCACGTCGACATCCAGCGCAATGCGGTGCTTCGCGAAACGCTGCCGATCCTCGTGGAGATGGCCAATGACGTGGGTGACAACCAGGTCCGCAACCTCGGAACCATCGGCGGTGTGATCGCACACGGCGACGCGGCAGGTGATTACAACGCGCTCGCGCTGATGCTCGACGCCGAGATCGTGACCAACAAGCGGCGCCACCAGGCGCGCGACTTCTACCGCGACATCTTCACGACGGCCCTCGAGCATGACGAGGTTGTGACCGCGGTGCGCTTCCCGGTGTCGACGGGGCGATTCGCATACACGAAGTTCCGCCGCCGGCTGTACGACTGGGCGATCGCCGGCGTGGCGGTGCAGGAGACCGGCTCGTCGTGGAAAGTCGGTTACGTCAACCTGGCGCGGACGCCGCGCCGCGGAACCGCCGTGGAAGCCGCGCTGGCAGACGGGGCGTCGGCGGCGGATGCAGCGGCGCAAAGCGGCTCCGACATCGATCCGACTGGAGACGTCCGCGCCACGGCCGAGTACAAGCGGCACCTCGCGGAGGTCCTCACCGCGCGGACCCTTCAGAAGGCGGCGGCCGTCTGAAACGGGGTCCCGTTCTCGCAGAGGACTAACTGGAGGCGGTTCGTTCGATCGCCTACCCGGGGTCGGGGCGGTCGAGCGAACCGCTCCGGCCGCCCTCCTTGTGCACCAGGCCCACGTCGGTGATCGTGGCCCAGTGATCCACCGCCTTGATCATGTCGATGACGGTGAGCCCAGCGATCGCGACCGCCGTCAGTGCCTCCATCTCCACACCGGTCGCGCCCTCCACGCGCGCCGTCGCCTCGATCACGACTCCGGGCCTTTCGGAGGTATCGAGGCGCAGGTCGACATCGATATGACGCAGCGCGAGCGGATGGCAGAGAGGAATGAGATCTGATGTGCGCTTCGCGCCCATGATGCCGGCGAGCCGCGCCGTGTCGAGCACATTGCCCTTGGCGATCGAGTCGGCTGCGATTCGCTGCACCGCCGCGGTGCTGCAATTGACTCGACCCTGCGCCGTGGCGCTGCGCTTGGTGACTGCTTTCTCGCTCGTGTCGACCATGTGGGCGCGACCGGCTGCGTCGACGTGGGTGAGTCGCTGCTCTTGCATCATGTGCCCTCGTGTGTCGCAGGGTGGCGGGCGTCGACCCACACCGCGCCGTCGGCGCGGTGCTCCCGCTTCCACACCGGTACGGTGCTCTTGATCAGCTCCAGTGCCTCCTGGCACGCGGGAAACGCCGTATCCCGATGGTGCGCGGCCACCACCACGACAACGCTTGCATCGCCGACGGCCAGCGCGCCGACGCGGTGCACGATCGTGATCGTGCTGATCCCGCCGCGCGCGAACAGCTCGTCTCCGATCCGGCGCATCTCAGCCTCGGCCATCTCGGCATACGCCTCGTAATCCATACGCTGCACGGCAACGCCATCGTTATGGTCGCGCACTCGGCCGATGAACGTCGCCACCGCACCGTCGCGCGACGTCCCAGCGCTCGCAATGATCTCGGCGACGTCGATCGGCGCGTCGGTGATCCACACCCGCACCGGGGATACGTGTTCACGCCCGCCCGCAACGGGCGGGATGAAGGCGATGGTGTCGCCATCGTGGACCGCGGTTGTCCATTCGCAGTACCCGAGGTTGCGGGCGACACGAATTGATCCGGCATCGATCGCCGCGGCCGGATGACGGCGCACCACTTCATCCCACACCTCCTGCACGGTGGTACCGTCGACGTGGATCTCGCCCGCGCCGATGCGCTCGCGCAGCGGCCCGAAGACCAGGACGGTGACGTCATCCATGCATCACCCGCCGATGTAGGACATCTCAATGCGGTCGCCCCCGGCGACGCCGAGTCCCCGCAACTCGGAGTACCGATCGTCGCGACGCTTCCACCGGTCGGCCACGAGGCGCCGCAGCGTGTCGTCGTCGGCGCCGGAGCGCATCGGTTCGCGAAGATCAATGCCCGTTGTCGCGAACAGGCATGTGTAGAGCTTGCCGTCGACGCCGAGACGCGCGCGAGTACAGTCGCCGCAGAAGGGCCGGCTGACCGAGGTGATCACACCCAGCTCGCCGGCGCCATCGGCATACTGATAGGTGCGGGCGACCGCTGCGGGATCCGGATCCTCATCGAGCAGCGGGTAGATGTGGCGCACGCGCTCGAGGATCTCCTCGCCGCTGACCACATCGGCCATTCGCCACCCGTTGGTCGCGCCGACGTCCATGTACTCGATGCACCGCAGGCCGAACCCTTCGCGGCGCGCGAAATCGACGAGGTCGAGCAGCCCGTCCTCGTTGACGCCGCGCTGCACCACGCAATTCAACTTGAGAGGTTCGAGACCGGCCTCGCGAGCCGCGGCGATGCCATCGAGCACCTCGCTCACGTCGACCTTCGAGTCGCTCATCGCGGCGAAGACCGTCGGGTCGAGCGAATCAAGGCTCACGGTCACCCGGTGCAGGCCGGCGTCGCGAAGGCGAGCCGCCCAGCGGCGGAGGAGGGCTCCGTTGGTCGTGAGCGCGATGTCGGGCACGCCCAGTGCTGCGATGCCCTCGACGATCTCGACCAGGTCGGTCCGGAGCAGTGGTTCCCCGCCGGTCAGGCGGATCTTGCTGACCCCGAGCGATGCGAACACCCCCGCGAGCCGGACGATCTCCTTGGCGTCGAGCGCGTCGGCGCCAGGCAGGAAGCGGTGTCCCGGACCGAACCGTGCCTTCGGCATGCAGTACGGACAGCGGAAGTTGCAGCGATCGGTGACCGAGATGCGCACATCACGTAGCGAGCGCCCCAGCAGGTCGGGCCCCGCGGCCACGGTGGGGATGGCGGAGACGGCCGTCATCGCAGTGGAATCGCCTCGACGATCGTCCCGGCTTCGATAACTTCGAGCTCCGCCGCAAAGACGAGCAGGCAGTCGGCGCGAGTGAAGGAGTGCAGCATCGACGAACCCTGGTCACCGGCGCTCTGGGCAACGGGGAGGCCGCCGTCAGGTGAATCGCGAAGGACCGCCCGGCTGTAGGTCGCGAGGCCGGCGGGTTTGGACATCTCCTCGCCTGTCCGCACGAGGATTCGCCGCCGGTGCACCTCGCGCGCCCCCTGCATCTTTCGGATCACCGGTCGCGCGAACAGCTCGAAGGTCACCGAACTGCTGACCGGATTGCCGGGCAGCCCTATGAAGATGGCGTCGCGCAACGTCCCGATGAGAACGGGTTTGCCGGGACGCATTGCCACTCGCCACGTCGAGATGGTCCCCAGCTCACGGGCCACTTCGCGGACCCAGTCGTGGTCGCCGACGCTCACACCGGCGCTGCTCACCACCAGGTCCGACGAGGCCGCGGTCTCCAACATTGCTCGCACCGACTCCTTTGAGTCGCGTGCGATCCCGAGGAACGTTGGGACGCCCCCCGCCTCGCGCACAGCGGCGGCGAGCATCGGCGAGTTGGAATCCACGAGCTGGGCGGGGCCGGGAGGCGTGCCGGCGGGGACGAGCTCGTCGCCGGTCGCGAGCAGCGCGACTTGCGGTCGTGCTCCCGCGAGCAGGCGGTCGTGACCAAGCGCCGCCGCGACGCCGATGTCGATGCTGGTCAGCTGCTGTCCGGGCTCGATCACCATGGCTCCGGCACGCATATCGGCGCCACGGGGGCGGACGCTGGTGGCGAGGGGCGTCGCCACCTCGATGAGCACGGTGTCGCGGTCTCGCGAGGTGTCCTCCTGGCGGACGACAGTGTCCGCGCCTTGAGGCATCGGCGCCCCCGTCATGATCCGCATCGCCGTCCCGGCGGCGTGCGCGGCGGGAAGCGCGCCGGCTCGCGATTCACCCACGACCGGGAGGCGCGCCGGAGCGGCGGTGGACGCTGTGGCGATGTCCGCGGCACGAACGGCATACCCATCCATCGCCGAGTTGTCGAACCCGGGGAGATCGGTCTGCGACAAGATCGTCTCGGCCAGGATCCGCCCGAGCGCCGCATCGAGACCCACCGTCTCGGGCGCGAGCACCCCGACCTGTTCGAGGAGTTGCCGCTGTGCGCCGGCGACCGATTCGAGGTCGCTGGAAACGGCGTGCGTCAACATCGTCAGAGTTCTGGTCCTCCACCCTGGTTCGGGATTCCGGCAACCATCATAGTCACGGTGAGGACAAGGATATTTCCAGTGTCACGTGCGCAGGAGGCGGTTGTTTTCGCCGCCTCCCGTGGTGGCGTACTCTTGACGTCGGTCCGTTGCCGGACGTACCTCAAGAGCGAGCGAGCTCAGAATCCCGGAGGTTTTGGATGTTCCCTGCCGCCTTCGACTACATCGCGCCCGGGGCGCTGGATGAGGTGCTCAGCCTGCTGAACCAGCACGGCGATGACGCCAAGGTGCTCGCCGGGGGGCAGAGCTTGATCCCCTTGCTAAAACTGCGATTTGCGGCTCCGGTTATCGTCATCGATATCGGAAGAGTTGACGGTCTCGAGGGAATCCGCCGGGAAAACGGGCATGTGCGAATCGGAGCGCGCACCCGCCATCGCGACGTTGAGAGTGCGGTGGATCTACGCGGAACACTCGATGTGCTCCTCGACGCGGCGCCGCTCATCTCCGATCCGCTTATCCGCAACATGGGAACCGTCGGCGGGTCGATCTGTCACGCGGATCCAGCCGGTGATTGGGGCGCGGTGATGCTCGCGGTCGGCGCCGATTTCGTCGTCAAGTCAGCAGGTGGCGAGCGCGTGCTGCCGGCAGCCGGGTTCTTCGAAGGGCCATTCACCACCGGCCTGCAAGCGAACGAGGTGATGACCGAGATCCGCATCCCAGTTGGCGCGGGGCGGTCGGGCGGAACCTATCTCAAGCTGGAACGGAAGGTCGGCGACTTCGCCAGTGTCGCGACGGCAGTGCATGTCGTTCTTGGTGATGACGGGCGCATCGCGACGGCGGGCATCGGGCTGTGCGCGGTCGGCGCCCACAGCATCAAGGCGACCGCCGCGGAGGCAGCGCTCGTCGGCCAGGAGCCCACCGACGCGGTGATCGCTGATGCGGCGCGGTTCGCGGGTGAGGCGGCTGAGCCGAAAGCAGACATCCGGGGGAGTGCGGAGTACAAGCGCGACGTTGCACGGGTCTTCGTGCAGCGCGCCTTGCACACCGCGGTCAATCGCGCGCAGGGAGCAGCGGCATGAACGTCACGTTCGAGATCAACGGAACGGAGAAAAGCGTCGACGTCGAGCCGCGCACCCTCGTCGTCGATCTCATTCGCACGAAGCTCGGGATGACGGGAACGCATATCGGATGCGACACCAGCAACTGCGGGGCCTGCACGGTGCTGCTCGACGGCCGGCCCGTCAAGTCCTGCACGCTGCTCGCGCCCATGCTCGAGGGCAAGAGGGTCACGACCGTCGAAGGTCTCGCCCAAGGCGGCAAGCTCGACGCGATCCAGGTCGGGTTCCACGCGGAGCACGGCCTGCAATGCGGGTTCTGCACACCGGGCATGATGCTCGTGGGCAAAGCGCTCATCGAAGCCAACCCGCATCCCACCGAGGATGAGATTCGCTGGGGGATCAGCGGCAACATCTGCCGCTGCACAGGCTACATGAACATCGTCAAAGCGATTCAGCACGCCGCGGCCGCGAACACCGCCGAGAACACCGCAGGAGTAGCGTGATGGCAGTCGACACGACAGAAGCCGCTGCAGCCGCTGAGAGCGCACGTCAGGCGATGGGCGGCATCGGCGTCTCGCTCGCCCGCAAAGAGGACGCACGCTTCATTCACGGACAGGGTCACTACGTCGATGACGTGGTGCTGCCGGGCATGCTCCACATGGTCATCGTGCGCAGCCCTCACGCTCACGCGCGTATCAAGGGAATCGACTCCACCGCTGCCATGGCCATCCCTGGAGTCATCGCCGTCGTCACCGGTGAGCTGCTCGCACAGCACAATCTCGCCTGGATGCCCACCCTGTCGGGCGATACACAGGCTGTGCTCGCGACGGACAAGGTTCGCTTCCAGGGCCAGGAAGTCGCCTGTGTCATCGCCGAGACGAAGTACATCGCCGAGGACGCGGCCGCGCTGGTGAGCGTCGACTACGAGCCGCTGCAGGCGATCACGACCCCGCAGCAGGCGATCGCGCCTGGCGCGATCGTGATTCGTGATGAGAAAGAGGGTCAGACCGACAACAAGATCTACCACTGGGAAGCCGGCGACAAGGACGCGACCGACGCCGCGTTCGCGCGCGCCGCGAAAGTGGTGAGCTTGGAGACCTTTTACCCGCGCTGCCATCCGTCGCCGCTCGAGACGTGCGGATGCGTCGCGGACCTCGATCCGGTCACAGGCAACGCGACGATCTACATGACGAGTCAGGCGCCGCACGCGCACCGCACACTGTTCGCGATCGTCGCGGGATTGCCCGAGGAGAAGATCCGGATCATCTCCCCCGATCTCGGTGGTGGCTTCGGCAACAAGGTGCCGATCTACCCCGGGTACGTGGTCGCCACCGCGGCGTCGCTGCTGATCGGACGTCCGGTCAAGTGGATCGAGGACCGCACTGACAACCTCATCTCAACAGGTTTCGCGCGTGACTACTACATGGACGGTTCAGTCGCCATCGATGAGAACGGGAAGTTCATCGGACTTCGTGTGAATCTCCTGAGTGACAACGGTGCGTTCTTCGCGGATGCGCAGCCGACCAAGTTCAAGGCGGGGCTCTTCCACATCGTGACCGGCTCCTACGACATCCCGGCGGCGCACATCGTGGCGAACGGTGCGTACACGAACAAGGCTCCCGGCGGCGTCGCGTATCGGTGCTCGTTCCGGGTCACCGAGGCCTCGTATTTCATCGAGCGCCTCGTCGAAAGCGCCGCTGTTGAGCTCGGCCAGGATCCCGTGACCACGCGGCTCAACAATTTCATTCAGCCCGAAGCCTTCCCGTACAAGTCAGCGTCGGGATTCGAGTACGACAGCGGTGACTACCCCCGGGCGATGAAGGTTGCGCTCGACATGCTCGGCTACGACGAGCTTCGCAAGGAGCAGGCGGAGAAGCGTGCCAAAGGGGAGCTGATGGGCATCGGCGTCGCCAGCTTCACCGAGGTGGTCGGCGCCGGCAAGGGCAAGGACTACGACATCGCCGGGCTCCGCATGTTCGACTCCGCCGAGCTGCGTGTGCACCCGACCGGCAAGGCAATCCTCAAGCTCGGCGTGAAATCGCAGGGCCAGGGCCACGAGACCACGTTCGCCCAGATCGTTGCGGAGGAGCTGGGCATTCCCGCATCCGATGTGGAGGTGCGCGAAGGCGATACCGACAACACCCCATTTGGGCTCGGCACCTATGCATCGCGCTCGACACCGGTCGGTGGTGCCGCCACCGCAGTGGTGGCGCGCAAGCTGCGCGACAAGGGAAAGATCATCGCGGCGCACCTCTTCGAAGCCGATGTCGCCGATATCGAGTTCGCGAAGGGGAAGTACAACGTCAAGGGATCGCCCGATAACGTCAAGACCATCCAGGACATCGCGTTCGCGGCCTACACCAACATCCCGGACGGCATCGAGGCCGGCCTTGAAGGCGTCACGTACTACGACCCGCCGAACATGACCTTCCCATTCGGGACGTACCTGGTGGTGGTGGACATCGACAAGGGGACGGGGCAGGTGAAGGTGCGCCGTATGGTTGCTGTGGACGACTGCGGGGTACGCATCAACCCCATGATCGTCGAGGGCCAGATCCACGGCGGACTCACCGAGGGTTTCGGTATCGCGTTCATGGAGCTGATCACCTTCGATGACGAGGGCAACTGCATCGGCTCCAACTTCATGGACTATCTGATCCCAACCGCCTGGGAGACCCCACGCTTCGAGCTGGGAGAGACGGTCACGCCGTCGCCGCACCATCCGATCGGCGCCAAAGGCGTGGGCGAGTCGGCGACCGTCGGCTCGCCGGCCGCGTACGTCAATGCGGTCATCGATGCGCTCTCGCACCTCGGCATCACCAACATCGACATGCCGATCACGTCGGACAAGGTGTGGGCAGCGCTTCGCAGCAAGGGGGTGACCGAATAAACGACGGCCTGGTGACCCTGCTCGCCGAGAACGCCGCAACCGGGCGGCCGTGCGCACTCGCGACTGTGGTGCGCACGGAGTCGCCCACATCGGCGCATCCCGGCGACAAGGCCGTGATCACTGCCGACGGCGTGCTGCATGGGTGGATTGGAGGCAGCTGCTCGGATGCGCTCGTGCGCCGCGAGGCGCTCGTGGCGATGAGCGACGGCTTGCCGCGGCTGGTACGCATCCGGCCCGATGTGGCGCCGGTCGAGACGCGCAACGGAGGTGAGCTCACCGTGGCGACGACGTGCCCGAGCGGCGGGACACTTGACATCTTCATCGACCCGCACCTCCCCAAGCCGCTGCTCGTGGTCATCGGGGAGAGCCCGGCTGCTCGGACGCTCATCGAGCTCGGCCGCGTCGTCGGCTTCCGTACGTGCGGGGTTCATCCCGGTGCCTCAGGAGCCGATTTCCCCAGCGCCGACCGTGTTCTCGACAGCCTCGACCTCACCTCTCTTGCCGCCGAGAAGGACTGCTGGGTGGTGGTCGCGACCATGGGCCACTACGACGACGATGGCCTGCAGGCGGCGCTGACCCTTGCTCACGCCGACGTCGCGCTGGTCGCGAGCGAGCGCCGCTCTGCCGCGGTGATGGATATCCTCAGGGGCCGGGGCGTTTCAAGCGAGCAGCGTGCTCGGGTTCGGGCCCCGGCCGGAGCACGGCGCGCCGGCGCGCAGGAGGAGATTGCCCTCCACGCGCTCGCCGAGGTGGTGGCGTTGCGGCACGAGCGCCTCGCCGCGAACCCGGTGAGCCCACCTGAGGCGCGTGCCGGATTCGCGGTCGACCCGGTGTGCGGGATGACCGTCGACAGCAACGACGCGACACACACCGCAACCCATGACGGCCAGACGTGTTTCTTCTGCTGCTCGGGGTGCCGGGAGCAATTCGTTGCCGACCCGGCGCGGTTCCTCCGAGCCGCCGCGGGCTGAGTGGTCGCGCCAAGGTCGGCGGGCGTCATCCTCGCCGCCGGGGCTTCGCGACGGATGGGGGAGCCGAAGCAGTTGCTGCCGGTTGGAGGCAGGCCGCTCCTCGAGACAGCGCTCGCCGCAGCATGCGATTCGCGGCTCGATGAGGTGGTGCTGGTTCTGGGAGCGCACGCCGATGAGATCAGGCGATCGGTACGTCTCGGCAGGGCTCGCGTCGTCGTCAACCCCGACCATGCCCAGGGAATGAGCACGTCGCTGAAGGCCGGGATCAGGTGCCTCGGTCGTGAGGTCGCCAGAGCGGTTGTCATCCTCGGCGATCAACCGGACATCTCCGCAGAAGTCGTTGATCGGCTCCTCGAGACTCAAGATGCATCCGGCCTGCCCGCGGCCGCGCTCAGCTTCGATGGGTTGCTGCATCCACCTGTGGTGCTCGCTCGCGAGCTCTGGGCCGATATCGACGCGCTCGAAGGGGATGTCGGTTGTCGGGCACTCGTGCGTGCGCACCCCGAGCTGGTGGCAGCCGTCGTGGCCGACAGGCCCGGGGGCCACCCGCTCGACATCGACACTCGTGAGGACTTCGAACGCCTGGCTGCTGACGCCGGCTGACGCTCTGCTAGCCTCGGCCGGTTCCGTTCGCGATCCCGGAGGTAGCTGAGGTGCCAGCACTCGTCATCATCGCCGAGCGACTCATCGACGGCACCGGACGCGACCCGGTGGAGCGAGCCGCCGTGGTTATCGAGAATGGGCGGGTCACGTCGGCCGGAGAGCGCTCGTCTTTGAAGATCCCGGACGGCGCCGACGTCCTCGAGGACGACGACCTCACCGTGCTTCCCGGGTTCATGGACATGCACGTCCACCTCGCGTCGTCGGGCACCAACCTCGTCCGCATCCTCATGACGCCGGCGTCATTGGCCCTGCTCAACTCGATCCCCAACGCCGCCGCGACGCTTGCCGCCGGGGTGACCACCGTGCGCGACGCGGGCCACACGCCGGTCGGTGTCCGCCTCGCCGCCGAGGCCGGGTACTTTCCGGCGCCACGGATGGAGCTCGCGGTCAGCCTGCTGAGCCAGACGGGCGGGCACGGCGACGATCTGATGCCGTGTGGCGCGCGCCTCGGTCTGACGATGAATGTCGACGTGCCCCATGGCGTCGTCGATGGCGTGGACGGTATGCGCCGCAAGGTTCGGGAGGTGCTTCAGGCCGGCGCCGACTGGATCAAGCTCTGCACCAGTGGCGGGGTGCTCAGCCCCGGCGATCTCCCCGACCACGCCCAGTTCTCGGTCGATGAGATCCGGACCGCCGTGGAGGAGGCCGCCGTGGTCGGCAAGCGGGTGATGGCCCATGCCATGTCTCCTGCCGGGATTCGCAACGCCCTGATCGCCGGCGTGACGAGCATCGAGCATGGATGCCTGCTCGACGAGGAGGGCATCGCGCTCATGAAGGAGAAGGGCGCGTACCTCGTGCCCACGCTGGTGGCGCCCGGCGACGTGATCAGCGGCGCGAAAGCGGGCGGAGGCGGGCTGCCTGCCGAGATGATCGAAAAGGCCGAGCGGATTGGCGCGCTCCATCGAGCCGCCGTCTCAGCCGCGATCGCCTCGGGTGTCACGATCGCCATGGGCACGGATGCCGCGGTCGGGCCGCACGGGAAAAACCTCAGGGAGCTGGGCGAGATGGTTCGCTGCGGCATGACGCCGATGCAGGCGATCGTCGCCTCGACGCGGGTGCCTGCCGAGCTGCTTCGCCGCCCCGACCTCGGCACGTTGACCCCGGGCAAGCTCGCCGACGTCGTGGCGGTTCGCGGTGATCCGCTCGCCGACATCGACAGCCTCGCGGATCCTCGGCACATCCGGCTCGTGGTCAAGCACGGTCGCGTCGCGCACGACTTCCGGGAGCGCTCGGTGGCTCAGTCCTCGTCGGCGTCGTCGCCGAGGGCCGCTTCGTAAGGCGGGATCCGCCAGGCGGCCTCCTTGCCGAGCAGGCCACCGTGGCCCAGCGTCGCGAGGTACGTCGCGTCGAGCGGCAGGCCGGCGTGGAGCCGCGCGATCAGCAGGTCGAGCGCACTCCGACGCGAGAACATGCCGCATGACGCCACGCCGATGACGGGCCGGCCGTCGAGCTCGGCAATCCAATAGCTGCTTCCGGGGTGCATCGGCAGACCGCGCCGGATGGACGTCGCGCCGGCGGAGATCAGGCTCTGCCAGGTGACGTCGAGAGGGTCGACGGACGCCACTCCGACCGCGAGCACGAGGTCCGCTGAGCCGGCGGCATCGACCAGCGCCTGGCGCACCTGGTCCGGGCTGTCGTCGATGTAGCGCACCGGCTCGACGCTTCCGCCGAACCAAACGCTGCGCATCCTCAGCGACTGTTCGAAACGCACTCGGGCCGCATCGGTGAGCCGTTGGCGGACGATCGCCGCGACGCGCAGAGGCAAGAACGGCCGGACGCTGAGGATCCCGGCGCCAGGCTCCGCGGATCCCGCTGCTGATTCGGCCTGCTGGAGTGACCATTCAGAGATCGCAAGCGGGGTGATCTTGACCCCGGCGAGTGTCCGCCCCGCATCCACGTGCAGACCGTCGGGGACGGTGAAGACAGTCACCCCGTCGACTGCGTTCACGGCAGCAAGCGCTTTGACGTCGACCGCGACCATCCCGCGCCACGAGGCGAGAAGGCGGGCCTGGGACTCCACTGGCGGCCGGGCGAACGTGCCGGGCCCCGAGATGGCTGCTGCGATCCGGACCGCGGCTGCATCCTCGCCGACATCACCCTCATCGAGCCAGAGCACATGCAGTTCCTCTGTTTTTGCCTGGCGAAGCTGCGGTTCCTCGGAGGTGGAGAGCACTGTGCCCTTGACGACAAGTGGGCGCCCGTCGTGGTCCACGACGTCGCGGCACAGGACGGCGCCAACCCACCGTGATGAGGGCCCGTCGACCGCTGAGCCGGGAAGGACTTCCAGCCTCACCCGACTGGCGCTGCGGGAGCAGCGGACAAAGATCCCGCATTGCGGCCGCGACGCACGGCAATGATCTCGGCGAGGATGGCGATGGCGATCTCCTCGGGTGTGGCGGCACCGAGGTTGAGCCCGACCGGGCTGTGAATGCGCGCGATGTCGGCATCGGTAAACCCGGCCTCGCGGAGACGCGCCACCCGCTTGGCGTGGGTGCCGCGGCTCCCGATGGCGCCGATGTAGCCCGTCTCCGTCCGGAGCAGAGCGGTGAGCGCCGGATCTTCGAATTTCGGATCGTGGGCGAGACAGACCGCCGCGTCGCGAGGCCCGAGATCGAAGCCGGGCAGCGCCTCGTCAGGCCATGCCGTAACCAGGCGCTCGGCGTCGGGGATGCGCTCGACATTGTTGAAGGCGGTGCGAGGGTCGACCACCGACACGGTGAACCCGGCGGCCCGAGCCATGGTGGTGAGCGCGACAGCGATGTGCACGGCCCCGATCACCACCAGCTGGGGCGCGGGAACGATCGGGTCGACGAACACCCTCATACCCGAGATCTCCTCGACGCCTGGGAGTCCGGACGCGATCCGCGGGCGCGCCGCCGCAACCACCTCAGCAGTTGTGGATGAGCCGCCAAGGCTGCCGACGAGACCGCCGCCGGCCGTTGCAGCCGCGCGGCTGCCGGCCTGTTCGCCGTCCAGCGCCGTGAGCAGGGCGACAGGTCGCGAGGTTTCGATGGCGCGGCGGACCTCTTCGATGACGGGGTCCGATCCGTCGCTCTCGAGGGTCTCGACAAAGATGTCGACCTCGCCGCCGCAGGACAGGCCGACAGCCCAGCCCATCTCGTCGCTGATCCCGTAGTGGAGCAGTCGAGGTGGAGCGTCGCCGGCGATGGTCGCCTGCGCCTCGAGGACGACCGCGGACTCGAGGCAGCCCCCGCTGACCGAGCCGGCCATTCGTCCGTCCCGGCTCACCAGCAGGCGCGCGCCCATCGGCCGCGGCGTCGAACCCGATGTGCCAACCACGGTCGCGACAGCAACCAGCGGGTCGCCGTCACTCCATTCACTCAATGTCGGCAAGAGGTCTCGCATGACATGAGTATCCACTTCCACGGCCCGGCGGGACAAGCCATCGTTCTGTCCCGCGGTGCACAATTCCGGGAATGCAAATCGAGAACTCCTTTGCCGTCAAGGCCCCGCCTGACCGGGTCTACGAGTTCCTGCTCGACGTCAACAACGTTGTGAGCTGTGTCCCCGGCGCCGAACTGTCAGAAGTGGTCGACCCGAACACGTTCAAGGGCAAGGTTCGGATCAAGGTGGGACCGGTCACGGTGAACTACAATGGCACCGCACGGATCACGTCGCGCGACCCTGAGACGCGCACGGCGACGCTCGAGGCAGAGGGACGCGAGACCACTGGCTCCGGCACTGCACAGGCGACGACCATCATGGCCGTGGCCGCCGACGGTGCCGGCTCGACGGTCACGCTCACCACCGACTTCACCGTGGTCGGGCGGATCGCGCAGTTCGGCCGGGGCATCATGGAAGACGTCTCGCGCCACCTGGTGGGACAGGCAGCGGAGTGCATTCAGTCGAAGCTCGAGGGCCCGCCGCCGAGCACCACGCCTTCCGCTGACGCGTCCGCAGCCGGAGGCAACTCCTCGTCCGCCGCCACTCCCTCGCCGTCGCCCGCGTCCGCGTCATCCGAGCCCGCGTCGCTCGACGCTCTTGCGCTCGGACGCGCCGTGGCCAAGGAGCGTTTGAGCCGGATCCGGGTGCGCCCCCAGATGATCGCGGCCGCCTTCGCCGGACTGATCAGCCTCCTGCTGTTGCGCCGGGTGCGGCGATCCCGCCGGCGGCGCCGCGAGGCGAACGGCTGACCCGTCGAGGGAGCTGAGCGAGCAGCCTCCCCAGAGCGTCGAGCGCGTCGACGCTGTGGGCGCTCAGGAAATCGTCGCAGTGGGGGAGAGCGGCGGCCATGCCGCGAGTCTCCGGCTGATATGCGGCGCTGCCGAGCAGCGGGTTGAGCCAGATCAGGCGATGACAGCTCCTCCGGAGCCGCGCCATCTCCCGGCCAAGCTGCTCGGGGTCGCCGCGGTCCCATCCGTCGCTGATGATCAGCACGATCGCGCCGTGGCCGAGCACCCGGCGCGCGTGGTCACGCTGGAAGGTGTGCAGCGCATCGGCTATGCGGGTGCCGCCGCCGATGTCGTGCACCTGGGTGGCCACGTGGTCGAGCGCGGAATCGATGTCGCCATGGCGCAGCAGGTGCGTGATTCTCGTCAAGTGTGTCGAAAACGCGAAGGTCTCGACGCGCTCGCGTCGCGCGATAACCTGCGCGAACACCAGCAGGTGGCGTGAATAGCGGTCCATCGAACCGCTGACGTCGCAGAGGATGACGATCGGGCGACGCTTGGTGCGCGCACCCGCGCGAGCAAGACGGTGCGCGTCGCCCCCCTGGCGCGCCGCAGCTCGCATGGTGCGGCGCAACTCCACGGTGCCGCGTCGATCGGCGCGCAGACGGCGGGTACGGCGTTCGGCGACCCTCCACGGCGACTGACGGAGCAGCCGGCGCACCGCGGCAAGCTCGTTCCAGCTCAGCTCGCGGAAGTCGCGACGGCGCAGCAGTTCCTCTGCGCTGTACCCGGTGCTCGACGCCGGCGGCCCCTCGACCTCGCGGGCAACGCCGGGTGACGACAGCCCGAGCGCGTTCATCCAGGCGAGAGCCTGTTTGGGGTCGAGTGCCAGGGGACGGCTGCGGCCCGGGATGGATCCGGCTTTGCCTTCGCCACCCGGTCGCGAGAAGAAGAGATCGAATGCGGCATCGAAGATCGGGCCCTCCTCGCGCCTGGTGACGAACACGGCCCGGAGTGCGTAACGAACCTCGTCGGGGTGCTCCAGGTCGACTGCCAGCAGTGCTTCGCATGCGTCGCCGACGCGTTGCGGGCTGGTGGTGAGGCCGGCATCGCGAAGCAGGCGCGCGAAGAGCGTCAGGCTCTCGACGGGATCCGGTGCGCTGCCGTTCATCGTCCGGCGTGCTCCGTGATCGCCTCCTCACTCCGCTGGAGATCTTCCTGGTGCTTGACCGCGGCTCCCATGGTCTCGCGCAATGCCTCGGGTGTCGCCTCGGAGTGGCCGAGTGCTGCGAGCGCCCGTGCCCAGTCGACTGTTTCCGCCACCCCTGGCACTTTGTAGAGGTCGAGGCCGCGGAGTTGCTGGGTCACTTCAGCGACTTGCCGGCCGAGCCGCTCGGACACTTCGGGCGCGCGAACGCGCACGATCGCCACCTCTCGCTCGAGGTCGGGATAGTCGATCCAGTGATAGAGGCATCGCCGTTTCAGCGCGTCGTGGACCTCGCGAGTGCGGTTGCCGGTGAGGATCACCAGCGGTGGATGTTCCGCCCGGATCGTCCCCAGCTCCGGGATGCTGATCGCGTAGTCGGCGAGGACCTCGAGCAGGAAGGCCTCGAACTCCTCGTCGGATCGGTCGATCTCATCGATGAGCAGCACCGGTGGCACCGAGTCGTGGTTGTCGATGGCGTCGAGGAGCGGGCGTCGCAGCAGGAATTCGGGGCCGAACACGTCCTGCTCTGCCTGGAACTCGGTCCTCGCGTTCGCCCACCAGCCGGATGTGGAGCAGCTGGCGTGCGTAGTTCCATTCGTATGCCGCGTGCGCGAGGTCGATACCCTCGTAGCACTGCAGACGGATAAGGCGGGCGCCGAGCCCGGCTGCGAGCGCCCGCGCAGCCTCGGTCTTGCCCACGCCGGCTTCGCCTTCGAGGAACAGCGGCTTCTTGATGCGCAACGAAACCAGGATCGCCGTCGCGAGGCGCCGATCGCACAGATAGTCGTTGGCGGCGAGGAGCTCGACCACCGCGTCGACCGACGCCGGCTGAGCGGCATCGGCCGATCCGTTCATCTGGTCAGCGTGACGTGTTCGCGCCACGGCGGTCAAGCCGCGCGGGGCGATTGGGCCCTCACATTGCGTAGACGTCGATCTCCGTGGCTTTGACCACGGCGAACACCTCGCCGCCCTCGGCGAGACGCAAGTCCGCTGCTGCGGCCGGCGTGATCTCTGCGATGAGCGGAATCGCGCCCTCGAGCCGGATCCGCCAGCGGTCGCCCTCGGGATCGACACCCGCGACCCTGCAGCGCAACACGTTGCGAGGGCTTCCCTCCGGCGCATCGCGATAGAGGGCAACGGCGCGCGGCTGGATGGTCGCGAGCGCGGGACCGTGCACGTCGGTGGCCACGGTGAGCGCGGTGCCCTCGTCGAGAAGGAGTGCGCCGCTCGACACCGAACCCCGCAGCAGGTTCAGGCCCGCCATTCGCGCGATCCAGGCGGACCGGGGCCGGGATGACACCTCGCGGAACGGTCCCTCCTGGGTGACATGACCATCCTCGAGAACGATCACGTGCTCGGCGATCGACGCCGCCTCGAGAGGGTCGTGGGTGACGATCAATCGCACGCCGGTGAAGGTCGACAGGTGCTGGCGGAGCGCACGGCGCAATTCGAGACGTCCGGAGGCATCGACGGCCGCAAGCGGTTCGTCGAGCAGCAGTGCCTGCGGGTCGGTGACGAGCACCCGGGCCAGCGCCGCTCGCTGCGACTGACCGCCGCTGAGCGCGGTGGGGCGCGCGGCGGCGTACCTGGCGAGATCCACGCGTTCCAACCACTCGTTCGCACTTGCCTCAGCCGTCTTTCGGTCGACACCGCGGGCCCGCAGGCCGAAAGCGACGTTGTCGAGCACGCTCAGGTGAGGGAACAGCCCGTGGTCCTGGAACACGAATCCAACTCGACGTGCCTCCGGTGTCAACCATGTGTGGCTCGCCGTGTCTTCGAACACCGTCCCGTCGACCTCAACGCGTCCCTCGTCGACGGGGGTCAGGCCCGCCACGATGCGCAGCAGGGTCGTCTTCCCCGCGCCGTTGGGCCCGAGCACGGCGACCGTGACATTTGAGTCCACCGAGAGATCGCAGTCGAGGCGAAGGCTGCCCAGCTGGGTCAGGACGCGCGCACGCAGCGTCACCGCAGCGCACCGAGCCAGCGGTCCCGGAGCACGACGAGCACGAGGATCGAGATCGCGAGCAGCAGTAGTGAAAGCGTGATGGCCTCGCCGATCTGCCCCGAGCCCTCGAACGAGCTGTATGCGGCGATGGGAAGGGTCTCGGTGGTGCCCGGGTAGCTCCCGGCGAACGTGATGGTGGCCCCGAACTCTCCGAGCGCTCGGGCCCAGCACAGCGCAGCGCCGGCGGCAATCGACGGCGACGCGAGCGGCAGCGTTACTTGCCAGAAGCGCCGCCATGGGCGGGCACCAAGCGTCGCCGCCACCTCCTCGAAGTGGTCATCGCGCTGGCGAAGCCCGGCTTCGACGGTGATCACCAGGAACGGAAACCCGACGAACGCCTCGGCGATGGCGGCGCCTGCGGTGCTGAAGGGAAGGACGATCCCGAAGTGCCCGAGCACCGTCCCGATCGGGGTGGTGGTGCCGAGCGCAGTCTGCAGGGCGATGCCGCCGACAACGGGCGGCAGCACCAGAGGAAGGGTCACCAGTCCGCGGAGCGCCTTGCGTCCCGGCAGCGAGGTTCGCGCCAGCAAATAGGCGAGTGGGACCCCGATCACCAGTGCGATGACGACGGCGATGGCCGAGCACTCGAGCGAAAGCCGGAGCGCGGTGAGAACGTCCGTGGACACGAGCTCGGACGGCAGATTGCTCCAGTCGACATGGACGAGCAGACCGATCAGCGGGACCGCGATGAAGAGGACCGCGACCGCCGCCGGGATGACGAGGCCGATGAGCGGGCGTCGCGTGACGCCCCTGGTCACGATGCCTTCAGAAACCCGTCGGCCAGCAACTGCGTGTGCACATCGCCTGACACGGCCGACGTCACGAAAGCTTGGGCTGCGGTCAGATTGGAGCTTGCCTTCAGCGCAGCAATTTCGTAGGTACCGACCACGTTCTGCGCCTCCGGAATCGGGATCCCAGTCACCTTACCTCCGGCGGTCACAACGTCGGTCACGAAAACCAAGGCGGCATCAGCGTTGCCCGATTCCACCTGCTCGACCACCTCCGCATCGTCGAGTTGCAGCGACTTGGGCGTGAGCTCGATGTTGGCCGCAGTCAGCGCTTTTGCTGCGTAATCGCCGACCGGGACGCTCGGCGCTCCGATCACCACGGAGAGTCCAGGGGCGGTGAGATCCGCGAGCGTCTTGATGTTCTTCGGGTTTTCCGGTGCAACGATGATTTCGAGCTCGTTTCTGCAGAATGCCTGGGGCGACTCGACCAGCCCGGCGCTCACGAGCTGTTGCATAGTTGACGTGTTCGCGGTGGCGATGACGTCGGCTGGCGCGCCGTTTTTCAGCTGCGTGACCAGCGTTTGGGAGCTGCTGTAGGAATACTCGGCCTTGAATCCCGGGTTGTCGAGCTCCAGCCCCGTCTCGGCGGTGTTGAAGGCCGATGTCAGTGAGGACGCCGCGAATACCGTGATCGATCCGCTGAACGGATCGGCCGTTGCCGCAGAACCGGGGCTCGACGACGATCCGCACGCGGCAAGAGCCAGCGTGGCTGTGCCTGCCAAAAGGATGTGGCGTCCCTTCATGGCTTCCTCGGTAGCGTCTCTGTGGCTGGGGGCAGTTCGATCACCACGTTGGTTGCTTTCACGGAGGCCACGGCGAGCATTCCCGGCTCCAGCCCGAGCTCCCTGACAGCCTCGCTGCTGATGAGCGAGCTGATCCGGAACGGCCCCGCCTGGAGCTTGACGTGCGCCATCACGCCGTCGCTGGTGACGTCGGTCACCAGGCCGAGAAAGTGATTGCGAGCTGATTCGGTCACGGGGATGGTGGGGTGGTTGCTCGCAAGCTCGACGGCAAACCTGGCGAGCGCGACACCGTCCACAAGCCGGTGGCCGCCACCAGTCCGCACCGTTTCGATGCGGCCGGCGTCGGTCCAGCGGCGCACCGTATCCACGCTCACGCCAAGGAGCTCAGCCGCCTGACCCATCTTGTATGTCGGCATGGCCCGCGACCTTAGCGCAAAAGCGGCCTTCTTCTCAACTGAGCCCAGCGATTGCAGGCTCGTCGGGCCTGATCGCTACTCGTTTGCCACTGTGGTGATCGCGTGGACCACATCACTCACGAACAGCGGCGCCGGGTACACCACGCGCAGGTATCCCTGCGGGTCGATGATGTCGAGGAAGTTGGTCTTGGGCACTTCGAGTGGCACACCCCACTTCAACCAGGTGATCTGCAAGGTCGCGTCAGGCCCGAGCAGCCAGTGCCATCCCGGATCCCACTGCGTCGTCAGATTCGTCTTGATGAACTCCTTCACGTCCGCCGCGGTGCGATCCGGCATGACACTGACGATCAACAGGACGGGCTTGATGGTCTTGGGCAGGGCCCGTTCGACGGCCACGATGTCGCGCCCCAGGATCGGGCACAGGTTGACGCAGAGCGGATCCATGAAGGCCAGGAGCACGAGGTGGCCCTTCTCGTCAGGCAGCGAGATGGGGGTGCCGTTCTGATCGACGAGTCCTGTCAACGGCGGAGCGGTCTGCCGGGTCAGCGGAGCACCGATCACGTTGGTTGACGGGGTGATATTCACCTGCGCCGCGGTGGTCGCTGCGCGCGGGTGCATCGTGAATGCCATCAGGCCTCCGATCCCGATCCCGCCCGCCAGAGCGAGAACGACGAGCAGCGCCTGCCCGCGTTTCGAACGCGTGATCCCTCCGAGGCTCCCCGTGGGTCTCATCCACTCACCTCGCTCTCGGCAATGGCGTTAAGGCTGGTCCGCACGACGAGGGACGTCCGCCCGCGGTGCGGCGCCAATTATTGCTCGCCTGCCCCGCCCACGTGACGCCTCCCGACGGGCGACGGTATGCTCCGGGCGTGATCCAGCATCGTCGGGCGCGGTTTGCCGCGCCGAGCGGTGTCCTCCTCGCGCTGATCGGACTCTTCATCGGCCACACGCTCGAGTACCTCCGCGTCTGGGGGCCGCAGGGCGTCGTGGCGTCGATGACCAACCCGGTGCACGCCTACATGCTGCCGGTTGCAGGTGCGCTCGTCGTGCTGAGCGCGGTGTTCGCGTTTCGCCTGGCTCGTGCCTGGCGTGCGCTCAACCAGCGGCTCGACCGCGCGGCCGCCGATGTGCGTCGCATGTGGCGCGGCCGGGCCGGTGAGATCCGGAGCGGCCTCGAGCCTCGATCGACGCCCGTTACCCGCGTCGCGGCGATCTGGCTCCCCCTCGCGGCGGCGCAGGTCGCCCTGTATCTCGTGCAGGAGAACATCGAAGCGATTGCGCAGTCGCAGCCGGCCCCAGGCTTCGGAGCCATTACGGGGATCCACTGGGCCGCCCCGCTCGTCCACCTCTACGTGTCCCTGCTGCTGGCCTGCCTCGTGCGCATCTGCCAGGTTCTGTTCCACCGCCGCGAAATCGTCGTCGAGCGGGTCGAATCCCTCCTGCGTGCAATCCGCCGGCGGTTCCGGGCGCCGGCACCGTCACTCACCCCGCAGCCGGGCGGATCGTCTCTCCGATTGACCGCCTCGGCCAACATCTCTGGCACAGGCCGCCGCCGCTTCTCCTCGATCACTGACCGACGGCTGTGAGCTTCGGCTCGCCTTCGATCGTTCATCAACGAGGAGAAATCAAGTGGGGAAAATCACCCGACGCACGGCTGCGGCTGTTGCCGCATTGCTCCTGGCTCTCGCGACGACCTTCGCCGTCGCCTCTGCGCACTACGTCTTCACCGCAGGGCAGTATCGAATCGCGATCGGATGGCAGAACGAGCCATCCTCCGGCAGCGACACCTACGTCGGTGTTCAGAACGCGATTCAGGTCTTCATCGATATCGCATCGGCGGACAATCCGAAGGGCAAGCCGGTCAGCACGCTCAACCAGGATTGCTCGCATCCGGACTTCCAGGTCACCGTCAAAGTCGGGACGACCACAAGCAGCCCGTTCTGTCCGGCGCTCGTATACGACGGCGACACGGGCAATGGTCGGCTCGACGAATATGACTATCCCGTGATTCCGACGGTCGTCGGTGTGTACACGTTTCACATCTTCGGGAGCATCAACGGAACAGCCATCGACGAGACGATCGCGTCCGGGCCGACGACCTTCGATTCGATCGCCGATTCCAGCGCGGTCGAGTTCCCCGTGGCGGTCCCAGCGGTCGCGGCGATCTCCAGCAAAGTCGACGCAGTGACGCAGCGCGCGGGGACGGCGCTGGCGACTGCGCAGTCGGCGACGACCGCAGCCGGCGACGCGAAGACGAGCGCGTCCGGCGCATCCACGCTCGCGATCGTCGCCATCGTCGTAGCTGTGCTCCTCAGCGGGCTCAACCTCGCAATCGGGTTGCGCCGCAGGAGCGCGTAGCTCATGCGCGCGCGCGACGCGCTTGTCGTCGGTGCGGCGGTCGCGGCCCTGGCAGCCCTCGGGCTGCCAGCGGCCGTAGCCGCGCACGCCCTGCCGCAGAGTGCGATTCCCCCCGAAGGCACAGAGGTGCAGAACGCCCCCAAGGTCGTCGAGATCACCTTCGGAGAACCACCGGATCCGCGCTTGTCCAGCATCACCGTCGTCAACAGTTCAGGGGCTAGCGTGGACGCGGGCCCAACGGTGGTCGTAGCGGGTCACCCGCTTGAGCTGCAGGTGCCTCTGAAGACCATCGGTGACGGTGTCTACACCGTGACCTGGAAGACGGTCTCGGAGGTTGACGGCCACCTGGCCACCGGTGCGTATGCATTCGGAGTCGGTAAGTCAGCCGCAAGCGCCAACGCTCACGCAGCCAAGTCCGTCGTATCGCCTCCCCCTTCGATCCTTGCGGTGGCTGCTCGGTGGCTGTTCTTCATCGGTGTGTTGGCCCTCGTCGGAACTGCCTCGACGTGCCTGCTCGCATTACGTGACGTCCCTCGGTTCACAAGACCCATGATCGCCGGCGCCTGGGGGATCGCCGCGCTCGGTGTCGCCGGGATCATCGAGGCGCAACGCGAGGCTGCCGGGGTCAGCTTCAGCGCACTGCTCGCGACCTCGCTCGGCATGACGTCCGTGGAGCGGGCTGTCGCGATCGTGGCCACCGGGATCGCGGTCGCGTTCGCCCTGCGCCTGCCTGCAGCTCTGTCCCGTATCGGGGTCGCGATCGCCGGGATCGGTGCCGCTGCGTCGATGTGGGTCGATGTCGCCGCGAGTCCATGCCGGCGCCCAGGCACCGGTCGTCGCCAACCTGATCACGCAATGGGCTCATATCGTCGCGGGCGGCGTGTGGCTCGGCGGGCTGCTTGTGCTGCTCCTTGCGGTGCGCGGTGCACCGTCGGACGTCAAAGGCACAGCGGTCCGGCGCTTCTCGACGACAGCAGGAATCGCGATCGTTGTGGTCGCGTTGACCGGCACCTTCCGAGCCGTCATCGAGATCGGTTCGGTCGCACAACTCTTCGGTAGCGCCTTCGGCATTCTCGTGCTCGTCAAGATCGCGCTGTTCCTCGTTCTTGCCACACTTGGCGCCATCAACCGTTATGGCAACGTGTCCCGGGCCTCAACGATGCTTCGCGGGCTGCGTCGAGTCGGATCGACCGAGGTGGTGATCGGCGTCGCCGTGGTGCTCGTTGCCGCCGCTCTCGTGAATGTGGCGCCCCCACTCGCCTCGACGACGTCCACTGCCGCAGTTCGGCCCGCCCAGCTGGTGGCGACGGGCAGCGACTTCGCAACCACTGTCAAGGTGCGCCTGGTCGTGTCGCCCGGCACCGCGGGGTTCAACAACTTCAATCTTCGCGTCATCGACTACGATACCGGCGCGCTCGTGCGCGCGAGCTCGGTACAACTCGAGTTCAGCCAGCCACTGCGTCCACAGCTCGGGCAGTCAATTCTCACCCTGAAGCGCCAATCAGACGGGACATTCGCGGCGCGCGGCGGCAACCTCGCGATCGCCGGCACCTGGGAGGTCGCGGCGATCATCGAGAACGCCAGCAACTCCACCGAAGTACATCTTCAACTGACGACGATCACCACTCCGCCGATTGTGACCGTAACGCGCTTCGCGGGACTCCCAACTCTCTATTCGATCCAGCTGGAGAAGGGAGGGCTCGCACAGGTCTACATCGACCCCGACAAGCCCGGACCCGACGAGTTTCATGTCACCTTTTTCACAAACTCGAACGAGACCAGCGAGATCCACATCGCCTCGGTGACCATCGGCATGACGCCTCCTGGAGGAACGCCCACCATCCTGGTAAGTCGCAGGCTCGATCCGATCGGCCACTTCGTTGCCGACGCCACCATTCCCGCGGGCCCGACGCGCTACGACCTCCTCGCCACCACGGCGGCGGGCGTCGCCATCACGACCTACGTGACCATCACTCCGGGATCGTGAACCCTCAGCTGACCGCCGACTTGATCAGCTCCGCCACCACGGCGGGTTGCTCGAGATACGGAAGGTGCGCCATTCCTTCGAAGGTCTCGAATCGCGCGTGGGGCAGCCAGTCGGCGAGCTCCTTGGAGCGCGCCATGATGAAGGGCAGGTCGAGCGTGCCGCACGCCACCGTCACCGGCACCGCGATCTCCTCGAGCCTCGACCACGCCGTGATGCCGCTCTTGCCCGATTCCTCGGGAATCTCGTTCTTGAGCGCGATGGCGTTCATGGCCAGCGCAAGCTCGCGTGCCGGGCCCGAGACGCGTCCCTCCGGCGCGCTCGGCCCGTCGAGCCAGAGCCACATCTCAACTCGGTTGATCTCGTCGAGCTCGCCAGAGGTCTGGGCCGCTTCCCACAAACGCACGAGCCGGTCGGTGTCGGCATCGAAGACGCTCGGTTCGGGCGCGCCGCTCACGGCCGGGGCGAGGAGGACGAGGCCGGCCACCCGTTCCGGCGAGGCCAGCGCGGCGTCGATCGCGAGCTCACCGCCCATCGAGCTCCCCACGAGCCAGACCGGCCCGGAGGCCACCTGGTCGAGCACCGCGCTCAGATCCTCGAGGTGCGTGAAGCCATATGTGACCCCGGAGGTCTCGCCGTAGCCGCGCATGTCATAGGCCACGACACCGGTCGCCGGCTGGAGTGCGTCGGCGACCGCATACCACGACCTGCGATCGGCCACCCCCGCATGGAGGAGTACGACGGGCTGGCCGTCGGCCGAACCTTTCCAGCGCTCGCCCGCCAGAGTGGCGGTGCCGCGCTGCACGGTGAACTTCTCCGATCCCACCGACCCATTCTGACATCGTCACGAGGCTGTTCAGAAGGGAGCGCGGTTGGCCGATACGGCAGGCCGTATCCCGCCGCGGTGCGATGATCCGGGCATGGCAGTCGACGACGCCGAAGCCTTCAACCAGTCACTCCGGCCGGCACAGGGGCAGCTGTCGTACCTGCAGATTCCAGCGCGCAACGTGCAGCGATCGGCGGAATTCTACGCGCGCGTTTTCGGCTGGCATATCGAGCACCCGCATCCGGGTTTCGATGCCCCGGGCCTGATCGGCCAGTGGGTGACCGACCGGGCGCCGACCCGCGACGCAGGCATGCTGCCCTGGCTGAATGTCGAGAGCATGGCTGAGGCGATGAAGCTCGTCCGTGCTCATGGTGGCGAGGTGCTCGAGCATCCGACACCCGACGGCCCTGACCGGCTCCTGGCCACCGTGCGCGACCCCGCCGGGAATGTCATCGGCCTCGTGCAGCTCGTCACCCGCTGACCGCGGGGGATCAGCTCAGACCGCGAAGAGCGCGGCGGGACGCGCGACGTGGCGGTGCCCGCAGGCGACGCACTTCAGCTCCGCTCGCACGGGAGTGGTGACCCGGCGCGCAGCGCGGTACTCGCCTCGAGGGAACTGGACGGTCAGCGGAATCAGCCGCGACCCGCCGCAACGCTCACATCGGACGGCGCGTCCGACCTTCGACTTTTCCACGGGGAGTATTTTGCTCCCCCCCAAGGCATGGTCGTCAACGGCCAGAGGTCAGACGCGGCCGCCGGCGAGGGCGATGACGAGCCCGATGAGCCCGGCCAGGATCAGGCCGCTGACCACCGCTCGACGCACCACGAACAGCCAGACGAGTGCCCCACCGAGCACCGCGATCTGCCAGGCAACCTGGAACGCCAGGCCGAGCTGGATCGTCGAGCCGGCGATCGCGCCGATGACCGCCGGCCCCGCCCCGGCGAGAAATGACTGAATCGACCTGTTGGTCCGGATCCGATCGAACTGAGGGCCGCCGGCGAGCACGAAGACGAACGAGGGAGTGAATGCCACGAGCACCGCGAGCAGGCCGCCTGCAAAGCCCGCGGCGGCGTAGCCGACCACTGCGACGGTCAGCACGACCGGGCCCGGTGTGACCTGCCCCAGCGCCACCGCATCGAGGAACTGGGATCCGGTCATCCAGTGGTACGTGGTAACGGCGTCGCGCTGCATGAGCGGGACGATCACGAAGCCGCCGCCGTAGGAGAGCGCCCCGACCTTGAAGGCGACCCACGCGAGCGCTCCGAGGCCGCCGACAGCGACCGTGTGAAGTGCCGCGGCGGGGAGCAGTGCCAGCGGCGAACGAGGCGCCGCCGGGGAGCGGCGCCGGGTGCGGATCGCCACCTCCAACAACCCGCATCCGAGCAGGACGAGGACCAGGAAGGGTCCGATCGTCGCGGCAGCAACCCCAGCGGCCAGCGCATAAACGATCCAGCGGGCGTGCTCCTCGCGCCGGCCGCCGGCCCGTCTCCAGCTCGACGGCGTCAGACCCCACGCGGCGTGCAGGGCAACGGCAGGGACAGCAGCGCCGGCACCGGCGGCGGCGCCGAGGATCCAGATCGGTGGATGCGCTGCCAGGAACGCGGCCGACAGCGCCAGGATGAGCAAGATGCCGGGGGCGATGAACCCGATACCGCCCACGATCGCTCCAGCGGCTCCGCGGATGCGCCACGCGCAGAAGATCGCCAGCTGAGTCGACGCCGGACCCGGAAGCAGGTTCGTGGTGGCGATGCCGTCCTCGAACTCCTGTGGATCGAGCCAGTGCTGCTGCTCGACGCAGAGGCGGCGGAGCAGCGCGATGTGTGTCGGCGCTCCCCCGAAGCCTGTGCACCCAAGACGCAGCCAGGCCCGTGCGATCGTCGCCAGCGATACCCCGGGAGCTGTGTTCGGCGGGTTGTCCTCGAGTGCCAGAGGCGCAGGATACGGAATCGGGGCACGGTGACAACCAGCGTGAGTGGTTGGACGTCCTGCCCGAAACGGCGCGACCGGCCACCCCGCGCGTGGAGGCGAGTCGCCTCCACGGCGTTGTGGCACAGGTCGTTCTTAACGAACCGGGGTTGTCGGTGTCATGTGATCAGCCGATCCCATCGCGCTTCCTACTGGAACCACCCGGCGACGTCCAGCATCGCGTCGATATTGCCCATGCGTTGAACAGGGCGACGTTGCCGTTATCTGGGACCGGTCGTCGCGAGTGCAACCACTGCGAGGTTGGCGATCGTCTCTCCGGCAGTCGGGTTGAGGTCCGAGGCGCTGCGGCGGCGTGGGGTCGTCGCTCGGATACAGCGTGAACACTGTGGCGGCGCTGCCGGCGATGCCGGTGAGGTTCGCGACCACCGCGATCGGTTGAGTCGCGCCCCCTTCCGCCGGCACGACGCGCACGCCGGCGACACGCCGATCTGCTGGATGTCGTCTGCCGGTGAGCTGGTTCACTGTCGCATTCGTCGCCTGAGCCGACGCGCGTATCGCAGATGCGGGTCGGCGGCGACAGAGTAGAAGAACGCTCCCGCTGGTGCGCCGGCCTTTCCGAACCAACCATTTACATCGATCACGAAGTTGATGCTGCCCTTCGCGTTGAAGAGGCAGATATCCTCGGTGCGGACCCAGGTGCGAGATCACCCGATCGGTAGGCGATCCCGGTGTCGGGTTGACGTTGGAGAACAGCGGGCGCCTTGGTGGGGCAACGTCCGCCGAGTTCGGCGCCGCTACCGCCAGGTAGGTCGGCACGTTGCCGCGGCCCGGTGAGGTTGAACACCGCAGCCGCCGCTGTCCCGTCAGTCGGGATGTGCGGCGTGCTCAGGTCGGTGCCCGGCGGGACGCCCGAGAGCTGACCTTGCGCCAGGTGCCACCGATGAGGGGCGCGCTGCTTCCGGTCGACCGGGCGCATGCCGTCGTGCTGACCCGGACGCGCCGGGAATCGCACATCCGCAACGGCGGGATGCTGTGAAACTCCCCGGCCAGGTGCCCTGGCGGGGTCGCGAAGTAACCCTCCACATCCGCGATCACATCGGCGCTGCCCGCCGAGTTGAAAAGGTGATCGGTCCGCCGGAGCTCAGCTGCACGATCGCGAGGTTGCCGCTGCGGCCTCCAGGGGCGACGTTGATATTTGAGTCCGCGGGGACGGGCTCCGCCCGCGGGATAGGCGATGATCAACGTTCCGCTGTGCCGTGGTTCATCGCCGTGATGTTTGCCACGACCGCCTTCGCGCCGGCCGGTACCGACGGCCCGGTGATCTGCGCGTTCACGTTCCATTGGCGCCGAGCGTCCCTTGACCGCCGGTTCGCACTCATTGGAAGAGATCGCCGCCGCTGGCTGGGCGGGTGTCACAGATGCGGAACGGACTGAGTGCCGTGAACGTGCCCGGAGCGACGAACGTGTACTCGTCGGCCGACTGTTGGCGCACTCGTCCCTCCGGGCGTCACAACAGTGATATAGACAGTTCCTGCAGCCAAAACTGTGTCGGCGTGATCGACCTGATCTGCGTCGGGCTGACGATCTCGAAGCAGCCGGCGGCGGACCCAGCGCAGGGGTACGTGTTGCTCGCCGGGATATCAGTCAGATTGAAGATGACATCCGACGCGCTGAACCCGGTGCCACTGAAGGCGTTGCCGGTGATGGTCACAAGGGCGGTGCCGCCGCCGCTCCCTGGTTCGGTGTACGGCGTCGACCTCCGGAGAGGGGAAGCCACTGGCCGCGCCGAAAGCGTAGAGGTCGCCGTTGCCGCCGTTCGAGATGAAGAACTGCCCTGTCGACACTGCCGCCGACGAGAAGAAGAGACACGGGGTCGGCATACCGGACGAGTCGGTGCAGCCGGTAATCGCGTACGTGAACTCGGTCACTCCAGTCTGGAGGTTGAACGCCAGCACATCGCCGCCGATATCACCGACCAGGATGACCTGGTTGCCGGGGGCCCGGAAACGGCCGGCGACGACACCACCCCCGTCGTCGACGCCGTCGTACCCGGAGAAGGCACCGCTCGTCCAGTTCGGGTTCAGGGCACCCGTTCGCGCATCCAGCGAGAAGACGCCGCCGCCATAGCCCACGTAGATGTAATTGCCCACGAGGGCGGCCCCAGACTGCGACGGGTTTCCGTGACCGATCGTCGGCTTGGATCTGAAAGTCGAAGATCTGCGCTCCGGTCTGGAGATCGATACCGTACGTGTTCGCGTCTTTGCCGGTGTCATAGACCGCGCCGTCGGTGAATGTCTGCGATCCCGACGCGCCGACAGTGCCGGGCTCGGCGATGCTCGCCGGCGCACCCACGTCGGCGTCGAAGCCGACCAGGGTCTGGAACCGCCATAGGGCGACGCCGGTGTTGGCATTGACCTCGTAGATCGCATCGTCATTGTCGGTCGATCCGACCACGACCACAGGAGTGCCGCCTGAGAGCGTGCCGTACGCGGGGGTCGAATACACGCCGGCCATGCCCGTCTGACTGCCTGGGGGGCTGCCGAAACCGTCGTACACCCACTTCGTCCCGCAGGCCGCCCCGTCAGTGTTGCCCACGCCGTACATCGCCCAGAGATGACCGCCGTCCTGGGTGTTCACATCGCCATTCGGACCGGCGTCACCGAAGTACACGACATCGCCGTTGCCATCCGGGTCGCCGATGACCGGTGATGAAGCGATGATGCCGCCGAGCGACTGCGATGTGCAAACCAGCGCTCCGGTGGTTGCGTTCAGCGCATACTCATGCCAGTCGCCGTCGCCGAAGTACACGGTGTTGTTGGAAACCGCGGGGGAGGATTCGATCTCCTTGGAAAGCCCGGCGGTTTTCGGCGTCTGGTACGACCAGATAAGCGTCCCAGTGGCGGCGTTGTATGCGTTCATCTCGCCGCCCTGGTTGCCGACGTAGACCAACGATTCGCCGAGGGTGGTGTTGTACACGACCGCCGGCGAGCTGTACGCGGTCGTGTTTCCCGTGTTGACGGCCCAATGCAAGTTGTAGGAGGTCGTCGCCGTGAGAATCGTCTCAGCGGAGACGCCGGTATGGGCCCCGTCATGGTTGTGTTCTGACCAGTCCTGAAAGCCCGCCGGGATTGTATGAACTGAAGATTGCGCTGAGACAGCCGGTGAGAATGCTGCCGCTGACGCGGCAACCATCGCGGCTGCCGAGAGCACCACGGCTCCGGTGCGCACGAACGGTCGCGTATTCGTGGACGACAATGGACGCTCCTTCCCCGCCGAACGCGAGGCGTAACCAGCCGACGATCCTCTTGTAGGGTCGCACAGCCGGGAGGTTTTCACGCCGTCTCAGGTCGAATCCGCGCGTGGATCCGAGCCGGATTCCTTCTGATGGCTCCCCCGCGCAGGTCGCCGCGGCGGCGGAGTGGTGGTGGTGGGCGTGACCCCCGCCTCGGTGCTCCTGTGCGTCAGCGAGCAGATCGACCCAGCCTTTCTGAGGCCGCAGTCCGCCGGCGATCGAGCTGCCAGAGCATCATGTCCGGCGAAAGATGATTCACCTCGACGCTGCGCGCCTGCTCCTCGTTGCCGGCGCCGCGTTGATCGCCGGGGCGGTGAATGCCGTGGCCGGGGGCGGGACGCTGGTGTCCTTCCCGGCGTTATTGCTGCTCGGGTTCCCCGCGGTGACCGCCAACGTGACCAATACGATCGGCCTGCTTCCCGGCTACGCGGGCGGCAGCGTCGCGTACCGCGCGGAGCTCAGCGTGCAGCGCGAACGGGTGCGGTTCCTCGCCCCGATCAGCATCGCCGGAGCCGTCGTCGGAGCGATCCTGCTGACCCGGACGTCGAATCACGTGTTCGTGGCGATCGTCCCATGGTTGATCCTGGCTGCCTGCGCGCTGCTCATGCTCCAGCCGGTGATCACGACACGCCTCCATACCCGGCGTGTCGAACGTGAACAGCACCGGTCGCCGGTGCTCGTCCTGACGCAGTTCCTGAGCGGTGTCTATGGCGCGTTCTTCGGCGCGGGCCTCGGTGTGATGATGCTCGCGCTCCTTGGGCTGTTCATCCGCGATGACCTGCAACGCATCAACGCGCTCAAGGGCGTGCTGTCCCTGATCATCAATGTGGTCGCAGCCGTCTATTTCGCGTTCTTCGGGCCCGTGTCGTGGATCGCGGCCCTGGTGATGGTGCCGATGAGTGCAGTAGGTGGGCTTATCGGCGTCGCACTGGCGCGGCGCTTGCAACCGGTGGTGCTGCGCTCGGTGGTGGTTATCTTCGGCATTGTCTTCGCGCTGCACCAGCTCCTGTAGTCATCGAGTTCAGGACAGGCGTCGCTCCGCAGCCCAGCGGGTCAACTGATGTCGCGACGAGAGCTGCAGCTTACGAAGCACCGACGAGACGTGGCTCTCCACGGTCTTCGCGGAGATGAACAGCTCGCGGGCGATCTCCTTGTAGGTGAAGCCCCGGGCGATCAACCGGAGCACCTCGCGCTCGCGAGGCGTGAGCTGGTCGAGCTCCGCATCGAACGAGGGGCGCTCCTGGTCGTCAGCGGGCAGCGCCGCGAATGCATCCAGGACGAAACCGGCGAGCCGGGGCGAGAACACCGCTTCGCCGGCAGCGACGCGACAGACCGCGTCCACCAGATCCGCGCCCGAGATCGTCTTGGTCACGTAGCCCCGCGCGCCCGCACGGATGATCGCGATGACATCCTCGGGCGCGTCGGACGCGGACAGCGCAAGAAACCGAACATGTGAATGGGTGGCCCTGAGCGCAGTCACGATCGCCTGTCCGCCGCCACCGGGAAGGTGCACGTCAAGGAGCACCACGTCGGGCTCGGAGTGCGTGATCCCCGCGATCGCCGGTTCGACATCGTCGGCCTCGCCGATGACCTCCACCAGGTCGCCGAGCTCGGCCCTGACACCGGCACGGAACAGGCCGTGGTCGTCGACGATGAACACGCGCGGTCGGGTGCGGCTTGGAGCGCTCATACCGCGGGTGCCTGGAGAATCGCGGCGGCCCGAGGCATCGACAGGCTGACCTCCGTGCCCTCAGTCGGAACGCTGCGCACGGTGGCCATCCCGCCGTGGCGGATCATGCGAGCGCGGATCGAGTTCGACACCCCGCGGCGATCGGCGGGCACCGCGGCGGGATCGAACCCCCGTCCCCGGTCGCGCACGAACAGCGAGACTTGCGCCGGCTCCACCTCGGCGTACAGGGAGACGACCGGTGCGCCAGACCACGTCGCTGCGTTCACCGTCGCCTCCCGCGCCGCCGCGAGCATGGCCTCGAGGTTCTCGTCGAGCGCGCAGTCGCCGACGGTCACGACTTCCACCGTGACGCCACGCTGCGCTTCGACGTCGGCCTGGATGAGCAGCACACCGGCGGCGAATGTTGTGTCGGCGGCCATCGAGCCGGGAGCCCGCCCGTCGAACAGCCATGAACGCAACTCGCGTTCCTGCGCCCTGGCGAGTTGGATCACCTGCTGGGGATCGCTCGCGCGCCGCTGGATGAGAGCGAGCGTCTGGAGGACCGAGTCGTGCACTCGCGAGGCAATGTCGGCACGCTCCTCTGCCCTGATGCGCGCCTGGCGCTCGGCGACGAGGTCACGGCCGGCACGCAACCACCACGGTCCCAGGACGACAACGATCGCCGCCAGCACCAGCACGACGCCTGCCAGCGGCCGGAGCAGCGCGGTGTTCGTGTGCCCCACGAGCAGCGCGCTCACCCCGGCAATCAGCAGCACGGCGGCGATCAACACGCGCAATGCGACACGTGAGCGCCGGGTATCTCCCGTGAAGCCGATCAAGGGATCGGCAAGACGGCGTAGCGTCATCTGCTCGTCCTGCGGCGCATTCCGCACGATCAACACGATCGCGATGGTGCTGATCACGAATGACCAGGCCAGCGAGCCGAGCCATCCCGCCCCCACGAGTGAGAGCAGCACGAAGACTGCGATGAGCAGCGAGGCGAGACCCGCCGCGACTGTCATGCCCGTCCGATCGCCCAGGGCCTTGGCGCCGATGTTGGTGTGCTCGCCTGTGGCTGGTACCAGCAGCCACGCAATCAGGTAGCACGCGACCCCAAAGCCACCGGCGAGGGCGAGCACCACGAAGATCGTGCGAACAGCGGTGACATCGACGCCCGTTCGCGCCGAGACACCGGTCGCCACGCCGCCGAGCAAACCACGTTCGGGGACGCGGCGCCACGAGCCTTTGCGACGTTTGGCGCGGGTCTGCTCTGCCATCCACCCATGATGGGCCTCACAAGCTCGCAGGCCTATTGGGGAACACCCTGATCCGATCAGCGGGCAACTCGGGGTTCAATCCGGGTCGTTCCGGATTGTCCGAGCGAGCGGCGAGCCCCAAGGTGAGACCCATGAACACACCCCCGCCGCCTCCGCCGCCCGTCGACCGCCAGAGCACCCGCCGCAGCCTTCGCCGCCCCAAGGACCGGATGATCGCGGGCGTCGCCGCGGGCATCGCCGAGTTCTTCGATGTTGATGTCACGATTGTCCGCATCGTGATCGCCGTCCTCACCGTCTTCGGCGGATCGGGAATCGCTCTCTACATCGCCGGCTGGCTGTTGATGCCCAACGAGGGTACTGATCGGTCGATCGCCAACCGTCTCACCGGGACGAACAGGACCTCCACCCAGTCATGACGGCGCGGGTGCGCTCGTTCAGGTGCCTGCGATCGGCGTGCTCGACCCGAGTCCCAGCTCCTGCTGCACCACGTTGATCGCGGTCTGCAGGGTCGATTCATGGGCGGCGAACTGCGCGGTTGACACCGCGCCGCTCGCGACCCCAGTGAGATCGTTGCGGACCGCGCCGGCGGCATTGACGAGTGCCTGGACATCATTCTTCGCAGATCCCGGGAAATGGATTGCCTGCAACGCGGTGCTGAACGCCTGGAGCGCCTGCTCGTAGGCTGCGTCGATCGGGGCTTCGTTGGCAATGGTGTCGGTGTTTGCCTCGACCAGCGCCTGGCCGAGTGCGTCCCACTTCGCCGTGGCGGCATCGAGTGCCGAGCCGGCTGCCGCGTACTGCTGGAGATAGCTTGGCGTTGCAGCTGGTGTCGCCGCTGGAGTGGTGGCGCACCCCGTCAACGCGAGAGCCGCGGCGGACACCGCGACACGTCTCATTTGGGAACCGGTCATGACCTACCTCCGGGAGGCACTCTAGGCCAGGAGGCCTCGCGGACGTCACTCGTCGAGGACGGCCACCTCGATGCCGCGCAGCCGTTCGGGGTCGGCGACCAACTCCATCTCGAGGATCCGATCGCCTCGGATCGTCAGGACGCCAACACCGAGGAGCCGCCCGCGGGGCGCCATCACGACACCCACGGCTCCGTTGATGAGCGCGAGTTGCACGAAGCGCACCCGGGCTGAGAACGCGCTCGCCCCACGCGCAACGTTGGCGGCGCCGTGCAGCTCGCGTGGGGAGCCCTGAGGCACGGCCGTCGCGTCCACCCGAAGGACGACGTCCGGGTCGAGCACCGCCAGCAGCGCCTGCATGTCACCGCTTCGCGAGGCGGCGATGAACGCCTCGACGACCTTGCGCTGACGGTCGAGGTCGCGAACTCGGGACCACGGCCGATCCCCGCACTCGCCGGCGGGCACGGCTCGCAAGCTGCCGCGCCGCCGCGGGCGTTCGCCCCACTATGGGCGCGATCTCATCGAAGGGCACGGCGAACGTATCGTGGAGCACGAATGCGAGCCGTTCGGCCGGGGAGAGGGTTTCGAGCACCACGAGGAGCGCGAGCCCGACCGAGTCGGCAAGGACTGCCTCGTGCTCCGGGTCACTCGCCTCCGCGTCGACGAAGGCGAACCCCGGTGACTGCGCGTCCAGCGATTCCTCGCGCCGCGACTTGCGTGAGCGGAGCATGTTCAGACAGACACGGGCCACGATCGTGGTCAGCCACCCGCCAAGGTTCTCGACGTCGCTTGCGCCCGCCCGGCTGACCCGGAGCCACGACTCCTGGACGGCGTCGTCCGCCTCGTTCAGCGAGCCGAGCATGCGAAAGGCCACGCCCCGCAGGCGGTTGCGCTCGGCCTCGAACCGTTCCGCCAGCCACTCGTCTTCGTTCATCGGTCACATTCCCTCATTGGCGCGTGTCAGAGAAGTGACCCGCGAAACCCACCGGAAGTGACCGTACGATCGAATCCACTGTGGGTGCCGCTCCGACCCCGACATGAGGAGATCGTCATGACGACACCAATACTGGTCACCGGGGGCAGCGGGACGCTCGGCCGCCCCGTGGTTGAACGCCTGCGCGCCGCGGGCCGGGAGGTGCGTGTGCTCAGCCGGCGGAGCCGCGACCCCGAGGACGGCGTCATCTACATGACCGGTGACCTGCTCACCGGCGAGGGCGTGGACGCGGCGGTCGCAGGGGTGGACACGATCATCCACTGCGCGGGGAGCTTCAAAGACGACGTCAAGATGACCGAGACGCTCGTACGCGAGGCGTCGCGAGCCGGCGCGCCGCACATCGTGTACATCTCGGTGGTTGGCACCGATCGGATCCCCGTTGTCGGGTTCGGACGTCTCGCGTTCCTGTACTTCCGCAACAAGAAGGACGCGGAGCGGGTGGTCTCGGAGTCGGGGATGCCCTGGACGACACTTCGCGCCACGCAGTTCTACGACCTGTTCCTGATCGTCGGGCGTGGAATGAGCAAGCTCCCCGTGATACCGGTCCCAGCGCGATTTCGTTTTCAGCCCGTCGCGGTTGAAGAGGTGGCGGCACGGCTCGTCGAACTCGCTCTCGCGGAGCCGGCGGGGTACGTTGCCGACATCGGCGGCCCTCGCGTGTACCGGATGGTCGATCTCATCAAGAGCTACCTGCGCGCTGCGCATCGGCGTCGCCTGCTCGTGCCCGTGTGGATCGGAGGGAAGACTGCGCGAACCATTCGCGCCGGCGGCAATCTGGTTGCAGCGCCGATCGACCCGGCCGGGGCCGCCAATAGCAAGACCTGGGAGCAGTTTCTTGTGGAGCGCATGGGCGGCGGGAGCACGGTCGGTGCAGAGCAGGCGCTGCGTGGTGCTGCTCAAACCACCGTTCCCGCGCGCCGTCGCCTGTGACAGTCTGGTGGCGACTTTCGCAGTAGCTTTGGGACGCGCGCATGCTGCTGAACACGTCGGCCGGCATGGATCGCCGGGTCCGCCGACGTAGAGCTCGGGGGACGAGCGTCCGTATCGGCATGCCACTCGCCGAACCCTCGGTGAGCAAACGGAGACGCGCCGATGAAGGACTCTCGCACTCGCAATCAACAAGTGGCACGCACCCACCAAGATTCAGGGGAGCGGGTCTTCGAGGTCAAGCCTGGTCTCCTCCCCGGTTCGACGGTCGAGATGGTGCTTGTCGACGGGAAGGAGCAGGGATACGTGATGCGCCGTTCACCACGCTTTGTGGTCTGGTCGGAGCTGGCCGACCGAGTCCACGTGCAAGGAGAAGGGCTGCCAGGGGCTCGCATCGCCAGGATGTGGGAAGGTCCCCGTGCGGCCGCGATCAGCGACGACGAGCAGTGGTGCATCGTCATCGGGCTCGGATTTATCGCTTTCCCGCTGCGTCCAGGCGGCGAGATTCGGTCGCATTGGCGCCATCCATTCCACGAACGCTGGCAACTCCATCTTCCGATGACCGGCGATCTCGCTGATGCGGTGATGTTCACGAGCGTACAAGCGCTGGAAGGGCATCGGTTCAGCCTGTCAACTCGCTCAGGTCTCGGGAACTCCTGGACAACTCGGCAATGGATGTACGACGCCGACACCGACACGATCGGGGAACCGAGCGACGCGATCGACGAAGCAGCTCGACGGCGGGCCGTCCGGCCGGAGAGAACTGCGGCTTACGCTCGAGAGCGGCAACTCGCAGCGCCGCTCCGTGGTGACGGTGCGGAGTCAACGGCGGAAGCAGGAACGACATTCGTGCACGACCCCTCGGGAGGCGAAACGGTTCTTGCCAAAGGAAAGCCCGTCGGTTCCGTCCTCTGCCGGTCATCGCGATTTGTCGTCTGGCAAGAGCTCGGAACCATGGTCTGCCTGGAGGGCGAGGAGCTTCCGTGGCTGTTGCTTGACGATATGTATGGAGGTGTTCGTGGTGCCGCGATCAGCGGTGACGAAGAGTGGTGCGTCGTGGTCGGATGTGGCTTTCGCGTTCGCCGCCTGCGCCTCGGAGGAGAGTTCCGGACCCACGGGGCGGATCCTGGCAACATCCTCTGGATCAGCGGGGTGACGTCACTCGGTGGGCACACCTTCCGGCTCAGCAGCACGGCGGACGATGGCACCCGGGAGTACCTCTACGATGCCGATACCGATGAGCTCCGGGTCGAGCGCAAGGTGGTCGACGGGTTGACCTCGTGACCGGCACGGTCACGTGTACCACCAGCGCTTCAGAGCATCCAGAAGTACGCAGCCGCGTCGTCAGTGCAGATTCGCGTGCGCGACGACGGTGGGACCGTGTTTGTCGAGATCACGCAGTGTGCTCAACCCTTCCGCGAACAGCCGCACCCAAAAATTCACTCAAAAAGCCGACGGGGAGATTCGAACTCCCGGCCAGCGGTTTACGAAACCGCTGCTCTACCACTGAGCTACGTCGGCAGGGTCACGGGATCTCGCGCCACCGCCCGTCGTACCCGAAGGTCCCGGAGCCGCGCGACGTCTTCCCGTAGGCGGCAATGGTACCCCGGACAACCTCCGAGGCCGTGCAGTCGTGGACGGTGGGACCGGCTCACGAACCGGTGCCGGCATCGGGGATCACCAGTGGAATGGGCGCCCGGGCTCGACGCGACCGTCTCCGATCGGCGCTGATGCCGGTCGGCGTGGCGCGCACCACACAGTTCCGTCCGGCGGCCTTGGCGGCGTAGAGCGCGCGATCCGCGGCGGCGATCAGGGTCTTCGCGTCGATGGCATCGCGGGGAATCGACGCCACGCCGAGCGACGCCGTGACCATCGCCGAGCCGCCATTCCCCGCGAATCGATTGGCAATCTCGGTACGCAGACGCTCCGCAACGACGAGGGCCGCTTCTCCATCGGTTTCGCGGAGCAGCACGCAGAACTCCTCGCCGCCGTATCGGTACGCGGTGTCGGTGTCGCGCAGCGACCCGCCGAATGCGGCGCCGAACTCGGAGAGGATCTCGTCGCCGGCCTGGTGACCATGGATGTCGTTGACGTTTTTGAAGTGGTCGACGTCCAGCATGATGCAGGCGATCGGACGGTCGTACCGCAGGCTTCGTGCGATCTCCATGTCGAGGTCGACCTCGAGGCGACGGCGATTGGGGAGGTGCGTCAACGCATCGGTGTGGCTGAGCTCATCGGCACTCTGGTGAAAGCGCGCGGCCTCGATGGCCGTCGCCGCTTGGCCCGCGAGGCTGTGGAGGACATCGAGGCTGCTCTCGTCGATCCCCCTGGGGTCGGCCGACGTGAGTTCGAGGACGCCGACAATTCGCGCGCCGACGATCATCGGCACGGCGAGTGCGGCGATCGGACTGCCAACCCGATACTCGGTCGCGAGCGATCCCGTCGCGAGCGTCGCCAGCGTGCGCCCGAATTGCCCTGTTCGTCCCACAAGGCCTTCGCCGAGTTGCAGCGACACAGCGTCGCCGCTCTCTCCGTGGTCGAAGTTTGTGTCATGAACGACGTTGAGCTCTCGCCGCTCGTCATTGATGATCCACATCCGCTCCGCTGCGAAACCAGTGATGGTGAGCGCGGCCTTGCCGACGGACTCGGCGACGTATCGGAGGCTGAGGCTGCCCGAGATCTCACGGCCCACATTGACGATGAGGCCGAGTTGTGCCGCCTGGGAACGCACCTCGGCCTCGACCTCGGCCATGCGTGATCGTTCTGCCGCCAGGGTCATGGTCATGTGACCGAGCTCCCCGGCGACCGCACGGAGCTCCGGGGGACCAACTCCCGATGGTTGTGCTGTGAGGTCGCCGGCTCCGACCTTGCGCATCGTCAGGAGCAGATCATCGATCGGCGCCACCACGGCTGCGCGTAGTCCTCGGTGCTGCCGCCGTGCGACCGCGACGGTGACCACAAGCATCCCGAAGGCCACAGCCAGCGCGATGAGCACGACGTCGTGCTCGGCGGTTTGCTCGTCAGCGACATCGGCGTCGACCTGGTTGTTCACCGCATCGCTCGCCGCTCGATACTGATCGAACAGTGCCTTGCCACTCAGAAGAAAGCTCTGCTGCGCGGCCGGATTGGTCACAGCCCGCTCGAACGCCAGCGCCGGCGTCGCCCACTCGCTCAGCCAGCGTTGCTGGGCGACCCTCATCGTGAGGATCGCCTTGATCAGATCAGGGCGCGTCGCCAGGTCCACCGCTGCGTTATCGCCGCGGAGGATCTCTGACTGACCCGAGTAGTACGCGGAGAGGAAGATCTGGTCACCGCTGTCGAGATAGCCGCGGAGTCCAGTCTCGTCGTCGAGCATGCCGTTCTGCGCTTCGTCGACGGCGTCCCGGCCGGCAAGCAGGGTGTTGACGGTTGGCTCGAAGTGGCCGAGCACGGCCACGAAGCACGCGCCGGTCACCAACAGGGTCGCGATGATGAGCAGGGTGACGGCCACGAAGGCTCTCGCAAGCCGCTGGGTCAGGCTGCGATCTGCGGCCAACTGAGATCGGACCTGCATCGCCAGAGCCTGTTCCCTTCAGCGCGCGCGCAAGCCCGATCGCGCCTTTCCGTCACCAACCCTGGTCATCTCGCGCGTGCGCCCGTGACGGGGCTCCTCGTCACGGAGGGGTCGGGGCGGCGAAACCGACCAATGGACCACGGGACCAGCGAGCCGGCCGCTCCAGAAAATGGCCGATGGCCGCCACCTCGCGGCCGATCGCCGGGTCGGCTCGCCGGCTGATCCGATCGAATGGCATGACCTTGATCTCGACCTCGCCATGAGCCTGGTCCAGCCGCCATCCCCCGGTGATCCAGCCATCGACGCAGACCACCGGCCGGATCCACCCGCCGCCGCCGTCGTGGATCCACGCCTCGGCGTCGGCGCCGCCGAGATGCTCGCGACGTCGGTAGCCGAGCAGGTACGTGTCGAAGTGGCCGAGGAGACGGACGTCCGGGCGGCGGATGCTTGAGACGTCGGCCGCGGGGCCGAGGGTCCACAGCCCGGAGATCGGTCTCGATAGAGGCGCCGATCGGCCGATCGGATCAGCGCGTCGACGGTGGCCCCATCGGCCGGGAAGCTCGAGATCCCCGCGCTGAACGTGACGAAGAAAGGCTCGCCGCGCTCGCTCTGGAAGGGCATCTTGCGAAACTCGTCGAGGACGCGCGACAGAACGACCGCCGCGGTGCCTGCGGGCTCGTTGGGGAAGCCGATGACGAACTCTTCGCCGCCCCAGCGGCCCCGCAGGTCTTCGAGGCGGAAGCGCGCGGTCAGCAAGCGGCCGAGCGCCATGAGCACGTGGTCGCCGACGAGATGCCCGTACGAGTCGTTCACGCGCTTGAAGCGATCGACGTCGATGAGCGCCACCGACAGCGTACGCGCATGCCTGCGGGCCTCCGACAGGCGGCTCGCCAGGGCGTCGAGGAGCGCGCCCCTCGACATGCAACGCGTGAGCGGATCGCGCTCGGTCGTCTCCCGGAGCAGCCGCCGGCGATCGAGGCGCACGCGGACGCGCGAAAGAAGCTCCTCGGGCACGAGGGGCTTGGCGAGGTAGTCGTCGGCTCCCGCGTCGAACGCGGCGATGCGGCTCTCGAGGTCGGTGCGCCCCGTCAGAAAGAGAATGGGGACGTCGCGCCACTCGGGCATCGTGCGCATGATGCGGATCGCGTCCCACCCGCTGACCTCGGGCAGCATCGCGTCGAGCAGCACGAGGTCCGGTCGCGCGTCGTCGAGCGTCTCGACGAGGCAGGTCGCGTCGTGCGCCGTTCGCACGACGATGCCCTGGGGCTCGAGGACGGCCGCGACGCAGGCCGCGAAGTCGGCGTCGTCGTCGATCACGAGGACGCGCATCTTCTCGTCGCGGCCGAGCGCGAGCATCTGCTCGACGGCCGCGCCGAACCCATACGCGTCTACCGGCTTGGGCAGGTAGAGCGATGCGCCAGCGTGCGCGGCGGCAACGCGGCGCTCGACGTCTCCCCGCTCCGACAGAAACGCCATCGGGACGCGCTCGAGGCCGGGGATCGCGCGCAGCTCGTGCGCGAAGGCGACGGCGGCGGGGCCGAGCGTGCCGTCGATGATGGCGGCGTCGACGCGTCCGCTATGAGCGAACGCGAGCGCCTCGTTCGCCGTGGGCACGGCGACGACGACGAGCAGCCTCTCGCGGCCGAGCTGCTGGAGCTGCTCGCGGACTCGCGCGTCGGCGTCCACGACCAGGAGGTGCGGAGCCGTGAGGCCAAGGACGGGCGAATACGAGGCGCGCAAGGAGCCGTCGAAAGTGCAAGCTGTGGACCGAAGCGGCCGCGCTGACGAAGGCCCGGGAGGACGACCACGGGGGTCAGAAAGCCGCCACGCGCGCCTCGCGCGTGGCGTTCTGGTAGGCCACGAAGCTCGCTTCTGGTTGCGCCTGCGTGTCCTCGACCCCCAGGGCGACCAGCTCCTTCAGGATCGCGGCCCGCCGCACGGCCGACGCGAGTAGGACAGCGTCGCACCCCGGCCCCGATTGCGCCGCGGACAGCCTGTCGGCGGCCGGCATACACGCCGTAACGACCGTGGCCTCGGCCGCGAGCGCGTCGTCGTTGCGGCCCTGGTCGAGCAAGGCCCGGGCATACAGGTGCCGCGTTCGAGCGTCGCTGCGCAGGGCCGGCGCCCCCTCGAGGACGCCCAGGGCGAGCCCCGGCTGCTCGGCGTCCAGGTAGGCCTGGGCGAGCGCGCGCATCGCCTCCGGGTCGTCCTGATGGCCCGCGGCGGCCGCCTCGCACGCGCGCACCCGCTCCGCCGCCGCTCCCGGTCCGTCGGAGAGCAAGGCTCTCTCGCGCTGAGTGCCACTCGTAGCCCATAGAACGCCCAGAACCGACGCCACGGAGATGCCAAACGCTCGGAGTCCCACCTTACGCCTCCACGGTGCTGGTATGACGGGCCGGAACGCAAAGCGGTCCAACGCTCGCCGTGATCGACCCATAGCCTCGACAGATGGCCGGGACCCGGTGTTCCCGGCATCTCACCCGACGTCGTGGGCCAGCTCGCCGACGACCCAGTCGCCCACCGCCCGCGTGCCGAGCTCACCGCCCACGTCCCGGGTGCACTTCTTTTCGGCGATCGCTCGCGCGACGAGCCTCTCGAGCCGCCCCTCCTCTTCGGGCCACCCGAGGTGGGCCAGCATCATTCCCACGGTCAGGACGCTGGCCAGCGGGTTGGCGAGGTCCTTGCCGGCGAGAGGCGGCGCCGACCCGTGGACCGGCTCGAACATCCCGACGGGCGCCCCTTCGTGCGCGACGTCGCAGCAGCGCGCGACGGGCGGATGGACGTTCGCGCTGGCGGCCATCCCCAGCCCGCCCTGCAGCGCGGCGCCCAGGTCGGTCACGATGTCGCCGAACAGGTTGCACGTGACGACGACCTCGAACTGCGATGGATCCTGGACCAGCAAGAGGCACAGCGCGTCCACGTAGAGGTGCCTCGCCTCGATTGCCGGGTAGTCCGCTGCCACCTCGTGAAAGACGCGGTACCAGAGCTCGTGGGCGTGTCGCATCGCGTTCGACTTGTCGGCCATGTGCACGCGCTTCTTGCCGCGGCGACGCGCGTGCTCGAAGCCCGCGCGAATGAGGCGCTCGACCCCCTTGCGCGTGTTGAGGTCCTCGCTCATCGCCACCTCGTCGCGGGTACCGCGCTTGAATTGCCCGCCCACGCCGACATAGATGCCCTCCGTGTTCTCGCGGAACACGACGAGATCGACGTCCTTCGCGCGCCGGCCCTTGAGCGGCACGAGATCGTCGGCGAGCGCGCGGATCGGGCGGATGTTGGCGTAGAGGTCGAGGCGGAAGCGCAGCCCGAACAGGATGTCGCGCGCGTGCTCCAGGCCAGGCACTCGCGGATCGCCGAGGGCTCCGAGGAGCACGGCGCCGGCCTCGCGCGCGATGCGCTCGTGCACTTCGGGCGGGTAGGTCGTGCCGTCACGGAGATAGCGATCCGCGCCGAGATCGAGAGGCCACAGATCGATCGGAAAGCCGCGGACATCGCGGTAGTGCTCGAGCACGCGCGTCGCCTGCGCGATCACTTCGGGCCCGATGCCGTCTCCGGCGATGATGGCTACGAGCTTCCGCGAGGCCATCACCCGATCCGGTCGCGCGCCGACACGTACTCGAGACCATGCGCCCGCGCGACGGGCTCGTAGGTCACGTGGCCGCCGAGCGTGTTGACGCCCCGGAGCAGCGCAGCGTCGCTCCGGGCCGCTGCCGCGAACCCCTGATCGGCGATCCTGACCGCGTAGGGAATGGTCACGTTGGTGAGCGCCCAGGTGCTCGTCTGCGGGACGGCCCCCGGCATGTTCGGAACGCAGTAGTGCACGACGCCGTGCACCTCGTAGGTCGGATGGTCGTGCGTCGTGGGCCGGCAGGTCTCGATGCACCCGCCCTGATCGACAGCGACGTCGACGATGACGCTCCCCGGGCTCATCTTCGCGACCAGCTCTTCGGTCACGAGCTTGGGCGCCGCCGCGCCGGTGACGAGGACCGCGCCGATGAGCAGATCCGCGCGAGCCGTCATCTCCTCGATGTTCGTCGGGTTCGAGTACAGGGTCTCGATCGCGCCGCCGAAGACGTCTTCGAGGTACGCCATCGCCTCCGCGCGAAGGTCGATCACGGTCACCTGCGCCCCCATCCCGACCGCGATCGTCGCTGCGTTCCTGCCGACGACGCCACCACCGAGGATGACCACCCTTCCGCGGCGCGTCCCGGGGACGCCGCCGAGCAGGACCCCCTTGCCGCCCCGCTCCCTCTCGAGGCACGTCGCCCCGACCTGAACGGCCATGCGGCCCGCGACCTCGCTCATGGGCCGCAAGAGCGGGAGGCTCCCGTCTTCGAGCTCGATCGTCTCGTAGGCGATGCCGGTGACGCCGTCGCGCGCCAGGGCGCGCGTCAGCTCCGGCTCGTTGGCGAGGTGGAGGTAGGTGTAGAGGACGAGCCCTTTGCGAAAGTAACCGTGCTCGCTGGGCAAAGGTTCCTTCACCTTCACCACCATCTCGGCACCCCAGGCGTCGGCCGCGCTCGAGACGATCCGCGCCCCCTGGGCCTCGTACTCGGCGTCGCGGATGCCGCTGCCGGCGCCGGCGTCGCGCTCGACGACGACCGTGTGTCCTCGCACCGTCAAGCTACGGACACCGGCCGGGGTCATCCCGACCCGGTACTCGCGGGTCTTTACTTCCTTCGGTACGCCGACGATCACGGGCGACTCCTCGGGAGACCACACTCCCTAAATGAAGGATAGCAGAGGGCCGAGAGCTCGAGCGCACGGGCCGGGCCGAGCCGGGGCTCCGTGCGAGCGCCGGCCTCGCCCCGCCCCGCCCAGCCCGTTGCCGACTGGCCTTGCCCATGCAGGCGTGCGGAGAGGTGAGGACACCACGACGACCGAGCGTCCTCGTCGTGGACGACGACGACTCGATCCGCGAGGTGCTGGCCGAGGTGCTGCGGGACGAGGGGTACGAGGTCGCCTGCGCGAGGAACGGCGAGCAAGCGCTGCGCGAGATGCGCCAGCATGGACCCCCGGACCTGATGCTGCTCGACCTGATGATGCCGGTGATGAGCGGGTGGGAGCTCCTCGAGCTGTTGCAGGCGAGCTCGGATCTTTCCCGGGTCCCCGTCGTCGTCGTCTCGGCGATGAGCGCGCCCGGCGCGTGGGAGCACCTGGCGAAGCCTATCGATCTCGATCGCCTTCTCGCTACGGTGAGCCGCCTCACCGCGTGAGGTCGCCTCCCGGCCGACCGCGGCAGTTGCGCCGCGGGCGAGCGACCGCTACCTGAGGCGGAAGCACATGTACGCGGTCTTGTACCGGCGAGCGCTGCGACCGCTGCTGTTTCTCCTGCCGCCCGACGCGGCCCACGAGCTCGCGTTGGCGGCGCTCGCCCCCGTCGAGCGCCTGGGATGGCTTCGCGCCGCGGTGCGCGCGACCGCCGCGGCCGGGCTCGACGACCAGGGCAGGCGCCGGATTGCCGTGCGCCGGATGGGCCTGGATTTTCCGTCGATCGTCGGCCTGGCCGGCGGCTTCGACAAGAACGCGCGGCGGCCCCTGGCGCTCAGTGCCCTCGGTTTCGGGCATCTCGAGCTCGGCACCGTCACCGCCCGGCCCCAAGAGGCGAACCCGCGGCCCAACCTGTTTCGCCTCCCTGCGGATCGCGCGCTCGTCAACCGCCTCGGCTTTCCGAACGATGGCGCGGAGCGCCTGGCCGCGCGGCTACGGATCTCTCGTCCGCGGCTTCGAGTCCCGATCGGCGTCTCGATCGGCAAGTCCCGCTCAGTGTCGGTCGACGACCTCGACGCGGTGGTGGCCGACTACCTGGCGGCCTTCGACGCCGTGCGCGACGTCGCCGATTTCGTGGTGATCAACGTGTCGTCGCCGAACACCGCGGGGCTCCGGACGATGCAGGCGGGCGACCTTGCGCGCACGTTGCTCTCGGCGCTGCGAGCTCGCGCCGCAGGCTCTCGACTACTCGTGAAGATCGCGCCCGACCTCGACGACGCCCAGCTCGAGGACGTCCTCGCCGTCGTCGAGGAGGTCCGCCTCGACGGGGTCGTCGCCACGAACACCACGATCACCCGCGCCTCGCTCGCCACCGACGCGAAGCGGATCGAGGCCATCGGCGCCGGGGGTCTCAGCGGGCCCCCTCTGCGCCAGCGTTCCCTCGCGGTCGTCCGGCGAGTGCGGGCGCGTCTCGGTCGCGAGGTCGTGGTCATCGGGGTCGGGGGCATCGAGACCGCCGAGCACGCGATGGCGTTCGTACGCGCCGGGGCGGATCTCGTGCAGATGTACACGGGCTTCATCTACGAGGGGCCCCTCTCGGCGGCCCGGATCGGACGCGAGCTCGGTCGGCGGGTGGAGAACGAAGGAGTGCCGACCATCGCGGACCTCGTCGGCGTCGAGGGAGCCTGACGGGCGGGAGCCCCCCCGCTCCTCGTCACGCTGCTACCGCCTTCCGTACGCTGCTACGCTGAGGAAGGTCCCGCGGACTGCTCAATGTACCCGCAAGTGTTCGGCAAGTACGTGCTCGAGCGCGAGCTGGCTCGCGGGGGGATGGCCCGCGTCGTCCTGGCGACGCTGCGCGGCGCCGGCGGCTTCGAGAAGAAGCTCGTGGTGAAGCAGATCCGCGACGAGCTCGCGTGCGACGACGACTTCGTGCGGCGGTTCGTGCTCGAGGCGAAGACCACGGTCGCCCTGGCGCACCCGAACATCGTCCCGGTCTACGAGCTCGGCGTCGAGCTCGGGACGTACTTTCTCGCGATGGAGTTCGTCGAAGGGCGCGAGCCTCGCCGAGCTCCTTCGCGCCCGCTCTCAGGTCGCGCCGGCCCCGCTGCAGGGCGAGGCCCCGCGCGCCGGGCTTTCGCCCGACGAGGGCGCGTACGTCGGGGTCGAGGTCTGTCGCGCGCTCGACTACGCGCACCGGCGGATGAACGTCGTGCACCGCGACGTGACCCCGCGCAACGTGATGGTCGACGAGGAGGGTCAGGTCAAGGTCATCGACTTCGGCATCGCGGCGCCAGTGGCGACGGCGCCGAGCGGCCACGGCGTCTTCGGTTCGCCGGGGCACATGCCGCCCGAGCAGATGGAGGCCAAGGAGCTCACGCCGGCCGCAGACGTCTTCGCCGTCGCCGTCCTGCTCATGGAGCTCTGGAGCGGGAGGGCCCCGTTCCGCCGCAGGACCCGCGAGGAGATCGAGGCGGCGATGCGCGCGCCGCACCCGAAGCCGAGCGATGCGGACGAGCGGCTCCTCCCCCTCGACGACGTGATCGCGAGCGCGATGTCGCTCGATCCTGGGGCGCGACCGCAGCAGGCGGACGACCTCGGGCGTGCCCTGCGTCGGTTCCTCGCCGGCGTCGACCTGGGCGATCTCGCGCGGCACCTCGGGGACCGCGTTCGAGATCTGCGCGTTCACCCGCCGCCGCCGCCGACCGAGCCCCGACCCGTCCTCCAGCGTCCGCCTTCTCGCCCCACCGCGACCCAGGTCGGGACCAAGACGTTCGCGGCGCGCGATGGCGTCCCCGCGCTCCGATCGGCGCCGCCGGAAGCGATCCCCGAGGTGTCGACGCGCAAGATCGAATCGCTGCGTCCCGGCGCACGGCCGAGCGAGGCGGAGCCCGTCGCGGAGCCGCTCGAGACCGACCCGCGCGGCGAGGCGCCGGCCCCGCGGAGGGGGATCGCTATCGCCGGCGGCGTTGGCGCCTTCGGACTGGCCGTCGCGGCGTTCTTCCTCGGACGAGCAGCGACGACCGAGACGCGACCATCGAGGGCCGCCCCGCCGGCGTCGATCGCGGCCACGGCCGTCACCCCGCGCGCGGAGGCCCCGCCCGCGCCCGTTCCCGCGACGCCGCCCCCGTCGTCAGCGACGGCCGCGAGCCCGACGCCTGCTCTGCGCGCCCAGCTCGTGCTGCTCGGCGACGGAACCGTCGTCAGCGTCGATGGGGTGCCGCGCGGAGCGTGCCCCGCGCACGTCGTCCTCGAGGCGGGCCCCCACACCGTCGTCTTCTCCTTCCTGCCCACCGGCGAGTCCAAGGGCGAATCCTTGACGCTCCGCGGCGGAGACCACGCCACCCTCCATGCGGATTTCACAGGAGCCACGCCCTCGATCCGACGCAAACTCGACTGAGCCTCGACGGAGCGCCCGGGCGAACGCGAAACACGCCGGTGCCCGGATCGCGCGCCCTGTGCTAGCTCCAGGCTCGCGCCCATGCCCGATTTCTTCGACCTCGCTCGCCACTACTCCGCAGAGGAGCGCTCGATTCGCGACAGCGTTCGTGCGTTCGTCGATGCGCGGATCCTCCCGAACATCGCCAACCACTGGGAGCACGGCACTTTTCCCACGGAGATCATCCCGGAGGTCGCAGAGCTGGGGCTCCTCGGCTGCAACCTCCACGGATACGGCTGCGCGGGCCTGAGCGACGTCGGCTACGGCCTGGCGATGCAGGAGCTCGAGCGCGGCGACTCGGGGCTGCGCTCGTTCGCGAGCGTCCAGGGGTCGCTCGTCATGTACCCGATCCATTCGTTCGGGTCGGAGGAGCAGAAGACGAAGCTCCTGCCCAAGATGGCCAAGGGCGAGATCATCGGCTGCTTCGGGCTCACCGAGCCCGATTTCGGGTCGAACCCCGGCGGGATGCGGACCGTCGCGATCGACGACGGCGACAGCTACGTCCTCAACGGGACGAAGCGCTGGATCACCAACGGCAACCTCGCGCAGATCGCGGTCATCTGGGGCAAAGTGGGGGGACCCGAGGGCGAGGTCCGCGGGTTCCTCGTTCCGACCGATGCCCGTGGGTTCGAGGCGCGTCTCATCCACCACAAGGTCAGCCTTCGCGCGAGCGTGACGAGCGAGCTCATTCTCGAGGACGTGCGGGTGAAGAAGGACGCGATCCTCCCCGGTGTGCGGGGCATGAAGGGCCCCCTCGCGACGCTCACGGCCGCGCGCTTCGGGATCTCGTGGGGCGTCATCGGCGCGGCCATGGCGTGCTTCGACTGCGCGGTCGACTACGCGAAGCACCGCGTGCAGTTCGCCGGCAAGCCGATCGCCTCGCACCAGCTCGTGCAGGCCAAGCTGGCGCAGTGCCTCACGCAGATCACCAACATGCAGCTCCTGGCGATGGAGGCCGCGCGCCTCAAGGCCGAGAAGAAGCTCCGGCCGCCGCACGTGAGCATGATCAAGCGTCACAACGTCCACGCCGCGCTCGAAGTCTCGCGCGTATGCCGCGAGATCCTGGGCGGAAACGGGATCACGCTCGAGTACCCGATCATGCGTCACATGTGCAACCTCGAGACGGTCTTCACCTACGAGGGAACGCACGACATCCACACGCTGGTCCTCGGCCAGGAAGTGACCGGCATCGCGGCGTTCGAATAGCGTTCGAGGGAGCCGGAGCTCCCTCGAGCTCCCATCCGGGAGGGCCGGACTTTGACGACAGGCCCTGGCCCGCAATAGCCCGCCGGGCCTCGCGGCCTCAGCCCGTGTACGTCTGGGCGAGGGCTCCGATCTCGCGGAGGGCCTCGTAAAGGACGATGCCCACGGCGTTCGCAAGGTTGAGCGAACGCACCGCGCCGAGCGTGGGGACGCCGAGGACGCGGTCGGGATAGCGCGCGAGAAGCTCGTCCGACAGGCCGACGCTCTCCTTGCCGAAGACGAGGGCGTCGCCGGGGGCATAGGCCCCGTCGAGGTAGCTTTTCCGCGCGATCGCGCTCAGTAAGTGGAGCTTGGCCCCGGGCGACTCCTTGGACCACGCGTGCAAGAAATGCTCGAAGCCGATGTGGGTCCTCACATCTACCAGGTGCCAGTAATCGACCCCCGCCCGCCGGACGCTCCGCTCGTCGATGCGAAACCCCAGCGCGCCGACCAGGTGTAGGGGCGACGACGTGGCCGCACACAGGCGGGCCACGTTTCCGGTGTTGGGGGGGATCTCCGGCTCCACCAGAACCACATGGAGCGGTACGGCGAGTGGCCTGGCCCGGAGCCGCGCGGTCGTCGAGGAGGTCTTCGGCAATCTTCGGACACCAGCTTGACGCTCGGCGCAGGCAAACCGTAGCCTCGCCAGTTGAAGCCGCACGCTACTCGGAGCCCTCTTGCCCCGCAATCCGAAGGTCGCAATCGCCGCCGCGTCTCTGGGGACCGCCCTTGGGCTTTCGACGGCAGGTCCCGCGATGGCGGGGAACATGGACATCACGCCCGAGCGTCTCGCGGATTGCACGACGATGCCCTGCACGCCCAACAACGTCGGCTGGGCCAACCTGATGAGCGAGCTCGGGATGGCGATCGCGCCGACCGCGTTTCACTCGGCGAGGACGACGGGGCTCGGCGGCTTCGCGCTGAGCCTCGAGGCGAGCTTCACTCACGTGAACTCGGACGCGAGCGCCGGGGGCCAGCAGTACTGGCACAACGGGACGGAAGGCCCGATCGACCCGAACTCGCACGCCTTCTCGGTCACGAACACCAATCCGGACTCGCTGCTGGGGGTCTACAGCCTCAAGGCCCGCAAGGGCCTCGCCTACGGCTTCGAGATCGCCGGGGATCTCGGGTACCTCGCGAACACGTCGCTCTGGGTGGGCGGCGCCGATCTGCGCTGGGCGCTCCTCGAGGGCTATCGCACCGGCGCGCTCGGGTACTTCCCCGACATCGCGATCGGGGCCGGGGTTCGGACGCTCGGCGGGTCGCCGAAGTTCTTCCTGACGACCGTCGGGCTCGACGCGCAGATCTCCAAGCCGATTCCGATCGACGATAGCGCGGTGCTCACGCCGTACGTCGGCGCGCAGCGCGTGCTCATCTTCGCGGACTCCTCGGTCGTCGACCTGACTCCCGCCGTCGATCCGCTCAACTGCGGCTATCGCGGCCCGAACGTGCCGGGCAACCCGAACGCCACCCCCGCCAACCTCGCGGGCCAGCAGGCGAACAACGGGATGCCCATCTGCACGAATCAGACTGCCGAGAGCGACTTCGACAACGACACCACGTTCCGGAGGGCGCGCATCCAGCGCTGGCGATGGCTCGCCGGGCTCAACTACCGGTTCGAGATCCTCTATCTAGCCGCGCAGTTCGCCATGGATCTGACCGATCCGAGCGCCGAGAACGGCGTCATCGGCGTCAACGGAAGCAAGCAGTGGACGACCTCGTTCGAAGCGGGCGTCTCCTTCTGAGGCTCGGCGTCGTCGTCGCCGCCACCACCACCACCACCCTGGTGGGCGGCAGCAGCAGCGGCTGCGGCGGTCACGAGGTCGGCCCGGTGGGCATCTCGACCCCGCGCGCAGCCGAGCGGGCACCCTCGCAGCCGACGGACGCTGGGTCCCCGGTACCCGCCGACTTCCGGGCGCACCTTTCGCGGATCAGCGATTGGTTCTTGTCGGAGGGTCACGGAGAAGCCTTCGATGCCGTGGTCTGGGCGAACGACGGGGCACGGGCCGGAGCCGACGCCGGCGAGGGCTTCGCCGACGGCGCGATGCTCGTCGAAGAGACCCTCGACCGGGGTTCGCTCGACGGGGGGGCGCCCCTGGGTCTGCTCGTGATGGAAAAGCGCGCGGAGACCTGGCGGTTCGCCGCGGTCGGGCCGGACGGCGAGGTCGCGAGCAGCGCCGCCGTCGCGGCGTGCGCGCAGTGCCATCGAGACGCTCCCGACGACTTCGTGTTCCGGACGCCCAGACCTGTGCAGGCCGGTCAGAACATCAAGGCGACCACGAGCGCCGCGATGACCGTGACGGCGCCCACACCGGTGGCCACCGCGGCCGCCACGTACGACGCGCGCAGCGCGGGCTCGGCGCCGGCGCCGTCGAGTCGGTAGCAGCCGCGCAGGAACGCCCTCGAGCTTCGGCCCGGGAGATCCATGATGACGACGCCCAGCGAGAGAGCCTTGCCGAGGCCCTCCTTCGCGGCGACCACGAGGGCCCCCAGGGGGCCGACGACCAGGTCCCAACCGGTGGCGTAGAGGCCAAATCGCAACGCGCGCGTCGTCGCGCCGCGGGCGCCCGAGCGGCGCGCCCCCCGGTCGAGCGCCCACCCGTGGACCACATGCGCCGCCACGAGGATGGTCGCGAGGGAGGGCACCCCGACAGCCGCCAGCCGCGCCGCGGCCGGCCCCTCGTCGACCAGCACGTGCCTGACCCAGCGCGGCGCGATGAGCGCCGCCGGCGCGAGCGCCAGCAGCGCCATCGCGGCGGACGCGAGCAGCTCGCTGGCAAAGGCAAATCGCACGGCCGGGGCGAGCGGGCCGTCGGGAAGCGACTCGAAGAAGCGATCGGACTCGAAGGTCGTCGCCCTGGCGGTCGCCCAGAGGCGGGCCATCGCGGGCGCGCCGGGACGCTCCCACGCCACGATCGCGACCACGCCCGAGCGGGTCTGTTCATTGCGGCACCCGGAGCAGTCGGCGTCGCCGCAGTGAGCGCAGACGACGGCGGCGGGGACGTCGGCGTCCACTGAGATCGTCGCGCGGGGCAGGCGCTTTCGACCGATTTCGCGCGACCTTCATCGACGCCTCCGCTCGCGTTCGGGGGCGAGCCGGGAAAGTCTGACACGGGTCGCCTGTCAGTGCACGAGCTGCCCCGCCGAGGACCCGCGGCGCAGGCGGATATCGTCTGCGCGACCGCCGAGCAGCACCGCGACCCCCAGCGCGACGATCGACAGGCCCAGCGTCGTATAGAGCGCCGGCGCGAACGTGAAATGCACGGGCACGCCGTGCGCGCCGTGCGGGGGCCGAGCCAGGAGCACGGCCACCGTCGTTCCGGGGACGGCGCCGAGGAACCCCACGGCGACCCGGGCGCCGCGCATCTGGAGGATGCTCCTGCGGCTCAGGACCGTTGGCACCAGAATGAACCAGGCCACGCCCGCGCCCCATGCCCATCCCAGCCTGTGGGCGAGCTCGAACCCGGAGAGCGCGATGACATCGGGCATAGTGAGGTCCACCCAGGGCAAGAAGAAGGCGACGAGCCCGGCGAGCGCGAGCCCCGTCAGCAGACCTCGCCCGCGGCCGAGGTACGCGGCCGGCAAGAGCTCGCGTTCCGGGTCGGGCGGGAGGCCATCCTCGTCGAGGGCGTCGGCCGACGGGGGCAGCTTCTCGAAGGCGACCAGGGCCACGCCGCACACCGGGCAATTGGGTCGTTCGCCCTGCTGGAACAGCTCGCGGCAGAAGGGACAGGCCAGCAGCGCCATCACGAAAGCATAGCAGCCCGCTTCGGGTCGCCCGCGGGTGGAGCTAAATAGATCGCATGGCCCGCCCCGCGAAACTGGACGCCACGATCGTCGACGCCTGGGTCGCAGCACACCCCGGCTGGGAGCGCGCCGGCGAAGGCGCGATCGCCCGCCGCTACACGCTGCCCGACTTCGCCTCGGCGCTCGCGTTCGTCGTTCGGGTCGGCTGTCTGGCTGAGCGGCGAGATCATCACCCCGACGTGGAGCTCGGCTGGGGCCGCGCGCGGGTGGCGTGGTCCACGCATGACGCCGGCGGCGTTACGCAGCTCGACCTCGACGCTGCCGAAGCCACCGATCAGCGTTTCGGATGAACGAGGTCGAACGCCTCGCCGCGGCTCGCGCCGGGCTCCGGTCGCAGATCGAGGCCCTCGTGGGCCCGGGCCCGATCGACGGCTTCGACGAGGCGTTGACCCATTCGAGCTTCGCGAACGAGATGGCCGTGCCGAACAATCAGCGACTCGAGTTTCTCGGCGATGCGGTGCTCGGCCTGTGCGTCAGCGAGATGTTCGATCGCGGCGCACGAGGACGCGGACGAGGGGATGCTGACGCGCATGCGAAGCGCGCTGGTCAACGCCGACGCGCTCGCGGCGTGGGCGCGGCGCGTCGCCCTCGGGCCGTGCATTGCCCTGGGGCGCGGCGCCACGCTGGGATCGGAGCGCGAGCAAACGAACGTCCTCGCCGACACCGCCGAGGCCCTGGTCGCCGCGGTCTACGAGGCGCACGGCCTCGCGGGGGCGCGCGCCCTCGTGCAAGACATCGTGGGCGAGCTCCTCGGGAAAGCCGCGTCGCTAGGCGTGCGCGATCCCAAGAGCGCCCTGCAAGAGGGCGTGCAGGGGCACGGGCTCCCCGCACGCGCACCGAGGCCTCCTCCGGCACGGCAGGTGACAGTGCATGGACGACGCGCAGGCCCGGTACGCCGGCACGGTGCGCGGCATGGGCAAGCGTCATGCTGTCCACGCCGCCGCTGACAGCGATTGCGAGGCCCGGCAGGTCGCGCCAGGATGGAAGCCAGCTTCATCATGGTTCCTCCGCCACGCGCTTGGCGGCGCGCTCCTCAGCCGCGCGCGTGGCAGCGTGGACCTCCGCCGGCGTTCTGCAGCGCGACGCGCATCGAGGCCCGCGAGTCCCGGCGAGATCGTCGCTCTCCGCCTTCGGCTTGGCCCCGCGGGCCGCGTCACCGTTTTCACGCGAGCGAGCCTGCCTCCGCACTTCACGCGGGGTAGTATCGCGCGCCGCGTCATCTGCCAGCGCAGGCCGATGGTCGAAGTCTCCGAGAAGCAGGCCGCCGTCACCGTCGCGGGCCCAGGATCACGAGCAAGCGGAAGGTGTGCAATGGCCGGGCCTTCTTGCCGATGGCAGGGACAGAACGAGATCCCCGACGCCCGGGACGGCTCGAGCCGGTCGGCCGCGACGGCGATTTCCTCGCCGGTCATGTCGTCGATCTCGAAGCGATCACCGCGACCGATCCGTCTGCAGGCCGTCGCGCCGTTCGGCCTCGAAAACCAGCGCGCGCAGGATGTTCGGCATGCCCGGCAGGCTCGCGCGTGCCGGCGCCGGTGCCGACGCGGCTGCCAGCCGCCGGCGCCGCGCCGGCTGCCGGTGGCGACCAGATGGCGCAGGATGGCGGCGCCGGTCGGGGTGACACGCTCGCCGTCGATGCCGTCGTCGCGCCAGGCGAAGCCGGTCAGCATGCCATGCCGTGGCGGGGCCGGCACCGGCAGCAGGCCATGCTGCGTCCGCACCAGGCCGCCGCCGCGCGGCAGGGCGGAGACGGTCCAGCGCGCGCCCTCGCAGCGCGGCGGCGATGCTGCCGGCGGCGACCACGTCGAGCAGCGAATCCCAGTCGGCGAGTTCGTGGAAATGCACGTCCTCGAGCCGGCACGCCGATGGATCGCGGCCTCGGCCTCGCCGAGGATGGTGCAGGATCGCGATCGCGTGCTCCGCCGTGCCGCGGCGCGAGCGGCGCCGCCGCGATGCGCGCCACCATGTCGCGGAAGCTGGCACGCGCGCCGTGGCCGTGCGCATCGCTGATCGTGCGCGTGGCGCTCATGCCGGGGTGTGCGCGCCGGCGAGCCGGCGCAAGCCGAAGCCGCGGCACAGGCCGCCGCTGGTGCCTCGCTCAAGCCGGCGCGCCGGTGCCCGGCGGCAGAACGGCGCGCAGCGTCGGCCAGCACGCGCTCACGCAACTCCGGCAGAGCATCGAGCATCGCGGCGACGAACATGTCGCCGGCGATGCCGCCGACCGCATCGAGGTGGATCGGCGCGGCATCGTCACGGCCGCGGCGATGGACCGGCACGACATAGGGCCCTTCGGGAATGACCGCGACCGTCGGCGTCGCCGTGCCGCGCGACGCTCGTCGGCGATCGCGTCATCGACCGAGTCCGGATGATTTCGACGCCGGTGATGCGCTGCTCCTCGGCGTCCAGGCCGGTCGGTGTAGAGCTGGATCCGGCCGACGCGCATCGGCTTGAGCTGCATCTCGGTCTGCCACTCGTCGATCTCGGCCAGCGACTTCGCGGTCAGCGTGGCGAGGAAGCGTTCCGGGCCCGAGCGCGACCAGCCGCGCCTGCGCCTCGCGGAACTCCGGCGAGCCGAAGCCCTCCGAACAGGCGGAGGCGATGATCAGCGTGCCGCCGGGCTCCAGGATGTCGAGCGGCGTCACCATGCCCTTGACGGTCTGGTAGTAGGTCTTGTCGAGCGGGTAGCCGGCCGAGGAGGTGACGACGGTCTTGAAGCGCGCGGCCCACGTCGATCTGCGGTCGACGCCGTCGACGAAATCGACCGCGGCCAGGTGGCTGGCGATGATCTCGCCGAAGTTGACGAAGACCAGGTCGCGGTCCTCGTCGATCACGGTGTTGAGCGCGTAGACGTCGCCGAGCATGCGCACGATCTCGAGCTGCTCCTCGTGCAGCGGATTGCCGACGAGGTTGCACTGGACGGCGAGCGGATCCTCCATGAAGCGGGCGGAATGGAAGGTGCGGATGGTCGCGTGATGCGGCGACGCCGGGCGCGACGACCTTGCGGCCGCCGGACCAGCCGGCCATGAAATGCGGCTCGACCAGGCCGGTGGCGATCCGCAGGTCGGCCTCGACGAAGCGGCGGTCGATGCTGACCGGCGTGCCGCGCGTCGCGGTGCGTCCGAGATCGACATGGTCGTCGCGTCGTCGCGGGCGAAATGGTTCTCCACCCGCACGTTCGCCATCACCCACGGAGTCGCCCACCAGCTTCGGCGAGTTCCTCGCCCTCGTTGGGGCGGTGCAGGCCGGTGGCGACCAGGACGGTGATGCGCTCGAGCGGGATGCCGCGCGGCGACCATCGTCTCGATCATCGGGCGCAGGAACAGCCGGTTCGGCACCGGCCGGGTGATGTCGCAGATGAGGATGCAGGCGCTGTGCTTGCCGCGGGCAAGCTCGGCGAGCGGGGCGGAGCAGATCGGATTGGCGAAGGCCGCGGAAATAGCGGCACGCGGATCCGGCAGCTTGGGCATCACGCCCTTGCGGATGACCGTCGGACGGACGTCCGCCGGCAGAGTGACCGGCAAATGTCCCTTTCCGAACAACAGCTCGATCCGTTCTTCGGTCATTGTCCAGTCTCCGTGCGCGCCGGCTCCGTTATGCGTCGATACCCGGCCGGGGGCAATGTCACCCGCCTGACAGTCCCGCCAGGTGCCTGGGAAACCGAGCGGATCCCGGCTACAACAATGGTCGAGTAACCTAGGGGGTGGTAATGGCGTTGCTCATCGTTGATCTCGACAAACATATCGGCAACGCCACGGCATGGCGCGACACGTTCGAGGAACAGCTTCCCGATCTGGAAATCCGCATTTGGCCCGATGCGGGAAACCTGGCGGATATCGAATATCTCGCCTTCATGCATCCCGATTTCGATTCGCTGCCCGTTTTTCCGAATTTGAAAGCCATGTTCAGCCGCTCCGCCGGGGTCGAGTCCTTTGTCGACCATCCAAAGCTGCCGAAAGCCCCGCTATGCAAGGTCGAGCCGCCAGGCGGCGATCCGATGATGACGGAATACGTCGTCATGCACGTTCTGCGTTTTCATCGTGACATGCCCGGCTATCAGGCGGCTCAGGCCAATCGGGAGTGGCGCCGCACAACGATTGTGCGGCCCGAGCAAAGGCGTGTCGGCTTCCTCGGCTTCGGCATGATGGCGAAGGCGCCGGCGCTCGTGTTGCAGTCGCTCGGGTTCAAGGTCTCGGCCTGGGTTCGCAACCCGCGGGACGCAAGGCGACGTGCCGATCTTTCACGGCCCCGACCAACTTGAACCATTTCTTCAGCAGACCGACATCGCCGTCTGCCTGTTGCCGCTGACGAGGGAAACCGAGGGCATATTCTGCGCGCGCACCTTTGCCATGATGCCGCGAGGGGCGATGCTGGTGAATGTCGGGCGCGGCAAGCATGTGGTGGATGCAGGATCTGATCGACGCGCTCGATTCGGGGCAGTTGTCATACGCCGCGTTGGACGCGCTGTGGCCTGAGCCGCTGCCGCCAACAAGCCCGCTTTGGCTGCACCCCAAAGTTACCGTGATGCCGCACGTGGCACGGCGGCCGACCGTTGCTCAACTCGTGACTGAGATCGCGGCGAATATCCGCAGCGTCGAGGCGGGCGGGCGGCTTTTGCAGGAAGTCGACATCACGACGGGATACTAGCCCCACTTGCCTGTAGCCAGGTCGGCGTGGCCCTTGCTTCAGGCGGTGGTTTCAGTTTGAAAGAGACTAATCCGATCGTGGGATCAATGAACAACGCCAGAGGTGGGACCATGCGACCGAACAAGATCAAGCAGATGTGGCGTGCCGGGCAATGCGTGACGCTGGGCTGGCTCTCCGTGTCCCACGGGTTCACCGCCGAGGTCATGGCGCGTCAGGGCTTCGATGCCCTGTGCGTCGACCTGCAGCACGGCACCGCTGAAATGAAAGACGTCGGGCCCATGCTGCAGGCGATCTCGCAGACCGACACGGTCCCGGTCGTGCGGGTTGCATGGAACGAGCCGGCGACCATCATGAAGGCGCTGGACCTTGGCGCCTATGGCATCATCGTGCCGCTGGTCAATACCGCCGCGGAAGCCGCGATGGCGGTGGCCGCGTGCCGCTATCCGCCCGTCGGCATGCGCTCGTCGGGGCCGGTGCGCGCCATGCACTACGGCGGCGCCGACTACGTGGCCAACGCCAACGACGAGATCGTCATCATGGCCATGATCGAGACGAAGGAGGGCATCGCCAACCTCGATGCCATCTGCGCCACGCCCGGCCTCGACGCCGTCTACATCGGGCCAGCCGACCTGTCGTTCGCATTGGGTCTGGCCCCGCGCGGCGATAACCCCGACCCGCTGCATCTCGCCACCTGCGACAAGATCCGGGAGGCAGCGCATAAGCACGGCATCAAGTGCGTCATGCACTGTGCCAGCGCGGCGTTCGCGGCGGGCGCGGTGAAGCGCGGCTTCGACATGGTGATGCTGACGTCCGATCTGTCGTGCATGGTCGCCGGCGCACGGATGCAGCTCGACGAGCTCAAGTCCAAGACGGCCTGAGGTTGGCATCATCGTCCTTGGAGATCTCGACCCGCGATCTCGCTGACCGCCATCGAGACCGCGGAGAAGATCGAACAAAGGGCTGGCGTCCAACGCCACGACAGCGCGCGCTGTTTCAATTACCCGATGAGCCTCCGGCCCGTTGATTTTGGCGGCCCTCGCGGATTCGAACCTACGACCCACAGCTTAAAAATTCCTGGGTTATTCAGGGATTGCAATGGCTGGTTGGCAGAACTGGCCGCCTCGGCTGGCTCCTGATGGTTGGGTGAGCCTTGTTGCCAACCATGGGACCCCGGCCGAGACGACGCGCAACGGCTGGGGACCACCGCGAGGACGCAGCGGCCGCCATTCGCCTATGCACTTTGTCCAGGGCATGAGCCCTTCAACGGTCCCGGCGGGATCGAATCGGCGTCGGCAAGCCCGTCAGCACCGCCTACATGGGCAGCTCCGGCACCGCGACGGTCAACAACGGCGGACTGCTGGAGTTGCAACGTGAGCGCTTTCGTGAGCGCGACGCAGCAATCTCCACCAGAGTCGCGAGATCGGGAAGGCCGTACGCCGCGCCAGGCACCAGAGGCTGTCGCACCACGTCGGGGGGACGGGCATGGGCGGTAGCATACGCAATCATGAGATCTCCCGTTTTCGATTTGGCGATTCGAGGAACAGGCGAGGATGGATGTCGCCATAATTCCTGCGCCTAGCCGGAGAATCTTCGGAGTCGGGCGCGCGCCCTGAGAATCCGGCTGAGCCGAGAAGGCCCTACCCAGCGTCACGACAGCCGCCATCAGTGTGTACGGTGTGCGACTGGTCGAGCCAAGAGCACGATTAGCGTCCGAACTCAATGTCGCGTCAATGACATTCGTGGACGTAAGTTTCCATAGGGAGTCGCGGTCCGCAGGACAACCTGTATGCACATGTGACATGCCCATATGCAAACGTGACATGACGCGCCGCCGTTCCTACGCCGGATTCTCGAGGGTCTGATGCGCACTTTACGAAGAGCTAATGCATAACTTACGATTAATTTTGTGATGTAACGTGACGCGGTCACATGAAGCAGTAAATCACGGCATCGTGACGCACCTGCGAAGCCCTTATGTGAGGAAAACGGCAAGCCGCGTAAATCTTCAAGCGGAGAGTCCTGGCGAAGAATTATAAGGATGATACGGAACGTTCTTGGCATCCTCCATTCGACACATACCGCAGGCTCATTCTTACCATTACGGCCCGTTGTCAATACGGTGCCATATCGTCATACCGCAATGCAGCGTAAAGCCGCTAGACGCCATCCAGCGTGTTCCATAGAACCCGCGTCGCATTCCTCATAAGACAGGGGGACAAGGATGCGAGCACAAATTTATCCTTTGCAAAATTCGAGTGATGATCCTTCTACGAAATCAATCACAACTCCCATACGGGGCTTACAGACCTACCAGTGCGTTGTCAAAAGAATTGAAGATCTTCTGCTTTCTTTACTGCTAATCTTCCTAATCGCGCCGTTGATGATGGTCATCGCGGTTGCTATCAGACTTGACAGTCCGGGTCCCGTTCTGTTCTGGCAGTGGCGCCGCGGATTGCATGGAAAACCTATCCGCGTTTACAAGTTCCGCTCGATGTACAATGACCTGGAGGACAAAGCCTGCAAGCAGCAGACGACACCTCATGATCCGCGAGTTACACGGGTGGGGCGCTTCCTTCGCCGGCACAGCCTCGATGAACTGCCGCAGTTGTTTAACGTTCTGCGGGGCGACATGTCGCTGGTCGGGCCGCGTCCGCATGCACTGGAAATGAGCGTGAATGGCCAGCCGCTTGAATGCGTTACTGAAACCTACCGGTATCGCTACAGTATCAAGCCCGGCATCACCGGCTGGGCCCAGGTCAACGGCTGCCGCGGACAACTCAACACGATTGAAAAGGTCGTCAGGCGCGTCGAACATGATCTTCATTACATCCAGAACTGGTCCCTGATCCTCGACCTGAAAATCCTGACTCTCAGCGTTGCATGCACGCTTGGGGACGAGGCGGCCTTTTAGAACCGGACTGATTACGCGGGCGACCGCACGATCGCGCCGAGCGACATCTCTGAGTTACGGGATGGACATCCAAGAAAATCAGTCGATGACGCACTGAAAGGAGAGGTGATCATGCGGATTGCCATGATTGGTTCGCGTGGTGTGGGATCGAATTACGGCGGCATCGAACGCGTGCTGGATGAATTGTGTCCGAGGCTCGCCGATCTGGGACATCAGATCCATGTCTACTCGAAAGCGGACACCGGATTCACCGGCTATAACGGCGTCCAGTCTATCGCAACCAGATCGATCGGCGGCAAGCACCTCGATAACCTCACACGTGCGATCTTCGCCCTGAAACAAGCCTATGGTCAATACGATGTCCTCCACTTCCACGCGCTCGGTCCCGGCGTTCTGTCCCTGCTAACTCGGCTTGGCGGCCAGCGCTCGGTCGTCACTGTGCATGCGCTGGACCATAAGCGCGACAAATGGGGGACATTCGCCCGGATGTGCCTGGTCGGCGCGGAACGCACTTTGATCGGAAGCGCCGACCGTGTCACTGTCGTTTCCGATCGCTACGACGCTACTTTGCCGAAAGGTACGATGCAACTGCGGAATTCATCCCGAACGGCATCCCCAATAAGCAACGCGTACCGCCAGGGACGTTACTGACCGCGCATGACCTTGTTCCGGGGAAATACGTCCTATTCGCCAGCCGACTAACGCCGGAAAAGGGTTGCCATGACTTGATTGCCGCGTTCAACACGCTGGATGCGACACTGCTGGCACAATCCGGCATGAAGCTCGTGATCGCCGGCGGCACCGCCCCCGAAAATTACCTGGCCGAATTGCGCGCCCAGGCCGACCCCGAGCGGGTCTGCTTCGTCGGCCATCTCGGCGGCGACGAACTGGCCGAGGTATTCAGCAACGCCTACGCCTTCGTATTGCCGTCCTACATCGAAGGCATGTCCATGGCCTTGCTCGAGGCCATCGCCTATGCATTGCCGGGTACTGGCAACGACATTCCCGAAAACCGCGCCGTTCTGGGCGACTTCGGCACTATTGTGCGCCGCGCAATGTCGCGGACTTGCGCCGCGAACTGGTCGGCACAATTCGCTCTCCCAACGCGGCGTTCAGGATGTCCGACCGTATGGCCCAACTCGCGCGCCCGGATTGGCGAGCAGTTGCGGAACGACCACCTGTACCGCACCGTTATGCGGCGCCCCCGCGCTATCGCTGCCGGTGCGCCCGTCAACGCATGACCTTATTTACAACAGCGCCACGGTTGTTGGTCGACCGGCTGCTGCAGAAGTTCGGTCGCGCCGCCGGGCTGGTCCTGCTGGCGCGCGTCCTGCAGAACCTGAATGGCTTCCTTCTGTCGATTCTGATCGTCACGCGTCGCTTCGGCCTGCAAGGCGCCGGGACGTTGGTGATCGCCACCATCGCAATCGTGGTTTTGGCCCTGATCGGCACGTGCGGGCCTGCCCTACACGCTGGCTCGGATGAATATCGATCCGAGGCAACGTAACACGGTCGGTCTGTTCGCCTGCATGGCCGTCGTGCCGCTCAGCCTGCCTTTCGTTGGCGCATTGGGGCTGATTGTGGGCCACAGCCACAAAGAGGCGCTGGTGATCGCCTTGCTGGCGCTCGGCGGTCCGTTCTTCGCCCAGACCAACATTACCAATGCATTGCAGGTGCTGCTGAACAAGCCCGGCGACGCCATCATCCCGCCGATCGGCAACTTGCTGGGCCTGATCGTCGCGGCGTGGGTCAGTCCCGGATTCGTAACTTTCGCGGCCATCCTGGCAGCATTTCGCTTCGCTGCGATTGGCTGCGCCTTCCTGCGCCTGCCATGCCGGCGCACCAGCTTCCGAATGCTGATCACGCACATGGCCGACGGGGCGCGCTACCTGATCGCGGACCGATCAACCTGGGCACCGACCAGGCCGCCATGTTGATCTTGTCCTTCATCCTCAGCCGAGCACAGCTCGGCTTGCTCGGCCTATGCCGTCAGTTGATCACTGTCAGCGACACTCCGGGCTGGTCGCAGATCCAGGCGTTCTATCCCGGCATGGTGGCCGATCCCGCGCGCAACGGCCCGCTGCTGATCAGCCGTTTGCGCTGGATCGGCATTGTCAGTGCCGCCAGCGTCGCACTGCTGACAGCACCGCTCGGGCTTTGGATCTATCGGGCGCCGGGCTTCCTGGTGCTTGCACCGCTGCTGCAGGTCAACACGCCAATTCGATATTTGCTTGCAGCCTACGACACAAGGCTGCGTGCGCTCGGGTTGGTCGCTGCAAGCAACCGCATATCGGCCATTCGGGGCGTCATGACGCTGGCGATCATTCCCGCAGGTGCCTGGGCCGCAGGTGCCTTTGGCGCCGTCGTCGCCATCATCATCCAGGTTGTCCTGGCAACATACCTCACCCGTCGGGTCCCCATCTACGGGACCCAACCTGCATTGAAATCGTTCGCCATCGCGAAACCGATCTCGTGATGTGTTCCGTCACATGACCTGCGCAGTGAGGTCCCTTCCATGAGCAATCTCCCCAACGTCGATGTTGCGGCCGACCGGCCAATGCTGAGCGTCGTCATCCCCGCGTACAATGTGGCGGCTTATATCGAAGCTGCCGTTGAATCCGCGCTGGATCAGACCTTTCGCGACCTTGAGGTCATCGTCGTCGATGACGGCTGCACTGATGAAACGCCTGTCGTGCTGGCGGCCTTGGCCGAACGGCGCCGCGACAGCCGGCTGCGCATCGTGCGCCAAGCCAATGGCGGCCTGGCCAATGCACGCAACGCCGGCATCCGCGAGTTCGCGCGGCACCTTTATCGGCTTCCTGGATTCGGACGATCTGTGGCGGCCTGACAAGGCGGAAAAGCATCTCGCGGTGATGCAGCAAGATCCATCGATCGGCATTACCTTCAGCCATTCCGCCTATCTGACCGAGGATGGACGTCCGACCGGCACCATTCTGCTGGCCGGCAAGTCATCGCCGACGCTGCACGATATGATTCGGCGCAATCATGTGGGCAACGGATCGACGCCGATCGTGCGGCGCGACTGCTTTGAAGCCGTCGGTGTATTCCACGATGAGCTGCGCAGCTGCGAGGACTACGAGATGTGGTGCCGGATCGCGCGGTCGCAGTATCGCGCGGTGTTGCTGCCAGAGCCGCTGACCCTGTATCGCCTGCGGACCAC
>CAWFUO010000012.1:0-255918 GCA_963819095.1 Candidatus Dormiibacterota bacterium
ATCCGGAGCGAGAGGGATTCGAACCCTCGATACCGCTTGACGCGGTATACCGCATTTCCAGTGCGGCGCCCTCGGCCAACTAGGCGATCGCTCCTCCGCGATTGTATCCGCGACCCGCCTGCAACCCCACCGGACCGGGGCCACCGGGTTTCACCAGGGCCACCCGTCGGGTATCTACCATGCGAACGTCATATCGCCCAGGGGAGAACCTCGGTCATGTGCGTCCTCTTCGCCTTCCTGCTGTTTACAGCCCTGCTCTTCGGCTTGGGCTTCGCGCTCCATGTGCTCTGGTGGATCGCCCTCATCTTCCTGATCTTCTGGTTGATCGGGCTCGCGTTTCGCCCGCGCGGGGGGCGCTGGTACTACTGGTAACGCCCGAGCCGCAACTCGGCCGTCCGATGGGGTCGGGGCGATGTCCGCCCCTATACTCGACGCTCCCGGAGAGGTGTCCGAGTGGTTGAAGGTGCCGCTCTCGAAAAGCGGTGTGGTTTATAGCCACCGTGGGTTCGAATCCCACCCTCTCCGCCACGCCGATCAGACAGCCCGAGATGATGGCACCGCCGCCGGCTCTGGCCAGCGACGGTGCCCGAGGACGCTAGCTGTAGTGCCCAGACACGTTGTTGAGACGTGAGATGGGTGGGAGCTGACCGAGGCTGGTATGGGCGCGGTGATGGTTGTAGATGTGCAGCCACGCCGTCAAGGCCTGGGCGCGACGTTGATTGGACGTATAGGGTCGGACGTAGGCCCATTCCTCGAGCAGGGTGCGGTTGAAGCGCTCCACCTTGCCGTTGGTTTGGGGGTGCCAGGGCTGCGTGAAGCGCTGGACCGCGCCGCTCTCCAGAACCGCAGCTCGGAACGCAAAGGAACGGCGGTACACCTGAGCGTTGTCGGTGAGGACACGCTGGACCGCGATGCCGTGGGCGGCGAAAAACGCGGTCGCCCTGGTCCAGAACGCAGCTGCAGTCGGGGCACGTTCGTCGTCACAGATCTCTGAGTAGGCCAATCGGGAGTGGTCGTCGACGGCGGAGTGGATGTAGTCGTAGCCGACTCCGGTGTGGTCATGACCGAGACGTCCGTGAACACGCCAACCGCCGCCAGTTGGGATGCGGCCCAGTTTCTTGACGTCGACATGGACCATGTCGCCGGGCTGTGGATGCTCGTAACGGCGGATGACCTGGCCGGTCGGACGATCCATCCAGCTCAGTCGGTTGAGGTGCCGGCGCACCAACACGCGATGCACGGTCGAGGCGGGCAGGTGCAGCCGGACTGCGATGCGAACGGGACCAAGCTTGGTGCGCCGTCGCAGCGCCTCGATCTGTCGCTCCACACGCGCCGGTGTCCGCCGTGGGCTTCGCAGTGGTCGCGAGCTCCGATCGTGGAGGCCGATCTCGCCTTCGTGGACGTAGCGACGCCACCACTTGTACGCCGTCGCACGGGACACGCCCATCTCAGCAGCAACGTGCGCTGCTGGGCGCCCTTGGGCAATCCGTCGGACCAGAATCAGCCTGCCAACCGGGGTGAGTACCGCCTTAGGATGGGACACCGGAGAGCCTCCGTCTGGGTGGATTTCAACAACCCAAACTCAGCCCGGGGGCTCTCTCTTTGTCAACAACCTCTATGGGCACTACAGCTAGAGGGAGCCGGCCACCGTCTGGGCGGCCGCGCCGACCTGCGAATCCATGTCGGACCCGGACTTGGTTCCCGACGTGACGTTGATCACGACCAGGTAGTTGTCCTTGACGAAGGCGTACGTGGCCGAATCCGTATCGATCTCCTTGATCGCGCCGCTCCCCAGCCCGGCGACGGACACGGTGGTCCCGCCGCTGGACGACGCTTGGCCGGCCAGCGCCGAGGCGATCGCCGCCTGCAGGGCAGCCTGGCCGAGAGCTCCTGGGAAAGGCTCGATGAAGATCACGCCGCCGCCTCCCCCGCTACCGGTCGTGTCCGAGTAGATGCAGGTGGTTGCCGAACATGCGCCACCGAGCGCCGTGACGCTTGAGTCGCCACTGATGGTCTGCACATCTGACGCGGTCAGAAGCGTGGTCGCTGCCGGAGCCGATCCGCTTGAACCGTTGCCCAGTCCGGGAATACTCGGCAGGGTCAGCCCTCCGGAGGAGTTCGACGGGGTCGGGGTCGACCCCCCTGCCGATCCACCGCAGCCGGCGAGCGCGATGATCGCGCCCATGGGTAGTGCCCCCATCAGGACTTGCTTGATGGTCATTCAGATTCCTCGCTGTCTTCGCCAGCGCTCCCTCCGCGCTGAATCCGCCGCAGATCATAGCGATCGCAATACCCCTTCCACGCTCGTTATCAGATCGGGAAAACGACTTCACCTTGGTACAGTCGAAGCCATGACGCCCGTCACAAGCGCGTGCCTAGGAGTGCTGCTGCCGTGATGCACGGCGGCGGCTTCATGGGAGCCAAACGCGAGAAACCGTCTGGCCGGGTTTCGAACCGCCGGCTCCTCCGTCAGACCATGGGCCTGTTCAGAGCGCACCGCCTCGGCGTGGCGACGATTGCCTTCCTGGTGGTCATCACCGCAGGCGCCGGGGTTGTGAACCCGATCCTCATCAAGGTCGTGTTCGACACCGCCCTGTTCCCGACAACGACAGTCCACGGCAAGGCGGTCGCCCTTCCGGTTGTGCTCCCTCGGCTCGAGATCCTGGTGGGCATCATGATCGGGATCACGATCGTGACCGGGGCGATCGGTGTGCTGCAGACGTACATCACCAACCGTGTCGGGCAGCGTGTGATGGAGGAGCTCCGCAACCGCCTCTACGAGCACCTTCAGGGCATGTCGCTCCGGTTCTTCACCGGGACGCGCACGGGCGAGATTCAGTCGCGGTTGACGAATGACGTAGGCGGTATCCAATCGGTGGTCACGGATACAGCCACATCGCTGCTCTCCAACATCGTGACGTTGCTGAGCACGCTGATCGCGATGCTGATCCTCTCGTGGCAGCTCACTGTGTTATCGCTGGCGATCACGCCACTTTTCGTCTTCTACACGTACCGTGCCGGCAAGGTCCGCAGGCAGATCACCATGCAGGCGCAGGAATCCAAGGCGGAGATCAGCGCGATCACCGAGGAGACGCTGTCGGTCTCCGGGATGCTCCTCGCCAAGGTGTTCGGCCGAGGTGCGGAGGAGGTCGTTCGCTTCCGCAAGGAGAATCATCGGCTGGCGAACCTGGCCATCCGCCAGGAGATGATCGGCCGGGCGCTCTTCGCGGTCATCGGTGCCTTCTTCAGCAGTGCGCCGGCGCTGGTCTATCTCATCGCCGGATTCGTGATCTCAGGCAACCACGGAGCGCCATCGTCGATCACCGCCGGCACCATCGTCGCCTTCACGACGCTGCAGAGCCGCCTCTTCTTCCCCATCGGCAGCATGCTCTCCGTCTCCATCGAGATCCAGGCGAGCCTCGCGCTCTTCGAGCGCATCTTCGACTACCTCAAGATGCCCCACGACATCGTTGACCGTCCTGATGCCCGCACCGTGCCGGCGGATGACATCAAGGGCGATGTCCAGCTCAAGAACGTGTACTTCCGCTACGACCGGGGCAGCTTCGGACCGATGACCGAACCGATCCAGCGACCGCCTGTCGTGATCGCGGTCCCGAATGGAAGTGCCGCAGACGAGACCGACCCGGTTCCCAACGAGATCCGCCGCGACTGGGCGATCGAGGACGTGAGCTTCGAGGTCAAACCCGGCCAGCTTGCCGCCATCGTCGGCCCCAGCGGCGCGGGCAAGACCACGATCTCCTACCTGATCCCGCGCCTCTACGACGTCACCAAGGGAGCGGTACTCCTCGACGGCGTGGACGTCCGCGACTACACGATCGCATCGCTGGCCGGCGCGATCAGCATGGTCACGCAGGAGACGTATCTCTTCCACGCATCGGTGCGTCGCAACCTCACGTACGCGAAGCCGGACGCGACCCAGGAGGAGCTCGAGGCCGCAGCGCGTGCGGCCTTCATCCACGACCGCATCGTCGCCCTCGATGACGGCTACGACACGCTGGTCGGGGAACGCGGCTACCGCATGTCCGGCGGCGAGAAGCAGCGCCTCGCGATCGCTCGAGTGGTCCTCAAGGCGCCTCGCGTGCTGATCCTCGACGAGGCGACCTCGGCCCTCGATACCACGAGCGAGCGCCTCGTGCAGGCCGCCCTCGAGCCGCTGCTGACCGGCCGCACCACCATCGCCATCGCGCACCGCCTCTCCACCATCCTCGCCGCCGACGTGATCTTCGTGATCGACCGCGGCCGTCTGCTCGAGCAGGGCACCCATGCGGAGCTCCTGCGCCGCGGTGGGGCCTACGCCAAGGTGTACGAGCAGCAGTTCCAGGGCGGCCGCGTCGAGGCCGTGTGCGAAGACGGGATGGTGCTGGCGAACGGCGAAGTTGTGGCCGCACCCGCAGCTCCGGCAGCATAAGCATCCTCGTGCCGTCGCGCCTGGACGCAGTCGTCATCGGCAGCGGTCCCAACGGCCTGGCGGCTGCGGTCGAGCTGGCACGCAACGGCGCGGAGGTGCTGGTCCTCGAATCCGCGCCAACCATCGGTGGCGGAACCCGCACCGCGGAGTTGACGCTCCCCGGGTTCCGTCATGACGTCTGCTCCGCGGCGCACCCGCTCGGCATCCTCTCGCCGTATCTGCGCACGCTGCCCCTCGCCGAGCACGGACTGACCTGGATCCAACCCCCGGCGTCGGTCGCGCACCCGCTCGACGGAGAGCCGGCGGTCATGTTGCGCAAGTCGCTCGACGCCACTGCCGGCGCACTCGGGCCCGACGCCGCGGCGTACCGGCGGCTCATGCGACCGCTGCTCCACCATCCCAACGAGCTGATGGCCGAGATCCTCGGCCCCGCGCACCTCCCCCGCCACCCGCTGGTGCTCACCGGCTTCGGTATTCCAGCGCTGCTCCCGGCCACCGTGCTCGCGCGGACGTGGTTTCGCGGCGAACGTGCCCGGGCGCTCCTCGCCGGATGCGCCGCCCACTCCGTTCTGCCGCTGACACGGCCGGTGAGCGCAGCGGTCGGCCTGCTCTTCCTGCTCACCGGCCATGTCGAAACCTGGCCGATCGCACAAGGGGGCTCCGCTGCGATCACCGACGCGCTCGCCGGATACCTCCGTTCCCTCGGAGGCCGCATCGAGACCGGCACGCCTGTGCACGCCCTTGCCGACATTCCGCCATCGCGCGTCGTGCTCTTCGACACGAGCCCCGATCAGGTCGCAACCATCGGGTCATCGGTGCTGCCCCGCGGCTACGTGCAGCGGCTCCGCGGCTACCGGTACGGCCCGGGCATCTTCAAGATCGACTGGGCCCTCGACGGGCCCATCCCCTGGACCGACCCGGCATGTCTCGAGTCCGCGACCGTCCATGTCGGCGGCACGCTCGGCGAGATTGCCGCCTCCGAGGCTGCGGTCTGGCGTGACGCGGTCTCGGATCGGCCATACACGCTCGTCGTGCAGTCGAGCCTGTTCGACAGCTCTCGGGCGCCCGAGGGGAAGCACACGGGCTGGGCGTACTGCCACGTTCCGGCGGGATCGACAGTCGATCTCACCGATGTGCTCGAACGTCAGGTCGAGCGTTTCGCGCCCGGGTTCCGCGACCGCATCCTGGCGCGCCACGTGATGAACACCGCGACGCTGGAGCGGTACAACGCGAACTATGTCGGCGGGGCGATCACCGGTGGCGTGACCGACCTCGGTCAGCTGTTCACACGGCCCGTGGTGCGTGCCAACCCGTACTCCACACCCAACCCGGACCTCTTCATCTGCTCCGCATCAACCCCTCCCGGCGGCGGCGTGCACGGCATGTGCGGATATCACGCGGCACAGTCGGCGTTGCGGCGCCTGGCCTCGGCGGCTGTGTGAAGATGTGGCCGTGATCCTGGTGGTGTTTCGCTCGCGCAACCGACCCGACGGCGACGTCGAGGAGTATTCGCGGCGAAGCAAGCGCCTCCACGAGCTCGTGGCGCAGCACCCGGGTTTCATCTCGATCGAGAGCTTCGAGACGCCCGATGGCGAGGAGGTGTCGCTCGAGCTGTTCGAGAACGACGAGTTCAGTCAAGGCGTGGCGCGACAACCCCGAGCACGTTGACACACAGCGGTGGGCGCGCGATCACTTCTATTCCTGGTATTCGAGCCAGGTGAGTGAGGTCATTCGCTCCCGCGAGGTCGACCTCACGGCACGCAAAGCGGCGACCACCGCGTCATAAGTCAGCGACGGGCGCGAAAGAAGTCCTGCAGCAACGCTGCGGATTCGCCCGCGCCGACACCAGTGGTCACGTCGATCCGATGGTTGTTCCGCACGTTGCGCAGCACGTCGTAGACGCTCCCGTCAGCGCCCTTCTTGGGGTCGAGCGCGCCGTAGACACACGCGGTGATGCGCGCCTGCACCATCGCGCCTGCGCACATGGGACACGGTTCGAGAGTCGCATACAGCGTGACCCCGTCCAGGCGCCAGCCACCGACGATCCCTGCAACCCGGCGCAGCACGAGCATCTCCGCATGCGCCGTCGCGTCGCCGCGCCGTTCCATCGCATTGCCGGCCGTCGCGAGCACCGCGCCGCCACGCACCGCTACCGCACCGACGGGCACCTCACCGCGCGCGCCGGCGGCTCGTGCCGCTTGGAGTGCACGACGCATGAAGCGCTCGTGAGGCTCGATCGCTACCCCACCGCGACGAGCGGCAAGTCGATCTTCAGGTCCGGGCGCTCGACCACACGCATCGTGTCATCGACAAAGCGCACACGCTCGAACGTGATGCAGTTCACCGGGCAGTGGTCTTCACAGATCCTGCAGTTGGTGCACCGGTCGTAGTTGATGTAGATCTCGCCTTCGTAGCCACCACCGCCGGGGATGCCTCCCGACGTCTGGCAGACGAGCGTCTCACCGCCCGAGGAACGCTCGCGATCCTCGCCGAAGACCACGACGTCGATTGCCTTCTCGGGGCACACGTCGTCACACGCGCCGCAGAGAACGCACACCGTCTGGTCGTAGTGATGCACCGAGTTGCACTGGAAGCAGCGGATCGCCTGCACAATCGCTGTCTGGTCGCTCCACGACTGCTCGACCTCGGCCATGTCGTAGCGCTTCGCGGCCTCGAGGATGCCGGGCTCGACACGCGCGAACACCTCGGACTGGCGATGGTCGTCGGTCCGCTCGACGATCGTCTGGTAGATGCGATCGCCCGCCGCCTGCATGTCCTCGCCGAGGAACTCACGAATCGAGCGGGCGGTGCGGTGTCCCCAGCCGGCGGCATCGACGATGAACGACGGTCCCTGCACGCAGTCACCGCCGCAGAAGAGCTTGTCGACACCGGTGTGACCGCCACGATCGGCTGCAAGCAAGCCACGCTGCGTCACCGGGACGAGCTCGTCGGGGCGTTCCATGATCTGTCCGGACGCGAAGATCACGAAGTCCGCATCCACCGTCCAGCGCTTGGCGTTCGGCTGCTCCTTCACAGAGGAAAAGATGAGCTTGCCGCTGAGGGGATCGAACTCCAGGTCCTGCAGCGGGGCGAAGGAGACGGACTTCACGCTGCCTTTGTCATCGCTGTCGATCTCCTTGACGATAACGCCGCATTGGATATGCAGGCCGATCTCCTTGGCCTCGTGCAGCTCGTTGCCGAACGCCGGGAGACGATCCTCGGGCTCGATCGCGACCATCCACACGTCCTTGGCGCCGAGCTTGATCGACGACTGGCAGGCGTCCGTCGCGACCGCACCACCACCGACCACCACCACGGTCCCGCCGACGGGGAAGTGCTCGGGGATCTTGTCGTACGACACGGTGCGCAGGAAGCTCATCGCGTCGGTGACCTCGGGGAGATCGCTGCCCGGGATCGGCAGGATGCGGCCCTTCATCATGCCGATCGAGAAGAACACCGCGTCGTATTCGTCGAGCAGCTCCTTGGTCCTGATGTCGTCAGGGCCGCTGCCGACGTTGCTGTTCAGGCGGACATCGATCCCCGTGGTCATGATCATGTCCAGCTCCCACTGGAGCTGACGATGATCGAAGCGGAATGGCGGGATCGAGGTGCTGAGCAGGCCGCCCACCTTCGCCTCGCGCTCGTACAACACGACGTCGTATCCCTGCACGCGCAAGTCGAGTGCACAGGTGAGTCCGGCAGGTCCCGCACCTACGACGGCGACGCGCTTGCCCTTGGCGGGGGCGATCTTGTAGTTGATCCACAACCCCTGCTGAAACGCGAAGTCGGTCGAGAACCGCTTGATGGATTTGATCGTCACCGGCTCCTCGCCGGGATCCCAGCCGCGCTTGCAATCGGTTTCGCACGGATGGTTGCAGAGCCGTCCGAGCATGCTCGGGAAGGGGTTGGTCTCGTGGATCACCGCCCACGAATCGACGTACCGTCCCTGGCTCACGTAATCGATGTACGTCGCGATGTCCTGACGGATCGGACAGTTGCGCTGGCAGGGCGTGATTGGGACGTTGAATCCCAGGTCGAGATGCCCGCTCATGATCTTCATCGGCGCTTTGTCGATCACGTTCTTCGCGATGGCGCCGAGCACGTGCGCCGCGCTCACCATGCCGACCGGCTCGCTCCGTCGTGAGAAGAGTCCGCCTTCGGTTGCTGTGACGATCGCTGCCTCGGCAGCGGCCTGGCGCATCACCTCGGCGCCGCGCTCGACGCGCTCGCCGAGGTCGATCTCCGGCGCGGGACGCATGACGTCGCGAACACTCGTCTGATCGAGCCGGTCGAAGGAGGCCACGATGGTCTCGAGGCCGATGGTGCCGAGCACGTCCTCGCCCCGGACCACGAGCAGCGGTACCGGATCCTGAAGGCGCAGCACCTCGAGCACGTCGGTCAGGGTGTCCTCGGGATCACATTCCGCGCCGAGTGGCGAGGCGATGCTCTCCAGCTCAGGCATTGGGGGCCTTGCGCCTCGCAAGCGCGAAGTCGCCGAGCTCGCGCGGAGTCACCATGCCGACGACGGTCTCGTCCTCATGGGTGACGATCGCCAGCCGGCGCTCGTGGTTCGCCATCAGCGACACGACCTCGCTCAAGCGCTGATGCTCATCGACGAGCAGCGGTGACTGGCGCAGCATGTTGCGTGCCTGCACGTTCGTCGACGGCGGACGCACCGCAAAGTCGCTGCCGGACACGACGATATCGCCGGCGATCAGGTGGTCGATGACGTCCTCTTTGGCGACGAAGCCGACGGGCCGCCGGTCGACGAGCACGACGATCTCGCTCAGGATGTTGTCCGCAAGCAGCTTGGCGATCGCGTCCGCGGGCGTGCTCGGCAAGCAGAACACCACCTCGTTGCGCATCACCGATCTCACCTCCGGATCGCCCGCCTCGAGTGCGAGGCTGTCGGGATCGAGAGACGCTGCGAGAGGGACCGAGGTCACGCCCCCGCCTCTTGCGCCATCTGCTCCTGCAGCCGGCGAAGGACGTCCTGCCAGGTCTCGGTGGTCTCGACGGGGCGCGCCTGCGCACGTGGCGCGGCGCGCTGGATCTTGGTGCGTGTCTTGGTGATCTCGCGTTCGCGCTTGCGATCCTGGACGGAGCGGGCGGACTCGACGGCCTGACGCACCTCGGCCTCCACCTCGGTGATCTCCTCGGCGGTTGTGGCCCCACGCAGCGACCGTCCCAGCCGTGACGTGACATCGGGTGGGAGCTGCGGCCCGGCGTCGCGCAGCATGTCGCTCCCGCGCCGGCGCAGCAGATCGAGCGCATGTGCGGCGCGCGCGCGCTCAGCGTTGACCGAGCGCTGCTGTTGATACAGCTGCATGCCATTGGCGATCAACTGCGGGTACTGGAACGCCTGGCTGAACTTGCCGGTGTTGATCCGCTCGGTGATGTCGTCGACCGATCGCTGCAACTCCTCGCGCGGCTCGCCCTCGAGGCTGCCGAGCAGGTCGGCGAGAATCGGGCGTGCCTGCGCATACGCTCGCTTCACCCACGCGGGAAGGTGATGGTGCGAGGGCTCCGGCACCGGCGCCGGTGTCGTTGCTCGGGGAGCTCCGACTGGACGGACGATGGCCGGGAATGCGGTCGTGAGGGGTGCCTGGTGCTGGCTACGGGCCCTCGTCTGGATCACTGCGATGCCAACATCGTACCCGGCTGCGGGGGTGTCGCGACTTCCCCGTGTATCGATTGACTCACGATCCTGCCCCTGAGCATCCCAGCAGAGTCTAGCGAGCCTTCGCCACTCGATGTCGTGGGACGCTGCGAGGCTTGGAAAGGCCGAGATCGGCAGACGGGCAGATGTCGGCAAGAACGCACTCGTGGCAGCGTGGTTTGTTGGCGATACAGACCCGCCTGCCGTGCAGGATGAGCCGGAGGCTCAGCCCGGTCCACTCGCTTGGCGGAACGATGCTGCAGATGTCCTCCTCGATCTTCACCGGGTCGGTTGCGCTCGTCAGACGGAGCAGCCTGGTGAGCCGCGTGACATGCGTGTCCACCGCAAACCCCGGCTCGCCGAATGCGACCCCGAGCACCACATTGGCCGTCTTGCGTCCCACACCGCGGAGCTTGACCAGGTCCTCCATCCGCGACGGCACCTCACCGCCGTGGAGCAGCACAACGTCCTGGCTCATCTCCCGAATCGCACGCGCCTTCGAGCGAAAGAACCCCGTCTTGTGGATGATCGCCTCGACGTCGCCCTCCTCCGCCGCCGCAAGATCCGCGACCGTCGGATAGCGGGCAAACAGCGCCGGCGTCACCGAGTTGACGTTCACATCCGTCGTCTGGGCGCTGAGGATCACCGAGACCAGCAACTGCCAGGCATCCCCAAACTCCAGCTCCGTGCGCGCCTCCGGATACTCGAGCTTCAAACGCTCGACAACAATCGGCGCCCGCTCCCGCGCCCCCGCCGGCAACCTCCGCTTACGCACCACCACCTTCGCCTTCACCGCGGCTTTCGCAGCACGTTTGGCAGGAGCAATGGACTCCCCCTTCGGACTCACAGCTCCCCCACCGCCAAACCGCTCAACACGTCATGCAACCGCTCCAACCCCAACCCCGCAAAGGCCCAAACCGGCGCGTAATCCAATCGAGTAGCCCCTCCAGGCAACACAAACCGCCCGCGCCCGTAATCCCAAGGCACCACCCCGACAGCCTTACGAATGGTCATCCCTGCGAAGTACTCGACCCCCATGATCCCGACGGAATAAGCAACGGCTCGCTGCCACGACGGCCGATGCCGAAGCGCGTCATGCACAGGCTCAAACAGAAAAGCAGCCACCCCATAGATCGGAAACATCCAGACATACGAATGCCCGCCCAATGCGACATCCCTCCGAAGCACGCTATCGCGAGCACCCGTAAACCCGACCTCAGCCGCGACCCCCACCACCGCGTAGGCCAAGCCACGCTCCCACCTCCGCAAGGGCCTAAGCCGTGGTCTCTGCACCGCACCCAGCATCCTACGCAGCGCGATGCCCGGTGGAGCCCACTGCGGGTGGCGGGTGGCGGCGCGGGGGGAAGCGCCGGCGCGCAAAAGCGCGACGGCGAGGGGTCCCCGCGCCGACAGGACCCGCCTCTGAGCGTGCGCTAGCCCGGGCCGTCGTCGTGGCTGCGTAGAATCCAGCGAAGTGCGAGCAAAGATCACAGTAGTAGGCGCCGGCAACGTGGGAGCCACGCTGGCGCAAAGGGTGGCGGAACGCGACTACGCCGATGTCGTGCTCGTCGATATCGTCGAAGGTCTCCCTCAGGGCAAGGCCCTTGACATGCTGGAGTCGGGTCCGATCGTGGGCTACGACTCGCTGGTCACGGGCAGCAACGGATACGAGGAGTTGGCCGGCTCGAAGATCGTGGTGATCACAAGTGGCGTCCCGCGCAAGCCGGGAATGTCACGCGACGACCTGGTGATGACCAATGCCAAGATCGTGGCCGGGGTGGTCCGCAAGGTTGTCGAGCAATCCCCGGACTGCATCCTGATCGTGGTTGCGAACCCGGTGGACGGCATGACCCAGCTGTCGATGGCGGTGTCGCGCTTCCCGCGCTCACGGGTCATCGGGATGGCCGGCGTCCTGGACACCGCTCGGTATCGCACCTTCATCGCCCAGGAGCTCAACACGTCGGTGCACGACGTGCAGGCATATGTGCTCGGAGGCCATGGCGACACCATGGTGCCGCTCACTCGGCTGACGACCGTCGCCGGCATCTCGGCCGCGGATCTCATCCCCGCCGAACGCCTCGAGAGCATCGTGCAGCGCGCTCGCGATGGTGGCGCCGAGATCGTGAACCTGCTCAAGACCGGCAGCGCGTACTACGCACCCAGCGCGGCGGTCGCGCAGATGATCGACGCGATCGTGCTCGACACCCGTCAGGTGCTGCCCTGCACGGTGCATCTCGAGGGCGAGTACGGCATCAACGGTCTGTTCACCGGCGTGCCGTGCAGGCTCGGCGAAGGCGGCCTCATCGACGTTGTGGACGTCGCGCTCACCGACGAGGAGCGCGCGGCCCTGCACCGGAGCGCCGAGGCGGTGCGCCAGGTGGTCGAGGTCATGGACTCGCGGCGCGACGAGATCGACTCCGGACCTGGGCTCGCTGAACGCGGGGATCAGGATCGGCTGATCAGCAGCTCCGGCGTGATCTCGAGGAGTGACTCGATGACCACGTTGGCATGACTGATATCGCCGGCCAGCGCACCCTCCGAACGGAGCCCGATGCAGCGCATCCCCGCTGCGATCGCCGCACTGACGCCCACCGGTGAATCCTCGATCGCGACGCAGCACGACGGCATCACGTCCAGCGCCCGCGCGGCACTGAGGTAGACACCGGGATCGGGTTTGCCACGCTCCTCGTCATCCGCGGTGCACACGGCGTCAACGAACTCGCCGATGTCCAGCCGTTCGACCACCGCCTCGATGAGCTCGCGACTCGACGACGACGCGATCGCGATGCGCAGGCCGGCGTCATGCGCGGTGTGGATGGCCTCGATCGCGCCGGGCATCGGCACGCCGTGCGCGCGCACGTGCTCGACCATCTCGCGAATGATCTCGCGCTCGACGGCGCGAGGCCGGATGCCGTTCCACGGGCGGGCGCGATAGCGGTAGTCGACAACTTCCTCGATGCGCATCCCCCAGGTCTCACGCAGCTGCGCGTCGGTCAGCTCGACACCGACTCGCGCGAACACGTCGTGCTCGGTCTCACGCCACACCGGCTCCGTGTCGATCAGGACTCCGTCCATGTCGAAGACGCAGGCGGTGATCGTCCTCCCCATGCGGGCTGATCCTACTCGTCCGGCCCCGGGGGACCGATCCTGACGGGCCGGTCGTCGTCATCGTCGGTTGCCGGTGCCGACACGCTGGGAATTTCGGGCGGTTCCCTGCGGTAGTGGTTGCCGAAGATCGGCCCCACCACCACCATCAAGTTGAGCAACGCCTTGCGCGTGTCCGACTGGCCCCATTCCGGGGTCCTGGAATAGAAATAGAAGCGAGCGAAGACCCCGATCATCACCACGAGGACCGCGGTCACGATGATGACGCCGATCAATCCCCGTTGCGACCGAAGAGCTTTCGCCCGACAAAGCGCACCGGGTCCCAGTGCACGTCCGCCACGCGTTCCTTGAGCGGGATGATCGCGTTGTCGGTGATGTGAATGTGCTCCGGGCAGACCTCGGTGCAGCACTTGGTGATGTTGCAGAACCCGAGCCCGCCGTGCTCGCGAGTCTGCTCGCGGCGATCGAGGATATCCTTGGGGTGCATCTCGAGTGAGGCAACCCGCACGAAGAATCGCGGTCCGTAGAAGCGATCCGCGTAGTCATGGCTGCGCAGGATGTGGCAGACGTCCTGACACAGAAAGCACTCGATGCACTTGCGGAACTCGTACAGGCGATCGATGTCCTGCTGCGGGATGCGCCACGGTGTGCCGTCGTCCGGCGCCGCGGTGAAGGGCGGGATCTCGCGGTTCACCTCGTAGTTGCGTGAGACGTCGGTGACCAGGTCCTTGATGAGCGGGAACGACTTGAGCGGATGCACCGTCACCGGCCCTGGAGGCAGGTCGTCGACGCGTGTCTTGCACATCAGCACGGGGTGGCCGTTGACCTCCGCGCTGCACGACCCGCACTTGGCCGCCTTGCAGTTCCACCGGCACGCGAGGTCGGTGTCGAGGTTGTGCTGCACGTAGTGCACCGCGTCGAGGATCACCATGCCGGTGACCACCGGCACCTGATATGCGACTTCAGCCAATTCCCCGCCGGGGACACCCTTGAGGACTCGCAGCGTCAGCGTCTCGCCCGTCAGTCCGCTGGCGGTGAGCACGTCCTCAACCGGTGCATCGACGGGGGCGGCGGGCTGATCGAGGACTGCCATTACTTCTTCTTCTTCCTCGTGGTGGCGGCGATCGGTGCCGGCTCGGTCAAGTATCCCTTGGGGAGCTTGGCCGGATCGTAGAAACGGCTCCGCTCAAGCAGCGGGCGAAGGTGATCCGGCAACGGCGTCGACGGGACACCGACCACCTGCATGCCGTCATCACCGCGCCGGGTCACGAAGTTGACCTTGCCGAACTCGACCTCCTGGTCGAGATGATCGAAGCGCCATTGCGACCCGCGGCTCTCGCGCCGCTCGATCGCGCCCCGCACGATGGCCTCGGAGAGCACCAGCATGTTCGTGACGTCGCGACAGGTGTGCCAGCCGGGGTTGAGCGCACGCCCACCCGACACGCGGATGTGTGTGCTCCGCTCACGCAGCGCGAGGATCGCGGCGAGGGCTCGCTGCAACGACTCCTCGCTGCGCCCGATCCCGGCGTCATCCTGCATCGCCAGCTGCAGATCCTCGTGCAGCTTGTACGGGTTCTCGCTCGGCGCGGCACCATTGCCGTCACCCCCGAGTGGCGCGAGCAGGTCGGCCTCCTCAGCGGCGACCTGCGCGTCGTCGATCACCCGGGTGGCGCCTCCCGTCCGGGCGAATTCTGCGGCCGCATCGCCGGCGCGCCGGCCGAATACGAGGATGTCACCGAGCGAGTTGCCGCCGAGACGGTTCGCGCCATGCAGACCACCCGCGACCTCACCCGCCGCGTACAGACCCGGCACGGTGGTCGCCGCCGTTTCGGGGTCGACTCGAACGCCGCCCATCGTGTAGTGGATGGTCGGACCGACCTCCATCGGCTGCGTGGTGATGTCGATCGACGCGAGCGCGTGGAACTGCTCGTACATCGACGGCAACTTGCGCTTCACGTAGTCGGCGCCGAGGTGGCGGACATCGAGATAGGCGCCGCCGTGCGGCGTGCCGCGGCCGGCCTGCACCTCCTTGTAGATCGAGCGCGCCACCACATCGCGCGAGGAGAGCTCCTTCTTGACCGGGTCGTAGTCGAGCATGAAGCGCGTGCCCTCCGCGTTGAAGAGCAATCCGCCTTCGCCACGAACGGCTTCGGTGACCAGGATGCCGCGCGCACCGGGAGGCCAGATCATGCCGGTGGGATGGAACTGCACGAACTCCATGTCGAGCAGGTCGGCGCCCGCCTGGTACGCCATCGCGGCGCCGTCGCCGGAGCACTCCCAGGAGTTGGATGTGTAGCGGTACATCCGCCCCCATCCCCCGCTCGCGAGCACAACGGCGCCCGCTTTGAAGAGCACGAACTGTCCGGTGTTGCGGTTGTAGCCGAATGCGCCGCAGACGCGATCGCCGGACTTGAGCAGCGACGTGAGCGTGTACTCCATGCACACGTCCACGTGCTCGGTGTGGACCATCTTGTCCTGGCAGGTGCGGATGAGCTCGAGGCCGGTGCGATCGCCGACGTGCGCAAGCCGCTTCCACGAGTGCGCCCCAAACGCGCGCTGCATGATGCGCCCGTCCTCGGTGCGATCGAAGATGCCACCCCAGCGTTCGAGCTCGAGGACACGATCGATCACCTCGTGTGCGTAGAGCTCGACCATGCGCCAGTTGTTGAGCAGCTGGCCGCCGAGCATCGTGTCGGCGAAGTGCACCTCCCAGCTGTCCTCGGGGTCGACGTTGCCGATGCCCGCGGCGATGCCACCTTCGGCCATCACGGTATGCGCCTTGCCGAGCAGGGACTTGGTCACGACCGTCACGCTGCAACCGGCTTCCGCGGCGGCGACCGCGGCGCGCATCCCCGCACCACCCGCACCCACGACGAGGACGTCGCACTCGATCGTGTCGTACGGCTCGGGTGTCGCTGCCATCAGAAGACGATGTGCGGGTCGACGATGATCCCGGCTCGCAGCAGATGGATGTACACGTCCGTGATGACGACGCTGAACATGCTGCACCACGCCCAGACGGGGTGACGCTGATTGAGCACGGTCACCCACTTCCAGGCGCGATAGCGCGTCTGCCCCACCACCGACTTCGAGTAGCAGTCGAGGCCTCCGCCGACAAGGTGGCGCCATGAATGGCAGCCGAACGTGTACCCGCTGAGAAGGATCACGTTGACCAGCATGATCCCGGTGCCGAGCCCGAGCTGCACGTGGCCGTTCGGCGCCCAGAACGCGAGGTACACGTCGTACCAGAGGAAGCCGGTGACGATCAGCACCAGGTAGAAGAGGAAGCGGTGCAGGTTGTTGAGGAAGAGCGGGAACTGCGTCTCACCGCGGTACTTGCGGTGGCGGAGCTCCCCCACCGCGCAGGCCGGCGGATCCCAGAAGAACGAGCGGTAGTACGCCTTGCGGTAGTAGTAGCAGGTGGCCCGGAACAGGAGTGGCGAACCGAGCACCCAGAGTGCCGGGCTGACCGGGCCCGTCTTCCAGATGGTGGGCGAATAGAACGGCGAGAGGTACGGGCCGCTCTGGTTGATCCCGCCCGTCAGAAATGCCGTCCAGATCGAGTAGAGACCGAACAGGCCCAGGACGGTGACCACGGTCGCCGGGAGCGCCCACCAGGGGAGGGAATTGAGGATGCGCTCGATCGCTCCCGGGCCGCTGTGAGGGGCGGATGCGAGCGATGCGGGTGAAACCTTGGTGACCTGGGTGGACAAGCTAGGGCCATCCTAGCGTTGGGGCTCGCGCACGCGGCCTCGCGGGCGGCTTTCGTGCTCAGCTCGAAGCGGCAAAGCTCCGTGGATTGCTCGGGAACCGGCGAATCCAAGCATGCCCATGTCCGCACCGACATCGACCACATCGCCCACGACCAGCGTCGACGGCGGCTGGACATTGGCCGCGCGCGCAGCTGCCGCGATTCCTCCGATCGGAGCGCGGACCACCTGTTGCTCGGGCGTCGTCGCCCTGCGACACGATGGCCGCGGGCCGGTCGGGTCCGAGCGACGGCCGCGAGGCGCCGGGCGATCGACATCGAGCTCTGCGGGCATCAGCACGACCAGCGTGTCGACGCTCCGCGCGAGGTCCTCGAGGGCCGTGAGATCGCCGCCCGCTCGGTGACCGGTGACGAAAGCGACCGACGCCGCGACTCCTGCGATGGGTCACGGGAATCCCCGCTGCCGCCGGTGCCGCGAGCGCCGCGCTCACCCCGGGGATGACCCGGACCGGGATACCCGGCGAGCCGCAGCGCTTCGATCTCCTCGCCACCACGGCCGAAGAGGAACGGATCGCCCCCTTTAGGCGCACGACCAGGTCGCCCGCCCTGGCCGCGGCGATCATGCGCGTCGTTGATGTCCGCCTGCGCCGCGGACGGGCTTCCCGAACGTTTGCCGGCGTCGACGAGTCGCGCCCGGGGCCCGCACAGGCGCAATACCTGCGGGCCGACGAGCGCGTCGTGAAAGACGACGTCGGCGTCGGCGAGCACCGCTCGCGTGCCCAATGGTGACCAGGTCCGGGTCGCCCGGACCGCGCGCCGGCGAGGACCACCTCCCCCATCGGGGTCAGCAGGGTCGCCGGCTGTGACGCGAGCGGCCTGCTCGATGGCCAGTGCGGCGGCTGCGGCGCCGCTCATCGCCGTCGCGCAGCATTGCCGGTCGCCTCCGAACGCAGCAGACGGCGGTACGCGCGCTGCTGTGCGTCGCGGCGGGACGCCCGCGCGGCGAAGCCGGCGCCGCATCCGCCCCATGCAGCGCCGTGAACGGACCCCACTCCTCGCCGAACATCGCCTCGATGCGCTCGCGCAGCGCGCGGGCGAGAAAGGGACTCTCGCCGGAGGTGGAGATGGCGATCTGCAGCGGCCCGCGCCTGCACGAGCGCTGGAGCGATCCAGTCGCACTGATGGGTGACGTCGACGACGTTGAGCAGGACCCGCTCGCGATCCGCCTCCTCGCGCGCGCGCGCGCCGGCCGTGCGGGTCGTCGCTCGCATCGATCGGCGAGATACGCGCCCGACGAGGTCGCCGGGCCGGAACGGCCGGCGGAGATGCACAACGTCGGCCCCGGTCGCGCGGAGCCCTAGTGCCTTCTCCTCGGCGAGCGCGGTGTCGCCGAGCACGACGCAGCGTCGCCCGTGGAGATCCAGGACGACCGGGTAGTACGGGGTGGCATTCACACCGCGCCCGCCGCACGGGCACGCTGCCGCGCTCCGGCGGCGCCGGTCACCTCGATCGGCGGATGCAGCAGGCACTCCTTGTGGGTGTCGCTCTCCCACCACCAGCGTCCGGCGCGTTCCTGCTCCCCGGGCTGCGTCGCCCGCGTGCACGGCGCGCAGCCGATCGACATGTAGCCGCGCGTCGTAGAGCGGATGCTGGCGGATGCCGTGCTCCCCCAGGTACTCCCATACCTGGTCCCGGCTCCACCCCGCGAGCGGCACCACCTTGGTCATGCCATCGTGCCCGGGATCGCTCGCCACCACCGGCGTCGCGGCGCGAGTCGGCGTCTGGTCCCGACGCAAACCGGTGATCCACGCGTCGTAGTCGCGCAGGGCCCGCGCCAGCGGGTTCACCTTGCGCACCGCACAGCACTGGTTGCGCAACGGCACCGACTTGCCGGAACAGCATGTCGCCGTGCTCGCCGGTCATCGCCTCGAGCTCACTCGCCTCGGGCGCGAGGATGCGCAGCCGTATGGGGAACGTCGCGCGCACGTACTCGATGTAATCGTGCGTCTCCTCGTGGAGGCGCCCGGTGTCGAGCGTCAACACCTCGGGGTGGGGAACGATCTTGCAGGCGAGGTCGATGAGCACCAGCGATTCAGCCTGGAAGCTCGCGACCAGCGCGACCCGGCCGAAACGCCGGTAGGTCCAGGAGAGGATGTCCTGGGCGGTGGCGTTCTGCAAGTCGGATGCGTTCACGCGGGCACCTCCACCAGCGCGTGGCGTTCCGCAAGGTTGCTCACGCCCTGGCGCTTGCACCAGTCGCCGAACCCCTCGCCCGGAAGCTGTGTGCGTGCGTAGTCGGACAGCGGTCCGCGCAGCAGGTGCGGAATCTCCTCGATCTTGACGTTGTGCACGTAGAGCTCGTTGAGCCGGGTGCCCTCGAAATCGCCGCCCAGGAAGACGTCGTACTTGCCGAGCGTTGTCCCGACGAAGCCGACATCGCCCAGGTAGGGTCGGGTGCAGCCGTTGGGGCAGCCGGTCATGCGATAGCTGATGCGCGCGTCCTCGATCCCCGCATCGCGCTGCACCAGCGCGATCTCGCGGATGAGCGTGGGCATCGCGCGTTCCGACTCGGCAACGGCGAGTCCGCACGTGGGATATGCCGGGCACGCCATCGAGTGCCTGATCGCATTCGGCAGCGACTCGGTGCGTGCAACGCGCCAGCGATCGAGGATCGCCAGCAGCGCACCGCGATCCTCGCTGCTGACGTTGGTGAAGAGGACGTTCTGCTGCGGTGTGAGGCGCAACTCGGGGCGCAGGGTCTCGACCACCTCGCGGAGCGCGCTGCGCACCCCGCTCGTGTCGGTGTCGTGGATGCGACCGTTCTCAACGAAGAGTCCGTAGCAGTACCTGCCGTCGCCCTGCTGGTGCCAGCCGAGATGATCTTCGGCGGATGTCCATCGCAGGCGTCGCGACGGCTCGAGCGCGAGCGGCACCCTGGAAGCAACCTCATCGCGGAACCACTCGATGCCGCGATCAGCGATCAGGTACTTGAGTCGCGCGTGACGGCGATCGCTGCGATTGCCGTGGTCACGCTGGACGGCGACAACAGCGCGGGCCGCCTCCACCGCGTACTCGGGTCGCACCGAGGCGAGTGGCTGCGCAACCGCCGGCCACGTGTTCGGCTTGTTCGCGGTGCGGCCCATGCCGCCGCCGACGAGCAGGTCGAAGCTCTCAAGGCCGCCGTCCGGTCGCGCATGGGCCACCAGCCCGAGGTCGTTCGCGTAGATGTCGACGCAGTTGTCGCCCTCGATCGCGATGGCCGTCTTGAACTTCCGCGGCAGGTAGCGCTCGCCGTACAGCGTGTCGGGAGGATCGGGCTGGTTGGAGGCCGCAAGCTCACCGTCCAACCAGATCTCCGTGTATGCACGCGTTGTCGGTGTGAGCCCGGTCACGAGGGCTCGGAGCGTCTCATGGATCTCGTGGTGCAGACGGTCATGCCACGGCGCCGGGCAGCACATCACGTTGCGCTCCTGGTCACCGCAGCCCCCGAGCGTGGTGAGCAGGCCGTCATTGATTGCGCGAATCGCTTTCTTGAGGTCGCCTTTGAGGACCCCGTGCAGTTGCAGGTCCTGCCTCGTCGTGATCCGAAGCGTGCCGTTGCCCCATGCACCCGCGATGCGATCGTGCGCGAGATACGCGTCGGGGCTCACGATCCCACCCGGGATCCGCGTGCGGATCATCATCATGTGGTGCTTGTCGAGGCCGAGCTTGCGTGCCTCCTTGCGCAGGTCGCGGTCGTCCTGCTGATACACCCCGTGGAACTTGAGGACGACCTCTGCGTCGTCGCTGAACACGGGCGTGTTCTCGAGCAACTCGTCGCTGATGGTGCCGCGCAGGCGATGGCTCCGCGCCTTGACCTGCTCCGCACCCGACATCTGATCGAGCTCAGCGGTGCATCCGCACGTATCGCACATGCTCAGACGGTCTCCAGCTCTGCTGACGGTGGGCAACGGCGTGGTGTGCCGGGCATTTGTCTCGACCTGTGGTCACACGCGCGATCGTGCGCGTGAAGGGTTTGCAGTTGTCTTGGTGCGGCGTCCATGCCGCAGGTAAGTCGGCGAGGCACTGATGGCGCCTCAGCGCGAGGTACTAGCCGCTACAGCGTGCGATGCCCGAGCGGATGCGTCCCCAGTCAAGCCAAAAACGCCGGGTGAGCGTGGGAGTGTCCGCGCCGTTCATGTGACTGCACATCCTACGGAATCCCCACTCCTTTAGTCAACTTTCGTATTCACGCTCCCGGCGTCCAGGACGTCATCGCGTCGCGCGTCATCGAGTTGCGTGAAGAAGCAGGTGCGCTCCCCCGTGTGACACGCGGGACCCTCCGCGTGCACCTGCAACAACACGGCATCACCATCGCAGTCGATGCGAATGGCTCGCACATGCATGGTGTTCCCGCTGGTCTCGCCCTTCTCCCACAGTCGCTGTCTCGACCGGCTGAAGAAGGTGGCGTGCCGGGTTCGCAGCGTGGCGCCCCATGCCTCGCGATTCATGTGCGCGACCATCAGCACCTCTGATGTCTCGGCGTCCTGCACAACCGCGGTAACGAGCCCGTCGTCACCAAAGCGCGGTTCGGTGCCACTCACAGACGTACGTCCACACCATGATCGTGCAGATACCGCTTCGTCTCCGGAACCGGATGCGCATCGAAGTGGAAGATCGATGCTGCGAGCGCAGCGGCGGCGCCTCCGTCGGTGAGCACGCTGCGGAGATGCTCCGGACTACCGGCGCCTCCGCTTGCAATGACGGGGACATCGACAGCTGTCACCACCGAGATGGTGAGATCGAGGTCATATCCGTTCTTGGTCCCATCCTGATCCATCGAGGTGAGCAGAATCTCGCCTGCACCGCGTTCCGCGGCCTCCTGCGCCCAATCCGCAGCGGTACGTCCGGTGGATCGCCTGCCGCCATGCGAGTACACGTCGTGACCACCGCTCCCGCGCCGGGCATCGATGGCGACGACCACGCACTGGCATCCGAATCGCTCGGCGGCATGCTGGATGAGCGCAGGATCCTCGAGGGCCGCCGTGTTGATCGACACCTTGTCCGCACCCGCGCGCAGCAGCACGTCGATGTCGGCGACGCTGCGGACGCCGCCACCGACGGTGAGCGGGATGAACACCCTGTCGGCGGTGCGCTGCACCGCGTCGAGCAGGATTGCCCGGCCGTCGCTCGATGCGGTGATGTCGAGGAACACGAGCTCGTCCGCTCCGTCCTGGTCATAGCGTCTGGCGAGCTCGGCGGGGTCACCCGCGTCGCGCAGGTCGATGAAAGCCACCCCCTTCATCACCCGGCCGGCGATGACGTCGAGGCACGGGATCACGCGCTTGGCGAGAGTCATCCGCCCGCCTCCTTCACGGCCTGCACCTCGTGAATCGCTGCCGCGAGGTCGACATGACCCTCATACAGCGCTTTGCCGACAACGACCCCGGACGCTCCTGCTGCGGCGCAGGCGACGATGTCATCGACGCTGCGGATGCCGCCTGAGGCGATCACCGGCCCGTCGTACAGCTCGCGACACGTGCGCACACCGTCGAGGTCCGGGCCCTTCAGCAACCCGTCGCGAGCGGTGTCCGTGTAGACGATTCCGGCCGAGGGCCAGCTGCGCCAGGCGCGGAGCAGCTCCGCCGCAGTCGATCCGTCCTCGGTCCAACCGTCCGTGCGCGCAACCCCGGCGCGAACATCGAGACCGAGGAGGACGCGCCCGTCGACGGCGATGCAGATCGCAAGGGCCTGCGCGGGGTCGCGCGCCGCCACGCTGCCCAGGATCACCAGCGAGACGCCGGCATCCAGCCACCGGGACGCGGTGCCGAGGTCGCGAATACCGCCACCAACCTGCACCGAGCAACCGGCGGCGACGCAGGCGGCCACCACACGCGTGACCGCAGCCACGCTCTCTCGAACCGGAAAGCCGCGAGCCGCGTCGAGGTCGACGACGTGCAGGCGTGTCGCTCCCGCATCGATGAAGCGCCCAGCGGCGACCATCGGGTCGTCCGCGTAGACCGTGGCCTGCGTGTGCTCGCCCTGCCGGAGGCGCACGCAGCAGCCGCCTTGCACGTCAACCGCGGGGATCACGTCCATTGATCATCCCGCACGCTGAGCCGGTACCCGCGCCGCGCACCGCCCAACGAAGTTCGTGTACACGCGCAACCCGACATCGCCGCTCTTCTCGGGGTGGAACTGCGTTCCCGACACCACTCCGCGCTCCACCGCCGCGGCCAGCACCTCCCCGTACTCGGTGACAGCGACGATGTCTGCCGGTTCAGGGAGCGCCGCATACGAATGCACGAAATATACGTACGAACCGGACGGGATCCCCTCGAGCAGCGCTGATGCGCGCGAGGTCGTGATGGTGTTCCAGCCCATATGCGGCACCTTGAGACCCGGCGTGACCGGCAGCCTCACGACTCGCCCTGGGAGCAGCGCGAGTCCTTCGTCACCACGCCCCTCGTCGCTGCCCTCGAAGAGCAGTTGATAACCGAGACAGATCCCGAGCACCGGCCGCTCCGTGCGCGCCATATCACGCACGGCATCCCCGAGACCGCTGTCACGCAGCGCGCGGGCGGCTACTCCGAACGCGCCGACTCCCGGGAGGATCACGCCGTCGCAAGCGGCGATCGCAGACGGGTCGCCGCTGATCACGGGTTCGGCACCGGCGACGCGGAGCGCGCGCTCGACGCTGCGCAGATTGCCGACGCCGTAGTCGCAGACGGCGATGCGTGTGATCACAGGGTTCCCTTCGTCGACGGCACGCCGCCACCGATGACGCGGAACGCATCGCGCGTGGCCAGACCGAGGGCTTTGAACGCCGCCTCAGCGATGTGATGCGGGTTGTCGCCGCGAATGCAGTCGACGTGGATCGTGGCGCCCGCGGTCTGGGCATAGCCCTTGACGAATTCCGACAGGATCTCAACGTCGAAATCGTTGATGCGGCCCTGCAGCTGCTCCATGTCGTAGACGACGTGCGGACGGCGACCGTAGTCCACGACGCAACGGACCAGTGACTCGTCCAGGGGCGCATGTGCCTCCCCGAAGCGCCGGATGCCGTCGCGATCACCGAGCGCGTCACTGACCGCCGTTCCGAGCACGAGGCCGACATCCTCGACGAGATGATGGGCGTCGACCTCGATGTCACCGGTGCCCTCGAGCGTGACGTCCATGCCGCTGTACTTGGTGAAGGCCTCGATCATGTGCTTGAAGAAGGGCAACGGCAGCGTGATCGCTGCGATGCCGGTGCCGTCGATGACGACTGCGGCGCTGATCTGCGGTCTCGCGCGTGTCCCGACGCGTCGCCGCGGTCCGCGGTGCCGCTGTCATGACGCCTGCCGAACGCGCATGCGTGTGCGGATGGCCTGCTCGTGCGCGGCAGACCCTCGGCCTGGGCGAGGCGGATCGCCACCGGCGCCACGGCGTCGAACTCCGTCGTCCGAGAGCTGCACGAAGCTCGGCCAGCGGATGAAGTCCATCACCGCGAGCGGTCCGCGATATCGCGCTGCGCCCTGCGTCGGCAGCGTGTGATTCGGTCCGGCGACGTAGTCGCCGATGCTCACCGGTGACATCGATCCAACGAACACCGCGCCGGCGTTGCGCACGCGAGTCGCGCAGCGCCTCGGCCGTCGGCTCCCTGCAGCGACAGATGCTCCGGCGCGAACGCCGCTGCGAGCGCTGAGCATCTCGTCTGGCGATGCGCAGTGCACCAGCGCGGCGTGCTTGCCCGCCGCCATGCCGATGATCTCGCTGCGCGCCGCGTCAGCCGCTGCCTCGGCAGAATCGCGCCGACGACCGCGTTCGCGAGAGCGGCGTCATCGGTGAGGCAGACCGCCCAGGCGAGCGGGTCATGCTCGAGCTGCGACACGAGGTCGGCGGCGACCATCTCCGCGTCGGCGCCGGCGGTGGCGATCACGACGATCTCGCTCGGTCCTGCGAGCTGATCGATGCCCACGGCGCCGAACACCTCGTGCTTCGCAAGGGTCGACGAACGCGTTGCCGGGTCCGACGATCTTGTCGACCCGGTCGATGCTCTCGGTGCCGAACGCGAGGGCTGCGATCGCCTGCGCGCCGCCGGCGATGATCACCTCGCGCACGCCAAGCAGGTGCGCCGCCGCCGCGACCAGGGGATGAACGCCGCCGGTGGGCGCCGGCGGGCTCGCGACCACGATGCGCTCGACGCCGGCGACCTGTGCCGGAATCACCGACATGAGCACGGTGCTCGGGTATGCGGCCCGACCGCCGGGGACGTAGCAGCCCAACCCGTCCGAGCGGGACCGGACGCAGCCAGGCACCGCCGGCACCGCGGTCGAGCGACGTCCACCTGCAGCGCGTGGAACTCGCGGATCCGCTGCGCCGCGGCGGCGAGCGCGTTGCGAACGCGGTTGCTCGAGGCCGTCCCATGCCGCCGGCGCATCGCCGCGAGGTGACACGGACCGACTCGACATCGACGCCGTCGATGCGGTAGGTCCACTCGCGGAGTGCGGCGTCGCCACCGGTTCGCGACGTCGGCGATGATCTCGCGCACGGCGTCCCGCGACGCGATCGTGCGATGGAAGAGCTGCCTCAAGTCGCTCGGCGGTCGCCGGGTCGAGATCGGCCGCCGAGAACCCATCGCGCTCGACGCTCGAAGATGACCGACACGGAACTGCGCTGGAGTCGAGGCGGGCGAGCTCGATGCTCATGCGGCGCCCGCGGTGAGGCGCGCCGCTGCAGCACGCCGGAGCGCAACCGCCGCGGCGCCCACCGACGGTCATTGCGCGTCTTCAGCGCGGCGTGATTGGCGATCAGCCGCGCAGTGGACGTGCCCGCCTCGGCGATCTCGACGAGCTTGTTCGCCGCCAGGGTCCGTCCGGTTGCAGTGATGTCGAGCACGCAGTCCGCAAGCCCGGTCAGCGGGGGCAAGCTCCACCGAGCCGTGCAGACGGATCACGACGACGTTCAACGAGCGAGCCGCGAAGAACCGGCGCGCCAGACACCGGATACTTGGTCGCGACGCGCAGCGACTGCGGCCACGACGCCCGGCGCGAGCGCGGAGTTCGCGAGGCGCCGCAAGCACCAGTCGGCAGCGACCGAAGTCCGAGGTCGGCAAGCTCGTAGCACTCACGGTTGCTCTCCCAGAGAACGTCCTTGCCCACGATGCCGCATTCACAGCCGCCCATCTCGACGTACACGGGCACATCGGTCGGGCGCACCTTCACGTAGACATCGTCGCCGTCGCGAATGCTCAACTCGCGGTCGAACCGAGCCGGATCGAGGTGCGCGACGCCCGCGGCATCGAGCAGGTCGCATGCGCTCTCGAAAAGCGTGCCACCCGGGAGCGCGACGCGCAGGCCCTTCATGGCGTCCGCGACACCAGTGCCGCGACCGCCGCGTCGATGCGTGCCCTGCTCCTCGCGTCCGCAGGTGCGACCAGCGCGCGCCGCGACGCGCTGACGCGCAGCATCACCGTCACCACCTGCTGCCAGATCGCAGGCGCACGCAACACCGCGCTGGCGAAGGCCGCGCGCCAGCTCCAGCGCATCTGCGTGCACATCGGCCTCCCAGCTGACCTGCAGCGCAGACCGGGTTCGTCACCGTGCCCGCGCGGCGGCCATGCTGTCATGACAGCGGTCGACGTGGAGCACGAAGCCGGTCGCCGGCAGCGCTGCGCCGAAACGCGAGAGCAGCGAGTCGTAGCGCCCACCGGACCCCAGCGCGAAGCCCGGAGTCCACGCTGAACACCTCGAAGGTCGGTCCGGTGTAGTAGTCCCAGTCGCGAACCGCGCCGAGGTCGAGGTGCACACGGTCGGTGATCGCGTGCGCGTCGAGCAGGTCCCAGAGCTGCGCCAGCTCCTGGAGCGCGCGATGCGGGCGTGCGCCGCGCAGTCCGCCCGCGGCGGTGTCGAGGATCTCGCGACCGCCGCGAAGTGTCGGAAATGCGAGCAGCAGACGCCGCTCCGCATCCGCCGCGTCGGTGCCTTCGCAGCGCTGACTCGACGGCGACGAGGTCGCGACTCGCGAGCGCGGCGAGCACCTCCTCGCGAGCTCGGTCCAGCCCCGCCGAACTCGAGCAGCCCGGGAATGAAGTCGGCATGGCCGACGTCGACCTGGATGCGCGTCGACACCGCCGCTGCTCGAGCGCGGCAGCTGCGAGCGCGATGCACTCCGCGTCAGCGTCGAGACCGCTCGCGCCGACGAGCTCACACCCGGCCTGGAGGCTCTCGCGCCGCCGTCCCGCGTTGAGCGCCTGGTTGCGCAGCACCGATCCCGCATAGCAGAGCCGCAGCGGAAAGGGCCCGTCGTGGAGTTGGGTCGCGACCACGCGCGCGACGCTGACGGTGCGCTCACCGACGAGCGCGAGCAGCGCGCCGTCCGAGTCCATGAAGCGGAAGAGGGCCGACTGCTGGGACGCCGCCCACGCCTGCCGCGACGGTGTCCAGCGGCTCGATCAGCGGCGTGACCATGAAGCCGTAGCCCCAGGACTCGAAGGTCTCGATGAACCGATCGGTGAGCAGACGCCGGCGCGCGGCCGGCCCGACGAGCTAGTCGCGTGAACCCGTCCGCGCGCCCGCGCGTCCGATGCGCCGCGGCGGCAGCGCGTCAAGGCCTGTCATGCGGGGATTCTACGTGCCGGTCAGGATTTACCCGTTGAGGGCGGCGATGACGGCGAGGACTCGATCGGTCGCTCGTCCGTCGCCAACGGTGATCCGCGGAGCCGGTCGAGACCCGGCACGGTGAAGTGGCGCACCAGGAATCTCGTCCTCGCGAAGCCGTGGCCGGCGACCGCCGCAGCTGTGATCCACGGCGGCGGCGAGGCGAAGACGAAGTTCGCCTTCGACGGCTCGACGTCCCAGCCGAGCGCGGTCAGTCGGTCGCTCAGCCGCTCGCGCTCGCGAAGCACGGTGCTGACGATCAGGCGATGGTGTGCCCGGTCGTCGAGCGCCGCGATTGCGCCGGCAATCGCGCAGCGATCGACGGGGTACGAGTCGCGCACGGCATTGAGGTCGGCGATCAGCGAGCGGTCGCCCAGCGCGTAGCCGACGCGGAGTCCGGCGAGGGCGTGTGACTTCGAGAGAGTTCGGATCACCAGCCAGTTCGGATGCGAGGTCAGCAGCGGGATGCACGACGCGGGGGCGAAGTCGCAGTACGCCTCATCGATCGCGACGATGCCACTGCGCCTCGCCAGAGGTGCGCCTCGAGCGTGTCGAGGATCGATCCAGTGCCCGGTCGGCGAGTTCGGATTGACGACGATCGCGCAGCACCGCCGGCCGCAATGCGAAGTCGGCGGGCAGCGAACCGTCCGGTCGCCGACCGCAACCGGATCATCGCGCGACCGAGAAGAGCGCCGCAAGGACCGGCAGCAGCGAGTACCCGGGCTCGGTTCGCACCACCGCGTCACCCGGGTGACGCGTATGCGCGAAAGCAGCAGTCGAGCACCTGGTCGGCGCCGTTGGCGACGAACACCTGCTCCGGCTCGACGAGTGCACGCCGGGCGAGCGCGCTCCGCAGTGGTTCGGCAACCGGGCTCGGATACCGAGCCAGCTCAGCGGCCGCGCCGGCGACCGCCGCAGCCACGGTCGACGACGGCGGCAGTGGCAACTCGTTGCTGTTGAGCTTCAACCAGCCGCTCATCATCCGACGGCTGCTCTCCGGGCGTGTACCCGAAATCGGTACCGAGCGACGCCCGCAGGAACCTCGACACGGCGCGATCAGGAGGGTGCCGCTGCGTGCTGCATACGTCGCGAAAGGATAGGTGGTTGACGCGGCTGATCGAGCGCTGTTACGCTGCACGCGGCCGTGCAGACATCCGTGCGCCTTGCCAAAAAAGCCGTCTCGCTCTCGAGGAGTGGGTTCCTTTGCGCACGGAATGCGGTGACGGCACACAGTTAGCACCGGATCAGATTCCGCGAAGAGCCCCTTCCTCGAAGGGGCTCTTTCTTTTTGTCCACCAGCACATTCGGAAGTTCATGAGCATCACCTCGTTTCGCATCATCGACAGCACGCTCCGTGAGGGCGAGCAGTTCGCGCTCGCCCATTTCACGATCGACGCAGAAGCTGGCCATCGCCGCAGCGCTGGACCGCTTCGGTGTCGACTACATGGAGCTCACCTCGCCGGTGGCTTCTCCACAATCCGAGGCCGATCTTCGCCGCGTGGCGCAGACCGAGCGGCGCTTTCGACTGCTGACGCACATCCGCTGCAGCCTCGATGACGCAAGGCTGGCCGTCGATACCGGCGTGGACGGTGTTGATGTCCTGATCGCGACCTCATCACGACTCCGGCCGGTCTCGCATGGCATGAGCATCGACCAGATCATCGAGATCGGCACCACGGTGGTCGGCGAGATTCGCGGCGCCGGCCGTGAAGCGAGATTCAGCACGGAGGACTCGTTTCGATCCGATCCTGACGACCTGGTGCGCATCTATCGTGCCATCGACCGTGCCGGCGTGGATCGCGTCGGTCTCGCAGATACCGTCGGCGTCGCCACGCCAACGCAGGTGCATGAGCTGGTTTCGCTGGTTCGCCGCAACATCGGCTGCGATATCGAGTTCCACGCCCACGATGACACCGGGTGCGCCGTCGCGAATGCGCTCGCGGCACTCGAGGCGGGAGCGACGCACGTCGACACCACCATCCTCGGCATCGGGGAGCGCAATGGCATCGTGCCGCTCTCCGCGATGATGGCCCGGCTGATCACCATCCAGCCCGACCTGGTCGAGCACTACCGGCTGGAGATGCTGCCCGAGCTCGATGCGATGCTCGCGTCCATCCTCGGGATCGCAGTGCCGTTCAACGCGGCAGTGACGGCGCCGACAGCGTTCCACCACAAGGCGGGGATGCACACCAAGGCGGTGCTGCTCGATCCCGGCGCCTACGAGGTGCTTGACCCCGCGCGGTTCGGACGCCAGCGCAGCATTCTCGCGGGGCATCGTCTCGCCGGGCGCCACGCCATCGGCGACCGCGCCACCGCCCTTGGAGTTCGCCTCGACGACACGCGGCTGCGCACCCTCACCGCCGAGGTCAAGCGGCGCGGGGATGACGGCCCGCTCGATGTCGCGACGCTCGACGCGTTGATTGTCAGCTGGTCACAGGCGTAGGGGAACGAGATGGGAACGATCACAGAAGAACTGTTCAGCCGTCGCCTCGGGCGCGCCGTGCGCGCGGGCGACACGATCATCGCCGAGGTCGACGTGGCCATGGCGCACGACGTCACCGGACCGCTCGCGATCGAGGCGTTCAGGAGCCTGGACCTGCCGCTTTGGGACGCGACGCGCATTGTCTTCAACTTCGACCACGTCATGCCCGCCAACACTGTGGCGGCAGCCGAGCTGCATCGAGTCATCCGCGAGTTCTGCGTCGAGCACACCATCACGAACCTCTTCGCTGAAGGGATCTGTCACCAGGTGATGGTGGATCGCCGCCTTGCTCGCCCGGGCGGTATCGTGGTCGGCGCTGACTCGCACAGCACCACGTACGGCGGCGTCAGCTGCTTCGCCACCGGCCTCGGTTCCACCGACATCGGCGTCGTGTTCGCCACCGGCAAGACGTGGTTCCGGATTCCGGAAACCGTTCGCATCGATGTGCGCGGCGAGCTGCCGCGGGGCGTGTACGCCAAGGACCTGGCCCTTCACGTCATCGCGCGGATGGGCGCCGACGGCGCGGACTACTGCGCGGTGGAATGGGGCGGCGAAGCCGTCGCGGCGATGAGCGTCGATGAGCGATTGACCCTCTGCAACCTGAGCACCGACTTCGGCGCCAAGACAGCGATCGTCGAGCCCGACGCGGTCACCTTCGCTCATTCGGGTGATGAACCGTTCGAGCTGCCTCCCGTCCGGCCCGACTACCTGCGCACGCTGGTGGTCGACGCCGAGCGTCTGCGTCCCCAGGTGGCGGTGCACCCGAGCATCGACAACGTGCATGACATCGACGAGATGTCGGGGACGCCACTCGATGAGGTGTTCATCGGCAGCTGCACCAACGGCCGTCTGAGCGATCTCGCCATCGCCGCCTCGATCCTCGCCGGACGGACGGTCCATCCGGGAACACGAACCATCGTGGCTCCGGCCTCGCGAGGCGTCTACCTGGACGCGCTCAGCGCGGGGTACATCGAGATCTTCGCGCGGGCCGGAGCCTTGGTCGTCAACCCCGGTTGCGGCCCGTGCCTGGGGAGGCAGCACGGTGTGGTCGGACCGGGCGAACGGGTGCTGTCGACGAGCAATCGCAATTACCCGGGGCGCATGGGCAGCCCGGATGCGCAGATCTTCCTGGCCTCGCCGGCGGTTGCGGCCGCGTCCGCTCTCGCGGGCGCGATCTGCGACCCTGCCACCCTGGAGCCGGTCTCGTGAGCGGCCGTGTCTTTCTCCTCGGCGACGGTGTCAGCACCGACGCGATCATGCCGGGGCGCTACAACGTGACGACCGATCCCGACGCGCTGCGCCGAGCCTGTCTGATCGAGGCGCGTCCGGACTTCACCGCGACCGTGCAACCGGGCGATGTCATCGTGGCGGGCCGCAACTTCGGGTGCGGGAGCTCGCGCGAGCATGCACCACTGTCGATCAAGCGCAATCAGATCGCGGCAGTGATCGCCGCGAGCTTCAATCGCATCTTCTACCGCAACGCGGTGAATATCGGTCTGCCGGTGATCCGCTGCGCCGAGGCGCATCGCGTGCTTCACGACGGGGACGAGGTCACCGTGGACGCGCTCACCGGCATCATCACCACGCCGACGCTGACCCTGTACGGCGAGCCGCCGTCAGGGGTTGCACTGCGCATCATCGAAGCCGGCTCGCTCATCGAGCTGATCAGGCGTGGCGGCTGGGCCGCGCTCGAGGAGCAACCGCATGTGTCCTGAATGCGACGCGAAGGTCCCGGTCGATGACGGTGTGGAGCGCGGCGAGGTGGTGACCTGTCCGGAATGCAACGCGGAGCTCGAGGTCGTCGGGCTCGATCCCCCGCGATTCGTCCTCGCCCCACCCGAAGAAGTCGACTGGGGTGAGTGATCCGATGCGTGTCGGGATGCTCTGCTCGCGGATCCGCGTCGAGGAGAAGTTGCTCCGCGACGCGCTCGTCGATCGAGGTATCGAGGTCGAGATCGTCGACGATCGCGAATTGACCATGACGCTCGCGCACCCGATACGGCGCTGGGATGCGGTGCTGGAGCGGAGCATCTCGCAGACTCGCGGCCTCGCGATCACGCGCGTCCTCGAGTCGTGGGGCGTTCTCACCATCAACACACACGCCGTCGCCTCCACGTGCGCCAGCAAGCTGGACACGTCCGCGGCGTTGCAGGCGGCGGGTGTCCCGATACCGGACACGGTACTGGCGTTCACGCCGGAGGCCGCAGTCGAGGCCGCGGAGGATCTCGGCTACCCGGTCGTGCTCAAGCCGGTCACGGGTTCGTGGGGCCGGTTGCTCGCCCGGATCACCAACCGCGACGCAGCCGAGGCGCTCTTCGAGCACAAGGCACTGCTCGGCGGTCCCGAACATTCGCTGTTCTATCTGCAGCGCCACGTCGACAAGCCCGGACGCGACATCCGCGCGTTCGTGGTTGGCGATGAGGTCATCTGCGCCATCTATCGCCAGTCCGATCACTGGGTCACCAATACGGCACGCGGCGCCAGCACGCGTGATTGCCCCGTCGACGCAACGCTGCGTCAGATGTCACTGCGTGCCGCCGCGGCGGTCGGGGGCGGCGTGCTCGCCATCGATCTGCTCGAGGACGGCGACCACCTGCTGGTCAGCGAGGTCAATGCGACCATGGAGTTCAAGAACTCCATCGACGTGACCGGCGTCGACATCCCCGGCCACGTGGCCGATCACGTGCGCGAGGTTGCCCGCGGGGCGCCCCTCGCGGTCGGAGCCTGACGGTGGTGATGGGAACCGGGGTCGCGACCGCGAGCCGCATCGATGTCGCTGAGCTGCTCACGGCGATGCTGTCGATACCAAGCCCGAGCGGCCAGGAGAGTGCGCTTGCATCGATGTTGGTGTCGCGACTCCAGCGCGCCGGATTCGAAGCAGACCTCGACGCGGCGGGCAACGTGGTGGCAGCGTGGGGCGCCGGCCCCGAGACCGTAGCCCTCGTCGGGCACATCGACACGGTTCCCGGGCACATCGATGTCCGTCGCGAGGGTGATCGCGTGGACGGACGCGGGGCCGTCGACGCCAAGGGGCCGCTCGCCACCGCGATAGCCGCAGTCAGCCGGCAGCCGCGCGATCGTGCTCGCCGCTTCGTGATCGTCGGAGCCGTCGAGGAGGAGACGTCATCGCGCGGCGCGCGCCACCTCGCTCGCACCATGGCCGCGCCGACGTCGCTGGTCATCCTCGAGCCGAGTGGATGGGACGCCGTGACCATCGGCTACAAGGGCAGCCTGCGTGTGCGTGCGAGCGTTGCTCAGCCGCACGCACACGGCGCCGGCCGCGAACCGAGCGCGCCCGACCGGTGCTTCGACGTGGTTCGCGCGCTCCGGGATCGTGCCGACGTCCTGAACGGCGATGCCGGCGTGTTCGACCGCGTCGATGTGCGTGTGCTGCGTTTCGATTCGTCGACCGACGGGCTGACCGATCGCGCAAGCATCGATCTCGGCGTCAGGACCCCACCCGGCTGCGATGTGGATGCGCTGTTGGCCGTTGCGCGCGCCGCCGCGCCGGCAGTCGACGTTGAGGTTCTCGGCAGCGAGCCCGGCATCCGCACCGACCGCAGCAGCGCGCTCGCGCGTGGATTCGTCAGAGCAATCCGCCGGCAGGGCGGCGCGCCCCGATTCAAGGTGAAGACCGGGACGTCCGACCTCAATGTGCTCGTCCCCGCGTGGGGATGCCAGGCGGTGGCCTACGGTCCCGGCGATTCGAAGCTCGACCACACGCCCCACGAGCACATCTCGATCACCGAGCTGGAGCGGGCCGTCGACGTCCTCGAAGCCGCCATGGCATCGTCATGATTCGGGCAACCGTCGTCGGAGGTTCCGGGTACGCCGGCGGCGAGGTGCTGCGTCTCCTCTGCGGGCACCCCGAGGTCGAGGTGGTGCAGGTGACGTCGGAGCGTCTCGCCGGCAAACCGGTTGCCACGATCCATCCACCACTCCGCGGCAGAACCGAGCTGCGCTTCTCGACCCGCGTCACCCTGGGTGCATCCGATGTCGTGTTCGCCGCGATGAGCCACGGTGAGTCGAGCGCGATGATCAATCAGCTCCGCGAGTCGGCACCGCTGGTCATCGACCTCGGCGCCGACTTCCGCCTGCGCGATGCGCACGACTATCCGCGCTGGTACGGCTGGGCGCATCCGGCGCCGGATCTGCTCGGCTCCGCGGTCTACGGGCTCGCGGAGTTGCACCGGCCGGAGATCGCCACGGCCTCGCTCATCGCCACGGGCGGTTGCCTGGCGACGGCGTCGATCCTCGGTCTTGCCCCGATCGCGTGCGCCGGGCTCCTCGACCATGCGGTCCCCCTCGTCATCGAAGCGAAGGTCGGCTCCTCGGCGGCGGGCTCGCAGTCCGGGGACTCGACGCATCATGCGCATCGCAGCGGCGAGATTCGCTCCTACGCGCCGACCGGTCACCGCCATACCGCGGAGATCCTCCAGGAGCTCCATGCCGGCTCCGCAACCCAGGACGTCGCGTTCTCCGCGACCGCCGTCGAGGCGGTCCGCGGCGTGCTCGTCACCGCGCACGCGTTCCTCAACACCGACATCGACGATCGCGACCTCTGGCGCATCTACCGGTCCCGCTACTCCGCGGAGCCGTTCGTCCGCATCGTCAAGTCGCACACCGGCCTGCACCGCTCGCCGTCGCCGAAGCTGCTCACCGGTACCAACTACTGCGATGTCGGGTTCGAGCGCGACCCCCACTCGCGCCGCGTGGTGGTGACCGCGGCTCTCGACAATCTCGTCAAGGGATCCGCGGGCCAGGCGGTGCAGGCCTTCAACATCCGTCACGGGTTCCCCGAGACGCTCGGGCTCGAATTCGGCGGCCTGTACCCGGTCTGATGATCGTCGTGAAGATCGGTGGCAGCGTCCGCCGGCTCGACCCGCTCCTCGAGGACATCGCCACCACCACCGAGCAGGCGATCGTCGTGCACGGCGCGAGCCGCGACCTCGACATCCTGTCCACCCGGCTCGGCAGCCCGCCTCGCATGGTCGAATCCGAGCGCGGCGACGTCAGCCGCTTCACCGACGCGAGGACCATGGACCACTTCCTCATGGCCTACGCCGGCAGAGCCAACAAGCGCATCGTCGAGCGGCTCCGGCAGCTCGGTGTCAACGCGTTCGGGCTGAGCGGTCTCGACGGGGGGGTGGTCCGCGGCACACGCCGGCCGGCGCTGCGCATTCGCGAGAACGGCCGCACCAAGGTGCTGCACGACAACCACGTCGGGAGCATCGACTCGGTCGACGCGGTACTCCTCGGCAGGCTGCTCGCCGCCGGCCTGACGCCGGTGATCTGTCCACCGATCGCAGCCGAGGACGGAACGGCGATCAACGTTGACGGCGATCGTCTTGCCGCCGAAGTTGCGATTGCGCTCGGTGCGACCCTGCTGCTCATCTTCGCCGACACCCCGGGACTCCTCCGCGACCCCTCGGACGAGACGAGCCTCATCGGACGCCTCTCGACGCAGGAGGCGGAGCACCTCATCCCGGCAATCGGGGGCCGGGCGCGGGTGAAGTTGCGCGCCAGCGCCGAGGCACGGGTTCGCGGCGTCGGCGCGGTCTGCGTGGCGGATGGACGGGTGCAGCGCCCGCTCTTCAGCGCGCTCTCCGGCGCAGGCACCTGGGTGCGATAGGTCGCCGTCCGGCTACTCTGACCGCGTCCATGGCGCAGCGTTCGTTTCTTGAACGATCGACCACGATTGCGTTCGCCCATCGGGGGGGAGGCGGCGAGGCCCCGGAGAACACGTTGCCCGCCTTTAAGTCGGCCGTCGCCCTCGGGTACCGCTATCTCGAGACCGACGTCCATCTCACCCGCGATGGGGTGCTGCTCGCGTTTCACGACAGCAGCCTCGAGCGCCTCACCGATCGCGAGGGCAAGATCGGGGCGCTGTCGCTTGACGAGGTTCGCGAGGCGGACGCCGGCTACCGGTTCAGCCCGGACGGCGGGGTCACCTTTCCGTTTCGGGGCACCGGCGTCGTGGTCCCGACGCTCGAGGAGCTGCTCACCCGGTGGGACGACGTCTGCCTCAACATCGACGCCAAGGCTGACGACACCGTTGCGCCGTTGATCGCGTTGGTGGACAGGCTCAACGCCTTCGATCGCGTGTGCATCGGCTCGTTCTCGGATCGCCGGGTGGCACGCATCCGCACGCTGGCGGATGGGCGGATCTGCTCATCCATGGGCCAGGTCGCGACGGCGATGGCGTACATCGCCTCGAGATCGGGAAGGATGCCGGGCTTCCATGCCGACTGCCTGCAGGTGCCGTGGCGCTGGGGCAGGCTGACCCTCGACAAGCGGTTCGTGAACGCCGCGCATCGCGCCGGTCTCCCGGTCCACGTCTGGACCGTGGACGACGAAGCGGAGATGGAGCGCCTCCTCGATCTCGGCGTCGACGGGATCATGACCGACCGGCCGCGCGTGCTCAAACAGGTGCTCGAAACGCGCGGTCTGTGGTGACGACCGCCGCGCGCTATGGTGGGATCGATGCTGCCGTCTGATCCAGGCGTGCGTCACATCCCGGCCGGAGATGACGCCGACTGGTACTCGCCCGACGAGCACCTGCGCTGGCTGACCCGCTGGACTGTCGGCGAGGCGGCATGGCCGGTTGCCGACGGCGCGCTGCGCGAGCTGGGCGTGCTCGTCCCGCAGGTCATCGAGCCGCTGGCTCGAACGGCCGATCGCCATCCGCCCGTGCTGCGTTCGTACAACGGTCGCGGCGAGCGCGTCGACGAGATCGAGTTCCATCCTGCGTACCACGAGCTCGAGTCGACGGTGCTCGGATTCGGTGCCGTCCGCGCCGGCTATGCGCCGGGATGGCGCGGCCTTCCGGATCGCGCATCCCGGAGCCTCGTCACCGCGATGCTGTACGTGATCCTCGAGTCCGACCAGGCGGTGACCGGGTGCCCCATCGGGATGATGGACGCGGCTGCTCGTTGCCTCGAGCGCAACGACCCCGAACTGGCGGCGCGCTTCGTCCCCGGGATCATCGATGACACCGGCAATCACCTCACCGTCGCGATGTTCCTCACCGAGAAGGCCGGGGGCTCGGACGTCGGCGCCAACGAGTGCACGGCCACGCCGGCAGGCGACGGCACGTGGCGCCTCTCGGGCGAGAAGTGGTTCGCGAGCTGCGCGCACAGTGATCTGATCCTGGTGCTCGCGCGCCCGGCAGGCGCGCCATCTGGCCCGCACGGACTCGGCCTCTTCCTCATGCCGCGCGTGCTCGAGGATGGCACCCGCAACACGTTCATCATCCACCGCCTCAAGGAGAAGTTCGGCACCCACGCCATGGCGTCAGCCGAAGTCGGTCTGCGGGACGCGTTTGCGTGGCAAGTGGGCACGCTCGAGCGCGGCCTGCCCCAGATGATGGACATGGTCAACGCGACGCGGGTCGGCATCGCCACCGCGACAGCAGGGGCAATGCGGCGCAGCGCGTTCGAGGCACTGACGCACACGCGCGGCCGGTCGACCTTCGGGCGCCGCCTCGACCTGCATCCGTTGATGCGCGACACCCTCGCAGAGCTCGTGGTGGACTCGGTCGCCGGGCTCAGCGCGGCGATGGGTGTCGCGGAGCTCTCCGACCAGGCGGACGCGGGCGATCACGAGGCGGCTGCCGCGCTGCGTCTTCTGACGCCGCTCTTCAAGATGCAGGGCACCGAACGCGCCCGCATCTGCGCAACCGAGGGCATGGAGGTGCGCGGCGGCAACGGGTTCATCGAGGACTGGCCGGATGCGCGCCTGCTTCGCGACGTGTACGTGCACGCGATCTGGGAGGGATCGGGCAACGTGATCGCCCTCGATGTGCAGCGGGCCATCGAGCACGGAGCGCTGACCGGCTACCTCGGCGACACCGAACGTCGGGCCGAAGCCGTCTCAGGCGGAGGTCCGGTCGCGCCGCTCGGGGGCGTCCTCATCGACGCGCTCCAGCGAATCGAGGGACAGCTCAGCGCGCTCAACAGCATCGACGACCCCGACTTCGAGGCAGTTGCCGCTGCGCCGCATCGCCCGGCGCATGGCCACGCTCGCCATCGGTGCGCGACTTGCCGAACAGGCGAACCAGTTCGCCGCCGATACCGGGAGCGGCCGTCTCGGCTGGATCGCGTCGCGCTACCTGTGCCGCCTCGGCGGTGACAGCACTTTTGCGGCGATGGCGGACGACGCGTCGTGGCTGGCTCATGCCGATACCCTGCTCCACGGCGGCGACGTTCCCGTCAGCGTCGCGACCGATGCGGCGCGGCGCGCAGCCTCGGTGCTCGGAGCGCCCGGCGCGCTGGTGCCTGTCTAAGACTCCAGGACCAACGCGAAGGCGAACCCATCCCAGCCTTTGACGCCGACGGTCTGGATCATGGCCGGACTGAGGCGGCAGTCGGCACCCATCTGCTCGACGAGACGGCGCATGCCCTCGGCGTCCGGATCGTCGCTCTGGGTGTCGATCAGCTTGCCCTGGCGCACGACGTTGTCCACGATGATGAGGCTGCCGGGATGCGAGAGATCGACGGCGGTGCTGAAATACGCCGGCGTGTTGCGCTTGTCCGCGTCGATGAAGACGAGGTCGAAGGGCTCCCCGCCCGATTCCTTGAGCGCCGCAAGGCTGTCGAGCGCGGCGCCGACGCGGATCTCGACCTTGCCGTCCAACCCGGCGCGCGTGATGTTGCCCCGGGCCACCTCCGCGTGGTGGGGGTTGAGCTCGAGGCTGATCAAGCGGCCATCGTCCGGGAGCGCTCGCGCCATCCAGATCGCGCTGTACCCCCCGAGCGTGCCGATCTCGAGGATCCTGCGGGCGTTGATCGCCTGCGCGAGGACGTGCAGGAACTGCCCCTGCGCGGCCGAGACCGCGATGTTCGGCAGCTCCGCGCTGTCCTTGATCGCCGCTTCAAGCACCGGATCGGCGGGTTGGAGCAGGCCAGTGGCGTACGCGTCGACGGCGTCCCAGCGGTCGTCATTCATGGTCCGGGAGTTTAGCGTTCGGCGCGTCCGGAGCCTGTCGCCGGTCGCGGGGGGCGACCGTGGCGAAGGAGAGGGAATGGGGTGGCCAGCGGGATTCGAACCCGCGACCTCCAGGGCCACAACCTGGCACTCTAACCAGCTGAGCTATGGCCACCATGAGACTCCAGAGAGGAGGCTCGGCGATTATATGGCGCGGTGGCCGGCGGTCCGGATGAATTCGCCGCAGGTACACTCGCCCGGCGCGCCCCCGTAGCTCAGCGGATAGAGCGGCGAGCTTCTAACTCGATGGTCGTGGGTTCGACTCCTACCGGGGGCGCCAGTCGGTTCAAACGGCACGCGGGAAGGCAGTATTCGCAGATGACAGGCTCCCCTGGCTCCGCCCCGGACAACGCGGCGACGTCTCCTTCCTGGGCCGGGATGGCGGCGGGTGCAGCGTTTGTCGTGGCGTTCCGTGTCCCCGCGTTTCTCGAGCCGCACTGGTACTCCGACGAGAGCACGTATGCATACGTCGGACGCACCGTCTTCGGTGGCGGTGATCTGTACAGGTCGCCGGGAGCGTGGGACAACAAGCCGCCCGTCCAGTACTGGATCTACGGGACCGTCACCCACTTCCTCGGATACTCGGAGGCGGCGATTCACCTGGTCCCGTTCGTCATGGCGATCGCGGCGGTGCTCGCGGTTGGCTGGGGCGTGGCGAAGCTCACGGGTTCGCGGCGCCGCTCCGGAATCGCGTGCGTCCTCGCCGCGCTGATCATCGGGCCACCGATCTTCGATTCGGAGTTGTTCCTGCCGGAGGCGGCGTTGATCGGCCCGATGACCTGGGCGGGCATGCTCATGCTCGTCAGCATCGCATCGCCGTGGTGGGCGTCCCGGCATCGCTGGGCGCCCTACCTCGCGGGTTTCCTCGCATCGATCGCCCTGGGCATGCAGCAGACCGTTATCGCGGACGTCCTCGTCATCGCCGTCATCCTGCTGATCGCCCGTCCCGGCCGCTGGCTGGACTTCGTGCGATTCGTCGGGACGGGACTGGCCGTGACGTTGCTCTGGTTGGTGCCGACGGTCGTCGCATCAGGCATCGGTGCCACGTGGTTCGCCGTCGTCGGCTTCTACACGAGCGTCTACGTCCACAACGCACTCCCGCACAGCGCGATCACGCGCGTGCTCCACTTTGCGGGCATTGCCGTGGGCGTTCTCGCGGTCGTGGTGGGGGGAGCGCTGATCGCGCATCGCACCCGCAACCCGTTCTGGATGCTGTGGGTGCTGGCGGGGGTCGACCTGAGCGTCGCCGGAGCGGCGCACTTTCCCTACCCGCACCTGCTGCTGCCCGCGATCCCGTGGGTCTGCGCGGCGTTGGGTGCGACCCCCTGGGACCGATGGAGGGTGCTCATCCCCGAGGTGCAACCGCGGCTCTGGGTCGGGTCGGCGCTGATGACCCTCGGTGTTGTCATCGCCGCTGCCGAAGGGTCCTACGCGGGTTCGTTCTGGATCAACGGGCGAAGCCTCTCCACCTACTACTCCAACGGATACGCGAGCCTGGTGAGCAGCACGGAGCGCAGCCAGTGGCAGAACGGTTTCTCGGGCAACATCGTCGCCGACCAGGCGATCACCCGCTGGCTCAAGGCGCACCACTACGCGAACTCGTCAGCGGTCGTGTGGAATGTCGCCGACGAATGGATCTACCTGTTGACACCGCTCCACACCGTGCTGCCCACCGTCGGTCTGTTCAACGATGACGTGCTCCTCGGCGAGCGCGGCAACATCGGCCCGTACGTCGCACGACACCGGCCGGTCGTCATCGTCCTCAACGCGCCGAGCGTGGTGCAGCGCACGAGCATCCTCCCGGTGATCGCGCTGTATTACGTCGCCGTGTACCACGATGGTCCGGACACCATCTACATCGAGCGCTCGCGTTTGCCGCCGGCGATCCAGGGCGCGGCGCACCGACACACGCGGCGGACGTCAGCCGCCTGAACGGAGCCACAGCTCCACACCGTGCGCGTCCATGACCTCCGTGTACGTGTGGGCGGCGATGAAGGTCCGGACATCGCTCAGGTTCTCGATGCTCGGCGGCGTCACGAGGATCAGCTTCGGCGGCGCAGCGTTCATCCTTGACAGGATGCCGGAGGTGCCGTGCTCGAGTGCGAGGGTGACGTACAACGGACCACTCCGAGTTGGTGGGACGAGCTGGTCATCGACGAGCGGCCAGGCCAGGTTCGTCCACAGCATCGCTGTGGCGCCGACCAGGTTGTGGCTCTGGATCCATTGCTCCGCCTGGTGCTCACCGTAGTTCAGCGCACCGAAATACGTGTCGTACTGGAGCATCGAGATCGACCCTGATACGTACTCGGCGGCGTTGACGTAGTACCCCAGGCTCCAGGAGGATGATCGATATCCCGCCGCGAAGAGCGACCACCCGGTGGATGCGACCGCCGCGAAGACCGCGGTGGCGAGGATCATGCGCGGCTTCAACACGCGTTGCACCAGACGGTCGCGATGCCGCGACAGCAGGCCGGTGGCGAGCATCACCACCGGGATCATCACGGGCAGCAGGAAGTGCTCATACGAGTATCCAGCCGCGATCGCGGTGAAGAGCAACGCGGTGGCCCAGATGCGCACGAGCTCGACACGATCATCGGCCGATTTTCGGAAGAACCAGGCTGCGACGACCATGGCGAGCACGAGGCTCACGCGAAAGACGTAGGCGGCGATACGGGCATGGAGGCCGTCATCGAGATAATCGACGTACGACGTCACGAGCGCGAACCAGACGTTGTGCGCGCCGGACGCCACCACGAAGGGAACGACCACGACTGCTACCGTGACGGCGAAGGCTCCGGCGATCGTGAGCAGCGTCCGCCAGTTGCGACGGACGAGGCACCAGAGCATGATCGACGCGAAGTCGGCGAGGGCCGTCTGCTGGATGAGGAAGCCACACGCAAGCAGCACGCCGATCGCCACCAGCGTGAGCGACCGCGGCCTTCCCACCGCTGCGCCGGTGCACGAGCACAGGAACCACACAACGCCAACGGTCACCGGGCCGATCAGGAGGCTTTCGGGAAGCGCCAGATTGCCATCCAGCATCGGCGAGCCGATGATCACCGCAATCGCGAGGCCTGCCCACAGCGCCGCGCGGGCGGAGAAGATCCTGGACATGCCCAGGACTGCGGCGACGATGGCGGCGAGCCCGCTCAGGATCGACAGAACGTGCAGACCCGCCTCGCCTGACCCGAAGAGCAGCTGGCTCAATCCGTAGATGCCGAAGAGCAGCGGGGGCTTATTGTTCCACGCGTTCACGTAGAGCCCGTAGCCGAGGTGCGTGAGCCACGCCGTGGACGCGTACCCTGCCTCGTCCTGGTACCACTGCGGTTCGATGAGCGACGGGATGCGCAGCAGCACGTAGAGCGCGATCGGCAGAATGATGGAGAGGTTGCGCTTCGTGCGTGCCGGGATCTCGGACATCGTCATATCGTCGTACGCGCGATCATCGAGAAGCGGTTCGGTCGCGAGCCGCGCGCGGCAACCGCCTATTGTGAAGACACATTTGAACGAAGCCCCACCCTCGACCCGCCTCCACCTGGTTCGCCACTGCGACGTTCGCAATCCCAAGGGCGTCCTCTATGGTCACCTTCCCGATTTTCCGCTCAGTGAGAAGGGCGTCAGGCAGGCGCATGCGCTGGGCCGGTACTTCGCCGGCACGAGGGCCCGGCAGATCTACTCGAGCCCGCTCGAGCGCGCCCGGCAGACGTCCGAGATCATCGCGTCGTACCTGGATTCGGTGCCCATCACGTACACCGACGACCTGATCGAGACGCGCTTCGGCCTCTACCTTCAGGGCGTCCCACCGAAGCAGGTCCCGTGGCGCCGCCCGCTCTGGCTCATCCACATGATCTGGCCGGGGCTGCTTCCCAATGACGAGAGCGTCGCCGGGCTGGCCGCCCGCGTTCGCCGGCCGCTCATGCGCCTGCTCGCGGATCATCCCGGCGAGGGCGGCATCTGCGTCAGTCACGGCGATCCCATCCAGGGATTCTGGGTCACCGAGCAGCGCCGTCCCCGTTACGCGCTGCACCGGCTCCAGTGTGCCAAGGGTGGGCTCCTCCAACTCGACTATGCGGGGGAAGCGCTGCGCCGTCTCACGTACCTCTCCCCCGCTCGGATCGCGGAGCTCGCGCCCGAAGCCGATCAGACGGAGGCCGGTTCTCGCTCGGGTGCCTGAGGCTCCCCGCTCGAGTCCGCCGACCAACGGCGATCGAGGGTGATGGGCTGGCGCCGCTTGCGCTGGCGACGCTCGAGGTAGGGCCGCAGGTAGAGCTTCGTGAGCAGCCCGGTCATGATCAGGATGAACGCGGTGTAGATGAGGAGCACCCCCTGATCGTCGTTGACCTGGAAGAGCGAGTACTGGGTCACCGATGGGAATGAGATCGTGAAGTCGACGCTCTTGCCGTTCTTGGTGTCAATGGGGAGCGGCAACGTCTGGCCGAGGGTGATCGGGATCACCTGCGCGCCGCTGAAATATGGCGTCATCGCGGCGGTGTTGAGCTGATTCACGTTCTGGGGTGCTCCGCTGTTGAGCCCGAGGTTGCCGACGTACAGCTGCATCTCGATCACCGGGTTGCGTGGCGCGACGCCGCCCGGTCCGTACTGGATGGCGCTTGGGTTGATCGCGCCGGTGCCGCTCACCGACTGGAGCACCGTCGCATCGGGGAAGAACGACATCTTGGCGCCGAGCTGTATCGCCTGTGACGCACCGGCGATCTTGTAGTCGAAGTCCGGCACCTTGAGGACGCCGTCAGCAAGCGCCTTGTTGCCGACGTTGTTCGAGTCGTCGAAGAACTGGATGGCCCCGTCGTACACGGTCTGGCCGGCGGGGTTCTTGACGACGATCGTCGGCGCCCACCCGTAGTCCTGCTGGTAGACATTGACGTTGTCGACGCTGAGGAAATCGTTGACCAGGATGTTCTTGGTCTCGACCTTCCTGCCGTGGTCGAAGACGCTCACGTTGCTGACGTAATTGCTGGCCTCGCCGTTGGGTGCGTAGGTCGCCTCGAAGCTGTTGAGCTTCAGCGTGAACGGCGCGTAGTTCCCATTGAAGAGCAGTCCCTGCTGCAGGGTGTCGTACCCCGCGGGCGTGTTCGTGAACTCCTGGCCCTGCGTGAGCGTGACCAGCCCCTGGTACCCGGTTGCCTTACCCCAGATCACCGCCACGAGCAGGAGGAAGAACGAGCTGTGGAACAGCCAGGATCCCCACTCACCCCAGTACTGCGGCGTGCGCTTGTAGCCGTGCAGCGTGCGCATGATCAGCGCTCGCGCTCGGCGGATCACGCACCATCCGAGGGACACGTAGAGCAGCCCGAGCAGCACGTAGAACACGGGTGAGACGAACACCTGCGTGAGCGGCAACTGGAGGTCCGCGAACAGCACGTTGAGGTTCGGCCACGCGGTGATGAACGCCTCGACCTTGGTAGGGTCAGAGGTGTTCTGCTGGGGAACGAACGAGCCGATGAGGACGATGACCAGGATGCCGAGGAGCAGGAAGATCGCGGTCCGCATCCGCGTGTACTCGTGCCAGGACTTCCCAACGACCTCCCTGACCTTCCCCCTCACCGCGATGCGCCTGAGCGCAGTAAGCCCTTGGGGTCGAAGGCGCCGGCCAGGCCCGGCTGCCACGTTCGCGCCCCCGCAGGCTTCGACGTCGCGGTGCGCGCCGCGGCCGGCTCCAGACGGAAGGTCACAGCCGAGATGACCGCCAGGCGACCGGCGCTGCCGAGGAGCACCGCGATGAGGTCGTAGCCGACGACGTCCTTGAGCGCGGCTCCCCCCGCCCTGACGGCGTCGCCGTTGGAGAGGACCGCCTCGACGCCGGCGAGCGAGCGGCGGGCGACCTCACCCCGGGCCACCAGCGTGCCGACATGGGCCGAGCCCGTCTCCGCGTCGAGCCCGACGACCACCAGCTTGGCGTCGGCCACCGCGGACCGAACCCTGGCGACCGTCGCACCTGCTCCCGCACGAACCGTGAGCCCCGCAGCGGCAACCTGGATGTCGGCCAGGCGGTGGACGCTCAGGATGATCCCGCCTCGCTCCGGACTGCCGCCCGGGGTTGCGGGTGGGCTGCTCGTAACGCTGATCGGCACGCCGTGCTGGTGGCACAGGTGTGCGACGAGCACGAGGGTTGCCTCATCAGACGGGCTGACCACGTCCCCGCTGACGCCTTCAGCGCCCACGACCTCGACAAATTGCTTGAGCAGCTCGTCGTTCACACGATCAATCCTTTCAACGACGCGGTCGCCGCCGTGTAGACGAGCACGATCATGACTCCAAGGATCAGCGTTCCGGCGGTGGTGGCAACCAGGACTGCGCTGCCGGCGAACCCGGTGCGCGACCAGCGGTATTCCTCGGCTCCGGGCTCGGGGCGCTGGTACATCAGCAGGCCGACGCGAAGGTAGTAGGCCGCCGACACCACGCTGGTCGCGATGCCCCACAGGGCGAGCGGGACCTGGCCCGCGTTGATGGCCGCTGTGAAGACGAGGAACTTGCCGAAGAAGCCGGCCGTGGGCGGAAAGCCACCGAGCGAGAACAGGAAGAGCGCCATGCTCGCGGCGACGAAGGGTCGCCGGTGCGCGAGCCCGCGCAAGCCGGAATAGCTGTCGAGATCCTCGCCGCGCCCGGCCATGATGGTGATCACTGCAAAGGCGCCGATGTTGCTCACCGCGTACGCGGCCAGGTAGTAGAGAACCCCGATCGTCCCGAACGTGCTCGTCTGTCCGGACGGCAGCAGGACAGGACCAACCGCAACGCCGATGAGGATGTACCCGGCCTGGGCGATACCCGAATAGGCGAGCATTCGCTTGACGCTCGTCTGGGTCAGGGCGGCGATGTTGCCGACCACCATCGATGTGATCGCCACCAGCGCCACCACGGGCTCCCAGTGCTGATAGAAATGCGTGCCGCCACCGTCGAACGTGTACGTGAAGACGCGAACGAGGGCGGCGAACGCGGCGACCTTGGTGGTGACGCTCATGAACGTGGTGACCGACGTCGGCGCGCCCTGGTACACGTCCGGAGTCCACGAGTGGAACGGCGCCGCCGACACCTTGAACGCGAAGCCGATGAAGAGCAGCAGCACCCCGGCGAGCAGCAGCGGATCCACGCTGATCGTGGTCTGGCTCTGGATCGCCGCGGCGATCTGCGCCAACTGCGTGTGCCCGGTCTCGCCGTAGATCAGCGCCATGCCGAACAGCAGGAAGCCCGAGGCGAAGCCACCCAGCAGCAGGTATTTCAGCGCCGCCTCCTGTGAGCGCTCCTCGTGGCGCGAGAAGCCGCTGAGCACATACAGCGCCAGCGACAGCAGCTCGATGGCCAGGAAGATGACCATGAGGCTCGTCGCGCCGGCGAGCAGCATCATCCCGATGGTCGCCGCGAGGATGAGCGCGTAGTACTCGCCGTAGTGGATGCCGCGGCGGTTGAGGTAGTTGGGGCTGATCATGACCACGAGCCCTGCGCTCACCAGCAGGATGGCGTCGACGAACAGCCCGAATCGGTCGTACGCGAATGAACCGGAGTACACGAGGCGGCCGGGGTTCGCATCGAACCACGCCCAGATCACGACCCCGAACGTCGCGGCGAGTCCCAGCAGGGCAAAGCCCGCGAGCCACGTGCGCTTCGATGCCGGGATCACCAGGTCGAGCAGCATCAGCAGCAGGAAGGCTCCGCCGAGGACGAGCTCGGGAAGGATCCCGACAAGGTCACGCCCACCCGGGAACGACAGCGGAACGGGCGACGCCGCAATCAGCATCACTGCGTCCCCGGTGCTGTTGCCGCCGGCTGGATGAGGCTCACCGTGGTGCTCACCGATCCCTTGGAGACATCGGTGATGGGTTTGGGATACAGCCCGATGAAGATCATCAAGGCGACCAGCGGTACGAGCAGCAGCCCCTCCCCGAGGCGCAGGTCATGCACGCCTTCGGCTCGCGGCTTGAGCGGGTCGTGCATCAGGCCCTGGTGGAGGCGGAGCATGTACCAGGCGGCGAGGATGACACCACCGCCCGCGAGCACGGCGTACACCCAGTTGAGCTGGAAGGCACCGAGCATGATGGTGAACTCGCCGACGAAGCTGTTCATGCCGGGCATGCCGAGACCCGCCAGGGTCGCGATCAGGAAGAAGAAATACAGCCAGGGCATCCGGCGCTGCAGCCCGGACAGCTCGCCGAGGTCGCGTGTTCCGGTGCGTGCTTCAACGAAGCCGACGATCAGGAACAGCGCGCCGATGATGATGCCGTGGTTGACCATCTGGATCACCGCGCCGTTGATGCCGTTATTGGTCAGCGAGAAGATCCCGAGCGCGATGAAGCCGAGGTGGCTGATGCTCGCGTAGGCGACGATGCGCTTGAGGTCGCGTTCCGACAGGGCCATCAGCGCTCCGTAGATGATGCTGAGCACGGCGAATCCGGCAAGCACGAACCGGTACTTCTCCACCTCCGCGGGGAAGAGCGTCAGCGCGAAGCGGATGAAGCCATACGCGCCGAGCTTGCTCACGATGCCGGCGAAGAACACCAGCACGGCCGACGGGCATGCCTCGTAGAGATCGGGCAGCCATGTGTGCAGCGGCACGATCGGGATCTTGATGGCAAAGGCGAGCGCGAAGCAGATGAATGCAAGCTCTTTGGGCGTGAACGTGGTCAGGTGGATGATCGGGATGACGATTGCCGAGCCCGAGGTGATCGGCGAGGCCAGGATGCTTTCCAGGTCGAACGATCCCGACGGCGACTGCACGTAGAGATAGATGATCGCGACCAGCATCAGCAGGCTGCCGGCGACCGTGTAGATGATGAACTTGAGCGTCGCCGGGCCACGCTTCTCGCCGCCCCAGTTGCTGAGGAGGACGTAGAGGGGGACGAGCATGCCTTCCCAGAACATGTAGAAGAGCAGCAGGTCGATAGAGAGGAGCACACCGGTCGTGGCCGCCTCGGTGAGCAGGACCAGCGTGCAGTAGAAGCGCAGCCGGTCGGTGGACTTCCGCGAGATCGCCAGCGCGCCGAGCACGAACACGCCGGCATTGAGCGCGAGCAACCACGCCGAGATGCCGTCGATACCCAGGTGATAGGTGGCATTGATGGCCGGCAGCCAGGCGTGCGTCTCCTCGAAGTGCAGCGGCAGCGGCCCGCCGGTCGCCTTGTTGCCGGGCATCCAGAGCAGGAGCAGGGTCACGATGACCGCGACGGCCAGCGTCGCGGCGATGGTGAATCCCTTGATGGCCCCCGTCAGCCGGCGCGGGACCAGCTGGAGCAGGATCGCCGCCCCGGCGGGGATGACGATCAGCAGGGTGAGCCAGGGGATGTGGTTCATCGCGCGATGAACACCCACACGACCACGAGCACCACGGCGAACACCGTGAAGATCGATGCGTAGTCACGGATCATGCCGGTCTGCACGGTGCGCAGGTCGAGGCTGAATCCGCGGAGCAGATCGCCGATGCCCTCGACCCAGCCATCCATGATGTCCGGTTCCACGACACGCCGCGCCGTGCGCGCAACGGCTTTCACCGGCTGCACGAGGGTGCGGTCGTAGATCTCGTCGAAGTAGAACTTGTTGTACGACAGCAGCGGGATGACCCGCGGCAATCGCGAGAGCACCACCTGCGGATCGGGTCGGTGGTCGTACCAGAGACGCATCGCGAGTTCGATGCCGATGAGACTCGTTGCAGTGCCGATGACCAGCCCCACGAGCGCGAGACCAAAAGAAGGATCGTGGAGCAACGGTGACTGGGCACCCGCAAAGACGGGAGCGAGGAAGTCGCTGAAAACGTGGAGTGTGTTGGGGAGTGGGAACTGGAGCGGCCACGCGACGATGACCGAGAGCACACCCAGGATGACCACCGGGATGAGCATCGCGTACCCGGGATCCTTGACACCGAATCCGCGCGCGGTCTGCGGCTCACCCTGGAAGACCGTGAAATAGAGCCGGAACGCGTAGAGACCGGTGAGCACGTTGACTCCGGCGCCGACGGCGTAGAGGATCCACGGCGCCGCGCCAGGGCCGGACACGGTGCCGAAACCGAGCAGATCCTCCTTGCTGAACCAACCCGAGAACAGGAAGAACCCGGCGAGCGCGAGTGACCCGGCGCCGAACGCCAGGTGAGTCCACCGCATTCGCGCGTGCAGACCGCCCATGAGGCGGATGTCCTGCTCGTCGTGGAGCTCATGGATCACGTTACCCGCGGCCATGAAGAGGAGCGCCTTGAACACCGCGTGCATCGCGAAGTGGAACATGCCGGCGGAGTACGCGCCGATGCCCACCGCGTAGATCATCAGACCGATCTGCGACATCGTGGAATAGGCGATCACGCGTTTGATATCGATCTGCGAGAGCGCGATGATGCCGGCCATCACCGCGGTCCCCATGCCGACACAGGCAACCAGCCCTTCCGCGACCGGAGCCAGGTTGAACAGCACGTGGAAGCGAGCGATGAGATACACGCCCGCGGTCACCATCGTCGCGGCATGGATCAGCGCCGACACCGGTGTTGGACCCTCCATCGCATCCGGGAGCCACGTGTGCAGCGGGAACTGCGCGCTTTTGGCGAACGCGCCGATAGCAAGCAGCACACAGATCCCGGTGATCAGCGCGCCGCCCGCGGGAAACGCCTGGGTGCGCGCGAAGATGTTGGGAAGGCTGAGCGTGTGAGTGTTGAGCACGATGAGGAATGCCGCGATCACCAGCGCCACGTCGCCGATCACCTGCGTGATGAACGCTTTGCGCGCGGCGAGGACGGCCGACGGCCGGTCGTACCAGAAGCCGATCAACAGGTAGCTGCTCAATGCGACCAGCGCCCAGCCGATGATCAGGATGACGAGGTCGGCGGCGAGCACGAGCGTCAACATCGAGAAGATGAAGAAGTTCATGTAGCTGAAGAAGCGGGCGAACCCGGGGTCGTGCTCCATGTAGCCGACGCTGTACACATGGATCAGGAAGCCGACCCCGGTGATCACCATGAGCATCAGCGCGCTCAGGGCATCGAGGGTGAAGTCCATGCCAACCGAGAGGTTGGTGCCGCCGCCGAGGTTGATCCAGTCCCAGAGACGGATGGTGATGGAGGCGTGCCCTGCAGGTGCGCCGACGACATTGGCGAGCACGAGGCACGAGATGACGAATGCCGCGAAGATCGAGACCGTCCCCGCGATGTTGACGAATCGCCGGCCCAGCACGGGGCCCAGGAAGCCGTTGAGCGCGGCGCCCAGCAACGGGAATCCCAGGACGAGCATGACCAGCGTCGACGCGCTGTTGACGCTCATTCCTTCATCTCGCTGAGATCGTCGACATCGAGCTCGCGGCCGAGCCGGAAGATCTGCGTGATCAAGGCCAGCCCCACCACAACTTCGGCGGCGGCGACGACGATCACCATGAATGCGAAGATCTGCCCTTCCTCACTGTTGAGGAACCTGCCGTACGCGACCAGCGCCACGTTGGCAGCGTTGAGCATGAGCTCGATGGACATGAACACGACGATCGGGTTGCGCCGGATCAGCACGCCCATGGCGCCAACCGTGAAGAGAAATGCCGCGAGGCCGAGCAGGTACGGAAACAGGTTCGGATTCAGCATCCGTGATGCTCCGTCACGAGCTCGAGCGCCTGGTCAGGTAGACAGCGCCGATGGCCGCAACCAGCAGGAGCATCGAGGTGATCTCGAAGGGCAGGAGATAGTTGGTGAACAACTGCCCGGCGACCGTCTGCACGTTACCGGCGTTGTCCACCGCGTTGGGTGGAAAGCTGAACGTGTGATATGGGTTGCTGGCGCTGCCCACCGCGACGCCGTGGAATCCGTTGGTGTTGTACGTGATGCCATTGCGAGCCGCGACGAAGACCAGCCCCGTCACCAGGATCACCCCGAGGATGCCGATGACGGCGCGCACGTCGAGCGTGGGGCGATCCTCTTCATCAGGGCTCAGCAGCGCCACGATGAAGACGAAGAGGACCATCACGGCACCGGCATAGATGATCAGCTGCGCGGCGAAGAGGAACTGCGCGTTCAGGAGCAGAAACAGCACCGCGAGCATCCCGACCGTGAGCACCAGGCTCAGCGCCGAATACATCGTCTGTCGCGAGAGCACCACGCCGAGCGAGCTCGCGGCGGCAAGTGCGATCACGATGGCGAAGAGAACGGTCACCGCTTCTGGCCAGGTCGGGGTTCGATGACCGTCGGCACGTCGACGGGAACGCCAAGCTCCCCTGGAAGCGGCGCGGTTTCGGTGTCGAGCGTGCGCTCCTGCGCGGCCCATGCGGCGCGCGGTCGGACGCCTGGTTCGAGATCCTCACGGCCGGTCTGGTCCGCTCCCGCACCGACCGGGCTCGCAGGACGCTGCGCTTGCGCGAACCCTGGCCACGACTCGAGCAGCTCGGCCTTGGTGACCACGGTTCGCTCGCGGCGATAGTCGGCGAGCTCGAACCGGGGACCGAGCGTGATCGCCTCGGTCGGGCACGCCTCGGCGCAATAGCCGCAGTAGATGCAGCGCATCAGGTTGATCTCGTAACGCTCGGCGTAACGCTCGCCGGGCGAGATCGGCGCCTTGGGGTCGTTCTCGGCTGCGAGCACGTAGATGCAGCCCACCGGGCACGCTGCGGCGCAGAGCTCGCAGCCGATGCACCGCTCGAGTCCGTTGTCGTACCGGTGCAGGATGTGCCGCCCGCGATGACGCGGCGAAACCGGCTTCTGCTCCTCCGGCCACTGGACCGTGATGGGGTGCGTCCCCATCCTCTTGAGCGTGAATGCGAGTCCCTTCGCAATCTCCTTGATCATCGCCTCACCCTCGCCACGCCTATGCCCGGAGCGCGACGACCGCGCCGGTGATGACGATGTTGATGAGGCCGAGTGGGAGGAGCACCTTCCAGCCGAAGTTCATGAGCCGGTCGTAGCGCAGGCGCGGGAGCGTCCAGCGCACCCAGATCATGACGAAGAGAAGGATTCCCACCTTGCCGAGGAACCAGATCGGTCCGGGGATCCAGTCGAACGGATGGAACGGCAGCAGCGGCAGCCAACCACCGAGGAACAGCGCGGTGGCGATCGAGCAGACCGTGACCATGTTGATGTACTCGCCGAGGAAGTACAGGCCGAAGCGCATCGCCGAATATTCGGTGTGATATCCGGCGATCAGCTCGGTCTCGGCCTCCGGGAGGTCGAAGGGCAGCCGGTTGGTCTCGGCGAACGCGGCCGTGAAGTACAGGATGAACGCGAGCGGCTGCAGCACGATGAACCACAGTCCCTGTTGCGAGCCGACGATCTTCTCCAGGTCGAGCGACCCCGAAAGGATCACGACCCCGATGAGCGCGAATGACACGGCCATCTCATAGGAGATGAGCTGCGCCGACGAGCGCAGACCTCCGAGCAACGAGTACTTGCTGTTGGAGGCGAAGCCGCCCAGGAACAACGAGTACACGCCGAGTGACGTGATCCCGAGGATGAAGAGCAGCCCGACATTGATATGGGCGATGTCCCAGTGGAACTCGTGCCCGAACCAGTTGTTGGTGCCCCACGGGATCACCGCATAGGCGAGCAGCGCCGCACCGCCGGCGAGGCTCGGACCGACCAGGTAGAGCACCTTGTCGCGCTGTGCGGGCGCGACGTTCTCCTTGAAGAAGAGCTTCAATCCGTCCGCGGCCGGCTGCAACATGCCGAATGGACCGACCCGGTTGGGGCCATAGCGCAGCTGGATGCGTGCCGAGACCTTGCGTTCCGCGAGGGTCAGATACGCAAAGGCGGTCAGCAGGAACACGACCAGCACACCGCATTTGATGAGCAGCACCCACCAGAGATCGTCCGGTCCGATCACGCGACCACCTCTGCGGTGAAAAGCGCACGTCCGCCGTTGCCCGCGCGTCCGTAGGCCGGAACCTCATCGCGGAGCAGGCGATTGACCGCCAGCGGATCGCCCGATCCCCAGCCAACCGCTCCCATCTCGGCCGCAAGCGTGGTGAGCACGCGCGTCTCCGTCGGGGTTGCGGAAGCCGGCGGCAGGCCCGCGCGGATTCGCTGCACGCGTCCCTCGACATTGGTGACGCTACCCGCTTTCTCGAAGATCGAGTGGCCAGGGATGAGCACCGTCGCGTACCGGGACACGACGCCCGGCCGCGTGTCGAACGCCACCACGCACGCCGCCTTGCGCACAGCGCGCTCGAGCAGGTCGCCGGCGGCTTCGAGTGCGGGATTGGGACCGAGCATCAGCAGCCCGCGCATCTCGCCCGCGGCCAGCCCCTCAAGGATCTGGCGGCCGTTCTTGCCCTGCTCAGTCACCGAACCGTAGGCGGGTCCGAAGTTGGGAAGCAGTCCGAGATCCTTGGCGCCGCGCCCGTTGATACCGCGGGTGATCGTGAGACGGCGCACCGAACCGGCCGCAGCGAGCGCTGTGGCGAGCTCCGCGGCGTGCGCGCGATTGGTCTCGTCGGCGATGAGCCCGATCCGCGAGGCGCCGGCAACAGCGGCTGCCGCTTCAGCGGCTGAGGCGTCGCTGCTCAGGCGAATGACGCGCGCGTTCTTCTTGCGCTCTGCCTTGTACAGCCGGAGCGTGAGCACCGGCGCCTGCTCCTCCGGCTCCGCTCCGAGCACAACGAGCGTGTCGCAGTCCTCGATCTCCGCGATGCCGAGCTGGTGCTCCGCGGCTGACAGGCCTTCGAACGCTTCGAGCTGATGGTCGACGTGCGGCGTGCCGAGCACCTGCCGGGCAATCCTCTCGAGCAGGAAAAGCTCCTCGTTGGTGCTGGCACTGGACCCGAGCACGCCGATGGACGCGGCACCGTATTCGTCGGCGATCTCACGAAGACGGCGCGCGGCCTGGGTGATCGCCTCGGGGACCGACACATCACGAGGCTCGTCGTCACTCCGCACCACCGGACGCCGGACCCGTTCCGAACTGTTCCAACGGTCGAAGCTGTACCGGCCGCGGTCGCAGAGCCACATGTCGTCGACCAGCGGATTGTCGCGTGACGCGAACCGGCGAACCTCGAAGTCGCGGCTGTCGACATTGATGTTGCAGCCGTATGAGCACTCGGGGCAGATGCTCGCGGTCCGCTGCAGATCCCACGGACGCGAGACGAAGCGGTACTTGCGGTGGGTGAGCGCTCCCACCGGGCAGACCTCCGGGAGGTTGCCCTGGAACTTCGACTCCAGCTGCCGGTTGTCAAAGGTCGTGACGAGCGTGTCGACGCCGCGCTGCTGCAGCACGATCTCCTTCTCGCCGGTGATCTCGTCGTAATAGCGGACGCACCGCCAGCAGAGGATGCAGCGCTCCTGGTCGAGCTCGATGTTCTCCGAGAGCGGGATTGCCTTCTTGAAGTGGACCTTCTCGGTGATGGGAAACCGCGAGATTCCCGGGCCGTAGCGGAAGGTGAAGTCCTGGAGGTCGCACTCGCCGCCTCGATCGCAGACCGGGCAGTCGAGCGGGTGGTTGAGGAGCAGGAACTCCAGCATCCCTTCGCGGAGCTTGGTGACCTCGGGAAGGTTGGTGCGCACGACCATGCCGTCACCGGCCACGGTCGCGCACGCGGGTTGTGGCTTCGGGAACTTCTCGATGTTGACGAGGCACATGCGGCACACGGCGACCGGGTCCATCTTGGGATGGGCGCAGTAGATCGGGATGTGGATGCCCGCCTCGGTGGCGGCGTCGAGCACCAGCGTTCCCTTGGGAACGCGCAGCTCCTTGCCGTCGATGCTGATGCCGACGCGGCCGTCGTCCGGCTGCTCGGGCGGCGTTCCCGTCTCCGCCACCGCGGTCACGCCACCAGAGCCGTGGCCTGCGCCCTCACCGGGCAGCGACCGGCTCCGCAGTGGGCTTCGAACTCATCGCGGAAGTACTTGTACGCCGACATCACAAACCATGTGGCGGTATCGCCGAGCGGGCAGAAGCAGCGCCCGTCCATGTTCGAGCAGATGTCGGTGAGACTGGCGAGCTCGGCATGTGTTGCAAGACCCGCCTCGAGCCGGTGCATCAGCTCCAACTCGAAGTACGTCCCTTCGCGACACGGCACGCACTTGCCACACAACTCGTGGCGGTAGAAATCGACCAGGCGCATCGATACGTCGACGAGACATGTCGTCTCGTCCATGAAGATCATCGCGCCGGCGCCGAGCGATGATCCCGCCTCCTGCACGGCGTTCATGTCCAGCGGCAGATCGAGATGCTGCGGCAGCAGCACCTGCATCGATCCACCACCGGGCTGGAACGCCTTGAGCGTGCGGCCTCGCCACATCCCGCCGCACTCCTCCTCGAGGAGCTCGCGAATCGGCGTGCCGAGTTGCATCTCATAGTTGCCCGGGCGCTCGATGTGCCCGCTGCAGCAGAAAACCCTTGTCCCAGCACTCTTTTCGGTACCGAGCCCCTTGAACCACTCGCCTCCCCGCTGCACGATGTGGGGCATGTTGCAGAGCGTCTCGACGTTGTTCACAACCGTCGGCTGCCCGTAGAGGCCCTTGATCGCCGGGAACGGCGGCTTGAGCCTCGGCTGGCCGCGAAGCCCCTCGAGCGATTCGATGAGCGCCGTCTCCTCGCCGCAGATGTATGCGCCGGCACCGCCGTGCACGATGACGTCGCAATCGAAACCGCTGCCGAGAATGTTCTTGCCGATGTATCCGCCGGCGCGAGCCTCCTCGACAGCACGCTCGAGCAGAAGTCGCTGGTCGTGATACTCCCCGCGGATGTAGATGAATGAGGTGTTCACCTGCAGCGCGTACGACGCGATCAGCAGTCCCTCGATAAGCTGATGCGGGCTCTCGTCGATCAAGTACCGGTCCTTGAAACACCCCGGTTCCGACTCGTCAGCGTTGCAACAGAGATAGCGCGGGAACACGTCCTTGGGAAGGAATGACCACTTCATCCCGGTCGGGAATCCCGCGCCTCCCCTCCCGCGAATATTGGACGTCTTCACCTCGGCCATCAGCGTCTCGGGCGTGAACTTCTTGAACGCGTCCCGCAGGCCCTGGTACCCACCGACCTTCTCGTACCCCTTCAGCGTCTGGAGATCAGCCGCGCCGAAATCCTTCGTCAACAGCTTGTACTCGCCCATCAGTGCTGATCTCGCACGGCGCAGTTGGTACCCATCGGCCGCTGCATCCTACTGAGGAGCCTTACGCGGGCGTCGCGTTCTTGGCTTCGCATCTGTGGTCGGCGTCTCCGATGCCGCACTGGTGGGCTCAGAGGGGGCGGGTCCTGTCTCCGCGGGTACCCCTCGCCGTCGCGCTTTTTGCGCGCCGGCGCTTCCCCCCGCGGAGCCACCCGCCTCGACTGCTGGTCCTTCGTGCGGGGTCGGCGCCGCTCGCAGGGCTCCGAGGATCGCATCGACCCTCTCCGGGGAGAGGTTCTCTTCAAAGTGGTGGTCTACCTGCATCGTTGGGGCGCCGCCGCAGCCGCCGAGGCACTCGACGGTGCTTGACCAGGTGAATGCGCCGTCTGCCGTCGTCTCACCGCTTGCGCAGGCGAGGGATCGCTCCAGGTGGTCGACGATCTCGTCGGCGCCGCGGAGGGCGCAGCTGACGTTGATGCAGACGATGACCTCGTGGCGGCCGTGGGGGCGCTGGAAGTACATGGAATAGAAGGTGGAGACGGCCTCGACCTCACTGGGGGTGACCCGGAGGATGCCGGCGATCTCGCTCATGGCGTCGGGGGTGATGAGACCCTGCTCGTGCTGGGCTGCCCAGAGTGCCGGGAGAATCGCGCTGCGCGCGAGGGGATAGCGGTCGCGGGCACGCTCGATCGCGGTCCGCGTCGCCTCCTGCAATGTCATCTGTCGACGTCCCCGAGGACGATGTCGATGGACCCGATCACCGCCACCACGTCGGCGATGAGCTCGCCTCTGACCATGTGCGGCAGGGCGCTGAGGTTGCTGAAGGATGGGGCGCGGACCTTGCAGCGGTAGGGACGGTTGGTCCCATCGCTCACGAGGTAGAAGCCGAGCTCGCCGCGGGGCGATTCGACCGCCTGGTAGACCTGGCCGACAGGGACGCGCATCCCCTCGGTGACGAGCTTGAAGTGGTGGATCAGCGACTCCATGCTGGTGTTGAGCTCGTTGCGAGGTGGGAGCGCGACACGCCGGTCGGTCGTGTTCACGGGTCCGTCGGGCAGGTTCTCGAACGCCTGCGTGATGATCTTCAGCGACTTGCGCATCTCCTGCATCCGCACGAGGTAGCGGTCGTACACGTCGCCGGTGCGACCGATCGGCACGTCAAAGTCGAAGTGGTCGTACGAGCTGTAGGGCTGTGCCTTGCGCAGGTCGTAGGGAACACCGCTGCCGCGCAGCACCGGCCCGGTGGCGCCGTAGGACATCGCGTCCTCGGGCGTCAGCGTGCCCAGGCCGATCGTTCGCTGCCGCCAGATCGGGTTCTTGGTGATCAGCAGCTCGTGCTCGTCGATGAGCTTGGGAAAGGTCTTGATGACCGCGCCGACCATCTCGTAGAAGGGATCGGGCACGTCGGCAAGCAGACCGCCGACGCGGATGAAGGACGTATGCATGCGCACGCCGCTCACCAGCTCGTTGATGTCAAGGAGCTTCTCGCGATCGCGCCACGCGTACACGAAGGCGGTGGTGGCGCCAAGGTCGAGAGCGCTGGTGCCGTACCAGAGGAGATGGCTCGCGAGCCGGCAGAGCTCGCACATGATCACGCGCAGGTACTGCCCGCGCAGCGGCACCTCGATGCCGAGCAGCCGCTCGACGGCCAGCGAGAAGCCGAGGTTGTTGAAGAGCGGCGACAGGTAGTCCATCCGGTCCGTGTACGGGATGCACTGCTGGTACGTGTGCCGTTCGAAGTCCTTCTCGAACCCGGTGTGCAGGTAGCCGATGTCTGGGCGGCACTCGCGCACCACCTCGCCGTCGAGGTTGAGCACCAGACGGAGCACCCCGTGCGTCGAGGGGTGCATCGGCCCCATGTTCAACTCCATGGTGCTGTCGCCGATCTCGACGAGGTCGATGGCGTCGAGACCCGGTTCGATGCCCAGTCGCTCGCGACCCGCCTCGTACTGTTCGCTGAGCGGATCGAGATCCGCCGTGGGCGTGCCGAACGGCGGCAACGCCGTCACCGCGATCCTCCGGGCATGTCGCGCGGGCGCTCGGCCGCGGGGAGCGCCCACTCGAGGTTGTGCGTGAACGCGATCGGCTCGCCGAACGACGCGTAGTCCTTGCGAAGCGGGTGACCGTCCCAATCGGTGGGCAGGAGGATCCGCTTGAGGTCATGGTGGCCGGTGAAGATGATGCCGAGGAGGTCGAAGCACTCGCGCTCGTGCCAGTCCATGCCCGCGAACACCTCCTCGAGGGTCGGGACGTTGGGGTCGTCCTCGGTGACCTGCACGATCAGGCGGCACACATCGTTGTGCTGGAGCGAGCGGAGCATGTAGACCACGTCGAACCGGGGTTCGGCCGGCTCGCGGTCGGGCCAGTCGACTGCCGTGACGAAGACCGGGGTCGTGTAGGCGGCGTCCGGATGATCGCGGAGCAGTGTGCACACCGCGACCAGGTCGGCACGATCGACCCACACCGTCACCTCGCCGAAGGTGCTCTCGCGCCGGCGCACCGCGGCTGGAAGCTCCCGCTCGAGGAGGTCCGCTGCCCGCGCGCCGCTCATGGGCGATCCCACGGCGGTCATCGCGCCTACCCGAGCAGCGAGCCGGGGAGTTCCCCGGCGATCTTCTTCTGCAGCTTCATGACCGCGTCCAGCAGTCCCTCCGGGCGCGGCGGGCAGCCCGGGATGTAGACGTCGACCGGCACCACCTTGTCGACCCCCTGGACGATCGCGTAGTTGTTGAACATGCCACCGCTCGACGCGCAGGCGCCCATGCTGATGACCCACTTGGGCTCCGGCATCTGGTCGTAGATGTGGCGAAGCACGGGCGCCATCTTCTGGGACACGCGGCCGGCAACAATCATGAGGTCGGACTGGCGCGGCGACGCCCGGAACACCTCACAGCCGAAGCGGGACATGTCATAGCGCGCCGCTCCGGTGGCCATCATCTCGATCGCGCAGCACGCAAGCCCGAAGAGCGCGGGCCACAACGAGCTGTAGCGGCCCCACTGGATCACCTTGCCGAGCGTGGTGGTGACGAATCCGCTTTGCAGCGCGGTTCGCTCTGCAGCACCCGTACGCGGGAGTGCGATCGTCCCGGCGTCGGCGTCCGCCAGCAGGATGCTGCGGCCCCCGGCGCCCGGCACGATCAACTCATTGTTCAGTCCCATCGCAGCGCCCCCTTGCGCCAGACGTAGAGCAATCCAACCAGCAGTGTGGCGATGAAGATGCCCATCTCGACGATGCCGAAGACCTTGAGCTCGCGCACGATCGTGGCCCACGGGAAGAGGAAGATGGATTCGACGTCGAAGATGATGAAGAGCATCGCGGTGACGTAGAAGCTCACGGAGAAACGGCGGCGCGCGCTTTCCCTCGGCACCATTCCCGACTCATAAGGAAGGTCCTTGGTTGGCGTGGGGCGCTTCGGACCGAGCGCCGCGTTGAGCAACTGTGCGAAGACAGCAAACGCCGCGCAGATGCCGAAGAAGAAGAGGATCGGCGCGTAGCCCGACAGCATCGCGGCCGATCGTAACAAACGATCCTCGACTGACGAAGCAGTCCATTCGAATACGCTTGCCGGGACCTCCGCGGATTCGGCAGCACTGTCTGTGAGCAGACCTTTGCCTGTGCCGATCCCGGCATTCGTGACCGGTGCCTCGCCGGACCTGGGCGCGGAGTTCGCCCGCCGGCTGGCCTGTCGAGGCCACGACGTGAGCCGCGTGGCCAGGCGCGTCGATCGCCTCGAAGGCTCCGCGTCGAGATCACCTCGAAGCACGACGTCGCTATGGCACCCGCGGATCGCCGGCGAACCTCGACCCGGCCCGCGAGCCGGCCGAGGTTCAGGTGTCACCCGGCCGATGACCATGGACGTCGAGCGGTGCGTCGCACAGCGCTCCGATCGCTCGACCGCGGCGCGGCGTCTCGATCCCCGGTGTGCTGGACTTCGCGCTCGCCCAGGGGCCTCGTCTTGCTCCGCGAGCGCTCACGCGGCGCACCATCGGCACCGGCTTCGGCCAGCGCCGGTGACATCTTCCGTGGCAAAGCCTTGACGATTAAAGCGGTGCAGGGGTCAGTTTAGTAGGCTTCGAGAGGTGACACTGACCGCACTTGACAGGCCGCCACTCCAGGACAACCTCACCGAAACCGACGCTCAGGCTCGCGCCGCGCTGCTGTCCAACCTCTCATATGAGGTCGCACTCGTGCTCAGCGACGACCCGAGCGCCGAGACCTTCCAGAGCGCGACGACGATCGTCTTCGACGCTGCCCACGAGGGCTCGGAAACCTTCATCAACATCGCGGCGCGCTCGATCGACGAGTGCACCCTCAACGGCAAGCGACTCACCGCCGGCGCAGCACGCCTTCGACGGCAACGTGCTGTGGCTGCGCGGGTTTGCGCGCAGGCTCCAACCGGCTGACGGTGACCGCGCAATGCGAGTATCAGCACACCGGCGTGGGCATGCACCGCCTCCGCGACCCCGTGGACGGCGAGGTCTACGTGTACACCCACTTCGAGCCTTTCGATGCGCACAAGGTCCTCGCCTGCTTCGATCAGCCGGACCTCAAGGCCGGCGTCACCATGAGCGTCACCGCGCCGAGCGAGTGGCGGGTCTGCGGCAAACGGGCGCGTCGCTGCGCATCGAGCCTCGCGGCGACGCGAAGACGTGGCATTTCAACACCACGCCGCCGCTGCCGCCGTACCTGATCGCCGTGGTCGCCGGCAAGTACCACATCGTCGAGCGCAAGCACCGCGACATCCCCATGGCGCTCTGGTGCCGCGAGTCGCTCGCCTCCTGGATCGACGCGCAGGCCGACGAGATCTTCGAGATCACCGCCTCAGGCCTCGACTTCTTCGAGAAGTACTTCGGGCTCACGTATCCCTTCGACGAGTACAACCAGCTCTTCGTGCCCGAATTCAACATGGGCGCCATGGAGAATCCTGGCTGCGTCACCTTCAACGAGGCGTACATCCATCGCGGTCAGGCGAGCGAGGCGCAGCTGCAGCGGCGCGCGGAGACGATCCTCCACGAGATGGCCCACGTGCACGGCTTCGGCGACGTGACCACGATGCGCTGGTGGGGTGACCTGTGGCTCAACGAGACCTTCGCCACGTACATGGCCAACCTCGCGCTGGAGAAGTCGACACGGTTCACCAACGCATGGGTCGACTTTGCGAACAGCGTCAAGTCGATCGCCGCGCGCCAGGATCAGCTGGTCACCACGCATCGCATCGCCGACCACGTGCCCGACACCGTCTCGGTGCGCCAGAACTTCGACGGGATCACGTACCACAAGGGTGCGTCAGTGATGCGCCAGCTGGTCGCGTGGGTCGGCGACGACGCGTTCATACGCGGCGTGCAGGACTACTTCAAGCGATATCGCTGGGGCAACGCGGACCTGCAGGAGTTCCTCGACTGCCTGCGACGCGCCTCGGGACGGGACCTGACGCGATGGGGCCAGGACTGGCTGCAGACGACCGGGCTGAACACGTTCCACGTCCACCTGGCGGAGCAGAACGGCAGGTACACGTCGTTCTCCATCGAGCAGATCGGCGATTCCCGCGCATCCGACACTGCGCGCCCATCGCGCCGGCGTCGGGCTCTACGACCGCGATGCGAAAGGGCGTCATCAAGCCTCCGCCGCCGCGTCGAGACGGATCTGACCGGAGCGGTTACGCCGATCACCGAGCTCATCGGCGAGCGGGTCTGCGACCTCGTGCTGCTCAACGACGGTGACCTGACCTTCGCCAAGCTCCGATTCGACGAGCGCTCGCTGGAGACTCTCAAGAAGGATCTCTCGCAGCCTGGCTGACCCGCTTGCGCGGGCGCTGTGCTGGGCGGCGATGTGGGACCTCACGCGTGACGCGGAGATGCCGGCCCGCGAGTTCGTCGAGCTCGTCGCCCGGCACGCGCCGGCCGAGAAGGACTGGCTGCTCGTCGAGCGCGTCACGAGCCAGGCGCGCTCCGCGATCGACCTGTACGGCGATCCCGGTAACCGGACTCGTGGCGCGCGAGCGTCTCCACCAGGTCGCCGCAGGACCAGGTCGACACCGGCCGATCTCGCCCGTGAGCTGCGGCTGATCTGGTCCCGCATCCTCGTCGCGACCGCGGCGTCGGAGGCGTCACTGGCGAGGGTCGGCGCCGATGCTCGACGGCGGCGACGACGATCCCCGGCATCGAGGTCGACACCGACCTGCGCTGGCTGATCGTCGGACAGCTCGCCGAAGAGGGCTACGCGGACGTGGCCTTGATCCAGGCGACCATGGCCTCGGATCCCAGCGACATCGGCCGGCGGCGTGGCACCGCGTGCCTCGCGGCGCGACCGACCGCGGCGGCGAAGGAGGAAGCCTGGAAGCGTGTCGCCGATCGCGAGCGTCCCATGCCCGCGGCCTGGAAGGGCGCGACCGACGGTGAGCTGTCGGTCGCCTCGATGTCCGCGATCCTGCGGGGCTTCTACATCGGCTCGGTCGGCGTCGGCGGGCATGATGGCCCACGGGCCGGACCCGGAGCTGCTGCGGCCCTACGTCGCAGCGCTACCTCGATGCGCTGCCCGGCGATGTGGGCGGAGCGAACCATCGACGAGGCCGAGACGTTCACCGAGTGCCTGTACCCGAACCACCTCGTGGATGACCGGGTGGTCGCAGCGATCGACCTCGCCCTCGAGGGTGGCGAGCTCCCCGGTCCTGCGGTGCGGATCCTTCGCGAAGGCCGGGACGGCACGCTTGCGCGCCCAGCGGGCCCGCGAGACCTCGACGCGGCCGCCGAGGTCAGCCCTAGCTCGCAGCGCTGCCGATCAGCGCGCGGGCCTCTTCGTCCTCGTAACCGCACGGGCTTCCGGCCGGGCTGGCCCTCGACGCTGAGGCGGTCGTAGATTGCGGCAAGGCGATCGACCGCGCGGTGCCAGGTGAAACGACCGGCGCGGCGGCGAGCCTCCTCCCCATCTCCGCCCTGCGATCCGGGTCCTCGAGCACGTCTGCGATCGCGCGGGCGTAGTCCGCGGGCTCGTGGCCCTCGACGAGGTAGCCGGTCACGCCGTCCTCGACCATCTCGCGCAGACCGCCGACCGCCGCGGCGACGACGGGTGTCCCGAGCGCCTGCGCCTCCAGCGCGACCAGCCCGAAGCTTTCGGTGAGCGACGGGACGACGCACACATCCGCCATCGCGTAGTAGTCGGCGAGCTCGCTCGTGTGGCACCGCGCCGACGAAGCGGACGTGATCTGCAAGCCCGATGCGCGCTGCATGGCGCTCGAGTCGGCGCCGTTCGCCTCCGTGGTCGTCGCGCGCGCCGTCACCGCTGTCGTCCCCGGCGAGGACGACGGCGAGGTCGGCGAAGGCGTCGTCGGTGCGGAGGGCCGCCGCCGCGTCGAGCAGGATCTGCGCGCCCTTGAGCGGCTCGAGGCGCCCTGCGAACAGCGCGACGCGTGCGGGAGCGGCGAGGTCGAGGGCCGGCGCAGCGCGGAGCCGTCGTGCTGGCGCGAAGAGGCGGGGATCGACGCCCGGGCTGCGCGACGCAGATCCGGTCGCGCGAGGCGTGGTAGAGGCGGATCAGGTCCTTCGCCTCGGAGACGCTGGCGGCGACGAGCCGATCCGCCTGTGCGGCGAGCTCGACTTCGGCCTGCGCGCGAAGCGCATCGAGCGGGAGCCCGGCGCGAGCTTTCGTGAGCGCGAGCGTGTGAAACGACTGCACCCACGCGATGTCCCACGTCGACGGAGCTGCCGCCCGACCAGTCCGCCGTGCCAGTAGTGGCCGTGGATGGCGCGGTAGCTGCGGCGCTCCGACTCCGCATGGGCGACCGTCGCGCGGTGAAGTTGTCGAGCAGCTCCCGAACCTCCTCCTTGCGGCAGCCGCGTCGCCGGACCGACGGGCAGGCGGACGAGGCGGCTGAGCGGCGCGATCAACTCCTCGTCGGGACCGGGTCCGTCGCGGCGCACGAACACGTCGGTGGGCACGCCGCGGAGCGATAATCCTTCACACAGACGGCGGATCGGCGAGGTTCATCCCGCCGTTCTCGCCGCTGCCCAGGTCGGACAGTGGCGACGCGTGCACGGAGATGACGGCGACCGCTCGCGAGCCGGCTTGGCGCATGGCCTCAAGTGTACCCACCGGCCCCTTGACGAACCCGCCGGGACCCGGCGCATACTCGACGGCCACAACTGAATAACGCTCCGGGTGACGGGAAGCCGGTGGGAATCCGGCGCTGTCGCGCAACTGTGAGCGGGGAGCCGAGCGGCCATCGTGCCACTGGGAGGCTGTGTCCCGGGAAGGCGGCCGTGTCGGCGTCGATCCGCAAGTCAGGAGACCGACCCGAGGCGTCGACCTCCATCCCCGCGCAAGACGGGAGGAAGCCTCATGCGGCGAGGACAACTCCAGCAGGGTGGGGTGCCATCGCCGCGTGGGGTATCAGACCATGGGCAGGACCAGCAGAGTGGCCGCGCTTGCGACCACCGCGGCGATGGGGGCGGCAACGCTCGTCTTCGCCACCGGCAATGGCAGAGCATCCGCGCAGGTCGACCCTGCGTCGCGGGCGATCGAGTATCTGCAGACGCAGCAGTCGGGGGCGAACGGATCGATCCCGGAGGGGTCGAGCACCGACGCGGTCAGCGAGGAGTACGCGATCGGGGCGGCCGCCGCCGGTTACGACCCCAAGGCGTTGCGACACGGCACCGGCCCGTCGGTGATGACCTACCTGAGCGGTCATGCCGCCTCGGCCTGCACCAGTGCGGGCGCATGCGGGCTGCTCATCCAGGCGGTGGTCGCCGCCAACCTCAACCCCAGCTCCTTCGGCGGCGTCAACCTGATCACCGAGCTCAAGGCCATGTACAGCGCCGGCGTCTACGGCGATGGCGAGGCATTCACCCAGTCGCTGGCCATCCAGGGCCTGGTCGCCGCCGGCCAGACGGTGCCCATCGCCGCGGTCCATCACCTCGTCGCCGCTCAGGACAGTGATGGCGGCTGGGACTTCCTGCTCATCAAAGACGATCCCAACGGCTCCACCAACTTCGACACCAGCGACACCAACTCCACGGCGATGGTGCTGATGGCGCTCAACGCGGCGGGGACGCAGAGCCGCAATGCCTCGGCGCTGGCCTGGCTGCACACCCAGCAGGACAGTGACGGCGGCTTCCCCTACCAGGCGGGCGCCGGCACCGACCCCGATTCCACCGCCCTGGTGGTCCAGGCCCTGCTCGCCGCCGGGCAGAACCCGGAGGCGTCCAGCTGGGCGCCGGGTGGCCACACCGCGCTCGCCGAGCTGATCGCCACCCAGGACGCCGGCGGCGGCTACACCTTCCCCGGCGACTCCGGACCCGATGCCTTCACCACCGCCCAGGTCCCGCCCGCGCTTTCGCGCGCACCGTATCCGCTCGACTGCGGTGCGGGCACCTGCTACAAGATGGGAGCGAAGCTGTCGGGGGTCAGGCTGTCCCGGTCGCTCTCCGACGACTCGGCGCCGGAGCCTAGGGTGACCCCGCGCCCATTGCGCGTCGCGCTCGCCGTGCCGCTGCTCGCGATCGGGTTCGGCACGGCTTCCGCGGCCGCGCGAGTCGGGCCGGCCGCGCCCGTATGCGCCCAGGCGGCGTCGGCGCATCACGCCGGGATCGTCGTCGAGCTCGGCAACGAAGCGGTGATGCGCCAGTGCGTCGGGTTCGACACCGCGACCGTCACGGCCCTCGCCGTGCTCCAGGCCAGCGGGATCGAGTACGCCACCGCGGCATACGGCTCGCTCGGGATCGCTGTCTGCCAGATCGATCACGAGCCGGCGAGCTATACCGAGTGCCTCCCATCCTCGGGTTCGTACTGGGTGCTCTTCATCTCCCGCGGCGGCAGCGCCTGGACGAACTCGCCACAGGGGGTTTCGAACACGACAGTCAGCAACGGTGACGATGTGGGTTTCCGGTACGACCCGCTCGCCGGAGCGGATCCGCCACCCGCGTCGCCTGCAGGGACCTGCACCACCGCGACACCGACGCCGTCCGCGGCGCCCAAGCCGACACCACCACCGACGCCGAAGCCGACGCCGGCCGGCACCGCGCCGCCCGGCGGGACATCGAGTCACACGCCGCCACCCCAGGGCACGACACACCCTGCTGCGACGCAGAGCTCGGCGGTCGAACCGATCGCGGCCGAGGCGTCCACGGTACGCCTGATGGCATCGGGCGACCGTCGACGGCCGCCCCGGCGGCGCCCGTCTCCGATGTTGCCCCAACAGCAGCGATCTCCGGCGCGTTCAGTCCCGGTCTGCTGCTGGAGGCGCTTGCGGTGTTCGCGCTCCTCGGGCTCGCGGGCGTCCAGGGGATTCGCCGGCGACGTCGATGAACCCACGCGCGCTTGCCGCATGGTCGCTCTCGGGGGTGACCATCGCGCTCTCCACGGGCAGCCCCGTCTATCGAACCCTGGTGCTGCTCTGTGCTCTCAACGTCCTGCTCGCGTTTCGCAGGCCGGGGGTGTCGGTTCGCGGCTTGCTGATCGCCCTCGCGGTGGCGGCGGTGATCGCCATCGCCACGACGACCCTGGCCAGTCACACGGGGGATCACGCATTTCTTGCTCTGCCGGCGGGCATTCCCGTGATCGGTGGCTCGCTCACCCTCGAGGCGGTGGTGTTCGGCGCGTCGACAGGGCTCGGCATCGCCGCGGCGGTACTGGCCGCGGCGCCGCTTTCGCTGGTGCTCCAGCCTCACGCGCTCGTGGATGCCCTCCCCGGCGCGCTCGCGCGGACGGGGGCAGCGATCGGCACGGCTCTCAACCTCATCCCGGGGATCGCGCGCAGCGCCACCGAGATCCGCGACGCGCAGCGCATGCGCGGCTGGCGATCGCGCCGAGTCCGCGAATGGCCCGACCTCGCCGTGCCGGTCGTCCTGACCGCGCTGGAAGGGTCGATCACGCTCGCTGAAGCGATGGAGGCGCGCGGTTACGGCTCGGGGATGCGCACGCACTACAGCGAGCAGGTGTGGCGCGCTGACCGACCTGATCGTCGCGGCTGTCGCGCTGGCGGCGGCGGCAGTGTTCGTGGCGTTTCGGGTGACCGGCGCAATCACCGACTGGTATCCGTTCCCCGATCTCTCGTGGCCAGCGGTCGCCGTCCCGGGTGTGCTGTGCTGCCTTGCGCTCGTCACCCCGGTGCTGGCGTGGCGGCGATGACTGGAGCGGGAACTGCCAGCCTGTCCGGGTTCCGGTACTGGTACCCGAACACCGGAGTCCCGAGCATCGACGGCGTCGACCTCGACGTCGACAGCGGCATCACGCTGCTCTCGGGAGCATCGGGGTCGGGCAAGTCATCCTTGCTTCGGGTGTTCAACGGGCTCGTGCCGCATTTTCACGGCGGCACGGTGATGGGCACGGCGACCGTGTGCGGCCACGATGTGATCGCGACACCCACGCGAGTCCTCGCGACGAAGGTGGGCTTTGTCTTTCAGGATCCGGAGCTGCAATCGGTGTACCCGAGCGTGGCGCTCGATGTCGCGTTCGGGCTCGAGAACATCGGCACGCCTCCCAGGGAGATGTCGTGTCGCGTCGGCGAGGCGCTCGAGCAGACCGGGATCGCGCACCTGAGCGGTCGCGCCGTCGCGACCCTGTCCGGCGGCGAGCGGCAGCGGCTCGCCCTCGCCGGGGTGCTCGCCATGCGCCCGCGGGTCCTCGTCCTCGACGAGCCACTCTCGCAACTCGACGATGCCGGCGCGCGCGCACTGGCGGCGACGCTCGTCGACCTCGCGGACCAGGGCATCGCGGTGGTCGTGGCCGAGCACCGCTTCGAGCACCTCCGCGCGCTGCCGGGTCGCAGCCTCGCGGTCGATGGCGGGCGCGTCCGCGACGTGGATGCTGCCGCGCGCGACCGGGCACACGGGGTCGTGGTCGCACGGTTGACTGGAGCACGCGCCGCAGCGCCCATCGCCTGGAGCCTCGACAGGATCGCGGCCGGTCCGACACGAGTGCCGGTGCTCGAGAGCGTGACAGTGGAGGGGCGGAGCGGCGAGGTCGTGGCGCTGATCGGGCCGAACGGTGGCGGCAAGACGACGTTGCTCCGGACCTTGGCCGGTCTCCTCACGCCGCTCTCGGGCACGGTCACTCGCACTCCCGGCCGCGTTGCGTACCTGCCGCAGAACCCGATGGCGTTGCTGCACCGGCCCACGGTTGCCGCCGAGGTCGCATGGACGGTGCGCGGTGATGCGCAGAGCGCGGACGCCAGTGCGTTGATCACCGAGCTCGGCCTCGCCCATCTCGCGGATCGCGACCCGCGTGACCTGAGCACCGGAGAGCGCCAGCGCGCGGCCATCGCCGCCGTTCTCGCCGGCGCGCCGCATATCGCCGTGCTCGATGAGCCGACGCGCGGGATGGATGACGCGGCCCGTGACGCGCTCTGCAGCGTGATTATCAGGATGCGGAATGCCGGCACCTCCATCGTTCTTGCCACACACGACAGAAACCTTGCGGCAGCGGTCGCCGACCGCACGCTCGCGGTGGAAGCGGGCGTGGTCCGCGAGCTCAGCCCGGCGGCCGTCGCATGAGAGTCGCCGCGATATCGGTTGCAGGGCTTGCACTGTTCCTCTGGCCCTTCGCCGCATCCAACCCACCTCCTGCCGCTGCGGCCGTGGCGCTGAGCATCGGCGTGGTCGCGGTGCTCGTCTTCGTCGAAGCTTCAGCGCGAAAGCTCGATGCCCGGCGGTTCGCGCTGCTGGCGGCCATCGCCGCCATCGACGCCGCGCTCCGGCTCGTCCTCGTCACGGGGCTCGGCGGTTTCAGCCCGATCTTCTTTCTCGTCCTCGCGGCGGGCTATGTGTATGGACCGTCGTTCGGGTTCCTCGCCGGTTCGGTGGCACTGCTCGCATCCGCTGTTGCCACCGGTGGGATCGGTCCGTGGCTGCCGTACGAGATGGTGGGATGCGGTTTCGTCGGGCTGGCCGCCGGGCTCGCGGGTCTTCGCCGCAGTGGACCCGTGAGCCGGCGCGACATCGCACTCCTCGCGGCCGTCGGTGTCGTGACCGGCTTCGCCTACGGGGCACTGCTCGACGTCTGGGACTGGACCACCTACTATCGCGGAACGCCGGGGTTCGGGTGGCAGCCAGGGCTGTCCATCGCCGCGGCAGTCGCCCGATTCGGGCGTTTCTACGTGACGACATCCGTTGTGTACGACAGCTTCCGGGCCGCCGGCAACGCGATCGCCGTGATCGTGCTCGGGGCGCCGGTGCTCGCCGGACTGATCCGGATGCGCTCGCGCTTCAGCGTGGTCGTCCTCGAGCGTCCGGCGCAGCCGGCGCCGGGCCTGGCAGCGCCCGTCAGCCGGAGATGAGTGCGAGCACCGCGAAGACCACCGCCACGATCGCGCCGATGACGAGCGGGAGCTTCGAGAGCGGCCACGGTGTGCGCCGGCTCACCGCGAACGTTACCCCGAGCGTCACCGCCATCCCGGCTCCGTAGAGGTAGTGGAGCTCGTGGGCGGGGCGGTGGCCCATCAGGTACAGCGCGCCGCCGAGCACCACCTGGAGTACCACCGCGAGGAGCAGGAGCCGCAGGTAGATCTTGAGCGCGAAACCCACGAGCGGCGTCACCAACGAGATGAGGCCAACCACCCCACCGATGACCGCGGCGACCACGAGAATGAATCCGAACTTCTGATGCAGGGTCACCCAGTCGATGGAGGCGATCATCAATCCGGCCAGTACTGCTCTTCGCGAATCGCCTTGTTGTCGAATCCGGCGCGGCGCATGATCGCCCGCGCTCCGCTGATCATCCCGGGGTGACCGCAGAGAAAGACGCCGCCATGCCCGGGGTGCATCCCCGCGGCGTCGGCGTACTTGCGGATGACGTCCTCAACCCTTCCCCATTCGCCGCGCCATTCGGGGTCCTCCCATGGCCGGCTCACCGTGGGGACGTACGTGAACCAGTCGAACTCCTCTGCGAGCGCGACGAGCTCATCCGCGTAGCCTAGTTCCGCGGAGCGCGCGGCCCCCTGCAGCGTCATCACGGGCACCGGGGTCCATTCCCCCGACCTCGCGCGTAACGCGAGTGTTCGCATCAAGCTGACAAACGGCGCGATCCCGGTGACCGTGGCGACGAAGAGGTGCGGCTCGTCCACGAGCGGCGCCTCGCGAAGAAACAGGCCCTTGGTTCGCCTGCGGACGATGAGCTCGCCGCCGACGCCGAGGGCGAACAGCGGATCCGAGAGCTCGCCCTCCGGGACCCGCTCGATGAACAGTTCGATCTCATTTTCGACTGGCGAGGAGCAGATCGAATAGGGCCGTTCGATCACGCGGCCGTTGGACTGGAGCCCGAGGGTGACGTACTGGCCAGGCCGGTACGGAAGCTCGACATCGGTACGGATTCGGATGATCCAGAGGTCTGGCGCCGGGTCGCGGCGTGACACGACCGTCGCGGAGGCGTACTTGTCCGGATCCATCATGAGCGCGGTCAGAGTGTAGGGGGAAGAACCAAGCGAGCCTCCTTTTTGCAGAAGAGCGGAGACTGTGGGTCAGATGTATGGCCCACTCGCTCTCGTCGGCGGCGACGAGTTCCAACCAGGCAACGAACCCCAGGACTCAATTCTTCGCGACGCATGTGCCGGGCGACCGGCGTATGTGGTCGCGACCGCGGCACAGGACTTCGCGTCGGGAGCAGTCGAGACGGCTCGACGATGGTTTGCGAGCCTCGGCCTGGAGGTGCACGAGCTGCGCATCCGCAGCAAGGAGGACGCCGCCTCGCCGGAGATCGTCGCCGAGGCGGCGGGCGCCGGGCTTGTCTACATCGCCGGAGGTGATCCGGGATGGGTGGTGGAGGTGCTCCGCGCGAGCCCGGTGTGGAAGGCAATTGCCTCTGCCTGGCGGGCCGGCGCGGCACTTGCCGGTTCATCTGCGGGAGCGATGGCGCTCTGCGAGTGGTGCCTGGTCCAGACGAGCTGGCCGGGTGAGGTCGACGAGCGTTCTGTGGACGCACTCAACCTGATTCCCGGGTGCGCGATCCTCCCCCACTTCGATGTGCTCGGTGACGCGTGGGTGCCGTGGGCGCAGGAAGGCCTCGGCGAGGCGGCACAGGTCATCGGGATCGATGAGCGCACCGCCGCCGTGCTTCGCGACGGCAGGTGGGAGGTCGTCGGCCCAGGTGCGGTCACGATCCTGCAGGGCCAGCTCCGCCATCGCCACGTGGCAGGGGAACAGATCAAAGAAATGTCGAATCCGGAACCTTAAGGCTGGTCAGGCCGTAATCCGAACGTAACCCTGCTCCGTTTATATCTATGACAGGGTGGATAACCTGATCAGCGAAGGCATCACGAGAGACGACAGACGACATGAGCTTCCAGAGCGCAATCACTGACATGGACGCGGCAAAAGCCCGCGCCGAAGACGCCAAGGCACGCCGGAGGCTTCGCATCGAGCACATTCAGCGGCTCGAACGCGTCCTCGACAAAGTCGAGACCCACAACCTGCAGCGCGATCGTCAGGTACCACCGGATATGTGGCGCCAGCTTGCTGAGCTTGAAGTCGTGCTTCCGGTCCCAGCCCCGCCGGCGCTGTGGCAGGCCCGCAATACCGCCCGCCTGCACGATGCGCTGCTCGACTGGGAAGCGGATCTTCTCGACGAGGTCGCGCCGCACCGCGTCGCATACGACGACACGCACGACGACTGACCAAACCGGCTGCGCGGCCGGCTGACGCGGCTGACCCCGGCTGACGCGGACTGACCTCACCGGCTGACGCGCGTCTGGCACACTCAGCGGACGTGAGCACCGCTGAACGCATGGCGCTTGTCGAGCGCAACACCGCCGAGGTCATCGGCGCCGACGAGCTGCCGCCGCTGATGGACGCCGCCATCGAGCTGCGCCATTACATCGGATTCGAGATCTCCGGGAAGGCGCACCTCGGTACCGGGATCGTGAGCATGGCCAAGGTCCGCGACCTGACCGCCGCCGGGGTCCACTGCTCCGTCCTCCTCGCCGACTGGCACACGTGGATCAACGACAAGCTGGGTGGCGACCATGAGCTGATCCGCCGCATCGCGACCGGGTACTTCACCGAGGCGCTGCGCGCTTCGCTGCTGTGCGTCGATGCGGATCCGCAATCCGTCGACTTCGTGCTGGCGTCAGACCTCTACAGGGACGACACCGAATACTGGGCCACGGTCATCGAGGTGAGCAAGAACACGACGCTTGCGCGGATGCAGCGGAGCATCAGCATCCTCGGGCGCCAGGAACGCGACAGCGTCGATTTTGCCAAGCTCATCTATCCGGCGATGCAAGCCGCCGACATCTTCACGCTCGGTGTCCACATTGCCCACGCCGGGATGGATCAACGCAAAGCGCACGTCATCGCGCGCGACGTCGCCTTGCAGATGCGCATCCATGCGGTCCGTGGTCTCAACGGCGCTCCGATGAAACCGGTTGCGCTGCACCATCCGCTGCTGCTCGGCCTGCGCCGGCCACCCGTATGGCCGGTGCCTGCGAAGTCGGCGCGTGACGTCTTCTCGGCGATGAAGATGAGCAAGAGCGATCCCGGCTCCGCTGTCTTCGTTCATGACAGTCCTGACGAGATCATGGGCAAGATCAGGAAGGCCTTCTGCCCTCCAGGAGAGGTCACCTTCAACCCCATCCTCGACTGGATCGACAAGCTCATCTTCGGGATCGCCGGCGGCCCGTTCGTGGTCGATCGATCCGAGGCGAACGGCGGCCGGGTCGTGTTCGACACGAACGACGATGTGGTCGCCGCGTATGTGGACGGCTCACTGCACCCTATGGACGCCAAAGCGGGGCTGGCCGCGCGGCTCATCGACTTTCTCGAACCCGCCCGCGTGCATTTCGCCAAGCCCGAGATCCATGCGATGCTCGAGGAGATCGACACGGCGATCGCGTAGGAGTCAGCGCAAGCCGACGGCCTGCTCCACGCGTTGCAGGGTCGCGTCGGCAATGACGTGCACGCGCGCCGCGGATTCCGCAAGCACGCGGCGCAGCCCGTCCTCGTCAGCGCGGAGCTCCGCGTAGCGCGCCTGGATCGGGGTGAGCGCGGCGATCACGGCATCGGCCACCGCGCTTTTGAGCACGCTGTAGCGCTTGCCCTCGAATTCCGCCAGCGCGTCCTCTGCGCTCACCTCGTTGAACGCTGCATAGATCTCCAGCAGATTCGCAACCCCGGGCCCGACCGGCTTATGGACGGCGGGTTCGGTGTCGGTGGTGGCGCGGGCGATCTTTCGGCGCACGACGTCCGGGGGATCGAGGAGCAGCACAGCGTGGCCGGGGCGGTCCGCGGCAATGCTCTTGCTCATCTTCTCCTCGGGGGTGTCGAGGCCCATGACCCGTGCGCCCACGGTGCTGATCAGCGGCGCAGGCACCCTGACCACGTCACCGCGCTGCGAGTTGAGCCGCTGCGCAAGATCGCGGCACAGCTCGATGTGCTGGCGCTGATCCTCGCCCACCGGGACGAAATCGGCGTCATACAGAAGGATGTCCGCGGCCATGAGGACCGGGTAGGTGAAGACACCGGTGTTGACCCGCTCACGCCCCTGCGCCTCGCTTCGCGCCTTGTACTGCGTCATCCGATCGAGCCACCCCATCGGCGTCATCGTCTCGAGGATCCAGGACAGTTGCGAATGCGCGGGGACGTGGGACTGCACGAAGATCTCACAGCGAGCGGGGTCGAGCCCGCAGGCGATGTACATTCCCGCCAGTTCCAGCGTCAATGCGCGCAGGCGATCCGGGTCCGGGTGGCGCGTCAACGCATGCAGATCGACGATGCAGAAGTAGTTCTCGAACCGATCCTGGTCCCGTGCCCAGTTGCGCAGCGCGCCCAGGTAATTCCCGAGGTGCAGGCCGAAGTCGGGTTGTATGCCGCTCAGGACACGGGGGCGCGAGGCAGCGGTTGCGGACATCTCGGGCACCAGCCTATCGTCAGGCGGTGCGGCGGCGCTGGCGTCGAGGCTTCGCGACAGCCTTCGGCGACCAGCATTCCTTGACGAACTCCGCGATTTCCGCGGTGAGCCGCGCCGGCCGGAGGCGCAGCTCGAGGATGTTCGACGCCTCGAGGAGGCGCGCATTGGGCAGCTCGCCAGTGAGCACGCCGGCGTCGGAGAACGGGTGCACCGGGTCGATGTGGTGGCCAATCACCAGCGCCGGCATGGTCATCTCGCGCCGCTGGGCGCTGTGCGGAGCGATGTGGCTGAAAAACAGGCCCTTCAGCACCGCCGCGCTGGGGACGGGGTCCTGACGCACCGCGTCGAGGGCGACGTTGCCCCAGAACGGCAGGAGACGCCGCGGAATCCTGCGAAGACCGGCCGCGACGGGACGCATCACGCGTCCACCGAAATGCAGAGCGATGAGGAGCGGACCGAAGGCGATGAGGGACGCGACCATCGCGTTTTCGAGCACCGGCATCTCGATGATCATGCCGCGCACTCGCTGCGGCGCCTTGCGGGCGACCTCGAGGGTCACGTTCGCCCCGAGCGATGTCCCGCCGACGATCGCCTCGTCGATGTCGAGGTGGTCGAGCAGGGCGATCGCATCGCCCGCGAAGGACTCGATCGAGTATTCCGCCATCGCGGTGGGGCGGTCGGAACGACCGTGTCCCAGCGGGTCGAGCGCCAGCACATGCGCACCGCCCATCGCGAGCGCCCTGGCGAGGTGCTCCTGCATGAGCGCAGGCAGGAGCAGGCCCGGCATCAGGAGCACCCATCGCTTGCCCTCACCGAACTCGGTGTAGGCGAGACGGTGACCGCGCGTCTTGAACGAGGACTGCATCACGGTCAGCGAGCGATCCGTTGGCATCGCGCGAACTATGCCCCAAAAATGGCGCGAGCGCTGCTACTCGTTCTCGTATTTGAAAGACACGTTGAGGCGCGTCCGGAATCGGCTGACCTTGCCGTTCTCCACGGTGAGGTCGAGCTTGACCACCTCTGCAACCCGGAGATCCCGCAGCGACGAGGATGCGGTCTCAATGGCGAGCTGAGCAGCCTTCTCCCAGGATTCTGTGCTGGTCCCGACCAACTCGGTAACGCGGTAGACGCTCTCAGCCATCAGCTCACTCCTCGAACGTTGTGGACGATTGGCCATTCTGACCACACCGATGCTCGGTCGGCGGCTCGGTACATCTGGCCTAAAGTCTTGACCCATGCGAACGCTGATCCGAACCGCGGCCCGCTTCTGTCTCGGCGGCATCTTTGTGTACTCCGGCTACGGCATGTTCCAGGGCGCCGAGCAATACGCCAAGCGGGCGGCGGCGGCGCTGCCGATGCTCCCGGAAGATCCGAGGATCGCCAAGGTTCATGGAGCGGCCATGGCCGGAGCGGGCACGACGCTCGCGCTCGGCATCCTGCCGAAAACGTCGGCTCGCATTCTCGCGCTCACACTGATCCCCAACACGATCGTGGGTCATCCGTTCTGGAAGGCCACGAAACCTGAAGAACGCCGGCCGCAGCTCATCCAGTTCCTCAAGAACCTGGGCCTGCTCGGCGGCCTCCTCTACGTGAGCGCCGACAAGCGCACCAGGCCCGAGCCCGAGCCCGAGGACTGAGTTCAGCTCGGTTCGGTGTCGTCGAGGCTCGCGAGGTAGGAGCGCAATCCCGTCTGCCAATCGGGCAGGGGTGGCTCACCCAAGTTGCGCCACGCGCGGTTGTCCAGCACGGAGTAGGCGGGACGCGGTGCCGGCAGCGGATATTCAGCAGTGGTGATCGGGACAACCTTGGCGGGGAGCCCGCGTGCGCTGATGATGGCGACCGCGAAGTCGTACCAGGTGGTCATGCCGCTGTTGGTGAGGTGATATGTGCCCGCCGGCCCCACCTCGAGCAGGCGGAGCATCGCCGGTGCGAGATGCCTCGTCCAGGTGGGCGCGCCGTGCTGGTCGGCGACAACGCGAAGCTCCGGACGCTCAGACGCCAATCGCAGCATGGTGAGCACGAAGTTGGGGCCCTGCCGGCCGTAGAGCCAGCTGGTGCGCACGATGAGATGGTCGGGACAGCGCTCCCGGACGGCCACCTCACCATGCCATTTCGTCCGGCCATATGCCGACTGGGGCGACGGCGCCGCATCCTCGGGGATAGGCGAACTCGCGGTGCCATCGAACACGTAGTCGGTGCTCACGTGGCAGCAGCGGATGCCGGCGGCGGCACACGCGGCGGCAACGTAGCCGGCACCTGTGGCGTTGACTGCCTCGGCTTCCGCCTCGCGCTCTTCGGCTGCGTCCACCTGCGTCCACGCCGCGCCGTTGATGACCGCATCGGGCCCCACCTCTGCGACGGCCCGCTCGACGGCGGCGCTGTCGGTGATGTCGCATTCCCATTGCGTCCGGCCCACCATCTCGTGGCCCTGACGAGCGCCTTCGTCGAGGAGATCACCGCCGAGCTGCCCGGGAGTACCGAGCACCAGGTACTTCAGAGCTCGAACTCGCGAGTGGTCGCCGAGCATCAGCCGCACGGCGGTGGGTCGCGCTGGCGACTTGCACACCTCGCATTCCTTGCCGATGAGCGATCCGTCGATCTTTCCGGCGATGTCGTGGATTCGCGTGCCCTCGAGCACGATGCTGTTCTCGATCTCGGCGTTGCGGACGACGCAGTCGAAGTAGATCGACGTGAACGGCCCGATGTAGGCGTTGTCGACGACGGTACCGCTGCCGATGATCGCCGGCCCGCGGACCACGCAGTTGCGCAGCGTCGCACCCTCCTCCACCACCACCTTGCCGTGGAGCCGGACGTCCTCGTTGACGGTGCCGTCGCAGCGCGCTTCGAGCGTGTCGAGAATCATGCGGTTGGCCTCGAGGATGTCGTCGAGGCGCCCGGTGTCCTTCCACCAGCCTTCGATGATGTGCGGCATCACGCGCTTGCCGGTGTCGATCATGCGCTGAATCGCGTCGGTGATCTCCAGTTCTCCGCGGGCACTCGGCTCGATGGCATCGATGGCCTCGAAGATAAGCGGTGAGAACAGGTAGACGCCGACGAGCGCGAGGTCGGATCGGGGCACGGACGGTTTCTCGACGAGCGAGATGACCCGGCCGTCCTCGAGCTCGGCCACGCCGAAGCGCTGCGGCTCCGGGACCCGCGCCAGCAGGATCATCGTGTCCGCACCGGATCGAGTGAACTCGTCGACGAGTGTGCCGATGCCCTGCGCGATCAGGTTGTCGCCGAGGTACATGACAAAGCTGTCCCCGGCGAGGAAATCGCGAGCGATGCCCACCGCATGAGCGAGCCCGAGTGGGGCTTCCTGCGGGATGAACGTGATGCTGGCGTCGAACTTCGAGCCGTCGCCCACGGCTGCGCGCACCTCGTCGGCTGTGTCGCCGACGATGATCCCGATGTCGTGGATGCCGGCCTGAGTCAGCGCATCGATTGCGTAGAACAGGATCGGCCGGTTGGCGACCGGGATGAGTTGTTTCGCGCCGGTGTGGGTGATCGGCCGAAGCCGCGTCCCCTTGCCGCCACTGAGGATGAGCCCCTTCACCGGGAGCCCGATGCTCGCATAGCCGCAGGGTACCAGCCGATCAACGGGTCACCCACCGGCAACGGACCGGCAACGACGTCCGATGCGCTCGTGGCGGCGGTGGTGACGGTGCAACGGGTCGCAAAGATCGGTCTGATGAATGATTCAAACGCCTCGAATGCTTCTACGCTCCGGCCGGCGACGCTCCGAGAGGGGGAGCGTCGCTCCTACCCCCTTGTAGGATGCGCCGATGGGTCGCCATCTCATCACGAGTGCCTTGCCGTACATCAACGGCGTCAAGCACCTTGGCAACCTGGTCGGGTCGATGCTGCCTGCGGACGTCTACGCACGCTACATGCGCATTCGCGGACACGATGTTCTTTTCATCTGCGCCACCGATGAGCACGGGACCCCGGCCGAGCTCGCCGCGGCGTCGGCCGGCCTCAGCGTTGCCGACTACTGCACCGACCAGCACGATATCCAGGCCGACCTCGCCCGCCGCTACGGGCTGTCGTTCGACCACTTCGGCCGGAGCTCGTCGCCGCAAAATGCGGAGCTCACCCGGCATTTCGCCGAGCAGCTGCGCGCCAACGGCATGCTTGAGGAGCGGGTCACCGACCAGGTCTACTCGCTTGACGACGAGCGTTTCCTGCCGGACCGCTACATCATCGGGACCTGCCCGCATTGCGGCTACGAGCGGGCCAACGGCGACCAGTGCGAGAACTGCGCCCGGTTGCTCGAACCATCCGACCTGATCAACCCTCGGTCGGCGATCTCCGGGAGCACAAGGCTCGAAGTGCGCGCGACGCGGCACCTTTTCATCCGCCAGTCGCTCATGGCCGACCGGATTCGCGCGTGGATCAACTCGCATACCGATTGGCCGATCCTGGTCACCTCGATCGCTCGGAACTGGCTCAACGTCGGTCTCGAGGATCGGAGCATCACGCGCGACCTCAAGTGGGGAATTCCGGTGGGATGGCCTGGATTCGAGGACAAGGTCTTCTATGTCTGGTTCGATGCGCCGATCGAGTACATCGGCGCCACCAAGGAGTGGGCGGATCTCGAGCCGGATACGCGCGACTGGCGTTCCTGGTGGTTCGACGCCACCGACGTGCGCTATACGGAGTTCCTCGGCAAGGACAACATCCCCTTTCACACCATCAACTTTCCGATCACGATCATGGGGTCCGGCGAGCCGTGGAAGCTCGTGGACTACATCAAGGGGTTCAACTACCTCACCTATTACGGCGGCAAATTCTCGACGAGCCAGCATCGAGGCGTGTTCATGGACACGGCCATCGAGCTGCTCCCCGCCGACTTCTGGCGGTATGCGCTGCTGGCGGCGGCTCCGGAGTCGGATGACACCGAGTTCACGTGGGAGAGCTTTGCGCTCACTGTCAACAAGGACCTGGCCGGCATCTTCGGCAACTTCGTGCAACGCACGCTCAAGCTGACCGAGAAGCTGTTCGGGCTGACCGTCCCGGACGGAGGCGAACCCGGCCCGGAGGAGGCGGAGCTCGCCGCGTCGCTCGACGCCGCACTCGCGACTTGCGCGACGGAGATGGATGCAATGCGCTTCCGGCCCGCCACCTTCGCGCTCCGCAGCCTGTGGACACTGGGCAACCAGTACCTCGATCGCTGCGCCCCGTGGCACGAGACCGATACGGCGCGCGTCGCCTGCATCCTGCGCACCGCGATCAACGTTGCTCGGATCGAGTCGATCGTGTCGGCACCCTTCGTCCCGTTTGCATGCGACCGTCTTGCCACGTCGCTCGGCCTGACGCCCGCGGAGCGCAGGTGGCCGGGGGCGGCGAGCGAGGAACTGCTCGCGCTAGGTCCGGGTCGCAGCCTCGAGCTCGGCGATCCGCTCTTCCCCCGTATCGGCGATCGAAGCACTCTTGCCACGTGGGTTGCTGAGATGGAGCAGCGCTTCGGCGGCCCTTCCGAACATTTGCCTAACGTTTGAGCCTTCTGACGCGTTAGTAACCTTTTTGACAGGTCAGCGCGGTATTCTGTCGACTACCGATGAGTTTCGATTTTCCGGAGCCACCGCCACCGCCTCCGCCCGCTGAACCAGCGAGCAAGCGAGTCGGCCGGCTGCGCCTGTTCGGAGTGGGACTGACCATTGCGGTGGTCGGAGCCACGGCGGGGTTGATCGTGACCCGCGCGGCTTCGCCCACAACCGCCAATACCGCCGCGGCGAGCAAGCCGAGCCCATCGCCGTCGATCCACAAGCCGTCCTTTGGTCCGCGCGGAGGCTTCGGCTCCGCGTCATGTGGCGGTGCTTTCGCAGGTGCCCGTTTCGGCGCTCCGTCCTTCTTCGGTGGAGGCCCCTGCGGCGGTGAGACGGGGACGGTCACCAAGATCAGCGGATCGACGCTGACCCTGCGGACGCTCGCCGGCACCGTCACAGTCACCACCACCTCCTCCACCACCTACACCCGTGAGCAGGCAAATGTGAAGCTCAGCGCCGTCAAGGTCGGCGATGTGGTCGCGGTGCGTGGCAAGCGCAGCGGGACCTCCCCCACGGCGACGTCGCCGATCGCGGCCACTGCAATCACCATCGAGGTGCCGAGCATTTCCGGGCGAGTCCAGTCCGTCAGCGGCGACACGGTTACGCTGATCACCGGCAATGGCCAACTCGAGTACGTCACAGTGTCAAGTTCGACCACATACCACGGTGTCCGCGGCGCGTCGGCCGCATTGAGCTCCATCAAAGCCGGCATCTACATCGTGGCTCAGGGCACGCAGGTCAGCCTGACCGCCCTCGACGCGGACGACGTCCAGGTTCTCGGAACTCTGAACTTTGCGCCGCATAGCTTTCCCGGGCATTCCGGGACGGCCCCGGCCCCGTCAGGCAGCGCAGCCAAGTCCGTCTAGAGCGCGACCTGCCGTCGGGCGACCAGACCAACGTCGGACACGGTAGCGGGGAGTGACCTCCGGGGGAGCCGATCAGTCGAACGATCTCCCCTCGACACGCGAGGTCATGGCGACCGCTGACGCATTGCACGCGCGCGCCGGCGCAGCTCGCGACGTTGTTCGGCCTGCGCTCGCCGATCTCGTGCCTTGTCGAGCCGCTCCTGCTCGCGCTCGAGCTTGCGTTTGGACTCGAGTCGTGGCAGCACGGTCGGGTCGGTGGCAGCCGCGGCGCGCACTGCGCATCCTGGCTCCCGTTCGTGTTTGCAGTTTCGGAACCGGCATTGCGCCGCGACCTCGGTCAAATCGCCGAACACTTCATCGATGCCGGCGCCAGCATCCCACAGGCCGAGTTCGCGGGTCCCGGGCGTGTCGATGACCAGCCCACCGCCGGGGAGTTCGATCAATTCCCGGTGAGTGGTGGTGTGGCGGCCTTTGCCATCCGCGCGCACCTCGCCGGTAGCCAGTGCCTCGTTGCCAGACAGCCGGTTCACGAGGGTCGATTTGCCGGTGCCGCTCGGTCCGATCAGGACAGCGACCAGCCCCTCAAGGAGGATTTCGCGGAGCCGTGCGAGCCCCGCGCCGGAGGCATTGACAGCGATGACCTCGGTTCCTCCGGCGATCGACCGCGCCGCGCGGAGGTCTTCTTCGATGTCCGGACTCAGGTCGGATTTGGTGAGGAGCACGACAGGCGCCGCGCCACTTGACCAGGCCATGGCGAGTGCACGTTCGATACGACGGAGCTTTATCGGGACACCGAGCGCGACCGTGACGAAAACGAGGTCGATGTTCGCCGCCACGGCCTGGCCCGCGGTGACAACGCCCGCGGCTTTACGCATGAGCACGCTGCGCCGCGGAAGCACGTGGACAGCAACGCCGGCGTCGATGACAAGCCAGTCCCCCGTGGTAATGCCGCCCTCATCGGAAAGCCCGGACAGGGTTGCGGCAAGAGGGATCCGTTCCTGACCAGCGTCGGTCAGGGCGGTGACCACGCGTCCGTCGACGCGCACGACCAGGCCGCGACGGCCGTCAGTGGCGCTATCGGCGAACGCTGATTCGAGGAAGCCGTTCCACCCTAACGCGGTGAGCCGGCGAGGATCGTGAGGCAAGTGAGAACTCCAAGCTGCTGTGAGAGCCCGGAGCTCCGATCGCAGTCCCGCACCGCGGGCGCGGTTTCAGCAGAGGATCAGGCGGCGGAACCGCCGGGCACGACGTCAGTGGTGGGCGCTGCAGGCGCAATCACAAGTGCCATGTCTGATGCCCTCCGGTGGTCGTGCAGATAGATGTCCCGCATCGTACCTCAGCTCGGGAAACCCCGCGTCAAGCGGCCCGGGTGGCGCGCATCACGACGACCGAGGTCACCCAGGCGAGCACCAGCCCGCCAGCCACGTCTGCGAGATAGTGCTGCTTGACGAGCACCGTCGACGCAACGATGAGCGCAGTCCAGATCGCAGCCACGATGCCGATCCGGCGGTCGAATCGCCACCAGTGGATGGCGATGATCGTCGACAGCGACGTATGCAGGCTCGGGAAATCATTGAAGGGCTGATCGGACGCGTAGATGCTTCGGATCACTGCGGAGAATGGATCCGTGCCGGTGATCACCGGCCGCGCAATGTACGACTGCAGGAAGAAGTAGAAGGCGTAGCTGATGAACCAGACGATGATCATCGTCAGGGCCGCCGAACGATAGACACGCACGCGGAAGAACAGAAACACCAGGAGACTCACTCCGATATACGGAATAAGCGACACGTATGGGATCGCGAAGATCGGCACGACTGGCAGGGCGCGATCCAGCGGAGTCTCAAGAAAGATCCGGTTGGGGCCGTGGTTGAGCGAGTCGTAGATAAGGTTGGTCCCGAGAATTGCCGGAATGAGCAGCAAGCTCACGACGATGCCCCAGCCGCGCTCCCCAGTGACGCCGCGCCGAGGCCGCTCGCCCAGCCACGAAGCGGGAGGCGCCACCTCTTGACTCACATGCCTCCTCGGATGCCCGGACGACCGCCAGCCTACCCCACGCACGTCCTCGATGCGAACGGCAGGTACTATGGGCCTCAAGCGGGAGTAGCTCAGCTGGTCAGAGCGCTAGCCTTCCAAGCTGGATGTCGCGAGTTCGAATCTCGTCTCCCGCTCACACTCCCAATTTACCCTAAAATATATGGGGTTTCGCGGTCGTGATCGTATCCGGACAATGCCGGTCGCGCCCCGCCAGTGCTTAAGGATAACGCTGCTAATCACCGCGATTCAGCACCAAACCGCTCCGGTAGAATGTCGCTCTAACCGCAGCGGCTCCAGGGAGGTTACGGTGGCGAAAATCGCTATGGGTCCGCCCGTTCCCCCGAGCTCGCTTGACGTCCTGGCAGACGACTACCTCGCGTCCTGCCGGGCGCGAGGCCTCGCCCCCACCACCATCCGCACCGCCTACACCTACACCCTCCACAACGTCTTTCTTCCCTGGTGCGCCCGCAACGACATCGCCGGCGTTGACCAGCTCACGCAGCATGCGCTCGATAGATTCACGTCGGATCTGCTCGAGACGCCGAGCAAGCGCGGCAAGCAACTCTCGCGACACACGGTGCATCACTACGTTCGGGTTGTCCGTCAGTTCCTCGCCTGGTGTCGTGTCGAAGGCGAGAACGTCACCGGCAAACCCGAGCTGCCGCGACTCCCCGATCGCATCATCGAAGTCCTGAGCCGGACTGAGATCGAGCGCCTCGAGCTCGCGGCGCCGACGGAGCGGGACAAGCTGATCATCCGGCTCCTCGCCGACACGGGCATCCGCGTCGGCGAACTGTGCGCCCTGGAGCCCGCCAACATCATCAGCGGGTCCGACGGACGAGCATTCCTCAAGATCCTCGGCAAGGGCTCAAAGGACCGTCTCGTACCCCTGACCCCGCAACTGGCTCGGCGGCTTGACAGCTATCAGCAGGTCCGGCCGGCCGACTTCGCGGGGGAAGAGGATCTTCCTCGCTGCCAGGCGTGACGCCTCCGGCGAGTACGCACCGTTGACGACAAGTGGCGTCCTGCAACTCCTTCGTGGGGCGGCCGACCGCGCCGGGATCACTCGACGCGTGCACCCGCACCTCCTACGGCATTCCTTCGCGACCGAGGCGATGCGCCGTGGCATGAATCCGGTGCAGCTCGCCCAGCTTCTCGGACACAGCGGTCTCCGCATTATCGAACAGCTCTACGGGCACCAGAACGATGCCGATGGGTACCAGGCCCTGATGCGCATTCTCACAATCGACACGTAACCGGGGTCATAACCCGCTCGAGCCTGAGCCGACTACGGTAGACAACCCTGCTGGCTCCAGCGCAGAATCTCGCCCGTGCCAACCTGCTCGACCTGGGCGGGGGAAGGCAGCGCTTGAAGCAGACGAGTTAGGGGTGATCGCTACACCACGATCGACCAGGGGGGAATGACCATGAAAGAACTGAGGCCGCGCTTTGCCTTGCTGACAATGCCGCTGCTAGCGCTGGTCTGCGCTGCAACCGCGAGCGCTTCCGCATTCGCGCCCAGCCGCAGTGCTTTGAACGCTCGGACGGAGCGCGCGGAAAGCCCTCACGTGCTCCTCAGGGCAGGGGCTGCTGGCCCCGCGAGAGGCCGCGAATCGGCTGCAAGCAATGCCAGCGCGCAATTCACGTCGCGCAACTGGGATGGATACATCACCTACGTGTCTGGCGAAGGGACCGACTTCAACGCCGTGAAGGCGACGTGGATTCAGCCGACCGTGGAATGCGAGCAGTCCAACGCCTGGACGGTCTTCTGGGTCGGGCTGGACGGCTGGTGGGACAACACTGTTGAGCAGGGCGGGTCATCAGCACAATGCGTCAAGGGGACACCGAAATACACCGTTTGGTGGGAGATGTTTCCAACCAACGCGATTCAGAGCGTGTTTACCATCAAGCCAGGAGACAAGATCAGCGCCACAGTGACCTACAAGCCCGCGACCAGCGTGTTCGTCATCACGGTGAGAGACATCACGTCCGGTCACTCATTCACGCAGAACCAGCGCTGCGCCAGCAATATCAATTGCGCGCGCAGTTCGGCGGACGTGATCGCGGAGGACGTGGGGCACTTTGGTGGCGGCACCTTCTTCCCGCTCGCCGACTACAAGACGATGTCCTTCACGGGAGCCGGAATCACGGACACCACCGGGCACGCCGGCTCGTTCTCGAACAGCGCATGGCTGAACGCCGCGGTAACGGAGAGCGCTGGAGGGACGACATATGCGACCGTCTCACCACTGTCGACGACGGGACAACGCTTCAGCGCCACCTGGCGTCACGCGTAACCCGCCAACGACCGCTGACCGAGCACCCGACGAAATGGGCTCGCGCCGGCAGCCGAGAAGTGAAGCCGTACTGCGTCATGATCGGCTAGTACCGTCAACGAGTTCACGTCGCGAGTAGCGCGATAATCAAATCACCCGTCCGGGAGTGGCTGCCTTCCCCGGGCCAGTGTTGTCCAGGATTTGACCGTCACCAAGCACTTTGATGTGTGGGTGTTGAAGAGTCATGGACATGCTGCGGGCGGTGGCTCGGCAACGTATCACGCGTGGACCAGCATGTTGCAGCGGTGCAGCAAACCGACGCGCAAGGACTGGCCACGCTGCGGCGGTCGGGGTATCACCGTCTGCGAGCGCTGGCGCCGTTTCGAGAACTTCCTCGCGGACATGGGGACATGTTCACCCGGTCTCTCTTTGGACCGCATCGACAACGAGGGCAACTACGAGCCGGGCAACTGCCGCTGGGCGACCATGGAGCAACAAACGCGCAACCGGCGGCCGAATGCTGGCGAGTTCCACGGGAGCGCAAAGCTGACCGTCCCCGAAGTGATCGCAATCCGCAAGCTGGCCGCCAATGGCATGACCCATAGAGCGTTGGGGGCGATGTTCGGCGTCAGCCACACCAATATCGGCGACATCGTCCGGCGTAAGGAGTGGCGACAACTGCTGGTGAAGTCCGCATCCGGACCACGAGTAGCGCGCGAGCACGACGAAAGGGAGCTCTGACAGACGCATGCCGGCGGTTCGGTCGCAACTGAACCGGCATGCAAGTCTCGAGCTGTCAGACCGTTTCTAGGAGATCTTGCGACGGTAGATGACCATGGCGAAGCCGTACGCAACGATGAGGATGCCGACACACCACGCGAGAGCAATCCCGATGTCGTTGCCGACCGGCTGTTGCGTGTAGAGATCGCGGATCGTGTTGACGATGGATGTCACAGGCTGATACTCGGCAAAGACGCGCACCGGGCCGGGCATGGTGGCAGTCGGCACGAATGCCGAGCTGATCAGCGGTAGAAAGATGAGCGGGTAGGAGAACGCACTTGCGCCGTCCACTGACTTCGCGGAGAGGCCGGGGATAACCGCGAGCCATGTCAACGCCAGGGTGAACACGATTAGAATGCCGACGACCGCGAGCCACGCCAGCACTCCCGCTCCTGAGCGGAAGCCAATGAGGAGCGCGACGAGCACGACGACCACGAGCGAGATCAGGTTGGCGACAAGCGACGTCAGCACGTGCGCCCACAACACGGACGATCGCGCAATCGGCATGGACTGAAATCGCTCAAAGATGCCGCTCTGGAGATCCAGGAAGAGCCGGAACGCGGTGTACGAAATCCCCGAGGCAATCGTGATGAGCAGGATACCGGGCAGCAGGTAGTCCACGTACGAACCCGACCCTGATTTGATCGCGCCGCCGAGCACGTAGACGAAGAGCAGCATGAACGCAATCGGCATGATCGTGGTCGTGATGATGGTGTCCACGCTGCGTGTGATGTGGCGCAGCGATCGTCCCAGCAAGTAGGCGGTGTCGGCGAAGAAGTATTTGTTCATCGTTGCTCCTTATTCGTCCGTGCCGACGTTGCGATCGCTGCCGGCGTCGCTGTGGCCGTGACCGACGATCGCAAGGAAGACGTCCTCGAGTGTCGGCTGCTTCTCGACATACTCGACCCTGGCAGGCGGGAGCAACTGCTTGAGCTCCGCCAGCGTGCCGTTCACAACGATCCGACCCTCGCGGAGGATCGCGATCCGGTCGGCGAGCTGTTCGGCCTCGTCCAGATAGTGCGTGGTGAGCAGCACCGTCGTGCCGTGCTCGGCGAGTTCCTTGACCGCCTCCCACACCTCGATGCGCGCCTCCGGGTCGAGTCCGGTCGTCGGCTCGTCGAGGAAGATGATTTGCGGATTCCCGACGAGACTCATCGCGATGTCGAGACGGCGGCGCATGCCGCCCGAGTACGTCGACACCCTCCGCGATGCCGCTTCGGTCAACGAGAAACGCTCGAGCAGATCATCGGCGATCTTGCCCGGGTCCTTGAGGTGCCGCAAATGGGCGACCAGCACGAGGTTCTCCCGCCCGCTGAGGATTTCGTCAACGGCCGCAAACTGTCCGGTGAGGCTGATGCACTCGCGTACACCCACGGCCTGCGTGGCGGCGTCGAAGCCGTTGACGGTGACGCTCCCCGCGTCCGCCTTGAGCAACGTCGACAGAATCTTGACAACTGTGGTCTTGCCCGCCCCGTTCGAACCGAGCAGCGCGAAGATGCTGCCGCGCGCCACGTCGAAATCCACGCCTCGCAACGCCTGCACCTTCTTGTACGACTTCTCAAGTCCTTGCACGCGAATCGCCTGCGCAGGCTGGGTAGTCATTGCGATATCCCTTCATTTCGAAGGCTTTCGCCCTCGGCGCGCTCGATGGCGCTGATCAACCGCTTCCGCTCTCGCACTCTCCACTGCCCGTCCGGATAGTTCCGGACGAAGGCCTCGAGGAACTCGACGGGATCCTCACCGACAATCTCGCGGATCGGTGTTCGGTTCGCCGCGCTCTGCTCGAACAGGTCGATGAGATCGTCGAACATTGACGCCGCTTCGGCGCCATCGCCCCCCGGTCCGCAGTACATCATGTACCGCTCAAGCGCCTCGACCGCCGTGCGATAGCTCGCGGGAAGCTGTCGCGTGCGGGCCCTGTGCTGCCGCCATTGCCGCTTTCCGCCAAGCACCTTTGCGATGAATCCGGTCATCTGCCTCCTCCATGGAGCTGTTCGAGTTGTTCCGCGAGGAAGCCCCACGACCTCCAGAACTCGTCGAGGTATCTCTGTCCCTGCGCGTTGAGCGAGTACACCTTGCGCGGCGGCCCCTTCTCGGATGGGATCTTCTCCACGTCGACGAATTGCTTCTGCTCGAACCTGATCAGCAGGGCGTAGACGGTGCCTTCGGCGATATCGGAGAAGCCCTGCTCCCGCAACCGCGCTGTGATCTCGTATCCGTACGCGGACTGCACGGACAGGATCGCGAGAACGATGCCCTCCAGCGTGCCCTTGAGCATCTCCGTCATCTGCTTGCCCACGGAACGAAGCGACCTCCTCGCGACTACTCAGCGTCACTGACTACTGGTACATAGTAGCACTGACTAGCGGTAGCGCAACTGCCCGGCGGCATGACGTCTCGCCTCCTCACAATCCCCGAGGTGGAGATCATTGAGGTCACCGTCTTCGTCGTCGCCGTCTTCGTGAGCCTAACCGCGAGCTGGCTGCTGGTCTCCAGGCTCGAGCGCCTGGGCGAGCGTCTGGGGGTTTCGGGCGCCGTGTTGGGCATGGTTGCAGCGCTTGCTGCCGACGCACCGGAGATCACGTCGGCAGTGAGCGCCATATCGCAACATCAGCAGCAGGTCGGCGCCGGCGTCGTCCTTGGTTCGAATGTGTTCAACCTGGCCGCCCTGCTCGGACTCGGCGCCGTCGTTGCCGGCGCGGTCGGCCTGCATCGTCGAGTCATCGTGTTCAGCGGCGCGATCGCTATGTGGATTGCGATTGCCTGTCTCGCAGCGGTCAGTGGGTTGATCTCGTCCGCGTTCGGAACTCGTTCTGGCGCTTGCGGGTGTCGGCGTCTACGCAATTGCTCTCAGCGCAGGGCCCCGAGGCCTGGCCCGGCTGCCGTTCCCCACGCGATGGATCGGATGGCTCACCAGTGCGGCCATCGAAGAGGAGGCCGAGGTAGGCCCCGCGGTCACCGCACGTCCCGGCGGCATTCGCGACGGGTGGGTGGCGATCGCTGCTCTTGCAATCGTCGTGGCGGCCAGCGTGGTGATGGAACGCACCGCTTCGTCATTGGGAGGACGCTGGAATGTGCCCGAGATTGTGGTGGGAGGGCTTGTTCTCGCGGCTGTCACCAGTCTGCCGAACGCCGTCGCAGCTGTTTACCTCGCCGCCAAGGGTAAAGGTGCAGCCGCTCTCAGCACCGCCATAACGAGCAATAACCTCAACGTGGCAATCGGGCTGCTCGTACCGGGGACGATCCTCGGACTTGGCGCCCCGTCCCCGCAAACCACGCTCGTGACTGCCTGGTACATCGGGCTGACCGGCTTCACGCTGCTGATCGCGTACCGAGGGCGCGGTCTACGTCGTGCCGACGGCGCCATCATCATCGGCGCCTACGCAGTCTTTGTCGGATCCGTCCTGACGACAGCGTCAGCGGTGTCGTTGGACCCGCTGCTCACGATTGCACCTGCAATCGTCGTGGCAGCAGCGGTCACTGCGCGGCTCGTGTTGATGCGCGAATCGCCGCCACCGGCGACGACGCAGGCTGACAGTTGTGCAGCCTCCACGTGACCGCCACAAGCATCTGGTTGGCCGGTTTGATGGGGAGTGGCAAGTCGACTGTTGGACGGGCGCTTGCCCCAGTACTGGGTTACGAATTCGTCGACAACGACGCAAACATCGCTGTCATGGCTGGGAGGACCACGGTTGAACTCGCCGCGTCCGGTGGGACGTTGCTCCACGATTGGGAGTCAGCCTACATCCACGACCTTGTGGCCAAGGGGCGGCACGTGGTCGCGGGGATCCCCGCGAGCGCTGCTGATCGCGACGGCGACCTGCGACTGCTTCGCGAATCCGGAGTGGTCATCTATCTGCGATGCGATGTCGACACCTTGGTCCGGCGCGTTCAGGCCGGAGGCCCCAGACCCTGGCTGACGGATAACGTCCGACGGTTCATTGAGGCGACGATGGTCGCGCGTGACCCGACGTATCTCCGCGCTGCACATGAGGTCATCGACGGCACGCTCCCTGTGCCCGCGATTGTCGACATCATTGTCGCTGACGTCGGCGATCAGTCAATCAATGGCGCACGGGTTTAGGGCTGCAGGCACGTGAAGAGCAGCGAACCACTGACCCGTGCTTTACGTGTACTTCATGAGCATGCGCGCATCGACGAGATCGTCGCAGAGCGCTGTGCGCAATCGGTCGGAATCTTCGACCCGCTGACTGTCGGTGTCTGCACTCATGCCGGACTTGAGCTCCTCATGCCGATCCGAACCAGGTGATCAGGGCGTCACGCAATCCCGTCTCGACGCCCTCCTCCACCCACGCGACATAGCCGTCCGGGCGGACCAGCACGGCACTGGGGGCCGCAACCGCCCCAAGGATCGGAAGCTCCCACGCCCCGGCATATCGGGCATCGATCAACTGAACCCGTTGCGCCCACGGGGCGACGTCAAAAGACCACGGCTTACCGAGATTGAGCAACACGGGTGTCGCACCGTGCAGCAATTCGTAGACCCGGCGCGCACCGTCAGCGGTCACGAGATCCAGATCCGGCATGCGGCGTCCGAGCAGGGGATGTCCCTCGCCGAGGTCATAGTGAATGTCGAGCCCGTGGATCATCCCACCAAGGTATTTGCGCGGCCCGTCCATCTTCGCAAGCACAGATACGAGCTCGACCACGGCCCTCTGGCGCTCATCCTGGCGCTGAAGTGCGGTCTGCGCCATGGTGTGGCGAAGCATCGTTGCAGCGACCGGATGGCGCTCGTTGTGATACGTATCCAGGAGGCGCTCTGGAGACGTTCCGTTGACCACCTGAGCCAGCTTCCAACCAAGATTCACCGCGTCCTGCACTCCAAGGCCGAGGCCCTGCCCGCCCGCCGGGTAATGCACGTGCGCGGAGTCGCCCGCGAGGAGGACTCGTCCCGCGCGATAGTTGGCGGCCTGACGTGTCATATCAGTGAACCTGGAGATCCACGCGGGGCTGTGGATCCCGAAGTCGGTGCCGTACACGGCGATGAGCGCAGCGCTCAGATCCTCCAAGGTGGGTTCGCCGCTGTCCTCGAGCTGCTGTTCGGTGGTGACGACGCCGACAACGCGTCCATCCTCCGACCTGCTGAACGCATGCACGCCGGTCGCGTCGCTGCGAATGCCACGAGGCGGATCCTCGGTCACCTCGACCTCGGCGATCAGGTTGCTTCTCGTCGCATCCCATCCCGGGAAATCGATGCCGGCGCCTTTACGGATGATGCTTCGTCCTCCGTCACACCCGACGAGATACTGCGCTCGCATCATCGTGCCCACGGACAGCTCGACGTCGATACCGGTGTCGTCTTGCCTGAAGTCCATCACCTCATGGCCGTAATAGACCTGCACCGGCAGCTCGGCCACCCAGCCCGCCAGGATCCGCTCGATCTGGTTCTGCGAGATTCCGAGTCCATACGGATGACGCGTCGGGAAATCGCTGATGTCCAGCCTTGTTGTTCCGATCATCGCCGTCTGCGCGACCGTACCCTCGGCGAGAAACCGATCAGCGATTCCGCGCTGATCGAGCACCTCGATCGTGCGCGAGTGGAAGCCGCGCGCCCGCGAGCCAACGAGCACGCTATCGGGACGACGCTCCACCACCGCCACGTCCACATTCGCCAACGCCAGTTCAGCCGCCAGCATCATCCCGGTCGGCCCGCCTCCGGCAACCACCACATCATGTTCGGGCATACGGAACCACTCCCTTTCTTTGCGCTCGAGCTTCATCGGGAAACTCTGCACCATGACCCGGGGCTTGCCGCAAGTGCCCAGTCGGGTAATATGTTGAAGAGGGAGGATTGGTGCCAGACGGCGCCTGCGATGGTCACCCGCGCGGGATGTGCGACCGAGCTCGCCACCGTCCTGAAGAGCTGATCACCAGCGCCGCGTACGCTGCCACTGCTGCTGCGAAAAATGCCGGCGGGAAGCCGTTGCGCTGCGCGAGCGCGCCGGCGATCGCGTTGCCTGCGGCCGTACCTCCACCGACCGCGGTCGACATCCATCCGAACGCCTCGGCGCCGCGGGATCCGCCGTGTCGATCGATCAGGAGCGACGTGGTCGCGAATGCGGGGTTGAGGGCCATGCCTCCGAGCGCCATGAGCAGTCCGACAACCGCAAGAGGCAGCGCGGCGACGAGTGGCGTCGTCGTCACGGCCAGCAGTACCAGCAAAAGGGTCAAGCGCGTGGCGGGGTCTGCTCGCCAGCGAATTCCCCCATAAACGACGGCGCCGCTGATGCCTCCGACCGAGACAGCGGCGATGAGGATGCCTCCCAATGCGGGCACGCCCCGGGCGAGTGCCAGTGAAGGTGCAGCGACTTGAAAGATGCCGAGCGTGGCTCCGAGCAGAAATGCAACCGCGAGCACAGACCAGGCGGGGGCGGCTCGCTTGCCATCACCTCGCACCGGCACTTCGTGGCCCGAGACCTCGGTGGTACCGAGCGCAGCGAATCCGATGGTCGCGACGCCACTGACAGTTGCGGCCGAGATCAGCGCAATCCCCGCGCTGAATCCGACCAGAACTCGCAATCAGCAACGGCCCCGTGACCAGCGCGATCTCCTGGGTGAGGAACACCAGGCTGAAGGCAGCGGTGCGCTCATGTGCGGGCACATGACGGCCCCACTCCACTCGCATCGCCACGGATACGGGGGGCAGCATCAGGCCGGCCAGCGCGCTGAACAGAATCATCACCCAGGCAGTTCCGCCAGCCCATGCGACGAGGACAACAGCGATGAGCGCGACGGCGTGGACAGGCCCGCAAACGAGCATCACCGGCCGGGTCCCATGCCGATCGATGAGCCGTCCCTGTATCGGCCGCGCGACGGCGGCTCCCACCCAGAGGGCCGCACTGACGGCGCCGGCCACAATCAGCGATCCGGTGGCCCCACGCACCACAAGGACAAGACCGAGCGGTGCGGCGCCCTGTGTGAGCTGCGCAAGCAAACCGAGGAGCGCCTGACCGGCGACGTCGGGCGTGCGCAGAAGCACCACGTAGAGACCGCGCCGGCGCGGCGCTGCCTCATGTCCTAATGGCGGTGGAGATTCCGGCACCTCAGCACACGCACCCGGCGCTCGCGAGAGTCACCTGGCGGCTCAGAGAATCGCGCCGTGCGAGACGATGGTTTGGCGCCGCATCCCAAGGAGAAGTTCGTGGCCCTCGTGCGGATCCTCGGGGATGAACGCTCGGTCGACAACGTCAATGCCGGCCGCGCGAAGCCACTCGCAGTATGTGATGGCGTCCGCATGGCTCCAGTACATCGGAGCGCCGTAGAAGTCAGCAACGCGCGTGTCGGACGCACGTCCGACCGTCGCAAGAAAAATCCCACCTGGGACCAACCATGTGCTGATCCGCTCGAGCAGCCCCTGCTGCTCCTCTACAGGTATATGAATCAGCGCATAGAAGGCAACCACCGCATCGAAGGAGCCTTGAGGAAACCCGACCGATGCAATGTCACCACGGATGAACGTGGCCGTCGGGACCAATTGCCGAGCTCGCGCAATTTGGACGTCCGAGATATCGACCCCGATGACATCGAAGCGCCCTGCCAACAGTCGTGTCGCCGGTACGCCATTGCCACAGCCGATATCCAGCACCCGCGCCGGCGATTGGAGCCGGGGAAAGAGGTGCGTTTCAAGCCACAGTGGATAACCGAGGTGTCGGTCTCCAACATCGTCGCGATACGCGGTGGAGATGCTGTCGTAGCCGCGACGGACGAGGTCCTTCGCCTCATGAGACGCGAGGGGGCGATCCACCTGCAGATTGTAGGCAAGCTCGCTGCCCGGCCCGGAATCGTCGGTTCTGCCTTAGATCACCCTCGCCGGCCATTGGCGCTCGCCGTACAGCCCAGGCCGCGGCGGCTTTGCATAGTCGTGAACGGGACGCGCGGGCGCATCGCACTGCGGACACCGATACGGCAGCACAGCCTGCTTCCCCACCTCGAAGTGGTGGCCGTTCTGACATTCGATTGGCTTCGACATCTCAGTCGAAACTAGCACTGCCCAGCGGCAACAGCTCCGCGTGTCACACGGCTGCGAATCCGATCACGGGGGTCGGGATAAACGGAGGGAAGTCGTGACGCGAGTATCCGACGAATCATCACGCATCTGATGCGCGTGGCTGCGCGACGTTACGACAAGCCCAGCCCGTCTGCAATCGATGCGAGGTAATCAAGATGCCCGTCGACAGAGTCCAGGCCGCGACCCATCGTGACCACTGAAAGATGGGAACCACCCGCCTCGCGCCACAGGTCCCCTCTCGGTCCTGAGGTCATCGATGCTGCTGGGATGTGCCACAAACTCCGCGCCGAAGTCGTCGACCGACCTTCCCAGAGCGGCCACCTGATCGCGCACACGCTTCCATCGATCGACGCTCCGTGCGATGTCCCCACCATGGAAGATGAAGCCATCGGCGAGACGGGCCGCGCGATCGAACGCGGCTTCGCTGGATCCACCAAGCCAGATCGGGATGGACCGCTTCGGCTTGGGCACCAGCGCCGCTCGATCAATCCTGTCGAAGCGGCCCGAGAAGTCGACGACGGGTTCCGTGAACAAGCGACGGAGGAGGTCGATCTGCTCCTCTTCCCGGGCCCCGCGGGTGCGGAAGTCCTGGCCAAGCGCCTCGTACTCGACGGGGCTCCATCCGATCCCCACACCGAGGCGCAGGCGGCCGCCCGACAGGAGATCCACGTCGGCCGCTTGCCGCGCGACCAGCGCTGTCTGACGCTGCGGAAGGATGAGGATCCCGGTGATGAACCCGATCCGCTCGGTGATACCCGCCAGGTACGCGAACATCACGAACGGGTCGTGGAACGGATCGCGCTCTGTGTATGGGCCGGTCAGCGGCGGCGTTCGACCCGCGTGAACAGCGCCGAGGACGTGGTCGTAGGTGAGCAGGTGGTCAAACCCCATAGCCTCGATTGCTTTCCCGATCCGTCCAACCGCGGCCGGATCTCCTCGAAGCTCGATCTGCGGGTACACAACGCCTGTCTGCACGAGTTAGGAGTCTGCACGGTGGATCCCCTACGGCGACGGCGCCGGTGGCGGCTTCTTGTGTCCGTGCTTGTGCCGGTGCACCGGTTGCACACCCGGACCAGCATAGGTGCAGGTCTGGGTGGGGAGCGGCGACGGGCCGTAGTACGTGCAGTTCGTGTTCGCGCCGGGCTGTGTGCCGGGCAGATAGAAGTTGGCGTCATCGCCACTGCCACCGCCGTCCGCGACAACGTCGGGGGGTCGCGCGTACCACGTGTCGGGCACACCCTTCAGTGCCGCCGACATGTACGCATGCCAAATTGGTGAAGCACCGCTGTATCCGGAGACAACGCCATCGAGGTGACCACAGTCCGGATAGCTCGGATGGGCCGGCTTCAACCCGTATTCCGCCAGATCATGCGGGCTGAATGGATACGTGTAGTCGACCTCACCCGGCTGCACGATGTGGCCCTTCTTGATCTGCGCCTCCATGTACGCGTAGTTCTTGGGCTGGAGGCAGCTTCGCTGTGCGTTGCCCACCCAGACCGCGGTGAGGAAGTCCGGCGTCCATCCCACCGTCAGGTTGTCCATGTAGTAGTCCGCAGTGCCGGTCTTCGCGCTGACCCGACGCGGATTGAGGGTGAGATACCCGTTACGCCCGAACTCGCGGATGCGGTTGTTGTCGTTGCTGGTGATCTCATCCATGATGTACGCGACGTTCGCCGGGATCACCTGATGCCCCGCTGCCGCCGCGTTGTACGTCCAGACACTCTGGTTGTCTGCCTGTCTGATGATCTTCGTGACCGGCATCGGGTTGTGCTGGACCCCGAGATCGCCGAGTGTTGCAGCTCCGTCGGCCAGGTCCAGCAGCGTGATGCCGCACGTGAGCGATCCGAGCGTCGCCGCCCACTGGTAGGGGGTTGGCCAGTTGACGTCCCGATTACCGGGTCCGCAGTTCTGGTTGAGCGACTTCACGCCCATTGCCAGCTCGGTGTTGGCGATGTACTGCGTGCCGGTCGCGTACTCGGTCTTCACCGCGGGGATGTTGAACGAGTTGCCGAGACACTCCTTGAGCGCACAGACACCATGCGTGCGCCGGTCGTCATCGTACGGTGAGTATGGCGCCGCCGTCGGGATCGGGAACTTGTAGTAGTCGTCGAGCAGCGGCGTCGTCATCGTGAACTTCGTCGACGCGATCGCCGCCGTGTAAGTGAAGAGCTTCGTCGTCGATCCCATGTTCAGCTGGACGGCCGCTGCCTCATTCACCTGGCCGAAATAAGGGTCCGCGTAGTTCCACGAGCCGACCATGGCGAGCACCTCCCCGTTCTGCGGATTCAGGCTCACCAGCGCACCGTCACCCATGTTCTCAGCGAACCGCTCCTTGGCCACAAGGTTGTGGACCGTGCTGTACGCGAGGTTCTGGTCGGCCTGGTTGATGGTGGTGTGGATCTGGTATCCGCCAGGGTCGGCGTACTCAGGGAAGTTCGCATTCAGATACGTCTCGAGATAATCGATGAAGTCGGGGTCGTAGCTCGGTTCCGACGCGGTCCAGGAGTGGACTGTCAGCGGCTCGTCGTACGCGGCATGCGCCTGCGCCTGGGTGATGTCGCGACTTGCCACCATGGCTTGCAGCACCGCCTTCTGCCGCGATTTCGCCAGTGGGTTGACGGCGTCGTGGGCGTTGTGGATCAGCGGGTCATATGAGGTGGGCGATTGAGGGAGGCCGGCGAGCAGGGCCGCCTGGGCAAGATCGAGTTGACTCGCCGGCTTCAGGAAATACAGCTCGGCCGCGCTCCCGACCCCAACCGCAAAATTTCCATAGAAGATCCGGTTGATATACATGTCGAGGATCTCGTCCTTGGTGAAGTGGAGCTCGATCTCGTTGCCGAGCACGATCTCCTTGATCTTGTAGTCGATGCTCTGCGGTGGATCGGCGCCCCCGTAGAGGCTGATCTTGGCGAGCTGCTCAGTGATCGTCGAGCCGCCCTGGAGAGTGCCGCCGTGGTGGGTGACGTCGGCGATGCCCAACTCCACCAGGCGGGCGAGATCCCACGAGCCCTCGTTATAGAAGTTGTGATCCTCAACGGCGACGATCGCGTCCTTGAAGGACGTCGACACCTCGGACAGATCGACGTGGATGTGGCGATATCCCTCGTTGTGGAAGACGTGGATCAGACCGCCCGCGTTGTCGTAGACGTCGGTGTCGATCTGCGGCTCCATGCCGGTGATGGTGGCCGCGTCAGGGAGCTGGCCCTTGTAGGCGTCGTATCCCGCGAAAACGGCGCCCACCGCCCCGGCGCCGATGGCGGCAACGACGGCGATCCCGATGAGCACGATCTGCAGCACGCGCCCTCGTTTCGTGTGCGTGCGCAGGTGCCGGTACGCGGTGGCACGCCGGCGCCGCAACTCGGCTCGTGCGGCCAGCCGAGCCCGTGCGTTATCGGTGGTCTCGGGAGCGCCGTCGCGGTGTCGTGCCTGTGCCGCCCTCCCCTCTGCCTTTGCCATCGGGAACTATCAGTTTAGCTGACAGGCGGATTATCACCGTCTCCCCCCCAGAGGGTCAGCCCTGAGGGCCGATGCGCCAGGACGCGGCCTAGGATCAGGCCATGGGATTCTGGTCAGGAGCGAACTCGAGATCCCGGGCAATTGCGCTGCTCTTCACCGGTGCGTCAGCCCTGGTCGCGATCGGCCTGATCCTGACAGTGGTTCGGCCCGCGGCCCGGGCCACCTCGCCGGGACCCGCCGTCAACGAACGTCCGACGTCGCTGCCGAAGCCGCAGCAGGACACCGTGCCACTCGACGTCACCGCGCACCTCAGCATCGGCCCCGATGAGGCAACGGCGATGACGGTGAGCCCCGGTGTGGTGTGGCTTGCGACTAAAGGCGCGACAGCCGCCGCAACCGGGACGCTCATTCGCGTCGATGCCACGAACGCGCACAGGGCCGCAAGCTGGCCCGTCGGCGGAGACCCGGTCGCGGTTGCGGCCGGCGGAGGCTTCGTGTGGGTCGCCAATGGTGTGGGAGACGGCTCCGTCACTCCGGCCATGCAGAGCACGGTCGAGCAGTTCGATCAAGCCACCGGCGCGCTCGTGAACGTCTATCGAGTACAGGACCCGCGTGGTCTGGTCGCCAATCCCGCATCCGCGTTGGTCATCTCCGGCGAGCCGGGGCAGCGCACGGCAGTCAGTCTGCTCGCGCGTGGTCACGCGCAGCTCATGACCACGCTGGCAGGGACACTGAACGTGCCACTGTCGTCGCTATCTCCGGAGGTTGCGGTCGCCGTGTGCGCCGGCCAGGCGTTTGTGGCGTTGACCAGCGTTCTGACGTCGAGCTCGAACGTCGCGATCTATGCGCTGCCGTCAGGCGGTGGTCCCGTCCGCACGGTTGCCACGCTTCCCAACGACTACGAGGCGTCGATGGCGTGTGACGTCGACTCGCTGTTTGTCATCGGCGCGGCGGGAAATGGCGACGTCTCGGTGGCGCGTGTCAGCATCGCCAAAGGGACGGTCACCAATCTCTGGGAAGGACCGTATCCCGTCGCCGTCGCAGCACTGACCGGGCGGATCTGGATCGCGTACTCGGATGACTCGTCGAATCAGTCATTCCTGACATCGCTCGATCCCGTCACCGGACTTGCTGCGGCGGCGCGATCGGTGCTCCCTTCTCCGCCCAGCAGCGGGGATCCGAATCTCCTCGTCCCCGGTGATTCGGGATTGTGGCTCGTCGCCAGCCTCGGCAATGAGCTGCTGCACATCGCAACGAACTGACGAGCGGTCGAAGTCGACTCTCGACGTCAGGCGGAGATCATGGTCGCGTGGCTCGCTTCCAGATCGCGGACCAGCGCGTCAGTGCGCTCGAGCCACGGCACCGCACGCAGCTCGGCGAAGCTCGCGTGTGCCTCGCCAAGCAGGACGGCAGCCTCAGCATCGCGATCCTGTCCAACAATCGCGCTCGCAAACTCGAGTTGCGTGACCGCAACCCAGAACGGACGGTTCAGCTCGACGAAGCGGTCAATTGCGGCGCCGAATTTCGTCTCCGCATCAATGTCCTCGCCACGACCGGCTGCAAGCCTTGCCTCCCATCGAAGGATGTGCGCCTCGAGCGAAGGATTACGTGGCACATAGATGCGCTCGCGAACAAGTGCGATCAACTCCAACACCTTGTCGTCCGTGCCCAGCGCAAACGCGGCGTCAACGGCGTTGATCATCGCGGCCCGCAGGTCGGCGAGCAGGTCCCCAAAGCTCATGCGCACCGCCTCCTCCGCGACGCGCAACGCTTCGACGTGTTCCCCTTCGGCATTCATGATCGCGGCGCGCGCGTTGGTGACCATGACCTGCAGGTCATCGCGCACGCCCTCGGGGATCACCAGGCACTCGTCGACGATCCGGTGCGCCGTCACGAGGTCACCGCGACGCACGTACAACCAGACTGCGTTCGCAACCAGGAACCCGAGCTCCCAGCCGACACCAACCTCCGGCGCATCCACATCGAGGAACTCGGTGGTGATGGACCCGACCTCATCCCAGCGCCCAAGCTCCAGCAGCATGGCGATGCGATTGAGGCGCGCGCCGATCATCTGACGCCGGTTCCCGTTGCGCCGGAAGATGTCCTCGGATTGCTCGTACGCCTCGATCGATGCCTGCGCCTCATCGCTCTCTTCGAGCAGCGTCCCCAGGGTGGTGGCGATGCTCGACGCCGCAGGAAGTCGCTGGTCGAGCGCAACCCGGAGCGCCGCACGCAGCAGGACCTCCGCTTCGAATCGCTGTCCGCGGCGGGTCAGCACCATCCCCTTGGTATCGAGACCAAGCGCGAGCACCGGCCAGATCCCACGGGCATCAGAAGCCCGAACCGCGCGATCGGCGTACTCGAACGCCTCGTCGGTCCGCTGCAGGAAGAAGAGGTTTCGGCCGAGCCGTGCCTCGAGCATCGCCTTGGTGGTGATGGTCGCCTCGTCCGCGGGAAGCGCGTTGAGCAATGCAAGCGCCCGCTCACATTGATCACGTGCGGCGTCGCGATTTCCCTCGAATGCGACAACGACGGACAGATCGTGGAGGGCCTCCGCCTGCAACACAGTCTGTCCCGCGCGGGCGTAGAGATCGATCGCGGCATCGAAGTGTGCTTGAGCCCGCCTGGAGTCAGCCGTGAGCGTCGCGGCGCGGCCGGCCCTGTGATGCAGCTCAGCCCGACCCTCGTCGCCGGTGAGCTCGAGGGCACGCTCGTAGTACCGGCATGCAGACTCCGGTCCACCAAGCGCGCTCGCATGTTCCGCCGCGCGAACAAGTGCGAGACGTGCCCTCTCGCCGATCGCCGCCGCGTCCGACGCACCGGGGTCAGCCTCGTACGCCTCAACAAGATGCGAGGCGATCACCTCGGCGATGTCGTCCTCGTCGCTCCACGAGGTGCTCAGGTAATCCGCGACGGCCAGGTGTCGATGCTTGCGTTCGCGCCGCGCCAGCGTGCCGTACGCCACCGCGCGGACGAGATCCTGTACGAAGACGTACTGCCCTCGCTCCGGAGAGCGCGGGTCGGACTGGACCGCCAGCAGATCCTTGTGCACGAGCGCACGCAGGCGCGGTTCAACCACCTCCGGGTCCAGCCCTGAAATCGCCGCGAGGCCGGCCGGCGTGAACGACTTGCCGAGCACGGCTCCGTCCTGGACGAGCCGCCGTTCCTCCGCGCTCAGGCTGTCGAGCCTCGCGGCGATGAGCGCGTGCAGCGTCTCCGGCACCTCCAACTCATCAAGCAAACCCTCGGCTCGATAGAACCCGTCGCGCTCCACCACCAGGCCCCGGTCGAGCAGCATTCGCACGGTCTCGACCGCGTACAGCGGGATGCCCGCCGCCTGGTCGCGAATCCTCGCCGACAGCTCGGCCGGCAGCCCTGGCACGAGCCCGTCGAGCAGCTTCGCCATCGCCTCGGCAGAGAGCGGTTCGAGGTGGAGCGACGTGAACGCTCGCTTGCCGCCGCCCCACCCTGGCCGGCGCTCCGCCAGCTCCGGACGCGACAGGGTGAGCACGAGGATCGGTGACGTTCGGGACCAGTCGAGCAGGTAGTCGATGAAGTCGAGCAGCCCCGGATCGGCCCACTGGAGATCGCCGAACAGCAGGACCGTAAGCCCCTCGCTGGCAAGACGCTCGAAGAAGACGCGCCACGCCGAATACAGGTCGCGAGGATCGCTCGGGGCCAGCTCCTCCAGGCCGACGAGTTGCGCCAGGCGCGGCTCGACCCACCTGCGCTCCTCCGGGTCCGAGATGAAACTCTCCACACACATTCGCAGCTTGTCTCGTGCGCTGTCGACGGTCTCGTTCTCCGCGATCCCGGCGCGCATCCGGACCATCTCGGCGAGCGCGGAATACGCGACCCCTTCTCCGTAGCTGAGGCAGCGTCCGCGGTGCCACCAGATGCCCTCGGTCAGCCCGTCGACATATTTCTCGAATTCCCAGGCAAGCCGCGACTTGCCCACGCCGGCGACTCCGGTGATCGAGAGCAGCCGCGCCTTGCCTTCCTCGGATGTCGCGTGGAGCAACTCCTTGAGCACGCGCAGCTCGCGTTCGCGGCCGACGAATGGCGGTTCGAGCCCGGTGGCCCGAAGCGCTCCGCCACGGGCCGCGATCACCTCGGCCACCTGCCACAGCCTGATCGGCTCCGGCTTGCCTTTGAGGGTGTGCAAGCCCGCGTCCTCGTAGCGGATCGTCGCCTCGGTCGCGCGGCGTGTCGACTCGCCAACGAGGACCGTCCCTGTCGCGGCCGCCGTCTGCACGCGAGACGCGGTGTTGACCATGTCTCCCGCCACCATCCCCTCGCCGCTGGCCCCGATGTTTACCGCCGCCTCACCGGTGAGGACGCCCGCACGTGCCCGGAGCCCCGGCGCTCCCACGGACTCGCCGAAAGCGCTCACCGCATCCACGAGCTCGAGCGCCGCGCGAACCGCGCGCTCGGCGTCGTCCTCCTGCGCAACGGGAACGCCCCACACGGCCATCACCGCGTCGCCGATGAACTTCTCGATGGTGCCGCCGTAGCGGCCGATCACGGTTCGCGCGGTCTCGAAATACCGGCTGAGCAGTTCGCGAACGTCCTCGGCATCGCGCTGCTCCGACAGCGACGTGAAGCCCACCAGGTCGGCGAAAAGCACGCTCACATGGCGTCGCTCCGAGGATGGTCCCGCCGGCTCGACAGCCTGGTGGCTCCCGGCCTCCGACGGCCCCAGGACGAGCTTCGCCCCGCACGCTCCGCAAAACGACTCGTCGCCATCATTGGCGGCGCCGCATGCCCGGCACGCGATCGCGAGCGCACTCCCGCACTTTCCGCAGAATCGCCTTCCCGGCCGGTTCTCCACGCCGCACGCAGGGCAGATCACCCCGCAAAGGGTACGTTCCGAGGCCCGGAACTGTCAGCCGCCGATGCGGGCGACCCAAAAGCCCCCCGGATCGCACCACCCGCGGTGCGATCCGGAAAGGCCTGCCCCTCGCTGAAGCCTGGGTCAGTGAGCGCCAGCCTGGACGGGCCTCTCGCTGCCGTCCCCGTTCTCTGACGACCGGAGGGTCTTAGCTGGCTCTCTTGGACGGCGGCTGCGCGCCGAAGTCCGGGTCGCTGCTCATGGCTGTCTTGACGTGCCCCTCGGTGTCGTCTTCCTCGTCCTTGGCGAGGAACCTGTTGTCGGGCGCCTGTCCACCGCGCGCGGAATCATCGGTGTTGGCCGTGAACCGATGTCCCTCGGTGTCGTCATCCGTGGCCGATGTGTGAACGCCCGGGGCTTCCTGCTCGTTTGCCTTGTCCGTGCTCATTGCCGGTCTCCCTTTAGCGGCTTGGCCGCTGCTTTCTGATGGCGAGATAGTGCGCCGTTCAGATGCGCTGAGTTAGTCGGGCGCCTGACAGTTTCCGTGTCGGCCACCTGACACTCAGCTCGCTGCCCCGACCCGTCTTCGACGCTCCATTCAGTGGCAACGGAAAGGAGATCATCCTGGCCGCGGCTCAGCGTTCAGGTCCGGTCGGTGCCAACGGGCAGGAGATCGTCGAGGCCGCTTGGTCTATGGAGATGCGCAGCCTCCCGAGAGGAGATCGTCCGGCCCGCCGCGAATTTGACAGCGACCGAGAGAGCGCGACAATCAGCTTGCGCGAACGAGGGAGCTGGCAAGCTGAGCACCGGGACGGACGATCTCCTCTCCGTTGGCACCGACCGAACCGAAAGCCGAGCTGCGGCCACAACGATCTCCTTTCCGTTGCTACCGACCGAACCGAAAGCTGCGCCACAGCGCGGACGAGCGGCTATCCGTTGGCACGCAGTCAGTCGTACTGGCCGGCGCGGCGCCTGAGCAGGTCGGGCTTCCGTATCACGATCTTTCGGCCGTCCAGCTCGACATAGCCAAGTCGCTCAAAGGAATTCAGGACTTGGTTCACACTCTGCCGGGATCCACCGACCATGTTGGCGAGGTCCGATTGCGTCAGCTGTAAGTCCATGGTCTGGCCGTCGGTGCCGGCGGCTCCGCGCTCGTCCGCCAGTCGCAGCAGGAGCTTGGCGACGCGGCCGTGGAGGTCCAGGAAGACGAGGTCGGCGGCTTGGTCGGTCAGGCGGCGCACCATCGAACCCATCGATCGCAACAGGCCGTCGACGAGCTCTGGTGACGTGCGCAGGAGGTCGAGCAGGGCGGCTCTGTTGATCAGGAGGACCGAGGTGGCTTCGACTGCCGCCGCCGATGCCGAACGGAGGCCGCCGTCCACCATCGGTAGTTCGCCGAACACGGCCGTCGGGCCGAGTGTGACGAGGAGCATCTCGTCGCCGTCGGGAGAGGTCCGGTAGACCTTGACGAGACCCGAGACCACAACGCAAAGCGCGTCTCCCTGGTCGTCCTCGCGGAAGATGATCTCGCCGCGTCCGTAGGTGCGCCGGAGCGCCTTTTCGGCGAGCCGCTGCGTGGCATCCTCGGGCAGGGACCCGAACAGCGAGGTGTTCTGCAGGAGGGCTGCGTCGTCCCGGTTCACGTGACCTTCCTCCGGTGCTTCTCAGTCCAACCGCACGCTCGCGCGGCACCGTCACAGGTAGAGTGCCAGAACACCATGGACGATCGTGGATCGGCGAACGATGTGCTGGCAGCGGTGATGCAGCTCGCGTCGGACCTCGGCCCGGTGCTCCGTCCCCGCGGCGACGACGAGTTTCTGCAGGCGATCGTCGAAACCGCTCGCCTCGTCTTCGATGCGGCGGCATGCTCGATCGCATTGCTGGACGAGCGCGACGAGGCCCTCGTGTTCCGCGTTGCGGCCGGCCTCGGTGCCGAGGCGACCGTCGGGATGCGCATTCCCGCAGATCGCGGCATTGCGGGCTGGGCGCTCATGTCTGGACAGTCGATTGCCGTCGATGATGTTCGACAGGACCCGCGTTTCGCCGCGGATGTTGCCGAAAGCACCGGCTACATCCCCAACGCGATCATGGCGATGCCGCTCGAGAGCGAACGCCAGACCTTCGGCGTCATCGAGGTGCTCGATCGCCGGCGCGGCGGTGCCGAGGGCGTCGATGACATGGAGGTGCTCGCGCTCTTCGCGCGCCAGGCAACCCTCGCCGTCGAGGGCTCGCGCATCTTCTCGAATCTCGGACGTGCACTGCTCGAATCGGCGGCGCTTGCGGCGCAGAAGGATGACCTGCGCACCGCGCTGGAGGAACGGGCCGCTCAGACGCCGCGAGCACAGACGGAGCTTGCCGAGCTCGCGCTGCTGTTCCACGATCTCGGCGTGCTTGGTCCCGACGAGCGCCGCGCCGCCGCCCGCATCGCCGAAGACTTCCTCGCGTACGCACGCAAGCAGCGCCGTTGAAACCGGCGTGGTCGTGGCAGTTCGATCCTGCGACGCTGCAGCAGGTTCCGGCGTCCCTGCCGGCTGCGATCACGCGTGAGTGGGCCCTGGACGGCGGCACCGCGGCCGGGGTGAAAGTTGCGGTCATCGACAGTGGCATCGACGCCGGGTATCCCGGAGTCGGACCGCTCGCCGGTGGCGCGGTTGTTGTCGCTGACGACGACGCGCCGCGCGGCGCTCGGGTGATCGAGGGGCCGCACGAGGATCTGTTCGGCCATGGCACCGCGTGTGCCGCCATCATCCGCCAGGCCGCACCCGATGCCGAGCTGTACAGCATCCGAGTGCTGGGTGAGCGCCTGACCGGACGGGGCATCGTCTTTGCCGAGGGGATGCGGTGGGCGCTTGCGCAGGGGATGCAGGTGCTGAACATGAGCCTCAGCACATCGCGCATCGATTACTTCGGCATGTTCCACGAGATCGTCGACGACGCGTATTTCAAACGGGCGATGGTCGTGTGCGCTGTCAACAACATTCGCGCACCGAGCTACCCCTCGCAGTACGCGTCGGTGTTCTCGGTCGCCGCCCACGAGGGACGCGACCCGTTCCGTCTCGCGTACAACACGTCGCCGCCGGTTGAGTTCGGGGCGCCCGGCATCGACCTGGAGGTCGGATGGCTCGGAGGCCGGAGCATTCGAGCGACGGGCAACAGCTTTGCGGCGCCGCACATCTCCGGGCTCATCGCGCGCATCCTCGGCAAGCATCCCGGATTGACGCCGTTCCAGATGAAGACCGTGCTGATGGCGCTGGCGGACAACGCGCAGTAGGGCTCGGCCCCGAGCTGATCAGGTCGCCGGCGCCTCCGGCTCCGTCTGACCGAAGGTCAGGGTCGCAGTCGGATGTGTGCGCGCCAGCCGTATCTGCACCCCGCCAAGCGCGGTGGGTGAGAGATTCGCCACGGTGAGTGCGTCGACGAAGTCGTTGCCGTTGATGCGCAGGATCGTGCATTGGGACGTCGTGACCACCGTCGCGGTGCGCGGGCGCCGTTCCAGCAAGCCGATCTCACCGAAGTAGTCGGGCGGGACGAGCCGAGCCAGGGCATGCTCCACTCCACCTTCTCCCACCGCCGAAACGTCCACGCTGCCATCGGTCAGCACGAAGAAGTCGTCGGCTGTGGCGCCTTCGCGGATCAGGACCGTTCCCGCGCCCACCGTCTCCTCCACCGCCGACCGCGCAAGCCGCTCCAGCGCGGCACGGGTTGCTCCCGCAAAGATATCGAGCGCCTGCAAGGTCGCGATGCGCGGCTCCACCGCGGACAGATCCGCAAGCGCGCGGGCGTCCAGGGCACGCAGCCAGGGATATGCCGCGACGCTGAGCGCCGGGATCGCCAGGCCCATGATCAACAGTGTGGTCCTCAGTCCGACGAGGCCGAGCAGGATCGGCATCAGCAGTGCACCGAGCGAGATGGCAGCGAGGACGAACGCGAAGAACACACCGAAGACGCGAGCGACCACCTCGGGTTTGACGAGACGCTGCAAGGCCGTGATCGCAAGCACGTCGACGACGATGGTTCCTGCGCCGCGGACGACCTCGAGGAGAAACGCGATCCACGGCATATGAACGACGGTGAGGAGCGCGGTGGGCAGGCAGAACACCGCCATGCCGATGACGATGATGGCGCCGAGACGCCGGGCCGCAGCGATCCGGTTCATGAACGCCGCCATGACGATCCCGCCAACGCCAAGCGCCGCGAGGAGATAGCCATAGCCCGCGCTGCCGGTGCCGAGCTGATCCCTGCTGATGACCACGAACAACACGGTGTCGGTGCCGTACACGAAGCTCGCGAGGATGCTGAATCCCGCCAGCAGCATCACCGTCGGTGACTCGAAGAACGCTGCGAGTCCGCCTGCCATCTGCTTGAGCGGCCCGACCCTACCTCCCTCGGTGATGTCGACCGGGCGGCTCCTGGCGCGCATCCGGCTGACGAGCACGGCGGACAATCCAAATGTCGCGGCGTTCACGGCGAACACCACATCGGGTGTCGTGAAGATCAGCAGTGCACCGGCGATCGCAGGGCCGACGATGACCGACAGGTTCTCCACCGCCGACTGCGCGCTGTTCGCCGCGGCGAGATGCTCCTCGCCGACAATCGCCGGGGTCGCCGCACGCGCAGCCGGGTCGTACGAGGAACCGGTCACCGAGGTCAGCGCGGCGAGGATGATCGCGAGGACAACAGCGCCATTGAGCGCCGCGACCAGCGCAAGCAATGCCTGCAAGGTCAGCGAGACCGTGTCCAGGGTGACCATCCACCGCACGCGCTCCACGCGATCGGCGATGAGCCCTCCGAACGGACTCGCAACCAGCGCACAGAGAAACCGCGTCATCGACGCCGCGGCGACCCACGCCGGAGAGTGCGTCGCATTGAAGACGAAGACGACCAGCGCGACGTTGTAAGCCCAGGAGCCGCTCATCGAGATCGCCAGCCCGCTGAAGAGCAACCGGTAATCTCGGTTCCGGAAAAGCGCGCGGTAACCGACCTTTGCCTTGCCGGCCTCGTCCGGCGCGCTCACGGTCAGGCGGGCAGTGCGTGCTGATCGACGGAGGCCGTGACGGTGTCCTGGGTCACCGCATCGACGCGCTCGATCCACGGGGTCGCGGCAAGTTCAACGAATGCAGTCCTTGCAAGTCCAAGCAATCCGTCCGCTTCCTCCCGCCGTCCACGCTGCGCCATCCACTCGGCCAACTCCAACCGTGTGACCGCGACCCAGAACGGCATCTGACGCTGCTCGAACATCGCGATTGCGGTGAGAAACGTGCGCGCAACCTCAGCGTCCCGGCCCTCGCGCGCGTCCAGGCGCGCTCGGAAGCGCAACGTGTGCGCCTGGACGAGCGGAAACGCTGCTGGGGGGAAACCCTGCAATGCCGCCGCAAGCTGCTGACGTACCACTTGAAGATCGCCGACGGCAAACGCCGCCTCCACACCCTCGACGAACGCCCAACGCGCCACCTCGCTGTATTCCCAGAGGTCTCCAGCCCGTCGCACACGATCAACAAGGATGTCAAGGGCCTCCCGGTCACGCCCTTCCGCTCGAAGCACAGCGCAACGCGCGGCGTCGTGCATGAGTTGGTAGTCAGGGCCGGCTTGAGCACAGAGATCGGTGAGCCGCTTGACAAGAGGTTGTGCCTCGGCGACCTCTCCACGCCAGACATAGACAAACGCTCCATAGATGAGCTCCGCACCGAGGAGTGAATCGGTCACCTCGACATCCGTCGACTCGAGGACATCGGCGATCACGGACATGGCGACATCCCAACTGCCGAGGTCGACTTGCACGGGGATCTGGCCCACCAGGAACATCAGCTCGTAGCGACGCAGTCCCATCAGCCTCGCGAGGGCGATGCCCTTCTCCGTGTAGACGCGTGCTTGCGCAGGGTTCGACGCCTGCAGATCAGCGGCGATATTGTTGTATGCACGCAGCGCCGCGAGGTGGTTGTCTGATGCGAGAGCATGATCGAGGGCACAGTCCAGAAGGGCTCGCCCCTCTTCCCGCCGTCCGCGAAGTCCGAGGATGAGGCCCTTGGTATTGATGGCCTCACAGAACACCTCGGAGTATCCGTTCCGTTCCGCCATGTCCAGCGCGAGCTCGACACGCTCGAGCGCGACATCGAGGCGTTGGCGCGCCAGGACAAGCCGGCGCGCCAGCTCAGCTGCCACCACGGCAAGGTCGGCCTCGTGGTCAGCAGCAACGGATTCCACAGCGTTGAGCTCGGCGAACGCGCGCTCCATGCGACCGAGTGCCTGTTCGCGCTTGACTTCGTGTGCGTCGATGGCCGCGAGCGTCACCGACGTCTGCGCGGCCGCACCGATCCGCCCCTCCGCGGTGTGCAGCGCGACTGCTTCATCGAGATGCCTGCGCGCGGCTGCGGTGTGCAACTGCTGCCACGCCATCTGTCCAGCCCGCGTGTGCAACGTCGCTCGGTCGGATGGGTCGGCAAGCTTCAGCGCTCGCTCGTAGTAGTGCTCGGCCGAGGATGCGGCGGCGAGCGACGCGGCGTGGTCGCCGGCTCGCACGAGCGCGTCGCACGCGCGCTGCCTCAGGCCGGCCGCATCGGGAGCATCCGGGTCGGCCTCGAACGCCTCGAGAAGATGCGACGCGATGACCTCGGCGACGCCTTCCTCCTCGGTCCAGGAGCTCTCGAGATACGCCGCCGCACTGAGGTGACGCATCTTGCGATCGCGCCGCGTCAACGTTCCGTATGCCACGCTCCGGACGAGGTCCTGGACGAAGACGTATTGACCTCGCTCGGGTGATCTGGGATCTGACTGGATGGCCAGAAGATCCTTGTTGACCAGCGTCGCCAAGCACGGTTCCACCAACTCCTCCGGCAGTTGCGTGATGGCGCGCAAACCTGCAGCGGTGAACGACTTTCCAAGCACCGCGGCGTCCTGGAGCAGCTGCCGCTCGGAGCCTCCGATGCTGTCGAGGCGTGCGGCGATCAACGCGTGCAGCGTCTCGGGCACCTCGAGTGCGTCGAGCGAACCCTCGACGTGGAACGTGCCGTCCTGCGCGACGAGGAGCCCGCGGTCGATCAGCATGCGCACCGTCTCGACCGCGTACAAGGGCACGCCGGCCGCGCGGTCCAGGATGCGCGCGCTCAGGTCGTCGGGCAGACCCGGCGCCATGCCGGCGAGCATCTGGGACATGGCCTCGGGCGGCAGCGGGTCGAGTGACAGTGACGTGAATCCGCGCTTGCCGGTGCCCCATCCGGCGCGACGGTCGGCCATCTCGGGACGCGCGAGCGTGACCACCAGGATCGGCGAGTTGCGCGACCATTCGAGCAGGTACTCGATGAAGTCGAGCAATCCGCCGTCCGCCCACTGCAGGTCTTCGAAGACGAGCACCGTGAGGTTCTGCGCAGCGAGCCGCTCGAAGAAGAACCGCCAGGCGGCGTACAGATCGCGCGGATCCGTCGCGACGCGCTCTTCGAGACCGACGAGGTGCGCAAGACGCGGTTCCACCCAGCGGCGTTCCTCACCGGACTCGACGAACTCCTCCACGGTGCGGCGCAGCTTCTCCCGAGCGGACTCGGGAGGCTCGTTCTCGAGGATGCCGGCGCGCATTCGCACCATCTCGCTCAGCGCCCAGTATGCGACGCCGTCTCCATAGGCGAGGCAGCGACCGCGATGCCACCAGATTTGTTCGGTGACACCGTCGACGTATTTGAAGAATTCCCACCCGAGGCGCGATTTCCCGACACCGGCGAGCCCGACGATCGAGAGCAGGCGCGCGGTCCGCTCATCACCCGTCGCATGCAGGAACTCTTTGAGCAGGCGGATCTCGCGGTCGCGCCCGACGAACGGCGGCTCGAGCCCGGTCGGACGCAGCGCGCCGCCGGCGGCCGCCACCACACGTTCGGCGCGCCAGAGTCGCTCCGGCTCGGGCTTGCCTTTGAGGCCGTGCACGCCGGTGTCCTCGTACACGATCGCGGCCTCGGTCGCGACCCTCGTCCCGTCGCCCACGTACACGGTTCCCGGTTCGGCCGCAGCCTGCACTCGCGAAGCGGTGTTGACCAGGTCTCCCGCGACCATCCCCTCGCCGCTGACACCGAGGTTGACGGCCACCTCTCCGGTCATCAGCCCGGCACGGGCCTGGAGCCCGACGGCCCCCACCTCCTCGCCGAATGCGGCGACGGCATCCACCAGCTCGAGCGCCGCGCGCACCGCGCGCTCGGCGTCGTTCTCCCTGGCGGTCGGCACGCCCCATACCGCCATGACCGCGTCACCGATGAACTTCTCGACCTCTCCGCCGTAGCGGGCGATGATGGTGCGCGCGGTTTCGAAGTACCGGCTCAGCAGCTCGCGGACGTCCTCAGCATCCCGCTGCTGAGACAGCGGTGTGAACCCGACGAGGTCGGCGAACAGCACCGTGACGTGGCGACGCTCGGTGAGCCGGGGCTCGAGGTGTTGCGGCGCAAAGGCCTGGCTCGCTCGGGTCACCTCCGCCGAGAGCGGTGAGCCGCATTCCCCGCAGAAGCGCTCGCCTTCGTTGTAGGCGGCGCCGCATGAGGCACAGGCCCGCGAAAGCATCGCGCCGCACTGGACGCAAAATCGGGCCCCTGCGCGGTTGTCCGCACCGCACGTGGCGCATGTCATCGGGGCAAGAGTACTCGACGCTGAACGCGGTTGAGGGAGAGCGCTGCGTGCGTCCCGGGGGGCCTCGCCGCCGGGTCAGTCGATGGCGAGCGCGGCGGTGCGCTCGAGTGCGGCAACCGCCGCCGGGCGCGTCCGGCGTCCCAGCCCGCACGATGTCGAGACCGCGACCTCGCGCCCGACGTTACGCTCGATCAGGGAGCGAAGCTGTCGCTGCACCTCGAGATCCTGGTCCTCGTGCACGAAGCCGGCCGCGAACCGGGTCGCCGCCGGAATGTTGAGCCGGGTCAACGGCGCGTACCACTCCGGGTCGGTGCGTGGCTCAATCTCCGCCGCGGCGAACGGCGCATGGACGAACTCGAGACTCCTGCCAGCCGGCCAGGCCTTGATGATCGCGTTGGCGAGGAGCACCACCGGCATCGTGTCGGGCATGGTGGCGAGCGCTCGATGGTTCATGTCACCCAGACAGAGGTGCAGGCCGAAGCGCGCGCCGGCAGGGGAAAGGCGCACGAGGCGCGCTATCCCGCGAGCGAGGTAGTTCGCCATGGCCCTGCGCACAGGCGGCGGTACGCGCGCGACGAATGCAAGCTCGGCCGGGATCTCGATCTGAAACACAACATCCTCGCCGCCGAGACGGTGGATCTCGCGGATCTCGCGCAACGTCGCCTGGCGGAAGGCGGCTCGGTGACGGAAGGGACCCGCAGGTCCCAGGGTGAAGAGGGCCATGTCGAAGTCGCCGGGAATGCCGACCTGGAACGCCAGCGTCGGGTGCCGCTGTTGATCGCGCAAGCGCGCGAACGCCGGCCAGCTGTCCTCGAAGTTGGCCACGTGGCCGAAGTCGAGGCTGTCGCCGCGGAGCGTGCGGCCGCGTCTCACGCGAAACACGGGGATGTCGTCGTAATCGGACCAGTGCCCGTCCTTCTTCAGCTCGAGGTCGGGATGGTTTCTCATCGCCTCGATGATGTGGATGATCCAGTTGTGCCGATCACCGGTCTCGCCATCGGGCAGTGAGGCCAACTCGGGTCCGAGGCTCGCGAGGGCAAGGCGCATCGCGTCGTCGGCGTCATCGCCGGGAAGGCTGCCGACAAGATGCGCTGCTCTGGCCACCGCCGCTCCTCGAGTGCGAACCATCAATCCTGGTGTCGATCGCTGACGCATGACTATACGAAGTCGACGCGCAGCGGCAGCCTGCATGAATCGACAAGGACACTGATCGCGGACGCATACAATCGGGCCGTGCGTCGGAGGGGACGGCGTTTCCTGGGGAGAGCGTTACCGGCGGTTGCGCTGGCGGTATGCGCACTCGCCCTGGCGAGCGCCACTGTGGCGGCTTTCACGGTTCCAAGCCCGGATCGAAAATCGGGGGTGGGATCCGTGCGCACGATCTCGCTGGGGCCGAAGACCGTGGAAACGTCGTGCGTCGCAACCGCTCCCGACGGCACCGTGTGGACTCTCGGCACCGGGTACCCGCTCACCCCGGGAGCAAGTGCCGATCGGCTGTCGCACCTGCTTCCTGACGGATCCGTCCAGCAGTTCACCCTTTCCGAGCCCGCCGTCTACGCGGAGCCGGAGTGCCTTGCTGTCGATACCACCGGCAAGGTCTGGCTGGCAGCCGGCAGCGATATCGTGCAATTCGACCCTGGTGACAGCAGGTGGCGAAGCTTCGCGCCGCCGCACAACGACGGGTACGACAGCGCGCTCGCCGCCGGTGCCAGCGGCTCCATCTGGTTCACGCTGTTTCATGACTTATCCGTGGGCATGATCGACTCCGCCGGTCACATGCACGAGTTCGCCCTTCCCGCGGCGTTCAGCGCGCATGGGCCGACGCGCATCGCCGCGATGCCGGACGGCACGGTGTGGGTCAACGCCATGGAGTCCACCGCCACACCAAACGGCCTGATCACGCTCGAGCAGCTCAGCCCTCAGGGCGTCTTGCTCCACATGTCTCCAATTCCGAAGGCCGGCGTCACCTCCCTGGCGGCAGGACCGGACGGGCTTCCGTGGTTCGGTTATGGCCCCGTCCCCTGGGGACTCGGGCGCATCGAAGCAGGCGGCAAGGTCCAGCTGCTCAACTGGACGTTCTTCTCGGAACCGACGGCGATGGTGCTGGGACCCGACGGCCGCATGTGGTTCGCGGCCGATGACTTCGACAACGGTTTCGGCTATTACGACCTCACCAAGAAGGTCGAGTTGGTCTTCCAGCAACCGAGCGACGGCAATGCGACTTCGCGAGCGATTGCCGTAGGCCCGAACGGCACGCTCGCACTGGTCGCGCGCGACTCGAAGCTCTACCTGCTGAACGCAGGCGTGATCCCTGTGCAGACGTCGACGATCGCCAACTCGCTGCCCACACCCGCCGAGGTCTTCGCCTCGACAACCACGCTGGCGGTGGGCGGGGTCATCTCCATCGGCGCCATCCTGTTTCTCACGTTTCCGTCGCAGCTGTTCAACCTCACCTTTCAGGAGAACTACGGGGAGATACGCGAGTGGTGGCAGCGAGGAACCCGTCGCCTCGTGCCGCGCAAACGCAAGCGATCCAGGCCCGCGCGAGGGTCGCGCGACTGGGCCGCGTTCGGTGGCACGCTGCTCCTGGGAGCATTCGCCGGCTCACTGCTCGATCCGCATTTCGGTGCATCGGTCAGGAGCGCGTACACGTATATCGCGATCGTCCTCGCAATCGCTTTGGGCGTTGCCATCCCGGCAGTTGTCACCGCCGTCTACCATCGCGCACGCCACGAGGACTCGACATGGAGGCCGCACGCGCTGGTGGGCGGACTCGTCGTCGCGGCGGTCTGCGTCCTGGTGTCGCGACTGACTCAGTTCCAGCCCGGATACCTCTATGGAGTGATCTGCGGCGTCACGTTCGCAGCGAAGCTCGGCACGGTGGAGAAGGGCCACGTGATCGCCTTGTCAACACTCACCACGATGATCGTGGCGATCCTTGCGTGGGTGCTCTGGGTGCCTGTACAGCGAGTTGCAACGCAGTCGGGCGCGTCGTTCGCACTGGTGATCCTCGACGACTTTCTCGCCTCGGTGTTCGTCGGTGGTCTGGTCGGCACGACGATCGGACTGCTGCCACTGCGCTTTCTGCCGGGGTGGGATCTGCGGGAGTGGCACTCGGGCGCGTGGCTCGCGTGTTTCGCCTTTGCCGTGCTCGCGGTTGTCGAGGTGCTGCTGATCCCGCACAACGACAATCACAGCAATGTGCCGCTCGTCACCACCATCGCGCTGCTTGTCGTCTTTGGCGGCCTGTCTGTCGGCATGCGCGAATGGTTCGCGCGGCGACGCCGCAGCAGCAATGACGAACCGCAGTCATTGAGAGAGCGCGTTGAGGAACTCTTGACTCCCGTGGACGCGGCGACGCCGGATGCGCAGGAGACCGGCGCGTCGTGAGCGACGGATCAGGCTGGGACGCGGATCGGCGAGCCAACCCCGGTCAGCTCGGCAGAGCGCGCCCATAATCGTCTGGCGAGGTCGCTGTCCTGCGACGCATCCGAAGGCGTCATGACCACTGGATACCCGCGCATGTGGCCTGGGCCGTCGGGTCCGACGTATGAGTTGCCCGGGATGTCCTGCGTGGCCGCGTAAAGGGTCGGCAGCGCGCCGTGCGCCGCGTCCTGTGCCATGACCCGGCTGCCGACCTGGGCCATCATGCCCCGGACACCGCGGAGGTGCGAACCGAGGTTGGTGCTGGCAATCCCCGGATGCGCGGAGACGGCGCGGACGCCACTGCCCGCGACCTCGAGGCGGCGCTGCAACTCCAGCGTGAACAGCAGGTTGGCCTGCTTCGAGTCCGCATAGGCGCGACTGGGATCGTAGGTTCGGCGTTCCCAATTGAGGTCGTCAACGTCCACGTGACCGCCGCGGTGGAGCTGTGAGGAGACGGTCACCACGCGATCGGTGATGTGGGGTAGCAGCAGGTTGGTCAGCGCGAAATGGCCGAGGTGGTTGGTGCCGATCTGCAGCTCGAATCCGTCAACCGTCGTTCCCTGCGGCACCATCATGATCCCGGCGTTGTTGATCAGCACATCGATGGGGCCCGTCCACGCATCGGCGAAAGCGCGGATCGACGCCAGGTCGGTCAGCTCGAGCTCGCGCACCTCGGCCTGACCACCCGCGCGACGCGCGACGTCCTCGCCCTTGGCGACATTCCGCACGGCCAGCACAACGCGCGCTCCCGCACGCGCGAGCTCACTCGTGGTTGGGACCCCTATGCCGCTCGACGCGCCGGTCACGATCACGGTCCTGCCGTGCATGTCCGGGAGGTCGGCGGCCGTCCATCGCTTCGACGCCATATCGACCACTCTGCGCCTCCGTGCCGATCGCGCGGACGGAAGAACGGCTACGACGCTCGCAGCCCGGCGATGAACCACTCGTATGGCGCGAGGTGGCTCGCACGCTCGGGCCAGCCGTTGATGATCCCGAGGAGCTGCCAGTAGCGCTCCACCCGGCGGTCGCTGAAGCTCGAGAGGCGGTCCGCAAGGTCCGCGCGGTACGCAGGATCATCCTGGCGGCCGTGCACAGCGCCGAACTGAGCCACCAGCTCGTCGACGATCACTGCACCTTCGGGTGACCCTGGTGCGATCCCGCGCGCGATGGCATCGCCTCCTCGCTCCGCGACCATCTCGCCTGCCTCCCTCCCGGCGTCGGCGGCCCCGCTGTCGCGCCGGCGCTGTCCCTCAGCCACCATCGAACGTACCCGGTCCCGGAAGCTCGCGTCGCTCACGAGCCCCCCGAGCTCGATCCAGGCGTCCACCTGGGCATCTGACGGGTCTGACGGCAGCACCGGCAGCGCAGCGCGCATGCGCTCGGCAAACGGGTCGTCCTCGCGCCCCGCAAAGACTGCTGCGAGGAACTCCTCCATGATGCGGTTGGCCTCATCGGCCGATGCGCGTGCAAACGCGGTCATACGTCGTACCTCCTGGGGTCGGGAGCCGTTCCGAGCGAGTGCCCGGAGGACTGCTCGACGCAATGTGAGCTGGCGGATGTGCAGGTCGATGGCGTCGGCGTGCGCACTCGCGACGGCCTCGAGGGTCATGCGCTGGTCGGCGATGCGCCGGATGGCGGCGAGATCGATCCCGAGGTCGCGAAGCGTCCGGACAAGCTCGAAGTCGCGCCAATCCGGCGTCGTTATAGCGGCGATACCCCGAGGCTGTTCGGCGCGCCTCGGGGACCAGCCCGATGTCCGAGTAGTAGCGGATCGTCTTGACGGTCAGCCCCATGAGCCGGGCCAATTCGCCGATCGAGTAGTCCATCCCGCCACCTTGAAGCCTCCCGTGACTGGAGAGTCAAGGGAAGCTGACTGAAAGGGGACCACGTCACCGATGCCGTGTCAGATCGATCGGGAATCGATTGCCGGGCAATGTGTCCGCTTGCGGACCGACATCGCCCGGTGCCCGATCCAACATCAGAATCTCTCGGAGACGGCGGGAGTACGTTCCCAACCCCACTGGCGTATGACGCCGTACCTGCCTCCGGGACAAAGACGGAGCCCGCATGTTGAGCTCCACGATCTGACGGGTATGGCCGCCGCTGGAGCGTCTCCCCCTCCTGCTCCTGGCGGCCATGCCTCGATCGTGACGTCCTGAAACGGGATAATCCTGCGACCGGCCACATGCGTCGCCGGCTTCACGCAAGGAGAGCGCAGATGGCAACGATCGAAGAGTTGACCGACGAAAAGGCAGCAGAATTCGGGCACGCATTCCTGCGCTGGCTCACCGACGAAGACCCGGCCGGCGTCGCCCGGTACTTCCCGAGCCTCAACCCGCAGGAGGTCAAAGACGACGAGGCGTCGGCGATCGGCCGTGACGTTCTCGAAGACCTGCTCGCGGAGCGATTCGTCCACTAGGTCAGGCGTCGGACCAACCCACGCGGGAGGAAGAGGTCGGCTAGATGGCGCCGGGAGTGGGCGTGGGAGTCGGCGACGCGCCTCCGGTCCCGCCGCTCCCATATCCTCCCGGAGGCATCGCGGTCGTCAGGGTTGACCAGGCCACGGCCCCGGTCGGCGCGCTCACCGACGGCGCCGTCCCCCAGTTGGTGAACGTGGTGGTGAAGGTCAAGGTGACGGTCCCCGCCGACACGGTCGATGTGTAGCTTTCCGGCAGGTTGGTGCCCAGCGCGACAACCAGCGACCCCGTCCCAGCCGGGACGTTCTGGGTCGCCGGGACGATCCCGGAGATCTTCGTCGCGATCCCGCCCGCCCCGGTGACCTGGGCAGTGGATGTTGCGGTGAGCGGCATTTCCTCTGCCTGGCTCGAGGTGGTGATGCCCGGCTGGAGCACCGAATACGGGCCGTTTGGTCCCCCGTTGCCGCTCTGCACCGACACCCACTTGCCGGCAACACCTGGCGCCGTCGCGGACGTCACACCGATCTGATCCTCAACGGCAGGCGCATTGCCTTTGAAATACACGGTGGTGCCAACCAGTTCGAGGGTGAACTGCTCCGTGCCGTAGCTGGACACGAAGGTGATCTGCTGATCTCCGTTCGCCTGCCCGGCGTCGCCCACGATGGTTTGCGCCTCAGCCCCGGTTGAGGTGGCGACATAGTGGAACCCGGCAGACGCACCGGTTGCCCTCACGGCCTTCTGGTAGAGGGCCCTCGCCGCGGCGGTGCTGGACGCGCTGCCCGGGTTGGCTGTCGGCGAGCTCGTCGGTGATTGCCCCTGGACATGGCGTATCAGAAGCACCCCACCCACACCGATGCCGGCCGCCACGATGCCGGTGGCGACGAACAGGGCAATCGCGGCCAGCACCCGCGACGTGCGCCGCGGCGGCGTCGTCGACGGCGCAGGCGGCCATGCCGGAGGCTGGGGTGGAAACGCCCAGCGGTCGTCGTTCATCCGTCCATCATGGTGAGGGGTCAGTCCTTTCTATTCGCTTGCGACTCACAGGTCGGCAGCCTGGGCCCGATACTAGTCGACGATCGAGCGGCAGCCGCAACCAGGAAGACAGGCAGACAGGGAGACGGCGATGAGCGACGCAGCCATGGAGACGGTGTTCGATCACTTCCACGCCAGGCGCAGGAACGATGTCGCAGCCATCACAAGCGGCCTCGACCCGGATGTGGTCCATCAGGGGGTCATGCCCGAGCTGGTCTGTAACGGGCGCGAGGCCGTTGTCGAGCGCATCGGCGCCTCGATGGGCGATGGCGACTGGGGCATCGACCGGCTCGAGTTGCATGCGGCCGGCGAGAGCGTGGTGGCAGGCATCGCCGGCCCGCGTTTTCGCGAGATCCCCTTCCTCAACGGCGAGATCTTCATGGTATTCACCATCTGCGACGGTCGCATCCTGCGAATCGACGACTACCGAACGCGCGACGAGGCATTTCGCGCAGTCAAGATGCCGGCGTCCGGCCGCCGTTGATTGCGTGAGGTGACGGCGGGGATCCCGGCGGAGGCTGAATAGTCCGGTTTGAAGCCGGAGCCGGGATCCCCGCCGTCGCCGTCGAGCCGATCAACGCGGTGGAGACCGCTGGTATCTCAGCTCGGGGCGGAGCCTGAGGGCCCGCTGGGAGCCTGAGCCGGCTCGGGCTCTGGAACCGGTGCGGGTTGCGCCGGTGCCGGCGTCGCGGGCTCCTCGGCAGCGGCCGCGCGAAACAACTCGCGCGTTTCAGACGAAGCTTTCCGAAACTCGCGGATGCCACGCCCCATGGCTGCGCCGACGTCAGGCAGTTTGCCCGGTCCCCAGATGATCAGGATCACCACCAGCAGGATGATCAGCTCGGGAAGGTGGCCACCGATGAGGTCCATACCGACATTCAGTTTAGCGCGCTTGCGCGACGCGAATGACACGTCTGGAGTGAGGGGCGCACGATTGGGTCGCGTGCAATCGACAAATGCGTCAAATGGGGTTGACCGTTCAGAGGATGCCTGTTACGGTCGGCTACCGTCCAAGCCCGTTCGCGTCGATCTCATGGAGGCACTTGTTGCTCGCTCGCCGCGTAGCCCTCGTCGCCTCGGCCGGTGCGATTGCCCTGCTGGTGGCCGGCTCCCCGTTGAGCTCCGACAAGGCGCACGCTGACCGGTTCACGAGCCAGCTGCAGACGCTGGCGGCAGAGGCAAATGCGCTGAGCCGGGATATCGCGGCATTGAGCACTGCGAGCTCGGCAGCGCTCGGCAATGCGCTTGCATCAGCGCAGGCTATCGCGAACACACAGTCGAAATTGGCGCAGGCGCAGACAGATCTCGACCAGGCGAACAAGAACCTCGCGAACACCATCGCGCAAGTCCAGGTTGTGCACGGCGAATACACGACCGATCAGGCGGATCTGGCGCAAATCCTCAAGCATGTATACGAGCTCACCGACGACGGGTCGGTGACGGCGATCCTCGTCGACAGCAAGAGCTTCATCGACGCGATGGATGCGCTCACGAGTGCAGACCAGGTGAGCGCCCGCGTCCAGCAGTTGGTGACGCAGATCCAGGGAAAGCGTGACCAGCTGGACGGCCTGCAGAAGCAGCAGGTGCAGGACCAGCAGCATGCAAACGCGTTGGTCGACAGCCTCCAGTCACTGTCGGGCCAGCAGCAGACCGAGGAAACGGCATATCGCCAGCAGGCATCCACCTTGAAAGGCAAGGCCGGCTCGTTGCTTGCGCAGCTGCAGGGCGTGCGGTCGAAGATGGCCCAGGTGCGGCGCGAACAGGAAGCCGCAGCTGCGGCCGCGGCGGCGGCGGCCGGCGCGGGGGCCGCCCACGTCATCGGCAACGCCTTGCGTCCTTTCGCCTTCGGCCCGATCTTCGACGACTACCCGTGGGGTCAGTGCACCTGGTATGTCGCATCGCTGCGCAACGTCTACTGGAGCGGAAACGCATGGCAGTGGGCGTATACCGCGCAGGCGGCGGGACGCCGCGAAGGGAGGACACCGCGGGTGGGCAGCATCGTGGTCTTCGGACCCGGTCGTGGCTACAGCGAGTTCGGGCACGTGGCCTACGTCGTCGCCGTGCAGGGTCCGAACAGCTTCACCGTCGACGAAGCCAACATGCTCGGTCTCGGCATCGTCGATCAGCGTCATATCGGGTCGCTGTACGACGTCGAGGCGTTCATCTACTGACGGGGGCTGATCCGGCCGGTCCGTGCATCAGGCCATCTGCGCGACGTCATCGACATGGCGGCTGGCTACCATGCTGAACGGTGCTGAGCAAGAGCTTCGACGCCCGCTCGCAGAAATCCGCCGGTGGTCTGACGTACGGGCTCAGCGCCTACCTGCTGTGGGGCCTTTTCCCGCTGTTCTGGCCGCTGCTCGAGCCGGCGAATTCCTTCGAGATCCTGGCCTGCCGGATTGTCTTCTGTTTCGCGGTCATCGCGATCCTGCTCGGTGTTCGGCGCCGGTTGGGCGGCGTTCGCGAGTTGGATCGGGGGACGGTGGGCCGGCTCTCCCTCGCGGGTCTCGCGATCGCGGTCAACTGGGGCATCTACATCTGGGGTGTCAACAACGGGCACGTCATCGAGACGAGCCTCGGGTACTTCATCAACCCGCTGGTCACCATCGGCCTCGGTGTGCTGATCTTTCACGAGCGACTTCGACCCATTCAGTGGGCCGCCGTCGGGCTGGGAGTGATCGCGGTGGCCGTGCTCAGCTTCGACTACGGTCGGCCGCCGTGGATCGCGCTCGCGCTCGCCTGCTCGTTCGCCACATACGGCTTCCTCAAGAAGGGTGTGCGTGCCTCAGCCCCCGAGGGACTCTTCGTTGAGGGCGCGGTGACCACGCTCCCGGCCCTGGGGCTGCTCGCGGCCCTGGCGCTGAGCGGTCAGGCCTCGTTCGTGGGCCACGCTGCGACACCCGGACACATCCTTCTGCTCATCTCGGCCGGTCCGGTCACCGCCCTTCCCCTGCTCTTCTTCGCAGGTGCCGCAACCCGATTGCCGCTGTCGACCATGGGATTGCTGCAGTACGTCACCCCCGTCATGCAATTCGCCATCGGGGTGCTGATCCTCCGCGAGACCACCTCATTCGCACTCCTCGGCGGGTTCGCCCTGGTCTGGATCGCCCTCGCGATCCTCGCTGTCGACGGTGTTCGCCACCGGGGCGCCACTCCGGTGGTGGCGGCAGCTTAGGGACGCCAATCCAGGCGATCTCATCCGCGGTTTAGGGTGATTCGGACTTTAACCGGGGAGAACGCCACGAATTCAGCGATTTTCGACCACTCTTTCCGCTCTTATGACTTGCGGAGCTAATTTTCATAAGCTTGATAAGACACGTCAATCAATATAAGCTCCGTTGAATCGATGGATGAGCTGGCCAACCCGTACCGCCCGGGCGCCGGCACGCCGCCTCCAGCGCTGACCGGCCGAGACGATCTCATCAACCGCTTTGGGGTGGCGTTCCGGCGGGCGGTGGCCGGCCGGCCGGGGAAGAGCCTGCTCATGATCGGCCTGCGCGGTGCCGGCAAGACGGTCCTGCTCAACCGCTTTGCCGAGATCGCCGAGCAGGAGGGCTTCCGGGTCGGCCTCATCGAAGCTCCCGAGCACGGTCATTTCCCCTCGCTGCTCGCTTCGCGGCTGCGGCGGATCCTGATCCCGTTGAGCAGCAACGTTGTTTCGACCGCGGTGACCCGGGCGCTCCGGGTCCTCAAGACGTTCACCCTGCAGCTGCCCGACGGGACCCGCGTGTCCATCGACGTCGAGGCGCTGCGGGGCGTCGCCGACTCCGGGAACCTCGCCGACGACGTGACCGACCTATTGGTGGCATGCGGCGAGGCCGCTCGCGACCGGGGCACCGGGATCGTGCTTGCCGTCGACGAGCTCCAGTACGTGCGTCAGGAGGAGCTCTCGGCCCTGATCGTGGCGATCCACCGCACCAACCAGCTCAACCTGCCGGTGATCCTCACGGGTGCGGGGCTTCCCCAGCTCCGCGCCCTGGCCGGCGAGGCCAAGTCCTATGCCGAGCGGCTGTTCGACTTTCCGGAGATCGGGTCGCTCGGCCCCGAGGATGCGCGAACCGCGCTTGCCGTCCCCGCCGAGGAGAGCGGTGCCGCGATCGACGGCGACGCGCTCGACATCATGGTCGAGCGCTCCCATGGGTATCCGTACTTTCTCCAGGAATGGGGATATCACGTCTGGAATGCGGCGCCGGAGAGCCCGATCACGCTGGACGACGTCGAGCGCGCGGCGCCTCGAGTTCGAGACCAGCTTGACCAGAACTTCTTCCTGGTCCGGCTCGATCGTCTCACCCCTCGAGAGCGTGAATACCTGGTCGCCATGGCTTCGCTCGGGCCGGGGCCGCACCGCTCCGGCGACATCGCGGCGGCGCTCGGCGTGCGCGTCGAGTCGGTGGCGCCGCGCCGTTCAGCGCTGATCGCCAAGGGAATCATCTACTCCCCAGCGCATGGGGACACCGCTTTCACCGTGCCGCTCTTCGACGAGTTCCTCAAGCGGGTGGAGCGGCACCTCTGAGCTGACCATGCCGCTCATCCCGGCAGCCGCGCACCCTATCCTTGCCGGGCCTGTGGATACGGTTCTGCGCATCGGCAACGCTTCCGGCTTCTACGGCGACCGATTCGCCGCGGTGCGCGAGATGCTGGAGGGCGGTCGCCTCGATGTCCTCACCGGCGATTACCTCGCCGAGCTCACCATGCTCATCCTCGGGCGGCAGCGTCTGGCGCATCCCGATCGCGGCTATGCCGGGACCTTCCTGCGCCAGATGGAGGAGTGCCTCGGCATCGCCGCCGACAAGGGCGTCACCATCGTGACCAACGCGGGCGGCCTGAACCCGAGTGGGCTCGCCACCGCACTCCGCGATCTTGCAGCCCGGGCCGGCGTCAAGGCGAACGTGGCATTCGTCGAAGGAGACGACCTGATTGATCGTGCGGAGGAGCTCGGTCTCGGCAGTCCGCTGACGGCCAACGCGTACCTTGGCGCATGGGGGATCGCCGAATGCGTGCGCTCGGGTGCCACTGTTGTGGTCACCGGGCGGGTTACCGATGCGAGCCTGGTGATCGGTCCTGCGGCCGCGCACTTCGAATGGAATCGGAACGACTGGGACGCCCTCGCCGGCGCAACCGTCGCCGGCCACATCCTCGAATGCGGCACCCAGGCGACTGGTGGCAACTACAGCTTCTTCACGGAGCACGACGTGCGGCACCCGGGATTCCCCATCGCCGAGATTCACGCGGACGGCTCGTGCGTCATCACGAAACACGCCGGCACCGGTGGTGCGGTCACGGTCGAAACGGTCACCGCGCAGCTGCTCTACGAGATCGACGGCCCACGCTACCTCGGCCCGGATGTCGTGGCCCGTTTCGACAGCATTCACCTTGCCGGCGAAGGCTCGAATCGAGTTCGCGTGAGCGGCGTTCGCGGCGAACCTCCGCCGCCGACTCTCAAGGTGTGCTGCAACACACTCAGCGGCTACCGCAACAGTGTCGTGTTCGTGCTGTGTGGAACCGACATCGAGGCCAAAGCAGCGCTCGCGCGCGAGCAGATGGATGTCGCGCTCGCATCCTCGCCACCGGAGCACGTTCACTGGACCCTCGCACGAACCGACCATCCGGATGCGGATGACGAGGAGGCCGCCAGCGCCTTGCTGCACTGCATGGTCCGTGACCCGGATCCCGCGATTGCCGGCCGCGCCTTCAGCGCCCGCGCGGTCGAGATCGGGCTCGGGAGCTACCCCGGCTTTTACCTCACCGCGCCACCGGGCGACGCATCGCCGGTCGGCGTCTATCACCCCTCCTTCGTGCCGGCGAACGCCGTGGATCACGTGGCCGTGCTCCATGACGGCACCCGGATACCGATCGCGCCGGCGCCGGAGACGCACACTGCCGAAGTGCCGTCCGATGACACGGCCGCCGAGATGCCGAAAGGCACGCTCCCGGGCGTCACCCGCCGGGTGCCGCTCGGCACCGTCGCCGGTGCCCGCAGCGGCGACAAGGGAGGCAACGCCAACCTCGGCGTGTGGGCGCGCAACGACAGGTCGTGGCAATGGCTCGCCCACGCGCTCACCACCGATGCACTGCGTCAGCTCCTCCCGGAGACGGCCGCATTCGCCATCCACCGTCACGTCTTCGCCAACCTCCGCGCGCTCAACTTCGTTATCGACGGGCTGCTCGGCGACGGCGTTTCGTCGTCGACACGGTTTGACCCGCAGGCCAAGGCGCTTGGCGAGTGGCTGCGCTCGCGGACCATCGACATACCCGAGGAGCTCCTATGACCAACTCCGAGCTGGTCCATCTCAGCGTGGGCGCGGGCATCGCGACGATCACGCTCGATTCCCCGCACAACCGCAACGCCCTCTCGCGGCAGCTCGTCGCCGAGCTCACCGACCGGCTCGACAGGTCCGCTGCGATGGCCGAGGTGCGCGCCGTCGTGCTGACCCACACCGGAACGACGTTCTGCGCGGGAGCCGATCTCTCCGAGGCGTCGACGGGGCCGATGACCGGCACCGCGAGCGCCCTGCTCGCGGTCCTGCGCACGGTCGTGGACCTCCCCCTCCCTGTTATTGCCAGTATCGACGGTAACGTGCGAGCCGGCGGCGTGGGGCTGCTCGGCGCGTGCGACATCGTGATCGCGGGTCCGCGGAGCACCTTCGCCATCACCGAGGCACGGCTCGGCCTGGCGGCGGCGGTCATCTCGGTGACGGTGCTCCCCCGTCTCGAACTCGCGATCCGCGGCCCAATACTTCCTCACCGGCGCGACGTTCGACGCGGCCGAGGCGCAGCGCATCGGCCTCGTCACCACGGCCGCCGATGACCCTGACGGTGTGCTGGCCGCGCTCTGCGCTGATCTCCGCAAGGCGTCGCCGCAGGGACTCATCGAGTCCAAACGCATTGCCAACCGTGCCGTTCGAGAGGCCATCGAGCGCTACGGGGACGGCATGGTCGAGCTGTCCGCGCGCCTGTTCGCGTCGGAGGAGGCGCACGAAGGCATGACCGCGTTTCTCGAGCGCCGGCCGCCGCGCTGGACCATCTGACCCAGACGGACAGGAGCCAAGGACATAATCGGCGCGGTGACCAGCGAAGCGTGGGGATCTCAGCCCTCCTCACCATCTCCCGGCGCGACCCCCGCGGCAGTCCTCCGCCAGGTGCTCCTCTGGGCTTCCCGGCGCCGGCAGATCAAGCGGGTGATCACGTCGGCGCCGATCACGCGCGACGTGGTGCGTCGCTTCGTCGCCGGCGAGACCATCGACGACGCGCTCCGAGTCACCAGGACCCTGGTTGGCAACGGGCTCCACGTGTCGCTCGATCACCTCGGGGAGGACACTCGTGACACCGCGACGGCGCAGGCCGCCGTGGAGGCATACCGCTCGCTCGCTCAGCGCCTTGCTGACGAAGGTCTCGCAGCCAGCGCAGAGATGTCGGTCAAGCTCTCGGCGGTTGGTCAGGCACTTGACGAGTCGATGGCGCTCGACAACGCGAGCTCGATCTGCGATGCGGCTCGGACGGCCGGCTCGTCGGTCACCATCGACATGGAGGATCACACCACCACGGATTCGACCCTGCGCATCGTCGGCCTGCTCCGCCAGGATTTCCCGACGACCGGGGCGGTGCTCCAGGCGTCCCTGCATCGCACGGAGGACGACTGCCGAGCGCTCGGGGTGCCGGGATCACGCATCCGCCTCTGCAAGGGTGCGTACCAGGAGCCGGCCTCGCTCGCCTGGCAGCGTCCAGACGCAATCCGCGCCGCTTACGTACGGGGTCTGAGCAGGCTGATCGCGGGCGGTGCGCTGCCGATGGCGGCGACCCACGACCCCAAGCTCGTCGAGGCGACCGGCCGCCTGGTTCGCGACATGGGCGGTCCTGGCTTCAGGCACGAGTACCAGATGCTGTATGGGATCCGCCCCGATGAGCAGCAGCGCCTGGTCGCGGCCGGCGAGACCGTGCGCGTGTACGTGCCATTCGGCGTGCAGTGGTATGGATATCTCATGCGGCGCATGGCCGAGCGGCCGGCCAACACAGCGCTCTTCCTGCGGGCACTGGTGAGCAGGAACTGATGGCCGGCCCCGCCCAGATCGGTCGCGTCGTGGTCACCGGCGGCGCCGGGTTCATCGGTGTCCACAGCGTCGAGGCGCTGCTCGATGCCGGAGCGGCGGTGCTGGTCATCGACGACCTTCGTCATGCCTCGTACCGCCCCCTCCCGTCGGCCGCGCGGCTCGAGGTCGCGGATGTGGCCGAGGCTCCTGCGCGCGCCGCGATCCAGGCGTTCAAGCCGTCGGCGATCCTCCACCTGGCGGCGCAGGGCGGCGTCAACCGGTCGTGGCGCGAACCCGCCGAGGATGCCCACATCAATGTCCTCGGCACGGTCAGTGTGCTCGCCGCGGCCCTGGCCGCCGGCTGCCGGCGGGTGGTGGTGGCGTCCTCGGGCGGCGCACTCTACGGCGCCGCGCATCGCCTGCCCACCCCCGAGGACGAGCCGACCCGGCCGCGGTCACCGTACGGCACGGCCAAGCTGTGCATCGAGCACTACCTCGGGTACTACTCTCGCGCCGGCGCGCTCGATGCCCTGGCGCTGCGCTACGGCAACGTGTACGGGCCGGGACAGGACGGCACCGGCGAGGCGGGGGTCGTCGCGATCTCCAGCCACCGGTTGCTCGCGGGCAGAGCGCCGGTGATCCGGGGCGACGGCGCGCAGACGCGCGATTTCACGTACGTCGGCGACATCGTGGCCGCGAACCTGCTCGGGCTGGGCTCGAGCATCACCGGCGCGCTCAACATCGGCACCGGGCGCGAGACGGCGATCGGCGATCTGGTCCGGCGCCTCTGCAGGCTCGCCGGCTTTGCCGGTGAGCCGGAGCGCGAACCACTCCCGCCCGGTGAGGTGGCGCGCAGCGCGCTCGACAACGAGCTCGCGGCCGGCCAACTCGGATGGCACCCGGGCGTCAGCCTCGACGACGGCCTCGCGCGCACCCTCGAGAGCTTCCGCGACCAGGTCCGGTGATCACGCCGCCGTGTGCGCGGCGGTGATCAGCCCGGACACGTCGAGCAGCAGCGCGACCACGACGAGCACCGCGATCCCCGCGCAGCGCGCGGGCGAGAGCGGGCCGCGGCTTCGCCAGCCGATCGTCCAGGCTGTGATCGGCGCGGCTGCCCCGACCGCGACGAGCAGGTAGCGCGCCTGCGGTTGGAGGTCGAACGTGGCCGAGTTGAGGACCGACTGCGCCAGCGCCACCAGGATCACCACCAGCAGGACGATCGCCACGCTCCGCCGCGTCGTGTCCCAGCGCCCCCAGGAGCGCACCACCGCGATGCAGGCCGCCAGCGTGATGAGCGCGATGACCGCGCCGGCAACGATGCTCGGCAGGGGCCGCGCCCCGAGGATCGAGATCGCGACGAAGTGGGCGCCGTTGCCATACATTCCCACGATGCTCAGCGCTATGGCGGCCAGGTAGCCGCGCACCTGCGACAGCGAGTCGAAGACCTGGCGCTGGGCGGTGATCGGATGCAGCGGCGGCAGGGGGCTGCCGAATGCCACTGCGTTGCGCACGAACCACCAGCCCGCGAGCACGACGGTCGGTAGCACCAGCGCCGCGACCTGCAACGCTCGGAGGCGGCGCCAGAAGCGAACCACCACGACCACCAGGAGCAGCAGCGCCAGCACCCACACGGTCTCCTTGGCGAGCACGGCGAGCGCCACGGTGAATCCGGCACCGAGCGCGAGACGCGTCGTGAGCACTCGGCTCTGCATCACCGTCACCCCCACGAGCACCAGCAGGGCGCCGGCGAGCCACGCGAGGTTGTCGTCGTTGATAGCCCCGGCAAGGTACTGGGTCTCGGGGAGCAGGGCCACCAGGGCCGCTGCCCCCACCGCAAGGTAGGGCCGCAGCGGGAAGAGGCGGCGGGCCACGAGGTAGACCGTGAGGATCGTGAGCACGCCGAGCACCACCGAGAGCAGCCGGATGAGACGCGCGTCATCCCCGGTGAGCCTGGCGACGATCGCCCCGAGCAGGTAGTAGAGGGGCGGCTGCTGGCGTTCGGGCTCACTTGCCGGCGGCAGGCGCAGGTGATCGGAGATCCCGGTGATGTAGTGGAGGTGGGACAGCTCGTCGGGCGACGCCCCGAGCGGCGTGATCCTCGTGTACGCGATCGCGAAGCCCGCGAAGACGGCGATGACCATCCCGAGCATCACCCGGTCGAGGTGCCGGACGCGCGAGCTCACGGAAGGCGCGAGACGCTGTCGGCGCGGACCCAGACGGTGTACGGGTAGGTCTGGTACTCCTCGATGTACTCACCGCTGTCAAGGAGCTTCGTGATCTCGGGATAGAGGATCTGGGACTTCAGGTCGACCATGATCAGCACCGGTTGCCTCGCGGCCACGTAGGTCTCCACCGGCCCGCCCGAGCCGAGCAGAACCTGGTCGTTGTAGATGGGCGGAGTCGGCATGATGATCTGCAAGTTTGCAAGCGCATAGATCCAGGCGTCCCATGACCAGACCACGGCCGTGTCGCCGCTGAACCCATGTCTGGTGACCCAGGCGGCGACCTTTGCATCGCCGGCCACGCGATAGTCGAAGTCATCCAGCCAGGTCGTTCGCCACGTGGGGTCGAATGCGGCCCAGGCGGCCCCGCCGTAGTAGCCGCTGAGCGTGTGGGAGTTGGTCGCCGACGGCGGGATCGGCATCCAGTCGAGACCGGCGACCTTCGCCATCAGGATCGCGATCACGAGCCCACCTGCCTGCAAGCCCGGCCCGAGGAGGTCGCGCCGGTTGCGAGCCTGCACCCACGCCCGGGACGGGAGCCGGAGCCCGGCCGCCAGGAGAGCGAGCGGAGCCACCGCGGGCGTCAGGAAGTGCGGATATTGCTGGCCGGCCACGGCTGTGACGACCAGGGTTGCCCCGGCCCAGAGCATCACCACCCAATCGACGCGATCGCGATTTCGGCCGGCGATTGCGCCGGCGGCGATCAGAGCCGTCGCGACGAGCGCCAGACCGAAATGCGCCACTCCACCGACCGCGCTTGTCGGGAGCGCGGCTTTGGTGTAGTTGACGTAGAAGCCCGCAAGCGCGAAGGCCACCTTGCCGAACCCGGCAGTGATGACCGCCGTGCTGAGCCAGGCCAGCGTGATCACGACAACGGTTCCCAGGAAGATGAAGGCGTCGCGGCGCAGCAGCTTCGGAGCAAGCAGCATCGCGAGAAAGAACGCCGAGGTCTCCGCGACTGACGTCTGCTGGTACGCGATCGCCGCGGCCATGAGGACCCCTGCACCGAGCGGCCACCATGGGAACCGCCGCGATGCGTCTGTCCCGTCGCCACGCAGGATGTGCACCAGGATGATCGCGCCCGCCCACGTGAGCGGCGCGATCAGCAGGCTCTCCGGAAGCGCCAGCTCCGCGTCGACGATCGGGAGCCCCAGGATCACCGCGGCGATCACGCCCGCGATGAGCGCGCGCCGCGGCGTGTAGAGCCGCGATGCCGCCCACACAACGGCGGTGATGGTGAGCGCGCCGGTGATCAAGGTGAGCACATGGAGCGCGATCTCGCTCGTGCCGAAGAGCTTCACGTCGAGGGCGAACGTCCAGAGCATCAGCGGCGGCTTGTTGTTCCACGTCTGCAGGTAGAGGATCTTGCCCTGCAGCAATTGGCGGGCGACGTTCAGGTAGCCCGCCTCGTCCGTGTACCAGTGCGGCTCCATGAGCGAGGGCAGCCGCAGGACCGCCAGGACGAGCAGCCCAGGGATCGCCGCCCTGCGCACTCAGGCTCGCTCCCGGCGGGCGCCCTCCGGTCGCCAGCTCATCGCCAGTGACACGCGCAGCCGGATCACGTCACGCATGGCCCGCGCCACCGGTATCAGCCTGCCACCGGAGCGGACGCCGGCGAGCCGGGGCAGGTGCTGGACGCGGACCTGGACCACGCGAAACCCCAGCCGGTGCGCCTTGAAGAAGATCTCCGGATTGAACACCGCCGAGCGGGCTCGGATGGGAGTGACGGCGTCCCACAGCTCGTGCGTGAACACCTTGACGCCACAATCGAAATCGAGCTCGCGGATGCCGAAGGTGAGGCGCACCACCCGGTTGTACACGCCGCTCACGAAGGATCGGTACCACGGGTCGGCCCGGCGGTTGCGAATCCCCGCCACCATGTCGGCCCGGTCGAGCCCGGCGAGCAGCTTGCCGAGGTCGCGCGGATCGAACTGCCCATCGCCGTCCATGAAGGCGAGCACCCTTCCGCGCGACGCTCGCAGCCCGTCGCAGACGGTGATCGCATACCCGCGCTGCTGCTTGTGGGTCACCACGGTGAGATTCCGCGCGGCCTCCCCCATCGCGGTTCGCGCGGCCGCGACCGTGTCGTCATGGCTCGCATCGTCGACGAGCACGATCTCGTACGTGCGGCCGCCCTCGGCCAGCACGGCCATGACGTCGCGGAGGACTCGCCCGATGTTCTCAGCCTCGTTGTGGGCTGGGATCGTGAGGCTGACGTCGACCTCGGGTAGCGCCACCGGCGCTACGCCACCGTCTCCGCTGCCGGCGCCGCGACCTGCGCCTTACCCATGGCGGCGCGAGGACGCCCGGTCGACCATTCGACATCGGACACGCCCACCTGCGAAAGATCCACGCGGTCGAGGTGCGCATCCACGACTTCGATCACCGAGTTGATGAGCGTGCTCCGGAGCTTGTGCGCCTCGAGACCGAGGTCCACCAGCAGCTGATGCTTCGCGTTGTAGTAGTGGGTGGCCTTCTCGAAGCGGGGATTCGCGGTGTGTTCGATGGTGGTCTCGAGGCCGTGTGCGGCGCGCGCGTCACGCACCTGCTCGGCGAGCTGCAGCACCGAGAACTGCTCGGTGAACTGGTTGAACACACGGAACTCCCCTGGCGCGGCGGGATGCTCGATGCTCAGCTGGACGCATGCCATGGTGTCGCGGATGTCGAGGAATCCGCGCGTCTGACCGCCGGTGCCGTACACCGTGAGCGGTTTGCCGATCGCCGACTGCACGATGAACCGGTTGAGCACCGTGCCCCAGATCCCGTCGTAGTCGAACCGCGTGGCGAGCTCCGGATGCAGCAACGTCTCCGTTGTGTTGCACCCGTAGACGACGCCCTGGTTGAGGTCGGTGGCGGCGATGCCCCAGGCCCGGCACACGAAATGGATGTTGTGGCTGTCGTGCACCTTGGAGAGGTGATAGAAGCTGCCGGGCAGCTTCGGGTAGGGCAGCGTGTCGCTCCTGCCGTTGTGCTCGATGGTGATGAAGCCTTCCTCGATGTCGATGTTGGGTGTGCCGTACTCACCCATCGTTCCGAGCTTCACGAGGTGACAGTCCGGCGCATGCTCGTGCAACGCGAAGAGCAGGTTGAGCGTGCCCGCGACGTTGTTGAGCTGGGTCATCACCGCGTGCTCGCGGTCGATCATCGAGAACGGGGCTGAACGCTGCTCGGCGAAATGCACCACCGCATCCGGCTTGGTGGAAGCGATCAGATCGGTGAGCGCATCCGCATCGGTGAGATCGACCATGCGCCACTCGATGTCGCTGTGGCCCAGCTCACGCCAGCGCTCGACACGACGCTCCATCGTGGAGATCGGGATGAGCGACGAGGTGCCGCACTCGAGATCCCAGCGACGGCGAACCAGATTGTCCACCGCGATAACCCGGTATCCCGCGTTGGAGAGGTGCATCGCCTGCGGCCAGCCGAGATACCCGTCCCCGCCGAGCACGATCACCGTTTTGTCAAGCATGCACAAAGCTCCTGAGACTGTTCATTCCCTGCGACCTTCGTGAAGAAGACCTTTCGAAGGGATTATCGACTGGGATTATGCCTGTACCAGCGCTCGATTGGCCATCAGCGAGGTCATGGCATGCGCAGTATCGCCACCCTGAGGGAGTCGATGCCCAGGACCGTGATCGCGATGATCACCGCGCCTGCCACGATCACCTGGGACCTGAGCGGGAGCCGGCCGGCGATGATCGAAGCGGCCCAGGCCATCGCGGTGGCCGGCGCCGCGATTGCGGGGAAGAGATAGCGCGACTGGGGCTGGAGATCGAAGAGCACGCTGTTCAGGAGCCACTCGCCAACCAGCAGCGCACACACCGCCGCGAGGACGACGACGATCTGCCGGCTCCGCCGATCAAATCCGGGCCATTGACGGCCGGCCTGCCACACCGCGACCGCCAGGACGATCACCACGATCGCGAAGAGCGCGCCGATCAGGATCTGAATCGGAAAGGAGCGGACGATCGGGCCGCCGTCGGCCCGTTCCGGACCGAAGAGGCTGCGAACCGCGCCTGAGGCGAAGACCTTCAACTCCCCCACCGAGCGGAGGTACGGGTGCGTGGTGGTCAGCGGCTGCAGCGGCGGGACGAGGCTGTGGAACGTTGCGATGTTGCGCACGAACCACCAGCCCGCGATCGCCGCGGCCGGGACCAACGCCATCAACACATCTGCCGGTCGCAACGGCAACCGGAGACCGATCGCGACCACGAGCGCGACCACCAGCAGCCAGTCCGTCTCCTTGCTGAGCAACCCGATCCCGGCCGCGATCCCGCAGGTCAGGAGCAGCTTCGGAGACGGCGCATCCGATCGGAGCACTCGCACGATGCACCAGAGGAGGCCCGCCCCTGCAGCCCAGGCGAGCACGTCATCCGAGAACGAGGCGCTGACGGCCACGGTGATTGGAAAGGATGCGGTGACGATGCCCGCGCCCAGTGCGATGCCGGGTCGCCCAGGGATGAGCTCGCGCGCCACCGCCATGACCAGCGCAACCGTGATCACCCCGAGCGCGACCGACATCAATCGCAGCGCGGTCAGCGATCCACCCGCCTTGATGATCAGCGCGCCGATCAGGTAGTAGAGCGGCGGTTGCTGTTTCTCGGTGAAGTGGGCCCCCGGCAATTGCGCGTGATGTGCAATCAGCTGCGCGTAATGCAGGTGATACATCTCGTCGGCGTTCTGGAGCGGCGGCACCTTGAGCGCGTATGTCACCGCGACTGCCGCAAAGACTGTGAGCGTGACGATGCAGGCCAGCACCCAGCGGCGTTCGTATACGCGGCCATATGCTGTCATCGCAGCGCTATCGAGATCATGTGGACGTCGAGATATCGAGTGATTTGAGCCGGAGTTGGGTCAAAAGGGGGACAATCCCTCTTCGTGTCGACCTCGGGTTCTGCTCGCCGCGGGCGTCTGCTCCGGGCGGCGATCACCAGCGTCGTCACCGTCGTGGTGCTTTTGCTCGTCTGGCACCTGTTCGGAGGCAACCACCTCCGCTGGCAGGGCATCACCCCATCGGCCGGGTCGATCGCGCTTGCCGCATTCGGCGCCGCCTGCTTCCTGGTGGGCCGCGCGTGGCGGTTCGGGGCGCTCCTGCCGAGGCGCGAAGGCAGTTCGCGTGAGTTGCTCGGAGCCACGGCGGCATCGTGGGGCGCCGGCCTCCTGCTGCCGGGGCCGTCTGCCGATGTCACGTTCGTCGCCCTGGCCCGCACCCGATTCGGCGTCGGGGTCGCCCGCGGGTCCGGCAGCGCGATCGTGGCTCGGCTCCTCGACGTCGTCAGCCTGTCGCTGATCGCGGTCGTCGCCGCCTTCCTCACCGGGTCCAACGTCCACCCCGCGGTCATCCTCGCCGCGGCGCTCGCGTTCGCCGTCGGGATCGGGGTGCTGCTGTCGCTGATCATCCCGGGACCGCGGACGCTGGTCACCAGGATCGCGGCGCGCATCCCCCGGCTCGCCGGCCTCGCCGCCAGAGCGGAATCCGAGCTCGAGGTGCTCAACAGCCGGGCACGCTGGGCCAACCTGATCGGCAGCACGATCTTCTGCCGGGTCGCCACCGTGATCCAGTACGCGGCGCTCATGAGCATGGTCGGGCTGCACCTCGGGTTCTGGCAGACCTGGTTCGTGCTCTCGATCCGGACTCTGCTGCTGACCATCCCGATCCAGGGGATCGCGGGGATCGGCACCGGCCAGGCATGGTGGGCGGGAGCGCTCCTCCTCGAGGGCGTCAACGGCTCGCTCGCGGTCGCGGCCGGCTTGACCCTGCAGGCCATCGATCTCGCCGTCTCACTGCCGGTCGCGGGCCTCGGGAGCACGCTGCTGTTCCGCCGCCACAGGGATCCGTCCGACGCGGAGCCCGAGCAGGCCGATGAGAAGGCCGGCGAGAGCCCGGGCGTCGACGTGGTGGGTGCGCCCAAGCCGCCGTCGCGCGAGCCCATCCACGCAGCCTGAGCCGGCCGCAGCAACTCATTACCCCCTGAGGAGGCGCACGCATGCCCTTGATCGATCGCGACGGTGAGTATGACGTCGTCGTCATCGGCGCCGGGTCGACCGGCGAGAACGTCGCGGGCCGGGTGGTCCGAGGCGGCCTGACCTGCGCGATCGTCGAGAGCGAGCTGGCCGGGGGCGACTGCTCGTACTGGGCATGCATGCCCAGCAAGGCGCTGCTCCGAAGCGGCCAGGCGCTGCGCGCCGCCCTTGCGGTCGACGGTGCCCGTCAGGCCGTCACCGGCACGATCGACAGCGGAGCCGTGCTGCGCCGGCGTGACAAATTCACGTCCAACTGGAAGGACGACGGGCAGGTCCAGTGGCTCGAAAGTCACCACATCGACCTTGCACGCGGGACTGGACGGCTCGCCGGGGAGCGCCGAGTCGTCGTCACGCCCAACGAGGGCTCCGAGTTCACGCTCAACGCCGGGCACGCTGTGGCCGTCTGCACGGGGAGCCGCGCGTCGATCCCGCCGATCCCCGGCGTCGAATCCGCCGGGGTCTGGACGAGCCGCGAGGCCACGAGCGCGCAGGCGGTCCCGCGCCGTCTCGTCATCATCGGCGGCGGCGTGGTCGCCTGCGAGATGGCCGACGCGTGGCGGTCGCTCGGCAGCGAGGAGGTCACCCTCGTGGTCCTGGAAGACCGGCTGCTCAGCAATACCGAGGACTTCGCCGGCGAAGCGGTGCGCGTCTCATTCGAGGAGCGGGGCATCACCGTCCTCCTCGAGACGGCCACCCAGCGGGTCACGAGGGCGTCGAACGGCGAGATCTCGGCCGACGTGGCCGACCTCGACGGCGGGCACCCACGCACGCTGGTCGGCGATCAACTCCTGGTTGCGACCGGCCGCGCTCCGAAGACCAATGGGATCGGCCTCGACACCATCGGTCTGAAGCCTGGCTCCTGGCTCACCGTCGATGAGACGTGCCGAGTCGATGGCGGCGGTGACTGGCTCTACGCAGCCGGCGACGTCAACCACCGAGCGCTGCTGACGCATATGGGCAAGTACCAGGCTCGAGCCTGTGGCGACGCGATCGTCGCCCGCGTCAAGGGCAAGCTCCAGGGTGATCCGCTCCCCTGGTCCCGGTTCACGGCCACCGCGGACCACCGGGCGATCCCCCAGGTCGTGTTCACCGACCCCGAGGTGTCGGCGGTCGGATTGACCCACGCCGCTGCCGTCGCTGCCGGACTTCGCGTCCGGGCGGTCGACTACGAGATCGGGGAGGTATCCGGAGCGGGGCTCGTCGCCGACGGGTACAGCGGCCACGCCCGCATGGTCGTCGACGAGGATCGCAAGGTGGTCGTCGGCGTGACCTTTGCCGGCCCAGGCGTCGGCGACCTCATCCATGCCGCGACCATCGCGGTCGTCGGTGAGGTGCCGCTCGACCGCCTCTGGCACGCCGTCCCGTCATACCCGACGGTCAGCGAGATCTGGCTCAGGCTGCTCGAGACGTACGGCCTGTAGATCGCAAGCGCGCCCCGCCACCCCGGGCACTCGCGGCTCGCCGCCTCGCCAACTCACCACCTCACCAACTTGACAGGTAACTAACTAGTTACCTATGCTGGGGCGATGGACGACGTCTTTCGGGCCCTCGCCGACCCGACCCGGCGCGATCTCCTCGATCGCCTGTTCCAGCAGGACGGGCAGACGCTCCGTGCCCTGGCGGCGGACTACCCGATGACGCGCATCGGCGTCATGAAGCATCTGCAGGTCCTCGAGGACGCCCGCCTGGTCGGTGACCAGGCGACGCGGCCGGGAAAAGCTGCACTTCCTGAACCCGATTCCCATCCGCCTGGTCCACGACCGATGGGTGAGCAAGTACGCCGAGCCGTGGGTGGCAGTTCTCAGCGATATCAAACAGGAGTTGGAGAGCACCATGGAAAAAGTCTTCGAGATCTACATTCGCACCACGCCCGAGCGGCTGTGGCAGGTCATCACCGACAGCGAGCTCCGGACAAAGTTTCAGTTCGGCAATCGCATCGAGTTCGACGTGGGCGCCGGGGTCGGCGTACCGGGTCACCAATCCGCATGCGAACGGTCCTCTCATCGAAGGGGAGAACATCGAGGTGGATCCGCCACGACGGTTGGTGCAGTCCGCTCGCGCGCTGTGGGGCGATGACGTGGTGAAGGAGGGCACGACGCGGGTGACGTGGGAGATCGAGCCGGTGGGTGATTCGTGTCGCCTCACGGTCACCCACGACCAGTTGCGCGAGGGCGCGAACTCGCAGCTCTTCGGCGGCTGGCCGATGATCCTCTCGGGGCTCAAGACGTGGATCGAGACGGGCGAGGTGCTCACCACTCCGGGGTCGTTGATGTACGCACGGCAGAACAGGGAGGAGCAGTGATGACCCAGACGGAAAACCCCAGTGCCATCAAGGACATCCGGACGGTCGGCATGCCCGTGGCCGACCAGGAGCGGGCCTTGTCCTTCTACCTCGACACGCTCGGGTTCGAGAAGCGCCTCGACGTTCCCATGGGCGCGGGTGCGCGGTGGATCGAAGTCGCACCGCCGGATGCGGCGACGACGATCGCGCTGATTCGATCGCATGACGGCCTGACCGCCAGTGTCGAGACTGGCATTCGGCTCACGACGCCGGACGCCGATGCGCTCCACGCGAACTTTCTCGCGCGCGGCGTTGACGTGGACGACGTGCTGCGCTGGCCTGGGACGCCGCCGATGTTCGCGTTCCGTGATCGGGACGGCAACGGGCTCGAGATCATCGAGGTGCACGCGCAATGACAGCGTTGGACAGGCAGTTCACCGCGGCACTGCAGAAGAGCCCGAGCAAAGGCGGGTGGACGTACGTCGTGATGCCGGGCTCAGCCGAGTTCTTCGGGACTCGGGGGCTGGTCAAGGTTCGCGGCACGGTCGATCGTCAGCCGTTCCAGAGTGCCTTCATGGCACTCGGCGACGGGACGCACAAGTTGCCGATCAAGGCAGAGCTGCAAAGCACCATCGGCAAGAGCGCAGGCGACGTGGTGACCGTGCACCTTACCGAGCGGTGCTGAAGGCGTCGGACCGTGTGACCTCGTGAGGAGGCCCCTGGCTCAGTTGCCGATGTGGTTCGCGGGCACCGCGCCCATCTTGCCGGCCTGGTAGTCGGCGAGCGCCTGGGCGATCTCGGCGTGCGTGTTCATCACGAACGGGCCGTAGTGCGCCACGGGCTCGCGGATGGGACGGCCACCGAGGATGAGCAGGTCGAGGTTGGGGTGGCGGCTCTCCTGGTGTGTCGACGCCGTGGCCGTGATCACGTCACCGTCGCCGAGCGCGGCGAGCTGTCCCGAACTCGATCGGACGGCGCTCCTCGCCGACCGTCCCGCTGCCCGAGAGCACGTAGATCAGCGCGTTGAAGTCACGCGGCCATGGCAGCACCAGGCGCGCGCCGGGGCTCACGGTGACGTGCGCGAGAGAGATCGGCGTGTAGGTGACACCTGGTCCACGATGACCGGCGACCTCGCCCGCGATGACACGCAGCAGCGCGCCACCGTCGTACGAGGTGAGCAGCGCCACGTTGCCGGCGCGGATGTCCTGGTAGCGGGCCGGAACCCACTTCTGCGCAGCAGGCAGGTTGACCCACAGCTGGAAGCCGTGGAACAGTCCACCGCTCGCGATCAGCTCCTCCGGCGGACGCTCGATGTGGAGGATGCCCGCTCCCGCGGTCATCCACTGGGTGTCGCCGTTGGTGATGAGCCCGCCACCACCGTTGGAATCCTGGTGCTGGAAGGTGCCGTCGATCATGTAGGTGACGGTCTCGAAGCCGCGATGCGGATGCCACGGGGTCCCCTTGGGCTCGCCGGGCGCGTACTCGACCTCGCCCATCTGATCCATATGGATGAACGGATCGATGAGCGCGGGATCCGTGCCTGCGAATGCGCGGTGCACCGGGAACCCCTCGCCCTCGAAGCCGCGCGGCGCGGTGTTGACGCTGATCACCGGCCGGAACGACGAAGCCGCCGGATCCGGTTGTGGGATATGCGGGAGCGCGGAGATGTCGTCGACGGTCACAGCAGGCATGGCGAATATTCCTTATAGGGCAAGCGATAGGGCAAGCGCCTTCACCGGCGCCATGACATGTTCCAGGTCCCAGCTCACGCCGGGGACATCGATGTAGAGCTCGATCTCGTTGCCGTCGGGATCGGCGATGTACAGGCTGTGCGTGACGGTGTGGTCGCTCGCGCCGACGATGGTGACGCCGGCTTCCTGACAGCTCCGCAGCGCGGCGCGCAACTCGTCGTCGGAGTCGCCCACCTTGAGGCCGAAGTGGTACATGCCGACGTGCCGCCCCCGCGGGAGATCCGCGGCGTCCTCCCCAACCTCGATGAGCAGCAACTCATGGTGGGTGCGGCCGCTGCTGAACAGCGCCACGGGCGCATTGCCCAGCAGGCCACCGTCGGCGGGTACCAGTCGCTTCCATCCGAGGACCTGGCCGTAGAACGCGGCGGATCGCTCGATGTTGTGCACGTAGAGGACGATATGCCCGAGCTCCTTGATCTCCATGGCATGAAGCTTACCCGGAGCGTGTCGCCCCAAACCGAGGCGAGCGTCGCGCCGTTCGGAGCGGGTGCGCGACGATGGTGATCATGCGCCGGGTGCGTCTTTCCTACCACCGGGTCGTCGCAACGATCTACGTAGCCGCGATGTTCATGACCATCCTGGACGCGACGATCGTGTACGTCGCACTCCCGGCAATCGCACGGAACTTCGGCGTCAGCCCGGCGGCAACGGACGGAGTGGTCGTCGGATACCTTGTGAGCCTTGCCGTGTGGATCCCGGCCTCCGGATGGGTGGGCGACCGGTTCGGCACCAAACGCACCTTCATGGCCGCGATCACGATTTTCACCGTCGCGTCGGCACTGTGCGGTCTCTCGCAGTCGGTCCTCGAGCTGGTCCTGTTCCGCATCCTGCAGGGTGCGGGCGGGGGCATGCTCACACCGGTCGGCATGGCCATGCTCTACCGCGCCTACCCACCCGCGCAGCGTGCTCGAGTGGCTCGCATCCTGGTCATCCCGACGGTGATGGCGCCGGCGCTCGGGCCGCTCGTCGGGGGCGCGCTCGTCGACAGCCTCTCCTGGCGCTGGGTGTTCTTCGTGAATGTCCCGATCGGCTTGGGGGCGCTGGTCTTCAGCCAGTTGAAGCTCGTCGAGCACCGCGAACGTGCAGGCGAACGGTTCGATCTGCTCGGCTTTGTGCTGGCCGCCGCCGGATTCGGCATCTTCCTCTTCGCGCTCAGTGAGGCGGCGACACTCGGTTGGACGTCGCCGGTGATCATCGGCACCGCCTGCGGCGGAGCAGCGTTGATCGCGCTCCTCGTCTGGGTTGAGTTGCACGCCGCCCTGCCCATGATCGACTTCCGGTTGCTGCGCAACCGCCTCTTCGGTGTTGCCAACCTCGCGTCCCTGTTCGCCGCCGGCGGCTTCCTGGGCCTGCTCTTCGTTGCGCCGATCTGGCTGCAGACCGGCCGCGGATTCTCGGCCCTGGTTTCCGGTTCCAGCACCGCCCCCGAAGCACTCGGGGTGCTCGTGTCGTCGCAGCTCGTCGGGCGTCTCTACCCGCGCATCGGCCCCCGCCGCCTCATGAGCGGCGGGCTCATTGGCGTGACCATCGCAACGTGCCTGCTGGCTTTCCAGTTGAACGCCAACCTCTGGCTCTTCCGCGTTGTGATGTTCTTCATCGGCGTCGGCTGGGCCTACATGGTGATCTCGCTGAACGCAGGGATCTTCGCGCAGGTCTCCGCACGCGACACCGGCCGCGCGACCGCCCTCTACAACGCACAGCGGCAGCTCGCCTCCGCAGTCGGCGTGGCAACGCTGTCCGTGATCATCGGCACTCAGACCACCGCGGCCGGCCTCGCCGGCAACGTCACGGTCTTTCGCGTCGCCTTCTTCGCCGCCGCCGGCTTCACATTCATCGGCGCGATGATCGCCCTCGCCATCCGCGACAAAGACGCAGCCTCAACAATGCGCCGCGCGACAGCGACGTCCGCCATCCCGGCGGCGTAGAAGCCGCCGATTTCCGTAGATCCTTCGGGCTGGCGGCTCCGCGCGGATGCGGGCCGACAGGGGACGGGCGGCACCCAGCGAATTTGAGAGCGACCGAGAGAGCGCGACAATAAGGTGGCGCGAACGAGGGAGCGAGCAAGCTGAGCAAGGTGCCGCCCGACCCCTGGCGGCCCGCAGCCGCGCCAAGCCGCTAGCCCGAACTCCTTGTTAGCTCAGTGAGAGCAGGACTTGGCCTCGCCGGCGGAATCGGCGGTCTGGAACGAGTGACCGCAACCGCACGTGCGAACAGCGTTGGGGTTGTGGATGGTGAATCCACCACCCATCAGCTCGTCGACGTAGTCGATCTCGGCACCCTGGAGGTACTGGGACGAGTACGCGTCCACGTACACCTTGATCCCGCCATCGACATCGACGACCTGGTCGTCTTCTTTTGGCGGATTCTCATCGAGGCCCATCCCGTACGAGAAGCCGGAGCACCCACCGGACTGGATGAAAACCCGAAGTCCGAGTGCGCGATCGGCCGGCTGATCGGCGATGAGGCCCTTGAGCTGCTCACGGGCGGTGTCGGAGATCGTGACGATGGACGGAGAGGTAATTGCCATGGTGCTGACAATCATACGTCACGCCCCCTTCGGGGAAACCTCACCACCGGTAAGAGACCCCTCCGTGACCGGTATTCGACGCGGGGCGCGCTCGCCCAGCAGCCCTCGCGCGTGAGCCTCGCCTCCATGCAAGCGATTGGCCACGGCTCCCAGGAGGATGAACTCGGCCAGGAAGTACAGCCAGCTCGCCAGCAGGAACGCGAGCCCGAGGAATGCGACGGAGGAGGTCGATCCCTTGGAGAAGTGGGTGTAGAGGGGCCACGCCAGGGTCAGGATCTCCATGGCCGTGCCTGCGATGAGCACCCCCGGCCAGAGCTGACGAACCGGGTAGGTGCGGTTGGGGACCAAGCGATAGATCGCCAGCATGAGGAGGCACCACACGATCAGCCCAACCAGCGGTTCGAGGCCCCATATCGAGCCGGGAAGCACGATGAGCGAGTTCGCCGCGACCGTCGCCACCAGGGCAATGACGAAAAGGAACGTCATCACCAGGGCCATCGCTCGCTGGCGGAGGAAGTTGCGCTGGCGAACCCCGAAGATCATGCCGAGCGAGAACTCCATCCCGGTGAAGAGGCTGCTGCCGCTCCAGAGCAGCCCGACGATGCCGACGATCCCCAGGGTGCCGCGGCTGGCCTGTATGTCGTGAAGCACCTTCGTGAGCTGGCCGCCATCGCTGGGGAAGAACCCGACGATTGCGTTGGTCGCGCTCTGCGTCGCGCTCGGCGACCGGATGGCGTATCCGAGGATCGCCAGCAATCCGAGGATCAGCGGGAACATGCTGACAAACGCCGTGAACGCCATGCCGGACGCATAGTTCCCGGCGTGGCTCGCGCCGAAGGCCGCAATGAGCCGGCCGGGATACGTGTGTCCAATCCAGGTCACAACCGCCGAGATGCGCCGCTTCACACCATCAGCGTGACATTGCCGGACTGGGTACGGCGACCCATCCCGTGGATCGCCGTGAGCGAATTAGTCCGTTGCGGTGCTTGCCGCTTCGGCGGCGTACCGCGGCAGATGCACGTCGTCCGATCCCGCAAAGCGCATCGTGCCGGCGACGAGGTGATGACCCGCAACTTCGTCGATGAGCCGGAGCATCTCCTGGCAGAGCTGACGGTAGCTCGGATGTCCCTGCGGGGACGTGCGCAGCTCGATCATGTGCATCGCCTCGCGGGCGTTGAGCTTGATGAGGTATCGCATCCGGTGACCGAGGGTGACGAGATACCCGGCCTGCTGCGGGAAGGCGTCGACGATCTCGCGGTACGCGGCTTCCGCCTCCCTCACGGCGACGTGCCATCGCTCCCCGAGCCCGGCGTCGACCACCGCGTCGGGGACCTCGTACCCGAGCGTCGGCGTCAGCTCCTGCCATTGCAGCGTGAGCATGCGGTGGCGCTGCAGGTCGCGGAATGCGCCGTAGTCGGAGATGACCTCGAACGTGTAGTCACAGTGCTCGAAGCCGCGTCCCGGGCGGTGGCGACGGTTGCCCCGATGCCCCACCGCGGCGGCGAACAACTCGGCGCGCCCGGCGTCCGAGAGCGGCCGCACCGCAGCGAGCAATCGTTCCTGCTGAGGCGTGCGAGTACGGGAAGAGCGCGGCCGCCAGGATGCGGTCCTCGCCGTCGCCGTCCCAGTCGACGAGGGTCACGCCCGGCGGCCCCCATTCGTTCTCGGGGGACAGCACGCCGCGTCCCCGGCGAGGGCCGCCGCCGTCTCGCGCAGGTAGTCGACCCAGACGCCGCCGCGATCGGGCCGGTCGAGCCGGGTGAGGAACTCCGGGATCAGCTGCTGCAGCTCGGCATTGATGAGCTCGGCGTAGGCGCGCGCTTCCGGCAGCGGGTGAGCGCGGAGACGAAGGACCAGCTGCTCATACGCCTGGGGCGACGCGAACATGCCGACGTTGCTCACCGTTCCTGCGGGGAGCAGGCCGCGCATCAGATCGAGCGCGAGCGCCCGGATCGCTCGTTTGCGCGCGTTCGCGTCCGGCGCCTCCGGCAGCGTCTCGTCGAGGTGCTTCGTCAGCGGCTCGCGCAACTCCGAATACGTGTCGAACAGCAGGTCCATGGCTCGGACGTAGGTCGCTCCGAGCGGCGACGCCAGCACCTCGCGGTCGCGGAGGTACCGGTAGTGGCCGTCGCGGCGGTCCGTGTACGGGATGTAACGCGTCGACTGCTCGAGGTACGCGGCCAGCCGGCCCCATTCGATGGCCTTGGCAAGCGGCTGCGAGACCTGCTCGCAGGCGAGATGCACTCCCGCGAGCTGCGCCACCGAGTCGTCGCCGTACTCGGCGAGCACCCGGCCGAACAGGTCCGAAGCACGCTCGCGACCGGCATCCACAGCGGTCGGGCTCCGCGACGGGGCGAGCGCCGGTCAGGAACTCGTCGACGAGCAGACGGCGCAGGCTCTTCGAGCTGCGGCTGTAGCGCGCGAAGAGCGCGGCGGCGGTCACCTGCGGCAGGTTGGTGAGCGCGAAGACCGGCCGATCCAGGTTGGTGACATGCGGCGCGAGCAACGCCTGCTCCTCCGCGGTGAAGGATTCGACGTAGTAGTCGGCGATCATCGACGCAACTCTACGGATCGGCGTGACGAGCCATCGCCGGGTGGAGCGGTTCGCGATCTCGTCTACAATCCGGCCCCAATGGCCGGCGCCGCCGTCCCGACCCCCCGCTTTCTTGCCGACGTCTACGAGGCGGCGAGCGAGTGCAACAAGTGCTCGCTCTGTCAGGCCACGTGTCCGGCATACGTCGTCAATCCCGTGGAATGGGAGACGGCCCGCGGACGCATCGCGCTGATCCGCGACGCGATGGAAGGTCGCCTCGAGCTCGCGACATCGCGGACGGGCCGCTCTCCACCTGCCTGACCTGCGACAACTGCGTCGCCGCCTGCGCGCCGCGGGTTCCTACCGGGCACATCGTCAGCCGTGCACGTCAGGAGCTGCACGCCCAGGAGGGCTATCCCTGGGCGCAGTCCTTCGCGCTGCGCAGCGTGCTGCCGCGACCCGGCGCGCTCCGCGCGCTCCACGGCTTTCGCCCGCTTCACGCGCCGCACCGGGCTGTATGGCCTGGCGCGTCGCACCGGGCTGCTGTCGTGGCTCGGCACCCTCGGTGCGCTCGCCGAGCAGGGCGGCCCGCCGCCCGACCGACCGTGTATCAGATGCTCGGCGACCTTCCTGCTCCCGCCCAGCCGGTGCGAGGGACGGTGGCCATGCTCGTCTGCTGCCTGTCGAATCTCACCGCGCCGGAGGCGACTGACGCGACCATTCGCGTGCTGCTCGCATCGGGTTATGCCGTCGACGTTCCGCAACTCGGCTGCAGCGGGCTGCCCGCGCGCACGCTCGGCGATCGCGACGCCATGGTGGACATGGCGATCAGGAACAGCGCGGCGCTGCAGCCACCTCGACGTCGATGCGTACATCGGCGACACGGCGTCCTGCACCGAGCACTATCGCGAGTACGGCAGCATCGCCGGCGATGACCGCCAGGTGGGCGCGCGTGCACGCGAGGTCGCGCATCACACGGCGCTCGCCAGTGATTTCCTCGACCGCAACGGGATGCGTGGCGACCTCGGTCCGCTGCGCTGGCGCGTGACCATCGACGAGCCCTGCGCGCTGCCAATCGACGGTCCCGAGCGCGGCGCGATGCGACGTCTGCTCGATCAGATCCCGCACCTCGAGGTCGTGCCATTGCACGAGCGGGCGATGTGCTGCGGCGGCGCGGGCACATACTTCGCGCGTCAACCGGAGCGCAGCGAGGCGATCCTGCGCCGCAAGTTCGAGAACATCCGCGCCAGCGGTGCGGAGATCGTCGTCACCGAGAACATCTCCTGCCTGCTCCAGCTGCGCGCCGGCGCCGCACGCTACGCGCCGAACGTCAAGGTGATGCACATCATGGAGGTGATGCTCGCGTCCCTCCAGGGCGCGGAACGCCGTCGCGCAGTGCTCGCCGGCTAACCGAGGGCGGACAGCACCTCGTCGACCCCCATCGCGATGCAGGTGAACGACGGCACGTCACGCACGGTGTGCGTGGACGCCTCGCTGTCGCGCATCTCGTGCACGAGGTCGAGGAAGTCGGCCACCGAGTCGCTCTCGAACGCGACCACGAACTCCTGATCGTCGAGCCCGAACGAGTAGGTGGTGTTGATCTTCACGCCGGGATACTTGTGGCCCATGGCGATGTGCTCGCTCATCTGCCGCTGGCGCTCCTCGGCGCTGAGCCGGTACCACGCCCGGGTCTTCACGAACGGGTAGACGAACAGGATAGCGACGCCCGGTCGGTGCGATGACCAGGCGATTGCTTCTCCCCTCCTGGTTGCGCGTGACTGTGCTTCTCGACGTACATGCTCTGCTTGGTCATGGAGAAGTAGCTGTAGGGCGAATCAAGATACGCGGCGAGCCGGGTCCGATTGAGGCGCGCGGAGAACTCGTGCAGGTCGTCGACACGCTCGCTGACGATCCAGAGCAGGAAGTCGGCGTCGCCGCGCGTGCCCACCGTGCTGTACGGACGGATGAGCACGCCCTCGCGGTCGCCGATCTCGCGAACCAGCGCGGCGACCTCCTCGCGGTCGGCCGCCCGCTCGGTCGCGGGTCGCAGCCGCCATTCGGGACGCACCCGATAGAAGGCGAAACGGATGTGCTGGCGTGCCGTCGGCACCGGGGCCGTCGCGTCCCGGACGGTCAGCGGTGCGGTCACCTCGGACATGGCGCGGTCATCGTACCCGAGCCTTGCGGCTCGCGGTGGCCGGCACGAGCCGGGTCACTCACCGCCGAGCAGCGCTTCGGCGAGCGCGCGCTTGCGCAGCAGGCGCTGCTCACGGCGCACGCGAGCCTCGGCCTGGCGATGACGCTCCTCGTCCGTGACAGCGATGACCTTGGCAACCTCCGCCGGTCTGCCATCGCGATCGAGGCCGACGTAGACCAGGTGCGCGCTCGCGACGTGCAACTTCTCGCCGGATGGGATGCGCTCGACGTCGACGCGGACGCTGATCTCCATCGAGGTGTGGTGCGCGTCGTTGACACGCGCGTGCACGGTGAGCAGGTCGCCGATGTACACGGGGGCGAGGAAGCTCATCTCGTCCATCGTGGCGGTCACGACCCTGCGCCGCGCGTGCTTGATCGCGGCGATGCCGGCGGCGGTGTCGACCAGTCGCATGATCGTGCCGCCGTGCACGTAGCCGGACTTGTTGGCGTGCTCGATCTCCATCGGAACCGAGAGCGACGTCTCCGATTCGGAGGTCCGGCGCGGGGTGAGATCCACGTTGCTGTACAGGTCGTTGCGATCCTCGCGCGAGCGGATGAAGTCCATCAGCCGAGCGCGTCCAGGCTGGCGCGCACCAGCGTTTCGACGCCGACCGGCAGCGCCGCCTCGTCGATGTCGAAGTAGGCGCTGTGATGCGGTGGCACGGGGCCGCGCTCGGGATGGCCGGCGCCGACCAGGAAGTAGCAGCCGGGAGCGCGCTCGAGGAAGCACGCGACGTCGTCACCGACGGTGATGGGCACCGCGATGTCGACATGGTCATCGCCGACCGTCGCCGCGGCGGCGCGGCGCACGAGGTCGGCAGTCGCCGTGTCGGAGACCACCGGGGGGCAGCCGCTGCCACGCCAGAAATGGGCCTCGGCTCCGTATCCGCCGGCCACCGCCGTCGAGATCTCGGCGACCCGCTTGAGGAGACGCTCGCGCTCGTCGGCGTCGATGGCGCGCGTGGTGCCGAGCAACTCCGCGGAGTCGGCGATCACGTTGAACGCGGTTCCCGCCGTGACCCGGCCGATGGTGATCACCGCCGGGGAGAACGGTGACGTCTCGCGGCTGATGATCGACTGGATCGCGAGGATCACCTGAGCGGTCACGACGACCGGATCGATGGCGGTGTGCGGCATCCCACCATGCCCGCCCCTGCCCTGGATCGTGACCGAAAAGCTGTCGGCGCTCCCAAAGATGACGCCAGACTTGACAGCAACTCGGCCGGTCTCGAGCGGCGCCCAGAGATGGATGCCCAGGACGCGATCGACGCCCTCGGCCGCGCCGTCGTCGATCATCGGCATCGCGCCCGAGGCCGTCTCCTCTGCCGGCTGGAAGCACAGCCGCACTCGTCCCGACCAGCTGTCCCGCAGTGCCACCAGCGCGCTCGCGGCTCCGAGCAACATGGCAACGTGGCCGTCGTGCCCGCAGGCGTGCATCACACCCTCGACGGCGGAGGTGACGATCCGCCCGTCGCCACGCTCGACGATGGGCAGCGCATCCATGTCGGCACGCAGGATCAGCGTCGGCCCCGGCTTGCCGCTGTCGAGATCGGCGAGCACCCCGGTCCCGCCGATGCCGGCGCGAACCGTGAAGCCGAGGTCGGCGCTGCGCTGCGCAACGAGTACCCCGTATCGCGTTCCTGGAGCGACAGCTCGGGGTGCCTGTGGAGTGCGCGCCTGGTCTCGGTGACCTCTTCACGCAGTCCTGTCGACCTCGGCTCGGATTCGCGCGTCGAGATCGACGGCGAGGCCGCTCACGATGCGCCGGTTGCGCCCACGCCCGAGCGCCGCAGGGCCACCGCCTGAATCGACCCGTTGTTGACGACCCGGGTCGCGCCGCGAAGCACGCGCTCGCCGTCGCAGGGCGAGGTCGCCGTGGTGCGAGAACCCGACGATCTCGAGGTCGGGGCGCTGGTCGCGCAGCCGTCCGATCATCGCGAGGCGGGATTCGACCGCGGTGTTGAGGTCGACGAACACCAGCTGCGACATCAGGAACGGCTTCCCCGGCAGACAGCAAAGCGCTGCCTCCCGCTCGCCGCATCGTGGTGCTCAGCTGACTGGCGAACATGAGGTCGTCAGTGACCAGTGCGACCGTGCCCGGTGAGCCCATGCCGCCCATCATAGGTGCGGGGGCCGCCCGCCCTCGGGCAGACTGCGCCACGCGGCCCGAGCCGAGACCGCCCGCCGCATCAGAGGAGTGCCACGAATGGAGATCGGGAGCGTGGGGATCATCGGCGCCGGGCTGATGGGCTCGGGCATCGCCGAGGTGTGCGCCCGCAACGGAATCCGGACCCTGGTGACCGAGGCGGGAGCTGGAGCAGCTGGCCGCCGGTGAGCGCCGTGTCAGCGCTTCGCTGGAGCGCGGCCGGAAGACCGGGAAGCTCAGCGACGAGGATGTCGAGCGGATCCACGGCATGCTGACCTTCACGCCGCGGCTCGAGGATTTCGCTGAATGTGACTTCTGCGTCGAGGCGATCGTCGAGCAGCTACCGGCCAAGGTGATCCTGTTCGAGCGGCTCGACCGCATCGTCTCCGAGGACGCGATCCTGGCCACCAACACCTCCGCGCTGCCGATCATCGAGATTGCTCGCGCGACCCGGCGGCCGGACAGAGTCATCGGCACGCACTTCTTCAACCCGGCCCCGGTGATGAAGTTGATCGAGGTGGTCCGGAGCATCGCCACCAGCGACGAGACGCTCGACGAGACCCGCGTCCTGGGCGAGCGCCTCGGCAAGCGCATCATCGTCGCGCAGGATCGGGGCGGCTTCATCGTCAACCTGCTGCTGATCCCCTTCCTCACCCACGCGATCCGGCTGTACGAGTCGGGCTTCGCCACCCGCGATGACATCGATGAGGGGATGCGCCTCGGCTGCGGTCATCCGATGGGTCCGCTCCAGCTCCTCGACTACATCGGCCTCGACACCGCGATGTTCGTCTGCGAGTCGCTCTACGAGGAGTACGCGAACAGCGACTTCGCCCCTCCCCCGCTGCTCCGCCGGATGGTGTCGGCCGGCTACCTCGGCAAGAAGAGCGGGCGCGGCTTCTACGAGTACTGACCCGCGAGGATCGCTCAGTTGGCCCGCTCCGTTGGTACCGGCGCCGGCGCCTGGCGCTCCTCGACCGTGAGATTGACGGCGCCGATCCGGTTGCCGCCGGTCCAGAACTCGGTCGTGTACAGGCCGGGCTCGCCGAACATCGGCTGAAGGACGGTCACCGTGGAGATGCTGACCTCCTGTCCGGGGACGAGCCTCGCACCCGCCGCCTGGAACTGCAGGGTCACCGGCGCGAGCACCAGCTTGCCCTGCGCGTCGGTCAGGCGAAGCTCAACCTGGTGCGCCTCTCCGACGTCCGCGGCGCTGAAGCGGAACCCCGCCACCACGGCGAATCCCGCCCTGCCCGGCAGCGACGCCATCGAGAGGGCGCTGAAACCGCCGCCGAGCACGTACAGCTTGCCGTCGGGGGGAACCACGGCGCTGTCCGCGAAGAAGGCGAAGCTCAAGTCCATGCCGGGCTACTTTCGCACGCCGGCAGAGGGCGGAGCCGCGGCCCGGTGGGCGACCATTGGGCGTGATGAGCGATCCAGCGCCACCGCAACCTGCACGTCTTCGTCTGCACGACCGTCGGGACGCCACCACTGCGGCGGACAGGGATCGGAGCACATCCTCCAGCGCCTGCGCGATGAGGTCGAGCGCCTGCGAGCTGACCTGGGTGCGCACCACGCGCATGGGTTGCAACCAGCAGCACCATCAGGGACCGATCCTGATCGTCTATCCGGAGGGCGTCTGGTACGGCCGTCTCGCACGTCGCCGATGTCGACGAGATCATCGCCGAGCACCTCATCGCCGGACGCCCGGTCGAGCGCCTTCGCATCGTTCCCGACGGCCCCTGGTCGGCAACCTCGCTGACCTGAAGCCGCGCGGGAGTGTAGGGTGAATCCGAGCGAATCCACCCGTACAGGAGGCGACGGCATGGGCTACATCCGAGGATTGATGCATGGTGCGGCGGTGGGAACCGTCATCGGACTCTGCGTCGCGCCCCAGACCGGCGACAAGACCCGTGCGCAGCTTCGCCTCATGACCGCTGCTGCACGAGAGGGTGCGATGACCACCGGCCGCGCGCTGAACAGGGCAAAGCCGATGGCGAGCGGCGCGGTGCACATGGTTGCGAGTGCCCGGCACCGCGGCGAGCACGCGGCCAACGGCACGGCGTCGGCGAGCGGCGCCGCCGTTAAGCGCCGCACTAGGCCCCGGCGGTCGGCGCGGCGGCCGTCGCCGGTGACTGAGCCGCCCACGCCCGCAGAGCACACCGAGCGCGCCGGTGATGACGTCGAAAATGTTCATCGCCATCGTGAAATGCACGCCGGCGATGCTGCGCGTGCCGGCTGCGTTGTCCGGGTTGACGAAACCGATCAGCGCCAGCAGCAGGAGCACGACGCCGACGGTGAGCACGATCTCCCCGCGCGATCCGCTCCGGAGCTCGGAAACCCGCGAAGCCGAGGACTCCACCGATGACCAGGTCGAGGACGTCCCTCACGTAGGTCAGGTGCAGCGTCATCGGCCCCACGTTGCCCTGGGGCTGGTGGTGGAGCAGCGTTCCCGGCGTCACCGGTCAGCAGGCCGCCGAGGCCCACCGCCAGGAAGACGACCGCTCCGAACTGCGCGTAGAGGCGTGCCATCGAGGTCAGACGTTAGCGGATGGCAGCGGGGAGCCAGCGAGCCGCGACGATGGTCACGTTGTCGGTCCCGCCGCCGGCGAGCGCCGCATCGCACGCGCGCGTCAGCGCCACCCCGAGCGGGTCGGGAGCGGCCACGATCGCGCCGAGCGCCGGGTCGGACAGCGGCTCCCAGAGGCCGTCCGAGCAGAGCAGCAGGACGTCGCCGGGTGCCGCGTCGACCTCGAAGATGTCCGCCTCGACCGGGTCGCCCATCACCGCCCGCTCGATGAGGTTGCGCTTCTGGTGGTGCCGCGCCTCCTCGGCGATCGAGGGCCCCGAGCCGGACCTGGCCGGCGGCCCAGGAGTGGTCGTCGGTGATCTGGGTGACCGGCGATGCCGCTGATCAGGTAGCGCGCGGCTGTCGCCGACGTTGGCGACCGAGGCGTGGCGTGCCGCTGATGATCGCCAGCACCAGGGTCGTGCCGGGGTTGCCCCCGATGCAACTCGCGGGCGACGGCCACGGCATCGTTGGCGGCTGCCACGGCCCGGCGCAGACGTCGGGGCTGCATCCGGCGGACGGCTCGCATCCGGACGAGCACGACCATCGCCGCCGCACCGCGGCTTCAGCCGATTCGAGCCCGCCCTTGTGACCGCCCATCCCGTCGGCGAGCGCCAGAACGGCGCCGTTCCGCCGTCGGCCGGATCTGCGCGTCCCAGACGTCCTGGTTCTGGGTGCGCACGGGCCCGCGATCGGTGATCCCGGCGATCTCCAGTGCCGCACCCTCGCCGGCGATCGACCGCTCGGCGCGGTCGTCGGTCACGCCCCGGCTCCGGCCTCGGCAGCGGCGGGATGGCCGAGCACGCCGCTCGCACGACCTCATCGGCGACGGCGACCGGATCCAGGCACTGGATCGTCTGCATGCCGAGGGCGTCGGCCGCCTCGACGTTGCAGAGCAGGTCGTCGATGAACAGACAGCGTTCCGGCTCGCGACCCCGAGCAGGCTGCAGGTCAGCGCGATAGATCTCGGGATCAGGCTTGCGCATCCCCACCTTCGACGAGTCGACCACCACGTCGAAGAGCTCGTCGACGGGGAAGAGCTTGGTGAAGATCGCCTCGCCCTCCGTCGAGATGTTGGTGAGCAGCGCGGTCTTGTATCCGGCCTCGCGGATCTGCCGGACGGCGTCGGTCATCGCGCCGCACGCCACCATGCCCCTGCCGAAGACCACCTTCTGGGCCTCACGGGGATCGACCGGGTCGTTGCCGGCCTCGACGTAGCGGGCGATCATGCGGTCGAAGAACTCGTCGTCGGAGATCTTGCCCATCTCCAGCAGGTGCAGATCGTGGACGCCCGGTGGTCAGGTGGTAGTGGTCGCGGAACTCGCCGAGGAAGAACGCGATCACACTGAAGTACTCGGGAGGGACGTCGGTTCGGTGGTGGAAGAGGGGCTCGGTCATGACCCCGCCGAGATCGAAGATCACGGCGTCGAACTCGCGACCGGCGGTGACCGGCTCAGTGGTCGCCTGCTGTTGTGTCATCGCCTCCATTGTGCCTAACCGTGCCAAGATCCCCGGTCATGCTGGTGCTGAGCAAGCACGATGTCGAGCGCGCTGCTCTCGGTGCCGGCGATGCTGGAAGCGCTCGAGGCCGGCTTCCGAGCGTATTCAACCGGGCACGCTTCGGTGCCGCCCCGCACGGCCGCGCGGTCGCCCGACGGGCTGCTCGGCGCCATGCCCGGCTGGGTCGCGGATCGGGGTTTCGCGCTGAAGGCGGTCAGCGTCTTCCCCGCAAACGGTGAGCGTGGCCTGCCAACCCACCAGGGCGTCATCACCCTCTTCGACGAGCAGTCGGGCGCCCTGCTGAGCGTCATGGATGGCGAGCACATCACGGCGATGCGGACGGGCGGTGGTGCCGCGGTCTCGGTCCGCGTGCTGGCACGCCCCGAGGCGAAGACGCTGACCATCCTCGGGGCCGGTGTGCAGGGCCATTCGCACATGGCCACCGTGCCCCTCACACGAGACTTCACGACCATCCGGATCTGCTCGCGAAACCGCGATCACGCGGCGGCGCTGGCATCCACCGACCCGCGCTGCGTCGTCATCCCCAGCTTCGAGGAGGCGGTACGCGGCGCGGACGTCGTCTGCTGCTGCACCGATTCCAGGGAGCCGATCACCCGCTACGAGTGGTTCGACGCCGGGACGCACGTCACCTCGGTGGGAGGCACATTCGGTCCCGAACTCGATGCCGGCACGATCCGGATGGGCCGCGTGTTCGTCGAGTGGAGGGGTGCAGCCAGAACGCGCCACCCGCCGGCGCGCACGAACTCCAGGGACGGGACCCGGCAACGTATCACCGAGCTCGGCGAGGTGATCGCGGGGTTGAAGCCGGGGCGGCAGGCCGCTGACGAGATCACGGTGTACAAGTCGACAGGCAGCGGGTTCGAGGACGCGGTGGTGGCGCAGATCGTCTTCCACGCCGCCGTTGCCGCAGGCGTGGGGACGGAAGTCGACCTGTGACGGCGATCGAAGGGGTCGACGCCGCGCGCGTCCACGAGGTCGCGCGAGCTGGTCGCGCCGTACATCCGTCACACGCCGCTGGTTCCCGGCGCCGGCAGGCGGAGTTCCTCAAGCTGGAATCGCTGCAGCCGAGCCGGGAGCTTCAAGGTCCGCGGCTTCTTCGCCGCAGCCTCGTTGATGGAGCGTGAACGCGCAGCGCGGGCTGCTCACCGTCAGCGCCGGCAACGCGGCTCTGGCGTGCGCCTACGTTGCACGAGCGCTCGATGTCCCATGCCGCGTGGTGATGTCCGACACCGCGCCGGCACTCAAGGTCAACGGCGTGCGCGACCTCGGCGCGGAAGCAGTCCTGATGCCCCGCGAGCGATGCTCATGAGTGGATCGCGACGCGTGGCTGGGAAAACGACCGCGAGGTGTTCATCCACCCTTCGCGAGCGAGGCGGTCATCCCGGTCACGCCTCGATCGTTCCCGAGATCCTCGCCGACCTTCCCGATGTCGAGCGTGTGCTCGTGCCGTAGGCGGGGGCGGGTTGATCTGCGGCATCGCGTTGGGTTCGCCGCGCTCAAGCCTGAGGTGCAGGTGATCGGCGTGCAGTCGGACGGATATCCCTTGTGGGAGCAGGCATTTGCCATCAGCGGACCGCCGTCGCTCACGCCCCGGACCGATCGCCGACGGGACGTCCGCGCCATTCGATCCCGTGATGTTCGAGCGTTGGGTTCGCTGGTGCGCGACTGGGTCGTCGTGCCGGAGAGCACGTTGCGCACGACGGTTGCGCGCCTGGCGATCGACGTCAAGGTGGTTGCTGAAGGAGCCGGTGCGCTCGCTTACGCTGCAATGCTCGACGGTCGCTCCACGCCACGCACGGTGGCGATCCTCAGCGGCGGCAACATCGACGCAACGCTCCTCGCGACGTTGCTCACCGAGGAGCGACTGCTGAGCTAGAGGTCAGGACCCGCCGGATATGGCCTGGGACGATCCACCGAAACCGCTCTGGGGAAGTTGAGCCGGAGGCACGAAGCTCGGCTGGTCATCGACCGGCTGCTGCGGCTCCTGTCCCGCGGTCGGATCTGATAAGGACGGTACGTTCGCCGGTGGGGTGGTCGCAGCGGACGGCGTTGCCGCCGCGACCAGTGACAGGACGGCCGTCAGCCCGGCCGCGCCCATGCCGGCATACAACACCAACCGCCGGCGCAGCAGCAGGCTCAGGTCGCGACGCAGACGAGCGGAATCGAGTTCGCCGGGGGCCATCGCGCCCATCGTAGCCGCGGGACCTTACAAAACCCTGAGGGCCCGACGCGGGTCCGGTCAGCCGGCATGACGAAATGCAATGCTTGCGGCCCTGCGGGAAGGGATCGAAGGCGGTGCCGGACTGGGCGTCCAGCGTCCGTCCTACGCAACGAGAGTTGCAGGTGAGGTGGTGGGGGAGCTCGCGACGACAGCGATTATCGGTTGGCTGCTGTTTGCAGCGACCGGATGTGGTGACTCAACGTCACCGGCGGCGTGGTGCGGACGGTGATGCACCGCTCGCGTCGCGCCGTCGTCGTCGTGGGCACGCTGATCGCGCTGCTCTCCCCTGTCGCCGCTGACGCCGCGAGCGGCGGCGATGGGACCCAGCCGGGCCCGTCGAGCCAGGGCACCGGGGCGGTGACCCACGGCAAGCTCGTCGCGGGTGCCGGCGGTACGTACTTCCCGATCGTTCCCGTCAACATCACGCCTGGCGGCGCGGACGCGCGCAATCCCCTCGATATTCCGCCGGCCGGACCCGATCCCCAGGGCATGATCTGCCCTGCGTCGCATCGGTTTCACGTCGGTCCCGGATCACCGTCACCAGGGGGCGGCATCGTCTCGGCGACGTCCATCCTCCCGACCTTCACGAGGAACGCGGTGGGTGGCTACGACGGCGCTGACCCCAGGTTCGCCTATGCGGTGGCAGGAGCGATCCCGGCGGGCGGTGATGCCGCGGACACTTCGCCCGGGAGCCTTGCCACCGCGGCGAATGTGGCCGGGCACATCGTCGCTGTGACGGCCTTCCTGCTCACCCGCGGCACATGGGTGGACGCGCAACCCACAGCGCCATTCGGCGGGAGCTGCCAGGGTGCGCTCTTCTCATTCAGCGTCCCATACCTCGCCGGGGATGTACCCGCACCGGAGCCTCCGGTCAGCGTGGTGACCACCCCGCCATTTCCCGTCGGCGCCGACCTCATGACAGCGTTGACCAGAACGTGGACCGTCGGGAGTGTCGCGACGATCCCCGGCGACATCGCCGACGTCACGCACCTGGGTGCACGTCCCCACATGCGCGTGGACCGACTCGTCGGTGCCGGTCGCACCCGATCCTTATCACGCGCTCACCACGACGACGGTGAGCGGCTACACGCTCTTTCTTCTCTACGACGTCACCGTCACCCCTGGCACCGTCGCCTGGAGTTGGGGAGACGGCACCACAACTTCGGCTCCGAGCCCGGTGGAGCACGGACCGGCAACGCTGCCGTCATACGATCCATCGACGCAGCGGTGGACCGATCCCTGCGCGGTGAGCCACGAGTACGCGGCGGTTTCGGCGGGCGCCACGATCACGGCCACGGAGACGTTCACCATCACGATCACGGTGAGCTGGAGCGACGGAGTCACGACCCATACCGAACCGGTGGCGTGCGACCGTGCGACCGGCGGCGCATGCCGGATCACGCTCGGTCCGAACAACGGATGGCGGAGCGGTCCGCATCCGGTGGACCAGATCGAACCGGTGCCGTATCAGCCCCCGTCGCCAACGCCGTAGGCCGCGCCGGCTCAGGGTTCGAGCAACGACGTGCCGGTCATCTCCGCCGGCACCGGGAGGCCCATGGCGTCCAATACCGTGGGCGCGATGTCGCTCAGACCGCCGCCTGCACGCAGCGGCCCCGGGCCCGCGCCGCACAGAATCACAGGCACTCGACTGGTGGTGTGCGCGGTGAGCACCGATCCATCGCGGCGGTCGATCTTGTACTCGGCATTGCCATGGTCGGCGGTGATGAGCAATCCCCCGTGGGCGTCATCGACGGCGCGCGCAATGCGTCCGAGGCATGTGTCAACACACTCGACGGCGCGAACGGTCGCCTCGAACACGCCGGTGTGCCCGACCATGTCGGCGTTGGCGTAGTTGGCGACGATGAGCGCATCCCCGCCCTCTCGCAGCCGAGCGACCACCGCATCGGTGATGGCCGGCGCGCTCATCTCCGGGACGGTGTCGTAGGTCGCAACCCGCTGCGACGGCACCAGCAGCCGGTCCTCGCCCTCGAACGCCGCCTCGCGACCGCCGTTGATGAAGTACGTCACGTGCGCGTACTTCTCCGTCTCGGCCACGTGGAACTGACGCAGACCGGCTGCGCTCACCTCCTCGGCGAGCGTATGCAGGACATCCTCGCGTGGGAACGCCACGCGGGCGGGGAGATCGCGTTCGTACTCGGTGAAGGTGACCAGGTCGACATCGCGAAGCACCCTCGACCGAGGGAAGCCGTCGAAGTCCGCGTCGACAAGCGCATGGGACAGCTCACGCGCGCGATCCGGCCGGAAGTTGAAGAAGACGATCGAGTCGCCGTCCTCGATGCGGACCCGCTCACCGTCCTGCAGGATCGAGACGGGAGGCACGAATTCGTCGGTGACATCAAGCGCGTACTGCGCCTCGACGTAGGCAATCGCGTCGGCGGCCATGCCGTCACCGTCGCCGGCGATGACCGCGTAGGCCGGGGCAACGCGCTCCCAGTGGCGATCCCGGTCCATGGCGTAGTACCGGCCGGACACCGAAGCGATGGCTCCGACACCGATCCGCTCGAGGCCGTCCAGGAAGGTTCGAAGAAAGCCCGCCGCGCTGGTCGGCGGCTCATCGCGTCCATCGAGAAATGCGTGGAACCACACCGACTTCAGGCCGCGGCGCCGGGCGAGCTCCGCCAGTGCCAGGGCATGGTCCTGGTGGCTGTGCACACCACCAGGTGAGATCAGGCCGAGACAGTGCATCGCGGCACCACGATCTCGCGCGCGGTCGACCGCCTCGGACAATGCGGGGTTCTCGTAGAAGCTGCCGTTCTCGATCGCGCGGCTGATCGCCGCGAGCGGCTGATAGATGATCCGCCCGGCGCCGATGGTGAGGTGGCCAACCTCCGAGTTGCCCTGCTGCCCCACCGGCAGGCCCACCTGCTCGCCGCTTGCGTCGACGGTGGTGTGCGGGCATTGCCGCTCGAGCGCGTCGAGCTCCGGCGTGTGTGCGGCGGCGATCGCGTTCCCGTATGGGTCCGGGTTGTCGCCCCATCCGTCGAGGACGATCAGCACGAAGGGTCGCACCCCGCTCATGCCGCGTTGCTACGTGGTGTCACGCGATCCGGCGCTCGCCGCTGCCGCAGCGGCGACGATGAGGCCGAATTCCTCGGCACGCAGGCTCACACCACCCACCAGCGCGCCGTCGATATCCGCCTCGGCGAACAGCGATGCGGCGTTGGCCGCCGTGACGCTCCCGCCGTAGAGCACGCGGGGTGCACCGTCGAGGTACCGCGCACGAACGTGCTGCTTGATGTGCGCGACCACCTCCTGCGCCTGGTCCGGGGTTGCCGTGCGCCCGGTCCCGATCGCCCACACCGGTTCGTATGCGATCACCCAGTCGTCAACAGACGGTGGAGTGTCGAGCTCGGCGAACACCGCGTCGAGCTGGCGGTCGACCACGTCGAAGGTGCTGCCGGCATCGCGCTCATCGCTGGTCTCCCCCACTGCGACGATCACCTGGAGCCCATGCGCGAGCGAGGCGACGAACTTCTTGCCCACCTCGTCATCGCGCTCACCAAAGAGGTGGCGCCGCTCGGAATGGCCGACGAGGGTCAGATCGCACCAGCCCGCGAGCATCGCGGGTGAGATCTCACCGGTGAACGCCCCCGAGTCCTTGTAGAACACGTCCTGGGCGCCGAGCCGCACGCCGGTTCCCTCGAGCACCGAGCGGATCGCCCACAGATGGGTGAAGGGCGGCAGCACGGCAACGTCGACACCGGTGACCCCGGATACCGAGGCGCACACCGCCTGTGCCAGGGCAAGCCCCTCGTCCACGGTCGTGTTCATCTTCCAGTTCCCGGCGACCATCGGCTGCGGCAGCCGGCCGCGCAGTGGCTCCTGGGTCAACGCCGGGCGACCTCGCGGTCGCGCAACGCGGCCACGCCCGGCAGGGTTCTCCCCTCGAGAAACTCGATGGTCGCGCCGCCGCCGGTGCTGATAAAGCCGATCTTGTCAGCAACGCCGGCGTCCTGGACGGCGGCGGCGAGGTCTCCCCCGCCGACCACGCTCATGGCTTTGGATGCCGCGACGGCGCGTGCCACCTGGTGCGTGCCCTTCGCGAAGGCCGGGATCTCATAGATCCCGAGCGGGCCGTTCCAGATGATCGTCCCGGCGGTGGCGCAATCGGCGGCGATGCGCGCAACGGTGTCCGGACCGGCGTCGACCACCATCCAGCCATCGGGAATCGCCTTCCACGCAACGACCTGGGTCGGCGCGTCGGCCTCAACCCGCTCGACGACCACGCCGTCGACGGGCAGGCGCAGATCGGCGCGCCGTTCAGGCGCGGAGCCGAGCAGACGCCGGGCGGTGGGCACCTGATCGTCCTCAACGAGCGATGTCCCGGTGCTCTCGCCGAGGGCGCGATAGAAGGTGCAGGCCATCGCACCACCAACCCACAGCACGTCGACACGGTCGAGGAGATGGTCGAGCACGCCCACCTTGGTCGAGATCTTCGATCCGCCGACGATGGCCACCACCGGGGTCCGCGGATTGTCCATGACGCCGCCGAGCATCTCGAGCTCCCGGGCCATCAGTTTGCCGGCGACCGCGGGGAGCAGATGCGCAACGCCCTCGGTCGACGCGTGGGCGCGGTGCGCCGTGCCGAAGGCGTCGTTGACATAGATGTCGCCAAACGTCGCGAGCTTCCTCGCGAACTCCGGGTCGTTGGTCTCCTCGCCGGGCTCGAAGCGGACGTTCTCCAGCATGCCCACGTCGCCGTCGCGGAGCGAGTCGACCATGCTCTGGGCGCTGTCCCCAACCACGTCGGAGGCGAGGCGCACGTCGGCGCCGAGCAGGCTGCTGAGCCGGGCGGCAATCGGTCCGAGCCGCGCGCTGTCGTCGATCCTGCCCTTGGGTCGGCCGAGATGCGCCACCACGATCACGCGGGCGTTGTGCGCGCGGAGCGCCTCGATGGTGGGGATCGCCTCGCGGATCCTGCGGTCGTCGGTGATGGCACCGTCGCGCATCGGCACGTTGAGATCCTCGCGGAGCAGCACCCGCTTGCCGTGCACATCGACATCGTCGATGGTTGCCTTCGACGGAGCGGCCATGGTGAGCCTAGAGCCGCGACGCGATCAGGTTCACGAGATCGACGACGCGGCAGGAGTAGCCCCACTCGTTGTCGTACCAGGCGAGCACCTTGACGGTGTGGTCGCCGAGCAGCATCGTGGATGGGGCGTCGAAGATCGACGAGTGCGGATCGTGGAGAAAGTCCATTGATACCAACTGATCCTCGGTCACCGCGAGAATCCCCTCGAGCGTGCCACCGGCGGCCTCGCGCATCTCGCCGTTGACGTCGTCGATGCTGGCGCTCTTGGACAGCGTCGCGGTGAGATCGACGAGGCTGACGTCCGGGACCGGCACGCGCAGCGACATGCCGGCGAACTTGCCCTTCAACTCGGGGAGCACCAGCGCGACTGCCTTGGCGGCACCGGTCGTTGTCGGGATGATGGAGAGGGCGGCCGCGCGGGCACGGCGCATGTCCTCGTGCGGGGCGTCGAGGATGACCTGGTCCTTGGTGTACGCGTGCACGGTGGTCATGAACCCGGTCTCGATCCCGAACGAATCGCTGAGGACCTTGGCCACCGGTGCGAGGCAGTTGGTGGTGCACGATGCGTTCGAGATGATGTGATGCTCGGCCGGGTTGTACGCCGTGTCGTTGACACCCATGCAGATGGTGATGTCCTCGTTCTTCGCGGGGGCGGTGATGACCACCTTGCGCGCCCCGCCGTCGATGTGTCCCTTGGCCTTCACCGCATCGCTGAAGAACCCCGTCGACTCGACGACGATGTCGACACCGAGGTCTCCCCACGGCAGGCGCTGCGGGTCGCGTTCGGCGAGCACCTTGATGACATGCCCGTCCACCGTGATGCTGTCACCATTGGCCACAACTGTCCCGGGAAAGCGGCCGAGCACGCTGTCGTACTTGAGCAGGTGAGCCAGCATCGCCGACGTCGTGATGTCGTTCACCGCGACGATCTCAAGCTCGGGGGAGCGTTCTCTGGCGGCGCGCAACACGTTGCGGCCGATGCGGCCGAAGCCGTTGATGCCAACCTTCACTCCCATGCGGGGCAACCTCCGGTGACCATTGATTCAGCGCCTGGCGGCACGCGCATCCACCCTATCACCGCCCTCGCCCGCCGCGGCGACCAGGCGGTGCAGGCGCCCGGCCATCGCGGGCCGGCTGCAGCCCGCTCGCTCGGCGAGCTGCGCCAGGTCATCGTCCGGGTGGAGGGAGCGGAGCGCGGCGGCCTCTCGGAGCGCCGGTGGCAGCGCCTCCCAGCGGACCGAGTCGGCTTCCAGCGCGGCGATCGATTCCAGTTGTCGGACCCCCGCTGCCGCCGTCCGGCGCAGGTTGGCCGTCTCGGCGTTGAGGCGGCGGTTCACGCCGCTGCGAACCTCGCGGATCACCCGCCCCGCCTCGAATGTCAGGCGTCCTGCCTGTGCGCCGATGGAGCTCAGGGCGTCACCCACCGCGGGGCCGGAGCGGACCGTGACCACCCATCGCCCCCGCCGCCTCCGCGTTCGCGCGCTGACGCCGAGGCTCACAAAATCGGCGACCAGGCGGAACGCGCCAGGTTCATCCGCGCAACCGATCTCGAGGTATGGCTCGCCGTCGGGACGCACGAGGCGCCCTGCGCCGAGGAACGCGCCGCGCAGGCGGGTTTTCCGGCAGCACGGGAGCTCTGACGAGGGTTGCAACGCTGAGGGATCGACGCCCACGACAACGTAATGAGTGCGTCTCGCCGCCACAACTCGAGAGACGTGCACCGGGATCCCATCGGCATGCAGCGCCTGCATCGCTGCGCGCACCGCAACCGGCCGTGTGGTCGCGATCGAACCCGGCACCGCCGTCACCAGCGCCAGACCCTCGACCAGCGAGCGACGGCAGTGCGGAAGCAGCGGTGTATAGGGCGCGAGCTCCGCGACCACGCGCTGGGTGAAGGAGAGGGCCGCGTCCATGCCCGACTTGGCATGCGCCCGGCGTGCTTGCGGCATCAGCCTGTCACGGGCGAGAGCGCGGCCCATCTGGCTTCGACGCGACGGACGTGCGCGACCCCTGCGGGACCCCGCTTGCTCTCGTACAGCGCGACGGCGCGCCTGGACTGCTCGAATGCGCCGTTGATGTCGCCCGACAGGTACAGCACTTCGCCGAGGGCGAGGGATGCCTGGGCAATCTCCATCGGTGCCTGGGTGGTTGCGGCCAGATCAACTGCATGCTGGGCAAGGCCCATCGCCTCTTCGAAGCCACCACTGCGCGCGAGGAGCTTGGCGCGGACGCCGAAACCGGCCACCTGGGTCAGGATGTCCCCGGCTCCTCCCAGCTCGAGGCCCCGAAGCACCCAGTGTTCGGCCTCCTCAAGACGACCGAGCGCGTACAGCGCCTCAGCGAGCTGGCAGGCCGACGTCGAGAGCCAGGCGCGTTCGCCCATCTGCTCGAGCTCATCAACACCTTGCCGAGCAGCGCGCTCCGCGGCATCGAGATCGCCGGCCAGGGTTTCGATCTGCCACGCAGCCTGCATCACAATCGCGGTCCCGGTGACCATCCCCCGTTCGCGCATCTGATCGAGGATTTCGGCAAAGAGGACGCGTGCTTCTGCGTATTCCCCTCGGTACGCGAGAACGAAAGCCTTCCATACAGCGAGAATCGGCTGGAAGCCGCGGAGCTCCTGCAGCTCCTGCGCGAACCAGACCAGCGCGTCATCAAATGGGACTGACCCGTTGGCCATCGCCGCCGAGCGAAGCGCCGGCGACGCCGTGGCCGTCCAGGACACCTCCGCGTCACGTGCATGCTGCGCGACGCGCGTTGACGCCTCGAACGATGCATCGAACCGGCCCCGGTAATGCTCGACGAACGCAGCTGCGGCTTCGAGCGTTGCCAGGGAATCCTTGTCCCCGCTCCGTTCGATGACGGGCCGGGCTCGGTCCACCAGCGCGCTCATCTCGTTCTCGTACGTTTCGGGGTCGAGGTTTGTTCGCCAGACGACGCCGATCAATCGCGCCTGCAGCGCCCGAACCTCCAGGCCGGCCGACTCCGACCGATCCGCTGCCCGGTCAGCACGAGCGATCGCGTCGCTCAGCCTGCCAACCATGCCGAGCGCCTGGATGAGCGCTTCCTCGAGGGGGAATGCGATCTCGCCATCAGGAAGGAGGAGTTCCGCCCGCTGCAGAAGGTTGATCGTCGCGCTGGTGTCGCCCCGGTCCAGCGCGCGCCTGCCGGCGGCCTGCAGTCGCTCTGCGCCGGCGGTCGCGAGCGCGCGAGCCACCGCGTCCACCGGTCCCAACTCGGCGCGATACCGGAACGCCTGCTCGAGGTGATAGCCGGCAATCTCATCCAGCTCCTCGAGATCGCCGCCGTGCTGGATCAGCCACTCGGCAAACCGCGCGTGCAGGTCGGCACGTTCTGCTTTGGGCAATGAGTCGTACGCGGCGTCGCGGATCAGAAGATGACGGAAGGCGAAAGCGTCCTCGCCCGCGAAGACCGGGCGGTCGGGACGCAGCAGATCCTTGCGCACCAGGGTCATCAGCCGCCCTCCGACGTCGTGTTCCTCAGGTGCCATCACCTCGACCGCGCCGCGATGAAAGGACTGTCCTTCGACCGATCCGCGCTCGAGCAGACCGCGGTCCTCGGGTCGCAGCTGATCGAACCGTGCTGCCAGCAGTGCCTTGATGTTCGGTGGAACGATGACGTCGTGGTTGGTTGACTCCCGGACCATCGCGACGATCTCCTCGACGAACAGCGGGTTTCCGGCAGCTGTGACGCGAACCCGGTCACGCAGCTCCGGCGGGATGTCACCGCCGGCTGGAAGCAGCTCATCGATCAGCGCCTGCGTGTCGGCCGCATTGAGCGGTTCGAGCAGCACGGTGGTGGCGTTGAGCTTTCCACCGCCCCATCCAGGGCGCCGGTCGAGGAGCTCCGGCCGGCCCAGGCACAGCACCAGGATCGGCGCGCCGCGACTGAAGTCACCGATATGCTCGATCAGATCGAGGAGAGTTGGCTCACCCCAGTGCACGTCATCAAGGACGATGACCAACGGTTTCGCCTCCGCGGCAGCCTCGAGCAGCTTGCGGACGGCCCACGCGATCTCGGTCGATGACGTCGTGATGCCGGCGTCGCCAAGCAGAGCCTTGATCGGTGTGGATACCGCGCTGTCACGCTCCAACAGCGCTGCAGCTTCGCCGGCCGTCCCGCCGAGCAACTGCTTGACCATCGCGATCACCGGCCAGTAGGTGATGCCCTCGCCATACGACAGGCAGCGTCCGCGCAGATGGGTTGCGTCGATGCTGCCGAGGAACTCCGCGATGAGCCGGGTCTTGCCGACGCCGGCGGCGCCGAGGACGGTGAACATGCTGCACGACCGTCCGTCGACGACATTGGCGAACGCGTCGTTGAGCATGCGGAGGTGCGTTCCCCGCCCGACCATCGGACCCTCGATCCTGTGGCCTTTGTCGCGCTCCTCAGCGCCCAGCGCCACAAAGCGGTACGCCGACACCGGGAGGCTCTTGCCCTTCAGCTCGAGCGGCGCGAGCGGCTCGACGGTCACCGCGTCACGGACCAGCCGCCACGTCTCGGGACCGATGATGATCTCGCCCGGTGCAGCCGCCTGCTCGAGACGCGCTGCCAGGTTGACCGCATCGCCCGTGGCGAGCCGCTCCTCCGTGCCGGTGACGACCTGCCCCGTGTTCACGCCTGTCCGCACCGTCACAGTGGTTCCGTAGTCGCGTTCGAGGTCGCTGTTCAGAACCGTGAGCGCATCGCGCAGGCCCACCGCCGCGCGGACGGCACGCAGCGCGTCGTCCTCGTGCAGCACCGGCACACCGAAGACGGCCATCACGGCGTCGCCGATGAACTTCTCCACCGTCCCACCATGCTGTTCGATGACCTTGCGAGCGGCGTCGAAGTAGCGGCGCATCACCTGACGGAGGCTCTCCGGATCCAGCCGCTCGCCCATCGCGGTCGATCCGGTGACGTCGCAGAAGAGCACGGTGACGGTCTTGCGCTGCGCTCTCGGGGCAGATGTGATCGTCAGTGGCGCGCCACAGCCGTTGCAGAACCCCGCGTCCGCGGGGTTTTCCCTGCCGCAGTTGGCGCACGTGGTCACAGCCGCGGATCGTGAACGTCAACATCGCGGTGGGTCACCGTGACTACGAGACCCTCGCCACGCAGACGTTCCGCGAGCGCCTCGACGATCACCACGGAGCGGTGCCTCCCACCGGTGCAGCCCACGGCGACGCTGAGGGGATGCTTGCCCCGTTCCGCACTTTGGTGGGCGGACCACGCAATCAGCCCCTGGGTCCGATCGATGAGCTCGCGCGCCACCTCGTCCTCGAGCACGTAGTCTCGAACCGCCTCGTCGAGCCCGGTGAAGGATCGCAGTTCGGGGACCCAGAACGGGTTGCGCACCATGCGCGCGTCCACCACCCAGCCGGCGTCGGCCGGAAGACCGAACTTGAAGCCGAAGGACATCATCGTCATCGCGATGTCCGCCGTCGGTTCCTCCTCGCTCACAGCAGTTCCTTGACGCGCAACGCCACGGGCCGCGGCACCACGGTGGTGAGCTGCTCGAGCGGCGCGTCGCGAATGGCGTCGATGCTGCCGAAGTGCCGGAGCAGCGCCCGGCGCCGAACCGGGCCGAGACCGGGCACGACGTCGAGCTTCGACCGCAGCGCGGCGCGACCACGCCGCGCACGGTGATGAGTGATCGCAAAACGATGCGCCTCATCGCGTACGCGCTGCACGAGGAAAAGCGTCGGGCTGTCCTTCTCGATGATGATCGGCCGTGCGCGGCCCGGCCTGTACAGCTCCTCATTGCGCTTGGCGAGCCCGAAGACCGGGACCTTGGTGAGCCCCGCTTCGCGAAGCGCTTTCACCGCCGCGCTCAACTGCCCCTTGCCACCGTCGATGAGGATGAGATCGGGCAGCACAGAAAAGCTCAGATCGGCGTCATCGGCACCGCCGCGCGGCGCTCGCCGCGGCCGTTCATTGGTGCCGTTGGCGCCTGCCGGATCAAGCATCGGGACATCCGCGTTCGAGCCGTCGTCACGCGGCCCGAGCCGGCGGAAGCGGCGACGCAACGTCTCCTCGATGGAGGCGAAATCGTTGGAGCCCTCGACGGTTTTGATGCCGAAATGACGGTAGCTCGCCGGCGCAGGTCTGCCGTCCTCGAAGACGACCATCGAGCCGACCGAGTTGGTGCCCATGGTGTTGCTGATGTCGTAGCACTCGATGCGTTGCGGTGGCGCCGGGAGCTGCAGGCGGGTCGCGAGATCATCGAGCAGCGCCTCGGTCTTGGCGGCATCGTAGTCGTCCACGATGCGCTGCTGCCGCAGCGCGACGAGCGCCGTCTCCGCGGCCTGCGCGATCAAACGCCGGGCGTCACCACGTTTGGGGACGCGCACCTCCACGGGACCGCCGCGTTGCTCGATCAGGACTTCCTCGAAGACCGCGCGATCCTCGATGTCGTCGGACACCAGGAGGCGCCGCGGGATGGAGGTCACGTTGGCGTAGTACTGCGGCAGGAAGGCGCCGAGGCATGCGGCGGCATCGAGACCGGCGACGCCCTCGAGCTCGTGCGTCTCCATCGCCATCACGCGGCCCTGGCGAATGCTGAGCACCGCTGCCATGGCGCGCCCCGCCTCGACGGCAACCGCGATGCAATCCTCGTCGGAGCGAGCCCCGCGCAGCACCGTCTGCCGCTCGCTGATCCGCTCGATGGCCCGCAGGCGGTCGCGAAATCGCGCAGCGAGCTCGTAGTCTCGGTTGTCGGCGGCCGCGTCCATCTGATCGCGCAGCTCATCGTGCAGGGTGTCCGACCGTCCCTCCATGAACTCCTGCACCTGCTCGAGGATCTCGGCGTACTCCGGCGCGTCGATCTTTCCCTCGCACGGCCCTGAGCAGCGCTTGATGTGGTAGTCGAGACACACGTGCCCGCGGCGGAAGATCTCGTCGCTGCAGGTGCGGAACGGGAAGATGGTGCGCAGCGAACGGACGGTGGTGCGCAGCGACTGCGCGCTCGTGTACGGCCCGAAGTAGCGGGCGCCGTCGCGGATCACCTTGCGCGTGTAATACGGACGCGGGAAGAGCGTCGCGCCCTCGGCACTCGCCCCGCGCGGCTTGCGGACCTCCTCACGCGCGGTGCCGGGGGCGACGGCGTCGTGCACGCCCGGGCGCGGAATCTTGAGGTACAGGTAGCTCTTGTCGTCCTTGAGGCGCACGTTGAAGCGCGGGCGGTGCTGCTTGATGAGCGTGTTCTCGAGGACGAGCGCCTCGTGCTCGCTCTGACACGCGATCACCTCGAAGTCGAAGACGCTCGAGATCATCTGGTGGGTGCGCGCCTGGAGCCCGTCGATCCCGGTGAACCACGAGCGCAGACGGTTGCGCACGTTCGACGCCTTGCCCACGTAGATGACCCGCGCGTCCAGCCCTCGCATGACATACACGCCCGGACCATCCGGGGAGGCGCGCAGCCGTGCGCGCAACTGCGCCTTGTCATCGAGGAGGCGTTCTGAGCGCCTCGGGGCCGCCATGGTGGTCACAGCTTCAGTATCGCTGCTCAGCGAGATCCCTCTGCCGCCTCGACCTCGGCGAGGAACTGCGCCTCGTCGAGCACCTGGACGCCGAGCCGCTCCGCCTTCCCCAGCTTGCTTCCCGGCGATGCTCCCACCACGACCGCGTGGGTCTTGCGGCTCACGCTCGACGTGGGGTTGCCGCCGAGTGCGCGTATGCGTGCCTCGGCGTCGGCACGGCTCATGCCGTCCAGGCTTCCGGTGATCACCCAGGTCTGGCCGCTCCAGGGTCCTCCTCCGCCCGCCGCGCGCTCGGGATCCACGCCCGCCGCGCGCAGGTGTTCGAGGACGGCCCGGCCCTCGTTCGAGGCGAACCAGGCCGCCACGTGCCCGGCGACCACCGCGCCGATACCCTCGACGCCGAGCAGGTCCTCCTCGGTCGCGGCGGCGAGCGCATCGATGCTCCCGAAGTGCGCAGCGAGCGTCTCCGCGGTGTGCTCGCCGACGTGGCGGATCGCGAGGGCGTTGATGAATCGAGCCAGCGGCACCTGGCGTCGTGCCGCAATCGAGTCGACCAGCTTGGTCGCGGACCGCTCCGCAAACCCTTCCAGCGTCAGGAGTTGCTCGGGGGTCACGTGAAAGAGATCGGCCGGCTCGGTGACGTAGCCGAGGTCGAGCAGCTGGTCGATGACCGCAGGGCCGAGGCCCTCGATGTTCATCGACCCGCGCGCGGCAAAGTGGATGAGCAGCTCGCGCCGCTGCGCCGGGCAGAGTGGGTTCAGACAGCGGCGGACCACCTCGCCCTGCTCGCGAACCAGCAGCGAGTCGCACGACGGGCAGTGGTCGGGCATCTCCCACGGCTCGGCACTCTTCGGCCGTTTCTCGAGGATCACCCGCACGATCTCGGGGATCACGTCGCCGGCCTTGTGGAGCAGGACCGTGTCGCCGATGCGCACATCCTTGCGCGCCACCTCGTCCTCGTTGTGGAGCGTGCACCGCCGCACCGTCGAGCCCGCGACCAGCGTCGGCTCGAGGACCGCCACCGGCGTCACCGCACCGGTGCGGCCAACCTGGACATGGATGTCGAGGACCTGGGTCTCGTGCTCCTCGGGCGGGAACTTGTACGCGATCGCCCAGCGCGGGGCTCGCGAGATGGTGCCGACCTCCGCCTGCTCGGCAAGGGACGCGACCTTGATCACGACGCCGTCGGTGTCGTAGTCGAGGTCGTGGCGCCGCTCCTCCCAGTGGTCGAGAAAGGCGAGCACCTCGTCGATCGATCCAGCCACCTGACGGTGCGGGTTCACGCGGAATCCGAGCGCCGCGAGCGTGTCGAGCACCTCCGGCTGCGTGCGGATCCTGCCGGGCGGGTCGATGGCGTACATGAACGTCTGCAGGCCGCGCGCGGCCGTGACCGAGGGATCGAGCTGGCGCACCGCACCGGCCGCGGCATTGCGCGGATTCGCGTAGCCCGGCTTGCCGGCCTCCTCGAGGCGCGCGTTGGTCGCGGCGAATGCGCCCTTCGGCAGGTACACCTCGCCGCGGACTTCGAGCTCATCGGGAAGATCGATGCCGTCCACCGCTGCAAGCGTCCGCGGCACCGAGCGGATGGTGCGCACGTTGGCGGTGACATCCTCGCCTTCGACGCCATTGCCGCGCGTCGCCGCACGCACGAACTGTCCTTTCGCGTACGTGATCGACATCGCCAGCCCGTCGATCTTCAGCTCGCACACGTAGCCGCTCACCGTCCCGATGGCGCGCTCGACGCGAGCACCGAAATCGCGTACCTCGTCGGGAGTGAAGGCGTTGTTGAGGCTGAGCATCTGCGCCCGGTGCATGACCTTGGTGAAGTTCGCGGCGGGTTCGCCGCCGACGCGCTGGGTCGGTGAATCGGCGGTCTGCAGCTCCGGAAACGCCGAACTCGAGGTCCACCAGCTCGCGGAACAGGTGGTCGTACTGTGCGTCGGTGATCTCGGGTGCGTCGAGGACGTGGTACTGACGCGAGTGATGCTCCAGTTCCTTGCGGAGCGCATCGACGCGTTCGCGTGCCTTCTCAGGGCTCGCTGCGGCAGGAGTTGTTGCTTCCATCGTGAAGTCAAGGATCCACGATCGGCCAGAGCGTCGCGTCGGCAACCGCGAAGATCTTGACGCCGTGGTCGTCGAACTTGATGACCAGCTCCTCGCCGCCTCGGGTCATCGTGCTCTTCAGCACCGTCCCCTCACCATAGCGCTGGTGACCGATGCGCATCCCTTCGCTGAAGCGCTGGGGCGCGAGCTCGACGGGATTGGGGCGCGTCGCGTAGCCCGCAATGGCGCGCCGCACCGTTCCTGACGATCGGATATCGCCGAGCGAGGGCGCGCCCGGGCGGAGCTGGACCTCGAGCATCTCGCCCGGGATCTCACCGAGGAATCGCGATGCCTCCGCAACCTGCGGTGTCCCGTACGTGTGCCGCCGGAAGGCATGCAGAAGATAGAGGCGGCGGCGCGCTCGCGTGATGCCGACGTAGGTGAGCCGGCGCTCTTCCGCGATGCCCGCGTCGCCCTCCTCGAGCGCTCGCGAGTGCGGCAGCAACCCCTCCTCCATGCCGGCGATGAACACCACCCCGAACTCGAGCCCCTTGACCTGGTGGAGCGTGATCAACGTGACGCCCTGGACCTCGTCGCGCATGCTGTCGACGTCGCTGACCAGTGCGACGTTCTCGAGGAACTGCACGAGTCCGTCGGGCGGCGGCACGTCGGAGTATTCACCCGCAAGGCCCGCGAGTTCGAGGACGTTGGCCCAGCGCTCCACGCCCTCCTGGGTACCGTCCTGGAGCATCTCGCGGTAGCCGGTCTCGTCGAGCACTCGCTCGAGGAGCACGGGAAGCGGGAGGCGCTGCGCATCTTCGCTCAGACGCTCCATGAGCGTGGCGAAGCCGCGCAGCGCCGACATGGCAGCGGGCCCGAGCGCCTGCTCGCCCTCATCGAGTCGCTGTGCGGCTTCGAGCGGTGCGATGCCCTTCTTGCGCGCGAGCTTCTCCAGCTCCGTGACACTGCGATCACCGATCTTGCGACGAGGCGTGTTCACCACCCGTGCAAACGACACGGCGTCGCGCGGATTGAGGCAGAGGCGCAGATACGCGAGCACGTCCTTGACCTCTTTGCGGTCGTAGAACCGCAGCCCGCCCACGAGCTGATATGGGATGCCGCGCCGGAGGAACACCTCCTCGAACGCGCGGGACTGCGCGTTGGTCCGGTAGAGCACCGCACATTCCGCGAGGGTGACTCCCTCGCGACCGATGAGGTTCTCGATCTCCGAACCGACCGCGAGCGCCTCCTCCCGTTCGTCGTACACCGAGATGAGCCGGACCGGTTCGCCGATGCTCTGCTCGGTCCACAGCTTCTTCTGCGCTCGCTCGCTGTTGTTGCGGATGACCGCGTGCGCGATATCGAGAATGGGTTGCGTTGAGCGATAGTTCTGTTCCAGCGTGACAGTTTTCGCGTCGGGAAAGTCGTGCTCGAAGGAGAGGATGTTGCGCACATCTGCTCCTCGGAAGCCGTACACCGAGTTGTGCGTGACCAGCCCGTTGGCGATGAGATTGTGGGTCGGTTCCACGTCGATGTCGTAGACGCTCTGACGCGAAGCCGTCCGCTCGACTTCCTCAATCACGTCGAGACCACCGTGCTCGTCGAACATCACCATCCCGGGGAGCAGCGACACCGCCGGGGTAAAGGGAAGCGAGGTCACGAGCTCCCCACGCCCAGTCGCGGTGCCGCCGAGACAGGCCGTCATCGCGATCTCCGCATCCATCGCCTCGCGAATCTTGTCCGCCAGGCGCATCACCTCGCCGAATTCCTTCCGCGCAGTCTCGAACCGCCAGCTCCCGTTGGACTTCGAGGGTCGAATGCTGAATCCCATGCCCTCGAGCAGCGCACGGCCCGCTTCGTCATTGCCACCGATCGAGATGCGGTGCATCGGGGTCGCGCCTCGGCGATCGGCACACAGTGTGATCACGACTCGCCGGCGGCTCGAGTTCCGAGAACGGGGCCGATAATGCGGATGCTCGATTGAAAGGTTGCGATCGCTCAGCAGGCGCTCGCCGCCGTTGAGCTCGAACACGGAAGCCAGGGCCAGTTCGGGCACCCGAGCAGCTTCTTGGGTGCACAGACCACTGTCGCTCAAGTAGATCTGCGGGGTGGTGCCGAGGTGATGTCCCGCAAAGTGCGTGTGCTCCGGTGTGCTCGTGAGCGTCCGTCCATGAGCAGTCTTGAGGGTCAGCACGGTATCCGCGACCCGTGACCGCACGTCCACGACGCGCGCTCCGCGGAAGGTGCCGCTCCCATAGCCGGACATCACATAGTCCCCGCTACGGACGTCCTCGACGCGCCGAGATGACCCATCCGCCATCGTGATCATGGTCCCGGCCGCCAGGCACTGATCGTCGTCCCCCACCACCGTCACGTTGCGGTGTTTCGCGCCGAGGATCTTCACGAGCTCGTACTGCGCCTTGTTCGTGTCCTGGTACTCGTCGACGAAGAGATGCAGGAAACGATCCTGGTAGTACTCGCGCACCGAGTCGGCCTCGCGGAAGAGCGTGACCGCGCGCAGGAGCAGGTCGTCGAAGTCGAGCGCAGCGGCGGCGTCGAGCTCCCGCTCGTACGCCCAGTAGATGCGCGCGATCTGCTCTTCCATGGTGTTCGGCGACACGCGAGCTTGAAAATCTCGCGCGTCGAGCAGCTCGTTCTTGGCCGCGCTGATGGCGTGCGCCGCGCGACTTGGCGTCAGCCGCTTCTCATCGATCCCCTCGGCGCGAATCGCATTGCGGATGGCCGAGAGACGGTCCGCCTCGTCATAGATGGTGTACCCGGAGGGAATCCCGATCGCCTCACCCTCGCGGCGCAGGAGCCGCGCGCCGAGGGAGTGGAACGTGCCGAGCCACATGCCGCGGATGCTGTCGCCGATCAGCTGCTCCACACGCGCGCGCATCTCGCGCGCCGCCTTGTTGGTGAAGGTGACGGCGCAGATCTCATCCGGCCGCACTCGCCGCGTGGCGATGACATACGCGATGCGATGGGTGAGCACGCGGGTCTTGCCGCTGCCCGCGCCGGCAAAGATGAGCAGCGGTCCGTCGGGGGCCTCGACGGCCTCACGCTGTGGCGGATTCAGCCCCTCGAGCAGGGCCGTCGCCCCGATCGTCGCGCTCAGGCGTGCGCCCCGGTCGCGGGCGCCGCGGTTGCGGCCGTCGCGTGATACGCACCAGGTCGCCGATCGGTATGCAGATGGTTGCGCGGGGTACGACGTCGGGCGTGTTCGACGGAATCGAGGTCGACGTCGGCGATGAGCAATTCCTCCTGATCCTTGCTCGCCGGGCCGGACACCGGCCAGCCATCGGCGCCGACGATGATCGAAGCGCCGATGAAGTTCACTTCGCGCTCCACGCCGATACGGTCCGCGCACGCCATGACCACGCCGTTCTGCGCCGCTGTCGCCATCGCGACGTAGTCGCCCTGGCAGTACCCGCGGTCATCCCAGACGGTGCGCTTGAAGGACGCCACCCAGTTGGTGGGCACGGCGATGATCTCCGCGCCGGCGAGCGCGAGCGCACGGGCGGGCTCGGGGAACCAGAGGTCGAAGCAGATGATCATGCCGACCCGCCCGAAGGGCAGGTCGACGATGGGCAGCTCGTCGCCCGGCTGGAACCAGGATTGCTCGTCGTAGTAGAGGTGCAGCTTGCGGTACGTCGCCATGCGACCCGATGCGCCGATGAGCACCGCGCTGTTGTGCCTGCAGTCGCGGTCGAGCTCGCTGATGCCGGCGACGATGTGACAGCCATGCGTGGCGCACACCTCGCGGAGCGCGCGGACGGTGGGCCCGTCGTCCGGGTCCTCAGCAGCGCGCTGCGCCTCGGCCTCGTCATCGAAGACATAGCCGCTCGACGCCAGCTCCGGAAGCACGATCAGGTTCGCTCCCTTGCTCGCCGCCGCCGACGCCCAGAGCACCGCCTGCGAACGGTTCTCCTCGAGCTCACCGACATGCGGCTCGTACTGGGCGACAGCGATGCGGACGGGGCGGCTCACACCCTCACGGTAGCGCAGCAGACGTGTCCCCAGGATGGCGCGGAATGCCCTCCGAGACGCCGCAGAGAATCTCGTGCGGCAGGGTGCCGGTGAGGTCCCCGACCTCGTCCGCGCCGATGCGCACCCCGTCGTGCTCGCCGATGAACATGACGGTGTCGCCGGGCTCGACACGGTCCAGGTCGGAGACGTCGACGCCGACCTGGTCCATGCTCACGATGCCGGCAATCGGGCAGCGCCGCCCGCGAATCGCCATGTGCCCGCGGTTGGAGAGCGCGCGCGGCAGACCCTGCCCGTAGCCGATGGTGGCGGTAGCGATCCGGCGCGAGGTTTCGGCGCGCCACGTGCGCCCGTAGCCGACGCTCTCACCGCGCGCGACCGTGCGCACCTGGGCCACCCGGCAGAAGACGTTCATCGCGTGCCGCAGCGACGCGGGAGCGGGCACCGGCGGGTAGCCGTAGAACGCGATCCCGGCGCGCACGAGGTCGTGGTGCATCGCGGGATGGGCCAGGATCGCGGCGCTCCCCGACGTGTGCAGGATCGCGTCCGGCGCAACGGGCCGGAGGGCCTCGACCGCCTCGAGGAAACGGGCGTGCTGGGTGACGGTGAAACCGATGTCCGCGGCCGCGTCCGCGAAATGCGTGAAGAGCCCTGCCACCTCGATGCGATCCCCCGCGTCGCGCACCGCGTCGACGAGCGAGTCCACCGTCTCCGGCAGGGCCCCGAGCCGGTGCAGACCGGTGTCGATCTTGAGATGGACGCGTGGGCGGCGCCCGGCCGCGGCTGCCGCCACCGCACGGATCCCATCAGCATCGAGAACGCTGATGTCGACCCCTGCCGCGACCAGGTCATCGAGTGTCGCGGGCGGGCTCCAGCCGACAACGAGCACCCGCGCGTCGAACCCCGCGGCCCGCAACCCGAGCGCCTCCTGTGGCGTGTACACGCCGAGCCACGTCGCGCCGCCCGCCAACCCAGCTCGCGCTGCGATGGCCATGCCGTGCCCATAGCCGTTGGACTTGACCATGGCCATGACCTGCGCCGGCCTGACGAGGGTGGCGATGATCTCGGCGTTCCTCGACAGCGCGGCCACGTCGACCTCAACCCATCGAAGCTCCGTCGCTCGTTCCCGGCCCTCAGCGCCCATCGGACGCAGCGCCCTTCAGTTCAGGACGCGTCCCGACGGGGACAGCCTCGGGAGCCGGCGCCGCGACGTCCGCCGGGGCGACCCGGCGGACCAGGCCGAAGGGGGTCTGCTCGTCCGACTGGCCGAGCGGGTTATCGGCAATCATGGCCAGAACGGACTCGGCGTCGATTCCTACCGACGCGAACACCTCGGCCGCCATGTCGTTGGCGTCGATGATCGCGACGCCGACACGGCGTCCCGTACGCCGGCGCAGGTCGGCGGCGATGCGCAGCGCCGCACCCGGCGCATCCTCCGGTGATTTGGTCGCCCACCTGTCGTAGGGCGGAAGGTTCAGCGACGAGGGGCCGTCGATCGCGTTGACCCCATGCCCCGCCACACGATAGAAGACGCCGCGCATGCCCAGCGGCTTGGTGACCGCGGCCGCGGCGGCAGCCAGCAGGATCCGCCCGGCACCAGCCTCGTCGATGGCCAGTTGCATCGTGGTCGGATGGGCGAGACCGACACCGGTCGGCTCGTGGCTCACATAGCGTGAGAGCACGCGCGCCGTCCTCGACACCGCGATCTCGTCGATGGGGAACGAGCGACCCTGGCTGATGGCCAGTGCCTTCTCGCTGACCAGCAGGACATCGCCGTCCTCGACGGTGATCTCGTTGGGCAGGCGTTCGAGGCTGGCGCCGATCGCCTCGAGCAGATCGTCGCCCGGCTTGATGAGCGTCGATCGCAGCGGGAACCGCGCCCAGATCCGTCCCCTGTCCTCGAGGAACAGGTGCCGGCCCCAGTTGAGGTGCGCGCCGTCGAGGAGCGCGTCGCCGTTGGCGATCTTCTTCGCCGCCGCGCGATCGCCACGGCGGACGAAGCCGCCCTCGTAGCTGTGCTCGTCGAGCGCGCGCGTCTTGCCGTCGATGTAGACACGCAGCCACACCTCCGCGTTGACGGCGCGCCAGAAGAACATCGACTCCTCGACCTCACCGGCGCACGCTCGCCGGAAATTCTCCGCGACCGCCGCGGCTTTCCAGTACGGACGGGCGCGAAACGACGGTGAGCGCATCAGGCTCTGCAGCACCGCGCGCTGCCGCCGGTACCAGCGGAACTCCGGAGTGGTGAATCCGATCTTCTTGCGCCGCGCCTCGACCTTGCGCGGCAGCACACCATGCAATGCCTGGCGCACGATGGCGCGTGTCCACCCGTTGTGGATGATCGCGGTTCGCGGCAGCGTGAGGATGTAGTCCACCAGCTCCTGGTCGAGGTAGGGCAGGCGGGCCTCGAGCGAATGCGCCATCGAGGCGCGATCCTCATAGCGCAACAGCGGGGGCAGGCTGTAGGTGCGGAAGTCCTGGAGCAGGCGGCGCTTGAGGTCGTCGGCCACGCGGTCGTCATGCGGCGCCCTGCGCCCTCGCGTGAATGACGGCGAGAGCATCCCCGCGACGTCGACCCGCTGACCGCGCTCACGCAGACGCCGGCGCACCAGCGGGGTGACGATGTCGCGGAGCAACCATGCCTCACGCGCGAACTCCGCATATCTGCGTTCACGGAGGAGTTGACGAAGCAGCACATACGGGTAGTGGTCATATCCCGCCAGCAGCTCGTCACCGGCCTGACCGTCGAGCGTGACCGTGACCTGCCGCCTGGCAAGGCGCATCACCATCCACATCGCGAACGGCGCCGACGACACCATCGGCTCCTCCATGTACCAGACCCACGCTTCGAGCTCGCGGATGAAGTCCTGGTCGGTGGGCTGCACCTGGCTGTTGTCGGCGCCGGTCACCTTGAGCACGCTGTCGATGTAGGTGCTCTCGTCGATGCGGTCACCGGGGAACACCGCCGAGAACGTCTTCAGGCGGTCGCCGAGCGACTCGGTGTCGCGAACATGGTCGTGCAGCTGCTGCGCCATCACCGTGCAGATGGACGATGAGTTGAGTCCGCCGCTCAGGCAGATGCCGACCGGGACGTCGGCGACGAGCCGGCGCTGCACCGCGCGCTCGAACACGGCACGGAATGCCTCAGGGCTCGCATCGCCGTCCTCCGAGAGCTGCGGCGTCCAGTACGTCGACTCGGCGATCGTGCTGCCCTCGATGACGGCGAATGCTGCGGCAGGAACCTGGCGGATGCCGCGAAAGAACGTGCCGTCGTTGTGGTCGAAGAGGCCGAAGCGAAGGTATTCGTACATCTGCTGCTCATCGACCTCGCGCGGGAACGTCTCGTCCTGGAGGATCGCCTTGATCTCCGAGGCAAAGACGACGCGCCCGCGGTGGCGCGCGTAGAACAGCGGCTTGATGCCGAAGTGGTCGCGCGCCAGCACGAGCCGCGGCGTCGTGCTGCGCTCGTCGAGAATCGCGAGCCCCCACATGCCGTTGAAGCGGCGGAAGCAGTCGGTTCCCCACTCCGCGTACGCGTGCAGCACCACCTCGGTGTCGCACGCCGTCTGGAACGTGTGTCCCAATGCCTCGAGCTCGACTCGCAGCTCGCGAAAGTTGTAGACCTCGCCGTTGTAGACGATCTGGAGCCGGCCATCGTCCATCGACATCGGCTGCGCACCGTGCTCGAGATCGATGATGCTGAGGCGCCGGAACCCGAGCGACGCGGTGGCATCCTCGAAGTGACCGTCATCGTCCGGACCGCGATGCCGGAGCGAGATGGTCATCAGCTCGAGCAAGGCGCGGTCCGGCGGACCCCAGAAACCGGCTATCCCGCACACGTCAGCGGATCGCCGGCGTCAATGGTGGTCGGTGCATGACCATCGCAACGGTACGACACCAACGAAGGTCACGGACATGCGCCGCGGCCCGACCAGGATGGGACGGGGGTATATGCCCGACCCTAGAAATCCATGTCGTCGTCGTCCATGCCCATCCCGCCACCGCCACCGTGTGAGTGGCCGCCTCCTGCGGCGGCCTCGTCCGGCTCCGGCGCATCGGCGATCAGCGCGTCGGTGCTGAGCACGATGGTGGCGATCGATGTCGCATGGACCAACGCCGACACGACCACCTTGGTCGGGTCGATGATCCCGTTCTTGGTGAGATCCCCGTAGGTTTCGGTGGCCGCGTCGAACCCGTGGTCGCCCTTGGCTCCGAGCACCTCGTTGACCACGACCTGGCCTTCGAGACCGGCGTTCTCGGCGATGATGCGCAGCGGCTCGCGAAGCGCCCTGGCGACGATGTCGGCGCCGACCCGTGCACTGCCCTCGAGCTTGAGCGCCTCCACCGCGGGGATCGCGCGCAACAGCGCGACGCCACCGCCGACGACCACTCCTTCCTCGATCGCCGCCCGTGTGGCCGCAAGCGCATCCTCGACGCGCGACTTGCGCTCCTTCATCTCGACTTCGGTGGCCGCGCCGACCTTGATCACCGCGACCCCACCGGTGAGGCGCGCGAGCCGCTCCTGGAGCTTCTCGCGATCCCAGTCGGACGTGGTCTCCTCCATCTGCAGGCGGATCTCCTCGGTGCGACCCTCGATGGCGGACTTCGAACCACCACCGCGAACGATCGTGGTGTCGTCCTTGGTGACCGTCACCCGCCCGGCGCTGCCGAGCTGGTCGTCACGCGTCGCGTCGAGGCGCAGACCGGTCTTCTCACTGATGACGGTCGCCCCGGTGAGCACCGCGATGTCCTGGAGCATGGCCTCGCGCCGCTCCCCGAACGCGGGAGCTTTGACCGCCATCACGCTGAAGGTGCCGCGGGCGCGGTTGACGACCAGCGTCGCCAGGGCCTCGGCCGTGACGTCCTCGGCCACGATGAGCAGCGGCCGGCCCGCGCGCATCACCAGCTCGAGGCTCGGCAGCAGATCGGCGACCGACGAGATCTTGGCATCCGTGACCAGAACTCGCGCGTCGTTGAGCACGGACTCCATGTTCTGCAGGTCGGTGACCAGGTGCGCCGAGATGTACCCGCGGTCGAACTGCATCCCTTCGACGACCTCGACCTCGGTCTCGATGCCGGTGCCGTCCTCGACCGAGACGACGCCTTCCTTGCCCACCTTGTCGAAGGCGTCGGCGATCATCGCGCCGATGACGTCGTCGCCCGAGCTGATGGTGGCCACGCGCAGGATGTCGTCGCCGCCCTTGACCGGGTGCGAGCGCGCGCGGATCGACTCCACGGCTGTGTCGCACGCGGCCATCATGCCGCGGCGCAGCTCGTTGGGCGGCGCGCCCGCCGCGAGGTTCCGCAGGCCTTCGTCGAGCATCGCCCGGGCGAGCACCGTTGCGGTGGTGGTGCCGTCGCCCGCGATGTCGTTGGTCTTGATCGCCACTTCCTTGAGCAGCTGCGCGCCCATGTTCTCGAAGTGATCCTCGAGCTCGAGCTCACGCGCGATCGTCACCCCGTCATTGCTGATCAGGGGTGGGCCGAACTTCTTGTCAAGAACGACCGTGCGACCGCGTGGTCCGAGTGTCACCGCGACGGTGTCGGCGACGATCGCCGCGCCGCGTGCGAGCGCCGCGCGTGCGGGCGCCTCGAAGCGAAGCTGCTTTGCTGCCATGTCTGCTTATTTCTTGCCGTTCTTCTCGACGACCGCGAGGATGTCCTTCTCCCCGAGGATCAGGTACTCGACGTCATCGATCTTGACTTCGCTGCCGGCGTACTTCGCGTACATCACGCGGTCGCCAACCTTGACGTCCAGGGGGACACGAACCCCGGTCTGCTCGTTGTAGCGGCCGTTGCCCGCTGCCTCGATGATGCCTTCCTGGGGCTTCTCCTTGGCGGTGTCGGGCAGCAGGATGCCGCTCTTGGTCATCTCGTCACGCTCGACCGGTTTGACAACGACACGATCGGCGAGGGGGCGCAACTTGAGGGACATGGGACCTCCTGGATTCTTAGCACTCTTGGTGGGTGACTGCTAACACTCTACCTAACTGAGTGCCAACCATGCAAGCCGCAGCCCCGAATCCGGAGGGTCGTTACACGGCGAGGGCGGGATCTGAGGGCGGCCTGGGCGCAGGCCGGCGGGCGGGGCGGAGGAAGAGCGTGAGTCCCACAGCCAGGAAGACCGCCCAGACCACCGCCTGGATCACGGTGGGCGCGGCGCTGTAGCCCACCAGCCCATGGAGGACGTCCCCCACGCCGGTGTCGTCCGGGAGCGTCCCGCTCATGTTCCAGAGGGTTGCCGAGGCGCCGGGGAGGACGTTGAGCTCCTGGAGGTTCTGGACGAAGTCGGCGAGCAGGCCGGCGGCGACCACCATCAGCAGGCTGCCGACGATGGCGAAGAAGCGTCCGAGATTGAGCCGGAGCCCCACCCGGAACATCGCGTAGCTCACCCCGAGCGCGATCGCCAGGCCGATGACGGCCCCGATCACGAGCTGGAAGGGCGAGCTCGTGTACGCGATCGCGAGCAGGAAGATCACCGTCTCGACGGCCTCGCGCCCGACGGTCACGAAGGCAACGAGACCGAGCGCGATGCCGGAGCCGCCTTTCACGGCACCCGCGACCTTCTCACGCAACTCGCGGCCCATGTTGCGGCTGTGATGCCGCATCCAGAACGTCATGTAGGTGAGGACCGACACTGCGACCGCAAACACGACCGTCTCGAACCACGTCTGGCCGGTCGAATCGATGTATCCGCCGCCGTGGAGGAGGATCCAGAGCAGGATGCCCGCGGCGGTGGCCAGCACGACGGCCGCCCCGGCGCCGACGAAGATGTACCGGAAGAGATCGCGCCGGCCCGCTGAGGCGAGATAGGTGAGCAGGATCGAGCAGATGAGCGTGCCCTCGAGGCCCTCCCTCGCAAAGATCAGCAGGCTTCCGAGCATCGCCGCGGCTCTCCTGGACAGAACGGATGGCGCCTAATCGCCGGTTAGGTTAGCCTAACCTAACGTCCCGGAGGAGACTCGACCCACACGGCCGAGGCCGTGGACTTGTCGATCTGAAACTCTCCTTTGCCGGCCTGGAGCTGCCATCCGTCGGCCGACCTCGCCACGACGCCGACCTCGATGCCCGGGATGATCCCGCGCTGGTCGAGGATGTGGAGCAGCTGCGGCGCCTCGTGCTCGGCAACTTCCGAGATCCGGGCGACCCGCGCGTGCTCGCCGTCGGCGAGATCCACGAGCCGCACCAGACGGCGGCCCTCGGGCGGCGTTCGCCCGGGGATGACGTTGCCGTGCGGGCAGGTGGTCGGTCTGCCGAGCTGGTCGTCAAGCCGGTCGAGCACGACGTCCGACATCCCATGGGTGAGCTGCGCCGCCTCGAGATCCGCGGTCGCCCAGTCGAGGCCCAGGACGTCGGTCATCCACCGCTCGACGATGCGGTGGCGGCGGACGATCCGCGCCGCAGCCTGGGCACCGGAGTCGGTGAGCTCCACGGACCTGTCCGCGGCGATGCGGATCAGCCCGTCGCGGGCGAGCCGCTGCAGTGAGACTGTCACCGTCGGTGCGCTGACGCCGAGCCACTCGGCGAGCCGGCCCGGACGCGGCACCTCGCCCTCGTGCTCGATGTAGTAGATGGCCTCGAGGTACCGCTCGGTGGTCTCCGATCGCTGCAGAGAGGGCTCCGAATCGCTCATGCGGCACGGGGGCTCATACGGAAGGAATCTACGCGCACTCGGCGAGCGAGGGATCCACGTCGAAGCCGGGCTCATCCGGACCGTGGACGCGGAGTCGCTGCCAGCCGGCGGCGCCGATCATCGCGGCGTTGTCGGTGCAGAGATCGAAGGGAGGGATCACCACCCGGAGCCCCTTGAACCGGGCCGTGACTGCCTCGCGCAGCGCCCGGTTGGCCGCGACGCCGCCGACCACAGCCACCGTCGTCGCTCCGGTGCTCTCGGCCGCCGCCTCAAGCCCGGCCACGAGCTGATCCACCGCGGCCACCTGGAAGCTCGCGGCGAGGTCGGCCACCACCTGGGCGTCGGCAGGGACGCCGGCCTCGGTGAGCGCACTGGGTCCCAGGTCGCGGACCAGATACCGCACCGCGGTCTTGAGCCCGCTGAACGAGAACGCCCCGTCGAGGCGGGTCCGGGGCAGCGGAAATCGCGTTGGGTCCCCTGCCGGCGCCACCCGCTGGATCGCGGGGCCCCCGGGATACTCGAGGCCGAGCAGCCGGGCGACCTTGTCGAACGCCTCGCCCGCCGCATCGTCGCGTGTTGCCGCAAGCCGGTCGGCCACGCCGTGGTCGCGCAGCACGACGCATTCGGTGTGCCCGCCGCTCACGAGCAGCGCCAGGTAGGGCGGCTCGAGGTCGTGGTCCGCAAGCCAGGCGCTGTACACGTGCCCGGCCAGGTGAGAGACCCCCACGATCGGCAGCCCGCGCGCGATGGCGGCGCTGGTGGCATACATCGTGCCGACGATCAGGCAGCCGGCCAGCCCGGGCCCGCGCGTCACCGCCACGGCGTCGATGGCGTCCCAGCCACCCGGCACGGGCGCGAGCGCGGCATCGACGACGGTGGCGAGCCCTTCGAGGTGGGCACGAGCAGCAAGCTCCGGCACCACACCGCCGTGGACGGCATGCAATGCGATCTGCGACGACACCACCGAGGAACGGATCTCGCGGCCGTCCGACAGCACCGCGGCCGCGGTCTCGTCGCAGGAGGTCTCGACGGCGAGGAGGTTCAGGCGGACGGGTACTCCATCGATGGCGCGCCCCCGACCCCGGCCACGTCGAGACCGTTGAGGATCGCCATGAACGCGCGCTTGAACTCCGGCGCGTGGATGCTGTCGCTCCACATGATCACCGCGTCCTCGCCGTTGTCCGTGTAGTACCCGCGCCGGCGGCCGATCGCCTTGAAACCGAAGCGTTCGTAGAGGCGGATGGCGTGGTCGTTGGTGTCGCGAACCTCGAGCGTGATCCAGCGCGCGCCGAGCGCATAGGCCCGCTGCACCAGGGCCGCGAAGAGCACGGTGCCGTAGCCCTTGGAGTGATCGCCCGCACGCACGCCGATGGTGGTGACGTGCGCCTCCAGCGCGACGCGCCAGAGCCCCGCGTAGCCCACGATGTCGCCGTTCTGGCGGAGCACGATGTACGACGCCTGGCGGTTCTGCGAGAGCTCGCTCGCGTATGCATTCTTCGGCCACGGGGACGAGAAGACCTGGCGCTCGATCGCCTGCACGGCAGCGATGTCTTCGTAGCGCATCGGCTCGACGGAGAGGCGAGGAACGACCTGCATGAATACCCTGAAAACATTGATCGGGACGGGCGTCTTCATCATAACCGCGCCATTTGGAAGTCGGCGGGTGCGCGTGACAGATGTCATGTCACATCCCTGACCCGCCTCACTATCGGCGGCGCCCGGTGCGCCCTCACGCTGGGCACATGACATCTCACCCATCCGCCGCGGTCTCCACCATCCCCACCTCGCTGGACGGCGCCGGACCTGCCGTGCGTGTCGACGGAGTCACCCGCCGGTTCGGGCCGGTCCTCGCCGTCGACAATGTCAGCCTCACCGTCGGGCACGGCGAGACGATCGCGCTGCTCGGCCCCAACGGCGCCGGCAAGACCACCACCATCTCCATGCTCCTCGGCCTTTCCGCGCCGGATTCGGGCAGCATCGAGATCTTCGGATCAGCACCGGGGTCGGCTGCCGCGCACGCCAACGTCGGGGCGATGCTCCAGGACGGCGGCATGATGCCCGGGGTCCTGGTCGGCGAGCTGCTCGCGATGGTGCACAGCCTCTATCAGGCTCCGCTCGCGCTTGACGAGGTCGTCGAGATCTCGCAGCTGCGCGGCCTTGAAAAGCGGCGCGTCGATCGTCTCTCGGGTGGCCAGTCGCAGCGGCTGCGGCTTGCCATGGCGCTCGTCGGAGACCCGCGCCTGCTCATCCTCGATGAGCCCACCGCCGCCATGGACGTCGAGACCCGCAGAGGGTTCTGGCATGCCATGGAGGGATTCACCGAACGCGGACGCACCATCCTCTTCTCCACCCACTACCTCGAAGAGGCGGACGTGGCCGCGGACCGCGTCGTGATGATGGCCCGCGGCCGCGTCGTCGCGGACGGCACACCATCGGCCATCAAGAACTCGGTCGGCCTGCGCGTGATCCGGTTCTCCGTCGAGCGAGAAGGGACTTCCGGTCTCGACGCCCTCCCCGGCGCGGTGTCGGCGACCGCGCGCGGCAACCGCGTGGAGCTGCGTTGCAGCAACTCCGACAGCGCGTTGCGGGCGCTCATCGCCGCGCGACCGGACGCCTACGACATCGAGGTCGCCGGCATCGCCCTCGAAGACGCCTTCATCACGATCACCGACGGCATCGCCGCCTGATTGGAGACCAGCCACATGCTCAAGTACCTCGGCCTCGAGATCCGGCGCTCGCTGCGCGACCGCCGCTACCTGCTCCTTGTCGCCGGCTGGCCGGTGGCGGCGTACCTGCTCTTCTCCACCGTCTTCGGTGCAGCCGCCAACCGGACCGAGGGGCTGTCGCCCACGGTCGAGATCATGGTCGCGATGGCGTCGTTCGGTGCCATGGGTGGTGTGCTCCTGGCGTCCGGTCCCCGGCTCGCCCTGGACCGCCAGCTGGGCTGGATGCGCCAGCTTCGACTCACGCCGCTCTCGCCGGCGCGCATCCTGGCCGCGCAACTCATCGCCGCGATGGCGCTGAGCCTTCCGGCGATCATCCTCACCTTCGTCACCGCGGTCCTCGTCAAAGGAGTCACGCTGCCGCTCTGGGAGTGGCCGCTCCTGGTGCTGCTCATCGCCGCCGGTTGCCTGCCGTTCGCCGCGATCGGCATCCTCGTCGGCACCATCGCCGATGGTGATGGCGCCCAGGGACTCACCATGGTGCTGTACCTCGTCCTCTCGGCACTCGGCGGGCTGTGGATGCCGGTGCAGATCCTGCCGTCGGCGCTGCAGACCGTCGCCAAGACGCTGCCCTCGTACCACCTCGCCCAGCTCGGCTGGCATATCGCTCGCGGGGTCGCACCGACTTTCGGCGATGCCGCCGTTCTCCTGGCCTGGTTTACCGGCGCCGCCCTGCTCGCCGTCGCGGCCTCGCGCCGGTTGACGCTGCGCACCGCGTGAGGCTGGCATAGCATCGTGCCCATGGCCGGCGAGCTCGAGTTCGACACGGCAGATCGGCGGACGCGACAACCTGATGTGGCCGATTCCCACAGTTGCCCGCCTCGGGTGGGCCGCGATCTGGCTCGTCTTCCTCGGCTACCCCATTGCCGACATCATCGGCGCCGGGTACTCGCCGACCAAGGCCGTCATCGCCTGGACCTGCCTGGTCGCGTTCGCTGCCACATACCTCTTCGCCATGTGGATCTGCCTGTCATTGGTCCCTCGGGTCGCGACCGGCGTGCTGCTCGTGCCGCTGGCGGCGCTCTTTGTGGAAGGGGTCACGCTCGCCCTGGTCTTCCGTGGAGAGTGGAGTGGAGTCCTCGTGTATTGCGGTGTCTGCGCGGGCTGGACACTCCGCTGGCGCTTCCTCATCCCGGTGCTCTTCGCGCTCGGCGCTTTCATGGTCGTCTCGGGAGCGATCCTCGGTTATGCCTGGGCGGACCTCGGTTTCCTCAGCTTCCTCACGGTCGCGCTCGGCTTCACGATGCTCGCGTTCCGCCGCCTCATCGCGACGGTGATCGAGCTCCGCACCGCACGCGCCGAGGTGGCGCGCCTCGCCACGTCGGATGAGCGCCTGCGCATCTCCCGCGATGTTCATGACATTCTTGGCCACAGCCTGTCGGTGATCGCGCTCAAGGCGCAGGTTGCGCGCCGCCTGATGCACTCGGATCCCGATGCCGCCGCCGAGGCGATCGGCGACGTCGAGTCGGTTGCGCGCGAGTCGCTCGCCGAGGTGCGCGCGATGGTCACGGGCTACCGGCAGCGCTCGCTCGCCGACGAGCTGCAGGGTGCGCGCGACGTGCTCGACGCCGCCGGGATTGCCCTGGAGGTGACCCGCGACAGCGCCGTTCCCGCCGCACCTGTCGACAGCCTGCTCGCCTGGACGGTGCGCGAGGGTGTCACCAACGTGCTGCGCCACAGCCGTGCGCATCGGTGCGAGATCTCACTCGAGTCCGGCAACGGCGGATTCACGGTCGCGATCATCGACGACGGCGTCGGCGGCGTTGCCAGCGCGGGCGGCAGCGGGTTGCACGGCCTGCGCGAGCGCGTGGGCGCCGCGGGCGGCCGCGTCGAGGCCGGACCCGGCGAGCGCGGTGGATTCCGCCTGCAGGCCTACGTTCCTCGAGCCGCGACGTGATCCGCGTTCTCATCGCCGAGGACCAGGGGATGGTCCGCGGCGCGCTCGCCACGCTGCTCGCATTGGAGGACGACATCGACGTGGTTGCGCAGTGCTCGCGCGGCGATGAGGTGGTCGCCGCCGCGACGGCCGCGCATGCCGACGTTGCACTGCTCGACATCGAGATGCCCGGACTCGACGGGCTCAAAGCCGCAGGCCTCCTCCACCAGGCGCTGCCCGACTGCACGATTATCATCCTCACCACATTCGGCAGGCCCGGGTATCTGCGCCGCGCCATGGAGGCGGGAGCCACCGGGTTCGTGGTCAAGGACGGCCCCGCGGATCAGCTTGCGGTGTCCATTCGGCGCGCCGTCGCAGGCGAGCGGGTCATCGACACCGCGCTCGCCGCCGCTGCGCTGAGTGACGGTTCCAACCCACTCACGCCGCGCGAGCGCGACGTGCTGCACGCCGCGTCGGGCGGCGCAACCATCGCGACCATCGCCACCTCGATGTTCCTGTCACAGGGGACCGTGCGCAACTACCTGTCGTCCGCGATTCAGAAGACGGGTGCGCGCAACCGCCTCGAGGCCGTGCGCACCGCCGAGCAGCACGGCTGGTTGTAGCCCGGACCGTCAGTCGACATAAACGGCGGTCAGCCCCGCGCGGTCCAGCGCCGGCCGTGAGAGGGCGAGTGGGACGGCTCGCGCCAGCGCGAGCGCGGGATCGATCATCACGACCAGCGCAAGATCGATGACGTCGCTGCTCAGGACGCGTACGCCAACGGCGTCGTACTCGCCCCCACCTGCACCGAGAACGCCGGCACCGAGAGCACCGCCACCGGTGCCGCCATCGCCACTGACCAGTCGCAGCCCACCGCCGTCGAACGCTTCAGCGCGAACCCGTGTCGCGTGTGCGGCATCGCCCACACGAGCAACGTAGAGCGCACCGCGGCCGGCATCCGACACAACCCAGTCGCCCGCATCCGCCTCCGGATCGCCGCTCGCCACCACCTCGAGCGCGCCGACCCCGTACAGGGGCAGGTTGCGCGCATCCGCGATGCCGAGCGCGGCCGCCATCCCCGCGCGAACCCCGGTGTACGTCCCAGGTCCCGTAACCACCACCACCGCGGTGTCGACCGCGACGAGCATCCGCCCCAGCACCTGGGGCAGCGACGCGGCGACCGGTTCATCGCGGATGACCTCGGCGTCGATCAGTTCGCCCTCCGCCGATGCCACCACGCAGACGACTCGCGATCTCGACGAGGTGTCGATGGCCAGGACCCGCGTCACGGCTGCCTCGCCTGATCCCACGCGCCCGTCAACCGCGGCGGCGCGTCGACGGCCGGACGGATCACACGCGTTCCGTCGTCATCGATGTCGATGGTGATGCTGGCGGGCGCATCCCGCTCCCGAGACGCGTGCTCGCCCCACTCCACGACCACCACGCCGCCGGACTCGAGCATCTCGTCGATGTCGAGCAGACGGATGTCCGCGTCGGGGCCAAGCCGGTACAGGTCCAGGTGGTGGAGCACCTTCGGTCCAGCGCGATAGATGTGGTGCAGCACGAAGGTCGGCGATCGCACCAGGCTCGGGTCGATGCCCATGCCCGCGGCGATCCCCCGCACCAGGACCGTCTTCCCGGCGCCGAGCTGGCCGCTCAAGAGAATGAGATCACCCGGCTGCACGCGGGTGCCGATCCGCTCGCCAAGCGCGAGGGTCTCGGCTTCAGTCGAGCAGCGCGCCGCTGCCGCGATGTCACTCATGCGCCGATCCGCTCGCCAAGCGCTCGAGTTTCCGCTCCAATCGAGCACGGCGCGACAGCACCGATGTCCCTCACGTGAAGTGCCTCGACGTCGTCCGTGGCCGCGGCGCCGTCGCACCACCCTCACGATCGAGCACCGAGACCCCCTCGCCGTCACGCAAGCACCCGACAACACGCAGCGGCGCCAAACCAGCCGGCCACGAATCGAGCAACGCCCCCACTGCGCCCCACGGCAGGGCGGCCACCAGCTCGAAGTCCTCGCCTCCCCCCACCGCGAGATCGGGCCACGCCGAGCCGAAATCCGAGACCAGCGCCGCTTCCACCGGGAGCCGGTCCAGCCAGATCTCGGCCCCGCAGCCCGACATGTCGGTGATCCGTTCCAGCTCGACCAGGAGGCCGTCGCTGATGTCCCCGCCGCACCGAACCCCGAGTGACACCAGTTCCAGCCCCTCGGCGATACGGGCGATCGGCGACAGCTGGGCGTCCACCCACGCCTGCTCCTGCTCGGACAGCTCGCCGCCGTCGAGGAGCAGGCGCAACCCCGCGGCCGCCCTGCCGAGCGATCCCGTCACCACGAGCACGTCCCCCGGCCGGCCCGCATCGCGGCGCAGCACCGCCCCGGGAGCGACGGTCCCGCCGACCACGACGTCGATGACCAGGGGCCCGTCGATCGCGCTGACGTCGCCGCCGGCGACGGCACATCCAGCGGCTGATGCGGCACCGCAGAGCCCCCGCTGGATCTCGAGAACGTCCGCAAAGGACGTGGTCGAGGGCGCGCACAGCGTCGCCGAGCACCACACGGGGGTGGCGCCCATGCCGGCCAGGTCGGACAGCGCCACCGCCATCGCCCGCGCCCCAAGGCGGCGCGGGCTGATCCACCAGCGCCGGAAATCCACCCCCTCCACCATGGCGTCCTGGCTCACCGCCAGGTCACGCCCGGCTTGGGGCGACCAGACGGCGGCATCGTCGCCCGAGCCGATCGCCAGGCCCCCCGATGCGGTCCGGGCGATCTCGGTGAGCGCCATCAGGAGGGCACGCTCGCCGGTGTCCGCCAGGGTCGGACCGCCCTGGTCGAAGGCCGGATCGGCTGTGCTGTCGGCTTCCAACGTCACACGTCCGCAATATACGGGGCATGCCCCGTGGGGTACGGTGGGCGGCGATGTCCGGCTTGCGCTCGGACTACTCGGCTCGCTATGGTGCGCCGGGGACGTAACCGAGCGATGCCTGGTTCGGGCACCAGCGGCAGACGATTAGGAGGACGCCTATTTTGACATGGAGCCGGAAGGTGGCCCTGACAGCGGCAGGCGTCATCACCCTTCTGGCCACCGGACTCGGAGCGATCCCGAACAGTCAGGCCAACGGTGCGCAGGCACCGAACTCTGCGATCGCAGCGCTGCAGCAGCGGCGCGCGCAACTCATCGCAGAGCTCGCGGCACTGCAGCCGAGCCTCCAGGCAGCGGGTGGCTCCGTCAATTCGGCGGAAGCGTTGTTCAACGCCCAGCAAACCAAGGTGTTAAACGAACGCAAGCAGCTCGCCAAGCTCAACGCGCAGTTGCTTTCCCTGAGCAGCCAGCTCAACAGCAATGACGCCACCGCCGCAACCGACAAGGCGCAGCTCGCCGGCATCACGCGCGCAACGTACGAGACGAGCGCCAACAATCAGGTGCTCGCCGCGGTGTTGAGCGCGAAGTCCTTTAACTCGGCGATCGATGAGTTGAAGGCGGCCAACCAGGTGTCGCAGCAGGTGCTCAACCTCGTCGAGCGTCTGGCAGCCGCGAACCACGCGATCGTCGCGGAGCAGCTATCGATCCGCGGCGACGCAGCGTCAGCGCAGGTCCTTGAGGGACAGCTCGCCGCGCAAAGCGATCAGTTCCTCGTGGTGCTCGAGAACCGCAACACCACGTTCGCCGGGCTCAAGGGACCGGCGCGCACGCTCGCCGGCGACATCGCCAACATCGACAACCAGATCGCGTATCTCGAGGCCGGCCCGCGCGTCGGCGGCTCCGGGTCATGCGGCAACCATTTCGCATACGGCTTCTGCACGTACTACGTCGCAACTCGCCGATGCGTCCCGTGGCTCGGCAACGCCAACGGCTGGTACAGCGCGGCGGCGGCGATGGGATACAAGGAAGGTCACATGCCGCTAGCCGGCGCGATCGTGGTGTTCTGGCCGGGCGTCGACGGCGTGAGCCGCGAAGGCCACGTCGCCTATGTCGAGGCGGTCGGGCCGGCTCCGGGAATCCCCGCGGGGGACTTCAAGCTCTCGGAGATGAACTTCGCCGGGTGGAACCGCGTCGACTACCGCGTCATCAGCGACACGAGCGGCGACATCGAGGGATTCATCTACGGGCAGTAGCCGTCTCGAGCGCCTGCCTGAGGAGCTCCTGAGCCGCCGGTAGCGAGTCGATCACGTCGGAGGCGAGCGCGCCCGCCCGTCCGCGACGAGCCTGGACCATCAGCCCCGCCTGTGCATGCACGGTCACCCCGGCGATGGCGGCCTCCCGCGCACCGAGCCCCTGCGCGAGCATCGAGCCGATCAACCCGGCGAGAACGTCGCCGGTTCCGCCGGTCGCCAGCGCCACGACCCGGTGCGTGTCGATGTGCGCCGGGCTCCCCGATGCCGCCACCACCGTCTCGGCGCCCTTGAGGACGACGACGACATCGTGCTGCTGCGCGTAGCGCTCCGCGGTGCCGATCCGGTCCGCCTGGACGGTCTTCGTGTCCGTGCCCGCAAGCCGGGCCATCTCGGTCGGATGCGGGGTGACCACGATCGGCTGCCCGCCGCGCTTGAGATCGAACCCTGACGTCGCGACGATGTTGAGCGCGTCGGCGTCGACGACCGCCGGGCACGGCAACCCGACCAGGAGCTCGAGGAGCGCGCTCACCGTCTCCGGCGCGCGACCCAGCCCGGGCCCGATCACCAGCGCGTCAGCGCCGCCCAGCCGCTCGCGAATCACGGCGACGGCGTCCGGATGCAGGACGCCGGTGCCCGCATCGGGCAGCGGCGTCGGCATCACCTCGAGACACCCGACGGCGACGATCGGATGGATCGCCTCGGGCACGCACACCTCAACCAGGCCGGCACCGCCGCGCGCGGCACCCATCGCAGCGAGCCGCGGCGCGCCGGTGAACCCGCGCGATCCCGCCACCACGACCACCCGTCCGAACGTGCCCTTGTGTCCGTCCTCGGGACGCTCGGCGAGCACCAGGTCCGCGGGCGGGACCGGCAGCTCGCGCCGCCGGCCACCGACGCGGTTCACCGCGACCGCGATTGCCAGACCGCCATCGTGCGTCAGCGACAGGGCGATATCGGTCGGCTCGCCGCGCACGTGCACCTGGGGTGGACCACCACGGCGGCGGACCACCTCGATCTCCTTGTACGCCGGCATCCGTTCGCCCATCGAACCGTAGAGCTTCTTGACCGCCTCCTTGGCGGCCCACCTGCTCGCCCATCGCTCGGGCTTGGCGGCGGCGTACCGCTGCTCACCGTCGGTGTAGATGCGCTGGGCAAATCGCGGGTGGCGCTGCAGCGCGGCCGCGATGCGATCCACCACGGTCACATCGACCCCGACCACCATCGTCATCCGACGACTATTCCACAGTCACCGACTTGGCGAGGTTGCGCGGCTGATCGACATCGCAGCCGCGCTGCACGGCCACGTGATACGCGAACAGCTGCAGGGGCACGACGTTGATCAGCGGCGAGAGCACCTCCGAGCACGCGGGCACCGGAACCGTCGAGGCGAAGCCGGCGTCGAACGGATCCTCGCCCTCGGTGATGAGCGCGATCACCGGCGCGTCGCGCGAATGCACCTCCTGCACGTTGCTCACCATCTTGGGGAGCGTCGCAGAGCGTGTCGCGATGGCGATCACCGGCACCTCGGGCTCGAGCAGTGCGATCGGACCGTGCTTGAGCTCGCCGGCCGCGTATCCCTCGGCGTGCACGTACGAGATCTCCTTGAGCTTGAGCGCTCCTTCCATCGCGATCGGGAAGTTGATGCCCCTGCCGATGTACAGCGCGCTCTGCGCATGCGCGAAACGCTGACCGATTTCGACGAGCATCGGCTCCAGCTCGAGCGTCCGCGTGAGCAGGTCGGGGAGCTGCTGCATCTCCGCCACCAGGCGCTGATGCTCGGCAACATCCAGCGTCCCGCGCGCATCGCCAAGCCGGAGCGCGAGCAGGAGGCCGCACACCATCTGGGTCATGAACGTCTTGGTGCCGGCGACCGAGATCTCCGGGCCCGCCTGCATGTACAGCGAGCCGTCCGCCTCCAGTGACAGCGCACTCCCGACGACATTCGTGATCGCAATCACCTGCGCACCGGCTGCGTGCGCCTGACGCACCGCGGCGAGCGTATCGGCGGTCTCACCCGACTGCGACACGGCGATGACCAGCGAGTGCTCATCGACGAGCGCCTCACCGTAGCGGAACTCGCTCGCCGCCTCCACCTTGCATCGAACCTTGGCGAGATGCTCGATCGCATAGCCGGCAACCATCGCCGCATACCACGCCGATCCGCACGCCACCAGCACCACCTCGTGCACCCCGGCGAGTGTCTCCTCGCTCATCCCGAGCTCGGGCAGCGACACCATGCCGAGCTCGTCGATCCGTCCGCGCAGCGCATGGCGGACGGCCTCCGGCTGCTCATGGATCTCCTTGAGGAGAAAGTGCGGAAAGCCGTTCTTCTGCGCCTGCTCCGCCTCCCAGTCGACCGTTACGATGCGCGCCTCGACAACGGTTCCGTCGAGCTGCTGCACCGTGATCCCGTCCGGCGTTGCGGTCACGATCTCGCCTTCCCCGATCAGCGCGATCCGCTTGGTATATGGGATCAACGCGGTGATGTCGCTGCTCACGAACACCTCGCCGCGTCCCAGCCCCACCACCAGCGGTGCGTTCATGCGCGCACCGACGACGCGGTCCGGTTGATCGGCGGAGATGACCACCAGTGCGCACGCACCCTGCATGCGATTCAGCGCGCTGCGCACCGCCGCGGCGAGGTCACCGTGAAACGCATCCTCGATGAGGTGCGGCACCACCTCGGTGTCGGTCTCGCTGAGGAACTCGTGTCCGCGCGACATCAGCTCGGCGCGCAGCTCGCGATAGTTCTCGACGATGCCGTTGTGAATGACGTGAATGCGCCCCGTGCAATCCTGGTGCGGATGCGCGTTTTCGAGCGAGGGACGCCCGTGCGTCGCCCAACGCGTATGGCCGATTCCGACCGTTCCCGCCGGCGTGCCTTCGGCGTCCACCTGGCGGGCGAGGTCAGCGACCTTGTGGGTGTTCTTGACGGTGGCGACATCGCCGTCCGGGTCGATGATCGCGATCCCGGCCGAGTCGTAGCCCCGGTACTCGAGACGCATCAGGCTGTCGAGCAGGATCGGTGCTGCTGGACGGGGGCCGGTGTAGCCGATGATGCCGCACATAGGACCTCTCTGGAACGGACGTGGAGGGAAGGGGTTACGTGCCGGGCGTGGGGGTGGGTGTCGGGGCCGGCGTGGGTGACGGCGGCGGCGTGGGGATCGTGCCCATCTCGATCTCGACCGACACCTGTTTCACCGAGAGGGTGATGCCCGCCGGGGCGATGATGTCGACGGTTTGCGTGAAGTCGCCGGTGATGCCGCCGAGCGGGATCGCCACGGTGCTGAGATTCAGGAATGAGTTGAGCAGGTCCTGTGGCCCGGTCGCGACGACGCTGAACGGTGTGACGATGATCCCGATCAGGTAGTGACCCTGGGATGGGTTGCCGACGATCCGCGGCGCAATCGCAACGCGTGCGTGTGGTCACGACCGCGGTGATCGAGATGCTGATGCTCACATCGCTGGGTTTGGCACTGACGTTGTTGAGCCGCTGGTTGTCGTTTCCATACACGAGGACGGGGACCTGCTCCTGGAAATTCGCCTTCTGATTGCTCAGGTTGACCGACGCACGCGCCTGGATGTTGGCGAGCTCGTGCGCGGGTCCGTCGACCACCACGGTGGACGGGGCAGCCTGCTGCGAGACGATGTCGTAGCCCGCCGGCGGAGGATTGGTGATCGTGATCGTCACCGGGATCGACTTGGACGTGAACGCATCCAGGTCGACCTGGACCGATGACGGCCGATCGATGATCTCGATGTTGGGATCCGTGCTCGTGATCGTCATCGGGATGGAATACGTTCCGGCGCGATTCACCGCCGCCCAGTCCACGTTGACCGTGAACACGGTGGGGTTGAGCGTGCTCAGCGTGTTCTGGTCGCCTCCGACACGAACCAGGACGTTGCTCACCGGGTGGACGAGCACATATCCGGAGGGCACGTTCGCTGCGCTCTGCGGCACCGCGAGCGACACCAGCCTGGTCTCGGGCGGATTGCCCGCATACACAACCCCGACCCACGTCACGAACGCGATGAAGAAGCACAGCACCTTGAGCTTCCAGTTGCGGCGGATGAAACCTGGGATTCTCATGGGTGCGACCGGCGCCTGATCGTGCGCAGCGTGCCGACCCGTTGCAGCGGGCGGAGCATTGCCGCGCGTCCCGAGCCGCCCTCCTTCTCGAGCAGGCTGACCAGCATCTCGTGCAGCTTGGCCTGGTCGAGACCCCGGTAGATCTTGCCGTCGTGGGCGATGCTGATCAGCCCGGTCTCCTCACTGACGATGAGCACCACCGCGTCGCTCTGCATGGTCAGCCCGAGCGCCGCCCGATGCCGGGTTCCCATGCGCCCGACGCCCGGAAGCGTCTCGGCGAGGGGCAGCACGCAGCCCGCGGCCACGATCCGGCTCTCGCGGATGATCACCGCCCCGTCGTGCAGCGGTGACCCGGGGATGAAGATGGTGGCGAGCATCTCTGCGGTGACGTCGCCGTTGACGGCCACGCCCGTCGCGGCGAGGTTCTCGAGTCCCGTCTCTCGCTCGAAGACGATCAGCGCACCAACCTTGTGTTCGGAGAGCGAGGCGGCCGCGCGCAGCACCTCGTCGACGGTTCGGGCGTAGGCCACCTCCGGGTGCCGTCCCAGCACGGCGCGGACCGTGCCGAGCCGTCCGACCTGGTCGAGCGCTCTTCGCAGCTCCGGCTGGAACAGGACGATCGCGGCGATCACGATCGCCTGGGTCCCGTTGTTGAAGATGAATTCGAGGAGGCGAAGGTGCAGCAGCTGCGCCGCCCACCCGACCGCGAAGATCACCGCGAGCCCGAGCAGCAGCTGGACCGCCTGGGTTCCCCGGATCAGCTTGAGCAGCTGGTACAGGAGGAAGGCGACCACCAGCACGTCGAGGCCATCGCGCCAGCTCAGGCTCTGCAGGAAGAAGTGCGCGTTCCGAAGGAAGTCGCTCACCGGCGCACCTCTCTCATCACGAGCAGCGCCCAGTCACAGCAGTCGCTCACCCGCGCGCCTCTCCGATCACGATCCGCGCCCAGTCACGGCCGCCACTCACGCCGCCACCGCGCCAGCGTCATCCGCGTAGATCAGGGCAAGCAGCGCCTGCTGCACCCACAGCCGGTTCTCCGCCTGGTCGAACACGACCGAGTGCGGCCCATCGATGACCGCATCGGTGATCTCCTCACCACGATGCGCCGGGAGGCAGTGCATCACCCGGACGCCCGCCGGCGCCAGCGCCACGAGCGCGTCATTGACCTGCAGGGACGCGAAATCCTCGCGCCGACGCTGCTGTTCGGTTTCCTGCCCCATGCTTGTCCAAACGTCCGTGTAGATGATTTCGGTATCGCGAAGCGCGGGCGCCGCCTCGTGCGTGATCTCGAAATCGGTGCCCGGCGCGCGCAGCCGGGCCGCCCGCTCGATGACCGCCGCCGGTGGCTCGTACCCCGGCGGGCAGATGACCCGGAGGTGCACTCCGAGCAGCGCCGCCGCATAGATCCACGACGTGCAGACGTTGTTCCCGTCGCCGATGTACGCCACGGTCGCGCCCGCCAGCCGGCCGGTGACCGCGCGCACGGTCATGCAGTCGGCGAGCACCTGACACGGATGCTCGCTGTCGGTGAGGGCGTTGATGACCGGGGACGACGCGGCTCCCGCGATCGTGATCAGGTCCCGGTGGGAGACGAGGCGGGCCACGATGCCGTCCGCGTAACGGTCGAGGATCCGGCTGATGTCCGCGGCCAACTCGCGCTCGCCGAGCTGGACCTCGGGGTTGAACAGCGCGATCGGGTGGCCGCCGAGCCGGTGGATCGCCACCTCGAACGACACGCGGGTGCGGTTGCTCGGCCGTTGGAAGATGAGCGCCAGCGACCGGCCCGCGAGCGGGCTGCCGAGATCCCGCCCCGATTTGGCCGCGTCGGCCAGGTCGAGGACAGCGATGATCTCGTCGGTGCTGAGGTCCGCGATGCTCAGGAGATCACGACCGGCGAGCGAATGAGCCATCGGCCCATATGGTTGCACCGCGACCTCGATCGCGCGCCTCGCGCGCAAACCCGCGCGCAGAGCGTCACACGCTATACCGTTCGGCCGTGGATATCGCGGTCGTCGTGAATGGCGGCATGGTCGAAACGCTGCAGGCCACGCCGCTGCTGCGCACCCTGCGCGCCGGCTATCCGACGGCTCGGATCGCACTCGTCTGCCCCACGACGGCCGTCGAGCTGGCCGACGGCATCCCGCCGGTCGACCTGGTCATCCCGCTCGCCGAACTCCGAGGCGGCCATACCGGGGGCCTGCGCCTCTGGGCGACCCTGCGCGGCCTGCGGCTCGACTCCGTGTTCCTCTGCACCTCGGGGCCGGCACCCGCCACCGCGGCGTACTTCGCGGGCATTCCGCAGCGCAGCGGCGTGGGCGGCGGCATCGGACTGCTCCTCACCGGCCGGGTCAAGCCTCGTCGCGCCGAGAACCAGGCCGAGACCTGGCTGCGGCTTGCGGAGGTGGCCGGCGTCCACCAGCAGCTCCACACCCCGGTCTACGAGCCGGGTCCCGAGGCCCGGCGCCGGGCCGTTGATCTGCTCCACGGCAGCGGGCTCGGCGACGGACGTCTCCTCGTCGCGATCGCGCCGGGCGCCGGCTACGCCGAGAACCCCGCAGCATCGGCGGCGGCGACCGTCTGGGACCCGGAGCGCTGGGCCCACCTGGCCAACCTCCTCGCCCAGCGCCACGGCGCCGGCATCCTCCTGGTCGGCTCCGCGCATGATCGTCTCGCCGCCGAGCACATGAAGGTCGACCTGCGTGCCGCCGCGACCGACCTCGTCGGCGAGGTCGACCTCGCGACGCTCGCCGGGGTGATCGCCCGGTGCGACCTGCTCATCGGCAGCGACACGCCGCTCATCCAGCTCGCTGCCGCGATGGACACGCCAACGGTGGGGCTCTTCGGGCCGACCGACGGCGCTCGCGGCGGCGCATACGGCCCGGCGCACCGCGTCGTCCAGGCAATCGCCCCGCCGCGCTACGAGGACGGTCTGAGCGCCGTGGCGACGATGGACCAGATCCGCGTCGAGGACGTGCTCGCCGGGATCGAGGCAACGCTCTGAGCCCGAGTGATCTGCTGGTGATCCTGCCCAAGGTTCGGGACCCGCGCTTCATCACCGTGCGTCGCGGCGGGACACTGCAGGATGGCGACCATCACCTGCTCGCGATGTGGGCGGCCGCCTGCGCCGAGCATGTGCTGCACCATTTCGAGCAGGCGCGGCCGGACGACGACCGTCCACGCCGGGCCATCGACCTCGGGCGTGCCTGGGCGCGGGGTGAGATCACGTGGTGGGAGGCCCGCACAGCGGCTGGTCATGCGAACGCCGCGGCCAGAGACCTGAGTGGCGCACCACGGCATGCCGCATACGCTGCCGGCCAGGCTGCGGGAGTGGGCCACGTGGCGGCCCACGAGCTCGGAGCCGCCGCCTACGCGATCAAGGCGGCGCGGGCGGCGGTTGGGACCGTCGGCGACGGCATCGAGGCCGGCCGCGTGGAGTGCCGGTGGCAGCGCGCCCAACTCCCCGACAAGATCCGAGACCTGGTCCTCGACGATGAGCGGCTGCGCAACGAGCTGTGCTGGTTTGTCTTCGACTGCTGATCCCTACCGGATATACATCAGCGCGCGCTTGAGTACGTCGAGGTTGTCCAGCGCATAGCCGGTCCCCCGCACCACGCACAACTGCGGCTGGCTCTCGCGGTGCACCTCGATCCCGGTCGCGGCGGCTATCGCGCTGTCAAGCCCTTCCAGCTGCGCGCCGCCCCCGCAGAGCAGGATCCCCTCACGCCGGATGTCGGCCATCAGCCGTTCGGGCGTGTCGGCGATCACCGCGTCGAGTGCCGTGAGGATCGGGCGCACGTGCGCGTCGAGGCATGCGTTCAGCTCGGTCGACGTGATCGAGAACTCTGCTCCCCGAACTCGCCATTGGCGTCCTTGCCCATGACGTCGAGGCGGCGCTCCTCGTGCGGACCCACCCGGGCGAGCGACGCGATCACCTCCTCCACCGTCGCAGCGTCGAGGGTCACCTGGTGCTCGCGGCGGATGTGGTCGGCGATGCAGGCGTGCAGCCGCATCCCGCCATGGCCGCTGAGGCAGCGCCCGCTCACCGTCCCCTCAAGCGCGAGCGCGGCGACGTCGGTCTTGCCGGCGCCGATATCGACGATCAGGTGGCCGTTGGGTCCGCTGAGCCGGATGCCCGCGCCCATCGCGGCGGCGAGCGGCGCATCGAGCAAGTACGCCGTCCGGGCCCCGGCGAGCGCCGCCGCCTCGAGCAGCGACCGCCGCTGACCACCCGGCAGTGACGACATCACCGCGATCACGACGTCCGGTTTGAAGATGCGCTGACGCCCGGCGGCGCGGATCATCGCGTGGTTGATGAGCCAGCGCGCCGACGCCGCGTCGGCGATCTGGCCGCCGGCGATCGGGCGTTTGAGCTGGAACTCGGGATCCTGGGCCTGGGTCTCGAAGGCCGCCTCGCCGAACACGGCGGCCTGCACGCCGCCGTCGCGTATCGCCACCGCGGTCGGTTCGCTGGCGATCATGCCCTCACCCTTGACGATGATCCGTGTCGTCGTCGTGCCGAGGTCGATGCCGACCTTCTTGCCCAGCACTTCTTTCGGGTGTCTCAGTCGCCGACCACGCCGGTGAGGTCGCGCACCTCGGTGCCGGGTTCGTCGGTGACGAGTCGTTCGATATCCGCGCCGAGCCCGGCGAGCTTGGTCTCGAGGTCGTCGTACCCGCGTTCGAGGTGGAAGACGCGGTCGAGCTCGGTGGTCCCGTTGGCGCACAGTCCCGCGATGACGAGTGCCGCGCCGCTGCGAATGTCCGGGATGCTCATGCGCGTGCCGTGCAGCCGGGCCGGTCCGTTGATGACCGCGCTGCGTCCGTCGATCGCGATGTGCGCGCCCATCTTCTGCAGGAACTCGACGTGGCGAAATCGGTTCTCGTACAAAGCTTCGCTGATCACGCTCGTGCCCGTCGCCTGGGTCATGAGCGCGCAGAACTGCGGTTGCATGTCGGTGGCAAACCCGGGGTGCGGCCACGTGGTCATGTCGACGGCGCGCAGGTGCGAGCACGTCACACGCACGTGGTTCGCGCCCTCGACGATGTCGCACCCCGCCGAGCGGAGCTTGCTGAACAGCCAGCGCAGGTCACTCGGTCGCATGTGCTCGACAACGACATCGCCGTACGTCGCCGCCGCCGCGATCATGTACGTGCCGGCCTCGATGTAGTCGGCGGTGATGTTGTGCGTCGTGCCATGCAGCAGGCCACCGCTGCCTTCGATGACGATCAGCTCGGTGCCAACGCCGGTGATGTGCGCACCCATGCCGATGAGGCAGCGCGCCAGGTCGTAGACGTGGGGCTCGCGGGCGGCGTTGCTGATGACGGTGATGCCCTCCGCGAGCACCGCCGCCATCATCAGGTTCTCGGTTCCCGTGACCGTGGGCATGTCGAGCGCGATGCGCGCACCGTGCAGGCGACGCGCCCGCGCCACGTACCCGCCCTCTCGCTCCTCCACCTCGGCGCCCATGAGGCGCAGGCCCTCCAGGTGCTGCTCGACGCGGCGCATGCCGATGTCATCACCGCCGGGCTTGGCGATGCTCGCCTCACCGGCCCGCGCCACCAGCGCGCCGAGGAGCAGGAACGAGCCGCGCATCCGCCCGCTCAGGGTGGGGTCCACCTCGGTGGTTCGCAGCTCGGCGGCGTGGAGCCGCCAGGTGTTGGTGTCGGGGTGCTCGACCTTGACGCCCACGTGCTCGAGCATCGACGCCATCGTGGAGATGTCCTCGATATCCGGGACGTTGCCCAGCTCGACCTCCTGGTCGGTGAGCAGTGCCGCAGCCATCACCGGCAGCGATGCGTTCTTGCTCCCGGAGGTCGCGACGTGTCCTTCGAGCCGGCGTCCGCCACGGATACGGAGGAGTTCCATCTCCGCTTACCGTACTCGACGGCGGCCGCTCACCGGGCAGTTGCCGACCGGGTAGATTAGAGAGTGGCAGTCCAGTCGGATCGCCGGCATATATCGGAGACGCCCATGGCTACAGCAACCCTTCCCTCGAACGAGACCATTGAACAGTTGCTCGGCGAGGACGCCTCCTCGCTGCTCGAGCATGAGTGCGAGACGGTTCCCAAGTCGACGCTGCACCTGCCGGGGCCTGATTTTGTCGACCGTATCTGGGCCGGCACCGACCGCTCCAACCGGGTCCTCCGCAACATCTCGGCGCTCTACCAGCACGGCCGTCTCGGCGGGACAGGCTACATGTCGATCCTTCCGGTCGACCAGGGCATCGAGCACTCGGCGGGTGCGTCGTTCGCGCCCAACCCCGAGTATTTCGATCCGGGCAAGCTCGTGGAACTCGCCGTCGAGGGCGGATGCAACGCCTTCGCCTCGACGTTCGGCGTGCTCGCCGCGGTATCGCGGCACTGGGCGCATCGCATCCCGTTCATCGTCAAGCTCAACCACAACGAGCTGCTGACCTACCCGAACAAGTTCGACCAGATCATGTTCGGCACGGTCAAGGAAGCCTGGAACCTCGGGGCGGTCGCTGTCGGCGCGACCATCTACTTCGGATCGGAGGAGGCGGACCGCCAGATCCAGGAAGTGTCCGTGGCGTTCGCCGCGGCCCACGAGCTCGGAATGGCCACGATCCTCTGGTGCTACCTGCGCAATGCGGCGTTCAAGAAGGACGGTGTCGACTACTCGCTCGCGGCCGACCTCACCGGACAGGCGAATCACATCGGCGTCACGATCGAGGCGGACATCATCAAGCAGAAGCTGCCGACCACCAACGGCGGGTACACAGCGCTGAACTTCGGCAAGACCAACGACGCCGTGTACACCAAGCTGACGTCCGATCATCCGATCGATCTCTGCCGCTACCAGGTGCTCAGCTGCTACGCGGGACGTGTGGGCCTGATCAACTCCGGTGGCGAGTCCATTGGTGCCGGCGACCTCGCCGCGGCGGTGAAGACCGCGGTGATCAACAAGCGTGCAGGCGGGACGGGATTGATCAGCGGGCGTAAGGCGTTTCAGCGCCCGATGCGCGACGGCGTGCATCTGCTCAACTCGATCCAGGACGTCTACCTGAACGAGCAGATCACGATCGCGTAGTCGGTCATACTTTCGGTCGGTGGAATACCAGGAGATCCCTCGAAGCGGCGACGAGCGGTCGACGCTGCTCGCCTTTCTCGAGTGGCAGCGCGAGACGCTCGCCCGCAAGTGCGCGGGCCTGGCTCCCGACCAGCTGCGCATGCGCTCGGCAGAGCCTTCAACTCTGTCGCTGCTCGGCCTGGTGCGCCACATGGCCGATGTCGAGCGTGGTTGGTTCCGCGTCACGCTCGCCGGTGAGGAACTGCCCGAGCGCTACTCGACGGACGATGATGTCGATGGGGACTTCAACCACGTCGATACGGCAGATGTCGACGAGGCATTCGCCAGCTGGCACGAGGAGTGCGGCCGGGCTGACGACATCATCTCCCGCCGTGCGCTCGACGCTACCGGGAAGCAGCGGACGGGTCGTGAGGTGTCGATGCGCTGGATCCTCAATCACATGATCGAGGAGTACTCGCGGCACAACGGCCACGCGGACCTTCTCCGCGAACGGATCGACGGCGCGACCGGCTACGACTGACCCACTGGGCCAGTGCAGCCGGTGCGCCGTTTCCCTGCCGCCGTTACGCCAGGAGTCCGTTCCGCCGTTGCAAGTGAACCCCTGTATCGCTTCGAGGGCGGTGCCTCAGTGAGTGGTGAACCGAATTGAGTTCACGACGCGGCTCAACGCAGCCCGATCAGCTTGAGAGGTATCAGGTGAGTACGTTGCGTCCACAACCAGACGCTGACCCTTGACGTCGAGGACCCACAACCGGTCGACCTGGCCGGGGACCTCCTCGTAGCGGTCGTTCTCGGTGTCGTCCTTGGCAAACCAGCTGACGAAGTCGCGATCGACGCCGTCGGAACCGAGGTCGCAGGTGTCGAAGTCGGTCCAAGTGCTCGATTTCATGTCAGCGGGAACCGACCACTCGAGATATTTGCCCGCGTATCCGCCGAGGGTGGCGTCAGTCGGCGTGGTGGCGTTGCGCATCTTCTGGGCGACGAACGCGGCAACGAGGTTTTCGACGCTCGGCCCCGGGTCGAACTCCTGGCCCTGCCAGTGGCACGGGTCGCGGACGACCTGTCCGACGTCCCACACACTGAGGCCCAGCACCGGCCTGCGCTGTCCTGTCTCGGGATACTTGTCGACGAATGCGGCACCCAAGTCGAACCACCCGGCGGGCACGACCACGGTGTAGCCGGAAGTGCCGCCCGCCACTTGCAGTGCGTGCGTCCCGGCCCGGAGGGTCGTGACGCCGGGAGCGAACGGAGCAGTTGGCGTCTGCGCGGGCGTTGTGCCCGGTGAGGATCTGGAGGTCGGGTCCGGGCTTGCCGTGCATCCGCTTGCCAGAAGCGCGGCGGCCGTGACGGCCACGAGGGTGATGGCGCGCGATCGATCATGCATCTTGTTTGTCCTCACGTCGCTCAGCAGGCGCGGTGGCCACGCACAAAGACACACGTATCAATCTGCCGAGCCACCGACGGCACGACGACGATCTGTGCCGGCGACGAGGCGGTAGCGTTCGACGCCTTCAGCGTGTAGCCAATCGAGCCTCCAATCGCCAACGCGCTAGCCAGTGCCAGGAAACTGGCCGCCACGCGCGCGGGAAAGGTATGCAGTGTCAGTGCCTGCATGTCTGAGACCTCCACGCGGATCCGGCCATCAGCGGTCTGTCGATCCACACCCCTTCTGCGCCAGAAACCTTCTGGCGACGCCAGACGGTCACGCGCAAGGAGCGGTTGCGCGACATGGTCACGCGCGACGGGCGGGAGCGCGAGCGCAACAGCGTCACGCGCGACGGGCGGGAGCGCGATACGGCGCGCAGCCCTATCGTCGTGCTGGAGACGACCTTCCCGAGTGCTCGTTCGCGAAGAGCCAACTGGTCGGTTCGGCGGGGTCGTAGACGCAGAACGTGCCGGTCCGCACCGATCGGCGCAGGTGTCGGCCCAGTGCCGGATGCGACACCTCGATGTGGCTGAGCGCGTCGCGGATGCGCCCGGTGACGGCCTTGCGTGCCCGCTCGGCAGGGTCGAGAACCAGTCGGGATCGACCGCCCAAACCAACCGCCGCTGCAAGCTCGGCGAGGAGGAAATCGTGCTCAGCTCGGGCACGGCTCGCTCGCTCAGGATCGTTATCGGCCTCAGCGTCGGCGATCTCCTCCGCGAGGTCGGCGAGACGCGCTCGGTATTGAGCCCGCGCCTCCGCATCGAGCGCCTCTCCTGCGTTGGCCTCAGTCCCGAACCCCAACCCCGAGGCCGCAGCGCCGCGTCCGGCATCGCTCGGACGATCCCTGCTTGCGAGATCGACGGCCGCGATGCCCTTGCCGGGTGAGGCGAGCAGCCACGCGATGTCGTGCAGCCCTTTGCTGTCCTTGGCGCGCACCAGGACGCCGCCATACGTCAGCGACCAGTAATCCCCCTCCTGGATAAAGGCGTTGTCACCACTGCCCATGGCGCCAGGTGCCGGAAGCATGGTCTGCGGCAAGCCGGGATCCAATGGCGTCGTCTCGCCTCGACCGAATCGCACGGCCTCCGCCAGCGACATTTCCGCCCCATGGCGCAACAACGTGTCACAGAGGTCATCGCCAAGCAGCGTCCGCGCATCGCGCTGCGTCATCTCAAGCCACTCTGCTTCGCGGCGAAAGATCACCCCCAAGCGCTTGAGCAACTCACTCGCCGCACCGACGAGCCGAAGATAGCGCTCCGGACCCTCTTCGCTCACGACGGCGATCCGCGCCAGTCCGACCAATGCGTAGGCCGCGTCAAACCGGTCGCCGAATTGACCGCCGATCTCAAGTTGCTCCTTCCAGTTGACCGCGGCTGCTGCCTGCGCACCGCGCTCGAATTCGATGCAGGCGAGCGTGTCGAGCATGGATCCGCGTTTCAAGCGATCGCCGATAACGCGGGCCATTTCGATGCCTTCCTCGACCGTCACGCGTGCCGCGGCGAGATCTCCTGCCAGGAAGAGTGTGTAGCTGCGGGCCGCCAGGAAATCCACAAGAGCCACGCGGTCGTCCGCTCGCCTCAGATGCGGCTCCGCTTGTGCGAGGAGCGGCAGCGTGCGCGCAGCCCAGCCGTCAGCGCTTTCGATGGACTCGATCAGCGCCAGATGGTGCAGCCCGCGGCCAATGCACAGATCGCTACCCAACTCCTCGGCGAGCTCGAGGCATTCCTTTCCGAACCGGCGCGCCTCGTCAAACGCCCCGCAACGAGTGGCCCATGCCGTCGCCTGATCGAGTGCGTGAGCTCGCAGCTCGTCTCGGGTCGCGTATATGTTCAACGCTCTTCCCAGCCACTCGCGGCCCTCGGCTGGGCTGTTGACGAACCAGTAGCGCTCCAGCGCGAGACCGAGCGATAGCGCTGCCCGAGGACGATTCGTCAGCGCCCAACCGAAGCAGGCTCTGAAATTGTCCAGCTCGTCCACGACTCGAGCCATCCCCGCAATCTGGCTCGCTCCTCGCAGCTCTCGAGACACGTCATCGCCAAAAGCGAAAAAGAAATCGGCATGGCTGCGACGCGCGGCGTGGACCTCATCGGCTTCCGAGAGACGATCGAAGGCGTACTGCCGGATGGGTTCGAGCAGCCGATACCGTCCAGAACGACCAGCATCGTGTTGAGAAGTCAGCAATGACTTGTCGACGAGGCTTGTGAGCGTCTCGAGCACGTTGATGGCGGTTGCCTCGAGGGCATCGGCATTACACACTGCCTCCGCAGCCCCCAACGGGAAACCGCCCGCGAACACGGCCAGCCGTCGGAACAGCTCGCTGCTCTTCATGGCCCAGCAGGCCGTGGCTCCAGTCGAACGTGGCCTTGAGCGTCCGCTGTCGCGGCATCGCGACACGCGAGCCTCCCACCAGAAGCGTGAACTGATCGTCGATACGTTCAGCGATTGCATTGATCGACATGCTCCGTAGACGTGCCGCGACAAGCTCGATCGCCAGGGGGATTCCGTCCAATCGCTGGCAAATCCGGGCTGTCGACGATGCGTTGGCATCCGAGACGCGAAAACCCGGACGCGCCGCGTCCCCACGTTGCATAAGCAGCTGGACCGCTTCACAGCGCTGCAGGTCTTCCAGGGTGTAGGGGCGCTCCGGGTCCGGAGTGGCCATGGAAGGGACCGGCCACGTCACTTCACCATCAACTCCGAGCACTTGACGGCTGGTCGCCAGGATCCGTAGCCCGGAGCAGTGCTTCAGGAGCTCGCTGGTTAACTGTGCGCACGCGTCAACGAGATGTTCGCAGTTGTCCAGAACGCACAGAACGTCACGTGCCTCCAGAAAATTCATCAGTGAATCTATCGGTGGCTTCACGGGATGGGTCATGGAGCCAAGTGCCGTGAGCATCGTCTGCGGGACAAGTTCAGGATCTACCAGCCCCGCGAGTTCCACGAGCCAAACACCGTGCTCATACTCGGAGACCAGCCTGGACGCCACCTCGAGTGCGAGCCGCGTCTTGCCGATGCCGCCCGCGCCGGTGAGGGTGACCAGATGCGCCCGAGACACCACCTCGGCAATATCCTCGACCTCAGATTCGCGTCCAACGAAGCTTGTGAGCTGAAGCGGCAGGTTCGTCCGCTCCGGGCCATGAGATGTCGAGGGCATCCGGCCACTCCCTACCTACGTTGAAACGCGATCGTAGCTCTGTACCGGGCGGGAGTCATCACTCACGGTGCAGACGTGCCGGTCTGTCGTTCGCCGCGGAGGCGTGGTGAGGCGGTGCGGCGGCTTGCCGAGGCGCCGCGGCCGCACGATCTGCCCCGAACTCAGTGCACCAGGCCGACGAACCTCCTCTCCCCATCACCCACGCGCGAGAGGCTAGGCCGGCGCCCGCGGCAACGTCCACGACTGGTACGTGTGCGACGGCGGGATCACCAGGACCCGCTGCCCGTCGGACTTGACCAACCGCCAGCCGCCCTCATGCACATTCCAGTGATGTCGATGGCAGAGCAGCACCATGTTCGGCACGTCGGTGACGCCGCCGTGGCCCCAGAACAGGACATGGTGCGCGTTGGTCCAGGAGGCGGGCCGATCGCACCCGGGCCAGACACATCCCTTGTCGCGCACGCGCAGTGCGGTCCGCCCAGCCCCTGATGGCACCCGAAGCGTCCGTCCCACATCGATCACCGCGGAATCAGCACCCAGCAGCACTCGCCGGATGCTCGCGTCGCAGGCGAGCCGCTGCACCGTCGCCGCCGGCACAACCCCGGCGAACTCGAGGTCGCCCCCGGGCGCGCCGACCAATCCCCTCACGGTCTCCACTGAGGCAGTGAGTTGCAGATGGGTGCGGGTCGCGCCCCTCTGCGTGGTGAACCCATGGTCGAGCGAGTGCATGGCAAGTTCCACCAGGCCGTCGGCCAAGCGACGGGCACGGGAGCGCTCGTCGCCCACACCAACGCGGCGCGACAGCTGCTCAACCGCAACCCGAACAGCGGCGCCGCCCACAGCGTCGAGCAGTCCACGAAAGGCAAGCCGGCCGTCCTCACACTTGGAGAACTCGAGGCGCCGGGACTCCACCGACGACACGTTCTCGGCGAGCACCGCAGCGGCGTCGCCCACATGGCGCGCGTGGTCGCAGTCGTACCCAAAGGCGCCGACCGAGTGCTCAATCGCAAGATCGAGCAATGGGCGCTCCTGGAAGGTCCCCGTCGCCTTGAGGGCCCGCTCCGTACTCGCAAGCAGCGCGAGGTGCGCGAACCCGATTCGCCCCTCCTCGAGTGCGGCGACACTCGCCGGAAGGTGCTCAGCCTCCTCGCCGGTGGTGAGCGACCGGCCCGCGGCGCCGCCGGCCATGCGGCATTGATGGCGGATCCAATTGAGCGGCGAGGTCGACCCCTGCGCCGCGGCTTCGTCGGTGGCAGCGAACGCGGCCGCCTCGCGCCCGAAACGGAGCTCGAGGAGATCGATGCCATGGCGGAGCCGGATCAGGCGCTCGCCGAGCTCGAACGGGGTGACGTCACCGGCCGTCGTGGCAACGAACAACTCGATGCCCGACAGCAGCCGTTCGAGCGATCCGGCATTGTCCTCGCCATCACACATTTCCGTAGTATATACAGATCCGTGTACGTGGAGGCCATAGCGAACCCCGCCCAACTCCGGCGCAGACCCTAAGCGCGCCCCTCCTCGCGTTTCAGCTCCTCGCGTCCGATGATCGAGTAGTGCACCTCGTCCGGCCCGTCCATGAACCGGGCCGATCGCGCATACGCGAACATCTGCGTCAGAGGCAGGTCCTGCGACACGCCGGCCCCGCCATGCACCTGGATGGCACGATCAATCACCGCCTGCGCGATGTTCGGCGCAACCACCTTGATCGCCGAGATCTCGAACCGCGCGCCCAGGCTGCCCTTCGTGTCGAGCAGCCACGCCGCCTTCTGGCACAACAACCTCGCCTGCTCGATCTCGATGCGCGACCTGGCAATCTGCTCGCGCACCACGCCCTGTTCCGCAAGGCGTTTCCCGAACGCGGTACGCGACTTTGCACGCTCACACATCAACGACAACGCCCGTTCAGCAGCGCCGATCAACCGCATGCAGTGATGCAGCCGGCCCGGGCCCAGCCGCGCCTGCGCGATCATGAACGCGGTCCCCTCATCACCGATGCGATTGGACTGCGGCACGCGCACATTCTCGAGCAGCACCTCGCAATGGCTCCCCGGATCGTCGAAGCCAAACACCTTGAGCTGCCTGACGATCGTCACACCGGGTACGTCCATCGGCACCAGCACCATGGTGTGACGGGCATGCCGCTCCGCCTCGGGATCGGTCATCCCGATGAGCAGGATCACCTTGGCCTTGGGATGCGCCGCCCCGCTGGTGAACCACTTATGGCCATTGATGACGTAATCACTGCCGTCGCGATCGATGCGCGTCGCCAGCTGCGTCGGATCGGAGCTCGCCACCTCCGGCTCGGTCATCCCGATGCACGAGCGGATCTCCCCCGCCAGCAGCGGCTGCAACCACTGATCCTGCTGCTCGGGAGTCCCGAACTGCACCAGCACTTCCATGTTTCCCGTGTCGGGAGCCGAGCAGTTCATGGCCTCCGAGGCGATCGAGCTCCAGCCCATGATCTCCGCCAGCGCGCCGTACTCGAGGTTGGTGAGGCCAGGACCGAAACGCTTGTCGGGGAGGAACAGATTCCAGAGGCCGCGCCGGCGCGCCTCGGTCTTCAGCTCCTCCATCACGGGTGAGATCCGCTGCGGGATCGTCTCGGCGGAGAAGCCGCGCCAGTACTCCTCCTCGGCCGGACGGATGCGCTCATCCATGAAGCGCCAGACCTTCTCGCTGAGCTCACGCACCCTCGGCGTCTCCGCAAAATCCATGGTCAGCCTCCTTCGGTGGAACGCAAACGGTCCAGTGCAGTGAGCCCGCTCTCGACGATGGCCGGCACCATCTCCCCCATCGTCTCGAAGCCCTCGCCGACGGTCATCCCCATCAGAAATCGGGCGGTGATGCCCTCGGCGATGATCGCGAGCTTGTATGCCCCGAGCGCGATGTACCAGTCGAGCGAGGTCAGGTCGCGCTGCGTACCCGCAGCGTAGTCGCGGAGCAGGTCGGCGCGCTTGTAGAAGCCGTCCTCGATGGTGATCGACCGGCCGTGCAGCGTGCGCGCCGCCGCCTCCGATTCCGAGTCTGCCCAGTACACGCAGAGCAGGCCCACATCGCAGAGCGGATCGCCGATGGTGCACATCTCCCAGTCGATCACGGCGACGATGCGCGACGGATCCGCGGGTGCGTACATGACGTTGTCGAGTCGATAGTCGCCGTGCACGATGCCCGGCGGCGACGGCGTGGGGACGGTCTCGTCGAGCCGGCGGCGCAGATCCTCGATGCTGGGCAGTTCGCGGGTCTTCGATGCCTCCCACTGCTGCCACCACCGCCGCACCTGTCGAGCGAGGAAACCGTCCGGATGCCCGAAGTCGCCGAGCCCGACGGCGTCGGGATCGATGGCGTGGAGTTGCAACAGCGTGTCGATCAGCGCCGACGACATCGCCCGCCGCGTCTCGGTGGTGTCGGGAAACTCGACCGGGAGCGTGTCGCGCACCACGTGGCCGTCGATCCACTCCATGACGTAGAAGCGTGCGCCGATGACGGAGTCGTCCTCGCAGAGCGCGATCACCTCGGGCACAGGGATTCCGGTGCCCTGCAAGGCCGCAAGCACCCGATACTCGCGTGCCATGTCGTGCGCGGTCGGCAGCACGTGCGCCAGGGGCGGACGCCGCACGACGAAGCGGCGCTGACCGTCATCGACGATGTACGTGAGATTCGAGCGCCCACCAGGGATCAGCTCGCCTCGCAGCGCGCCCGCAAGTCCGCCGACGCGCGGCGCCAGATATGCGGCGAGCGCCTCCAAGTCGAGCCCCGGCGGCGACGTCACTGAGGTGGCGGCGAGTGCCCGTGACGGCGGCGCCGGATCTCCGCGACCTGGAGTCGCAAGGTGGCACGCTCGAGAGCCATGACCGCCTCCTCGTTGTCCACGTTCTGCGCGAGAAGGTCCTGCGCTTTCTTGCGCGCCTCTTCCGCACGCGCCTCGTCGATGTCCTCGGCGCGCTCCGCCGCATCCGCGAGGATCGTCACCTTGTCGGGCAGGACCTCGAGGAACCCGCCTGACACCGCAAGCACATGTTCGGCGGCTTCATTGCGAATGGTGACGACGCCATTGCGCAGCGGCGTGAGCAGTGCGATGTGTTGCGGCAGGACCTCCAGGTCGCCCTCGATGCCGGGCGCGAGCACGAAGTCAGCTTCCTCGCTGAAGACGCGCCCCTCCGGGGTGACGAGTTCGACCTGAAGCTTGGCCATCGCGGTTATGCCTTCGTGGTCTCGTCCGGCGTGGTAGCGGTTGTGTCGGGAGTGGATGCGGTGTCGGCAGCGGCGTCCGACGAGGTCGCCTCGGGGTCGGTGGCCAGTGCCGCATCAGTCGCCGCGTCTGCCTTGGCCGCGTTGTCGGCGCTTGCGGTCGCAGCGGCCGCACGCCTCGCTCTCCTCACCCGTGCCGCACCCGGAGCTGCAGCAGCAGGTGCAGGCGCCCCGGCAGCAGCCGCCTTGGCCTGCTGCCCGTCACCCCTCAACGCGGCGGCCCGTTCCACCGCCTCGTCAATCGTTCCGCACATGTAGAAGGCTTCCTCGGGCAGGTCATCGTGCTTGCCGTCGAGGATCTCCCCGAACCCGCGGATCGTCTCCTCCAGCGGCACGTACTTGCCGTCACGCCCGGTGAACACCTCGGCGACGAAGAACGGCTGCGACAGGAAGTTGCGCACGCGGCGAGCGCGGCCGACCGTCAGCTTCTGGTCCTCGGTGAGCTCTTCCTGGCCGAGGATGGCGATGATGTCCTGCAGCTCCTTGTATTCCTGGAGCACGCGCTTCACGCCCTGCGCAACACGGTAGTGCTCCTCACCAACGACGTTCGGGTCGAGCACGCGGCTGAAGGATTCGAGCGGATCCACCGCGGGGTAGATGCCCGCTTCAGAGATCGACCGGCTCAGCGTGACCGTCGCACCGAGGTGGCCGAAGGTGGTGGCAACCGCGGGGTCGGTGAAGTCGTCCGCAGGCACGTAGATCGCCTGCACCGACGTGATCGATCCCTTGTTGGTGGACGTGATCCGCTCCTGCAGGTCACCCATCTCGGTGGCGAGCGTCGGCTGATAACCGACCGCCGACGGCATGCGTCCGAGCAGCGCCGAAACCTCAGCCCCTGCAAGGGTGTACCGGAAGATGTTGTCGATGAAGAGCAGCGTGTCGGCGCCCTTCTCGTCACGGAACCACTCGGCGATGGTGAGGGCGGTCAGCGCAACGCGCGCGCGTGCACCCGGCGATTCGTTCATCTGCCCGTAGACCAGCGCGGTCTGGTCGAGCACCTTGGATTCCTCCATCTCGCCGTACAGCGCGGTGCCCTCACGGGTGCGCTCACCGACACCGGCGAAGACCGAGTACCCCGCATGCTCGCGGGCGATGTTGCGGATCATCTCCATGACGATGACCGTCTTGCCGACGCCGGCTCCGCCGAAGAGCCCGATCTTCGAGCCCTTTGAGAAGGTGCAGATGAGGTCGATAACCTTGATGCCCGTCTCGAGAATCTCCGTCTCAACGGACTGCTCGGAGATGGTGGGCGCGGTGCGGTGCATCGGCATCCGGGCGGTGCCGGCGAACGGCCCCTTGCCGTCGATGGTGTCGCCGATGACGTTGAACATCCGGCCGAGCGTCTCCTCGCCCACCGGCACCTGAATCGGCGCACCGGTTGCGCGCACCGAGTCGCCGCGGCGCACGCCTTCGGTCGTATCCATGGCGATGGTTCGCACGGTGCTGTTGCCGAGGCTCTGCTGGACCTCGAGCACGAGCAGCTTGCCGTCCTCGCGGTCGATCTCGAGCGCGTCGAGAATCTCCGGAAGCCGCTCGCCGCTGAACTCCACGTCGACGACCGGTCCGATCACCTGCACCACATTGCCGGTGCCGGATTGCAACTCCACAACTGCCATCTCTCTCTCCTCAGCCTTCGAGCGCCGCGGCGCCGGAGACGATCTCCATCAACTCTGTCGTGATCGACGCCTGCCGCACCTTGTTCGCGGTGAGGGTCAGGTCCTCGATGAACTCGCTTGCGTTGTCGGACGCATTGCGCATGGCAATCATGCGTGCGGCCTGCTCGGATGCCGCGTTCTCCAGCACGGCGCGATACACCTGCGCCTCGACATATCGAGGCAGCAGCGCGTCGAGAACGTCCTTCGGCTCGGGCTCATACTCGAAGTCCGCGCTGACCGCCTTCGCGTCCTCCGGCGGGACGACGGGGATCACCCGCTGCAACACCGTCTGCTGGCGGCCGACGCTGATGAAACGCGCGTACACGATGTCGATCTGCTGCACGTCGCCTCGCTCGTACTGCTCCATGGCCACGCGCGCGGCCGGGAGCACGTCGCCCATGGTCGGCTTGTCACCGAGCATGCTCTGGTCGGCGATGAGGTCACGATGCAGACGCCGGATCACGTCGCGTCCTCGACGCCCGATGGTGATGTACGAGACGGGAACCTGCCCCTTGGCGGCGTCGCTCAACGCGAGGCGCGTGTTGTTGCTGTTGAGCGCACCGGCCAGGCCGCGGTCGGCGGTGACCAGGATGATCAGCCGCTTCTGGACCTCGCGAACGGTGAGAAACGGATGCTCATACTGCGGCGAGCGGCGCATCAGCTCGGTCATGACGCTGGCGATCTCGTCGCTGTACGGGCGAGCGGCGAGCACGCGCTCCTGGGCTCGGCGCATGCGCGCCGCGGCGACGAGCTCCATCGCCTTGGTGATCTTGCGCATGTTCTGGACGCCCTTGATACGGCGGCGCAGATCGCGCAGGCTCGGCATGGAGCGTCAGCCTCGCGTGCTGCGCCGGCGGGCGCGGATGAGCAGGCCGCACGGTCATCCGGCGAACGTCTTCTTGAACTCTTCCACCGCGGAGCGGAGCGACGCTTCCGTCTCGTCGGAGATGCGGCCGCTCGTGGCAATAACCTCCTCGATGTCCGGGTGCGTCTGATCCATGAAGCGCAGCAGGCTCTTCTCGAACTCGCGAACCCGGTCGAGGGGAACGTCGTCGAGGAAACCCCGCGCGCCGGCGAAGATGCTGACCACCTGCTTCTCGAACGGCATCGGCTCGTACTGCGGTTGCTTGAGCAGCTCGGTCATGCGCTGGCCGCGGTCGAGGCGGTCGCGCGTGCCCTTGTCGAGGTCGGCGGCGAACTGCGCGAAGGCGGCGAGCTCGCGATACTGGGCAAGGTCGAGGCGCAACTGTCCGGCCACCTGCTTCATCGCCTTGGTCTGCGCGTCACCGCCAACTCGGGAGACCGAGAGGCCGACGTTGATGGCGGGCCGGATGCCGGCGTTGAAGAGGTCGGTCTCGAGGTAGATCTGACCGTCGGTGATCGAGATGACGTTGGTCGGGATGAACGCCGAGACGTCGTTCGCCTTGGTCTCGATGATCGGCAGCGCGGTGAGCGTGCCACCACCTTCGGCCTCGCTCATGCGCGCGGCGCGCTCGAGCAGGCGGGAGTGCAGGTAGAAGACGTCACCGGGGTACGCCTCGCGCGACGGTGGACGCCGGAGCAGCAGCGACAGCTCGCGATATGCGTCCGCGTGCTTGCTCAGGTCGTCGTAGATGATCAGCGCGTGGCCGCCCTTCTGCATGAAGTACTCGCCCATCGCGCATCCCGCGTACGGGGCAAGGAACTGCAGTGGCGCCGGATCGGACGCCGTGGCGGCGACGATGATGGTGTGCTCCATGGCGCCGTGCGACTCGAGAGTCGCCTTGATCTGCGCCACCTTCTGGGCGTTCTGCCCGATCGCGACGTAGATGCAGATGACGCCGGTGCCCTTCTGGTTGATGATGGCGTCGATCGCGATCGCGGTCTTGCCGGTCTGCCGGTCGCCGATGATCAGCTCGCGCTGACCACGCCCGATCGGGATCATCGAGTTCGATCGCCTTGAGACCAGTCTGCATCGGCGTGTCGACGTTCTCGCGCTCGATGACGCCGGGCGCGACGCGCTCGGTGGGGAAGGACTGCGCGGTCTCGATCGGCCCGCGGTCATCGAGCTGCTCGCCGAGCGCGTTGACCACGCGACCGACCAGCTCATCACCAACGGGGACCTCCGCGATGCGTCCGGTGGTGCGAACCGCATCACCTTCCTGGAGGTGCTCGTACGGGCCGAGGATGACCGCGCCGACACCGTCCTCGCGGAGGTCGAGCGCGAGCGCGAGCACCGTGCCGGTGCCGCCGGGGCCGGGCATCTCGAGGAGCTCACCTGCCATGGCGTGCTCGAGACCGTAGATGCGCGCGATCCCGTCACTGACCGATGTGATCACGCCCTCGTTGGCGTCGACCACCGGCGCCTCGAAGCTCGCGATGCGCTGTTTGAGGATCTCTCCAATCTCGTCGCTGCGTATGGCCATTGGGCTACTTCGTCCTCTCTCTCATCAGGCAAGCGCTGCCTGGAGCTGTTGCAGATGGGTGCGCACGCTGTCATCGACGACCCGATCGGCGATGCGGATCACGAGCCCGCCGATGATCGATGGATCCGTGCGCACGGTGGTCTCGACGTCGGTCCCGAGCTGCTTGCGCAGCGAGTCACGGATGTGCTTTTCGAGTTCCTTGTCGACGGGAATCGCGGTGATGACCTCCGCGCGCACGACGCCGGACGCCTTGTCGGCCAGTGCGTCGTAGTGCGCGAGCACCTCGCGGATGATCCCGACGCGGCGCCGCTCGATGAGCAGACGCGCGAGGTTGCGTGCCTCGGGCGAAGCGCCTTTGAGCAGCTTCAATCCTTGCTTCACTCGCTCGGCAAGACTCGTCCTGGGATTCGCCAGCGCTTCGCTCACCGCAGGATCACCGAGCACGTCAGCCACGCCCGCGAGCTGCTCGCGCCAGCCGGGGATGTCCTTCGCCTCCTGCGCGAGCGCGAAGTACGCCTCGGCATAGCGGCGGGCGATGATGCTCGCGCGTTCCATGGTCAGTTCTGGTCCGCCTTGGCGCCAGGATTGTCGCCAACCTTCGTCAGGGCATCGTCGATGAGCCGCTGATGCGTCTTGGCATCGATCGCCGCTCCCAGCACGCGCTCGCTCGCGGAGATGACCATCTTCGCCACCTCGCCGCGAAGCTCCTGGACGGCGCGGTCGCGTTCCGCGCCGATCTCGGTGCGTGCATGTTCGATTTGCGCCTCCGCGTCGGCCCTGGCCTTGGCGAGGACTTCGGCGGCATCGGCCGTCGCCTCCTGGTGAGCGCGGGTGAGGATGTCGCGTGCCTGGGCGCGCGCTTCCTCGAGCGTCTGCTCGACCTGCACCTGCACCTTCGCGAGGCGCTCCTCGGCTTCGGCTGCGGCCTTGAGGCCGGCCTCGATCTTGTTCTCGCGCTCGGTTGCCGCCTTGATGATGCGCGGGTACGCGTACTTCCCCAGGATGAGGATCATCAGGATGAACGCGATCAGCTCGGCAAAGAACGTCCCGTTCGGCGTCAGCAGGCCAGCTGTCGGCTGGGCGGCGGCACCAAGCACCATCGTCACAAACCCTTATCCGGCGATGACGTAGATGAAGAAGAAGCCGAGCGCGAGGTTGATGAAGTACATCCCCTCGACAAGTCCGATGATCAGGAACATGGTGACCTGCAACCGGCTCTGCGCCTCCGGCTGACGGGCGGTGCCGGCGATGGTCGCGTTACCGGCGAGACCGTCACCGATGGCGGCGCCGATTGCACCTCCGCCCAGTGCAAGTCCGGCCGCAATCAGCGCTCCCATCAGGATCAGCGCATGGTTCATGTGGTGTCTCTCCTCAACTCGTTGCGTGTACTGCTGTGCCGTGATGCTCTTCCTCGAGTCCTTCACGGGCCATGCCGAAATAGATGATGGTCAGTAGCATGAAGATGAACGCCTGGATGGTCCCGATGAGGAACACATCGAAGAGCTTCCAGCCGACGAGCAGGATCACCCAGAGCGGCGACGTGGCGGTCTGGAAGACCGACGATCCCGCAAACGCAACGTAGCCCAGTGTGAGCAGGAACACCATCACGAGGCCGCCGAAGATGTTGCCGAACAACCGCAGCGCAAGGCTGAGGGGCTTCGCGATCTCCTCGATGATGTTGAGCGGAGTAAACGCGATCCGCGCCCAGAGCGGCAGCTCGAACGGCTTGGTGAAGCGGCGCAGGTACCCGCGGAATCCGAGAACGTGGATGCTGTACCACTGCACGATCACGATCACGGCGAGCGCCATCGCGAGCGTGAGGTTGATGTCCGCGGCTGCGGGCTCGACCGGTGCGGTCAACGGGAAGAAGTCGAGCCAGTTGGCGAACAGGATGAAGAGAAAGATGGTCGCCGCGATAGGGGTGACGAACTCCGCGTCGTCGCCGATCATCTGCTTGATCAAGTCACGGATGTAGCTGAGCAACAGTTCCAGCACCATCTGGAGCTTGCCCGGTTTGCCGGAACCGAGACGGCGCGCCACCCCAAGCCCGACCGCCAGCGTAACCACGATCGCGATGCCGCTCGAGATCAACGTGTCGTAGTTGAACGTGCAGAAGAACTTCTGCCCGCACACCTGGATGATCGGATGCGTCCCGGGCGGCGGGATGAGCGAGGTGACGATCATGTGATCCGCAACTGCTCACGCAGCGCCGCTGCGGCAAGGACCACCTGGGAGATGCCCAGGCCGAGGATGACGAGCCAGACGTTGGCGATGCCGAACGCAAGGCCGATCGCGATGCCGATCAGGCTCAGCGTCATGATCCGGAGCAGGCTCGTGGCGAGAAACGGGATTGGCAGGGCGATCAGCTTCGCCGCCATCGCCCCGTTGATGGAGCCGATGGCGAGGCCCGTGGCGAGCGCGCCCCCGATCGCCGGGTGGCCGACGAGGAGGCCCACCACCGCCGAAATCACTGCTGCGCCGGCGCAGACGAGGGCGGCGTTTCGCACGAGGCGCAACGCATTTGCGGCTGTTTTGGGGCGTGGCGAAGCGCCGTCCGAGGTCACCTCTGCTCCCGCTGCCTTCACTTGGACTGTCAAACCACGGCAACGATATCAATTGGGCGCCGCGACACGGACCAGCGCCTCGTCAGATGTATCGCCGGAACTGAGCGAATGCGGTGTAACAGGAGGCGATCACGCCCACGAGCAGACCGATCAGCACCCCAAACGGACTGCTTTTCAGGAAGTTGTCGACGACCACCCCGAGCACGAGGGGCACGATCAGCGCCACGGCGATCGAGATGCCCATACCGCTGAGCTCGGCCCCGGTCGGCTTGCGCGGCGCGGGGGTGCTCAGTCGGACTCGCCTCGATGCTTGATGTGCGACGGCAGGGCCCGGCGACCATCGATCTGCACCTCGCTGTCCTCAATGGCCGCCACGAAAGGGAGCCGCCTCACCCCTCGCCGGTTCCGCCAGATCAGCGCCGCCAGCGCGACGATAAGGAGCCCGAGCGCGACGTCGATGATCCGGCGATGCCCATAGATGGTGAGGGCGAGGCAGCCGAGGATCCCCGTCACCAGGTAGAACGTGAGCGCGGTCTCGATCGGGTTCAGCCCCACCGCTCGGAGGCGGTGATGGAGGTGACCCGCGTCCGCAGCCGCCGGGTTGCGCCCCGAGAGCGCCCGACGGAGGATGGCGAACAGCGTGTCCCCGATCGGCAGGCCGAGCGCGATCAGCGGGATCAGGATCGAGAGCCCGACGACCACCTTGGCGACGCCGAGGATGGTGATCACCCCGAGCGCGATGCCGAGGAAGTGCGAGCCCGAATCCCCCATGAACACCCGCGCCGGCGGGAGGTTGAAGACGAGGAACCCGAGACAGCAGCCCATCACCGCCCCGCACAGGATCACGACGCCGCCCTGCACCCCGCTGGTCTGGAGGCGGCTGATGGCGGCGAGCAGGCAGATGCCCGCAACGATCGCGACCACGCCGGCCGCGACACCGTCGGCGCCGTCGAGCAGGTTGACGGAGACCTGCATCCCCACCAGCCAGACCACCGTGACGGGCGCCGTCAGCAGACCGAGCTCCCATAAGGAGGTGTGAGAGCCGGGAATCGCGATCGACGTGATCGTGATCCCGAGGACCACGGCCAGCACGCCCACGCCCACCTCGATGCCGAGCTTGCTCAGCCAGTTGAGATCGAGGATGTCGTCGATCGCCATGGCAATCGTGATCGCGCCGGTGACGGCGACCACCTGCCATCGGTCGGCAATACCCGAACCGAAGATCGCGATGGCCACCGCGAAGCCGAGGAACAGCGCGATCCCACCGAGGCGCGGCGTGGGCCGGGTGTGCAAATGGCGGTCGCCGTCGGGCTGCGCCACGGCCCCGGTGCGTCGAGCGAGCCACATCGACCCGGGCACCGCGATGATGCACACCGCGCTCGCCAGGAGAAACGGGGGGAGTGCGTTCAGCCAGGGCGACCCCGATGTGGCGGCAGCGATCACGCGGTGGATGGACCTCGATACGGCAGCGGGAAGCGACGGCACAGGGCGCGGCTGCTCTGACGAACCTCGTCGCGGACGGCGGGATCGTCGAAGCCGGCGAGCATGCGTGCGACGAGCCCTGCGATCTCGTCCATCTCCGCCTCGCCCATGCCCCGCGAGGTCACCGCCGGCGAACCGAGCCGGATCCCGTTGGGGTTGAACGGCGTCCCGCCATGTCCGGGGAAGGCGTTGGCGTTGACCGTCACGCCCACCTCGTCAAAGCCCGACTGGACTGCGCGCCCGCGCAGGCCGGTCGGGCGCAGGTCGATGACCATCAGGTGGTTGTCGGTCCCGCCGGTGGTCAGCTCGAGGCCGCGCCGCATCAGCCCTGCGGCCATCGCCTTGGCGTTGGTCACCACCGCCTGGGCGTACTCGCTGAATGCCGGCTGAGCGCACTGCTTGAACATCACCGCCTTGGCGGCGATGGCGTGCATCTGCGGGCCGCCCTGGATGTTGGGGCACACCGCCTTGTCGACCTGGTCGGCATGCTCGGCGCGGCACATGATCACGCCGCCCCACGGTCCACGCATCGTCTTGTGAGTGGTGAAGGTGACGAAGTCGGCGTGGGGAACCGGGCTCGGATGCACCCCGCCGGCGACCAGCCCCGCGAAATGGGCCATGTCCACCATGAGGTAGGCGCCCACCTCGTGGGCGATCTCCGCGAATGCCGCGAAGTCGAGGATGCGCGGGTACGAGCTGTAGCCCGCGACGATCATCTTCGGGCGGAACTCCAGGGCCCGCTCGCGCACCGAGTCCATGTCGAGGATCCCGGTGGTCTCGTCGACGAAATACGGCTCGAAGTGATAGATCTTGCCGCTGAAGCTGACCGGCGACCCGTGGCTGAGGTGGCCGCCCTGGTCCAGCGCCATGCCGAGCACCTTGTCGCCGGGCGTGAGGACGCTCGCGTAAACGGCCATGTTCGCCTCGGTGCCGGAGTGGGGCTGGACGTTGGCGTGCTCGGCGCCGAACAGCGCCTTGGCACGATCACGAGCGAGGTTCTCGACCCGATCGACGACCTCGCAGCCGCCGTAGTACCGCTTGCCCGGCACGCCCTCGGCGTACTTGTTGTTGAGCCAGGAGCCGAGTGCCTCGAGCACCGCGACCGAGGCGAGGTTCTCCGACGGGATGAGCTCGAGCGTCTCCTCCTGGCGGAGCAGTTCCTCATCGAGCAGGGCCGCGAGGTCGGGATCGGTGGCGCGTAGCGCGGGCTTGGCCGTGAAATCGCCCGACTGGACGCTCGGACGGGTATCGACATGAACGCCGGTCACTGTGATCTCTGCCCCTCCGTGGTGGTAGCTGAAGAGCCCCCAAGAAGCGAGAGCAACGCGGTGGCGCTGATCGGGCCGTCGCGCAGCACGCGAGGGGTCGTTGTCGTGCAGTCGATGATAGTCGAGGCAAGTCCGGCCGAGGGACCACCGTCGAGGACCAAATCCACGTCGCTGCCAAGGGCTTCGGCAACTCCGGCAGCCGTGTCCGCCGGTGGATCGCCATGCCGGTTGGCGCTGGTGGTGGCCAGCGGCCCGGTGCGCCGGAGGAGTTCCAGGGCGATTGGATGGTCCGGCACGCGCACGCTCAGGGTGTCGCCGTCGCGGGGGACCGCCCAGCGGTGGGCGCGCAGCCTGCTGATGATCGAGAGCGCTCCCGGCCAGTAGGCCGCCGCGAGGGTCCGCGCCGCCGGGGTGAGATCGACGTCCTCCTCGATGTCAGCGGCCGACGCCGCCAGGATGGTCAGCTCGAGCCGGTCGGGGCGGCGCTTGATGGCGTAGATCCGGCTCACCGCGGCAGCGTCGGCCGGGTCGCAGGCGAGCCCGTAGACCGTGTCGGTGGCCATCGCGATCACGCCGCCGGCCTGGATGGCTCGGACGGCGGCGTCGACGCTCACGGCAGCTCGACGTCGAGGACGCGGGTCCGCCCGGTCAGGTCGGGCACCGGTGAGGCGACCGCGCCGGGGAAGGTGTCGCCGACCAGGGCCGCGACGGCGTCGGCGTGGCGCGGGTCCACCTCGAGCATCAGGCGAGCCGCGCTGACGTGATCGCGGATCGAGGTCAGCAGCGCGCGGTAGGCGTCGAGCCCGTCATCACCGCCGAGCAGCGCGCTGCGCGGCTCGAAGTCGCGCACGTCACGATCCACCGCGGCGAGTTCCTCGCTGGTGACATAGGGAGGGTTGCTGACGATGAGGTCGTAGCTGCCGTCGAGGGCGTCGGCCCACGAGCATTCGACCAGCTCGACGTCGACGCCGAGCGACGTCGCGTTGGCACGCGCCACCTCGATCGCGGCGGCGCTGACGTCGGTCGCGAACACGCGCATGCCGGGAACCTCGGCGCCGAGTGTGATCGCGATGCAGCCACTGCCGGTGCCGAGGTCGGCGACGCGCAGCTGCGCGCCCGGCCGGTCGCGCAGAGAGGCAACCGCGCGCTGCACCAACGTCTCGGTGTCGGGCCGCGGGACGAGGACGTCGGGGGTCACCGTGAACGGCCGGCCGTAGAACTCGCGCGTGCCGGTGATGTACGCAACGGGTTCGCCCTTGCCCCGCCGCCGGACCAGCTCGCGGATCGAGGCCAGCTCCTGCTCGTCGAGCGGCCTGTCGAACTGCAGATAGAGGTCGATGCGGCGCAGGCCGAGCGCCTGTGCGCAGAGCAGCTCGGAGTCAAGACGTGCCGACGAGCTGCCGTGATCCCCCAGATATGTCGTGCTCAGCCGGACGATGTCGATGAGCGTGGGAGTGGTCGACGCCACCTCAGGCGGCATGCCCGGACGGTGCATCGTCATCGTCGTCCTCGAGCAGCCGCCGCGCCTGATCCTCGTTGGACAGCGGCTCGATGAGCAGGTCGAGGTCGCCGTCGAGCACGCGCTGAAGCTGATGCAGCGTCAAGTCGATGCGATGGTCGGTCACGCGCGACTGCGGGACGTTGTACGTGCGGATCTTCTCGCTGCGGTCGCCACTGCCCACCATCGAGCGCCGCGTCGCCTTGAGCTCCGCATCGCGCTCCGCCTGCGCCAGGTCATACAACCGCGTGCGCAGCACGCGCATCGCCTTGGCACGGTTCTTGATCTGCGACTTCTCGTCCTGGCACGTCACCACCAGACCGGTGGGCATGTGCGTGATGCGCACCGCGGAGTCGGTGGTGTTGACGCTCTGACCACCGGGACCGGTGCTGCGATACACGTCGATCTTGAGGTCGTTGTCGTTGATGTCAACTTCGACGTCATCTGCCTCGGGAAGCACGACGACCGACGCTGCCGATGTGTGGATGCGGCCCTGCGCCTCGGTCTCCGGCACGCGCTGCACGCGATGCACGCCGGACTCGAATTTGAGCCGCGAGTACGCACCGCGTCCGTGAACCTCGAACACGATCTCCTTGAAGCCGTGACCTGCGGTCTCGTTCTGGTCGAGCACCTCGATGCGCCATCGCTGCCGTTCCGCGTACCGCGAGTACATGCGGAACAGGTCCGCGGCGAACAGCGCTGCTTCATCGCCGCCGGTCCCGGCGCGAATCTCCACCACCACGTCACGCTCGTCGTTGGGATCCTCGGTGAGCAGCAAGGCGCGGAGCTTGTCGTACTCCGTCTCGGCGGCGGCGACCTGCGCCTGGTGCTCCTCCTCCGCCATGGTCACCATCTCCGGGTCGGTCTCGGCGCGCATCATCTCCTCGGCCTCGCGTGCCGCAGCCTGCGCGTCGCGCCACCGGCGCGCGGCCTCCACAACCTCGCGCAGCTTCGCCTGCTCGCGGGAGAGTTGTTGCACGCGTTCGAGGTCCTGGTACGCGTCGGGAGCGCTGAGCAATTCCTCCAGCTCGGTATAGCGTGCCTCGAGCGCGGCCAGACGCTGCTCGAAGGCGTTCATCTCGGTCATGACAACTCTCTCAACGGGTCCCGGACGCCTCAAAGACGACAGTGTCGCCCGAACGGGCCGCATCGAGCGCGGCGATGGCCACCTCGATCTGCGCATCGCCCGGCGTGCGCGTGCTGAGCAGCTGCGTGGCGAGCACAGGCGCCAGCGCGATCCGGCCCGGCAGCGTGGTGCGGATCTTGACGAGCCCGCGGATGATCTCGTACGACACCGCGGCCACCACCGGCACGAGCAGGATCTGACAGACGATCCGCACGGCGGTTGGCAGCAGCCCCAGCGGTGCGAAGACGCCGATGCTCACGAGCGCCACCACCACGAGAAACCCCGTCCCGCAGCGCGGATGCAGGCGGCTGCGATCACGCACATGCGCGACGTCGATCGCGTCACCGGACTCGAGCGCGTTGATGGCCATGTGCTCTGCGCCGTGATATTGAAAGAGCCGGCGAACGTTAGGGATCAAGCTGATGAGCAGCAGGTAGACGATGAGCACCGCTGCCCGGATCACCCCTTCGATCAGCACAGCGGTGATCGACTGCGACGAGCCGTGGTGCAGCAGTCCGCCGAGCAACAGCGGCGCGCCGATGAACAGCGCGAGCGCAAATACGAGCGACGCGATCATCGCGCCGCGGAGCGTCCCCTCGCCGATCTCCGCGTCCTGACCGAGCTGCACGAGCGCCGACCACTGCAGCGCCCGCATGCCCAGGTGGATGGTTTCGTACAGGCCCGCGACGCCGCGTAGGAATGGACGCCGCCACACGCTCGCCGTGTAGACGCGCGAGCGCAGCACATCCGTGCACACGGCAATCTCGCCGTTGGGCCGGCGAGCGGCGATCGCATAGCGATCCTTCCCGCGCATGAGCACGCCCTCGATGACGGCCTGGCCGCCATAGAAGAAGGTCGCGGGTGGGGCGCTCACGGCATTCACCGCGACCGTCAGGAGGAGATCGCGGCAACGCTGGGCTCTGGGCATGCTCGGCATGCTAGTGAGAGTACCCAGATCCTGGCAGGATGCCTGCCGGAGGCCGGACGGGTGCAACCCGATTTCTATCGATTTGCCGACTTCATACGGGGGTTAGCATGAGAGCGTGAGACGCGTCAAAACGGTCCCTGAGCCGGCGGCTTTTAGCGCACTGCTCGAGCGTCCTCGTCGTGGCGAGCCGACCTCTGTGGATCAACTCCTCGACGACGAGGATTTCGATCTGCTCCGGGAAGAAAGCGCAACGCACCGGCTGCTGGCAGACGCGATCGCCGAAACCTGGCGGTAGACACCTCGGTCGTCAGCGCGCCCTGCCAGTGGTCCTGCTGCAGTCCGGCTCGCCATCCTCGGCATCATCGGTGCACTCGCTCTGGCGTGGGTGCGCGGCTCGGTTCCGGCATCGGTCCGCGCCACGGCCACGGTGACGTCGGCGTTAGTGGTGCAGGACTTCGGTAGCCGCCTGACCACCGCCGGGACACAGTTGAAGGCCCTGCCGAAGGTTGCCACTCACGCGGGCGACACGCTGGTGGCCACGCCGACGCTCAGCACGACCGCGCATCGCGAACGCGTCAGTCGCGTAACCCTAATGAAGGGGCGGTCGTTCCGCAGGCAGACACCGAAGAATGAAAGGAACGAACTCGATGCGAATCCAACGAACCGCGCTGCTGATCGCCAGCGCAGCTGCCCTCGCAGCCTGCGGAGCGGCGACGCCATCTCCGTCGGCATCACCGACGGCACCTCCGACGGCCTCACCGACACCGACAAGCACTTCGGTCGCTGCGACACCCTCCCCCACACCGGCACGTCCATCATTCGTGCCGCTCTTCCTCGCATTCACCGACGTCGACCCCGATCCGGGTGTGTTGATGCTGGCAAGCGGACAAACGACAGGCCCGCTGCCCTCGGCGCCGGTCATCGCTGGTGGCGGGACATTGACGATCTCCGGTCCGTTGGGCGGTCGACTGATCGGAACCGTCGGCCACTCGATCATCGCGCTGTCGTCAGACGGCACCTTCACAACCCTCGAGAAGAACGTTGCAGGTTCGCTCTCAGTGGTTGGGCGCGATGATGGTCAGGCGTGGGCCTGGGCCGTGCAAACCAATTTGCCGGCCTGCGGCTCGAAAACTCGAGCGACATTCGACGTCTACACCGACGACGGCAGCGGGGCGCGGAGGAGCGCGAGTGCGTCCTTCGGCGCAGGAGTCACGCAGGTGACTCTGGTGGCGTGGACGTCTGCCGGTATCGTGGCGCGGGGCGACAATGGTTGCGGATCATTCAGCACGTCGACGTTGGCCATCGCACCGGCCATCCTGATCGACCCCGCGACGGGCGCGGCCACCGGTCTCGCTCCTCGCATCGGAACGGACTGCACATTCCAGGACATCGCCGACGATGGGGCGATCGCCTGTTACGTGGGCGGTTCTGCCCCGGGGATTCGGGTCATCACGCCAAGCGGCACGCAGACCGAATACAGCGTGCCGGGACTGACGTCGGCGCGCTGCATCAACGGCGGCGACAGCGGCGTGGCGCTGTCAGCCGATGCGAGCGTCGCAGCGGTCTCCATCACGTGCCACATGAAAACATCGACCCAGCTGTTCCTTCTCGATCTGGCAACCGGCCATGTCGTGACGGTCACCGGTGGCACCGACCTGGCCCCGACGCTCTGGACGCCGGACGACATCTTGATCGCCACCGAGTTCGGCGCTGGCAAGACCTACTCAGTGACGCCGGCGGGGCACGCCACGCTCATCAACGCGAAGTACGCGGCACAAACGACCATCGGCTAGCACGGTGGTCCGCAACCCGGCTATCCCGCCACCCCGAGTTGCTCGTTCACGGTGAGGCGATCCATGTAGAGGTGCACGGCGGAGATGTGGCCATCGCGGATGTCGAGCACATAGCACTGGTCGATGTCGACCGCGCGACCCGTCGCGGAGGCGCCGCCGAGCCACCCGATCGGCCCTGTATTGGTGCCGGTTTGGCGGGCCTGGATCACCACCGTCGCACCGTCTCGAAAGCGGCGCAGCTCGACCAGGCGTCCATCCGGAAATGTGCCCCACGACGCGCACATCATCTTGTTCACCATCGCCGAGCCGGCGACGCGATCACCCCGGGGCGTGACGTACGTCGCGTCGTCAGCGAGCAGTTCGAAGACAGGGTCGGGCTCGCGGCCGTTGAGCGCGGCAAGGAACGCGGTGGCCACTTCATCCGCCGAACGCGCCATACCGTCCTCCCTAACCGGCCGAAGCCGGCGCGCAAGATCGCCGAGGCGGATTAGGCCTTCTTAGCCTGCTCGGCGCGGCGCCGGAAGCGCTCCACCTGGCCGCCGGTGTCGACGATGCGCTGCGTGCCGGTGAAGAACGGATGGCACACCGAGCACACCTCGGTCTTCAGCTCGGTGAGCGTCGAGCCGGTGGTGAACGTATTGCCGCAGAGGCAATGGACCTCGGCGTCGACGTGGTACTCGGGATGGATCGCAGCTTTCATTGGGGCGCCTAGGTTCACGCGGAAGGGACGAGTTGACGATACCACGCCCGCCTCAGGCTCAATCCAGGGCCATCGCCACCGGCCGCGTGAAGTTGCCATGGGTGACGCCCGGCAGCCGATCGACGAGGTGCTGATAGGCCGCGGCCAGACCGATCCCGTCGTCGGGGAGCAACCCCCGCGCCGCGAGGACGTCGACGAGCCAGTCGTGGTCGCAGTTCAGTGAGCGCCACTGGATCTGATGGGCGCCCATCTCGGCCACGGCGGCGGCGGTGCGGTCGAGCTCGGCACTCGAATCGGTGAGGCCGGGGAAGGTGAGCAGGTTCAGGCACACCTGGCCGCCGGACCGGGACATCACCCGCCCGCACTCGATGACGTCCTCGATCGTGTACCCGACCGGGCGGTAGTACGCGCGGAAGACCGGGTCGGTGAACGAGATGGCGCTGATCCGGACGCTGTTGCATCCCGCGTCGATGAGCCGCTGGAGCACCTCGGGCCGGCTGCCGTTGGTGTTGACGTGGATGGTCGCCTCCGGATGATCTGCGCGGATCAGGGCGACGGCTCGGGCGAGCACGTCGTCACGCGTGAGCGGCTCACCCTCGCAGCCCTGGCCGAACGAAACGATCCCCGCGTCGGACCCGCCGAGGTGGAACGACGCCATCCCGGCCAGCTCCGCGGCGGTCGGCGCAAAGCGCATCCGGGGCTGGGGCGCAGGCGCCTCGCCGTCGGTCTGGAGCGAGATGCAGCCGAGGCAGTCAGCGTTGCAGGCCGGTGAGGCGGGCAACGCTCCCTCGTAGCGGCGCAGGAACGTGTTCTGGGCCGTGTAGCAGCGGAGATCCGTGGCGCAGATGGCGAGGTGGTCGACGAGCCGGTTGCCTGGCAGCGCGAGGCGAGCACTCTCGATCGCGGCGTCGAGACCGCCGCCGGCATAGCGCCGCGGCTCCCACCACCCGAAGGCGTCGGTGCTCAGCGCGGCGACATTCAGCTCGTCGTGGTGCTCCACCACCGCCGCGTACCCATAGAGAGGCAGCCGGCGGCTCCCCGGCAGCGGGCGTGATGCAGGCAGGAGCGTGCGGAGATAACCCACCGGGAGCACGGCCGCGACCGGGAGCAGGTCCGCCTCGACGTCCACCGGGCGATCCTTCGAATCCAGCGCCAGCGCCCGCCGCCCCGGCAGGTGCATGAGCGTCGTGCCCTCCGGCAGCGGGATCGTGTCGGACAGTTCGAGCTTGACGACGCGGCCGCCGGAACGGGCCGCAGGCCGGAATCCTCCGAGGACTTCGAGCTCGCCGTCAGGCCTGGCGACGATGGGGCGCATCAGACGATTCTCCCCCAGGGGCCGTCAGGTCAATCTGAATCCGGCGTGAGATGGCCTGCTCGCTCAGGTCTCTGGGAAGCACTCCACACGATTCCGGCCGGCCCGTTTCGCCACGATCAAAGCTCGATTCGCTGCGTCGACCACGCCGGCGGCGGTTGCCTGACCCGAGCAGGTTGCGGCGACGCCGACCGAGATGGTCACCACCTCGTGAGTATCGGTGCGGCTGTCATGTGGCAGCGCCAGGTCCGCGACCGCAGCACGCACGCGTTCACCGACCTCGCACGCCTCAGGCAGCGCTGTGTTCCACAGCGTGATGACGATCTCCTCTCCTCCGTATCGATACACCGGGTCGCCCGGCCGGCACGCCGCATTGATCGCATCCGCGACACGACGGAGCGTCACGTTGGCCGGCTGGTACAGGTACCGCTGGTTGTAGTTGTGAAAGAAGTCGATGTCGCACAGCACGATCGCGTAGCTCGTCCCTTCCTGCACCGCACGTGCGTGCAGCAAGGGCAGATCCTCATCGAATGCGGCGGAGTTGAGCAGTCCGGTTCGCTGGTCGTGGCGGGTTTCCTGCTCGAGACGCAGGACGTCGGACCGGAGGTCGGCCAGCGCCTGCTCTGCGATATTCAGCGCCTCTCGCTCGCGCTGCCGGAGTCGATCCCAGCCCGGCTCGTCGCCGCGAAAGAAGTAGACGCCCTCACGCTTTTTTCGCTTGCCTTCATACAGGGCCGCGTCAGCACGATGCATCAGCCCCGGCCAGTGGTGCGCCATCGTGGACAAAGCCGCACCGCACGTTGCAGTCACGATGACATCCGTCCCTTCCATCGGCGCCTGGATCGCTTGACACGATGCCTCAAGGAGGCGCGTTGCCGTCGCCTGATCAATGCCTGGAAGCACCACGGCAAATTCATCACCGCCGAGCCGACCAACGACGCCATAGGCTCCGATAACGGAGGACAAACGCTCAGCCACGCAGCGCAGCACGTTGTCGCCGAGCTGATGCCCGTACAGATCGTTGTACTGCTTCAAACGGTCAACGTCGAACATGGCGACAAAGGCATGCTCCGCAACGCCATCCTTGAACAACGCGCGTGCGTGGTCCTCGAAGGCGCGACGATTGAGCAGCCCGGTGAGGGCGTCGAAGTTCGCCTTCCGCGTCTCGAGCTCGAGGGCCCGGCGCAGTTCGGTACGGTCCGTCAAGCTGATCACGATTCCGCCAACCTCGGGCGAATCCACCATGTTCACCGCGGTCATCTCGATGAACCGCTCGTCGTCCTCGCCGAGCGTGCACCCCGCCTCGATAGGGGTGATCTCGGCCTGGGACGCGCTCACCCGGCACAGGAACTCGGCGACGTCGTCCTGCGAGTCGGGGGCAAGGAGCGAAGGGAAGCGCCGCCCGACAAGATCCGCATCCGCCCCGGTGAGCATCACGGCGGCTGCGCGTGTGTGATGGCTCACGATTGCGTCAATCCCCACAACGACCATGGCGACGTTGGATGACTCAACGACCTTCCGATAGAAGGCGTCATCACGAAACACTCGTTTCCCCTGATTCCACGATCGGGCTCTCGCCCGCCCCGCCTGATGAATCAAGCCTCACGGTTATTCGGTTGCCGTGGGGTCGCGTAATTGCGCGAGACCTGTAACAGATTGATGGCGACGCGCTGAGGCGGGCGCGTGGCGGCGGTCTTTGTGTATTCGCCGAGGCCCGATGCATCGCGACCGGTCACGTTCCAGCCGCGTAACGGATTCACGGCCGCGCCCGGTCGGTGCGTACGCTGGGCGCAATGCCGGTAGATCCCGCAATCCTCAGCGCACTCGCGGCGGCAGTGGCGGCCGCGCCGGACGGTGTCCCGCTGCGCGTCCACTACGCGACGATGCTCGTGGAGGCCGGGCGCCCCGCCGAAGCGCTTGCCGAATGCCAGGCGGCGCTGGGCTACGCCCCGGATGACCGGGGTGCGCTCGCGCTCGCCGCAAGGGCAGCACGACTGACGGGCGACACCGGACGCGCCGAAGCCTACGAACGCCTCATCGCGCCGAACCCAGCTCCAGTGCCGGACCCGCCTCCCCTCGTGACGCCGCCCGAGCCGATCCCCAACCCGCCTGAGCAGGAACCGGTCATCGGCGATGTCGTCCCCATCCGGCTCTTCAACTCCGACTCGAGCGCCGATGACATCCACGACGTCGAGGTCCCCACCGTCCGGCTCGCCGACGTGGGCGGCATGGAGCAGGTGAAACGCCGCCTCGAGATGGCCTTTCTCGCGCCGATGCGCAACCCGCAGCTGCGCGAGATGTATGGCAAGTCGCTCCGCGGCGGATTGCTCCTGTTCGGGCCGCCCGGCTGCGGCAAGACGTTTGTCGCACGTGCGACCGCCGGCGAACTGGGCGCGCGATTCGTCGCCGTCGGGCTGAGCGACGTTCTTGACATGTACTTCGGTCAGAGCGAGCGCAATCTGCACGAGCTGTTCGAGACGGCGCGGCGCAAGGCCCCGTGCGTGCTCTTCCTCGATGAGGTGGACGCCCTCGGACAGAAGCGCACCAACGCGCGTCATCAGCCGATGTGGCGGAGCGTCGTGGCGCAGTTGCTCAACGAGATGGACAGCGTCTCCGCCGACAACGAGGGCGTGTTCATCCTCGGCGCAACCAACGCGCCGTGGGATGTGGACACGGCGTTGCGCCGTCCCGGTCGATTCGACCGCATGTTGCTCGTGCTGCCCCCGGATCCGGCGGCACGCGCGGCAATCATCAAGTACCACCTTGCGAATCGACCAGTGGACACGGGCATCGATTTCGCCACGCTTGCGTCGCGAACCGACGGTTACTCGGGCGCCGACCTGGCTCATGCGTGCGAGTCCGCAGCAGAGTTCGCCCTCGACGATTCACTTGCCAGCGGCGTCGCCCGCCCGATCACCCGCAACGACATCGATCGCGCCCTCGGCGACGTGAGACCCAGCACCGGCGCGTGGTTCCAGATGGCTCGCAACTTCGCGATGTTCGCGAACGAGGGAGGCGCGTACGACGACCTCCTCGACTACATGCGGGTCCACAAACTCGCGTGACCATCATGCCGGCGGGTCAGGCGAGGGCTCGGGCGGCGGCGCTCCTCGACATCGGGCGTACCGCTGACGCGATCCCACTTCTCCACCAGGCTATCGCGCAGGATCCGCAGGACGAACGGGCGCGCTGTCTGCTGGGCCTGGCGTTTCTACAGGAGGGCAAGTACTGGCTTGCGGAAGAAGCGGCGCGGGGCGCGATCGCGGTGGCGCCGGAACACGGGTCGGGATATGCGCTCCGGGCTCTCGCGCTCAAGGAGATGCAGTTGCGGCCGGACGCTGTGAAGTCGGCGCAGCACGCAGTGGAGCTAGAGCCGACCGACCCGAATCGATACGACGTGTTGGTGCGGGTGGCGTTGGGATATCGGACGGATCTCGCCCGGCAGGCGTCGAAGGTGCTGCTCCAACTGGCACCGCAGGCCGCAGGCGCCCATTTCCGAGCGGGGACGGTAGCGATGACCAGCCAGCAGAATCACGAAGCCGAGCTGTGCTTCCGGCGGGCGATCGAGCTCGACCCGACATTCGCTGCCGCACACAATGATCTGGGAGTCGTGCTGCTCCGCCAAGGCAAGCGCACCGAAGCCATCGACGCGTTTCAACGTTCGGCCTCGCTCGATCCGGCGAGTTCGGCGGGCGCCAAGAACATCGCCTCAATAGCGCGTCGCCACAAGCTGCCACTCCCGTCGTGGGCACGCAGGGGCGTCCTGCTCGGCCCCGAACTCGTCGTCGCGATGTTCTGGAAGTTCCGCCACCGGCATGAGCTCGATGCGCTACCGGAGTCCGCGCGGCGCGAGGTCACCAGATGGACGCGCGCAGACTGGCGCAGGCTGGGTGCTGTCGTCGGGATCGGCATCGCATCCCTGGTTTTTGTCGGCATCATCGTGTCCTCCATCGTGGTGGCCGGCCTGCATCCTCCCCCAGCGGAGCCCACGGTGACGGTGGGGCAGACGGCGAGCAAGCAGCTCGTCTGCGGGCTGGTGCAGGAGGCGACCGACGTCGAGGTCCTCGCCGGAGACGCCGGCACCACATCGGCGCCGGTCGATGCTGCCGGGACATCCGCTGAGCTCGGCACACAGGCCTTGGAGACTGCGCAGCTGATCGGCTCGGGCACGAGCGGCAGCGAATTCAAGGACCTCACCGCGATGAGCTCCGATGCGACTGCGCTGTCCGCAGCCCTGGACGCACATCCCCCATCGAACGTCGCGGCCGACGAAGTGCATTTGCAGACCGACAGCGCCGCGCTCGGTATCGACGCGGGTTGCTGAGCCTCAGCGGCTACTTGGCCCGGTGTCCAGCGAGGCCGACCTACGGTTGTGGAGGCTCCGCAGAGCGGCGCTGGCAGTTCCCCACAACCGCGACGGCACCCGCACCGATGGCGAACAGCAGGCAGATCGCCACGCCGATGATCGAGAGGCTCGTGACCGGTCCGATCAGCCCCGACAGGAGCAGCCCCGCGATGATCACCGCGCCCAGGAAGGTGGCGAGCGTCAGCCAGTACGTCGACGGCGTCACCCAGGTGGTTCGCAGCGTGCCGCTCTTGGGCTTGGAGAACATGGCGATCATGAAGGCATCGGCGACGGGGATGACCACGGAGCCGAAGCCGCTCGCCGGCGGGACTGGCCGGTCGGGAACGCGCGTGAAGACGTTGCTCATACCCGCAGCGTATTACGCGGCGGCGAGTTCGTCCGGGATCGCGGTCACAACGTAACTCGCCCCGGCCCGGAGCACCCGGATCACGAGGAAGCGCTCGATCGGCCCGTCGACCATGAGTCGCTGCACATCGCGGGGGCTCTCCACCGGCCTGCCGTCCACCTCGATGATGATGTCGCCAGGGCGGAGGCCTGCCGATTCGGCGGGGCTGCCCTTGATGACTTCAACCACCTCGAGGCCCTTGCTCCGGCCGATCTTGGCCGCCCAGCGCGGCGGGATCGGTCGCGAGCCACCGGCCACGCCGAGATGCGCCCGGCGCACCCGCCCATCGCGCACCAGGGCGCCGATGATCCGCTCGGTCGTCGCGTTCACCGGGACCGCCAGCCCGAGCCCGACACCCGCGAGTGCGGTGTTGATCCCCACAACGCGACCGGCCGAATCGGCAAGCGCGCCGCCCGAGTTGCCGGGGTTGAGCGCGGCGTCGGTCTGGATGACATCGTCGATGACCCGGACCTGGGCGCCGGCCCGTGTGGGCAGCGAGCGTCCGAGCGCGCTCACCACGCCCGCGGTGACGCTGCCCGCCAGGCCGAGCGGGTTGCCGATGGCCACCACCAGCTGGCCGACCCGCAGCGCCGAGGCGTCGCCGAGCCGCGCCGGCTGAAGCTCGCCGTGCTCGGCCACCAGCACCGCCAGGTCGGAGAGCGGATCCCGCCCACGAACGCGGAAGCGGAGCTGGCGGCCGTCGGCGAGGTCGAGCCGGCCGCCGTCACCGCCGGCGACCACGTGCGCCGAGGTGACCAGGTAGCCGTCGGCGCTGAATGCGACCGCCGAGCCACTGCCCAGCGGAGCGCGTCGCTCGCTGGGCGTGACCTGCACCGCCGCCACCGACGGCGCGAGTGCCGCGGCTACCTGGGTGAGCGTGCGCGAGTATGCGTCGAGCAGCTCGCCGTCATCGCTCGGGTCAGCCGACATCGGGACCTTCGGCCCGCGCCTTCTGGACTGCGGTGAGCGCACCGCGCAGGCTCTCGATCCAGTCCGACTGATGCTGGCCCACCAGGCGGACGCACCAGGCGAGCGCCTCGCTGCGGCTGCGCGCCACACCGGCCTCGATCAGGGTGTCGAGCACGCGGCGATCCTGGAGCCGGAGCCGGGTCATGACCGGGACACCCAGGGTGGTGAAGAGCTCCTCGACGCCACCGCAGCGGGCTCCCCAGGAGACCTTGCGACCGAAGAGACGCTCAGCATCGCGGGCGACCTTGACGCGCGCCTCGCGGGTGTCGCTCCGGAAGCGCGAGATCCGGGCACTGCGAGCGGCGGCGCGGGCGCCTTCAGCGGCGTCAGCGGGAAGCTCGGGCTCGTCGATCTCGCCGACGATCAGGATCTCGTCGGGATCGGAGCTGATGGTGGGGGCAGACTTGTAGAGCCCCTCGGGCAGGCGGCCGGCGAACCAGCCGGAGACTTCGTCGTCGGTCAGCGGGTCGGGAGAGCTGTGTCCTTTCATGGATTACATGATTACACAGCGAGAAGGCAAGTGCATCACGGCGCCCCGATATCTACCGATGGCGCGTGAGCCGCAGACCTGCTGCGTGACAAGTTCACGTACGGCTCGCTGTCTGCACGTATTTACGTGCGACACTCATTCCCGTGGACAAACGCAATATCACCCTGTCGTTGCCAAGCGCCCTTGTCAAGCAAGTCAAGATCGTCGCGGCCAAGCGTGAGACCTCGGTCTCGGCACTGCTTGCGGCCTCTCTCGAGGAAATCGTGCGCGGCGACGGCAGCCGACGCGACGACGCGACGCAACGCATCCTGAAACGCGCCGAACGAGGGTTTGACCTCGGGACGGAGGGGCAGGTCCGCGTCGGTCGGGACGAGCTGCATGAGCGCTGAGGGCCGTCGAGAGTTTCTCGATACCAACGTGCTCGTGTACGCCTTCGATTCGAGTGCCGGCGAGAGACACCGTCGGGCGGCAGTGCTGCTGACGCGCTTGCTGAAGCAGGGCGGGGCGGTTCTCAGCATCCAGGTCCTTCAGGAGCTCTTCGTCGTGATGACCCGCAAGCTTCCCAAGCCCCTCTCGCAGCAACAGGCCGCAGCGCTCGTCGCCGACCTGGCAGTCCTGCCATTGCACGCGCCGCAAGGCTCTGACGTTTTGGCCGCGATCGACCTGCATCGACAGCTGCGGCTGTCCTTCTGGGACGCCATGATCGTTCAGAGCGCCGCGCAACTCGATTGCCAAGTTATCTGGTCGGAGGATTTCGGCACTGGTCACCGGTATCACGGCATCGAGGTTCGGAGCCCGTTCGTCGACGGACAGTCCTGACCCTGAGGCTGCCGACTCAGCTCAGCGCGTGGAGGTTCCCCACAACGGCCAGGGCGGTCCACACCGCAACCCCGGTACCCACCCACACAGCCACGCGGCGCGGCATCAACGCGAGCACCTCGAACGCGACGATCCGGCCCACTCCCACTTCGGGGCAGCAACTCTTGATGCACCACCGCGACCAGTGTCGACCCGAGCTGCACGCGAATCTGCTGCTGCTCGGGCGAGAACACCTCGACGACGCGGTGGATCGCCTGGGCGGCGTCGTTGGTATGCACGGTGGCGAAGGCCGGCCGCCGGACGGGAGAGGCGCGCGACCGGCACGCCCTTCCCGCCCGCGATCAGCAGGGTTACTCGCCGATCAGGTGCAGGACTGGATGACCACGTTGATGACCGTCCCCGGGGTTCCCAGGGTATTCATCCGCGCCCAGAACCGCTCTTGGTTGTTGGGATTGCTCTGTCCCTGGAATCCGACGTGCGGCCGGGTGCCCGTACGCGTGATGACGTGGTACTTCCAGCCGTGCGTCGGGTCGGTGTCGATCACCCGGAGCGTCGTGTTGCTCAGCTGGCGCAGGGTCACCGTCCCGGCGGTGCCGACAGTGAAGACCTCTGGGTTGCCGATGCCGGGCGCCGGATGCGCCGTGACGGTCTTCGGACCGCAGGTCGGGGTCGAGGTCGTCGAGGCGCCGACCGGGGTTGCCGCAAACGCCATGCCTCCCAGAACGACCGCCGTAGCAAGCACAGCGCGTCCGGATCGAAGGGGCTGCCAGATGGACATATGCCTTCCTCCTGAATCGATTTCCCTCTCAGGGATACCCTTGAACGCATCGAGGCTACAACTCGTGTACCACCCTCCGCCACCAGCAAATGACGCAGGCCCCTCCTTGGCACATCAAGTCGCCTGCGATTTGGCGTCGCAACGGATCCGCCTCTCGTAGAACTCCAGCCAATCCGTCAGATGTCCCTGCACCCTGTCCCGGAGCAGGGGATTCCTCACGAATCGAAGGTCGACGATCACCGGCTCCGCAACCGGAGGTCTGTGGGGAGCGGGGAAATGCTTGCGCAGTGAACAGCAGGCGATGTACACGGTGAGTAGTCGGACGCGACGAAGATCAGCGACATCTGAATCATCGGCGATGCCGCCCAGCAAATCGTCAAACGGCCCGAGCCACGTGAAGCGAAATTCGCCAAACTTGGACACGTACTCGGAATAGGATATGCAACGCTCGCTGCCGTCGACAGTGGTCACGGTGGACTCGCCGGCCAGTCGTATCGTGCTGTGGAAGAGATGCGCGGTTTCCGCTCTTGGGTTGTAGTCGACGCCGTCGAAGATGCGCAGACTGCTGAAACTCCACTCAAAGAAGTGGCAAGCGGCCAGAAAGCGATAGTGATCTCTCACGGCGGCGGTGTTGAGCGTTGTATCCAGCCGGCTCTGGGTTCTTCGAAGCACCTCGAGCCACGCAAAGGGCTGCACCATGAGCCAGGTCAGAGTCCGCCGGTAATACCAGTCCGAGCACATCTGCGAAGGATCGACGGCAGCGGGTGCGCCGAGGAGTGCGGACAGCGCTTCCGTCAGGTCGTGCACCACTTCAATGACCTGCCATGAGGCCGGCCCGACTGCCATCAGGTATGCCTTCTCGGCCTCCGGAACGACATGCGATTCGTCGGTGTGATGGGCTCCGGGCGCAGATGGACTGACATTCTTGAGGCGTCTCTCCAGGTCCATCCGAGCCCGCCGGACAGCGAACAGATACGCCAGAGTGGCCGCAACCACGGCGAAGCTTCCGGCAACGACCGCCGCCACCACAGTCGGCCACAAACTCACAACAACGCTATCCCGCTGCCCTGCACCGTCAAGGGCTCACTGCATCACCGCCAACGCCGCGAGCGCCGCCAGGAACAGCGATCCGACCACCAGCAGCAGGGCGATGCCCCACTCGTGTGCCTGAGCGAGAAAGTGGCGCCGGTGAAACACCGACTTGCGATGCGCCAACCCCTGCTCGTTGGCGTTGGACGAACGCCGTACCTCCACCCAGGTGTCTCGCGCTGAGGCTCTGCCGAACATCCTTTCCCCGTCGTAATGCCACCCTGAATCCCAAACCAACAGTGCAACGTGCAAACGCGCAGATACAACCTGCAGTCGGCGTAGGCATGCCTACGTCATTGCCGATGGCGCGGCACGTCCCCGGCGGCGTAGCCTGAGCCGTCAGCACGGAGGCAGGATGAGGGCAAGATCTGCGATCGCCATCGCAGCGGCGGCGGTGACCGTGATAGGCGCTGGTACCGTCACTGCGGCCGTGGCACTCGGGCTCGGCGCCCGCGACATCGGCTCCGCGGGGCTGACGCCGCCGGCCATCGCTCCCGGGTCGACGGCAACATCGACAACGACGCTGCTGCGCCCGATAAGTCCGAGCCCGATTGTCGTGGCAACCACACGCTTGCATTACACGGCCAACGGCAACTTCGGCCCGTCAGGGCAGTATCTCCCCGGTGCCGTTGGCTTCAACCTGGCCGACGTCAGTTCGGTGGGCGACCTCCACCGACTTCCCGCCGGGGTTCTCGGGCTCGTATGGATCGGATACTGCGGCGGCCCCGACCGCATCTTCCAGGCGAAAGTGTCGCCGATGATCGGCGACGCAAGGACCTTCGGCTTCTACATGATGGATGAGCCCGACCCGAGGACCTGCCCGCCGGCAAACATGAAGGCGGAGTGCGACTGGATTCACAGTCACATGCCCAGCGCCAAGACATTCGCACTCCTTGAGAACCGCGGCCTGGCGACAGATCCTACATTCGCCAACTCGTACACGCCGGCGAACTCGGGGCTCGACCTCATCGGTTTGGATCCCTATCCGGTTCGCTCCGATCTCCCCTCGCCCGATTACGGGGAGATACCCGGCTACGTGCAAGCGGCAGAGGCCATCGGCTGGCCCGAGAGCTCGCTCGTGCCCGTATTCCAGGCTTTCGGCGGCGGCAACTGGCTCGGCGGCGGTACATGGAAGCTGCCGACACCGGCGGAGGAGCAGCAGCTCCTGTCTACCTGGGCGAGCGTTTTGGCCGCACCCCTTTTCGACTACGCGTACAGCTGGGGACAGCAAAACGGTGACCAGTCGCTCTCCACGTCTCCCGCCCTGCAGCAGGTTTTCGCGGTGCACAACAAGTAGCTCACCTCGATGTCCTACGAGTCCGCGTGACGCAACCCCAGCACTACCGCAACCGTCCCGACCAGCACTGCGAGCGTATGCATCACCGTGGCGGAATCGACGTACGCCAAGTCGAGACGCACGCGCCGCGGGACCAGTTCGGTCAGGTAGTAGTCCTCGGGGTCACAGCCGGCTGGGATGTGGGGCCGGCGCATATGCAGCTGGCAGGGTCCCGTGAGCCCCGGCCGGAACGCCAGGATGGCGTAGCAGTCGGCTGGATACCGGCTGGCGAGGGCGGGGGTTTCAGGACGCGGCCCCACGAGGGTCATCTGTCCGAAAAGGATGTTCACGAATTGCGGCAGCTCGTCGAGGTGCCTCGCCCGCAACACTGCACCAAGCCGTGTCACTCGCGGGTCTCCGGGCAAGGCGAAATCCGAGCCGTGGGCTCCGACGCCCATGGTGCGGAACTTGTAGATGGTGAACGGGCGGCCACCCTCCCCAATGCGTTCCTGGCGAAACAGCACGGGGCCCCTGTCGCTCAGCTTCAGCGCAAGGGCGATGGCCACAAGGATCGGGCTCGACAGCACCAGAACAAGCAGCGACACCACGATATCGAGGGTGCGGCGAGCCGCCCCCACTCGCGTGGGCGCCACGGTCAACTCTCCGATGTTGGTCGCGCTCATGATGCCTCGGAGAGCAGCGCCAGCCGATCCGGCCGCGCTCCAAGCGCCGACCTGTAGACGCCGCCGAGTGCCGCTGCGGCGGGGCGGCTTCGAACCTGCCGGCGACGGCGCGCCGGCCCGCGTCGGCGAGACGCCGCGCATCGTCGGGGTACTCGAGCATGCGCCGGAGTGCGGCGGCGCAGGCCTGCGGACGCGCCGGCGGGATGAGCAGACCGGTGACGTCGTCGATGACGACCTCGGGCGTGCCGTTCACAGCAGTCGCCACGACGGGGAGACCGCACTGCATCGCCTCCACCACGGCGCACGGCAGCCCTTCGTACAAGCTGGTCATGACGAAGACGTCGAGGCCAGGGAGCAGCGCTGGGACGTCGTCGCGTTCACCCGCCAGGTGGAGACGTGCGCCAAGCCCGAGCTCTCGACCCCACGCTGCCACCTCGGCCGATAACGGACCATCGCCGATCCAGAACTCCGTGGACACCTTGGCCGAGGTGCACCAACGCCTCGAGGAAGTCGCCGGGCGCCTTCTGATAGTCCAGGCGTCCCACCGTGCCCACCAACGGCACGTCGTCAGGAACGCCCAAGAGGCGGCGAGCGCGTGCCCGGCTGCTCGCGTCACGTGGCACCGACTGATCCGCGATCGAGACGGGAATGACACAAACCTGCTCGGCTGGCGCGATGCCCAGGCGCACTGCGTCGCCGGCAAGCGACGAGCAGACCGCGACAAAGCGGTCGGTGATGCGCCCCAGACGCCGCTCGGCGGCAATGAACGCGCGCCGCCGAAGCGGGGACTGAAAGTCGTGAAACGGGAACCCGTGAAACGTGTGCACGACGGCCGGAATGCCGGCCTCATGGGCGGCGATGCGACCCAGGAGACCGGCCTTGGAGCTGTGCGTGTGGACCACGTCGAACCGCCCGACGTCGAACAGCGCCCGCAGCTCGCGCACTCCCGCAATGTCATCGCTGGGAGCGATGTGCGGCAGCATGTGGCGCAGCGTCAGCACCTCGAGGCCGGCCGCACCCGCTTGGTCGATGAGCGATCCGCCCGGAGCGGTCACGATCGTGGACTCGAAGCGCGCGGGATCGAGACCCATGGCGCCGCGGAGGGCCACCCCGCCGGCTCCGGCGATAAAGCGCGTCACGACCTGCGCCACGCGGATCCGGCCGCCCGGCACTCCCGACATCGCCCGACTCATAACGAACCTCCCTGTGAGCCGATGCGCCGCGCGCTCAGCGCCGCTGGACGGCTCTGCATGACGAAGAACCAGACGCAGGCCAGCGTGGTGCTCAGATACGCCGCCGTCGATGCGATCGAAGCCCCGACGATGCCCAGCTTTGGGATCAGGATGAGGTCCAGGACCACCGTGACGGCGACGCCGACGCCGACCCCGGTCGACGCCATGCCGGGCATGCCGTTGCCGTAGAGGTATGCGATGGCGACCGCCGCGACACCTTCGCCCGCGAGGCCGATGAGGAGGATGCATGCGGGCAGGACCGCGGACGCGAAGGCGGCCCCGAACAAGAGTGGGATCACCACGAGCGACAGCGCCGCAAGGGGGATCGCGGCTGCGGCGACACAGAGGCCCGCCTTGCGCATCGTGGCGCGCGCCGCCGCCACCGGCGCTCCCTTGCCGCTGCGGGCAAATCGCGGGTAAGCAACCCACAGCACGGCATCGGACGGCTGCCGGAGCAGTTCCGCATATTTCGACGCCACCGCGTAGATGCCCAACGCAGCCGGCCCCGCCATGACGTCGACAAGCACGAAATCGAATCGCAGGTTCACGAGCAGCATGACGTTGCCGACCTGACCTCGGATGGCGAACAGCCAGATCTGGCGCGCCATGGGCGAGATCGATGTGACCGCCGCCGCGAAAGAACCCGCGCCGCCACAGCCGGGCGCCCCCGATCATCGCCGTCACGAGGCGCGATGCGAGCAGCGAGAGCACGATGAGCACGCCGTCTCTGAATCCCGTCACCCACAGCGCGGCGAAGATGGGCAGGAACGTTGCTTCCTCGAGAACGATGATGAGATTGCTGCCGGGAAGATCGTTGTCGCCCTGACAGAATGACTTGAAGCTCGACACCGCCATCTGCGTGAGCACCAGGACACCGGTGAAGGCGACCAGGCTGAGCTGGAGCTCGGGCAACAGCGGATGCGCGATCAGGGGCGTGATGGCGACCCAACCCACCGCGCCCAGCAGCGATCCAGCGGCAGTGAGCGCCAGCAGCGTGGGGCGAAGGTTGCGCTCCTCGCTGTGTGATCCGGCCAGGAAGTAGGGCGCGGCAAGCGGCACCCCGCCCGTGCCGAGGAATCCAGCCAGTGGCGGGAGCACGCGCAGGAGCGCGAGAGCGCCGACCCAGATCGGCCCTGCGGTTCGAGCGACCAGAAGCGTCGCGATCCCCACGGCCAGCAGGGCGCCGATGCGGGCGCCGAAATTGCTCATGACCAATCGAGAGCCACTGTCACGAGTCAGCGCCTGGCGAGCAGTGGCGAGTTTCACGTGGCGTGCTTCCATCGCAACATGCTCGCGGCGGCGACGATCGCAAGCATCGTCCACACGTAGCGGAAATGCAGCAACTCATAGATATTCGCGGCGATGGCGAAAGCGACCAACGCGCCGACCAGCGCGCCTGGGTGGCGCACGGCCGCGACGTAGCCCGCTCGGAGCGGGCCGAGCATTCTGCGCGCATGGAACGCGATCACCAGGATCAGCAGCAGCAGGCCCGCACCGCCGAGCAGGCCGCGTTCGGCAATCGACGCGCTGTAGTCGCTGTGGGCCTGGAACGCAACCGTATCCTGCTTCGCCTGCAGAGTTGGCTTGACCTCGTCTGGCCCGATCCCGATGACGCCGCCCTGTCCGACCAGACCGAGCGTCTCGTGCAGCAACGTGTCACGACCCGCAGTGGTCTGCGTAAAGCGACCCACATAGTCGCGCAGGATCGGGGCACTCGCTGCCGCGTCATTGACGATCGTATTGATGTTCACCTGGGAGCCGATCGCTCCAACCACGAGCGCGAGGCCGCACGCCAGCCCGACCACGGGGAGAACGCCGCGCTTCCGCGCCATGCCGATACCCGCGGCCACGGCGCACGCAGCGAGCGTGGCAATCGAGAAGCCGTTCGAGCCCGTGAAGATGATTGCCGTGATCAGGATCGCGCCCGCCGCCCACCGCGCGGCGCGGTGCCGCGGTGTCGCCGAGGCCCACACGACCATCAGGCTCGCTGCGTAATAGCCGGCCGCCATGTTGGGATCGCCGAACGTGATCGACGCGCGAACTCCGGTGCGTGCGGTGATCCCCGACAGCACGTCGATGTGGGCCAGCGCCCCCAGGAGCATGGCTCCCGCCCACACCACGCTTGCATAGGCCCACGTGCGAAGCACCATCGACAGCGCTCTTTCACTGCGACATACGGTCACCACCGTGGTGCTCCATGCGAGCAGCACCAGGTCCTGGACAACCGCCAGCAGCCCGTTCCCCGGATAGACGCTGAAGAGCGACGCGATCGCCCCGGCAAACGCAATCACCGCCACCGGGAGCGCGTACGGCACGTGGACCGGGATGCGCTCGATGAGTACCCAACCCAGCGTGGCTGCAATGGAAAAGCCGATGAAAACGTCGAGCGGGGACATGTTGCCGGGGCCGGCAGGCTGGAGGAATGGCAGGACCGCCACCGCGGCGCAGGTGCTGAGCACCGACAGCTTCGGCCAGGGCAGCAGCGACCGCTGCGCTGCCAGCCGCGCGGGCGCGACTTTGCTGGGACCAACCGCGCGACCGGCCGCAATCTCCATCAGTGCGGGCTGAGCAGTGTCGCTGTCTCTCGGTTCGACAGGATGCGGAGATGTGCGCGGGCGAAGTCGTGGTCGTCGGCTCGCGCGGCCACCTCGGCGACGCCCGCAATCACGGCTTCGCGCCATACCTCTCCGGGCACACCGAGACGTCGCATGCCGAGGCGGAGGAAGGCTCTCAGGAGATCGCAGATCCAACCATCACCGGTGAGCAGGTAGTCGATGCCGCAACCCCACGTCCCAGCCGACAGGCCGGGATGGCCGGCCACCCGAGCCCCCGGCCGCGTATGTCGGTCGAGATAGAGCGCGTACGTGAGGACAAATCTCGCCAGATCGCGGAGCGGCTCGCCGCGAAGCTCCGCATCCTCCCAGTCGACGACCCCGGTCACCGCGCCGTCGCGCATCAACACGTTGCCGCACCAGAGATCGCCGTGCACGACGGTGCGAGGCGAGCGGTAGCGCCGAAGAATCGCGCACGCGCGGTCGACCCGGGCAACGACCTCCGCCAGTTCGGGCGCGTCGCCGAAACGGTGCGTCAGACGCTCGATCACGCCGTTGTCCATCTCCACGTGCGCGCTGCCGTCGGAGGTCTCGTGTTGCAGACGCTTCAGCCACTCGGCGACCGCGCCGAGGTCGCGCGCGACGCGGTGATGCGATCGCGTGTGGCCCCAGCGGTGGTACAGCGTCGTCATCGGCGTTCCCGGGAGGAGCGTCAACACCATGGCGTCGAGACCGGCGGCGCTGACAGACTCGACGGGGAATGGCACGGTCGTCTCGATCACGCTCGAGCTCAAGCTGTGCAGCGCTTCCAGCATGTGCCGCTCCCGCGCCACCGCGGCTGCACCGGCGGCCGTCGTCGGCACCTTGATCGCCCACCGCGGCGATCGCGGCGCGTCGGGCAGGACGAGCACGGTCACCTTGCCGTTGGGATCACGCGATGCGCCGAGCACCGCCAGACGCACGGTGGGGTCGCCGACGATATCCAGGATGTCGCGGCGGGATGTGCTCACCGCCGCCACTGCGGCGCTCATAGGCGCCAACCAACTGCGATCCGCGAGTGGAGCAGGTGTCGGGCCAGTCTCGACCGGGCTGCGATCGCGCCGACACGGAGCAGCATCCCTGCCGGGCCGGCGAGCCGTACCAACCCTGGGGGAACGCTCAGCAACTCGCTGCACAGCAACGTGAGTGGTGCGGCATGGTCGTCGACGAGGTATGCCGGCGTGGTGGCGGAAGGGAGCGCGATCAACTCGCGCACGATCCGCACGCGCGCAGCACGGGCAACCTCATGCACCGATGCGCTGCTCCCGCGCAGCACAACACCACGCCCTGCGGGCAATGCGCGCAGCGAAGCGGCTGCAGCGCGGCGGCCGTGCCGGCTACGGGGGACATCGACGACCACCGAATCGGGCGAGGCCAGCACCTGATAGCGCGTTGCCCACGCCCCCTCCGTCTTCAATTCATCCCCGCGATCGGCCGCATTCGTGCCACCGGGCGCACGATGCCGTTGCGCATCAGGATGTCGAGCCCTTCGCCGACACCGCGGTCATCAAGGTGCGGCACCCGTTCGGGAGCCGATGTGTCATAGCGAAACCTCAGCGTTGATCGGCCTTGAGGATCAGCAGCCGAGAGCCCGCGCTGCTCGAAGCTGGCGATGATCGTGCCGGTGCCATGGCATGTGGTGTTGAGGGAGGCAGCAGCGTCCTCAGCCGCGACACACAGAAATGAGGATGTGCGGTTGGTACCGGGCAACAGCACGGGCTGACCGGTGGTGGCGAACACCGGGTGCTGTGCCATCTTCGACGCAGGGAACGCCCGCGACGAATTGTGGCGGTGCATGACGACGCTCTCACCGTTGAAGTCCTCCTCATACATCGAGTTCATGCGGCGAGTCGACGATGAGCCGGTCGCTGTTGATTCCCAGGACCTCGCGCGCGATGCCACGGAGCGCGGCATACGTCGCCAAGCGGAAGGCGAACCCGTAGTTCATCGCCAGCGCGTTGGCGAGAAGGAGCCGCTCCCCCTCGGGCCCGTGGCGCGGCACAGGAGGGCACCCATCGCGAAAGTAGAGAGCGAGGCGGGTCCGCACGTCTTCAACCGAACCCGCTGAGGCCAGGTGATAGAGGGGTTTCTGCAACGCCATGATCACCCGGTGCTTCCGCGGGTAGTCGATCCGGCGGCCGAAGAGCCGTCCGACCGCACCCGTGAGAATCCCTCCTCCACCGTGGTACTGCAACGTCAGCTGCCCCGCGGTGATCCCCAACCTCTCGGCGATGGCGGGCTCATAGATTTCCTCGACGCGCTGCAGTTCGATGAAGTGGTTGCTGGGGCCGATGTTGCCGAACCGGAACCGCGAGAGCTGCATGAGCAGCCAGGGAAGCTGCCGGCGCGCACGGTCGATGCCTCCGTACGCCTCGAGATCCAGCCGGCCTCCCTCTTCGATGCGATCGAGGTCGGCTCGGTTGATGTCGAACCGGTCGGCGGCAAAGCGGGCGCCGTCGAGTGCGCAGCGCACGACCTCGCGCGACGTCAGGTCCCGCCGGTTGCCGGGGGGATCCGGCAACCGCTCGCGTACGAGGCTGAAGAATTCGATGATCGCCCGCTCTGAAGGTTGGTCGGCATCGAAGGCCATCAGCGCCATGCCGCAGTTGACAGCTGCACTCGTCAGCGTCGGACGGATGGTGTCCCGGGTCGCTATCGCGATGCTCGACGGCATCTCGACGTTGCGCTTGTGATGGAAGTCGGGGAGCACAACCGGCGGCGCTGCAAGGTCCATGCCGCGCACGCTCTGCTCCAGACGCTCGACGAGCGCAGCGTCGGCCGGCGTGTCGCTGCTTTCGAAGACCGACGGCGTCCAGCGGCTTGGATGCGGATCCGCGTCCAATCGCGTGGCGCGCGGGGGGACCAGCGTCAAGCCCACGTCGAACTCTCCACAGCCTCGAGCGCCTCGTGGAGGCGAATGTCGCAGTTGCAGCGGGAGGCTCACCTCGATGCACGAGAGCCGCCGGCTCAGTCCGGCGCACGTCTCGCTGATTGCCGGGTGTGCCGGGCCGAGCGCGGTCGCAGTGGCGAGGGTTGCCGCGAATGCCCAGTACCGGCGCAGCTCTCCCGCCATGTACGTGCCACCCGCGAGCGAGCGCTCAGCGTCGCTCGAGCTGCAGCGCGCCACCGCCAACGCGCCATCGATGCTTCGCCGGAGCACGACGATGGCGTCGGGGATCAGACACTCGACGCGGTGCGGCAGCGACGTCTCGTGCCGGCCGTGGGTCGTCCGCCTGCCGGCGACTCCCTCGACGCGAACCGGCTCCACCACGCCCCAGCAGTGGTGGCCGTCGCTGACACTGAGGTTGTCGGAGGTGGCGATGCCACCCTGTTGCAGCTCGCGCATGAGCAAGGTGGTCTTGCCGACACCTGCAGGACCGGCGATCAAGAGAGCGACGCCGTCGACGCTCAGGACCGCAGCGTGCAGCGGCACCGCGCCGCGCGTCGCCGCCCACCACATCGCCGGATACTGGAGCAGCGCGGCGCGTGCCAGGAGATAGAAGCGCGAACGCAGCGCCATGGATGCGGCCCGTGTCGCGGGCGGCGGCCGCCAGCGGTACGTCATCCGGGGACGTCCCTCATGCAGTCTCAATCGCAGGTCGAAGCCCGACGTGCACACGTCGCGCATGACGAGCTCACCCGCACCCGCCCATGCGGAACGCGACAGCGGCGCCAATCCGGAGATATCGAATGGATCCTTCGAGCTCTCGATGCTGACGGACAGCTCGGCGGGGTCCGCTGTCGAAGCCGGATCGAGGACGAGCGTGTCGCCGCAGCATTCCGACAGCAACTGGGCCACCCACCGCAGCTCGCACTCCACTCCGACCCGAATGCCGGCGGTGCTGACGACGGCGCGCATCTACCAGTCGTCCGGGTACGCAGCCAGCGCGGCCGCCGGATCGCCCGCAGTGGGCCGATAGCCGGGCACCAGCGCCGCGAGGATACGGCGCACCTCCGCGACGTGGTTCTCCGCGGCGGCCGCATAGAGCTGCTGCAGCGCACACTCGAAGTCGCTGGGCAGATCGATGTTCGCACGCGAGTTCCAGATCCTGGGATGCGCCGTCGGGACGCGGTCCTCGTTTTCGCTGACCAGCGCCTCATCCAGCTTCTCGCCGGGACGCAGCCCCGTGAAGCGAATCACGACGTCGGCATTGCAGTGCAGCTGCTCGGTGTAGTTGCGCACCAGATCGACGATGTGCACCGGCTCGCCCATGTCCAGGACAAAGACCTCACCGGAGCAGGCCATCACCGCCGCTTCCAGGACCAGCCCAACCGCCTCTTCGACGGTCATGAAGAAGCGGGTCACGTCCGGGTGCGTGATCGTGACGTCCTCGCCTCTCTCGATCTGAGACGCCAGCACCGAGAGGAGCGAGCCGCGGCTGCCGAGCACGTTGCCGAAGCGAACCGAGGCGATGAGCGTGCCCCGCCCCTCGTAGTGGCGAACGACCATCTCGGCAAGGCGCTTGGTCGCGCCCAGCACCGAGCTGGGATCGGCCGCCTTGTCGGTCGAGATGACGATGACGCGCCCCACCCCCGCCGCAACCGCGGCCTCGATGAGGTTGTGCGTCCCGGCCACATTCGATTTCACGCCCTCGCACGGGTGGCGTTCGAGGAGCGGGAGATGCTTGTGCGCTGCGGCGTGAAACACGACCTCCGGTCTGAGGTCCTCGAACAGCTGCCGCAACCGGCCGCGGTCGCGGATGTCCGCGATGATGATGTCGTCCGAATCCAGCAGACCGTGCCCGCGCAACTCGAGCTGCAGCCGGTGCAGGTTGGACTCGTCGTGATCCAGCATGTACAGCGCGGCAGGACCGAAGTGGTCGATCTGGCGGCAGAGTTCGCTGCCGATGGACCCGCCGGCTCCGGTTACCAGGACACGGCGCCCGGCGACCACTGAGCGCGACGACGAACGTATCACGTGCACCTCGTCACGACCGAGCAGCGCGTCGACGCGAATGCTGCGCAGATCGGAGATGCGCACATCGCGCTCGAGCGCGGAAACAAAGGACGGCAGGAAGCGGACCAGCAGACCAACGGAGTGCGCCCGGGCGGCGATCGCGGCGATCCGCCGCGGTGCCAACGACGGGATGGTCACGACCGCCACATCCACGTTGTTCGCCACCGCGACCTCAGCCATGTCGCTGATCGTCCCCATGACCGGCAGGCCCGCAACGTGCCGCCGTCTGGAGTTGTCGAGGAAGCCGATCGGCGTCAGGCCATAGTCGGGTATCCGCCGGAGCGCTGTGGCCATCGCCCGTCCGGCCTCGCCGGCGCCGATCAACAGCGTGCGAAGGTTGGCCGCACGGACGCGTGGAGCCAGCTCGGGGCGGCCCTGCAGCTCGATCATCGCGGCGCCCTCACCGCGTCGGCCACTGCTTCGCAGACCCGGTCGATGTCGGCGTCGGTGAGGCGCGGATGCATGGGCAGGGAAAGCACGCGATCGGCAGCCTCGTCCGTTCCCGGGAGCAACCCCGCGTGATCGCCCAGCAGCTCGCGGAAATAACGGAGGTGATGCACGGGGATGAAGTGCACCGAGAACCCGATCCCAACTTCGTCGAGATGCGCCGCGACCGTGTCACGACTGACATCAGGCGTGCGCTCGACCTGCACGACGAACAGGTGCCACGCGTGGCGGCCCTCGGCGGGCTCGTCCGGCACGCGGATGCCGGGGAGGTGCGCGAGCGCGCGACGATAGCGCGCCGCTATCTCCTCGCGTCGACGCTGCCACGTCGCGAGAGACAACAGTTGCACCCGGCCCATGGCGGCGGTGACGTCGGTCATGTTCGCCTTGATGCCGGCGATCTCGATGTCGTAACGCCAGGTCCCACCTGGGAGATACCGCCGCCACGCGTCCTTGCTCATGCCATGCAGTCGCGCGCTGCGGAGGTATGCGGCAGTTCGATCGTTGTCGGTCGTGACCATGCCGCCTTCGCCCAGCGGGAGATTCTTGGTCGCGTAGAAGCTGAAACAGGTTGCCCCGGACAGCGTGCCGACGTTGCGCTCCCCCACTCGCGTCCACAGCGCGTGTGCGGCGTCCTCGACCACGGCTTCCATGGGCAGACGCGCCGCGTCTGCCAGCGCGAAGATCCCCGCCGGCGCTCCCGCGAAATGCAGCACCACCATCGCGCTCGGCCGGTCACCGCGCTCAGATGCGGCCGCGACGTGCTCCGGCGCCGGCATCAGCGTCTCTGGATCGACATCAACGAGGACCGGTTGCAACCCAGCCTGCAGAATCGCGTGCACCGCACCGGCGAAGGTCATCGACGGCGTGAGCACGCGCGCGCCGGGGGGAAGCTCGAGAGCGCGCAAGGCCAGTTGGAGTCCCGCGGTGCACGACGAGACCGCCACCGCATGGCGAGCGCCCACCAGCGCTGCGAACTCGCTCTCGAATGCCGCGACCTCCGGCCCGGTGGTCACCCATCCCCCGGCCAGGGCGCGCACGGCGGCCGCTCGCGCCTCAGGCGTGATGTCGACCACGCAGAATGGGACTGACGTCGATTGCGGCGCCGCGACGGTGACCGTCATGACACCAGCACCGCCGAGGGCTGCTCTTCCGTCTCCTCGACCTGCGTGGTTTCCGGTATCGCGACTGGGCTCCGCTGCCGGCTCCACGGCGTGCGCCGCTTGCGGGGCGCGATGATGGCGCCAAGCAGTGTCAGTCCCTCGTCGGTGCGAAGCTCCTCCGCCTGCTCGATCGTGCGCAGCGGCACCATCGGGGGCACGACCAGCACCAACGCCCAGCGTGGATTCAACGGCTCTCCGGGCACTGCTGCGCGCACGGTCAACGAGGGCCTGACCGGTCGGACGACGGACGGTTTCGTTCCCTGCAGGCGTCGTGCGACGTCACTCAAGTCCTCATCCGGGCTCCAGAGCACAACCGTCGACGCCCTGGCTCGCTCGGCCGCGCGGTGGAGGCGTCCGATGAGTGCGCTGAGATCGCCTCGCGCGCTCGCGTCCGCATTGAGGACGCCGAACACGGGCGCTCCGAGCGCTCGCTCGATCGCCAGGCGACCCACGAGCGTGGGTCGCATCGTTTCCAGGATCACGGCCAGGCCGATGCCGAGGATGAGGCTGGCGAGGGCGCCGAGGATGAGATCCAGCGGCAGCCGTGATGGATCAGCAACGTCCGGCCGCGTCGCCGGCGCGACCACGCTCGCACCCTGGTTCTGCACCATCTGCTGTTCGATGTCCGCCTGCTTCGTGATCAGCGCGGTCATCTGCTGTGAAAGGTCGGTGCGCTGCGCCAGCAACGCCGTGACTTCGGCACTCGACCGAGCCCCTGAGAGCTCCGAGCCGATGGCGGCGATCTCAGAGGCGAGAGGGTCGATCTGAGCCTGGAGCTCGCTCAACAACGCCTCGCTCGGCTGTTGCGCTTGCGCATTCAGCGTCGCAACCGCGTCCGTGGCCAGCGTGTTGGCCACAGCGGTTGCCACGCCCGCGCTGGGGTCCGTGACCGACAGCGCGAGCACGCTCGAGCTGCTCAGCGACTGCGTGTCGACATCTTTGGTGAACTTCACGATGTCCCGTGTGGCGCCGGCTTCGGCGAGCGCTTTGCTGAGCTCTGCAGGACTCGTCACGATTCCCTGGACTGTCCCTGCCAGGGCCGCCGCCCAGTCAGAGTTCTGGGGCACGCTCCCGCTCAGGACGACACGCGCCGACGCGGTGTACGTTTTGGTCTCGAGAACCTTGTGGACGCCGAATCCGGCGACGAGGCCGGTCAGCAGGAACGCGAGGATGACCAGGCCACGGGCGCGGAAGATGCGCTTCGCCGCCTCACTGATTTCCATCCCCGTTTCCCTGCGACCCCCTGAACGCTACTTGCGGCTCTCTTCGATTTTGTAGGCGCCGGCGACCACGCGCATCGGCAGTGCAGATGAGGCCACCCTCACCCGTTTGACGTAGGCGCTCTCCGCGCCAGGCACAGGACGGGAAGCCCCCGATCCGAGCACCAGCGGGCGGATGCCGCAGCGGAATGCGACATGCACCGCCTCCAGGCTCGAATGCACCCCGAGCTTCGCGTAGCAGTTCTGCGTGTGCGTACGCACCGTGTTGTGGCTGACACCGAGGCGGCGCGCGATGGCATCGCGGTCGAGGCCGGCGACCATGCAATCGAGGACGATCCGCTCGCGGTCGCTGAGCTTCTCCAGCCGCGCCCCGTTCTCGTCGCGATCGGAGCGGCGCGCCTGGAGCTCCCGAATGACGGGCGTGAGCAACCGGGGCGGCAGGTGGATCTCGTCCAACATCGCCTCGTTGATCGCCTGCACGAGCGTCGGCGTCGATGTGTCCAGCGATAACCAGGAGTGCGCGCCTTCCGACAGGCAGTCGCAGACCGCTCGAGGGTCATCGTTGATACCGATCACCACGACCCGAACGCTGGGCAGTGCTTCGCGAAGCATCCGCGTCATCTCGGACGCAACCACCCCGTTGGGAAGGACCCCCACCAGCACGACATCAGGACGCATCACCTGAACGGCCATGACCGCCTGGGCAGCGTCGGTCGCGGTGCCGAGCACAAGTATCCCCTGCTCGACAGTCAGCCTCATCGCCATGGCTTCGCCGACCAGCGGCTGTCCATCCACGATGAGAACCCGCAACCCACTCACCGCGCAACCATTGACCACAGCCGTCAAGGTCAACAACCGGCGCCTGCATGAGGTCACCCTCCCTCAATTGCAGGACGACCGAGGCGCGGAGGGCTCTACCCCCGCATGGTCTACCGCAGACGATGTAGACGGATACAGCATCTGCAGGTCAGCGCCGCGTCCGGGTCCCGTTGCCGTCCCGAGGTCGGGCCGCGGTGCTGCAAATGCATGAGGAACCTGCCATGCTTCGCAGTGCCTTTAATTGCTCGTTAACTACCACAGCAACCTGGGACCCAACGTCACAGAACCGGCGTAAGGGTCGCCAAGCGCGAATCGTTCGGCGGGGGCACGAACGATGTGGCAGGGGGGGATCCCTAACTTGACCGTTAACGCCGTGGCATCGGACGCGCGTCCAATCTAGGAGGGGTGTGAACCGTTTACGGAGTTCATCAAGGCCGGCGCGAACGAGGCTATCCGTCATGCGGCGGGGCACAGTGCCGCGCCCGGTCGCCGGCTGCGCGATCGCGGCCGCGCGCCGGGGCGACGCTCGTGAGAATTGTCTTTTGCGATCGACACCGCCTCTTCGCAGAGTCGTTTGCCCACGTGCTGGAGACGCTGGGACACGACGTGTGGCTCGTCGCCTCACCCGAGGAGGCCGTCGAAGCTGTCTCGGCTCAGCCGACGGGTGCATGCCTCCTGGAACTCGAATACGGCGATGAGCGCGGGCTCGCCGCACTGCAGACCATGCAGCGCGCGCATCCCGAGACCCGCGTCGTCGTGCTGTACGGAGCCGAAGATCCGCGCCTGCTCGAACAGGTGCTGGCGGCCGGTGTCACCGGGGTCATCTCCAAAGAGCAGGGCCTGGAAAACGTCAGCGCCACGCTTGCCAGGCTGATGAACGGGGCTCCCCGAACTCGCGTCCCCATACGCTTCAGCGGCATGACCGCTCGTCGGATCCTTCGGGGTCCGCAGCGCGGTATCAGCGACCTCACGCCGCGCGAGCGAGATGCCCTGCGGCTACTGGCGCTCGGTCACGGCACCGGCGCGCTCGCGCTGGCGTTGGGTGTCAGCTACTCCACGGCACGCACGCACATCCAGAACGTCCTCGCCAAGCTGGAGGTTCACTCCCGGCTCGAGGCGGTGGCGCTGCTCCACCGTGAGGAAGCCGCCGGGGGTTTCAGACATGTGCGCGTGGAACCTGCCGAGCCTGGGGAACCGGGGCGGTCGGATGCAGGCCGAATGGCCCTGTGACCATGCGGGCTGGATGATGCGGATGTCGTGTGATGACAACGCCGAGCGACGTCATTGATCGACATGTGGCCGCGTACACCCGCATGACATCCAGACGGCGGCCTGTTCGAAAATAGTCCGCCTCGGCTGTCACAGAGGGACGGAAGTGGCCCGCAGGCCAATCCGTCAGGTTCCGGTGTTCTTCGCCAGGAAGACGGCCTGCAGCGGCGCCACCTGGCTCAGCGCCATATCACCGTCCTGTGCGCCCCAGGAGTACGCGTAGTCGAAGACCGGAGTGGGCACGACGGCCGCCCAGTCGGCCAGCATCGTGTCTTCCTGTGGGGCCGTCGGCAGCACCCAGTGTCCACCGGCGTCGTCCGTCTCCGTACCGCCGCCGAACGTCTGATAGACCGGAACGAGCGAACTCACCGGCCATCCCGCGGCCGTCGCCGCGGACACACGCAGGCTGATCTCGGCGAAGTCCGGACTGCTCAGTTCGGAGCGCACCGGATAGGGGTCAAGCCCGACCAGATCGAGGTCGGAGTTGACCGGGGTATACCAGCCGTAGGACGGATCGACGGCCGCCGACTGGTTCTCAAGGACAGCGAAGGCTCGGGCTCCGGGTACATGGGAGTGAATCCAGTCGTCCTCAGCCTTCAGATTCGCAGCCGAGCACGACGAGATGTCTGGTTCGTCCATCACGTAGAAACCGAACAACTTGGCATTGCCGACGAAGGCATCAACCGTTGAATCGAAGCTGCTCGTGGCTCCTGCGCAGGTGCCCAGCCAGACCAGACCTCGAACGCCCATTGGCAGCGCGTTGACCTCCGCCAGTGAGCTGACGTCGGCCAGGTTGAAGCCATCGAGCTGGGGCACGTACTCCCCTGACGCGCTGAGGTTGCCGTTGGCGGTGAAGTGGAGGCTGGTGGCAGGCCACGGTGACGGCGCCGGCGTGGCGGATGGAGTCGCCGACGGCGTCGCGGGCGCTGTAGCCGGGGCTGTTGGGGTGGACGAGGGCACCCCGGTTGGCGTGATGGTCGCGGTTGGAGTCGATGTGGGTGACGGCGATGGCGTGGCGGTCAGCGTTGGTGTCGGGGTCGGATGGCGATGGTGGTGAGAGGCCAACTGTGCCGAAACCAGTGTCGGCGAACTCTCGGCGAGGAGTCCCACTGTAAGGCTGGCGACGACCAGCAGTACGCTCAGGCCAAGGACCCTGCGTGGGCTTGCTCTCATTGCGCTGTCTCCTTGAGGCGACCGCGAAGGCGCTGAAGCCGATGGGCTATCACCGCCCGGCGCTCATGCTGGTCACGCCCGCCGACGACCAACCTAGAGCCGTCGCGGCGTTCGAGCGCGCGGCGTCCCGCGCCGTGTCACGCCGTCTGTTACCCAACCGCAACAGTCCATTCAAGCTGCGGTTACCATCGATCGACGCCGCGCCCTGGCCGGCGGCTGCTGGAGCATGCCGTCGCGGTCGCTCTCCCGGGGTCTCGTAACGCCTCCGTGGCAAGGATGGCTGTCAGATCCCTGCGATCTGACTTGGTTTCGGCTCCGGGCAGCCCGCTGCTCTGTGCGGGCTGGATGATGCGGATGTCGTAGGCGGTCTACGACTGGTGCATCTGTCCATGAGACGTGCTCCAGCGCTCATCGTTCTGCGGCGTGGCCGCGATCCAACATCCGACCAGAGGGACGCGCTCGCAGGCTCGGCCGCGAATGAACCTGCCGTCCAAAGCGGTCATGGCCGCGACGGTTCTCTCCGTGGTCGGCGCTTCTGCCGTCGTATCGGTGTTCAACGCCACACCGGCCAGGGCGGCAGGGCATCACATTTATCCAGGGGACCGCCATCTCGACGGGGTCCAAGGTCGTGTCGGTTCCGATGACGTTGAGCAGTCCGATCGGCAGCGGCGATCTTCTGGTGGGCTGGTTCTCCGAGTACAACGCGTCGGGACAGGTCACGGTCTCGGACAGCGTCAACGGCGCATGGACGCGTGGACCATCGGCGCTGACTTTCGCCGGCGCCGGTGACATCGCGCTCTACTACCTTGCAAACAGCCAGGCTGCTTCAGGTCTGACCATCACCGTCACAGCGCCGGCGGCGGCGTACATCGCGGGCGCGGTGGCGGAGTATTCCGGCGTGGCCCTGAGCGCACCGCTCGACCAGATGGCGGTGGCGTCAGGCAACAGCACGGCGGTCGACAGCGGGGCGACTGCGCCGGTCGCCGCCGGCGACCTGGTGTTCGGCGCGCTCGATCACCGGAGGGTCGCCGGGAGGCGATCACCCCGGGCACCAGCAACGGCGTTGCCTACACCACGCGCCGCAAGCGCGGACAGCGGGTCGGCGTACGCGGAGGACATCACCTCCGCCACCGCCGGGCCCCAGAACGGCACAGCGACCCTGACCACCGCGACAGATTGGTATGCGGTGGCAGCCGCCTTCCTGCCGCTACCGCCGGGCGCCGTGGCTCCCGCGGCCCCGACCAACGTCGCGGCGCCGACAGTGACGTCGTCCGATGTGACCCTGAGCTGGACGGCCTCGACCGACAACGTGCCGGTGACCGGGTACACGGTCTATCGCAACGGTGTGCAGATCGGCACGACAGCGACCACGGGGTACAACGACACCACCGTGGCGCCCTCGACGGCCTACAGCTACACGGTGACGGCGACGAACGGCGCCGCCCAGACGTCTCCCCCGTCATCACCGCCGCTCCCGGTGACCACCCCCGCGACGCCGCCGCCGAGCATCGCCTTTGTGCAGGGCAACACGGTGACCACCGGATCGCAGGTGGCGTCCACCACCATGCCACTGACGAAAGCGGTGGGGGCCGGCGACCTGTTGGTGGGGTGGTTCTCCCTCTACAACGGCGCGACCGGGACGCTGCAGGTCTCCGACAACGTCAACGGAGCGTGGAGGCGTGGACCGTCGTCGCTCGCGTTCCAGAACGACACCGGCGATATCGCCCTGTACTACAAGGAGAACAGCAAGGCGTCTCCGTCCGGGGTCACGATCACCGTGGCCAGCGCCTCTGGCACCGGCTATCTGACGGGAGTTGTCGCGGAGTACTCCGACATGGCCGTCGCGGGCGCGCTCGACCAGATGACGACCGCACGTGCGATCAGTACGAGCATCGACACCGGCTTGACGGGCGCAGCCGATGCAACCGAACTCGTCTACAGCGCGGCGCTGATCGATGCTTCTGGCACGGAGACCATCACCCCGGGGAGCAGCCAGGGCGTGGCGTTCACTCCGCGGGCCCAGACCAGCAACGGTTCCGCGTACGAGCAGGACATCACGTCTCCTGTGGCCGGGCCGCAGCACGGCCCCGCGACCTTGGGAGTGTCAGGCGACTGGTATGCAGCCACGGTGGTGTTCCGTCAGCTTCCAGCCGGGACCACAACAGCGCCCACGGTGCCGACCGGCCTGAGCGCCCCGAGCGTCGCAACGACGCGGGTGGCGCTCAGCTGGTCCGCTGCGTCCGACGCTGACACCGCGGTGACGGGGTACACCGTGTATCGCGATGGCGTGAGCATCGGCATCACGGCGTCCAGCAGCACCACCTTCATCGACCTCTCGACGGCAGCCTCGACGGGTACTCCTACAAGGTGGACGCGTTCAACGGCACCGGACAGCACTCCGCTCCGTCCGCCGCACTGAGCGTCACAACGCCGGCGAACTCGCCGGAGTTCATCCAGGGCTCGGCGGGTTCGGTGGGCGCGCCACAGACCTCGCTGCAAATCGTCCTGCCCAAGCCCGTCCTGGCAGGTGATCTCTTGATGGGCTGGTACGGCCAGTTCAACGTGCCGGGGCAGGTGCAGGTCTCCGACAATGTCAACGGAGCCTGGACCCGGTCGTCAGCCACGGAAAGCTTCCAGGGCACCGGCGATATCGCTCTCGAGTACGTTCAGAACTCCAAGGCAGCTCCGAACGGCATCACCATCACGGTGACGATCCCCGCCGGTCCGAGCGCGTACCTGCAGGAGGTCGTCGCCCAGTTCCGAGGCGTGAGCACGACCGACGCACTCGATCAAGCCGTGGTGGCCGAGAGCAATCAGGGCACCGCCATCAGCGCGGGGCCCACCGCAGCCGTGGCGGCCGGAGACCTGGTCATCGGCGCGGTGATCACCGGGGGCCAACCCGGCAACATCACCGCCGGGTCGAGTGACAGCGTTCCGTACATCAACGACGTCGTTGACGCACAGAACGGCAGCGCTTCCTCGGACCTCGAGGACATCCTCTCGAGCGCCGCCGGCCCGCAGACGGCGAACGCCACCCTCGGCGTCGGCGGCGACTGGTACATGGTCGTCGCGGCGTTCCGCCCGGCGCCATACGACGTTCACCCTGTCGGGCGTCGTGCGGGCGAGCGACGGGACCCCCCTCAATGGGACCGCCGTGTACGTCTTCGACGGGACGACGTACACCTACATCGGGGCGGCCACGATGGGCTCCGGCGGGACCTACACGATCGACCTCCCCGCGGGCAGCTACAAGCTCTACATCGAGCCCAACACCCCGAGCTACGCCGACCAGTGGTTGGGCGGGTCGGACTACGCGAGCGCCACCGCGATCACGGTCAGCGCCACCACCACCCAGGACATCACCCTGGTCGGCACCCGTTCACCCTGTCGGGCGTCGTGCGGGCGAGTGACGGGACCCCCCTCAATGGGACCCAGCGTGTACGCCTTCGACGCGACCACGTACCGCCTACATCGGGGCGGCCACGATGGGCGCCGGCGGGACCTACACGATCAACCTCCCCGCGGGCAGCTACAAGCTCTACATCGAGCCCAACACCCCGAGCTACGCCGACCAGTGGTTCGGCGGGTCGAACTACGCGAGCGCCACCGCGATCACGGTCAGCGCCACCACCTCCCAGGACATCACCCTGGTCGGCACGTTCACCCTGTCGGGCGTCGTGCGGGCGAGTGACGGGACCCCCCTCGATGGGACCCAGGTGTACGTCTTCGACGGGACCGACGTACCATCTACATCGGGGCGGCCACGATGGGCGCCGGCGGGACCTACACGATCAACCTCCCCGCGGGCAGCTACAAGCTCTACATCGAGCCCAACACCCCGAGCTACGCCGACCAGTGGTTGGGGGGGTCGGACTACGCGAGCGCCACCGCGGTCACGGTCAGCGCCACCACCACCCAGGACATCACCCTGGTCGGCGCCACGCTGTCACCCTGTCGGGCGTCGTGCGGGCGAGTGACGGGACCCCCCTCGATGGGACCCAGCCGTGTACGTCTTCGACGGGACCACGTCCACCTACATCGGGGCCGCCACGATGGGCGCCGGCGGGACCTACACGATCAACCTCCCCGCGGGCAGCTACAAGCTCTACATCGAGCCCAACACCCCGGGCTACGCCGACCAGTGGTTCGGGGGGTCGGACTACGCGAGCGCCACCGCGGTCACGGTCAGCGCCGCCACCACCCAGGACATCACCCTGGTCGGCGCCCCGCTGTTCACCCTGTCGGGCATCGTGCAGGCGAGTGACGGGACCCCCCTCAATGGGACCCCGGTGTACGCCTTCGACGGGACGACGTACCACCTACATCGGGGCCGCCACGATGGGCGCGGGCGGGACCTACACGATCGACCTCCCCGCGGGCACCTACAAGCTCTTCATCGAGCCCAACACCCCGGGCTACGCCAACCAGTGGTTGGGGGGGTCGGACTACGCGAGCGCCACCGTGGTCACGGTCAGCGCCACCACCACCCAGGACATCACCCTGGTCGGCGCCCCTGTTCACCCTGTCGGGCGTCGTGCAGGCGAGTGACGGGACCCCCCTCGATGGGACCCAGGTGTACGCCTTCGACGGGACCACGTACCTCTACATCGGGGCGGCCACGATGGGCGCGGGCGGGACCTACACGATCGACCTCCCCGCGGGCACCTACAAGCTCTACGTCGAGCCCAACACCCCGGGCTACGCCAACCAGTGGTTGGGGGGGTCGGACTACGCGAGCGCCACCGTGGTCACGGTCAGCGCCACCACCACCCAGGACATCACCCTGGTCGGCGCCCCGCTGTTCACCCTGTCGGGCATCGTGCGAGGCGAGTGACGGGACCCCCCTCAATGGGACCCAGGTGTACGCCTTCGACGGGACCACGTACACCTACATCGGGGCGGCCACGATGGGCGCGGGCGGGACCTACACGATCAACCTCCCCGCGGGCAGCTACAAGCTCTACGTCGAGCCCAACACCCCGGGCTACGCCAACCAGTGGTTGGGGGGGACGGACTACGCGAGCGCCACCGTGGTCACGGTCAGCGGCCACCACCACCCAGGACATCACCCTGACACCCTGACCCGATCCGATAGGGCTGCCTGCCACTCCATTCGGGCCGCGCAAAGCGCCTTGCGTCACCGGTGCAAGAGATGGGAGACCGGCCGAGCCGCCGTCGCGACAGTCACGCTACCCCGATCTTGTGCGGCCCTTGGCTCGGCGCAGACCATGGTGGGCGGGGTTGCGATAGCCCCCACGCAAAGCGGTGCCCCGAGAGTACCCTCTGAAACTAGGATGGGCTTCAGGGGGCGGGTTTGTCATGAGACTTGGCAGTAGCCGGGCGGTTCCCGCCGTACTAAGCCTGGGCATCGGACTGATTGTCAGCGGGTCCCTGGCGACGACCGCGTACTCGAATGGCCTTCCTCACCGCGGCGCATCGACCGGCGCCGGCAGTGGC
>CAWFUO010000013.1:0-17776 GCA_963819095.1 Candidatus Dormiibacterota bacterium
GACCCCTGTCCCGCATCGTCACCCACCAGTCGAACCGGCAACTCGCTTCGAATGCCGCCTTGCGGACAGACGGCACGTGCGCCGCATGGCACCGTCGCGCCTTGTGCTCGTGTGTCCCAGCTGCCATGCCGACTGCCTAGTCCCGGTCACGGTTCCCGTCCATCAGCGCGAGGCCGGCGCCGAGGTGTTCTTTCGACGCCCCCTGGCTCGCTGCCGTCGATGCGGCCGTGTCATCGTCGCCAGGGTCACCGCCCGCCAACGGCTCCCCAAAGCCGAGCTGATCGATCCGCCGGTGGACGCCGACCTCGGCTAAGCGGCGCGCTGAGGAACCTCGGGTCCCGCGGCTGATCAGAGCGCGCGACGCCCCGCAAAAGCCCGCGCCATGGTGAGCTCATCCGCATACTCGAGGTCGGATCCCGCGGGCAACCCGTGCGCCGGCCGCGAGATCGCGACGCCGAGGTTTGCCAGCCGCTCGGCGACGTAGTACGCGGTGGCTTCGCCTTCGACGTCGGGGTCGGTGGCGATCACCACTTCGCGGATCTCACCCTCGCCGAACTCTGGCCTCGAGCTCTCGGATGCGGAGCTCGTCTGGACCAACTCCGTCCATCGGCGACAGCGCGCCGCCCAGCACGTGATAGAGACCGTGGAACTCCCCGCTCCGTTCCACTGCGAGCACGTCGAGCGCTTCCTCAACAACGCATAACAACGATCCATCGCGCTTCGCATCCGTGCATATCGCGCAGAGCGGACCGTCGGCGATGAAAAAGCACCGGGAGCACGGCCGCACCCGCGTGTGCAGGTCCGTGAGCGCGCCGGCCAATCGCTGGGGCATCTCGGCAGGCGCGCGGAGACAATAAAAAGTCAGGCGCTGGGCTGTCTTCGGGCCGATGCCCGGCAGCCGCCCGAACTCCGCGGCCAGCCGTTCGACGGCCTCAGGAACGAGTGGCACGTCCCGCCTCCACCATCACGCGCCGCCCGCTGGTCAGAGCAGGCCGGGAGGAAGACCCAGGCCGGCGGTCAGCTGCGACATGTTGGCCGCCGCGGCCGCGCGCGACTTGTCCAAGGCGTCATTGCAGGCGGCGAGCACCAGGTCGGACAGCAACTCCACACCCTCTTCGAGCGCCTCGGGCTCGATGGCGACCGAGAGGATCTTCTGGTGCCCGTCCGCAGTAATCGATACCACGCCGCCCCCGGCGGTTCCGGTGACGGTGACGTCGTTGAGCTCCTCCTGCATCTTGGCCATGCGGGCCTGCACCTGCTGGAGCTGCTTCATCATCTGCTGCTGGTTCTTCATCTCGGACCTCGTTGGGGCAGTCTACGCACCGTTGGCCGATCGTGGCGCTCCGAGCCTCGTGTCGTCGTGAAGGCGCGTGGCCGTGACCCGGCTGCCGGCGAATGTGTCGAGCACTGCCTGGGTGATATCGCTGACCGATCCGGATGGCCCGCGCGGGCGCTCCTCGCCGGTGAATCGGGTGAGCACCTCGACGGGGTGTCCGGCAATCGAAGACAGCGCCTCGGCGATCACCCGCCGCTTCTCCGGGTCGCTGATCTGCTCGTGGTGGAAACGGCCATTGGTGCCGATGGTGACGCTGGTCGCGCCGGCGTCCACCGCCTTGCAGTCGCGCAGGACCCCGGCCAGGCCCTTGTTGGCACGGGCCACCGCCTCGATGGCAACGGGCCACTCCGCGTTCCAGCCGTCCACGGTGGTGAGATCGCGTCTGCCGATCGCCTCGACGACGACCTCGGATTCGAAGGGAGGCTCGTCAAGCACCACCGGTGTCGCCGGCGCCACAACAACGTCGACGGCTGCGGGAGCTGCGAGCACTCGCGCATCGGCCCTCGGACGACCGCCGTCCGCGGCAACCGGCGGTACGGAAGGTGTCGCCGGGACGGGACGTGGCGCTGGGACGGACACTCCCCGCCTCGTTCCAGCGCCGACACTCGCGCTTCAAGTGCCGATACCGCGGCAAACTCGCCGTCGGCAGCCGGGGGTCGCAGCGCGCGGAGCAGGCACACCTCAACCAGCAGCCGGGCGTCGACCGACTGGCGAAGGTTCATCTCGGCCTCGGCAACCAGCTCCAGCAGACGCAGCCACAATCCCGCCGGCGCGATGGCAGCGAGGTCGTTGACCAGGGCAATCTCATCAGGACCGACCGGCGCACCTTCCGGATAGCCGAGGGCGACCAGCTCCGCCGCGCGAGCGAGCCGAGCGACGTCGCGAAACAGTTGGCGCGGATCGGCGCCGGCGTCGAAGGCCGCTGCAGCGGCGCGGAGCGTTCCCGCTGCGTCAGCCCCGGCCAGCGACGTGACCAGCGCGTGCAGCGTGGATGGATCGGTCAGTCCCAGCGACCGCCTCGCGACAGCGACCGTCACCGGCCGCTCGCCCGCACCGAGCGCCTGCTCGAGCAGTACCAGCGCGTCTCGCAGGCTGCCTTGCGCCGCCGTCGCAAGGAGGGCGATCGCGTCGGCGTCGACGTTGTCGTCCTCCTTCCGGGCGACATTGGCGAGCAGCTGCTCGATCGCCGGCACGGGCACACGCCGGAAGTCGAAGCGCTGTACCCGCGAGCGCACGGTCTCCGGAACTTTGTGCGGCTCCGTGGTGGCAAGCACGAACAGCACGTGCGGAGGCGGTTCCTCGAGCGTCTTGAGAAATGCGTTCCACGCGTCCGTGGTGAGCATGTGCGCCTCGTCGATGATGTAGACCTTGCGGCGCAGCACCGCCGGCAGGTAGCGCACCTTGTCGCGCAGGTCGCGCATCTCGTCGATGCCACGGTTGCTCGCCGCATCGATCTCGAGGACGTCGACGGCGGCGCCGCTCAGGATCTCGAGGCACGGTGGGCATACGTTGTCGGGCTCACCGTCGATAGGCGCGTCGCAGTTCACGGCCCGTGCCAGGATCCGAGCAGTCGAGGTCTTGCCGGTCCCACGGACACCGGTGAACAGGTATCCGTGGGCCAGCTCACCGGATCGCACCTCGTTGACCAGCGTGCGCGCCACCACCTCCTGCCCAACCAGGTCGGCGAAGCGCTGCGGCCGGTATCGGCGATAGAGGGCGAGGCTCACTGGTTCTCCACGATGGACGCTCGACGACAGTGTTTCGAGGCGGGCGGCATTGTCCCAATCACGGCGGTCCGCCGTGGCAAAACGAGGTAGTCGCGCACCCCACGTCGTCGGCACGCCACCGGCGCTCACCCGTACGACCGGCTCAGACCAGGTGTCCCCACGGCACCCCCGGGAGACCGCTTACCGCTGCTTCCTTCCGGACCTGACGGGGTTCACGGGCCCGAGCTGCGCGGGACCCAGTCGTCAACGCCGGCGCGTCCGGAGCAGACCCAATGACGCGCCCCCTCGGTGGGGAATTCAGCCCCGCTATAGCGGATTGCGGGTACAGGGCACCGCTAACGCCCCGCCTAGCGCGACCACGGTCATTGTACCGGCAGTGAGGACGCGATCGGGTCGTCGGCGACCACCTCTGTCGAGGCCCCGGCGCCTGCCGGCCACCGGAGCGCCAGGCGGGTGCCGGACCCGAGCCGGGTCTCGACCTCGATCGTCGCGCCATGTGCCTCGACGAGTCGCTTGACGAGGGCGAGCCCCATACCGGTGCCGCCGAAACGCCGCGTCGCGGTGTTGTCAACCTGATAGAAGCGTTCGAAGATTCGCGGGACGTCCTCGGCCGGAATGCCGATCCCCTCATCGACGACCTCGACCAGGACGGCGCCCCGTCCCGCCGGCGCTGCGCGAACCATGACGCCTCCCTGCCCGTCGCTGAACTTCACGGCGTTGTCGATGAGTGCCCGGAGCACCTGTCCGAGGCGATCGGGATCCGCGCGAAGCGCCAACCCAGGCGCCACGTCGACGTTGGCCGGCACCGGCAATCCGCCCCGGTACCGCTCCCCCACAACGGTGATCGCGGAGCGGACAGCGTCGCCCAGGGGCACATCGGCCAGCGCCAGCGTGACCTCCTCGCCGTCGCCCATGGAGAAGTCGATGATCGTCTCGACGATCCCATCGAGATTCCGGGCTGCCACCTGGATGTCGCGGAGGGCGTCGAGCTTGGGCGTGTCCTCCCACGTCGCCCAGCACATCTCGATGAGATCGCTGAGCCCGAGGATGGCGGTGAGCGGGGTGCGGAGCTCGTGCTGCACCGTGCCGAGAAAGTCGGTCTTCATGCTGTCGAGCTCACGCAGACGGCGGACCGACTCCTTCTCCAGCTCGTAGAGCCGCGCGTTCTCCATCGCCACGGCTGCGTTGTCGGCAAGAATGGCCAAAACCTCTTCGGTGCCGGGATCGGAGGTCGCCGTATCCGACTCCGAGATCACGGCGAGCGCACCCACAACCTCGCCCCCGTAGGACATGGGCAACACCAGGAGGGAGCCCCGACCGGGGACGACCCGCCTGACGCGTACTCCGGCGACCACGTCGGCCTCAGTCTCCCAACCATCAAAAACAGCCGGCGTCGATGCCTGAGGATCGAACACCCTGACGCTGAGGCGTTGGCCCTCGCGCAGGGCGATCGCGGCGGTGGCGCCGCCGCCCGCGATGGCTGCGGCGGTGCGGACGACCTCGCCCTGCAGCGAGGCGACGCCTGCCGTGGTACTCGTGAGAGCGCGTGCCACCGCACTCACCCGATCCACCGCGCTCTCCGCGGGCACGTGGGGGTTGGGAGCGCCCGTCATCGTCCGATCATACGGAGCGCCCGGCCGGCAGCCGTCGATGAGTCAGTGACGACCGCCAAACAGTCGGGCGGACAGCCGCGGCTCCTCACCCCGGGCGATACGGCGGATGTTCGGGGCATGCCGGACGACCACCAGCGACGATGCCAGCGCAGTGAAGACGAATGGCACGGCGTCGCGGCGGCGGCTGCTCTCCAGACCGGCACCCAGCGTGGCCGTGACCGCGGCGGTCAGCGATCCCACCGACATGGTGCGGCTCAACGCCAGCGCCCCGATGCCGCCGACCGTCGCCCATGCCGCGGCCTCGGGCGACACCATCAGGAGACCGCCGAACGCGGTCGCAACCGCCTTTCCACCCCGGAAGCGCGCGAAGACGGGCCAGGAGTGACCGATGCAGGCGGCCAGCCCCGCCGCCGCCTGGGCGGCCGGATCGGCGCCACACCGACGAGCAATACCAACTGCTCCCGCACCCTTGGCGACATCGAGCGCGAAGGTGATGGCACCAGCTCTCGCTCCAACCGTGCGCAGCACATTGGCGGTGCCCATGTTGCCGCTGCCGAAATCGCGGACGTCGAGACCGCCGACCGCCTTGCCCACGATCAGGCCAAACGGCACCGACCCGATCAGATATCCGGCGGCGCAGCTCGCCACCGCAGCCGCGTTGCCAGCCATGCGGCGACGAGTTTATCCCCGAACTACATCCGGCGACAGGAGCGCCACCCCTGGCGATGGCCGGAGAAGAAACGGCGTCCCGCCACATGCGGCTGCCATTGCGTGCTCGCACGCCTCGGCGCTCTCCCGCGTCACGAGGGCCACGACCGTGCCGCCGAAGCCGGCGCCTACCATTCGAGCACCGAAACAGCCCGGGACGGCATCGGCCGCGCTGACCGTCGCGTCGAGCGCGGCCGTGCTCACCTCATGAAGATCGCGTAGCGATCGATGGCTCGCCGACATGAGGATGCCCAGGCCGGCGAGGTCGGCTCGACGCATGGCGTCCCCGGCTTCGACTGCGCGGCGGCTTTCCCCCATCACGTGCAAGAGGCGGCGCCGGATCGCCGGCTCGAGCCTGGCCGAATCGATGGCCGGGTCGGTCAACTGTTGGCAGGTCGCTACGCCGACCATTGCGAGGCCCCGCTCGGTCTCCTCGCGCCGGCGCCCGTATTCCGCGCCGCCAACGTCGTGGTGCGTGCCGGTGTCGCAAGCCGCCAGCACCGCGTCGGGCCACGGCCAGGCAATCGGCTCCCCGCGACCGGTGGCGCAGTCGAGCAAGAGCGCACCCCCATCGGGCGAGTCGACGACGGCGCGCTGGTCGAGCGGACCGCACGGAATACCGAGGACCTCGCGCTCAGCGGCGAGTGCCACCGCTGCAAGATCGCTCGCCGTCGTCGTGAGTCCCAGCAGACGAAGGATGGCAGTGGCGGTGGCAACCATCAGCGCGGCCGATGAGCCGAGACCGGCCCCGGCGGGAAGGGTTGCCGCGATCCCCACCTCGACGGCCGGGACATCGACACCGCGCTCCCGAAGCGCGACAACCGGCGCCAGCACGCGATCCGCGTCATCGCCATTCGGTTCCGCGCCAGCACGGGTGACGACCGTGTCGCCACTGGCAACCAGGTATCGCCCGGTCTCGCTGCGTCGAACTGCGGCAGCGATCCCCAGGTCCACCGCGGTGCAGAGCACCTGACCTCCGGCGTAATCGACGTGCTCGCCCAGCAGCGTGCAGCGTCCTGGTGCCCAAGCGGTCGCCGTGATCGGTCCCGGGCCGCCGACCCGTTCGAGCGCCGCGAGGGCCGCCAGGTTCAGCTGGGCCGGTTCACCGGTCGTCATACACGTGGTGGAACGGGTACCACTGGTAGGGGTGGGCGCGGACGGCCGGCTCGACGCAGGCTGCGACATGACCGGTGACCGCCGCGTCGTCACCGGAGGTGTCCACGGCCGGATGAATCTCGAGCACCCACCCCCAGCCGTCTCGCCGGCAGGTGACGGGAAGGATCGCAGCGCCGGTCACTGCGGCCAGCCGCGCGGGCACCGAGCTGCACCGAACCGGACCCCCGCAAAAGGGCACGACGACGGTCGGTCCCGCCTCAGGGACATCGAGCATCAGCGCCACCGTCCGTCCGCGTCGCAGGGCACGAAACAATCCTCGCGCCGACTGCCGCACGGTGAAGATCTCGAGCCCCTTGCGTTCGCGCGAGAGCGCAACCATCTCGGTGATGCCGGGTGAGACGACCGGTGCCATCACGGTGCTGAGATGCAAGCCGAGGCCGAGGGACGCGCTCGCGGCCATGTCCCAGTTGCCGAAATGCGGGAGCACCACCATCGAGCCGCGCTCGCCCACGTCGAGATGTTCCGCTCCGATCACGCGAAAGTGCTCGAGGACCTCCGCCGAACCGAGCCGGTCGGCCCACATCGAGTCCACGATCATGCGGACGTATTCCTGATACGAGCGCCGGGCGAGCCTGGCGGCGGCGGCATGATCGAGATGCGGCTGCAGGCGATGGTGATTCGCCGCTGCGCGAACCCGATCCTCCCGGCTGAGGCGCGCATACCAGACCGCTCCCACCGCGGCTGCGGCCGGAGCTCGCAGAGGGCCGAGCGTGCGCACCGCTCGGGTGAGCATGCCGAGCGCAACCGCGGGCATGTCCCGCGGTACTCCTCCCGGGCGGCGTTCCCAGCCGGTCAGCGCAGTGTTCCGGCTCCCGCTGTCGCAACCGCGAGCAGCGGTTGGATCAGCACCACGAGGACGATGCCGGCGATGCATGCAGCACTCGCGACGACCCGCGACACGAGCGGGGTTGCCCCGAGCGTGAATGGCACCTCGTCGCCGGCATCCTCGTAGAGCGTCGCGAAGAGGCGGATGGCGGCGATCACAGTCAACAGCGTGGCCGCGATCGCCACGACCGCGAGCCAGCCATAGTGCGTATCTGCGGCGCTCGAGACGAGCAGCACCCGCGAGAGAAACCCGGCCAGGGGGGGCACACCGGCGAGGGTTCCCACCGACACGGTCAGGAGCAACGCCGCAGGCGCCGAGCGATGCGCGAGACCGCGCATGTCGTCGATCGAATCGCCGATGCCCGCGACCTGGAGCATGGCGAGGACGCCGAACGAGGCGAGGATTGCGATGGCGGTGATGCCGAGGCTGCCAAGGAACGCGGTGCTCCCGTATGCCGGAAAGCCGCGTGAACCGGTGTTGAATGCAAGCAGCCCGAGAAGCAACATCGCTGCCTGCACGCTGACCAGCTGCCCTATCAGCCGCGAGAGCGTCGTCTCTCGCAGTGAGCTCAGCGACGCGTAACCGAGCGCGACCGCCGCGACGATGGGGACGAGCCACCTCCAGACGTCGACCTCCGGACCGAGCCCCGAGATGGTGACGCGTGCCAGCGCCGCGCCGCCGGCGATCAGGCTCGTGGCGATGATGAATCCGGCGGTCCCGGCGGGAACATTCGTCGCCACGCGTCCCACCCACTGCCGCAGCGGGAAGATGCCCAGCAAACCGCACAGGCCCAGCACCACCAGGGCTGTCGCCGCCGCGACGGCGCCCGGCGCGGCGCTCACGGCCGCCGACATCGCGGAGAGGTTGGTGCTGCGCGTCGTCCCATAGAAGAGCGCGAGACCGTATGCCACCGCGGCGAGGCCGACACCTCCCTCGATGAGGTGTTCGAAAGACGAGACGGCGCCGCGTGGATTGGTCTTGACCAGCGCACCGAGTGCAACCAGGCAGATGAGCACGGCACAGAGCGAGACGAACAGCGTCGTCATCTCGCGCTCTGCCGCGACCGCCTCCACTGCTGCGGTCGCCGTGAGAATCAGCGCGTAGAAAGCGCTCGATCGCGACGGAATCATCCGTACGGCGGAATCGCTGATCAGGCACGTGATCAGTGCCGCGACGCAGGCGAGAATCGCCACGAACAGCGCGAAGCTGTCAACGACGAACCCACCGTTCAATACGCTGACAGCGATGCCGGAGTCCAGATGGCGAAGGCCGAGGAGCACCAACGCGCATGCGACCAGGGACCCGACCAGACCGATGCACGCGATCCAGCGGTGGATGTCCGGACGGAGCCGGGGCCTGATCAGCGCGACGAGCGCGGAGATGACCGCGGTTCCGACGAGCATCGTTTCGGGGAGGAGCGCGAGCGTCATGGCGTGCGTGGAGTCCACCGGCGTCGTCAGGCTCCCGTGATCCGGCTGGTGATCTCGAGGACGCCGTTGGCGATCACCGGGACAACCGCCCCTGCGCGCACACCGAACAGCACGACCGCCGCGACGAGCGGGATGAGCACCGTCAAGTCGAGGAGCGTCACGTCACGCACTCGAGCAAACTGATCACGAACAGGCCCGAAGAACACGCGATTGGCGACCCACAGAAGCCCGCCGGTGGTCACGATCACGGTGGCCATGACCAGCACCGTGGCGATGCGGTGTTCCGGGAACGAGCCGGTGAACACCATGAGGTCGCCGGTGAACCCGGCGAGCAGCGGAATGCCGATGACACTGGCCGCCGCCACCAGATAGAAGCCGGCGAGTCGCGGCGCCTGTGTGACCAGTCCGCCCATCGCCCGGATGCTTGTCGTCCGCGTGCGCTCTTCGATGGCACCACTGACCAGCGTGAGGATCGCCGATCCGAATGCCTGGCCCGCGAGCAGCAAGACCGCGCCGACGAGTGCGATCGACGTCTGCGCGCCGATCGCGAGCAGGACGAGCGACATCTGCGCGACGTTCATGTAGCCGATGAAGCGGCGCAACTCGTCCTGCCGCAGCGCGCCGATGCTCCCCCAGAACGCGCCCACCACCGCAAGCCCGGTGATCACGAATGAGTAGTAGTGCGCGGGTACCGGGAAGACGGTCAGGCTGATGCGCATCATCCCGTAGGCGCCGAGCAGCAGCATCGTCCCGGAAAGAATCGTGGCAACCCCGGCGCTCGCCTTGCTCTGCGCCTCGATCATCCAGTTGTGCACAGGGAACACTGCCATCGCGATCGCGAACGCGACGAAGCTGAGCCAGAATCCGACTGTCTCCGCGGTCTTCGAGAAGGTGGCGAGATCGGCGCCCATGTCCGATGTCCGTGTCCCCGCCTCCACCACGATGATGGCCGCGGTAGCGATGATCAGTCCGAGGGACACCGTCTGGAACCCGGCGAACCAGGCGGCCGCGCGACGCGCACCGTCGCCACCCCAGATCCGGATGAGCAGGTACATCGGCACGATGAGCAGGCCCCAGAACATCGCGAACAGCACAAAGTCCGATGAACAGAGCACACCGTTGACGGCAGTCTCGACGAGCAGGATCAGGATCACGTAGAGCCGGACACGCTCGTGCACCTTCCACGAGTGAAAGATCGCGCATCCGAAGATCGTTGTGACCACCACGAGCAGCGGGAGTGTGATGCCGTCGGCCACGAGGTCGTAGTGCGCCTGGAACACGAAGTTCCAGAACCACGTGTGATTCTCCTGGTACGCGGATGCGAGCCCGCCACCTGCCCCCAGCCCGATCTGCCCGAGCACCGCGAAGAACGTCGTCACGAAGAAGCTGACCCCGGCGCCGGCGAGCGCGATGGTTCGCACCCGAGCGCGTTGCTCCTCGTTGCGTTCGGGGAGGAACACGGCGATCAGCGCAAAGAGAAGGGGCGCCCAGATGATGGTCGAGAGGATCACGTTCATGCCAGATGCACCCACAGATGCCCTGTTGCGGCCAGCACCGACAGCAACACCAGGATGGCGATGACGACGACACTCCCGGCGAGATACCGCGCGAAACGAGCGTTGCGAACGAGCGCCAGCCCATCAGCAGCGTACTCGACGCTGTCGCCGACCGAGGTCTCGATGGGCGCGGCCACCTGATCATCGAAGCTCGACACCCGGCCGGCGACCGCCAGCAGTGGCTGCGCCGCCAGTTCGGTGAACCGCTCGACGTAGAAGCCCTCCGCCGCAATCCGCAGCGGCAGGACGGCGCTCGCCGCAAGGGCAGCAGCCCGGCGAACAGGCCCGTACCAGACATACGCGGCACCGAAGCCACCGACGAGAGTCAAGAGCGCGATCAGCGCGCCCGTGCCGTCGAGGCCGATCGCCTGCTGATGGCGGCCGTAGAAAACGAATCGCATGAAAGGCTCGAGGCCGGGCAGGCCGAGCACCGCCACAACGACCACGGCGATGACACCGAGCCACAGCGGCCGGCGCAGTGCACCCTCAACATCTGCCACGCGGTCGTGCTGAAAGCCACGCCGGCGGGTGACGGTGCCTGACGTCACCTGGAGCAGCAGACGAGCCGCGAGCAAGGCGATCAGGACTGCGGCGATGACGGTGACGATGACCACCACCACTCGCTCGATCCCGCTGAATGTTCCACCTGCGGGATCGACGCCGCCGAGCGACGACGAGAGCGCGTAGTACGCGCTGAAACCGATGCCGCCGGCGAGCACCGCCCACACCCCGAGCGCGATGCTGGTGGTGCGCAGCTTCTGCCACGCGCCGCCCATCTCCGCGAGGTCGTCGGTGCGGTAGATGCGAACGAGGTTGCCCACCGCCAGCAACAGGAGTGTCGACGAGAGCACCGACGTCAGCGCGACGAACAGGCCGGCGCTGTACCCACCCATGCCGAGTGCGACGAGCCCGAGCCCCAGTTCCGCCGCGACGGCGCACGCGGCGATTCGCGTGATGCTGCGCTGCGCGATCCCGGTCGCCGCCGAGAGAGCGGCGCTGATCCCGCCGAGCAGCGCGATGACCGGCAGCGCGCGCGGAGCGTGAGCGACGACGGGATAGATGCGCGCGACCAGGTAGAGCCCGAGCGGCGCGACAGTCGCGGCGGCGAGCGCGATGACCGGAGCGGCCGATGCGGCTGCGTCGGTGAGCCAGACCGTGAAGGGGAACTGCGCGGTGCGCACCGCAGCGGCAACCAGGAACACGATACCCATGACCAGGATCGCGCGCGGACCGGTGCTCGCTATCGAATGGTGCACGATCGCGAGGACTCCCTGCCCAATCACGTTGAACGACAACGGGTCCGCGACCGACTGTCCCGCGGGCGCCTGGAGCAACGACGAGAAGACGCCGAATTTGATCCACGTGAAGACGACACCGAGCGTCAGCGCAATGTCGCCTGCCGTCAGCACCACCGCCGCGCGCATCGCGCGGCGCGCGATGTCGGCGCGCTGCCATGACAGCGACAGCAGGATGTAGAGCGAGGCGGTCGCCCCCACCCACATGAGCAACGAGTCGAACAGATTGGGGCTGAGCACGAAGCCCAGAGTGCAGAAGGCCAGCACCGACGAGCCGCAAAAGAAACGGCGATAGCCGTTCTCGCCGCGCATCGCGGTCACGCCAAATGCCTGGATCAGCAACGTCGCCAGCGCGATCGCGGCAGCGAAGCTTGCCGAGAGCGCATCAACGTGGACGCCGACCTGCGCCTGGAACTGGGTTGCGAAGATGGCCCCTTCGGGCGGACTCATCGAGAAGAAGGTCAGCAGGGAGTCGAACTGCGCGCCGGTCGCGTGCGTCATCCGGACGACGAGGATGATCGCGGCAACGACAAACGACAGACCGGTGAAGAAGACACACAGCTGAGCGGCCCGGCGCTGCGTCTCCACGCCGAGCGACATCAGCGCTCCGAGCAGTGGCAGGAAGGGAATCGCCCACGCGGCGTTGTAGATGGCCATTGCCCTATCCCTCGAGGTCGCCGAGCTCGTCGATATCCGCGCGGCCGGTCCGCCGCCAGAGCAGGACGATCAACGCGAAGCCGAGGCTGCACACGCAGCTCCCGGCCACGATGGCGAAAGCGGCAAGCGCGTCGCCCGTCGCGATCGGACCAGGGGCTGAATGCGTGAATCCGACCATCGCGATTGCCGGTGCCGCGAAGAGCAGACCGATCGCCATCGCAACCCCAAGTGGATGGCGGCGCGCCAGTACGCCGTAGATGCCGATGGCGAACACGGCGGCGCTCAGCACCGCGAACTGCCCCGGTCCGACGGTCACGAGTCGTTCCTCGCCGGACGCCGCCGTCCTTGTTCGCGATCCTCGCGCCTGCGGCGGGCAAGCTCCTCGCGCTGCCGGCGCTGCTGGAGCATCTGATCCAGGGTCTGTTCATCGGCGCTCCGCCGTCCGATGACGAGGCTCGCCCCCACCGTGATGGCGACCGCCACGACCGCGATCGCAAGCGCGTACGGCGTGCGGTAGTGCAGGACCGTGATCAGGTCCGCGCCGTTCAGCAGACGAACGACGTCTCCCGTCGGGGCCCAACCGGTCCCGACGACTGCCAGGGTCACGACGAGCACCGCCGCGATGCCTACCGCGATGGGCGCAGCGATCCAGAAGCGCTCCGGCATCGGCGGAGCGGTGAGCAGCTCCCGGTACGCCTCGCGGCGGAGCACGAGCACGACGACCCCCACGGCGATTCCGGGGACCACGAGCTGCACGACGGCGAGCGCGTACGCCCCCGAAATGAGTTCGAGGATCGCGAGGAGCACGATCACGGCAGCACCCGCGTAGCCCGCACGGCGCAGTGAAGGAAGCCCAACTGCGGCCCCGGCGGCAAGCACGATGAGCACGGCGACGGCGTAGAACGCGACTGCGTTTGGGGTCATAGGGGCGCGGGCGGCATTGTAGTCAGCGCGGGCTCACACCGAATCGTCGTCTTCAAGACGCGACGCCGGCGTGGGTGCCTTCGCACGCACCGTGCCGGGGATTCGCTCGAAGAGCAGCACCAGGCTCAGACCCACCGCCGCAACCAGCAGCCCGGCGATCGCCACCGGGGTCACCCGGATGCCGATCAGCGGGAGCGATACGCCCGCGTCCCACGGTCCGGGAGCCGAGGAGGAGGCCGCCGCTCCGTAACGCGCCACTGCCGCGGACGTCGGAAACACCCGCTGCCCGATCACGCCGGCGACGAACGCCAGGCTGCCGAGCGTACAGATGAAATACAGCCAGTTCCCCGTCTGCCGCGCCGCGTATGCCGATCCCGTCACGACCAGACAGCCGAGAACGACCGCCAAGATGCCGATGACGACCTGCTCCGGGGTCGGGGGCACCGCCGCGGCGCCTCAGGCTGCCCGGCGGATCAAGCCGCCTCCAAGAACCTCGTCACCGCGATACAGCACCACCGACTGCCCGGGCGCGGCCTGGCCGACGGGGGTGGTGAACCGGATCACCACCGCGTCACCACCGCTCAACTCAATCTGCGCCGGGTGCGCGTCACCGTGGGCACGCAGCTGTGCCTCGCACGCAGTCCCCGGCGGCGAGGCGGAGCCCGCGATCCATCGAAACGAGGACGCCTCGACGCGGGCTCGACGGAGCGCCTCGCGAGGGCCGACGACGAGGGTATTGGTCGACGGCACGATCTCGATCACGTAGCGAGGGACCGCGTCGGGTCGTGCCGGTGGAATGCCCAGCCCGGCGCGCTGTCCGACGGTGAAGAATGGCAGTCCCTCGTGCTCACCGATCACGGTGCCTTCGATGTCGGTGATGGTGCCCGGGGAAAAGCGTCCGGCAAGGCGGTTTCGAAGCTCGGAGCGGAGATCGGTGTCGACGAAGCACAGGTCCTGCGACTCCGGCTTCTCCGCTGTGCCCAGGCCGAGTGCAGCCGCCTCGGCGCGGACGCCTGCCTTCGAACTCGTAGTCCCCAAGCGCAAAGACGGCGCTCTGCAGCTGACGTTGATCGAGCCGGTGCAGCACGTAAGCCTGATCGCGGCGCGCATCGCGTGCCCGATGGAGCGTCGCGAGCGAGCCTCGGCGGCCAGTACGCGCGTAGTGGCCGGTGGCAAGATGCGTCGCGCCCGCGGCGCGCGCGCGCTCGAGGAGCACCCCGAACTTGATGCGCTGGTTGCACCGGACACAAGGGTTCGGTGTCACGCCGGCCGCATACCCGGCTTCGAAGTCGCGCACCACCTCCTCCTCGAAGTCGCGCTCGAGGTTCCAGACGTAATGCGGCAGCGCGAGCGCGTTGGCAACTCGCCGGGCGTCATCGACCGCATCGATCGAGCAGCACCCGCGATCGCGAACCGCCTCGCCGCTGCCCGCCCACATGGCGAGCGTGATCCCGAAGGCGCGCAGACCGGTGGCGGCGACACGCGCGGCAGCGACACTCGAGTCCACCCCACCTGACATTGCCACTGCGATCACGGCCGATCGCGACAGCAGATCCAGCGGACGGTCAGCGGCGACCGCCACCTCCGGCAACGGCGGGGACGATCGATACCTCGTCGCGCTCGGCGATGGGGGTCTCGAGGCCCTGGGCGAAGCGGATATCGGAGTCATTGACATAGATGTTGATGAACTGCCGCAGGCTCCCGGAGTCGTCGTAGAGACGATCGTGGAAGCCAGGATAGGTTGCGTCGAGGTTGGTGAGCACGGCGCCGACGGTTTCGCCCTCGACGCTGACTTCGGCGCTGCCTCCGGTCAGGCGGCGCAGCGGTCCGGGCACGCGAACGGTGGTTGCCATTGAGGGCCGAGTATACGGAGGGTCACCGCTCACGCCGCCGCGCGCCGGCGACGGCGTGTTCACCGCCGGGGCGCAGCCGCCCCGCCACGCGCAACTCATCGACCCTGCGAAGGTTGGCTTCGGTCCAATTGCTCCGAGGTCGCCGCGGCGTGAAACGGACCATGTAGCTGGCCTCATCGACACGCCTGATCACGCTGTCGATCCACCCGTTGCAGAGGGCCGCGTCCACCGCCTCCGGGTACGCGATGCCCGGGCGTTCGAAGCCCTTCTTCCACAATCCGACCCAGAGCTCGACCGCTGACGGGTTCGCCTCGAACCAGGCTGAGAGGTCGTCCGGCGTCATGAAGAACGCGGGCCGCGGCGGCACCGTGGCGGTCACGGCTCGGGTTCGAGGTCGACCACCAGCGGGCTCTTGTCCACGCAAGTCTGGGCGCCGGCAACCAGGTCGTCATAGACGAGCTGCGACCACGATTCCATGCTGAGGTAGTGGCGGCGCATCGCCTCAAGTGAAAGCGATTCACCCTCGAGCTTCTCGATCTCGCGAACCTCGACGATCCCGTCCTCCGGCTCCACCAGGAAGACGAGGCCGAGATGCACGCGCGATACCGGGCTCGAGTCGTCGTTGAGCAGCGCCACAAGGCTTGCTCGTGCCCGCGCCGTGCAGCGGATCTCCTCGGCCCACTCGCGACGGAGGCCGCCCACCACCGGGTCCTCGCCCTCCCCGTCGCCGGGATTGACATGTCCACCGATACCGAGGGAGTACAGGTGGTGGAGGCGCTTTCACTCGAGCGCCGGAGGCGGCGGGTGAGCAGGTACGTCTCGTCGTCACGATGGTGGACAACGCAGTACGGAATGATCTGCTGGAGCTCCGGGTCGTCCTGGATCTCAGCCCGCGGACGGTATTCCGACGTTGCGTGGATCGTTCGAAGCACGCGTTCGAGGCCGCGCGCGACCAGGCCGTGCCACGCGCCATCCGGAAAGATGGTCGATCGAGGCACGCAGAGAACATCCTCCGCCCCGTGCGCACGGCTCCGCCGCGGCCCGACGGCACGCGGACCAGCCACGCTTCTCGGCACCCGGCGCATTCTTTCACTCGCGATGCCTGAATTGCCCGAGGTCGAGGCCCTCTGCCGGTCCTTCGACGCCCGGCTGCGCGGCCGGGTGGTGTCGCCGGGTCACCGTCCGCTCCGTAGCGGTGCTGAAGACGTTCGACCCGCCGGTGATCGCGCTCGAGGGTCTGGCGTTTGATGGTTGCAGACGCCGCGGCAAGTTCCTCGATCTGACGCTGCCGCCGCTGCACCTCGTCGTGCATCTCGCTCGCGGAGGGTGGATCGGGCTGCTCGACAAGCCGACCAACGCCCGCCCTTCCCTGCGTGGCCCGCTCGCGGTGATCCTGACGCTCGAGGATGGCGGCAGCCTGAGATCACCGAGCACGGGACCGACAAGCGTCTGGCGGTGTCTGTCGTGCGCGACCCGTTCGACGTTCACCGGATCGCTCGACTTGGGATCGATGCGCTCGACCCGGGGTTATCCCCGGCCGTGCTGGGTGTGCTCCTGCGAGACCGGCCCGAACCCTCAAGAGCGTTCTCGCCGACCAGGCGGTCATCGCCGGGATCGGGAACGCGTACTCCGACGAGATCCTCCACGCCGCCGAGCTCTCGCCGTTCCGTCACGCCGACGCGTTGAGCGCCGAGGAGCACGAGCGGCTCGCGGTGGCGATTCGCGAAGTGCTGACCGCCGCTGTAGCGCTCGCGGTCAACTCCGACCCCGCGTCGCTCAAGGAGGGCAAACGGCAGTCGATGCGGGTTCACGGCCGCACCGGTCTCCCCTGCCCTGTCTGCGGCGATACGGTTCGTGAGGTCTCGCTGGCCTCACGCTCGTTCCAGTACTGCCCGGGGTGCCAGACCGGCGGACGCGTCTTTGCGGATCGGCGTCTGAGCCGCCTGCTCCGATGAGTTCCGCCGCGTCCGAGGCCGGCGACGCGACGGTGACTCCGCTCGCCCTCGAGCGCGCGCTCTGGGCACTGCGTGCTTACGACACGATCGCCCTCGCCACGACCGGCCAGGCCAGGCCTCATGTTGCCGGCGTGTTCTTCGCGCCCGAGCGGACCGACACCGGCATCCGCCTCCTGATCGCAACGAGAGCTGGTTCGCGCCTGCTCCGCGAGCTTGAAGCCGACCCGCATCGGCTTTGATGTCCTATCCCGGCAACGCCTCGCGATGGATCCAGGGCAGTAGCCTCGCCCGCGTCGTCCGCGAGCCTGGGACGCGCATCGAGCTGGCGCGACGGCTTCATGGAGCACACGCCGGGCGCAGGCATATGTCGAGGGCCGGACATGCTGCCGGTCACGATCGCGGTTGCGCTCGGCTCAAGGTGGTCGAGGCCGGTGTGACGGCCCTCACCTGGTGCTTCGCCTGGAGGGCTGACCGTCAGGAGGCCAGCAGGCCCGCGAGGTCGCTGAAGAAGCCGGGGTCAGGAGACCGCAGCAGCGTCTTCACCGTCGATCAACGACACCCCTGCCGATGGGACCAGCGCCGCCGCGATCGCCCAGGCCATGGCAAACCGGTGATCGCCGCCCGCATCGAGATGGGCGGCCCGGAGCCATGCGGGCCATGAACCGTCAGAAGTCGGGCCGTGCTCTCGCACCGGACACCAAGAAGCCGGAGAGCCTGTCC
>CAWFUO010000014.1:0-17482 GCA_963819095.1 Candidatus Dormiibacterota bacterium
CAATGCGACGGGTGCGGACAATCAGCAGGAAAGACTGCTCAGCGCGAGCAGAATCCTCAGAGGCCATACGCCGGGCCCTCGTTGTGAGGGATGAGATGGTCCGATCTCATGGGCGACCATGAGAGCTGGTAACCAATCCAGCCACTCTGGGCCGGCGCCTGGAGGAGCAACAACGATGAACGGTCCTAAGGTAGCGAAATTCCTTGTCGGGTAAGTGAATAAACGAGCCCGTACCGGCTAATATCGGTGAAGCCCGAACGACAGCGTGCGGCTGGCGAGGGTGATACCGAGGGAAGTCGTCCAACGCGAGTTGGATTGACCCTGTATCGACTGAGGCAATGTGCCGAAGGTTGTCACCGCATCACAAACGCGTGATGCAATCCTTGTGGCAGCCAATACGCCGGCAAAGTCTAACGAGGCTTTGAAGTTATAGTCAGTGCCTCCAGTAATGGAGGGAAGACATGAAGTTCCGACCCGCACGAATGGCGTAACGAGATGGGCGCTGTCTCGGCCACGTACTCGGCGAAACTGAAGTACCTGTGAAGATACAGGTTACCCGCAGCAGGACGGAAAGACCCCGTGGAGCTTTACTATAACTTGCCACTGCAATGGGGTCCAGCATGTAGAGGATAGCTGGGAGACTGTGAAGTCGGGCCGCTAGGTTCGGTGGAGTCAACCTTGGAATACCAGCCTTGCTGGATTTTATTTCTAACCGGCGCCGTTATCCGGTGTCGGGACCGTGGCAGGCGGGTAGTTTGACTGGGGCGGTCGCCTCCCAAACGGTAACGGAGGCGCCCAAAGGTTCCCTCAGCCTGGATGGAAATCAGGCCTTGGCGTGTAATGGCGTAAGGGAGCTTGACTGTGAGGCCGACAAGCCGAGCAGGGACGAAAGTCGGGCATAGTGATCCGACGACTTTGAATGGAAAGGTCGTCGCTCAACGGATAAAAGCTACCCCGGGGATAACAGGCTGATCTTGCCCAAGAGTTCACATCGACGGCAAGGTTTGGCACCTCGATGTCGGCTCGTCGCATCCTGGGGCTGGAGTAGGTCCCAAGGGTTGGGCTGTTCGCCCATTAAAGCGGTACGCGAGCTGGGTTTAGAACGTCGTGAGACAGTTCGGATCGTATCCGCTGTGGGCGCAGGAGATTTGAGGAGAGCTGACCTTAGTACGAGAGGACCGGGTTGGACGGACCGCTAGTGCACCAGTTGTTCTGCCAAGAGCATCGCTGGGTAGCCATGTCCGGATGGGATAAGCGCTGAAAGCATCTAAGTGCGAAGCCCACTCCAAGATAAGATCTCCCACCGGATAACCGGGTAAGACCCCAGAGAGACCATCTGGTTGATAGGCCGCGGGTGTAAGAGAGGTGACTTTTTGAGCTGAGCGGTACTAATCGGTCGAGGGCTTGACCTCCTATCCCACTTTTCAGCGACGAGTGGGATGGCGCCAAGGGTGGCGCCGCAGGAAAGTGCAACGCCTGGCAGAGCGCTCGAGTAGCGCATTGGGATTCTCCGACGGATAGCGCATGCGCTTCCGTGGACCAGAACTCGCATTCTCACTCGTCATGAGAGAGATATCCGGTGATCATAGCGGTGGGGAAACACCTGTTCCCATCCCGAACACAGCAGTTAAGCCCACCAGCGCCGATGGTACTGCCCTGGCAACGGGGTGGGAGAGTAGGTCGTTGCCGGGTATCTCTCTTTTGTTTCCGACCGCTAGGGCCGGTTGGTCTTCGAAAACTGCGCGGATAATCGATTCGGACATTCAGGCACGCCGTGCCAGTCAGTAGGGTTGGCATGATCGAGGCGTCAGCGACGGTCAGACCCTCTAAGCCATGAACCGAGCCACGAGCCTCGGTGACCGCCCCGCTGGGCGAAGCATGCATTTGTCGCCGAGCAGCCGTCCATGATTCGGGCACGGGGATCCTGGATCCCGCGGTCAAGTTCCTCGTCGGCCGTGTAGCCTCAGTCGTGGTCGGACGTCGGCGGGGAGCGTCGTGATATCTGCGTGGTCCGGGCCTGCCTCAACCAGCAGCACTTTGCGACCAGCGACCTCGCTTAACCGAGCCGCGAGAACACAGCCGACGGAGCCGTCGCCGACAATGATGTCGTCGAAGTTCATTGGGGCGGATTCGACACCTCGTGCGGCGCCTTCAGGCGACCTTAAGGCAACCCGAAGGGCGGTCGGCTACGGTGCGCTCGTGCTTTCCACCATCGATCCGGCCACCGGCGCCGCGTGTCCGAGGACGGACTTGGCTACCACCTTCCGTAGACCGTCAATCTGGGTTGCGATGTTGCTCCCCGCGCTCCTTGCCGGCTGTGGCGCCGCGGCGACGCCGCCGACCGCAACGCCCACAGCGATCCCGCTAACAACACCGACGACGCCCACCTCCACGCCAACCCCGACCGTCGCGCCCAGCCCCACGCCGGCCCCGACTGCCGCCCCGACACCGACGTCGATCCCTATAGGGCACCTCACGGTCAGCTCGGTCGGGATCAACGTGCCGCTCGATGGTTCCTGTGGCGACCAGCTGACCTACGTCCCGATCGGAGGCCAGGTTTGCTACTGGAACATGACCGGGGGAGGCGGCGGCTTCTTCTCATTCGCCAGCGCCACGACTGGTCCGCTTTCGGCCCTGAGCAGGGTCGCAGCCGGCGCTACGATGACGTGGACCGTTGGCGGGAAATCGTATACGCGGAAACTCTCCGGCAGATCGCAGATGTTTCCGCTGGATACGGGTCACGGCGTTCCTCCCGGCCAGCCGGCCTATCTCCAGTTGCGTACAGCGACGACCGTCGCCGAGTACGACGCCGAGACGTAAGGTGGCCGGAGCCATCCACCCGCGGGGACGCCGAGCTGTGGCCGGACCGAGCCCCAGCGGCGATTGTGACGCGATGGATGTCATGACTGTGTTTTCGGGAAACCACCGCGACGGCGCTGGGGTAGGAAACGTTGGTAACTGGGTTGTCCGGTCACGCCCCCACGAGGCGAAACCTCTAGCAGGGCGCAAAACCCGGATGCTTGCCCTGCATCTGTCTTCTCTTCACGCTCACTCCGGACTCCCTATTCAGCGGCTGAATCGCCGCTCCATAACGGTTTCTCCACCGTGTAGTTCTACTGATGCCCGGTTGTCATTCGGCCGGGACCACGGACCGCAGGTAAGGAGCAAGACGCTTGGAGATCTCTCGGACGTTTGGAGTTTGGGGAGCCATGGCCGCAACCGTGTTTCTCGCCGGCTGCAACGGGCAAGGACAGGGTCAAACCCCGCAGACAGGCCTGAGCCGGCCATCCACGTCTGACTTCCCCTCGGCGTCAGCGTCCCCGCCGTCCACGCCAGTCAACTCGTCGTCAACCGCGTCGTCGCCGACAGCCGCTCCCGATCAAACGGCGGATTGGACGGAGGTGAGCAGCGCTGACGGATACAGCCTCCGGTATCCACCCACGTTCAAGGTGTATGACGCTCAGGGCAGCCTGTCGTTCAGTCCCGACCCCACGAAGCTCCATCCCGGGGTCGAGGAGCCCGACGGCGTCCTGTATTTCAGTTGTGGCTACAACGATCCTGTCTATCACGATGCTTTGCCAACTCCCGGCAGCGACGGCGCGACGACCATATCGTCGGTGACGATCGATGGAGTACCTGGAACGCGAGCCGTGGGACCGTTGGGGGCGGTGTACCCCGACACCACCGAGGTGTCCTATCACCTGCTCTCGACACGGTGGCGCTGCTTCATCACATACGGTTTCAGGACGGGATCGGGACCCGACCTGACGACCGACCTCGACCTCATAGTCGAAAGCACCATGAAATTCGCCACGACCCCGTAACCGCGGGTCGCGGCCTCAGAACGACGATTGTGGAGTTGCCGCGGCTGGAAGTTGGCGGATTGGTGCGGGGCATTGTCTGTTTTGCCGAACCTACACTCGCGCGGCTCGACCACAAACTTGATGAGGACCGCGATGTACGGATCCATCTCGCGCTGGCGTGTCAATGAAGGCAAGGAGAGCCAACTCGAACAGCTCGCTGGAGAGGTAGTGAATGAGAGAGCCCCCGGGTCGCGCGCGGTCTATATGTACCGGGCCGACTCGGACCCGCGCGAGTACTGGATCGCCGGCGTCTTGGAGAGCCGCGAGGCGTACACCTCGAACGGTGCGACGCCAGAGCAGAACGCGCGCTTTGAGCGCCTGCGTGCCCTCCTCGAGTCCGATCCGGAGTGGCACGACGGGGAGATCATCGTCTCGAACTGACGCCATTCGTCAGCAGCACGCGTCCCCCGGCTGAGTCGCTCAGGCGACGCCGGGAACGGGTCCCTCGCGCACTCCGAAGACGTTCCCATCGGGGTCCTTGAACCATGCACCACGGGCGGGACCGATCTGGGCGATGAAGTTAGTCGTCTTCGGTGAACTCGTATTCCTCGAAGGTGACTCCCCGCTCGGTGAGATCGCGGACGATGCTCTCGATGTCCTCGACCTCGAAGTGCCCCACGGTCTGGCCGACGTTCGGTTGCCCGCGCCGCACCGAGAATTGCGTCCCTTTGCCGGCAGCGAAACGAATAGCGTACGGCGCTTCCTCGATTATCGCCAGTCCAACCTGCTCATTGAAGAACCGTTTCGAGCGGTCAAGGTCGGTCACCGCAACAGTCGTAACCAGCATCGCATCGGAAAGCACTGTTCTCACCTCGTATCCCCGACAGGGTCGATTTCGACGGGCATCATGACACAGCCTGCAGCAACACTCCGTGCTCGGCGAGCAGTGGCCGATGCGGTCGATGTTGTCTCCGAGGGGCACTGGAACCTGTGTGCTACTTGATACCTACAGGAGGTGTACGGAAGCGCTCGGATGGGAAGCGTCAACAGGCTTTGCACGCATTCCTCCTTGTCTGCGATCAACGCCGCGTCGGGTGGTTTCGCTCGACGATGAGCGACATGTGCCTCGGCCCCATCGACCCCGCAGCCGACGTTCCCGTCGAGACATGTGGAGATCATGCAGCCAAAATGCTCTTCTTCCTACATGGGAGTGGGGTGACCTTCTTTTTGTCAGCGATCGACACCTGGAGAGCGATTGCCCGATGGCCGGGATACGGTACTGATTCGCCCGTCACCCGACAGCTCCGTGTGACACGCCTGCGAACGTTCATCGACTATTGCCGCGCTCCCGGCGTCGAACGGCGATGATGCCCGGCCATGGACCTCTTACGTACGCTCACCTCCGGTGATTGGAGGACGCGATCCTCGAGGCCGCCGCGGCGGCCCCTGACTGGCAGCCGGGGATACTGAAGGGGTCTGTCGCCCGCCCTGCGCATCGACGGTCGACGCCAGATCCGGCGCCCGTTCGCATGACAAGACCACGCCTCAATCCGATGCTCAGGCGCTGTCACCCGTATCCCGGAGGCATGTGGAGCCGACTTGCTCTTTGATGAAACCAACAGGGACGGCGCGACCCTGCCAGGCACGACGAGCCTCGCCCAGGCGGTAGAGGCCGCGCAGCGTGGCGAGGCACGGGGGTGGACCGCTCTTTTCGAGCGTTTCTACCCCGATGTGCATGCGTACGCGCTCGCTCGCCTTGGTGATCTGGCAGCAGCTGAGGACGTGACGCAGGAAGTGTTTGTAGCCGCCGTGACATCCATAAAGACGCTACGGGAACGGAGTGAGCCCTCCGTGCAAGCGTGGTTCCTCCACGTCTGCCGCCACAAGGTGATCGACCACATCCGTCGCAGCAGCCGTCAGCGCGAACTCACGCTCGATGCACCGCCTCCGCTCGGCGATCCCGGCGCGATCGCCGAGGCGAACCTCGAGGCGGACGGCGTTCGCTCGGCAATGGCAGAGCTCACCGAAGACCAGCGGGACATCCTTGTCCGCCGCTTCGTCCTCGATCAGTCGCTCGAGGAGGTGGCGTCCACGACGCGGCGAAGCGTTGGAGCTGTCAAGTCCTTGCAGCACCGGGCCCTCGAATCACTTCGCCGGGCACTCAGTCGTCGGAGAGCGGCGTGACCAACTCGATCATCGACCCGCAGCTCTCGGCCTCACTCGATGCCTGGCGCCAGAGCAGCCGCCGCGCGCCCCGCCGCCACGCCCGCGAGCGCGCATACGACGCCATGCTCGAAGCGATCGCAGTCGCTGCCCGCCCGCGCGCACACAGCTTCTTCGGCATCCGGCCGCGCTTCGGCCGGGCGGGCCTGATCGCGTCGACGGCAACAATCATCGCGGCGGCGAGCGTTGCGGCGGCTGGGTGGAACGCACCGCCGGGGTCGGCGCTGTTCCTCGTCCGGCAAGCTCGTCAGGGCGTGATGCTCAAGCTTCCCGGCTCGGACGACGTGGTGCTGCACCTCGAATTCGCAGAACAGAGCCTTGCCGACGCGCGCGAGCGGATCAACCCGGTCCATAGCCTCGACGATGCCGGCCAGGAGCTCGCCGCCGCATATTCGGAGCTCCTCACCAGTCAGGCATCGCCGCTCTGGGCACGGTACCGGCTCGATGCGGCGACCCTGGTCAGCGAGGAATCCGAATTCGAGACGAAGACCCCGGCTCCTGCACCAACCAGCGCGTCACCGGAGCCGACCGACGACGACCACACCCCCGCGGGCACGAATCCCGCGCCGGGCGGGGGCGATGGCGAGGAAACTCAGAGCCCGACCACAGCCCACGCCAGCCCATCGCCGTCAGGCGACGGAGGCGACGACGACGGCAGCGGCGGCGACGGCAGTGGCCCCTCGCACAGTCCAGGGCAAAGTCCTTCGCCCGACGAGTGAGGTCAGCCGCTCCGATCGCGACGAGGGGCAAGCTCTAATGCGACCCTCGGGCACTCTCTGACCGCCCGCTCCGCCAGACGAACCAGGCGCGCGTCGCCGACGGGTGCCGACGACACAACCGGATAGCCCCAGTCGTCCAGTTGAACGAGCTCCGGAACGATCTCGGCGCAATATCCTGCGCCGTCGCAACGGATCGGGTTGACGCGGAGCCGGGGTCTCGGATCGGTCATCGCCACCCGAACGGCGAACGCGGTGGCGCAGGCAGGGGCGTCACGCCCAGCCCGGAGCAGGGATGTCCAGCCACATGTCGCTCGATGTCAGCAGCGAACACATCCAGCGCGCTGCGAAGGTTGCTGACGGCGCCATCGGGGTGTTTGCAAGCGCCACGACCGGTGATCTGATCGGACCAGCGACGGATGCGCGCCACGTCGCCCCAGTCGGCTTCGCCCGCTGCGAGGCGCGTCATCGCCGCGGCGACCGCTCGAAGCCCGTGGACGCACGGTCCGCATTGCCCAGCGCTTTCTCGGGCAAGGAAGCAAACGATCCTTGCCGCCTCGCGGACGCCACAACCGTCACGACCGAGCATCCCGATCACGCCACACCCAAGCGACACATCCTCAGGGCAGAGCATGGCTCCGGCGCCCCGCTCGGCCCCGACCCAGGTGCCGAAGTACCCGCCGATCAGTATCCCCGCCGGCGCCGAGAGCGCGCCGCCCGCTGCGCCGACCACGCTGACCAGCGATGACCCGATGTTGATCTCGTATACGCCGGGCTTCACGACGTTGCCGGTGAGGGTGACCAGGCCGGTGCCTGGCGTAGCCGGCGTGCCCCGCTCGCGGAACCATGCGTCCCCGTAACGCGCGATCAGTCCAACGTGCGCGATGGTCTCGGCGTTCTGCACCAGGGTGGGGCGGCCGAGCACGCCGCGCTCCGACGGGTGCGGTGGGCTGAATGACGGTTTGGCGGGTCCGCCATTGATCCGGCGCACCACGCTCGACAACTCGCCTGCGACATAACGATGCTGCGTATGAACGATCCGGATGCGCGCCGTCCGGGTGTCCTCGCGCCGGCGCTCGCCGAGGGCGTGACGTAGCGCGTGGGTCTCGCGCCGGCGCGCCGAGAGAGGTACATCACGACCTCGTCGGCACGCAGTGATTCGGCAGCGATCAACGCGCCGTCGATGACCAGATGCGGCCGATGTTCGAGGGTGAATCGATCCTTGGCGGAGAGCGGCTCTCCTTCAGATGCGTTGATCACCACCACAGACGGACCCCGCTCGAGGGCGAGGCGGTATAGGCCTCGCCACTTGCGGTGGGTGGGGAACCATGCCCCCCCACGGCCGCGCAGCCCGCTGCGCTCGATCACGTCATGGACCCACTCGCCGCCGATCGGACGCCGTCCGAGGCGGCGGAGATGCTCGGCAAGCGGCTCAGCGCCGAACGCGCGAGGCGGTCCGGCGAGCAGGCGCGGGCTGTCGCTGTCCGCACCCGGCCACGGTGACGCCTCGGGCGGACCAAGGATGGCGGTTGCCGTCATCCGAGCGGCCCTGACGTGACCAGCCGTCCTGTGATCGACGGCCCGGTGCCGAACAGCATGATAACCAGTCGTGTTCTGTTGCAGACAGCATAGACTGAAACTCCGACACGCGCGGGCACGTTGGCGCAGACCGTTGCGCCACTGCGCGCCACCGTCAGCTGGGGCAGGGTCTGCGCCGGCCCGGCGGGAACGACGACCAGCGTCAGCGCCGTGTCGACGGTGTCACGCAGGGCGATGTCCACACCACCCGACGTCTTCCTCATGACACCGACAAGTCCATCCGAGAATCCATGCGCCGCGCTGCGGAGCGGCGGGGGGATCGGCTTCGACGTCACGATCGACGATGGCGTCCCGGCCGTGATGGCCCAGCCGGGATGCAGCGGCCCGGCGACGGTCCACGCGCAGATCGCATAGGTGACTGCCACCACCGTGGCGGCACCCGCAAGGCGCACTGGCGCAGTCCGCAGCCGGCCCGTCAACAGGCGCTGTGCCAGGCTGGCAAGGACCGCGGCCATGCATGCTGCGGTGATGCCGAGTGCCCACGGCTCCTGCGCGTCCGACCCGGTGCCGAGCCCATGAACCAGTGCAACGGGCCATGATGCGTAGGCGCCCCAGTGGATAAAGCGCCACAGACGAGGACCGATCCTCGCTCGCAGCAGGCTTGTGATCGTGACCGCGAAGAGTATCTCGGCGGCGATGACGCCAAGACCGAGCCAGAACGTGCGGTACGCCCCGGCGAACGGGATCAGCGCGTCCACCGGCCGGATTCCAGCGAACGGATCCAGGACCGAGGTCACGATGTGCGCCACCAGCAGCACGACGGTGAACAGAGCGAAGTTTCGGTGCAGCGCCGCCGTCACGAAGCGAGGCGACCGCTGCCGGGTCACTCGGAGCGAGGTCAGGATTCCGAGGATCACGACGGCAGTCAGGCACACCAGCGTCATCATTCCGGCAGCACGGGTCGCGAACCAGAGCGGGCTCGGGCCGGACGCAGCCGCGGCGATCATCGGTCGAACCTCAAGCTCACGCAGGCCACCCACCCACGAGCACGATGGAGCCATCACGCCGGACGAGTCGCGCCGGAACTTCGAAGGACTCGAGCCACGCTGGGGCGCTGTCGCCGAGGACAATGGCAGCGGTCGCAGCGGCGTTGGCGGCGGCGCAGGAGACGGCCGCCACGCTTGCCATCACCCAGGGGGAGTCCACCGGGAGTCCCGTTGCCGGGTCAACGATGTGGTGGAGGGTCTCGCCACCGCGACGCCAGGTTCTACTGCTCGTCCCCGAGGTCGCTACACCGCCATCGAAGACGTGGACGTCCTGCCAGATATCGGACGTGGTTGAGTCGGCAACCCTAACTCGCCACCCACCCGCCGGGCTGGACCCGGAGACAGCGACGTCGCCACCGCACGCCACCAGGACGCCGACACCAGTCTCGTTTGCTGCGGCAGCCGCAGCTCGGTCCGCCGCCCACGCTTTGCCGACCGCACCGACGTCGATGGCGGTGCCTTCGGAGAGGGTCACCCTGCGGTTGACGCGATCGTGGGCGACGCTGCGCCATCCAGGCGCCGATCGAGTCGCCAGCTCGATCGCAGGCCCATCCAAGGGAAGGTCGGTGAACGTCACGCTGTACCCGATGCGCTCCATCAGCCTGCCGATGGTCGGATCGACCAGCCCATCGGTGGCTGCGGCCGCATCGAGAACCGCACCGACAACGTGGTTGAGCATCTCCGAGACTAGGAACGGTCCCCGGCCCGCGAGGCCGTTGAGCCGCGAGATCTCGGAGTCCTCCCGAAAACGCGAGCACGTCGCGTCGACGGCGTGGATCACCTGCCGCGCTGCCGCTGTTGCGGTCGCCAGTGCTTCCGGGTCATCGACAACCACGACCGTTGTCGTGCCCATTGCGCGAAATGTCGCCGACGTCAACATGGGTGCGTGGGAGTCGAGTGGCATACCGGTGGCGGGGGTGGCGGCGGTGCCGGCGGTGGTGCCGAGGATCCCGGCGATGTCGCTGATGGTGCTTTGCGAGGCGGTGAGATACCTCTCGCTCCGCGGTACGCGGCCCCGGCCGACGTCGCCGGGACATGGACGACCCTGACGATGACCGCCGGCGTTGGCGGCGCCGACTGCACGGGCGCCGTCTCACCCGGAATCGGTGGCACGTGCGGTGCCGGGGTTCTCGGCCCAGCCGCCGCTGTGAAACCCGCTGCGTTGACCGCCGACAACGCCCCGGTCACCGCCAGGACGCCGGACGCGCCACCGAGCGTCCACCACCTCACGCGGCGGATCGCCTTGTCTCGATCCTCGGGTAGGTAGCGGGACACGTCAGGTGTCCCCGCCACCACCGCCGCCGCAATCGTCACCGTGGCACGGCTTCGCGGTCGGCGAGGGATTGGCGCTCGGCTCGGGCGTGGCGGTCGATTCCGGGGTTGGCGCCGGCGGTCGCGGCGCCGAGCGCGGCGTGGTGCTCGCAGGATCAGCGACCACGATGGTCTCGTGGACGGCCGGCGGCCGAGTTGGCGTGGGATACAGGCTGTCCGCCCGCACAGGCGCGAGCGTCACTTGCGTTGAGACAATGTGCGGAGCCGGAATACCGAGTGTCATGAACGGGCCGACGTGACCCGCCGCGGCGACACCCGTGATCACGCCCGAGAGCGCAACCAGCAGGGCGGTCGTGAAGACGCGGGGGCGTGAGCGACTGCGCAATGGAGGTCCTCCGGGTTACGAACGCCGCAACGGCGTCTGATCCATGCCACTAAGTCGCCCGAGACGCGGGGCTGGATACGGGCCCAGGGACGAAGCCGCCGAGTCACACCGCCAAGTCGTCGCAAACTCGCGTGACACGGCGGTGGATTCTGCCGCTGGCCGCCGCCTCACACGGGAACTCGGATCCTCAGATAGGCCTCGGCACCCGGGCTTTGGCGCTAGATATCCGCGAGTTCGCTCACCAAGCCATTGGCCTTGGGAGTGCCGAGACCCGTTGTCCAGTCCCAGCCCTTCGCGGCTTTGCATGTGGCCGACGTCCCGGCTGAGCCCGTGGTGATGTCGGTGAAGAAGGCCTTGTCGATCTTGCCGGCCGCCAGCTTGCCGGCATCGCTCGCCGCAAGGTACATGCCGGAATTCAGCCCGCTCGCGGCCAGTACCGACTTGCCGAGCGCTGCCCGGGCTTGATCAGCGTCCGCCACCAAACCGGCCCACTGAGGAATTCCGGCCGAGACGCCCGCCTCGTTCAACCAGACACCGCCATCCACGATCGGATAGTTGATTGCGTTGTATGCGACGTCGTTGTCCGTCCGGTCCGGATCAGACGACCAGTTCAGCTGATAGCCCGGTCGGTGTTCCTGGGAATTGGCGTACCCGCCGCTGTGTGCCCATGCGGCCTGAACTCGATGTCGTGCCGTTGATCGTGAGGGCAGTGCCGCCGACCGACAGCACGTCCGCGGAACCCGACGGATACACCTGGCCGCTGCTGTCCGGGCATCCGAAGTCTCCGGAGCCGCTGACAAACCCGGCCGTCGACGCGTCGAAGTGTGTGTTGTCGGCTGCGCTGATGCCGGTCTGATCCCACGACATCGACACCACACTGGCGCCCATCGACACCGCCTTGTCGACAGCGACCAGCAGCTGGGCTCCAGTGTCGCCCGCGGCCTCAACGAAGAGGATGTCGGCCCCCTCAGCCGTGACGTGGGCCCACTGGACATCGAGCGATGCTTCGGCCTTGGCGCCCGCGTTCATGGCCGGCGGCTTGGTGCCGGTCGCGTACGCCACTTCAAAACATGGAGTTGTGTGGATCGTGTGGCTCACGGCGCAAGGCGTTTTGGTCAGCCCGTTCATCTGCTCGAGGTAGCTATAGGTCTTGAGGAATGCCGCCATGTCCGATTGCAACGTGGCGTCGCTGTCCCAGAGCACGATCCCGATGATCTGGCCCCGCCCGTCGATGGGGTTGCCGTGCGCGTCGTTGCCCATGGCGTTGAACCCGTACGTGTTGCGGATCTGGGTTGGCGCGAACCCTGATGGGGCCGCGTATGGACCACCGACAGTCTCGCTGAGGAGGTTGGCAACTCCTTGTCCAGCAGTCGCAGGGTGCGTGCCGCCAACCGCCGCGCCGCCTGAGGCGCCGACCGCTACGACAAGTCCGGCAAGCGCCGTCACCGACAAAGCAAACCGCCGTGGTCTGGTCGCGTGCATGGTCGAGTCCCCTCTGGCAATCCCTATCGCTTCGGACGCAACGATACGTTAAATGCAGGCGTCCCGGCCCAGAGGCGCTTGCGGGAGCGGTGCTGTCTCGGTATGGTCGGTGCCCGTGGACAGCAACGACGTCAGCCGGTGGTTCGCCCAATACCTTGAGGCCTTCGCAAACTGCGGGCGAGGCGAGGCGGACACGGGCTCCCTGCTCGAGTATTTCGGCGTTCCGTTGCTCGTCACCACCGACGACGGATTCTTCGCGCCGACCACCGGCGACCAGGTCGTTGCGGTGCTGCAGCAACAGGTGGATGGGATGCGAGCTGCGACCTACAACCGCAGCGAAATCCTCAACTCCGAGGTCACGGTCCTCAACGCCACATCGGCTCTGTTCCAGGGAATGTTCTCGCGCCAACGCGAGGACGGCGCCGAGATCAATCAACTCACGGCAAGTTACCTGGTGACCGACGGCACAGAGGGCCGCCGCATCTCGGTCCTCGCAGTCCATACCCCCTGAGTCCATATCTGGAACTCGATCGTGCTACGCAGTAACGCTCAACGGATTGCAGCGTTACTCCCTACAGGGACGGCTCTTGACGCCGATCGCTCAACAGCAAGGCGTGAGCAGCGTTGCTCAGGGTGGGTAATCCGCATGGACTGGACGATGAAATCGCCGGTCGTGGTGCTCGCCATCGCAGCGCTCGCCTCGGTGGCGGCATGTGGTGCCGCGGCGCGAACCGCCACATCAACCGCGAAAGCCACAGCCGCGCCAGCACTCTCGACATCGATCCCGCTCGTGGCCTCGGCGCCGTCACTCCCCGCCGGCACTGCTGCCCCTGTCGCCTCAACGACCCCGCCTCAGCCCACCGCGACTCCGACCGTCGCGCCGCGCCACGCCGCAGCAACCCCCTCACCAGCGCCAACAAGCTCGCCCACAGCAAGGCCTTCGCCTGAGCCGCAAGCGGCAGTCACGCTCTACAACACCGCCTCCGACTGGAGCCTCGTCGACCATCTGCGCCTGGGGCCTGATGGGGCACTGTGGTTCACGACCGCGGGGATGGGGTCGAACAAATTCGGCAGGATTACCACCGACGGCGTCGTCACAAGCTGGTCTTTTCCGTGGACGAGCACAGGTGACATGGCTGACTTCACGTTTGGTGACGGGTTTCTGTGGCTCTCGATGTGCATGGTGTCAATGAACTCGTACATCGGACAGTGGACCCTGACGGGAACTCTGCTGCGTGAGTTCCCCGTTCCATGGATCGCCTACGCCATCACCTGGGGGCCTGACGGTGCGCTCTGGTTCAGTGGCGCCCAGGTGTCCGGCATGGAACTTTCCTCGTCGTACGTCGCGAGGATGACAGTCCACGGCGCGGTTACCACGTACTCCTTGCCGGACACGAGCGACCTCGCGGGTGATTTGACCGTCGGACCAGATGGCGACATCTGGTTCAGTGAGGATCCGGGGAGCTCTGCCGGGCGCGTGACCGCATCGGGCGCCATCACGGAATATGAGGTGCCCCACACCGAGAATCTTGGGGGGCCCATCGGGGCCAACCAGACAATCACCGCTGGACCTGACGGAGCGATCTGGGCGATCGTCGACGATGTATTAGTCAAGGTCACGACGTCTGGGATGGTGAGCGCGATTCCCTTCGCCTCGCCGGAAAATATCTCGAGCAACCCTGATGGCGACCTCTGGCTGACCACCGATAGCCTGCCTGCTGGGGCGACGGTGGTCAGGCTCTCCACCACCGGTGTGCGCCTTGCGGATTACTCGATCGACGATTCCAGTCCGTCGGTGATCGCGACCGGGAGCGACGGGATGCTCTGGTTTGGTGACAGCTTCGGCCAAAACGACGACATCGCTCGACTGGATCCGTCAATTCTGCCCAACGAGTAACGGCGGTGCTGGGCGAGGGGAGAGAGAGCATGATGCTCGAGGCATGGGCACTTTCGTGCCGGAAGGGGAGGAGCGCGACTTGCCGATGACGCTCGTCGACAACTTCGCGGAGTTGCTCGCTGCTGCTGGGGACGATCCCACTGAGGAAGCGCTCTAACGCTCTCGCGCAGCGCTATTCGTACGTCTTTCCGGACGAACCGTCGCTCTGGCGACGATCGCGCGGTCTTGGACCGCTCGTCGAGATGGGGGCCGGGACCGGGTACTGGGCGTTTTGCCTGCGCGCCCTCGGGGTCGATATCGTCGCCGTTCGACCAGGCACCGCCCGACGGAGAGCACCCCAACCGCTATCACGGGACCGACCCCCACCTGGACCGAAGTGATCGCCGGAGACGCCACACCTGCTGACGGGCTATGCTGATCGGACGGTCCTTCCTCTGCTGGCCGCCGCTCTTTTCTCGAGCCTCGGAGAATGTCTCGCGGACTACGGCGGCGATACGGTTGCCCTCATCGGAGACGGTGCGCCATCCACCGGCGAGGCTGACCGCGTCTGAATGACACTTTCACGAACACCGATGCTGTCCCGGTCCGCGCCCTGGACCCGATGCCAGGGGTCCCGGTAACCCTGACCATCTGGCGGCGCGCGCCACGCTGAGGCAACGGCGCGGATGCCACGCTGTCAGGCGCCGACCTTGCCTCGCCCCACCACTGACAGACCGGCGGTGAGCGCCGCAATCGCAACCAGGATCAGCGGCCAGTACCCCGCCAATCTCGGCGGCTTCAAGGTCGGCCGCCGCCTCGTGACGGTCCGCGCATCAGGCGCACCAGTTTCGCGATCGCCACAGCGGCGATGAGCACCACCGTGACGGCAATGAGAAACGAGAACAGGATTCGTATCAGGACGCGTCGCATTCGACGGGCGAGGGTAACACCCGCCACGCACGGTCAACCGACGCCATGCAATCTTCAGCGAGTGGGCGCCCACGAGTTCCCCGCCGTGCGCGCTCTTCAACATCGCTTGCCGGATCGGGGAGGGATGTTCGCGTCCTCGAGCATGCGCACCCAGACCGATGGGGTCGGAGGGGGGGCGGTGTCGGCGGCGGATCGTCGTCAGGGCCGCGATCAGGTCGTGTTTATCCGGCGGCGACACCGGCGGGCATCAAGCAGGCGATGAAGAGGCCTGCCATCACGAGCCCCTCAAAAACCGCGATTGGGAGAAACTGGGAAAATCGGGACCCCCGCTGAGGACCCCGGCGACGGCGAGAATGGTGAAGCAGAACACCAGCGTCGACCGCCGGCAGGCCCCAGCTTATAGGATGCGATTGCCGTCGATGCGCGCTGTCGAAGCTCCCGCTCGAGGCTGTCGGAGCCGGGCGGGACATCCAGGCCCCAGATCACTCGCGAAGTGATGTGGCATGACCATCCTCACTGAGCTGCTCCTGCTGAGCATCCGCATACCCGGCGCACCGGATTCTCAGCCTCGAGGCCGGGTGCCCTGCGCCATCCGCCTGTAGAATGGCTGAGCCGTGCCGGGCCTGGGGCCGTGCCGGGCCCCCGTGCGTGCGCGGCGGTGGAATTGGTAGACACGCCAGCTTGAGGGGCTGGTGAGGGCAACCTTGTAAGGGTTCGAGTCCCTTCCTCGGCACCACCCCGAAGCACTGCGGGAGCGTCTACCATCCCCGCCCATGAGTGACGAGATCAGCGTGACGGTATGGAGTGCTGGGGAGGGCGACGTCGAGGGGGAATCTTGGGGCGAAGTCGACGCGGTGCCCACATTCACCCAAAAGGGCCAAGAGTTGCCGACGCGGAGCGTGAAGCGTGAGGACGCGCGCTATTACGAGGTCACAACCTTGGAAGGGGAGATCCGGCGATTCCGTCAGCCCGCGGACGGGATAGGTGGATGGGTCGACAGCATTCCAGGCGGCGATCCCGAAGGCGGATTCAACTCACCCTGACTGACCCCATGAGGGGTCAAGAACTACCACGCCCGCGGTACTGAACTGCAGGCCCAGCATTCATCGACCGGCGAAAAGCGCACTGTTGCCGAGGCAGGTCAGCAAGTACTGCTCATCGCGATCACGGGAGGAACCTCGATGCCGCTGTACATGGATCACCACCACAAGGTCGACGGACTGACCGCGGAGGCAGTCGCCGGCGCCCACCAGCGCGACCTGGAGCTGCAAGGGAAGCATGGGGCTAACTACGTCAAGTACTGGTTTAACGAGGGCACTGGCGCCGTGTTCTGCCTGGTCGAGGCGCCAACAAAAGAGGCGGCCGCTGCGGTGCATCGCGAGGCGCACGGCCTGGTTGCCGACGACATCACCGAGGTGCAGGAGGGCGGCTCGACCGTCCTCTTGCTGGCTGCTGGGCAGAAGCTGTACTCCGGACTGCCGCCAACCGGCTATCGGATTCTGAAATACGAAAGGTCGAAGTCGCGCTCCCAGGGTGACCCATCCCGCGAGGTCTCCCAGCGCCCGGCGATCGAATCGCCGTCATGAGTGAAGGTGCCGGTGAATCGCTGCGAGAAGTCGAGCGGGGAGAAGTCCGGCGACTTTCTCGAAGCAGCGTCCAGACGCCATCCGTGAACGTCATCGCATACACCCGAACGACGCCGCGCGAGTTGAAGTAGTGCTGGACATACGTCTCGCGATCCGCATCGACGCTGATGATCGCAAGACTGTTGGGAGCGGGATCCGGGGCGATCGCGTGTCGCATCAGGAACCGACCTCCCAGCGCCCACTCGAAAGTGGTGGACGCTGAGCGGTCATCCGCCTTGTTTCCTCCGCGGGGGATGCCGCCGCAAACGATGCTTGGACTTGCCATCTGCCGATGAACGGGGCCAGCCGTTCCAGAGCATCGTCGTTCTCCATGGCACGCCTCCTCATCGGCCGTCACGTGGGCAAACCTATTCTGAGCTTGACTTTGAGACTGACAGCGTTCAATATAACTGACAATGTCAGCCCAACCCGCACTCAGGGACCGCCGCGCCGAGCGGTATGCCGCAACCCGCCGCGAGATCCTTGACGCGGCATGGGACCTGGTCGGTGCCAACTTGCGGGGAGCCCTCGCAATGCGAGAGCTCGGCGCCCGGGTCGGAATGCGCGCCCAGTCGCTGTACTCGT
>CAWFUO010000015.1:0-352777 GCA_963819095.1 Candidatus Dormiibacterota bacterium
ACGGAGACCAAGACCGAGTTCAAGCGCAACGTCGTGGTGGGCAACCTGGTGTACAGCCTCGCGCTCGGGATGAGCGTCGCCGACATCAGCGGCAAGGCGATCGCGAACCTCGAGGTCGAGTCCCTCAAGCACGAGAACCCGACGTTCCACGGCGACACGATCTATGCGGAGACGACCGTTCTGGACAAGCGCGAGTCGTCGAGCAAGCCCGACCGCGGGATCATCACCGTCGAGACGAGCGCGTTCAACCAGCGCGGAGAGCGCGTGTGCATCTTCAAGCGCCGCGTGATGGTGCCCAAGCGCGAGGCCGGCGAGCTGCAGCCGGCGGACATCCCGGCCGGCGGGAGCGACGTGAGCGCGGAGAGCGCTCAGGCCGCCGCACGGTACAACGTGCGGCCGCTGCTGCCCGGGCGGCCGAGGCGCTTCGGGACGCGGTGCTCCGCCTCGGCCTGCCACCCGAACAACTCACCGTGCTCGCCAAGCGTGGGGCCGTCGAGGCGCTGGCGCTCCGCGGACTGAGCTCGGACCAGATCCGCGTCATCGAGCGGTTGGTGGCCGAGGGCGGGGGCGACGTCCTGAGCAATCCGAACGGCGATCAGGCCCTGCTGCTCATGCCGCTCATGACCGCCGGGGCGTTGCCCATGCAACTGGCGGCGTGGAGCGACAACGCCGGCGACGTCGGAGCCGCGATCGCGTCGGTGCTCATGGCGCGCGGCGCACCCCCGCCACCGCTCGAGGTCCCCGGTCATCGTCTGGAGTTCGGCAAACGAACGCTCGTCATGGGGATCCTCAACGTCACTCCGGACTCCTTCTCCGGCGATGGGGTGGGAGACGACCTGACGGCAGCGGTGAAGCGCGCTCGGTCGCTGGCCGCGTCAGGCGCCGACATCGTCGATATCGGAGGTGAGAGCACCAGGCCGTCGAAGACCAGGGAAGAGGTTTCTGCGGACGTCGAGATGGCTCGGGTGCTGCCCGTGATCCGCGATCTCGCCGGCCAACTCCCCGTTCCGATCAGCATCGACACCCGCAAGGCCGAGGTCGCATCGGCGGCGCTGGACTCTGGAGCGGTGATCGTCAACGACGTCTGGGGACTCCGCGGCGATCCTCACATGGCTGCCGTGATCGCCGCACACCCTGGCACCGGCCTTGTCGCGATGCACAACCAGCACGGCACCGACTACGGCGACCTGATGGAGGACGTCTGCCTCGGCCTGCGAGAAAGCCTGGCGATAGCCGAGAACGCCGGTATCCCCGCGTCTCAGGTGATCATCGACCCCGGCTTCGGGTTCGCGAAAACCCCGGCGCAGAACCTCGAGCTGATCCGGCGCCTCGGAGAGTTGACGGGCCTCGGCCACGCCATCCTGATCGGCCCATCACGGAAATCCACCACCGGGATGCTCATCGGAGAAAAGGATCAGGCCCACAGACTGGAGCCCAGCCTCGCGCTTGCAGTGCTCTCGGTCCAGGCAGGTGCCCACATGGTTCGAGTGCACGACGTCGCCGAAACCGTCCGAGCGCTTCGCGCCGCCGACGCGATCGTCCGTGGAACGCCTGACGCACTCCGCCACCTGCCAATCCCCGGCCCAACCGGGTGACCAGCAACGCCGTCTCAACAGACACCGCCTGGATATCCCTCGGCTCGAACATGGGCAGTCGAGGCCGCAACCTTGGACGCCTCCGAGAAGCGCTCACCACAAACGGCGTCTCAATCACCGCGGCCTCGTCGGAGATCCTCACCCGCCCTGTGGGCGTCACCGCACAGGGAGACTTCCACAACCAGGTGGTCCGCCTCCGCAGCCCGGACCCATGGTCCCCCGACCGCTGGCTCGACCATATTCAGGTCGCAGAGATCGCCGCCGGCCGCCGACCGACCTACCGCTGGGGACCCCGCATCGCAGACGCCGACATCCTGCTGCTCGGCGAGCACGGCGAGATCCACGTAGCGGAACCGGGCCTCACGGTGCCCCACCCGGAAATCAAGAGTCGTCCATTCGAGCTTGCGCTGCTCGCGGAAGCGGGGTTTACGCCCGAGGAGCTCCCCGACGAGAGATCGTCATAACGTCCACCGGCCGTGCTCGTGGGAAGGGCGTGCCCGGAGGTGGGTCGTCTCGGAGCCCGGGCTACCCCCCCGGGCGAGAGCGAGGGGCGGAACGGCGAAGGCGTTCCGACCCGTACCCACCGCAGGGCATGCCCTTCCCACGGGCGCGAGAGCGCTAGATGGGCAGGCGGTCAGCGAGCTGCGGAACCAACTTCAGCGCCGTGTCGATCTGCTTGGCCAGCGCCACGAGGTCGGGCTGCTTCTCGAAATCCAGGAACCACGAGTGCTCGGCGGTGAACTTCTCGACGAGGGTGGTGGTGCCGAGGACGGCGATGCCGACGTGGACGCTCGGCTTGTCGTCCTCTGAGAAGGCCTTGCCCAGCAGATTCTGCACGGTCTCGACCCAGCCCCCGACCTCATCGAGGTCGTGGAGCTCGTACCCACCGTCGCCGAGCACGAACTCGGCTTCGACGTCGACGAATGCCTGGGGGGTGATCTGCTGGTGCGGGCAGTCCTGGGCCTCGTCGTCATCGTGGTACAGCTCGCAATCGGCGCCCGGACCGTACGCGGAGATGAAGGTCAGGAGCGCATCCCAGGTGTAGCTCACATGCACGTGGTATCGCGGCGGAGGGTCGCCGTTGATGCGGACCGTGCACTCGAAGCGACGTTCGCCGAGGCCGGGCTCGAGATGGTGACGGACATCCTCGATGCTGAGCCCGGTGGCGTCGATCGCCTCGAGCAGGTCGGAGGCGAACTCCTCGTACGACGGGAACGTCGGGCGGTCTGCTCCTGCCGGCTCAGGACCAGCCTGGCCGGCTCCGGGGTGTTCCGACATCGGTCAGCGCCCCGGGCGCAGGTGGCGGACCGCCAGCCGGAGGATGTTGGCGCCAAGCACCACCACGAAGCACAGAGCGATCGCGATAACCAGAGGGAGCTCCACGTTGGGCGTTGAATACGTGTAGGTGGCCAGGACGGCTGCCGCGAAGAGCGCGACGGCGATTACCGCGAGGGCCCCGACGGTGATGGCCGACACGGGGTCGGTTCGCGGGCTCTGAACGCTGGGCTCGCGAGGATCGAGCATGGGAGGAGTTCGCACCATACCGAGTGTACTTTGCGGCCACCTCACATCCGCGAGGATCGTCAGCGTCTGAGCCCCGCGAAGCGGTATCCAATGCCGGGTACGGCCAGGATGTGCCGCGGTTGAGCCGGGTCGGGCTCGATCTTGCGCCGGAGATTGCGCACGTGGACGTCGATCACGCGCGTCTCGATGGGGTGCTCGTAGCCCCAGACCGCGCTCAGGATCCGTTCGCGCGACAGCACCTTGCCGGCGTTCGAGGCCAGGTACGAGAGCAGGTCGAACTCGGTGTGGGTGAGCACGATGTCTCGATCCGAGCGGGTGACACGGCGTTCCGCGGTGTCGATGACGAGGTCCCGGAAGACCAGGCGTCCATCAGCCGGCTTGTCGTCGCCCCGCAACTCCTTTGCCCGGCGCAGATGGGCTGCGATCCGCGCCAGCAACTCGCGGGAGCGGAACGGTTTGGAGATGTAGTCGTCGGCACCGATCTCCAGACCGAGGACCACGTCGATCTCGTCGTGCTTGGCGCTCAGGATGATCACGGGCATGCGATACCCCGCCCTGCGTATCTCCCGGCAGACGTCGAACCCCGACAGATCGGGGAGCACGATATCCAGGACGACGACGTCCGGATGGAAGACCTCGACGCGCGCTAGCGCCTCGCTGGCGCGATCCGCCTCCTGGACGGTGTACCCCTCGGTCTCGCAGGTGATGCGCACGGCTCTGCGCACGGACGCGTCGTCATCGACCACGAGCACGCGTACCTGCTGTCCATCCACACCAATTCCTCGAAGTGAGTTCGCGTCATTCTGGAGTATCGAACCTCGTTCGGAACGGTGAAGGGTTGCTACTATACGGGCCGACTCCAATTCGGACCGCCTCCGCTGAGACGATCTTCCTTCACAAAACTGGAGACCCGCACCCGTGCAGACCCAGGGTTCCCTTCATGACGGCGGGCTCGCGACGCTGCTGCAATCGATGCAAGCCGAGCGGGCAACCGGCACCCTGACCATCGACAACGGTGGCGACAGCGCCTCGCTGTACTTCCTGTTTGGACACCTCTTCCACGCAAGTGGACCCGGTGGACAAGGCGAGGAAGTCGTCATCGACGCGCTTGGCTGGGACGACGGCTCCTACCAGTTCGATCCGCGCGCCAAGCTTCCCGCTGAGGAGACCATCAAGGCTTCCCCTGCCGAGCTGATCGCGGCTGCCGAAAGCCGGACTCCTGCCGCGGCGTCGTCCACGGGTGCTTCCACCTGGCCGGACTCGACACCTGCCTACTCCGCGCCGGACACGTACTCGCCCGCACCCGCCGCGAGCCTTCCCGAGCCGGTTGAAGAGCCTGCCTACGCGGTCGCGCCGACGCCGGCTGCGGAGCCCGCCGCTGCCGACGCGTACAGCTCGGCACCCGCGCCGGAGCCCGAGCCGGAGCCAGCACCCGCGCCCGAGTTCACCCCGATTCCTGCGCCTGAGCCCATCTCGTACGCGCCCGCTCCGGTGCCGGTGTCCTACGAGCCCGCCACCCCGGCGCCGGCGCCCACCACCGCACCGGCCGCGTCGCCGGACCGCCCCGTGGCAGCCACACCCGGTGGCGCCGCGGGCAGCCCGCCGCCGGTGCGTGTATATCCGCTCCCGTCCGGGCGCGCGCACTACGAAGGCTTGAAGAGCGCCTTCGTCGACTTTCCACGCCTGCTGCGCACACTCCGGTCCGACCGCCACACCGGGTACGTGAACCTGAGTGGCAACGGCTACAGCGGGGTCATTCTCCTCAACGACGGTTTGGCGCTTCAAGCCCTGTGCAGCAATGGCACTGCCGTCGAGGGCGAGGACGCGTTCCTTCAAATCCGCCGGCATATGGACGCGGGCGACGGCGTCATCGACGTCATCGAGCTCGAGAGCGACACGGTGACGGCGCTCGCGCAGCTGTTCACGTCGCCATACCTGTACAGCGGGCTGCTCGGCCGCTTCGTGAATCTGGAGGCCCTGCTCGAATATCTCGCCGAGGAGCACGTGAGCGGCTCTGTCGTGGTGCAAACCCCGAACGAGGCGGGGATCATCCTGCTCCACGATGGCGACATCCTCGGGACCTACACCGAATCCCAGCGATCCCTCGACAAGGCGACGACGGCGGTGGCTTCGCTTGCCGCCGATCGTGAGTCGGTCATCGAAGTCAAGGGCGGCGACGGCGACATCGCAGCCATCGACGTCGACGCCGCGCTCAACCGCGCGTACTAGCCGAACCGGGCTCGCCCGCATCGGCTTCGGCGCACGCCGAGGCGCCCTTCTGGGGCTGGCTTCCGCTATGTGCGCAACGCTCTCCGGCTGCTTCACCAGCCCGCCTCAGATCATCCAGCTGGTCCCCAACCGCGGTGCCGTGGGCGTGGCCGCTGACGCGCCGGTCACCGTGGAGTTCGACCGTGCGGTGGTCAGGTCGTCCGTCCGGGACCGTTTCTCCGTCAACCGGCCCATCCCGTCTTGCAATCTCGATGCCGCCTTCGGCGCGGGGCCTCTTGCCCCCTGCCGGATCGTCTGGCTCTCGGGGGACACCGGCTTCACCCTGCTCCATCCACGCGCGATCTTCGCCCCGAGCACGTCGTACACGTTCACGCTCGCTGGTGGGATCACCGATCCCAGTGGCGTCGTGAACTCCGTCGACCACCACTGGAACATCACCACCGGACCGGCGCCGGTGATCCGCTCGATGCAGCCCCCGGATGGATCGAGGGGAGTGCCGGTCGACTCCTCCATCGCGGTCAGCTTCTCAACCGCCATGGCCGACGACGCGACCGAAGCGGCGATCACGCTGGATCCGCCGGTACCAGGGACGCGAGTGGTTCGGAACACGCGCGACCCGAGCCGCTTCGTCGTGCTCCCGGGAGCAATCCTCCAGGCGGGCGTCACGTACCGGCTCACGGTCGCGAAAGCAGCCACCGACAGCGACCATCAGCCGCTGCTTGCCGGGTCGACCTCGACGTTCACAACCGCCGGCATGTCGTCCGGTCCTCACGTGGTGGTGCTCGCCGGCACCGCGGACGAAGGGGCGACCACCGTGCTCGTATCGCCGCTGGCGCCTGCGGCTCCGGGCGAGCCGATCTCGACCGAGGCGGTGCTCGTCGCGCCCCGCTGTTCGCACGCCACGGGCTGTGGGAGCGCTGCCGACGGCGACCCGCTCTACACCTACAGAGCCGCGGCACTCTCATCGGGGGGACATTGGATGGCGGTGGTCGAGCTGGATACCACTGTCAACGGAGCCGCGCCTGTGCTCGTGGTGATCGACGCCGCCACCGGCTCAGTGGTCACGAGCTTCGCGGACTCGTCGCTGCCCTCGTGGTCTCCCGACGGCTCGACACTGGCGTTCTCGCGAGCCGGCAGGATTACATTCTTCAACCCGTCGACCGGCATGTTGACCAACCTTCCGGAGGGGGATCCTCTGGTGGCGCCCGCGGTCTGGAGCCCGCTCGGTGAGGCGCTGGTGCTCAACGTCGCCGGCACGTCCGACGAGGAGCATCTCGAGCTTGCCGACTCCGTGGTGCTGGCGCGGTATCCGCTCCCGGGCGTGACCGGCGCATCGAGCGACCCCGCCATCTCCCCGGATGGGACCCAACTCGCCTTCCTGCGGTCCGCCCCCGGCGCGCAGGGAGCCTGGATCGCTGGCATCGGTCCGTCGTCCACCGCCCCGCGCCTGCTTGATCCTCTGCTCCAGCCCGTGGGCTTCACCGCGACGGGGACGCTCCTCGCCATCAGAAGGCCCAACACCGGCACTCCGACGCTCGTGCTTGTCAGTGTTGCCGGTGATGAACAGATCTCGATCGCGTCGGGGGCCGCGCCCGGCTCGTTCGGCAGCGTGGTGGTCGCCCCCACCGGCCGCCAGCTCGTGTATCTCAACGCCGACGCCAACGGCATCGTGCAGGCCTATGTCGAGAACGCGGACGGGACCAACATCCAGCTCATCACCGACTTCGCGCCGCGAACCCTGGTGACGGTGTCGGTGTCGGTGAGCGGATGAGGCGGCTGCTCTTTCTCATCGCCGATACCGGCGGTGGTCACCGCGCGGCGGCCACAGCGGTCGAACGCCAGATGGCCACCGAGTTTCCGGGCGAGTTCGAGGTCACCATCCTCGACCCGTTCACGAGCGCCAAGCCAAAGGTCATCGGCGGCACCGCGGGTCTCTACGGTCCCATCACCAGGCACGCGCGATGGCTCTGGGCCGGTCTGTACCACTCCACCAACAGCCGTTCAGCTGTCGCGCTCCTCGAGACGACGGTGCTCCGGTCCGTGACCAGCGCCGTGAGTGAGGCCATCGAACGCATCGATCCCGACGGCGTCGTCTCCTTTCACCCACTGCTCAATCACATCAGCGTGCGCGCCGTGCGCAGCCGTGCTCACACGATCCCGGTGATCACCGTGATCACCGACTTGGTTGACATCCATGTTGCGTGGGCGGCGCCGGACGTCGACGCTGTGGTCATTCCATCCCCCGGTGCGCTCGACCAGTGCCGCCGTGCGGGGATTCCCGCGTCGCGCTGCCACGATTTCGGGCTGGCGGTTGACCGGCGATTCACCGAGCTTCCAAGTGATCCGGCCGGCATCACCGCCATCCGCGAGCGCCTGGGGCTGCGCAGCGATGCGTTCGTGGTGCTCGTCTGCGGCGGCGCCGACGGATCCGGCGGGCTGGTCAAGCATGCTCGAGCGATCGCCGCAGGGGAATTGGATGTCGATGTCGTCGTCATCTGCGGACGCAACGAACGTGCTCGCGCCGCTCTCGCCGGGCTGCAGACCAGCAGCGGACGCGCCGTGCGTGTGCTCGGTTACGTGAACAACATGCCCGAGTGGATGCGCGCGAGCGATCTCGTTGTCTCCAAGGCGGGACCCGGGACGATCGCCGAGGCTCTCTGCTGCGGTTTGCCACTGCTCCTCGTCTGGTATCTGCCCGGGCAGGAGCGCGGTAACGTGGAATGGGTTGTGGATATCGGAGCGGGGCGTTATGTCCCGCGTGACGATCAGCTCGTCGACGCGCTTGCCGAGCTGGCCGCCCCCGGGTCGGCGGCGCTCACCACCATGCGCAAGGCCGTGCAGGCGGCCGCACGACCCGACGCCACGAGGCGCATCGCCGAGCTGATCGCTTCGATGGCCGGAAGTGTGCGGTGAGCGTCGACGCACCCACGGTGGACGCTCCCTCCGAGCCCGCTGGCACGGTGGCTCCGCGCTGCGCGATCGTCCGGCTTCGCGTCCACTGCTTTCGCAACTACAGCGAGGCCACGGTGCGTTTCGGTCACGGGCTCAATGTCATTCATGGCCAGAACGCGCAAGGCAAGACCAACCTCCTCGAGGCGATCGCGACTCTCGCCCTCACCCGCTCACCGCGTACCACCACCAGCGGCGACCTCCTGCTCTGGAACGAGGATGGCGCCCTCGCCGAGGCGGACGTCACGCGGCCCCCCGCGGACGTCACGCTCTCCGTCCGCTTTCAACGCGATGCATCCACCGGCCGGGTGTCGCGAGTTACAGCCGTCGATGGGAAGCCCCGTCCCGCACGCTCGGTGCTCGGCGTCTGCCCGGTGGTGCTCTTCTGGCCGGAGGATCTCGCTCTCGTGCGCGGCGGTCCAGACGGACGCCGGCGCTTTCTCGACGTCATCCTTGCGCAGACGGACCAGCAGGCCGTCGCGCACATGGCGCGATACCGGCGGGTTCTCGAGCAGCGAAACGCGTTGCTCCATCAGCTTCGTCTTGGCGGCGGCGCTCGCGAACTCGTTGAACAGCTTCACCAGCGAGCTCGCGCACCACGGTGCCTGGCTTGGACTTGCGAGGTCGCGACTGGTCGACGCCCTGGCACCACTCGCCGCGTCATCGCTCCATGACCTCAGCGGTCAGCGTGAGCGCATCGCGCTGCGGTATGCACCCGCGCACGTACCGACGCTGCCCGACACACTGGAGGGGGCTGAGCAACTGCTGCTGAGCACCTTGCGCGACCGCGCGACGGAGGAGGTCGCCCGGGGGATCACCGTGGCCGGCCCCCACCGCGACGACATCGCGTTCGACCTCGATGGTCGCGCGGCACGCGGCACCGCCTCGCAGGGCCAGCAGCGGAGCATCGTGCTCGCGTGCAAGCTTGCCGAGGTCCGGTACCTTCAGGACACGGCGGGCGTCGCTCCGGTCATCCTTCTCGACGACGTGCTCAGTGAACTCGATCCCGAGCGACGCGGCCGTCTTCTGTCGGTCCTCGCCGAGGGGCGCCACCAAGTACTCGTGACCACGACCGAACCGCTCACCGAGGTCGGCGACTTTGCCGAGATTCGTCACTTCACAGTGCAAAGCGGCATGGTGACTCAGGACGAGCGCTGATGACCGAGCAACGCCTGTCCGACCTGATCGACCCGGCGCTGCGCGGCCTGGGCGTCCGCGTGCAGGTCCGTGAAGAACGGCTGCGCCTCGCGCTCGCCGACGTTGTCGGAGACGGACTGGCTTCGCTCTGCCGCGCCGATCGGCTCGATCGCGGCGTCCTGGTGATCGCGACTGCGAACAGCGCGCTCGCTCATCAGTTGCAGATGGACGCTCCGCGGGTCATCGTCGCATTGAACAAGCGCGTCGGACAGGATCTGGTTCGGCGGATCCGTTTCAAGGCGATGTGATCCGACCATCAGGGCTGGTGGCTCGCGTGGCGCAGTTGTTCGCCGGCCTTGCCCTCTACGGGTTCACGCTGGCGTTGATGGTCCGAGCGGGTCTTGGACTTGCGCCGTGGGACGTGCTCGCGCAAGGGGTTGCAAACAGGACAGGGATCGAGATTGGATGGATCGTCATCCTCATCGGTGCGCTCGTGCTCCTCGCGTGGATCCCACTGCGTCAAGCGCCGGGCTTCGGCACCGTCGCCAATGTGATCCTGATTGGACTTGTTGCCAACGGAGCGCTCGCAATCGTCCCGGCACCGCATGGGCTCGGTCTGCAGATCGTCTACATGCTCGCCGGAGTGCTCCTCAACGGCATGGCCACCGGCTTGTACATCGGTGCCGGCCTCGGCCCTGGACCGCGCGACGGACTCATGACAGGTTGGGCTCGTCGCGGGCGGTTGTCGTTGCGTACGGCTCGGACCATCATCGAGGTGACCGTGCTCGTGGCCGGATTCGCGCTCGGCGGCACCGTCGGCCTCGGAACAGCCGTTTACGCGCTCTGCATCGGTCCGCTCGCCGGATACTTCATCCCGAAGTTCTCACGCGTGCGGGTCAGGCGACCCGCACCGGCATGATGATGCACAGGTAGTCGTCCTTACCGACGGGCCGAATGACCCCGGGCTGCAGCGACCCGTTGAACGAGAGTTGTACCTCATCCGAGTTCGAGCGCCGAGAGCGCGTCGAGCATGTACCTCGCGTTGAACGCGATCTGCACGTCGTCGCCCTGCACGGTTGCGGTCAACGGCGCCTCGTCGTCCCCAACCTCCGCAGTCTGGGCGAGCAACGTCAGCGTGCCATCACCGATGCGCAGACGCACCGGGTTGGCCGCGTCGCGCGCGAGCACCGCGGCGGTCTTCGCCTCGCGGAGCAGGGATGCCGTTGACAGGCTCACCGTCGTGGTCGACTTACCCGGAATCACCTGTGTGTAGTTGGGATATGTCCCCTCGATCAAACGTGACGAGATCTCGACATCCTTCAGCGTGAAGAACACCTGGTTGCGCGCGTGCGCGAAGGCGATGCCCACCGTGGGACGGTTGGGATTCACCGCGCGGGCCACCTCCGACAGGTGGCGCGATGGAACGATCGCCGATGTCACGGGCGGCGTTCCATTCACGGTGACATCGATCGTCTTCACCGCAAGACGGTGACGGTCCGTCGCCGCGAGGGTGAGCCGATTCCCATCGATCTGCAGCAGCACACCGGTGAGCACCGGCGATGCCTCGTCCGAGCTCGCCGCCATCACCGTCTGGGTGATGGCGTTCTGCAGCGTGACCGCATCGACCTCGATGGATGTCTCGGCATCACGCGCCGGCAGCGGCGGAAACTCCACCGCGTCGATACCGTGCACATTGGCACGATGCACGCCGCCCGTGAGCTTGAGCACTTGCGTAGTGGGTTCCAGCTCCATCGTGCACGGTGCATCGCCGAGTGACGAGACAAACTCCCCGAGCAAGCGGGCCGGCACCGTGATCCTGCCTTCCTCGAGGACCGTCGCGGGGACGACCACCGTGATGGTCAGGTCGAGGTTCGTCGCGGTCACACGCAAACCGTCCGGACCCGTTTCGAGCAGAACGTTGCTCAGCACGGGCAGCGTCGATCTGGGTGAAACCGCACGGGATACCAGTCCGAGAGCACCACTGAGGGTGGAGGACAAGACGGTCGCTTTCATGGACGATTCCTCTCTGGAGGCTGCGTTATCACCAGACTCGATGAGTATGACCTGCAGAGTTTAGTAACCAGTAGACGATGTAGTGGTGGGGACACGGGGGACAACTCGGAAAGGGATCTCATCGGAGCTCCGCGGGCGTTGCTGGAGTGTGCGCAAGTGGCATCGGTTGTCCACCAGTTGTCCACCGACAGTGGAGTTGCGCACTTTGTCCACATGCCGTCCCCGGGTCCGGCAACAGGGTTGTCAACGGTTGTGCAGCTGCTCGCGGATGGCGCGCACCTCACCCTGGAGGCGAACGTCTTCACGCATGAGCTCCGTGATCTTTTCGATAGCGTGGAGCGCGGTGGTGTGATCCCGGCCGCCGAACGCGCTGCCGATGACGGGAAGCGACGACTCGGTCTCCTCGCGGATCAGGTACATGGCGACCTGACGGGGGAAGACGATGTTCTTGTCGCGTCGCTTGCCCTTCATCTCCTCAACCGAGATGGCGTAATGCGCGGCGACCGCGAGCTGGATGGTCTCGATGCTCACCGGAGTTGAGTTCCTGGACCGGGATCACGTCGCGGAGGATTTGCTGCGCGGTCTCGAGGGTGATCTGCTGGCCGTTGATCGACGCGTGGGCCAGGACCCGGATCAGCGCTCCCTCGAGCTCGCGGATGTTCTTCTGGATCCGGTGCGCGATGAACGAGCACACCTCATCCGGGACCAGCTTGCTGTAGGGGCCGAGCTTGGTGGTGAGGATCGCGAGCCGGGTCTCGAAGTCCGGCGGCTGGATGTCGGCCATGAGGCCGCCTTCGAAACGGCTGCGCAGGCGGTCCTCGAGGGTGGGAATGTCCTTGGGAGGACGGTCGCTGCTGACCACGATCTGCTTCTGGAATTCCTGCAACGCGTTGAAGGTATGGAAGAACTCCTCACGGGTGTGGTCCTTGCCGGCCAGGAACTGGATGTCGTCGATGAGCAGGACGTCGACGCCTCGATAGCGCATGCGGAACTCGGCCGGCCGGTTCTCGACGATCGACGCGACCATCTCGTTCATGAACTTCTCGGACGTGACGTAGGCCACCTTCGCGTTCCGATGCGTCTCGCGGACGGCATGACCGATGGCGTGCATGAGGTGGGTCTTGCCCAGACCGACTCCGCCGTACAGGAAGAGCGGGTTGTACGCCTTGCCCGGTGCTTCGGCGACGGCGCGGCAGGCCGCATGCGCGAAGCGGCTCGAGTTGCCGACGACAAAGGTGCTGAAGGTGAACGCCGGGTTGAGCCGTGAATCGTTGGCGCCGTCCTCGGGCTCGCTCACCTGCACATAGGTTGGATCCGGAACGTGCGCCGGCTCGGGTGGCGGCAACGCCTCGGGATCGACAGTGATGATCACCTCACAGTCGCGACCGAGCACGCCCGAGAGCGTCTCGCGGATCAAGGGAACGTAGCGTTCGCTGACCCAGTCGCGGGCGAAGATGGTGGGCACGCCCACGGTGAAGGTGTGTCCATCGGAGTCGACGAGCACGGCGTTGGCGAGCCATGCCTCATATCCGGGGCGCACCACCTGGAATCGGAGCTCCTCCTGGGCAACCTGCCACAACTGCTGCGGGTCCATGCTCGCAGTCGAGTTCCCGCTCTCCAGGACCGTTTCGACACGTGATGCCTGGTCACCAACGACTCCGACGCCGACTGTTCGATCCACTCGTTCCTCGCCTTGGCCTGCCGATGACAGCGCAGTTATCCACAACTTGTGCACATCGGTGGATAAACGCATGGCCGCTGGTGGCCGGGGGGCTTGGTGAGACGTGTGGAGGGGCTTCCCGCTCCCGCTGCAGCCTGCGGAGTCTAACAATGCGCAGCCCCGGTCACAAGCGGAGCGAGCGCACCACGGTCCTGTGATCTCGCGGCGGCAAATCCTCCCGATGAAAGGGCGGTCGTCCCCTGCCTTGGTATACTCGCGACGCAACCCCGTCGGGCTCAGCGGTGCCCAGAGCGCCCCCGACGCGATCAGTGTCTCGGAGAGACGGCCATCAAGCGGACGTACCAGCCCAAGAAGAAGTACCGGCGTAAGACGCACGGCTTTCGCATACGCATGGCGACGCCCGGCGGACGCCAGGTGCTCAAGGCACGCCGTCGGAAGGGCCGCAAGCGCCTGAACTCCGGCTCCGACGCGATGAACCCGCGGCATCGCCTTTCCGGGCGACGCCGGATTGCGGCGGTGCGCGAGTCCGGGAGTGAGTCACGTTCGGGTGCGGTTCGGATCCGGGCCACCCCTGGGGAAGCAGCCGTTTCGCGCGTGGCCTTCGCGGTGCCCGGCGCCACCGGCGCCGTGAGCCGGAATCGCGCCCGCCGGCGGCTGCGCGCGGCGATCGCCCCGATCCTTATCGAGCATCCGGCGCTTGACATGGTCGTGAGCCTGCCGGGCCGGGCCACGGAGATGCCGTTCCTGACCCTTCGGTCCGCGCTGTCGACCGCGCTGGCATCAGCCGCACAGCACCATGGAGCCCGGACGTGAGACGCGCAAGCCTGGTGTTCATCCGGATCTACCAGGTGACCATCGGGCCGCTCTTCGGGATGATGAGCTCGTGCCGCTACGAGCCCACGTGCTCGCACTACGGCTACGAGGCCATTCAGCGCTTCGGAGCGCGCCGCGGCTGGTGGCTGGCGGTCCGGCGCATCGCCCGCTGTCATCCGTTCCACGAGGGTGGCTTCGACCCGGTGCCGGAGACCTACATCAGCTGGCGCGCCGCTCGCCGCGTGCACCGTGACGCGACGCAGCATGGGAGCGCCGCATGATCCTGGCCGCAGCGACCACAACGTCGAGCGGCTTCAACCCGCTCTGGATCTTCGGGGCGCTGCAGTACCCATTCGAAGCCGTGATGCGATTCCTGAACGCGTTCTTCACGAGCGTCGGCCCATTGCGAGCCATCGGCGCGTTCGGCCTGAGCGTCATGGTGCTCACCATCGCGATTCGTGCGGTGCTCTTCCCGGTCTTCGGCTGGCAGCTGCGGACATCTCGGCGCATTCAGGCAGAACAACGGCTCGTCGCGCCGCAACTCCAGGAGCTTCGCAAGAAGTACAAGAAAGAGCCGCAGCGACTGAGCCAGGAGATGAACGCGCTCTACAAGGAGCACGGCATCAGCCCCTTCTCGAGCTTGACCGGCTGCATTCCGGCTCTCGTGCAGATGCCGGTGCTCATCGGCCTCTACCAGTCGATCCGCTACTTCACGAATCCAGGCATTCTTGCCGCGTCGGACAAGGGATTTCTCTGGATTCACGATGTGACGGTCTCAGCGAGCGCGGCGTGCTGCTCTGGCCACACGGGTCTGATTGGTGTGCTGAGTCAGCCCCAATTGCTGATCCTGCCGATCATCGCCGGCGCGTTCACGTTCGCGCAGTCGCGGATGATGATGCCGCCGCAGCGTCCGGACATGTCCGACCAGGAACGCTCGATGGCGGGCGTCACCAAGCAGATGTCGTTCATCTTCCCGGTGATGATCTTCGTGTTCAGCTTCCTGTTCCCGCAGGGGCTGGCGATCTACTGGGCGACAGGAACGATGTTCATGGTCGCGCAGCAGTACCACCTCCTCGGTTGGAACGGTCTGGTGGTGCCCTCGTGGTTCCCCGGCGCGAATCGCGTCACAGCACTGACGATTCCGCGGACGCCGGTGAAGACCGGCGCGGGCGCGGGGACGAAGACCACGATAGTGGTCAAACCTGGCAAGAACGGGACGCGCAACGGGACCCGCAACGGCACCAAGCCGGCGGACGCCAACGGCACCAAGCCTGAGGTCGCCGAGGAGGAGCCGCCGGGCCGCTCACAGAGCGCGACAGCGCGAGCGCTGACGCGACCCAACAACAGACCGAATAGACGGAGGCGGCGCCGCTGACCGCGGCGCCTGGGGAGAAGAGGTGAGCGAGAGCAGGATGACCGCAGTCGCTGCGGAGATCGAAGACGGCGTCGAGGCGCGCGGGGCGACCATCGAGGAGGCCGTGAGCGTCGCGCTCGGCCAGTTGGGTGCGAACCGCGAGCAGGTGGAGGTGCAGGTGTTGTCGCCGGAGAGCCGTGCGCTCCCGGGTGAGCGTCTGTCCACCGGCGAGCGCCGGGTGCGCGTCTACCGGATCGACGAGCACGCCGCCAATGCCCGGGCGCTTCTTGAGGAGTTGCTCACACGGATGGAAGTGCCTTGCCGGGTCAGCGTCCGGCGAGGCACCGGCACGGTGACCTCCTCCGCGGGCGGCCCCGTGATCCTCGACATCGCGGGCGATGACCTTGGCCTGCTGATCGGGTGGCGGGGCGAGACGCTGCGGTCGCTGCAGACCGCCGTCAACCTCATGCTCGGCGAGGAGGGCGTGGAGACCCGGCGGGTCATCCTGGACGTCGAGCGTTACCGGGCCCGCCGAGAGGATCAGGTGCGCGAGCTCGCCGAGCGCCTCGCGCTCCGCGTCAAGCGGACCGGCGAGCCGTATACGCTCGATCCGATGCACGCCTACGAGCGCCGTGTGATCCACATGACTCTCGCCGACGACCCCGACGTGACCACCGAGAGCACGGGCCGGGAGCCGGCCCGCCGCGTGGTCATCAATCCGACCGGCCCCGCGCAGGGCGGCCCGCCTGAGCGCTTCGAAGGAGCCCGTCAGGGCCGGTCATCCGGGCGGTCGTACTGAGCCAATTCGGCGTCAAATTGCTCTCCGGCGGGACAAGGCTGACGTCCGTCCCACTCCCCGGCCGTGCGTCGGTCGCAATCGCCTTCATGGTCGGAGTGGGGTCTCGCTACGAGACCGAGGCGGAAAGCGGTATCAGCCACTTCGTCGAGCACATGGTGTTCAAGGGCGGTCAGCGATTTCCCACCGCTCGCGACGTCAGCGAAGCTATCGAAGGCGTCGGCGGCGTGCTCAACGCGGCGACCGACCGCGAGGCAACGGTGTTCTGGACGCGCGTGCCGGTCGCCAAGCTCGGTCTGGCAGTGTCGGTCCTCAGCGACATGCTGCTCAGCCCAGCCCTCGACCCCGACGAGGTGGTCAAGGAACGCCAGGTGGTGATCGAAGAGCTGCGCATGTATCAGGACAACCCGCAGGACTATGTCCAGATTGCCTTCGACGCGCTGATGTGGCCGGACCACCCGCTGGGCTGGGATGTCGCGGGTCGAGAGGAGACCGTGCTGTCGTTCACGGCCGACGACTGCCGCACGCATCTCGGCAAGCACATGCTCCCGTCCACGCTGGTCGTGAGCATCGCCGGTGGGTTCGACGTGGACGAGGCGGTCGGAGCAATTGATGATGCGATCGCGCCATGGGCAGCGGGACGAGCCGCGACGGTGGAGCCGCCCGAGCCTGCTACACCACCGACTGGGCCGCCGCTGCGCGTGATCCGGCGCACGGCCGAGCAGGCCAACATCCTTGTGGGAGCACGTGCGCCCTCGTACAACGACCCCGATCGCCACGTTGCCGAGATTCTCAATGTGGTCCTGGGCGAGGGTATGTCGAGCCGTCTCTTCCTGGAGCTGCGCGAGCACCGGGGGCTCGTCTACGACGTGCATTCGTTCATGAACCGGATGGCGGACACCGGTGTGCTCGGGATCGGGTTGGCATGCGAACCCCGTCAGGCGGCGACGGCGCTCGAGGCGGCGGTGGTCGAGCTGCGCAAGCTCGCCGAGACGCCGGTCAGCGATGCGGAGCTCACCAAGGCACGCGAATACGCCAAAGGGCGGCTCCTGCTCGGGCTCGAGAGCACGTCGGCGCTGTGCGAGTACGCCGGTCAGCAGCTTCTCCTCCAGGGAACGATCGTCGAACCGGAGGAGCTGGTTGCCCGGTTGGAATCAGTCGATGCCGACCAGGTCACCGCGCTTGCCGGACGCCTGCTCAGTGCCGGGCTTCGAGCGGCGGTGGTGGGACCATTTCGCAGCGAGGCGCGCTTCGAGAAGGCGATCGCGGTATGACGCGCGCCTGTCAGACTTCCGCGTCGTGAGCGTCGAACGAACCCTCGTCCTGGTCAAGCCCGACGGCGTGCAACGCCGTCTGATCGGCGAGGTGATCACGCGTTTCGAGCGGCGGGGGCTGCACCTCGTCGGACTCAGGCTCCTGCACATGGACGCCGAGCTCGCCGAGCGTCACTACGCCGAACATCAGGGCAAGCCTTTTTTTGCCGGTCTCGTCGCGTTCATCACCTCGGCTCCCGTGGTCGCCATGGTGTGGGAGGGTGACGATGCAGTCGCCCAGGTGCGTTCGATGATGGGCGCTACCAATCCGTCCGCTGCAGCGCCCGGCAGCATCCGTGGCGATCTTGCAGTCAGCATTGGCAATAACGTGGTGCACGGCAGCGATTCCCCGGGTCGCGGCGAAGAGGAGATAGCGCTCTTCTTTCAGCCCCACGAGCTCATCGACTGGAGCGGTGTCGACGCCGCGTGGGTGAGCAGCTGACGGGGTGATCACCCCGGCCCGTTCTCAGTCGAGAGGGTCGGCGCTCAGGTGCTCGGTGGACGCGGCAGCGAGCCTGCGCATGCGCCGGCGCCGCCAGCGCCAGGATTCGAATGCCGCGAGCGCGAGCGCGGGTATCGCCAGCGCTGTTGTGGTCACCGCCTCCATGGTGGGTCCAGAACCGAGTCCGCCGAAATGGCTGATCGGCCAGATGCGCAGGATCGCCTTGGCGAGGATGTTCTTGCGCGGGACGAAGCCGAACACGCGCGAGTCGCTCGAGTAGTTGCGGTTGTCGCCCATGACGAAATAATCGCCCGCGGGGATCGTGACAGGCTGTGGCATCGAGGTGGCCATGCCCGTCGACGTGCAGCAGTACTTGAGCGTGGTCCACGGCTCCGGGAGGTACGGCTCCTTCAACACCTGGAACGGGCCTTCGCCGCCGGGCTTGATGAGGATCTCGGTTGGGATGTGGTTGCCGTCGATCTCGATGACATCGCCCGGGAGCCCGATGACTCGCTTGATGAAGTCCTGCGACGGATCGGAGGGCGGGATCAGGATCACGATGTCGCCCCGCTGCGGATTGCCGCCGAAGTCGTACGAGATCTTGCTGGCAAGCAGGAGGTCCTGGTTCGCCAGCGTGTTGTTCATGCTCTCGCCGTCGACGCGGACCGTCTGCAATGCGAAGGCGATCGCCACGTACAGGATCACGGCGATCAGCAGCACCTCGACCGTGTCGCGGACCCACGATCCTCGCCACCACGGACCTGGCACGCTCGTCGCCTCCGGGGGCGGAAGTACCTGAGCCACTCGGCCCGATTATGAGGGGAACCACCGGAGCCACCACCTCTGCCGTCTACGGCTGGGACGCGCTGCTCCATCATGGGAACGTGACAAAGGGGGTTCGTCGCTTCGCCCAGGTTCTGATCGCCGCACTCGCGGCACTGATCATCCCGGTCGCGGCGTCGGCGCACGCGCTCCTCAGCGCATCGTCGCCCACCGCCGGCGCCCACCTCGGGACCGCGCCGGGAGTGGTGTCGCTGGAGTTCGACCAGCCCCTCAACGCCACCCTCTCCCACGCGACCGTCATCGATCCCACGGGCCACGACTGGACCGGAAAGGTGGACAGCGCCTACGAGATCCGGATCCCCATCACCACAAATGATTCGGGGGTCTACACGGTCGACTGGACGTCCGTGAGCGACGTCGACGGCCACCTCATCAGCGGAAGCTTCACGTTCGACGTCGGGGTCGGTGGCACGACATCGACGGAGGCTGCCGCCAACGCCGTTCCCGGACCGCAGCCTTCCGATATCGCGATCGGGGTCGTCAAATGGGTGGAGGCGCTCGCGCTGCTCTTCCTCGCCGGCCAGGTGCTCGTCAGCACCCTCGCAAGACGATCCCCGGCGCTCGAGTGGGTGGCGCCTCGATTCCGCGCCTCGAGCATCGCCCTCTCGGCCGGGCTGGTCGCCGTCTGGTCGGAGGCAACCGTCGGCTCCGGTGGCCACAGCCTCACCAGCTACCTGGCGTACTTCAACGGGCTCTCGGGTGCGACGTTGATCGCGCGCCTGGTGGTGGAGGCGCTGGTGCTCGTCGCCGTGGTGCGAGGTTGGCGAAGCCTGCCCCTTTGGCTTGCGGGTGCTCTCGTCTTGGTCGCGGCGTCGGGGCATGCCGCCGGCGTGGATCCCGCTTGGTACGGGATCGGGCTTGACGCCGTGCACCTGATCGCCGCCGGTCTCTGGGCTGGAGGGATCGCGGCACTCGCCGTGCTCCACCCGCCGGGCGGCTGGCGTTCAAGCGATGGGCGTGCCCTGCTGGCCAGGTTTACGCCGGTGGCGCTGGGGGCGTTCGGGATGACGGTCGTCGCCGGCGGCCTGGAGGCCATCGCCCAGCTCGGCTCGATCCAGGCGCTCTTCGGCACCGCGTACGGCCGCGTGCTGCTGGTCAAGATGGCATTGGTCGCCCTGATGCTGCCGCTCTCGGCGATGGCGTGGCGACTGAAGCGCCCGCATGTCCGCGTCGAAGCGGCGCTCGCAGCCGGTGTGATCGGCGCGGCCGCCCTGCTGTCGTCGTTCCCCACGCCACCCACCGCGGCCGCTCGGCAGGTGGCCGAAGACGCGGCAGCCACTCCCGCCGCGGGGCTGCCCAGCAGCGGCGAGCTCACCATGGCGGGTGGCGCGGGGGGCGACCTTGTCGGCCTGAGCCTCTCGCCCGGGTTACCCGGGCGCAACCGCGCCACGGTCTATGTGCTCCCCGTTGACGGGAGTGCCTCCGCCAAGGGCATCGCCGCGAACATCGCGGTCAACGGCGCGTACAAGGCGCTGGCCACGTGCGGGGACACTTGTCGTCAGGCGACGATCGACATCAAACCGGGTGACGAGATCTGGGTCGATCTGCTCGACGGGGCGGGAAGCGCCGAGGCGAAGTTCATCGTCCCCGCTCTCCCTGCCCGAAGCGGCGATGCGCTGCTGGCACAGCTCGAGACCGCGATGAAGGCTTTGACGGCATATCAGGTGAGCGAGGTGCTCAGCTCCGGGACCGCGACCATTCACGCGCTGTATTCGTCGGACGCGCCGGACCGGACGACATGGACCATCAACGATGCGGGCACGACCATCTGGATCGGAACGGCGCAATACACGCAAGACGGACCCGGCCAGCCGTGGCAGCAACAACAGACTCCCGTCGCCAACACGGTCCCGTCATTCGTCTGGGACTACTACAGACCGCTGAGCAACGCGTACGTCATCGGGCAGGACGTGCTCGACGGCGTGCCGACCACGATGGTGACGGCGTTCGGGACCTACCTGTCAACACCGATCTGGTTCACGTTCTGGGTCGACGCCGGCGGGCGCGCGCGCCAGGTGGCCATGGACGCACCCGGACACTTCATGACCGACACGTACACGAGCTACAACAAACCGGTGGATATCGTCGCCCCGGCAGGGTGATTCGGCGTGCGGCCCGCCGCCCCACGCTGCCAGAATGTGAAGCGAACCCGCCCGTCGACCGGCTTGAAATACGAGGCACAAGATGGCTCTCCTGACCCAGACCCCGTACAAGGCAAGGACGTTCGATCTCTCCGGGCTGACCGGAATCTCTGACAACACGCTCGAGGTCCATTTCGGACTTTATGCCGGTTATGTCAAAAACACGAACCTCCTCAACGAGCAGCTGGTCACCATGCAGCAGGCCGGTCAGGGCCTGTCATCGAACCCCGCGTATTCGGAGATCACCCGTCGGCTCGGCTTCGAGTACAACGGCATGGTCCTCCATGAGTGGTACTTCGGAAACCTCACCAAGGCGAGCGGCGGCGGCATCTCGTCCTCGTCCGCGCTGGGTCGCGCGCTGGGTGAGTCCTTCGGCGATATCGACACATGGCGCAAGGACTTCACCGCCATCGGCGGGATGCGTGGCGTGGGCTGGGCGGTGACCTACCTCGACACCGCGACCGGTCGGCTGAGCAACCACTGGATCACGCTGCATGAGGACGGCAACATCGCCGGCTTCAAGCCGATCGTCGTCATGGACGTGTGGGAGCACGCCTTCCTGCTCGACTACAAGCCGGCCGATCGGCCGAAGTACATCGAGGCGTTCCTTGCCAACTTCGACGCTGACGCAGCCGAGGCGCGGCTGACAGGAGCTGCCGACCGCCCCGTGGGCTGATCCTTTCCCGCAGTCCGGACGCGCTCGACATAACGGCGACGATCGCCGACCGTATACCGAGACCGGGTCTGGTGGGACCTAGAGCGGCGGCCCGCCCAGCTTCCGATAGAGCGCGTCCAGGTCCGAGTCCTCGGCCCAGTCGATGACGATCCTGCCGCCGCCGCCCTTGCGGCGCTGGAGGCGGACAGGCACGCCGAGCGCGTGCTCGAGCCCCCGGCGCAACGCAACGTCGTCGGGAGCAGCCTCCTCTGGACCTGACGGAGTGCGTGGGCGAGGTGCCGCCACTGCCCGTGTGAGCCGATCCTGGACAGCTCGCTCGGTATCTCGGACGTTCAGCCCTTCGGCGATGGCGAGCGCCGCCACGGCCTCCTGATCGGCGGCAAGCGGGAGCACCAGGAGGGCGCGAGCGTGACTGGCGGTCAGCCGCGAGTCCGCAACGGCCTCCTGAATGGGGGCCGGGAGGTCGAGCAGCCGGATCGCGTTCGAGATGCCCGACCGGCTGCGTCCCAGGCGGAGCGCGATCGCCTCATGCGTGAGACCGAAGGCATCTGACAAGCGGGCATACGCCGCCGCTTCCTCCATCGGGTTGAGGTCGGTCCGGAGCAGGTTCTCGGTCAGCGCCATCTCGAGCTGGTGGCGGCCGGACTCCGCAGCCGGGCGGACGATGGCCGGAATGCTCGAGACCCCGGCCAACTGCGCCGCCCGCAAGCGGCGCTCCCCTGCAACGAGGCTGTAGGTGTCGCCCTCGCGCTGGACCACGATCGGATGGAGTAGCCCATGGAGGCGGATCGATTCGCCGAGGGCCGCAAGGGCGTCGGGCTCGAATGCACGACGGGGTTGTTCTGGGTTGGGCCCGACGGTGCCCGGATCCAGGCTGATGAGCGGCGACTCGCCCTCCTCGGATTCGGCCTCGTTGGTGAGCAGAGCGTCAAGCCCGCGGCCGAGGCCACGGCGGCGGAATGCCCGAGGCGGAGAAAGCTCGCTCACACCGGGCTCGGAATACCGGCGGCCGACAGCACTGCTCCGCCCTGGATCCGCGCATCGAGGTTGGCGCTGAGCTCTCGGTACGCAATCGCTCCGCGGCACGTGGGGTCGTAGAGGGTGATCGGCATCCCGTGGCTGGGCGCTTCGCTCAGGCGGACGTTGCGTGGGATGAGCGGGGTGAGCAGCTGATCGCCGAAGCGTGCCCGAACCTCGTCGACGACCTGATGCGCCAGCGCGAGCCGGGCATCGAAGAGGGTCATGACGATGCCCGCGATCCCCAGCGTGGGATTGAGGTCCTTGCGCAGCAGCGCGAGCGTGTGCATGAGCAGGCCGAGGCCCTCGAGAGCATAGAACTCGCACTGGATCGGGATCAGGAGCGCATCGGCTGCCACCACGGCATTGATGGCCAGGAGGCCGAGGCTGGGTGGCGAATCGATGAGGACGTAGTCGTCGTCGGAGTCAAGGGCCTCGAGCGCGTACTGGAGACGCCGTTCGCGTCGCGCAAGATCCACGAGTTCGATCTCAGACCCGGCAAGAGCAATGTCGGACGGAACAACGTCGAGCCCTGGAACGGCGGTATGCAGGCGGGCCTCGGCGAGCGACCTGCCCATCACGATGACGTCGTAGATGCTGGTCTCGACGCGACTCCGATCGATTCCAAGACCGGAAGTGGCATTGGCTTGGGGATCGATGTCGATCAGCAGCACCTTCCGGCCCATCTCGGCGAGCGCTGCGCCCACGCTGACGGCCGTGGTGGTCTTTCCAACACCGCCCTTCTGGTTGGCGACCGCGAGAATGCTAGGTGGCACGGTTAGCGGCTGATTATGGCCGGATCGTCACGCCCATCATGCGGACGGGGAGTTATCCCGGGTTTCCCCAGGCCAGGCGTCGCCAGGAGCGGCCGGCCCGAGTTGAAGATGTGATTCTGCGGCGCCAACCTGTGGAAAACTCGGGGCCCCGCCTCTCGGAGGCAAGAGCATTGTTCCGCACACAACTTGACGGTGAAACAGCGGGAGGCCTAAGGTTGCGTTCATGGCGGCTTCTGATCCACCCGGTGGCGCCTTCCGTGGTCAATTCGTCCCCGACCAGGGTGATCTCAACGTTGGCTTCCTCCTCGGCCTCCTGGTCGGCGAGGGGCACTTCGGGGGTGATGGCCGCCAGCCGCAGGTGACGCTGCGGATGCATGTTCGCCATGAGCAGACATTCGAGTGGCTGCAAACGACGTATCCGGGCAGCCGCCTCTACGGTCCCTACCACCACGGTGGCCGCTCCTACTACCAGTGGTCCGCACGTGGCCCGTATCTACGGGAGTTCCTGGGCACCGCTGGTGCACCGCCACCGAGCGTTGCTCGACGCCTACACCTCTGCCCGCTTCGACACGATGTGCGAACGCTATACGATCGCGCTCGAAAGGCCCGACCCGGCATCGGACGCCTGAGCGCGCCCCGCTACAATCCGGGGCGATGCTGGCTCCCTCCGCGCAAACCTGGCGCCTTCTTTCCGCGGCACCCCCACGTGAGGTGTTCGCGATCATGGAGCAGATGATCGGCGCGGTGCCGTATCGCTTCGAAGTCATGGGCGACAGCGAGGCGCGGATCGTCGAGCACCGCCGCCGGGGGCTGTTCGGCCAGTGGGGCCGGCCCAAGATCCGCATCCGATGGGTCCGATGCCGCGCGGTTGCAAGCACCGAGGGCACTCTCGTCGAGGTCGAAGCGAGCTCGGGCGGCGGATTGATCTCGAAGGCGATGGGCAAGGCAGACCGAGGTCCCACCACGCGCGCCCTCCAGGTGATCCGGCTCCTCACTGCCGGAGCGAACGATTCCCGGACCGTCTACCGGGATCGCCGAATCCCACCCGGGCCCGTCACGCTGGTGGCGTCATGGGCGGGGACGCCTTATCGCCTCTTCCTGGAGCCACGCCGCGACGCGACCCGTGGCCGTGAGATCCTCACCGCCACCGAGGTCGTCGCGCTCGATGAGCACAGCGGCGAGTTCGTGAAGGTACGCGTCGCCGGCACCGACGAGGGCTGGGTCGAAAGCGACCAGATCGTTCCGGCGCCGGCCGCCTCGACCCGTGCCGCACAGGTCGAGACGGCGCGTTTCACCTGATCAAGCCGGTGAATGGCTCGAGCCGCGGCTTGGCCGCGGTTAGCGCATATGCGTGGAGAGACCGCCGAGTGCGACGGTTTGCGCCTCTCTCCGAGTGGTGACCTGGCTCCCTGCGGTCAGCTCTCCACCACTGCGCTGGTCGGGAAGGAGGTGGTACTCGAAGAATCTGTCATGGGCTAGGTTCCTCCTTTTGCCAAAGTGCCACGGCACCGCGTCCGCATGCGTCGTGTGGAAGGCGGGGCGGGTCCGGGCCGGAGACGCTCCAAAATTGTATCCCGGTTTGGGCGCGCGGCGTGACTGACGGCTCGACGGGCCACCGCCTCGAGGACTTCCATCTCGGAGCTGCGGTCCAGACCTCGGACGGCTATCACGCCGGAACCCTGGAGCGAATGGTCGTGGATGGCGAGTCGTGGGATCCGCACGCCCTGATCGTGCACGAGACCGAGTGGTTCTCCGGGCGCGTCCTCGCGCCCGGCTCGGGACTCCTGGTCAGCGAGGTGATCGTGCCCCTCGACGCCGTCTCCAGCGTCAGTCCTGATGAGGTTCGGCTCAAGCTCGACAAGCGCGCGACCCGCGGGCTGCCGCCCTACCTCAGCTATCAATACGCGCCTCTCGAGCCTGGAGATCAGTGGCGGTACGCGGCGGCCCTGTTCGGGGGTGCGGCCGGGGCATTCCCACGAATCCACGCCGTGAGGAACAAGTCGGAGAGCGAGATCGAGATCAGCCGTGGTGAGCGGGTGATGATCGGGCACACCGGGGACGTGCTCGGAGACGTGCGGGACGTCCTGTTCGATGAGGGCGAGCTCGTGGGAATCGTGGTGCGTCCAAAGGGGTTGTTCAAGCACGACCTCCTCGTCCAGGTGCGGTTCCTCGATCGTGGCGACGACCTCGTGCTCTTCGTGCGCATGACGGCCGAAGACATCACAAAGCTCGCGGAATACGCGCGAAGCGAGGCCCCCTGATTCAGAGCGGCAGACGCCCCATGAAGCCTGTGTCGCGCGGATGCCAGAACCCGATTCGCTCCTCGCCGAGCCGCCAGCAGAGATAGACGGGGCGGCCATCGCGCTCCGCGGCAAAATCCACGAGCCCGGTGTCCGGGTCGCGCAGGATCACCCCGAGCTGATCCACCTCGCCGGCCAGCCGCTCAGCGTCCTGGAACGGCCCCGAGGCCTTCATCGCCGCTGCCGCCGATCCGTTGGACGACACCGGGTGGCCGGCAGTCTCCGCCGCCACATCCATTGCCGAGCGCTGGGCATGCTGGAGCGAGGTGAGCAACTCCGTGAGTCGCGGGAGCAACTCGGTGGCCTCAGCGTGCGTGAAGACCCGCTCCATTCAGCACACGATGCCAGACCAGCTCGCCGGCGTCGAGATCAGTAGATGCCGAGCTCGAGCTGGGCCTCTTCAGAGGCCATGGTGCGGGGGTCCCACGGCGGCGTCCAGACCAGATTGATGTGGACGTCGCGCACACCGGGGAGCGGCGCGCAGACGGCATGCGCCTGGGTCTCGATGATCGGTCCCATCGGGCAATACGGCGTCGTGAGCGTCATGTCGATCGTGAGCAGGCCGTCATCGTCGATGTTGGTGTCGTAGATCAGCCCCAGTGAGACGATGTCGATACCGATCTCCGGGTCGTACACCTCGCTGAGCGCCGCCCGGATGAGGGCGTCCGACGCCTTCGCCTCCTTCTGGACGGCGGCGGGTTCGGTGGTCGAAACCGGTTCGGTGGTACTCATTTCTCAATCCTCGTGATTGCTACCGGTGAGGCAGCGGGGGCGCCGAGCCCTTCCAACAGCGCGTTCCACACGAGCGTCGCGCACTTCACCCGAACGGGGTAGGCGCGCACCCCACGGAGCGCCTCGAGGTCGCCGATATCGTCCGCCCGATCTGCTGAGGCACCGTCACCGGTCAGCATCGTGCGGAAGCGTTCGGCGAGTGACGACGCTGCTTCAACGCTCATCCCGGTCACGGCCTCGCAGAGCATGCTCGCCGACGCCTGGCTGATCGAGCAGCCGCGGCCCACAAAACCGATGGCCGCCACCGTGCCGTTGTCGAGCCGGTAGCTGAGGTCGATCTCGTCGCCGCAGAGAGGGTTGTTGGCCTCGATGACGCGGTCCGCGGGCTCGACCGCATGATGGTGACGAGGGTTGCGATAGTGGTCGAGGATGATCTCGCGGTAGAGATCGTCATCAACCGGCGCCGAACCGAGTGCCATACAACCATCGTAGTCCAACGGTTCACGCCCAAAACCTGAGAATGGGGCCGATGGCTCGCATCGACGTCCTTGCGCGCTCCGGAAAACGGAGAGCCGACCCTGCGTTCTGGCTGCTGGTCGGGCAGTTGATCATGTTCACGGGGGTCGCCGCCGTATTTCCCATCGCGCCCTTGTACGTCGCCCACAGGGGCGGCAATTCTGTTGCGGTGGCGATCTTCATCGCAGGTCCGCTCGTCGCCAACACGCTGATCCAGGTGCCCGCGGGACGGCTCTGTGATCGCTGGGGGCGCAAGCCGTTCCTGATCGCTCCCCGCCTCGTGTATGCGTTTCTCTCGCTCTTCCTGTTCTTCAACATCGGAACCCTCCCGGTGCTGACCGCGATTCGCATCCTCATGGGGGCCTGCGCGGGCGCCTACGTTCCCGCGTTGCGTGCCGCACTCACGGATCTCAGTGCACCCGAACAGCGCGCCCAGCGCTTCTCGCAGCTGCAGGCCTACGAGATGGTGGGGCTGCTCGTCGGACCTCTCGTCGGCGGCGCAGCCGCGTTGTGGCGCGACTCGGCTGTTTTCGGGATCACCGGGCTCTCGATGTTCATCGGACTCGGGCCGATGCTCCGCGTTCCCGAGACGCGCGCCCAGCACAGCACCTCGGTGGTCAGGAAGCAGCGCTTCCGGTGGTGGCGCATCCGCGGCATCGTGGTGCCGATCGTCGCGCTGTTCGCGGTGGGCACCATCTGGTCGATGTATGACGTCGTGTGGCCTCAGTACCTGGCCGCGCGCGGTCAGGATCCATTCATCATCGGGCTGTCGGTGAGCCTGTTTGCGCTCCCGATCCTCTTGCTGGCGCGGGCCGGAGGCCGCCTTGCCGACCGGTCCGACCGCCGCAAGCTGGTGACCGCAGGCCTGTGCGTGGTCGCCGCATGCGCCGCGACCTATCCGTTCCTCCAGATCCTGGCTGTGATCCTGACGGTGGGAGCGATCGAGGCCGTCGCCACCGTGATTCTCGAGCCGAGCCTCTTTGCGGTCATCGGCGACAGCACGCCCGAAACGCTGCGCGGCCGCGCGATGGGGATCGGCGGCCTGTACCAGTTCAGCGGGATGGCTTTCGGTGCCGCTGTGCTGGGCTCGCTGTATGGCGTGAATGCGGGACTGCCGTTCTGGTGTGGAGGTGGCATCCTGCTCGGCGGCGCGCTGGTCTGCGCCACCTGGCTGCCGGGCCGTCCGCCGCAGTCCGCACATACAATCCAGCCGGCAGCCTTTCAGATTCTCGAACGTGAGCAAGCGTAAGGCAGCGGCGAGCACCGCCCCGCACCTCTTCCTCGGCCATGGGGCGTCGGGGACGGCCGAATCGATGCGTCCCTGGGTGGCCGAGCTTGCGAAGCACGGGATCGGCGCAACCGCTCTGAACTTGCCGAAATCCAACAGCGAACGCGCAATCGCCGTCTTTCGCAGCGCGGTCGACGAGCAACCGGGCGCCGCAATCGGTGGGCATTCGTACGGCGGCCGGATGGCGAGCATGCTCGCCGCGCTGCAGCCCGTGAAAGCGCTGGTGCTCCTCAGCTATCCGCTCCACCGGCCCGGACATCCCGACGAGCTGCGCATCGCGCACTGGCCCGACATCATGTGCCCGGTGCTCCTGCTGAGCGGTGATCGAGATCCGTTCGCGAAGGTCGACCTCCTCCGCCGCGAGGTGAGGCTGCTACCCGACGCAGAGCTGGTGATCTACCCCGGCCTCGGCCACGGCCTGCTCGCAGTTCGCGTCGAGGCCGCCGCCCGCATCGCGGCGTTCCTCGTCAGCCGAATCTAGACGCGAAAGACCCGGCGAACCTCGCCAAGCCCTTCACCGAGAGCATCGATCTCGTCGTGCGTCGTGTAGAGATACACCGATGCGCGCGCCATCGAGGGCACGTCGTATCGCGCCATCAGCGGCTGCGCGCAATGGTGCCCGGCGCGAACGGCGATTCCGCGGCGATCGAGGATGGTGCCCACATCGTGGGCATGCACGTCGGCGAGGTTGAAGCTCACCACGCCGCCACGGGCCTCGAGGTCGCGCGGGCCGTAGATCGTGATATCGCCAACTTCGTCCAGAACATCGAGGAGGTGGCGGGTGAGCGACATCTCGTGCGCGTGGATCCGATCACGGCCGACGGAGTCGATGTAATCGCACGCTGCCGAGAGGCCGACCGCGCCGGCCACGTCGGGCGTGCCGGCCTCGAATTTATGCGGCACCGTGTTCCAGGTGCTTCTTTCGAGAGTGACCCGGCTGATCATGCTGCCACCGCCGAGGAATGGCGGCATCCGCTCCAGCAGCTCCGGCCGCGCCCAGAGCACGCCGATGCCCATCGGTCCGCACATCTTGTGCCCGCTGAACGCGATGAAGTCGCAGTCGAGGTCGCGCGCGGAAAAGCTCATGTGCGGCACCGACTGCGCGGCATCGAGGCACACCACGGCTCCCGCCGCATGCGCGCGGTCGGTGATCGTGCGGATGTCATTGACGGTGCCGAGCACGTTGGATTGATGCCCGATCGCGACCAGACGCGTCGGCTCGGCCAGCAGCTCATCGAGCGTGCTCAGGTCGAGGCGACCATCCTCGCCAACGTCGATGACCGCAAGCTGCAACCCCCGGCGCTCAGCGGCGAGCTGCCACGGGACGAGATTGCTGTGATGCTCCATGACGGTCACGACGATGCGGTCGTCCGGCTGGAGCAGCTCGGTCGCATATGAGTAGGCCACCAGGTTGATCGCCTCAGTGGTGTTGCGCACGAACACCAGGCCCTCGGACGGGGCATCGATGAATGTGGCCACACGCGCTCTCGCGCCCTCGAACAACTCGGTGGCTTCGTTGCCGAGCGTGTGCACGCCGCGATGCACGTTGGCATTGCTGCTGGCGTAGTACGCGTCGATGGCATCGACCACCGGCTTCGGCTTCTGCGATGTCGCGGCCGAGTCGAGGTAGACGAGCGGATGGGTGCCGATGTTGCGCGACAGGATGGGGAAGTCGGCCCGGACGCGAGCGACGTCCAGGCTCGGTTCGGTAGCGACGTGCGCGCTCACTGCGCCGCGACCTCATTGGCGAGCGCGACCCGCAGCAAACCGTCGTCGGTGACCTCGATGCGATGCACTCGCACGGGCTCGACAGCGGGCAGTGACAGCGGGTCACCGGTACGGAGATCGAAGCTCGAGCCGTGCAGCGGGCATTCGATGACACAGCGATCGATGTCGAGGTCGCCTTCGCTCAGGGATGCCTCCGCGTGGCTGCAGGTATCGTCGAGCGCGTAGAACGTGCCGTCGACATTGAAGATCGCCACCGGGGTGTCGTCGATCTCGATTCGGGCGGCGCATCCCGGTGGGATGTCACTGGCCCTCGCGACGTCGACCCATCCGTCGCTCATGACGCCTCCGCTGCCACCCCGGTGACAGACCCGCCGGCGATCTCGGCGTCGAGCAATGTCCCGGCAAGCTCCGCAAAACCGCGATGCGGAACGCGGTCGAGGACGTCGTCCATGAAGCCACGCACGATGAGCGCGCTCGCCTCCTCGGGCGGTACGCCCCGTGCCATGAGGTAGAAGCGCTGGTCAGCATCGACATGCCCCGCGGTGGCGCCGTGCCCGCACTTCACATCGTTGGCGCGGATCTCGAGCCGCGGGATGGAGTCGGCCTTGGCGCCCTGGCTCAAGAGGAGATTGCGGTTGGCGACATACCCGTCAGCATGAATCGCAGTCGGCGCGACATCGATCATGCCCCCGTACACCGAGCGCGCCCGGTCGCGCACGGCGACCTTGAGCAACAGGTTGCTGCGCGTCTCCGGGCCCACATGCGCCTGGAGCGACTGATGGTCGAAATGCTGGGCGCCGTCGCCGAAACAGATGCCGAGGACGTCAGCTTCGCTGCCGACCCCTTCAAGCAACACCTCCCACCACACCTTCTGGAGGCGGGCGCCAAGCGTCACACCCATAAAGCGGAGCTTCGCGTTGGCGTCGAGGACCGCGCGCTGCAGTGCGATGTGCCAGACACCTTCGCCCCACTGCTGCACCGTGTTGTAGTCGAGGCGTGAATCGCGTCCCGCCGACAGGATCACCATCGCGTCGCTGAGCAGTGCCGCAGACCCCGTGGGCGATGCGTAGGCATCGATCACGGTGAGCGCCGAGCCCTCATCGAGCACCACGACGGTGGAGGGGAATACCGCCCGGCCATCGCCACCGCCGGGGTGGGCGATCCAGACGGGAACCAGCGCCTCGACGCCGCGCGGGACGTACACGAAGACGCCGCCTCGCCAGAGCGCATTCCACAGCGCCACGAATTTCAACTCGTCGGCGCGAACGCCGGAGAACGCTCGCTGCACCAGCTCGGGGTGCACTGTCGCGGCCTCCTCGAGCGTGGTGATGATGATTCCCTGGGCGTGAAGCGTATCGGCGCCCTCGATCGGCGCCGCCACCGGGGAATCGATCACGAACGCCGCAGTCGGAGCCGCCATGTCCCGCTGCGCGCGCATGGCGTCCACAACCGCGTTGTCGACATGCTCGATGGGCTCGAACCGCTCGGGATGCAGCGCCGAGATATCGGTGCGCCGCCAGTCCTCATCGCGCTGCGAGGACGGCATGGGGATCGATTCGTAAGCGTCCCAGGCGATGCGGCGGCGCGCCGCGAGCCACGCCGGTGATGCCTCAGCCCGCGCTGCCGCGACCGCTTGCCCGAGCGCCGCTGCGGGCGATTCGGTCAGCGGGGTCGTCACCCGATCGCGCCCTCCATGGAGAGGGCGAGCAGACGGTTGAGCTCGACCGCGTACTCCATCGGCAGTTCCTTGACGAAGGGCTCGAAGAATCCGTTAACGATGAGGGCGGTGGCGTCCTGCTCGGGAATGCCTCGTGACGTCAGATAGAAGATCTGATCCTCGCCGACCTTGCTGACGCTCGCCTCGTGGCCGATGGTCACGTCGGGGTTGTCGATATCCATGTAGGGGTATGTGTCGCTGCGCAACTCCTCGTCGAGGAGCAGCGCGTCACAACGGACGCTGACCTTGACGTTGTGCGCCTTGGGCAGCACCTTGATGTGACCGCGGTACGACGTGCGACCGGTGCCCTTGCTGATCGAGCGCGACACGATGTTGCTCGTGGTGTTCGGCGCAACGTGGATCGCCTTGCTGCCCGCGTCCTGATGCTGGCCGTTGCCGGCGAACGCCGCGCTCATGACCTCGGCGTGAGCGCCCTCGCCCATCAAGTACACCGACGGGTATTTCATGGTGACCTTCGAACCCAGGTTGCCGTCGATCCATTCGACGGTCGCGTTCTCGTTGGCGATGGCGCGCTTGGTCACGAGGTTGTACACGTTGTCCGACCAGTTCTGGATTGTCGTGTAGCGGATCTTGGCGCCCTTGTGCGCGATCAGCTCCACCACCGCGCTGTGCAGCGAGTCGCTCGAGTAGTTGGGCGCCGTGCAGCCCTCGATGTAATGGACCGACGAACCCTCGTCCGCGATGATCAGGGTCCGCTCGAACTGACCCATGTTGTCGCTGTTGATGCGGAAGTAGGCCTGGAGCGGGATGTCAACCTTGACGCCCTTGGGCACATAGACGAACGATCCGCCCGACCACACCGCGCTGTTGAGAGCGGCGAACTTGTTGTCGTTCGGCGGGATGACCGTGCCGAAGTACTTGCGGAACAGCTCCTCGTGCTCGCGCAACCCCGTGTCGCAGTCGCTGAAGAGCACGCCCTGCTTCTCGAGGTCCTCGCGGATGCTGTGGTAGACGACCTCCGAGTCGTACTGAGCGCTGACACCGGCGAGGAACTTGCGCTCGGCCTGCGGGATGCCCAGCCGGTCGAAGGTCTGCTTGATCGAATCAGGCACGTCGTCCCACGAGCGGCTCATCTCCTCGACGGGCTTGACGTAGTAGTAGATGTTGTCGAAATCGAGACCTGAGAGATCCGCGCCCCAGGTCGGCATCGGCCGTTTGCGGAAATGGTCGAGCGCCTTGAGGCGGAACTTCAACATCCATTCGGGCTCGCCCTTGTGCTGCGAGATCGATGCCACGACCTCGGGGGACAGACCCTTGGCCGTGCGGAACACGGACACGTCGATGTCCGAGAACCCGAATTGGTAGTCCTTGGTCAGCTCTTTTGCTTGAATCGCCATCGCGGATCTCCCTTACGCGGTGGCGGCCGCGGCCGTCCCGAGAATTGGTTCGTAGCCCTCGCGTTCGATCTGCCGCGCCAGGTCCGCCCCGCCGGAGGTGACCACGCGCCCGTCATGAAGGACGTGCACGCGATCCGGGTGAAGGTGTTCGAGGATGCGTGGGTAGTGGGTGATCACGAGCACACCCATGTCGGGCCCGCAGAGGCGCATCACACCGTCCGCCACGGTGCGCAGCGCATCGACGTCGAGACCCGAGTCGGTCTCGTCGAGGATCGCGAGCTTGGGGCGGAGCATCGCCAGCTGCAGGATCTCCATCCGCTTCTTCTCGCCGCCTGAGAAACCGTCGTTGATGTAGCGCGAGCGGAAGCTCTCGTCGATCTTCAGCTCCTTCATCTCGGCGCTGAGACGGTTCAGGAACTCGCGCGCGGGCATCTCCTTCTCCTGGGCACGCAGCGCCGCCCGGAGGAAGTTGACGGTGCTGACGCCGGGGATCGCGGTGGGGTACTGGAAGCAGAGGAACAGGCCGAGGCGCGCCCGCGCGTCCGCCGTGAGCGGCAACAGATCGTGACCATCGAAGGTCACGGATCCGCCGGTCACCACGTACTTGGGATGACCCATGAGGGTGTATGCGAGCGTGCTCTTGCCCGAGCCGTTCGGCCCCATGAGCGCATGGACCTCGCCTTGCGCGACCCGCAGATCGACGCCCTTGAGGATCTCCTTGCCCTCCACCGTTGCGTGGAGGCCGGAGATGGAAAGCACTGCCTGGCTCACGGGCACGTCTCCTCGGCGGCGGGTGCCATCGAGTCGATCAGCGACTGATCTGCGACGAGCTCGGCGAGCGTGGTCTGGCTGAGCACGGCATCGATACTCTGCTTCAGACGCATCCACAGCCCCCGCGATGCGCACTCGCCTTCACGCTGGCAGGTGCCGGTCACATACCCGTGGGAGACGCATTCGACCGGGGACACCTCGCCCTCGATCACGGTCACGACGTCGAGGACGCTGATCTGCTCTGCGGGACGCGTCAGCGAGTAGCCGCCGTGGACCCCGCGAGTGCTTTCGACGAGTCCACCGCGGCGCAGCTGCGACGCAAGCTGCTCGAGGTACGCGAGGGGCAGGTGCTCGACGCGGGCCACCTCGGCGATGCTCAGAGGGCCGGCGCCGTACGACTTCGCGAACTCGGTCATCATGCGCAGGCCGTAGTGCGCCTTGGAGCTCACCCGCATCGAGAATGATGCTGCGGGTGGGGCGTTGGGATCGGATGTGTGCCGGTGGGAGGCACCCCGCGCCACGTTCGGAAGAATCCCGACTGTCATGGTCAGAATTATACCTGACCCGTCCGACGCTCACGAGGGAACCGGCCGCCGCTGAGATATTCTCGGCGGGCGCCGATGCCAGTCCCCCACGCTCGCTTCATGATCTTCACCGCATTTCCGGCCGCCCTGGTGGTGGCCTGCGGGGGGTCGACAAGCCCGACCTCCCCGACGCCCACTCCGCTGACGCCCGCACAGATCCAGGCACGCTACACGGCCGCGGCCACCCGATACAACCAGGGTGAGCTCTCGATCGCGGCGCTCGAGAACGCCACCTGTGACGCCGTCAGCGGTTCCGTATCCCTGAGCAGCTGCCAGACGGCGCTCAGCTCCCAGCGGCAGCTGACCATCGCCTATGACAACGCGCTCCGAGCCATCCCGTTCATCCAGGGCGCGGCGACTGATGCTGCGCATCTCCTCGGTGACGACGCAGACATCGAGAAGCTCCTCGAACAGGCCGCCACCGCGCCGGCCATCACCGTGATCGGGACTCTTCAGCAGCAGATCATCCCCCTCCTCGCCACTGCGGCGAGTGACGCCACCGCGCTCCGAAAGGAGATCGGACTGCCGGCCCCGGCCTGATCCCCGAGATCAGCCCCCGGCGGCAGCGGCGGAGGCACCGGCTCGTGCCCTGATCCGCCCCACCGCACCTGCGATCACCGCCGCCGCGGCATCGATGTCGCGGGGAGTGGTCGATCGCCCAGTCGTGCAGCGCAGCGCCGCTGCCGCCAGTTCGTCGGGGTAGCCCATGGCTCTGAGCACGTGGGACGGCAGCGGCGCTCCGCTGGCGCACGCTGATCCTGCGGACGCCTCCACGCCGTCCATGTCGAGCGCCGCCAGCAGGACGTCGCTCCTGAACTCCGGCGATGGCGAAAGTGGCGAAACCGGCGGCTCTTCGGGCGGCGGAGGCGGTGACGGTTGCGCCCGACACCTGCGCGCGCACGGCGCTGACCAGGCGAGCGCAGAGCGTTGCCTGACGCTGGGTCTCATCAGGGCGCACACGCTCCGCGAGCTCGGTGGCGACGGCGAACCCGACGATCCCCGCGACGTTCTCGGTGGCGCTTCGGCGGGTGCGCTCCTGCCCGCCACCGGTGTTCTGCGCCGCGAGCGCCACGCCGTGACGGACCCAGAGCGCGCCGACCCCCTTGGGCCCGTAGATCTTGTGTGCGGAGACCGAGAGCAGGTCGACTCCCAAGGCTTCGGGATCGAGCGGCAGTCGCCCCAATGCCTGGACCGCGTCGGTATGGACGAGGGTTCTCGGGTTGCGCCGGTGTACGGCCTCGGCGATCGCGGCCAGGTCCTGGACGGCCCCCGTCTCGTTATTGACGGACATGACTGAAACGAGCACGGTGTCCGAGGTGACCGCCGCGGCCACCGTCTCGGGATCAACTCGGCATTCGGTGTCGCACCCGGCGATGCTCAGTGTCGCCACACCGCCTGCTTCGAGACGCCGCGCGGTCTCGAGGATGGCGTCGTGCTCTATGGCGCTCACCACGAGGTGGCGGCCACGTTCCGCTCCCCACCGCTCGAGCACCCCGCGAATGGCCAGGTTGTCGGCCTCGGTCCCGGAGCCTGTGAAGACGATCTCGCGCTGCGCGCATCCGAGCACCGCGGCGAGCCGGTCGCGCGCCGAGTTCGACGGCAGCCCGAGCCGCTCGCCCGGACTCGTGCACCGATGACGGGTTCCCCTGAGTTGTCGTCAAGTACGGCAGCATCTCGTCGAGCACCTCCGGCGCCAGAGGAGTGGTTGCCGCGTGGTCGAGATGGATGCGGGTCACGCCGATGCCAGGGACGCCGCCGCGATTGCCGCGCGTGTGCGCTCGATGACCGCATCTGTGAAGCCGGTGGTGGAGGCCTGGCCGCCGAGGTCGGAGGTGGAGACCCCCGCCCTGAGCGTCTCGAAGAGCGCGTCGCGGATCAACGTGGACGCCCGCCGGCATGCAGGGACGGACGTGAACCCGAGGAGCGCCGCAGCCGCCAGGATCATCGCCATCGGATTCGCGACGTTCTTCCCCTCGAGGCTCGGCGCGGTCCCGTGGGGCGCCTCGGCCATCACCACCGAGGGCACCAACGGGTCGTCGCCGAAGCCGAGGAGGAGCGACTCGGCGCCGGCGATGCTGCCGAAGAGCGGCAGCACCAGATCGCTGAGGCAGTCGCCGTCGCGGTTGAGCGCCGGGATGACAAGTGGATCACCGGTGCGGCTGAAGAGCAGCGCATACGTCGCGTCGATGAGCTGGGGCTCGTAGTCGACGTCGGGATGGCGCCCGGCGGCGGCATCGAGCTCCTCCTTGAACATCCCCTCGTAGATTCGCGACACGGTGAACTTGGGCCCGCCGAAAACCCGAGCGTGCGTGCGCGACGCATGCACGAACGCAAACTCGGCCACCGCCCTGCACGTCGCTCGCGAGATGTGCTCGGTGCGGTACGCGATCTCGTCGCCCGCAGCTTGCTCGCGCCACTCCTTGGCGTTGTAGGCGTCGTCGACGGCCATACGCACGATGCTGATGGGGGCGCTGACGCCCGCAATCCCGGCCACACCCGGGATGCGCTGACCAGTGCGCAGGATCACCCGGCCGCCGACCCGCTCACGAAGCAGCGCATTGGGGCTGCCGACATCGCTTCGATCCGTGGGGGTCACCGTCGCGGCCTTGAGCCCGAAGCCGGCGGCACGCATCGCGTCCGCAGCCTCGATGACCACCGCGTTGGCCGTCTCGCGGCGGTGCTCGAGCGAGAGATCGAACGTCTCCAGCTGGACATCCACGCCGATGACGTCGGGATCGATGACCCGAAGCGCTTCGTCGAGCAACTCCTGTCCGGTCTGGTCTCCGCGCAGAACGACGATCGTGGTCATCGCCAAAGCGTACGTCGCCACCCTGACGCGGCGACCCGTAGGCGCGATGGCATCATCGCCGCGTGCCGAACTCGGTGACGTCGCGAGACGACGAGCAGGAACGCCGCCCCGGCGCGGTGCTGTTCGTCTACACGTGGGATCTCGCCCTGGCGATCCTCGCGCTGTTCGGAGCGCTCGCGCCATTCGCCGGCGCGGTGCAGACCGGGTCGGGGAAGACCGCTGCCATCCCCCTGGCGGCACAGGTGGTCGAGGCGGTGTCGTCAGCCTCCTACGCCGCCACGCTGATCATCATCGCCGCACTTCTCACCCGAAAACGCGCCTGGGTGCGCCAGACACAGGTTGGGACGCTCGCCACCGCGATCGCCCTCGCTGCCGTTTCCATCGTCGTCGGCGCGGTTGTGGGCAACGGCGTCGACGCGCCGGCGCTGATCGTCTCGCTCATCTTCGTGCTCCTCGACGCGCTCGCGATCGTGATCATGACCGAGCGACGAGTGGTGCACTTCTACGACCAGGTTGCGCGTATCCCCGCTTACGTCTGGGCGACCCTGGCGCTCTGGGTCGGCGGCAGCGTCATGACCATCGTCATCGACGCGGTCGCCCACTGACTCGCGTCGAGCGCCGTCAGAGGTAGGTCAGCAGGTCCTCGACGATCTCCACGAGCTCGTCGTTCCGCACCGGCTTCATCATCACGGCCGCGGCGCCGAGTTGCTGAGCGCGCTCCCGGGCGCCAACGTCGCCGGCGGCGGTGAGGATCACCACGCCGGCTCGAGGATGCTCCGGGGCGAAGCGGATCGCCTGGAACAGCTCGAGGCCGTCGGTGTCGAGCGTGGCGTCGAGGATGAGCACGTCCGGCTCGAAGCTCGGCAGCTCGGCGCGCACCTCGCGGACGGCTTTCGCCCAGTGCACGTCGTGCCCCAGCAAGGTGAATCGGTTGATGACCTGCTGGGCGACGGCCGCCTCATCCTCGGCAACCAGGATGCGGGCGCGGGCTTGCGGCATCACCGCGCATCGTAGGGAAACGACCCCTGCGCCTGCCCGCTTTCATCGCATGGATGCAGCCGCGTACACTGGCGCCGGCGATGCCGCTGCCTCCTCACGTTCTGATCGGCACCGAGCGCCCCCGCGGGGGCCGCTTCACTCGCTGGTTGCACCGTCCGCAGCGCGCTTCCTCTGTGGTCGCAACGCCTCCGGCAGCGCAGCCGCAAGCGCCACGAGTCAGTCAGACGGACGCGGGCACGCGCGCGTTCTGGGCGGGTAGCGAGACTGCAAATAACACCTCGCGGCGTGCCGCCGCCCTTGTCGACGCCCACGAGCGCGGCCGCGCTCCGCTTGGGAGCAGGCCTCCCGGGAACCCCGCGTTCAGCGAGGCGCTGTTCGTTGAGCTGATGCGAGCGAATCAGTATCGCCGCGCCTTTTCGCTCTTGAGCGAAGACTGCCAGCTGAGCTGGGGCTCACCCGAGGCATTTGCGGAAGCGCAGGGTGCCTCGGCCATGCGCCGCCTTCGCGGTGTGAGCGTCAGGGAGGTGCGCTACCTCCCCGAATGGACAGAGACGTCACGGGGCCGGACCTATCACGACGTGGCCGAGCTGGATGTGGAGTACGAGGTCGGCGACCCGGAACCGGTCGCGAGGATCCGCAGGGTCGTGCACCTGGTCCCCGGCGGTGGTCGCTGGCGATCGATTTGCTACCCCGTGTAACAGCAGTCAACCGAACTTCGCAGTCCCAGCCGGGCGTGGGACAATCCGCGGATGCAATCCGCAGCCTCGCGCTCGCAGCCAGGTCCTATGGAGCGGACCTGTCTGGAAATCGCTCGCGTCGAGCGTGAGGCCGCGTTTCGCCGCGAGCGCATCTCGCGAACCCGGCTCCGTGTCCGCGAGGCCGACGTCCTCATCGATCTGATCGAGGAATGCCGTCTGAGGTCATTCCGGCTGATACCCGCGTCCCTCTGGAGCGCCGTCGTCCGCGCGGTCGGCGCTGTGGATCCGGGACTGCGCGACCGGCTCGGTATCGACCGCGACCCGGACCACGTGGCCGACATCCTCTTTGAGGCCCAGGAGGTGCTCCTCATGCGCGCGCTGGAGTCGCGACGCCCGAGGCTCGCACCGATCATCCCGCTCTTCGGCGGGCGGAACCGCACCGCGGCCGCGGGCTGATACCAGTCCTCACGTGACCTGGGAGGTCGCGGTCGCCGGCACGCTCCACAGTGACGATGTGACGACCCCGGCGGGACGGCGCGACGTGCTGGGCGGGTCGGCGGTGTACTTCCCGCTCGCTGCGGCGCGGTACGCGCCGGTGCACGTCAACGGCATCGTCGGCTCGGACACCGTCGCCGAGTATCGCCGCATCCTTGCCGATCCCAACATCGACCTCGAGGGCATGGTGGTCAGCGACACGCCAACCTTTCGCTGGCACGCGGTGCACGACTTCGAGCGCTGGGTCACCTCGAGCGAGTCGGCCGAGCCGGGGTGCGATCCCGAATGGCAGCCCCTGCTCGCCGAGCGCTCACGCCGCTCCGAGGTCTTCTTTGTCGGAAGCATGGATCCGACCCTCCAGCGAGCGGTGATCGATCAATCCGCAGCGGGTGTGATCGGCGCCAACTCGATGACGGTGTTCATCGAGGAGCGACCGGATGAGGTCCTCTCGCTGATAGCGCAGGTCGACGTGCTCTTCCTCACGGTGGCCGAGCTGGCGGCGCTGACCAGCTCGCCCGACGCGCAACGGGCGGCTGCGGCGCTCTGTGGCAACGGCAGGCTCCGAGCGGTGGTGGTGAAGCGCGGACCGGACGGTGCCGCGTGCGTCACCGCCGGCGGCATCGTGGAACTCCCGGCCGCGCCTGTGCCACGAGTTGTCGATCCGACCGGAGCCGGCGATGCGCTGGCCGGCGGTTTCCTCGGATACCTTGCACAACTGGAGCGTTCGGACGAGCCCGTGTTCGGAGCCGCGCTCGCCGAGGGCATCAAATGTGCCGCCGACGCCATCACGGAGTTCGGAACCATCGGGCTCCGCGGGACGGGCCACGTATGATCGCGGACTGATGGCTCAGCGGCCGCGCGACCTCGGGACCCCGATCGACCGCAACCTTGCGCTCGAGCTGGTCCGAGTCACAGAGGGTGCGGCGATGGCTGCCGCGCGGCACATGGGTCGCAATCAGAAGGAGGTTGCCGACCAGGCCGCCGTCGATTCGATGCGCCGGAGCCTCGGTTTCGTCGACATGGACGGCGTCGTGGTCATCGGCGAGGGCGAGAAGGACGAGGCGCCGATGCTCTACATCGGCGAGCAGGTCGGCAACGGCAACCCACCCGAGGTGGACGTCGCGGTCGACCCGATCGATGGGACGCGCCTGGTCGCCCGCGGCATCCCCGGGGGCATCGCGACCGTCGCGCTCGCGGAGCGCGGCTCGATGTTCCATACCCACCTCCACTACATGGAGAAGCTGATCGTCGGCCCCGAAGCCGCCAAAGTCATCGACATCACCGCGCCGGTGGCGCACAACCTCAAACGAATCGCCAGGGCCGAGGATCGTCGGGTCGAGGATCTGACGGTGGTGGTGCTCGATCGTGAGCGGCACGAAGGCCTGCTCGAGGAGATCCGCTCAGCGGGCGCGCGCGTGAAGCTGATCATGGACGGCGACGTCGCCGCCGGTCTCATGGCAGCGATGGAGCACCGCACGGGTATCGATGTGCTCATGGGAATCGGCGGCGCCCCCGAGGCAGTGCTCGCGGCCTGCGGGATCAAGTGCATCGGCGGCGGTATGCAGGCGCGGATCTGGGTCGGCGAGGCCGAGCGGGCGGTGCAGGAGCGTGAGGGCAAGCACGCCGGCGACGTGCTCGAGCTCGACGACCTCGTCGCCGGCGACAACGTGTTCTTCGCCGCCACCGGGATCACCAGCGGCGAGCTTCTCGAGGGGGTGCGCTTCCTCGGTGAGGACCGCTGCCACACCCAGAGCCTCGTGATGCGGTCGTATTCGGGGACCGCTCGCTATATCGAAGCCGATCACAACCTGGCCAAGTTGCGCCGCCGCCGGGATCCGGTCGAGCTGGCGTCGAAGGGAGAGGTCCGCCCCGGCTCTGCAGGCTGAAACCCTCGTCGTAGAGGCACGTTCGGGCCGAAGTGCCAGAATCGAAGCCGCGGTATGAAGGTACGAATCCGCCCGAGCGCGAACATGATGCGCTGGTTCACGCCGGGGCTTCACGTCAAACGCTGGTTGCTCCTTCTGTTCGTGGCGATCGTGATGATCAGCCTCGCGGCGGGCTACATCCTGCGCGACCTCTACAGCGCGCCCTTCATCTTTCCGTCGTGGGTTGGCGACGTCACCCTCCAGTTCCTGCCCCGGCTGATCCGAGCCCTGCTCTTCGCGCTGGTCGGTGTCGCGCTGATCGTCCTGAGCTTTTACAAGATCAGCCAGTCGATCCTCGGACCGTTTTTGCCTGGGCGGGGGAGCACTGAGCGCGGGCTCGCCGAGCAGCTCTTCAAGTTCCGTTCCCTGGCGAAGGGGCCCCGCCTCGTGGCGATCGGCGGCGGCACGGGCCTTTCGGCGCTGCTCAGAGGCGTGAAGAAGTACACGGGCAACATCGTCGCGATCGTCACCGTTGCTGACGACGGCGGCTCGAGCGGCCGGCTGCGTGAGGAATACCGCGTCCTTCCGCCGGGGGACATCCGCCAGTGCCTGACGGCTCTCGCCGAGACCGAGCCGCTGATGACCGAGCTGTTCCAGTACCGGTTCGGCGGCGAAGGTGCGCTCGCCGGGCACTCGTTCGGCAATCTCTTCATCACCGCGATGGCGGAGATCACCGGTGATTTCGAGCACGCGATTCGTGAATCGGGACGGGTTCTGGCGGTGCGTGGCCAGATCGTCCCGTCGACACTGCGCGACGTCGTCCTCTGTGCGACAGCGGGCAGCGAGCTCAGGGTCGGCGAGTCGAAGGTGCCCTATGGCGTCGACCACATCGACCGCGTGTTCCTGGAACCGGCGGACGCGGAGATAAACCCCGAGGCCGAGAACGCCATCCTGGCGGCCGAGCTCATCATCGTCGGGCCGGGATCGTTGTACACGTCGATCCTGCCCAACCTGCTCATCGAAGGCATGGTGGAGGCGCTGCGCGCGAGCCCCGCGGTGAAGGTCTACGTGTGCAACATCGCCGGGCAACCCGGCGAGACCATGGGCTTCTCGGTCAGCGAGCATCTGAAGACGATCGAGGACCATGTGGGCGTGAATCTCTTCGACTACGTCATCGTCAACAGCAACACCGGGCTCGCGCTGCCGCCATCGGCGGTGGAGGCGGGCATCACCCAAGTCGGGTTCGACCGAGACCAGGCCACGCTGCAGCCGGTGAACTACATCCTCGCCGACGTGGCGTCATCGCAGATCTCAACCCACCACGATCCCGAGAAGCTGTCCAAGGTGATCATGAAAAGGATCTGGCGCTAGGCCGCTTGATCAGTACAGCAGGTCGTGCCGGACGCGAAACGCCCACTGGTGCGCGGCACGCTCGGCCAGGGTGTTCCATGCCGCAAAACGGCTGCGGCTGATGGGCAGATCCCAGGTCCCGACCCATTCGGTGATGCGCTCGCTGAATCCCGACTTGAATCGATAGAGGCCGAAGAGCGGGTGCGCCGGGTTCAATTCCGCGGCGGGCGGGACCGCGACCAGGTCATAGGCCTCCACGCCGCGCGCTCTGAGCCAGCGCATCACCTCCCATTGCAGGAGATGCGGCGCCATGACGGCGGCGTGCTCCTTCGTGGAACCCCCGTCCTTGTACCAGGCCTTGGTGCCGAGATACGTCGCGAAAACGCCGGCGAGCACCTCGCCTTGGAGTGACGCGAAGAAGAGCTGGCCCTGGTTTGCCGCGGCGTGGAGGCGCCAGTACTGGGAAAAATATGCCTTGCTGCGCAGGGTGAAACCGGCGCGGTCGCGCGTGGAGGTCATGAGCGCGTACATCGTGTCGATGCTCGAGGCATCGAGGGGCACCGGTGAGACGGTGACACCGCGGCGCTGCGCCAGGCGGATGTTGTAGCGACACTTGGGCTTGAACGACGCGAGCAGCGCGGTCTCGTTCGGGCGCAGGTCGACGATGATCGTCGCTCTGCTGATCTGCACGTCATGGCGCGACTTCTCGAGGCCCATCGCACGCAATGCCGCAGTCGCCGCCTCGCTCTGCTCGATCTCCGGCTCCACCTTGATCGCGAACGCCGATCCAGCCGTCGCGCGGAGACCGTCAAGCAGTGTGGGCAGTTGTGCGACCTCTGCGACACCGGGCCCTTTGGGGACATAGCCGAGGGCGCCGAGTCCGGGGACGGTGTGTCGGAGAACCAGCACCGCTGCGCGCGGCACAGTCTCCGACACCAGGTAACGCGGCGCCCATCGGTGCGCGCGCTTGAACTCCCCCCATGCTCGGGTCTGGAGGATCTGGCCGCCGTCCGGGTTTGCGACTACCAGATCGTCCCAGCGTCCGAGTTCCGTCGGAGTAGCCGGTCTCATCGCCGGATACGCTTGGCCGTCCGGTACAGGCCGTAGCGCAACGACCGGACGCCCAGGTCCCAAGTCCCGGCGCGTTCGACGGCGATTCCGCCGAAGGATCGCTTGAACTGCGAGAACCCATCCCACGGATGTGGTGCCGCCCCGGGTGCGGCCGGTTTGCCAGGCGTGACACCCCAGAAGTCGAATCGTTCCGCGCCCACCTCGCGTGCGTCGAGGATCATCCGCCAGACCAGCGGGGCCGCCGCCTGCAGCTTTCGACCGGTCTCCGGATCGGATACGGCGTGCGCGTAATACCGGGTGCCCGCGAAGTCAAAGCAGAGAGCCGCTGCCACCGGCGCGCCCGCGGCTTCCGCGATGTACAGCGCGGCCGCCTTCTCAGGCATGAGCGTGCGAGCGACGGCGCGGTGATATGCGTGTGCCTGACCGCGAAATCGCCCTGCTGCGGCCGTGCGCTCCTGAAGGCTGAGGAAGACCTCGATGTCGTCAGGATCCGTGCTCATCCTGAAGCTGAGCCCGCGTCGCGCCGCGGCATTGATCGCGCCTCGGTGGCCTGCGCTCAGTCCGCGGCGCAGCGTCGCCTCATCTGGCGTGAGATCGAGAATCCAAGTCCAGCGCGGCTGAATCGCTCTGCTCGGATCGGCGCCGGCAGCGACCAGAGCAGGCGACGCCGCAGCTCCCGCAGGCTCTGCACGCACGAAGTCGAGAGAACGCTCGCGAGCGGCTTCCACCGCGCCGGTAAGCGCCGATGTCATCGCCGCAGCGGACGCGGCCGTCGGCCCGTGCGGAAGGTAGACATAGCGCGGAAAGTGGCCGGCACGAATCGCGCCCGCCCACATCCATTGCTCATCCCGTACCCAGATGACGTCATGGCCGAGAGCGACCTGGACCCGCTGCCACAGGGTGCTCTGCAGGAAATGGCCACCCATGCGCTGCAGCGCGGAGTCCCACTCCGTAGCCGCGACGCCGGTGTGAACCGACGACACGTTGTGCGACGCTATCACAGCGACAGACACGATCGATGTTGAGAAAGCGCATCGGTTTTCCTTACAATCGCGCCCGTTTCCCCGTCAACTTCCTGGAGAGAACGCATGGCCACAGTCGTGACACGCGATGTGCTCGCAAAGCAACTCGCAGATCGTGCAGAAATCACTGTTACCGCCGCACGCGATGAGGTGCGCTGGTTCTTCGACACCATCGCGCAGTCGTTGGAGAAGGGCGACGAGGTTCGCATCCACGGCTTCGGCAACTTCAAGACCGCGCAGCGCGCAGCCCGGCTCGGGCGCAACCCACGCACCGGCGAGGCAGTCAAGGTGCCGGCACGTCGCGTGGTGCGTTTCTCGGCAAGCACATCGCTCTCGAGCGCCGTCAAGGGTGCTCGCGGTTCACGCCGGGCCAAGGCCTGATCCCTCGGGAGGCGTCGCTGCCGTGGCGTCGTCCTGAATAGTCACCCACGCATGCTACGGGCGGAAGCGCGTATACAAGCCTGATGGCAGGGACGCGACGCACGTCGTGGGTGTGGATCGTGTTCACCGCCGTGATCGGCGTCGTGCTGATCACGGCAGCCGCGATCGTGACGGTGCGGCTCACAGCGCAGCCACCGGCCCCCACCGTGAGCGTCCAGGTGCCGGCCACGTTGCTCGTGGACGGCGCGACACCACCTGCGATCCCGGTTCCAGCCCAGGGGAGCTTCGCGCTCGCGACCAGCCTGAACGGGATGGTCGCCGCTCGCGATGCCACGTCAGCGCGGCCGATCGGATCCGTGGCGAAGGCCATGACAGCGCTCGTGGTGCTTGCGGCGCATCCACTCGGCACCACCGCCGCAGGTCCGTCGCTCACGATGACCAACGAGGATGTCCTCCTGTATCGACAGGCGGTGTCGGAGGGCGGCTCGAACCTTCGCGTTCGCGCGGGCGAGGTGCTCACCGAGCGCGACCTGCTGCTGGCGCTGCTGCTTCCGTCAGCGGACAACATCGCCGAGTCGCTTGCGCTCTGGGTCTCGGGCAACCGGTCGGCGTTCATCAATCGCCTCAACGCGACGGCGGCGGCGATGGGTATGAACCACACCCATTTCGCCGATCCGAGCGGACTCAGCATCCGGACCGTCTCTACGGCAGCCGACCTGGTTGTTCTGGCTCGCGCCGTCATCGCCAACCCGGCGCTCGCGAGCGTGGTGGGAACGAAGCTCGCGCCGTCCTTCCCGACGGGACAGTGCTCAAGAACCTGGACATCCTTCTCACGACGCAGGCCGGCTGGCTCGGGATCAAGACCGGATGGACTGGAGCAGCCGGCGGTTGCCTGCTCTTCGCCGATCGAAAGGCTTACGAGACCGGCCAGGCCGTCGTGGTGTGGGGCGCCGTTCTGGGCCAGCCGCCGTCGAGCGCTGCCGACCCGGCGCATCCCGAGCTTGGTGAGGCCTTTGCATCGGCGCGGAACGCAGTCGTCGCCGCGATCGCCTCGTACGCCTCCGTCGATCTCGCGAGCGCGCCTCCACAGGTGTCCGGCTCAGTCACGGCGGCATGGGGTCCGGATTCGGTTGTGCAGGTATCCAACCACGCGTCAGTGGTCGTCTTTGTCCGCGCCGGAGCTCAGCTACAACTGCATCTGACGGTGTTGTCGCCACGCGTGCCGATCGCGTCGGGGACGACGATTGCGGAGGTCAAGGGTCTCCTCAACGGAAAGCTCGCCATCACGTGGCAGGTGGTCACGACGTCCGCTATCGCATCACCGTCGCTGTCGTGGAAGCTTTTCTCAGGTTGACCGGGGTCGCGTCACCAGGCGGTGTCGGTTCGCTCCGCCGCGTCATGCATCGCCGCAAGGACCTGCGGGTCATGTCCGGCGAGGTCGGGCGCCACCCGTAGGCTCTCGACCCGCTCTTTGGCGGTGACCATCTCGAGCTCGTGGAGGCCGAGGTTCGTCTTGGTGCTCAGGTGGCCTTTGTACGCGGCAAGCGGCGCCCGCCACTTCTGCCGGAGGGCATGGGGCGACAGCTCTCCGGCTTTGACGGTGAAACCGGTGCCTCCTCGCGCGGGGAAGAGCCGGAAACGAAACGCGTTGCGGCCGGCCTTGGCGCACTGTTCGCAGCGCCCGTAGCGCTCCTCCGGGATCTCCGGTCGCTTCATGCAGACGCGGCACATGCACCGAGGATAACGCGCGCCCCGTGAGCCGGGATGCCTTGCGGCATGCGATATGCCCTCGTTTGACTCGGTGGCGTGCAGCACCTAACATGACCGCTCGTTCTCAGTTTGCGCAGAGGAGCGCTTGTTTCAGCGATGACAACGCAATTCACCGGAGTCGGGCTTTCACCCAACGTGGGACGGGTCCGCATGTCGGGGGTCGCTCCTTGAGTCTTTGAGCATCGGATAACTCTGCTCACAGGATCGTGCGGCCCGGCCGGCGCGGTCCTTTTGTTTGTCCAGGTGAGAAACATCAAGTGAGCAGGAGAAATCGGTGTCCAGGGTAGGTGACGGCGGAATCGCCGTCGAAGTGACAAAGCTGGTGAAGTCGTTCCGGCGAGAGCGCCGTGGACGGCCATGGAAGCGACGCGAGCCGTCGAGCCGCTACAAGCGGGCCGTCGACTCGGTCGATCTGCGTGTCGGCGACGGCGAGATGGTCGCGATCGTCGGACTCAACGGCAGCGGCAAGTCCACGTTGCTCCGCGTCCTGGCGACGCTGACTATCCCCGATGAGGGCACGGCGCGCGTCTTCGGCCACGACGTCGTCAACGATGGCCATGAGGTCCGCCGCCATGTGAACCGTGTCTCTGTCGAGGCGAGCTTTTTCAAGGAGATGAGCCCGTGGGAGAATCTCTCCTACGCGACGCGGCTCTACGGGCAGGGTGGCAAGGGCACGCGCGACGCGGCAGTCGCCGCACTGACACGCCTCGGTCTGCCCCGCGACACGGTCGACAAACCCATGAAGCAGCTGTCGCGCGGACAGCAGCAGAAGGTTGCGATCGCGCGCAGCCTGCTGACCAGCCCGTCGCTACTGCTCATGGACGAGCCCACCACGGGGCTCGACCCGCGTTCGAAACGCGAGGTGCAGGGGTTCGTGCGTGACATCCGCGCGCAGTCCGGCGTCACCGTGCTCCTGAGCACCCACGACCTCGAAGAGGCCGAACGGCTCTGCGACCGCGTGGTCATCCTCGACCGCGGCCGGATTCTCGCCGAGGGATCACCTGCGGAGTTGCGCGCGCAGCACAGCTTGAGCGGTGACGGCGCATCGCTGGAAGACGTCTTCCTGCGGCTCACGGGCAAGACATTTGACGACGACAGTGAAGCCGAGCAGGAGGACGAAGTCATGAGCACGCAGATTCGCGACGTCGGGATGCCGGCTCCAGGTCTGCGCCACGAGGCGAACGCATTCCTCGGGTTCTTCGAGCGCCAGCGCAACCTCTACAAGCGTTACTGGATCTGGGAGGTCGTCTGGCTCGTCTACAGCATCGTCAGCACTCTGAGCATTGGCTACCTCGCGTCAGGGCTCGGATCGTTCAGCGGTACGGACGCGCATGTCGATGTCGCCCGCGCTCAGCTCTACCTGCTCATCGGGTCGTTGCTCTGGAGCTATCTGTCGCTGATGTTCTTCGACGTGTCCTTCGCAATCGCGTGGGAGCGCTGGGAGGGGACCATCGAGTACACCTTCATGGCGCCGGTACGGCGGATCACCCATCTCCTGGGCATCTGCTGCTTCGCGATCGTCTACGCGCTCCTGCGCAGCGTGATCATCATGGTCGCGATCGCGCTGGCCTTTCACCTCGACCTGTCTCACGCCGACGTTGGCTCCGCCCTCACGGTGCTCGCCGCCGCGACGTTGCCGGTGCTCGGTCTCGGGATCTTCACCTCGATCCTCCCGCTGCTCTCTCCTGAGAAAGGCGAGCAGATGGCGGTCGCCGTCCAGGGCGTGCTGCTGCTCGTCTCGGGCGTGTACTACCCGATCACGGTGCTTCCCACCGTCTTGCGCGTCATGGGTCAGGCGTCGCCGCTCACCTACACCCTGAGCGGCATTCGTTCGGCGCTGCTCGAGCACGCGGGCATCGGCTCGCTGCTCGGAACCGTTCTCGTCCTCATGGTGATGGGTGCGGTGCTCATCCCCAGTGGCGTGTATGTCTTCGCGAGGGCGGAGCGGCGCGCAAAGCGTCTCGGGCTGCTCAAGCGCAACGGTTAGAGGTCGAGGTGATGGGTGTAGGCGGGAAAGATGGCGATACTCCCGCCGGTCATCCCTCCCTCGAGCTCGCCGTCGCGGGTGAAGCCGAGCCGTTCCGCCACCGCCAGGCTGCGGCGATTCTCCATGCCGGCGTGGAGCACGATGCGGCGCGCGCCCAAGCTCTCCCGGGCCCATATGATCACGGCTTGGGCGGCTTCGGTCACGTAGCCCTGACCGGTGCAATCGGTCGCGAGCCAGTAGTGGATCTCGTAGTCGTTGTCGCTCTGGTGAATGAGGCCGATCACGCCGACGGCGACGCCGTGATCGACGATCGCGAAAGCCGGCGACCCCGCCTCCCATTCGGGTGTGGCCCGGTCGGCGTAGTCGGACTGCGCGGCGGGAGACATGTCGACGGCCCACGGCATCCAGGGCAGGAGCTCCGGTCGCGAGGCGAGTGACGCCTGGAAGAGGTCGGTGTCATGGGCGTGTGAGACCGGCTCGAGGACGAGCCGTGCGGTCCGCAGCGCCAGACGCGGCGCGGTGCTCACATCCGACGGTGTAGCAAAAACTCGGCGTTCGCGTCCGTCTCGCACTCCACGACACCACCGCCGAGGCGCGTTGCGTTGACGAACACACTCACAGGTGGGTATATTTGTCCGTGTGAATGTCGAGGTGAGGGCCGTCGGCCTGCGGGCGATGCGTGACAAGCATCACCTGACCCAGCGTGAGCTCGCGCGCCGGCTCGGCGTCACCCAGAACTACATCCCGGCCCTCGAGGCCGGAACGCGCAATCCAGGCCCGAAGCTGCGCCAGTCGCTGATGCAGCTTTTCGCCTGCGATTTCGAGGATCTCTTCCAGGTCGTCATGGTCAATCCGGTCGACCATCACGAGCAGGTGCTGCGGCCCGAGGGCGGCGTTCGCGGCGTCTGAGGCGCGGCCTGCCGCGTCCGCCGGGATGCGTACCGCCAGCGTGGATGGCATGCCTCCGTACAATCGCGCCGTGTCAGGTGCGTCCGATCTTCTCGTTCTTGAAGGTATGTCGTTCTACGGCTACCACGGCGAAACGCAGGCCGAGCGGACGCTGGGGAATCGCTTTTACGTGGACGTCGAGGTCCGCATGGACCTCTCGAAAGCGGGCCGCAGTGATGACATCAAGGACACGCTGGATTACTCACGAGCCTTCTCGCTCGTCCGTGTCGTCGTTGAGGAGCAGCAGTACAGCCTGATCGAGGCGATTGCGGCACGGATCGCTGAGACCATGCTCACCGAGCGCCACGTCGACAGCGTCAAGGTTCGGGTGGGCAAGCAACCGCCGATCGCCGGAGCGATCGAGCGCTGTTCGGTGATCATCGAACGATCCGGAGATCGTCGGTGAGCGCGACGATCGTCGACGGCAAAGCTGTGGCCGCGGAGATCCGCGCGGAGCTCGCTGCTGACGTCAGCGACATGACAGCCGGAGGCGGCGCTCCGCCATCGCTCGCCGTGGTGCTGTGCGGCGACGATCCGGCGTCCGCGATCTACGTGCGCAACAAAGGTCGCGCCGCGGAGCGTGCGGGCATCCGTTTCACGCTGCACCGGCCGTCCGGGGACAGCACCACCAGCGAGTTGGTGGCGCTGGTCAGCTCGATCGAGGCCGACGAAACGGTGGACGGCATCCTCGTGCAGCTTCCCCTGCCGGGCCAGATCGACGCCGACACTGTGATGTCGTGCATCTCGCCGGAGAAGGATGCGGACGGGTTTCACCCCTACAACTTCGGGCGTCTCGCCGAGGGGCATCCCGCGGTTGTCGCGCCGGGCACGCCACTTGGCTGCATGGAGCTCCTGCGCCGCAACGGCGTGACGCTCAGTGGGAGCCGGGCCGTGGTTGTCGGGCGCAGCGCGATCGTTGGACGTCCTCTGGCACTCATGCTCACCAACGCGGACTCCACCGTGACGATCTGTCACTCGAGGACCCGGGATCTTGCGTCAGTCTGCCGCGAGGCGGACATCCTCGTCGCCGCCATCGGCCGTCCGCGCATGATCGACGCCTCCTATGTCAAGCCGGGCGCCTTCGTGATCGATGTCGGGACCACGCCGCAGGACGGCGTCGTCGTGGGTGATGTCGACCGCGATTCCGTGGAACCGGTCGCGGGCTGGCTCACCCCCGTGCCGGGCGGTGTCGGGCCCATGACCATCGCCATGCTGCTGCGCAACACGCTCGCGCTGGCGCGTGCGCGCCGCGGGCTGGCACCGGGCTGACGCCGATGCCGTCCATGCGCATTCGCTGGAGCGAGCAGGAAGCGCGCAAGCCATATGCACGCCCCTTCATGGTCACGTTCACGGGCGATGACGGGACCGATGTCGGCAGCGTCGCGCTCAACGGTGCGGACCTCCTCTACCACACCCAGTTCCAGATGGCCGTCCTGTCGCTCGCGGGCGAACTCTTCGTTGACCCGGCGCTTGAAGCGTCGACGGACCCGCAACGTGCCTGGTTGGACCGGATCGCAGGTCTGATGCCTGCAACCACCGTGACTGGGATCACACCGCGATCGACATTCGATGACGAGCGGGGGCGCGTGTTCCGCATGGTCGTCGCAGCAGACGGCGGTCGAGCGGCCATCGTCGATGCGTCAGGGCTCCTCGAGTACCAGGAGCTGCAGGCGGTGCTCGCTCACCAGACCGGCGCCCTGTTCCGCGATCTGGCGGTCGAGGCGGTGGATGACCCTGGGGAGCGGCGGCGCGCCTGGATCGGAGCCCTGCGTCTGCTCGTCAGCCGCCCGGATCCCGGCGAGGCGATGAACGAGGCCTGGCACTGGGCGTGACCGCGACGGCGTATGCGCAGGCCGTGGCGGTCCTCGACTCGGTCGCGTGGCGGGGCATCATGCCGGGCCTCGAGCGCACCCGCGCGCTGCTTGCGGCGCTCGGCAATCCGCATGTCGGCCTCAAGGGCGCATTGGTGGCGGGCACGAACGGCAAGGGCTCGGTGTGCGCCACCGCGGATTCCATCTGCCGCGCGGCCGGTTACCGGACCGTGCTGCTCACCAGTCCCCACCTGATCTCGTATTGCGAGCGGATCGTACGCAACGGCGTGCCAATCACCGAGACGGATTTCGGCGCGCTGATCGCGCGAGTTTGGAAGGCTGCCGAGGCACTGCCCGAGGAGCTTCAGCCGACGGGATTCGAAGTGCTCACCGCCGCTGGGATCCTGGCTGCTCGTGAGGCGGACGCCGAGATCCTCGTGTGCGAGGTCGGGCTCGGTGGCAGGCTCGACAGCACCAACGTCCTCGACCTCGGTATCGCCGTGGTGACCAACGTCACGCTCGACCATCAGGATCTACTCGGCGACACCATTCCGGCGATCGCGCGCGAGAAGGCGGCGATCATCAAGGCCGGCAACCGGGTGATCACCGGCGCATCTGAGCCGGCCCTCGCCGAGGTTCGAGCTCGTGTCGCGCACGTGGGCGCAGCGCTGACGGTGGTGGGTATCGACTCACCGTTCGAAGGCAGGTCGGCCGGGATGCCCGGCGTTGTGGTCGACACGGTGTTCGATGCGCGGCCCATCTCGGTGCGGGCGCCGCTGCGAGGAGCCTTTCAGATCGCCAACGTCGCCGTCGCCGTCGCGGTCTGCGACGCGCTCCGGGCGAACGGATTCGGCATCGACGCCGGTGCCGTGACCAGGGGGTGCGCAGCGGTTCGCTGGCCGGGGCGGATGGACTGGATCGACAGCGAACCGCCGCTGCTCATCGACGGTGCCCACAACCCGGCGGGGATGGCCGCTCTGGTTGCCGCAGCTCGCGAGCTGATCGCCGGACGTCGGTGCGTTGCGGTGTTCGCGGCGATGCGCAACAAGGACGTCGCCTCGATGGCCGCCGGGCTGCGCGAGCTCACGTCCGAGATCGTGGTCACCGCTCTCGCGGTGGAACGGGCGACACCGCCGGGCGATCTGGCCCGTCTCTTCGATCCGCCCGCCGAAATGGCCGGCGATGTGAGCACCGCCCTCGATCGCGCCCGCCAGATTGCGGGGCGCGACGGGGTGGTCGTGGTCTGCGGGTCGCTCTACGTCGCCGGCGAGGTGCTCGAGCTACTCGGCGTCTGACCCGCTCAGACGGCGGTGAGGACGGCCTGGAGCTTGGCCTCGAGCGACTGCTTCGGCTGGTAGCCGACGATGCGCTCCTCAGCCTTGCCGCCCTTGAAGATCATCAGCGTTGGAATGCTCATGATGCCGAACATCCCCGGGGTGATCGGGTTGGCGTCGACGTCAACCTTGGCGACCTTCACCTGACCCTCGTACTGGGTGGCGAACTCCTCGACGATCGGGGCGATCATCTTGCAAGGGGTGCACCACGAGGCCCAGAAGTCCACCAGAACGGGTAGGTCCGAGTTCGAGCACCTCTTCTTTGAATGTGGTGTCGGTAACAGTGACGGGGTGGGACATTTGGGTCTCCTGGTTGTAGGGCAGCCGCTGATCCATCGTACTCAACTGGCGGCGTCAGTCGAAGCAGTTTTCTTTGTTGGGGTTGGCGAAGCGTCGGATACGGGAGTTTTGGTCTCGGTCTTGGACGTGTCCGGCTTGGACGTGTCGGCCTTGGCGCCGTTGGACGCACCTTTCGACTCGCCGCCATCCGAGGTGATCGACGACGAGGAGGCGCCGCGGCTGTCGGTCTTGTAGAAGCCTGAGCCCTTGAAGACGATGCCAGCGGGAAAGAACTGTCGTACCGCGGATGCACCGCACTGCGGACAGGGGGCGCCAGGGTCGTCGCGCATGGACTGCCAGACCTCGAACTCAGTCGAGCACTTCGGGCAGCGGTATCCGTACGTTGGCAATCAAAGGTTCCCTGTTCGCGGTTGAACGCTTCAACGATACCCGTTGGCTGCCTCGGCTCAAACACGCCGGGGTTACATCCGTTCGGTCAGACCTCGAAAAGTACCAGCCCGGTCGGCACCTTCGGGTAGAAGTACGTTGACTTCTGCGGCATGGTCTCGCCGGCGTCCGCCACGGCGATCACGTCGTCGGCGCTCACCGGCGAAACGCCGAACGCGAGGATCGCTTCCCCGCGGCGTACCGCCGCGTCGAGACCATCCGGGTCGCGCGTGTACGCCAGCGCGCCGCCGCTGATCATCTCGCGCGAGACGCCTGCCGGCCCGAGCACCTCGGTCTCGAGGACGGTGACGTCGAGCCGGTCGCGCGGCGAGCCGCCTTCGTGGCGTGGCCTCCGCAGCACGGCGGCGCCGTCATGGGCCACCACCGCGAACGCATGGTGCGTGTCACGCATCGATGCGGCCGCATCGAGCGCTCCGCGGCCGCCGGACACGGGCACCGTCTCATAGATGTCGTCGAGCCGGGCCCAGAGGTCGTCGAGGCTGAATGCGATGCCGGGACCAGGACGTACGAGACGATGGGTCGGAAGGATCGTGACCCCGGGGTCGTCCGCCGCCGACAGGTACACAAGGGCTCGCTCGAACGGCGCGTCGCTCGGTGCGCCGGGCTCGGCCGCTCGCCGCTCGGCGGCGTAGGCTGCGGCCGTCTCGTAGCGATGGTGGCCGTCAGCGATGTAGAGCCCCGCCTCGCGGAGCGCAGCGGCAATAGCGGTCACCGTGCTCGCGTCGTCGACACGCCACAGCAGCAACTTCTCCGAGGCGATCTCGCCGTCGATGCGTCCGCCGAGCAGCGCGTCGCCAGTCGCAACACCATCCAGCGCGTCGCCGATGCCGCCCGCATTGGTCCAGACGGCGAAGACCGGGCTCGTCTGCGCCCGAGTGGCGCGCATCAAGGCAAGGCGGTCGGCCTTGGGGCCGCGCATCGTGCGCTCGTGAGGACGCAGATCCGACGAGTCCCACGGCGTTGCGGCCACCGTCGCGAGCAAGCCGCGGCGGCGACGCTGGGTGCCGTCGGGGTGCTGGAAGTGGTGATCGACGACGTAGAACGTCGCCGGCTGATCGCGCACCAGGATGCCGAGGTCGTGCCAGGAGGCCAGGAACGACGCGGCCCGCGTGTACCGATCGTCGACACCCTCCACGTCGTCGGGGTAGGAGATGCCGTAGTCGACGCGAACGATGTTGCGCATGTCGCGCCCATAGAGCTGCTCGCGCTGCGCGTCCGTGATCACGTCGTACGGCGGCGCGAGCACGCCGCCGAGCTTCACATGCTCGGGGTTGTAGCGAGTGCCCTCGAACGGTTCAACGGTGGCCATGGCTTGCTTCCGTCAATCGACGGAGCGTCAGGCCTTCAGAGCCGCACCTGGCGGAGCTGGTCGAGCATGGCGGTCTCACGCACTTCCTCGAGAAGCTCGGCGCCGACAGGATCGTCGATCTCCATCAGCATCACCGCATGGCCGCGTGGTCGGTCCCGACCAAGCTCGATGCCCGCGATGTTGATGTCGTTTCGCGCCAGCAGCGTCGATATCGCCGCGATCACACCGGGCCGGTCCTGGTGCGTGACGACGAGAAATGTCCCGGCGGGCTGCATATCCACGCGGAAGTCGTTGATGCGCGTGATCCGCGAGCCGTCGTCGAACTGCGTGCCTGCGATACGCAGAGTTTGCTCACCTACCACCTCGACGAGCAGCGATCCCTCCGGGTCGACATTGCGCGTGGTATGCCGCTCGTCAACGTCCACACCCATCGACGTGGCCACCACCTTGGCATTGACTGGGTTGACCCGCGTCTCGGTGAAATGCGCGAACAGGCCGCGCAGCACGTGCGCGGTGATGATCGATGTGTCGATGCCGGCGAGGTCGCCCGAATAGCTGCAGACGACGTGGCGGAGCTTACGCCCGTCGAGCTGCGCCGCAAGCGAGCCGATCTTTTCGCCGAGGACGAGATAGGGCTGCAGCCTCGCCAGTTCCTCGGGCAATACCGTGGGCGCGTTGACCGCGTAACGCGGCGTGCCACCGGCGAGGTATTCCACGATCTGGTCGGCCACATCGAAGGCGACATTCACCTGGGCCTCGCGTGTGCTCGCGCCGAGGTGCGGAGTCACCACCACGTTCTCCACGTGGAGCAACGGATTCGCCGGGTCTGGTGGCTCCTTGGTGAAGACATCGATTGCGGCCCCGGCGATGTGCCCATCGCGAATTGCATCGGCGAGCGCCTGCTCGTCGATGATGCCGCCACGCGCGACGTTGATCAGCCGCGCCCCTTTGCGCATCCGTTTGAGCTCCGCGGCGCCGATCACCCCGCGGGTCGCGTCGGTGAGCGGGACGTGGACGGTGAGGAAATCAGTTTCAGTCAGCAATGTCTCGAAGCCGACCAGCTCGACGCCGATCGCCAGGGCGCGTTCCGCCGTGACCAGCGGGTCATGCGCCAGCACGCGCATGCGCAGGCCCTCACGGGCGATGCGGGCCACCTCCGACCCGATCTTGCCAAGGCCGAGGACTCCGAGCGTCTTCTCGCGGAGCTCGATACCCATGAACTTCGACCGTTCCCAGAGGCCGGCGTGGAGCGAGCGGTCGGCCGCCGGAAGATTGCGTGCCAGCGCAAGCATCATCGCGATGACGTGCTCCGTCGCAGCGATGGTGTTGCCGGTGGGCGCATTGAGGACGAGCACGCCGTGCAGCGTTGCCGCCTCGATGTCGATGTTGTCGACGCCGACGCCGGCACGTCCCACCACGCGGAGCTTCGATGCGGCGGCGAACACGTCGGCCGTGACCTTGGTTTCGCTGCGGACCACGAGAGCGTCGTAGTCGCCGATGCGCTCGCGCAGCGCGCTCGGTTCGAGGCCGGTCACCACATCAACCTGCCCCGCGGCACGCAGGCGTGCGACGCCATCCTCGGCGATGGGGTCGGCGACGAGGATGCGCGTCACCGTGCCGGTCGCCGTCGGCGGAGCCGCGGTGATGCTCACCCGACTGAGACTGGTTCCGCCGGCGCGACCATCCCGCGTGCTTCCGACTGTGCCGCCGCGATGGCGAGCCCGCCGCGGGTCCTGAGCCCGGTATCGATCAGACCTGCCTCGAGCAGGGCGAGGATCGTGTAGGCGTCGGCATCGTCGATGAAGCCGAGGTGGCCGATCCGGAAGATCTTGCCCTGCAACGATTCCTGGCCACCCGCGAGCACCAGGCCGTGCGTGGTCCGCAACGTCGTGAGCAGATCCTTCAGCGCTTCCGGCGTGTCGGCAGGGCTGTGCACCGCGGTCACGCTGTCGCTGCGATGCCCCTCGGCGGCGAGCAACTTCATGCCCATCGCCTCCACGCCGGCACGGATCATCCTGCCGACGCGCGCGTGCCGCGCCCAGACTTTCTCGATGCCCTCTTCGCGCAACATCGCCAGGCCTTCCTGGAGCGCGAACAGCACCGAGATAGCCGGGGTGGTGGCCGTCTGCTTCTTGTCCTGCGACTTCTTCTCGCGTCCAAAGTCGAGGTAGAAGCGCGGGGACTTTGCAGTCTCCGCGCGCTCGAACGCCGCCGCGCTCACCCCGATCATCGCGATGCCCGGAGGCGCCATCCATCCCTTTTGCGAGCCGGTGACCACGACGTCGATGCCGAGCGCGTCCGTTTCCAACGGAAGGCAGCCGGCTCCGCTCACGCTGTCGACAGCAAGCATCTTGCCGCGGCTCCTGACAACGCCGGCAATCGCGGCGAGGTCGTTGGTGACGCCTGTGGACGTCTCGTTGTGGGTGACGAACACGGTGGTGATCTCGGGGTGTTCGGCGAGCGTGCGCTCGACGTCCTCGGGATCGATCGGCTCGCCCAGCGGCACGCTGAGACGCACGACCTCGGCGCCGTAGGTGTCGCCGATCTTTGCCCAGCGCTCGCCGAACGAGCCCATGACGCAGAACAGCGCCTGCTCGCCGGGGCTCAGGAGGTTGACGGCGGCAGCCTCCAGGCCGCCGGTGCCACTGCACGGATACAGCAGGATTTCGTTGTCGGTGCGCAGCGCCCAGCGCAGATTGCTGATCACGTCATCCATCACCGCGGCGAACTCCGGGCCGCGGTGGTTGATCATGGGACGGCTCGCGGAGCGGACCACGCGAGCGGGGAGCGGGGTCGGACCGGGAACGCGGAGCTGTGGTTCACCCATGGGCCGAAGTCTAGCGAAGGCCGCTGCCGAGACCGCCCCATCTGCGGGCAGCAGTGGTGCCTACCCCTCGCGACGAGTGGTGCTGGCGCTCTGTCGCCCGGGCACGCGGCTCCATACAGTTGACTCGTGGAGCAAAGGGTCCCCGGACGGAAGCCGCGCGCGCGGGCGCCAGGCGCCGATGGGTCGCGCCGCGCGTGGATCACGGCACTGGCGGTCGCGATTGCGTCCCTCGCAGTGGCGGCTGACGTGCTCACGATCGTGCTGGTCTTCGCGAACCGGGCACACCTTCATGCCGTCGCCGACTTCGACCTCGAGGACATCATCGTTCCCATCAGCATCGGCGCGGTGGGCGCGCTGATCGCCTCCCGGAAACCGCGGAATGTCATCGGATGGCTGTTTGTGTCCATTGCCCTCATCTCGGCGACGCAGGGGTTGTCCGATCAGTACGCCCGATACGGGCTTGTCACGCATCCAGGGGCTCCGGCCGCTGTCTGGGCGCTCTGGCTGGACAGCTGGGTGATCTCGTTTGTGTTTCCGTGCGGGGCGCTGGCGCTCCTCCTCCTGCTCTTTCCGGATGGTCACGTGGCGTCGCGACGATGGCGGCCCGTCGTGTGGGCAGCAGTGATCTTCTCGGTGCTGATCGCCGTCGGCGGTGCGTTCAGCCCCGGGCAGCTGCAGACCGAGTCGATCTTCGCGAAAGCCTTGAATCCGGTTGGCGTCCCGGCGGGCAATGCGCTCGCCACGTTCTTCGACGTCCTCGGAGTTGCGTGGCTTCTGGGCTTCGTCGTACTCGTCGCGGCGGCCGTCGCGACGTTTGTGCGTTTTCGCCGATCGCACGGCGATGAACGACTGCAACTGAAGTGGATCGCCACAGCTGTGCTCGTGAGCGCTCTGGCTGCCGTCGTCTTTGAGCTCGCGCAATCGTTCATTCTCGGATTCCCACAGATCTCCGATCTGGTGATCGCGCTGGGATTCGGATGCGCGCTCCCGCTGGCGGCCGGCATCGCGATCTTCAAGCATCGCCTGTACGACATCGACCTCGTCATCAGTCGCACGCTGGTCTACGGCTCGCTGGCGGTGTTCATCACGGCCGTCTATGTCGGCATCGCGGTGGGGATCGGCGCGCTCATCGGCGGTGGCGGCAAACCGAACCTCGCGCTGTCGATCGTGGCGACTGCCATCGTTGCCGTCGGGTTCCAGCCCGTGCGCGAGCGCGTGCAGCGCGTGACGAACCGTCTCGTGTACGGCAAGCGCGCAACACCATACGAGGTGCTCTCGCAGTTCTCGGAGCGCGTCGCCGAGTCGTATGCCGTCGACGATGTGATGCCGCGCATGGCACGCGTCCTCGCTGAAGGAACCGGTGCGCAGCGTGCTGACGTGTGGTTGCGCCAGGGACGGGTGTGGCGTGAGGCGGCGGTGTGGCCTGTCGATGCGACTCCCGCCGCGTCGATGCCGGCAGTGGATGGGACGCTTCCCCAGGTCGACGGCACGAGCCGGCTGGTCGAGGTGCGCCATCAGGGAACGCTGCTCGGCGCGCTCGGTGTCACCAAGCGAAGCGGTGAGGCGCTGACGCCCGTTGAGGAGACCCTCCTCGTGCACCTTGCGGGACAAGCGGGCCTGGTCCTCCGCAACGTCGGTTTGACGACCGATCTGCAAGCAAGGCTTGAAGACCTGCGCGCGTCGCGGCAGCGCCTCGTCAGCGCTCAGGATCACGAGCGGCGGCGCCTCGAGCGCAACCTGCACGACGGCGCCCAGCAACATCTCGTGGCCATCAAGGTCAAGCTCGGGCTGGCCGAGATGCTGCTCGATCGAGACCCGGCCCGCGCACAGCTGACCCTCGAGCAGCTGAAATCGGACACCGACGACGCCCTCGAGACCTTACGCGATCTCGCCCGGGGCATCTACCCACCGCTGCTTGCCGACAAAGGCCTGCGCGTGGCGGTGGAGTCACAGGCGAACAAGGCAACGGTGCCGGTGTCTGTCGATGCCGGAGAGATCGGCCGCTATCCGCAGGATATCGAGGCGGCCATCTACTTCTGCGTGCTGGAAGCGCTGCAGAACATTCAGAAATATGCGAATGCGACGCGTGTCGTCGTTCGGCTTCGTCGGGAACCAAACGGTGTCGGGTTCGAGGTCGTCGACGACGGCCAGGGCTTCGACGTCGCCTCGATGAAGCGCGGCGCCGGGTTGACCAACATGGAAGACCGCCTCGATGCGCTGGGCGGTGCGTTGCGGATCAACTCATCACCTGGCACCGGCACAACGATCGCGGGCGAGCTGGAGGTTGTCCCCGCAGCCGCGGGTTAGACGCGGCCGCCGAAGAACACCTGCGTCTCGACGAGCCGGCCGTCACGAAGCGTGATGTACTCGGTGTTTCGGTAGCGATCTCCTGTCGTCAGCTCGTACTCGTACAGCATCAAGACACTGTCATCTCCGGCTGGGACCAGCGCAAGGATCTCCGAGGTGACGAAACGATCCGCGGTTGGGAAGCAGCGTTCGAGATACGCGACCTTGCCGATGTGGTCATCCTGAGGGTTGGTGAAGGTGAAGTCGTCCGCCAGCAAACGTGACGCGGTCTCGATGTCCTGGTCGTGATACGCGTCTACCGAAGCGCGGACGATGGCGGTGTTCGACGAGTGCGTCTCGTTGGTGCTCACAGTGGAATATCGTCGTACACCGAACCGGCTCGCTGATATACCTGCTCGGGTCGTACGTCGGTTCTGACGCGGCGGCGCCGGCGACGCCTCCGGATCGCCGCTCGCCGGAGCCACATCACACCGCCGATGAGCCGCACCACCACGGCGATGAGCACCACCAGCGCCCGACCGACCGCATCGCGAAAGAGCAGCACGAGGGCGACCGCGGCGATGGCCGCGAGCCATGCGATGACCGGGCCGAATTGAAACCCTTTCGTGCCGGGCAGCGCCGCCGATGTGGGGGCGAGCGACCCTGAAGCAACCGAGCCGTGGCCGCTGCGCCACGTTCGGATGGCGTCGCGCCTGGCGATGATCGCGGGCATGTATGCCTCGAGCCCATCGCGGACGCCGGTCGCCACGTCCTGCCGGAAGGAAGCGCCTGCCATCAGCGAGGCATCGGTGCGATTGCTGAGGTATCCCATCTCGACGGTGGTCACCGGAACCGGGCTGCGAAGCCACGTCGCGTCGCCGAGCAGGATGCCCCCGTCAGGCACGCCGTCATTGGTGATCTGAGCAGAGAGCGCGTCACTCAGCCTCTGTGCAAATGCAGCGCTGCGCTGGTTCGGATACAGCACCAGGGCCGCGTCGGTCCCCGGGTTGGTGGAGGTCGCTGCATGGATGCTCACCACCAGCGCCGCGTGACGAGCCGTCGAGAGCTTTTCGCGGGCCGTCGCTGAGACGTACACGTCGGACGTTCGGGTCATCACCACATCGACGAGATCGGCACGCAGCAGCGCGGCGAGGCGCTCGCCCACGTCGAGGTCGACGTCCTTCTCGAGCAGACCGTTGGTCCCGATCGCGCCCGGGTCGAACGGTGTATTCGGGTGCGCGGCAGTGGGCTGGCCCCCGGCGCCGGGATCGACGGTGATGACGATCGGCACGGGCGCTTTCGAAGCGGCGAGGGCATGGGGCGTCGGGCCGAGGGCACCCGCGGCGATCGCGGCGACCGGGGCTATGGCAAGGATGTGGTGAAAACGAGCCCTGGGATGGCGCATGCGCCTGCGGCCCAGTATAGGAGCGGCGTGTCAGTAAAACCGCTCTGGAAGGCGTTGGGATGGGTGTGATTGCAGCGGCCAGCGTCGTAGGGTCGGGTGAGTTGCCCGAGCGGACCTTCGAGGCCGTTGCAGGGGCGGACGCCAGGCGGCTCTACTCGCTCGCACTGTCGATACTCAGAGACGAGGGCGAGGCTGAGGATGCGGTTCAGGAGACGCTGCTCAAGGCCTGGCGGTCCTGGGGGTCGGTGGCCGTCATGGAGCGCCCGGCCTCGTGGCTCACCCGCGTCTGCGTCAACCACTGCATCAGCCGGCGTCGCCACCTTCGCTCGCGAGGATGGCCACCGCTTGGGCTAATCGGCGACGCGGCATCACCCGGCGACCCTGGCGCTGCCGCCGATCACGTCGACATGGACCGAGCGTACCGGCGTCTCTCGCTGCGCCAGCGGGCAGCGATCACGCTCAATTACCGGCACGGCTACTCGATTGAGGAGTGCGCCGTGTTCATGGGCTGCCGGCCCGGAACCGTGCGAGCCCACCTCGCGCGAGGTCTCGTCACGTTGCGAAAGGAGCTCGGCGATGGTTGACATCGACCCCGGACTGGATACAAAGCTGCGCGCCTTTTTCGAGCGCATCGAGGCTAGCCCTCCACCATCCGCGCTCACCGACATCAGGACGCCCGCGCCCAGCCATAGGCGGCGGACGATCAACCTGGTCGCCGGCGTTGCGGCTGTGGCCGTGGTCGTCGCAAGCGTCACATTGTTCGGGGTTGAGCTGGGAAGCCGTCACACTCCGGCGAAACCCTCGCTGCCGGCGTCGGCGGCGCTGCTGAAGAAGATGCCGCTGCTGGGGAACGGCGGTATCCCGGAATCCGCACACGTGCTGATACCCGTGACGCGTGGCCACGGCTCCGTGCGACTGAAGACATTGGTCCCGACGGGGACGTTGCTCATCCAGTACGACTGCGCAGGACCCGGTGCTTTCAACATCCGCTCCACCAACGGCGTGGTCGGCAGCGATCTTCCGCAGTGCTCGACCTCGTTCGGCGTGACGACGATGACGGTGGACGGCGCCCAGACCTACGCCGGCGACTGTCCAACCGCGGGCCGATGCCCGAGTGGGTACGACGGCAAACCAATGACCCTTGACATCACGGCCGCCGCGTCGATGTCGTGGGAGATCCTCGTCGCCGAGACCACCGTATGGTTTCCTCCCCAGGAGACCCCGCAGGCCGATTCGCAGATCCTGGTGCCCGCAACCCTCGGAACGGGCTCAGTCACGCTGCCGACCTTCAGCGTCGCACCGTACAAGTTGAATCCGGGCGACAGTCCTCTGTAGTGCGGCGACGTCAGGGAAGACCCTCGAGGTTGCTCCCGATGCCCTTTGGCCCGACGGACAGCAGGTGCAGTGCTTCGTGTACAACCCCGACACCGGCATGCCCGAGAGTGGCACGCCCATCTCCTTTGTTGGGCCCGCAGTCTCCACCACCGCAGGCAGTGGTCTTGGCCCGATCAGCATGCAATTCACGGCTGATCCTTCGATCAACTGGGAGATCCAGGTCAGCGAGGGCCCCGATGGGATTCTCCTGCCCGAGCTGGGCAACCAGGGTCCGGTCACGCAGAACGTCAGCGTCGCCCCCGCGCAGTACGGAATCGGGCCGGCTGTCCTGCCGTCATTCACCACCCACGCGGACTACACCATGGCCTTCTCATGTTCTGGCTCTGGATCCCTGACGATCGTCCTCGGGGGCGTCGCTCACATCGCAACCACGCGGTGTGGCGGGAATACAGGCTGGTTCACGCCCTCGAATCAAGTGCCCGGACAGTCACTCTCCGTATCGATCGAGGCATCGCCCGGAGTTGGATGGGAGATACAGCCAGAGCAGGTGTACGGATCAACGTGGGGAGCGGGCGGGCCAAACATGTCCAACATCAGTTGAAGTCACTGCGAAACGGCAGCGGAGCCATTTGCAGCGGCGCCCTTCATCGGGCAGGGCCAACATAGGTCGCTCATGTCAGGCAAATGGCCTCGGTACGCGTCGAGATTGATGTGACCGCATCGGCAACCACCGCGTCGACGAGCGATGCCGTGTTGCCACGCACGTTCGAACTCGGTCGTGATGCAGGACGCCAGGCGGCTCTACTCGCTCGCTTTCTTGATCCTTCGGGATGCGGGCGAGGCTGAGGATGCGGTTCAGGAGACGCAGCTCAAGGCCTGGCGGTCCTGGGAGTTGCTGGCGCGGACGGACCGTCCAGCAGCATGGCTCACACGGGTGTGCGTGAACCACTGCATCAGCAGGCGCCGGCATCTGCGCTCGCGAGGCTGGCCGCCGATCGCGCTGACCGAGGAATCTGCCTCGTCCGAAGACTCAGAGGCGAGCGCCGAGGTCGTCGACGTCGACCGAGCGTACCGGCGGCTCTCTGTCAAACAGAGAGCGGCGATCACGCTCAACTACCGGCACGGGTACTCGGTTGAGGAGTGCGCCGTCTTCATGGGGTGCCGGCCCGGAACCGTGCGCACGCATGTCGCGCGCGGGCTTGCCGCTTTGCGAAAGGAGCTTGGCGATGGTTGAGATCGATCCCGGACTTGACACCCGGCTGCGCGCATTCTTCGACCACTACGAGGGCGAGGCCATGCCATCGCAGCTGACCACGTTCGACGAGGATGCAAAGCGGAAGGGACGCATGCCCATGCAGTTCGCTGCAGGCGCCATCGGAGTTGCGGTCATCGCGGCGGCCGCAGCCGTGTTCGGGATCGAGCTCAGCAGCCATCGCGCCGTCAGGCCGCCGAAGTCGGCAGTATCGCCTTCCTCACTTGCCCGCAACCTGCCGCCGGCCTCCGAGCTCACGGGACACCTTCCGGCGATCAGCCGAACCGTGGTCCCGGTCACATACGGCAGGGGCTCGGCGTCACTCCCAACGTTCATCCCCAAAGGCATGATCTTCGTAGAGTTCTGGTGCAGCGGCAACGGATCGTTCGCGTTCCGCTCGACGAGCGGCGAGGTCGGCTCAAGCAGCCCCATGTGCTTTACGGACAATCCCAGCATCCTGGGCACCATCGTGCCGGCCAGTCCGGCGATCGACGGGAAGCCGCTCAGCCTGCGAATCAGTGCTGGATCCGGGATCACCTGGGAGATCGTCATCGCCGATAGTGGATCGGCGACGCTGCCGACGTTGGGAGGGCCGACCCTACCCGCGAACGCGCATGTGGTCGTTCCGCCGACGTTCGGCACCGGCACGTCCCAGATCTACAGCTTCAACACAACGCAGCCGCTCTACGTGCAGTACGCATGCACTGGGAGTGGGACGATCAGTTTCCGGTCGTCATACGGCGATGAGTCCCTCGCCAGCCCGGGTCGTTGTGCGAACGGCGCGATCGGCTCCGAACGGTTGAACGTGCAAGCGCTCGAGCCACCCGTGAACCTCTCCGTCGAGACTGCGCCGAAGACGCTGTGGGAAATTGTGATCTACGAGGCGGCCAAGCCGAGCTCCTAGCGGATCTCCGCGAACGGCAGGAGCGCGATGTGCCGGGCCCGCTTGAGCGCAACCGTCAGCGACCGCTGATGACGCGCGCATGTCCCGGTCATACGCCGGGGCAGGATCTTGCCCCGCTCCGACAGGTACCGGCGCAGGCGCGTGACCTCTTTGTAGTCGATGAAGTCGATGTGCTCCAGGCAGAAGCTGCAGACCTTGCGGCGGCGGCGATCGAAATCAGGCATGGCTCTCCAACCTAGAAGGGAATGTCATCGGGGTCGACGTCACCGCCGGCAGGAACGGAGACAGGCACAGCGCCACCGCCCGAATCGCCTGCGGGCGCGCCTTCCTGACGGCCGGCGCTGTCAAGGAACTGCACATCGTTGGCGTTGACCTCGGTCTTGTAGCGCTTCTGGCCGCTCTGCGCGTCGTCCCACGAGCGCGTCTGCAGGCGTCCCTCGACGTAGATGAGGCGCCCCTTCTGCAGGTACTGCGCCGTGGTCTCGGCGAGCTTGCGGGTGCCCTGGTTCCAGACGACCACGTCGTGGTAGTCGGTGAACTCCTTGCGCTCACCCGTGGTCGGGTCGCTGCCATATCGATTGGTCGCGAGCGCGAGGTTGCACACGGCCGTGCCGCTGGGTGTGTAGCGAAGCTCGGGGTCGCGGGTCAGCCTGCCGATGAGCATCACGCGATTGAGGGAACCCGCCATCACAAATCTCCTTCGTCGTCATCGATTGCCGAGGGCACGTCGTCTGTCTCCAGATCGTCGTCCCCACCCACGGACCCTGTCCCGACAGTATCCGCGTCTCCGTTCTCGATTTCAGCCTCGGGTTCGACAGGACCCTGAATCTCTTCGATCTCGGCCTCGGGATCCGGCATCGGACCCTCGTGGACCACGATGAGATGGCGGAAGACGGTGTCGTGAATTCTGAGCGCGCGCTCGATCTCGGCAATCTTGCCGCCGTCCAGGTGGAATACGACCAGGACGTAATGGCCCTCACGAAGCCGCTTGACCTCGTACGCGAGACGCCGTTTGCCCCAGAGGGTTGTCTTGACGACCTCGCCGTCCTGGGACTCGATCAGCGCGCGCACCGATTTCACGGCGACACGCACCGCGTCATCCTCCAGCTCCGGCCGGACGATGTACATCAGCTCGTAGTCACGCACCATGCGTGGCACCTCCTTTCCTCTGGGCTTGCGGCGCCCGGGGTGCTGCGGCTGCCGAGGTGCCAAGCGTGATCAGGCAGTCGCGATCCGGGCGCAGGAAAGCGTTATGTGGAAACGCCCCTCAAGTGAGAGGCGTTCGCAGTGTAGCAGGAGCCGATCTCAGTCCAGCAGGCAGATGCTCAGTCCAGTCGAAACGTCTTGGACAGGGTGGTGAGATTCCGGCAGCCGGTCTCGGTCACGACGACGAGATCCTCGATGCGGATGCCCCCGAAGTCGCGGGTCGTACAGACCGGGCTCGACGGTGATCACATCGCCGACTTCCAGGACGACGTCTGCCTCGCTGATTCGCGGGAACTCGTGGATCTCGAGCCCCAGCCCGTGCCCGGTGCCGTGAATGAACCTGGCATCGCTCTCGATGTCCCGGTAGGGCTTCGGCAATGACCCGTATCCGTGCTGCTTGAACACCTCGCAGCATGCGAAATGGACGTCTCGGCCGTTGGCACCCGGGCGCACCGCGTCGAGGCCGGCCTGCTGTGCCTCCAGCACCGCGTCCCACATGCGCATCACCTCGGGCGGTGGCGTGCCACGTACCACGGTCCGGGTCATGTCTCCCCAGTAGCGGGTGCGCTTGTCGAACGGATAGATGTCGAGCACGATCGGCAGCCCCTCGCGAATGACATCGCTTTCGGTCCGGTGCGGGTCCGCCGACTCGGGGCCGCCACAACAGATCGAGTCAACGGTGCTGTTGCCGTTCGCCATCAGATGGCTCTCGACTGCGTAGATGAGGTCAGCGCTCGAGAGATTTCGGCCCTCGTGAACGAGCAGCCCGTCGCGAATGTCAGCTGCCGAGATGAGGTCGATGGCACTCTGCAGGGCAGCCATTCCGGCGTTCTCCGTCGAGGTGATCCATTCCACCTCCTGCGGCGTCTTGATCCGGCGGCGCTGCTGATAGATGTCGGTGCGCGGGTGCACGTCAACGTCGTTGTGGCGAAGGTGATCGGCGAGGACGGCGGGAAAGTCGGCGTCGACGTCGATCGCGTTCAATCCATGCTCGCGGCACACCGCCTCCACAAGAGCCGCCCAGCCGTCGAATTCGTTGCCGCCGGCGCGCGGCGCGGGGATATCCAGCTGCACGGTGCTGCGAACCTCGCCGACCGAGGCTTCCTTGCGGGCCCGGCTTTCTTCGAGCGCGCTCGTCCAGAGCACGGTGTCGCTCCCCCCTCGGTCGACGACGACCACCGGATCGGGGACGAGGAAACCGGTGCGATACAGGATGTCCGGGTGGTGATACGTCTCACCGAAAAGCAGTACGGGACGGTCGTCACTCATTCGCCGCAGCGTACCAGCCAGGTGTCACGCTCTCGCCGTGAGCGACGAGCCCAAGCAACCCGGCCAGGGAGGAATCGGATGGTTCGTCGCGGGCTACCTGGGGATAGCCGGCTTTATCGTCCTCGAGGCCTCAACCCGCGAGCGTGGCACGGCCTCGAGCCTCAGCGCATCGCATGACGATCGAGGCACGACGCGTATGATTGTTACCGCCTACGCCGCTGCCGCACTGGCGTCGCCACTCATCCGGCTGCGAGGAAGGCCGCAACTGCCACGCGCCGCAGGTCCACTGGGGGTCGGTCTCGAGGCCGCCGGTCTCGGCTTGAGAGCATGGTCGATGCGCACGCTCGGACGTTCCTACTCGCGCACGCTTCGCGTTGAGGATGCGCAGCGCGTAGTCGTTCGGGGACCGTATCGACTCGTCCGTCACCCCGGGTACGCGGGATCGCTGTTGATCTGGACAGGATTTGCACTAACATCGCGCAGCTTCGTGGTGGTGGAGGTGGTCGGCGGGCTGCTCGGCCTCGCGTATCACCGTCGGGTCGCTGCCGAGGAAGCGCTGCTGCGTCGCGATCTTCCTGGATACGCGGCGTACACCACGAGGACGAAACGGTTGATCCCCTTCGTGTGGTGACTGGCCAGGACTAACGGCGCGTCGATCCGGCAGTCACGACTCTCAGCTCGGCGAGCGAGTCTCGGATGTGCAATGGAAACCCGCGATGCTCCGTGTCATTGATCCACGCTGTGAACGCGGCGCTGAAGATCGCGATCCCCGTATCCGCAGTCAACAAAGCGGCTATCGCTGACACGCCGCGCCGGCGCAACGCGTCGGCAACTGCCGCAGCGAGCAGCGCGAGCTTGATCACCTCGCGCTCACGCAACTCGGCATTCGCCGCGATCACCAGCTGACGTTGCACGGCGAATTCGCGCCGTTCCTGGAGCATGGCGGCGGCGGCCTCGAAAGCGGCGACGATGACGTCGAGGGGATCGGCATTCTCAGGCGCGCCGTCCACCGTGCTGACCAGGAGCTCCCGCAGGGCGGCGGCGCCTCCGAACAAGACCTCACGTTTGTCGGCGAAGTACCGGAAGAACGTTCGCTCCGTCAACCCGGCCCGTGCCGCGATCTCGGCGACGGTGGTGGTCTCGAAGCCGCGCTCGCCGAAAAGATCGAGCGCCGCCCTCTCGAGCCTGCCCCGGCTGTCCGGTTCCCAACGTCCCATTGGACCATTCTAGGGATCGCTGATGACAGTGACTGACATGCCTGTGCTAGAGTGATGTCAGTAACTGACATGAGGGGCTGACCTCCGTGCGGAGGACGAGGCCCAACGTTCGGAGGTCTGCTCATGCGTGTCTTCGTCACCGGCGCATCCGGCTGGATCGGTTCGGCCGTCGTTGCCGAACTCCTCGACACAGGTCATCAGGTGACCGGCCTCGCTCGCTCAGAGAGGTCCGCCGCTGCGGTCATCGCGGCTGGTGCCGAAGTGATTCACGGCGATCTCGACGACCTGGAAACGCTGCGCGCAGCGGCTGCAGCGTCAGACGGCGTGATCCATCTCGCCTTCAAGCACGACATCGCCTTCTCGGGCGGGTTCCAGGCCGCCGCCGATGCCGACCGCCGCGCCGTCGAGACAATCGGAAGAGCCCTCACCGGCTCCAATCGACCGTTGGTCATCGCGTCCGGGACGCTCGGGCTGGCCCCGGGGCGTGTGGCCACGGAACGCGATGGTCACGATGCCAGCGACGCGGTCACGGCACGGAGCAGCGGTCCGGAGACCCGCCGGGCCACCGCCGAGCTCGTGCTGTCGCTAGCGTCCCGCGGCGTTCGCTCTTCGGTTGTCCGCCTGTCGCCGACCAACCATGGCGACGGCGACAACGGCTTCATGGCAACGATCGTCAGGATCGCCCGCGACAAGGGGATTTCCGGCTACGTCGGTGACGGAAGCAATCGCTGGCCGGCCGTCCACCGGCTCGACTCGGCGCACCTGTTCCGCCTGGCGGTCGAGCGCGCTCCGGCGGGATCGACGCTGCATGCGGTTGCGGACGAAGGCGTCGCGTTCCGCGATATCGCCGGTGTCATCGGGCGCCGTTGGGACGTGCCTGTCGCCTCCATCCCTCCTGCCGACGCCCTCGAGCATTTCGCGCCGCTGGGGGCCTTCATCGGGATGGATAGTCCGGCCTCGAGCGCCCTCACCCGCGAACTGATGGGCTGGGAGCCGACCTGTCCGGGCCTCCTCGCCGACCTCGACCAGGGTCACTATTATCCGAGGACCTCTGTTCGAGTTGCTTGACTGTCAAACTCCTTGACTAAGTCGGCGAGCGGCGCACATCCTGCCGGCATGGAAGATCACAGCGTCCAGACGCCCCCATCCGACGCGGAGATGCTCATCCCCGCGCTGCTGCGGTGGGCCCGCGGGAGTTACGGGCAGGCAGTGAGGACCAGCCTGGCTGAGGCGGGGTTCGACGACCTGCCCGGCAACGGACCGTTTGTCCTGGGAGGCATGGCGCGGTTCAACGGATCTGCGGCGGACATGATCGCGGGCCTGGGAGTGACCAAGCAGGCGGCGAGCCAGTTGATCGACACGCTGGTCATACGCGGATACCTCACCCGTGAGGTCGACCCCGAGGATCGGCGCCGCATGACGATCAGCCTCACCGGGCGGGGGCGTGGCGCCGCACAAGCGACCCGGAGCGCTGTCGATGCCATCGACGTCGAGCTGGCCACGATGATCACTCCTACCGAGCTGGCAGGGCTGCGCGCCGGTCTCACCGCCCTCGGCCAGATCAGGTCGCGATCGGCTCACCCTCCTGCTCATCAGCACGACGACTGAATCGGGATAGCGGGTATGTATAGCGCTTGACCGCCACTGCAGGGATCGGTGGCTCGGGCCACATCCAGACGGCGTATCGATCGCCTCCCTCGCCGGATTCAACACCGAGGTCCAACCGTGATGAGCACACCATCACCCGATACCAGCCGGCTTGCAGCCCGTCCACCATCAAGCTTTCCGGCGTGGTACAGCCGATGACCTGGAGCGCGCCGGACGCGAGGTTGATCGAGGCTTCGGCCACGCGATCGAAGTCAGCCACCGCCACGTGGGGACGGGTATCGGCCACCTCCACGACGACGGTCACCATGCCGTACGAGGCGGTACCAACCCCGAGAACTGCCGGCAAGGCAGCCAGGCCTCGGCCGAACGCCTCCTTCGACCAGAAGTCCGGGTTGCTCGTGTCCGTGTCGGGACTACGTGAATCCCAGCTGCCGGCATCAACGACGTAGAACTGGTGATAGTCCGCGAAGACCTGGCCCTTCAGTCGCGCCAGCACGGTCATCCGTGACACGCATCCAGCTGCGCACGATGGGGCTCGAACTCGAGCAAAGCCCGCGTGCGACTGCACCTTGGACAGCGATATCAACACTCGTTCTCCACGAATGAACGATGGTGGTCAGCGGGGGACTCGAACCCTCGACCTCGCGGATGTGAACCGCGCGCTCTAACCAGCTGAGCTAGCTGACCCGGGCAGTAAGTCTAGGTCAGGCGCCGACCAGCTTCGTATAGCCGGCCTCGTCGAGCAGGTCGCCGCCGTCGTCGGTCGCGCTCTCGAGACGGAGCATCCATCCTTCCCCGTAGGGGTCGGAGTTCACCAACTCCGGCCGATCGGTCAGCGCCGCATTGACCTCGGCGACGACCCCACCCACCGGGGCGTAGAGGTCGGACGCCGCCTTGACCAACTCGATGGCGCCGAACTTCGCGCCTGCCTTCAGCTCGGTGCCGGCTGCAGGAAGCTCAAGAAAGATCACATCGCCGAGCTGCGCTTGGGCGTGGTCGGAGATGCCGATCGTCGCGCTCGAGCCGTCAACACGGACCCACTCGTGGCTGGCGGTAAAGCGGTAGTTGGAGAGATCGGCCACGTTCAGGCTCCCTTGGGGCGGCGGTAAAAAGGCAGTGGCACCACCGCTGCCGCGGCGACGGTGCCTCTGATGTCCACGGAGAGCTCGGTGTCCGCCGGGATGTCCCCGTCCAATGACGCGGTCGCGATCGAGTGATCGAGCGTGAAGCTGTATGTCCCGCTGGTGACGACCCCGACCGGCTTGCCGGCGCTGAGCATCTGCTGGCCGTGGCGAGCAATCGCCCGGCCCTCGAGCTCGATGCCGACAAAACGGCGCGGCGGATGGGACGGATCGAGTTCCAGCAGGGCCGCCTTGCCGATGAAGTCACCCTTCTGCAGCTTCACGGTCCAACCGAGGCCGCAGCTGTACGGGTCGGTGGTGTCGTCCATGTCCTGGCCGTAGAGCCGCAAGCCGGCCTCGAGGCGCAGCGTATCCCGCGCGCCGAGGCCGCACGGGATGAGCCCTTCCGGTCCACCCGCCTCGAGCAGCGAGTCCCAGAGGCCGGGTGCGTCGGCCGCGCCGACATAGAGCTCGAAGCCATCCTCGCCCGTGTAGCCGGTGCGCGACACGGAGGCCTGCACGCCGGCGACGGTGCTGTCCTTGCAATGGAACGGACGAAGCGAGGCGACGTCATCAGGGCACAGCGAGCTCACCAACGCCACCGCGCGTGGGCCCTGCACGGCGAGAAGCGCCACTTCGTCGCCGATGTCCTTGAACGTGCAATCGGCGCTGTGCTCACCCATCCAGGCAACGTCCTTCGGCCGGCAGGCGGCGTTGATCACCACCATGTAGCCAGCCTCTTCGCGATAGACGACGACGTCGTCGACGATCCCACCAGCGTCGTTGCACATCACCCCATAGAGCGCACCGCCGACGTCGAGCCGGGCGACATCGTTGGTCACGAGGCTCTGCACAACGTCGAGGCAGCGATCGCCGCCGAATCGCACCTCGCCCATGTGCGAGAGGTCGAAGAGCCCGCAGCGGGTCCGGACGGCAATGTGCTCCTCGCGTATGGTCGAGTACTGCAGCGGCATATCGAAGCCGCCGAACTCAACCATCCGAGCCCCTGCCGCTACGTGCCTGTCGTGGAGCGGAGTTCGCAAGGCCATGGGCTCGCGAGTGTAGTACGTTCCCAGACCGCCTCAAATGATCATTGCCCTCATCGTCGTGGCGGCCGTGGTGGTCGTCGTCTGTGCCGCTCTGCTGGTAGCGCGCCATCGCACCTTCGGCGTGTCACTGCCTCGGGTGAGAGGAAGGATCGATTTCCCCGGGCTGCTGGCCGATGTCACCGTTGCCCGCGATCGATGGGGCGTTCCCCACATCAACGCCACCTCCATGGAGGACGCGGCCTTCGCGATGGGCGTGGCCCACGCCCAGGATCGCCTCTGGCAGATGGAGGTGACCCGCCGCGTGGCAACGGGCCGGATCAGCGAATTGATCGGCACCGACGGCGTCAACATCGATCGCTTCATCCGGCGGGTCGGCCTGCAACGGGTGGCCCGCGAAGAGGAGCTTCGGCTCGCTCCAGAGGCTCGGCGCATGCTCAAGGCCTACGCGTCCGGGGTGAACGGGATCACCCAGTCGGGCCGGCCACTCCCTCTGGAGTACCGGCTCCTTGGCGTCGCCGCCGAGCCCTGGGAGCCGATGCACAGCCTCGCGGCGCTCAAGTTGCTGGCTCTCGGTCTGAGCATGAACTGGGACACGGAGTTGCAGCGGCTCGAATTGCTGCGCGCCATCGGCCCCGAGCACGCCGCCCGGCTCGACATCGTCTACCCGGATGCCAACCCGACCATCCTCGCGAGCACCGTCCGTGCCGCCGGTGGCGACACCCGATCGCAAATCCTGACGATGTTCCGCGAGGCCGCGCGGTGGATCCCCACGGCAGGAGGGATGAGCAATTCCTGGGTTGTCTCCGGAGACCGTACGACCACTGGGCGGCCGATCCTCTGCAACGACCCGCATCTGGTCCCAGGCATGCCGTCGATCTGGTACGCCGCACACATCCAGGCCGGTGAGGACTTCGAGTCGACCGGCGTGACCATGCCTGGGATGCCGTTCGTGATCATCGGGCATAACAAACGGATCGCCTGGGGATTCACGAATTCCTTCGCGGATTGCCAGGACCTCGTCATCGAGGAATTCGATTCCCCCGCCGGGGACCGGTTCCGCACCGAGCGGGGTTTCGAGCCGACGCGGCGGCTCCGCGAGATCATTCACGTCAAGAATTCGTCCGATGTGCTCGAGGAGGTGGTGGTCACCCGCCACGGGCCGGTGGTCGAGCGGATCGAGGACCCGGAGCGCGCCATCTGGCGCGGGCTTGCCCTGCAGTGGACCGCGCTTCAACCGGGTGGCGCGGCGGAGGCGCTGCTGCGCCTGCAGCGCGCCGAGGACTGGACGAGCTTCAAGGAAGCATTCACGACATTCGACGCACCCTCCCAGAACGTCGTCTATGCCGACGTCGACGGGCACATCGGCTATCTCCTGTCCGGGCGGATCCCGGTTCGCAAGGCAAAGCCCAGCGGGCTGCCCGTGCAGGGTTGGAGCGGGGACGCCGTGTGGACCCGGTACCTGACGATCGACGAGGTGCCACAGATCTTCGACCCTCCCGAGCACCAGATCATCACCGCCAACAACCGCATCACCGGCGACAACTTCCCCTTCTACATCGGCGCCGACTACATGTCGGGGTACCGGGCGCTGCGGATCGGCGAGCTGCTCAACGAACGGATTGTCGACCTCCCGTACATGGCACGTGCGCAGATGGACCTGATCTGCCCTCCCGCGCGGCAGGTGGTCCGCCTGCTGTCGACCATGCACTGCGAGAATCCCACCGCCGAATCGGCGCGCAGCCGGCTCGCGCAGTGGGACGCCGTCATGGACCCGCGCCGTGTGGAACCGACGATCTACGAGGCGTTCATGGCACGGCTGGCTGAGCACTCGCTGAGCCCTGTCTGCGGGAACGCCTGGCGCATCCTGGCGGGCGTCGACCTTTCGCACCCGGTCTTTCAGTACCCGGGCAACCTGGTCGGCCGGCTCACCCCATCGCTCATCGAGCGCTGGGAGCTGGGCGACGATGGCATGTTCGAGGGCCTGACCAGCTGGGCCGAGGTGATCTCCAAGTCGCTCGACGACGCGATGACCGACCTCCGCGGCCGTTTCGGCCGTAACTCACGTCGCTGGATGTGGGGCCGCGTCCACCGGATCGAGCTCATCCACGCGTTCGGCCGCCGCCGCGGGCTGGGATGGTTCTTCAACGCTCCTTCGGTCCGGGTTGGTGGCAACACCGACACGGTGCTTGCGACGTCAGCAGTTCCCGGCGATCAATATGAGACGCGGGTCTCGGCTCCATCCTGGCGCCAGGTCATCGATGTGGGCAAATGGGACGCGAGCGGTGGCATCCACCTTCCGGGACAGTCAGGGCAGCCGGGATCTCGCCACTACCGCGACCTGTCGCGCCGCTGGAAGACCAACCGGCAGTTCCCGCTGTACTGGACTCCCCAGGAGGTGCGCCGCCATGCGCGCACCCGTCTGGTTCTGCATGCGCTGCCGGCACGCGCGACGGAGCCCGGGGGGCGAACATAGGAGGCGTGCGCCTCTCAGACCAGCGCGGGATCGTACGGGGCTGCTGCCTTGGGCTGCTCGTGCTGCTGATCGCCATCGGTGGCTCGGTCTACCTGGCCGACCGCGCCCTGGCAGCGCCAACACTGGGCGCGCCGCCCGCCGGTCCGTCGCACGGACCGACTGAGGCGGCGATCGCGCTCGACCTCGGGACGGAGATGGCGGCGAAGCTCCTTCTGAGCCCGCACGGCGTCGTTGTGGTGAGCGAGCAGGACCTCACCGTGCTTGCCGTCGCCAACAACCCGCACCCGGATGCGTTCCGCGATCCGCAAGTACGGGTTCGCGGGGGCCTCGTCGTGGTCTCGGCCCTCGTATCAGCAGGGCCATTCGCGCCGACCGCTGTGGCGCACATCAGCCTCTCACTCCGGCCCGGATCCAACGGGCCGCAGATCGTGGCACAGGTCCCGGAGGTGGACATCGGCATGCTCGGCCTCCCGGGGTTCTTCAGCACGGGTCTTGCTTCCCAGATCGACGCCGCGCTGTCCCTGGATCGCCTCTTCGCCATCGATCCGAGGCTCAACGCGCTGCGCAGCAACATCGAGTGCGTTGCCGTTGTACGCGGCGGCGTGGCGATCGGGGTGCATCTGCCCGACGTCTCGTCCGACGCTTCTTCCTGTGTGAGTTAGGCGCTTTCGGCCGGGGTCACCACAGCAAGCACCAGAGCAGCGTGGCTCTGGACCTGCGGGTAGTTCCCCAGTGGCGAGTGATCGGAGGGATCGGCGACCTCACCGAAGAGGCCGAGCGGCCCTCGGGTGGCGAGCGCTGCCTGGAGCCATCGCGAGCCGTCGCGCCCCCTTGCGCGATGGGCTCCTGCGAGCCAGAACGTTGGAAAGACAAATGGCGCGCAGGGATCCGCGAGCGTGTCCGCGTCGGCCTCGTGGCGGTCGATGAGCCCGCCGCGATCCAGCCGCCCCGCGATCAGGTCAAGGGTGGGGTCGATCCGCTGAGCGACGAAGTCCAGACCGCCGAGCAGCGCCGCTTGCGCGAGCGCGGCGTCGGCACCACCGCCATCGAGATGGATCTCGAGGGGGCCTGCGGTCGCGCCGATGTCGTCAGCGATCGCACCTGCCGCTCCACGCCAGGCTGAGGCGTCGCCTGAGCACATCCGTTGATCCACCAGCGCAGCAGCGCCCTCGAGACCGCTCGCCGCCGTGACGAGCGAATGCGTGTAGCGCCGGGGCGCACCGCGGATCTCCCAGATCCCATGGTCGGGCTCGCGCCAGTGTTCCATCAGCCAGCCGGCAAGAAGCGGCACCGCGTTTCCGAGCTCCTCAGGCAGCGCGGCGGCCCGAGCCAGAGCAGTCGCAAGCTCGATCACCTCACCAGGGACATCGAGCTGCGCCTGACCTGCGGCCGCATTGCCGATCCTGACTGGACGCGCGCCGCCATACCCGGCCAGTTCGAAGATCTCCACCTCGTCCGGTGGAGCTGCACCGTCGACGCGAACCATGGGCAGCGGTCCGCGCTCGCTCACGACGTTGCCGATGAATGCGGCGAGGGAGGTCGCCTGATCAACCAGTCCGAGGCGCAGCATCGCGAGCGCCGCGAGTGACGAGTCACGAAGCCAGCAGTACCGGTAGTCCCACGTGCGCGTGGATTGTGGCCACTGCGGGAGCGACGTGGTCGGCGCCGCGACGATGCCGCCGTTGCGCCGTCGCAGTCCGACGAGCACTGCCGCCGTCGTGGCGAGCAGGTCGCTTCCACCGGAGATGGACGTCGCCGCGTTGAGCACCGGGATGGTGCGTCGCCAGTCGGCCAGCGTCGCAGCGATGCCTGCCGGACGTGGTTGCGCGTCCGCGTTACCGAGCATTACCGCTGCTGGAGTTTCCGGCTGAACGCTGAACGCACAAACGGCGCCGTTCGCGGCCGGCCGCCATTCCGATGGCGCATGGACCGCCACTCGAGCGACGCCTTCCACATCGAGCGTCCTGCCGTGGATGCTCAGCGACGTTCGCGTACCCGGCCACGCCGGCGCGTCGAAGTCAATGCGCACGTCGATGGCATCGCCTTCGGAGCGCAGGCTGCGTACCAGAAGTGGACCATCGCCCAGGTCGAGCGCGTCGTCGACGACCAGCCGCGCACCACCAACCTGCCAGACGGTTTCGAGCACCAGCGAGCGCGCGTGGTAGCGGCGCGACACCACTCGCGCATCCGCGCGCGCGGGCACCAGTGCGAAGCGACCGCCGCGCTCGTCGTCGAGCATCGAGAACAGCAGCGGCGTGGAATCGATCCAGGGCCAGCAGAGCCACGCAACGTTGCCGTCAGGATCGACGAGCGCGGCCGTCCTCGAGTCGGCGAGCAGCGCGTGCTCGCCGATCGGATGCTGCATCACGCCAGCCTAGCCGACGCGCGGCATCTCTTACGGCTGAAGCCGCGATGCCCCTGTCCCCATCCTGACCGGTTTGGCTCAGGGCACCGCAAGGGGCGGGATTGTGTCGGCGATGCTGGCGATCTTCTCGGCCCAGTTGGGATCGCTGGCGTAGTCGACGTTCATTCCGCGCAGCGTTGGCCCGTGATAGAACTGGCCGCCGACGGTGAGGTAGTTGACCTCGATGAACTGTGCGACGTACTGGATGCATGCGTCGAAGCTCGGGAAGGTGTTGGCGTCACCGTAGGGATTGGCGTCATCAGCGCCGAATCCGAAAAGGTTGTGCTTGTTCTGCGCAATCGCGCTCGTGCCCCACGCGGATTCCAGGATGGCGTGGGCAACGAAGTAACGCGCGCTGACGTGATACGTCGTCTCCGCCAGCATGAAGCTTGCGCCGAGCCCGGCCAGCGCCGAACCGTTCAGGAATTGATTGAGGCTCGCCGCAGTTTCGCCGCTCGGCACCGTCAGGTTGGTGTCAACAGTGAACAGCGGCCCCGGAACGGCTTGATAGACCTGGTCTCGTGCGCGAGCAGCGGCGAGCGCCGCCACCGCGGCTGAAAGTGACTTCTGTGCCTGAGATACCTGAGCGTGCGCCGAGATATCCGCCTGCAGCAGCGTCTGGGTCTGCACCTTGATGATCGCCTGCTCGGTCCGTGCCTGTGCCTCTTCTGCAGCCACCTGCGCGAGCGCGGCATCATCCTGCGCAAGGGTGCTGCTCGCCTTCTGCTCCTCGGCCGCAATCCGCGCCACCAACTGCTGGCTCGCCGACGAGATCTCATTGACCTGCACGTCACGCTGAATCGCCGCGGCAATGGTGTTCGCCGAGATGATGTAGGCGATCATCGCCTGCGACCCGCCGTTCTCGTAAGACTGGCGAAGGTAAGCCGAGAGATGTCCCCGGTCCGCAGAGAGTTCCGCGTTGACCGTTTTCAACGTCGCCGTATCGGTGGCAATCGTGACCTTCAAGGCGCTGATCTCACTATTGATCTGCGCCAAATGCGCGTTCGCAGCTGCTAAAGCCGCCCGCGCCAACGAGAGTGCCGTATCAGCATTGTTGGCCGCATCCTTCGCGTTCTGAGCATCTTTCTTAGCCGCCGCAGCAGCAGCCGCGGCCGCGCTGACAGTCGGTGGCGATGGTGGCGGCGGTCCAGCGGCAGCGGGCACCGCGATCAACGTCAGCACAGCCGCGAATGGCAGCGCCAGTGCAAGACGGTGATGGGCGAGCGAAAACCTGGAGAGACGCATCGCGGCCAGTCTCCCATCGGCTGCGGGCCCCTCCAGCCCATGTCATCGCGCCGTGACCGGCCGTCACGCCGGCGTCACACGACCGCCGACAGAACGTCTGAAGCGGGCCTCCTGGTGCCGGCGAGGAGGTCGAACACCCCCTCCGGAGCCTCTCGCTCAGCACCACCCTGTGGCAACGGAGAGGAGATCAGCCGGCCTGCGTGGCCAAGCCCGCTACGCGTACTCCGGAGGGGAGGTCATCCGGTCCGCAGCGAATTTGATAGCGACCGAGAGAGCGCGACAATCTGCTTGCGCGAACGAGGGAGCGGTCAAGCTGAGCATCGGCCCGGGTGACCTCCCCTCCGTTGCCACACAGTGGTGCCGAATCGACAGAGCAGCGCAGCGGCTGATCTCTTCTCCGTTGCCACAGGGTGCGGAACGACAGCGAGGCGGCCCGAGGGAAGCCCTTGCCGGAGCGGCGACTTAGGAGGCTTTGCGCTCCAGCAGCTTGCGGCGGAGCTCGTCAGCGGGGACGAGCTCGACGATCGAACGCGGTCCGCAGCTGGGGCAGATCCGGTGCCCTCCGACGGACTCACCGTCGGCGCCGTAGTACAGCACCGAGAGCATCTCGCCCTTGCACATCGCGCAGCGGTCGTCGGCGGTCGCGGGGTTCGTATCCATCGCTCCACTGCATGATCGCATGGACACGCCCGGTCGGGGAGCCCTGGGAGCCACCGTCACCGACCCGCCATGTGCGACCGTCGGCGCTAGGCTCGGCGCCATGAGACCGCGTCTGGGTGGCGACATGAACGCGACTCTCGATCGGTACCTCGATGAGCTCGAGCGCTGGTCCGCCCGCCTCAATCTCACGACCATCCCCCGCGAGCAGATGTGGGCGCGGAACATCGTCGAGGTCGAGGAGTTGCTCGATGTTGCCGCGCCTTTTGCTGGAAGTCGCGTTGTCGATATCGGATCCGGGGGTGGCGTGCCTGGTCTGGTGATCGCGATCCTGCGGCCGGATCTCTCCGTGGCATTGATCGAGGCGGATCGGCGCAAGAGTGGATTCCTCACCCATGTGGCAGGGCTTCTCGGCCTCAACGGCGTCACCGTCGAGCCGATTCGCGCCGAGGACGCGGGGCGCCGCGCAGACCTGCGCGAACGATTCGACCTGGCGACCTCACGGGCGACGGCACCGCCGCCGGTGCTCTGCGAGCTGGCACTGCCGCTGCTCGTAGTCGGGGGAACCCTCTGCGCCCTGGTTGCCGGCGCGGCAGCGGCGGTCACGGAGTGCGCTGCGGCCGCGTCAGCGTGCGGAGGGGGCGTACCCGACGCGCCGGACGTGGGCGTGCTTCGTGTGCGCAAGGTCACGTCCACGCCGGACCGCTACCCGCGGCGACCGGGCGCTCCGAGCCGTCGTCCGATCAGCTGAATCGCCGCTCGATCGCCGCCGTCACCACTGCTCGCTCATCCCACGGAAGCTCCGTGGTGGCCGTTTCGAGCGTCTTCTCGTGTCCTTTGCCGGCGCACAGCACGGTGTCGCCCGGGGCGGCGTTGGCGATCGCATAGGCGATCGCCTCCTCGCGATCCGGGATGACGAAAACGGACCGGCCGCGCTCGCCGCCGGCCGCGGCAGCTCCCCGCACGATCTGCTCGAGGATGAGCATCCGGTCCTCGCCGCGGGGGTCCTCGTCGGTGATGACGCTGACGTCGGCCAGCGTCGCAGCCACCGCTCCCATGGCCGATCGCTTCTCGATGTCGCGCTCGCCGGCGGAACCGAAAACCGCCCAGAGCCGGCCTTTCGTCGTGCGGCGCAACTCGCGCAGGACAGTCTCGAGGGCGTCGGTGGTGTGTGCGTAATCCACCACCACCGCGAAAGGCTGACCGAGGTCGACCGGTTCCATGCGACCGGTGACCGCAGACGCCGCCTCGAGACCGCGTACCGCGCTCCCGAGCTCCGCCCCGGTCGCGCAGGCGGCAGCGAGCGCCGCCAGCGCGTTGCGCACGTTGAAGCTCCCGGCGAGCGGGAGGAGGATCGGTACCTCGCCCCAAGGGGTGTCGGCGGTGAAGCGCACTCCGGAGGCATCCGCAGCGATGTCGACCGCACGCAGATCAGCCTGAAGGTCGGGGAGGTCGGTGTACGCCAGCCTGGTCGTGACCGGGATCGCCGCGAGGTGTGGGAACCCGAATGGGTCGCCGGCGTCGAGGACCGCGATGCCGTCCGAGCGCGTCGACACGTGCTCGAGCAGCCTCGCCTTGGCGGCGAGATAACGGGCACGGCTCCCATGGAGCTCGAGATGCTCGGTGGTGATCCTGGTGAAGACGGCGACGCGGAAGTCCACGCCGTCGGTGCGGTGCATCTCGAGCGCATGCGACGAGGTCTCGAGAGCGACATGGGTGCAACCGGCGTCGCGGATTCGGGCGAGCTCCGCCTGCAACTCGGGCGCCTCGGGCGTGGTCTGTCGCGATGGATTGGCGGTCACCTCGTCGCCGGTGCGCCGGTCCACCGTTGTGATCGACGCGGCGCGCATTCCGGCGGCCCGCCACGCATGCCAGAGGAGCGTCGCCGTGGTCGTCTTGCCGTCAGTCCCCGTGATCCCGACGACGCACAGATCGCGGCTGGGGCGATCGTTGAAGGCGGCCGCCAAGTCGGACAGAGCCAGCCGCGAGTCGCCGACCGTGATGAGCGGGACCGCGGCGTCGAGGACCGTGTCCGGGGTGCGCTCGGCCACGATGGCCACCGCTCCACGGCCGACCGCTTCGGCGATGAATCGATGCCCATCGGCGCGCAGGCCGGGCACCGCGACGAAAAGACTGCCGGGCCGCACGCTGCGCGAATCGGACTCGATTGCGCCGATCTCCAGTCCGGCGAGCGCGGGCGGGAGTGCTCCGTCGATGCCCGCCGCGGCGAGCAGGGTCCCGAGTGGGCGCGCCGCTCGCGTCGGATGCACCGTTGCAGTCTATGGTAGGGTCGCTGCGATCATGGCTGGAAAGAAGCAGAAGCGGGCCGGCGGCGCGCCGATCTCGCTTGCGGACGCGCTCAAGGCGACGCGCGAGGCACGGCGTCGCGTCCTGGCACTGGCCGAGCAACTCGAAGAGACGGAACGCACCATCCTCGCTGCGATGGCACCCGCTCCGGTGGCCGCTCCGGTCACCACCACGCCGGCAAAGCGCCCCGTCGGCAGGCCGCCAAAGGCGGCAACCGCCGCGCCGGCGAAGCGCCCGGTCGGTAGGCCGAGGACGCGCCCCGTCACGGGCGCACCAGCGGGGACCAAGGCGACCGCCGCGCGCAGGCCGGTGGGCCGGCCGCCCAAGGCGTAACCGAATCCAGACCGTCTAGGTCAGGTTTCGACAGGTTTTGGGTAGACTGGCTGCATGGCCAAGTCTTCCCGCGACCTTCTCGACGACGCTCGGCGCACCGTCCCGGAGGTCTCTCCGCAGCAGGTTCGTGCAGCGGCAGGGTCCCGCACCCTGATCGACGTTCGCGAACGCAGTGAGTTCGACGAGGGCTACATCCCCGGCGCGATGCACCTGAGCAAGGGATTCATCGAGACGCGCATCGAGGATTCGGTCCCCAAGCGCGATACTCCGATCACGCTGTACTGCGCAGCCGGGGTGCGCTCGCTCCTCGCCGCCCGAGCTCTCCAGGAACTTGGCTACACAGACGTCCAGTCGCTGGCGGGCGGGTATGGCGCGTGGAAGCAGGCCGGCTTCGATTTCATCGCTCCGCGAGTCCTCACCGCCCAGCAGCAGCAGCGCTACAGCCGCCACCTGCTGATCCCCGAGATCGGTGCCGAAGGCCAGGCCAAGCTGCTCGACGCGCGGGTGCTGCTCATTGGCGCCGGCGGACTTGGCAGTCCCGCCGCCCTGTACCTGGCGGCAGCCGGTGTCGGCACCATCGGCTTTGTCGACTTCGATACCGTCGACCGGAGCAACCTGCAGCGCCAGATTCTCCACACCGAGGACAGGATCGGGATGCTCAAGACTGCATCGGCGCGCATCGCGCTGACCGCGTTGAACAGCGACGTGCGAGTCGTGGAGCACAACGTCGTGCTCAGCGGTGAGAACGCGCGCGAGATCTTCGACCAGTACGACATCATCGTCAACGGCTGCGACAACTTCCCAACTCGGTACCTCGCCAACGATGTGGCCATCTTTGCCAAAAAGCCCATGGTTGACGGTGGCATCTTCCGCTTCGAGGGACAGGTCACCACGGTGGTGCCGTTCCAGTCGCCGTGCTACCGCTGCCGCTATCCATCGCCGCCACCGCCCGAGGAGGCTCCTTCGTGCGCCGAGGCAGGAGTCCTCGGTGTGCTGCCAGGAATCGTGGGCGTGCTTCAGGCCACCGAGGTCATCAAGCTGATCACCGGCGCCGGCGATCTGCTCACCGGCCGGCTGCTGCACATCGACGCGCTCGCGATGAAGTTCCGCGAGTTCCGCGTTCCGCGCGACCCGCAGTGCCCCGTGTGCGGCGAGAACCCCACCATCACCGAACCCATCGACTACGAAGGGTTCTGCGCCGCCCCCGCGCACCTCGCCACTGAAGCGGTCGGCGTCGCCTGACGCAGCACAGGACCCGGATCAGTCCGTCGCGTGCGGCTCGGGATCGACCGGTTCCGCTTCGCTGATCAGCATCACTGGGATGCCGTTATCGATTCGATAGCGCAAGTGGCAGTTGTCGCATCGGAGTGACTCCGGCTCCGCCGCCAGCGGGCCGCGGCAGCGCGGGCACGCCAAGATGTCGAGCAGATCCTTGGGGAGCCGGCTCATGGCGACATTGGGGCCGGGACGAGAAAGGCTGCGAGCTCATCGCTGACGGCTCGGGGAAGCTCGAGGTTGCTCAGATGGCCACAGGCGAGCGTCACGGCCCGCGCCTGCGGGATACCGTCAGCAATGGCAAGAACTTCAGGGCTTGGGATGATCGCGTCCTGGGTGCCCGCGATGACGAGGGTGGGAACGTTGATCGATGCAAGCAGCGCGGTGCTGTCCGGTCGTGCCGCCATGGCGCGCTGGGCAAATGCGATCCCGGCCGGCGTGCATCGCCGGATGCGTCCCCGAACCGGGTCGACGATGTGTGCCTCGGCCTGCGCCTGCGGGCTCAGCAGGCGCGCGACCATCGGCTCGACGATTGACTCGACGGAGCGCTCCCGCTCCACGCGTTCCGCCATCTCCAGGCGGTCGTCTCGCGAGCCGGCGGCGTCAGCTCCCGCGCGCGTATTGCACAGCACCAGTGCGCGGAAGCGCTCCGGCGCCCGACGCCACAGGGCGAAGGCGAGGTAGCCACCCATCGAGAGTCCGACGACGGCGACGCGATCGATCTTCAGTGAATCGAGCGTTGCGATGACCGCCCCCGCGAATCCGTCGAGGCTGGGCTCGCCGTCAGGAGGCGGTGGCGATGCGCCGCAGCCCCACAGGTCCACGCGAATGCAGCGCATGCCGTCCGACAGGGAGGCGACCTGGTGGTCCCACTGCGACGCGTCGAGCGTGAACGCATGCAGGAACAGCACCGCATCGCCTGTTCCAGAGTCGTGGATGGCCGGCAGCATCTCCGTCTGCGCGGACTCTCAGGCTTCGGCGCTGACCACGAGCGCGGGGAAATCCTCGTCGAGGGTTGCCGGCTCGATATGCGTGCGCGCGTGCTTTTCCACGTCGCGCAGCTTGAGGATCTCGCTGGGCGTGATCAGGGTGACCGCGACACCCGCGCGACCAGCACGACCCGTCCGCCCGACGCGATGAAGATACTCGTCCGGGGTGAGGGGCACGTCGTAGTTGATGACGTGGGAGATGTCGTCGATGTCGAGACCGCGGGCCGCGACGTTGGTCGCGATCAGATATTTGATGTGCGAGGCGCGAAACTGCTGCATCGCCTTGTCGCGCTCACGCTGGGTGAGGTCGCCGTGGAGCAGTCCGACCTGGTACCCGCGCCCGCCGAGCTGCGCCTGGAGCACATCGGCGGTTCGCTTGGTCTCCACGAAGATCAGCGCCATCACGACATCGGGTTGATCGAGGATCTGCGCCAGCGCGTCGGTCTTGTCGGCCCAAGTTGTCTGCACGTAGAGCTGACGAACCTCGGACGGGATCTCGGGCCGGGTACTGATCTCCACCGTCTCCGGATCGTGCATGTGGCGAAGCGCGAGCCTGCGCACCCACTCGGGCATCGTCGCGCTGAACAGCAGTGTCTGACGCTGTGGCGGGCATTGCCGAAGAATCCGCTCAACGTCGGGCGCGAAGCCCATGTCGAGCATCCGGTCGGCCTCGTCGAGAACGCAGACACGGACGTTGGCGAGGGTGAGCGAACGCCGCTGGATGTGGTCGCCGAGCCGGCCTGGGGTCGCCACGACGATGTGCGCGCCCTGGCGCAACTCCTCCATCTGCCGCCCGATCGAGTCTCCGCCGTAGATCGCGACGCTGCGCAGCTCGTGCCGTTTGCCAAGCCGGGTCAGCTCGTCGTGCACCTGCACCGCCAGCTCGCGGGTCGGGCAGAGCACGAGCGCTTGTACCGGTCCGTCACGAGGATCGAGGCGCTCGATGATCGGAATGCCAAAGGCGGCGGTCTTGCCGCTTCCCGTCTGCGCCTGGCCGATCACATCGCGTCCGGCCATCGCGAAGGGCAGCGACCCGGCCTGGATCGGCGTGGCCATGGTGTATCCGAGCTCGGCGACCGTGTTCTGCATGGCAACGCTCAAGGCGAGCTCGCTGAAGCTGACCGGTTCGGGGATGATTGTGCTCAAGACCTCATCGACCGGCGCTACAGCGACGGGACGAGGCCTTGCGGCGAGCGGTCTACCAAACCGCGCGCGAGAAGACGAACGCAAGACAGGACTCAGTCTACCCCGGATTGGCGCGTTCACGCCTGCGTAAGATCGCGGTGATGCCACTCACCCGCGTCAGCGCGCCCGGTCGGTTGTGACTCCGCCCCTCGATCTCAGCGCTGAGCAGTCTTCGGCAAGGGCGTTCGTCCCGCGGGTGGTGGTCCTCGACCTCGACGGCACCACCATCGACTACCAGCAGCATCTGCAGCCACGCGTCCGTGATGCCGTGCGGGCGCTGGTGGCGCGAGTACCGGTGGTCATCGCCACGGGACGCATGTATCGCTCCGCGCTCTTCTGGGCCGCAGAGCTCCAGGTAGCCGAGCCGCTGGTCTGCTACCAGGGCGCGATGGTCCGGGAGACCCCCCGCCAGGATGGCTCGCCGGGGAGCACGATCTTCGAGCGGCCGCTCCGTGCGGCGCCGGCGCGGCAGGCGCTGCACATTGCCCGTGAGCAGGACTGGCACTACCAGGCGTACCTCAACGACGAACTGCTCTGCGAGCGGGACCGTCCCGAGGCGCGGCTCTACTCGCACATCAGCGGCGTTGAGTTCCGCGTCGTTCCCGACCTCAATCCGCTCCTCGAGCGGGGGACGACGAAAGCTGCCTGTGTGATCGAGGATCCCATCGAGGTCGATCGCGCCGCCACCTTGATGGCTGACCAGCTCACCGGCGCACGCGTGACGCGCTCGAACCCGGAGTTCGTCGAGATCCTCGATCCCGGTGTCAGCAAGGGCGTTGCGTGCGAGATCGTCTGCGCTCGGCTGGGATACACGCTGGCGGACGCTCTCGCCATCGGCGACGCCCCCAACGACATCGAACTGCTCGCCGCCGCGGGGTACTCGGTTGCCGTATCCACCTCGCGACCGGAGGTGCTGGCGGCAGTTGACGCGACCTGCGCGCCCCCGCAGGACGGTGGCGTAGCCGACGTGCTCGAGGCCTTCGGTTTGGTGTGACCCGGCAGCGTCGATAAGTACCCGTATCCGTTCCTCGACCCGGCGAACGGCGGCTACGCGAGCGTCACCGTGTACTGCATCGCGATTCTCGTGGCGATGCTGGTGGTCAGCGCGCTCGTCGTGCTGCTGGCCAACGCGGCCGGCGGCGGCCGGCGCCGCGTCGAGGCTGGATAAGCCCCGTCGCTCAGGACGGCGGGGTGGTGAACCCTCCGCCGCTCTTCGCACCGAGCCGGCCCCGCGCCACGAGGTCGCGGAGCCGGTCGACCGGTTGCCACCGTGGGTCGCCGGTCTGCCGGAACCCCTCGTCGAGGATCGCTTCGACAACATCCAGCCCGACGAGGTCGGAGAGCTGGAACGGTCCCATCGGCCACCCGAGCGCGTTGCGCACCGCGAGGTCGCACTCCTCCACCGAGATGTAGCCGCCCTGCACCAAGCGCATCGCCTCCTGGATGGCGATGAAGAGGATGCGATTGGCGATGAACCCGTATTCCTCGCGCGCCAGCCGCACCGGCGTCTTGCCGATAGCGACCGCGAACTCCATTGCCCGGCCGATCGCTTCCTCGGACGTGTGCGGTCCGGGCACCACCTCCACGAGCGCCATCAGCAACGGCGGGTTGAAGAAGTGGATGTTGAGGAATCTGTTGGCGTGAGTCACCGCGTCATTGAGCAGCGACGACGCCAGGGTTGACGAGTTCGTGCCGATGATGGCGGTATCGTCGGCGTGCTCACAGATCCGCGCGTACACCTCGCGCTTGATGTCGCGATCCTCGGCCACGGACTCGATGATCGTTTCCGCGCCGGTGACGGCGGCGAAGTCAGAACCGAGCGTGACCCGGGCGAGCGCGGCATCGCACACATCGCCATCGAGCTTGCCCTTCTCGACGCGACGGCGGAGCAGGGCCGTGCACGACGCGCTGGCGCTGCGCAGCCGCTGATCGCTGCGGCTGATGAGTTGCACATCGTAGCCGTGGAGCGCCGCCTGGTAGGCGATCTGGCCGCCCATCGCGCCCGCACCCACGACGGCCAGCGTTCGTCCGGCTCCCACCTCAGCCTCCGGCCGGTCCGGCGTCGCGTCCGGGGCGCGTCATCGCCTCGGCGTCGAGGAGTCGCGTCAATTCCGCCTCGTCGAGACCGCTGCGCTCGCGAGCGACCTCGCGCACCGTTCGCCCGGTGTTGTACGCGTCCTTCGCGATCGCCGCGGCAGCGTCGTAGCCGATCACCGGGGCGAGCGCGGTGCAGAGCATGAGACCGCGCTCGACCATCGCCGGTCCGTTCTCGGTGGCAGTGATGCCGCCGACGCACTGCTTCGCCAGGTTGCGCGCGGACGACCCAAGCAAGGACGCCGATTGCAGGAGGTCGTAGGCGGCAACCGGCATCATCACGTTGAGCTCCAGCAGCGACCCGGCCGCCGCGCAGAAGGCGACGGTCGCATCGTTGCCGATCACCTGCGCCGCCACCATCGTCACCGATTCGCAGATCACCGGATTCACCTTGCCGGGCATGATTGACGACCCGGGTTGGACCGCCGGGATGGCGATCTCGGCAATGCCAGCGCGGGGGCCGCAGCCCAGCAGGCGGAGGTCGCTCGCAATCTTGTACATCGAGACGGCGACAGCGCGGAGCGCTCCGCTCGCCGCGACCACCGCATCCAGCGTCGACTGCCCGCTGAAGTGGTTGCCGGTCTCTGCGAAACGGGATGCCGAGATCAGCCGCCAGCAGGGCAATCACCTGGGCTGGGAACTGCGGGTGCGTGCCGACGCCTGTCCCGACGGCGGTTCCCCCAAGCGGCAGCTCCGCGAGCGTGGTGATCGCCTCCTCGCAGCGCAACCGCGCCCGCTCCATCTGACCCGCATAGCCGAGGAACTCCTGACCGAGCCGGATCGGCGTCGCGTCCTGGAGGTGGGTGCGGCCGGTCTTGATCACCGGCCAGAACTCCTCGGACTTGCGCCGGAGCGAGGCCTCGAGGACGTGGAGGCCGGGGATCAGTGTCCTCGCGGAGCGAGACAGCGGTGGCGACCTGGATCGCCGTCGGGAAGACGTCGTTGCTCGACTGGCCGAGGTTGACGTGGTCGTTCGGATGCACCGGGGTTCGCGACCCGCGCACGCCGCCGAGCAGCTCGATCGCCCGGTTGGCGATGACCTCGTTGGCATTCATGTTCGTCGAGGTGCCGCTCCCGGTCTGGAAGACGTCGACGATGAACTCACCGTCCAGCGCACCATCGATCACGTCCTGGGCGGCGCGGATGATCGCGCCGGCAAGGTTCTCGTCGAGCAGGCCGAGCTCGCGGTTGACCAGCGCTGCCTGCTGCTTGATGAGGCCGATGGCCCGGATGAAGCCTCGCGGCAGACGCAGGTCGCTGATCGGGAAGTTGACCTTCGCGCGCATCGTGTTGGCGCCGTAGTACGCGTCCGCCGGAACCTCGAACTCACCCATCGAGTTGCGTTCGCTCCTCGTCGGCAGAGTACTCATCCACTTGTCTCCTCTCGATGCAGCGGGATCGTCATGTCGAATTCGGCGCCACTCCCCGGGACGCTGCGCGCCGCCACGGTTCCGCCATGCCGTTCGGCGACGGTGCGCACGATGTAGAGGCCGAGCCCGCTCCCCGGGACCTTGCGCTGCCGCTCCGCCACCGACCGGAAATACTTGTCGAAGAGGTGCCCGGTGTCCGCCACCGGAAACCCGCTCCCATGGTCTCGAACCGTGAAGCGCACCTGCGCTCCCTCGCGCGCGGCCAGCACCTCGATCGGGGATCCCGTCGGCCCGTGCTTGACCGCGTTGCCGAGGAGATTGGTGAGCGCGAGGATGATCCGGCGCCGATCGCCCTTGATCGTCATGCCCGCTTCGCACTCGCTGGTGATCGCCGCCTCGCGCAGCTTGGCCTCCATGGCAACGTGCTCGATCGCCTCGGCCACAACGTCCTCCGCGTCCATCACCTCCAGGGCGAGGTGGTCGTCGGGATCCTCGAGCCGCGCGAGCTCGGCAAGCGCGTTGACCATGCGCACCATCATCTCGGTGCTCGCCGTGATGCCCTCGATGGCGACGATCGCCGTCTCCGGGAGGGCGCCGAGCATGCCGGCGCTCAGCAGCTGTCCATAGCTGTTGAGGATCGTCAGCGGGCGCCGGAGCTCGTGCATGGTGATCGACAGCGACGTCCCGCGCGCCGACGATTCCGAGGTGGCGTTGGAGAGCCGGCGCTCGAGGGTCGAGACCATGGATACGGCCAGGTGCTGGCCAACCGCCTCGATGTCGTCAGCGGTTGTGGTGGCGAGCTCTAGGGTTTCCTCGGCGTCGAGCCGCTCTTCACGGACGGCCTCGGCGGTCACCTGCCGGAGAGCGGTGAGATTGGCGAGCGCCTTGGCGAGGCGCCGCTCGATGCCTGTCTCGGCATCAAGGTGGTGATACGCGATCAGCGGGCGGAAGTCATCGGCAGTCAGCGCGACCAGCACGGCGTTGACGAACTGGCGGGGTCCGCGGGCGCGGTCGGGGGGCTCACCGGCGTCAGCCGGCGATATCTGCCTCGCCCAGAGGTCCGCGACTCGTGCCGCGTGGGCCGCCAGAAAGTCGCTGAACTGCCGGGTCACGCCGCTGAAGTCTAGGCGCACCGGAGGTCAATTCAGCGAGCGCGACCTCCTCGATGGCGGCGACGTCCACCGCGAGCTCCGCCGGCGACCGGTTGCTCCGGCGATGACGCGACCAGAGCACGGCGCCGAGCACCGCGAACGGGATCATCTGCAGATCGATGAGCACCGAGATCGCGCCCGCATGCGCGACCGAGACGCCGGTGTGCGAGAGCAGGGCCACCAGGACCCCTTCGCGCAGGCCGAGACCGTTGATGCTGAAGGGCGCCAGCGCCACCAAAAGCGTGATCGGGATGCACACGGCGAGCACGGTCCAGCTGAGGTCCACGCCGATGGCTCGGGCGGCAACGCTCAAGGCAAGCAGGTTGAAGCCCCACCCGGCGGCGCCGACCAGCAGTGACTGGGCGACGGCGTGGGGATGCCGGCGGTAGCCGGCGAACGCGTCGCTGAACGAACGGATGCCGCGGCTCATCGCGCCGGACAGGCGGGCGAGCAGCCGGTGGGGCACGAGGCGATCGGCGCTGAGCGCCAGCAGCCAGATGATCACCACGGCCATGGCGAGCGCCGCGATGACGATGACCACGCCGGTGCCGAGCAGCGCGCGGAGCAGGATCGCGGCGGCGATGCCCCAGCAGGTCATGCCGAGCATGCCGGCGAGACGGCTACCGGCGAGTGATGCGAGCACGTTGCCGTGGCCGACCTGGCGACCCATCTCGACCGTGCGCATCGCGTCGCCACCGACGCCGGCGGGCAGCATCTGGGTGAAGAACATGCCTTGCAGGTACGACGAGCTCAGACGGCGCCAGCTCAGCACGGAGCCCGGGCCCGCTCCGGCGGGAGCATTGGCGGTGCGCAGCAGAACCCCCCACTCCACGACGCTCGCGGCCACTGCGAGCACGGTGAGCCCGAGAGCGGCGGCGATCCAGAGGGGATCCGCATGCCCGAGGCTTGCCACCGCCTGGGGAAGGTTGATGCTCCGCGCGAGAATCACCAGGCCGACGACCGTGCCACTGACCCGGGTCCATGGGGACCCCATCACGGCGCGGGCGATGCGCACGGCTCGTCTCATCTGCCCCATTGAAGCAGGGTTGGACCACTCGTTTCCTGATAGTTGGCCGGTCCGTGACAGATCGAGTGTTCCTCGCGACGCCTTACGCAGGCGACCCGTCACTCGGCGGCGAGATATGGCTCCCGGAAGGCCGTCTGCTCGGCGATGAACACGAGCGGAAGATCGTCAACAGGCCCGTTGCGGTTCTTGGCGACGATGAGCTCCGTCTTGCCCTTGTCGATCTCACGGTTGTGCATTCCCTCCCGGTAGAGGAAGAGCACCACATCGGCGTCCTGCTCGATCGAGCCGCTGTCGCGCAGGTCGCTGAGCTGCGGGCGCTTGTTCTCGCGCTGCTCGGCCGCTCGGGAGAGCTGCGACAGCGCCAGGACTGGAACGTCGAGCTCCTTGGCGATCGCCTTGAGCCCGGAGGAGATGTCCGACACCTCCTGCACGCGCGAATCGCGTCTGCCGCCCTGCATGAGCTGCAGGTAGTCGATCACGATCAGCTCGATCTTGTGCTGCGCCTTCATGCGCCGGGCGCGCGCTCGCAGAGTCGCGATCGCCAGTCCCGGCGAGTCGTCTATCCAGAGGTCGGCGTGGGTGAGCGTGTCCATGGCTTTGGCGATCTTCTGGAATGCCATGGAGTCCGCCTGACCGGTGCGGAGCATGTACGAGTCCACGTGCGCCTCGCTGCAGATGAGCCGCTGCACGAGCGACTGTCGCGACATCTCCAGCGAGAAGACCACCACCGGCCTTCCGGCGAGCACCGCGGCGTTGCGAGCGATGTTGAGGGCGAACGATGTCTTGCCGACTGCGGGACGCGCGGCCAGGATGATCAGCTCCCCGGGCTGCAGCCCCTGGGTGAGCATGTCGAGCTTCGAGAAGTTGGTCGGGACGCCCGTGACGAGCTGCTTGTGCTCGATGCGCTTCTCGAGGACATCCCACCATTCGCGCACCACCGGCGCGATGTTGCGCATCTCGGAGCCGCGACTTTCCTGGCCGATCTTGAACACTTCCTGCTCGGCCTGGTCGATCGCCTCGCTCACCGGGGTTGTGTTGTCGAAGCCGAGGCGGCTCACCTTGCCGCCGGCCTCGATGAGGCGGCGCCGGAGCGCGTGCGCGATGACGATGTCGGCGTAGTGCTTGACGCTGGCCGAGCTCGGCACCACGAGCGTGAGCTCGGCAATGTAGTCCATCCCCCCGGCGCGGCCGATTCCCGGACCACGCTCGAGCTGGTCGCGCAGCGTGACGGTATCGATGGCCTCGCCTCGGTCGTCGAGCGAAAGCGCTGCGCGATACAGCACCGCATGCCGCTCCGCGTAGAAGTCCTCGGGCACGAGCACGTCGCGCACGATCGAGAGCGCCTCGTGGTCGATGAGAATGCTGCCGAGCACCGACTGCTCAGCTTCGTTGTCGTGTGGCGGGACCCGCATGGGAACGGTCCCCACGGTGGCCCCGCGTCCCACCAGGTCGGTCTGCGGGAAAGAGGTCATTGCGCCGCTACGACGACCTTGAGTGTCTCCGTGACCTCCGGGTGGAGCTCGATTGTGGCTTCGTGGGGCCCGAGAGAACGGATCGGCGGGTCGATCTCGATCTTGCGCTTGTCGATGTCGATGCCGGCCTCGCGCTTCAGCTGCTTGGCGACATCAGCGGTTGTGACCGTGCCGAAGAGACGGCCGGCCTCACCGGCTTTGGCGTACACGGTGACCGTGAGCTTGCGCAGCCGCTGGGCCGTCTCCCTGGCGTCGATGAGCGCCTTCTCGACACGTCTGCGGGTGGCTTCCTCACGACGGCGGATCTGGTCGACGGTGTTCTGGTCCGCGATCACCGCGAGATGCTTGGGGAACAGGAAGTTGCGCGCATATCCCGGCGTCACCTCGCGCACGTCGCCGGGCTTGGCTGTTCCTGCCACTTCTTTCAAAAACAGAACTTTCACGAGATGGCCTCCTGCTCTTCGGGACGCAGGCGCCTGTAGATCATCAGGGCGAACCGCTCTCCGTTGCGAACGTCGTCATCGAAACGGCTGCGCCGCTGGGTGATCAACATCTCCTGCTCAGCGACGACGTGACGCGGACAGGCGGCGATAAACGCACGGGTTGCCAGCAGGCTCAGTGCAAGAACGTCGAGCTCACCGATCACCGGCAGCGATTCCGGCAAATCGACCACCGGCAAGGCGATCAACGCGAGGCCACCGCCGAACGCAAACTTCATGTAACCGGGCACGCGCGAGTCGAACATGAGGCAGTACGCCAGCCGAAGCGTGCGCGGCAGGTCGACGAAAAGGCGTTTGGCGCTGCGAAGCTTGCTCAACATCTCGAACCGCGCATTCTACTTTGTTGCCGTTCAGGCCGATTGGCGAGCACTCTGTGACAGCGGCGCACAGACGTGCCGTCAGCCGCCATGGAGCAGCTCGGGGTGTGCCTCGACCCACGCACGCGCGGGCGCGCGCTCAGCGGGCGGGATCGTTCCCTCGATGACAGCTTCACGGATTGCGGCCTTGGCTTTGCCCACCCACGGACCCGGGCCTCGCCGCGCCATGGCCATCAACTCCTCCCCGCTGAGCGGATCCGCCATGGCCGACACGACGCCTCCTGCGTCGAGCCGGTCCATGCGCTCACCGAGCTCGTCGAGCTCTTCGAGTGTCGGGTAGGCGGATGCCGTGGTGTCCGCTCGCGCGATATCGAGCATCTTGGAGCGCAGCGGCCCCGCGTCGCGAATGAGGCGGCGCACCGCGGCGTCGCTGAAGGTCTCGCGGTCGTACTGGATCGGGCGCAGGTGGAGTTGCACCAGCCGGCTGACGTCGTCGATCTCGCCATTGCTGAATCGCCAGCGGGTCAGAATCGCGCGCGCCATGTCCGCGCCGAGCTGCGGGTGGTCATAGAACGTGTGGCGACCGTCTGGGGCGATCACATGGGTCGGCGGTTTGGCGATGTCGTGCAGGAGCGCGGCGGTTCGCGTCACCAGGTCGGGCGGGGCGGCGTCGACCGTCCCGAGCGTGTGGCCGTAGACGTCATGGGTGTGGTAGCCGCCCTGCTCGATCCCGATTCCGGCGACCAGCTCGGGGAGGACCAGCTCGAGCAGCCCTCCCTCGCGGAGCACCGCGATGCCGGCGCTCGGATGCGGCGCTACGAGAAGCCGGCGGAGCTCGTCGCTGACCCGTTCGATCGAGAGGATCGACGTTCTGGCGGCTTGCGCCCGCATCGCCTCGATCGTCCCCGGAGCGAGCGTGAAGCCCAGCCGCGCGACGAATCGGGCGGCTCGGAACATGCGCAACGGGTCCTCGGCGAAGGTCTCCGCGGGATCCAGCGGCGTTCGCAACACGCCGCCGAGCAGGTCGGTGATCCCCTTGCCGGTGATATCCAGGACCTCGCCGTCGAGGCTCTGGCAGAGGGCGTTGACGGTGAAGTCGCGGCGCCAGATGTCCTCGGCGAGGGTGCCGGGACGGACGTCCGGGTTGCGGGACTCGGGGTCGTAGCGCTCGGCTCGGGCGCGAATCGCCCTCCACGATCCATGTCCCGCCCCGGATCTGCGCCGTCCCGAACCGCTCGAACCGCTCGGGCTGGATGCCAGCCGAACACCGAAGCCACCGCGCCGAGCAGCGGCATCGGGTCCATGCCGACGGTGACCAGGTCGATGTCGTGGCCCTGCGCGCCGCCGAGCAGGCGGTCGCGCACGAAGCCGCCGACCAGGTACACATCCACGTCGAGCCGTCGGGCTGCGGCCGCGATGGCTCGAGAAGTCGTCGAGCTCCGGCGACTCCGGTGCGGACCTCCCGGACGTGGCGCTCACGGGGCCACCGAAACCAGGCGGGCGGGCCGGCCACGCAGCAGGACCGCAGCGGCGGTCGCCGCGAGCGCCGCGCAGATCGCGGCACCGAGGAAGACCGCGCGCAGCTCGGTGACGATCGCCGCGGTGACATCACGTTCGTACGCGGGGCAGTTGAGCGGTGAGCTTCGGGCAGAGCGCCTGTCGGCAACGGAAAGGCCGACGCCGTCGTGTAGAAGACGTGCAGGCTCACCGCGGTGAGGATGGAGATGCCCACGAGCATGCCGATCATGCGCGCCACGACCACCAGCGCCGATGCCAGTCCGTGGAGCTGCTCGCGGACCGAGGCGAGCATCGACGCGTTGACCGGGGCGATCGCAAGGCCGAAGCCCAGACCGCAGGCGATCAGCACCGGGTCGCTCGGGTGCAGCCATCCAGGGCCGAATGGATCGCCGAGCGTGGTGGCGGTCCACCGGTCATGAGCCAGGAATGCAGCCGCCGTGATGCGCCATCCCGACACCGGCGACGAGACGGTTGCCGAGGCGCTGGGAGAGCCAGCCGCCGGCGACCGCACCGATCGGCACGCCGACCAGGAGGCGGAGAAGTACCAGGGCGGCGCCGAGCTGCGAGTTCGGGATCCACGGTCGACCGCGCCAGGACAGGGATGTCGAGCAGCGCCACCATGAGCGCGGCCCCGACAGCGAGATTGGTGAGCAGCGCGCCGTAGGCGCCGGGTGACCGGAGCTCGGCGCCGGCGATGAGCGGGTCGGCGGACCCGCCGCTCCCGGAGCACGAAGCAGACGGCAGAACCGCGCCGAGCGGCAGCAGCCAGAGCGCGGCCGGCGAGATCGCGCCAGTGGTCGGGTCCTCCGCGGAGAAGCTGACGATGACCGTCGAGAGTGCGATCCCGAGGAGCGACGGCTCCCGGCCAGTCGACCGCGGCCGAGATGGCGGGGAGCCGCCGACGGCGATGAGCGCGCGCGTGGATCCGGTGGCTCAGCAGCTCCCAGAGGATGAGCGCAGCCGCCGCCGCCGCGGCCAACAGCGCGATCGGGGTCAGCCAGGCATGCCGCCGAGCGCGCTGAAGGCCAGCGCCGAAAGCTGTCGCTGTCGCGGAGCGCGCCCGGGCGACCAGATCGAGAGGCACCCGGCAACCAAGCGCCAGGCCGCCAGCCCGATCGACACGCGGTCGATCCGCGCCCGAGGCGCGTGTGCCGCCGCCGGGACGGTCCGGTCAGCCCTACCGGCGGCGAGCAGCCCGATGGCAAGCACGCCGGCGATCGGGAGGTTGAGCCAGAAGATCGTCTGCCAGGAAGCGACTGTGAGGATCAGGCCGCCGTAGAGCGGTCCGAGGACGCTGCCCAGCTCCTGAACCCCGCCGATCACGCCCGAGCGGCAGGCTCGCGCCGTTCTGCGGGCCAGAGGTCGGCGACCAAGGCGAGCGTGACCGGGACCAGGCCGCCGCCGCCGAGGCCCTGGAGCGCGCGCCCGGCGACCACCGACCCGAGATCGGTCGCCGAGGCGGTGACAAGCGACCCGCCGGCGAAGACGGCCAGGCAGAGCAGCAGCAGCGGCCGGCGGCCGTACATGATCGGAGAGCCGCCCGAGGAGCGGCATCACCACGACGTAGCCGAGCAGGAATCCGCTGACGATCGGTGTCGCGGCCTGGAGCTGGTCGATGCCGATGCCGACGTCGGACATGATCGCCGGCAGCGCGAGCACGATCACGTACGTGTCCATCGCGGCGACCAGCACCGATGCCGCCGCGATGGCGAGGATCCAGCGCCGGCGCGTGTTCACCCGCTGGCGGGCGGCGGCGTCACTGACACGTTCTCGCCATAGTTGGTGAGAACGACTGTGTAGGTGGTATCGGTGTTCTTGCTGATGAACGGCCCGGTGAGCACGACGCGCGCGGAGCTGATTGCTGCTCGTGTCGATGCCGAAGGTGGCTGCGACACTCTTCGAGGGGTCCGCGCTGGTGAGCAAGGCCGCGACCGCGCTGCCCGGGAGCGAGCAGCCGATCTCGTGCAGCGACTCGCCGTTATATCGGTCGTCGCTCTCGACCTGCGGCGACTGGCATTTGAGCAGCAGCGAGGAAAGGCCGGTCGGTCGGGTCGATGAGCTGGGCAGGGTCGGCAAAGCCGTAATCGGCGGGGTTCGCGCGTGGTGAAACGCCGAGCCGGTCGGGAGCTTCACCGAGAACGTGCCGCCCATCGAGACGACTGGCACGTTGACAGCCAGGCCGAAGATCGACACCTGGAGCGTTCCGGACATGCTGTCCGGGCGCTTCATGTCGCCCGTTCCCGCCGGTGAGCTGCCCGCCGGAGCTGGAGCCGCCCACGTTGGCTCCGGTGAGCACGAAGTGGAACGACTGACGTGGCGTCGAGCACGGTCTTGGTGGTCTTCAGCAGCGAGGTCGCATTGAGCGACGGGGTCCCGCCCCCGCACGCGCCGAGCAGCAGCACTGATGTCGAGACCACGGCGAGGCGACGCAAGCCCGCGATGACGTTCCCTCCGAACGGGCGTCAGGTATCGCGGGCGAGTATAGGTGTGCCGATACACTGCGACGCGTGAGTGGAGCGAGCGCGGCACGCGGCCGAGATCGATGCGGCGCAGTTCTTCGGGGTCGACATCCGCGTGGGCACGGTGCTGAGCTGCGAGACGTTTCCCGAGGCGCGGCGCCCCGCCTATCGCATGGTCATCGACTTCGGTCCGCTGGGCACGAGGCGATCGTCGGGCCGGCTCACAGACCTCTACACCCCCGAGCAGCTCACCGGGAGCTCGGTCGTCGCCGTGGTCAACCTGCCGCCCCGCCAAGTCGGCCCGGTCCGGAGCGAGGTGCTCGTGCTCGGCGTCTACCAGGAGGGGTCGGATCGCGTGGTGCTGCTCCGCCCCGATCACCCCTGCGCCCCGGGTGACCGGGTCGGCTGAGATGACCACGTCCGAGGCGGTTTGAGCGTCCGTTCCCTGATCGGCGAGCCGGGCGCCCGCCGCGTCAGCCCCATGCTTCTCCTCCTGGTCATCCTGTCGTTCTTCCTGGTCTTCGCCGGCGTGTCGTGCAACTCGGTCACCACCAAGAGGGCGATTGCTTCAGTCGACGCCACGCAAGGGGTCACCGGATCCGAAGCCGCCCAGGTGGACGCCTGCGTCAACGCGCTCAACGGCGTGAACATCCTCACCTACAGCGGCTGGCAGCTCACCTTCGGCAAGGACCCGGTCGTGGGATCGATCCCGGCGGCGTGCAACCAGAACAACGCCGCGTCCACCGACACGTCGTCGGCGAACATCGGGCCGCAGCTCCTCGCTTTCCTCGCCCTGGCCTGCGTCCTCCTCGGGCTGCTGACCTCGATGCTCGGGCTGTTCGGCCTCGTGGCGTCACGGAGCCGAGCCCTTGTCACGGCGATCTTCGCTGCAGGCGCCGGCGCGCTGCTGATCCTCGACCACTTCCACGTCCGCGACGTGCTGCTCTCCAAGATCTCGTCGAGTGAGGGGTCAAACGTTCCGGGCCTCGACCCAGCCTCGCTGTTCAACATCAACATGGGGATCGGACTCCTCGCGGCGCTCGCGATCCTCGCCGTGACGTTTGTCTACAACCTTTCGGCGGTCTTCGTCATCCCGACGCCGTCGGATGCCGCAAGTCCGGAACCACTCGATCCTGTGCCGCTGCAATCGCCGCAGCCGGGCGAAGAACCGCCTCCGTAGCGGTCGGTCAGCTGGGAGCGCCGAGGAACGGGATGCCGTAGGTCTCGGGCTGAGAACCCACCGACGTCGACCAGACCTCCGCGATTGCGTCCGCGGTCCAGCCGCCGTCGCGGTAGGCGACCGACACCTCCTTGGGATGCGCCCAGAGCGAGAGCTTGTCGCCGCCAAGACCGATGCACTGGCCGGTGACACCCGCCGCCGCATCCGAGCTGAGGAAGACAAGCAACGGTGCCACGTCGTCCGGGGTCCCCATGCCCATCTGCTTGCGCATGGTCGCCGGCAGCGGCTCGCCTTTCTCGGCGGCTTCGACCAGTGGCCCCATACCCGGGATCGTGGAGATCATTCGGGTGATGGCGTTGGGAACGATCGCGTTGACAGTGATGTTGTGCTTGGCGCACTCCATCGCCCAGGTGCGCGCATACGCGGCGATGCCCGCCTTTGCCGCGGCGTAGTTGGTCTGTCCGAAGTTACCCCGCTGCCCGGCGATCGACGACACGACCACGATCCGCCCGCCCGTCCCCTGCTCGCGCATCCGCCGCACAGCCGCACGAGCGCATGTGAAGGTACCCCGGAGATGCGTCTCGATCACCACGTCGAAATCGTCGTCGCTCATGTTCCACAGGACGCGGTCACGAAGGATGCCGGCGTTGGTGCACATGATGTCGAGGCGCCCGAAAGCGTTGATGGCGCCGGCGACCAGTTGGTCGGCCGCATCAGCCGATCCGACGGCGCACACCTCGGCGACAACCCGTCCGCCATTCCCGGCGATCTCGTCTGCGGTCGCTTCAGCGACGTCTCCATCCACGTCGTTGACGACCACGGCGCAGCCCGCCTGGGCGAGAGCGAGGGCGTACGAGCGGCCGATGCCACGTCCGCTTCCAGTGACCACGGCGACCTTGCCTTCAAGATTCATGACGCCAACTCTAAGCGGCAGGATCGACGATGCGCTTGGCGAAGTCGATCTCCACGTGCTCGCCGCGCGGCGCGAACCCTGCCTGCCGGTAGATCGAGTTGGAGACAGGGTTGGCTGCATCTGTGAAGAGCATGGCGCGCTCCACGCCCGGTCGCTGCAGGGCGGCGGCCGTCACCTCGTAGGTGAGCCGGCGCGCGTAGCCGTGGCTGCGATACTCGGGAGGCGTGTACACGGGACCCACGCGCACGACCCCCGCAGCCTCTCGATGCCCGACCATGGACACGATCTGGTCATCCGCGATCCAGACGTCCATCTGCTCTCTCCGAACCATGTGCTCGGCCACCGCACGCGCGTTGGCCGGGACGGCGTGCTCGATCTCGGCGCTGAACGTCTCGAGCCAGGCGGCGATCAGCGGGACGTCGCCGATGCGGGCGGAACGGCGGGTACCGGGTGGAACAGGCACCTCGACGAGCGAGACGAGCTCATTGAGGAGGATCGTCCGATCGCGCTCGACGGTGTCGTCGGTGATGGCCGTCCACGCGGCGGCAACCGCACGGGCCGGAAGCGCAGGGCCGACCACGCCGTTCGGACTCAGTCCGAGTGCTGCTGCGCGCTTCACGGCGGCCTCGGCCAGGTCAGGGACGGCCACGAGCGGCATCGACGAGACCAGCAGATTGTGCGGCGGCGTCCAGCTCGCCGCCCCGATCACCGCGTCAGCGTCGGTGACCCACCAGAAGCTGGGTGAGCTGATATACGTGTCCGGAGCTGCACGCACGTTGCCGATGATGCTCAGCAGAACGCTGCGTGCGCAGGGGTCGGCTCTGAGGAACGGCTCCGCCGCCGCCGCATACTCCTCGACGTCGCCGGTCGTGTGGATCTGGATCACCGCGCGATTGTGCCGCGCTCACAATGCCAGACGTCCGCCCGTCGCCACCTGGGCCACCACGTACGCGACCCAGGGCAGGGCGGCGAGCGCGAGCAGCGCTCCTCGCGCCTGCCCGCGCCAGAACAGCGCGAGCAGATAAACGGCGGTGAGCAGGGTGAGGGTGGCGCTGATGAGGCCGGCCGCGCCGGGCTGCCATGTGGTGAAAACGATGCCGATCGCGGCGAGGACGCAGGCCTGAAAGGCGGCCGACCCGGCAATGTTGCCGAAGGACAGCATGTCGTCGTTGGTGCGCACCCAGAGCACGCTGTTGAGCGTTTCCGGGAGCTCCGTCGCAACCGGCACGATGACCAAAGCGAGCACCAGCTGAGGGATCTGCAGGGCCGACGCCGTGTTGTCGAGCGCGGTGACGAAGAGCTGCGAACCGATCACCAGGAGTGCGACAGCGATCACGAGCTGGAGCGTCACCAGCACCGGGTGCGGCTCACCGGGGCGCCAGCGAACGATGTGCAGCGGCTCGGGGCTCTCACCGGCCGTCGCGCTGCCCCGGAGCGTCGCCACCACGTACACCGCATACGTGACAAGCAGCAGCGCTCCGACCGCGATCCGGGCGCCGTTCGGCAGCACGCTCGAGACCACCGCCACAGTGAAAGCGCCGATGAACACGCCGAGATCGCGGCGCGCCTGACGCGGGTCGATCACCAGGCGGCGCGACCCACCGCGGATCAACACAGCGATCCCGGTGGCGCCGGCGCCGAGGGTCAGCAGCAGGAACGGAGAGCCGAGCACCGCACCTGTCGCGACCTTGTTGGCGCCCGGCGAATGCGTGGCCAGCGCGACGATCGGGACAACGGTCTCGGGGAGCGAGGTGCCGAGCGCCGCGAGCAGGCTCCCGGTTGCGCCTGTGCCGAGGTTGAGGAGATAGCCCGCCCACTCGATCGCGTTGGTGAAGAGTTCCGCCGCGATCACAACCAGGAGCAGGCTCCCGATGAAGAGCAGTGCGGTGGTCATCGCCGCCCCATCAACCGGTCGACTGGTGTGTGCAACCATGCGGTGGCGAACCCGAGCACGTGGCGGATGGTCACCGGTTGCACACGATGCACGGGGGCGCCGCCGCCCGATACGTCCACCGCATCGCGAACCCGCTCGCGAACCCACGGAAAGACCGTCCGGGGAAGCGCGCGCGGCGGTGCCATACGGAACGCCCAGGACTCGAGGCTGCGCCGCGGGCCGCCGCCGATAACCTCGGCGAGGAAGACCACGTCGCCGGCCGATCGCAGGCCTCGCCACGAATACACGCCGACGATTCCAGTGATGCGCACCTGGTAGCCGGTCTCCTCCTCGGTTTCGCGCGCCGCGCTGACCGCCGGGTCTTCACCGTGCTCGATGTGGCCGCCGGGCAGCTCCCAGCCGGGTGGCCAGGGTCGAAACTGGAGGAGCACTCGCCCGCGCTGCACGATCGCGACCTGCGCCCCCACCACCTGCCACTCCACGCCGTTGAGGAACACCGCGCTCATGACAGGAGGTGGAAGATGTTCGGCAGTCCGATGAAGGCCGGGTGCACGCCGGGCACGATCAGATGCTCGAAGGTGACGGTTGCGGTGCCGACCGACACCGCAGACGCCACATCGACGGCCCCGTGGGTCAATGGCGGAGGTAGCAGGACCGCCAGTACGGCCAATGCGTAGATCGCGAAGCGGTACTCCTCCAACGTGAGGAAGACTCGCGGCACCCTGGCGAAGAGCAGCGCGCGCAACGCCGCGTACCCGTCGAGCCCCGGGATGGGGAGCGCGTTGTAGACGAAGAGCGCGAGGTTGACGACGAATCCCTGCATCAGGACGCCGAGGATCACGCCCTCGAGGGTGAACTGCGCAAGCACGTCGAAGCCGGAGGCGTCGATGCCGGAGCCGAGGAGTTCGACGCGCAATGCTCCGGCGAAGATCGCCGCCACGACGAGGTGCGCGAGCGGCCCCGCCGCCGCGACGGCCGCGCGCTGCCTGCCCGTGCGCAGATACAGGGGATCCAGCGGGACGGGACGTCCCCAGCCCAGCCCGGCGAGGATCAGCGCGAGGCATCCAGAAGGATCGAGATTGCGTCGTGGATCCAGCGTCATCCGACCGTCGCGGCGCGGCGTCGGATCGCCCGCGCGCACTGCGATGGCCGCATGGCTGAGCTCGTGGATCACTGATCCGAACACGAAACCTGGCAGCGTGTAGAGGATGATCGCCAGGTAGGTACCGGGGCTGGTCACCCGGCGCCGGCTACTCGAGCTCGACCCGCGACGGCCGCCGCGAGCGTTTTGTTTCGCTTCGCGAGCGTCTCCGTCCGCGCGACGGGGACTCGGTGGGTTCCTCCGGCTCCTGCTGCGTGTGGTGCTCGATGATCGCCGCCACAGCGAGCAGCAACTCGCGCTGGGCGATCAGCAGATGCCGCTGCGCATCGGGAGGCACGAGATCGCTGAATGACGTTCCGAGCAGTCGCGAGGCCTCATCAACGAGACGTGTCGCCTGCGTCCACACCGCGTCGGTCATGGCGTGCGATCCCCGAACGTCACCGAGAGCATCCCCTCGTCGAGCCGTCCCTTCGTGACGCGCTTGCCGTTGAGCACGCGCGGCAACGAGATCTCGCGTTTGTACGGACCCACGCTGACGAACAGCTCGCCCTCGCGATGCTTGATGTCGACGTCTTCCTTGCCGACGAACGGAAGGTGGAGCTGCAGCTCATAAGTGTTACCGACCTTGCGAATGCGCTGCGGGACCGAGTGATAGAAGATCTGCGAGGGATCGCGGTCGCCGTAGATCAACTCGCCCATCTCGGCGAGCAACTCGAGCCCCACGATCTCGTGGTCGAAGAGCTTGGTGCGCAGGGTTGGGATGGGTGAGAACGCTGTCTCAACCAGCACCGAGTAGCGCTGCTGCGCCTCGCGCCAGGAGTCGAAGTACGCGTCCGTCACCTCCGGCGGCAGCACCCGATTCACCACGACGAGGTCGGTCAGGTAGTCGTACAGGCTCAGATACGTGAATGCGCGCTGAGCCTCCTTGACCACCATCTTCTCGAGGTTGAGCACGATGCGCGTAGTGCACACCTTGGGATCGCCGAGGATCTTCTTCATCCCCTCGAGGTCGAGGAGCAGGTCTTTCACGTTGCTGAAGATCTCGTCGCTCGGCAGCGGGATGCTGATGAACGGCTGCATGACCGGGCGCGCGACCTTGTTCATCATCCGGTGAATCGGGAAGATGCGATCGAGGTACCACTTGGCGACGTCGGGAAACGCGAGCAGCTGCAACGTTTCTCCGGTTGGGGCGCAATCGACGATGAGGACGTCGAACTTGCCTTCGCGCTTGTGCTTCTTGATCCACATGAGGCTCGCCACCTCCTCCATGCCTGGAGGCGATGCCATCTCCTCGGCGACGATGTCGTCGACGCCCTGGGATGCGAACAGCGACGTGAGGTAAATGTGGATGCGGTCCCAGTGCTCCTCGAGCTCGTGGAGCGCGTTGACCTCCTGCCCCCACAGATTTGGCGCAAGCTCGGTCGGCTGATCGCCGATCTCCTGGTCGACGCTGTCGCCGAGGCTGTGCGCGGCGTCTGTGCTGATGACGAGCGTCTTGTATCCGAGGCTCGCGCACTTCACCGCGGTGGCCGCCGCAACAGTGGTCTTGCCGACACCACCCTTGCCCGTGTACAGGATCACTCGCACGCGCGTGTCTCCGTGCTCACGGATTGATGCGCGTCACCACAAACGCAGCTATGAGGATGAGCACGATCATCAGCGAGGCCATGATCGCAACGCGACGGAGGTCACGAGGCACGTAGGGAACGCGGTCGAACGGGATCGCTGCATCGTCGCTCTCGAGCGGCAGGAACATTGCGGCGGCGCTCACCTGGCCCCCGCGGGCGCGTGGCTGCGCTGCCGGGTTCACGCGCTGCACACGGCGTCGCGACGCGCTCTCCGTCGCTGCCGCCACCGTTTGCATCGCCTGCTCGTCGTCCTCGGTCGGCTCAGAACTCGATGTCGACCTCAGAGCTCGGAAGCGGCAGCACCGTCTCCGGCAGGATCTGGGGTTGCGCCACCCGTGGCGTTGCCGGCGCCTGACGCTGGGATGCGGGCGCGGCGGCAGTCGCCTGACGCGTCACAGCACCGGGAGCCGGCGCTCCGGGCCGCCGCGTGGCTGCGCGCTGCTTCTGCTTACGGGTCTTCTTGGCCATGGACTCTTCGGAAGCGTATCAGGGGGGTGAGGCGCCGACCGGCGTCGAAAACCCGATGGATTGACCGCCGAGGTGGAACCAGGGCAGGCAGCGGGCCTCCGGATGAGAGGGGCCACGAATGTTGGAGCCATGGCCTGAGCGGTGGGAGAGCCCGGCGCCCGCTGCCCGAGGAGCCGAAAACGTAAGGGGTGCAGCCCTACATCTTGTGGCCTGCGCGGAACGCTAGCACATCATGCGGGGGTATTCAATGGCGACGAGATGCGATGCCTCCAAAGTACGAGGGGAACCCTCTACCCGGAGGGACGGGTGACCGCTGGGCCTCCCTGGCGCTCACGCCGTCGACAACCACGTCGATAGCGAAGCGAAACCGCTCGTCGTGATCGCCGGCGACCATCTGCGCGGCGTGAGCAGAGATCAACGGGAACTTGTCAGGGGGGAGCGCGGCGAAGGTTTTGTAGATCACGTCAACCTGCTGACGGCGGTGATCGTCGCCGCCGCGGCCGCGAGCGCGCCGCACATCGTCCTCGCTGACGACGGCCGTGACCAACAACACGAAGACATCGCAAGCCCAGATGGCATCCTGGACGTCCAGCCCGCCGGCGAGGAGGATCCCCAGAAGATTCTCGGTCACGCGAAGCACCACGCCGGTCGTGGGTGGATCCTCCAGGGTCCAGCAACTCTCCACCGCGCTCGGAGTCGCTGTCCTCGGCACCATATTTCTCGCAATCCTCGATCACCACGTCGCGACCGACGCGCTGCGGATCACTGCCTGGGCCTCACTGCTCCCGCTGGCAGCCGCGTTCGCCCTTGTATTCCGGCTCCCCATGCATCCGCGAGACGAAGCGGCCCACTAGAGAAGCGAGATCGTCGGCTCCGCGGCGCACGGCTGCCCGAGCGATGTCTTCAGAGCAACGCGGAACCCGGCCGCGAGCGCACCGACAAGCTCGTCGCGGCTGACGCGGCGCCCGAGCAGGTCACGGACCCCGATCCCGCCCTGCGATGGCACTGCGCCGCCCCGAAGATACCGCGCCGCGCGCGGCAACTCGAGCAGCACCGACCCATGCTGAAGGAGGGCACCGGCGCGTCTCGCCTGCGCGCTGCCGACGAGCTTCCGTCCACGATCATCGAGGAGTTCGTGGGCGGCGGGGCGGGCAAAGCAATCCGCGACGGCCGCTCCTGCGCGGGCGTCACGTCTGAGGTTGGCGGGCATCGCCCGGGGAGTGGTGGCCACGCCGAGAGTCGCCAGCCCTGCCGCGACTGCCTGGTGGATGCGTGAGCAGGACTCGAGCACGCGCCCCCCGAAGATCGGGTCCGCGGAACGGCACACCACTGCGTAGGTCACCTCCTGATCGTGGAGCACCGCACGGCCGCCACTCGGTCGGCGCACCACGTCCACACCGTCTCGCGCGCACGCCTCGAGGTCCACATCGTCAAGCGACTGCATGCGGCCGAGGCTCAGGCAGGCAGGCTCGAATCCGTACAGGCGGACGGCGCCCGGGGTCTCGCCGCGGGCGCAGGCGTCGAGCAGCGCAAGGTCGCGGGCCATGTTCTCCTCGCCGGTCGTGGGCGCGTCGATGATCAACTCGAGAACTCGTGTACGGGACCGTCGCAGCGCGTTCAGACATTGAAGCGCACGTGGATGACGTCACCGTCGCGCATGACGTAGTCGCGGCCCTCGAGGCGTTGCTTGCCCCGCTCACGCAGCACGGCATACGAGCCGGCGTCGAGCAATTCCTCGGCATCGGTCACCTCCGCACGAATGAAACCGCGCGCAATGTCGGTGTGGATGCTGGCCGCAGCGTCGAGCGCGGTCTCACCTGCGCGGAGGTTCCACGCACGAACTTCGGTTTCGCCGGCGGTGAAGAAGGTGATCAGCCGCAGGAGGCGATACGCGCTGCGCGCGACCCGATGGAGGCCGGGCTCCTCGAGCCCGAGGTCGTGCAGGAACCCCTCGCGGTCTGCTGGATCGAGCTCCGCGATGTCGTTCTCGATCCGCGCCGAGACGGCGATTGCGTCGCCGCCCGCCAGCCGGGCGCGCTGCGTGACATCCTCGGGCACGGGCTCACCCGCCGCCGCCTCGGCGACATTGACCACGACCATGAGCGGCTTCCCGGTGAGCAGCCAGAACTCTCGAAGCAGCGACTGCTCTTCGGCAGTCAGTGTCATCGTGCGCACCGAGTTGCCTTGATTGAGGTGGTCCTGGACGCGATGGAGAAGCGCGATCAGCTCCGGCTCCTTCTCCTTCTGCAGGCGTGCACTCTTCTCGGTTCGCTCGAGTCGTTTGGTGACGGTCTCGAGGTCGGCGAGCTGGAGCTCAAGCTCGAGCACGTCGATATCGCGGATCGGGTCAACTCTGCCCTCGACGTGAGTCACATCGGGATCCTCGAAGGCGCGCACCACGAGTGCGGTTGCGTCGGCTTCGCGGATGTTGCCGAGGAAACGGTTGCCGAGCCCCTCGCCGCAACTCGCGCCGCGCACCAGCCCCGCGATATCGGTGAACGTGACCGTTGCCGGGATCACCTTGGGCGGCTGGAAGAGCGCCGCAAGTCGGTCGAGGCGCGAGTCGGGAACCGGCACCACGCCGGTGTTCGGCTCGATGGTGGTGAAAGGATAGTTGCCGATGGCCGCACCGGCCTGGGTCATCGCATTGAAGAGTGTTGACTTCCCGGCATTTGGCAGTCCGACGATGCCGACACTGAGGCTCAAATCCTTTCCAGTTCGAACGCCGTGTGGAGCGCGCGCACGGCATCGCGCACGCGCGGCCGATCGATGATGCAGGTCACGTGGATCTCGCTCGTGGCGATCATCTGGATGTTGATCCCAGCATCGGCGAGCGCTCGAAAGATCTTTGCGTAGATCCCCGGGGTCCCCCTGAGCCCGCTTCCGATCACGGTCACCTTGGCGATGCCTGCCGTCGCGGTGTAGCCCTGTGCTTGCACGCTCTTCGCCAGCGCCGGCAGCATGCGACGCGCTTTCGGCAGGTGCAACTCGGCGATGGTGAAGCTCAGGTCTGTGGTGCCGTCGTGGCTGACGTTCTGGAGCACGATGTCGATGTCGATCCCCGCATCGCCGAAGGGTCCGAAAACCGATGCGGCAACTCCCGGCTGGTCGGGCACGCGAAGGATGGTCACCTTGGCGACATCGGTCTCGTGCGCGATGGCGCGCACCTTCTGGCGTACTTCCATCTTGTCCTGCTTCGCGATGATTGTCCCCGGTTCGTCGTCGAACGTGGATCGAACGTGGATTTCCATCGAGTACGCCTCGCCGATCTCGACCGCGCGTGGATGCATCACTCGAGCGCCGGCAGACGCGAGCTCGAGCATCTCGTCGTAGTCGATGGCCGCGATCACCCGCGCGTTGGGGACGATGCGTGGATCGGCGGTGTGAACGCCCGGGACGTCGGTGAAGATCTCGCAGTGGTCGGCCCGGATGGCAACGGCAAGAGCGACGGCGGTTGTATCGGAGCCACCGCGCCCAAGGGTGGTCACGTCCATGTCCTCGGTGGCGCCCTGGAAGCCCGCGACCACGACGACGTTGCCGCGCCCGAGCTCGTCGAGCACTCGTTGCGGAACGATGTCGACGATGCGCGCTGTGCGGTGCGTTCCGCTGGTGCGGATGCCCGCCTGCGCGCCGGTCAGCGAGATTGCCGGTGTGCCCGCGGCGTGCAGCGCCATCGCCAGCAGTGGTGCCGTGATCGTCTCCCCACTGCTCAGCAGCATGTCCATCTCGCGAGATGGAGGGTCGCCGGTGATGCGATGGGCGAGCGCGATCAGCTCATCAGTGGTGTCGCCCATGGCGCTCACCACCACAACGATCTCCATGCCATCACCCATCGATGCACGGATCCGGCGCGCGACCCGGCGCAGCTTGATCGGCGTCGCGACGCTCGATCCGCCGTATTTCTGCACGACCCGAGTCACGGCGAGACGTCCACGCGGGTGCCGTAGTTGCGCGGCGGCAGCACCATCGTCTGCCCTGCAACCCCTGCGCTCGCCGCAGCGCCGGCCATCGCGGCGACCACCGGCTCCGTGCCGAGCTGCGTCAGGGCGATGACCGACGGGCCGGCGCCTGCCAGCGCTGCTCCCGACGCGCCGGCCGCGTTGGCCGCCTCGACGATCTCCCGCGATCCTGGCATCAGCGCGAATCGCGCGTCCTGATGCCAGCGATCCTGCATCGCGACGCGAAGCCCGGCATGATCGCCGGTTGCGAGCGCTCGCACCAGGAGCGCGCACCTGCTTGCATTGAAGATCGCGTCGGCTCTGCTGAATGTGTCCGGCACGACCTGGCGTGCTTCATGAGTCGTGAACGGGGTGTCTGGAATGAAGAGCACCGCGCGCAACTCGTCCGACACAGCCATCTGGACGGCGGCCGCGCCCGGAGCGTAGATGGCGAGACCGCCGAGCAGCGCTGCCGCAGCGTTGTCGCCATGGCCCTCGAGCGTCGCAACGCGAGCGAGCACGGCATCCTCATCCCACGGCGCCTGATGCAAAGCCGTGGCGACGAGGACTCCGGCCAGGGCCGCGGCGGCGCTCGATCCCATACCTCGTCCGATCGGAATGCGATTCACGCAGGTGAAGTGCACTCCTGAAGAAGTGACACCGAGCTCGGCGCACGACTTCACGTAGGCAACCGTGACCATGTTGTACTCGGGATCATTGAGGGCCAATGAGGCATCGGGACCGGCATCGATGCTCAGCGCTCCGGGGCGCTGCTCGGCGCGGATGTCGTTCTGCAACTGGAGCGCGATGGCGAGGATGTCGAATCCGGGACCGAGATTGGCCACACTCGCCGGCACGGCGACACGAACACGCATGCCACTCACACTCCGATTGCGTGCGCCAGCGCGCTCGCATCAGAGGGAATCTCAACGATGGGCGGCAGCGCCGCCTCCACCGCACCCGGATCCTTCAGTCCGTTGCCGGTGAGCACGCAGACCGCGTGCGTCCCCGGGGCGACAGCTCCCTCGGCGACAGCGCGCTCGAGAACAGCCAATGCAGCCGCGGAAGCGGGCTCACAGAAGATTCCCTCGATGCGCGCGAGTTGCCGCTGCGCGTCGAGGATCGCGTCATCGTCGACCGACGCGATCATGCCCTCGGACTGATCGCGCGCGTCGATCGCGCCCTGCCAGGATGCGGGATTGCCGATGCGAATTGCCGTCGCGACAGTCTGAGGATCGTCCACAGGACGCCCGAGCACGAGCGGCGCCGCACCTGACGCCTGTCCTCCGAACATGCGGGGCAACCGGCTGGCGCGTCCATCGCGGTATTCCTCGCGAAACCCCCGCCAGTACGCGGTGATGTTGCCGGCGTTGCCGACCGGCAGTGCCAGGACATCGGGTGCGTCGCCGAGCTCGTCGACGATCTCGAACGCGGCAGTCTTCTGACCTTCGATGCGATATGGGTTCACGCTGTTGACGAGCGTTACGGGGTGGCGTGCGCACAGCTCACGCACGACTCGTAAGGCGATGTCGAAGCCACCTCTGACGCTCACCACGGTTGCCCCGTGGATTCGCGCCTGAACCAGCTTTCCCGACGCGATATGACCGTGCGGGACCACCACGACCGTGCGCAAGCCGAAGCGCCCACCGTACGCGGCCGCGGAGGCGCTCGTGTTGCCTGTGGACGCGCAGATGATCGCTCGGCTTCCTTCGTGCAGCGCAGCGGCCACGGCGACGACCATGCCGCGGTCCTTGAACGATCCGGTGGGGTTGAGCCCTTCGAGCTTGAAATGCAGCGAAGCGAGCCCGAGCGACGGACCGATCGTCAGCGATTCGACGCATGGCGTGCTGCCCTCGCCGAGGCTGATGTGCGGCGCGGCCGGGGGGAGCGAGAGGCGATCGGACCAGTGGGCGATGACGCCCTGAGCGCGAGTTGGCACGCTGCTCCGCTTACGCCTCGACCCGGTCGAGCGCGCCCAGAATCCGGTCGACCGATGTCAGCGTGTCGAGCGTTTCGAGGGCACGGTCGTGAACGGCGCGCGGCGCCAGTCCGGTCAGCACGATCAGCTCCGAGTTGTTCAGGTCGACGGCCGCATCGACGGCGACACCGCGATCCTCGAGGGCCTGGAGCACGAGGGCTCGGGCCTCGGGCTCGGCCGAGAGCTGGACCCGGACGTAGCCGGCCACCTCGACATCCTCATCGCTGAGCATGATTGGTGCGGCGTGCGCGGAGCGGTCGACGACCGGCGTCCCCCGCTCACGGACGGCGGTGACGATGTCGCTCAGCACCGCACTTGCTGTCGACGCGCCTCCTGCACCGAGTCCGCGGAGCATCACCGTCGCTTCGAGGTCGCTCGAGATGATGACAGCGTTGGCAGCATCATCGACGTCGTGGAGGAGGTGTCCAACTCCGAGCGCGGTGGGGCGCACGCGGAGGTGGACGGCGCCGCCGGCAGCCTGCTCGGCGTGAGCGAGCAATCGCACGCTGTAGCCGAGCTGAGCCAGCGCTCCGACATCGGCTCCGGCGATGTCGCGGATGCCGCGTCGATCCACCGTGTCAGTCGAGACGTGGACGCCGAACGCGAGCCACGCGAGGATCACCAGCTTGTGGACCGCGTCCCAGCCGTCGACGTCGAGTGATGGATCCGCCTCCGCAAAACCGCGACGCGTCGCGTCGGCCAGGGCACTCTGATAGGTGACCCCGGCACTGCGCATCTGAGTGAGGATGACGTTGGTCGTCCCGTTGATGACGCCGTCGAGCGCCGAGATGCGGTCCCCGAGCAGGCTCCCGCGGAGCAGCGCGATGATCGGCAGCCCCGCGCCCACGCTCGCTTCGAAATACAGGTGTGCGCCGTGCCCGACGGCGAGGGTGCACAACTGCGGCCCTGACGCGGCGATCACCGCTTTGTTGGCGGTCACCACCGTCTTGCCCGCGCGCAGCGACGACTCGATGAGGGCGGTTGCGGGATCGGTGCCGCCCATCGCCTCAACCACGATCGACACTGCCGGGTCGGCGACCACGACCTGGGGGTCGCCGATGACCCGTACGTTCTTCAGGTCGAACCCACGGGACCGCGCGATATTGCGCACGGCAACGCAACGCAAAGCAGGAATCGCACCGGCTCGTTCGCCGAGCAACTCCCACTCGCCGATGAGCCGTTTGGCCACAGCAGTGCCCACCGTGCCGAGCCCGAGGAGACCAATACCGACCGATTCCATTGCTGGCACAGTGTATTGGGGCCCAGATGATCGACGTCCCAGGATCAGCCAGCCAATTGCCGCCGCACCGCCCTGGGGCTAGATGATGTGGCGTCTCCAGGCCAGGAGCACCGCAGCCGCCCGGTCCTTGCAACCGAGCTTCTCGAGGATGTTGCTGACGTGCGTCTTCACGGTGTTCTCGCTGAGGAAGAGCAGCACCGCGATCTCGGCGTTGTTCTTGCCGTCGGCCATGAGACGGAGGACGTCGCGCTCGCGCCGGGTGATCGAGGGCATGTGCTCGGCGGCATCGCTGACCAGTTGCGGGTCGAGGAGCAACTCGCCTGCGGCGACGGCGCGGATGGCGCCGGCCAGCTCCTGACGGGTTGCGTCCTTGAGCAGGTAGCCGAGCGCTCCGGCCTTGAGCGAGGGAAAGATGTAGTCCTCGTTGCGGTAGGTCGTCAGCACGATCACACGGGCCTCAGGATCGCGCGCCCGGATCTTGCGGAGTGCTTCGATGCCGTCCATGATCGGCATCTGGACATCGAGGAGGATGACGTCCGGGTGTGTGCGACGGGCCTGCTCGACTGCCTCGACGCCGTCCGACGCCCTGCCCACCACCTTGATATCGGGCTCGAGCTCGAGCATCGTGCACAGGCCGTCACGGACGACCGGATGGTCGTCGGCCACGAGGACGCTGATCACGCGCTCACTGCCTGAGGCACGGACTCGCTGAACGGAAGCCTCGTGGTGATCGTGGTCCCCTGACCGGGCGTGCTCACGACCGTGAGGGTCCCGCCCGCATTGCGCGCCCGCTCGGCCATGCCGTCGAGGCCGAAACAATCCTCGCGCGGGGCGCTCGCGGCGAGGTCGAATCCCACACCGTCGTCGTGGATCGACAGGATCAACTCCTGGGCATGGGCGCGCAGCTCCACGTCGACATGCTCTGGATGTCCGTGGCGCGCGGCGTTGGAGAGCGCCTCCTGACCGATGCGCAGAAGCGCAACCTCAGCGGTGGGCGACAGCGGGGGATGGGGCGGTACGGCCCGTGCCTTGAAGCGCGCCGGAATGCCCGTGCGCTCTTCCCAGGCCTCGACTTCGTGGCCGATCGCGGCGACAAGGCCGGTTGCCGAGAGCGGCGACGGGCGAAGGTTCCAGACCGATCGGCGCGCTTCCTGAAGCGCTCCACGAGCAAGCTCACGCGCTTTCTCCACCGACGACTTGGCTCGCTGCTCCGATCCGCGGTTCAGGAGCGTGTCGGCCGCTTCGAGCTCGAGCACGATGCCGGTGAGCTGCTGCGCCAGCGTGTCGTGGATCTCGCGCGCAAGTCGGGTGCGTTCCTCGAGGACGGCATGGTCGGTCAGCGCCTGCACCGGCAGGTACATGCGCCGCGACAGCAGCGTGGTGGCGATGAAGGCAAGCGCCACCAGGAGGATGAGCACCGGGAGCACGGTCACTGGAAACAGGCGGTGAACGCTGTCGGTGACGCCCAGTGTCAGCGAGTTGAGGTTGGGCTCGAGGGCGTTGATCGGTATCGGGTTCGCGATGATCCAGTGGCCGCTGTACACGGGAGCCGTGAAGACGTCAGATCTCGCCTTGTTGAGTGTTGCGGTGAGCGGGGCACTGGGCATGGCGCCGGTGGCCTCCATGTGCCGCAACGAACTCATGAACCCGGTCTGGGGCATCTTGAACACTGAACCTGCCGTCGCGCCCGGGAAATCCGTTTCCGACTGCGGCGATGCGTAGATCACGCGGTTCGACGCGCTGATGATCATCGGGTCGACGGTGCTGGACGCCGAGCCGATCGCCGGCTGGATGAGCTTGGTCGGCGAGACGTCAACGCCCTCGAGAATCGATGAGGGGCCCTGGTACTGGTACCACGCGCTGACGCCCTGCTCCCCGTCCTCGATCAGCGGATAGGGGTTGGTCCAGAACGGCCCGTTGACGCTCAGCCACGGAACACCCGGCCGCGGCCATGCGCTTGGTTGCGTGGCGGCGACAGTCCCGCCTTCGGAATCGGTGAGCACGCTGAACCCGCCTCGATCCTCTGGATGCGCCGGGTCGTAGTTCGCTACGAGCTCCGTGGGGCTTGTGACCGCGGGGTAGATGAGGAGTGCTCCCGTCGTCTTGTCCTCGAACCACACGGCGTTGATGGCTGGATTGTTCTTGAGGAGCTGCGTCACCTCCTGAGTCACCGCGGTGGCCTTGGTCGCGTTGAAAAACTTGGTGTCCAGGGAGGCGCCGCCCGGCGGAGTCACAGGAGTGCTCGTGATCGGCGGGGTCGCGCCGGCCTTTGGCGTCGCCGCCGGCTGCGTCGCCGCGAGGCCCTTGGTGAGCGCAGCGGTGAGCCCCTCTTGGAGGTCACTGTCGATGGCGCCCATGGTCCGGTCGAGGGAGGCGGCACTGCTGTCGAGCGCCGAGTCGGCGATCGCCTGCTGGTGCTCGAGAATCGCTGTCTCGGTCGCGTTGGCCGTGCTCTTGGCGATCGTATCCAGCTCGAACACGGCGAGCACCGCAAAGGCGACCAGGGGCAGCAAGGCTACGGTCACCATTCCGAGCAGTAGACGATTGCGAAATCGCCGTCTCGGGTCGCGCCTGCGCGGAAGCCTCCCGGGACCGATTCTCATGGCGTGTCTCCAGATCCCGCCGGCGCCGTGAATATCCCCATTAGCCCATCGACCACTCCGGTTCCACTATACGGGCGGGGCACAATGCACGCTCGTGTATGTAGCACTCCCCCGGACGATCCGTTCTGCGCGACGCCCTCGGCGCCTTGCGACGCTGGCAGTGGCGACGCTCGCGATCCTGCTCGCGGGCTGCACCTCAACGCCGTCGGGAAAATCGCCCACCACCATCCCGGGCGGCACGGCAACCCAGGGAGGAACGCTCACCGTCGGCGTCTGGCAGGCCCCCACATCGCTGCTCGACGACGGGATCACGGGCGAGCTTCCCTTTGCCAACATCATCGCGGCCCCGGTGGAGGAGGGTTTGCTCTGGTATCGATCGACCACCGCAACGGCCTCCACGACCTCGCAGGCCGACTTCTGGAGCCCTGACCTGGCCACCTCGGTGCCGACGCTGGCGAATGGCGGCGTCAAGATCAGCGGCTGCGCCGACACCGCCGCTGCGATGTGCGTGACCTGGAACCTTCGCCCCGGTGTCCGGTGGGACGACGGCAGCGATCTGACCTCACGTGACGTCTGCGACACCTTTGCATTGCACTGGCTCGCCTACGGCGCCATCGGCAAGCCGAGTCCCACGCCACTCGCTTCGACGACCGGGTGGAATCAGGTGATCAAGTGCTCGGAGCCGGACCAGAACACCGCGGTGGTCGACTTCAAGACCCAGTACGGGCCATACCTCGCGCTTGGCAGCGGCGTCGACGGGATCCTCCCCGCAGCCGTGCTCGACCCGGTGCTGGCCGCTCACGGCAACCTCGAGTCGAGCCCGGCGAGCCTCGACCTGACCACCGGGTCGGGCAATCCCGCTGCATTCAAGGGCACGGCGACCCTTGCGACCGCGCTCGACGGCACCGGCCCGTTCGTGATGTCGAGCTATACGCCCGGGTCGCAGGTGACACTGGTGCGTAATCCCGACTACTGGAACCAATCCGGGCTCGCTCATCTCGACAAGATCGTGCTTCGGATCGAGCCGGATCTCGCCACCGAAGAGAAGGATGTGCGCTCGGGTGCCGTGGAGGTCGGGCTCAATCTCGGGCTCTCCGCGCTGGCATCGCTGGACGCGGCCGTCCATGCGCACAAGGCTCCATTCACGGTCGACCCGGTGAACGGCTCTGGTGCGGAAGTGCTCCTCTTCAACGTCTGTCTGAGCAACGGCGGGCTGTGTGCCAACCCCGCCGCGCTGGAAAGCGAAGACACCGCGGACGCAACTGTCCGCAAGGCGATCCTCCTCGGCATCGACCGGCAGGCGATCGTCAAAGCCGTGGCGCCGGGGCTCACCACGGTTCCCGCCAACTCCTGGATGAACCTCGGCGCGAGCTATCTCGACAGCGCCTCAGCTTCCACGACCGGCTTCGATCCCACCTCGGCGAACGCGATGCTCGACGCTGCCGGTGACGCACGCTCCACAAAGTGTGGCGCCGCCCCCGACGGCCAGGACTACCGCGCAGCCAAGGATGGCACGTGTCTGGTCATCAACATCGGCACCACGAGCGACGACCCGCTGCGGGTCACCGTCGAGTCGATGATCCGTGCTGATCTGGCCAACATCGGTATCAACGTGCCGGCGGCGTTCGAGCCGAACGTTCCTGCGGCTCGGTTCTTCGCGTCATTCAGCGATGGTGGACCGCTTGCGACGCACGCGTTCGACATGACGTTGTTCACGATGAGCGCAGGCATCCCCGGTGAGCCCGACACGTACTCCTCGAGCTGGCACGGCGATTGCGGTGGCACCTGCCTCGGTGAGGATGCGATTCCCTCCACGGCGAACGGTGGCGTGGGGATGAACTTCAGCGGGCTCAACGATGCGCAGCTCGACTCGGACCTCGATATGGCTCGCACCTCGGCCGATCTCAGCACGCGTGCGCACGATTACTCCCTCGCCGGCCAGCGGCTGGCGGCCCTGCTGCCCGCGATTCCCCTGTACCAGCAGGTCATCGTGAACACGTATTCATCGCAGCTGTCGGGCGTGGTGCAAAACGACCTTGTGCCCGACTTCGATGCCGCGGCATGGGCCTGCAGCGGGGGAACCTGCGCGGGGTAGCTCGGGCAGCGATGGCCGGGACTGCGGCCCGTATACTCCGCCCTCGTGCGGGATCTCAGCGAGCGAGCATTGGACGCAGCGTCGGCTGTGGGTGCGTCATACGCGGATTGCCGGATCATCAACAGCACCGTGCAACGGCTCACCGTCAAGAACGGGGTGGTCGCTTCAGTCGAGCTGTTCGAGGACGAAGGCATCGGTATCCGCGTGATCGCGGGTGGAGCCTGGGGGTTCGCGGGCGTCGACGACCTCAGCCCCGCGAGCATCGAGGAAGCTGCGCGCCACGCCGTCACCATCGCCAAAGCGTCATCGCGTGTGAACCGGACCCCCGTGCGGCTGGCGCCCGCCCCGGCGCTGGTGGGCGAATACCGAACGCCGGTGGTTCGCGATCCATTCGAGGTCTCACTCGACGAGAAGGTGGATCTGCTCATGCGCACTGATGAGGCGATGGCCGGCCTCGCGCAGATCCGCATCCGCGAGTGCTCGCTCGAGTTCGGACGCGAGATCAAGCACTTCGCGAGCAGCGATGGCGCGCGACTCGACCAGACCATCATCGAATCTGGAGGCGGGATGGACGCCACAGCCACCAGTGACGCCGAGGTGCAGACGCGAAGCTTTCCGAACAGCTTCGGGCGCCATCAGGTCCGCTCCGGGTGGGAGGCGATCGAGGCCTTCGACCTCCCGGGCAACGCCGGACGGATCGCCGAGGAGGCAGTCGCCTTGTTGACCGCGGCCGAGTGCCCGGCGGGCACGATGACCGTCATTCTCGACGCCACGCAGGCGGCGCTCCAAGTCCATGAGTCGTGTGGCCATCCCACCGAGCTCGACCGCGTGCTGGGGCACGAGGCCGCATACGCTGGAACATCCTTCCTGACCCCTGATCTCCTCGGGACGTTCCGCTATGGGAGCGAGCACGTGACCATGACCGCCGACTTCGAACTCGTGCTCCCGGCCTCGGCACCTTCGGCTGGGACGACGAGGGGGTGGCGGCCCAGCGATCCGTGCTCGTCGACAAGGGGCTGTTCACCGGCTACCTCTCCTCGCGGGAAACCGCGGCGGCGATCGGCCAGGTGAGCAACGGGTGCATGCGCGCGGACGGCTGGGGGCGGCTGCCGATCATCCGCATGACCAACATCAACCTCGAGCCCGGAACGTCGAGCCTCGAAGCGATGATCGCCACCACCGCGCATGGCGTCTACCTCGAGACAAATCGTTCGTGGAGCATCGACGACCGCCGCCTCAACTTTCAGTTCGGCACGCAGAACGGCTGGGAGATCGTCGACGGCAAGCGCGTCCGGTTGGTGCGCAACCCCATCTACAGCGGCCAGACGCCCGAGTTCTGGGGTTCGTGCGATGCCGTTGCCGGGCCCGCGGAATGGCAGATGTTCGGAGTCGTGAACTGCGGCAAGGGTCAGCCCTCGCAGTTGATGCACGTCGGTCATGGCGCCGCGCCATGCCGTTTTCGCAATGTGCGAGTGGAGCCGGCACGATGAGCGGCGCCGATGCGCTGCTCGCGATGGGCGAGAGTGCGCTGGCCTCACTCGATCGCGGTGATGCCGAGGTCGTCATCAGCGACACCCGGAGCGAGCTCACCCGCTTCGCCGGCAACGAGATCCACCAGAGCGTCGCCGAGCGATTCCGTCACATCAGAGTTCGACTGATCGACGGCGGACGCACCGGTGTCGGCGAGGTGCGGGGTCACGAGGGCCGCGCCATGGAACTGGCATTCGCTGCTGCCGAGGACAGCCGGCGTGTCACCGCGGAGAACGAGGTGTCGCCGCTTCCCGCTCCGTCACCTGAGGACCGCGATCTGCCGGTCGCGTTCGCCGAAGCGACCGCCGCCGCGACTCCCGAGGAGCGAGCCGCGCTCGTCGCTGTCGTCACCGATGCCGCCGGCGCGCGCGGGATCAACGCGTACGGGGCACTGAGCACGAGCACGACCACGACGGCGATCGTCACCAGCGCCGGATTACGGAGGTCGGCGACCTCGACGCAGGCGAGCCTCGTTTCAGTCGTGCGTGGCGACGACGGCGGCGGCTACGCGTCACGTCACTCGGCCGACATCGCCGCGCTCGACGTCCCTGGACTTGCCGCCGAGGTGGTCGATACCTGCGAGCGCAACCAGGGCGCAACCGCGATCGACCCCGGTGACTACGAGGTGATCCTCTCGCCGTATGCGGTGACGGATATGCTCGAGCACCTGGGGTGGGTGGGATTCAGCGCGCTTGCGGTGCAGGAGCACAGGAGCTTCATGCACATGGGCGAAAAGCTGATGAGCGACATGATCACCATCCGCGACGACGCGCGGACATCGGAGATCTTTCCCTTTCCCTTCGACGATGAGGGAGTTTCCACGCGACCGGTGACCCTCATCGACCGCGGCGTGTGTTCGGCGGTGGTTTACGACACGCCCACCGCCCTCGAGGACGGCGTCCGCTCCACCGGCCACTCGCTTCCCCAGCCGAATACGTGGGGACCGCTGCCGCGCCACGTGGCGATGGATGCGGGCGACACGCCGTGGCGTGAGATGGCCGGCACCGTGTCTCGGGGTCTGTACATCACGCGCTTCTGGTACGTGCGCGACGTGCATCCACTGCGCACCGTGATAACGGGCATGACTCGCGAGGGAACCTTCCTCATCGAGAATGGCACGATCACGCGCCCCGTCAAGGATCTCCGCTTCACGCAGAGCATCGTCGAGGCGCTCGCCAATGTCGTGCAGGTCAGCCGCGAGCGCCGCCTCGAGCTCGGCGAAGGAGAATCCGGGGTACTGTCACCCTGGTTGCATATCGGTCGCTTCAGCTTCACGTCCTAGGCATACACCGGGAAATCTGCCATGCGAGTGTCACCGTTGATCGGTCTCACGCTTCGGGTGCTCTACGAAAAGGGTCTTCCGGCCGACCTCGCACGCAACCGCGCCTATTTCGATTCGCTCGAGACCGCCGGGGGCACTCCGCTGGGAATCAGCTCATCGCTGTCCGAGCCGCGACTCCGCGAGCTGTTCGACGTGTGTGACGGCCTCTGCCTTCCAGGCGGCCCGGACGTCGAGCCCACGCTGTACGGCGAGGAGACGCGCGCCGACTGCGCGGTGGAGGTGGACAGCGATCTCGACCGCGCCGAGCTGTTGCTCGCCCGTTGGGCGGTCGATGAGGACAAACCGGTGCTCGCCATCTGCAGGGGCGCGCAGGTGCTCAACGTCGCGCTGGGCGGGACTCTCTGGCAGGACGTGGGGACCCAGGGGGCGACCGAGCACAACCATTCCCAGGACGGCTCGCGTCAGGCGGTGACGCACAACATCGACGTGGCACCCAACTCACGGCTGCACGCCATCGCCGGAACCAAGCTCGTCGACGTCAACAGCATGCACCACCAGGCTTTGCGTGAGCTGGGTCGCGACCTCGTGGTGACCGCTCGCGCGCACGACGGGCTCGTCGAGGCCGTCGAGCATCCGGGCCGGCGGTTCGTCGTCGGACTTCAGTGCCACCCGGAGGAGCTGTACCTCCAGCGGGACTGGGCCCGCCGTCTCTTTGCGGATTTCGTCGCCGCTGCGCGTGCGTGAAATCTGAGCCGGACGCAGACTGGTCACGCCGCCGGCTGTGGGTCGGCGCGATCGCCGTCCTCGTCGCATTGGTGGTGGTGCGCAACCTCATCGACCTTGCGGGCTCGCCGCCCGGCCTCTATGTCGACGAGGCATCGATCGGCTACAACGCGTGGACGATCGCTCACTTCGGTGTCGATGAGCACGGCATTCACTTCCCGCTCTTCTTCGAGGCATTCGGGGAATACAAGAACCCGATCTACGTCTATGCAGTCGCCGCTCTGGCGCGTTTCCTGCCGCTGACGGTTGCCGTCGAGCGGTTTCCGGCTGCGCTCTTCGGGCTCGCGGTGGTGGGATTCCTCACTGCCGCCGCGTGGCGGATGACCGGCTCACGGGTGATCACGCTCGGAACACTCGCGTTGACGGCGTTCACTCCCTGGCTGGTCATCGAGAGCCGGGTGGGCTTCGAGACCATCTCGTGGGTGGCGCTGCTCTCCGCCGCGCTGTGGTGCCTTGCCGCGCGGCGGCCAACCCCTCGACAGTTCGGCACCGCCGGCATCTTTCTCGCGTTCGCCATCTACGGCTACACCACAGCGCGACTCGAGGTGTTGCTCATCGCGATCACGCTGGCGTTGGTCTGGGGCCTCGCCCGAACACCGGGCTGGTGGCGTGCGCTGGTCCCGGTCGGTGCGGGATATGCAGCGCTGGGGATCTACGCGCTGCTCAACCCCAGCGCGCTCACCGGCCGTTTCACCGCGATCAGCATCTGGTCAGACGGCGCTCCGCTCGGCACAGTTATCGGCAGGTTTGTCGACAACTATTTCGCATACTTCAGCCCGAGCTTCCTGTTCACGCAGGGCGACGCCAACCCGCGTCAGAACACGGAGATCGGCGGGATGCTGCTCTGGGTCATGGCCCCGCTGCTGATCGCGGGGATCCTCGTGTGCTGGCAGCGGCGCCGCGAACCGTTCGTGCAGTTCCTCGTCGCCGGAACCCTGCTCGCACCCATCGCCGCGGCGCTGACCAACAACGGCACGCCGCACGCGCTGCGATCGTCCGGGATGCTGCCGTTTCTGGTCATCCTCGCAGTGCTCGGCGTCGAGGGGCTCCGCACCGCGCTCGCCGGGCGGGTCGCCGCCGGTTGGGTGGTGACGGGCGTGCTCTCCGCGGGACTGGCCGCGCAGGCGATCTTCTTCACCGTCGACCTCTACGCGGCATACCCCAATCGCGCCGCGCCGTACTTTGATACCGGCGAGAGCGCGGCGCTCGTCACCGCGCGTCACATCGCCGGCGCGCATCCGATCTATGTGTCGAACGACCTCGACCAGCCGTACATCGAGGCGTTCTTCGAATATCTGCCGCAGCCACCGTCCCAGGAGGTCACCGACGTGGCCACCCCTGGTCTCGCGTCGATGGGAATGCAATTGGTGTCCGTCGAGCAGGTGTATGGCGGCCATCCAGCCGACGGCGACGTGCTGGTCCTCAGCGAATACGACATCGCCTTCCAGCCGCCACCGAGCGGATGGACGCTCGTCACCGAGGAGCGAGGGCCGGCGAACGCTCTTGATCCATCGGCGCCTCGAGCCGTGGTCGAAGCCGTCTACCGCTTCGGCGGCTGACACTCCTCCCGCTGCTACTGTTGGCGACCCGACCAGAGAGTAGGTGCAACCATGACTGACGTCGTGATCGTCGAAGCGGTGCGAACGCCGCTGGGCCGCGGGAACCAGCGCAATGGTGATCTTCGTGACGTCCACCCGGTCATGCTCGCGGCACACGTGCTGCGCGAGGTGACAAGTCGCGCGGCCATCGACCCGGCGATGGTGGAGGACGTCGTCTTCGGCTGCGTCATGCAGACGGGCGAGCAGGCCGTCAACATCGCTCGCCAGGCGGTGCTCGCCGCGGGGTTTCCCATCGAGGTTCCGGCAACCACCGTCGATCGCCAGTGCGGCTCGTCGCAGCAGGCGATCCACTTCGCCGCCAACCTCATCCAGTCGGGCGTGTGCGATATCACCATCGCCGCCGGCGTCGAGAGCATGAGCCGCGTCCCCATGGGCACCACGGTGTTCCAGGGGCCGGGCACGCCGTTCCCGCCTGAGCTGCTCGAGGTCTACAACCTTGTGGCCCAAGGGCTCTCCGCCGAGATGATCTGCGAGATGTGGCACATCACCCGCGAGCAGGCCGACGAGTTCGCCGCGCGCTCGCAGCGCCGCGCAGGCGAAGCTCAGGCGAATGGCCGGTTCGACCGCGAGATCGCGCCCGTTGTTGTCGGTGCCAACGGCGACGGGCGTGTGATGAGCCAGGACCAGGGCATCCGCCCGGACACCACCGCGGAATCGCTCGCGGCGCTGCCCCCGGCCTTCAAGCCTGACGGCATCCTGCACGCCGGCAACAGCTCGCAGATCACTGACGGTGCCGCCGCGGTGCTGCTGATGTCACTCGAACGCGCGCTCACGCTTGGGATCACACCGCGCGCCCGGATCGCCGGCCAGGCGGTGGTCGGAGTGGATCCGGTGACCATGCTCACCGGACCGATCCCGGCGACGACAAGGCTGCTCGAGCGGTGCGGGCTCAAGATCGGCGACATCGACCTCTTCGAGGTCAACGAGGCGTTCGCCCCAGTGGTCCTCGCCTGGGAGCAGGAGCATCACCCCGACATGGAGCGGGTGAACGTCAACGGCGGCGCGATCGCCCTCGGTCACCCGCTGGGTGCCAGCGGGGCGCGGCTCATGACCACCCTCCTGCACGAGCTCGAACGGCGAGATGGCCGGTACGGACTGCAGACCATGTGCTGCGGAGGAGGCCTGGGCACCGGGACCCTCATCGACCGATCAATGTGATTCCGGGACCCCTGGATGGCATCGCTGTGCCATGGGTGGCGTCGCCCGGTGACGGGTTGGTCACACGCGTCAAGGGCGTCGGAAACGCCCGTGATATATTCGGCCGGATCCCCAAATGAGCCCAGCGACGAGTACCGCCATGAAGAAAGTCCTGATCATCGAGGACTATTACGCGCTCGCCGACATCGAATCTCTGCTCTGCACGATGGAGGGCTATGAGGTGAAGGTGGCGAAGAGCGGCGACGAGGGCCTCGCGGCCTTCGTGGAGTTCCAGCCGGACCTGGTCCTGCTCGATCTGATGCTGCCCGGTGACCTTTCAGGGACCCAGGTGCTCGAGCGGATCCGCTCGGACCATGGCAGCGACCCCAAGGTGCTGGTGGTCAGCGCGCTGGTGAACGCGTCCACGGCGCCGAAGCTCGAGGCGTACGGCAACGTCCAGACGCTCGCGAAGCCCTTCAAGATCAAGGAACTCGCTTCGCGCATCCAGTCGATGCTCGCCCCGTAAGGAGTTCTACACTCGGGGGGTCGATGCGAGCAGAACCACCGCCGCCACCCCGCGGCCGGCCAGAGCCGCAGCGCCAGTCGGCGCCTCCTCGACCGCGTGGCCGCCGCTGTCCGTACCTCGAACAGATCATTCGTGAAAGCGCCGGTCCGTTCGGGCTGCTGACGCGCTACAAGGCCGACTGCCACGTCGACCGGCGGACCCATAAGTTCACCGGCCGCCACCCTGTGCCGCCCTGCGTCTCCGAGCCGGAGTCGTGCGCGCTCTATCAGGCGGAGCACGGCGAAGAGGACGACCGGATCCGGCGCTACACCCAGTAGGGGGCACACGTTCGGGCCTTCTCGGGATTTTCAGGGGCTTGTCGGAGGGGATTCCACAGACCAGCCGAGGGCTTACGGAATCCCAGCCACGGAGAGCAGCGGCTCCGGCGCACCCGGCGCGTCTTCCTCGACGGAGGCGCCCCCGTACACCGCGAAGTACCGCGCCTCCGGGTGGTGCATGATGATGGCGCCCGTCGACTGCTCGGGGACGAACTGGTAGCCCTTGGTGAGCGTGACGCCGATCTCCGACGCCGGAACGATCCGCATCAGGATCTCGTGGTCCTCGAGGTCAGGGCAGGACGGGTAGCCCCACGAGTATCGACGGCCCTGATCCTCACCGAGACGCAACTCTCGACCGATCCGGTGGTGCACGAACTCGGCAGTCGCTTCGGCCATCTGGGTTGCGAAGCCGTGGATGCGAAGCATGTCGTCATAGGAGCCGTCGACCTGCAGGCGGTTGGACAGCTCCGACGCGCCTGGCCCGGTGGTCACGACCTGAAGCGCGATCACGTCACGCTCGCCATCCGCGGCCTCCTCGGCGGGGCGGATGTAATCCGCGAGGCAGAGCCGGTGCTGCTCGGACTGGCGAGGGAATGTGAAGCGGCCAAGCTCGGCGTCGATGTCGCCCGGGTCGTAGACGACCACGGTGTCGCCGTCGGCGAGCGCCGGCCAGTAGCCGTACACGGCATCGAGCTGGAGCCATCCGTCGCGCACCGCTTCCTCCATCGAGCGTTGCAAGCGCGGTTCGAGCTCACTTCGGAGCAGTTCCTCCCACTTCGCCGGGTCGCGGACGCCACGGAATTGCCAGCTCATCTTGTAGAGCGAGTTGCGATCGATAAAGGGGTACACGTCCCAGATTGGGATGTCACGCAGGACACGCGCTCCCCAGAACGGCACGGTGGGAATCGGAGCATCGCGCCGGACCGTGCTGCGCGTGGGCAGTGCCACCGCACCGGCCGCTGCCGCGTTGCGACGCTCGAGCTTCTCGCGTTCGCGTGCGCGATGCACGCGTGCCTCCTCGACGACCCGTGTCAGCAGGGCATCGTGCCGATCCGGATCGAGGAGCTGATCCACGGTCTCGAGCCCTTCAAAGGCGTCCTTGCAGTAGAAGACGCCCGGCTCGTATGCACGCTCCTGGTCGAGGTAGAGGATGCGTCTGCCGAATCCCCGGTTGATGGCCGCACCACCGATGATCAGCGGATAGCTCAAGCCGCGCTCATCGAGCTCCTTGACGCACGCGGGCATCTGCTTGCTCGTGCTCACCAGGAGCGCCGACAAGCCGATTGCATCGGCGTCCACCTCGAGCGCCTTGTCGATGATGGTGTTGAGCGGCACCTGCTTGCCGAGGTCGAACACGGTGTAGCCGTTGTTGCTGAGGATGGTTTTCACCAGGTTTTTGCCAATGTCGTGCACATCTCCGTACACGGTGGCGAGCACCACCTTGCCCTTGGTGTATCCCTCGCGCTTCTCGAGGTACTGCTCGAGGTGCGCGACCGCACGCTTCATCACCTCGGCGCTCTGCAGCACGAAGGGCAGGATCAGCTCGCCGGAACCGAAGCGATCGCCGACATCCTTCATCGCGGGCAGGAGCACCGTGTTGAGCACGGTCACCGCATCGAGTTCCTTCAACGCAAGGTCGATCTGCTCCTCGATGCCATCCTTGCGCCGATGGAGGATCTGCGCGTGGATGCGCTCCACCGTCGACATCCCCTCATAGGGATCCGCGGTATCGGGTAGACCCGCGGCACCCGTCGACGCGCCGTCATCGAAATGCGCGATGAACCGCGTGAGCGCGTCGGGCGCGCTGTTGAACACCAGCTCCTCGGCGAGCCGGCGAGCCTGGGGATCGATCTCCCCGTACGGCACCACGTGCGTCGGATTGATGATCGCCGCATCGAGCCCGGCTTCGACGCAGTGATGCAGGAACACACTGTTGAGGATCGGGCGCGTGTGCGGCGCCAGCCCGAATGAGACGTTGGAGACGCCGAGAACCGTGAACACGCCGGGCAACTCGCGTTTGATGGCGCGAATCCCGTCGATGGTTTCGTGTGCGGAGTCGATCCACTCGGCCTCGCCGGTGGCCAGGGTAAACGTGAGCGCGTCGAAGATCAGCTGGTCCGGGGTCAGCGAGAAGTCATCGCGCGCAAGGTCGTGGATGCGGCGAGCGATCTCGACCTTGCGTTCCGCGGTGCGCGCCATGCCCTGCTCATCGATGGTCAGTGCGATCACCGCGGCGCCGTGGTCGCGTACCGACGGCAGCACAGCATCGCAACGGACGCGTCCGTTCTCGAGGTTGACGCTGTTGACGATGCCGCGTCCCGGGTAGACCTCGAGCGCCGCCTTGATGACATCGGCATCCGTGCTGTCGATCACCAGCGGCGCGTCGATGCTCATCTGCAGCGTCTTGACGACTGTGCGCATCTGCTCAGCCTCATCGCTGCGTTCGGTGACCGCGACGCACAGGTCGAGCGCATGGGCGCCGCCCTCGACCTGCGTCCTGGCGATGCCGAGGATGCCGTCGTAATCGTCCGCAAGGAGGAGGCGCTTGACGGCGCGCGATCCCTGCGCATTGACCCGCTCGCCGATGAGCAAGGGCGCAGGTTGCTGGCGCAACTCGATGGCGTGCATGCTGCTCGCGAGCCGGGGTTCGACGTCCGGTGCCACGCGCGCACGCGTGGCCGCGCGGACGTGCGCCACCAACTCGCGGATGTGCTCGGGGGTGGACCCGCAACAGCCGCCGACGACGCTCACGCCGTACTCGCTGACAAAGCTCGCCAGCTCGGTCGCCATCGGGACCGGTTGCAGCGGGTAATGCGCCTGTCCGTCGACGTTGATCGGCAGCCCCGCGTTGGGAATGCACGCAACCGGCAGCGTTGTGTGCGAGGTGATGTAGCGAATGGGTTCGCGCATGTGCTCGGGGCCGGTCGAGCAGTTGAACCCGATGACGTCGACGTGGAGGGACTCGAGGACGGCAAGCACCGCGGCCGCATCGGTGCCGAGCAGCATGCGACCGGTGATGTCGAGCGAGACCATGGCCATGATCGCCACCGGGCGACCTGCCGTTGCAGCAGCCTCGCGGGCACCGAACACGGCCGCCTTGGTTTCGAGGATGTCCTGTTGCGTCTCGATGATGAGCAGGTCGACGCCGCCCTCGATCAGCGATGCCGCCTGCTCGCGAAATACCGGCACCAGGTCGGCGAAACCCAGCCGGCTCATGGATGGGTCACTCGAGGCGGGCAGGAATCCCGTCGGCCCCATGCTCCCGGCGACGAACCGCGGCCGCCCATCGACAGCGTACTCATCCGCGATGCGGCGGGCAAGGCGCGCGGCCGAGACGTTGAGCTCGATGGTTGCCTCGCCCTGCCCCCACTCCTCGAGTCGCGGGCGCGTGGCCTGGAATGTGCAGGTCTCGATGACGTCGCATCCCATGTCGAGGAAGCCGCGATGCACGCGCTCGACGATCTGCGGCGCATGGATGGCGAGACCGTCCATCCAACCTTCCAACCTGGCCCCGCCGAAGTCGTCGATACCCGGGTTTGCGGCCTGAAGGCTGGTGCCCATGGCGCCGTCGAAGACCAGCACGCGGTCGCGCAGCGCGTCGAGGAATGGAGAACGAGTTTGGGCCGCCATCGAGATCACGTTATCAGGGAACGGCTCCGTGATACGCTCGCCAACTGCCCGATTCGCTCAGAGGAGACCCTGTTTGGCACGACGTCCACCCCGTCCTGGTAGTACCCGCAGGCGCGGCCCCGTCCGTCGGCGGGACGTTACGGACGGCACTCCCCAGGTCGAGGTCAAGGAAGAAACCATCGAGATGGACGCAACGGTTGTCGAGCCGCTGCCCAACGCGATGTTCAAGGTGCGCTTGCAGACAGGTCAGGATGTGCTCGCGTACACCTCGGGGAAGATGCGCAAGTTCTACATCCGCATTCTCATCGGCGACCGCGTGCGGGTTGAGTTGAGCCCATACGACCTCTCGCGCGGGCGCATCACCTTCCGCTACAAGTAACCGGCGGAGACCGGCTGTAACGGCGATCTATATCATCGCCGCGCTGTTGGTGGTGGTGTTCCTGTTCGGCGCCTACCGGATGATGGGGGCGGGCGCGTCCGTTGAAGAGGATCCTCGCGCCGTGCTTGTCGCGGTGCTCGGGACGGCAACCGAGGCAGCCCAGGCGCTCGACGGCACCATGGGAAGCGGGGATGACGCACGCTCGCCGCACGCGGTCCGGCGCCGGCTGGACGGGTGCGCGCAGGCCCTGGAACGGATCGCCGGTGTTCCGGTCGATGCGACGCTCGACGAGGCGCGCAGCGCGCTCGAGCTTGCCGTCGACGAGCTCAACTGGTCAGCGCGACTCGCCGAAGCACCCGAGTATGTGAGGGATGAGGCGCTTCGCGACGCAGGCACGACATTGCGAGGTCGCGGGTCTGCGCACCTGGAACGAGCACGGTCGCAGCTCGACGGTTAGTCTGCCGTCCGGAAGTACTCGACCGTCGTGCGCATGCCGTCCAGGAATCCGATGGCGGCGCTCCATCCGAGGCGCTCACGCGTTCCGCCGGTGTCCAGGCATGAGCGGCGCTGCTCGCCCGGTTTCGCCGGACCATGTTCCGCTGTTGTGGTGACCCCGGTCGCCTCCGCAAGCATCTGATAGAGCGTGTTCACGTCGGTCTCGATACCGGTGCCGATGTTGTAGATCCCGGGAGGTCCGTCCACCGCTGCCAGGTTGGCTCGCACCACGTCGTGGACGTGAACGTAATCGCGCGTCTGCGTCCCGTCGCCGTTGATCACCACCGGTTCGCCGTGCACCAGCCGTGTGGCGAAGATGGCCACAACCCCAGCCTCGCCATGGGGATCCTGGCGCGGCCCGTAGACGTTGGCATAGCGAAGCGCCACGAACTCGAGCCCCGTCTGACGGCTGAACGTCCCGCCGTACGCCTCGGCGCACAGCTTGGCCGTTCCATACGGCGACTCCGGACGGCAGGGTTGATCCTCCGGCGTCGGGATGATCTCCGTATCGCCGTAGATGGCGCCGCCGCTCGATGCGAAGACGACCCGTCGAGTTCCGGCGTCGACAGCCGCGCGGAGCACGTTCACGGTCCCCACCACGTTGACGTCGGCGTCGTGCAAGGGGTCGCGCACCGACTCGCGGACGTCGATCTGCGCCGCCTCGTGAAAGACGACCTCGGGACGAGCATCGGCAATCGCCGCGGCGAGCTCTCGCGATGTGACGTCCAGCTCCACGAAGCTCGCTGCCGGGTTGAGCTGCTCGCGTCTGCCGCGTGAAAGATCGTCAATCACCGTCACCGTGTGGCCCGCGTCGACCAGCGCATCGGTGATGTGCGAGCCGATGAAACCGGCGCCGCCGGTGACGAGCGCTCTCACCCCTGAGTCGCGACCCGGTGCGCCTTGGGAGCGTGCACGTGCGTGAGCACGAAGATCACGAAACCGACCACCACCAGGCTGCCGTAGCTGATGCTGCGGTCGAGCAGCGTGATCGACGCCGCCGCGGAGTTGGTGACCCCGCCGACCGTGATGAGCACGCCGATCATGCCCGCCTCGACAAGCCCGAGGCCGCCGGGAAGGAACGGCACGGTGGTCAGCAGCGCCGCGACCAGCGCGATGAGCAGGAACTGCGACGGCCCGAGATGGACGCCGGTCAGGTGCAGTGAGAAGACGACCAGCCCGAGCCGCGCGCCCTCGGCCGCCCAGACCATGACGGTGAGCAGCAGCAGGGTCGGGAGCCGCGCAAACGAGTTAACGGTGCCCATTCGCAGACTTTCATAACGGTGAAAGACCGCCTCAGGTAGGTGACGCAGGACTCGCTGGCCACGACCCGCGCGCATCACCAGGATCACGCCGACGCCGGCGAGGCAGACAGCCACGCCGATGACCACGTAAGGGATCAGGATCCCCGGTGCCTTGGTACGGAAGACCACGGCCCCCGCTGCGAGCAGGAGCGCCATCAGCACGATGAGGTCGATGAGCCGCTCGGCGATGATCGTGCCCAGAGCCTTGCTCACCGGGACTTCCAGCTTCTGCTTGGCGAGATAGCCGCGGTAGATGTCACCCATCTTCGCGGGCACCACACAGTTGACGAAGAACGACGTGATCACGATGCCGATCAGCGATCCGGCGGGGCGGTCCTCGCCGGCATTGTTGAGAAGTACGTGCCAGCGGATCGACCGCACGACGAAGGAGAGGTAGTAGACCGCGAGCGCCGCCAGATACAGGAGTGGGTTGGCGTGACGGATGTTGTCCCAGGCGGAGGCCCAATCGATCGGCGCGCGCCACAGAGCGACGCCGACGATGACGACGGCGATGGCGATGGACGCGATGGTTCTGGGGGTGAGGAGTTGGCTTGTCAGCGAGGGGGGTGATTCGCTGATGTCGGGCTCGCCACGCACCAGCGTGGTGGTCACAGCGGCGACGGTATCACGGGGTCCCGGACGGTTCTGTGGTGACGACAGACGCGCGACAGGTCCGAGATCAGGCCGAACCCGGCGGGCGTCGCATCCGCGACAGCAGCGGCCGCCGAGTTGGCACGGTCCCGCCGCCGGCGATGGTCCGCTCGCGCTCCGCGAGCACTCTCGCGAGCTGATCGAGCTCGGCGTGGTCGTCGCGCTCGTTCGCCGGGCGACTGTCCCATTGCCGGATCTGGTACACGCCCTTGAGCGCCGCGTAGGGCAACGCAATGGTGCGCAGCTCGGTGGCGCCGGGCTGGACGATGCGCCACACCCCGCCATACCGGCCGAGATGGACATCGGCGCGAATCGAAGCGCGCAGCACCGGACCATCGATGAAGTGAAAGGCCGCGCGGTCCCATGCGGCCACCTCCGCCTCTGGCGGAGCAGGTTCCGGATCGCCGACAAGGATCTGCCGGATCGCGCTCACCGGGAAGAGCGCGCGCTCGCTGTTCTGATTGATGGAGCGCAACTCGGCATCGAGGATCGCGAGATCAAAGGTGATCTCGGGCGCCTCGGCGAGAACGACCTCACCATCGATGAAATTGATGACGACGACGGGCACCGGGAAAGTGTCACATTTCGATCACAAGTCCAACCGGGGGCGATCGTAGGATCTTCGCGGAGGTGACTTGCTGACCAGACGCGCTCTTCTGATGATGCTCGCGGGCGCGTCCGTGTCCTGGATCCTGTTTGGTGCACTGACCGCGCCGGTCTCGGCAGCGGGTCTCACTTGGCATTCCGAAAGCGCTGCCTCAGCTGCGGACCAGACCTCCTCGGGTGACACGGATCACCATTGCCACGGCCAGAGCTCCAACCATCCCGGGGATGACGATCGATGCTGCAAGCAGCAGTGCTGCGCATCGCAGCCCACCCGGACGCCATTGCCCACCGCTGCCTCGACCCCGATTCCCAAGCGGGCGGCCCCACCGACTTAAAGACGCCTTCCGAAGCCCGCAGCGGCGGTGGTGCCGCCCCTGTCGGCCCCACCGAAGTCGTCAGCGTCGCCCACGCCCGCGAGCACGCCGGAGCCGGCGGCAGCACCACAGCCGCCCGTTCTCGCCCCGCCCGCGCTCACGATTCCCGCCCTCATCCCGGCGAGCGCCGGCAAATCGGGCGGGGGTGCGGTGGCATTGCTCGCGTTCTCCAGCGTTCTCGTGGCCGCAACCGTGGCAGTCGCTTCGCTCGCGCTGATCCGCCGATCCGGCTGAAAGGGAGCGATGCGAGGGGTCCGGCGTCTGCGTGGCATCTGGCGAGGTGCGTCATTCTCATTGAAGTTCGCGACAGTGATCTTCGTGGCGGGGTTGACGATCGCGGTCGTGCCCTTGATGCTCGCCGAAAGCAGCGCGCGGGCCCAGTCTGAGAACAGCGCGGCCGACAGGGCATCCATCGCCGCCAATCTCATCAGCGGCCAGCGTATGTCGCTCGCGAGCTTCATCGCGGGCGTCGGTCGTCAGCTCGCCACGTTGCAGAACGTCGCGACTGCTCCAACGCTGCGGGCCACGCTCATTGAGGATGCGTCGGTGATCGGCACCGACGACGTGCTCGGCGTCATGCAGCTCGACGGCGCGATCGTCGCCGTGCAGGGATCGAAGCAGCTCGCGCCGGCGTCGACGAGCGCCATCGTCAGCGCTGTGTCGTCGGGAGCGACAACGGCAGCGTCCCCCGCGGGTGCATGGCTCGTCTCGGCGTCGGCAATTCCCGGAGCCAATGCAGTGGTGTTCGTCGCCCGTCCCATGACGGCCGGGTTCATCAATGCGATCGCCCACAACATCGCGACGCGCTCCGACCAGGACGGCCTCCTGTTGATCGACGGTCACCGGACGGTTGCCGCCACCGGCAGCCTCACAACGCTCAGCCCGCCCCTGATCACCGCGCTTGCGAAGTCCGAGCCGGAGGTCACGTCAATCGACTCCAGACAGTTCGCCATCGCGTCGATATCGATCGGCGATGGCCTCACGCTCGCCGTGGCAGCGCCGTACTCCGGTCCGCCGTTTGGATGGCAGTCGATGCTGCTGTTGCTTGCGGTGATCCTGGTCGCGATGCTGTTCATCGTCGTGCTCGTGCAGATCGACCTGCGCCGTCCGCTCCAGCGCCTCGACGCGGCGGTGGCCGCGCTGGGAAGTGGCGACTTCGACCGGCCGGTGTCCACCGGCTCGGTCGGCGCGGTGGACGAGGTCGGCAGGCTGAGCGCGAGTTTCGAGGCGATGCGCGCGCAGGTCCGTTCCACCATGCGCATGACCGCGACGCGCGCCTCCGTGGCCATGGAGCTCAGCCTCGCGCAGCCGCTCGAGGGAGCGCTTGCCAATGTTTGCGCGGAGCTGCGACATGCCGTCGACGTGGACCTGGCGATGATCGTGGTCAGTGGCTCGGAGATGAGCGATGAGTTCGCCGTCGCCGACGGCGGACGCCACATCACCGTCGACGGATTCCTCGACGGGCGCGGGCCGCTCGGCGAGGGCTACCGCCATGCCGGTGCGGGGGCGATCATTCTCTGCTCCACACCCGCCGCTCCCGAGGCGCGCCTCGCGGTGCGTGAGTTCTGCGTGGCTCCGCTGCGTGTCGGCAAGCATGTCCATGGTGTCCTCGCAGTCGCCGGACAGGGCAGCGCGTTCACCGCCGGCGACTCCGACCTGGTCGGATCCACCGCGGAACAGATCTCACTCGCCCTCGAGCGCTACCGCTTCCTTGCGGTGGTGCAGCGCCAAGCCAGTGTCGATGATCTCACCGGCCTCTACAACCACCGCTTCCTCATCGACTCGCTCGGGCAGCAGGTTGCGCTTGCAGAGCGCTTGGGGACGTCGCTCGCGATCCTCATGCTCGACATCGATCACTTCAAAGCCCTGAACGACACGCACGGTCACAGCGCCGGCGACCTGGCGCTCACCACCTTCGCGCAGACGGTGCTCGGCAACATCCGCCGCGCGGACCTGGCTGCGCGGTATGGCGGTGAGGAGTTCGTGGTCTTGATGCCGAACACCTCTGCGCAGGAGGCGTTCATCGTCGCCGAGAAGATTCGTGCGGCCGTCGGCGCCACCGAGATCGAGCTTCCCGATCGTCCGCCCGTCCGTCTCACGGTGAGTGTGGGTGTCGCCGCATATCCGGACGACACCGACAGTGCGAGCGACCTCTTCGGCCTGGCCGACGACGCTCTCTACGATGCGAAGCGCATGGGTCGCGATCGAACGTGCCTGACACCGCGGGCCGGGCGGTCGATGGTCCACGATGCACGGGTGACCACCACCGAGAGCAATGTTGGCGCCGGGCATCATCGATCTCCGGAGTGACACGCTGACCGTACCCGACGAGGGAATGCGCGTCGCCATGGCGCGCGCCGAGGTCGGTGACGATGTCTGGGGCGAGGATCCGACGGTCCGCCGGCTCGAGGAGGAGATGGCGCTCCGTCTTGGCAAGGAGGCCGCTGTGTTCGTCCCGAGCGGCACCATGGGCAACCTCGCATGCGTCGCCGCGCAGACCCGTCCGGGCGATGAGGTCATCGCCGATGCGCAGGCGCACGTGGTCGTCTACGAGGTCGGTGGCACAGCGATCGTGGCAGGGGTCCAACTCCGCGTACTCGACAGCGTCGACGGAGTCCCCGATGCTGACGCCGTCAGCGGTGCGGTGCGCGCGGTCGATATCCATCAGCCGGTCTCCGCGCTGCTCTGCATCGAGAACACGCACAATCGCAGAGGTGGCGGCGCAGTGGATGCCGGACGAGTCCGGGCTGCCGCCGCGGCTGCGCACCGCCTCGGACTCCGGGTGCACTGCGACGGCGCGCGGCTCTTCAACGCCGCGGTCGCGCTCGACGTGTCGCCTGCCGACCTGGTGGACGAGTGCGACACGGTGACGGTGTGCGTGAGCAAGGGACTCGGCGCACCGGTCGGATCTGTGGTCTCCGGCGACACGTCCACCATCCAGGAGGTGCGGCGCTGGCGCAAGCGTCTCGGCGGGGGGATGCGTCAGGCCGGCGTGATCGCAGCGGCGGGACTGTACGCTCTGGAACACAACCTCCGCCGGCTTGCGGAAGACCACGACAACGCGCGGGTCATCGCGGCCGGTGTCGAGGGGATTCCCGGCGCGACGCTGCGCAAGCCGGCGGTGCCCACCAACATCGTCATGTTCGACACCCTCGCTCCTGCGGACGAGCTCGTCGCCCGCATGCGTGAGGAGAACGTGCTGGTGAGCAGCATGGGCCCGCACACCCTGCGCTGCGTGACCCACCTGAACATCGACGCGGCCGGAGCGCGTGGGGCCGCCGCGGTGATTGCTCGCGTCTTGAGCGACTGAGGCGCGCGTACCCGGCTGCAGCGCAGTACGGTGCCACCCAGCGTTGCGAGCAGACGCAGAAAAGGCCCCCGGCGCCGGCCGGAGGCCTTCTGATTACGAAAGGTTTGAAACCTGAGTCTGTAGGCTCAGCTCGGTGTCGTCGTCGCGGGCGCCGCAGCGGGCGGAGCGGCGACGGGCTTGGCGCGGCGCCGGGTCACCGGCTTGCGCGCGGTGGTCTTGCGAGCAGCCGCCGGCTTGCGGGCCGTGGTCTTACGCGCAGTGGTCTTGCGAGCAGCCGCCGGCTTACGAGCCGTGGTCTTACGGGCCGTGGTCTTACGCGCCGTGGTCTTCCGTGCCGTGGTCTTGCGCGCCGCCGGCTTACGGGCCGTGGTCTTGCGCGCAGTGGTCTTGCGCGCAGTGGTCTTGCGCGCCGCCGGCTTACGGGCCGTGGTCTTGCGCGCAGTGGTCTTGCGGGCCGTGGTCTTCCGTGCGGTGGTCTTCCGTGCGGTGGTCTTGCGCGCGGTGGTCTTCTTGGCGCCGGCGCGCTTTGCAGTCGCCCGCTTTGCGGTGCCGCGCTTGGCCGTCGCTCGCTTCGCAGTTGCCCGCTTGGCGGTCGCCCGCTTCGCGGTGCCGCGTTTTGCGGTTGCGCGTTTGGCGGTGGTGCGCTTGCTACCGCGGACTGCGGTCGACGCGCGCTTGGCTGCGCCGCGGAGGCTCACTTCGAGCCGTGCGACAGTTTTCTCGAGGCCCGCGAGTCGCTTTTCCAGCTCGCCGACGGGCAACGCCTTCACGAGGTTCTGCACCGCCTTCACGAGATCGCCACCAGCGGCGGGTGCGCGGCGGCGAGCTGTCGTCCCTACGCGCCTCACGGTGCGTTTGACGGCCTTCTCGACGCCGCCTCTCCTACGTCTGGTCCTGGCCATATCCTATGGGCCTCCTTGTTGTTTGTGACAGGAGGTGTCCAAAACCTCCGATCGTTCGGCGCATAGCATGCTGGTTGTGATCACGATTGTCAATGATTGTGCATCGCGTTGCTGCCAGGGCAGGCAACTACACGTCACGCTCGGAGTGCTAATCCGGGGAGCAGACGGACCCAAACCACTGCCCTAAACGGCCACCTTGTTGCGTATAGTGCGGCCTGCGCATGTCCGGGATCAATGAGCGCTCCGCCCTGAGCATTGCTCAGCGGCAGTTCGACGCAACCGCCGACGCCATCGGGCTTGATGACTCCGTGCGGGCGGTGCTGCGCGAGGTCAAACGCGAGCTCGTGGTGCATTTCCCAGTGGAGATGGAAGACGGCTCGTTCGAGGTCTTCACAGGCTTTCGAGTACAGCACAACATCGCCCGTGGGCCCGCGAAGGGCGGATTGCGCTACCACCCGGCGATGACGCTCGATGATGCGCGGGCGCTGGCGATGTACATGACCTGGAAGACCGCGGTGGCCGATGTTCCATTCGGCGGCGCAAAAGGCGGTGTCGTCTGCGACCCGCACGCGCTGAGCATCACCGAGCTCGAGCGGCTGACCCGCCGGTTCACGACGGAGATCTCGCTCATCGTCGGTCCGGACCGCGACATCCCCGCGCCCGACCTCGGCACCGGACCGCAGGTGATGGCATGGATCATGGACACGCTGTCGATGCATGCCGGGTTCTCGGTGCCCGCTTCGGTGACCGGTAAGCCGCAGGCGATCGGTGGTTCCGAAGGTCGCTTCACCGGACCCGGGCGCGGACTGACCATGGTCACCGTGCTCGCCATGCGCGATGCGGGAATGGATCCGTCAGACGCACGCGTCGCAATTCAAGGGTTCGGCAAGGTGGGCGGTGTCTGCGCGGAGCTGATGTCGGTCGAGGGGATGACGGTGGTTGCGGTGTCCGACAGCACGTGCGGTCTGTACCGCGCCGACGGACTCGATTTGACCGCGCTTCGCCACCTCAAGGAAGAAGGCGGGCATTTCATCGATTACGGAGGTGCGGAGCAGATCGACCGTGAGCAGCTGCTGACTCTCGACGTGGACGTGCTCGTCCCTGCAGCGCTCGAGGCGCAGATCACCGAGCGCAATGCCGACCGCGTTCGCGCCAGGGTCATCGCGGAAGGTGCAAACGCGCCGCTGACCACCGAGGCGGATGCGGCGCTCAACGCACGCGGCGTCCTCATCCTCCCGGACATCCTCGCCAACGCCGGCGGTGTCGTCGTCTCGTACTTCGAGTGGGTGCAGGACATCCAGGCGTACTTCTGGGGCTCGGGTGAGGTGAACTCGCGGCTGCGCGAGGTGATGACCCGCAGCTACCAGCAGGTCCGGGGCGAGGCGCAGGCGCACGACATCACGCTTCGCGACGCCGCCTTCCGCATCGCCGTGACCAAGGTCGCCGAGGCCACCAAGGTGCGCGGCATCTACCCGTAGGCCGCCGACCCACTGATCCCGCACCTGCCGGCTCCGGCGGACCACCAGATGTGGTGGGTCGGTCGCGGCCGATCCACAAGATGGTGCGATCTCAAGGCCGGACTCCCACCTTCCTCCTGTAGAATCTCCAGATGGAGTTCGAGTTGGGCAGAGGCAAGCGGGCCCGGCGCGCGTATGGGTTCGACGAGGTTGCCCTGGTCCCCGGCCGCGTGACGGTCAACCCGGCGGAAATCGACGTCTCATTCGCGGTCAACGGGACGACCCTGGCGATCCCCTTCCTCGCCGCCGCCATGGACGGCGTCGTGGATACGCGCTTCGCCGTGGAGATGGGACAGCTGGGGGACTCGCGGTCCTCAACCTCGACGGGGTGCAAACACGCTACGAGGATCCTGCCGAGGTGCTCGCGGCCATCGCCGAATCGCCTGTCGATCAGATCAACACGCTGCTGCAGAAGATCTACACGGCGCCGGTGCAGGATGGGCTGATCGGCCAGCGCATCGAGGAGATCACCCGGGCCGGCGTGGCCTGCGCCGTCTCCACCGTCCCGGCGCACGCCGAGCGTCGTGCCCCGATCGTCCAGGAGGCAGGCGCGCACATGCTGGTCGTGCAGGGAACCGTGCTCACGGCGCGACACGTCAGCAAGTCGTACAAGCACCTTTCCTTCTCGGAATTGACCCACTCCGTCGATATCCCGGTGGTCGCCGGCAACTGTGTCGACTACGCCACGGCGCTCGAGTTGATGGACACCGGCATCAAGGGACTGCTCGTCGGTGTGGGCCCGGGAGCGGCATGCACGACTCGCGCGGTGCTCGGCGTCGGCGTTCCCCAGGTGACGGCCACCAGCGATTGCGCGGCAGCTCGCGACGATCACTTCCGGCGCAGCGGCGAGCGTGTCGCCATCATCACCGACGGGGGGATGCGTCTCGGCGGCGATGTCGCCAAGGCATTCGCCAGCGGCGCTGACGCGGTGATGATCGGTTCGATCTTCGCTTCGTCAGCGGAAGCCGCGGGTCACGGCAATCATTGGGGGATGGCGACACCCGATCCCAACCTTCCCAGGGGCACGCGCATTCGGACGGGTATCAAAGGAACGCTTCGCGAGATCCTGTTCGGACCTGCGCACGTCGATGACGGCAGCATGAACCTGGTGGGAGCGCTGAAGACGGCGATGGGCGTCTGCGGCGCCCGCAACATTGCCGAGTTCCAGGAAACCGAGATGGTGATCGCTCCCTCGATCAAGACCGAAGGCAAGGTGCAGCAGCGCGAGCAGCGAGTCGGGATGGGGGTCTGAGGAGCGGTGGGAGGACGGTGATGACTGTCGCGACCGATGCAGGCGCAGTGGCGCGCTCGCCTGCGCAGGTTGCTCAGGACACGATCCTCGTCCTCGACTTCGGAAGCCAGTACAGCCAGTTGATCGCGCGCCGCGTGCGCGAAGCCAAGGTGTATTGCGAGCTTGTGCCGGGCAACATCAGCGCCGAGGAGATCCGCCGTCGGGGTCCCCGGGGCCTCATCTTCAGCGGCGGGCCAGCGTCGGTGTTCGAACCCGGCGCTCCGCATCCGGACCCCGCCGTGTACGGGCTCAAGATCCCGATTCTCGGGATCTGTTATGGGATGGACCTGCTGGCAGTGGATCTCGGCGGCGGTGTGTCGTCCGCCGAGCGTCGCGAGTACGGCCATGCGTCGGTGACGGTTGACGAGCCGGCCGGGCTGTTCGCGAAGTTGCCTTCGGAACTCGCCGTCTGGATGTCCCACGGCGACGTCGTCACCTCGCTGCCCGACGGATTCCGCGCCATCGCGCACTCCCTCAACTCCGCCTGTGCCGCCTTCGTCGGGCCGGACGATCGCTACGGCATCCAGTTCCATCCCGAGGTCGCGCACACCCCGCTGGGTCGCGACATCCTGCGCAACTTCCTCATCGACGTCTGCGGTTGTGCCGGCACTTGGGCGGCTGCGTCGTTCATCGACATGACCGTCAAAGCCCTGCGTGACCAGATCGGTGGCGGTAAGGTCATCTGCGCGCTCAGCGGTGGTGTCGACTCGGCGGTCGCCGCAACGCTTGTGCACCGCGCCGTGGGCGATCAACTGACCTGCGTCTTCGTCGACAACGGACTGCTCCGCCGCGGCGAGGGCGACCGCGTGGTCGACGTGCTGCGGACCCAGCGTCACATCAACCTCGTGCATGTCGATGCGACCACCCAGTTTCTCGACGCGCTCGCAGGGGTCGTCGACCCCGAGGAGAAACGGCGGCGCATCGGGGCAACGTTCATCCGTGTCTTTGAAGAGCAGGCAACCCGGCTCGGGAACATTGATTTCCTCGCGCAGGGCACGCTGTATCCCGACGTGATCGAGTCGACCTCGCACGACACCCACAACGCAAATAAGATCAAGACCCACCACAACGTCGGGGGCCTTCCCGAAAACCTTCGCTTCGAGCTGGTCGAGCCGTTGCGCTACCTGTTCAAAGATGAGGTTCGCAACGTCGGACTGGCACTCGGGCTGCCCGACGACATGGTTTTCCGCCAGCCATTCCCCGGTCCGGGCCTTGCCATCCGCATCATCGGCGCGGTGACTCGCGAGCGGCTCGAGACGCTCCGCGCCGCCGACTGGGTGGTCATCGACGAGATCAAGCGCAGCGGCCTCTATCGCAAGGTCTGGCAATCGTTCGCGATCCTGACGCCGATCTCGTCGGTTGGCGTCATGGGCGACTTCCGGACGTACGGGAATGTCGTCGCGGTCCGCATCGTCGAAAGTGAAGACGGCATGACCGCGGACTGGGCGCGAGTCCCGTACGACGTCCTCGCTGTCATCAGCCGGCGCATCGTCAACGAGGTTCCCGGCATCAACCGCGTCGTCTACGACATCTCGAGCAAGCCGCCGTCGACCATCGAATGGGAATAGGCCGGGCTCTCATCGTCGGATCCGGTGGACGCGAGCATGCGCTGGCGTGGGCGTGCCTGCGGAATGCGCCGGACCTGTCTGTGATCGTCGCGCCTGGCAACGGTGGCACCGCCGCCATCGCCGAGAACGTCCCCGTCGACGTCACCGACGCGCAGGCGGTGGCACGGCTTGCCGCTGAACGCGAGGTCGACCTCGTGATCATCGGCCCCGATGCGGCGGCTGCCGCAGGCGTCGCCGACGCATGCATCGCGCGGGGCATCCTCGTCTTCGGTCCCACAGCTGCCGCGGCGCGCATCGAGTTCGTCCAAGACGTTCGCGAAGCAGGTGATGGATTCCGCGGGGATCCCCACGGCGCGCTGGCTTTCCGGTGAGGCCGCGGAGCGCCATCGCCTGAGCGCGTTCGTCGCCGAGCTCGGCGGGCGCTGCGTCGTCAAAGCCGACGGGCTCGCGCTCGGCAAGGGAGTCATCGTCTGCAGTGACGTCGCGGAGGCGGAGCGAGCGCTCGACGAGTGCCTCGGCGAATTGCGTTTCGGCGACGCGGGACGGCAGGTCGTCGTGGAGGAACTGCTGAGCGGCCCGGAGGTGAGTGTGTTCGGGCTCAGCGACGGACGCAACATCCGGATCCTCGTTCCGGCCCGCGACCACAAACGCATCTTTGACGGCGATCGTGGACCCAACACGGGCGGCATGGGCTCGATCGCACCGCCGCCGGACGCCGCATCGACCGATTTCATCAACGAGGTGTCGCGCACCGTGCTCGGCCCGTGCATCGAGGCGCTTCGCTCACAGGGCAGCCCGTTCGTGGGGTGCCTGTACGCGGGGTTGATGCTCACCCCCCAGGGTGTGCGCGTCCTCGAGTTCAATGCGCGGTTCGGTGATCCCGAGACCCAGGTGGTGCTGCCGCTGCTCGACGAGTCGCTGCTCGACGTGCTCACGGCATGCGCCCGTGGGGAGATCGCGGCCGGTGTGGCGCGCGCCGCGCCCGGAGCCGCAGTGGGCGTTGTCGCTGCAGCAGCCGGATACCCCGGCGAGGTGCGCCGCGGCGACGTCATCACCGGGATTGAAACGCTCGATGACGACGTCGTCTGCTTTCACGCCGGAACAGCTCGCCACGCCGATGGCACGCTTCGAACCGCTGGCGGCCGGGTGCTGTGCGTGACCGCCACAGGTGCCGACATGGAGGCCGCCCGGGCACGTGCGTATGGCAATCTTGCGCGTGTGCACTTCGACGGAATGCAGGCGCGTACCGACATTGGACGACCGGTGACCGCCGGGGCGCACTGATGAGCACACCCGTGCGCGTCGGAATCGTTGTGGGCAGCGAGTCCGATCTGCCGGTGATGAACACCTGCGGCGAGGTGCTCGATGCCTACGGGATCGGGTGGGAGATCGGTGTCATGTCGGCGCACCGCGCCGGCGACGTGGTGCGCGCGTATGCCCTTGCAGCGCCCGACCGCGGGTTGCGAGTGCTGGTCGCCGGTGCTGGGGCCGCGGCGCACCTGCCCGGTGTGCTCGCCTCGCTGACCACGCTGCCGGTGATCGGCGTTCCGCTGGCGGCGACACCGCTCGCCGGTTTCGACTCGCTCCTCTCGATCGTGCAGATGCCTCCCGGAATCCCCGTCGCGACAGTGGCCGTCGGACCGATGGGAGCCCGCAATGCCGGCCACCTCGCGGCCGAGATCCTCGGGCTGTTCGATCCGGAGGTCGCCGCCCGCATCAAGGAGGAGCGCGCGCGCATGCGCTCCAAGGTGCAGCTGCCCCAGGGATTCACCTTCGAGTAGCGGCTAGAATGGCCCGCTGTGCCCCGCCTCGAGTTGGTGGAGACGTCGCTCCGCCATGGGCAGCAGTCCCTGATGGTCAGCAGGCTGCGCCTCCGCCATGCTCTACCGGTCGCCGAGACCCTCGATCACTGCGGTTTTGCCGCACTCGACGTCTTCGGAGGATCGACGTTCGAGGCGTCCCTCCGCTTTCTCGCTGAGGATCCCTTCGAGCGGCTCCGCGCGCTCAGAGCGGCAGCCCCGATCACGCCGTTTCTGGCCGTCATCGGCGGCCAGTCTCTGGTGGGACACCGCCAGGTGCCGGACGATCTCGTCGACGCGTTCATCGAGACGTCTGCGGCCGCCGGTGTCGACATCTTTCGCTGCTACGACCCCCTCAACGACGTCCGCAACCTCGAGCGCTGCGCGACCGCGATCGCGAAGACCGGGAAACAGGCGGAGGGGGTGATCGTCTACAACGAGGTGCCGGGACGGGGCCTGGACGCGCTCGGCGACGTGGCTCGCCGCCTCGTCGACGCCGGGTACCCCACCATCTGTCTGCACGACCCGCTCGGCGTTCTCGCCGCGGCACCGGCGGCACGAGCGGTGACGGTGATCCGTGAGGCAGCAGGCGTTCCGGTTGCGGTCTCGATCTCCGCGCAAACCGGGATGTCGGCCCTGGCGTGCTTCTCCGCCGCAGGCGCCGGAGCGTATCGAGCCGACTGCGCGCTCTCGCCGCTCGCCGGAGGGGCGTCGATGCCGGGTGCCGAGGCGTTGATCGCGGGGTTCGCGGGCACCGACGTCGACTCGGGGCTCGATCTCGAACGCGTCGCCGCTGCCGCGCTGGTCCTCGAGCAGGAGTTGGTCCACTACGCCGACGTCATCGATCCTCTCGCAGCCCGGCTTGACACCTCAGCGCTGCGCGGTCTGCTCCCGCCGTCAGCGATGGGGCACGCGATGGCCGAGCTGCGCGAGCGCAACGCGCTCGGCCGGCTCGCTGAGGTGGAGGCGGATGTCGTGCAGGTCCGCGCGGAGCTCGGGTATCCGCCGTTGATCACGCCGCTCACCGAGATCATGGCGACCCAGGCCGTGTACAACGTCGTGGAGGGTGATCGCTACGCCACCATCAGCCAGGAGATCAAGGACTACTGCCTTGGCCTGTACGGCGATCCGCCGGAGCCGATCGACCGCGAGGTCCGCCGCCTCGTCAACGGGCGCGAAGAACCGATCACGTGCCGCCCGGCCGACCTCCTCGAACCTGCACTGGAGACAACTCGACGCGAACTGGTCCGCGAGGGCTACCCCAAACCCGACCCCGCGGCCATGGTCACGTACGCGCTCTTCCCGAACGCCTATCTCAACCTGGTTCGCGGTGACGCGGTGGCCGAGCGGCTCGGCGACGAGCCAGACCTCCCCGCACCGGCGGCGGCCGAGCCTCCCTCCGATGCCGAGGCTGCGGCAAGCGAGCCGCCGGGCGAGGAGCCACAGGCGCTGGCGGTGCGGGAGCTGACCGTCGAGGTCGACGGTCAGAGCTACGCCGTTCGCATCATCGGCGGCGGGGTCGATCCCGGCGCGACCGTGGCCACCGCCCCCGCGCAACCGTCGGCTCCTACCGTTCGCGAAGGGACGATCGTCTCGCCCATGCAGGGATTGCTGCTCAAGGTCAACGTGAAGGTCGGGGACCATGTCGCGCTGGGTGACGTGGTCTGTGTCCTCGAGGCGATGAAGATGCAGAACGACATCACCGCGACGCGTGCAGGCACCGTCACCGAGGTGTACGTGACCGAGGGTGTCGTAGTCAGCCCACGAGCGCCGTTGATCCAGATCGGCGCGTGAGCGCGAGCTGAACAGCGACATGTTCGACAAGGTGCTCATCGCCAACCGCGGCGAGATCGCGTTGCGCATCATTCGCGGTTGCCGTGACCTCGGGGTCAAGACTGTGGCCGTGCACAGCGAGGTCGACCGCACCGCAGCTTTCGTCCTGCTCGCAGATGAAGCGGTGGAGATCGGTCCTGCGCCGGCGGCGCAGTCATACCTGGTCATTGACCGCATCATCGACGCAGCACGCTCGACAGGCGCGCAGGCGATTCATCCTGGTTATGGATTCCTCAGCGAGAACCAGCAACTCGCCCGCGCTTGCGCCGACAACGGCATCGTCTTTGTCGGACCCCCGCCCGACGCGATGGCGGCGATGGGTGAGAAGGTGCCGGCGCGTGAGCGCATGCGCGACTCGGGAGTCCCGGTCGTGCCCGGGACCGATGCGCTCGGTGGCATCGAGGAAACCGTTGCAGCAGCCTCGCGCATCGGCTATCCGGTGCTCCTCAAGGCCAGCGCCGGCGGTGGGGGCATCGGAATGCGTGTGGCCCGCGATGAAGAGGAGCTTCGGGGCTCGTTCGACACCGCCAAGAGCACCGCGCAGCGCGCGTTCGGCAACGACACCATCTTCCTCGAGCGCTACCTCGAGCAGCCGCGACACATCGAGATTCAGGTGCTTGCCGACACGCATGGCAACGTCATTCACCTCGGCGAGCGCGAGTGCTCGATCCAGCGCCGTCACCAGAAGATCGTTGAAGAGGCTCCCTCTCCCGTCATCGACGCGGAGACGCGTGCACGTATGGGCGAGGCGGCCGTCACTGCGGCAAAGGCGGTCGGATACGTCAACGCCGGGACCGTAGAGTTCATCTATCGCAATGGCGAGTTCTTCTTCCTCGAGATGAACACGCGCCTCCAGGTCGAGCACCCCATCACCGAGCTCGTGTACGGCATCGACCTCGTCGCAGCGCAGCTGCGAATCGCGGCGGGCGAGCGCCTGTCGCTGACGCAGGACGAGGTCGTGCCGCGCGGGCACGCGGTCGAGTGCCGCATCAATGCGGAGAACTACGCGCGTGGTTTTCTTCCATCGCCCGGGCAGGTGACCGGTTACCACGAACCCGCCGGTCCCGGTGTGCGTGTGGACAGCTCACTGGTGAGCCCCGGGTTGGTGTCGCCCAACTACGACCCGATGATCGCCAAGCTGATCACCTACGCTCCCACGCGCGACATGGCCCTCGACCGGATGCGTCGCGCGTTGCTCGAGTACGTCATCACCGGGATTCACACCAACATCGCCTATCACCTCGCGGTGATCGACGATCCCGATTTCCGCGCCGGCGACTACAGCACCGCCTTTATCGAGGAGCACCCGGAGCTGGTCGCCTCTGCTGACGAATGGGCGAAACGCCAGGAGCCACTGCGCCGAGTCGTACGTGACCCGGCGCGCGCCGCGGCGATCGCCGCAGCCATCGCCGTCTCCGGGTAGCGAGCGTGGAGCCGCGCTACGGGCGGCTGTATGCGAGCGCGGTGCTGCGACCGCTGGCCGAGCAGGTGATCGACGCGCTCGGCGTTGAACGCGGCGAGACAGCGTGCGACCTGATGTGCGACGGCGCAACGCTGGGCGTTGCGCTGGGTGTGGCAGTCGGACGGCAGGGACGGGTTGTGCTCGTTGACAGCGACGCGGCATTGCTCCAACTCGCATCGGGTGATGTGTCAGCGACTGGGTGCGCCGTCTCGACGCTGACGAGAACCGGCGCGGTCGTGGCACCACATGAGGCGACGGCTGACCGTGTCGCGTCGCTCTGCACCTTCGGGTTCTGGGACGGCGACTCACTGCTCGACCTGGCGGAGCGAGTGACACGCCGGCGAGCAGCGATACTCACATGGGACGCAGCGGAGCCGCCGGCGCATGAGATCGCGCTGACCGACGCACTGCGTGATATCGGTCGCATGGAGTCGCCGTTTCTGCGCCGATGTCTTGCCCTCCCCAACGGGAATCAATCAGCGCGCTGGGAGCCCGTCGTCCTTCGGGACGTCGTGCAGTTCGACGGCATTGCAGCGTACTGGGCGGCCATGGTTCTCGAGCGACCGATCCTGCGCGAGCTCAACCCACTGCCCGGCGACGAGGTGGCGGCAGTGCGGAGCGCGTGTCAGCGTGCGCTTCAGCGTTGGACCGCGGCGGACGGCACCATGCGCATCCCGGTGCGCGCAACCCTGTGGCGCCTCCAGGCGGCTCGGCCGGCTTAGAAGCGGCTACGACCCTGCTTCGAACGACGTCTCGAAGCTGTGCGCAAGTGTCTGTCCCTCGTAGTCCGCGAGTGTCGTGGTGATGTTGAGCGTCAGCTTGCCACTCGGTGCGTTGGCGATCGTGACGGTGGCGGTGCGGGAATCGACGTTGTAGACAGCGGTCGAGGCCAGCGCGCTCGATGCCGACATGACCGAGATCGCGTTTGCCACCGAACCTGGATCGAGGTCGCTGTCAAACGTGATCACGAGCGTCGTGACGCCATCTGCGGTGTTCGTCGCGACCTGCACCACATGCGGACCTGCTGACTCGTCATGCAGCGCGGTTGCCGACACTGAGGTGACGAGATATCCACCGCTCGGCTCCTGCGCGAGCAGGACGGTCTCGCTGGCGACCCGGGCCGTCGTATGCCCTGGATCCGGGTCGACGATCAGCTCGATGCTCGCCCCGTAGACGCCCTGCGACTGGGCGTAGGTGCTGATGACGTACGCCCTGCTGAGGTTCGCGGGTGTGTTGGAAGCCGCATCGGCGGTCTGCGTGCTGAGCTGCGCCAGAGCGGCAAGGTCGGGTTGGCCGTTCTGGCCCACCTGGGCCTGGACGAATTCCTGCAGCGCGTCATTGGCGCCATCGGGGATGTTCGCTCCACTGACGCGCGCCTTGGTCGTCCCCGGCACCGCAGCCTGCTCGACATTCGCGCCGCCCGAGGCGGTGGTGGAGACAAACGCGATCTCGGTGCCGTCCGGCGAGAGCGTGAGCTGTGACGCGTTCGAGATGGGCGAGACCGCGAGGGGCGTGCCGCTCGGGAGCTGCGCCACCACAAGCTCGGCGACACCGGCGGAATCAGTGCTGATGTATGCGATCTCCTGGCCGTTCTGGTCGAGGTCGACATCACTCGGGGTGGCGGTGGCGTCAGGCAGCGACACCGCGACTGGCGAGTTCTGACGGACGGCTTCGGTGAACAGGCGCGCCGGCTGCGCGGATTCGTCCACCCAGGCGACGCTTGCCCCGTTGTCGCTGAAGGTGACATCGGACCCGGCACCCTGGAGCACCTGACTTGACCCGGTGCTCACGTTGAGCAGTGAACCGCCGGTCCCGGTCGGTGCCGTGACATACGCATATGCGCCATCAGGGCCGAGCTCGGCAATGGTGCCGGACGCGGACGGCAGCGTGTAGAGCAGGACCGTGGCGTGCGACAGGTCCACTGCGTGGATGGTCGTGCCATCCGTGTAGATGATCCGGTCGTTGGAAGCCCAGGTCAGGGAGGTGACGGGCGTTGATGAGTCGACGAGCTTGTCCCGTTGGGATCCGTTGCTCCGGCTGGCGACGATGCGAGATCCGCCGTTGCCGTCATCGACCGCCATGGCCAGGTATCCGTTGTTGGGCGAGAAGGCAACGGCGCTGGGCGATTGCGGGGCGATCGCGGTGGGCGTGCCCGAACTCGGAAACTCGACCAACCCTCCGGGAACGTCGGGCGCTGCTGGAGTCACCCCTTCCGGTGTGGCCGTCGGGCTCGGCGAGGGCGTTGTCGCCGTGGCGGTCAGCGTGGGAGACGGCGGTGCGAGCGACGACGCCGGCACCAGGCCGGCGGTGCTCACCACCGATCCGTCGGGAGCGTAGAGCAGCGAGCCTCCGGTCCCGTTCATCCCGAGGACAACGGGTGTCAGCGTCGGCGGAGCCGCAGGCTGCGGGGTCGGGGTGGGCTTGGTCGCGAACGTGATGTTGATCGGGGCCGCGGCGGACGCTCCCGACGCGGAGAGGATCTTGCTCTTGGCGATGGTCACCGTATACGGGGTGTTGGCGGAGAGGTGATAGGTGGGGGTGATCACGAGGTCGTTGTTCTTCCAGGAGAACGACACCTTGACCGCCGGCTGAATCCGAACACCCTGCTCGACCAACGTCTCGTTCATCGGCTGGTTGAACGAGACGGTGATCACCTGGCTCGGGCTCACCGAGTGCTGGGCTGTGAGCTTCGAGTACGCGGTCACCGTCTGCTCACCCGTATTCGTCGAGACGAAGGTGAGCACCGTTGCGGTGATCAAGGCCGCGCCGACCACCGCTCCGCCCCATGCGAAGCCTGCAGGTCCGAGGCGCCACCAGCGCCGCACGCCCCGCGCGCCTCTGCCGCGTGAAGCCTCGGCGACGAGCTGTGCTCGCAGCCGATTCTGGAATCGCGGGTCAGCCTCGACACGAGGACGCGACGCCCGGACCTGCTTGGCGGTCTCGAGCAGATCGGGTTCGTCGTGAAACAGGTCCTCGAGCTCAGGGTCGAACCAGCCGCCCATCCAGGACATCAGCCCTGCTCCTCGACCGCGACCACAACGCCGAGGCGCAGGCGCACGCCGATCATCCCGCGGTGGATCAGCAGCTTCACCGCACCCTCGCTCTTGCCGAGGATCTCTCCGATCTGGGCGAGCTTCATGTCCTCGCCGAGCTTCAGGGTCATCGCGGCCCTCTGCTGCGGGGGGAGGTCGTCGATGGCAGCCCAGACCCGAGCCGCTTCGGCGCTGTCCACGACGCGGTCGTCGACAGGGCGAGCTGGATCGGCGACAGCGATGGCGCTGTCGAGGCTCGAGGTCGGTTTACGGCTGCGGTAATGATCATTGATGGCGTTGACGCTGATCTGGTAGAGCCAGGCGCTGAAGGGGTGGCCCGAGGGTTTGTATCGCCCGATTGCACGGAGTGCCTTGAAGAACACCTCTGAGGTAACGTCCTCAGCGGCCTCCTGGTCTCGGAGCCGGCTGAAGACGAACCGGTAGATCTGCCCGAAGTAGTGGTCGTACAGTTCCCCAAAGGCGTCGGCGTCCTGTTTGGCACGCTCGACAAGCTGGTCCTCATACGCCCGAGGTAGCGTCATCTCGGGATCACCGGGCGCACTCGACCATTCAACGTGGGTCGGCTTGGTCCGGTTACGTGCGCTGGCATGAGATCCACCTGCTCCCCGGTGACCGGACCCCGGCGGACGTTCGTCCCTTCCTGAATGGCCCCGGATTGCAGTTCGCGGCGGGTCTCGACCGCGAGCCGGGGGAGGTCAGTGATTATCCCCGCCACCCGGCCATCCGCAAGGTAGGCACGCAAACGCTGGGGGCCGTCCACCGTCCAGACCATGATCGGGCACCCGCGCTCCTGCGCCTCGGCAAGCAGCCCGGTCTTGGCCACCCTTCTGCCCCGGCGTCGCAGCGGAGCCAGCCACTGGTGGACCGCGAGCAGGTCGGCGCCGCAGCGCTCGGCGAGATCGAATGGCAGCCCTTCGTAGCGCTGGGCACGGCTTCGCAGCCGGCCGGGCCCGAGCAGGAGCCCGCAGCGGGCGTCGGGATCCAGGCGCTTGATGGTGCTGATCACGGACTCCTCAAAGGACGTGAACAGAAGCCGGTCGTGAGCAAACCGTCTCGACGCCTGCGCGATCACCTCGGCCTCGTACCCGGCCTCCTTGACCTCGACGTCCACCGTGATCCTGCCGGCGCAGAGATCGAGGACGGAGTCGAAGGTGGGCGGCTCGTGGCGGCTGAGCCGGACCAGCCGAGGGTAGGTCAGCAGCGCCAGTGGCACTCCCCGTCGGGAGGCGTTGTGATGCACGACGAGAACGCCGTCCGAGGTCCGGCGCACATCGAGCTCCACAGCATCGGCACCCAGGGCGATCGCCGCGTCGAACGCCGCAAGCGTGTTCTCCGGCGCCTCGCGTGAAGCCCCTCGATGCGCGATGACCATGGGGAAGGAGGTCACAACGGCCACCCCGATAGAATGAACGTACGTGATCCCCCGGTATGCGCCGCCCCAGATCGCGAAGATCTTCAGTGACTTGTCGCGCCTGCAACGCTGGCTGGACGTCGAACTGCTCGCGTGCGAAGGCTGGGCGGAGATCGGCAGGATTCCCGTCGAGGCGCTCTCGACGCTGCAGGGAGCCACCATCGATGCCGAGCGCATCGCCGAGCTCGAGACGGAACAGGGCCACGACATCGCGGCGTTCGTCGCCGGCGTGCAGGAGACGGTCGGCGACGCGGGCCGGTATTTTCACCTCGGGCTGACTTCGTCAGATGTCGTCGACACCGCGCTCGCCACCCAGCTTCGCGACGCCGCTGCGGTCATCGACGCCGACGTCGAGTCGCTGATCGGCGCGCTGATCGAACAGGCGGAGCGCCACCGGCTCACCGTGATGATGGGGCGCACGCACGGCGTCCACGCCGAGCCTTTGACCCTCGGCATCAAGCTCGCCAACTTCGTCGACGAGGTGCGCCGGTCGCGTGAGCGGCTCGCGGCAGCAACCGTCGAGATTGCAGTCGGGCAGATCACGGGTGCGGTCGGCACGCACGCGAGTGTTCCTCCCGAGGTTGAGGAGCACGTGTGCCAGGGGCTGCACCTCACAACCGCCCCCGTGGCGACGCAGGTGCTGGCGCGCGACCGCCACGCGTCCTTCATCAGTGCGTTGGCGCTGCTCGGTGCAGTCCTCGAACGGCTGGCGACGACCATCCGGCTGCTCCAGATCACCGAGGTCGACGAGGCCGAAGAGCCCTTCGGTCAGCGCCAGAAAGGCTCGTCGTCGATGCCCCATAAGCGCAATCCCATTCTCTGCGAACGCATCTGCGGGCTTGCGCGCGTGCTTCGCGGATACGCGATGACCTCGATGGAAGACGTTGCGTTGTGGCACGAGCGCGACATCTCGCACTCGTCGGCGGAGCGCGTGATCTTTCCTGACGCGTGCGCGCTCAGCGATTACATCGTTCGTCTTGCAACGCGCATCGTCGAAGGGCTTCGCGTCAAGCCCGACAACATGGCAGCGAACATCGAGTTGCACGGCGGCATCGTCTTCTCGCAGCAGGTGCTCACGGCACTCATCGTCGAAGCGGAGTGGCCGCGCGAGCGCGCGTATCGTGCCGTGCAGGCGCTCGCTGCACGCGCCCGCGACAGCGATGGCTCGTTTCGCGACCTGGTGACCGTCGACGCCGAGATCTCCTCTGCGCTTTCCGAGGAGACCATCGCGCGATGCTTCGACGTCGAACCCTACCTGGCCAACATTGACGTGACCTACCAACGCCTTGGTCTTTCGACCACGACACCGCAGCGAGCAGGAGTGGATGCTTCCGCGCCCGTGCTCGTCATTGAGGCCGGCCTTGCCGGCGGGAGGATGAATTGATGCAAGTGATGCGCGCCGCCGATGTCGGTGACCTGAACCTCTTCCGGCGCGGGAAGGTGCGTGACACCTTCCAACTCGCCGACGGGACACTGCTCATGATCGCGACCGACCGGTTGAGCGTCTTCGACGTGGTCCTGCCCACACCCATCCCGGGCAAGGGCACCGTCCTCACCCAGATGTCCCGGTGGTGGTTCGCACAGACCGAGGGCATCATGCCGAATCACCTGCTCCCCGACATGGAGGAGGCGATTCCGGAGGCTGTTCGCGACGACTGGCTCCCGCGCTCGATGCATGTCAGCCGTGCCCAGCGCATCGATGTCGAGTGCGTGGTGCGTGGATTCATCAGCGGCTCGGGCTGGAAGGAATATCGCGACAAGGGAACGCTGGCAGGCGAGGCGCTGCAACCCGGATTGCGCGACTCCTCGCGTCTACCGTCGCCGCGGTTCACGCCGGCGATCAAGAAGGATGATGGCCACGACATCAACATCTCGCGCACCGAGCTGCGTGCCCTCGTCGGTCAGGAACTCGCGGACCAGCTCGAATCCGCGTCACTGCGTCTCTTCGATTTCGCCACCGCGCGCTGCGAGAGCGTGGGCATCTACCTGGCCGACACCAAGTTCGAGTTCGGCTTCATCAACGGCAAGCTGACTCTCATTGACGAGATCTTCACGCCCGATTCCTCACGTTTCTGGGAGATCTCGCAATGGCGCGAGGGCGAACCCGCAGTCTCGTTCGACAAGCAATTCGTCCGCGACTACACAGAGACGCTCGGCTGGGACAAGACGTATCCGGGACCCGAGCTTCCCGATGACGTGGTGAGTGGCACCACGCAGCGCTACATCGAAGCGGCCAAGCGCATCTGCGGCATCGAGATCCCAGGAGTCGCCGCCGAATGACCTTCGCCGTCGAGGTCGTCGTCGTCCTCAAGCCCGTGGTCAACGACCCCCAGGGCCTCGTGGTACGCGACGGTCTTCATCGCCTCGGGTTTGCGGGCGTGCGCTCCGTGCGCGTCGGCAAGCACCTCGAGCTCGAGGTCGAGGGTGATGACGAAGCGGCGGTGCGGGCGCAAGTCGAGGCCATGTGCGAGCAACTGCTGCGCAACACGGTCATCGAGGACTCGCGCATCGCGTCTGTACGCGTGCTCACCGAGCAGGCGTTGTGAGTGGTGGGAAGGACATGAGCTACAGAGGGCACGAGGTCGGAACGCCTTCGCCGTTCCGCCCGCGTGCTCACCGAGCAGGCGTTGTGAGAGGTGGGAAGGACATGAGCTGCGGAGGGCACGGGGTCGGAACGCCTTCGCCGTTCCGCCCGCGTGCTCACCGAGCAGGCGTTGTGAGGGGTGGGAAGGACATGAGCTGCGGAGGGCACGGGGTCGGAACGCCTTCGCCGTTCCGCCCCTCGCTCTCGGCCGGGGGGGTAGCCCGGCCTCCGAGACGGCCCTCCTCCGCTCGTGTCCTCCCCACCTTGCATCGCTCCTCGTCTCGCTTTGCTGAAACCCTCTCCGCGTGGCCCGCGGTGCTCTGATGCGGTTCGGCATCGCCGTCTTTCCCGGGACTTGGTCGGATCGCGACTGCAAGCATGCTGTCGAGCTGGCGGGACATGACGCGGTGATGCTCTGGCACAAGGATCGCGATCTACAAGGCTCGGACTGCGTCATCCTGCCGGGTGGGTTCTCTTACGGCGATTACCTGCGGGCAGGAGCGGTCGCTCGGTTCGCGCCCCTGATGGAGTCCGTTAGCGAGTTTGCAGACGCTGGTGGACTTGTCTGGGGCATCTGCAATGGATTCCAGATTCTGTGTGAGGCGCATCTCCTGCCCGGCGCGCTGACGCGCAACAGCTCGCTGGAGTTTCGGTGTGCGCCGACGTGGTTGCGCATCGAGACCGTTGATAACGTTTTCACGGCAGGGTGTTCGCGCGGGGATGTGCTGGAGATTCCGGTGTCGCACGGGGAAGGGCGATACGTCGCTGATGACGAGACGCTGGAGATGCTGGAGCGCGACCAGCGGGTGGCCTTGCGCTACGTGCGGCGTGATGGATCCGCGGTTGGGGATGAGACGCCGAATGGGTCGATGAACGACATCGCGGGTATCGTCAATGAACGGCGGAATGTGCTCGGGATGATGCCGCACCCGGAGCGGGCGTGCGAGCCGTTGCTTGGCTCGTCGGATGGGATGCGGCTGATCCGCGGCGTCGCGAAGTTGGTCAGTGGCAATGGTGTGATGCCCATTGCGGCGGTGCCGTGACCAGCGTCGAGTTGGCGATGGCGAGCGATGCGGACCTGGCCGAGGTCGCACTGACCCGCACGGAGTATGTGCATCTGGTCGAGTCGCTTGGGCGTGAGCCGAATCGTCTGGAACTCGGCATTGTTGGCGCGTTGTGGAGCGAGCACTGCAGCTACAAGACGAGCAAGCCGCTGCTCCGCACGCTGCCGACGACGGGACCGCGCGTGCTCCAGGGTCCCGGCGAGAACGCCGGCGCCATCGACATCGGCAACGGTCTCGCCTGCGTCTTCAAGATCGAGTCGCATAACCACCCGAGCGCGATCGAGCCGTACCAGGGCGCGGCGACCGGTGTCGGCGGCATCCTGCGCGACATCTTCACCATGGGCGCGCGTCCGGTGGCGCTGCTCGATTCGCTGCGATTCGGCCCTCTCGACGAGCCCCATCAACGCCACCTGTTCGACGGTGTTGTTGCGGGGATCGGCGGGTATGGCAACTGCATCGGCGTGCCAACCGTGGGCGGAGAGCTGTACTTCGACGAGTTCGTACCGCACCAACTGTCTTGTCAACGCCATGTGCGTCGGCGTCGTGGAGCAGGCCAAGCTGACCCGGGCAACTGCGAGTGGTCCGGGCAACCTGGTGCTCCTTGTCGGTGCCGATACCGGACGCGATGGGATCCACGGCGCGAGCTTCGCTTCGGTCGTCCTCGACGCAGACACTGCCGCCCGCCGGCCCGCGGTGCAGGTGGGCAATCCTTTCCTTGAGAAGTGCCTCATGGAGGCGTGCCTGGAACTCGCAGGTGATCCTCGGGTGATCGCCATGCAGGACCTCGGCGCAGCCGGGCTCTGCGGCAGCACCGCTGAACTGGCGCATCGGGGCGGTTGTGGCATCGAGGTCGACGTGGCACGGGCCTCGCGCCGCGAGACCGGCATGACTCCCTACGAGGTGATGCTCAGCGAGTTCACAGGAACGGATGCTGATCGTCGCCACACCGCAGGATGTGCGCTCGCTGCAAGCCGTGTTCGAGCGCTGGGACCTGCATTCGGACGTGGTCGCGGTGATTCTTCCCGAGCAGCGCTTTGTGGTGCGCGATGGGGCCGACCGGGTCTGCGACCTGCCGCTCGACCTGCTCGTCGACGGGGCGCCGCCACGCTCAGCGCCGGGACCGCGGCAGAACCGCCCCAGAGCCGCGCTCGCCGCTGAAACGTGGGCGCACACGTGGACTCCGGACGACACTTTGCTAGCGCTGCTGGGCAGCCCGAACCTCGGGAGTCGCAGGAGCGTGTACCGCCGCTACGACCACCAGGTTGGCGACGGCACGGTGATCCTCCCAGGCGGCGATGCCGCGCTGGTGCGTGTTGACGGCACGACGCTCGGGCTCGCGCTCGCCACCGACGGCAACTCGCGCTACGCGGCGCTCGATGCTCGTCAGGGGGCGATGATCGCGGTCTGCGAAGCCGCCCGCAACGTTGTCGCAACCGGCGCACGGCCGGCGGCGGTGACCAACTGCCTCAACTTTGCCAACCCCGAGCACGCAGGCGTCTGGTGGGACCTGCATGACGCCATCGATGGAATCAGCGATGCCTGCCGGGCTCTCGATCTCCCTGTTGTGAGCGGCAACGTCAGCCTCTACAACGACACGGGTGGGACCGGCATCGATCCGACCATCGTGATCGGCATGGTGGGGGTCATCGATGACGTCACGCGGCGCTGCACATCCGGGTTTCGCGATGAGGGCGATCTGGTTGCGCTGGTCGGGCCGATCGCGGCCGAGCTCGACGGCAGCGAATATCAGCGGATCGCACGCGGAATCAATTCCGGCACGCCACCTCGGCTGGATATCGACCTCGAACGACGCGTGGACGCGTTCGTCCTCGAGGCAATCGAGGCTGGGCTCCTCCACTCGGCGCACGACTGCGCCGAAGGCGGCATTGCGATCGCCCTCGCCGAGTCGTGTCTGCTGGGCGACATAGGCGCCTGGGTGGGGATCGACGAGCTCGAGGTTGGCGAAGGGTTGATTGACGGTTCGGCCGGTATACTCTTTGGTGAGAAGTCAATCTCGGTTCGTCATCAGCTTCGCCAGGGAGGCACTTGTGCGATTGCACGAGCTGGCAGGGCGGCACTCGGTCCCCTTCCGCAGTCTCGGCTCCGTCGGAGGCGAGAGGGTCTGCGTGACCCGGTGTATCGACGTGTCACTCGCCGACGTGCGACGGGTGCACGAAGGAGCGTTGATCGAGCGTGAGTGACCAGGCCCGAATGGACGCCATCGACGACGACCACCTCCATGAGGAATGTGGCGTTTTCGGGGTGTTCCACCCGGGCGAGGACGTCGCCAATCTGACGTATTTCGGCCTCTACTCGTTGCAGCATCGCGGACAGGAGTCCGCCGGCATTGCGGTCAGCGACGGTCGCGAGATTCGCATCCGCAAGGAGATGGGTCTCGTCTCCCAGGTGTTCGACCAGGAGATCATCGACGGTCTCAAAGGCAACATCGCAATCGGGCACACGCGATACAGCACCACCGGCAGCGCGCGGCTGCTCAACGCACAGCCCATCTCCGTCGAACATCCCGTGATCGGTCCCGTGGTGATCGCGCACAACGGCAATCTCGTCAATGCAACCAAGCTGCGCGACGAGCTCATCGCCAAGGGGTTCGAATTCGAGACCACGAGCGATACCGAGGTGCTCGGCGCGCTCATCGCGCAGACGAGCGCCGATTCGCTCGAGCAGGCGCTCGCCGAGGCACTGCCGCGTGTCGAGGGCGCGTACTGCCTGGTGTTCCTCACCAAGGATTCGCTGGTCGCGGCGCGCGACCCGCTCGGTATCCGCCCGCTGTGCCTGGGCCGCTTCGGCGACATCGATGCACCCGGCGGCACCGGTTACGTGATGGCGAGCGAGACGTGCGCGCTCGATGTGGTCGGAGCGACGTTCATCTGCGAGATCGAGCCTGGTGAGATCGTGACCGTCGATGCCACCGGGATGCGCAGCACGAAGATCCAGCGCACCGTGGCCCACCGCGCGATGTGCTCGTTCGAGTTCATCTATTTCGCGAGGCCGGACAGCGTGATGATGGGCAAGTCGCTGTACGAGTCACGCCGTCACATGGGCCGCGAGCTCGCGCGCGAGGCACCGGCGGACGCCGACATCGTGATCACCCTTCCCGACAGTGGCACGCCGGCGGCGATCGGCTATGCCGAGCAGTCCGGCCTTCCGTTTGCGGAAGGGATGATCAAGTCGCGATACATCACGCGTACGTTCATCCAGCCGACGCAGCGCCTGCGCGAGGCCGGCATTCGCCTGAAGTTCAACCCGATGCGCCATGTGCTCGAGGGCCGGCGCGTGGTGCTCGTCGACAACTCGATCGTGCGTGGCACGACGTCGCGACGGATCATCGACGAGCTGCGTCGCGCCGGAGCGAGCGAGGTGCATATGCGCATCGCATCCCCGCCGATCGCGTGGCCGTGTTTCATGGGCATCGACATCGCGTCGCGTCGTGAGCTCATCGCCGCCGGCCACACGGAGCGCGAGATCGGTGCCATGCTCGGCGCCGATTCACTCCGCTACCTCAGCCTGGCGGGCTTGCGCCGCGCGATGGGGCAACCCGACGGCAACGGGTTCTGCTTCGCGTGCTTCACGGGCTCGTATCCCGTGGATGTCCCGGCGCAGCTCGAGATGGACAAGCTGGCGCTGGAGATTCCGGTCGCCGTCACCTCCTGAGCGCACATGGCACAGCTCGTGCGCGTGGATGAGCACCTCGCGGAGATCCAGGCCGCGGCAGCACGCATCCACGGTCACGTTCGCCGGACGCCGCTCCTGGCAACGGACATCGCGCCGGGATTGCTGGTCAAGCCGGAGTCGCTGCAACTCACCGGATCGTTCAAGGCACGGGGCGCGTTCAACGCCGTTCTCAGCTTGATCGAACGGGAACCGGATGTGGCCGGCGTGGTGACCCACAGCTCGGGCAACCACGGGCAGGCCCTCGCCTACGCGGCTCGAGCAGCAGGACTGCCGGCGACCGTCGTGGTACCTGAGGGCGTCACACCCGCAAAGGTCGCGGGGATCAGATCGTACGGGGCGAAGGTCGTGACTGAAGGGGTCAACTTCGACAATCGCGAGGAGATCGCCGAAGCGATCGCAAGCAACGAGGGGCTTCGGCTCATCCATCCCTTCGATGACTGGGATGTCATTCATGGCGCCGGCACCACAGGGCTCGAGATCATCGAGGACACGCCTGCGCCGGGAGCTGTCGTGGTGCCGATCGGCGGCGGCGGTCAGATCTCCGGGATCGCCCTTGCCATCACGTCGCTCTCGCCCGACACGACGATGATCGGTGTTGAGCCCGAGGCGGCCGACGATGCCGCCCGAAGCCTCCGCACGGGCGTCCTGCAGACGCTCTCAGCCGATCCGCAGACGATCGCTGAGGGCGTGAAGTCGAAGTCAATCGGCGCGCGAAACTTCGAGGTGATCGTGGGGGATCAACTCGTCCGCGACATCGTGACCGTCTCCGAAGATGAGCTCCTCCAGGCGTTGCGGGTCGCCTGGACGCGACTGAAGCTTGCCGTCGAGCCGACCGGTGCGCTGGCGCTGGCCGCGTACCTCACGGGTCGCGTGCCGCCGGGAAGCGCTGAGCACCCGACTGTTCTCGTCATCAGTGGCGGAAACTTCGATCCCACCACGATGGCACGCCTGCTAGCAGCCTAGACGGCCGAGCCTACTGCGGTGGGGCCGCGGCCGGCTGGTACGTGTTCACGACAACTCCATTGGGCAGAGGAAGCAAGTCGACGAGTGTGAACGTGCGGCGCGATACCCCGTTGAACAGGCGCTTGGCGCCGTCACCGAGCACGATCGGGTAGATCATCATTCGGTATTCATCGATCAGATCATTGCTGGTCAGGTAGTCGATCAGCTGACCGCTGCCCCGATCAGCAGGTCGCCGCCGTCCTCCTGCTTGAGCTCGCGAACCTTTTCCGCGACGTCGCCCTTGATGATCGTCGCGTTCCACGTGGCAGTCTCGAGCGTGCGTGAGGCGACGTACTTGGGCATGGTGTTCATCTTCTCGCCGAACTCGCCGGTGCCTTGCATGGTTGGCCACGCGGCGGCGAAACCCTCGTAGGTGATCCGACCGAGCAGCTGGGCGTCGCTCGCGAGCAGCTCGCGCGCTTTGAATTGCGCAGCCTCGTCAGACCAGAACGGAAACGACCATCGCCCCGGCTCGTCTATGTAGCCATCGAGCGTGATGTAGGTGGTGGCAGCAACCTTCTTTGGCATCGCTCAAGCTCCCTGTGAGCGCCCGGTACGCACGTATCGGGCGCCGGTGACCACACTCGCTCCTTCCCGGCAGCCCGGCGAGGGCATGCTAGCATCGCGCGACTTTCGAACGATCGCACGCACAATGGAGACCGGGTGATGCAGGCGAACCCGACCAGCAGGGCGTCGTCGCAACTCACGCGAGCACTGCTCGGATGTGGAACCGTTGCCGGTCCACTCTTTGTGACGGTGTTCGTTGCTGAGGCCATCCAGCGACCCGATTACAACGCCATGCGCCAGCCTGTGAGCGCCCTCGCGCTCGGGCCCCGCGGCTTCGTCCAGACCACCAACTTCGTGGTGGCCGGTACGTTGTTCCTCGGCGGGGCGCGAGGCCTCTCACGTCACTCCGATCGCGATCGGCTTGTCCCCGCGCTCATTGGTGGCGCGGGATTGGGCCTCCTTGCGGCGGCGCTGTTTCCGACAGATCCCGTCCCCGGGTACCCGCCCGGGCCAGGGGCACCAAGTACGACCACCACCGGAACTCTGCACAACCTGTCGTCATTGCCGGTATTCATGGGCGTGACGGCAGCAGCCGCACTGTCTGCCGTCAAGGCAATTCGACGCGCCGACTATGCATGGGGCATGTACTCCGCCGCCAGCGGGGCAACGACGCTGGCGACGACGACGCTGGCCGGTGCGGGGTTCGCTCAGTCTCCACGCCTCGTGAACGTCGGGGGGTTGTTCCAGCGCATCGCCATCGTCGCCGCGTTCGGCTGGGTTTCGGTCGTCTGCGGGCGCGCGCTTCGTCGGGGTTCAGCCGATCAGTAGCGCGTCCCCTCCGGTTGGGGAAGGGCGTCAAGCTCGGCGAGGTCTATCGCACTCAACTCCAGGTCGGCACTGCCGGCGTTCTCGATCAGATACTTCGGGGTTTTGGTGCCGGGAATCGGGACGACATGCGGACCCTTGGCGAGAACCCACGCCAACGCCACCTGCGCCGGCGTCGCTCCAACACGGTCGGCCATCTCGCGCACGCGGCCGACAATCGCGAGGTTGCTGCGCAACGCATTCTGCTGAAATCGCGGCAGCTGGCGCCGGAAGTCGTCCTGGGGCAGGTCGTCGAATGACGAGAACCGTCCCGCCAGGAAGCCGCGTCCCAATGGCGAGAACGGCAGCATACCAACGCCCTCTTCCTTGCAGTACGGCAGCACCTCAGCCACCACATCGCGAGTCCAGAGGGACATCTCCGACTGGACGGATGTGACCGGGTGCACCGCCTGCGCGCGACGAATCTCGTCAACCGACACTTCGGAAAGCCCGATATACCGCGCCTTGCCCGCGGCAACGGTCTCGGCCATCGCACCCCAGGTCTCCTCGATGGGAACTTCCGGATCCACCCGGTGCAATTGATAGAGATCAACGTGGTCGGTGGCGAGCCGCTGGAGGCTGCCGTCGATAGACGCCCGGACGTGCTCGGGACGGCCGTTTCGTGCGGCACCCGGCGAGGCGGTCCCCGGTCCATACGACGGGCCAGGCACACCCTCGATCAGGCCGACCTTGGTGGCCAGCACTGCGCGCTCGCGCTGCCCTCCCGACAACGCCTTGCCGACCAACTCCTCGTTGGTGTACGGGCCGTACGCATCGGCGGTGTCGATGAGCGTCATGCCGAGGTCGAGCGCCTGATGGATCACCGCGATGGACGTGGCGTCGTCGCGCGTTGTGGCCATGTCGTACGAGGCGGTCATGCCCATGCATCCAAGGCCGAGCACACCAACCTCGGGTCCGTTGACACCCAGCGTGGTGGTTCGCACGTTAGCCGCCCTCTCCGTCGAGCGTCGCCGACGCCCGGTACTCATCATCGGTGACGTGCGACGCCCAGGTCGCGTTGTTGCCCTGGTCGTCGACTTCGACGAGCGAGAGATGCGTCATGAACCGTGTGGGCGACGCACCGTGCCAGTGGTCCTCCCCCGGCTCGAAGAACACCCGATCGCCGGGGCGGATCACCTGGACTTCGCCGCCGCGATGCCCCACGCGGCCCATGCCTTCGGTGACGTAGATGGTCTGCCCGTTCGGATGTTTGTGCCACGCGGTGCGCGCTCCGGGCGTGAAGTGCACGCTGGTTGCGTTGACCCGCGACCCCTGTCCAGGTAGCGCAATCTGATCGACATACACCTCGCCGGTGAACCAGTCGCTCGGCCCCTTCCCCGTCGCTTTGCCGTTTCTCGTGATCTCCATCGTGTCTCCTTTCTTGGCGTCCGGGACACACGATACCGGGGTGGTATTCGTCGCCCGCCGAGGCTCTCCGGGGGCAACCATCGCGAAGCTGGAGCCTGCCTGCTGAGCGCCCGCAAACCGTGGCCGCCAGCCCCGAAAACTCGCCCATAGACACCGATCGCCTCAAACGCTACACTCGAAATCCAGGGGCACTTTTAGGGGGAACGGGGAATGAAGGTACTGCTGTCGCCGGCAGATCAAAAGCGCGCGCGGCAATGGCTTGCCGATGTGCACGAGGATCTCGACCTGATCCGCTATCCAACCCGCGTTCAGCTGCTGCGCGCCGTTGACGAGGCGGCGCACCGAGCGGAAAGCCTTGCGCGCCTGGAGTACGCGCTGGAGCGCATGCCCCGGCACTGACCAAGCCGGAGGGAACCTTTGGCTGGTGCTAGCGTTCCTTGGAGCATGAAGGGACGCTGGACTCTCCTTCCGGGAGTGGCGAGTCTCCTGGGCGCAGCGGTGCTGACTGCCGGGCTGTTCCCGCCCGCAGTCCGCCAGGGGTGTCCCGGCTGCTCGGCGTTCTACTCCGCAGGCCTCCCGGCCGGGACATTCTGGGCCAGCCCCGACACATGGGCAGCGGTCTGGATCATCGCGCTTCTCGTTGCCAGCGCCGCCCTCTTCCTAGCCGGCGTCGCGGCGCGTGTCGTAGCGACAGTGAGTGCTCTCGCGTCGCTGGCCGCCGTCGGCCTCGCGCTCTTCAACGGTGCGGTGATGTTTCCTCGAACGCTGCCCGCGGAACTCGTACCGGGAGTGCCCGTCAACTACACGCTGGACGCCGGGTACTACCTGTTCCTGCTGGGCGGTGTCGTGGCGGTTGGCGCTGCCACAGGAATGCTGCTCCTCAGTGCAGACCCTGCCCGCGGTGGTCGTGGTTGGCTGATGGCCCGGTCGCCGATTGTCGCTGCGGTGGGCTGGGTGGGCCTGGCCTCTCTGGCGCTGGCTTCCGTGGGAACGTTTCTCCCGTTCGCCGTGCAGAATTGCGGTTTCGGATGCCCGCCTCTCCAAGTGACGGGTGCGGCCTCCTCCGGTCCGATGGTGGGCGGCGCCGCCGGCTGGATCGTCCTGCTTGTCCTGCTGGGCGCGGCCGCGGCCACCCTTGTGCGTCTTGCGGATCCCCGTAAAGCACTGTCGTCGTGCGTCGCCCTCCTCTTTTCACTCTTTGCAGCCGTCGTGGTCAGTTTCGAGAGCCTCAACGGTGGAAGCGGAGTTTTGGGCTGGCCGTTCACGATCCCGATCGCGCCGGAGTGGGGGTACTACGTCATGCAGACGGGGACCGCGTTTGCTGTGGTCGCGTCATTCGTGTTGGTTGCAGCCGACCGGCCCAACCTGGGCCTCCATCGCCGTGGTGGCTTCGGAGCGCAAGAGGCAACGCATCCCGCGTAGCTCTCGCGATCAGCGCTTCGGCGACTTGGTCTTGCCGGGCTTCGCCATATTCGTCTTCGCACGTTGCTCGACCAGCCTGCGGATCGCAGCACGTGGAAGCGGCTGATCCAGGGGAAATTGCAGCGTCGCCTTGGCGGCAACGCGCTCCTCCAGGCCGGCTGCGCGCGCTTCGTCCAATGTGAATGGGTACAGGCCGATGTGATGGCTGTGCGCCTGGAAGTACGCGAGGCGACCGTCGAGATGGTAGTACGGCATCCCGTAACTGATCCGCTCGTCGGCCTCCGGCGCCGCTTTCCGAATGGTTTCGCGAAGCTCAGTCAGCATCGATCGAACTGCATCGGGTGTGCCGGCGATGTACTCGTCGACGCTGCGTGCCGCGCTCACGACGCGTGACGCTAGCGGAAGCCGACCCCGGCCAGCGCGGCCGACCCCGGGCAGAGCTTCTCGAACGGCACCTGGGTCAGCGGGCGGTCAGTCGTGTTGCCGAGCTCGTGCAGGTCGGACGACTGCTCGTCGATGTAGAGCAGGCCGGTGACGATCTCGCCGCGACCGCGGCCGACATCAGATGCTCCATCACCGCCATGCGGTCGGTCGGGTCGTAGCCGTCCGGGAGCGCTGCGGAAGCGCAGCGTCGCGCCGTCGTGCATCGGGATGCTCACCACGCCCTCGTCGGGGATCGTCGCCGAGATCTCCTCGGCCGGCGGCACGAAGTCGGTGACGGTCATCTGCACGTCGTGCTGGCGCGTGAACAGGTAGCTCTTCGTCGAGCCCTCATGGTCGTTGAAGGTGACGCACGGCGAGATGACGTCGATGATCGCGAGGCCGCGATGGGCCATCGCGGCGCGGAAGATCGGCACCAGCTGGCGCTTGTCGCCGGAGAAACCGCGCGCGAGGAAGGTCGCTCCCACCGACAGGCCGAGAAAGATGGGGTCGATCGGCTGCAGGTGATTGGCCTCGCCGCGCTTGGTCGTCGAACCGACGTCCGCCGATGCCGAGAACTGGCCCTTGGTGAGCCCGTACACGCCGTTGTTCTCGATCACATAGACCATGCGCACGTTGCGCCGCACCAGGTGCGCGAGGTGGCCGAGGCCGATCGACAGCGAGTCGCCATCGCCGGAGATGCCGATGCAGAGCAGGTCGCGGTTCGCGGCGCTCGCGCCGGTGGCGATCGGTGGCATGCGGCCGTGACAGCCGTTGAACCCGTGCGCGCCGCGCGCGAAGTACGCGGCGGTCTTCGCGGAGCAGCCGATGCCGCTCAGCTTGGCGATCATGTGCGGCGGCGTGTCGCTCTCCCAGAGCGCGTGGGTGATCGCGGCGGTGACGGAGTCGTGTCCGCAGCCGGCGCAGAGCGTCGACATCCCACCTTCGTAGTCGCGAATGGTCAGGCCGAGCGCGTTGCGCTCGAGGCCGGGATGCGTGACGGGCGGTTTGACGATGGATGGCACCGCTCAGCCCTCCAGCATCTTGGTGACGCCGTCGACGACGTCCTCGGCGCTCAGCGGATATCCGCCATAGGCGAGCACCGAGCGCGAGCTTCTCCTTCGGCACGGGTGTCTCGAGCGTGAGCAGCGTGCGCAGCTGCGCGTCGCGGTTCTGCTCGACGACAACGATCGTCTCGTGCGCCTCGAGGAACGCACGCACGCCGGCGCCGAAGGGGAACCCGCGGATGCGCATGTAGTCGGCGATCGACGCCGCGCTTCGCGAGCAGCTCGATCGCCTCCAGGACGGCGAGCTCGCAGCTGCCCAACGTCACGATCGCAAGCGGCGAATGCGCACGCTGGTCCACGAGCGGCGCCGGAGTGTGCTCAGCGGCCGCTGCGTGCTTGCGCGCGAGGCGATCGAGCACGGCCTGGTATTCCTCGGGATACTCGGTGTAGCCGCCTTCGATGGTGTGCCCCGATCCGCGCGTGAAGTACGCGCCGAGCTCGCTCACGCCCGGGAGCGTGCGCGCCGCAACCGAGCTCGGCGTCGGCGGGCTCGTAGCGGTGGAACACCTCGAGCTCGCGCAGCTCCGCTGCGTCGAGCACGCGGCCCCGGTCGGGCACGTAGGAGTCGTCCCAGGTGAGCGCGGGGCTCACCCAGTCGTTCATGCCGATGTCGAGGTCGGAGAGCACGAACACCGGCGTCTGGAAACGCTCGGCGAGGTCGAAGGCGATCGGCGCCATCTCGAAGCATTCGGCCGGATCGCCGGGAACAGCAGGATGTGCTTGGTGTCGCCGTGCGACGCGTACGCGCAGGCGAGGATGTCGGCCTGCTGCACGCGTGTCGGCATCCCCGTCGATGGCCCGACGCGCTGCACGTCGAACACCACCGCCGGAATCTCGGCGTAGTAGCCCATGCCGAGCAGCTCCTGCATCAGCGAGATGCCCGGGCCCGACGTCGACGTGAACGCGCGCGCTCCGGCCCACGAGGCGCCGAGCACCATGCCGATCGCGGCAAGCTCGTCCTCGGCCTGCAGCACGAGATAGTTGTTGCGCCCGGTCTCGGGGTCGCGCCGGAACTTGGCGCAGTACTTGGCAAACGCGTCCATCAGCGACGTCGACGGCGTGATCGGATACCAGGCCGCGACCGTCGCGCCGGCGTACACGCAGCCGAGCGCCGCCGCGGTGTTGCCGTCGATGAGGATCGAGCCCGTGGTCGCGTCCATCGCCTCGACCTGGCACGGCAGCGGGTAGTCGAAGTGCGAGGTCGCGAAGTCGTGGCCGAGGCGGAGCGCGCGCTGGTTGAACTCGCGCAGACGGTCCTTGCCGGCGAACTGCTCGGTGAGCAGTTGCGCGATCACCTCCATGTCGATGCCGAGCATCGCCACCAGCGCGCCCGCGCACGCGATGTTCTTCATGAGGATGCGCTCGCGCGGCCCGCGGAACGCGTCGTTGCACATCTCCGCGAGCGGCACGCCGAGGTAGGTCACGTCCTCGCGGATCAGGTCGCGATCGAGGGGCCACGAGGAGTCGTACATCGTGAACCCGCCGCTCGCCACCTCGGCGATGTCGCGCGCGTACGTCTGCCCGTTCATCGCCACCATGAGGTCGTACTCGCGGGCGCGGGCGACGTGACCGTCCTTGTTGACGCGGATCTCGTACCACGTCGGCAGGCCCTGGATGTTCGACGGGAAGAGGTTCTTGCCCGACACCGGCACACCCATGCGGAAGATCGAGCGCATCAGGAGGTTGTTGGCGCTCGACGATCCGGTGCCGTTGACGTTGGCGAGCTTCAACGCGAAGTCGTTCACCTTGGAGCGGGTCTGCTCGAAAGTGCTGCGCTGCCATGTCAGCTTGCCACCGGAACCGGCGTTGAGACCGCGAGCGGGATCAGCAGCTCGAACTTCTGCATGTCCCACGCGGCCGTCGGGCAGCGCTCGGCGCAGAGGCCGCAGTGGACGCAGAGGTCCTCGTCCTTGACCATCACGCGCCCCGTCTGCGGCAGCGCCGCGGACACGTACAGCGCCTGGTCGAGGTTCTTCGCCGGGCGCCGACAGCCGCGTGCGCAGGTCGGCCTCATCGCCGTTCTCGGTGATGGTCAGGCACTGCACGGGGCAGATGTCGATGCACGCGTCGCACTCGATGCAGAGCGGCGCCGCGAAGACGGTCTGGATGTCGCAGTTGAGGCAGCGCTGCACCTCGCGCGCGGTCTGCTCGGCGGAGAAGCCCGACCTCCACCTCGGTGCCGATGCTCTGGAAGCGGCGCGTCAGCTCGACGTGCTGCATCCGCTGGCGCGCGGACGGGTTGTAGTCGTTGTGGTAGCTCCACTCGGTGAGCCCCATCTTCTGGCTCACCAGGTTCATCCCCTGGGGCGGACGCGAGGTGACCGCGATGCCCTCGCAGTGGTTGTGGATCGAGATCGCCGCCTGGTGACCGTGCTCGACCGCCCAGATGATGTTCTTGGGCCCCATCGCGGAATCGCCGCCGAAGAAGACGCCCGGCAGCGACGATTGGAAGGTCACCGGGTCGACGACGGGCATGTCCCAGTCGCCGACCTCGAGGCCGAGATCGCGCTCGATCCAGGGGAACGCGTTCTCCTGGCCGATCGCGAGGATGACGTCGTCGCAGGGGATGACGACGGTGTCGATCACCGTCGAGTGGCGCGCCTGCTCGTCCCATTCGAGGCGCTGAAACTCCATGCCGACCAGCCGGCCGTCCTCGATGACGAAGCGCGTCGGAGCGTGGTTGACGAGGATCTCGACGCCCTCCTCCTCGGCGTCCTCGAGCTCCCACGACGAGGCCTTGAAGAACGAGCGCGGGCGCCGCGCCATCACCTTGATGTCGGTGCCGCCGAGGCGGAGCGAGGAGCGGCAGCAGTCCATCGCCGTGTTGCCGACGCCGATGATCAGCACGCGCTCGCCGATCTTGTCGGTGTGGCCGAATGCGACCGATTCGAGCCAGTCGATACCGATGTGGATGCGGTCGCTGTCGTGGCGTCCGGGGATGTCGAGGTCCTTGCCTCGCGGCGCGCCGGTGCCGATGAACACGGCGTCGAAGTCCTGCTCGAGCAGGGAGCGGAGGCTCGACACCGGCGTGTTCAGGCGGAGGTCGACGCCCATGTCGACGATGGTGGCGATCTCCTCGTCGAGGACCTCGGCCGGGAGCCGGAACGCCGGGATGTTGGTGCGCATGAGGCCGCCGGCCTGGTCGTGCTGCTCGAGGATGACCACGTCGTAGCCGAGCGGCATCAGGTCGTTGGCGACCGTCAGCGACGCCGGCCCGGCGCCGACGCAGACCACGCGCCGCCCGTCTTGGTCGACGGGATCACCGGGAGGCGGTCGGCGAAGTCGCCGCGCAGGTCGGAGGCGACGCGCTTGAGGCGGCAGATCGCGACCGGGGCGCCGTCGATCCGGCTGCGGCGGCACGCCGGCTCGCAGGGACGGTCGCAGGTGCGCCCGAGAATCCCCGGGAACACGTTGGACTCGCGGTTGGACATGTACGCGTCCGTGTACCGCCCCTGAGCGATCAGGCGGATGTACTCGGGGACGTTGGTGTGGGCCGGGCAGGCCCACTGGCAGTCAACGACCCGATGGAAATAATTCGGGTCCGACGTGTCGGTTGGATTCACGAGATGGAGCTGGATTCCTGGACTTGGACCGTGTTCCCTTACATGGTGACACCGCTGTGTCGACCTGCGATGTTCGTCGCCATTCCGCGTCCCATGTGAGACCGTCGATACACTCTCTCCCAGATGGGTGATCTTCGCTACGCGGACGCCGGCGTCGACATTGATGAGGGCAACCGCGCCGTCAGCCTGATCCGGCGCACCATCGCGTCCACCCACACCGCCCAGGTCCTTGGCGGGATCGGCGCGTTCAGCGGCCTGTTCGCCCTCGAGCCGGGGTCGCCGAACGGCCGCGTGCTCGCCTCGAGCACCGATTCGGTGGGCACCAAGGTCAAGGTCGCGATCGCCACCGGGCGCCACCGCGGGATCGGCATCGACCTCGTCAACCACTGCGTCAACGACATCCTCTGCTGCGGCGCCGAGCCGCTCTTCTTCCTCGACTACTACGCCACCGGCAAGCTCGTCCCGGAGCAGCTGGCCGAGCTCATCGAGGGGATCGCCGAGGCCTGCCGCGGCGCCGGGCTGCGCGCTGATCGGCGGCGAGACCGCGGAGATGCCGGGCGTCTACGCGCTTGGCGACTACGACATCGCCGGGCTTCATCGTCGGCTCGGTCGACGGCTTCGGCGATCATCGACGGCAGCCGCGTCGCAGGCGGGCGACGTCCTCCTCGCGCTGCCGAGCAGCGGCCTGCACACCAACGGCTACTCGCTGGTGCGCCACATCGTCGCCGAGCACGAGCTGCAGTGGTCCGACGTCCTGCCCGGGCACCGACCGGCCGCTCGTCGACCTCCTGCTCGAGCCGCATCGCTGCTATCTCCACGCGATCCGCGAGCTGCGCGCGCCTGACCGACATCCGTGCCATGGCGCACATCACCGGCGGCGGCGTGATCGACAACGTGCCGCGCGTGCTCCCGGAAGGGCTCGCGGCGACCATCGAACGGTCCACCTGGAACATTCCGCCGATCTTCACCGCCATCCAGCAGGCCGGCGGCGTCCATCTCGAGGAGATGTGGCGCACCTTCAACATGGGTGTCGGGATGGTGGTGATCGTTCCCGCCGACGTCCCCGCGATCGCCGCGGCCGCCGGCATCCCGGTCTGGCGCATCGGCGAGGTGGTTCCGCAGTCGGGCACACGGCGGGTCATCCTCCGGTGAGCGAACGTACCCCCATCGGGGTGCTGGTGTCCGGAGCCGGGACCAACCTCGATGCGCTGCTCCAGGCGTGCACGGGCCCCGGCTTTCCCGGCGCGGGTCGCGCTGGTGGTCTCGAACCGGCGCAGCGCGCGCGCGCTCGACGTCGCGCTCGGGCTGGGGCGTGCCCGCGGTGGCGCTGCCGCAGTCGGACTTCGGCGGCGACGCCGCGCGCCCGGGACCGCGAGATCCGCGCGCGGTTCCAGGCCGCCGGAGTGCGGCTCGTCGTGTGCGCCGGGTACGACCGCATCCTCAGCGACGAGTTCCTCGACGCCTACCCGGACGCCATCCTCAACGTGCATCCGTCGCTGCTGCCCGGCCTTCGCGGGGGCATGGACGCGGTCGAGCGGGCGCTCGCACGGGGCGTCCGCGTGACCGGCTGCACCGTGCAGCTGCTCGAACGCGGCGAGGCGGACGGCGGACCGATCGTCCTGCAGGCCGCCGTCCCGGTCGAGATGGACGACGACGCCGCGACGCTGCGCCAGCGCATCCACGAGCGCGAGTGGGAGCTGCTCCCGCGGGCGGTGGCGCTCTGGTGCACCGGCCGGCTCGCGTCGCGACGGCAACCGCGTCCGGGTGCTGCCCGCTCCCGCGCCGGCATCGGTATGAGCATGCGAGCGCTGCTCTCGGTGAGCGACAAGACCGGCCTCATCGAGTTCGCGCGCGGCCTGGTCGAGCACGGCGTACGACCTGGTCGCGACCAGCAGCACCAGCCGCGCGCTCGCCGACGCGGGCATCGAGGTGCAGTCGGTCGCCGACATCACCGGCTTCCCGGAGATGCTCGACGGGCGCGTCCGCACGCTCCACCCGGCGATCCACGCCGGCATCCTCGCCCGCCGCGACGACCCCGAGCACATGCGCCAGCTCGCCGAGAGCCGCTTCGAGCCGATCGACCTCGTGGTCTCGTCCCTGTACCCGTTCGCGGAGACCCTCGCGAGCGGCGCGGATGAGGACACGATCGTCGAGAACATCGACATCGGCGGCCCCACGCTCATCCGCGCCGCCGCCAAGAATCGCGACTCGGTCGCCGTGGTCGTCTCGCCGTCGCAGTACGAGACCGTGCTCGACGAGCTGCGCGAGCACGGGTCGCGTATCGATCGCGACGCGCCACCGGCTGGCCACCGAGGCGTTCGCGCACGTCGCCGCGTACGACACGCAGGTGGCGGCGTGGCTGCGCAGCGGCGACGGCCGACGAGACGCTGCCGCGCGGAGCTGACCGTCGGCGGCGCGCGACTGCACGAGCTTCGCTACGGCGAGAACCCGCACCAGCGCGGCGCGCTCTACGCGGTCCCGGGACCACCGGGCGGCATGGCGCACGCGCGCCAGCTGCAGGGGGCGGCGCTGTCCTTCACGAACTGGCTCGACGTCGACGCGGCGCGAGCGCTGGTCGCCGAGTTCGACGAGCCGGCGGCGTGCGTGATCAAGCACACCAACCCGTGCGGCTTCGCGGTCGGCGAGACCGCTGTCGACGCCTACCGCCGCGCCTACGAGTGCGATCCGCGCGCCGCGTACGGCGGCATCGTCGGGATCAACCGGCCGCTCGACCTCGCGACCGCGACCGCGCTCACCGAGACGTTCCTCGAAGCGGTGGTCTGTCCCGGCATCGACGACGACGCAGCGGCGCATCTCGCCACCAAGCCGCGGATCCGGGTGCTCATCGTCGACCGGCCGTCGCTGCGCGGAGCCGCTCGACGTCCGCAGCATCGACGGCGGCCTGCTCGTCCAGACGCGCGACCGTGTGGTCACCGACCGCGTCGACCATGACGGTGGTGAGCGCCCGTCAGCCCGACGAGGCGGAGTGGCGCGACCTGCTGATCGCCTGGCGGGTGTGCCGGCACGTCAAGTCCAACGCGGTGGTCATCGTCCGCGACGGCATGGCGGTCGGCGTCGGCGCCGGTCAGATGTCGCGCGTCGAAGTCGTCGGAGCTCGCGGTGGCGCGAGCCGGCGATCGAGCCTGCCGGCGCCGTCTCAGCGTCGGACGCGTTCTTCCCGATGCCCGACGGCCTCGAGACCCTCGGCAACGCCGGGGTGCGCGCGGTCATCCATCCGGGCGGCAGCAAGAACGACCCGAAGGTCACCGAGGCCGCCGATGCGCTCGGGATGGCGGTCGTGCTCGACCGGGGAACGCCACTTCCGGCACTGAGTCGCGGCCTGCGCCGCTCAGCGCCGTCGCGAGAGAGTGCGACGTTGAGCCCGACTGGCTAACGCCCGTTGCGCCGCCCGTTCTTGTCGTGCTTCGCCTGGTCCTCGATGCAGAAGCGAGCCGTCGGGATCGCCTCGAGCCGAGCCTCGCTGATCGGCTTGCCGCACGCCTCGCAGTTGCCGTACGAGCCGATGTCGACGCGCTTGACCGCCGCCTCGAGCTCGGCGAGCTCCAGTTCGGCGTGCTGCAGGACGCTGTGGTCGATCTCGAGGCCGATCGTCTCGCTGGCGAGCTCGGCGGGGTGCTGCTCGGCCGAGGACAGCTCGCGCTCGGTCGCCTCCTGGGCGTCGGCGGTGAGCCGGTTCGCGGCGATGCGAAGCTCTTCGATCCGGGCGCGCTCGGTCAGCAGCCGGGTGCGGGCTTCGTCGGTGTTCATGGTCGTGGGTCACCCCCGTGTCTGCTCAGAGCGGTCTCGCCCGGGCGCGACGTGCCCGCGATGCGATCGCAGATCCGATCCATCGCAGCTCGTCCACTCTCGGCCCGCAGGTTGCCACCCATTCTCACCAATGGGCCCGGGTTAAGCAATGGGGTGATCGGCGACCGGGGGAGCGAGCCAGAGCACCCCGAGCGGCGGCAGGGTGAGCTGCCGCCGAGTACGAGAAGGCGTGCATCGGCTGCGGCCTCGGCCTCGACGGCGCCCATGTTGCCGATGCCGCTGCCGCCGTAGTGCGTCGGAATCGGTGTTGAGCACCTCGGTCCAGTGGCCGGGGAGCGGGAGGCCCACCCGGAAGTCGTACCGGACCACCGGGGCGAAGTTGGCGATGCAGGCGATGCCCGGGATGCCGTGGGCGTCGCGGCGGACGAAGCTGAGCACGTTCTGGTCCGCGTTGCCGGCGTCGATCCACTCGAACCCGCTCGGGGCTCTCGTCGAGCTCCCAGAGCGCCGGCACCGCCGTGTAGAGCGCGCCGAGGTCGACCATCAGGCTGGTGCACGCCGGCGTGCGGCGGGATCGTCGAGCAGCCTCCAGTCGAGCTCGGATTCGTGGGCCCACTCGCGCTCGTCGGCGAGCTCGCCGCCCATGAAGAGGAGCTTCTTGCCGGGGTGCGCCCACATCCACCCGAACAGGGCGCGAAGGTTGGCGAAACGCTTGCCAGGGATCGCCGGACATCTTGCCGAGCAGCGACCCCTTGAGATGCACGACCTCGTCGTGCGAGAGCGGCAGGATGAACCGCTCCGACCACGCGTACATGAGCCCGAAGGTCATCTGGTGATGCGCGTACCGCCGGTAGACGGGATCCTTGTGCAGGTAGTCGAGCGTGTCGTGCATCCAGCCCATGTTCCATTTGAAGTCGAAGCCGAGCCCGCCGCTCGCCGTGGAGCGGGTCACCCCCGGCCAGGTGGTCGACTCCTCGGCGATGGTGAGCACCCCCGACTTGCGCGCGTGCAGCGAGTCGTTGACCTCGCGCAGCAGGGCGATCGCCTCGAGGTTCTCCTTGCCGCCGTGGATGTTCGGCACCCACGCGCCCGGGCTGGCGCGAGTAGTCGAGGTAGAGCATCGAGGCGACCGCGTCGACGCGCAGCCCGTCGATGTGGAATTCCTCCGCCCAGTAGTGGGCGTTGGCCACCAGGAAGTTGCGCACCTGGTTGCGGCCGTAGTTGAAGACGTACGTGCCCCAGTCCGGGTGCTCGCCGCGGCGCGGGTCGCCGTGCTCGTAGAGCGGCGTGCCGTCGAAGCGCGCCAGCGCCCAGCCGTCGCGCGGGAAGTGCGCCGGCACCCAGTCGAGGATCACCCCGATGCCGTTGCGGTGCATGACGTCGACGAAGTGCCGGAAGTCGTCTGGCGAGCCATGCCGCGCCGTCGGCGCGTAGTAGCCGGTGACCTGGTATCCCCAGGACCCGCCGAAGGGGTGCTCCATGATCGGCAGCAGCTCGACGTGGGTGAATCCCATCGCCCGGCAGTGGGCCGCGAGCGGCTCGGCGATCTCGCGGTAGTTGAGCACGCGGCCGTCGGGACCGCGGCGCCAGGAGCCGAGGTGCACCTCATAGATCGGCGAACGGCGCGTTGTTCACCGGTGCCTCTGCGCGCGCCGGCGCATCCATGCCCCGTCGCGCCAGCGGTGCTCGCTCTGCTCGACGATGCTCGCGGTGCCGGGCGGATGGTCCGACGCCCTGCGCCAGCGGATCGGCCTTGAAGATGCGCATCCCGTCGCCGCGGGTGACCAGGAACTTGTAGCGCACTCCCGCACCGACCCCGGGCGCGAACAGCTCCCACACGCCGGAGCCGCCGAGCAGTCCGCATCGGCCAGGTGCGCGCATCCCAGAAGTTCGCGTCGCTCACCACGCTGACGCCGAGCGCGTTCGGTGCCCAGACGCTGAAGGCGGTGCCGAGGACGCCCTGGTGCTCGATGACTCGGGCACCGAGCACCCGCCAGAGCTGGGCGTGCGTGCCCTCGCCGATCAGGTGGAGGTCGAGCTCGCCGAGAGTCGGCGAGAACCGGTACGGGTCCTCCTGCTCCCACTCGCGCTCGTCGTTGCGGAAGCGGAGCCGGTAGCCCGGCTCGCCGGCGGGGACCGTCGCCTCGAACAGCCCGGCGGCGTTCAGCCGGCGCATCGCCGTGACCCCGTCCGGGCGCGCGACGCTCGCCGCTGGTCGCTTCCGGGTGGAACGCCCGGATGCGCATCGCGTCGCCCACGGTGCGGGGTCCGAGGAGCTCGTGCGGATCGCGGAGCCGACCGGCGAGCATCTGCTCAACCGCCGCCTCGAGGTCGGTCGGGCTCGGGTCCTGGACCGTCATGCGTTGACGCCGCGAAGCAGGAAGCGAAGCGGGATCGGCACCCATGCCGGGCCGGTGCCCCAGCTCGTACCCGATCTCGTAGACCGCCTTCTGGACCTCGAACGCGCGCCGGAGCACCAGCGACGGTCCCGGCGCGGGCAGCACGGGGGTGGAGCCGATGGTCTCGAGGTACGCAGCTCCAGAACGCGTCGCGATTCGCGTCCGCCCACGCCTCGCCGTAGCCCCGGAGGACCTCCGCCTCGGCGCTGTCCGGCGCAGTGCGCTCGATGATCGCGGCCGCGGCCGCGTAGTCGAAGGATCGAAGCATCGCGGCCACGTCGCGAAGCGGCGAGCTGAGCTCGCGGCGCTCGGCGGGGGTACGGTCCGGCTCGCCTTCGAAGTCGAGGATCACCCAGCCGGTGTCGATGCGGAGCAGCTGGCCGAGGTGCAGGTCGCCGTGGATCCGGGTGAGCAGTCCGCCCGGCGAGAGCCCGCGGATCTGGTCGAAGCGGGCGACCACGGCGTTCCTGACGTCGCGCAGCGGATCGAGCGCAGGTTCGTCGCGCGCGAGCAGCCGGTCGAGCTCGCCGGTCATGGTGTTCGCCCAGGTGTTGAGGGTTGCCTCGGTGAGCGGTGCCGGCGCCATGGCGGTGCCGGGCTTGCCGGACGCGAGCGCCAGGTGCATCTCGGCGATGACCCTGCCGAGGCGCATCGACTCGGCGAGGAACGCGGCGTCCTGCTCGTCCACCATCGCACGGCGTTCCGCAGGATCCTGATGACCCACCGACTCGGCGTTGGCATAGAGGTCGCGCAACGAGGTCAGCGCGAGCGCCCAGCCCTCGGTGCTGTTGTGGAGGAAGCGCTGCACGAGCACCAGAGGCGACGGCTCTTCGCTGCCGGACTCCCACACGGCGCGTCCGAGCATCGGCGCGAGGTGCGTGAAGCCGGCCGCTTCGAGCGCGTCGGACATCTCGAGCTCCTGGGACGCTCCGGCCTCGACGCGCCGCAAGTGCTTGAGGAAGATCTGCGTCTCCGACCTCGACCGAGGTGTTGCTCTGCTCGACCCTCAGGTGGCGCACGGAGGAGAGGCTGCCGGTATCGAGCGCGTCGGGGTTCGGGCACGAGAATCGCACGACCCCACCCGTCGTCGGGAGCACGCGCTGTTCGCGGACCGCGTCGAGCAGCCACTCGATGTACGTGGAATCGCCGACCGCGTCGTAGAGCACGATGCGCTCGGGCGCCTCGGCCCAGGGGATCACGAAATCCGGCATCCGCTCGGAGATCGCATCACCCGCCGGGCGGATGCCGATCGGCAGCGCGTAGCGCGTGGTCCGTCCGTCGGTGAACGTCACGGCGGTCAACGTGTGCAGCAGGACCGGGGCGCGCTCGCTGATCACTGCCGCGTCGACGATCGTGGTCAGGCTGATGGTGCGACCCTGCGCTCCGCCCCAGCGCTGCCGCGCGATGTATGCGCCGAGCGCTTCCTCGCAGCCTTCAACGCGATGGTCGCGAAGGATGCCGGTCACGGCGGCGTCGTGCGCGCTCATCACGCCGGCACGTCGAGGGTGAACCAGTAGAAACCGTGTGGCCCCATGGTGAGCAGGTAGGGCAGCTCGCCGATGTTCGGGAAGTGAACGCGGCCAAGCATCTCGACCGGCGTCATGCCCGCGAACTTACGCAGATCGAGCTCCACCGGCTGCGCGAAGCGCGAGAGGTTGTTGACGCAGAGGACGGTCTGCTCATTCATGAAGCGCAGGAACGCAAACACCGACGGATTGGCCGCGTCGAGGGCTTCGAAGCTCCCTTCGCCGAACACCGGAAACCGTTTGCGCACCGCGATGAACCGGCGCAGCCAGTGCAGCATCGACGATTCGTTGCGTCGTTGCGCGCTGACGTTGCATGCCTGGTACCCGTAGACCGGATCCATGAGCGGCGGCAGGTACAGCTGCGCGAAGTCAGCCTGGCTGAAGCCGCCGTTGCTGTCAGCCGTCCACTGCATCGGGGTGCGCACACCATCGCGATCGCCGAGATACACGTTGTCGCCCATACCGATCTCGTCGCCGTAGTAGAGGATGGGGCTGCCCGGGAGCGACAGGATGAGACCGTGGAAGAGTTCCATCTGCCGCCGTCCGTTGTTGAGCAGCGGCGCCAGCCGGCGCCGGATGCCGAGGTTGAGCTTGGCGCGAGGATCCTTGGCGTACTCCCCCCACATGTAGTCGCGCTCCTCGTCGGTCACCATCTCGAGCGTGAGCTCGTCGTGGTTGCGCAGGAAGATGCCCCACTGGCTGTTGGGTGGCAACACGGGGGTTCGGTCGAGGATCTCGGTGATCGGATAGCGCTGCTCGCGGCGCAAGCCCATGAACATGCGCGGCATCAATGGGAAGTTGAAGCACATGTGGCACTCCGGACGCTCCGGGGAACCGAAGTAATCAACCACGTCCTCGGGCCACTGGTTCGCCTCGGCAAGGAGCACCTTGCCCGAGTACTCCGCGTCGATGGTGGCCCGCAGCTCGGCGAGGAACGCGTGGGTCTCGGGCAGGTTCTCGCAGTTGGTCCCCTCGCGCTTGAACAGATATGGCACGGCATCGAGGCGGAAGCCGTCCATACCCAGGTCGAGCCAGAACCTGCAGACGTCGACGATCTCGGCGCGCACCCGCGGGTTGTCGTAGTTCAGATCGGGTTGGTGGCTGAAGAAGCGATGGAAGTAGTACGCGCCGGAGTCGTCGTCCCACGTCCAGTTGGATGTCTCCGTGTCCAGGAAGATGATCCGCGCTTCAGTGAACTTGTTCTTCGTGCTCGACCAGACGTACCAGTCGCGATACTCGCTGTTCGGTGACGAGCGGGCGTCCTTGAACCATGGATGCTGGTCGCTCGTGTGATTGATGACCAGGTCCATGATCACCCGTATCCCGCGACGGTGCGCCTCCTTCACCAGCACGGCGACGTCTTCGACGGTGCCGTAATCCGGCAGCACGGTGCGGTAGTCGGAGATGTCGTAACCACCGTCGCGCAGCGGGCTCTGCTGGAAGGGCAGGAGCCACACGCAGTCGACGCCGAGCCATTCGAGATACTCGAGCTTGCCGATCAGGCCTGCGAAATCGCCGATGCCGTCGTTGTTGTCGTCATGGAACGCACGGACAGACAGCTCGTAGAAGACTGCTTTCTGGAACCAGAGCGGGTCATCGATGAGCGCCGTGCGCGCGGTCATCGTGGTTGACGCACGTGCAGGACGTGCGCGGGTAGCCATGCTGGGTCGAGCCGAACGTAGTTCACCGCGCCGTGCCACGTGTACGTTTCACCTCCGAGCTCATCGTGTACCTCGAACGGCCGGTCTGCGGCGACGCCGAGCGCGCCGAGGTCCAGCCACGTGCTCGCCTCCCGTGGATGATGGGGATCCAGGTTGACAATGAGGATGATCACATCCTCTTTGCCCGGCGTGGACCGCGAGACGCAAAGCATCCAGTCATCGGTCATGTGGTGCAGGCGCAACGTGCTCAGCTGTGCAACCGCATCGCGGTGGTCATCGCGGATCTGATTGAGCCGCGTGATGAACGGAGCGATCGATGCCGGGCTCGACCAGTCGCGAGGCCGGAGCTGATACTTCTCCGAGTTCGAGATATTCCTCGCTGCCCTCGCGGACGGCGGCGCCTTCGCAGAGCTCGTAGCCGCTGTACATCCCCCACGACGGGCAGGTGATCGCAGCGAGGACGGCACGGAGCCTGAAGGCGGCCGGACCACCGTTCTGGAGCGTGGCGTGGAGGATGTCCGGCGTGTTCACCCAGAAGTTCGGCCGGAACCAGTCGACCAGCTCAGTTTGCGACAGCTCTGTCAGGTACTGGCTCAGCTCCCAGACGGTGTTGCGCCACGTGAAGTACGTGTACGACTGCGAGAAGCCGATCTTGGCGAGCCGCTGCATCACCGCCGGGCGAACGAACGCCTCGGCAAGCATCACCACATCGGGGGACTCCCGGCGGATCTCGGCGATCAGCCACTCCCAAAAGGGGAACGCCTTGGTGTGCGGGTTGTCGACCCGGAAGATGCGCACGCCGTGACCGATCCAGAAGCGCATCACGTCGCGCAGCGCGAGCCAGAGCCCCGCCGCATCCTCGCTTTCGAAGTCGAGCGGATAGATGTCCTGGTACTGTTTGGGAGGGTTCTCCGCGTAGCGGATCGAGCCGTCCGAGCGGTGGCGGAACCACTCCGGATGCTCGGTGACCCAGGGGTGATCGGGGCTCGCCTGCAACGCGTAGTCGAGGGCGACCTCGAGGCCGGCATCCTGGGCCGCGGCGACGAACTCATCGAAGTCATCGATGGTCCCAAGGCCCGGGTCAACCGCGGTATGGCCGCCCGCCGCCCCGCCGATCGCCCAGGGGCTTCCCGGGTCGCCCGGTGAGGTCACGGTCACGTTGTTCGGTCCCTTGCGATGGGTCTCGCCGATCGGATGGATCGGGGGCAGATAGAGGACTGAGAATCCCATCGCCGCGATTGCGGGAAGCCGCTGCTGGGCGGCTTTGAACGTGCCGCTCCTGGGCGGTACGGCCCCCTCCGATCGAGGGAACATCTCGTACCAGGACGAATAGCCGGCGATCTCACGTTCGACCCAGAGCTGGTACGGGCCCGCGATCGTTGCGTGGCTCAGGTCGGCCGTCCGCCGCATCAACCCCATGGTGGCGTCGCGCGTGGCCAGCTGGACCCGTGTGGCCGGCGGTGTCGACGCCGCCAGCTTGGTTGCGAGTGCCGTCAGCGCCCGGCGGTCGGACTTGGACACGACCGGCAGCTCCGCTCGCGCCGCGGCGAGCGCGGCGCCGTCTGCGAGATCGAGCTCCACGTCGACGCCGGCCTCGAAGCGGATGCTCAGGCCGCGCGCGAAACCACCCCAGACGTCGAGGATGCCGACCACCGCGAAGCTCCACGCTCCCAGCCTCCGAGGCTTGATCCACGCGCCGAACATGTCCTGTGGCTCGATCTCCATGGGCACCTCGACCATCCCGGACGGCGGGGCATCGGGCGTGAGCGGTCGCGCGCCGGGCCAGTGCCAGACCCAGGCGAGCAGCGGGTCGTGCCCGTCCGCGAACGCACGCGCCGACACGCGAAGCGGCAACCCGCGAGTGGCCTTTGCGGGGAACTCACCGCCGTCGACGCTCGGTCTCACGTGCTCGACGACCACCCGTCTCCGATCGCCGAGCAGCCGGTCAGGGACGGGGTTGCTCATCGGGTTCATCTGCGACTGAGGTCGGTCACAAGCTACCAGACACGGACCCGGTCGTAATGGTTCGTGAATATTGAACGCATACAGTTCAGCGGAGCCCAAGTGACCCGATACCGCATCGCTCTCGCGACCATCGCGGTGGCCATCGTGGCCGCGGTGCTCTTCACTGTGGTTCGCGACCCGACCCCGCCCGCCACCGCTTCGACCACTGGCGGTCAGGTGCTTGCGGTCGACCAGCGCTCCGAGGCGCCGGACTTCACGGGCATCGACGGCTGGCTCAACAGCACCCCGCTGACCCTGGCCGACCTCCGGGGCAAGGTGGTCCTCATCGATTTCTGGACCTTTTCCTGCGTCAACTGCGTGCGCACAATCCCCCACCTCAAGGTCCTCTACGACGATTACAAAAGCCGCGGATTCGTGATCGTCGGCGTGCACTCCCCGGAGTTCGACTTCGAGCAGGTGCCCGCCAACGTCGCGGCGGCGGTTAAACGCCTGGGGGTCACCTGGCCGGTCGCGATCGACAGCCAGATGGCCACCTGGAACGCGTATCAGAACCAGTACTGGCCCGCCGAGTACCTCCTCGACCAGCAGGGCCGGGTCGCCTACACGAGCTTCGGCGAAGGCGACTACACGCAGACCGACGACGCGGTGGCACAGCTGCTCAACGTCCATCCGGACGCGCTTCCCGCATCGACGCCGGTTCCCGACACCACCACACCCGAGCTCTATGCGGGAAGCGATCGCGGGCAGCTTGCCGACAACGAGCAGTACGGCACGCTCGGCGCGGCCCAGCGGTACCCGGATCCCGGGCCGCCGCAGTCCCAGGGCGCGATCCAGGTGACCGGGACCTGGACCGACGAGGGGCAGTATCTCCAGGCCGATGGCACGGGCCACGTCCGGCTCAACTTCACCGCCGACACGGTCTACATCGTGGCCGGCACGCCTGGGCCGAAGTCTGCCCGTTTCCGTCAAACTTGACGGAAAGCCGGTGTCTATTACCAATAGTGGCTCCGCGCTCACTGACTCCGGGTTCACCGTGGCCCGCCAGGATCTGTTCCAGCTTCTGGTCGGCGTTCCGTCCGGATACCATCTCATCGACCTGACCGTGCCGTCGGGTTTCCGGATCTACACCTTCACCTTCGGCTGATGCTCTCGATTGCAACGGTGCTCGCGACCTTCGTCGCGGGGCTCGGATCGTTTCTTGCACCGTGCACGGTTCCGCTCCTCCCGGCATATCTCGCATGCGTCTCCGGGGTGAGCGCGGCCGAGCTGACCAATCCCGACCGGCACAGGTTCCGCCTCCGGCTCCTCGCCGGATCGCTGCTCTACGTCGCCGGGTTCACAGTCGTCTTCGTCCTCCTCGGGCTCACCGCCGGGGGAATCGCGCGGGTTGCCAACGGCGCAGTGAGCGGACGGGTCGTGGAGATCGTCGGAGGTGTCGCGGTGATCCTCTTCGGTCTCGCCATCATCGGCGTGGTCCGGATCGGAGTGCTCGAGCGGACCCGCGGATTCCAGCTCCCCGAACGCCTCCGCCGCCGAGGCGTCTTCGGGGCATTCCTCGTCGGCGTCGTCTTCGGCATCGGCTGGACCCCCTGCGTCGGGCCGTACCTCGCGGCTGCGCTCACCCTGGCCGCACTCAGCTCCCACGCCGTGACCGGCGCCCTCCTGCTGGTGGTCTACTCGATCGGCCTCGGTGTCCCCTTCATCGCCGTGGCACTGGTCTGGGCGTCACTCCCAGAGCTCCCAAGCCGCCTCAATAGATTCGTCCGCCCCCTGACCCTTGCCGGAGGCGTCATCACGGTTGCGCTGGGAGTGCTCCTCGCCACCGGCGCATACACGCACCTCACGTCATACCTCGCGCAGCTGTCGACCCCGACGTGATCTGCTGACCGCTTTGTGAGGGCTCTCAGCATTGCAAGGCGGGAAGGGGATGAGCGGAGGGGGCCGTCTCGCAGCCGAGGCTACCCCCCTCGGCGAGAGCGAGGGGCGGGACGCCAAAGGCGTTCCGACCCCGTGCCCCTGTAGTCCATCCCCTTCCCGCGCCACCATAGGGCGAGGCCGAAACCCGCGTGGTCCTCAGTCGAAACGGCGGCACACGACAACGTCGAGGGTGACGTTGCGCTGGATGTGCCGCGCGAGCCGCAGGTACACCCGGAAGTCGCGATAGTGCTGGTCGCCGACCATCTCCTTGAGCTGATCGGCGTGCTTGTGCATGTTTGCCAGCCAGTGGTCGATGGTCACCTCGTAATGGCGCCGCTCGATGTGATGCACTCGCTCGATGTCGAATCCGGCTTCGTTCGCGAGCCCGAGCTCCTCTGAGAGCGTCCGGTAATTCCCGGTGTCGCCGTAGATCTGGCTCACGAACTCGCCACCGCGGTCGAGCTTGGCGTGGCGCGGGTGCTTGAGGTGGAGCTCCTTGTTGATCATCACGCCGCCGGGTTTCAGCCAGTCGTGGCACTTGGTGAAGAACCCACCGAGGTTGAAGAAGTGGACGATCACCTCGTCGGTGTAGATCGCGTCGACCTGCTCCGGCGGCGTGTAGTCCTCCCAGTGGCTGAGCACGATCTTGGCGTCGGTACCGCGGCGCGCGATGCGCTCCTCGGCGTAGCCCTTCTGGGTTGGCGAGAGGGTCAGGCCGGTGCCGGTAAGGCCGTAGGTATCGCAGAGATAGGTGAGCGGACCCGCCCAACCGCAGCCGACATCGATGAGTCGCATGCCTTTCTCGAGGCCCGCGAGCCGGGCTATGAGATCGAGCTTGGCCTGCTGTGACGCCGTGTCGTCCTCGGTCCCGGGGTCCCAGAGGTTGGCCGAGTAGACGTTCCACTCGCCGCCGGTGATGAGGAGAAAGAATTCCGGCGGCTGCTCGTAGTGGACATTGGTCCGGGCCTGGTCGACGTCGGTCGAGTACTCGTGATAGAGCTGGTGCTCCGGGCGTATGTCAGTTCTCCGGCTGCTTGCCACCGATGAAACCCTCTGAGAAAGCCGTTGTCAGGACACGAAGAATAGCCGCGCGTGTTGGGGTGTCGTGGTCGGGCCGGCGCTTTCGGGTGCGAAGATGGATTGGTCATGGCTGGCATTGATCCCTTCGGCACCCGCGCGGAGCTGCTGCCGGGAGTTACCTACCACCGCCTCGCCGCGCTCGACGAGCGAGGCGTGGGCGATATCTCGCGGCTCCCGGTCACGTTGAAGATCCTGCTCGAGAACAGCGTGCGAAACGCGGCTGCTCCGTCGGTGCGTGACGGCGATGTCGAGGCGATTGCGAGGTGGGACGGCACTGTCTCCGCCACCGATCGCGAACGCGCCTTCATGCCCGCCCGCGTCCTGCTCCAGGATTTCACGGGCGTCCCGGCGGTGGTCGACCTCGCCGCCATGCGTTCGGCGGTTGCTCGCGAGGGCGGCGACCCCATGCGCATCGATCCGCAGGTGCCCGTGGACCTCGTTATCGATCATTCGGTGCAGGTCGACGCCTTCGGCAACCGCGAGGCGTACGAACGCAACATCGCGCGCGAGTACGAGCGCAATCGTGAGCGCTACTCGCTCCTGCGCTGGGCCCAGCAGGCATTCAAGGACTTCCGGGTCGTCCCTCCCGGCATGGGGATCGTCCATCAGATCAACCTCGAATACCTTGCCCAGGTGGTGCAGGTCCGCGAGATCGACGGGGTTCGCACGGCCTTGCCGGACACCCTCGTCGGGACGGACTCGCACACCCCGATGGTCAACGGAATCGGCGTGCTCGGCTGGGGAGTCGGCGGCATCGAGGCCGAGGCATGCATGCTCGGCCAGCCGCTCTTCCTGCTGGCGCCGGTGGTGGTGGGCGTCCGCTTCAACAACGCCCTGCCCGCGGGCACGACGGCAACCGACCTCGTGCTCACGCTGACCGAGATGCTCCGCAAGCACGGCGTGGTCAACAAGTTCGTCGAGTTCTGCGGGACCGGGTTGAGCTCGATGTCGGTGCCCGACCGAGCCACGCTGTCCAATATGTCTCCGGAGTTCGGTGCCACGGCATCGCTGTTCCCGGTCGACGCCCGAACCCTGGAGTACCTGCGCGCCTCCGGGCGCGACGCCGAACACATCGACCTGATCGAGCGCTATGCGAAGGAACAGGGCATGTTCCGCACCGACGACTCGGAGACGCCGATGTTCAGCGAGATGGTTGAGCTGGATCTGGCGAGCGTGGTGCCGAGCGTCGCCGGGCCGAAGCGGCCGCAGGATCGCGTCGCCCTCCCCAACGTCTGGAAGTCCTTCACGAACGTGTGGGCGGAGCGCCCCGACCCGACCTCGGGGATCGGAAGCGAGGAAGACGAGGTGACCCGCCTCGAAGAAGAGGGTGGGATCGATCCCGACGCCGTCGTTGAGGAACCGATCCCCAACGGGCCACCCGATTCCTACCTGGTCCGCGACGGGTCCGTCGTGATCGCGGCCATCACGTCGTGCACCAACACGTCCAACCCGGCTGTGATGGTGGCCGCGGGGTTGCTCGCGCGCAACGCGGTCGCGCGCGGGCTGATGCCTCCGGATTACGTGAAGACGTCACTCGCACCCGGATCCCGTGTGGTCACCGACTACCTCGAGCGCGCGGGACTGCTCGGCTCGCTCGAGCAGCTCCGCTTCAACCTAGTCGGGTACGGGTGCACAACGTGCATCGGGAACAGCGGGCCGCTGCCCGAGAGGGTTGCCGAGCGTATCGATGCCGAGGATCTCACCGTCGCGGCGGTGCTCAGCGGCAACCGCAACTTCGAGGGCCGCATCCATCCGCAGGTGCGTGCCGCGTATCTGGCGTCTCCGCCTCTCGTGGTTGCGTACGCGCTCGCCGGGCGCCTCGACATCGACCTCACCACCAACTCGCTCGGCACCGGACACGACGGGAATCCCGTGTTCCTCAGCGACATCTGGCCGGGTCCCGACGAGGTCACCGAGACCGTGCGGGCCGCCCTCGGCAGCGACCTCTACACGCGCGAGTACGCGCGCATCTTCGACGGTGACGAGCACTGGCAGCAGCTTCCGTCGCCGTCCGGCGCGCTCTTCGACTGGGATGCGGACTCGACCTACGTCCGCGAGCCCCCGTACTTCGTCGGCATGCAACCCGAGCCAACGCCTCCCGCCGACGTGATCGATGCGCGCGTCCTCGCGCTCCTCGGCGACTCGATCACCACAGACCACATCTCGCCGGCTGGGAGCATCTCGGGCACGAGCCCTGCAGCTGCGTACCTGCGTGATCACGGTGTCGAGCCTCGCGACTTCAACACGTACGGGGCCCGCCGCGGCAACCACGATGTAATGGTCCGCGGCACGTTCGCCAACATCCGGCTCATCAACCAGCTTGCCGACGGCAAGGAAGGCGGTTGGACCGTGCATCTTCCCGACGGCGCGCTCATGACGATCTTCGACGCATCGATGCTCTATCAGTCCGAAGCCGTTCCCCTTATCGTGATCGCGGGACGCGAATACGGGTCCGGGTCGTCACGCGACTGGGCGGCGAAAGGCCCGCTGCTCCAGGGTGTTCGCGCGGTCATCGCCGAGTCGTACGAGCGCATTCATCGCAGCAACCTGGTGGGTATGGGCATCCTGCCGCTCCAGTTCCGCTCCGGTGAGGGCGCCGAACGACTTGGCCTCGACGGCACCGAGCTCTACACGATTCGTGGTGTCGCCGTAGCCGCGCCGGGAGCGACGGTTCACGTCAGCGCGCGTCGCGGCGGACAGTCGGACATCGAATTCGACACCGTGTGCCGGCTCGACAGCGAGACTGACGTTGAGTACTTGCGCAACGGCGGGATCCTTCCGCTTGTGCTGCGCCAGCTCATGGCGGGATCAGCCGCGCGGTGATCCACTTGTGACGCATAGTGCCAGTTCGCGGCCACCTGAGCGTCGCTGCAACTAGATGGTCCTCTTCGTCCTCTTCTTCATCGTGGCCGCGGTCGTCGGCTGCGTGTCATATTTCGTCGGCCAGCAGCGAATCCGCGACATCGCGGCGTTCGCCGGCGCGCATGGGCTTAGCGCATTGGGCAGCGACTGGGATATGGAAGACCACGGCTTCGCCCTGTTCCGGCAGGGAAATCGCCGCTACTGGCGCAACGTGCTTCGCGGCCAGTGGAGCGGTGTCCCTGCAACGTACTGCGATTACTCATACGTGACCGGCGACGGCAAGAACCAGAACACCCAGTCGTTTTCCAACGTGCTCGGCTCGCTCGGCATGCAGATACCGCAAGTCACCGTGTCGCCCCGCGGCATGATCGGAGCCTTCGCCGAGAGGTCCGTCGGCGCCCCGGGCATCCGATTCGAGTCGATCGATTTCAACGACCGGTTCGACGTGCAGGCTGATGACAACGCGTTCGCAGTGGAGTTGATCGACGCTCAGATGATCGAGACGCTCCTCGCGCTCGACGCGACGTACCACGTCGTGTTCGGACCCGAGGATGTGATGGTCTACGCACACCGGAAAGCGGTCACCGAGCTTGGTGCCATGTTCGACGCGACGGCGCTCCTCATCGGCCGGATCCCCGCCCTCGCGCGCGCTCAGCCGAGCGCCTGAGCGCCAAAACACGCTCTGTCGGCGTCCCGCACGGCACCTCGCTCCGCGAACGAGCGTTTGATCGTCGCTTGCCGCGAGGTACCCTAGTCCGGCACTCGATCCCCCGCTCCGAAGGAGACGTCCGTGATAGCCCTCATCGTGATCCTGGTCATCATCGTGGTCATCGCGCTTGCGCTGGTGGCCTCGTACAACCGGTTCGTCTCCCAGCGCAACGCCGTGCAGAACGCGTGGAGCGACATCGATACCGAGCTCAAGCGCCGGTACGACCTCATCCCCAACCTGGTGTCGACGGTGCAGGGATACGCCGCCCACGAGCGCGGCGTGTTTGAAGAGGTAGCGCAGGCTCGATCGGTGGGTCTGCAGGCGCAGGGCCCTGCCGCCGCGTCCGCCGCGGAAGGCCCGTTCCAGATGGCCCTTGGCCACCTGTTCGCGGTGGCGGAGGCCTACCCGGATCTGAAGGCCAATCAGAACTTCCTGCAGCTTCAGGCGACCCTCTCGGACACGGAGAACCGCATCCAGGCCGCACGGCAGATCTACAACTCCAACGTGCAGTCGTTCAACACTCGGGTCCAGGCATTCCCCTCGAACCTCGTGGCCAACTTGTTCCACTTCCAGCCGGCCGAGTTCTTCCAGATCGACGCCGCGCAGCGCGCGGTGGTCGCCGAGGCGCCGAAGGTCGACTTCAGCTCCATCACCAACGCGACGTACGGACAGGCGCCGGGAGCAGCCCCAGCCGCGCCCGCGCCCGGGACCCCGCCGGCGCCGCCCGTCTCAGGCGCCTGAGGCTCGCCGGTGCAGCCGGCGCCGCGCCGCTGGCGCCTGAGCGGCGCCGAACCGCTGCCCGGGCTCCATCCGGTCGTCGGTCAGGTCCTGGCGGCGAGGGGCTTCGACCAGGCCGCCGCGTCAGCATTCCTTGACTCGAGCGGCGGCTACCACGACCCGTTCGGCCTTCCGGCGATGGAGGATGCCGTAGCCGCGATCCGATTGACTCTCGCCGAGGGGGGTGCTATCGCCATCTACGGCGACTACGACGCTGACGGCGTGACCGCTTGCGCGATGCTCACACGCTGCCTCCGGGCAACGGGGGCGACGGTCATCCCGTACATCCCCAATCGCATGAGCGAGGGCTATGGCCTGCATGCCGCCGCGCTTGTGGAACTGGCGGCCCAGGGTGCGCGATGCGTCATCACCGTCGATTGCGGCACCAGCAGCGTCGACGTCGCCCGTGGCCGTCCCGCCGGGATGCGGCTGGTCGTCACCGACCACCACCTGGCGCTCGCACCCGGCGGCTCCCCTCCCCAACTGGCGCCGGCCGACGCGCTCGTCAATCCCAAGCTGCCTGGTTCGACCTACGCGTTCGACGGGCTCGCAGGCGCCGGCGTCGCCTTCAAGCTCGTCGAGGCGCTCGAATCGCGTGGGGTTGTGCCCGCGGGGAGTGCCGAGGCGTCGCTCGGCCTTGCCGCCCTCGGGACGATCGCCGACATGATGCCGTTGCGCGGCGAGAATCGCGTCATCGTCCGCGACGGGCTGCCGCGAATGGCTGATCTTCCCGGGCTTCGCGCCCTGTGCGATGTCGCTGGGATCTCGCTGCCACCGCGTGGCACGGACATCGCCTTTGCCGTCGGACCGCGCATCAACGCCGCCGGCCGAATGGAGGACGCGCGTCTCGCGCTCGAACTCTGCCTGTGCGACAACTCCGCTGAGGCCACCCGGTTGGCGGTCGACCTCGACATCCAGAACCGATTGCGCCAGCAGGCGGTTGCCGTGGCGCTCGCGCAGGCTGAGGAACAGGTCGCCGGCATCGATGACGATGCAGCGGCGATCGTGCTCGGCGACCCCGGATGGCCGATGGGCATCGTCGGCCTCGTGGCGGGACGCCTCGCCGAACGCTACGCGAGGCCCACCTTCATCGCGTGCCTCGACCCGGACGAGGCCAAGGGCTCGGCGCGATCAGCGGGCGGCGTCCACATCGTCAAAGCGCTCGATGGGGCCGCCACCTCGCTGCTCCGCTATGGGGGCCATGCCGCTGCGGCGGGGTTCAGCCTCGACGCTGCGCGCTTCGACGAGTTCCGCGAGCTCATCACGGCCTCGGTGGGCGAGCAGAACACGGACGTTGAGCGCATGCGCGACTTCACCATCGACTGCGAGATCTCGGGGATCGACGTGACCCCGGAGCTCTGCCAGGCGCTGGACCGGCTCGAGCCGAGCGGCCAGGGGAACCCGGCACCGCTGCTCGCGGTCTGCGGGGCGCGCGTGCTTGGAACATCGACCTTCGGATCGGAAAACCAGCACATCCGGGTCACCCTCGCCACCGGCTCCGGGATCGTTGAGGCGATTGCGTTCTTCAAGCCGAACCTCGCCGATCATCTTCCCCGAGGACGGCTGGTCGACGCGTGCTTCGGCCTGGAGGTCGACAGCTTCCAGGGCTTCCAGCGCGTCCGTGCCCGCCTGCGCGATCTTCGTCCGGCGCGTGCGGTGGCGCTGAGTGGTCAGGTGGTCGGCCCGGTCGTGACGTCGACGGCGATGACTCCCTAGAACGCGAGACTTCAAGCCCGGATCCGCTTTCCAGAGTTATTTACGCGGCAGCGCAACGGTGTTCCCGGCCCGCTACATCCTTCCGCTCAGGGTCGCGACCCCGTCGCCGGTGAGATCGGCCAGGCCCGCCTTGCGACCGGTGAGCGCCAGGATGATCGACGACAGCGGTCCCTTGACCTCCTGACCGGAGCCGTGGGTCCAGTCGACGTCGCTGGCGATGAGGAGCAACCCTGTGGAGCGGCGCTTGCCGCCCAGCAGCAGGTTGCCGCGAGTGACGAAGTTGCCCACCAGCGTCAGCGCTTCCGGCTGAAAGGTGTGAGCGATCCCCAATGGGCGGCGAATGTCCTGGCTGTGGATCACGATCTCGGCGACCATCGCGTCGAGGGGACCTGGCGGCGAGGTGGTGCGGTCCAGCACGGACTTGAATCCCGCCAACGCGTCCGCGGGCGTCGCCCCCTGCTCCTCCCGCACGCCCTTGTCGTTCATCGCGTTGAAACGGAAGCCGCTGCCGGCGAGCCTGCCGAAGAACCGTCCGGGAGTCATCTTCGCTGTCGTCGTCATGTGTGCCAGGACATCGCGAACGGTCCACGCGGAGCACAACGATTGCATTGCCCACTTCGTGTCGGTCACATTCTCGAGATCCGCGATCAGGGATACACGCTCACCCCGGATCAACGGCCATTGATTTCCGGCCACATCGTTCCTCCACAAGTCCCAGTTGCGCCGCCGTTCGGCAGGTGACTCTGAACGGATTCAGGCTTGACGGGTTGCCTGGTGTTCGAAGCGCGTGTGGTGCTCGGCAAGGAGGTCGGCACCGTAGTCACCGCCGTTCGGTGTTCGAATGATGGTGTGGATGTGATGCCGCGACGGATCGGGATTGTCGAAGGCAACACCGGGCAGGTGCTCGAACTCGATCAGCACGACTGGGCTGTGCAGCCGGTAGTAGAACGGGTCGGTTGAGCCAATACCTCCCATCCAGGCGAACCAGGTCTCGTCGAGATGGGCCGTGACCTCGCTCATCTTCACTCGTACGTACGCGTCGCTCGCCCACCCGACATAGGCCGCGATCGCGTCTGCCAATCTGCCCCGTTGCTCGTCGGAGAGGCTGTCGGCACGGATACCGCGGTACGGAATTACCGCGTTGTCGCGAAACGCGCCTGCCTGCGTCAGGTTGTCGACCGGGTGCCGCAAATGAGATGGGATCGCGCCCGGCATGATTGATGTGAACTGGATCGCAGCATGTTGCTGATCGGCATCGAGCGAATGGATCAGGTCAAGGCCGACACGCTCCTCGACATCGAGCACTCGGATTCCGGCAAAGCGGCCTGCCCGTCCTGCGCACGGCTCCGAACCCATAAAGCTCGGGGTCATCACCAGTTGGTCACCGACAACGACGCAATTGAGTGCAAGGTGGTGTCCGTCGAGTTGAAATCCCCACGACACATCGGCGGGCGTGCCAAAGAAGGAAACGAAATACGGCCACTCACCGTAGTCGTCTGCTCGATCGGTCAATTCGGCAAGCAGATCATTGAGGCGCATGATGTCGCGAGCCTGCGCATAGCCACGCTTCGACAACGTGGCGCGAAGCACGTCGAGGAAGGCGTCCCGTTGAGGAGTCGACAGATCCTCGAGCATGACCCCATGTCGATACACGTTGATGTGTGGGTTGAACCATGAGCGCCACAGGTTGGACTCAAACGGAAAGCTCAAACGCGAGCGCGTCGATGTATCCAGCAAATCTAGAAATCCCGTAGCCGCCTCCCGGATCGCTTCGGTCTCCATCTCAGTTCGAACACGGTCGCGCGATGGGACCGATCCGTCCGTCGTGATACCACGGAAGGGTTCGGCAAGCGCGGCATCGTTCTCTGCGAGAAACGCTCCAAAGAACTGAGCCACTTCCGGAATCTCCCGAACCGGCGATCGCGCCGATATCGACATGCCCTCTCGAACCCGGAACTCGGTCCAGTCGCTCACCATCTCTCTCCCGCTTCACCCAAGCTCGTGCAGACCATGGCCGAGGGCATCGGCCACGGAGCACGAACGACGAGGTTAGCAATGCACAGGTAGTTCCGGTTGGGTCCGTTCTGCGTTGCCAGCGGCTGCGAATCGACGCGGGAGCGTGAGTTAGACGCTGACCGATGCGATGACCGGGCCGATCCGCCTGTCCGGCGCCCCGTCAAGCAGCGGGACAATGTTCGTACCCATCCACGTATTGCCCAACTGAGTCGCCATGCGGTCCAGCGCTTCGGCAGCGTCCGCGAAGATCACCAAGACGACTTGATCATCCGCGACCTGGACAGCACGGAAGCCCTGAAAGCCCTCGACGGCGCGCATCTGGTCGGCCAGTTCGCGCTCAGCCCGCTCGAATAAGGTTGGGTCGACCGGCGCTTTGAAACGCAGCGTATTGATGACGGCGTGCACGATCGCGTCGTTCCTCCTTAAGTCCCGTTCACGCCGCTGTCGCGCAGCACCTGGACGGTGCGACTGTACAAGGGGTCAGGACGGCACTGTGCGCTGGCAGGCAGACGTGGGTGGGAACCGCCGGCCGTGGGTGGAACCGCCGGCATATCCGCACACCGTCGCCAGGGTGCGCGTGCGCCAGTTTGCGAGGAGGCGTACACATCGAACGCGAGTCAGGGCGCGGACGGCTACCCGCCGCCGGCGGTCGCCGGCGCGCGGATCCAGGACCGATGCCCTTGCGATGGCGGAATCGCCAGCAGTCTCCCCTGCTCAACGCGGGCTAACTGCCAGCCCCCCTCGTGTACCAGCCAGTGGTGGCGGTAGCAAAGCAGAACCAGGTTGTCATGTCGGTACCGCCGCCGTGGCCCCAGTGGATCAGGTGGTGGGCGCTGGTGAAGGCCACGGGGCGGTCGCACCCGGGCCAGTCGCAGCCTCCAGACCGAACCCGCAGCGCCGCCCGTGCGGCCGGACTCGGGAGGCGGTGGGCTCTGCCGACGTCGATCACTGCCGACTTGGGGCCGAGCAGGATGCGACGGACGCGGGCGTCGCAGGCGAGCCGCTGCACCGTGGCTGCGGGCACAAGGCCGGCGTGCTCGAGCTCGCCCCCGGGTGCTCCGCTCAGGCCCATCACCGTCTCCACCGAGGCGGTGAGCTGGAAGTGAGTACTCGAACCGCCGCTGCTGGGCATCACGCCAATGTCGAGGGCGTGGCTCGCGACCTCGACCAGGGCGTCGGCGAGGCGACGGGGCCGCCCGCGGTGGTCGCCGTAGCCGGACCGCTTTGCCAAAGGCAGGACGGCGGTCTTGATGGTGGCCGCGGCGATGGGATCGAAATAGCCGCGCACAGCCATGAACCCACCCTCGCAGGGAATGAACTCGCAGCGGTTGCGCTCGGCGGCACTCACATGCTCGGCGAGCACGGCGGCAGCGTCATGAGCGTGACGAGCGCGCTCGCAGTCCTCACTGAACAGACCAACCGAATGCTCGCGGGCCAACTCCAGGAGCGAACTCTCGTCGAACTTCAGCGGGCCAGCCGAGGCGGCGGAAGCGCCCGGATTGGCCGGATCCGCCAACGGGTCGCTTGGCGTGGCGGTATCGGGATCCACGCCACCCAGTGGTTTGGTGCACTGCCGGGCGACGCCCACCAACAGGGACAGATTGCCGAACCCGATCTCCCCCGCGGCGAGCGCCCTCGCTGTGGCCGGAAGCCGCCCGACCTGCTCCCCGGCTGCGACGGCCCGAGCCGCAGCGTGTGCGTTCATCTTGCAGTGGTGGCGGATCCAGTCGATTGGGGTCACCGAGCCCTGAGCGTCGTACTCGTCGGTGGCGGCAAAGACGGCGGCGCTGATGCCGAAGTCGAGCTCGAGGACATCGATACCATGCCGGAGCTGCACCAGATGCTCGCCGAGTTCCCACGGGGTCTGCTCCGGGCTCGGCATCTCGACGAAGTCCTGGATGGCCTGGAGGAGCGTCTCGAGGGGAGTGCTCGCCACATTGGTCCCGGCATCACACATATCTGGGTAAATATCCCCACACCGTAGAAGTGATCTGCTATACTGTCGTCATGTCCAACCGGAAGAACCCCACTCGCGGGACCGCCTCGGAGTTGCGGTTCTCTGTCATGGAGTTCATGGCGGAGTTCCCCGATGACGACGCGTGTATTGCCCACCTGTGGCGCACCCGCTACTCGCCCGATGGCGAGCATGCCCTGTGCCCCAAGTGCGGGGTGGAGCGGGTTTTCCACAAGTATTCCAACGGGGACGGTCGCCAGTCGTGGACCTGCACCCATTGCGGTCGCCATGTCCATCCCACGGCGGGGACGATCTTCCACAAGTCGTCCACGTCCCTCCATCTCTGGTACTACGCGCTCTTCCTCATCACAAGCACCCGATGCGGTATCTCCGCGAAGCAGCTCGAACGCGAGCTTGGTGTCACCTACAAGACGGCATGGCGGATGTTCAACGTGATCCGCAACTCGCTCATGTCGCAGGAGAACGCGACCGTCGTCCTCTCTGGCGATGTCGAGATGGACGAGACCTACCTCACCCGCAAGCGCCGCAACTCGGACCCGCCCGGGCAGCATGGGCGCAGTCTCAACGAGCGCGTGGTCATGGGTGCCGTCCAGCGCCAGGGCAAGGTCGTCGTCAAGTACGTCCCTGCCGCCAACATGATCGAAGCGTCGCGGCTCGCTCGCGTCCACCTGCTCCCGTCCACGACGATCTTCACCGACGAGTACCGCATCTACGACTTGCTCGAAGGCCTCGAAGTTGCCGCGCACTACCGGATCAACCATTCGGCCAAGGTGTACGTCGATGGGGACGTCCACACCCAGACCATCGAGGGGTTCTGGTCGCTCGTCAAGGGTGGACTGCGGGGCGTCTACCACTCCGTGTCCACCAAGTGGCTCCAGTCTTACTTGGACGAGTACGCGTGGCGCTACAACCATCGCGAGTTCACTCCCCGCATCCGTGGCGTGAAGCGCGTCCCCGTGGGAGAGGCGAAGTTCCGCCTACTCCTCGCCCTTGCCGCTCGCCCTGTCCGCTGACCTGCCCTTGCGGTAGCGGGACGGCGGGGCTGGAGCCTTGATAAGTTTGTCCAGATTCGCGTCGAACTCGCCGCGCGTCGGGATCGGGATTTTGAGTCCCTTCGGCGTGTACTGTTCGGTCGCCGGCTGTTTCGGCATAGGGAAAGGATAACGGATGACGGTCGCTGATTTGGCCGGGATTCAACTCAAGCTCAATCGGGCCAAAGAACATCTCCAAGTTCTCAAGGTGATACTCGATGGGTTCGGTGAAGACCACGCCGAGGCCGGTGGCTTCAACATAAGGAAACACGGCAGATGGCACATCATTGAGGTTCAACCGCTCCCAGAACTCCCTGAGACGTGCGCGGTCATCGCTGGGGATTTCATCCATAACCTCAGGTCCGCCTTGGATCAACTCATCTGGCAACTTATCCTTCGGGAGGGCAAAAAGCCAGGAAGGAGGAGTCAGTTCCCGATCTACGATTCGGCGGACCAATGGCTTGACGAGGTCCGGTATCGCTTGCCAGAAAGCAACCGACCCCTGTATGGACTGCCGATTGGCGGGGATGCATGGACACTCATCGAACAGGCGCAGCCGTACCACTCCGCGAATGTGGCGGCGGACCTCTTCGCGATCATCCGCCGCTTCTCGAACCTCGACAAGCATCGGATGCTCTATACCGCGCTGGCCTTCCCCGATATCGACCATTTGGAGGACGTCATCGGCTGGAGTCCTGCCGCCCGTCTGATGGAGCAGAAGCGATCGGCATCCAACTTGGCGATAGATAAGCCAACAGAGATGTGGCGCTTGAAGTTCGATGAGCCCCCTGACCCTGGCATGTATGTGAAGGAACGACTGGCCGTCTTCCCAAGCATTGGCGAGCCCCTCCATGAGGGCGCCGTACAGATGAGCATGATCGGCGGCCTCGAAGACCTGCTCCGCCGGGTCGACGTGTTCGTGGCCGACATTCGGCGCTTGCCGAACGTCATCAACTGACGGCTCGAAATGCCGGGGCGTCACGACGACGCCCCCCGGAATCTAGTGGTAGGTGTCCCGCCGCCAGGTCTCGCCCAGCTTCTCCAATTGTTCGTCAACCCATGCCTTGGGTAGACGTTCCCATCCCATGGTGATGCCGATGGATTCCATCGGATGGGCGCGGCAGTAGTCCTGACGGAGCCGTTTGATGATGGCGTCGCGCCGATGATCCTCCGCCGCTTCCTGAGTTCGCCTCCCTTCGGCCTGAAGATCGAGAAGGGCCGCCAGTACCCCCACCCCAAAGACAACGGCGGCGATACACCACAAGACGATGGCGATGCTTGCGAAGCCATGGTCAGCAACCACGAAGCCGAGCGCGGCCATTCCGATGCTGGTCCCGATCGGTATGCCCGAACGCAGAAGCCGAAGACTGCTCATCGGACCGCCCCGCCCAGTCTGGCGCCCCGGCTTCGTCCCCTTCGCATGAAACGACTTTATCCTGTTTATACGGTAACGGGATAGTTACCCATATCTGTAGTATAGAACATATGTTTGCGATGGCCATTCGTGGGAGGTCCGCCAGGCCCCGCCGAGGACCCACGGATCGCTCGCGCAGGCCGGCAACCGTTACAACTTCCGCGCTTGCTCCGGCCATCGCGCGGTGCTAGCGTCGATGTGCGAGCTCGGCGGTCGATGAGCTCGGTGAGAGTGATCAAGGCGCCCTCAACCTGGCGGTGAGGCAGAGCGCATCCGGAGGCACCTCATGCACGAGGAGGTCGGGATTCCTCGGCTCGTGGTCGGCGGCCTGGGATCGGGTTCCGGGAAGACCTCGATCAGCCTGGGCCTCACGGCTGCACTGCGCGGCCGTGGTCGCACCGTGCAGACCTTCAAGGTCGGGGCGGATTTCATCGACACCGCGTACCTGGCCCATGCGAGCCGTCGCCCCTGTCGCAACCTCGACTCGTGGTTGCTCGGGGCGGAGGGGGTGCGCCGCTCGCTCGTTCACGGCGCCATCGGCGCCGACTGCGTGATCGTCGAAGGCGCGATGGGCTTGCTCGACGGCCATGGCATGGCCGCGGATCCTCCGGCGAACGTCACCGACTTCCCGGGGAGCACGCTCGAGGTCGCTCGCATCATCCAAGCCCCAGTTGTGCTGGTCGTCGACGCGTGGGCCACCGGTGAGACCGCCGCTGCAGCAGCACTCGGCATCAAGCAGCTCGACACCACGGGCTGCGTCATCGGCGTGATCCTCAACAACGTTCCCAACGATTACCGCCGTCGCGTCATCGAGGACGCGATCTGGTCGCTTGCGCGGATGCCCGTGCTCGGTGCGCTGCCCCACATCCAGTCAGTGCATATCCCCGAGCTGCGCACCGGGCTGCTGCCGCTGCTCCAGAACCCGCACGTCGACGACGCGATCGCCGAGCTCGGCGATGCGGTGACGCGGCACTGTGACCTCGACCTCATCGAGCGGCTCATGGAAGGTGCGCACGCGGTGCACCCGGCGCCGCGACGGCACGCGGTCCGCATCACGGAGGAGCCCGTGCGCATCGGCGTCGCCTTCGACGACGCGTTCTGCTTCTACTACTCCGAGAACCTCGAGCTGCTCGAGGATGCCGGCGCCGACATCGTCACCTTCTCCCCGCTCGAGGACGCCACACTGCCCCGCGACCTCGGCCTCATCTACATGGGTGGCGGCATCTCCGAGGCGTTCGTGCCAAGGCTCGCCGGCAACCTGTCGTTCCTGGAATCATTCCGGCGCGCGCACGCGCACGGGGTTCCCGTGTACGCGGAGGGCTGCGGCCTGCAGTACTCCGCTCGGACCCTGCGCACCAGTGACGGTTCCGTCCATCACATGGCGGGACTCATCCCCATCGACATCGCGCTGGAGGCGGGCACGCTGCACAGCGGCTACCGCGACCTGAGCATCGCGACGCCGTCGATGCTCGGTCCGGTCGGCACGCGCCTGCGCGGGCACGAGTTCCACTTCAGCCACCTGCTATCGGGCGGTGACTGCCTCGACGCGGCATACACCATGCACGACTGCGACGGCGAGCCACTCGGTTGCGAAGGCTGGACAGACCCGCTGATGCTCGCCTCGTTCATCCACCTCCACTTCGGCCAGGACGAGGAGCTGGCCGGCCGTCTCGTCGCCGCCGCGCGTGCATCGCTCGATCGCCGAGCGGACATGGCGCTGGCCGGGCGCGGGCAGTCGATACGCCGCCCCGGTGTAGGCTTGGGATGCGATGTCCCAGGCCCCGTCCACGATCGGTGAGTTGCGTCGCGCGGAATACCGCGTCCTGCCCGTCAGGACTGAGCTGCGCCGCAACCTGATCCGCAAGCTCAGCAGCAAAGAGGAGCTGTTCGGCGGCATCCGCGGCTACGACGACTCGGTCATCCCGCAGATCGAGAACGCGATCCTCGCCGGCCAGGACATGGTCCTCCTCGGTGAGCGTGGGCAGGCCAAGTCGCGGCTTATCCGCGTCGTTGGTGACACTCCTCGACGACGCGGTGCCGGCCATCGCCGGCTGCGAGATCAACGACAACCCGTACGAGCCCATCTGCCGTCGCTGCCGCGACCTCGTCGCCGAGCATGGCGACGCCACCGAGCTTGCCTGGCTGACCCCCGAGCAGCGTTACTCCGAGAAGCTCGCCACCCCGGACACGTCGATCGCCGACCTGATCGGCGAGGTCGACCCCATCCGAGTGGCCGAGGGGCGCTACCTCAGTGACGAGCTCACCATCCACTACGGGCTGATCCCGCGCACCAATCGCGGCATCTTCGCGATCAACGAGCTCCCCGACCTCGCCGAGCGGATCCAGGTTGGCCTGCTCAACATCATCGAAGAGCGCGACGTGCAGATCCGCGGGTACCGGCTCCGTCTGCCCCTCGACGTGTTCGTCGTCGCCACGGCGAACCCCGAGGACTACACCAACCGCGGGCGCATCATCACGCCGCTCAAGGACCGTTTTGGCGCCCAGGTGCGCACCCACTACCCGCGCACGCTCGACGACGAGATCGCCATCGCCGAGCAGGAGCGCATGACGTTCGACGACATGCCGGTGCCGGTGATCGTTCCCGCGTTCATGCAGGAGATCGTCGCCGAGCTCTCGCATGTCGCCCGGCGGCATCCGCAGGTGAATCAGCGTAGCGGTGTGTCGGTCCGGCTCACCACAGCGAACTACGAGAACCTCGCCGCGGGCGCCCTCCGCCGGGCTCTCCGGACCGGCGAGCGTGAGGCCGTTGCGCGCATCAGCGATCTGCCCGCGCTCATGTCCTCGACCGCCGGCAAGATCGAGCTCGAAACCTGGGAGGACGGCGACGACGGCGCGGTGCTCGAGAAGCTCGTGCGCACCGCCACCAACAACGTGTTTCGCCGCCACTTCACGGTGCAGGAGTTCAGCGACCTGGTGCAGCGGTTCGACCGCGGCGGCTTCACCGTCGAGGTTGGCGACCAGCACACCATCGCGCACTACGCGCAGGCGCTGACCGAGCTCGGTGGTGTCGAACGCGCGCGCCAGCGTCTCGGCGAGCCCGACACCGATGCCATGCGGGTTGCGGTGCTTGAGTTCGTGCTCGAAGGGCTGCATCTGGGCAAGCGCCTCAACAAGACCGCACTCGACGGAAGCGCGGTCTATGGCGGATAGCGGGGTACCCGAGGAGCCGTCCGTCCACGATGCCTCGGGGGACGAATCGATCGTTGGCGGGACGCGTGCCGGCGATGAATCCATGCATGAAGCCGGCGAGCTCGAGACGGGGGGCTCGCGTGGAGTTCGGTCGCGTGTTGCGCGTCAGCATCGCTTCAGCGTCTGGGACGGCACCCAGGACCCGCTCGGCGATGATGCCGACGCGCTCTTCGACCGTCTGAGCGAGGACGTCTTCCACGGCTGGGACTTCGAGACCGCGCTCCGGCGTTTGCTGAGCCAGGGCTGGCGCGACCGCGATGGACGCAAGTTCGCCGGTCTCGAGGAGCTGATGGAACGGCTGCGCAAGCAGCGTCAGAAGCAGCTCGAGCGGTACAGCCTCGACAACGTTTTCAAGGACATCGAGGAGAAGCTCGACAACGTGCTCCGGCTCGAGCGCCAGGGGATCGACGAGCGGCTCAAGAATGCAACCGACGGGAGCGCGCAGCGCGTCCTCGAGCGCGTCGCCAAGAAGCGCCGCGAGCACCTCGACAACCTGCCGGCGGAACCGGGCGGCGCGATTCGCGAGCTGCAGGGCTACGAGTTCATGGATCAGCGCGCCGAGCAGGCCTTCCAGAAGCTGCTCGAGGAGATCAAGCAGAACGTCGTCAACACCTACTTCAAGCAGATGTCCGAGCAGATGGGACAGATGTCGCAGCAGGACGTCAGCGCGTTGCGCGAGATGGCCCGCGACCTCAACTCACTGGTGCGTCAGAAGCTCGAGGGTGTGCCCGAGGCACAGCTGCAGCACAACTACGAGGACTTCCTGAAGAAGTGGGGCGGCATGTTCCCCGATGCACCCGCAACCTTCGACGAATTCCTCGCTCAGCTCGCGGCGCAGATGGCCCGCATGGACTCGCTGATGCAGTCGCTGTCACCCGAGCAGCGTCATCAGCTCGAGGAGATGATCTCCGCGACCTTCGGTGACCCGGACTTGCAGGCGCAGCTCGCCGAGCTGATGGGTGGGCTCGAGCTGCTCTCCGATCGGCGCCATCTCGGCCAGCGATATTCGTTCTTCGGCAACGAGCAACTCCCCTTCGATGAGGCGATGGGCGTCATGGATCGCCTGCAATCCATCGAGGAGCTGGAACGTGGTCTCCGCGGGATGTACCGCGGTGAACCACTCGACAGCACCACCGAGGAGGCGCTGCGCGATGTCCTCGGTGACAATGCGGCGCGCGACCTCTCGCGTCTGCAGCGCATGACCGATCAACTCGAGCAGCGTGGGCTGATCGAGCGCGATGACGAAGGCATGCGCCTCACCGCGCGCGGGCTGCGACGCATCGGACAGAAGGCCCTCGGTGATCTCTTCGCCCGGCTGCGGCGCGATCGCTTCGGGGACCATCCGATATCGCGCCACGGCCAAGGGGGCGAACGCGAGGAGGACACGAAGCCTTACGAATTCGGAGACGTGTTCGATCTGGACGTCAGGGAAACGCTCATGAACGCGGTAAGGCGCGAAGCCGATGCGGACGATCGCCATATGGATCAGCGTGACTTGCGGTCGGCGGGGATCCCGGCTCCGGCTTCAAACCGGACTATTCAGCCTCCGCCGGGATCCCCACCGACCTTGGCTCAGCGTGGTCCGCGACGCTCTGTGCCGCGCCTCTTGCCAGAGGATTTCGTCGTGCATCGCTCGGATACGCTGACGAGATCGGCCACGGTGTTGATGCTCGACATGAGCCGGTCGATGCCGTTGCGCGGATACTTCTATGCGGCGAAAAAAGTGGCGCTGGCGCTTGATTCTTTGATTCGCAGCGCTTATCCGCGAGATACGTTGCACATCATTGGGTTTAGTGATCTGGCCCGGGAGATCAAGCCTGCTGCGCTGCCGCATCTCTCGGTGAATGAGTATGTGTACGGGACCAACATGCAGCATGGGTTGATGTTGGCCCGGAGATTGCTTGGCCAGGGATCCTGGGGAGAACAAGCAGATCATCATCGTGAGTGATGGGGAGCCGACGGCGCATATTGAGAATGGGCGTCCGGTGTTCTTCTATCCGCCGTTGCCGGAGACGTTTCACAAGACGTTGTTGGAGGTGAAGCGGTGTACGCGCGAGAACATCGTCATCAATACGTTCATGCTCGAGTCGAACCATCACCTCGTGCAGTTTGTCAATCAGATGACGCGGCTCAATCGGGGACGGGCGTTCTTTATCAGCCCGGATCGGCTGGGGGACTACGTGCTCGTCGACTACGTGAGCTCGAAGCGCGGAGCGGCGTAGGCGGGTGGAGTTCAGGGGGTACCTGGAGCACATCCGCGCCGATGGCGATCTGATTGCTGCGGTAGCGCCGGGAGGCTTGGATCGACCCGTGCCGGCGTGTCCGCCGTGGGATGTGCGCGACGTCCTCGTACATCTGGCCTCGGTGTATGACCACAAGGTGATGGCGATGCGGCTGGGGCGCAGACCGAACCAGGGCGAGTGGGTGACTGCTGCGCCCTACGGCAAGGAGACGGTCGAATGGTTCGCCGATGAGCATGCGAAGTTGCTTGCGGAGCTCGCGTCGCATCGTCCTTCGGACCATGCGTGGTCGTGGTGGGAACCCGACCAGACTGTTGGGTTCTGGTACCGGCGCATGGCGCTCGAGACCGTGGTGCATCGTGTGGATGTCGAGGCGCAGTTCGGGCCGGCGAGCCCAATCGATGCAGCGCTCGCAGTCGACGGCATCGAGGAGGTGCTGATGTTGATGCTGGCCGGTGACGAGGAGGCTGCGACCGATGTCCCCGGCACGGGAACGGTCGAGGTCCTCGCGGACGGTGCGGCGTGGTCGGTAAAGCTCGAGGAACTCGCGAACCGTGGTCACGCCGGGACGGAGAACCTCGCCCAATGCGGTGCTTTCAGGCGATCCCAATGCGCTGTTCCTCTACCTTTGGGGACGGGGGCCTGTCGATTCGCTCGAACGCAAGGGCGACGAATCGCGCATCGCGCTCGTCCGGTCGCGCCTCGCTGCCGCGACTCGGTAGCGTATGGATCGGGAGACGTTCGCGGAGCGGATCCGCCTGCAGCTGGTGGCGCGGTATCACGGCGCGAATGTCGCCGTCGATCAGGCCCGATTCGCCTTGCACGTCACCGGCTCTGGCATCGACCTGACACTGCCGCTCGCGCCGCTCCTGCATGCGTGTGAGCGGCAGCCGGATCGGATTCCCGCGTTGATCGGTGAATACGTGACCTCGGTCGAGCATCAGCTCACACCGCAACCTGCTGTTGCGCTGTCGACGTCTCGCCTACTCTGGTGTGTGCGCAACGATCGCTTTGTCGGCAGTCACGGCCGCGTTGGCGATCTGCTACGCGCGCCGGTCGGTGCCGACATGACCGCATTCGTCGCCGAAGAGCTTCCGGGCTCGATCATGCGTGGCGTCCCGCGCGATGAATGGACCGCGATCGGCATGAGCGACGAGGACACGCGCGCCGTCGCGATGGCGAACACGGTCGAGCGATTCGAGCCGCTCGTTGCGCGCATCGCACGCACGGATCGCATCCCCGCAGACGGATGGCGGGTCGCGTCGGATCCGTTGTTCCAGGGCAGCATGTTGATGGCGCCGCGCGTCCTCGCCGCGTTCGCCGAGCGAGCGGGTGGCGACGTGCTGCTCGGCGTGCCCGACCGCGGCGCGGTGCTTGCCGTCCCCGCCGCATTGCCGTCGGCGGATCGATTTCAGCGCCGGGTGCTCAAGGAGTGGCGCGACGCGATGAACCCCTGCTCGCGCGAGGTGCTGATCACTGACGGACGGCAGCTCCGGGCGGCGTACCGGCGGTCGCGAACGTCAGTGCCGGTGGTGCTGCCCTGGCTCGCCGAGTAGCAGGCGAGACGCACCGCCGACCCGGTTTGCCTCCTGGCGAGCCACGAACGCGCTCGCGGCACCAAGCGCCACAGCAGCCGCGACGCCCGCGAGAGTCCTGGCGGCCACGCGCGTCGCCCGGCCGCGGACCGAAACCCCGGAGATTCCCGGACCCTCGCCGAACCACATTGTCAGCGCCGTCTGCTCGGCGATCACACCACCGTCGCCATGGACCCGGCTGCGTTCGATGCGAACCGCGGCAGGCTTCGCGCCGCGCCAGTTGCGCTGCTCGAGGAGCGCAGGGGCCGCACGCAGCGCGCTGCTACTGGCGATCGCGCGGACAACTGCAACAGCCCGTTCCGACGTCGGCATCGCCGGACAGGATAGCGTTCTGTTCGTGACGCTGATCGAGGACCTGCCCGGCCGCATCGAAGCGAGCTTCATCGGCGCGCTGGCGGGAGAGCACGCCGCGGGGACTGCCGCCGGCACCGCCGACCTGGTGGGCGTCGCCGAGTTGGCCGCGGCGTGCGGTGGCTTCGATGACGCCGACCTGCGCCAGCGCGGCCTGGAGCGCCCGTCGCGCGCCGGCGCAGCCGGATTGCTGCTCCGCGCACTCCCCTTCGGTCTTCTCAGCCCGCTCGATCGTCCCAGGCTGCGTCGCGACGCCTACCGCTGCGTGGCCATGGCCGGCGCCGACGAGGGCACCGCGGTCACCGCGGTTGCGGCGGCACTGCTCATCGCCGATCTCCTCCGCTTCGACCTCGAGACGTCGCTCGTCCGCGTCCGCCAGTCGCTGCTCGAGGACGCGCCGATGGCGCTGCTCGACCGGCTCCGGGTGGTCGACGGCGGGCCTCCGATGGATGTCTCGGACCCCGACCCCGGACTTACCCTCCAGCGCGCGATCTGTGCGCTCGCCACCGCGAACCCGTTCGACGACGTGCTCGCGGCAGCGGCGAGCGGAACCGCGGTCGCGGCCAGCCTCGCTGGGGCTCTCGTCGGCGCCCGGGACGGTGTGGCGGCGGTGTCCGGGGTGGATCGCGATCACCTTCCGCACGCCGACCGTGCGCTGAGCGTCGCCCGGCATCTTGCAGATGCTGCGGTCGCGACGCTTCCGCGCGACGAGGCGGTCATCCCGGGGCACTGACGGGCCCGGGGTCAGTCGTGGGTTGCTACGCGCAGGCTCTAAGATCAAAGCTCAATGGAAGCAACCGCCGTGCCGCATTCGGTGCGCAAGATCCGGATCCTGACGGCCAAGGTCGGCCTGGACGGGCACGACCGCGGCGTCAAGGTGATCTCGCGGGCGCTGCGCGACGCCGGCGTCGAGGTGATCTACACGGGGCTGCATCAGACCCCCGCGATGGTCGTCGAGGCGGCGATCCAGGAGGACGTCGACGGCATCGGCATCAGCCTCCTGAGCGGCGCTCACATGACCCTCTTCCCCGAGATCATCCGGCTCCTCAAGGAACGCGACGCCTCCGACATCGTCGTCTTCGGCGGCGGGATCATCCCCGACTCCGACGTCACGGCACTCGAGAAGCTCGGCGTCGACAAGGTCTTCACGCCCGGGACGTCGCTCGACGAGGCGGTCTCCTACGTCAAGGAGCGATTCGGCGCGGGGGCGGCGGCCTGACCCCCGGGCTGCTCTGCCTCTCCGTGGCGACCGCTCGTGCCGGGCGATTCGTCACCGACCCGGGAGATGCGCGAGCACATGTCGCCCCGCCCCATCCGGCATTCGCGGCCTTCCGCAAGATGTCCTACGTCTGGGTCGACGGGCAGGCGTTCGAGCCGATCGGCGACAGCCTCGACCTGTGGCTTGCGTTCCTGCGCGGCAACGGCGCCCGACAGGCGTGGATGGACGTGAGCGGCGACGAGGAGGTCTGCCGGGTGATCCGGCGCGACGGCGAGGAGACCTGGCGAACCATCTGGAACGGCGGGATCTTCATGCTCCACGGCGCCGAGGAGACCGGGCCGCCGCGCCGCCGCGAGACCGATGTGCCGGCGAAGGCGCAGCAGCTCCACGACGCCGTTCAGGCCGAGATCGATGCAGGCGCTTCGCGATGTTCGCCGAGCGGCCCTTGAGCGAGCCCTGGAGATCCTGGCATCGGCCGGCGACGGCGAGGAGGTCTCCGACGTTGCATGGCCGTATTTCGTGCTCCCGGACGGCAGTCCGACGGCCGCCAGGCGCCTGATCGCGGCCGCATCCGCAGCGTGGCCCGAGACCGCCGCGACGGCCGACCCCGACGCCAAACCGGCCCGCGGCGAGGGCGCCGTCGACGCCGCGCTGGAGGCGATCGCGGCTGCGGTGAACTCGGCAGCGACGGCCGAGCCGGTAGAGTAGCGCGCAGAATGGCAGTCTCCCTCGAGCTCAGCGCGACCCTCCGGTCCGAGACCGGGCGCCACGTGCACGCGGTCAGGCATCGCGGGGACGTGCCCGCGGTCCTCTACGGCCACAACGTCGAACCGCAGAAGCTCGTCGATCGAGGCACGCAGCCTGCAGAAGGTCTGGCACTACGCCGGCCACAGCCACCTGGTCGACCTCGACGCTCGACGGCGGCCGCGGCCGCAAGGTGCTGATCCGCGAGTTGCAGGTCAATCCGCGCACGACTGCAGCTCATGCACGTCGACCTCTTCGCCGTCAACCTTCGCGAGAAGCTGACGGTCGAGATCCCGCTCATCCCTGTCGGCGAATCGCCGGCGGTCAGCGAGCTCAAGCTCGGTGTCCTCCAGCAGATCATCACCTCGATCAAGGTCGAATGCATGCCGGGTGACATCCCTGCGCAGCTCAACGTCGACATCTCCGGGTCTGACCGAGATCGACCAGGGCATTCGCCTCGGCGAGGTGCCGCTTCCCGAGCGGGTGACGCTCGCAACCGGCGTCGACCCCGACGAGCTCGTCCTCAAAGTCGCGCAGGTGCGCGTTGCCGCCGAGGCAGAGGAGGTCGAAGCTGAACCTGCCGAGGGTGAGGCCGAGACTGCCGAGACCGCCGACGACGACTCCGGGTCGTCCTCCTAGCGGCTTCGGCCCCGATTCCGACGCCGGTGTCGCGATGATGGGCGAGGTGATCGCCAGTACCACGTGCGACGAGAGCAACTGGTTCGCTTTCGTCTGCAACCCGATCCAGTCGCGCGATCACAGCGGCCTGGTTGGTCCGTTGATCCAGAACGTGCTCTCGGCGATCGCGATCTTCATCATCCTGTACCTCGTCGGCCGGCTGACGCGCATGCTCGTGCTCTGGGCGATGCGCCGTGGCAAGGCGGACCGGCAGGTGCGGACTCTGGTGCGCAACCTCATCACGGTCACGACGTACGTCGTCGCTTTGATCAGCGCTCTGGTCGTGTACGGGGTCAATGTCGCAGTCATCCTCACCGCTGCCGGTGTCGGCACGGTCGCGATTGGTCTCGCATTCCAGGACCTGCTGCGCAACGTGCTCGCCGGGATCTGGCTGCTGCTGGAACAGCCCTTCCGACTCGGCGACACGATCACCGTCATGGACCAGACCGGCGCAGTTCAGAACATCACCCTGCGAACCACGACGCTTCGCACCGGGATCGGTGAGCTGGCCATCCTGCCCAACCTCACCGTGTTCACGGGCATCGTGATCAACACGACGCCACTACGACACGCGCCGTCTCACCGTCGGCGTGCGCATCTCCGGAAGACGTCGACCTTGCGGAGTCTGATGCGCCGCGCGCGCGCCGCGGTTGAGGAGCAGCCCGGCATCGAGACGAAACCGGCAATCGTGCTCGAACCGACGCTCGACACCGAGGTGCCCGTGCTTCGCTGTCACTTCTGGGTCGACCAGCGCGCGCAGGATCCCGACGCCATCACGGCCGCGGTTGCGGAGCGATTGTGGGATGTGGTCGGTGCGAAACCGGACGCTGAACCCAGCGCGCCGGAGCCGTCGCGCTAAAGTCGCGCCTCGTGGAGACGTCGCACCCCGACACGTCGCAGCGGATCGTGGTCGTACGCCACGGCGAGACCGCGTGGAGCCGCGAGAAACGACATACCGGACGCACGGACCTGCCGTTGACTGCGGAGGGTCGGACGCAGGCTGCGTGCGCTGATCCCCCAGCTCGCCGGTCTCGAGCTTCGCCGCGGTGTTCGTCAGCCCGCTGCAGCGGGCGCGAGAGACCTGCGAGATCGCCGGCTTCGCGGATCGAGCTGTTGTCGACCCGGATCTCATCGAGTGGGACTACGGCGAGTGCGAGGGGTTGACGAGCGAGGAGATCCAGCAACGCATCCCCGGCTGGACACTCTTCGGCGACGGCTCCATCGGCGGCGAGACGCTCGAGGACGTGGCCGGTCGCGCGCGGCGCGTGATCACACGCGCACGAGACATCGACGGCGATGTGCTGCTCTTCGGCCACGGCCATCAGCTGCGCATCCTCACCGCGCTCTGGCTCGACTTCGCGCCGGGCGCCGCCCAGCGTCTGCAACTTGCGACCGCCTCACCGTCGATGCTCGGGTACGAGCACGAGTGGACGGCGTTGCTCAGCTGGAACGGCCTGCCGCAGAGCTGATCCAACGCTGCAGGGACGGCGTCAGTCCTTCGTCCGGTTGGCCTTTTCCTGAAGTTCTGCGATTCGTCCCCGCCAGTACACGAGGCGCCGTTCAAAACGAAGCGCCTCGGCGTGAAGCGCCTTGAGATCGGTCTTCTGCACCTCGCTGCTCGCGTCAATGTCCATCGTGCCGACATGCTCCTCGGTCGTCGCGAGCACCGAGCGCTTGAACTCGAGCAGTTCCATGTAGACCTTGACCCAGTGCTCGGCGTCATCGAGATGAGGCGTGCCCTCGTCCTCGCCGTCGAGGAGCCGGTCGGGCTCGACCTGCTCGAGCGCCGCCTTCTCGTCACTCGTCGTGCCGGTCTCCTGAGATGTGTCGTCGCTCATGGCTGTGAGGCTCCTGGCGGCGCAGCTTCTGACTGCGCGGCGCTCGAGTCTGCGCTTACGGTGTCCGTCCAGCGGCCCAGCCTGTCCTTGAAGGCGCCAAGCTCCTCCTCGAGGATCGCAATGTTCTCGCGGCTGAGATATTGCCGTATGGCAATCGGCGCCCGCTCCGCGAACGTGCGCGTCTCTTCAAGCTGACGTTCCATCATGGCGATCAGGCTCTGGTAGATCTCGACCCACCTGGCGGTTTCAGGCGACGCCGGGTCAGTCGGCTCGGCGTCGAAGAGTTCTCGGAATGACTGTGGATCGTGGTCGTCCATGGATGCTCCCCCCGCGGGCAGGTGTGTCTGATGCTCGACAATCGTACTACTAGCAATGTCATATTTCATACACTGACCGGTATTACATGCGAGCGCCGGAAGCACCGCGAGGAGAGGAGCTCACCGGTCCCGAGGAATCGCCCCTTTCACCTCACACGACTCTCGATCAGGCTCGCAACGTCGGTGCCGCCGCGCTGAAGGGTGATCCGCAAGGACTCTAGACGTGGTCATCGCCGCGCGCGACAAGTCTCCAGGACGTCATGCCGGCAGGCGGCGCGTCAAAAAGCTAAACGGGTCCAGCGATTGACCAGAGTCGGACGTGATCAGAGTCGGACGTGATCCAGGTCGATCTCCGCAAGCTCGGGCGGACGCGGAATCCCGTGCGCGTCGAGGAGTTGCAGACACTTGATGACATAACGGGCACCTGCGATGTTCAGGCCATGCTGCCTGGTGAGGCGTTGAATCGCGCTCAGCGTCAGAATGTCGCGTTGCGTGTAGCGACGGCGATTGGTGGCCGTTCGCGCCGGGACGCCAAGACCCATTGTCTCGTACATCATCAACGTCCGCGGATGCGATGCGAGGATCTCAGCTGCAACGCTGATCGTGTACAGCGGCTTATCGAGGTCGAGCATTCGTTCCGACATTGGAGCCAAGGTCTCAACAGTCACAGCCAACTCCGCATGCGGTATCGCATTGACCGTGAATATGGCGAGTCACATGCCTAGTCGTCATCTTCTCGATTCTAGTCGCGTGCACCGCAAATGGGGCCAACGAAAATTCTCTTGCGACGGCTTTGATCCCCACGCAAGGCCCTTGACGCCCTGGGTCTAGGCTGATAGTCTCACTATCATATTATCCGACATCCGCGAGGACACTTCCATGGGAATCGCCGGCGCCATCTTTGAAGGGAGCCTCGCCCGGGCCAGCGCGCTCACGCTCGAGCAGGAGCGCCGGGACCGCGCTCGCCAGCTCCAGCAGCTCGAGGATCTCCTCGAGTCGGTCGAATCCGCGAACCTGCAGACCCGGCCTGGCGTGCCGGCGAGGGTCACTGCCCAGATCGTTGCTGTCGCCCGCACGCTCGCCGTTCCCCCGCCGCCTGCGGTGCTCCGAGCCAAGTCCGGAGCACGGCTCCATGAGGCCCTGCTCGCCTGGCAGGGAGCTCTCCTGGACGCCCTCAGCCCCCACCGCCTCCGCTTCAGCGATCGCTTCGACTGAAACCCGGGCTCACCTCCCCCGTGGCGCATCGGGTCTGGATCGGCACGTCGGGCTGGCAGTACGCCGACTGGCGCGGCGCCCTCTATCCGAAGGGGCTCCCGCAGCGAGCCTGGCTGCAGCGCTACGCCGAGGTCTTTGAAACCGTCGAGCTGAACAACAGCTTCTACGGGCTACCGGCGGCCGATACCTTCGACAAGTGGAAGAGATCGGTGCCGCCGGGATTCGTCCTCGCGGCGAAGCTGAGCCGCTACCTCACCCACGTCCGCGGATTGAGCGATCCCGAAGCGCCGGTGCACCTCTTCATGGAACGCGCTTCGCACCTCGGCCCTCATCTCGGACCGGTGGTGATGCAACTCCCGCCAACCCGGAGCAAGGATGAGGACGGGCTCGAGCGCACACTCCGGGCCTTTCCGGCTCATGTTCGCGTCGCAGTCGAGTTCCGACACCCCTCGTGGTTCGTGGATGCCGTTCGCGAGATCCTCGAGCATCACAACGCTGCATTGGCATGGGCCGACCGTGGCGGTCGCTTGCAGAACCCCGACTGGATCACCGCCGACTGGATGTACGTGCGGATGCACGGCGGCACCGGCAAAGCCGGCAACTACGGCCCCAGGGTGATCGAAAGATACGCACACCGACTGTCGGACATCGGCCACGAAGCGTACGTGTACTTCAACAACGACCGGACCGGAAACGCCGTCCGCAACGCACTCACGATGCGCGCTCGCGTGCGAGCCGGCTAACGGGTGGGGGTCACCCTGGCCGCGGCGCATTTGGCCGCCCCCGAGAGAGCGCGACAATCTGCTTGCGCGAACGAGGGAGCGGACAAGCTGAGCCCCGGCACGGGTGACCCCCGCCCGCTAGCCGTCCCCCGCCGTCCCATGCCGTCCCCCTCACTTGAACCCGAAGCGCCCCTCGTGAAAGTCGCCGGTCGCTGTCCAGCGTCTGATGGTGTCGTCGAGCACGGCGTCGTCGACCATGTCCTGACCGAGCCGTTGCGCGCCCCCCTCCACGGCCTCGATGACCTGGCCGCGGACGAAGTCCGGGACGCGGTCCAGCCTGGAGAGCGCACTTGACGTCCATTCCAGCTTCTGCGCGCCGCGCGCTTCCATCCGGTGGGAGCACCTCACCCCAGAGCTCATACTTCGTCTCCATCGCTTCCGGGGTGATGACCGATCCAAGTCCCTTCTTGTGAGCGGTCCACTCCACGCGCCAGCGGGTGAGCTCGCGGCAGAACTCGGGGACCTCCCTCAGGCGATCCTCGGCCTCGGACGTCCAGGTGAACTCGAGCGTACCTGTGCGCCCGCTGAGGGGGTGGCCGTAGCCGAGCTTGCCACCGATCAGCGCGATGAACCGCTCGTTGATCTCGTTGACGCCTCGGTCATCCGCTCGCTGATCGGCCACGGCTCGGGCCATCGCCTCAGCGCGTTCGGTCTCCAGGTGGCTGGTGTGGCATGGGCATCGGCGGTGCTCGTCGCGGCCTCGAGGCCTTTGTCCGTCCAGCGGGCGGCGTGCGGAACCGGGCACCGGTCGGCCGGTCCATCAGCGCCTCGACCGTGGGGGACCGGGCAGCGATCGACCGGTCCAGCTGCGTCCAGCGTGTCACTCATCTTCTCGTCACCTCAGAACGGCGTCTATCAGCTTGTAGGCACACACATGATATGGTACTCACGCTGTAGTATTTGGCGCCGAGGGCGGCTTGCGTGTCGGCTGTCGAAAACGGGCACAGGGGTCCCATGTACAAGAGCATCTACGTAGCGCTCGACAATTCCGAGCATTCGGATGCCGGAACGACAGTTGCCTTGGAGCTTGCCGAAGCTTTTTCCGCCCGATGTATCGGTATGCACGTCTACGCGGCGCGGATGCACGACTACCGCTTCAAGCAGATGGAGTACACGCTCCCGGACGAGTACCAGGACGAGGCGGAGCTCCTCCGGCAGCGTCGCATCCACGATTCCCTGATCACCACGGGGCTGCAGCTGATCAGCGAGAGCTACACCGATGTGATGCGCTACCGCTGCCTCGAGCGCGAGCATCCCCTTCGAAGCGCGCGCCCGCGACGGACGCAACTGGGAGGAGCTGGTCGCCGACATCGACGAGGTTCGTCCCGACCTTGTGGTCATGGGTGCGCTCGGCACCGGCGCGGTGAAGGACTCGCGCCTCGGCAGCGTCGCCGATCGCGTCGCCCGCCGCATCCGGACCGACTCGCTCATCGTGCGCCGCACCGGCGATGCGGTCATGGACGGCGACATCATCGTCGCGATCGACGGATCACCACAGTCGTTCGGTGGCCTCCAGGTCGCGCTCAGTCTCGGTAAGGCGTTGCACAAGCGCGTCGAGGCGGTGGCGGTCTACGACCCGTACCTCCATTACAGCGTCTTCAACGGCATCGTCGACGTGCTCTCTGAGAAGGCCTCCAAGGTGTTCCGCTTCAAGGAGCAGGAGGCGCTGCACGAGGAGATCATCGACAGCGGTCTGGCGCAGATCTACGAGTCGCATCTGCGCGTCGCCCAGGCGCAGGCAGCGGAGGTCGGCGTCGAGCTGCCGATCACGCTGCTCGACGGCAAGGCGTTTCAGCGCGTGGCGCGATACGCGGCCGAACGCGAAGCATGGTTGCTGGTATGCGGTCAGGGTCGGCGTGCATTCTCCGCCGGAGATGGACCTCGGCAGCAACACCGATCACCTGGTGCGCAACGCCACGTGCAACGTGCTGGTGTGCAACCGCACGCACGTGCCGCCGATCGACGTGCGCGCCGAGGCGAGCGTGGTCTGGACGCCGGAGGCCGAGGCGCGCATGGACGGTGTCCCCGCCGCTGCGCGCGGACTCGCCCGAACCGCTGTGCTTCGCTGGTGCACCGAGCGTGGACACAGCGTCGTCTCGTCGGGAGACGTCGATGCGGCGCTCGACGACCTCATGCCGTACCGCCGCACGATGCGGCGTATCGAGGAGGTGAGTTCTGCGCTCGACGCCGCGACGGCGGCGATGCTCGATGAGGCCCCCCGGAGAAGCGCTCGTGCGATCTGCCGCATGTGCGGATACGCGGCGCGCACCGACGCGCCGGCGCGCTGTCCGGTCTGCGGCGAGCGACGCCGGTGTCTTCGAGCAGATCGATGTCGGAGCGGTCGGCCCGTGCCGCCGAGCGCGGAGGGCGAGATGGTCGAGCGGCACCTTCGACGGTCACAAGCTCGGCTGGACCCTCGAGGCACGGACGCTGCTGCAGCAGCTTCCGGCCGGGTATCTCCGCCGCCGGGTGAAGGCGATCGTCGAGAAGACCGCACGGACGCAGACGGCTTCCGGCGATCACCGCCGATGTCGCTGCGCCGTTCGTCCTGCCCGAGGTCGAGGCGCTCGACGCCGGCGCCGGTCCGCATCGCGCGCCACTCGGCGCTGACGGAGCGACCGCGGGCAGATGCGCGCGAGCACATCTTCCGTGGAGCCCTGAAGCGCAGGAGCGCATCGAGCGGATCCCCGGCGGATTCCTCCGCAGCCTGGCTGTGGAGCAGGTGGAACGGCTGGCAATTGCACTGAAGGCAAGCGAGGTGACGGTGCTCCATGCCGAGGCGGGCATCGCGGAAGCCCGGGCTCGCATGCGCGCACCGAGCCTGCCGAAACCCCCGTCCGGCATCGGGATGCCCCGCGCACCAGCCCGCGACGGCGAACACAGCGAGCGCCCGGTGCAGCACCGGGAGAACTGAACGACGGCGCTCGACGTGCCCCACGTGCTCAACGAGGTGACGGCGCCGGTGGTCGACTCGCTCGGACGGCGCCAGGTTGCGAATGGCGAGCTCGTGCACGCCGCCGACGCCACCCTGCCATAGACGGTGGTCGGAAGCGGCGTGGAGCTTGATCGAGATGCTTGCCCTCCAGGTCACGCCGCCGCAATTTCCCGTGGCTCGGCAACAGCATGCCGGTGGGGATCATCTTTCTCCTGCACGTTGCCGTGGCGGAATTCTCGGTGGGTGCGATCACGCTCGCGGTCGATCATGGAGTGGCGCGCGCTGGTGACCGAGGATCCTCGCCCGTGGCGGTACGCCCATTCGGCGGTGAACAGCTTCTACTTCGTGTTCAGCCTCGGCGCGACGCTCGCGGTCTTTGCAGTCGTGCTGCTCTTCGGCCTCTGGGGTAACGGGTTCGGCCAGCTCTTGCCAACGTGCTCCTGCCGCTGCTCGCGTTCGCGTTCGGATTGTTCTTTCTCATCGCCCCGCTGCTGACCTGGTATCGCAACAGCTGGCGGCGGCTGAACCCACGGACGCACGCCATCCTCGGCACGGTCGTCGCCGGACTGCAGACCCTCTTCGTCTTCCTCATCGTCGGACTCGACGCTTACCTGATCACCCCGTTCAACGGGGGCCTGTGGGACGCGACCCTCAATGCCGCGTACTGGCCGTTGCTCGTCCATCGCCTGATCGGCAACGTCTCCTGGACGGCGCTCTTTCTTGGCGGCCTATGCGGCGGTGCGGCTGCGCCGATCCGCCGATGCCGGGGAACGCGCGTTTCAGGGCTGGGCTGCCCATCTCAATCTGCGAATCGGCCTGGGGCTCGCACTGCTCATGCCGATCGAGGGTCTCATCCTGAGCTTCGTACTCCAGAGCGCGCAGCCGGGATTCTTCACGAACCTCGTGAGCGGCGACTCGGCCTGGTTGATGGTGGTCCAGGAGGTCGTTCGTCGGCGTCATCCTGGTCGGCGGCAACATCGCGTTCTGGCTCGAGTCGCCGGCGGGCCAGCGCCGGAGCCGCATCGCCGCAGTCGCAACCCTCCTCTCCCTCGCCGCCATGGTGGTGGCGTCGCTGCCCGACGCGGTGCTTCCCGCCGCATGGGAAGGTGCTCGCTTTGTCGGCATAGGCGTCGCGATCATCGTGACCGCCGCGCATCTCGGTGCGGCAGTGGCGCCCGCCGGTATGGGATCCACCTGCGAATGCGCGATCGCGGCCGCGTCCCTCGCGAATGCTCCGGCCCGTGCTCGTCCTGGTCGGCTCGTTTGCCCTGCTGACGTCGCTGTTGATGGGCGTGATCAAGGAAAGCGCGCGTGGCGACTACGCGGTCTACGGCGTGCTCACTCAGGCACAGGCGCAGCAGCGCTTCACACCACCCGCGGAGCTGTACCCATGACCGGGTGTCAGGCATGATCGCCGAGATTCGCGAGGCGCAGTTTCAGGCAGCCTGGTACTACTCGATCATCGCCATCGCGATGCTGGTCATGGTGCTGACCGGCCTGGGTTGGGCGTGGGTCGGCGCCGCGCGCGTCTGGCGCGCCGGTGATCACGGTGCCGCCGCGTTGATACGTCGCCGCGAGCACCGTCGGGATGCTGGTGCTCGTCGGCCTGGGCGTCGCCGCATTGATCGGCCTGCTTGTCACCGGAGGACGCGGCTGATGCGCAAGTACACGCGCCGTCAATTCATGGTGTTCGGGACGGGCATGGGCATGGGGCTCATCGGCGCGATGCTGTCGATCCCAGCCATCGGCTTCGTGCTCAGCCCGCTCTTCGCAAAACGACGTCTCGCGTGGGTCACGATCGGGCCGATCGACAACATACCGATCAACACGCCGACGGTCCGCCTGGCGTCGATGCCCAGCGACCAGGGCTTTCCGACGCCGCCGACCAACCGCGTCGTGTACATCGTCAAGAAAGAAGACGGCAGCGTGCTGACGCTGAGCAACATCTGCACGCACATGCAGTGTGACGTGCACTGGGACGCGCAGCTCGACCAGTTCCTCTGCCCGTGCCACGGCGGCCTCTACAACATGGACGGCGTCAACATCGGCGGCCCTCCGCCACAGCCGCTCGCGCAGTGGGTGCATCGCGTGAATGTCGACCCGGTCACGGGCAACCACGTGCTCGAGGTGCAGAACCAGCTCAATGAGTCGATCTAGTCCGACGTCGCGAGCGCGCGCGGGCCGGTACCGGTGGGTTGACGAGCGCACCGGACTCACCGAGCTCGTCCACAAGGGCTTGTACGAGGCCGTCCCGGAGCAGGGCGGATGGGCGTACACGCTCGGGAGCGCGACGCTCGTGCTGATCCTGCTGCAACTCTTCACGGGCATCTTCCTCCTGCTCGACTACGTTCCCTCGGTCACCCAGGCATGGTCGAGCCTCGACTACCTGCGCACCGAGGACCCGTTCGGCGGCTGGGTGCGCGGTCTGCACCTCTGGGGCGCGTACACCCTCATCCTGGTCATCGGCTTGCACGCGCTGCGCACGTTTCTCAGCGCGAGCTACAAGCGGCCGCGCGAGCTCAACTGGATGAGTGGCGTGATCCTCTTCTTCCTCGTGCTCGGGCTCGCGGCCACCGGCGCCATGCTCCCCTGGGACAACGCGGCGTACTGGACCGCCACCGTCATCACCAACATCCTCCACTACGTTCCCCTGATCGGTGACGGTTTGCGCCAGCTGTGGCGCGGCGGCAGCTTTGTCGGACCGATCACGCTGACGCGGACCTTCGCCATCCACATCTGGGTGCTGCCCTTCCTGCTCTTCGCCTTCATCGGCGGCCACATCTACCTGCTGCGCCGGCATGGGGAGTTCGGCGCCTGGGTCAACTACGACACCACCAGCGACAACCCGAGCAGGGAGTTCGCCGAACGCATCCGCACCGCGGAGCCGCCATATCCCACAAAGCGAATCGAGCGTCGCTATGCGGCTCCGAACAAGACCGTCGACTTCTTCCCGAACCAGCTCTTCAAGGACACGCTGGTGAGCGCGATCCTCATCGCCTTCATCTTCATCATGGGCGGCGTCGGAGGGGCGCCGCTCGACCAGATCGCCAATCCGGCGACGCTCGACGTACGTCCCGACGCCGGAGTGGTTCTATCTTCCCCTCGATCAGTTCCTCGTGCTGACGCCGCAGAACCCATTGATCGCGATCGGCGTGCTGGTGATCGTCGGCGGCGGCGCAGCCGCGATGTTCCTCCTGCCCGTGCTCGACCGGTCACCGGAACGAAGACCCACGCGCAGGCCGGAGATCCTCGTGCCGGCGATCTTCGTCATCTTCGCGGTGATCTTTCTCGCCACACTCGGCGTGAATCGCCTCTACAGCCTATGAGGCGCAGGCCATGACGCTGAACCCGATCCCGGGCGATCTTCTGACCAACGGCCTGCTGGTCGCGATCGTCATCCTGCTGCACGTCCAGATCGCGGCGTTCCTCATCGGCGCGACGACTCTCGCGATCGTCAGCGAGGCGATCGGCATGGCGCGCCGGAGCGGCGACGGGCGCCACGATCGCCTCAGCCACGGTCTCCTCAAGACGGAGGTCTACCTGTTCAGCTTCGGCGCCGCGGTTGCCATCTTCTTCATGGTGATCATCCTCGGTGCCATCTGGGGCCGGTTCTTCGTTGCGCTGCAACAGGTCACGTTCTGGGCGTTCTTCGCCGAGGCGCTCACCTTCGTCGCCGAGGTCGTCGTCATCTACACGCTTTACGCAAATTGGGACCGGCTTCGCGTGCACCGGCCTGCGCGTCTGGGCATGCTGTTCCTGCTCAACCTCGCCCAGTGGTGGCAGATGTTCTTCATCGACGCCGTGGCGTCGTTCATGCTCACGCCCAACGGCGGCGATGTGAACTTCCTCAACCAGATCCTCAACCCAACCGAGATCCCGCTCACCATCCACCGCACCGTGGGCAACATCGCCTGGGCAGGTGCAGCCGTCGCGTTTGTGGCAGCCTTCCGATATCGCCGCCTGACGCGCAATGTGGAACACACGCCGGCCGCCCAGCCAGCACTCAAGACCTCGAGATCGGTCGGAGCGCTGGCAGTCGACGCGCCGGTTGCTGAGCCGGTGGTGATGCGCGAGGCGCGCTACTGGGACTGGGTCGCACAGTGGGGAGCGATGTGGGCCGTCGGGGTCACGCTCCTGCAACCGTGGCTTGGGTACTCTTATGCCAAGGAGGTGCAACTCCACGAGTATCCGGCCTGGTTCAACATGATGTTCGGCGACCTCAGCAATGTCTTTCTGGTGCAGATCTCGCTGCTCGGAGCGATCTTCACCATCGGCAGCGCGTATTTCTGGCGGCGCATGCGTGCGTCCGGGGCAGCGCACTTCCGCCGTCAGGGTTTTCTCGCGCTGGCGCTGCTGCTGGTCACCCTGTTCGCGGCGCAACCCGCGTGGTTCGCTCCCACATACGCTGATGTCGTTTCGGCGCATCTCGCCAAGCCGTTCTGGGAAGGTGGGCTGCTCAATCCGCTCGGCGACTTCATCCCGTACAAGGTGAGCGCGCTGATCGCCATGGTGTTCCTCGGCCTCTGGTCGCTCACCGTCTACCTGCGCGCGGTGAGCAGGGAGCAAATGCGTCCCGGGGTGATCGGCCGTCGCAGCCAGGCGCTCCTGCTCGGGCTCGGCGTCGTTGTCAGCGTGATGATGATCGTGATGGGCGTCATCCGCGAGAACTCGCGGCAGCCATACCTCATCAGCGGGGAGCTGACGATCCACAACCAGCAGATCATCAACGCGCAGCCAAGCCAGGTCGGCGGTACGACCGGATGATCCATGGGTCGCGAGCGGCCGCCATCAAGCCGCCACCCGGGTACGTCGCGTTGCGCCTGCATCTCTTTCGTCCTGCGGGTGAGGAGTTGCGTGACCGTTGTCACGCCACCATGGCCGCAGTGGGTCAAGCGGCTCTACGAGCTCGAGCAGCACCAGGACCCGGATATGAACGTTGACGCCGCGGCCATCACCCCCTCGGCGGCCGTGAGCGCCATGAGCGAGCGCATGAAGAACCGGCTCGGCCTGGTCAGCTGGACCCTCGGTGTTCTTCAGGAGTTGGGATGGGACATCTCCCAGGACGGCGACTCGCTCATCGCCGCATGCGCGATAACCCCTGACGCTGCGAGAGCCTCGCTCGAGCGCGCCGGCGTGGCGGGACCGATGTGCCGCATCTGCGACATCGACGCCGACGGGTGGCCCTTGCTCTGGTGGAACAGCGGAGCGAGTCGTGATGCAGGTTGACGCGAGTCCCGAGCGGCGACACCGCGTCGTCATCGCGACCGGCGAGCCGGCGATCGCGCGTATCCTCTCGCACAAGCTCAGCCGCGAAGGTCACGACGTCAGCACGGTCTCGTCTGCGCCGGCGCTCGAGGATGTGTTGGGCGCCGGGACGGCGGACGTCGCGCTGGTCGACCTGCTCCTGGCCGGCGCCGGCGCGGATCAGATCGCGTCGCGCGTGACCAATGGCTGGCTTGCGATCATCGACAGCCGTCAGCCGTTGCTCGCCGAGCACGCGATGAACGCGGGTGCCGCCGGGCTCGTCCGCACGCCTTTCAAGCCCACCGAGGTCGCCGCACAGGTTGCGACCTTGCTCACGCTGATTCCGTGATGATCCCTCTGCAACGCCCTGAGCAGGCGGCCGGCGCGGTCGCGCTCGAGCTGGCGCCGATGCTCGATGCTGTGGGCATCGAGCACCGCTTCCGCAATGGACGCGGGGTCGGGCCGGTGGATCTGCGCATCAGTGCCGGTGAGCGCACCGCGCTGATGGGTGCCAATGGGGCCGGCAAGACCACGCTGCTGCGCATCCTCGCCACCGCAAGCCGACCCCGACGCGGCAGCGTGCGGTGGTGCGGAAGTGCTGTCCCGCGAGTGGCCCGGCGCGAAATCGGATTCGCGGCGGACGCGGTACCCGAGGATGCCGGGCTCACGGGGCGCCAGAGCACCCACTTCTGGTGCCGGCAGTGGCGGTCTCGCGGCGACGTCCCGGGGCTTGTCGAGGACACGCTGGCGCGTCTCGGCCTCGCCGGCGTCGCCGATGAGCCGGTGGCCGGATACTCGTTCGGAATGCGCCGCAGGCTCGCGCTCGCTCACGCGCTGGTCCACGATCCCAGAATTGCGCTGCTCGATGAGCCGACGGCCGGTCTCGACGCCGAGGGGTTCGAGACGCTGCAGGCGGAACTCGTGGCGCGCGCGCAGCGCGGCGACGCCACCCTGGTGGCGAGCAATGACTGTGCGTTCGTTGCCGCCGCATGCGACCGCGTGATCTTCCTCGATCGCGGGTGCATCATCGCCGACGCTGCACCGCATGCGCTTCTCGCATCGGCCGGCGCCGCGCGCCGTGTCGAACTCGACGTCGCGGAGCACGCGTACCGGCGGTTAGACGATCTCGATGCACTTCCGGGCATCACCAATGCATCGTGCGCCGGCGGCATCGTCACGGTCGACCTGCTCGACGATGCCGCGCTCGCCGCGGTCGTGCATGTCGTGGACGCGTGGCCGGGCGGTCTGCGCGCGCTGCGCATCCACCGGCCCGACCTGAGCGACGTCTTCCGTGAGCTCACCGGCGCCGCGCTCGACGGTGGGGGCGATCACCGGTGATTCGCACTGCTGCTGACGCACCGCATCGCGCGCCCGCTCTCGCTCGCGTGATGCCCGGCAGCCTCCTGGCTCGGGAGTTGCTCATCACCGCAGCTCGACCGCGAGCGCTTGGGCTGAAGGTGGCGATCCCGCTGGTGCTTACCGTGCCGCTGCTTGCCGGACATGCGCCCACGTTCTGGGCGGCGATGTTGCTCACCGTGCTGACCGCGATGACGGGCGCGGTCGGCTCGGCGATCAGCGTTGCGCGAGCACGCGAAAGCGGGCTGCTCGGAAGGCTTGCGGTGACGCCGCGATCGGCGGGGCTGTCGATGCTGAGCTGGGTCGCGGGATCGACGGTCGTAGATGCCATCCAGCTCATCCCCGTGCTGGTGGTGATCTTCCTCCTCGCACCGATCACCGCGCCGGCCGCACTGTCGCTTGTCCTGATCGAAATCGCCGTGCTGTTCATGGCGAATGTCCTCGGATCATTGGTGGCCGCGGCGGGTGGCGGTGCCGGCGAGGTACTGATCGACAGCGTGGTCCTGCTCGCCCCGCTGCTCTTCTTCGCCGGTCTGTTCACCGGTGTTCCCCGCGACGGCTGGCGTTGGATCGCTGCGCAGGTGGATCCCTTTTCCTACCTCGACTCCGCGTTGATCCGTGGTCTCGGTGGCGTTGCGGCGTTCGACGGACCGAGTGTCGTCCTCGCGGCAGTCGTCACGGGTGCGGTGAGTGGCGTGGTCATCATCGGCCTCGGTCGCATCGTGCTCCGCAGGCGATGAAGATCCGCTGGCCAGTGGCCATCCTCGCGCTTTGCGCCACTGTCCTTGCTGCCTGCGCGGGGTCGACGCCAACGCTGACGCTGAACGCGCTCGGCCTTCCGCAGGGCGGCGGTGCGCTCGCTGACGTGACCATCAACACCAGTCCCGACGGCGGTATCTACAAGAACCCCGATCCGATGAACGTGGTGATGGTGCGGCGCGCTCCAGGCGATCCATTGATCAGAAAAGGTGGATCGAGCGTGAGTGCGTGGAAGGCGCTCGAGAACCTCGGTGACTTCACCTTCGTGGGCATCACCATTCGCAACCGTGGTGCCGCCGGATCGGACCCGCAGCTCAATGCGATGCAGATCGCCGCGGACTACGCGCCAGAGGGAACGGCATCAGGACCGCTGAGCCACTACTACCATCCGATGTTCCCGCTCGCGATGCTGAGCCTCGAGTCGAGCGACCAGAATTGCACGCTCCATGTCGATCCCGGGGAGACGCAACCAGCAGTGCTTGCGTACCCACCGATCAGCGCGACGCCAAGCATCGTCTGGGGCGTCTTCGATCTGTTCGCGATTCGTGCCCCATTTGGCGGCGGTCTTCCCGGTGGTTCGCAGAGCTGGCAGCTGACCTTGTGCACGCCGCCACAACCGCAGCCCACATGACCCAGCTCGCGCTCCCCGACTGGTCGGTGCACCTGGGAACCGCCGGATGCACGTGCATCAGGTTCGCGTGCGACCGCGCACGAGACGGCGATCCGTGGCCCCTGTCGCGCGTGGTCAGCGAACTTGTGGCCACCGGCGCGTCGCTCGCGGATCGCCCGCGCGCATTGGGCAGCGGGCACGGGATTCCACTGGTGCATTCGCAGGTGATGTCATGGGGCGGGACCGTGCTCGAGCTCGAGGCGCATCACCTCCGCGACGAGGGCAGCGATGACGTGTCCGTGACGCTGCCGGCCTGGGACGAGCTCATCGCCGCGGTGCCGCGTGAGGACGACTTCTGGGAGATGCTCGATATCGTTGCTGCGGCGATCAGCCCGCGCTTCGGCATCATCGGCGACGGTGAGGCGATTGGCGTGTCGCGCTGCGAGACACCCGCGGACGCGCGCGCGCTGCTGAGCTGTCACACCGGCGTCCTCACGTACGCGTACGCGACGCGGCTCCCGGCGGCACTCGCCAGTGCCTATCGAGAGCTCCCGTGCAGCGGCATGCTTGCCTTCATTCGCTGAGCGCAGGCACGTGTTCATCCATGATCGGCTCGGGTTCATCGTTCTGATCCTCGCGGCCGGAGGAGCCATTGCCACAGTGGTCAGCCTGTTTCGACCCGAGCTGCTCGCGACGGTTCGCGTGTATCTGATCCTGTCATCGTGTGTCGTGGGCCTGCAAGTTCTGGTCGGGCTGGTGCTCGTGGTGGCGGGATCGCGGCCGGCGCAGGCGATCCACTGGTTCTATGGGGGCGCAACGCTCATGGCTCTGCCCTTGTGCGCATGGGTTGGACGAGGCCGCTCGGAGCGCCAGGAGCGCCTCTGGCTCGCCGGCGGCGCGGTGGCGACGGTCTTGTTTGCGCTCCGCGCCCTCACCACGGGGTGAGTCGGAATCTGGTACCGGGGTTATACGCTTTTCAACAACTTATCCACCCCGTCCACACGAGGAGAACGGCCATGCGAATCGCCTGCCTACTCGACAACGATTTTGAGGATTCCGAGTTCCGCAAGCCCTATGACGCGTTCAAGGCTGCAGGACACGAGGTGGTGATCATCGGGCTGGAACCCGACGCAAAGCTCACCGGCAAGCAGGGCAAAGAAGTCGTCCGCGCCGAGCGCGGCATCGCCGACGTGAAGCCCGACGAGTTCGACGCGCTGTTCCTGCCAGGCGGGTACTCCCCCGACCATCTCCGGGCGGACCAGCGAATGGTCGCCTTCACGAAGGCCTTCTTCGACCGCGAGCGTCCGGTCTTCGCGGTCTGCCACGGACCGCAGCTGCTGCTGACTGCCGGAGTGGTCAAGGGTCGGACCATGACCGCCTGGAAGACGGTCCAGGTGGACTTGAAGGCCGCAGGCGCCAACGTGGTGGACAAGGAGGTCGTCGTCGACCGCAACCTGGTGACATCACGGCAGCCGGAAGACCTTGACGCGTTCTCCAAGGCATCGATCCAGCTCCTCAGTCAGGTCGGCGCCGGAACGCGGTAACAACTCGAACCGCAGATCGCCGGGGCGGCGCATCCGCCTCGGCGACCTCTGCCTCGGTGGAGCTTGCGCTTTTACGTACCTCCTGACACCATGCTTAGTTATAGGTTCACTATAACTACTTGGAGGTCAGCTCGATGGCCACGGAGCGTCAGAAAACAGCGGCTCGGCGCAACATCAAGTCGGCTCAGCGCGCCAGCCATCAGGGTGCCGCGCCCAAGCATGGCAATGAGTTGCGCGAGCGCGATCGGAACAAGCTCAGCGCTGATCGATTCGCCTTTCCGGCAGAGCGCAAGGAGCCGCTCAACGACGCGGCCCACGTTCGCAATGCCATCGCCCGGTTCGACCAGGTCGAAGGCGTCAGCGATGCGGAACGTGACCGTGCGTGGCGCCGGATCCGCGCGGCCGCGAAACGGCACGGCGTGGAGATTGAGGTCAGGGGCTGGCGTCAGCTCATGGCCGGCAAGAGGTCATAACCATGGCGGCACTCCTCGTGTTTCTCCTGATCGTCGCCCTGCTCTTCGGGCTGGGAATCGCCGTTCACGCCTTGCTCTGGATCGCGATCATCGCCGCGGTCGTCTGGCTGGTCGGCTTCATGCTCCGGCCCAGCGGCGGCCGTTGGTACTACTGGTAAACAACCGCTGGTGAGCGGCGGAAGGGGCGGCCGGGCTGAGAATGAGCAGCCCGGTCCGCCCCAACCGTCTGACCACGCGGGAATGACGCGTCGTCCGTGAGCGCTCGCGCGGGCGACCACGTACGATCGTTGGGCGATGCAAACACTGTTCACGGCCGACGGGCATAACCGCGAGGTTGAGCCGAGCACGGTTGCGGACCTGCTCACCAAGCGCGAAGTCTTCTGGCTCGACATCCAGTCGCCTGATGATGCCGACTACAAGCTGCTGACCGACACCTTCAAATTCCATCAGCTCACCATCGAAGACGTCAAGCATCAGAACCAGCGGCCAAAGCTCGACGGGTACGACGGCTACGTGTTCGCGGTGGTCTTCGTCATCGCTTTGAATGGGGCAGAGGTCTCGTTCCGTGAACATCACCTCTACGTCGCTCCAAAGTTCCTCGTCACCGTGCACCTCGAGCCGGAGCCATCATTCGACACGCTCAACGACCGCATCGCGGAATCACCGGCGAGCACGTGTCAGAAGGCGTCATTCCTCACATACCTCGTCATGGACACGCTCGTCGACACGACATTTGCGGCGCTGGAGACCTTCGACGAGTCGGTCGACACGCTTCAGGATGAGGTGCTGCGTGACGCCAACAACGCGCAGCTCGCGCTGCTCCAGGAGATGAAGCACTCGGCGGTGGAGATGCGCCGCGTCCTGGGCGCGCAGCGCGACATGTTTCAGCGCCTGCTCACGCTGTCGCTCGAAGCGGACCGCGAGACCACCGCGTATTACCGCGACGTGTACGACCACATCATCCGACAATACGAGACGGTGGATTCACTTCGCGACCTGCTCACCGGTGCGATGGATGTCTACCTCTCGACCGTCTCGAACCGTCTCAACATGACGGTCAAGGCGCTCACCGTGGTGGCGAGCCTGTTCCTGCCGCTGACGTTTCTCACCGGTTTCTTCGGCATGAACTTCGGGTGGCTGGTCGCGAGAATCGGCACCTTCTACGCTTTTGCCATCGGCCTGTTTCTCATGGCGTTGTCGATCGGCACCCAGCTGGTGTTCTTCCGGCGGCGACGCTGGATCTGATCCGCGCTCAAGCGTCGATATCTGACGGCGCAACGGATCGCGACATCCATCGCGACGGATCAGCGCGAGATGCTCAGATCGAGGCGAGCCAGGATTCCGTGAAACCCGTCCCCCCGGACACCAGGGGACTCGGTGCTGCCTGGCGACCATGGAGGCCGGTCATGACAACGGGGAAATCGGTCAGACCAGAGACGCGAGCCGCCCGCGCATTGACGATGGTGTTCGACATCACCCCCGTGAACGTCAACGGACTCCACGGTGGGAGGTCTGCCGTCTGGGCTCCGTAGGTGGGAGACTCGGCGATCCACTCGGCCGACGAGCGATTGCATCTCACGCTGCTCGGGCAGCGGGCCGCGATGGTGGATATCCGGTGCAGGGTCACGTCGTTCACGGTGATCGTGTAGACGCCGTTGCGGTACGTCACCGAAGCGACGATCGAGTTGCCCGGCGCGACCGCGAACACCTGCGTGATGTGGTTGGAGGGGAACATCTCCCACCACGCGGTGTACACGGGCGTGGTCCCGGAGCAGTACGCCTCCACGCCCGCCTGTTCGACGGTCTTGTCGTACCAGCCGTCGAGGCCGACCCAGAAGACCGCCGCCTGCGGCGCCGTCGTCTTCCGGCATGCGACAGGTGAGACCTTCCAGTTCGCGCTGACGTTGGTGAGCGCTGTGTGCGGAGTCACGACGTACCCCGACCATGTCGCGGACTCTCGCACCGGGGCGGCGTACCCGGCGTCCACGCTGAAGGTCTGCGCAGTCGCCGTCGCGCCTGCCGGAGTCGACGTTGGCAGCGTGGCCGATGTCGATGCAAATGCGAAGCCCGTTACCACGGTGGCGACAATCACTCCCCGGAGCGATCGTGTCGCCGGCACCGTTCCGACCCCACCGGTCCGCTGAAGCTTGGGGCTCAAAGCGAGGCGATCGCACGCACGCGCCGGCCGGCTTCGACCGACACACCGCCGATGACCATCAAGAGCGCTGGAACGATCATGCCCGCGCCGCCCGTGCCGGTATCAGGAACCGGGACCGGTCCCGAGGTACCGCCGGTGCCAGGTCCGCCGGCGCCACCGGATCCACCGGTGCCACCACTCGAACCGCCACCGCTACCACCGCTACCACCGGTGCCACCACCGCCGCCTGAGCCGACGGTGCACGTGCCCACCGGGGGAATGATGTCGTTGTCGTCGAGGGTGAGCGCGCCGTTGCGCGCCATGGCACGGCCGCTGATGATGTTGGCGCCGGTCACCATGGTGATGCTGGTCAGCGCCATCAGCGTTCCCTGGAAGTGCGTCGCCGATCCGAGCATGGCCGAACTGCCCACTTGCCAGTACACCCCGCACGCTTGTGCCCCATTGGTCGTCTGGACCACCGAATTGCTCGCGGTGGTCAGCGCGCTGCCGACCTGGAAGATGTAGACGCCGTTTCCGCTGAGCGTGAGCGTTCCGGTGAGCTGCGCCGATGAGTCGAATTTGTACACGCCAGGCGTGAGATTCTTGCCGCCGAGATCCAGACCGGTCATATCGGTCGTGACAGGTGCGTTGGCCGCGTCGGTATATGCAGTGTTGAGGTCGTTCTTCGCTTTCAGGGCGACGGCATCACTGATGTGCTTGACGCCGGTCACGGTGCCCGGCGGAAAACCGGTCACCGATGAGCCCGGATCGAGACCCAGGTTGCCGGTGATGACGCTCGGTCCGGTATTGGTGATGGTCGATCCCGCGAGGACTGTGAAGTTCAGCGCTGTGCCGAGGTTGGGGCTGGTCGCTGCGAGAGCATCCAGAGGCGACACGGCGACGAGGGCGCCGGTGAAGAAGACGATGGGGACGAGCAGTGGCGCACGTTTGATCATGTCCACACCATGAGCCCATCCCCGAACAACGCGCGATCAACTGCGGGTTGCGACCCGGCCCGCCGTGATGTGTTGCATCCTCGGCGCGTTGATAGCGGTCGCGCTCACGCGCACGCGGTCAAGACGCGCGAGAAGGCCATCTGACACCGTGTTACGGGGCGCGGCGTCCAACCAGGATGGCGAGCGCGGTTCCGTAGACGAGATGACCGGCCAGCATCATCATCTGCCGATCGCGGCGGTCGCGCGCCGCGTGCGGCATGATGCCGAACGCGGGGATCCACCCCATATAGCTCACCCCCCAGATTGCCGCGCCGTACCCCATGCCCATGGGGATGCGGGCAATCAGCCGCTTCGGGGCGATCACGCCGAACAGCGCGCCTGCCGCGCTGCCGAATCCGAAATGCAGCGCTGTGGCAAGCGCGTCCTGGTGCTCCTCACTCGGACTGATGCGAGTCCGCTTCAGGAGGCTCTTGGTGATCTTTTCGGGCGGCATCTCGCCCACAAGCCCGAACTGCTTTGCGCCCATCATGACTGCGCTCATGGGCGCGGTCGCCAGCGCCCCCGCGCTTGCCCCGCGAAGGAACCGACTCACGTCGAACCTCCCGGCGTGCTTATCAGCGTGCGCTCCAGAAGTATCCGCCGCCGCCGATCAGGAGCAGTACCACCACGATGATCAGGATCAATGTCAACACAGCCTCGACCTCCGTATTCCGATTCAGACTATCGCATTATATGATAGTTGTACTGTCATGTGTGTCGACGCAGGGATCGGTCCACCCGTGACGGCGGCGGCATCGAGGACAATCCGGCGACCGTGGCCTTCTCGCTGAGGACAGACCCTGATGGCTGAGCGGCGTGCCGTAGCGGTGGTGTCCGGCGGCCTCGACTCGACGACCATGGCATACGCACTTCGCGCGCAGGGCTATGCGCTTGACGCCATCTCATTCGACTACGGGCAGCGCCATCGCAAGGAGCTCGAGTATGCAGAACGGATGGCGGCAGATCTCGAGGCGCCATTCACGCTGATCGACCTGCACGCGGCAGGGATAACGGGCCTCCTCACCGGATCGGCCCTGACCGACGAGTCAGTGACCATTCCCGACGGCCACTATGCCGACGAGAGCATGCAGATCACCGTCGTCCCGAACCGCAACGCGATCATGCTGAGCATCGCGTGTGCGGTGGCTGTCACGCGCGATGCCGGTGCCGTGGCGTTTGGCGCCCATACCGGCGATCACTTCATCTACCCGGACTGCCGCCCTGAATTCGTGCGCGCGTTCGAGGCGATGGTCAATGTCGCCGTCGAGGGCTTGGCGAGCATCGAAATCCTGGCGCCATTCCTGTCGATGACCAAGGCCGATATCGTCACGCTTGGCGCCGAGCTCCACGTCCCGTTCGAGCGCACCTGGTCCTGCTACAAGGGCGGCGCAGTGCACTGCGGAACCTGTGGAACCTGTTACGAACGACGTGAGGCATTTGCGCGTGCACATGTGGTCGACCCGACGATCTACGCGAGCCCGAAGCTCTGAGCGAAATCTCAGAAACCTCCAACAAGCATCGGAGGGGGCGCCGTCAGCCTGATCAGTGTCGAATCAACCCTCACTGACACAGGAGACTGACATGAACACCGCGGAAATCCTCCTCAACATCGATCTCGCAGCCGGCACGACCGCACTGGTAGCGCTTGGAATGGTCGTCGTGCCAAATCTCGATCGCATTCGCACGTTTCGGCGTCTGCTCGCACGACGGCCCGCCCGGCGGGTGCAGGAACGGCGTTTGTCCATGGCCGGGTTCAACGACTCCTGACGCTCCTTTCGCCAGCAAGTCCCACTCCCTCCCTCAACCAGCATGGCCGCCTTCGAGCGCCGAAGGCGGCCATGACTGTGCCGTGGTCACGTCAAGCCCGGCGCCACTCCAGCCCAGCAAGAAGACGAACCTCCTTGCCACTTCCTTCGGCACTCAACTGCGCACCGCACGAGCACATGACCTGCCAATACTCGTTGGGAGCGCGCTGCACGCGACCCACGAGCTCGGGCGTCCAGTCCCGGCCACAGCGCACGCATTTGATCGCCGTGCCGTCACTCGCCACTCGGTGCTCCCACGGGGACTGGCTGCCGATCGCTCGTTGCGCGACTGACGAGCGCGGCGACGCCGGCACTCGCGGCGGTTTCGAGCGCGGTGCCGGCTGTACGCCGCCAGAGCGGATTTGCTCGACGCTGCGCTTGCGCCTGGTTGTCCGCGATTTTCACCGACACCTCGTCGACGAGTTGGTCCCGTCGCTTCTGCGCTGCCCGCGCGCGTCGCGTGAGCCATCGATCGGAGCTTCGGGCGACCGGAAGCGCTGCGTCATGAGTGATTGCGGGCAGGTGCCGGGCTGCGCGTGTGATGAGCCCACCGCGCCTGCGGCGCACTAACACGACACTCAGCACGCCGATTCCGGCAATGCCGGCTGCGCCGCCGGCGATCACCGCGACGCGCACCACGCGGCCCCGAACCACCACGGTGCGCGCGCGTAGCGCTGTCACCGTGGCGCCGAGCCGGCGGCGCGTCTGCTCTATCTCTCTTCGGGTGTCAGCTGCTGTTTCGCCCATTCGACGTCCTCCTTCAATGTCTGCACGGTCTGGCGCAACGGGCTGATGCGTTTCAGCCGCTCCATCGCCACGGTTGCCCCGACGATCGCGATGACCAGAAATACGGCGGCGCACGCGAGCGCCGCAACCCAATGGAGCGGCACCGCGACCACCAGCGCAACGATGGCCATGACCAGAAACGCGAGGAGGCCAAAGATCGCCACGGTTCCGGTGACAAGGGCGATCACTGCCGCGTGCAGGGACTCCCTGAGCTCCTGCTTGGCAAGCTGAATCTCGCCGGTCACGAGCTGAACTCGCTTGGGCGATTGCCTTGTGAACGAGTTCGCCGGTCCCTTCAGCGACGGTCGTGGACGCGTCGGCATCGTCGAAACGCCGGCTCTGATCAAGGCTCATTTGTGGCGTACTCCTGTGAGAGGGTCTCGTTGCTTGCGTAGTCGTGAGGCGGCCATGCCCACCGCGGCCACGGCCACACCAACCCCGAGTGCAACCCGCGCTTCCCGCGGCGTGGGGTGAACGGCCGCCGTTCGCACCGGTTGGGAGCCGTTCGCGACAGGTTGGGATGGGGTCTGCAACGCGGAGGTCGGAGCCGTCTGCCTGTGTCTTTCGCGACTCAATGACTGCGTGAGGGTCTTGATGGTCGCGGCTCTTCGCATCCGGCGACGCGACGATGCCACGCTCCCGCGGGGTTCCGAGGCGCATCTTGTTGAAGACCGCGCCGATGAGGATGAATTGACTCATGAATCCGAGCCAGGCCGCGAGCAGAAAGAACAGAAAGAACTGCCGACCGTACGTGTCGAAACCGTTCGAAAGCTTCGCGTACAGCGGAAAGAGCAGCGAAAAGAGTTCAACGAGGGCGCCGGCCAGCACCGCCCCCGGCCATATCTCCCGCAACGCGAACGTGCGATTCGGCACGAATCGGTAGATGGCGATCATCAGGCCCACCAATGCAAGTGCCCCGGCGACCACGCCGATGATGCCGAACCCCGGCGACGCTGCAAGAGTACTGTTGGCGCCCACCACGAACAGCACGGCCGCGATGAAGACCAGCACCATGATCAGCCCCATGGCACGCTGACGAAGTATGTCGCGCTGCGTGGTTCCGAAGATCGTTGTCAGCGCGAATTCCATCGATGCGAAGAGGCCCGTGCCACTCCACAGCAGTCCGACAATCGACACGATGCCCAGGATGCCCGCGTTGTGCTGGACGCCGTGGAGTGCCTGGATGATCTGCGGATGAGCATCCTGTGGGAAGACCGAGACAATGGCCGTGTCGACGGCCTTCTGAGTTGCCGGGTTATTGACGACGAATCCCACGATGGCGAGCATCCCGAGAATGAGGGGAAACATCGCGAGGAACGCGTTATAGGACAGGCCCGCGGCGTAGTTGCCGCCCTGGCTCTGGCCGTAGGCCATCACGACCTGGACCGGGCGCCATTGGGTGATGCGCTTCAACATGCTTCGATCAACCCGGTCCGCCGCTCCCAGTTAGACCCACCTGTACCCCTAGGGCATTACCTGATAGTGAGGCTATCAGCTTAGCACCGTCGGTCCCTCCGCGGGAAGCCCGGGGTGAGAGACGACGTCGACGGGACTCCCCGGGGGGTGCGATTTCACACGATCGTCACCGCAGTATCCGAGGCGCCGCGGGCACACGGCCGACAGGCTGACTTGTGACACCCGGCATATGTCGTTTGATCACAAGAGGGAGTGGAGCCTGTGCTATCGCGTGGACGCCGTCCGAAAGCTCCGGCTCGCGCCGATGAGTGGAGCCGCCGTCCGGGCCTGAGCCGTGCGCTTCGCGGAGCCATCTTCCTGGGGCCGATCCTCGCGTCTCTTCTGATTGCGATCCTGCTCAGCCACGCGCTGCCGCCGGCGCACGGTCCGTTCACAGCAATCCTCTTGATTGGAATCGTCGCCGCAGGGTCGTTCGTCACGCTCGTGCTCTTCGAACGCGCCGCCCGGCGACTCCTGCCGCTGGCGGCACTCCTCAACGTCTCGCTGCTCTTCCCCGACAAGGCTCCAGCCCGGTTTGCGGTTGCGCGCCGTACCGGAACGCCGCGGCAGCTCCAGGAACAGCTCATCGCTGCACGCGCCGGCGGTCGCACGACCGACGCCGAGAGCATGCAGTCGATCATCGAGCTGGTGCTCGCTTTGAGTGTTCATGACAAAGCTACGCGAGGCCACTCCGAGCGTGTGCGGGTCTTCGCGGATCTCATCGCCGCCGAGCTCAAGATCGATGCTGCAGGTCAGGCCAGGCTCCGCTGGGCAGCGCTGCTCCACGACGTCGGCAAGCTCGAGGTGCCGGCTTCACTCCTCAACAAGCCCGCCGCGCCCGACGAAGAGGAGTGGAAGGTGCTGCACCGCCATCCCGAGGACGGCGCCCGCCTGGTGGCGCCGCTGCTTCCCTGGCTCGGTGAATGGGGAAGAGCGGTGGCCGAGCATCACGAGCGCTACGACGGAACCGGGTACCCGCATCAGCTCAAGGGCCATGAGATCTCGCTCGCCGCGCGCATCGTTGCCGTCGCCGACGTCTACGAGGTGATGACGGCGCCCCGTCCGTACAAGCGCGCGATGAGCATCGCCGCCGCTCGGCAGGAGCTCACTCGGGTCGCGGGGACCCAGCTCGACCCGGCCATTGTTCGGGCGTTCCTGAACATCTCGGTCGGGCGTCTCTGGCGGACCATCGGCTTCGGCGCGTGGGTCGGTCAGATCCCAGCGATCACCCGGTTGTGGACCGAGCTCGGACACCTCGGCTCAGCTGCCGGCGCCGGCGTGGTCAGTGCCGGCACCGCGACGCTCATCACACTCGGCACCATTGCGAGTCCAGCGCCGTCACCCGCAGTCACCGGCGTGCTGGCGTCAACCGGGTCGTCGGCATACACAACGCCGTCAGTGGAGCGACCGCGCCTTCACCTGCAGACGTCCGGTCCACAGACGACGCCTCGTCCAACGGTCGCTCCCGCGCCGCCCACGCCACATCCGGCCCCGCCTCCGAAGCCGAAACCGAAACCGGCCCCGCCACCGCCGCATGCGAACTCCACCACCACCACCACCACCACCGCCGCCGCCGCCGCCTGGTCCAGGGACTTGCGCTACCTGCACGAATCCCTCACCGATGTGCACGCATGACTGCCACGGCGACAATCTCCGGTTCTGCACGACGTACTGCCTCGGTGACAACAACCACGCGTGCACGTCGCATTGCTTCGGAAATAACGACCCGTCCTGTCGCACGGATTGCGTTGGACACAACGACCCGAACTGCAAGACCGACTGCTGGAGCTCAGGGCCACTGGTCGCGGATGTGATCACGGAAGCCTCGAGACGACCCCCTGGAACCTTGGCCTCTCAGCTGCTCACAACGGTCCGCAGCCCTGCGATTCGCCGGTCAACAACGAGCGCGCGGTCGGCGTAAGTCGGAGTCGCGGCACCGTCTGACCCAGCGCCCGAACGCCCGATGGTGCTTGCTCTTGCGGAACGTCCGGACTCCATCGGAGCCCGGCTTCAACGGCTGCGAATCCAGCGAAACAGACGAGCACATTCTCGTTCTCGCGAATTGGAAGCGCGGGGAAGTTGTTCGGGCTGGGCTCGGTCATCCAGACGGCCTGTAACGTACCGCCCGAATCGGCGATCGATGCGGCGAGGCTCCGAAGGAAATCGTCGATGTGGCCGCGGTCGGCCGCAGCATCCAGGGGATGGATGGTCGCGACAACCATTCCCGTTCCAGGACCATCGGTGTCACGAGGTGCGCGCGTGCGGGCGCTGAGCGCGAAGCCGGATCCCGGTCGCGCGGGGCGAAGGAGCAATACGTTGTCCGAATCGATCATGGTGCTGTTGGCGACTGCGCGATGCGACTTCCACACAGGGCCGCCGTAGAACGCGGCCAAACCTCGTGCGCGCGCGGCCATATCGGTAAATCCGCGCACCCATACGAATCGATCCGGGTCATCAACATCGCGAAACTGGCCGATGACCGTCATCCCGAGCTCCTCCTGGCTCGCAACGAATTCACGGTCGAAGAGATCGATGAGGACATCACGCCTGCCTGGGTGCAGCGTGTACTGGCGCAACTCGACGACCGATACCGAAGACATGCCCGTCAACTCGAAGCCCGAAGAGTCAGTCAATGCGATCGAAGTTCCTAGGTTTCAGCGACTGCTTTGATGCCATCGAGGACTGGATCCCAGTTGTTCCTCGCCATGGTGTCCGCCTCCTCCTGACTCGGGTTGTTGTCTTGTTTCAGCGCGAGCACGGTCTTGCCCTCCTGCTCAGTGAGCTCGTACGTGACGGTGTGGTAGTTCTCAGGCGCGTCCTCCGTTCCGCCCATGGGACTCCAGTGGGTCATCCGCAAGAGCCGCTGTGGCTCAACAGCCAGCACCTCGCCTTTGTCCTCATATGTCTCGCCTTTCCATTCGCCCTTCCACGTGATCGGGCTCCCGACCTGCCAGTCGGTCTCCACGTTGGTGCCGTGCATGTACTGCTTGACCTTGGACGGATCGGTGAGCGCCTGCCAAACAGCGTCAGCCGGAGCATCGATCGTGATCTGCGCCTCGGCGACAAACGAATTCTTCACTGTGCCTCCTCCTTGGTTGCGGCCGTCGCGGGCGTCCTTTCAGGTGTCCGACCGATGTATGATCGAGTCATATAATGGGCAGCATGGACCGTGGCAGTCAAGCTCTAAAGCGCCGCCGCGACCCCCGCCTCGCCAACCTTCTCGGTGCCGTCGCCACAGGCATCACGGACGCGATGTCGGAATCCGCGATCGCAGCCGCGGACCTTGACGGAGCGGCTCCTGCCGCGCTGATCGCGTTGTTGGACTTCGTGCCCAGCGGCTCCGTCCTCGAGCTCAGTCGGATTGTGGGCTTGACACACTCAGGCGCAGTGCGGCTGGTCGATCGCCTCGCCGCGGAAGGACTGGTCGCCAGAGGTGCGAGCCGTGACGGTCGGGCGCGATCCATCACCCTCACGGCCTCGGGTACAAAGCTTGCGCGTCAGGTCCGCGTGGCCAGGGATCGCGTGATGAACCGGGCCATCGAGCACCTCACCGACAACGAGCGCGCCACGCTCAGGAACTTATGCGAGCGCCTGGTCGCGGATATCACACAGCGCCGTCTCGAACAGCGCCGCGCCGGCGACACTCCGGCGGGCGGTGCGCTCTGCCGGATGTGTGACTTCCGCGCGTGCGAACGTGAAGAAGGGAACTGCCCCGCCGCCGAAGCAGCGAGGCAGTTCCGCAACTGACGTTAATGGCTCAGAGTGGTGGTGGCGGAGCCGTCGATCCGTATGCCACTGCAAAGCCGTCCTTGCCCGAATCGGGCTTCGACGGTGTCGAAACGTGCTTGCCACCCTGGATCATGATTCCGCGGTTCGCGGTGCTAAACACTGCATGGCCGCCATCGAAACCGCAGTTGATGAAATAGGTCGTGCTGTAGTGCGCAAGCGTCGCGAGGCCGCCACCAACCAGGGGTGCCTCGAGGATCCATTCCACACTGACCCCCGCCCCTTTGGAGTTCTTCGTGATGGAGAAACGCTTTCCAGAGGTGGTGTCGTCGATCTCGATCGTCCAGCTCTTGCCTGAACCCTTGGTGATCTGCGCGGTGAAGATGTCGCCCGCATGCACCGTGATCGAGGAAATCACTGTCTCCGACTTGGGGAGAATCTCCCACCAGGCCCGGTAGACCGCGTGGCCGCCGGCCCAGTCCTCTTCGGTACCGGTCTGGATGAGGTTGTGGTTGTTGAAGCCGTCGATGCCGATCCATGCAGACGAGTAGCTGTTGCCACGAGTTGCTGTGACGGTCGGCACCTGCCACTCCCCAGTGATCGACGTCGCCGGCGAGCTCACGGCACCGGCGTACCCCGACCAGTTGCCGGATGTCCAACCCGCACTGCTTCGCGATGTGACCACCGCCGACCCGTGAACGACCGGGACGGAACCGACGATTCCGCCACTCAGCAGACCAGCGCACGCGGCGGCAAGCGTGAGCAATCTACGCATGTGTTCCCCCTCTTCTCAAGACCTTCGTCGCGCGGCGCACGCCGCCGGCTCATTCTAGCGAGGCGGATCGGCCGGCGGCAAAGCCGATGCTATGCGGACGCTGCGAGCAGCGCCTCGCCCTGGCGCACGTATCGGGTTGCACCGACAGCGCCGTAGAACGCCAGCGCACGCTGCAACTCGACATCGGCCTCTGCGCGACGCCCCTGCTCGATGAGCATCGCGGCAAGCAGCAGCCGGTCGTGGGCCTCCTCGGTCCGGGCTCCCATCGCCGCACAGATCTCGGCCGATTCGCCAACATCGCCGCGGGCAAGCGCTGCAGCGGCGCGCACCCACGGGTAGTCCATCTCCGGGAGAACGTCGACCAGGTCTTGACCATGTCCAAGCGCGACGAGGGTGGACGCCAGCAGGTGCAGATGGTCCATCGCCCAGCCGAGATTCACCACCTCCTCACCAAGGAAGGCCACGAACTCGTGCGCCAGTGTCGCGGCGCGCTCACGATCGCCGTTCTCCATGAGGACGTAGGCAGCCACCGCCAGCGCTGGATACAGGCACTGCGGATCCTTGACGACGCGCGCAAGCTCGAGTGCACGCTCGACGTCGGCCAGTGCGCCGGTTCTGTCCTCACGCGCGGACCGCATCCGAGCACGCGCGGCATAGCAGAAGGGAGCGGAGTAGTGGGGTTGCCCGGCGGTCTCGATCTCGTTGAGGAAGCCGTCGATGAAACGCAGTGACTCGTGCCATGCACCGAGTGCGAATTGACCCGTCGCGATATCCGCTCGCGCCGATCGCCAACGCTGCGTCTGTCCGCAGCGCAACGCCGCGGCCGCCGCTTCATCGAGGATGGTTCCCGAGCGCTCGAGCTCGCCGCGCAACCACCACACTGACGCCAGGTTGAGCAGTGCCCTGCAGGTTGCGACGGGCGCTGCGGCGGACTCCGCGATGACGAGGCTCTGCTCGAGGTCGTTGATGCCGGACGCATCACCGCTGTCGCAGCGAGCGACGCCGATATTGATGAGGGCGTTGGCGCGCACCTCGTCGAGTCCGAGCTGTTCGGCGATCACGAGCGCCTCGCGTCCGTACCGGATCGCTTCACCCGTCTCCGCGGCGAGCATCATGTGCCGCGACGCGCTGGCGAGCACGTGCGCCTTGACGGGGGATGGTTCGCTGCTCGCAACCAGCTCGCGAGCACGGTCGAGCCGCTCCATGGCGGCACCCTGATCACCCCGATACCAGAGCAGTTCCGCAAGCACAGTCTCAGCCTCAGCGGCCGCATCGACGTCGGCCATCGCGAGCAGCGCGTCGCATGCGGCGCGGAGCATGTCAGTGTCCATGTCGCCATCGAGGAACTCCGACCGCCCGAGTTTGAAGAGCAGCCGCGCTCGCTCCGGCGAGTTGGCGCCCGCCAGCTCCAGGGCCGACTCGTAGAAGCCGTTCGATGTCGCGTAGGCGTTGAGCGCGTAGGCGCGGTCCCCGGCGTCGCGCAGACTGTCCAGCGCGCGTGCCGCAAATGCAGCATCCACTGGCTGGCTCGCCGCGCGACGAAGGTCGAGCGCGCTCCGATAGTGATGCGCACGCATCTCCGCGTGGTCCTCACCTCGCGCGAGCGTGCCGATCCACTCCGCGGCAAGCCGGTGCTTCTCGGCGCGCTCACCGCGCGGGATCTGCCCGTAGGCGACATCACGAACGAGGCTGTGCAGGAATGCGTACTCCGCCTCGTTCGCAACCGACGAGCGCCGCGCCCGCTGCACGAAATCCTTGCGCTCGAGGGAGTGCAGGCGCATCTCGATGGTCCGCCTGTCCGCGTCATCCTTCGGCACGACCGCTCCGAGCCAGAACACCTTGCCGAGGACAGACGCATCCTGCAGCAGACGTTTCTCCTCCGCTGGGAGCGCGTCGAGCCGTGCCGCGATGATCCCCTGCACCGTCTCAGGCAGTGGGAGCTCGCCGGCTTCGGGTCGCTCCGCGAGCATGCGCACGTACTGCTCGGCGAACAGCGGATTGCCGCCTGCGCGGTCGAGCAGCAGGAGTTGTGTATCGGCCGCCATGACCGGTCGTGCGCTCAGCCCGCTGATCAGCTCGGCGGTCTCCGCGTCGGAGAGCGGCGCGAGCGACAGCCGCGTCGAATTGCGTGTGCTCGCGGCCCATCCCGATCGGCGCTCGAAGAGCTCGGGCCGGGTCGTACAGACGACGAGGATTGGCACGCCAACCGCCCAGTCGACCACGTGCTCGACGAAATCCAGGAGGTTGTCGTCTGCCCAATGGAGGTCGTCGAACACGAGCACCAGCGGGCTCTCTTCGCTGAGCGCCTCGAAGAAACGGCGCCACGCGGTGAACGCCTCGTCACGGCGGTTTCCTGCCGGTTCGGCGTCCCTGCCGATACCCGCGAGGGGACGCAGATGTCCCTCGACCCATTGCGCGTCAACCGGGTCGGGAAGCAGCGCCGCAACGCAGGTGGCGAGCTTCTCGCCTGCGGCGTCGAGTGAGTTGGTCTCGAGGATGCCGGCCTGGGTGACCATCTCCGCGAGGGCCCAGAACGTGACGCCGTCGCCGTACGGCAGCGACCGTCCGCGTCGCCAGTGGATGAGGTCCGGGTCCGCATCGACGGTGCTCCACAGCTCGGCCACCAGGCGGCTCTTGCCGATGCCTGGAACCCCGACAAGTGTCACCAGCTGTGGCGAACGGTCTCGCCGCATCCGGGCCAGCGCGTCGGTGAGCACCCGGAGCTCGTTCTCGCGTCCGACGAGCGGGGTGCGCTGGTTGTGCTCGGTGTCGTCGACGCCCCCGCGGGCGCGCGCCTCGACCGCTTCCCAGGCATGAACCGGCTCGGCCTTGCCCTTGGCGGTCACGGCCGGCGCCTCCCGGTATGTGATGACTGCGGCGGTGGCACGGTAGGTCGTCTCGCCCACGAGGATGCCGTTGACGGGCGCCGCGCCCTGCAGCCGTGCGGTCGTGTTGACCACGTCCCCGGACACCATCCCCTCGCCCTGGTCGGGTCGAGCGGTGAGCGCCACCAGGGCCTGCCCTGTATTCACGGCAATGCGCAACTGCAGGTCGGCCTCCTGGTCGATCACCCAGTCGCGAATCGCCAGTGCAGCACGGACGCCACGCTCAGGGTCGTCTTCGTGCGCGACCGGAGCGCCAAAAACCGCCATCACCGCATCGCCGATGAATTTCTCGACGGTGCCGCCGAAGCGCTCGAGCTCGCTCCGCAGGCGGGCGTAATACGGGGACAGCAGGGCGCGGACATCCTCGGGGTCGAGCTGTTCCGAACGCGACGTGAACCCTACGAGGTCGGCGAAGAGCACCGTGACCACCTTGCGCTCCTCGCGGACCGCTGCCGCGGTCTCGGCCATGGGAGCCGCGCACTCCGAGCAGAACTTCGCTCCTGCCTGGTTCTCATGGCCACACGCAGCACAGCGACTCATGACGCCAAGCCTACCGCCAGCCCGCGCGCTTAGCGTGTGGAGCGGTGTCCGGACGCTTCCTCCGCGGGCATCTCCATCGGGTATCCGCGTCGCAGTCCGTCGGTCACACGTCACGGTCGGGTCACATGCGTGTGGCGCCTGCTGGTGAAGGGCGGTCGCTGCTGCGCCCGATGCCTACGATGCTGATATGACCGCCCAGCAAGCAACCCGAATGATGACTCCCCCGATGATGCGCGCCTGGTTTGGACTCTCGGCCGCCGAAGACGACAAGCTCGATGCCGTGTATCGCCACTACGGTGTGCCGTCGACCGGGCTCCCGCCGACCCGTCTCCTCGCCGAATGGCGTGAAGCCGGACACCCCGAGCCGGACCTCTGGATCAGCGAAAAGATCGAGACGATCCTCGAGGGCGGCACGTCTTAGCCGTCAGGGAGCGGGCTCCTCTGGCTTGACAGCTCGACGTGGCCAGCGCTCCCGCGGTGCGAGCGTGCTGGGCCCGACGTAATCGTCGAGCCAACGGGTTATTGGCGCGGCCGATCGCCAGGTGCCGGCAACGTGGTTGAGCGCGTCATCGCGAGCGATACCGGGCTCACCAGTGGCCAGGCGTCCTATGAGTACCGCTCTGAGCTTCAGCAACTCCACCCGCGGGTGATCGGATGGACATCCCCGAGGCGCCAAGGTAAGGCTGTCGCCGATGAGCTCGAGGCCCGCAGCCTGAGCTGTGATGAGAGCGTCAGCCAGGCTGCCCCCACGTTGATCATCGACAATCGCGGCGCGGTACCGGCTGAGTTGATCCGACGTCAGGCGTTGGTATCCGGTGCCCGCGTAGAGGCCACGCGCGGAAAGATCAGCGTAAAGACGAGCCCTGACCGGTGAGTTCGAACTCAAGCACGCCATACGTGCGCGTCTTGTACGGAAACGTCGGGTTGAAGCGCATGTCGTTCTGCTGCCGGAACACGCGCACGGCGCCACCAAATGTGCCGGCCAAGTCCTGCAGCATGAGGGTGAGCGCGCCGCGCACCTCGAGCTCATACCGCTCGCGAGTGGCGTTGAAATAGTCGCGGGAGTTGTCCCGGTCGAGTCCGGCGAACCACTCGAAGGCCGATGCGCTAACGCCTTCGAACCGCACTTCCGTCGCGGCGGTCTCTCGAGGTGATCCTGGTTGCTTCGTTCGCACGTCGCCAAGGATGCCAAGCCGCCGCGGTCAGCGCGCGGACGTCGGTGCCGCGAAGTTCAGCGCGGAGAATCGCTTCTCTCGGGGCGATTCCTAGTTGCTGAGGCCGTGGCTGATGTTCGAGAACACGTTGTTCACCTGATGCCCAACCGTTGTGAGGATCACGATCACGATCAGCGCAATGAGAACGAGGATGAGCGCGTATTCGACCATCCCCTGCCCTTCCTCGTGGGACTGGCCGGCCATCCGTTCAACCTGGCCTGCAACGAACTCACGGCATCGAATCAAGTGGGACATCATCGCACCTCCTGGTAAGAATCCTGATATCAGGATGCGCGACCAACCGGAATGCCGCCGGAATGGCGTGTGACAAACGTTCGTATACAGACAAACCACTGTGTAAAATATGGCTGAAATGAGTCAGCGCACTGAGGCGCCGGCAATTCGCTTTGACGCCACCCTGGACACGATCGACAAGTCCACGATCCTGCGCCTGCCTGAGAAGGCGAGCCGAAACCTGCCGTCGCGAGGGCAGGTTGCAGTACGGGGAACCATCAACGGCCATGCGTTCCAGACGGTGTTGGAGCCGGATGGCGAGTTCGGCCACTGGATGCGGCTCGATGACAAGCTGCAACGTTCCGCCGGCGTCCGCGCAGGTGACACCGCAACGCTGGAGATTGAGCCACGCAAAGACTGGCCGGAGCCGAACGTGCCACAGGATCTGAAGGCAGCTCTCGCAGCTGCCCCTCAGAAGATCCAGGATCTCTGGGAAGAAATCACGCCGATGGCGCGCTGGGAGTGGGTTCGCTGGGTCAACGCAACCTCCAATCCCGATACACGCAAGCGTCGAGTCGAGGTGACGATCTCGAAGATGCAAAGTGGCAAGCGACGCCCCTGCTGCTTCAACCTTGCGGGGTGCACCGACCCGAGTTTGTCGAAGAACGGCAGGCTGATTGGGTTATCGTGACTGGTCGGTCGCTTACAGGATGAAGGGGATCAGCATGTGTGTCGACTTCTTGTATGCGGGGTACGTGGCTGGGAACAGCCTGGTCATGTTCTGCTCTTCAACAGTCGCGCTGTACACGAAATAAGCCCCGGCGATCAGAGCAACGATCAGCCAGTAGATCGTGACGGCCAGGGCGGTGCCCACCATCGCAAGGATGAGACCGCTGTAGATGGGATGCCGGATGTACCGGTACGGGCCGGTCGTCACGAGCGCGGCGTCCACCTTTTCGGACATCGGCGTTCCCCAGTTCCGGCCCAGGAACAACCGAGCCCACACCGCAAGCGCGAGCCCCATGATGAAGAGAACGAAACCGAGCCATCGGACGATTGGACTGTCAATAGCGCCGAACGAGTTCTCTGTGATGACGTTGGTGCGCAGCAGAAGCACGATCAGGAGAAACGCGACGACCCGGAGACCAATCCCAGTGGACAGGTTCGACGGCGAACGACTGCTCTTGGCACCAACTGCGGACGCGAGCCAGTAGACCCAGAAGAGCACCCACAACGCCAGGACGACGAGGTCGAGCACACGCACGCAGCATTGATTGTACCGGCACTGCCAACGACAAACTCCATGCTGCCGGCCACATCCCCGCGCTTGAGACGGCTCTTATCCCGCCACGAGCTCAACGTTGAATGTGCGGATGCGCTCGGGGTCTGCGATCAGGTTGATGTCGACGATCTTGCCATCGGTGATTGTCAGGCCGAGCACACCCTGAACGCGGCCGTCCGGAGCCCAGACGATGCCGGACGCGCTGTCGATGATCGCGCGTCGCAGTCCTCTCGCCCCTTTTGAGAACCATGTGGCCACTGCCACGGCGCCCTCGGCCCTCGGCTTGGCTCCTTCGCCCCGGATGATGGTGGCATCTGACCGAACCACCACGTCGGGATCGAGCAAGCCAAGAGGGCGCCAAAGTCGCCGGCGCGGGAGGCCGCCAGAAAGGCATCGGCAACCTCGAGACCGCGAGTGCGGTCGAGGGCGGCAGCGCTGTCCGCGCTTTGCAGGCGGCGCCGAGCCCGACTGGCGATCTGCCGTGTCGCGACCGGCGATCGTCCAACCATCGGGCCGATGTCGTCGAACCGCATCGCAAAGATGTCGTGGAGCACGAAGACAACTCGCTCGGTCGGCGCCAGCATGTCGAGCACCACGAGCAGCGCGGATCCGACGAACTCGGCAAGGATCGCCTGCTGTTCCGGGTCGAAGTCGTCGCCGATGCCGGCGATCTCGTCGGGACCTTGGTCATCTGCCCGTTCTTCGCGCCGTAATCGTCGCGCGCGCAACTGATCGAGACACAGCCTCGCAATCACCGTGGTGAGCCACCCGTTGAGGTTCTCCACCACGCCGGCGTCGGCACGACTGAGCCGCAGCCAGGCCTCCTGGACTGCGTCGTCCGCGTCGGCGTGGGATCCCAGCATGCGATAGGCCACCGCCCTCAGCCGGGGCCGGCTGGCCTCGAACCGGTCTGTCAGCCAGCCGCTTTCGATCACCGTCACATTCTTTACTGACCGTCCGTCATGAGAGTGACGAACAAACCATGGCAAGTGTGACAAGGGGCGACTGGATGACGAGCGCGATCGAACCCGCCGGGGCGGACGCATGACTTCGTCCGTTCTCGTCACGGGTGGCACCGGCCGCCTGGGGCGACTGGTCGTGGCCCGGCTGGTCGACGCCGGGTGCGATGTGCGTGTTATCGCTCGTCACCAGCGCGACACGCCGCCGCAAGTCACGTTCTTCACCGGAGACCTTCGGCGCGGCGAGGGTATCGACCCGGCGGTGAGCGACGTGAGCGCGATCATCCATTGCGCCACCAGCACGAAGGGCGACGCGCATGCAACTCGGAATCTCGTGACGGCGGCGCTCCGCACCGGCTCGCCTCGCCTGGTACACCCGTCCATCGTCGGCATTGACCGCATTGCGCCGTGGGGATATACGAAGGCCAAGCTCGACGCTGAGCGGATCGTGGAGAACAGCAGGCTCCCGTGGACGATCGTCCGGCTCACTCAGTTCTACGATTACTGCTTCGAAAACTCTGCGAAGTTGGCGAAATTCCCAGTGGTGGCACCGGTACCGGCGGGTTTCCGTGTCCAGCCGGTCGATCCTGGAGAGGTTGCAGCGCGTCTCGTCGAATTCGCTCTCGGCAAGTCTGCCGGCCGTGCCTCGGACATGGCCGGGCCGCAGGTGTCGACGTGGGTGGACCTGTTTCGCAGCTACCTGACCGCCACCCATCGGCACCGATACGTCATTCCGGTGCGGATCCCCGGAACCAGGGCCGTTCGCAGCGGCGCTCTGCTTCCATCGCCGGGGTACACCGTCGGAACCACGACGTGGGACGAATTCCTGGAGGCGCGGTTGACGAATCAGGTCAGCGACGTGAACCGCGCGTCGCCTGTCAGCGGCCGGTAGGCGGCGGAAAACTCGGGCCCACGCTAGGCCGCAGCCACCCTCGCGCGGATATGAGGTTTCACCTCTCGCTCGAAGAAGCGCAGAAATCCCGCCTGGGTCCTTGCCGTAGGCGACGAGGTCGAGAGGACCCTACTCTTCGCTGGAGAGGAAGAAACCGACCTCGATCGGTGTCCTACGCCTTCTCCCGCTTCACCTTATTGGCTTGTTTGCCAAGGGCAGTGCGTGTGGACTTCGGCAGCTTGCTGATGGTCTTTTGAGATTTTGCCGCAGCCGCAGCCTTTTTGATGTTCTTCTTCGCGGCGGTCCGTTGCGCCTCTGTCGCCATCAGTCGTTCTTATGGCTGTTTCGGCCACCCTTGCGTGACGAGGCGTTGTCATTGTTGGCATTGGCGTTGCTGATGGCAGCAGCCCGTTGCTTGCTCATGCCCTTGTCACGCAGCCCTTCGTATTGCTTGGGATTCTTCACAGAGGCTCCGTGTTTCGAAGCAGGCATCGTCAGACCTCCATATGACAGTGAACTTGTGGCCGCAACCGTTAACGGGTAGATGCAGTGGCCTCCGCCTTGGACAACCGCTCTCCCATGACCCGTCGCTCATCTTCGTCTCGCTCTTCAAGCACGGTGGGGAACTCGTCCGCCTCCTCGTGCTCGGCATGATCAATCACGGCCTGCTTGAATTCCGCGAACATCCGATCGAACTCCGGGCTGGAGACGTCCAGCTTCTTGAGCTCGGCGATCACCTGATTGGCCTTCTGCTCTTCCTGAATTCGTGCCTGGACGACCTCATCTCCGGCAGTCTCTCGGCTCACCGGCCGAAGCACCGCCTGCTCCGCTGTTTCATGGGCAATGAGGAGAGCGGTCAGTTCGTCAAAGGCTTCCTGTCGTGTTCCTCCGGTCGACGTTTCGACGCGTTCGAAGAGATCTTGCACCTGCGCGTGCTGCTCGTACAGGATGCCGATGACGTCGCCCTTCGGCAGGGATGCTGCCTTCTCGCGGTCCTCTGCTGCTCCAGCCACGGTACGCCTCCTCTTGTAGTGCCGACTATCACCTTTGATGATAGAGACATGTACCTATGCTGGTGGGCGTCCCGAGGTTGCACAGCGCTTGTACGGAGAAGCCTGGAGGTCCGTAAAGCGTGGCTGGCCTAGAACCGCCTCAACCGAACGGTCGGATGCGAAGGGGCCGCCTTCAGCGGGTGAAGGCGGCCCCGGGCGAGAGGGGAGGAGGTGCTAGGAAATCAGCTGCAGCCGCTCGTGGCTCCGCAGTTGTGGCACTTGTAGCAAGCGCCGTTGCGGACCATCAGGCTGCCGCAGTCGCTGCAGGTGGGTGCGTCTTCCTGGTTGATGAATGCGCCGGCGCTGGTAGTGGTTGGAATCGCAGTGACGGGCTTGCGCGCCGCGGCTGCCGTCGTTCCAGGAACCGCCACCGCTGCGGCGGCCATGGCCTCGATCTCGGCGTCGGCGGCCGACACCGGCTCGGTCACGCTGCCGTCGGCCTCGCGGCGGATGATGCCGAGGCGGTCGCGCTCTTCCTGCGGGAGGAACCGGGACGCCAGCCAGCGGAAGATGTAATCCATAACCGACTTGGCGATGGGGATCTCCGGATTGCGTGTGAAGCCCTGCGGATCGAACCGCGTGTGCGAGAACTTGTCGACGAGCGCCGGGAGCGGCACGCCGTACTGGAGCGCGAGTGAGACGGCCGTTGCGAACGAGTCCATCAGTCCGCTGACCGTGGAACCTTCCTTGGCCATGCGCAGGAAGATCTCGCCAGGCGTGCCGTCCGCATAGAGGCCGACGGTGATGTATCCCTCGTGGCCACCCACCTCGAACTTGTGCGTGATCGCGGTGCGTTCGGCGGGGAGGCGCTTGCGCAAGGGGCGTTCGACAACCTGGACGCGGTGCCCGGTGGTCTTGTCGACGCTGGTTGCCAGCGGCTGGCTGCGCTTGCTGCCGTCACGGTAGATGGCGACCGCCTTGAGGCCGAGCTTCCAGCCGTCGGTGTATGCGCGCTCGATGTCGTCGACCGTTGCCTCATTCGGCATGTTCACCGTCTTGGAGATCGCGCCGCTGATGAACGGCTGCACCGCGGCCATCATCCGCAGGTGACCCTGCCACGTGATCGATCGCTTGCCGTTCTGTGGGGTGAACGCGCAGTCGAAGACGGCGACATCTTCCTCGCGCAGCGTTGGCGCACCTTCGATGGTGTCGTTGGCGTCGATGTAGGCAATGATGTCGGCGATCGCTGTCTCGCCATAGCCGAGCCGGCGCAGTGCGGCCGGGACGGTGCCGTTGACCATCTTCAACATGCCACCGCCGACGAGCTTCTTGTACTTGACGAGCGCGATGTCCGGCTCAACGCCGGTGGTGTCGCAGTCGAGCATGAAGCTGATCGTCCCGGTAGGAGCGAGTACCGTCGCCTGTGAGTTGCGATACCCGTGGCGCGCCCCGAGCTCGTGGGCCTCGTCCCATGCGTGGCGAGCAGCGCCGACCAGGTCGGGCTCGATGTTGTCGGTTGGGATGTTGTATGCGGCCTCACGATGCTTACCGACGACGCGCAGCATCGGCTGGCGGTTGAGCGCGTAGGCGCTGAACGGACCGATCTCGCGAGCGATACGCGCGGACTGTGCGTAGGCCTCGCCGGTCAGGATCGACGTGAGGCACGCAGCCAGATCTCGACCCTGTGGGGAGTCGTAGGGGACGCCGCGAGCCATGAGCAGCGCGCCGAGGTTGGCGTAGCCGAGACCGAGAGGCCGGAAATCTTCGCTGTTCTTGGTGATCTTCTCGGTCGGGTACGAAGCGTTGCTAACCAGGATCTCCTGCGCCGTGATGGTGATGTGGATCGCGTGCTTGTACGACTCGATGTCGATAGAACCGTCATCGTTGAGGAACCGGGTGAGATTGATCGACGCCAGGTTGCAGCTGGTGTCGTCGAGGAACATGTACTCGCTGCAGGGATTGCTGGCGTTGATGCGGCCGGTCACCGCGCTGGTGTGCCAGTCGTTGATGGTGGTGTCGTACTGCATGCCCGGGTCACCGCACTGCCAGGCCGACTCGGCAATGAGGCGCATCAGCTCACGCGCCTTCACGGTCTTGAGGATGCGGTTGGAGTCGGTGACCGCGCGAAGATGCCAGTCGCGATCGTCCTGCACCGCACGCATGAACTCGTCGGTCACGCGGACGGAGTTGTTGCTGTTCTGGAAGAAGACCGACGCGTATGCCTCGCCCGTGAAGGCGCTGTCGTAGCCGGCCTCAATGAGCGCCCACGCCTTGCGCTCCTCGCTCACCTTGCAGGTGATGAACTCCTCGACGTCGGGATGGTCGGCGTTGAGGATGACCATCTTGGCTGCGCGACGGGTGGTTCCACCACTCTTGATGACACCGGCGAACGCGTCGAAGCCTTTCATGAAGGACACCGGGCCGCTGGCGGTACCGCCGCCGGCAAGCGACTCGGTCGCGGAGCGGATGGTGGACAGGTTCGTCCCTGTGCCACTGCCGTACTTGAAGAGCATGCCCTCGGTCTTTGCCAGCGTGAGGATCGACTCCATCGTGTCCTCGACGCTGTTGATAAAGCACGCGGAGATTTGTGGCTTGCTCGTGGCGACACCGAGGTTGAACCACACCGGGCTGTTGAAGCTCATCTTCTGATGGAGCAACAGGTGCGTGAGTTCGTCCTGGAACGCCTGGGCATCGGTCTCGGTGGCGAAGTAGCCGCCTTCACGGCCCCACTTGCCGATGGTGTCGGCAACGCGCGAGATCATCTGCTTGACACTGGTCTCGCGACCGGGGGTGCCGAGCTTGCCGCGGAAATACTTGCTGACCACGACGTTTGTGGCCATCTGTGACCAGAACGTGGGGATCTCGCAGTCCTTCTGCTCGAAAACGCTCTCGCCTTTCTCGTTGCCGATCGCTGCGGTGCGGGTTTCCCAGGTGACCTCGTCGAAGGGATGCACCCCCTCGTGGGTGAAGCGCCGCTCGACGTGAATGCCGCCGCCCTCAACTTCAACTCTGGCACTCACTCGTGCCTGCGCCGTCCCATTTCTACGGCCTGAACGACGGCCGGTCGGCGGCTCCATCGAGATGCTGTGGGAGTCGTCTGGGACGGGTTTGGAGGCGGATCGATCCACGGTCTTTCCTCTTTTAGCTGGTGGGCGCTTCATTGTGCAGAGACGTGTGCAGGACCGCACCCTGGCGACCTCGAACCCCATCTCCGCGTACTGAGATCACTCTAATGATCCCATATCTTGGGGTTCAGCCGTCCGGGAGCCCCCATATCTTGCGAGTCGGAAGGCCCGCCGTCAAGGGGGTAAGCGGCTCCAGTTTCGCTGCTGAGCACCGAACGATGCAGCTCGGGTACCTCGATGCGCATGGCCACACGCCGATCGCCTGCGAGCAGCAGGAACTCGCCCCGAGATGCGGTCTCGAGGAAGTTTCGCTGAGCCTCGGTGAGCCCGAACGCACGCTCCATCCGGGCCGTTTCCGCCGCTCGATGACCGCCGAGCAATACGACAGCGCAGTTTGTCGCGACCACGCTCCCCTCGTCGGTGCCAAGCAGGTCCTGCGCGTTCTGCGTCGCCACCACGAGAGATGCGCTGTACTTGCGGCATCGCCTCGCGAGTTGGACGAGGAGGTCACGCAGCGGCCGGTGCACGCAGAGCGCGCCAACCTCATCGAACACGATGTGGCGGCGCCGGCGATCACGTCGAACCAGTTCCCACAGCCATCGCGCGACGATGAGCGTCGCTGCCGCCACGTGCTCGGGTGGCATGTCGCGCAGTGAGATCGCGCAGACACCGGAATCGAGGGCGAGCGATGTGGGGCGGTTGAAGAGCGCGCCGAGGCCGCCGGTGCAGAAGCGGCGCACCACCATGCCAACGGGCCGCGCCTCGATGTCGAGCGTCGCCAGGCAGTCCTCGAGGAGTGGAGTTCGATGTTCGCGCAGCGCACGCTGCAGCGCCGCGCGTGCCGCGGCGTCGACGACCGCTCGTTCGACGTCACCCAATCCGTCGCCGCAGAGCACGGTCACGAGGTCCACGACGGCGGCCACCGTCTCCTCGGGATCGCTGGCAGCACCCTCGAACACGTTCACCGCGGCATCGGTGCCGGGCGCGAGCTCGAGGTAACGGCCGCCGAGGGCCGTGACCAGGCCTCGATACTCGCCCTCGGGATCGATGATCACCGAGTTCACGCCTGCAACGGCCGCTTCGAGCACGAGCGTTCCGATCGCGAAGCTCTTGCCGTGGCCGGATGCCGCGAACACGGCGATGTTCGGGTTGGGATGGCGTGATGTGTCGAAGGGCGCCACACGCACCGGCAGGCCAATAGGTTGCAAAGCACCCCCTACCCTGGTAGCGTCCGAACATGGACGTCAAGGAGATGCGCGTGACCAGTGCGGCGCTCTACGCACGGATCTCGGACGACAAGGAAGGAGCCGGTCTGGGTACTGCCCGCCAGCTTGCCGACTGCCGCGAGCTTGCCGAGAAGCGCGGCTGGACGGTTGCTCGCGAATACGAAGACAATGACTACTCCGCGTTCAGTGGCCGCAAGCGCCCCGGCTACCGGCAGATGCTGGCCGACGTCGCCTCGGGCACCGTCAACGCGGTGGTCGCGTGGCACACCGACAGGCTGCATCGCAGCCCGCTTGAGTTAGAGGAGTTCATCGCCCTCATCGAGCAGCACCACGTACAGGTTGAGGTGGTGAATGGCGGAATGCTGGACCTGTCAACCCCTGGTGGCCGCATGGTCGCCCGTCAACTCGGAGCCGTAGCCCGGTATGAAAGCGAGCACCGCTCCGAGCGCGTGCGCCGGAAACACAAGGAATTGGCCGAGAAGGGCAAGTGGTCAGGCGGCGGTCACCGACCGTACGGCTACAAGGCTGACGGTGTGACCCTCATCCCTGCTGAGGCGGCGATCGTTCGCGAGGCAGCAGATCGTGTCCTGGCCGGGGAGAGCCTACGGGCGATCTCTATGGACTTCAACCGGCGCGAACTCGTCGGCGCTGAGGGCGGTCGGTGGATCACGCTGCGGCTGAAGACGATGCTGCGCCGCGCTCGAATCAGCGGACAGCGCGAGCATCAGGGCGTCCTGTATCCGGCAGAGTGGAAGGCGATCATCACGCCCGCACAGTTGACGCTGCTCCGGGCGAAGCTGGTCCCCAGCCAACTCAATAAGGGGAAGACCCTGCTGGCGGGAATACTCGTCTGCGGCAGGTGCGGTCGGCGCATGGTCAGCAAGCCGCGCTCGAAGCAGATCCCGTGCTATGGATGCCGTCACGAGACAGGTGGATGCGGCGTCAACGTGCGTGCAGCGCCGCTCGAAGGCGTGGTCCTGGGTCAGGTGAAGGAACGGCTACGTGATCCCGCCGTCCAAGCACTGCTGAACCCGCCGCTGCATGACGATGATGACCCGGAGATCCTTGAGATTGAGGCTGCGCGGGCTGCCCTCGTGGACGCGGGGGCCATGTACGCGGCGGGCAACGTGAGCGCAGAGGCGTGGCAGGCGGTTGTCGCGCCCCTTGAGCACCGCATCTCAGGGGCGCAGAAGCGGATACACGACCGCGCTCCCGGCGTACTGCGCGGCAAGGACCTCGCCTCGTTGACCACATGGCTACGTTCTGAGATGGCTCAGGACCTGGGCGAGTTCGGCCCGTGGGTCACGTCAACCTTCGACCAGAGGCGCGGCGTGCTACGAGTGCTCATAGATAAGGTAGTCGTCAACCCAACGCGCCCCGGCCAGACGTTCCGCCCCGAGCGCGTCGAGGTCCACTGGCGCTGAGGCGACGAATCAGAGCTACCCGTCCTACACAGACAGGCGGTCAGGGGCCTTGGTCGGGTTGCGTACCGGGGTCTGGGGGCGGCTGGCCACCGGGCCAAGGAAGCGTGATGGACAGTGTTCCGTAGTTATTCACCACCATCGGCGGCTGTGGTGGCGGCGTGGTCAAAGTGACGCGTAAGCGGTGATAGACGACGAAACCGGCGATCTCCAACGCCGCTAGGAAGACCAGGACCCACGCCCACCATTGATTGGGGACCTTGCCCCCGAGGGTGACCAGGAACCCCACCACGGCGAATATCACCGTGCTGACGATGACCCACCAGACTTGGATGACGGACGAGCAGTAAGTCCGCAGCGAAGTCCACACGTACGGCAGCATAATGACGAGGCGTCACAAAGTTCCGGGGGGCTGTGTGGGCAGGGGTACGCCGGGGTACGATCCCCGCGAGAGTGGGGACCGGAGCAAGGAGAAGGAACGATGGAAAACCTACAAGTGACCTTTCAACCGGGCAAGACCGTCCGAATTGACGGCAATGCTCCTCGACCCCACTTCGCGAGCACGGGCATCCCGACACCGACCGTGACCCCAGCGGTCGCGACCAACGGCCAGACCAACGGGAGCGTTCCGAAGCCGCAGCCGAGATAGCGTGCGGCTGGGACACGCTTTCCTCGCCAACTACGTCGAGGAAAACAACGGCCTGCTGTACGTCAGCGGTGGTCTATGGGACACCGTTTGGGTGCCCCCAGGGCAGCCCGCGCTCTGGCGAGGGGCGCTATTTGTGAGGCTACTCGCTGAGCGATCCGAGTGTGGTCGGCCCCACTCCGTCGAGATCGCGCTCGATGACGAGGATGGTGTCCGCACGTCGTCGGCCATCGTCGCGCTCACGCCAATGCTCCCCCCCAACCATCCCGTCGGATGGGACGTCCCCGTCAACGTCATCATGCAAAACCCTGGGAGCGCACTCCCGAAACTAGGTCGCTATCGGTTCGTCGTCACAGCCGATAACGTCTTCCTGGGTGAGGTGCCCTTCCGGGCGGAATCCAGCGCCAACAAACCGGATCAGCCGGGCGCAGCCCAAGTCATCCCGCCTGGGAACTGACGAAGGCGCTCTCATGAGGCTGCTTTAGCTCAACCCCAACGGTTCCTGTTTGCCGCCCTGTCACGCGGGCCACTTGACCACGCTATTTCCCTCGCTGAAGTCGGCTGTGGACCCGGAGAACTGGATGAAGGTCGGCGTCGTGCCATTCGGCACGCTGAAGAGCACCCAGCCTCGGTCACACTGCCCAGGCGCGAGGGACGTATCGGAACCCCCGAGAGAGTTGAGCGTCGCAAGCTGTGACGGCTTGAGCGGACCCTCTGCGAACGCTGTTTCGGCGGTCGATCCGTTGTTCAGCAGCAGCGAGAAGTCGCCCGAATTGGCACCGGTGCTTGACCCCGTTGTTCCGGCGCACTCCGTCGCGTCGATTGCCGCCCAAGTCGTGCCGGGGTCAGGCTGTATGTCGTACTGGCCACTAGACCTGACGTTCGCATAGAACGCCGCCACTTCAACGGACGCGATGCCCTCGAAGGTCACTGGCACGTTCACCTTGGTCCCTAGCGGATAGCTCGACGGGGGAGCGGGTGTCGCAGAGGCAGAGGCCGCAGCAGGGCCAGACGTGGACACAGCCTGTCCCGTCGCGACTGGCGGCTCGGAAATCGCACAGGCCGTCATGAGCACGGCGCATGAAGCCACGGCGATGACAAGCCGGTTGCTGATCGTCACGCTCTCTACCCTTTCCTATCTACCCCGACCCAAGTGCGGCAACTCTACGGCTTCCCAAGCAAGGCCGTCATGGCTCCCGTTTGTCCGCGACGGGACCGTGAGTTGCAGAGCCACCCCGCCCGAACGTATAACGGTGCCCGATTCAGTTAGGGAGATGTGCCATGGCCAAGGTCCTAACGTTCCACTCGGTGAACGAGGTTCACAAGCCCCCGGAGCACCGCGTCCACCACAACAACGACCGCTGTGGCCCGGGGAAAGAGATCCCGCTGAGGGATAGGCGCGGCGGCCCAGGCGGCTATCGCCTGTGCGACGACTGCAAGAAGCTCGCCTAGCCGGACGAGGGAGGTCTGACGCCATGGGATTGTTCAAGAAACGGAACGGACCCGAGGACTTCTACGGCGCGATCTCCAACGCGATGGGTATTCCTCTGCATCTCGCACCGCAGCACCCGGTCATCAGGGACGCGGAACGCCGCTGGCGGGCTGAGTTCGACGCCTACGGGATGCCTGCCAATGAGTACGTCCGGGCGTACTTCACAATGCCGGAACTACCGCCGCTGATCGAGGCATGGAAGGCGCAGATGGCCCTCTTCGAGACAGTCGGCTACGCCAACTTGCAGATGACCCTGACGAAGCAACTCGAACATACGAAGGGGCTGCCGGTGTCGGCCAACGTACCGCCGACGTTCGTCATCCTCGCTTGGCGCGATGCGGGCTGTCCAGATCCCGCCGAATGGGTGAAGACAGACGCGGCTTTGTACGGACCGTGGTGGCAGCCCATCAGCCGATGACCGTAGCGTTCACGGCACTCCGGGCCAGGGGCTTGCACGGTCATGTCTAGATCTAGACGAGCTACGTCGCAGGGAACGCTGGCGTTCAAGTTGAACCGGGAGCAAGGCATACGGTTGGCACTGGGAAACGCCGCATCAATGCTCGACAACGTTCGTCGTGCTCTCATGGAGTTGGATGATGAAGACCTGTGGCGGGCTGCGACGGCCGTATATCTTGTCGCTGTCTTCGGTGAATCAGTTACCTCCACGCTGGCGAAGATCAAGAAATACGACCGTCCACGCTTCGAGACTTGGTGGGCGCGCTTCGAGCAGGTCAAATCCTCAGATCCGGTACTCATGTTCTTCACTCAAGTGCGGAATGCATTCCTCAAAGAGGGTGGCGGCTATCACTCGGGCAGTTACCTTTTTGGTAGTGCAGGTGAGTGGTATCTAACCGACGCACCCTTGGAGCATCAGGGCCAGCCCATTCCCTGTTCGCCCTTTCTTGATCCACCGAGACCTTCGATCAATACTCTGGGCCAACTCTATGTCGAATGGCTGCAAAGTGTCCTCGACGAGACAGCGATGGAGTTTGCTGGCATGTTGTTCACATCCCGCTTCGATGAGGTTGGGCGCTGACTGCGGTGATCACACCGCCAACCCGAAGTCACCGCGAATTGCGTTCGCCCGCGACTAGTACGGCGGGTTCCGAAGCCACCATCGTTTCACCGCCCGGAACGGTGCGCTCGCTCGCCACACGCTGAGTTTCGCTGCCAGTTCGATCCGACCCATGTACTGCGGCGGGCGAGGGTTCACGGATGCCACGACCCACGCCATCTTCTCGGTGCGTCGGTAGGTCGCTTGCGTCTGGTGCCCATGACCGCCAAGGTCTGTGTAGAGAACGAGAACATGAAGCCGGTTGTCCGCGAACTCGGTGATGTTGCCGGGTCCGTGAAACTCCGCGTGTGCATCCACCGCCACCACTGGTGACCAGAGATCATCACAGTCATGAGAGATCCGCACGTTCGCGTACACCTGCTCGGATAAGTAGCCGCGCACGTCAAGTGCTGCGCCCTTGCCGACGTTGGTGAAGTCAAACGCGAACACACCGTCGCCCGTCAAAAACGCCCAGCCCATCTTTGACGGGATGCCTATGTCTGGCCTCTCTAGTTCGCTCGGTATTAGCAGGGGACGCCACTGCGCCTCAACGTCGGCCTTCGTGCTCCGGGCCAGGAGCATCGTGAACCCTGCCAGCCCGAGTGTTCCCACGGCCACGAAACACTCAACTATGAATAGAGGCCAGTCCGTCATGACGCGCACTCTACGAGTTCTGGGGCGGTAGTTCAGCAGCGGTTTGTGCGATCCGGGTGCCTAGATCTCATCTTGCGTGGGCTGCGCCGCTCGGGTAATGTCGCATCAACGGACCCCTAGCCAGGTGATCCGGTAGGTGTGGAGACGCCCAACTAGGAGCGACCCATGCCAGCGGCTGAACTACCCCCGGCGTTGCACAGGCTGTCGAAGTCGAACACAGGGCGAAGCGTGCGTACTGGCGCGATGGTGTCTGCTATTCCTGCGGTATTTCGCTCAAGAGCTACTCCGTCTTTGACCGCCACTGGAAGACCTGCCCACGACAGGAGCACTACGCGGCTGCGTGCGGTCACGGCGTGCGTGCGCTGGACTACATGTACAACGTCGAGTACTACGCCGACATGCCTTGTCGCTCATGCACGATGGTCAGGGTCCGCACAATGGCGACACCAGCATGGGCGACAGATATCGCCCATGACCTTGCGCCGGATTACCGCCTCGTGTGGAAGTCGTCAACCGCGACCTACACGTCGGGCGTGACCTACCCATTCTCGGCAACCAGAAAGATCATCGTCCGCGCCGGAACCGACGAAACGGAGCACATCATCACGCTGCTGCATGAGTGCGCTCATGCTCGGTGTTCGGGCATCGGGTGCTATTGCCATGGGCCGTACCTCTGCAACCGAGAGGCTTGCTTCCACGGCCTGCGATTCTGGCGCGAGTTTGTACCGCTTCTAGAGCGGTTCAACGTGCCAGTAGAGCGGGTTAGCTGGCATTCGGGCTACGCCAAATACGCTCTCCGGGCGCAGCGCGAAGCAGCCTTTGTGGACGAGAGATGCGCCGCGTAAGGGCGACGGTTTACTCCCGCTGGACGCCCGATTCCATATTGAGGTAACTCTATTGATGTAACAGATCAAGAGTTATTCAGTTCTACATCGGGCGTTGAAAACCGAGTAAACCGTCGCTTGGCTGGGCGCCACCTCGTCAACCCACCAGCGGCCCAAAGGGCAAGCGAGCGCAGCGAGCAACCCGCAGCGCGTGCGCGTCGGGCGAAGTTACCCGACGTGGGTGAAATTGCTCACTGCTTGAGGGTTATCTGGTCGCCAATGTTGATCAGGGCTGCCGCGATGACGGCGAGCAGGTTCGCCTGGATCTGCTCGGGCGTTTCGGCAGTGGAGCTATTGAGGATTTCCTGGGCTTCCACGAGAACGCGCTGGACGGTGACGTGAGACATGCTCGCCAGTATGCCGTCGTCCCCGCCGCGATTCAAGGGCTACCCAGATACTCATGAGTGAGCGACATTCGGAGTATCGAGTGTGTTCTCGGGTTGGTCAGATGCTCTGGGCAACTTGGAGTTGGTCTGTGATGGGTGGGAGTGTGAGCAAGACCCCGCCTTAGTGGAACCGAACGCTGGAAACTCGCTTGGCTTCTCCCCGCGTGAGCTTACCCGGTAACGCGTTGACGGGTAGAAAGCTCCTGTGTGATGCGTCACAGGGTAGGCGTCCAGAAATACGTGCCCACCAGGGCACCATCACACTTCTGCCAGCCGCCAGACAGGTCTGCGGCAATGCCATTTCCCGGCGCTGTAGCGGCCTGAGCGACACGTTAGCTGCCGGGTGCGGTAACTAGCCTGTACCGCGTCGGAACGGTGCGTTTTCGTATTGACGCGACCTACTGGCTAGGCGGTTGTACGGCGTCCCCTTCCAGCGACAGCGCGTCGCTGTTGTCAGCCTTGCCCGAGATCCTTGAAGTGCTGCCAGTCCACGCCTCGCCAGTCCAACTGAGGCTTGGGACGTGGCGACGCCACCATGATGATGCCAGGACGCTCACGTGAGCAACCCTTGCTGAACGCACGATGTGGATACGTCAATGAGCACATGCCGCCGTTGTTCGGAAGCCCGTTCTTGCCCAGTGAGCCACACGCCACTCGTTTCGCTGTTCGGCGTCCGCCGTGAGAATGGCAGCGCCCAGAGCCATCCAGGCAAGCCCAGCGATGGCACTTGTCGCAGCGGACAGAGGCTACGTCTGGGTCAAGCGTCGCCAGGACAGTGCTCGGGTACAACCTGCCATCCTTGTATCGCCGCCGCATCTGGGCGTCGTGAAACTTGGGCGCGTGACGACGCATGCCGGGTGTTCGGTAGATGCGAGGCTTGGGCTGCACGTGCTCATGATCTCAAGAAACGTCAGTGGCGACCCACGCTTCGTTGTCAAGAGGTCGCAACGCCTGCGGCGCTGAATTCAAGCTGCCAGGACACGGCGAGTGACAGATTGTGTCACCCAACACATCCTGTACCGCTCTACAAGCTCAGAGGGACACATAACGTGTCTGTTTCGCACTCTCTGGCAGATCACCATGAGTGTCACTCGTGTCAGGAGTTCTTTGGCCCGCCGCCGTTCGTTGAGCCGCCACCCGTGAAGTACGACGGCTCGTCACCGCGCAGATACGCGTCTGTCGCTTCCCTGATTGCCTGGACGAGTTGGGGCTTCTTCATTGCCCGCCCAGAGGGCGTCGAGGATGGTGTCGCGCACGTCTACGATCTTCTGTTCCAGGGCCACGAACTCCTGCATGGCCTGTCTTTTCCGCACTGATGTCGCGGTGCGATGATTCACTGCCGGGTGCGCTGCGTCGTACTTGCGCTTCGCGTCCATGAGGATGACCTTGGCATCACTGGCTTGGTCCGCCATCCGGTCTACAGGGTCTTTGTGCGTGTAGCTCGTGCAGTCAGTGCAGAGCGAGTTCTTGAACGGCTTGTCGCGGCCACACATCGGGCATTTCCTCCGGGCCGCGTTCGACAGCCTCACGGCACATGACTTGCATCTGTCAGACAAGGGCTGAACATCTGCGCCGCAGTCAACGCACCTGCCCGCGTGAACCTCGCGAAACCGGCGTGAGCGCACGGCCTGTTCACTGACGCCTTCCAAGACGGCAACCTGAGCGTCAGTCATGACGTACCGTGTCCGAAGTCGGGTAATTCTGTCTGGCGACCATCTCTGCGGCTCGTTGCTCCACGGCATCCAGTCGATACACGAACGGTGATCCGGTAGAACCGACAGCACGTGCCTGACGGCGCTCGTAGTACCGCGCGTGCTCAGCGGTTGACATGCGACGGTGACGACGCCCGCAAGGGCACAAGATCGTCATGCGGTTACTCGTCCAGGCGGTTCAGGTGGCAGATCTCTGTCCAAAGCTGAATACCATGACGGCTCTGCGTGTTCAGCGGCCTTGGCTATTGCGGCAGCGTGGCGCACCGGGTCCTCGGCGTCGGTGATGTATACGTCAACATCTCCACTGCACCATCTTTCAATGTTCGCAAGGAAGAATGCTCGGCACTCATCGAACGTGGCGAAGGGACCGAACACAAGAGGCTCGCGGCTGACGCCACGCTTGAACAGAACGATGACCATACTGCCGGGACGACCACCCCAACCTTCCATCCATTCCTTGAATCGCGCTAGGTTGGCGACCCTGACGGACAGTGGCACGTCTGACCAGCGAATGTCACCTTGCTGCTCTGGCTTCGGCTTTGCGGGCTTGCGCACACGTGGCCCATGAATACCGTCGTTCTGCGCACTCATGCCGCTGCCTTCGCGATCAGCGCGTGGTTGCGCTCCTGTATCTCGCACCATTCGGAGTAGGGCATCACTTCTGCTTCGGCATCAGCCCGCGAGTACTGATTGGCGATGAACTTGGCAATCGTCTTGGTGGCATACTCGTTGTACTTGTCGGAGCTAACGTCCAACGGCACAACCTTGATGGCGGCAGCGAGGGCTTCACCCTTGTTCCACTCCTTCTCCTCGTCGGACAGTTCGACTTGCGCTACGTCGCGCAAATCCGACCACGTTCCGTCGTTGATCGCGGCTGTCGCCACCCGCACCTTCTCGAACTGCTCGGCGCTGAGTGCACCTTCGTTGAGCACCTTTCCAGACGCCTTCTGGTGTGCGTTGACAACCTCGTAGTCAACCTCGCCGTCGTGCCACGGATGATGTTCTGGCAGATCCCCAAAGAGAACTTGCCCTGGTCCAGCGCGGCCTGTGTAGTCATCGACAATCTCGGGCGCGGCGACAGCGACCCCCGGTACATTCAGACGAACAATCTCGCCGTCCTTCTGGTAGAACGACCCGGTAACACGGATGAACTTGCCCTTCCGCTGCGGGACGTCAAACCACGAGTACAGATGACCGTCTGGCGTCACGCCAAGCACGGCGTACAGACCGATCTTGTTCGGCCATTTGCCGGTGCCAAGAACGCGCAGCGTCAAGGTTTCGTAGTTCATAGGAGTGGTTGCCGGTGAAGGCGATTGGCGCGGCAGCACCGGCACTTCTGACGCTACCACTGCTTGTTCAACCGTTGCTCTCGCTACGGGCTTGTCTCGCTGCGCTCGCGTTCGCTGGCGTCGTGCTTTGTGCTCACAGGCATCTGAGCAGAACAGGCGCGGCTTGAACCGCGAAGGAGCGAGCAGGTTGCCGCAACCGCAGACCGACGGTTTACTCGGCGTTTCAACGCCCGATTCCAACTCTCTCTCTGTGTAAACGTCACTTCTAGTTATACGTCGGGCGTTCGTTTTGAGTAAACCGCCGCTCCTGAAGCTGTCCAGCGACACCGGCCCAGCGGCAAAGTCCTTCAGGTGTGCGATCCACTGGGTGATGACAACCGGCCACCAGCCTTCCACCGGCTCACGATGCACGCGGCGCTCGAAGCGGGCAATGGCGGCGGCGTTCTTCACGGTACGCGGGTCCATCCCAAGCTCCGCAGCGAGCCACGTGATGCCCTTGTCAGGGTTGTCGTGTACGGCCTTGGCGACTGCTGGAATGGTGATCTCGGGGTGACGCGGCTTCCACGTCATCGGCCACTCACGCATCAGACGCTTGACTTCACCGTCGGTGACCCACGCCGGGACGTTGCACAGCGCACGGTAGTCAGTCAGACGGCGCGGCGTCGTACCCGCGCGTTGCGGTACAATCGCGTTGTCGGTAGCCGGTGCGGCCATTGGATTCCAAGGTCCTTGTGGTCGCCCCTTCCGGCTTTACCCTAGTCTCTGCCAGGAGAATAGGGCTGCCTTCCGGGGCGGCTGGTTGTTATCTTATTGACAGGCTAGCATGGGTCCAGCGTGCTCGCCCGTTCTGCGGAGCGAGAGCATAAACCCCTTATTTCATATGGGGTTTCGCGTAGTTGACATTCGTGTCCACCGCGCCATACCTAAGCCCGTAGCTTTCCGCCAACCGCGCGTCGCGCTCTACGCGTTGCAGATCCTCAAGCGCAACGTCCGCAACATGACCGCCGCGCATCAGGTGGGCAACCAGGGGCACGGCGTAGCAGACCATCAGTAGTTCCCGAACCCGAAGGTGACGACGAGCGTCAGCAGTTCTGTCGCTCCCCACACGACGCTTGACGAGAGAACGGAATGGTTCAGGAGTTGCCCGACTATCTCAGTGATGCCGTAGCCTGGAAGGCCGATCAGGGCCACACCCGCTTCCGTCACTACAGCGCCATCCGGGTAATCAAGCGACCCTGCTGTAGGGAAGAGGAAGCTCCATGAAATGAAGCCGTCATTGCCTGCGCTCGCGTTCGTGAGGCCAGCGCCGATGATGGGCACCCACCATAGGGGACCGAACAGGCCAATGTCTGTATCCGCCGGGACGCCAACTCCGTTTCCCACGCTGCCAGAGGCAGGCGTCATGACGTACGGGTTGCTGACACCGGACGTTGGGAACAGATCACCCATGTTCTGATTCTGGTCCTGTATCGCAGCCCAGTTGATCGCCTGTATAAGGACGTTCAACCCTGCAACGCAGAGGATGTTCGGTGCCTGCGCGCGCTCATGTGCCTCGCGGTCCTGAAGCAGCCTGAAGACTTCGTGGTCATCAAGACCTTCGAGGTCAGGCGTCCAAGGGTACGTTGCGATTTCGACCTGACCGTGAATGGTGGTCTTCTCGACAACCTGCCCAAGCTCGGCGCTCATGACTGTCTGCCTCGCAGCCTGCTCAGCAGCGAACGACGTGGTGCGGGTACAGAGGCGTCCGGCTGAGCTTCGGGCGGCTCAGGCGTGCTCAGGGGCGTGACGGCATAGACAGCGCGGAACGGGTGCAGCGCAGCACCACGCTCAGCGTTCTTCTGGTCGGCTTGCTCACGGCTCGTACTCATACCGCCACCGCTGCCTTCTGACGTTCACGATATGCTCGTGTGTATTCGGCAGCCGTGTGAACGCGGTGCTCAGTGTTGCCTCGCCGCTCGAAGTTGGCGCAGGAGCGGCAACGAGTGCTGCGTGGGTCCGGCGCTATCTCTGCACCACAGGCGCAGTGCTTCCGAGGGTGGGCTTGACCCGATAAGACGGACCACCATGATGTGGGGAACAACCCCGCAGAGGAGGTCCAGATGGCTCGACGGGAGCGTCGGAAGTTCACTGACGAATACAAGGCTGAGGTGGTCGCCTTGGTGCGCTCGTCCGGGAAAGGCATCGCCGCAATCAGCCGCGACCTCGACCTGACCGAGACGGCGGTTCGCGAATGGGTGCAGCGTGCTGACATCGACGGCGGCACGCGCAACGGATTGAGCAGTGCGGAGCGTGAGGAGTTGACGCGCCTCCGCCGCCAGGTGCGTGTGCTCGAGGAGGAGCGCACCATCCTCAAGAAGGCAGCGACTTTCTTCGCCAAGGAGATCCGGTGAGCCGATATCGGTTCATCGAGGTGGAGAAGGTCAATCACGCGGTCAGGACGCTCTGCCGCGTGCTCCAGGTCTCCCGCGCCGCCTATTACTACTGGTCCATCCACCCGCTCTCCGCACACGCCTCGGCAGATCTCGTGCTCAGTGAGCGCGTCGTCGCCATTCACGCGCGCAGCCGGCAGACATACGGAGCTCCGCGTGTGCACGCGGAGTTGCGCATCTGCGGCGAACGCCACAGCCGCAAGCGCATCGCTCGGTTGATGCACCGCGCCGGCATCGCAGGCAGAGTGCCGAGGCGATATCGGCGCACCACGGTGGGCGACCCGTTCACGCAACTGCCCGACCTGGTGCAGCGTGATTTCACACCCACCCACCCCGACGAGCTCTGGGTCGGCGACATCACCTACGTGCGCACCTGGGAGGGCTGGTTGTATCTGTCCACGATCATCGACTGCTTCTCGCGCCGTGTCGTCGGCTGGGCGATGGCCGATCACTTGCGCACCGAGCTGCCGTTGACGGCGCTGCACATGGCCCTGGCGCGACGCAACCCGAGCGGCACGCTCATCCACCACACCGACCGCGGATGTCAATACACGTCCGAGGCGTACACCAACGTGCTCGAGAGCCATGGGGTCCGCTCCAGCCTGAGCCGGCCAGGCAACTGCTGGGACAACGCGGTCGCGGAGAGCTTCTTCTCGACGCTCAAGCTCGACTTGCTGTACCGACACAGCTGGCCGACTCATGCCGCGGCGAGGAGCGCAATCTTCGAGTACATCGAGGGTTTCTACAACCGTGAACGCCGCCACACAACGCTCGGCAATCTCAGTCCGGCAGACTACGAATCCCAGCACGCCGCTGTGTGCTCGGCCTAACAAACGTGTCCGTCAAAGCGGGGCAGGCCCAGGGAGTGCCGCGTAAGGATGGCGTGCCCTGGACCGTTTCTGCCTCTCGGCAGGCGTGAGGGGTCGTTCCGGGTTCACCCGTTGTCGAATGTGATGCAGCGCACCGACACGAAACCCCTTGCGAGCCACGTCAAGGTTCCCGGTGGGGCTGGGGATCTGGCAATGAATTGCAGTTGACTGCCTCGTCCCCAGCGCAGCCACAGGAGAGTGTGTATCTGTTCATGCCGCCACTTGACGTGAACGCCGGTTTCGGGCTGCCATAGATATGTGCGCTCGGTGCTCAACAGTAAATGGTGCTCGGGTAGCCGCTGACATATGGGTGCGCGCTATAGCACTTATCGGTCGGCGGTTCAGTAATTGCTCACTCGGTGTCGCCCATCGGCAGTTTCCCGGCTCGTAGTTTCCGTCGTTGTCTATGCGCTCGATGGACATTCCGGGTGGGCGATCACCCATGTCTGCATAGAACGCCTCAAAGTTAGGCCACAGGATCTTGATGCCGCGACCGCCATAATCGGCATAGCGGTTGTTCCTTGGGTTGTTCACGCGCTGTTGCATTGCTCTCCATGTTCTGTACGCGCCGGTCCCACCCGTGCCGCTTCCGCTTTGTCCATGACGCAAGTTGTTAGCGGGCATGTCAGCGCCTCGGCAAGCGAATGAGGCGTGATGCTGCGAACTTGTTCTGTTCGGCATCATTGACCACGGCGCGACCGGCAGCGGTGCCAGCGTTCTGCGCGGCTTCAACATCTGTCGAGGGCTTGTGCGACGGAGACATCGGACCCTGAATGTGCTGGCGCATTCCCGCGTGTCGTCCAGCAGGTATCGCACCGCGCGGGTCTTCTGCGCTCTGCTCTCGACCGTTCGGCTCTGCGGGCGTGTACGCGGACAGGCCGTTCGGTGTCAGACCCAGCATGGGTGACGGTTGACTGAAGCCGGGAACAGAACCCTGGTAGGGCGTCTGCAATGGCTGAGGCGGAGTGGGCTGGAACATGGGCGCGGTCGTGCCGTCCACTGGCGCGGGCGTCTTTGACGCGGGCACGTGTACGGGCGCGGTGCGACCGTTGAACAGATCGCTCATGGCCGCATGTACCTGTCTGTACGACGCAACGCACGAAGCAGAGAGTTCTCCGCCTTCAGCGCGTCGATATACTGGTTCAGACGCTCGATCTCACGGTGCCCGGAGCGCCACACCTTGAACTGAAGCCACTTGAGCCGAAGGCGGCTGAAGACGTTCATCACAGCAACGCGCTCGTCGGCAAGCCGCTGTCATCTGCGTCGGGAGCAATGAGGGCTTGAGCGGCATCGCTCAGTGTATCCACGCGGTTCCAGTCCACCACGTCTTCACTGGCTTCTGCGACAACCGCTGCGGCGAGGGCCGACATAACGTCGTCGTTGACGGCGGGGTCTACGGCTTTCGTGGACTGCGTGCCCTCGATGTTTCCAGGGAACGATTGCCCAGGAGCAATCTCGAACGTCGGCACCGCGTCGGCGGGACCATTCTGCGCGTGAGTGTCCGTACCGCTCGCTTCAATGTGAAGCTGCGATGTTGGCAGCACGCCAGGAGCAGCGTCACTGCTGCCGAGTGCGTTGTCAATGACGCCGATGGTGCCGGGGTCATGAACAACTGGCGAACTGTCGGCGCGGTCATGAGGCTTGAAGGTTGCGTCATTGTCGGAGATGGCTCCCGTTTGTCCGGCGTCGAACAGTGACGTGGACGATTTGGTCGCAGCCTTCTGCGCGGGAGTGGTGTGCTTGCCGAACTTGCCGTGAAGCAGTCCGTTGGAAACAGTCAGTGGCATCAGAGTGCTCCTGCCCCGGTGGGGCTGAATGTCGTGTTCATCGTTCTGTCCGCATCTTTGCGACCAGTTCATTCAATGTCTGCAAGCTGCGAGCCTGCATCGCCTTGCGGATTGCACCGCGTGTCACGTCATCGGTGGCGTTGTCGAGCAGCGCTTTCATGGCAAGACGTTCGTTCTCAGCAGCGTCCAGTTCACGGAGTTTCTTCTCGGCAACGGCGAGTTGCTTCAACGACGCGGCGGCGGCTTTCGCGACCTCTGGGTCGGCAACCTTCGTCAACGCCGTCAACGTCGAGCGACGATCACCGAGTGCGGCAACGGTCGGTGCGAAGCTACTCATCGCAGTTCTCCCGCACGACCGAGGCCGATCATGTTGCCCGTGTGGGTTGCCGCGCGCCGGATCACATCAGGATCATCGGCTCGCATCTCGTCTTGCAGGTCAAGCGCGATGCCCTTCTCGATGTAGCCGTAAAGGCGCTGTTGTTCCTTGATTTGCTCGATGAGAGCAACGTCGCCACTGGTGCGCTCGGTGCCGGTGATGTAGGCCATCACGCTCCACCCACGCGGGCGGGGACGTTCGGTCCACCTGTGCTCATGTTCAGCATCGGTATCGGGCTAACGTGACCGCCGTGCGAGATACCGGCAATTGCCTGCGCGGCCAACGCCGCCACACGCGGGTCCGCGTTCGTTCGTGGCCTCTGTGAAACAGCGCGCGAGCCTGCCGTCAATGCTTCTCTCGCCTCGATCTTCGCGCGGGCTTCAGCGCGCAGGCGTTCTGCGACGACGGTAGGGTCCAGGGCGCTCTGTTCTTGCTGAAGAATCCGCAGGATCGTTTCGCTACGCCTCTCCCGCGCGGCCCTGATCGCCTTCATGATGGCGACGCGTTCCTCAAGACGAACCGCAACGTCATTCACACGAGCTTCCTGCACGGCAATCTGCTCATCAAGCTCGTCAAGCTCACGGGCCTTCTCCGCGAACGGCCAGTTCTCAACGCGCTCTACGAGAGCGGCGAGCGCAACGTCCTTGGCGGCGAGCATCGTCTGTGCAACCTGCGCGGCCTGTGTCTCGCTGATGGCATCTTCAACGCGCCCTTCACGCTCTGCCCGTTCGGCAGCCGCAGCATGTGCCACGTGCGCCTTCTCAATGTCGTCGCGCGCCTTCGTCAGCGCAGGAACACTGTCTGCTTCCGCCCACATCGCGGTCTGCTTCGGGTCTTCAATGTCGCGACGGGCGACGAGCGCGATGAGCTTCTGGCGAGCATCAGCGAGCACGCCATCGTCGCCGGGTTCCTCGGCTTCGTGGAGTGGTCGATACGTGGGATCGTACCTATTGGTGAACCAAGAAATGTCGTTCATGCGAGTGCTCCCTCTCGGACGTGGTTGTGTCGGCTGCGCGGGGCGCGCGGCTCGGGCTGAAGGAGAGGGCGTACGCCACCGCGAGCACCCTTGACGACGACCCCACGCGCAAGCAATCGCTTGACGTACTTGTGAGCGTCGGCGCATGACCGCAGGCCCACCGCTTGCGCCAGTGCGCGGTACGTGGGCGCGTCTTCGTTGGCGACGTATGCGCGGACTACCTCATTGAGGATCGCGCGCTCGCGCTCAATTCCATCGGGGTTGGGTCGCTGTGTAGCTTGTTCATGCACTACCCTGATCCTACCACGAACATCTGTGCGTCGCTCGATTTCAGCAAAACAGCTTACGCGCTTGCCCCACCAATATGTAGGGCCGTCACGGACTTGTTACACCACCTGACCGTACCCCAGCCGCGTCCAGAGTGCAAGGGGGTCATAAGCATCCAAAGGCAAGCCCAGACCGCGTGGCGGCGCCGAGGCGATAGCCATCCGGGTCGGAGCATCCGGCCTCGACCCACGGGATGCAGGTTGCTGCTGCCGTCGAATCGACGAGCTTGGCGGCGCGCAACGGGTGGATCCCGAGCGGGAGCGTTGTCACGTGGGCGGCCATGTGCCGGAAATGGGTGACCTCGACGCCGATCAGCGCCGATGCGAATCCGAGGCGGAGCATGTCGCTGCGCGCATGCAGGTCGTCGAGGGACTTCGCGCGGGCGGTTGCGACCACGGAAAGGTGCAGCGGACGTCCGAGGTTTCTGGCGAGACGCTCGCGAAGGGCGGTCGCGGCGTCGAGCCCGATGTCGACGTGCACGTCACCGAGTTCGCCCCGCTCCATCTCGAGCATGCGATGCGCCGAGAAGTCGCGCAGACGGCGATTCAATCGACCCAATGCATCGCCGAGCGGTGCGGGGTCGAGGTGGATCGCGATGTCGGCCTCCACCTGCACGCTGAGGAGTGGCGCGAGCCATCCCGGGCCGACCGAGTGTCCCGGAAGTCGTTGCAGCGCATGGCCGCAAAGCACCAGGTCTCCGTAGGCAACGTGCTCACGAAATTCCGACCAGCGTGTCGCAGCGGTGCAGTCGAAGCCGTCGGTGACGACGGCGACGAGTTCATCGCCGTAGAGCCTATGTGCGCTGACGCCGAGTGCGCCGAGCCGATCGCACGCCTGGGCGCATGCGGAGTCCAAAGCACCGGGCGTTGCCGCTGAGAGGACGACGAAGACATGGCGCATGTGACGTTCGCCGTCGCGAATCTGATCCGCCCAGTACTGCCGCATCGCGTTGTCGAGCTCGGCATGCGCACCAGTTGCGGGTGGCGTGCCTGGAGCTGTCAGCCGGCGCACGCGGATGAGCAACTGCATCGGACGTTCGAGCGTGTGGCACATGCGCGTGAACGCTGCTGCAGCAGCAGCTTTCCGGGCCGGATCGAGCGCCTCGATGTCGAGATCACTGGTCGCGAGCACTGCAGAAAACTGTCCATCACGCTCGCAACGATCGCCACGGAGGACCACCTGTGCATCGAGTGGCGCGCGGCCTATACCAGAGGATCGCAGCGCTCCGATGGTCAGACCGGCCACGGCGAGCGCAGCTCATTGCCGACACGACGCGCGAGACGGCGCAGCGCGATTGCAGCGGCACCCGACTCATCCAGCCCCACCAGGCGGTGCGCATTCTCCGCGGTGATCACTGCGTCGTCGTCAGGGATGTCGCCGATCACCTGCCCACCGAGATCACCCATCGCTTCGCTGAGGTCGGTGCTCGCGCGCGAGCGATTGATGATGTAGCGCAACTGGTGGCGCAGCCCAAGGCGGCGAAGCGCCTCTGTGCTTCGGTACGCATCGTGAACGCCGCCGGCCGTGGGCACGACCACGACGAAGACGTCATCGCACGCGCAGATTGCGGTTATCGTCAAGGGATTCAGCTCCGGACAGATGTCGAGCACCACGAGGTCGAAGCCCTCCATGTCGAGCTCGCGGAGCACCTCGCGGAGCAGCGCGGGCGTTACCGGCCACTCCGGATTGACTGCGCTCTGGGGGCCGAGCAGGACGCGCGCGCCGGAGGTGTGGCTCACCATGAAGTCGACGACCGATCGATCCTCGGGCGGCGCAAGTGCGTAGTCGAGGAGGGTTCGTTCGGGGGTGCCGAGGCGGATGGCGATGCTGGGACTGCGCAGGTCGAGGTCGACCAACGCAACGACCGGTGCCGGGTGGTCCGCGCTCTCGCTGGACGCGATCAGGCACGCCAGTTCGGTTGCCAGCGTGCTGCGTCCCGTTCCGCCGCGGAGCGAGAAGAAGGTGACGCGCCGGGCGCCGTCGGCTCGTGTTGGGGGGCGCAACGCCGGCAGCATGTTCGGACCAAGTGGTCCGCCAGTCAGTGCCGGGGTCGGATCGCTCGCCGCGGCCCCCCCGATCGGATCAGGTGGCCCGGGTGCCGGCGCCGGCCCCTCATCGGGTGACGGCGGCCCGACGGGTGGGCACGCGGGTGGTGTGCGCTGGTCTGAGCGCCGGCTGAAGAGCCTGATGAGCGGCGCGCCAGGGGATTCCTCTGCAAATGCACCATCTGACGTCGTCGTCGTTGCCAGGGTCCAGTGAGTCAGCCCGCGTCGCGGACGCATCCAGAACAGCGCCGCAAACACCGCCCAATCGAGCGCTGGCCGCCCCGCAACGCGAACCCATCCGAGCCCGGCCGACGCTGCTGCGACCACCACAGCGATCGGCTCGGCGATCGCCGGAGTGAGCGGCGAGCGCACCAGCGAGTACGCCGCGAGCGCTCCCGCCATGACCACCGCGAGCTGTCCCGCGCCGAGCCCAAAGGCCAGCGTGTCGGGTCGATCGAAACCGTCGGCGAACTCGACCTGATCCATACTGCCACTCCACTGTTTGTGATCGCAGAATGACAGTATCGTAGGGTGCGATCAGATCGGCATCGCGGACAATCCGCGGGTTGTGCAGCGCTTGACCGTCCCATAATTGACACCCGCGTCAACAACCGGTGCAGCGGTGGAGGTCTGAGTGGCAGCGATCGTCGAGCCCGACGTGGCGACGTACCAGCAGTACATCGATGGCGAGTGGACCGGTGCAGAGGACGGCCGGAGCTATGAGGTGATCAACCCCTCCACCGAGGAGGTGATGGCGCTTGCCCCAGCCGGCGGGAGAGCTGACGCCAAACGGGCCGTCGACGCGGCGCGCCGCTCCTTCGAGGCCGGCGACTGGCGCCTCAAGTCGCAGCTGCAGCGCACGCAGATCATGTTCCAGATCGTGGAGCACCTCCAAGAGGTCTCCGAGGACTGGGGCTTGCTCGAATCACAGAACGCGGGAGCAGCGCTGCGCAAGACGTCGGTGGTCGACGTACCGCTGGCGATCGAGTGGTTCCGGAGCATGGCCGAGCAGGCGCTCAGCGTCCCCTGGTACGAGCCGCTGCCCTGGATCGATTCGCCATACGTGTCCTGGAACTTCGTGCAGCGCGAGCCCGTCGGCGTGTGTGCCGGGATCATCCCGTGGAACTACCCGCTGATCTTCGCGATGTGGAAGATCGCGCCCGCGCTTGCGATGGGCAACTCGATGATCCTAAAGCCGGCGCCACAGACGCCGCTCAGCGCGCTGGCGCTTGCGCGCGCCATCGACGAGACGGGCCTGCTCCCGCCGGGTGTGCTCAACGTCGTGACGGGTGACAGCGTCGACGCAGGCATCGAGCTCGTCGAGAACCCGGACGTGGACAAGGTTGCGTTCACCGGATCAACCGCCACCGGTCGCCGTGTCCTCGCCGCCGCTGCGCCCACGATAAAGAAGGTGACGCTCGAGCTCGGCGGCAAGTCGGCGAACATCGTGTGTCCCGATGCGGACCTCGACATCGCAGTGGCCGGCGCGCTCTTCGGCACCTTCTTCCACCAGGGTCAGATGTGCGAGTTGGGCACGCGCCTCTTCGTCCACGACGACATCTACGAGACGTTCGTCGACCGCCTCGTCGACGGTGCCGCGTCGCTGCGAGTGGGTGACGCGGCGGATTTCGACACGCAGGTCGGGCCCGTGATCAACCGCGCGCAGTACGACATGATCCTGTCCGCCGTTGAGCGCGCGAAGCAGGAAGGCGCGACGGTTGCGTGCGGCGGTGGCCGTGCGCCCAACGTCGGTGATCGCGGCTTCTTCATCCAGCCGACGGTGCTCACCGATGTGCGGCCGGAGTTGCACGCAGGCACCGAGGAGATTTTTGGACCGGTCCTTGCGGTGCAACGGTGGAGCGACCTCGGTGAGGTGATCCAGCGCGCCAACCGCACGATCTATGGGCTCGCCGGCGGAGTGTGGTCGCGCGACACACGCGGGGCCATCGAGATTGCGAAGCAGCTTCGCACGGGGACCGTCTGGATCAACGACTGGCACCTGCTCAATCCATTGGCGCCGTTCGGCGGTTACAAGCAGAGCGGCATCGGTCGCGAGCACGGCCGCGCGGGGCTGCTCGAGTACACCGAGGTGAAGCACATCCACGTCGACCAGGGCGTGCCCCGCAGCGAGCGCTACTTCTGGGACGTGCTGCTCGGCTGAGGCGCCAGCTCGTCGACGAACGCGGCGATCGCGGCCGCAACCTGCGTGGGACGCTGCACCGGCAGGTCGTGCACGCCATCGATCCATATGAAGCTCGCGCGGTCGCCGACGACCTCCTGCGCCCTGGCGATCGATCGCACCTTCGGCGAGTTCCTCGGGAGACGGCGATCCCGCGGGGATGAAGAGCATCGGGCACTGCACCCTGGCCATCAGCTCGAACCCGTTGGCATCAAAAAGGTGGTGGGCGATCTGCATGTGATGCTCGAGCGACAGGCGTGGCCGCAGTGTGCCGGCGCCGCTGCCGTCATCCTCGAAGTTGCCGTCGAGGATCTCTGCCGCGGTATCGGGATCCGACCCGTCGCGAAGCGGCGACGAGTCCATCCATGCACGCAACATCGCCGGTGTGATGCCCGTCAGTGCCGGCGGGCGCATGGTCTGCTCGGCCATCTCCCAGGTCGGCCCGAAGTACGCCTTGAGGTCGCCGGCTCCGCCATCGATGCAGACGACGCCGAGCGCCAATGCCGGGTACTGAACCGCGAACGACAGCGCAACCGTTGCTCCCCAGCTGTGCCCGACAACCACCAGCGGCTCGGGATTACGGAGCGCCGCGAGCAATCCTTCGAGGTCGCGCGACACGGTCTCGAAGTCATAGCCGGTGTCGGGTCGATCACTCTGGCCATGCCCCGGCAGGTCCACGGCGATCACCCGATGGGCGGGAACGAGGCGGTCGGCGACCAGATCCCACCAGCGCGCGTTGCTCGCCAATCCATGGAGCGCGAGCAGCGCGGGCTCGCCGCCGGCGTGATCTCGCAGCGAGAGCCCGAGGCGAGGCGTGTCGACGCGGTACTCGGCGATGGGGTGGGCCACGTCACGGGATTGTGGCCGGTGAGACCCTCGAAAGGACCTGCCCGGTAGCATGGCGGGGCGGGCAGGGCCCCGCGCGGCCTGCACTGGAGTTGAGCCTTTGTCGGCAATCGAGCCGTACACGCGCAGGATCCTCGGGAGCGTTCAGCCGATCATCGTCGCCAACCGGGCGCCGCTGGTCCTGCACCAGGCCGACCCGTACCGCGGCACGCCGCAGCGGCTCGTCAAGGGTGCCGGCGGACTGGTCACCGCGATGACGTCGCTGGCGACGGCGACCGACGCGGTCTGGGTTGCCCTCGCGCGCGACAACTCGGACCGGCAGCTCGCGAGCCTCGGTGACCCGGCCGAGCTGACCACGGACGATGGGACCGCGATCAAGGTCGCGTTCGTCGAGCCGACCAGCGAGGCATACGACCTCTACTACAACGTCATCTCGAACCCGCTCCTCTGGTTCATCCAGCACTATCTCTGGGATCTCGCGCGAGAGCCGATCGTCGACGAGACCCTCCACAAGGCGTGGCGAGACGGCTATGTCAAGGTGAATCGGATGGTCGCGGACCGCGTGATCGCCGAGGTCGAGCGCGCCGACAAACCGGCGGTCGTATTCGTGCAGGACTACCAGATGTACTGCGTTCCGGGACTTATCCGCGAACGCCGCCCCGACGTGCGCATCCAGCACTTTGTGCACATCCCCTGGCCGACCCCGCAGTACTGGACGGTGCTCCCGCGGCACATCCGCGATGCGATCGTGCACGGTCTGCTCGGCGCCGACATCATCGGATTCCAGACGTCCCGTGACGTCCGCAACTTCCTGATGACGTGCGAGCAGAACCTCGGACTGACGGTGGACCACCGCGAGCGAACGGTGTTCAGCGAAGGCCGCGCGGTGTGGGTGCGCAACTATCCGATCAGTGTCGACCCCAAGACATTCATCCAGCATTCGCGACAGGCCGCAGTGGCTGCAGAGATCGAACGCATTGAGCAGTGGCGTCCGAAGCACCTCATCCTTCGCGTCGATCGCACGGACTTGAGCAAGAACATCGTGCGCGGATTTCTCGCGTACGAGCGAATGCTCGAGGCACATCAGGAGCTGACCGGTGACGTCATCTTCTGGGCGTTCCTGCAACCGAGCCGGCAGGACATCGACGACTATCGCGCCTACCTGGGAAGCGTGCTGAGAGTCGCCGCGCGTATCAATCGTGAATACAGTCGCGGCGGCTGGACTCCGATCCGCGTCGAGATCGACGACAACATGGAGCGCGCAATCGCCGGGTACCGGATCTTCGACGTCCTCCTTGTCAATCCGATCTACGACGGCATGAACCTGGTGGCCAAGGAGGGCCCGCTCGTCAACGAGCGCGACGGAGTGCTGGTGCTCAGCGAGAACGCCGGATCACACGAGGAACTCGGCGAATGGGCGATCACCGTGAACCCATTCGACATCGACGAGACCGCGGAGGCGCTCTACCTCGGGCTGATGATGGACGAAGGGCAGAAGAAGGCCCGGCAGGCCAAGATTCGCGACGTCGTCCAGACCAACGACATCACGCGCTGGATCGCGCTCCAGCTCCAGGATCTCCGCGAGCTGATCGACTAGCGACCGCCGCTCGGGTGTCCCCCGGGCCTCAGTGGTTGAAGCCGGCGAACCCCGCGATGAAGAGCCAGCCCACGACGGCGAAGACACCCACCCAGACGGTGATCCACACGCGGCCGGTCGCAAAGCGACGGCTGCGGCGGAGGTAGCGGCGTCGAACGGCCAGGTCGGCAGTGCCATCAGGGCCGCTGCGGGGGAGTTGTCGAACTGGAGAGATTTCCGCCATCAACTCTTTCCAACGGGGTTGGCAGGGGTCCGGTTACGCCCCCCGCGAGTACGCGCAAGTATCATGCAACCTTGCGAGTTTGGGTGAGCATGCGGTCGACGCGCCGCACTGGAGTGTCGCGTTGAGCTCCCGATTCACTGTCTGGAGGTACCGTGGCCGGCGACGCGCCTGAGAGCACCGACCCGATCTCGCTCGCGCGTCAGGTGGTTGAGGACGCCATCAAGTTGGTGCGTGCTGAGGTCGCAGTTGTCGGCTCGGAGCTGAAGCGGGCACTCATCCAATTGGCGATTGCGGCGGCGATGATCATGGTGGCGTCGGTGTTCCTGTTGATTGGCGTGATCGAGGCATTGGGTGCACTGCCATCCGGGCTCGGTATCCTCGGCGCCGAGTGGGTGCGGTGGCTGGTGCTCGGCGGGATATTCCTGGTGCTCGCGGGAGTCCTTGTCTTCATCGGACAGTCCAAGGCGAGAAAGGCGATCAAACGAGGGCGGCAGCACATCGAAAGCACGTTGAAGGAGGATGCCGAGTGGCTCCGGGAACTGACGAAGCGCAGCGTCAAAGGGAGCTGAGCAAGCTGCGGCTGGCCAGCAGCGCCAGCCAGCTGGAGGAGCGCGTTCGCGCTGAGCTCGACTGGAAGGCGCGCTTGCGCCGCGACGGGCCTCGGTATGCGGCGATCGCCGGCGGGGCGATCATCCTGATCGGGACGATCGTGATCGTCCGCTCGCGCCTTCGCGGCAACAAGGTCGAGGAGGAGACGGCTCCGGTGACGCTCGACGACCTCGTGGCCGAGCTCCAGGCGCTGCGCAAGGAGGTCAAGAAGGGCGGGGACAAGACCCCGATCTGGCAGAAGGTCGCGCTCCGCGGGGTCAGCGCCGCCGCATCGGCCGGCGGTGCCTACGCCGCCAAGCGCCTGGTCGACCGGCAGGAGGCTAAGGCCGAGGTCTGACGGCGATCGTGACTTGGCCGATGGCGCAGATCGCGCCGTCGTCGTTGGTGATCTCGACGTCCCAGATCCACGTGGTGCGTCCGCGGTGGCGCGGCTTGGCCTCGGCGTGGATGGTGCCGCTCGTGATCGGCCTCAGGAAGTTCATGTTGTTGGACATTCCCACGGCGACGTTACCGGCGTCCTGGACGCCAAGATGCGTGCCGACCGAGGTGATCGTTTCGGCCATGGAGCAGAAGACGCCGCCATGGACGATCCCGTACGGCTGGAGGACCTTGGGAGTGACGGCACACGTGGCGGTCATGCGGTCCGGGCTCGTCTCGTCGTATTCGAGCCCGTACAGCGAGTCGTACTGCATGATTGGACCGGGATCGAGATTCGCCATACGGCGGGGAAGTGTCGCACGGACCCCGATGGGGTCGATGGTCAGCGCTTGACGAGCAGTTCGGTCAGCGCGCCTTCATGCGACGACAGCAGCGAGTGGAGCTCGAGCATCTCGTCACCGGTGATGGGATCGGCCACGTCCGGCACGCCCTCGTCGATCGCCGGAACCTTGTTCTCCTCAGCCTCGGTCTGGAAGATGATCTGGAGGAGGTTCTCGTCATTGCAGGACGCGCAGGTCACCCGGACCAGCGCGCGATTACCCTGTTGGGCCAGGACGTTGATCCCGCAATCGGCCATGTTCTCGCCACACGCCGAGCAGCGATAACGCCGGGCCTGAAAGCGGAGCAACTCGAGCAGATCCATCACTGACCAGTATATGCCCCGTGCCGAGGCGGCAAACAAGGGGTCCCAGGGGGTGTCCGGTACACTCGATGACCTCCGCTGGGGAGTGGCCAAGTGGTAAGGCAGCTGATTCTGGATCAGCCAATCAGAGGTTCGAATCCTCTCTCCCCAGCCAATCGAGTTTGTGGTTTTGTGGACACTGGATCGCCCATCTACTCGATTAGCCGGGGGCCCCGGTGTTTCGATAGGGAGAAGGCAGATCCTTCTCCCTCGACGCCCGGCGGAGCCGGTCGTCTTCACCCTTATCCTCGGCGCGCTGGGGAGCGCGCCGACGGGGTGTTGCATTCGCGCAAGGTTGTGGGTCCGGCTGATCCTTGACACGACTTCGGTTGATGCTTGACACCGGTTTCGCTTGACTCTTGATACTCCCTCACATGACGGAGTAGAGCGTGGCGGAAGAGCGGTGAGGCCGTCCTCCACGATCCAGAGCAGATGGCGCAGGCCCGCGCCGCGTTCATGGTGAGGGCGAGAAGACGGGACTAGCTCGGTCAGAGCCTGGAGCTCCCGTCGCAGCCATGCGCGCTGTCTCGAGCGGCGTGACCTCACGAGCTCAGCGCCGTGTGTCCTCGTTGGCCGATCGGGGCCCGTTTCGCCGCCTTCATCGCGCCTTAAGGCAACCCAAAGACGCCCCGCTACGGTTTCCACACACTGCCGTCGGAGGAGTTTGGAGGTGAACCCATGAAGTCGCTTGTGAGGCTGGTGATCGGAGCCGTCATCGCGGCCACCGTCGCCACCGGTGCCTGGCACACCGCAGCCGCCGCAGGACCCGCGCTCACGCTGGGCAGATCAGGTGGGCCGCCAACCAGCACCGTCGTGGTGAAGGGAAGGGGTTTCGGTGTCTACGAAGCGGTCGACGTCTACTTCGACAGCACCGACAAGGTGGTGACCGCTGCCACGAGCTCCGGCGCGTTCACGACGTCCTTGGTCGTGCCCGCCTCGGCGCAGCCGGGTAAGCACTTCATCACCGGCGTGGGTCGTAGCAGCGGTCTTTCCGCGCAGCGCGCGTTCACGGTCCGCACCAACTGGACTGAGCTCGGGTTCAACGGAGCGCATCTGGGTCGGAACCCGTACGAGAACACACTGAGCCCCTACAACGTCGGCAATCTGGAGCAGGCCTGGTCGTTCGCCACCGGGGGCGCCGTGAACTCTACCCCCGCGGTGGTCAATGGCATCCTCTATGCCGGATCTGAGGATGGCCACGTTTACGCGCTCCAGGCTGCGAACGGACAGGTCAAATGGAACGACGACCTGAGCGTTCTTGAGCCGTCGGGATTCGATTCGTCACCCGCCGTAGCGGGCGGCGTGCTGTACATCGGCGGCAACAGCGGCAACGTGTACGCCATCGACACGTCCAACGGCTTCACGCCATGGGTATTCCCCACAGGAGGGCCGGTCGTGTCTTCACCCACGGTGGTGAACGGCGTGGTCTATGTCGGCTCTGAGGACGGCAGTGTCTATGCGCTCAATGCTGTGACGGGCGCCGAGATCTGGGGCTTCGACACCCTCAGCGCCATCGTCTCGTCGCCCGCCGTGGCCAACGGCACGGTGTACGTGGGCGAAGAGGATGCCTACGTGGACGCCATCGACGCCGCGAACGGCGCGTCGCGCTGGGTCTTCGTCACCGGCGGCGCGATCTACACGTCGCCGGCCGTCGCCAACGGCGTTGTGTACGTCGGCACCGAGGACACGTACTTGTACGCGCTGGGCGCAACCAACGGCCAACAGCTCTTCAAGTTCGCGGCGGGCGGCCCGCCGGTGGGTTCGCCGGCTGTCGCTGGAGGTGTGGTCTTCGTGGGCGGCGGTGGCCTCGATTCGCTTGAGGCGGTGACCGCCACCGGCAGTTCGCAGTTGTGGCAGACGGGGATGTGTGGTGGCGTCGTGGACCAGCCCAGTGTTGCAAACGGCGTCGTCTACGAGACCTGTGGCGACGCCTTCGGCGATCCGGGCACCGGGCAGAACACGCTCTTCGCACTCGATGAGTCGACCGGCGCTGTGCTCTGGAACGCGAGCAATGGTGCACAGTCGCAGACGTCTCCGGTCGTGGTCAACGGTTGGGTCTACGAGGGCTCCACCGACCACTCGATCTATGCATACGCGCTGCCAACCCAGCCGGCGTCCGTGCAGGCTCCGAGCGCGGACTCCCTGCATCCCAACCTCAGGCTCAGCATCCAGTGACGCAGGCGCGGGCCTGGCCGCCTGTGCCGCCAGGCCCGCGCTCACCCTTCGTGGCAGGAGCCATGCCGGCCCGGGACGCAGAGCCTCATGGCGCCCTGCTGCACACGCTGAAGGGTCTCGGTTGTTGACAACGGCGGCGTGCTCGAAGCGATCGCCTTCTCAAGCGGCCTTATTACCGGCTACGCTCTCCTCTCACGGGCTTCTTGTTAAGGGACGTCGATCGTGCTCTGTTCCAACTGTGGCGCCGAGAACCATGCGGGAAGCAAGTTCTGCAAGCAGTGCGGCGCCGGTCTCGCACGAGTGTGTCCGGCGTGCCTGTGCCCCGTCGATGCTGACGCCAGTTTCTGCAGTGACTGCGGCTCACCCTTGAGCGTGGCAGCGCCGCCTCGGATCCTGCCGTTGCCTTCCGAAACTCCCAATGTCACCGTGCCGCCGACCGCGGAGCGCCGGCTCGTCTCAGTCCTCTTCGCCGACCTCGTCGGCTTCACGACGCTCTCCGAGAAGCGAGATTCCGAGGACGTCCGCGAGTTGCTCACCAGGTACTTCGACACCAGCCGCGCGGTCGTGACTCGGTATGGGGGCGTGATCGAGAAGTTCATCGGTGACGCGGTGATGGTCGTGTGGGGGACCCCGGTGGCGCACGAGGACGACGCGGAGCGAGCGGTTCGCGCGGGCCTCGACCTGGTCGATGCGGTCGCTGCCCTCGGCCAGGAGATCGGGGAGCCGGCTTTGCAGGCGAGGGCGGGCGTGCTCACCGGCGACGCGGCGGTCACGCTCGGCGACACCACTCAGGGCATGGTCGCGGGCGACCTGGTGAACACCGCCTCGCGGATTCAGTCCGAGGCGAGGTCCGGGACGGTGCTCGTCGGTGACGCAACTCGCGAGGCGACCGAGGCCGCGGTGGTCTATGAGGACAGCGGCGAGCGCACCCTCAAAGGCAAGGCCGAGCCGGTGCGCGTCTGGCGCGCGCTTCGAGTTGTCGCAGGACGGGGCGGCGCGTTGAAGGGCGAGGGGCTCGAGGCACCATTCGTGGGTCGCGACCGTGAGTTGCGGCTGATCAAGGACCTCTTCCACGCGACCTCAGAGGAGCGTAAGGCTCACCTGGTCTCGGTGATCGGTATCGCCGGCATCGGCAAGTCGCGCCTCTGCTGGGAGTTCTTCAAGTACATCGACGGCCTCACCGAGGCGATGCTCTGGCATCGGGGTCGATGCCTCGCGTACGGCGAGGGTGTCACCTATTGGGCGCTCGCCGAGACGGTCCGCATGCGCGCCGGGATCCTCGAGGCCGAAGGCACGGAATCGGCGCGCACCAAGCTGCAGCGATGCCTCGTCGAATACGTGAGCGACTCGGAGGAGCGCCGCTGGATCGAGCCTCGGCTGGCGCATCTGCTGGGGCTCGAGGAGCACGACACGCAGGAGCGCGAAGAGCTCTTCAGCGCGTGGCGGCTCTTTTTCGAGCGCCTGACTGACAAGGAAGCGGCGGTCTTGGTCTTCGAGGACATGCAGTGGGCTGACACCTCACTGCTCGAATTCGTCGAGTCCTTGCTCGAGTGGTCACGCAATCACCCGCTCTACGTCGTGACCCTGGCCCGGCCTGAGCTGACCGATCGCCACCCGACGTGGGGCGCCGGGAAACGCAACTTCACCTCCGTCTTTCTGGAGCCGCTCGGCGCCGCCGCGATGGAGCGGTTGCTGGACGGGCTCGTGCCGGGGCTCCAGGACGAGCTCCGCGACCAGATCCTCGACCGCGCCCAGGGGGTACCGCTCTACGCGATGGAGACGGTGCGGATGCTCCTCGATCGCGGGCTCCTCGAACGCGCCGGCAGTGTCTACCGGCTCACCGGCCCGGTCGCGAATCTGGATGTTCCGCAGAGCTTGCAGGGGCTCATAGCGGCACGTCTTGACGGGCTGCGCCCTGAAGCCCGACGGGTGCTCCAGGACGCGGCAGTGCTCGGGAAGACGTTCACCGTCGCGGCACTCGCGGCCATCAGCGGGATGACGGCGGAGGACCTTCAGCCACTGCTGAGCGATCTTGTGCGCAAGGAGGTGCTCTCGCTGCAAGCGGATCCGCGCTCACCGGAACGCGGGCAGTACGGCTTCCTCCAAGACCTGGTAAAGCGTGTGGCGTACGAGACCGTCTCCAAGCACGACCGCAAGGAGAAGCATCTCGCGGTCGCCGCCTGGTTCGAGAGTTCCTGGAGCGGCGAAGAGGCGGACACGGTCGAGGTGGTCGCGTCGCACTACCTCGAGGCGTATAACCTCGCGCCGAACGATCCGGACGCCGATATCGTCAAGGGACGCGCCGCTGACGTGCTTTTCAAGGCCGGCGAACGTGCGGAGTCACTCGCTGCGAACGCCGAGGCAGAGCACTACTTCGTCCAAGCGGCCCGGCTCGTCACGGACCAATTGCGACAAGCGGAGATGTTCGAGCACGCCGGCACAGTGGCAGCTCGAGCTGGACGTAATGCAGTTGCCATGGAGCATCTCGAGCGCGCAGTCGAGCTTTATGAGGCCGAGCACCACGCGCACCCGGCTGCCCGCGCCCTGGCGCGCCTGGCCAGCGTCGAGTTGTCCAGCGGGAAGCTCGACCACGCAATTCAGAGGATGGAGAGCGCGTACGCGGTCCTGGCTGACGATCCACCCGATGAGGACCTCGGGACGCTCGCTTTGCGGCTGGGGTCGCAGCTGCTGTTCAAGGGTGAGACGGAATTGGCAGGGGCTCGCATCGAGGTGGCGCTCGACATCGGCGAGAAGCTCGGCCTTCCGGAGCTCCTCGCGAACGCCTTCACCACCAAGGCGATGCTCGCGCTCCAGCGCCACCACATCGAGGAGTCGATGGCCCTTTACACGCACGCGCTGAAGATCGGTGTCGACGGTGACCTACCATCGGCGACGATCCGCGCGGAGTTCAACCTCGCCGACATGCTCGGCCAGCGAGACCGCTATGCCGAAGCGCTCGAGCACTATCGCAGTGCCCTTGTCCTCTCACGGAAGATCGGCGAACGGTCATTCGAGCGATCGACGATCTGCGAGCTTGCGCACATCCTCACACGAGTTGGCGAATGGGACGAGGCCGCGGAGTTCGCGGCGTTGATCGCCGAAGACGAGGTTCGCAGCGCCCCGTCGGACCACCTGTCCTTGCTGACGTTCGGTGAGACATATGTCGATCGGGGCGAGACAGCGAAGCTCGAGACGCTGCTCTCATGGGTATCGGAGCTTGCGACGTCTGACGACATCCAGGCATACGGATGCTACCTGTCGGCGCGCGCCGTCCTCGAGGCTGCGCATGGGAGGAACGTTGAAGCGCTCGCAGACGCGTCGGAGGCGATGAAGGCAGCCCTGGACTTCGGCGGCGCCGGGCATCAAAACGTCAAGACTGCATACCCCGTGGCGTTTGAGGCCGCATTCGCTCTGCACGACGGCGCCAGAGTGGAGGAATTGCTTGCCTTCGTGGACGAACTGGGTCGCGGCGCGCGGCCCCCGTACCTGCATGCTCAAGCGATGCGATTTCGCGCTCGTGTTGCCGCGACCCGTAACGAGGTCGCCGCTGTTGAAAGCGCATTCACCGAGGCTGCAGAAACTCTCGAGCGTCTGGGGATGACCTTCTGGCTGGCCGTGGTGAGACTCGAGCACGCGGAGTGGATGGTGGCGAATGACCGTCAGATTGACGCCTACCCGGTGCTTGCGGAGGTTGGGCAGGTATTCGAGCAACTCGGAGCCCGACCGTGGCTCAACCGTGCGAGGCAGTCCGCACCGCGTGCGACGGTCGCGTCCTGATCGCGTCGGGTGAGCTCCCGGGGGGATCCGGGTTCTAGATCGCGCGGCGCACTAGAGTCGCCAGGCCGTCGCACCTGGCGGAGCGTAAACGCAGAAGGTTCCCGTGCGGATGGCGCGGCGAAGATGTCGGCCTGCCTGAGGATGCGACGCCTCCACGTGCCCAATCGCATCCCGGATCCTGCCGGTGACTGCCTTGCGCGCACGCTCGGCAGGATCGAGGACGCGGCGGGCGCGGCCGCCGAGGCCCACCGCTGCTCGAAGCTCTGCAAGCACAAACTCTCGCTCATCTCGAGCCCGGCTGGCGCGTACCGGATCGTTCAGCGCGTCCGCTTCATCGATCTCTTCCTCGAGATCCAGTAGTCGCGCCCGGTACTCAGCCCTCGCTTTGGCATCCAGCATCTCTCCTGCGTCGCCTTCAACTCCAAGATCGAGGTCCCTCTTTCCGGCGCCACGCGGCCCAGGCGCATCAGACCCTCCGCTCGCAAGCTCCACGGCGGCCACCTCGGTGCCCGGCGAACGGAGGAGTCGGGCGATGTCACGGAGTCCCTTGCTGTCCTTAAGTCGCGCGACAGTGCCCTCGTAAGTCAATGACCAGAACTCTCCCTCGCGGATGAACGCATTGGGGTTCGCGGAGCGGTCGGGCGGCGGTGCCTCGCCGTGCGCCAGTGTGACCGCTTCGTGCAGCGACATGCGGGTGCCCTCTCGCCAGAGCGTGTCGCTTGCCTCGTCGCCAAGCGATGCCTGGATGGCACGCCGCACACGGTCAGCGTCGCTCGCGAACTCGACGACGCCGGCGTTCTCGAGCAACGAGCTCGCAGCACCCAGGAGCCGCAAGGCTCGCTCAGGTTGCTCATCGACCGCGAGCTGAGCGAGACCGGCCAGCGCATACGCGGCAGTCGTCCGACCGCAGCCGAGCTGGAGCGAAAAGTCGAGCGCCTGTTTCCAGTTCGCCGCGGCACTCGCGGTAGCTCCGCTCGCGGCGTCCACCTCGGCGAGGCTGGTCAGGAACCCGCCGAGCTGCCAGAGATCGTTACGACTCCTCGCCAACGCAACAGCTTCGTCGATTTTCGCGCGAGCGGCGGCGAGATCTCCGGACTCCACAAGCGTGGATCCGTAATTGTTGAGCACGGTTCCCAGCGCTTCGGGATCACCAGCTGCTCTGATGTGATGCTCCGCTGTTTCGAAGGTCGCCAGACACGTGGTAAGCCAGCCCTCGAAACGCTCGGCGCTGATGACCGTGGCTAGTGCGGTGAACGCCTGGCCGATTTGGAAGTCGTTCCCCAGATCTCGGGAGAGTGCGAGGCACTGTTCGCCGAGCATGCGAGCTTCTCCGAGGTGCCCGCGAAACCACGCCCAGAATGTGGCGTCGTAGAGCGCGTGCGCCCGAAGCTCGTCGGGAAGTTGATACAACGCGAGAGCGTCGTGCAGCCACTCGCGTCCCTCGGCCGGGCTATTCCTGATCCAGTAGCGTTCGAGGGCGACCGTGAGCCGCAGCGCGCCGGCAGGGTCATGTGTGAGCGCCCATCTGAAGCACGATCTGAAGTTGTCCAGCTCCTCCTCGACACGGACCATCCACGCTGGCTGGCGCGCTCCTCGCAATTCCCCATATGCGCGCTCGCCCAGATTGAGGAAAAAGCGAGCGTGGCTCCTCCGCGCCGCGGCATCCTCGTTGGCGGCAATCAATCGCTCGTAAGCGTACTGACGGATTGGCTCGAGCAACCGGTAGCGTCCAGCACCACCGTTCCCTTCTTGAAGGACGACCAGCGACTTGTCGACCAGGTCGATGAGGAGGTCGAGCGTGGGCTGATCCTCGGCTGCGGCGTCCAGGGCGCACACCGCCTCGGCTGCCTCGATCGTAAATCCGCCTGCGAACACCGAAAGCCGCCGGAAGAACTCGCTGTCCTTCCGTGCTGAGCGTGTCGCAGCTCCAGTCGAAGGTCGCGTGCAGGGTGCGCGTCAGAGATGATGCGCGACTCCCCGCGGCCAAGAGGTTGAAGCGTTCCGCGAGGCGTTCGTCGATCGCCGCGACCGACATTGCTCGCATTCGTGATGCGATGACCTCGAGAGCAAGCGGGATCCCGTCGGCGCGCTGGCAGATCCGCGCGACCGCGGCAGCGTTGCCGTCATCAATGTCGAAGCCGGGGCGAGACGCACGGGCGCGCTGGATGAGCAACTGCACCGCCTCGCAACCGCGCAGGTCATCAACCGTGTGCCGGCCTTTCTCTGCTGGCGTTGACATCGACGGGACTCGCCAGGTGACCTCGCCAGCGACTCCGAGTACGTCGCGGCTCGTGGCGAGGATGCGCAAGCTCGGGCAGTGCCGCAACAGCGCCTTCACGAGCTGCGCGGTCGCCGCGACCAGATGCTCGCAGTTGTCCAGCACGCAGAGCAGTTCGCGTGCTTCGAGGCCCCTGATCAGCGACTCGGTCGGCGCGAGCCCTCTCTGGGCCGTGAAGCCGAGCGCACCAACGACTTCCGCCGGCACCATCTCGCCGTCGGTCAACCCCGCAAGTTCAACGAGCCAGGCGCCGTCGCTGAATGATCCAAGCAGCTGCCGGGCGACCTCCAGAGCGAGTTGCGTCTTTCCGATGCCGCCGGCGCCGATCAGGGTGACCAGCCGCTCCTGAAACACCAACTCCTTGACGATCGCCACCTCAGGCGCACGGCCAATAAAACTCGTCAGCTGGAGTGGGAGGTTGGTCGCTTTGCGGTGATCAGCGAGCCTGTAAATCGCTGCAGCCAACGAGACGCCCCTTAGGCTGAGGGAGCCGTGCCCATCCCGATTCCGATACCCGCGATGTCTCGCTCGGACCCCGACCTGCGTACTGGGTGCACCAGTTGCAGAAATGGCGGGGTGGTCCGGATCGTAGCGCCCGTGAGATGGCCCCGTCCACGGGACAAATGCCAGACGGTTTCTAGCACCCGAGGAGGCTTTTCTGGCGCCAGTTCAGGTGAGCCTCCCTCTTGGGAGGGCAATGAGGAGACATGGCGATGAAGGTCACGCATTATCTGAGGTGGGCATGGGAGCAGGCACCGGCTCGCAGCGCGCGGAAGGGCGGCACTGTGGCGAGGCGTGCGTTGCCGGCGGTCCTCGTCGCGGGCGGGCTGATGCTCGCGCCGCTGTCGGCCTGGGCCGCGCCTGCAGCATCATCGAGTGATGGTCACTTCCACACGATCGATGATCCGAACGCCGGGACCGCCAGCGGACAGGGGACCTTTCCGTCAGGGATCAACAAGCATGGGGCGCTCGTCGGCAACTACTACACAAGCACCAACCAGGGATTCGGCTTCCTCTATAAGAACGGCGCATTCATCCCAGTGAACGATCCCCATGCCGGCAATGGGGCCTTCCAGGGGACCGATCCGTTGAGCATCAACTCGGAGGGCGCCATCGTCGGCCCTTACTTCGACAGCGGCGGAGTGGTCCATGGCTTTCTCTTCCGCGGTGGGAAGTTCACGACGCTCAACGACCCGAGGGCCGGCACCGCGGCTGGTCAGGGAACGATCGCCCAGGGCATCAACGATGACGGCGACATCACTGGCGCTTACATCGACGGCGGTGGGGTCATTCACGGCTTCACCCTGATCGACGGAAGCTATAGGACGGTCGACGATCCGCACGCGGGGACGGACGCCGGACAAGGAAGCGCGCTCTGCTCGATCAACAATCACGGTGTCGCGGCTGGAGCGCTCGTCGACGCTCACGGCGACCATCATGGATTCCTCGATCGGTCGGGCCGCCTGAGCGGTCTCATCAACGACCCCAAAGCCGCCAACGGCAGCGGGCTGGGCACTGAGACCTTCGGCGTCAATGACGCCGGGGAGGTTGGCGGGCAGTACTTCGACGCCGGCGGTGTACTCCACGGGTTCACTCTGATCAGGGGACGATTCGTCACGATTGACGACCCGAAGGGCTCGACGGGCAGCTCGGTCCAGGCCTTGGCGGACACCGGGGATCTTGTCGGCTACTACACCGACGCAGGCAATGCCTCGCACGGCTTCGTCTTCATCCCGGACGCCGACTGACCGCGAGCCAGCTTCGCGTCCGCTGGGGCAAGTAGATGACGGCCAAGGACTGCGTATTACTCACGTCCGCCTGAACTCGCGCGGGAGGGCTGGGTTCGGACCGTCGTGACCCACCAATACCCCCAGCGAACGTGATCCGCGGAGTCGATCCTTTGACGAGCCTGGTGCCGTTACGGCGCCGGGCTCGTCGTGCCGTCGTCCCGAAGTGTTGCTACAGACTGCCCGACGCTAGCCGTGGCGCGAGATTGGCTTACGAGAGCGCGGCGAAATAGCGCGCCAGCTCCTGAAAGTCGTGATCATGGTTGTAGACCTGTGCCGAAAGGCGCAACACCGGACGGCCTCGCGCCATCGTGATCACCACCTCAGCGCCGATCTCGGCGGCAATCCGCGCGCGCAAGGCCCTGCAGCCGGCATCCTCCAGCGCGTATCGCGACGGAATCTCGAGCGTCACCATCGAAATGGGGCTCGGTCCCACCGGCTCCTGCCCGAGTGCTCGCGAAACCAATGCAGCACCTTCGTTGACGACGGCCACGTTGCGCTCCCGCAGCCCGTCAACGCCGAAGTCTCGGAGCAGGTCGAGCGCCGTCGGGGTGGAGAGGAGTGCCGAATATTCCATCGTGCCCCACCACTCAAAGCCGACTGGGAATCCGTGTCGAGCCTCGGAACCGGGTACCGGGGAGCGCACGCGACCTCGCCACGGCGGGGCGACGGCGAGAATTGCCGCTCCGTGAGGCGCACAGCACCACTTGTGAAAGCTGCCCGCATAGAAATCAGCTCGAGACTTCTCGACATCGAGGGCGAGCATTCCCGGGGCATGGGCACCGTCGACGAACACGGCAGTGGCGTTCGCATGACACCGTTGGACAGTGGGCGCAAGGTCGACCAGTGCTGCGGTCGGCGAGGTGATGTGATCGATGATGGCGAGCTTGGTGCGAGGCGTCAGCGCTCCTTCGACGGCCCGGGTGATCGCGCGTCCGTCACCGAACGCCCCTGCGGGAAGACTCGCCTGGATGAGGCGTGCCCCAACCCGCGCGCATGCCGCTTTCGCGGCGGCACGCACGGACTCATAGGTGTCATCGGTGATCAGAACCTCGTCACCACGCTCAAGGGGCACCGATGCCATCACCGTCGCCGCCGCCCACGTCACATTCGGGAGCAGGATCAAACCCTGCGCGTCGGCATGAAGGAAGTCCGCTGCATGACCTCGAACGACATCGAGCTCCTCCGCGAGTCGGCGTGAGTAGAAGCCCGTGGGATTCGAGCTGATGATGTCCCTCCACCGATCCTGCTCGGCGCGGACGACATTCGGGACGGCGCCGTATGAGCCATGGTTCAAATGCAGCACGCCGGGAGCGAGCCCCCACGCGGCGCGGTCGAAGAGGTCAACCATCCTCGCGTAGTGTGGCGAAGGGTGCGGGGAGCGCAATGGTCCAGGAACCCTACCTGCCAGCTCTCGGCCGCGGGCCGCCATCTGATATCGAGACTATCATGAGGTGGTACACCTGTTATAGTGGATTCGGTAGTTATCCAAGATCAAACAGGGGTACGACACGTGATTATCTTGGGCATCATCTGTCTCATCCTCGGGTTCCTGCTCGGGGTGCCGATCCTGTGGACCATCGGGATCGTGCTCGTCGTCATCGGATTGGTCCTCGCGTTGCTCGGGATGGCCGGCCACGCGGTGGGCGGCCGCGCCCACTACTACTGAGGCCTCCGCGCCGGCTCACCGGGTTGACCTGACCGTCACCCGTGTGAGCCGGCAATTCGGCCTTCGCTAACGCCGTCCACGCGTTGTCCTGGGGCATCGACGCTGTGCCCCGTCAGAAAGGAGATATCAATGTCGACAGTCGTCTACATCGTTGTTGCCGTCGTCGTCGTGCTCGTGATCATCGCCATCGCGATGTCCGTGTCCCGACGCAGATCAGGCCGTCTGCAGGGCCGATTCGGGCCGGAATACGACAGAACAGTGCAGGAGACCGGCGACCGGCGCCAGGCCGAACGCGAACTGGCCGGCCGCGTGCAGCGCCGGGAGCAGTTGACGATCGTGCCGTTGCCCGAGCAGGCCCGACTGCAGTACATCGCGCGCTGGCAGGGGATACAGGCTGCATTCGTCGATGCACCGGTGGAGAGCGTGCGTCAGGCCGATGCGTTGGTGTCCCAGGTCATGACCGATCGCGGCTATCCGGTCGCTGAGTTCGAGCAGCGCGCCGACGATGTTTCGGTGGACCACGCAGCTGTCGTCGAGAACTACCGCAGCGCCCATGCCATCGCCGTTGCGAGCGGTCAGGGTGGTGCGGACACCGAAGCGCTCCGCACCGCGATGACGCAGTACCGAGCCCTCTTCGACGACCTGCTCGGCGGTGTCACTCGAGTGACAAACACCACAGATCCGGCGGCGGTGACGCCTCCGGCGCCCGCTGTGCCGGTCGCGGCGCAGCCTCCCGCGCCACCTGCTGCTCCGGTGGCGCCAGCCAGTGGGACCACGCAACGATGAGCGAAACCAACACCAACTCCACGCTCACGACAGCACAGCTTGCCGCTGTGGATGGCACCGATGCCCCGCCGGCCCCTCCGGAGCAAGTCCAATCCGGGGCGGGAAGGACAACCGACCCCGGCGTGGGCAACGACAACGCCCCGGGTGACGCTGGGACCCAGGGCACGGCGAGCGGCCAGGGATCGCCGCTGCTGGTGGACAACGCGGAGTTCACGGCCCGCTGGACCGCGATCCAGACCACATTCGTCGATGAGCCGCGTGCGGCCGTCGAGAATGCTGACGCGCTAGTCGCCGAGGTCATGAGCGAGCTCGCCCGCACCTTTGCCGACGAGCGAGCGCGGCTCGAGGGCGCATGGTCGCGGGGGACGGATGTCTCCACCGAAGATCTGCGCCAGGTGCTGCAGCGGTATCGGGACTTCTTCCACCTGCTGTTGCGCAGCTGAGCTCTCTTCGAACTGTGCAGGCTACAGGCCGCCGGCTTCAACAAGGCCGGCGGCCTTGTCGCGTCCGACCCCTTCTTAGAGAGCTCCAGGAGCCCTTCGACGACCCACGCCTTGAGATCCTCAAAGGCGTAGAAGGGTGCCGCATCCGCTTCGGCCCGTGACAACACCTGCTCGGGCGTCGCGCCAGCCTTGAGCCCGGCGTAGAGGTAGACCGCGGCGGAGGACCGCGGACCGGTGCGACAGGTCACGAGCGTCGGTCGGGGGAGCTCGTCGAGTGCCGCAACGTGCTGGCGTGCCAGGGCCATGTCGAGCGTGCGAGGCGGATCGGACACGATGTTGGCGGACGTCGCAACTGCCGCCTCCACGTCGGCGTAGGACATGCCTCCTTCCATCGAGGCGAACTCTTCGCCGCAGAGATAGAGCCAGGACGCGGCGTTCGCGTCGCGGGCGAAAGCTGCCGGATCCGCGATGAGCCCGCGGTTGAACGTGAGGTCACTCGGAGCCTGGAAATCAGCCATGCGGGTAGTCTAGATGCACGGCCGATAACGGATATTGGTCCTACGCCGAGCTCACGCGACCTCGACGCTGGAGACCAGCTGATATTCGGGATTCAGAATCGCAAGCCGGCGTCTCCAGGCGCCGACGGTTCCCTCGATGATGAGGTAGGTTCCCGTGTCAAGTCCAGGAATCTTCCGTCGACCTATGAAGACGACGAGCAGGTTCCCTGTTCCATCGGTGACCTCACATTCGAGGTTCGCCATGCCCTTGGCCGTCTCGACTCGCATGGAACGAATGCGTCCAGCGACCTTCACTCGCTGTCGCCATTCGATGTCGCGGATGGCCACCGCACCGGCCAATTCCTGATCGGTCTCCGCGGAGCCCTGCCCCTGTCCCGAAGAGGTGGCGGTGGCTGTGGCACCGGTGCGATCCCCATCGCGGACCTTGGTGTGTCTGTGGGGCCGAGCTGGGCTGAACGGCACGATTGTCGCTGAGACGTGGGGAACCGTACCCACAGCGGTGGCAATACGCGCCACGGTGCGCTTGCGGAGGATCCACGAGAATCGTGATCGCGTCGCGTCGCGAGGCAGCAGCACGGTGCACTCCGTCCGCCCGTCAGCGGTCAGCTCGACGACGTACTCGAGCGCAACCTTGTCGATGTGGCGGTCGCTAGCCTCGACGAGGTCGAGGGGGAGTCGCGCCAACCCAAGATGCTCCCACTCGGCCTTCAATCGCTCGGCGGCTCCAGCATTGGTAACGAAATGCACGGCACGCAACTCGTCGGGACGCAAGACTCGCGCGTACTGGATCGCGCGAGCGGCCGCCATGTCGAGGTCTCCCACCATGACGACGACCACATGTCGTTGCAGGACAGGCGTCTGGGCGGCTTCCAGCGCACCATGCTCCAACTGCGCTGCTTCCGCGACGTACTGGCGATGCAGACGGAGGAGCCCGAAGTACATCGGCGGCGCGACGACGGCGATGATCCAGGCGCCCTCAGTGAACTTTGTAACCAGCAGAATGATCACGACTGCAAAGGACAGAATCGCGGAGAACCCGTTGACAGCGATACCCAGCCGCCATCGACGCCCGCGTTGTCGCAGGTGGTGCTTGACCATGCCACTGCCTGCGAGACAGAACCCGGTGAACACGCCGATGGCGTAGAGCCCGACCAGTGCGTTGACTCGCGCCTGGAAGGCAACGATGAGGACAATCGCCACCGCTGCCAGCACAAAAATGCCGTTGGAGAAGACGAGCCGATGACCGCGCTTCGTCAGCTGTCGCGGCAGGAACGAGTTGGTCGCGACGAAGCTCGCCAGGTAGGGAAAGCCGTTGAAGCTGGTGTTGCCGCCGGTGAACAGGATCAGCACCGTTGCGAGCTGAACCACCAGGAACAGCACCGTCCCCAGGATCCCCGCCCCCAGCACGGCGCGCACTTCCTGTGACACAACAGTTGGTGTCCCGGCCGCATATGGGGCGGCATGAGTCCAGTGGGCCAGGAGTGAAGTGCCTGCAACCAGGAATCCAAGAATGCAGCACATGACCACGAGGGTGATCCGCCCGTTACGGGCCTCCGGTTTCCGGAATGAGGAGATGCCGTTGGACACCGCCTCGAGCCCAGTCAGTGATGCCCCTCCGTTGGCGAAGGACTTGAGTAGGAAGAACACTCCCAGGCCAAGGAGTGGTCCCTGCCCTGGATGACCAGGTTGATAGCCGAGTTGGGTAGCGCTCGGCAGGTCAGTCGCGGAGAGATGCCCGGTGATGCCTTTGACGATCCCCACCGTGACCACCAGACCCAGTGAGGTGACAAAGAAATACGTCGGGATGGCGAAGACGCGCCCCGCTTCCCGTATCCCCCGCAGATTGCCGTAGAGCATCAAGACCGTCACCGCAACCGTGATCTCGACAGTGAATGGGGTCAACGGCGCATACGCTGAGGTGAGCGCTGCCGTCCCCGCCGATGTCTGGACCGCCACCGTGACGATGTAGTCGATCAGCAGCGCAACGGCGCCGATCTGCGCAACTTTGGGTCCGAAGTTCTCGCGCGCAACCACGTATGAGCCGCCGGCGCGTGGATACGCAGCAATGACTTGCAGATATGACAGCAGCACCAGCACCAAAACGGCAAGAATCGCGACGGTGATCGGTATCACCAGCGTGAACGCGCCGATGCCGATGATGGGCACCAGGATGGCCAGCATCTCCTCGGTCCCATACGCCGACGAGGAGATCATGTCGGGGGCGAGCACCCCAAAGGCGACGGACTTGGAGAGGCGCTCGCCGCTCAGTCGCTCGGAGACCAGTGGCGGTCCGAGGATCTTGTTCTTCAGACGATATTGCCAGGACTCCGGATAGGAGTCCGGCGCGAAGGATGGTGTTCGGCTAGGCGCGAAGGGCGATGTCTCCATGGCCATGCTCCCCGCTCACTCGGCTTGTGACCATCAGCCCAGCGTGCCGACTCAATCATCAACGACTCATCAACGACCTTTGAGCACTCACCTGCGTCCGCTGCCGGGAAGCGATTTCTTCTCCCTCTTGGTCTGATCCAGAATCAGTGTGTCGTGACAACGTCCAAACGCTCGACGTCGGCGTCGGGTCCGCCCCCCAAGCAACCGTGGCTGCGCCCGCGCAGCGTGCAGGCCATCCTCGCGGAGCTGCGCAGCGACGGGCCGGCGTCCCCCTTGCAGCTGGCGAATCGGACGCGCCTCTCCAAGGCTGTCGTCGACGCCGCGCTGAACACGCTGGAGCGCGCCGGCCTCGTCCGGCCGGCGGGTGACACCGCACAAGGCCGCAACCCCTCGGCGACGCTCTATGAGCACGACCCGACTGCCGGCTATGTGGTGGGTGTCGACGTCGGTCAGAGCTGGGTGCGCTGCGCGGTGGCCGACCTCGCCGGCGATATCGTCGGCCGCCGCGACATCCGCAACACCTCCCGCACCGTCCCCTCGCTGGTGACGTCGGTGAGCCGCCTCGCCCACCAGGTGGTCGAGGGCGCGGGCATCCCGTGGTCCCGGGTGGCGCAGACAGTGGTTGGCAGCCCCGGCGTGTTCGATCCGGGGGACGGCACCCTGCTGTTGGCGTCACGCATCCGGCGCTGGGGTCGTCCAGGTCTCCTTGACGCGCTGCGCGACGAGCTCGGCGAGTGGACCGCAGTGGCAAACGACGCCAACCTCGCCGCGATCGGCGAGCGCTGGTTCGGCTGTGGGATCGGGGTTGGGACCTTCGTGTACCTGCTCGTCGGCACCGGCGTGGGCATGGGCATCGTCATCGACGGCAAGCTGCACCTGGGCGCACGAGGTGCCGCCGGCGAGGTGGCGTACCTGCCTTTCGGGGACGAGACCGCGCCGGCGTCAAACGGTCATGGCAGCCGCTGGGGCTCCTTCGAGGAGGTGGCTTCGGCCCAGGGTGTGATCCAGGATGCCGTCGAACTGGGCATGTCGCCACGGCTCTCCGCCCGGCGCATTTTCGACGCGGCGCGGCGCGGCGATGTGGCGGCGAGAGGCGCGGTGGATCGCGAGGGCGAGCGCCTCGCAGTGGTCATCGCAGCCATCAGCGCCCTGATCGATCCCGAGCTGGTGGTGCTGGGCGGCGGGATCGGCAGCAACCTGGAGCTCCTCCGCGCCCCGCTCGTGCAGCGCCTCCACCAGCTCACGCCGTTCCGCCCGCGAATCGTCGCCAGCGAGCTCGGGGACGAGGCGATCCTGCTCGGCGCGGTGGCGTCGGCGCTCGAAGCAGCCCGCGATCGCGTCTTCGAGCTGCGGCTGGCCGTCAGCGACTGAGGATCAGGCGGTGGATGCCGCGGGTTCGGCGATCGACGGCGGCTGGGACTGCCAGGAGCGAACCAGGCGGTCGTGACCCACGGATCGCAGCGCCGCGGCAGCCGCTCCGAGCAACCCGGCGTCGTTGCCCAGCGCGGCAACGATCAGACGCGGTGGCGGTGCCAGGGTCACGCGCGCGGCCAGCTCACGTGCCAGCGGATCCAGCAGGAGCTGTCCCGCGGCGGCCATACCGCCGCCGAAGATCACCAGCTCCACGTCCAGTACGGCGACCGCCGCCGCCACCGCCACCGAGAGCCCGGACACCGCATCCGACCAGAGCCCGGTGGCGATCGGCTCACCCTCGCTCACCAGGTCGAGCACGGCCTCGGCGGGGAGGAGCGTGCCAGTTGCTTCGGCGTAGCGGCGGGAAAGGGCGGTTCCTGAGGCGACCATCTCGAGACAGCCGCGTCCGCCGCAGCCGCAGGTGGCCCCGGCAGGGTCCAGCTGGAAGTGCCCGATCTCCCCCGCCAGGCTGTGCGCGCCGAGCAGTGGCTGGCCATCGATGATTACTGCACCTCCCACCCCGGTGCCGAGGATGACCATGAAGAAGTTGTCAGTCTCGCGGCCCGCGCCAAGGACGGCCTCCGCCTGGGCAGCGGCGCGAGCATCCTGGAGCACTGTCGCGGGAAGCCCGGTCCGCTCCTCGAGGTGGCGCCCGAGGGCGGTGTTGCGCCAGCGCAGATTGGCACCGTGGCGGGCGGTTCCCGAACTTTCGTCGATGACCCCGGCGGTGGAGATGCCCACAGCCACGGGTGACGTCCCTCGACGCTGTGCCTGCTCGACCAGGCTGAGGGTCAGGGCCACAACTGCTTCGACGAGCTCAGACTCGCTCGCGTCAGGCGTGGCCACTCGCTGGCCCGCCAGCGGCCTTGCGTCGGCGCCGACCAGTGCTCCCTTGATCCAGCTGCCACCAATGTCGATGGCGACGACAACTGGACTCCCGTTGCGTGGCATCAATGCATCAGTCACCGAGGCGCGCTCCGCTTGCGGGATCAAAGACGTGCGCGTCGGTCGCCGCGACCGTCACCTTCACCTGGTCGCCCACGCCGGGAAGCCGACGCGCGTCGGCCCGGGCGATCAGTCGTATGGCCGCCGTCCCACCGGCAGCGTCGCAATGGATCCAGGCGTCGGACCCCGTGTCCTCCACCAGGTGGACACGGCAGCTCAGGCTCGGTTTTCCGTTGGGGGAATTCGCGTACGGACCATCTGCCGCGGTCACGACTGTCAGCGAGTCGGGTCGAAGGCCGACGATGACCTCGGTGAGTCCGGCACGCCGGGCGTCGGCTGCAGCCGCTCCCGGCAGGGGGATCGGCGTGTCCCCGATGTGAACTGCGGTGCCGTCGAACGGGAGACGGTCGAGGTTCATCGCGGGTGATCCCACGAACCCGGCGACGAAGACGTTGCACGGGTGCTCGTAGAGATTGCGCGGCGTGTCGCACTGCTGCAGCCGCCCGTCCTTGAGCACAGCCACGCGGTGGCCGAGCGTCATGGCTTCAACCTGGTCGTGGGTCACGTAGACCGTGGTCACGCCGAGACGCTGCTGCAGCGCGGCAATCTCGGCCCTGGTCTGCACGCGCAGCTTGGCGTCGAGGTTGGACAGGGGCTCGTCCATGAGAAAGGCCTGTGGTTGCCGGACGATTGCGCGGCCCATCGCGACCCGTTGCCGCTGACCGCCGGAGAGCTGTCGCGGCCGGCGGTCCAGGTAGGGCTCGAGCTCGAGCAGCCGCGCAGCTTCCAGCACCCGCTGATCGCGCTCGGCGGCGGGGACCCGCTTCTGCTTGAGCGGAAACGCCATGTTCTCCGCGACCGTCAGGTGCGGATAGAGCGCATAGCTTTGGAAAACCATGGCAATATCTCGCGCCTTCGGGGCCGCCGAGGTGACAACCCGGCCGCCGATGGAGATCTCCCCGCTGTGGACCACCTCCAGGCCGGCGAGCATGCGCAGCGCGGTGGACTTGCCCGACCCCGACGGACCCACCAGCACCATCAACTCGCCATCCTCGATGCGCAGGTTGAGGTCGTCGACGGCGGGTGACGCCATGCCGCCATAGATGCAGGTGGCGTGCTGATATTCGACGGTTGCCATGCGGCTCAGTCTCCTCGCGCCCTCGGCGGCGTTGAGCGGTGGAAACGGATCATCCCTTCACCGCCCCCGCGGTCATCCCCGCCGACAACCGGCGCTGGATGATCAGGAAGAAGATCATGACCGGGAGCGTGAAGAGCACCGAGCCTGCCATGAGCTCACCCCACGGGATGGGCCTGCTCGGATTGATGAACGCCTCCAACCACACGGGCAACGTTGCGTCCGCGTTGTTGGTGAGCACGTTGGCGTATGCGAACTCATTCCAGGCGAGGATGTAGGCGAAGATCGACGTCGCCACCAGTCCGGGAGCGATCAGCGGAAAGAGCACCTTCCAGAACGCCGCGGTGCGCGAGCACCCGTCGGTCCAGGCCGCTTCCTCGATCTCGCTGGGTACTGCAGCGACGAACCCGCGCAGCGTCCAGATGGTGAAGGGCAACGTCGGCGCGATGTACGCGATGATCAGCGCGGGGATGGTGAAGACGAGCCCTGCTTTATTGAGCTCGATGAAGATCGGGATGAGCAGCGCTTCGAACGGGATCATCTGAAAGACGAGCAGGAGCACGAGCAGGAAGGCGCGACCACGGAAACGGAATCGGGCCATCGCGAGCGATGCAAAGAGCGCAAGCAGGATCGAGAATGCGACGACGGTCAGGCTCACCACGATGCTCACCCAGAGCGCGGAGAAGAACCCGTCATGAAAGGCGCTGGCGAACTCGGAAAAGGTGAATCGCGTCGGAAAGAACTGGGGCGGAGTGGTCTCCAGGTCCACCTCGTTCTTGAATGCGGAGATCACCATCCAGTACACGGGGAAGAGCCAGACGAGTGCGACGACGATCGCGACGATGCTCGCGGTGCGGCTGGTGCGACGACGGCCGCGACCGCGTTTGGTGGTCGCGCCTTTGAGCGAGCCGGTGTCGACGCCGACCTGACCACCGACTGGGACGATCGCGCTCACCGACACACCCTCATGCCGTCGCCGCGCTCTTGACCATCTGGCGCACGGCCACGGCGGTCACGATGAGCAGGATCGCGGCGCTGAGCATCGAGATGGCGGCGCCCTTGCTGTACTCCTGACCGGCGAACGATGTCTCATAGGCCCATAACCCGAAGAGGTTGGTGTCGCTTGGGATGCCGCCCTGCTGCTGCAGGAAGTAGATCTGCGTGAAGACCCGGGAGTCCCAGAGGATCGAGAGTGTGGTCAGCAGCAGCAGGATCGGCGCGAGGAGCGGCACGGTGATCGCGCGCAGCTGCGACCAGAAACCGGCGCCGTCAACCCGAGCCGCTTCGTACAGGTCATCGGGAATCTGCAGCAGCCCCGCAAACAGGGTCAGCGAGACGAAGGGCACGGCGCCCCAGACGACGATCAGCGTGGCGATGCCAAGCAGCGACACCGGGTTGCTCCACCAATCGTGGTACTGGAAGCCGCCGATGTGGAGTTGCGTGAGCACCCAGTTGACCACCCCGAAGGCGTAATCGAAGAGCCACTGGAAGATCTCGGTCGCAGTGACCTGGGGGATTGCCCAGACCACCACCAGTGACACCGACAGGAAGATCCGTGGCCACTTGCCGGCGCGGCGCATCAGCAGGGCCAGGGCAAAGCCGATGCCCATGGTGAGGCCCACGTTGGTCACTGTGAATAAGACAGTACGGACCAAAACCGGGACGAGATCGCCGCTGATCGCCTGCTGGTAGTTCTTCAGCCCCACCCACTGGACCGGTCCACCGGTCACCAGCTGGAAGGCGTTGAAGTCCTGGAAGGAGATGACCAGGGCGAAGATCAGCGGAAAGCCGATGATGAGCACGAGCACGAGCATCGACGGGCTCGCCAGGGCATACGGCACCCACCCGGCCACGAGGCGGCGGCGTCCGTTCGGAGTGCCCCCCGACGGGGTCAGCTCGTTGTTCCGCCGGGAGACGCCAAAGCGCCGCCGAGATGTCTCGCGCGCGGGACTCTCGACGGCGCTCATGTGGCGGCCTAAGTCTGGCTGTATCAGCCGTTGAGGATGCTGGCGACCTGCTGGTCGGCTGCAGCCGTCGCCTGAGCGACACTCTGCTGCCCGGTCATGATCTCGGCCAGCATGCTGGTGTAGACGTTCTGGGATTCGAGCTCGGCCTCCTTGGGCGTATTCGGCACGAACCAGCTCTTCGCCGCGGCGGCGTTGGCCACGGAGAGCACCGGGTCGTTGGCGTCGAGACCAAGCAGCGTGGTGCTGTTGGGAATCACCCCGCCGACGGTGGCCATCTGCGCCTCGAAGTCATTGTCGGCAACCATCTGGAGGTACTCTGTGGCGAGCTTCTGATTCGGGCTCTTCGCGGAGACACCGAGGTTCGAGCCGCCGAGGAAGACCGGCGCGGGTCCGCTTTGGCCGGGGATCACGAAGACGCCGAGGTCGTTAGCGGCCGACGTGTTCTTCGCCTTGGTGAAGTCGCCCTGGACGACACCGTAGTCCCAGCCGGGCTCGATGATCATCGCCGCCTGACCGGCTTCGAACACCTTGTCATCGTTGGTCTCGTCAGCGTCCCCGGGCGCCTTGTCCAGCCCTTGGGTGAACAGGCTATGCACCCACGTCAGCGCCTGCTGATCGGCCGGCGAGGAGAACTCGCCCTGCCACTGACCATTGACCTGCTTCGCAATACCGCCGCCGGCGTCAAAGACCCAGGAGAAGATCCCGTACCAGTATTTGCCCGCCACGTAGATCGGAGAGAAGTGGGACACCTTGGACTCGGCAGCGTTCAGCGCCTGGGCGTCGGTGACCAGTTGCGCCGTTGTTGTTGGCGGGGTCGTGATCCCGGCCTTGGCGAACATGGACTTGCGATAGATGACGATCCGGTCGCCCGCGTAATAGGGCACGCCGTACAGCTTGCCGTTGTACGTACCAGCTTCCTGGAGGCTCTCGAGCCACGTCCCGCGATTCTGGAACGTGTCACCCGTGAGGTTGGCCAGGCCGCCCGTGGCCGCGAAGCCGGCGACGTAGGTGTTGCCCATCTCGAGCACATCCGGCGGCGCGCTGGTGGAGAGTGCGGTGTCGGTCTTGGTGACGATATCGGTCCACTGCTGCAGATCGACATGGACGGTGACACCGGGGTGCGTCTGCTCGAATTCCTGGTTCCAGGACGTGACCAGGGATGGCGGGGCGCTTCCCGACATCAGCCACACCTCGAGGGTTTTGGGTCCGGAGGCGGCCGGGGTCGACGAGCTCCCGCACGCAGCCAGTCCCGCGGTGGCTGCCACCACCGCTGCGGTGGATAGTTGACGACGATTCACCACGGCTCCTCCAGATGACATACGCCGGCTTTCGACCCTTGAATGGGCGATCAGTGGTCTATACCACCAGACACCGGGCAGCCTGCCACAGGTGAGGCACCGCTGTCAATGGGCCATTGGGATGAAGGCGAACCCACGGCGATGGCGAGCTGACTTCACCGGTTCCGGGTTGCCTTCTTCTGCGGAGACAAGACACAATGGTCTAGACCACTCAGGTCCGGAACCGTACGGAATGAGGTAAGCCCCATGCGCCTTGGCGTCTCCGCTGCTCTGGTGGCAGGCAGCATCGTGCCCGGCGACGTATCCATCGACGATGGGCGGGTGACGGGCCTCGGGCTCCTCCCCGCAGGTGGTTCCGGGCTCGCGGCACCAGGGTTTGTCGACGTCCAGGTCAATGGTTTCGCCGGGGTCGATTTCGTGGCGGCCGACGCTGCCGGCTACGCGCGCGCCGGTGCCGCGCTGGCACGAACCGGGGTCGTCGCATACCAGCCGACCTTCATCACCTGCCCAGTCGACACGTGCGTCGCGGCGATCACCACGCTCGGCACACTCGACGGCGCGTCAGGCGGGCCCCGGGTGCTGCCGGCGCACCTCGAGGGGCCGTTTCTCTCGACGGTTCAGCACGGCGCCCACAACCCGGCGTACATGCAGCGTGGCGATATCGGCCTGGCCGACGCCTTGTGCGCAGCCGGGCCGGTGGGCCACGTCACGGTGGCGCCGGAGATCGAGTGCGGCCTCGAGCTGGTGGAACACCTTGTCGCCCGAGGTCTCGTGGTCTCACTGGGCCACAGCGATGCCGCAGCCGATGTCGCCATCGCTGCCTACGACCGCGGCGCTCGCGCGGTGACGCACATCTTCAACGCGATGCGCCGGTGGGCGCCCCGCGATCCCGGACTGTCGGGGGTTGCGCTCTCCGCGCCGACGTCTTCGTTACCGCCATCATTGACAACATCCACCTCGCTCCTGAGACCGAGCGGCTGCTGATCGCCGCAGCGGGTGACCGGTTGGTGCTGATCACGGATGCCATCGAGGCAGCAGGCCTCGATGACGGCACGTACCGGCTCGGAGATCGAACCGTGCACGTCCGCGGCGTCGAGGCTCGCCTCGCCGACGGCACCCTGGCGGGCAGTGTCCTCTCGATGGATCAGGCGGTGCGCAACCTGGTCTCGCTCGGTGCGAGCCTGGAGCTTTCGTTGGGAGCCGCGAGCCGCAATCCGGCGCGCCTGTTGCGGCGCGACGATCTCGGTGAGTTGCAGGTTGGCGGGCACGCGGACATCGTTGTGCTCGACGACCGCCTGGAGGTGCGCCGGACCCTGGTCGGCGGCGATGAGATTTATGCGGCCTGATGTGGCGCCGCCGTGATGTCGATGGAGGACCTCATCCCCGCACCGGTGTCCATCCACCCGCTTCGGGGTGAGGACTTCGTGGTCTCGGCCGCAACCGTCATCGCTGTCAGCGGTGGGGATGCAACCCACCCCGCGGCAACTTGGTTGGCAGGGTTGCTGCGCCGTGGCACCGGCTACGCCATCCCAATTGTGCCGGCGAGCGAGGCATCGCAATCATCGATCGCGCTGTCGCTCGGTGACGCCGGAGCGTTCCTCGGCGAGGAGGGATACCGCCTCACCGTGTCGAGCGCCGGAGTCCACATTCGCGCGAATACCGGCGCCGGCCTCTTCCACGGCGCGCAAACCCTGCGGCTACTGCTGCCCTCGGAGATCGAGGTCGGAGGCATTCAGGGAACCCAGTGGGTGGTCCCTGGCGGGGAGATCATCGACCATCCTCGCTACCGGTGGCGAGGTGCGATGCTTGACGTTGCCCGCCACTTCTTCAGCGTCGCCGATGTCAAGCGCTACATCGACCTGCTGGCGCTGTACAAGTGCAACGTGCTGCACCTGCACCTGACCGACGATCAGGGATGGCGCATCGCGATCGCGTCGTGGCCGCTGCTTGCGACAGTCGGTGGGAGCACCGCGGTTGGCGGCGATCCTGGCGGTTACTACAGCGCCGCGGAGTACCGTGACATCGTCGACTACGCCGCGGCTCGCTGCATCAACATCGTGCCCGAGATCGATGCTCCCGGTCATGTCAACGCCGCCCTCGCCGCCTACCCGGAGTTGAGCTGCGCCGCGACGCCACCGGCGCTGTACACCGGGATCGAGGTGGGCTTCAGCACGCTGTGTCCGGACAAGCCGATCACCGATAGATTCCTGGACGAGGTGATCGGTGAGCTTGCCGCTCTCACGCCGGGTGACTACATCCACATCGGCGGCGATGAGGCCAAGAGCACGCAGCCGGCCGACTACAACGACTTCGTGCAGCAGCTGACCAGGATCGTGGCGAAGCACGGCAAGATTCCAATCGGCTGGGCAGAGATCAGCAGGGCACCGCTCGCTGCCGGTGTGGTGGCTCAGTATTGGGATGTGAACGACGCCGGGCGCAGCGCGCATGCCGCGGCAGCGCAGGGTGTCGACGTCATCCTGTCGCCGGCGAACCGCTGCTACATCGACCAGAAGTACGACGCCGCGAGTCCACTGGGTCTGACCTGGGCCGGCCCGGTCAGCGTCCGTGATGCCTATGACTGGGATCCCCGCGACTTCGGGGTGCCCGAGCACCGGATCCTGGGGATCGAGGCGGGCCTCTGGACTGAGACGCTTCGCACCATGGCGGACCTCGAGTACATGACGTTTCCACGGCTTGCGGGAATCGCCGAAATCGCGTGGTCGCCGCAGTCCACGCACAGCTGGGACGCATACCGCCGGCGGGTTGCAGGCCAAGCCGCGCGCTGGGAGGCGATGGGTATCAACTTCCTCCGCGCGACCGATGTCGATTGGGCACAGGGCCAACAGCCGGCCATGCGAGCGCGACCATGACGGCGGTGTCGATCGACCCGGAGAGCTCGGTCCCGAAATACTTCCAGCTGCAGGAGATCCTTCTCGACCTCATCGAGACCGAGCTCACGTACAACGAGATGATCCCGTCAGAGCGCGAGCTGGTCGATCGCTATGGGCTCTCGCGCATGACGGTGCGTCAGGCGATCAACCAACTCGTCGCCGACGGCCGGCTGTATCGCCTGGTGGGCAAGGGCACGTTCGTGGCGCGGCCGAAGATCGAGATGCCCCTTCGGCTCGCCTCTTTTACCGAGGACATGCGCGCCCGAGGTCTCGAACCCGGGTCACGCGACCTCGAGCGGCGTGTTGTTCCCGCCAACGCGAACCTGGTTCGTGGTCTCAACCTGAACCCCGGGGAGCTGGTGCATCTGATCGCACGCCTGCGCACTGCTGATGGCGAGCCCATGGCGATCGAGCGTTCGCACATCCCGGTGAACCTGGCTCCTGGTCTCGACGCGGTGCCGCTGTCTGATCGATCGCTGTACCAGGTCCTGGCGGACGAGTTCGGGATCATCCTCGAGCGCGGCGAGCAGACCATCGAAGCTGGTGTCGTCGATGCCGCCGATGGAGCACTGCTCAAATTGCAACCGGGGAGCCCGGTGCTGCTGTTGCAGCGCCGCTCGTTCGCCGGAGGCCGCCCGGTGGAATTCACCGTCTCGACATACCGAGGCGACCGATATCAGCTGCATGTCGGTCTCGGCTTTGCCGGGCCTGCCGGCCGCACTCCGAGATCTTCGGACCTGCCCTGACTCAGTCCGGGGCGAGGTGGGGATATCGCGCGATGAGCGCTCGGTTGTGAGCCTCGCCGTCCTCGAGGGCGACTGAAACGAGGACGGCACTCTTCTGCCGACACGCCTCGGTCTCGGCTAGCAGGCAGTGGAGCAGCACCACACCCGCGACGGTGCTCTGCGGCCCCATCATCTCGTCGCCGATCCGCACCGCCGCATCGCCGCGTGAAACGCCGGTCACCAATGCATGATCGAGGTGAGCGATGAGCGGGTTGTCGCTGCTGCGGCTGGTGATGCCAATGGTGAGCAGCCCCATGTCGCGCGCGGCAGCCGCTGCTTCGATGGCCACCGGCGTGCGCCCGCTCGCAGAGACGACAAGCAGCGCTTTCGCGTTGCCCGCGGGCGCCTGGAGCCGCGCCACCATCTCGCGGCCGATGCCGGGTTGACGTTCGGCGGCAATCGCGGCCGCGCCGAGCAGCGGATTCACGCGATCGTCGACGAGCGGCGCCACCCATGCAGGAGCCCCTGCCCGATAGAACCCTTCGAGGGCCAACAGGTACGAGTGTCCGCACCCCAGGACGTAGAGCAGACCGTCGTCCCCGAGGCGCTGCGAAAGCGCGTCGGCCATCGCATGCGTCTGGATCAGATCAAGGTTGGCGATCGTCTCGGCGAACGATGCCCGGACCGCGTCCGACGGCGTTTCCACGACCCCGATTCTGAATGCTTCGGATTTGCGGTCCGCGTCTGTATCGTCATGCCCGATCAAACGCACTCGAGGAGGGCGCCATGACCGCCACATACACCTTCGACGTCTTTTCCAGCCTCGACGGCTTCGGCGCTGCGGGCGGTAACTGGGGTGGGTACTGGGGCAAGCAGGGCCCAGAGCTCCTCGACCACCGCCTCGCCTCGTACGGCGGGACCCAGCGGATGGTCCTCGGGGCCAAGACGTACCGGCTGTTTGCGCAGATGCTGGCCTCCAGCACCGAGGAGTTCGAGGTGCGTGACCCGTGGGTCACGCGGATGCGGAGCATGCCACTCACCGTGGTGTCGAACACGCTGATGGGCTCTTCCCGGTGATCACCAGGCAGACCGGATCGGACGCGATCTTCCAGGGTGCCGCGGGCTTTGACCTCGAGCTGATCGAGCGCCGGACACTCGACCGCAACATCGAAGAGCTCATCTACCGGCCCACCCTGCATGTGTGAGTCCGTCCGCAATGGCTGATGCGTCCGCCACTCAGCAGATCGATGCGATCGTCAAGAAATCCGGCGACTGGCGAGGGGAGACGCTGTCACACCTGCGCGCGGTCGTCACGAGCGCCGACCCGAACGTTGTCGAGGAGGTGAAGTGGAAGAAGCCTTCCAGACCGGAGGGGGTGCCGGTCTGGTCTCAGGAGGGCATCCTCTGCATCGGTGAAACGCTCAAGAACGCGGTGCGGTTGACCTTTCCGAAAGGCGCAGCACTCAAGGACCCCAGGTCGCTCTTCAACACGCGGTTGGACAGCAAATCCGTTCGCGCGATTGACTTTCACCATGGCGACGCAATTGACGAGGCCGCACTCAAGCGGCTCATTCGTGAAGCGGTGCGCCTGAACAAAGCTTGAGTTGGGAGCGGAGTCGTCCGCAGCCACTACTCCACTCGGAACAACGTCCACTCCCCGGGGACGCCCTTCAACGACTGAGCGCCGAGGTCGATGAACCGAATGCCGGATCCGGCGACGAGATCCTTCACCGTGCTGGAGACACGCACCTCACCCGCTCCGGCTCCTGCAGCGACACGAGCCGCGATGTGCACGGCGATGCCCGCCAGGCCCGAACCCGTCACCTCGCATTCACCTGTGTGCACCCCCGCTCGGATCTCGATCCCGAGCGATCGCACCGACGATACCGCAGCTTGCGCGCAACGGATGGCGCGGGCGGGCCCATCGAACCTTGCCATGAAGCCGTCGCCCGCAGTGTCGACCTCGATGCCGCGATGGACCGCGAGCTCGCGTCTGACCACTGCGTGATGCGCTTCCAGCAGATCTCGCCAGGCCGTGTCCCCGAGCGCTGCCGCGCGTTCCGTCGATCCGACGATGTCGGTGAAGAGCACCGTCGCAAGCACCCGGTCGGTGTCGGGTGCCTGGTGTGCTCCGGTGAGGAACTCCTCGACCTCATCCGTCATGGCCATGGAGTCGCCAAGGAAGGGGATGTGGTCATCGCCGGCGAGTTCGACGAATTTCGCGCCGGGAATCCGTTCGGCGACGGCGCGTCCCTGGGCAACGTCTGTCACGCGGTCGCCGGTGCGGTGGAGCACCAGCGTCGGAGCCTGGATGTGTGGCAAAGCCTGGCGCACATCGATAGACGCGAGTAATTCCGCTCGCTCGCGCCACGCGCCCGGCGAATTGCCAAGGCGTTCGAAACGCGCCCACCACTGCTTGAACCGCTCGTCGCCGCTCGGTCCCTGGATATCGAGGTTCTTCCCGGTGCCCATCTCGCTGGTGAATCGGTCAAAGAAGCGCCGCTGCTCTTCCTCGGTCCGGCCGAAGGGCCAATCAGGCGACCGCACCGTCTTCGCCGAGGGCGCATAGAGGACGAGCGCGCGGGCGCGTTCCGGGTACGTCGCCGCGAAGAGCAGCATCATCGCCGCCGCGCGCGCCCCGCCGAAGATCGCCGCCGATTCCGAGCCGGCGGCATCCATGACAGCCCTGACATCGTCCATCTGCAACTCGACGACCGGCGGCTCCGGGCCGCGATCGGACAGGCCGATCCCGCGCATGTCGAAAAGGATGAGCCTCGAGAACGACGCCAGCCGGTTCAGAGATCGCGCCCATGCGGGCCACTCCCACATGATTTCGAGGTTTGACCAGATCCCCGTCGCGTACACGAGGTCGATCGGTCCGTTCCCGATGACCTGGTATGCGATGTGCACGCCCTCATGGACGGCGTAACGGATCTCCTTATCCATCGCCGAAGCGTACCGGTCGCAGCGTCCCGGCTACTGAAGGCGCGGGAGAGGTTATTTGAGCCGGCGAGCGGGTGAGCGCGACGAGGGCGTTCGCTTTACCGCTATGGAGTTGGTCCGCTGCCAAGCACCAGCGGCAAGCCGAGTTCCGGGAACGGCTGATCACCGAACGTGGTGATCTCGGCGATGCGACCGCCGTCGATCCGGAGAACGTCGAGCTTGAAGGCACGGAACTCGGCGTCGCCCGGCCTGCGCACGTAACTTGCTGCTGCCGGCATCCGGTTGACAGACGTTGGCACCAGGCGCCACTCGCCCATCTCGGCGGCGTTGCGGATCAGCCCTGGAATCGCTTCCCGTCCCTCGAAGATGAACGGATTCGGTGGCATCGTGACCCTGATGTCCTCCGCAACCAGCGCAAGTGCCGCGTCGACATCACAACGTTCATGGGCTGCGATGAATTGCTCGAGAATGGCGCGCTCCTCGGCACGCGCTGTTCCGGCGGACCACTCCACGCGCCGCGCGGGAAGGTGTTCGTGCATGGTTGCGCGAGCGCGCTGCAGCGCGCTGTTCGCGGCGGCGACGGTGGTCTCGAGGAGCGATGCCGACTCGATGGCTGTCCATCCGAAGACGTCGCGCAGGATCAGCACGGCGCGCTGTCGGGGCGGCAGCACCTGCATCGCCGCCAGGAACGCGAGCTCGATCGTCTCCCGCGCGATGACCACCGCTTCGGGTTCTTCGGCGCTCGGGGCGATCTCATCAAGCAGCCGGTCGGGATATGGCTGCAGCCACGGCACCTCGGCGAACGTCTGCATCGCCGTGGCGCTTCGCGAGCTGCGCCGGATTATGTCGAGGCACACGTTGGTGGCGATGCGATACAGCCACGCCCGTGACGCCGCCCCGAGCTCGGCGTGCCCGGGGCTGCGCCACGCGCGCAGGAGCGTCTCCTGCACAGCGTCCTCGGCTTCATCGAAGGATGCGAGCATCCGGTAGCAGTGCACGTGCAATTCGCGCCGGTGGCGCTCGCTCAGCGCTGCAAACGCAGACCCGTCATCCACCTCGACACCGATCATGCGCGCGAGCTCACCTCCTGGATCAGCCAGTAGTTACCATCCGGATCGCTGAACGACGCGAACGAGTTGTAGTCGGCGCGCTCCGGGTCATACCCCGGCGTCTCGCCGGCGGGTCCGAAATGGAAGACGTCGCTGACAGCGACGCCACGATCAGCGAGTTGCGCGCGGGCTGTGTCGATGTTGGACACGCACAGATGCAAGCCCTTCAGCGAGCCGGGCGCCATCTGGGACTTCATCAGCGCGATGGCGCACGCCGAGCCGGGCGGGTTCAACTGCACGACGCGAAAGTTCTCCCCGGCGCGATGGTCGACGATGAGGTCGAAGCCCATCTGATCCATGTAGAAGGACTTGGCGACGTCGAGGTCCGAGACGGGTACCACCACGAGTTCGAGCGTCCAGTTCACGGTCAGCCTCCTTGGGACGGATTGTGGTCGCCGGCCAGTCACTATGGGGCGGCGTCAGGTAGAACGCCGGAGGTGGCCGGGACTCATCGGTGGACCGATGCGCAGCTTACCGGCGGCGGAATGCGGCCGTGAGCGACCCGGTGCCGACGTCCCACAGGTTGTCGACGACGTTGACCGTGACACCCTTTAGGGGCATGAGGCGCGTTTCGAGGGCTGAGCAGCCCGTTGTGTCAGGTCACTCTTCAGAAGCATCTCGCGTTCTCGTGATCTCGACAAATCCTCTCTCGACGGCTCGTGGATGTGGTTAGGGGTTGAAGCGCAGTCGAATCCACCGGTAGCCGTAGCCGTCAATCCGCAATTCGCGTAACGCAGGGTCGAGAACGCCGTACTCCTGGTCGGCCAGGATCTCCTCGGGTCGCACCGTGACGTCCAGCTGATCGGCGATACGCACTACAGACGCGCTGTCATCGAGGTTGTGGAGGAACAGCACGGCACCTGAGGGACCGGAGAACATGTGCGCCAGCACTGCGGGATCGCCCGAACTCGAGCACCTGACACGCGTTCTCGCCCACCTCCGGGCACTCCCGCAGTGCGTGCAGCGTGCGCTCGAACCACGTGAGCAATGAGTCAGGGTCCGTCCGCTGGCGCCTCACGCTGACCCGGTCGCAACCGTACGGCCCATCGGTGATGACGGGCCGCACCAGTTGAGCGGGGTCCGCGGTGGAGAAGCCGGCGGTGGGTCCATCGGTCCATTGCATGGGTGTGCGGATCGCGTTGCGCTCGGGAAGCGCGAGATCGTCACCCATACCGATCTCGGCCCCGTAGCGCACCACCGGTGTGCCGGGCAGTGTGAACTGCAGGCTGTACGCGAGTTCGAGCTTTCGCCGGTCGCCGCCGAGCATCGGCGCGAGCCGGCGGCGAATGCCGCGGCCGTACAGCCGCATCGTCTCTTTGGGTGCGAACGCCGCGAAGACCTCGTCCCGTTCGGTGTCGGTGAGCTGGCTGAGGTCCTCTTCATCATGATTCCGCAGGAACGTCGCCCACTGAGCGCTCGCCGGAAGTGGTGGCGACGTGCACAGAGCCCAGACGATGGGTTCCACCTGATGCCGTGCAAGCGCAAGCGCCATGCGTGCATTGAGACGAAAGTTGAAGAGCATGTGCAGCCGATCGTCCGCGCCGGCGGTGCTGCGCGTGTAGAGCGGCAGTTGGTCGTCCGGCACGTTTGCCTCGGCCAGGATCAATCCGTCACCACGTCGCCATGACACCCAATCGCGGATCTGGTTCAGGAAGCCAAAATCGCGGGGCGCATTCGGTTCATCGGGTTTCGGCAGTTCAATCACAAACGGCGCGGCATCCATGCGGAAGCCGGCGACGCCGAGACGCAGCCAGAAGCCGATGATCTTTCGAATCTCATCGCGCACCACAGGGTTCCCGTGGTTGAGCTCAGGTTCGAAATCATAGAAGCGGTGGAAGTACCAGGCGTCGGCCGCGTCGTCGTGCGTCCAGGTCTCTGTCTGCGTGCCCGGGAAGACAACGCCGTCGCGCCGGTCACTCGGATCGTGGTCAGACCAGATGTACCAGTCACGAAACGGTGATCGCGCATCGCTTCGCGACGACTGGAACCACGGGTGGTCGATCGACGTATGGTTCACGACCAGGTCGAGCATCACACGAAGGCCGCGATCCTCCGCCGCGTCGACGAAGTCGACGAAGTCGCCGATGGTGCCAAGTCGTGGATCGATCCCGTAGAAGTCTGCGATGTCATACCCGTCATCGCGGCCCGGCGAGGGGTGGATCGGGTTGAGCCAGATACACGTGGCTCCGAGCCGAGCGATGTGGTCCAAACGGCTGATGAGGCCACGGAAGTCTCCAACCCCATCCCCATTCAAGTCCTGAAAGGCATCGACCTCGAGGGAATACAGGATCGCTCGCTTGTACCACCGTTCATCCATACGCGCCTCTCCGGGTCATCGTGCCGCGCCAGGGGCGGCTGAGTCATGGTGGTGGGTGTGTACCGCTCCGCGCAAACGCGAGGTACCTGCCGAGTAGATTGAGTTCCGACCATGCAAAGGGATGAACTCCTCCGTTCTGACACCGAGTCCGAGTGGCTGCTCACAAATGGACTCGGAGGGTATGCATCAGCAACGGTGAGCGGGTCCCTGCGGCGGCGATATCACGGCTATCTGGTCGCCGCGCTCCCACCTCCGCTCGGGAGAGCCGTGATGCTGAGCGGCGTGATGGAACGGATCGTCGTGGATCCTCGCGATGACCAGCAAGGCGCGACCGGCCCGCCGTCGTCCCCGCCGCCTCCTGCGATCGATATGGAAGCCACCGGGTTCAGGCTTGATCGCGGATTGCCCGTCTGGACGCTGGCATGCGGAACGAGCCGCGTCGAAAAGCGCGCAGTGATGCCGTACGGCACGAACACCGTCGCGCTGGTGTACCGGCTCCTTGCCGGCGATGAACCGACCAAGCTCCACGTCGCGCTGACAGTGGCATTTCGGCGTCTCGAGGATCCCGTGAGCAGCCCGCTCGGCACGTTCACGCTGCGAACAGTCGGTGATGGACAGTACGAGATAGACAGCTCTGGGCAATTCCCACCGCTGCGCCTCTGGTGCGCTGGAGCAACGCTTGCGTCGGAGTCCGCGCACGTGGCGACCCACTGGTACGCGAGCGAAGCATCGCGAGGATATGACGCGTCCGGTGAACTCTGGTGTCCCGGTGTGTTCCGGGTCACACTTGAGCCTTCGGAACAGTGCCTCATCGTGGCGTCGACGGAGGACTGGGGCGCGATTCGTCCACTGACGGCTGACGGTGTTGTCAGTGCGGAGGAACGGCGTCGTGATGCATTGACACGCAACGCAAAGACGCAGGGATCGATCGCGCGTGCCCAGTCCTCATCAGCGCATCGACGTGTGGTGGAAGCACTCGTACTCGCCGCTGACCAGTTCATCGTCACGTCACCGAGCCTTGCAGCACACGTATCCACCCCGGAGCAGCCAGCTGAGGGCGGCCGAACGGTGATTGCCGGATACCACTGGTTCAATGCGTGGGGTCGCGACACGATGATCAGCCTCGAGGGGCTTGCCCTTGTCCCGGGACGGCATGCTGAAGCCGCGACCATTCTGCGGACATTCGCTCAGCACGCGCGCCGCGGACTGATCCCCAACCACTTTCCAGAAGGTACTTCTGATGGCCTGTACAACACCGCGGACGCCACCCTGTGGTTTGTTCATGCGTTGCACCGCTACCTCGTCTACACCGGCGATCGCGAGCTGCTCCACGCTATGCTTCCCCTGCTGCTCGACATCGTGGCGTGGCACGTGCGCGGCACGGACTTCAACATTGCGGTGGACCAATCGGACGGACTGTTGTCCCAGGGTATGGATGGCGTGCAGCTCACGTGGATGGATGCGAAGGTCGGCGACTGGGTGGTCACGCCGCGCCGGGGCAAAGCCGTCGAGATTGAGGGCCTTTGGTACAACGCGCTGCGGCTCATTGAAACGTGGGTCAAGGAAGAGGATGGTGAGGCCCCAGCGCGCCCGTATGCAGAGCTTGCCGCGACCGCGCATCGCGCCTTCAACGATCGCTTCTGGTTTGCTGCAGGTGGGTTTCTCTACGACGTCGTCGACGGGCCGGACGGCCCGGACGCGAGCTGCCGCCCCAATCAACTCCTTACTTTCTCGCTGGAGCATCCTGTGCTCGAACGCCCTCGGTGGGGACCCGTTCTCGATATCGTGACGCAGCGACTCCTCACACCCGTCGGCCTCCGTTCGCTGGCGCCGGGAAGTCCTGCATACCACCCGCGCTATGACGGCGATGTCCGCGCACGGGACGCCGCATACCACCAGGGCACCGTCTGGCCGTGGTTGATCGGACCATACGTGGACGCCTGGAGCCGGACGTATGGCGGTAGCGAGCCGTCTCGTCGGCTGCTCGGTGGCCTGGTCTCGTATTTCGAGGCCGCACCAGGCCAGATCCCGGAGATCTTCGACGCAGAGCTGCCGTACACGCCGCGCGGCTGCATCGCGCAAGCCTGGTCAGTTGCCGAAGTGCTCAGGTGCCTGGCGATGGCTGAAGGGCGCGGAGCCGCCGGCCGATGACCTAAAGCGGCGGACATGGCCGCGATCACTTCTGGGGTCAACCGCTTTGGTGCCATCAACCTTGCCGTCCTCAATGCCGGCGAGGTGTGTACTCCCGTTTTGGCGGGAGGTAATCCTTGCCGCAGGAAGGCAACAACAGTCCCTTCCAACACGCTCACTGGTTTCAGGCTGGGTCGGAGGTGCCAACCTCTCGGAGTTTTGACGAAGAGGCGCGACGACCTCGACGTCTTCACCGACCTGTTACCGCTCGACATACGGTCGTCGCGTACAGCTGACTTCGCGGTCGTGCGGACGAGCGGGGTCGTGAGTTCAGCCACCGTCCAGAGTTGATCACCCCGGCGGTGAAGCGCTCCTGATAAGCGGGCTGATTTGGCATTAGTCATTGGGCAGCCGGCCGTCGGCTGTCGGAGAGTGGGACATCCGACGCTGAACCAAGGCCTGTCTGTTGGATCGGCACGTCTGCGGGAGACGGCCATCCGGTGATAGCACGCTTTGGTGACCGGTGTGGTGCTTTCACGCGGGCAAGGGGTATAGGCTTGCTCTCTCAACCCTCCTCGGCGCCGTTCCGGGGGATGGACATCCCGGGGCGCCGCCATTCGTCTGACAGGACGTAGGCGAAGCCTTAGAGACCTCCGCCAACGAGCCGGTTGATGCGGAGGCCCATGCCGCGGACGTTTCTGCTCTGCCCCAGTCTCCTCATTACGGTGGCGTGTCATGAGCTTATGGGCCCGATTGAGGCGTTGGGGTTTCTGCAGGCTCATCCTGCCCAGAGCACTTTCCCTTAGGTGTTGGTCCATTTAGCGACGCCGTCGTATCGGATCGTCCGAAGGACTCCCGATGGCGCTTGTCGGCCTATTCATCGGTCACACGGTCGAATACCTCCGGGTCTGTGGGACGGCCGGCGTGGTCGCATCCGGCACCAAGCCGACGACGTGATCCAGTTTGGGCACTTCGACTCCGGCGCCACCGCGCCGGCCGCTCCGACGCGATTCGACATCATCGCGACGACGCAGAGCGGCGCCGCGATCACCACCTACGTGACCATCACGCCGGGAGCGTGAGCATGCGCCTTGGGATATCGCCGGCTTCGCGCCCCCGACTGGCCGCCGGAGCAGCCTTGTTGCAGCGATCCGCAGCCCGTTGCACGTTTGCCCCAGGCGCATCGGCTAGCGCATGGCCCGCGTAGGAAGATCCTCGGAGCCCGTACCGCGCGAAACCCTTGCGCAGCGAGCCGCTCCGCTCGGATGCGGCTTCGCTATGAGGCCGGGGAAAGCCTGGCCAGCATCGCAGTCAAACTCAGGATAACGAGAGAGCGCGTCCGGCAGACCGTCAAAAGATCCGGTGCTGTCATGCCGCGAGACCGCCGGTGCGCGGTCGCAACATGCAACAGGCCGCAGCGCCCGAGGGGGAGTTATTGCCACGACCACCAACGGCGCCTCGAACGTTACGGCGATCCGCTCGGAACCAGGCCGCGGACTCCTGTCCTTCGCGAGCAGCACGGAACCAACGCTTGCTATCGGGACGGGTGCCGTTGTCACCTCTGTCGGAAGGCAAGTGCAGATCAGCGCCGAGAGCGGTTCCATCGAGCGCATCCGGAGTGGCGACGCATGCCGTCCAAGCGCCGAAACCGTAAGTAAGTGGGGGGAGCGGCTCAGCCGCTCCCCCCGAACTCCGAGCCGCCTGGGTGAGTCAGGGAACCACGTAGTTGACTGAGGTTCCCCAGTTCGCGTTGCCGTCCCTGGTCCCGCCGCACGTTCCGATCGTCAGCGTGAACGCCTTCCCTGTGCAGTTCCGATACTGGATGTACTCGTTGGCGAAGTAGATCCGCCCACCGGAGCCCGGCAGGAAGATCGCCCAGCTGTAGTCGCCCCAACGGGGGCGGGTCGTGCCTGGGTACCCCTGGTACTCGCTGAAGCCGTCCTGCGGGGACTTGCCGGCATCCGCGATGTTGATCGTGGAGTTGAGCAAGCCGTTCGAAGTGCTCGTCAGACGTCCGAACGCGGTGCTCGGATAGAAGCCGCCATTGTGGGCGCCGGTTGGCCCGCCGTTGCCGTTCACGGTGAACACCATGATCGCCTTGCCGTTACCGCCGGTGCCCGCCGCGGCCATGGCCGGCATTTCCAGGTCCTGGTGTGCCGCTGAGACATATCCCTGATTGGTCAGGGTGAAGCTGCCCGTGCTGTCGAACGAGTTGGTGCCGAGCACCCAGTAGACCGCCGACTGATGGATCTCCGCATTGGCGCCGCGGTATGTCTGAGCGAGCTCGGTGTTGGTGGCTCCCCAGAGCTGACCCTGCGCTTGCGAGACCTGCGTCATGAAGTCGCCGTTGGTGGCGATCCCGCCCTCGGGGCAGGACGCCGGCGGTGGCGACCCCACGCTCAGGCCGGCTGCTCCGCACTCATTGCCCAGCGGGATCGGACCGGCCTTCTGCGGGCTCGCGAGGTTCTCAGGCCCGTAGTACCGATCAACTCCGGTGAAGAGTTGGCCACTGAAGCGGATGGCGCCACACGCACTGCAGCCATTGCTGTCGAGCGCGGAGAGCCCGGTCCAGGCCCACGCTGCGATCCGGTTGTCGCCGGAGGTCGGCAGCGGAACGAAGCCGTAGAAATCCAGCGAGCCGAGCATGAACCCGGTGCCGCCATTGCTGTTGTCGAACTGCCCCGCGTCTGCCGGCTGCGCCGGGATGACCGCGACCCAGCAGGTGATGCCGCCCTGGTGGAGGACCTTGTCGCGGGCGCAGGTCCCGTCCGGGGTGGCGATCAGGCCCATGTTCTCCCTCGCCACCGTGACCTTCGGGTTCGGCTTTCCCTTGGACAACCAGACCGGCAGCCCCTGTTCGAGAGCGGACTTGTCGAAGGCGAACTGCTGCGCGCCGTTGAAGAAGCCGCCGCCGAAGCCGGGCGCCGATCCGCTGAGCGGGAACTCGTCGTAGAACATCAGGAAGGCGTCCCGCGTCACCGAGATCTTCGCGAAGTCGTTGAGCAGGCTTGGCGAGCCCGGCTCCGCCGGGTTGTAGTCAGCACTCGCGAAGTAGGTGTGGTACCCGCCGAGCGGGTCGGAGGTGTTGGATACCGCGATGCCCTCGTAGCAGGCGTTGGCCACAGCTGAGAAGCAGCCGGTGAACGCGCCACCACTCGCCTCGGGGCTCGCCGAGACGATCTCGGTGATGAACCAGTGCCCGCCGTTGGCCGAGTCATAGAGGCAGGAGGGATCCCCGCCGCTGCTCCAATTCAGGCCGGTGAGCCCCATGATCGTGTCGAGCGAGATCGGCGAAGATGTGCGATGCAACGCCGTGTTGAAGACCAGGATCTCGCCGATGTTGTTGGTCTCGAGCACGCTTCCGCTGCCGGCGCACAAGCCCTGGTCGGGGGGCTCAACGTCCTTGAATTCGTTGGCCGTATTTTGGGCGCTGTCGACCGCGTTCAGGCCTTTCACGCCGGTGGCGCCACCCGCTGATGTGCTGATGCGGTCGCAGCCCGGGCCGAGAGGAACGCAGCTCACCGACGGCACCGGGAACGACGTCACCTGGGTGAGCGCACGCTTGGCGGCCGCGGAGAGATGCAGGGGATGGGCATTCGGCGATGGCATCGCGTGCGGGCGCGACGCGGTCCCCGCCCTGGTGGCCGTTGTGGCCGCCGCGGCGGCTGACCCGCTGACGGGACCGCTCAGCAGCGAGCATCCGCTGGCGCAGCCGGTGGCGGCCGTGCCGACGAACGTCGGCGAGAACTGTCCCAGGCTGGTTGTTTTGACGGTTGAGGTCGCAGCCACAGTGGTCGCCGCTCCGCCAAAGGCCGTGAGCAGCGCCACCAGAAGCGACAGCAATGACAGCACTGCAACCCGTCTGCGGATAATGATCCCTCGCATGACTACCCCCTTGACACATCGCTTGCTGATGGCTCGCGCGGCCCAGTGTGATGAAGTGACAATGGCAGCGTCAACTGTGGCGAAGCAGGGGTGGGCAAGTTTCGCACTCGCCTAAACGGCCAGCAGGCAGTCCAGCTTCAGCATCGCCGGGAATTCGAGAGGCACACAACTCAACGAGACCAGCGCCGCCCTCGGGCTGACCTCAACGCGCCAACGCTCTAGAAACAATTTGGTACGCTCGGGTCGGCGAAGGCACTCACACTCGGCATGCCCTCGGTCAGATTTCACGTCTCGTTGTGCCTAGTGAATTCGCTAGTCCGCTTTTACGGCTGTCCTCCAACAGCGGGCGTCGGGTGACCAAGTCGGCTTCAGTTGGAACTCGCCGTGACCGGTTATCGGACGAGCCAGCGGTACACGCTTTGCAAACTGGACACGTCGAGGAGATGGCCGCCTGGCAGGACCTGCGCCTCCGCACCGGAAATGTGGCTGAGGAGCCAGTCGGTGTGCCCGCGCGGGCACAAAGCATTGTCCGTTCCGTACCAGATCGACACGGGCGCGTGGATGCGCGTTATATCGAACCCCCACTCCCGAGTGAAGGCCATGCAGTCATCGATCCACCCATCGATTCCCCCGATGTATGCCGACCGCGTGCGGAACAGGTGACCCGGAGCGTTGAACTGCTCTGTGAGTGCCGCTCGGTCGGCCTCGGCGAGCGCGTAGTCGTGTGCGACGGGCGGATCGCCTCTCTCCACTGCAGCCACGGCCTCGCGAGCGAGCCGCTCGACGAGGGGCCGGTACGCGGCCTCCCCTGATCGGGCGCATGTGAACTCCTCGACGTTACCCGGAGACATCCCGTCGAACCAATCCAGCCCGTCGGCATCTTCGAGGTGAGAGGCTTTCCGCGAGCCCCCTCCATCCCCATTGCCACGCGAGTCAGCTTGCAGCGAGCGCACATGCTGCGAGAAGTTGAGCAAGCGAGAGTGCAACGGGTGTCGCTAGGCTGGTCCTATGGGTGGACTGTTGAACAAACCGGTGCCTCCTCGCTGCGGTTGAGCCGCACAGTTCGGTTGGCCCCGGGAAGTCACTTCGCCGGATGGGTTGCACTACGTCCTGACTATGGGTAGGCACGACCACGCCCGATGGTCCAAACAACTCGTGTAGGAACCTCGCACTCAGATTCTCAGCTCATTCTTAGTTCGTCGTCGCGACGTGTGCACGCTTTGTTGGCACGGAGTGGAGCCGACATGTCGGCACTTCGACTGTCCGCTCACGACTACGGAGGCAGGCCTCTAGCAGCTGGAATGCCGTGGTTCATGACGCTATTCGGACGAGACGCGTTAATCGCGGCGTGGTTTGGCATGCTTCTCCGTCCAGCCACGGCGATTGACACTCTCAACGCATTGGCGCGTTTTCAAGGGCGGGTGGTCGACGCTCAGACAGGTGAGCAACCCGGCCGAATAGTTCATGAGGTGCGGCTCGGGCGGCGATGGTCTGGTTGGCTGCCTCGACCTGTTTATTACGGAAGCATCGACGCCACGCTGCTCTTCGTAATGCTTCTCAATCAGGCGGAGCTTTGGGGTGCGGACCGCGACAGTGTGACCCGCCTGCTTCCAGCGGCTGATCGATGCCTCATGTGGATGGATGAGTTCGGCGACCCGGACGGAGATGGTTTCCTTGAATACGATAGCGATCCGCATCACTTGCTCGTAAATCAAGGGTGGAAAGATTCCACGGACGCGATTCAATTTGCAGACGGCCGTCAAGCCGTAGCGCCAATCGCACTTTGTGAAGTTCAAGCTTATGCGTATGCTGCGTTGCGCGCCAGAGGAGCTCTGGCCCGCTATCGGGGTATCCAGTGGTGCCGCGACGAGACTGAACCTCTTTGAAGTCATCCGATGCGCGTCGCGCGGAGATCCAGTCGGCGCCTAATGAGCGCTGCTCACTTCGAATGCACGAGTACCTCGGCAGCTCGGGAATCGGCTGCAACCCCAGAATTTGCCGTGACGAGAAGTCCGACGGACCATTGCCGAATGGCACCGGGGACAAGTCGGATCTTGCACTGACGCCGCCGCTTTAGCGACCATCCCGGGCGGAAGCGTCGGCGTCCATATCCCCTTGGCCAGAAGGACTCCAATAAGGGCGGATCCATCCATGACCCTGATGCCGACGCGCTTCGCGAATGCCTGCCCTTCATCACCAACACCGCCGCACGCAACAACGATACCATCGGCAGCACCTTCGCTCGCCATAACCCCCGCGAGCTCGCGAACGACGCCCGGGCCCAATCGAGCCGTGTTCTGTTTGCACTGCACGAACGTCTTGGAGCCACCTCTGGTGAGGATGATGTCGACGCCTCCATCAGCGCCGCGCGCGGTCAGGTCGGCGCGATAGCCACTTCTCCGAAAAGCCTCGGCAACCAGCCGCTCGAAGTCCTGCCACGACATGCGACGCAGGTCATCGACTGATCGCGCTTTGCTTGCCCAGCGGTGACCTCGGATGGTGTCCTCGGCGGCGACAAGTCCGGCGAGTCCGATCACAATGCCGCCGACAATGCCGAGTGCGAGCATCTGGAAGTAGGCGCCAGCCGCAACGACCGCGGCAGCGAGCCCGAAGGTTGCCCACCACGGCGCGTAGGACAGAAGGCTCACCAGCCAACCATCACTCGACCGCGACGTGCGTCGCCGGACCCGCCCAGCCCGATCAGTCATCGATGCATGATCAGGCCCGCAGGCGATCGAGTGGTCGCATGAGCGTTGCAACCAGCTGACAACTCAGCCGCTCGCCGCCCATACACGAGACTGTGGATCTTGACGCAAGGCTCGAGTTTCACCCCCGCCCAGGTCGCAGTTACTACTACTCCGAGAACCTGATACCGCCCGGATCCGAGCGCTTTGCCTTGTCAAGTGCCTCATCCGCTCGTCGCCAAGGGTCCGGCCAATTCTCCGCCGACACCGACACCGCCGCCCCACAGGAGACCGTGACAGCAAGGCTGGTGCCTTCGAGCGGCACCCGGACGGCGCTCGCGGCTGCCTCCAACAGGATCCTCGCGCCCGCAGCGTCCGTCTCCAGCAGCAACACAACGAATTCGTCACCACCGACCCGCGCCAGAGCGCCGTCAGCTCCGAGAACCATCGACAGGCGCTCGGCCACGTGCCGCAGCGCCAGATTGCCAATCGCGTGTCCGTGGACGTCGTTCACGGCCTTCAGGTGGTCAATGTCCCAGGTAGCGATGATTGCCGGCTGGACGCCGCCATGACCGAAGAATGCTCGGGCGCGCTCATCGAACGCGCGGCGGTTCAGCAGCCCGGTGAGCGCGTCACACCTATCACCCCGACGAGCCTCCGCATAGACTTGGAGTACCCCAGCGCGACCGACGAACTGGCAGAGCACGATCACAGTCAGGTCAGGCCCTTCCGCCATGTTCACCCCGGTCATCCGAATCAGTTGAAATTGCGGCCCGCGACCCATAACGGTGCAGTTCACCTCGACGAATGCGTGACGACGTGCGCCCTCCACATTTAACTGTTAACTGTCGAAGGAACGCGTCGAGCTCCCCACTCGCCGCCGGTGGGAACAGGGACGGCAAGAGCCTGCCCACGAGATCCTCATCCGGCGACGCGAGCATGCGCCCAGCGTCCGACGTGTGATGCCGGATGACCCCATCCCTCCCCATGACGAGCACCGCTACGTAGGTCGGTTCTCAGTGGTGGTGCAGATCGGACTTATGGCTGGTAGCGGAAGGCCAGCTGCGCGCTCTCGAGCGCGCTGTCGGCTCCATGCCGAATATCAGGCCGTCCTCGTTCTTCACCGCCATCCGACTTGTAGACCTCGAACGGTTGCTGTCCCAGCTTGGCGCGGTACATGGCGATATCGGCGCAGCGCAGGAGATCAAGACTGCTAGATGCGTCGTCCGGCGCCAGCGCGATGCCGATGCTCGCGCTGATGTGGACGTGTACCCCACCGCTGAGGACGAAAGGCTGCTCAAGCAGTGCCGTGAGGCGCCGGGCGAGCCCGGCCGCGTAGGTAGGTTCGCTGTCCACCAAAACGACGCCGAGTTCATCACCCCCGATGCGCACAAGGACATCCGACGCTCGAAGCGAACTCATCAACCGCGGGCCGAGCTGAGTCAGAAGCTCGTCACCCGCCGAGTGGCCTAAGTTGTCGTTGATCTCCTTGAAGCGGTCCAGGTCGACGAATAGAAATGCCAGAGTGCGAGATGGGGTGGAGGGGTCGGCCAGATCATCGAAGTACGCGTCGAGTAGCGAAGTCAGCCGGTATCGGTTTCCCAGGCCGGTCAACTCGTCGGTCAGCGCCCGCCGATGGCGCTCCTCGGTCAGCGAGCGAAGGCCTCGCGCTGAAAGCCGCAGTCGGAGTCCAGCGACCGCCAGTGTCGCGGTCGCGAGCGCAACGGCGACCGTTGGGATACCGCGCTGCAGGGCGCCGATGACGAGGATGCCCACGCTGGCGAGCGCTCCCGCACCGGGCAGCAGAAACCCTGGCGTCCTGGCGCGATGAAGCAGGTCGCGTGGCCCAGCTTGCACCCATACGGATATGGACAGCAGCAGGATCGCTGCCGGATGCGCAATGTCCTTGAAAACGATTCCGGCTTGCGACGTAGTTCCCAATAGGTTGAACGTGTCCCCGATCGCACTCAACGCGCACGCGATGGCGAAGAGCAACCAAGGAAGGCGTCGTCCGGAGAGGACGGCAGTGCCGCCGACCACCAGGGCGAGGAGGAGGACGTCGCCGATCGGGTAGACCAGGTTCACCATCATCCCGAGTGCGCTGATGTCGCCGCCGAGCGACCTGAGCACAGCGTTGAAGGCGAACGCGGCGCACACCGCCGCGGCGCCGAGCCCGGCGATGGCCCCGTCGAGCCAGGTGGCGGGCAGCATGCGCTTGATCTCCCTGCGGAGCATGAGCGCGATCGCCGCGTACGCGAGTGGGTAGAACGCCACGTAGAACGGGTCCGCGAATGACGGGGTCGTGACCTCGGCGCCGCCCCAGCCCTCCCAGGTCAGCACGAGGTCGCCGAGTGCCCAAGCGAGGACTGCGCCGCCGAGGACGATGGGCACCCCCCGGCCGGGAAGCTTGGTGAATCCGCGAGCGAGGAGCGCGCCCGAGAGGATCAGCTCGTAGACGACCACACGCCAGCCGTCGATCCACGGCCACGCATCCGCCGGCGGGCGCACAAGGAGAGTTGCGAGGTGCGCAAGAAGCAGAACCACCATCGCTCCGTACGTGATCCAGAGCGCCAACGGAATTCGGCGCGTCGATCGGGCGATTGTGTGCCGAGATCTGGATGCGAGGCTCACTTGAGCAACATTGGTAGTCGAGCGTCGCGTTCCGATGGCGACATTGGAACGACCGTGCACGTCAAATCACACACCGGTGCAATCTCCATTCGACCGCACCCCTGAGGGGGTCTCAGCGATGGACGTGTTCGCAGCCATTAGATTCGAAACCGCTGTTCAAACGGCTCTTGCCGGCCGGAATGGCCTTTGCTGAGTGACTAGGGCCGGCCGGCCCAGAGTCCTCCTGGAATCTCCCCGTACTCTTCGTAAACGTTGTCCTCGGGACCGGTCGCCAGCGACACGGCGATTTGCTTGCCGGTCACGATGTTCTCCGCAGCCAACCCATGGCGATCCGTCCCGGTGGTGACCACCACGTCATTGCCATCGATCCACCCGATGATCTGGGCGTTGCCGGGATTGGGGATCGGTTGCACCGCACCGCCGGCGCGGAAGAACTGCGCGGGAAAGTCCTGGGCCGCAGACGTGTTCCCATTGAACAGGGCCGAAGGACATTCGATCACTGCACCCTGAGGCGACAACATGCAGGTGACGTCGCTTGGGATGGTCGAGCCGAATGAGGTAATCGCACCCGTCCAGGACACCGCTTGCAGCTCCGGGGTGATGCAGGCAATCACGGCTGCACTCGGCACCCCACTCATGGTTCCCCCGAGACACAGCACCGGTTCGAACGGGTGAGTGGCCGGATTGAACATTCGCGACTGGTCCGCGCACTGCACTGCCCCACCTGACGCATACGACCCGCAGGGCCCACCCCCGATAACACCGCTGTAATAGAAGGACTGCGCAACCACGAGATTGTTCCCGTCCCAGCCGAACGGCCAGGTCAGGGGCCTTGTGGTGCTCGTGCCCGTGCCATCAAACAAGGTCTGCTCGATGCCCCCACCCATGGCCATGAGATACATGTGCGAGGTGTAAGGCCCCGCGATGCTATTGCTATTCCAATTGCTTGAGATCGCCACCGCAACCCGGGTGTCGTCGGGGCTCACCGCGAATGTCACAATGGCGCCGGTTGGTCGAACAACTGTGAAGGCGACGCCGTGTTGGCCAGTCGGAGTCAGGTAGTCGATGGCGGTGTTGCCGTCCTCAAAGTGCAACCGGCTATCCGAGGTACTGGTCAGCGATGGATCGTTCCCTGGTCCGAAATCGGAGGGCGTCGTGGCAGTCACCGATGCGACCACCTTCCCCGCGGCGTTCACTAATCCGAGGACGTACGGCCCGGCCCCGTCACCCCCTCGGGGAGCGCCGACGGCTGCAGGTGGGCTCACAACTCCGGTTGGCGTGGAACTGGGCGTCGGCGACGCTGCGGCGGTCGCAGGGGCTATTGAGGCAGTCGGCGCCGAGGTTGGGCGACCGTTGGCGCGACGGTTGAGGTCACCGTCGGAGTAGCCGTCGACCCACATGCTGCGAGACCAAGGGCGGCGATGGCGGTGGGAGTGACGGTGGTGCGTTTCACGGATGCTGCACCCACCGCTGCTGCTAAATCGACTTCCCGGGGCAGGCCGGGATCGTGAGGTTGCCCTGCGCGACCGCCGCTTCCACCGCGGTGCTAGACGCCTTGGTCCAGCCCCAGGTGCCCTGCTGGAAAGCGTTATTCGCAATCCCACGCCCTTCAACGCCTATCGACATGGTGGGAGAGGTCGCAAGGTTGGTTATATCGAGTCCTATCCCCAGGTAGTCTCCGATTGTCAGGTTGTGCCAGGTAGCGATGCCCAAGATGGTTCCCTTTGGAAAGGGCTTCTGAGCCCACATCAACCGGCACGTTCGAGCAGGTCACGGTCACGTACACACCCGGCTTCGGTGTAGGCGTGGGAGGGGTCGGCGTTGCGGTTGGCGTGGGCGTTGCGGTGGGCATTGGCGCTACCGTTGGGGCGAGGGTTGGTACCTGTGAGCGGTTCGCGTTGTTCAAGGGAGCTTGCTTACGCCGCTGCGAGCGCACTCACGGCAGCCGGTCCCGCAACTCCTACGCGCCGACATCTGGCCGCAAGCGACGGACGCTCGCGACCTCTGTCGTAGTTGGACCGGCGTTCGCGCTGGATCGGCTCAATACTGCACAAGTGCGCACCCAGGCACCACAGGCTGCCGCGATCTACTGCCGGATCTCCCATGACCCATCAGGCGAGCGCCTCGGAGTGCGGCGCCAGGAAGACGATTGTCGTGCGGAGGCCGCCCGTCGCCATTGGCAGGTAACCGGCATCTACGTGGATGACGACCGCAGCGCATTCAATACCCACAAACCGCGACCCGAGTACCAACGCCTGCTCCGCGACATTCAGGAGGATGCCGTAGATGGAGTCTTGATCTGGCGTCTCGACCGCCTCCACCGCCAACCCCGTGAACTCGAAGAGTTCATTGTCATCACGGACAAACATCAAGTTGCCCTGGCCACGGTGACCGGAGATGTGAATCTCGCCACCACGCAGGGCCGCCTTCTCGCCCGTGCCTGGGGCGCATTCGCGGCGCATGAAAGCGAAGTCAAGAGTGAACGCCTCAAGCGCGCATTCCTCGAACGCGCCCGCCGAGGGAAGGACTGCTGGACCCGGCGCATGCATGGATACAACGTCGATCTGAAGACCATCAACACACGCGAAGCGCGCATCTTCCGCGAGCTCAGCAAGCGCGTCCTGCGTGGTGAATCGCTCCGCTCGGTGACCCGCGATCTGAACCGGCGAAAGATCGGCAGCACCACTGGGAGGCAGTGGACGGCCACCCATTTGCGCGGCCTTCTCTGCAATCCACGCTTCGCCGGCCTCACCGTCTATCGCGGTGCGATTGTTGGCAAAGGCGCCTGGCCGGCCATCATCCGCCCGATTGACAGCGCCCGCTTGCGCGAACACTTCGGCAATCGCGACAAGCAAAACTACAGCGAATCGTCTCCCAACATCCTCAACGGGCTGCTCATCTGCGGTCGATGTGGCGCCAAGATGGTAGCGACCTGTGTGAGCCCCGCCACCGAGCGTCGCCGCTACGCCTGTGCCAGCATGCCGGATCGGAAGAAGTGCGGACGCCTCAGCGTCGGCGCGTTGCACGTCGAAGCCTCAGCCTACGAAGCCATCGTGAACCGGGTGACGTCCCTCGAGGTCCAGGCTCATCCGCAGCGTGCCAGCGTTCGTGACCGCCGCTGGGTCAAGGCCGAAGCAGAACTCACCCGTTCCCAGCACCTCATCGATGCCCTGGCAACCGACCTTGGGGAGGGCCGCATCACCCGCCGCGAGTGGTTGCTGATGCGCCCGCAGATCGTTGACCGAATCGAGAAGTCGACCGCCATCGTCATGCAGGATCGCTGTGACGCCGGCATCGCGGAGTTCATCGGCCAGCCAACGCATCTGACCGAACTCTGGCCGGACATGGACGTCTCGCGGCGGCGCACACTGATGCGCGGTCTCATCGACAGCATCATCGTGAAACCGGCGGTCATCGGGCAGCGACGCTACGATCCCGCTCGCGTGCTCGTGCGTTGGCGTGGGGACGGTCCATTCCCGAAATCGCGCTGGCTGCACCCGCCGCCTCCAAAGCAGTGTGGCGTGCGCGGTTGCAAGGGACGCCACATGGGCCGCGGCCTGTGCCAGATGCACTACGCACGCTGGCAGAAGGACGGAAGCGCCGGCGCGGCGCAACCCGCCGCCCATCATTGGCACCTGGGTCGGGCCTGCAAGGTGACCGGATGTGAGCTGGTCTCCCGTGAGATGGGCTTGTGTCCGGATCACTACGCCCGCTGGCTCGTGCTGACCGCGACCGAGGGTCGCTCCCAGGTGGCCGACTGCGAACGACCGGGAGAGGTCGAGCGCAGAATTTGCCGGAGGCACTATAACCAGGCCCGCTGTCGGGCGCGCCGCACGCTGCGAACTCGCTGCTGAGGCGGCTGATCCGAGCCTGCGCAAACCCGATCCCTGCAAGCAACCTGGATGCGAGGAGCGGAAGTCCCAGCTCGGCTTCTGCACGCAGCATTACCAGCGATGGTTGTCCTCGACCGCGGGCCGAGAGCGCTGCTCTGTCGAGAGCTGTGAGCGACCCAAGCAAGTGCGCGGCATGTGCGCGAAACATGAACTCCTGTTTCGCTATTACCAGACGAGGGGGCGCGGTGCGGAGTTCTCACGCCGCTCAGCCGTCTGAGGCTGGCGAAGTTTGTATCCACACGGTGTCAACCCGGACATTCCGCCAGGCGTGGCCTGCGCCTAGCTGTGGGCGGCTGCAGCTCACGTCGCGACGATTAACTCGGTATCATCCGCAGTGGGTTTTCGAGTGCTTTCAAGGTCTTTCGGAGCGCGTGGTTAGTTGATCCAAAAATCGATCAGTCGTTGCACTGCAAGGCAAAGTGCCTGGTACGATGGCGATTTCCCAGCCGTGGCATCGACTTGAGGAGGTGCAAGGAGGAACGAGTAATTCTGGATCAGTCGATGACAATGAGTTCATGATCGCGGAAAGCCGGATCAACGAGGAGAACGCCTAATGCTGGCTCATCCGATCAGAGATCTTGCTCTCATCGACGTGAACTGACCGCGAGCGGCTGGCGGAATCGAACGCGTCAGGATGTTGCCGTCGGATCGTCCACTTGAGCGGTGAAGAGAATGGCACCGGAGGTGGTGTCACGAATGACGAACAGAAAAGGATGGTCGATCGCGATCAGCGTGTATGGTGGCGCACCGCCCCCTCCGAGGCCGATGACGACGGTCGCCGCCGCGGCGGTCGTTCCCACCTCGTCCACGTGGATCAGCGCGCGCTGCAGGAGCACGCCCACGTGGATCTGGTTGCTCGGCTCGATGCCGCTGAGATCCGAGGCCGCGGTGAATGCATCGGTCATGCCCAGAGGTTCGAGAAGGGGAATCAGCGATTCCGATGATGCGATGTTGAATCGGGGCATGGTCAGATTGATGTCGATCGGCGTCAGCTGTTGATCGATCGACGTCAGGATCGCCGGGGTCAGGCTTGCAACGAACGCGCCGATCGTCTGGGAGGTCGGCATGATCACGTCAGCGGCGAAGTGGCCCCCGACGTACGGGAGCTCGACTGCGGTCACCCCCGCGCCAATGTAGGCCGGCAACGTCCATGGACCGCCTTGCATCATGTTGGCCATCACCTGGCTGCTGTCGGCGCGGAAGAAGGGCTCCTGCGAGGTGAAGTCGACGATGAACTGATTCTTCCAGTGGGCGTCGAAGTAGATCGCGTCGGCCAGCACGAGCTTTGCGGACTGGACGCCGCCCGCGTCGACTACCGAGGGGATCATCCCGTGGGTGGCGCCACTGACCCACTTGTTGATGAGCGCGGCGGCGCCCGTCGGATTGCCACTGAAGTCGACCAGGTTGGAGGGTGCCGCGAAGTTCGTTGCCAGAGTATTCAGGAACGCGGGGTCGAAGGGCAGACCCTTTTGCAGCCAGATCGCATTGGCGACGTCGAGCGAAATGCCGTCCGCATGAGCGGTTGCAAGGAGCGACGCGTCGAACTGCTTCCAGGCAGCCGCCTGCTGCGCGGGGCTGACACCTGCAGCGTGCATGACCGCCGCGATCTGCGTCTGAGTGTCGCCCTTGGCGCCCAGCTCCAGCATCGCTAACGCGGTCGCCAGGCTGTAGGCGGAATCCACGAAGTTCGCATTCGGCGTGCTCAGTTCGAGTTGACGGAGCACGTCGACGGTGAGCGCGTTGCTGTCGTCGGCCGCAGCGGTTTCATCCCCTGGAGTGACGGTAATCCCGGCCAGCAGGTCGAAAGGCTCAGGTGTCGGCGTGGCGCTCGGCTGAGTCGTTTGCGAGGGCGACGGAGCGACAGAGGTTGTGGCGCTGGGGTGGCTCGTGGTAGTGCTGCAGCCCGTCGCAACCATCACGACGACCAGCGTGGAGAGAAGCCCTGCGCGCGCAAGGCCCGGGTGGGGAGAGGGACGGGAAACCTGGCCTGACACGGTGTTCCTCCGGTGGACAGCTGCTGCTGTCAAGTATTGAACGGCCCATGCCCGCCCGAAGATACGTTCGTCCGGTTTCAGCGAATCGTTTCCCCTCCGATTACCTGATCTAGGGCTGCCAAACCAGTGACTGCTGCGTCGACACCACGGGCTCCGGGTCGGTTGAGATCGGCGCTGGCATGACGCCCGCCGGCCAGGTCACGAGGAAGCGAACGTGTCGTGGTGGACTAGCCTACGGAACGGGGTAGTCTCCTGGACACCCACGGGTTCATCGGAGGACTAATGACTGACGTGACTGACGCTGAACAACATTTCACCAGGCGCGCGGACGGCACACCCACCGCACCTGGTCGCTATGTCGATGTCGCGGCGATGGAGGCCGTCGAGTTCCTGCCTGGACTCGGGTTTCGACCGGTCCTCGGTGAGCGGACGATGATGAACTTCGTTTCGTTCGAGCCGAACAGCGAGGCTCCAATGCACGTCCATGAAGAAGAGCAGATCGTGCTCGTTCTCGAGGGCGAGTTCGAGTTTGAGCTCGACGGCGACATTCGCACCATGCACGTCGGCGACGTCGCCGTTGTACCGAGCTGGGTGCCCCATGGAGCGCGGACGTACGGCACATTCTGTCGCGAGGTCGATGTGTTCAACCCTCCGAGACAGACCCTCCTTGAGCACGCGCGGAGTAGATGGCTGCTCGAGACCCGCAGCAGCCATAGGTCGCGGTTGCCGGCACGGCTCAGACTGGGCCGCGGCTAAGCGGGCATCTCCGGGGGAGTGTCGCCACGTACCCTGGCCGCAGCTTCAGCAAACTGACCTCTGCGCTGTCCGCGCCGGGCGTAGGAGATGTTCCAGGCGACCACGACCCCGAGGAAGATCAGCGGCAGGATGTTGGACGTCGTCTTCGCAATGGCGGTCGATACGAGCTCGACGATCACGAGTTGCGCGGCAGCCTCAACCAGATAGGAGAGTCCCCAGACCACGGTCGTCACCCGAAACGCGTGGCGGAACTCTGCATAGCGCCACTTGTCCGCGAAGTCGCGACCCTGCGGTGTGTCGGCACCCATGAACTCGATGGCGAAACGGAACATCAACGGCCGCCTCGTCCACAGTGACCCCAGGCACAGAGCACCGAACACGGCCCCGGGAATGGTGCCGTCGACGAGCACGAGATGAGCGCTGCCACTCACCAGACCGAGCACGGTGCCCACGACGATGCCAATGAGGACGAGTGCCCCGATGGCGTCGAGCCGCCGATGCCGAATCACCGTGATTGCGATGCCGCATGCGGGGAGCACCCCGCTCAGGATCAACGCATCGACCGAAGTGAAGTTATTGGCGCTCAGCCAGTAGTAGACGAAGACCGGACCGGCGATGTCGAAGACGACCATCTGTGCCAGCGCCAGGAATCGTCCCTGGTGAGTTTTCGCGATGGAGGTTGACACGAGCCCATCATCAGCGAGAAGCCGTGGGGCCGCCAGGTGTCATATGTCACGTGCTGTTCATGGCAGCCGTCATGGAGTGTTTGCAGCACCGCACGGTGACAGGGGGCGGGTGAGCAGTCGCTTCTGCTCATCGCGGACCATCCCCGGCCGGGTCGGCGCTAGCAGCTAACATGATAGGCTGGCTATAATGCCTTGCATCGTCGCGTCAGCGGCTGCCAAGGAGAAGAGGACGATCTCCCACCTTCCCAAATCCACGCGCACCGCTCTCGGCAAGCAGGCGAACAAGGTCAGGAGGGCGACACAATCGTAGCCACCGATCTCGCCGAATCCGCGCAGCGCGATGTCGCCGACCTGGATGACGTCACTGAGGTCGACATCGCGCCGGCCGACCCGCAGCGCTTCGCCGCCGTCCTGAGCGCCGAGCAGTTTGCAGCGCTCTCGAGCACCGTCGAGCGCGCACGTCGCATGTTCGATGGCGTCCGCATCTGGAACATCAACTCCACCGCTCAGGGTGGCGGTGTCGCTGAGATGCTGTCAACGCTCCTGCCCTATGCGCGCGGCGCGGGCGTGGATGCCGGTTGGATGGTGATCACCGGCGACGACGAATTCTTCACCATCACCAAGCGCATCCACAATCGCCTGCACGGCGCTCCTGGTGACGGCGCGGAGCTCAACAACTCGGACCGCCGTCACTATGAAGCCGTCCTCACTCAGCAGGCAGCGCAGATCCGAGAGCGTCTTCGACCGCGTGACATCGTCATCCTGCACGATCCTCAGACAGCCGGACTGGCGCCATTACTCAACTCGCTCGGCGTCGGTGTGGCGTGGCGCTGCCACGTCGGCCTGGACACGCCCAACGCTCTCGCGCGCGACACGTGGCAGTTCCTGCTCCCGTATGTGCGCGCCGCTCGCTTGCAAATCTTCTCTCGACGAGTTTTCGCGTGGGAGGGAACTCGATGCCGACCGCATCCGCATCGTCGCTCCATCGATCGACCCGTTCTCCCCCAAGAACTGTGAGATGGATGCCGCGTCGGTCCAGGGGGTACTCGGGGCGGCAGGCGTGGTTGCCGGTCCTGCCGCCGACGCGACCTACATACGATTGGACGGCAGCCAGGCTCGCATTCAGCACGCTGCGGCGATGATCGAATCTGAGCCGGTCGACGCAGACACCCCTTTGGTCGTGCAGGTATCCCGGTGGGATCGGCTCAAGGACCCGCTCGGTGTCCTGGAGGGCTTCGTCCAAGGAGTGATACCAACCTGCAGCGCTCACCTGATGCTCGCCGGCCCCAGCGTGCAAGGTGTTGCGGACGATCCCGAAGGTGCGGACGCGTATGAGGAGGTGCTGCATCGATACGAGTCCCTCGAGCCCGCAGCGCGCTCGCGTGTACACCTTGCCAGCCTGCCCATGCACGACGATGAGGAGAACGCGGCCATGGTGAACGCGCTGCAGCGCCGTGCGCACGTCGTCGTGCAGAAGAGTTCTCGCGGAGGGTTTCGGTCTCACCGTTGCCGAGGCGATGTGGAAGTCACGTCCGGTCGTCGCCAGCAGGATTGGCGGGATACAGGATCAGATCGAGCACGGCAGCTCCGGGTACCTCTTGGACGATCCGACCGACAAGGTCGAGTTTGGGTCGGCAGTCTGCACGCTCCTCAACGACGTGCAGCTCGCCGAGCGAATGGGCGAACGTGCGCATGCGCGGGTGCAAGAGGCCTTTCTCGGTTCGCGACACCTCAGCGAATATGTCGACATCTGCGCCGCGCTGCAGTAGGGCCGTGCGCGAGTAGATCCCGCCGCTTCGTGCTCCGACCGTTACTTCACGACCTCCGACTACCGTCTGCTTCATGATTTGACGTCATGGAAACATGGGAGCTCTGGTTTCCCGCGGCGGCTGCCACCGATCTGCTTGTCGCTCGCTCACGCATCGATCCCGTCACTGCCGTGTGGACGCACTCGCCGCCTGATCTGCTCACCGTGCTCGTCCGCGATGCCGCTGAGAACTTGATCGCCCACACTGAGAATCTCGCTCGTGCAGGAAGGCATTTCCCGATGGCGCGACTCGATCGCGAGGGAAGCTCAATTCGACGCGAAGACCGCTGGCCACTCCCAGGTGACCTCGGCTCGGTGGTGATTCTGCCGGGGGGTGAGGCCGGCATCCTCAAGAGTTGGTGGAACGCTGACGACGAAACCGAATGGCGCTGGCAGCTCGAGTTTTACAACCACACGTCACGTAAAGGGCAGCAATTGCCCCAATCGGCGCAATTGCCAAGCGCCGAAAGACTCTTCGCAGATCGTTCACCGTCTGTTCGCTTGACTGACGGCACCCTTAATGAGGACACTTCCGCCCACGCGCATAACGCAGTGGTGGCAATAGGCGCGTTCTAGGGGAGCGGGCACCCGACGCCAGAGGCGCTGGCGTTGTGATTCTCATCCATGTGGCGGGCGCCGGTTCCGGCAGCCCGGCGATCCCTGGCCATGTATGGCCTACACATCTCGGCGCATCGGGGGATTTCATGAAGGCACAGAAATTCGCGTTGATCATGCTGGCTGCGGTGCTGGGCACTGCGTTCATTGGGATGCAACCGGTGACAGCCGGAGCCACCACCACCAACGCGCTGCAGCGGTTCTCGCCGCTGTACATGGGAACAGGGGCCAAGCCCACCGAAACCCAGGCTGTCGCGTTCGCGAAGAATTACGACATCATCGCGGAGCACGACGGCGTGCTGACGCCATTTCTGTCGGCGATGAAGGCGGTGAATCCGTCGTTGAAAGTGATCGCCTACATCAACGGCGCATTCGACCAGAGCAAGGCCGGCAACAAGTACCCGACATCGTGGTACGCGACCGGTTCCAACAAGAAGCGGGTCCAGTCTCAGAAGTTCGGCAACTGGCTGATGCTGCCCACCGCGCAATGGGGGGCGACGGTGGGAAGGCTGTGCACGTCGGCGATCGCGTCGTCGAAGTACGACGGCTGCTTCCTCGACACGCTCGGGATTGCGCCGCTCTCGCCCGGATATGTCACCAGCCCCCCGATCAACCCTGCGACCAAGCAGGTGTTCACCAAGCAGACGTGGATTGCCGATCAGTCCAACACCATCACGGCGACGAAGAGCGCCAACCCCGGCAAGCTCATCATGGCCAACGGGCTGCACGACGGGACGTACTTTCAGTACACGCAGCCGCTGCTGACGGCCGACGGCACCGCGATGGCTGAGACGTGGCTGCGGGTCTCGACCCAGCCAGAGAACAATTTCCCGTCCCTGAAGACATGGCAGGAGGACATCAGCATGCTGGTGACCGCGGGCTCGAAGAGCGAGGCGATCGGTGTCGTGACCAAGCTGTGGACCAAGGCAACGACTGCACAGGTCACGCAGTGGCACATTTTCACGATCGCCTCATTCCTGATGGGTACCAACGGTCAGAGCATGTACTGCTTCACGACGGCGCAGACAGTCGTCGGCATGACCATGGACTCGACACTCGATCACACGTTGATCGGCATGCCCACGGCCGCGATGGTGTCGAAGAACGGCGCGTATACGCGAACGTTCACCAACGGGATCGCGGCGGTGAATCCCGGCACCGGCTCGGTGACCGTCCAGCTCGGCGGTTCGTACATCAACCTCGAGGGCCATGCCGTCACCTCCGAGACGCTCCCGGCGCACTCGGGTGACGTCTTCATCAAGTAGGGTTGCGCGGTTGATTCCCTCGATCCAGAACCAGGAGACAAAAACGATGTTCAGTCCAGTGTCGGCGTTCAGCGGCTTCTCGGTGAACGACCTCGCAGCTGCCAAGGACTTCTACACGAAGTTGGGGCTCACGGTTGAGCCCGACGGTGTCGGCTTGCGGCTCCACCTCCCCGGAGGCGGCGGCACCGTCTTCATCTACCCCAAAGACGACCATGAGCCCGCGAGCTTCACGATCTTGAACTTCGCGGTTGAGGACATCGACGCGGCAGTTGATGACCTCACCGGCCGCGGCATCGCGTTCGAGCGCTACGAGGGTATGCAGGGCGTCGACGCGAAAGGCATCGTGCGCGGCCGTGAAAACAACACCGGCCCGGACATCGCCTGGTTTCTCGACCCGGCCGGCAATATCGTCTCGGTGCTTCACTGATTCGCGGGCCTTCGGGCCCCAAAGGAGGGCGTTGATCATGGTGGAAGGGGATCCGAAGGCAGTCGTGATCGCGATGTTCGCCGCATGGGACAGGAAGGACCTCGACGGCGTCATGGCTCGATACGCCGACGAGGTCGAGGTACGCGGCCCTGCCGGCATGCATGTCCACGGCGCCGACGCCGCGCGAGAGATGTTCGGTCAGCTTCTCGGCGCCTACGAAAGTGGAGGCTCGGAGATCGTCCGTCAGTTCGTTGACGGCGACTACGTCATCACGGAATGGCGCGATGTCACCAGGAACAACGGGCCGCTCCGCCTGGCAACCGGTGAGTCGCTTCCTCCCACGGGTCGTACGGTTACGCAGGAGATCCTCTTCATCCACCACGTCATTGACGGAAGGATCGCCGAGGAGACCGTGTACTTCGACCGCCACGCACTCCTCCAGCAGATCGGCCAGCTCTGAGCGGACGGGCTCGGTCGGCGGATGATCGGATGACCGGCGACCGGCGAGCCCGATCTCCCCCCCGCGCCGCGAACTCGTCGATCCGCCACCATCCGATCTGCGCCGCCGAAATCCGATCACGCGGTCGCAGAACGATGGCGGCCGGAATTCAGCCAGGGGCCACACCGTAGCGTTCACGCCAGACACGTCAGAGGCGGGAACACGGTGCCGCAAGCGCGGCACGAGACGGGGGATATCGAGGGGTGGATCCGGTACACGGCATCAGCTGGGACGATCGCAAGCGCCGAGTGGTGGGCGCGATGGCGACCGCCGCAGCTCTCACGCTGAGCGCGGGCGCTCTCGCCACAACGGCACACGCTGCCGGCGACGCGCACCTCGTCTCCGTGATCGTGCGTGCTCAGCCGGCTGAGCTCACCGCCGCGGACCAGGACATCACATCCCTCGGCGGCCACGTCGAGCAGCACGTGTCCCTCATCAACGCCGTTGTTGCGGACGTCCCCGCAGACGCGCTCGCACAGCTCGGCGCCGATGCGGCGGTCGCGCAGGTCACCCAGAACGCTCCGGTGCAGCTGCTCGGCACCGGTTGGGGCGGCGGCGCCGGCACCGGCACCTCGTACAACCCGGTCACCGACGTCGACTCCATGTACAACATCGAGCAGATGGACGGCGCCCACGCGTACTGGGACGCGGGCTACACGGGCCAGGGAGTGGGCGTCGCGCTGATCAACTCGGGTGTGTCCCCCGTTGATGGTCTCGCCACTCCGGACAAGGTGGTCAACGGCCCGGACCTCTCCTTTGAATCACAGAATCCGTCGCTCGAGTATCTCGACACCTACGGTCATGGCACCCATATGGCTGGGATCATCGCCGGCCGCGACAGCGAGGTCACGTCGGTGAGCTCGAGCGACTCCACCCACTTCCTCGGGATGGCCCCCGACGCGCAGATCGTCAGCCTGAAGGTCGCCGACGCGCTCGGACAGACCGACGTGTCACAGGTGATCGCCGCCATCGCATGGGTCGTGCAGCACCAGCACGACAACGGGATGAACATCCGCGTGATCAACCTCTCGTACGGCACCGACAGCAACCAGCCCTACGTCCTCGATCCCCTCGCCTATGCCGCTGAGCAGGCGTGGCTCCACGGGATCGTGGTGGTCGTCGCGGACGGCAACGGCGGCAATTGGTCGAACGGCCTCGACGATCCGGCGATCGACCCCTATGTGATCGCCGTCGCCGCAGCCAACACCGAGAACACCATGAACGTGGCCAACGATCGCCCCGCGAGCTTCACGAGCTCGGGCGACGGCACCCGCAATCCTGACCTCTCTGCACCAGGTGTTCACGTCGTCTCGCTGCGCGACCCGGGATCGTTCATCGATGACACCTTCGGCGCCACAGCCACCGTTGACAATCGCTTCTTCCTCGGAAGCGGCACGTCGCAGGCAGCCGCTGTCGTCTCGGGCGCGGCGGCTCTCCTGCTCAGCCAGCGGCCGAATCTCACGCCTGACCAGGTGAAGGCGCTCCTCGACTCCAATACCAGCGCGATGCAGGGCCGCACGGCGATGAAGGGCAGCGGTGAGTTGAATCTCGCGACGGTGCTCAACGCACCCGCGCCGGCACCTGCCGCGGCCGCGCAGACGTGGCCCACGTCGAGTGGTACGGGCAGCCTCCAGGCATCGCGCGGCTCGGCGCACATCGACAACGGAAACGGCAACCGGCTCAGCGGTGAGCGCGACATCTTCGGCAACGCGGTCAGCACCGCAGCGCTCGCGGCTGCAGAGGCCAATGGCACCGCATGGCACGGCGGGAGCTTCAACGGCGGTTCGTGGTCCGGCTCTTCGTGGTCGGGCTCATCGTGGAGCGGCTCCTCGTGGTCCGGGTCCTCGTGGTCGGGATCGTCCTGGTCGGGCTCCTCGTGGAGCGATGACTCATGGACCGGCGCGTCCTGGTCTGGGGCATCGTGGTCCGGAGCATCCTGGTCCGGGGCCTCCTGGTCCGGCGCGAGCTGGTCCGACGCCGTCTGGGGCTAGCGGCGCTTTCATCGCTTCGCCACGGCGAAGCCCGGGGTGACGATAGCCCTGCTACCGCTTGGCAACAGGACAGGCACAGCGAGTTCCAGGGTGCGTCAGGTCACGCAGCATTCGGTGCATGACCGAGGTTGAGGTCGAGACGCCGCAGGGCGATTCCGGCCACACCGTTTCGGGTCGGAGGGGACACCGAGTCCACCTGCTGACCGTGGTGCTCGTGGCGACCGCCGTCTTCCTGCTGGTGGACGTCGTCTCGAAGCTCCACGAGATCCCGTCACCGCGCGAGATTCCCTGGTGGCTGCTCATCCCCTTCTTCTGCGCGGCAGAGGTGTTCGTGGTCCACATCCAGTTCCGCCGCGACGCCCACTCCTTCTCGCTCAGCGAACTGCCGCTGGTTGTCGGATTCTTCTTCGCACCACCGGTGGTGGTGGTGCTCTCGATGGTCGCCGGGACCGCGATCGCGCTCTCCGTGCATCGGCACCAGTCACCGCTGAAGCTGGCGTTCAACCTCGCCAACTTCACGGTCGCGAACAGCGTCACGGCAGTGCTGTTCATGCACCTCGTCAACCACCACGACCCACTCAGCGTGATCAGCTTCCTCGGCACCCTGGTGGCGATCCTCGCCGGCGGCATCCTGCAGTCGTTGGTGATCCTCATGGCCATATCGTTCTCCGAGGGGCGTGTCGACTTCAGAGGCATCCTGTCGACGTTCGGATTTGCGCAAGCCGCCACGCTGGTCAACACGTGCCTCGCGTTGATCGGCGTGCGCATCATGTGGGAAAACCCGGCTGAGCTCTGGTTGCTCGCCGTGCCCACCGCGGGCGTCTTCATCGCATATCGCTTCTACATCGCCGAGCGGGAGAAACGCGACCAGGTCGACTTCCTCTACCAGTCGAGCAAACAGCTGCAGCGCACCGAGGCTGTCGATGACGCCGTCGCCGCGTTGCTGACCAAATCCTGCGAGGTCTTCCGTGCCGAGCGTGCCGAGATCACCTTCCTTCCCACTCGCGAGCGCGACGCCGTGGTGCGCACCACCGTCGACAAGGAGGCGACCATCGAGTTCATGACACCGGTGACGCTCGACGACACGGAGCTGCAGTTCATGAGCCGGTTGCTGCTCAACTCGCCGCTGCTGCTAAGCACGCACGGCAGGACCGACGGCGATCCCGGTGGCTTCCTCGAGCAGCGCGGGCTGCGTGATGCGATGGCCGTGGTGCTGCGCGGCGAGAACAACATGGTGGGCACGATGCTCATCGCCAACCGCCTCGGCGAGGTCACCGGTTTTGACGACGAGGATCTGCGCCTGCTCGAGATGCTCGCCAACCAGACCGGTGTCATCCTCGAACGTGGACGGCTGCAGCATTCGCTGTCGCAGCTCACCGTCCTCCAGGAACAGCTGCGCCACGAGGCGTCGCACGATCCGCTCACCGGTATGGCGAACCGGCTGCTCTTCGGCTCACGCGTCGAGCAGGCGCTGGCGCAGTCGGGACAGCACGTCGGTGTGCTCTTCATCGACATCGACGACTTCAAGACCGTCAACGACAGCCTCGGTCATGCCGCGGGGGACGAGCTCCTGCGCGCCATCGCCGACCGCATGGGCGAGTGCCTCCGTCCCGGCGACGTCGCGGCGCGCCTGGGAGGTGACGAGTTCGCGGTCCTGCTGATCGGCATCGACGCGCCGACCATGGCGGTGCGGATCGCGGCGCGAGTTCATCGAGGCGTTGCGCGAGCCGTTCATCATCGCGAGCGAGGAGGTGCTGACCCACGCGAGCATCGGCATCGCGACTGCCATCGATACCGTGTGCGACGGTCAGGAGTTGCTCCAGAACGCCGACCTTGCGCTGTACACAGCAAAGAGCTCCGGCAAGTCACGCTGGGAGCTGTTCGAGCCGGCGATGTACGCCGCTGTGCAGCACCGCCACCGTCTCAAGGCGGATCTCTATCACGCTGTCGAGCAGGTCGAGTTCGAGCTGGTCTACCAGCCGATCGTGCAGGTCTCGACCTGCTTGATCGTCGCCGCCGAAGCGCTGCTGCGCTGGCGCCATCCAACGCGCGGGATGGTGCTGCCGGATGACTTCATCAGCCTGGTCGAGGAGACCGGGCTGATCACCCAGGTTGGTGCGTGGGTCATGCGCAGCGCGTGCGAGGAGGCAGTTGACTGGCCTCTGGGTGAAGGCGGTACGCCGGTGTCGGTGAGCGTCAACGTGGCCGTTCGCCAGCTGCGCGAACCGGACTTCGTCGACAGCGTGCGCAGCGTCCTGCGTGACACCGGTCTCGATCCGCGCCGTCTGATCGTCGAGGTCACCGAGGCAGACATCATCTACGACACCGAGCCGATCATCGGGTGCCTCAGCGAGCTGCGAACCATGGGCGTGCGCATCGCGCTCGACGACTTCGGCACCGGCCATTCATCGCTCAGCCGGCTGCGCGATTTCCCGGTGGATGTGTTGAAGATCGATCGCTCGTTCACGGCGTCGCTGTGCGGTCCGACCACGTCGATCGGTTTCGCGCATTCGGTGTTCAACTTCGGCGTGGGCCTCGGCCTCAGCGTGATTGCCGAGGGCGTCGAAACCGAGGAGTGCCTTCGCGAGCTCAACGACCTCGGCTGCGAGCTGGCGCAGGGCTACCTGTTCGGACAGCCGCTGGCCCCGATCGCGATGCGACGCCTGCTCGACCACAACATCGCAGTGCCGATGCCGCTGCCGGCACTCGCCGCGCTGTCAGCGGGGTCGTCTTCGCAGCTTCGGTGACCGCGAGAGTCCGTCAGGCGGCGTACCCGCGCATCACGGTGTCGACGACGCGCTCGGCGAAGTCGTGGTCGAGCACACCCCCGAACATGAGCCGGAAGTACACGGGGCCGACCAGCATCTCTGTGGCGAGCTCCGTGTCGGCGTCCGCGCTAAGGTCGCCGCGCGCGATCCCCCGGCGGATGACGCGGGCGACCTCCGCGCGGCGAGCCGCCACCACCGTTGCCCGGAAGGGGTCACCGATCGAGGGATCGCTCGCGATCTTCGAGAGCATCGCCCTGATGACGGGCCCGAAGTCCGTCTCGGTAACCGCCCGCATCGGGTTCACGACTGCGGCGAGCAGCTCCTCCCGGGTGTTTCCCGTCTCCTCGATGGCGATGTGCGGCCCGGCGAGCTCCAGCAGCAACTCCTGGGCGAGCTCCTGCTTCGACGACCAGCGGCGGTAGATGGTCGCCTTGCCCACGCCGGCCCGGGCCGCAACGTGCTCGAGGCGCAACGAGGCGAAGCCCTGCTCGATGAGGAGCTCCCGCGCCGCGGTGAGGATGGCTTGATGGGCGCGCTCGCTCCTCGGCCGGCCGCCCCGTGTCGAGGGAGCGGGTGACAGGGCCGGCGCGTCCGTAACGGAACGGTCGTTCCGGGCGTTTTCCAATTCAGATGCTATGATACGGAACGCATCGTATCGATGCTATGGAGACTGACAATGAGCAAGAAAGACAACACTCGAATTGTGGCCCTCATCGAGCAGGCCGAGCGCGCGACGCCGTTCTGCGACTGCGGCAGGCCCATGGCGGCCACGGCTGAGGATCGCGAGATCTGGCTTCGCTGCACGGCGCACCAGCACACCTCCGGTGGCACCTTCCGCCAGTTCCTGGCCGCGCTGTCAACCGCCGGGCACACGCGCGAGCTCCTGATCGACCGGGTGTAGACCACCCGGCGGCCGGCATCCGGCCGCGGGTCTTGTCTCTGGCACCTGGCGATGGCTAGGATCCCCGCGAGGGTTTCGCGGCATCTGTCGCGAACGAGGAAAGGGGAGATGCCATGGTCCGCAGGTTCGCAGCACTCGCCGGAGCTCTGACGATGGTGGCCGCCGGGGCGCAGGTCGCGCTCGCGGACGGTTCGGTTGCCCAGCTCACGGTGCACCGAGTCACCGGTAGCGCATACCTCACGGGCGTGGGCTGCGAGACCGCTTCGATCTGCGAGGCGGTGGGCGCAAGCGCAGCCAACAGCAGCGAGGGCAGCGTTGTCACCATCACCAACGGTGCGCCCGGCCCGGCCTTGACGTTGGCGTCCGTTGGGTCGCTGAACGACGTCTCGTGCTGGGCGTCGCAGCGGTGCGTCGCGGTCGGATACACGACATCGCTGAACGGTGGCGCGGTATTGCCAATCACCAACGGCAGTCCAGGCATGGGCAAGCCGATCACAGGGACTCAGTGGCTGACCAGCGTCGCGTGCATCGGCGGTTCGACGACGTGCTACGCGGCCGGTGAGACGGCGAACAACAAGGGTGCGATCCTCCCGGTCCGTAACGGCATGCCCGGGAGTCTGATCACGGTGAAGGGCACGACTGTTCTCAACGACATCGTCTGCCCCGGTGCCAGCACCTGCTACGCGTCCGGTGAGTACGACCAGGGCGCAGTCGCAGTCATGGTCACGCTGGTCAACGGCAAGGTCACCACGGTCCTGACCGTCGGCGAGTCGAGCCAGCTGTATGGCATTGCCTGCACCAGCCCGAGTGTCTGCTACGCGATCGGCGCACAGAATCACTCCTCGTCGAGCATTGTGGTGACGCTGACCAACGGTGTCCCCAACGCGACGCACACCTTCAGTGGCCTGGCGGTGATGTCGCACATCGTATGTGTGAGCGGCGGGAATTGCCTCGCCACCGGGTACCGGAACGATCCCGCCCGAGGCATGATGTCGACTGTCACGAGCGGTGTCCCGAGCGCGCCGGCCCGCGTGGACGGTTCCGAAGATCTGTTCAAGGCCGAATGCCAGAGCGCGACGTCGTGCGTCGCCGCAGGTGAGCGCGCGCACTTCACGATGGGGGTGATCGTCGACACCCAGGTCTGACCCGCTATCGCTTCTCCTGGGGCATCCGCACCCAGCGAGCGCTTGCCCACGAATACATCCCGAGCGCAACGAATCCGAGAGCCACTACTCCGAGCAGGACGTGGCCGAACGGTTCGCGAGCGAGGGCCTGGAATGCCCCACCGAAGCTGTGCGCATCGCCGGCGTCGTGATGCAGCCCCGCCACCAGCACGAAAATGCCGACGACGCCGAAGATGACGCCTCTCGCCACCATGCCGAAGCGCCCCAGGCCGTCGACGGCGAGGCGCTCGGCTCGAGTTCATCCGCTCGCGCTTCAAGTCCTTGCGGAACGTTGCCTTATAGGCTTCGAAGAACTGCCCAAGCCCTGCAAGGATGGCGATGACGCCGGCGATGATCACGATGACTCCGCCCGCCGGCAACTTCAGCCCCGACGCCACCAGCCTCTGCACGGCGTCGCCACCGTCACTTTTGGATCCGCCGACCAGGACTCCCGCCGCGAACACGGCGAGCGCCGCGTAATTGAGACCGCTCCACGCGAAGCCGAGACGCGCGGCGATTCCGGACGGCTTGTCCCCCCGATGGAGGGGATCGTAGACGGCGCGAATCAGGCCCCACCCAGCATATGCCAGGAGCGACACGATCACGACCACCATGAAAACTCGCCCCACTGCGCTTCCGCCAAGCAGCGCGAGCGACCCGCGCTGATCGGTCGTGTCGAAGTCGATACCGAACGCCAGCCCGAGCGCCAGCACCCCCATGGTGCCGTAGATGGCTCCGCGCACCACATAGCCGAGACGCGCGAGGCGCTCGACCCACGGATTCGTGACAACCTTGGCTGCATCATGCTTCGCCTGGCGCGCCGCGGGCTTGACGCCAGGACCGGGGCGGTGACTCCGGTGGTGATCGGCTGCCGCGCTCTTGTTTCTCGCCGTCATTCCGTCGCGACCGCTCACGCGTGCGACCGCCGCGTCGAGCGCCATCTCGTGGGAATCCAGTGCGCGCTCGGGGTCGGGAGCCAGCGTTCCGGCAGCCACAGGATGAACGCTGACCACGCCAGGCCGAGCAGGAAGCCGCCGATGACGTCGGTCGGCCAGTGCGCCCCTGCCCAGATCCGGCCGATGCACGCGAAGACGATCACAAACACCGCGGCCGTCCAGACGACGACCCGCCAGCGCGGACCGACATGCGGCGCAATGGCGATGGCGAGCATGAACGCCAGCCAGGTGAAGAAGAGGGCGTGGCCGCTCGGATAGCTGTAGCCGCTCGACGGGTTGAGAATGGTCACGAGGTTGGCTGTCGGTCGCTGCCGCGCGATCGACACCTTCACGATCTGATCGATCAGGCTGCCGATCGCGCCGAGCGCCATCAGCCACCCTGCCCGCCGGTCCCACAGAAAGAGCGCGATCACGACGGCGACGCCGAAGAGATCCTGGATCAGCCCGCCGGTCACGTTGGTCAAGGTCATCCAGTACGTCAGGGGTCCCCACGGAACGTGCTGGATCGCGCGTTCCACTGGCAGATCGAAGCTCGACCGCGTGACGCCACTGATGACCAGGATCGTCACGACGAGGAACAGCGCAAACGCGGTCAGCGCGAGTGGTCCGAGCCAGCGCCGAGCTGTTGGGCCGGGCTCGCCGGCCAGGATCTCGTGAGCGGCGCGGCTCCCGTCCTCCGCGGTGGCCTCGACAGGCCCCGGGCTCACCGAATCGCCGTGGTTGATGCCAACATGATAACCACGGTATAATATTTTGTGATGGCTCGTGATGCAACTGCATACCGGGTCGCGCCTGAGGCGCGATTGACCGGCGTGCGCCGGCTTACCGGGGAGATCAACCGGCCCTTGATGACCGTGGCGGCCATCTCGGGTCTGCTTTTCGTCCTGCTCACAGTGCTCGTGGTGCTCCATCCGGCACCGTTCTTCTTCGACCTCCCGATCGAGATGGCCGTCCAGTCCGTCAATGGACAGACGTTCGATTGGTTCAACTCGTTCGTCTCCAGCTTCTCAGGCTTTGTCGGCGTTGGTGTCGGCGCCGCCGTGATCGCGTTGACCTTTCTGCTGCGACGTCCGGCCACGCCGTTTGTGGCGTTCTCAGCCATCTATGCAGCCATCTACAACATTGTGAACTTCATCGTGGATCGGCCCCGGCCGACAGGCGTTGCGCACACCACGTCCAAGATGATCGGCTCCAGCTACCCGAGTGGCCACGTGGGCTTCTTCGTCTGGCTCACCGTGCTCGCGATGGTTCTCCTGGCGCGCAACCTGCCCCGCCCGCTGTACGTGGCGTGCTGGTTTCTGGCCGCCGTCGTGGTCGCTGCGGCCTCACTGAGTCGTATCTACGTCGGCGCGCACTGGCCGAGCGACGTCATCGGAGGTCTTCTCGTCGGCCTAGCGTGGATCTCCCTGAGCCTCTCGCTCGGCAGGCTCACGGGCCCCGTGTTCGCCACAACGCGAAGGGCGTCACGATGATCACCGACCTGGTGGATGCCGCCGACGCGCGGGTCGGCGACCTGATCGAAAACATCAACCGCAACCATCATGTCCGGCGGCTTCACCGCCTGGGATGGGACCGCGCATTGGATGGGAATGGTGGGGGATGGGGAAGCGGGACGCGGCCCACGGAAGGCAACCATGTCGACGTCCACATCGACGGGACGTCGGCGCTGCCGGCCATCGTCGCAGCGGTGCGCGCCGCACGCTCGTTCGTGCACGTCGCCGGCTGGACGGTGAACCCGGAATTCGTGATGGAGTACACGCCCGTCCCGATCACGCTTCGAGCCCTGCTCGCCGAGGCGGCGGAACGTGTTGACGTGCGCGTGCTGGTGTGGGCAGGCGCGCCCGTTCCGGTCATGCATCCGACGCGCTCGGAAATGAGGCGACTGATGGACGGCTTGGTCCGTGGTTCGCGCATCCGTGGCGCGCTCGACAAGCGCAACCGCCCCATGCACTGCCATCACGAGAAGCTGATCATCATCGACGGAACGCTGGCATTTGTTGGAGGTATCGACCTGACCGACGAGTCCGGTGACCGGCTCGATGGCCCACCGCATCTCAAGATGACCAGGCTCGGGTGGCATGACGCCGCAGCGTGCGTCGCGGGGCCGGCGGTCGCAGACGTCGCTTCGCACTTTGCCATGCGCTGGACGGCCACCACCGGCGAAGCGCTCCCAAAGCCGGTCGTGCCACAGCCAACGGGCCGGAGTTCGCGTGCAGATCGTTCGCACTGTCCCCGAGCAAACGTATCGAAAGCTGCCCAGGGGCGATTTCAGCATTCTCGAGATGTACATGGGTGCGTTGGGGCGCGCGCAGCGGCTCATCTATCTGGAGAACCAGTTCTTGTGGAGCACCGAGGTCGTCGGACTCCTTCGCAAGAAGCTGCTGCGGCCGCCGACCGACGAGTTTCGTCTCGTTCTGGTGCTGCCTCGTCGTCCCAACAACGGCAACGACGACACTCGCGGACAGCTCGCGGTGCTGGACGAGGCTGATCATCATCACCGGCTCCTCTTCGGCACCGTCGGGACACCCGGACGCGAGCGTCCCGGCGTGTACGTTCACGCCAAGATCGGCATCGTCGACGACACGTGGCTCACCGTCGGCTCGGCGAATCTCAACGAGCATTCGCTCTTCAACGACACCGAGGTCAACCTCGTCACCGACGACGCGGCGCTCGCGCGCAGCGTTCGCGAGCGGTTGTGGAGTGAGCACCTGGCCACGGACTGCTCCGGACGTGACCCCCTCGAGGTGATCGAGAGCGACTGGCGTCGCGTCCTCGGTGCCGGTTCGCCGCATTCGAAGCCACTGCGCCGCCTTCCGGCCGTCTCACGCCGCTCTGCCCGTCTACTCGGACCTCTCAAGGGGCTGCTGGTCGACGGATAGTGTTGTACGTGAGCGGCGGCCGGCCTCTGAATCAACGATATCTGCGCGACGCGACGTCCGTCTTCGATGACGAAGAACGCCGCCGCTTCTATCGCCCAGATGGGCATCCGGTTGACCAGGAGCGGCTGAACTGGGAGGTGCTTTACCGGCTCGAGCCAGGGCTCTACGAGCGGCTGATACGCGGCGAGCGCATTCACTCCAGGGTCCTCGAGTGGCTGCCGCCGTTCAGCCGGCGCGTGATCGAGCTGGGGGCGGGTACCGGTCGGTTCACCGTGCCGCTTGCCGCGCGCTGCGGCGAGCTCATCACGGTTGAGCCTGCGGTGCCGCTGATGAACCTCCTCTGCGCCAAGCTCGGCGCCGCTGGAATCCGCAACGTCGCGTCCGTTCGCGGCTTCTTCGACCACATTCCCGCGCCCTCGATGAGTTGCGATGTCGTCATCTCCTGCTCCGCATTCGTGCCCCAGACCGAGCTCGACCCGGAGGCCTGCCTGCATGAGATGGCGCGCTGTTGCGTTCCGGGAGGAATGATCGTGGTCGTCTGGCCGCAGGACGTGGGATGGTTCGAGCGGCACGGCTTCACGCACGTCAAGTTTGCGGGCAGGATGGAGCACGAGTTCGCCTCCGTGACCGAAGCGATCGAGCTGACGCGAATCTTCTATCCCGACGCGCTCGAACGGGTGCGCGACGCGGACTTGCCGAAGGTGCCGTACGACACGTTCCGGATGAAAGCCCCGCGCGACCTGTGCTGGAAACGCGTCTCCTAGCGTCGCACCGCCGGCAGCAGCTGTTTCTTCGGCGCGGGGCTCCGAGTGTTTAGCGCTGGTCGTTCAACCAGCGATAACGCGGATCGAGGTACACCCGCATCGTGCGCACCTCACCGGCCAGCACCCACAGGTAATAGAGGTCGTGACCCGGGGCGGCGACGACGGGATGGAAGCCCGACGTGATGGCCGCAGCCTGGCCGTCGTGCGCCATCCAGACGTCCTCGCGCTCCGAATCGATGTCGTATCGGGCCTGCAGCGCAAAGCCATTGGCAGGATGAAGGCGGTAGTAGTAGACCTCTTCCAGATGAGCCTCTTCGCCCGACTCGCGGTCGTGGCGGTGCGGGGGGAACGACGACCACGCGCCCGTGCCGTTGTGCACTGTCTCACCGACGATGAGCCGCGACGCATGGTCATCGGGTCCGAGGATGTTCCGGACGGTGCGACTCCAGTTGTCGCGGCCAACAACATTCTCCCGCTGGGTCGCCGCCGGTATCACGCGCGCCGCACCCGGCTCCTGTGGACCGGGCGGTGCGGCAACCACCGCCACACTGAGAGCGACCTTGCCGTCGGCGAACGGCGTCATCTCGACCGCGGATGCGGGCGGTACATAGACGGCGTCTCCAGCACCCTCGAAGATATCGTTGCGGCCACCCGCAGCGCCCGCGTCCTGCCCATCGAGCGCGACCTGCGCACGCCCAGAGAGGATGACCAGCAACCGCTCAGTCCCCGGCCCAAGCACGAGCAGATCCTTGGGTTTCGCAGTGATCAGGTCGAGTGAGATGAACCTGGTCTGCTCGCCGGCGCGAATCAAGGGCTCAATATTCACGAAGCTGATTCCCGATCCGGGTCGGGAATCATCGTGTCGCGCACGAACGCATTGAGGTCGCCGCATGCAGCGCAGAACTGGCGCAACGTCCGGCGCGTCGCCCCCAAGCCGTCGAACTGCTCAACGCTGAGCCCGTCCTCGCTGTACGCACGCCGAAAGTCACCGAAATGCTCGAGCAACTCGTCAACCACATGCGGATCGACCGGATCGTCAATCCGCGAAACCACCTTGATATCACTGGCATTGAGACGCTTCTGCCAAGCGTACGTCGGCGAAACAACCACGTCCGCCCCGATGAGCTCACTCCAGTGCATGTGATTCCGAAACGCCGCGGAAAGCAGCCGGATCCGATACCCGCGCTTGCGAAACAGCGCATACGTCTTCTTGAAGACAGCGACCCCGGCCCATTCAAGAAACCCCGGATCGACGCTGATCCCCTCGCGCTCCATGATCACCTTCAGCCAGTCGTCAAGGCGCCCAACCATGATCGTGCACACGGGCCCCATAGCAGCAATGTCCTGGCCTTCACGCTCACGCCGGCGCAACCCCCGCTCGACCGCCTCCGCAACCGCAACGCACTGCGGCAGCGTGAAACACACCGTCGCATTGATACTGACGCCCCGATAAGTAGCGTCCTCAATCGCCGCAACCCCCGCGCGCGTCACGGGAATCTTCACGATCATGTTCGGCGCAAGCCCATCAAACGCCAGCGCCTGCCTCACGATCGCCTCGCTATCCCGAAACAACCGAGGATCCGTCTGTATCGACAGCCGCCCATTGCGTCCCCGCTCCGCCTCAAAGATCGGTTCGAGCAGCTTCGCCGCCCGAACCGACAACTCCTCAACCAACCTCCAAGCGACAGTGTCCTCAGTGGCACCAGGAAGCTCCCGAAGCAAAGCAACCGTGCGCGGCGCCCAGAACCCCCGATCCCCCGAGAGAACCGCCGCAGCAATCACGGGATTGCAGGTCGCTCCAACAGCCCCATTCTCAATCGAGTAAGTCAGCTCATCAATCGCCGCAGAGTCATTCCACAGAACAGTCGGTGTGGTCTGCGTCATCTGATGGAGCAGGCTGCGATAGGAAACTGTCGTCCCGAGGCCTGTCATAGCAGCTACGAGCCTACTCCACCGCCCCGAAACGCCTCGCGTTGATCGGCGGAGCAAAGTCGAGTGGGGAGGGCATGAGCGGAGGCGGGTCGTCTCGCAGCCGAGGCTACCCCCCTCGGCGAGAGCGAGCGGCGGAACGCCAAAGGCGTTCCGACCGCGCGCCCGCCGCAGCTCATGCCCTCCCCACGTCGCACGCGGGGCAGCGCGAGCTCAGATCTTGCGAGCGGAACGGCGGCGCGCGCGGCGCCCGGCCGCGGCCGCGATGCCGGTCCCGAGGATGACCATCGCAGCCCCGAGCAGCGTCCGCGGCCCGGACTGACCGGCGCCGGTCTCAGGCACGGACACAGCATCGACAACGGACAGAATACCGAGCGAGCCGTTGCCGACGGCGATGGACCCGTTGTAGTCGATGTTGCCGGAGTAGGTGGCCTTGACAGGGTAGTTCCCGGGCGGCAGGGTCACCGTGGTGGTGCAGCTGATCGCGGGGAGCGTGGCGGTGCAGAGGACCACGCCGCCCGAGGTGAAGGTGATCGTGCCGGTGGCACCTGCGGGCAGGCCCGGGGCGGACACGGTCACGGACGAGCCGCTCGTGGTCTGAGCCGGGGACACCACGACGGTGATGGTCGTGTCAGCTTTGATCACGGTGAAGGCGGCGCCGGTTGCGGTGGCGGCGCCGTTGTCGACGTCGCCCGAGTAGGTCGCGGTGACCGGGTATGTCGCGGGGTCCAGCGTCGGCGGTGTGAGGCAGCTCGTTGTCGACAGTGTTGCGGTGCACAGTGCGGTGCTTCCCGAGGTGAACGTCACAGTCCCGGTCGCGCCGGCCGGCAGGCCGCTGGCCGACACCGTGTCCACGGAGCCATACACGATCGTGGCGGGAGAGGCGAGCTCGGTGAGCCAGACGACCACCTTGGTGACCGTGAAGCTCGCGCCGGTTGCGACCACGCCGTTGTAGTTGCTGTCACCTGAGTAGGTCGCCGTGACCGGGTAGGTACCAGGCGCCAGCGTCGACGAGGTGAGGCAGCTGGTCGCCGGCAGCGTTGCCGTGCAGAGCGTTGCGCCTCCCGAGGTGAAGGTCACAGTTCCCGTCGCGTCACCGGGCAGTCCGGCCGCGGCGAGCGTGTCCTGCATGCCATAGGCAATCGTCGCGGGGGCGGCCGATTCGACCATCGTGGTGCCGGCCTGGGTCACCACAAAGCTGGCGCCGGTCGCGATGCCGCCGGTGTAGTTGCCATCACCGGGGTAGGTCGCGGTGACCGGGTACGTGCCCGCGATGAGCGACGTCGATGTCTGGCAGCTCAGGGTCGGCAGCTCCGTGGTGCAGAGCGTGGCCCCGGCAGACTTGAACGTCACCGTGCCGGTCGCGTCGCCGGGCAGGCCGGCGATTGACAGCGTATCGGCGTTGCCGTACGGGATGCTCGCGGGGGCCGCCGCCTCGGTGAACGATGGGTCGGCCTTGGTGACCACGAACGACGCGCCCGTGGCGGTGGTGCTCTTGTAGTGACTGTCACCGGAGTAGGTCGCGGTCACCGGGTACGTGCCGGGCGCGAGCGTCGTGGAGGTCTGGCAACTGAGCGCGGGCAGCGTTGCGATGCAGAGCGGTGAGCCACCCGAGGTGAAGGTCACAGTTCCGGTCGCGTCGCCGGGAAGACCGGTGACGGAAACCGTGTCCTGCGCGCCGTAGGCGATGCTCGCGGGCGCTGCCGACTCCGTCATCGACGTGTCGGCCCTGGTCACCGTGAAGCTCGCGCCCGTTGCAACGGCGCTGTTGTAGTTGCTGTCACCGGAGTATGTCGCGGTGACCGGGTAGACCGCCGGGTCGAGCGACGATGACGTGTCGCAGCTGGTGGCGGGCAGGGTGGTGACGCAGAGCGTGGATCCGCGCGAGGTGAACGTCACCGTTCCGGTGGCGTCATTGGGCAGCCCGGTGACGGACACCGTGTCCGCGGTGCCGTACGGGACGCTTGCCGGCGCGGCCGACTCGGAGAAGGCGGGATCCGTCTTGGTGACCGTGAAGCTCGCGCCTGTCGCTGTGGTTCCCTTGTAGTCGGGATCACCCGAGTACGTCGCTGTCACCGGGTAGGTGCCCGGGGCGAGCGTGCTCGCGGTCTGGCAGCTCGTTGCGGGAAGCGTGGCCGTGCACAGCGTGTTACCACCCGATGTGAACGTGATGATTCCCGTTGCGCCACCGGGCAATCCGGTCGCTGACAGCGTGTCCTGCGATCCGTAGCCGATCGAGGCCGGCGACGCCGACTCGCTCATCGACGTGGTCGGCCTTGGTGACGGTGAAGCTCGCGCCGCTCGCGGAGGTGCCGGTGTAGTTGCTGTCACCCGAGTACGTAGCGGTGACCGGGTAACTGCCGGGGGCGAGTGTTGTCGCGGTGGAGCAGCTCGTGGAGGGCAGCGTCGCGACGCAGAGCGTGGATCCGCCGGACTTGTACGTGACGGTCCCGGTCGCGCCGGCCGGCAAACCCGACACCGAGAGCGTGTCGCTGGTACCGAACGGGATGCTTGCCGGCGCAGCCGACTCGGTCATCGACGTGCTGGCCAGCGTGACAGTGAAGCTCGCGCTGTTCGCGGTCGTGCCGGAGTAGTTGCCGTCACCGGAGTACGTCGCGGTCACCGGATACAGCCCGGGTGTCAGCGACGCCGGCGTCGCACAGCTCAACGCCGGGAGGGTCGCGACGCAGAGCGTCGAACCGCCGGAGCTGAACGTGACGGTGCCCGTCGCGCCGGCGGGAAGGCCGGACACCGAGACAGTGTCGCCGTGCCGAAGGGGATGCTCGCCGGCGCGGCGACTTTCCGTCATCGAGGTGCTCGCCTTGGTGACGGTGAAGCTCGCGCCAGTCGCGGTTGCGGCTGTGTAGTTGCCGTCACCCGAGTATGTCGCGGTGACCGGATATGTCCCGCCGGCGAGCGTGCGACGACGTCAGGCAGCTCGTGGTCGGAATGCGTCGCGATGCACAGCGTCGATCCGCCTGACGAGAAGGTCACGGTTCCGGTCGCGCCCGCGGGCAGGCCGGAGTCCGAAAGGGTGTCCTGCGATCCGTAGACGATCGACGCCGGCGCCGCGGCCTCGGTGAACGTCGGCGTTGCCTTGGTGATGGTGAGCGTTGTGGTCGTGGTCTGCGCCGCGAAGTTGCCGTCACCGGAGTACGTCGCGGTGACCGTGTCCGAACCGACCGGCGCGTTGGTCGCGGTGCAGCTCAATGCCGGAAGGGTCGCCGTGCACAGCGTCGTGCCGCCGATGCTGAAGGTGACAGTTCCCGTTGCGCTGGAAGGCAAAGTCGACCGTGTAGATGACCGACTGCAAGTAAGTCTGCGGCGACGGTGCTGCACTCGCGGTGAACGAGCTGACCTGCACCGTATCGCTGCTCACTGCTGGAAGCGCGTCGGTGGACGACAGGCGCGCAGTGTTGGTGACCGAGCCACTCAACGTCGATGACACGGTCACCGGGATCGTGATAATGGGCAGTGACGTACCGGCCGGGATCGCCGTGGCCGGCGTGTACGTGCAGGTGACCGCCTGGGTAATGGTGGTGCACGCCCAGTCGGCGCTGCTCGTGGCGGCGCCCGGCGTCATGCCAGCCGGCACCGTGTCGGTGATAGTGAGCTGGTTCGACTCGGATCCGCCGCTCGACGAGGTGGCGGGCGCGAGGATGAAGTTGGCCTTGTTCCCGGCGAGCATCTTCCCGCTCTCGTTGTCGGACTTGGTCAGCGTCAGCTCCGGCACGGAACCGACCAGTGTCGCCGCGGTCAGCTGGTTGACCTCGTGGTACTCGTTGGAACCACCGGTCGACGCGGTCCAGCCGAAGGTGAGCTGGTAAGGGATGCCCGTCGCCGGGTTGATCCATGACGACGGGAAGGTGGCGAGCGCGGGGTTATTGGTCGTGGTGGGCAGAGCGCCCGTGAGCGACTGCTGCGTCGTGGTGCCCAGTGGCGTGTAGGCGATGATCCAGGAGTTGGCAGGAACCGACAGCCCGCTCGCGGTGGTGGCCGCCGTGGCGGACGGGTTGATCGCCATCTCCACCGGGACCATGTCGCCGGTACGCGATGTTGCGGTTTGCTTGTCGAGCGTGTTGCCCGCACCGACGTTGCTGATCGTGCCGTTGCTGCTGCCACCGCCACTCGAGTTGGCGTTGATGTCGTTGCCGTGGTGCCGAGGATGCAGTACCCGACGTTGCCGTTGCCCGGTCCACGCGCTGTCACCGACTCGGGGTAGGCCTTGTTGACCACGAGCGGAGACGGGATCGTGCAGCCGGTGCCGCCGGCGAGCGGCGTGTTCTCGTAGTTGCCGTAGACGTCGAGCCCGATGCCGAGGTAGCCGTAGGGCATTCCGGAGGCTCCGGGCAAGCTCTGCGTGTTGGCCGCGTACCCGAGGTCGCCGCCGAGCGGGCCGGTGGTCGTCGGAGGCGTCGGGTTGGCGGGGTTCGCCGCAGCGAGGGTGAACACGATGCCGTCGGCGCCGGTGCCGTTGAACTGGTACGTGTCGAGCGTGACGTCGAGGCCCTCAGTGGTCGGAAGGCTCGCCTGGTAGAAGACTGCGCCGACGGCACTGCCGGCGTTGGTGGTCAGGCGGAGCGCGCCGCTGCCCGACGCGTCGGTGGTCGAGAGCAGTTCGGGATCGACGTGGTGGCGGACACCGGTCCGGCGGTGAGGCACGCACCGTTGGTATTGCCGCTCCCGGCCGGAAGCACCCATTGACCGGCCCCGGTGGAATTGTTGGCGAACGTCTCGGTCTCCAGCGACGACCCCGCGGCGAGGGCGACAGTCGGCAGGAGGGCGAAAACGGTCGCGAACACTGTCCCCAGGCTCAGCGGCGTTTGCAGCCGGCGGACCAGGGCGCGTCGGGACGAACGGGTCGGGTGAGTGGTGCTCACAAAGGATCTCTCTAAACCTGATAGACGAGGACGTCACGACCGTAAGGCACGGGATGCCCCGGTTCCGGCCATGTCATACGCGATGCTCGGTTTTGTGACTTCCGGGGAAGCGCGTCGTGAGCCGACTGACAGATGGGTCCGATCTCCCCTGTCTGCGGTTGCGATCCCGTTACAGCCGATCTCAGGCGGAGGCCACAAGCGGCGTCGAGCCCCTTTGACGGCGATGCGGCTCCGGCAGGCGAGCCCGCTATTCCGTGGGGACGAGCAGCGCCGAGTACCCCTCTGGCGCTCCCAACGATGTCGCACCGTCTCCGCGTCGGACGTACTCACCTCCGCTGGGCCAGCGGGTCACGAACTGGTCGCCGCTGGCATCCTCGTACCGGATGAACGTCACATCAGCAACGTCGACCCGAAAGAGGTGGAAGCGACCCGGGATCGGCGCCCAGCCAAGCCGGGTCTGCACCGCTGCGGCATACGCAGCCTGGATGCCGGGGTCCTCCTCGGAAATGGCCTCGCCGCGAACTTTGTATTCGCCCAGGGAGCCGTCCCTGCTGGTGACGATGCTGTGCACCAGCACGCGCCGGTCTCGCAGCAGGTCGGCCGCCTTGCGCGAGCCCCAGAGCATCGACAGCCAGAGGTCACCAGCCCAGAACAGCGGCTCGACCGGGCTGATTCGCGGGGTGCCATCGCCACGAATGGTTCCGACAAGCACCACTCCCGGCTCCCCAAGCCGTTGCTCGCCAAGCGCGGCAAGACGCGGCTGCTCGCGAGTGATCTGTTCCCAGTGCATGCCCAGACAGTTTGGTACCGGCGTACCAGGCACGTGCCGCTCAGCGGGTCTGTTCGGACCGCGCGAACGCATGCGCGCCCACGATGAGACAGACGCAGGTGAATCCACCAACGCACGTCCTCAGCTCCGATCCGCGTGGAGAGGCCCGAGCGGATCCACTCGATCAGCGAAGCCGACGTTGCGGCCTGCTCTCCACCATGCGCTTGAGCCGGGTGAGGTTTCCGCGCCAGATGCGCGTCAGCACCGGACGTCCGAAGAATTCACCGAGCGATCCGCCGAGCCACCACGGGAATGTCAGCCATTCTTCCCACGAGAATCGCGTGCGTCGATCGCCGATCCCTTGCAGCGTGAACACACCGGATCCGCGCACCACACCGCGGTGTTCGACGCCCATCGATTCTCCAGGAACCCATTGGGTGATTGACATGGCATCGACAAGACGGATCGGTCCGACCTTGGTGCGACAGTCGAATGCCGTGCCAACACCGGAGTGCTGCGCGGTCGTAAACGTGATCAACTCCGCGTCCGCCATCCATATGACGTGGGACGTGACGTCCTCGATGGCGGACCACGTGGTCTCCGGGGATGCCTCGATGCTGGTAACCACCCGGATCCGCGTGCTCACGTCAGCAGCAGTATCCGGCGCGATGCGTCGTTCACAGGCACTTTCTGAAAACGTGCATTGGCGCGCCTATGCGACGGTCGAGAGCCCGGGGACCAACCCTTCGCGTGCACCCAGACAGGCGCGCAGCGATGCGATCGGCATCGGCCGCCCGAACAGGTATCCTTGCGCAACGGTGTAGCCGATTTCGGCCAGGGCAGCCGCCTCGGCCTCGGTCTCGATACCTTCGGCAACGATCTGTGCCCCGATCGCACAGCTCACCTGCAGGATCGCCGCCGCCATCGCCCGCGCCTCTGGCCGCTTGTCGAGATTGGTCACGAAGGCACGGTCGAGCTTGATCACATCGACGGGCAGTCCCTGCAGGCGGGCGAGCGACGAGTATCCGGTCCCGAAGTCATCGATGGAGACCTTGACGCCCTGCGAACGCAAGCGGTGAAACGCGTCGCGGGCCAGCCCGATGTCGTCCATCAGCGCGCTCTCGGTCACCTCGACAACAAGCGCCGCAGGTGCGAGGCCTGTGTGTATGAGCACGTCCTCGACCCAGCCGGCAAACAGGTCCCCGATGAGCTGACGGACGGAGATGTTGACTGCGATGTAGATGCCGCATTCCGTGTACAGAGGCGCCATCGTTGCACACGCAGTCTGCATGACCCACTGGCCGATCGGCACGATGAGTCCGCTGTTCTCAGCAATCGGGATGAACTCTGCGGGCGGGATGGGACCTCGCTCCGGATGCGTCCACCGCAGCAGTGCTTCAGCGCCGATGATGCGGCGGTCAGCCAGGTTGACGATGGGCTGATATGCGATCTGCAGCTGCCCGGAATCCAGCGCCGTGCGGAGGCCGTCCTGGATCTCGAGCCGCTGCCGGACCTCTCGCCGCATCACCGCGTCATAGAGTCGATAGTTCGCTGGACCGGCGCTCTTCGCATGCGACAGCGCTGAGTCGGCGTTGCGGATCAGCGTCGCCACGCTCAGAGGACGGGGCGTCTTCTGCAAGGCGATGCCCAGGCTGGCTGCGACCCGGAGCGAGTGCCCCTGTACGTTCACGTCGGCGTCCATCATGTCGAAGATCAGGTTTGCGGCGTTTGCGGCATCGGCACGATCGCGAACGAACGGTGCCACAACGGCGAACTCATCTCCGCCGTACTTCGCGATCACCGCGTCAGGGAACACGCTGGACAAGCGCCTGGCGATCTCGCGAAGAACGTCGTCGCCGGCCTCATGTCCGAGGCTGTCGTTGATCAGATTGAAGTCGTCGAGATCCAGGATCAGGAGTGCCCCGGTCGGCTTTCCCGCAGCCGCGACGTCGCTGAGATGCTCGACGAGACCCGACCTGCCGAGCAGACCGGTGAGGCCGTCGTGGCGCACCGTGAACAGCCGCAATTCCTCGGCCTGCCGGCGTTCGGCTTCGGCCGTAACCTCCGCGCTGATGTTGGAAGACACGGAGATGACGCCGACAACCGCACCGTCGTCGTCGCGCATTGGGGCGTTGAGCGTCAGATATGTGGTGCCGTTGAACAGCACCCGTGAGCTCGTTTCAGTTCCGGCAAGAGCCGCTTCCAGCGATTGCAACGCGTCGTCGTTGGTGAGGATTTCAGTGACGTGCTTGCCGATATAGTCTTCGAGACGTATATCCGTCAACTCGCGACCGCCGGCGACAAAGGTGAGGCGCAGCGCGGTGTCATAGGTCGAGAACGCGATGGGAAGCGCTGCCACAGCTGCATCGATCAACGCCTCGCTGCGCCGCTGCGCCTGCTTCACCTCGTGGTGCTCGCTGAGGTCCTGCATCAGCACCAGTGCCTGCACCGCTGTGCCGGCTTCATCGCGTACCGCCGACACGGTGGAGAGGATCGGGAAGACGCTGCCGTTCTTGTGCTGCAGCACCCGCTCGACCGAGTACCCGTCGACCGAGCCGTCCGCGAGCCGGGCGACCGCGTCCAGGGATGGATTGCGATCCTCTGGAAAGATCTTCGCCACCGGCGCTCCGAGGAGCTCGTCAGCGCTGAACCCGGTCATCTCGCAGAGCGCCTGATTGACCCGGTGGATGTTGAACTCCCGGAAGTCGACGATCAGCTGCCCGAGCGAGCCTCGATCGAACATGCTCCGGTACATGCGCAGGCCTTCCTGCAGCCCCGCCTGGTGAGCGGCGTCCAGGCGGCGTCGCTCGCGCCCGCGGCGTGCCGGCTGGGCGTTGGTCACCATGACCTCGTCGCTGCTCGCTCCCTGCTGCACTTTCTTCGCCTCTTGCCCCCGACTCACTGCCTAGGCTGAGCAGGTTCGGTAGCGAAGGTCCTGCGGCAACGGACTCGTGATGGGACTGTGACCGCACCCCCATGACCGGCCGCCAGATCCGGCGCCCGCGCGGGCGCAAGGGTCCGGCGAATGACCGCCGCCAGGCTCGATTCCATTTAGGATCGGGTCGTGCTCGCCTGGATGGACCTGGAGATGACCGGCCTCGACCCATCGCGGCACGTGGTCGTCGAGATCGCCACCGTGATCACCGATGATCAGCTCCAGACGGTCGCCGAAGGCCCCGATATCGTTGTTCACGCGACACCCGAGGAGCTCGAGGCGATGGATGGCGTGGTGCGCTCCATGCATACGAGGTCGGGGCTGCTGGCGGCGATCCAGTCCTCCCCGGTCTCGCTCGCCGAGGCCGGCGAGCAGACCCTGGCGTTCATCCGAGCGCACATCGGCGAACCCCGATCGGTTCCGCTCTGCGGTAACTCGATCGGGACCGACCGGCGCTTTCTGGGCGCCCAGCTCCCGGAGATCGAGAACTTCCTCCACTACCGGTCGATCGACGTCTCGAGCGTCAAGGAACTCTGCCGGCGGTGGTACCCGGACGTCCTCGCAGGTGCGCCGCCCAAGCGGGAGGCGCACCGAGCGCTCGAGGACATCCGTGAGTTCGATCGCCGAGCTTGCGTACTACCGGTCGACGATCTTCGTCGACCCGGTCACCCCTCGATCAGTGAGGTAGCCGGCGCATCCATCTCGCGCACCCAGGACGGCACCTCGGCGGCTCGGGTGGCCGCACGCCGCCCGCGGATCGCAACCATCAGCACGGCAACGGTTGCGCCGACGAAGATGGTCGCCGCGATGAACGCGTGGTCGGCGCCGATCACGAACGCACGCTGCGTTGCGACGGCCGACTGCGCTGCCGCACCCCGTGCGGCGGTGCCGAACACCGACACCAGCACCGCAAGGCCGAGCGCGCCGCCCAGTTGCTGCATCACGTTCACCAACCCGGACGCCGCACCGGCATCCTCCTGGCGCACGCCGCTCAATGATGTGGACGTCAGTGGCACAAACGCAAGTCCGTTGCCTGCGCCGAACAGCAGCAGCGGTGCGAGCAACGAAATGTAGCTGCTCGACGCCGCGAGCTGGGTCATGAGCAGCACTCCGATCGTCGACACGGAGAACCCAATCACCATCACGGGCTTGGCGCCGAAGCGTCGCACCAGGCCGCGCGCGCTGAGCTGCGACATCGAGAACAGCGCCACCGTGAAGGGCAGAAACGCCAGACCGGTCTTGATCGGGCTGTAGTGCAGCACGTCCTGCAGGAACTGGGTGAGGAAGAAGAACATGCCGAACATCCCCGCGGTCAGGAAGAGACGCGCGACGTAGGACGCGCTGCGGCTGCGGTCGGCGAAGAGTTGCAGCGGGGTGATGGGCTCGGGTGCCCGGCGCTCGAGCAGCACGAAGGCGGCGAGCAGAACGATGCCGGCCCCGAACGCGCCCATGGTGAGCATGTCGCCCCACCCCGTGGTGGCGGCGCGTACGAACCCGTACGCCAGCGAGGTCACGCCAAGCGTGGATGTGAGCGCACCACGCACATCGAAGTGTCCGTTGCGGCTGGGCGTCTCGGTGAGCAGGCGGCGCGCCAGCACCATCACGACGAGGCCGATCGGCACGTTGACGAACAGCACCCAGCGCCATGACGCCCACTGGACCAGGAGTTCCGCCGAGGATCAGGCCGACGGCGCCGCCGCCGATGGAAACGGCGGTGTACCAACCGATCGCGCGAACCCGCTCCTGACCGTCCTGGAACATGGTCATCAGCAGCGCGAGCGCGGACGGCGCTGCGAGCGCGCCACCCACTCCCTGAAGGGCGCGTGCGGCGAGCAGCCATCCGCTCCAGGGCGCGATGCCGCCGAGTAACGACGCTGCGGTGAACAGCCCGATCCCTGCGATGAAGACCCGGCGGCGGCCGAGCAGATCGCCGGCACGGGCGCCGAGGAGCAGGAAGCCGCCGAACGCCAGGGTGTAGGCGGTGATGACCCACGAGAGGTTCGCGGGCGAGAAGTGCAACGCCCCGGCGATGTCGGGCAGGGCGATGTTCACGATGGTGGCGTCCAGCACCACCATCAGCTGGACGGCAAGGATGATCCCGAGTACCAGGCCCCGGCGGGGTTGCCGCTGGGTTGCCCGGCCGGGCGGGGCGACGAGAGTGGCGGTAGACGGCACTTGGATCCTCCAGATGGGGTAGACTTACGAAACGGACGCTGCCTCCGGAAGTATACCGGAGGTTCCCTCCGTTTTGCAACCTGAGGTTCTGGTGATCGAGTGATGGGACATGAAGTGGAAGTGGGTGGCACCCGGGTGATGGACCCGGAGGATTCGGTTTCCTCCGATCGCCGTCCTCGCGCCGACGCGATACGCAACCGCGATCTCCTGCTCACCGCGGCCTCGGACGCCTTCGCCGTCCGGGGTGCCGACGTGCCGCTCGAGGACATCGCGCGCACCGCCGGCGTCGGCATCGGCACGCTCTATCGACACTTCCCCACGCGCGACGCATTGATCGAGGCGGTCTACCGCCACGAGGTCGACGTCCTCTGTGAGCGTGCGGATCAGCTCCTCGAGACGATGCCCCCGGAACAGGCGCTGGCGGAATGGATGCAGCTCTTCGTCCGCCACGTGGCCACCAAGAAAGGCATGCTCTCGGCGCTCAAGCCACTGCTCAGCTCCAACCAGAGCTTCGCCGATCAGACCAAGGGACGCGCCCAGGCCGCCGCCAGCAAGCTGCTGGCGGCAGGAGTCGAAGCCGGCGCGATCCGCGCCGATGTCGACGGCGGCGACCTGCTCCGCGCCGTCGGCGGCATCTGCATGTCCACCGACCAGGAGCGATCGGAAGCATCCGAACGCCTGGTGGGCCTCCTGTTCGACGGCCTCCGCCACGGTGCGGGCGGCTCACCGGTGTCCGCCTAACCCGCTGGCTGACCCAGCTTCGCATTGCGCACCTGGCGGGGGGCTCAGACAGTGGATGTCGTGCGGATCCCCCCGCCGGGAGATCCTGGCCGGGCCGTACACCGCTGCTAGGCTGGGATGGAGCACGACGATCGATAACGCTTGACTCCTGGTTTGGGACGGTTAGAGGAGATCCCGTGAATCGAGAAGAGGTCACCGCGGTTCTCAATGACCCGCTCGCGCAGGAGCTGCTCGAGACGCACAGGATTGCCCGGCTCGCCTACGACGGTCTCGACGGCTACCCGCGGGCGATTCCCATCGGCTACTACTGGAGCGGCCACGACATCGTCATCTGCACGCCGCCGATTGCTCCGAAGGTCGCTGCCCTGAGAGCCAACCCCAAGGTTGCGTTGACCATTGACACTGAAACGCAACCGCCGCACATCCTCTTGATCCGCGGCACCGCTGCGGTGGAGGTTGTCGACGGCATCCCGATGGAATACCTGGAGGCGTCGCGCAAGTACATCGCGCCGGACGCATGGGACGACTTCGAGGCTCAAGTGCGCGCCCTGTACAAGCAGATGGCGCGCATCGCGATCACTGCCGACTGGGCGAAGATCCTCGACTTCGAGACCAGGCTCCCGGTCGCGGTGGAGGAACTCATCGCACAGCGGGCGTGACGTGGCAACGTACGTGCTCATTCCCGGCTCCGATGGACGCCCAGTAGAACGATGACACGCGACATCTCGCCGGCGGACCTGCCGATTCCCCGGAACACCGGAGCGGAAACGATCGTGGTCCCGGCTCGTCGCGGACCTGGCAATTGGGTCGGCGCAGCGAGCGTGCTGGTGCGCGACGGCATTCACTACGTCGCATATCGGAATCGCCGGCCCGTCGACGACGGTCGTGGCGGCGACGTGATCGTCGCGCGCCTCACCGGCACTGGCGAGCCGGAGGAACTCTGCCGTGTTGACAAGACGGCGATGAATGCCGAGTCGCTCGAGCGACCGGCGCTCGTGATCGACGAGGACGGGCGCTGGCGCCTCTACCTCAGCTGCGCCACGTTCGGGACGCGACACTGGCGCGTGGAGTTGCTGGAGGCCGACAGCCCCGACGGCTTCGTGACGACCGGCCGGCGTGTCGTCATGCCAGGCGACCAGCACGTCGCGATGAAGGATCCGGTGATCGTGTGCGACGAACGTGGGTGGCGCGCTTGGATCTGCTGTCATCCGCTCGACGATCCGGACGCCACCGATCGCATGTGGACCGAGTTCGCAACCAGCCGGGACGGCATCGACTGGACGCTGCACGGTCCTGCACTCACGCCGACCGCGGGGCGCTGGGATCAGCGTGGCACGCGCGTCACCGCCGTGATCGAGCGGGGCGATGACGTGGTCGCCTTCTACGACGGACGCGCCACCGCCGCGGAGAACTGGGAGGAGCGCACCGGCGTCGCACGGGGTCGCGCAGATCACCTCGAGGTCGTGGGCGACGCACCGGTTGCTCAAGCGACCGGCCCGTACCCGGCGCTCCGCTACACAACCGTTGTCGACGACGGTGATCGCACGGCCGTGTACTACGAAGTCGGTTGCGAGGACGGCAGCCACGAACTGCGCCGGGAATGGTTCGACGCCACACCTCCATGACCCCGAGGTTCTTCCCGGGTACACCTCGATTCGAGCATGCGCCTATCTGGGTATGCGCACCTTTGCGATGATGCGCA
>CAWFUO010000016.1:0-28709 GCA_963819095.1 Candidatus Dormiibacterota bacterium
AGGGATCCGCGCACCGGTGGAGCCCTGCGCGAGCGGACGGTCTGTATCGCCAATACGTCGAACATGCCGGTCATGGCGCGCGAAGCCAGTATCTACACAGGCGTCGCGGTTGCGGAGTACTTCCGCGACATGGGGTACGACGTGGTCGTCATCGCCAACTCGACGTCGCGCTGGGCGGAGGCGCTCCGTGAGTTCGCATCGCGGACGAGTCGGGCTTCCAGGCGGAGGAGGGGTACCCCGCGACGCTCGGATCGGCACTTGCGGCGTTCTACGAGCGCGCGGGGGACTGCGCGACTCTCGGCGGCTCCCGCGGTTCTGTGACCATCATCGGGGCAGTCTCACCTCCGGGCGGTGATCTCACTGAGCCGGTGACCGCCCAGACGCGGCGATTGTTCCCGGTGTGTCTGGTCGCTCGACCGTGACCTCGCATACGCGCGTCACTATCCTGCGGTCAGCTGGAACGAGAGCTTTTCACGCGATGCTGAACGCGTCCGGTGTGATGCGATCCGAGAGTGGCGACACGTCGTGGGCGGAGCGCCGTGCTTTGGCCCTGGCGCTGCTCGCCGAATCGGAGCAGCGGAGTCACTTGTGGAACTTGTGGGAGCATCGGCACTGCCGGATCGTCAGCGGATCACGCTTCGTTCCGCGAAGCTACTGCGCGAGGCCGTGCTTCAACAGGACGCGACGAGCACCGAGGATGCGTACTGCGGCGAGGCAAAGCAGGAAGCGCTGCTCGAGATGGTTCTCGCCGTTAACGGCGCGTTGATCGAACGTCTGGAGGCCGGCGTCGATGCCCAGCGCCTCGAACAAGTCGACCTTGCCCGGGTCTCGTCCGCACGGGAGAGCGGTGGGCCCGATGACGTGGCCGCGGTCACCGCGGTGCGGGCCTCCGTTCTTGCACTGCTGAAGACCGTCGCATGATCGACGCGATTCCGATCGAATACACGGGAGCCCGCAGCGCTGACGGCCCATTGCTGGTGATCGAGCACGTCACCGGAGTGGGCTGGGACGAGGATGCGGTCATCACCCTTGCGTCGGGCGAACGGCGACATGGGGTCGTGCTGGACGTCAACGACGATCTGGCGGTAGTGCAGGTGTTCGAGGGAACGTCGGGGATCAGCCTTTCCGGGACTCGAGTGGCCTTCAGCGGAAGCCCGATGCGGGTGCCCGTTGGCGCCCAGTGGCTTGGGCGGGTCTGCAACGGTCGAGGGGAGCCCATCGACGGAGGTCCGCCCGTGCGCGGAGACCGCCTCGTCGCCGTCAACGGCGTGCCGATCAACCCGGCGGCTCGGGAGTTGCCCCGGGATCCCATCGTCACCGGTATCTCGGCCATCGATGGACTGACCACCCTCGTGCGCGGCCAGAAGTTGCCCATCTTCTCGGTGGGTGGACTGCCCCACCTCGAGCTTGCCGCGCAGATTGCCGCGCAAGCGCGGGTGGCGGACGGAGCGTTCCAGATCGTCTTTGCGGCCATGGGCGTCACGCACGCCGATGCTGATGCGACGCGTGACGCGCTCGAGCAGCGATCCGAGTCGGGTGACCTGGTCCTGTTCCTCAACACGGCATCGGATCCGGTCATCGAACGCGTGCTGACGCCCCGCATTGCGCTCACGGTTGCCGAGCACCTCGCCTTCGAACGCGGCGGCCACGTCCTCGTCCTCATGTGCGACATGACGAGCTATGCAGAAGCGGTGCGTGAGGTGTCGGCAGCTCGTGGTGAAGTCCCGGGGCGCCAGGGCTATCCGGGATACCTCTTCAGCGATCTGGCATCCATCTACGAACGCTGCGGCAGGCTACGCATCAGCTCTGGCTCCCTGACCCAGATTCCTGTTCTCACCATGCCGGCGGGCGACATCACCCACCCTGTCCCGGATCTAACGGGCTACATCACCGAAGGTCAGATCGTGCTGTCCCAAGAGATGCAGAGTTGCAACGTCTACCCGCCATTCGACGCGCTCTCCTCACTGTCGCGTCTGATGCGGCATGGGGTGGGGCCAGGACAGACCCGCAAGGATCACATGGCGGTCGCGGGGCAGGTATACGCCGCGCTCGGTCACGCCCGGCAGGTTCGTGAGCTGACGGACCTCGTGGGCGAGACGGGCCTGTCGGAGGGTGACCGCGACTATCTCCGTTTTGCGGACGCGCTCGAGGCGGGGTTCATCAATCAAGGGCGCACTGAGCATCGCGCCATAGACGACACCCTCGAGCATGCCTGGACCGCGCTGACGATGCTGCCGGCGGGTGACCTGTCGCGGCTCGACCCCGTCGAGCTCGCGCGTCACATGGCGTTGAGCGACCGCGGTCGCTCCCGGGAGTCCACATGATCCGCGTCCCGCCCGGGCGATCAGGGCAGGTGTGGCTGCGGCGTCGCCTCGAAACCGCCAGGCGGGGGATCGACATCCTCGGTCGCAAACAGGGCCTTCTCGCCGTAGAGCGCGAGGGCCGCGATCTCCAGGCAACGTTGGCACGAACCGCGTGGATCGATGCCTGCGCCGAAGCCCAACGGTGGTGTTCGCGGGCGTTGCGGCTCGGACATGAACACCAGATCGCCGTGGTGGCCGCTCATCTGGATGCGCCCGCGACTATCACTGTCGAGTGGCACAACGTGATGGCGGTATCCATCCCCGAGAACGCTCATTGTGCGTTTCCGGATCTCACGCTTGCGAGTGCGAGTGGCGGTTCCAGCGCCACCGACCGAGCCGTGGAGGCGCTTGCGGGTGCCCTTGAGAAAGCTGCCGCTCATGCCGCCATCCAGCGTGCGCTGGCCAATATCGACGCTGAGCTGCTGCAAACGCGCCGGCGTCTCCGGCTCCTGGAGCGCCGGAGGCTGCCGCAGCTCGAGGGGGCGCTCCACGAGAGTCGCGAGCGCTTGGAGCAGAGCGAGCGTGAGGACACGCTTCGCATTCGTTGGGCTCGCCATGGATGAGTGCGCTCGCTCGAAACAGGGTGCTGATGTTCGAAAGGCCGCGCACGCCAGCGCGGTATACACCCGCCACGCCGGAGGAATTGCGAGGTGAATGAAACCAATGCGCTACCGACCGCGATCCTTTTCGCTACCGATGGGACGCAAGCCAGCCGAAACGCTCGCGTAGCCGCGGCACACCTCGCCCGGACGTCGGGTACGCCCTTGCACGTCGTTCACGTCTGGGCGCCCACGGGCTCGTTCAGCGGAGCCCCCGGCGTTGACCAGGAAATCGCGGCCGGCGTCGCGAGCGCGGAGGCGGCGCTGATCGAGGAACCCCTCGGGCGTCGGGTCGCCGCCATCCACACGCCGCGCGGTTCGCGAGCCCATGCAATCCTCGCCACGGCCGCCTCAGTGGGCGCGGGTCTCATCGTGGTCGGCGGGAGGAAGCTCGGCATCGTCGAGGAACTCTTCACCTACCGAGTTTCGGAGGACGTCGTGCATCACTCCTACCGGCCGGTGCTGCTCATCCGTGAGGACGGCCACGCCTGGCCTCCGAGTCGAAGTCGTCGTCGGATTGGACGGATCGCCGGAGGCGGATCGGGCTCTGAAGCTCGCCGGCTGGGTCGCCCGTCTCTCGAAGGCCGATCTCATGCTTGTGACGGCCGTCAATCCGGATGCGCCCGGTGCCGATACGGCTCGGAAGGATGGCGAACGCGCATTGGAGGCCGGCGCAGCGATCGTCCGCACTGCCGGCGGGATGAAGATCACCACACGTGTCGTCGCCGGCAGCGATGTCCCGAAGGCGCTGCGCGACGCATGCGCCGCATCTGACGGGACGTACCTGCTCGCCATTGGCGCTCGCGGAAGCAGCGTTAATAACCGAGCACCCGAGCTCAGCGTCTCGCGCTCGGTCACCCACCACACGTGGCTGCCTTTGTTGTTGGTACCAGCGGTATCCATCACTACCGGTGGTGCGCGTACCTGACGCCGTACCGCCCGTGGCAGACGGGCGGTACGGCGTTTGAGTTGACACGGTGGGTGAAGTGTTGCGACGTCCGCGTCCGTCTGATGTGAAGCGTGCGGCCGCGCAGGCTGCTGGGATGACACTCGTCGAGTTGGCGCGCCTCCCCGCGGCCATGGTGCTCGAGGCCATGGGTTCGGCCGACACCGGTCTTGCCGCAGCAGAGGCGGCAAGGAGGCTCGAGGCCAGGGGCGCAAACGTGCTGAGGGAGCACCGCGTCACGCCCGTCGGCGTATTGCTCCGTCAGTTTCGCAACCCGCTGCTCCTGCTGCTTCTTGGTTGCGCGGCGGTCTCCGGGTTCACGGGTGATCCGACCGACGCGGTCATCATCGCGGCAATCGTCGCGGTCAGCGTCCTGCTGAGCTTCATCAATGAGTATCGAGCGGAGGCCGCGGTGGAAGCATTGCACCGCGAGATCCATCACCGCGCATTGGCCTGCCGCGACGGACGCGATCAGCTGATCGACACGATCACGCTCGTACCAGGCGACGTCGTGACTCTGAGCGTCGGCAACATCGTTCCCGCGGACATACGCCTCCTCGAGGTCGACTCCCTGGAGTGCGACGAAGCCGTGCTCACCGGCGAGTCGCTACCCGTGCCCAAGACCGCGGAGCCGCAGCCGGATGCGGCCGGCGTCAACCTCGCTTCCTGCGTGTTCATGGGCACCATCGTCCACGAGGGAGCGGCTCGCGGCGTGGTGGTCGCAACAGGCCCCGCGACGGCGTTCGGTGGCATCGCATCCGGTCTTGCGGAGCCTGCGACGGCCTCCGCATTCCAGCAGGGTTTGAGCAGCTTCTCGACACTGCTGGTCCGCGTCGCCGGGGTGCTCACACTGACCATCTTCGTCTTCAACATCGCCTTCCACAAACCGATCCTCGATGCATTGCTTTTCTCGCTGGCCATCGCGGTGGGCATCACCCCGGAACTGATGCCCGCAATCGTCACCGTGGGGCTGTCGAGTGGATCACGCGCACTGGCTCGGCGCAAGGTGCTGGTCAAACGACTGGTCGCGATCGAAGATCTCGGCAATATCCAGATCCTCTTCACCGACAAGACCGGGACGCTTACCGAAGGGGCGATCACGTTCGATCGTAGCCTCGGGGCAGCAGGCCAGCCTTCAGACTCGCCGCTGCGCTTCGGCCTCGTGTGCAACGAGTCCACCCCAGGAACCGGTGGACCGGTTGGGGGCAATGCGCTCGATCAGGCCCTGTGGCAGAGCCCACGGTGTGCGGCCCTCACCCAGCTTCCCGACGGCCCCTCGGCGTTCGCTCGACTGGGACGCGTCCCATTCGACCACGAGCGGCAGATGGCGTCGGTGCTGGTCGACGGACCCACGGGGCGCTTGCTGGTCACCAAAGGCGCGCCTGAATCGGTGCTCGCACGGTGCGTCGCGCTACCCGAGGCGGCAGGACCGACCCTGGATCGACTCTTCGCTGAGGGCGCTCGCGTGGTCGCGGTGGCAACCCGAACTGGAACGACCACAAGACCCTGCGCGGACGACGAGCGGGATCTGACCCTGGTCGGGTTTCTCACCTTCGTTGACCGACCTAAGGTGGATGCGGGCGACGCAATCGCCCGGCTGCATGGGCTCGGCATCGAGGTCAAGATCATCACTGGCGACAACGGCACCGTCGCGGCGACGGTGTGCCGGCACATCGGTGTGGATCCCGGGACGGTCGTGACGGGCACGGAGATCGATGCCCTGGACGACGATGCGCTTGCCCTGGTAATCACCCGGACACGGGTCTTCGCGCGGGTCAGTCCAGATCAGAAGTCTCGGATCATCAAGGTCACGAGGCGAACAGGCGTCGACGTCGCGTTCCTTGGCGATGGTGTTAACGACGCCGTTGCTCTGCACCACGCGGACGTCGGCATCTCAGTGGACTCTGCAACTGACGTCGCGAAAGATGCGGCGGACATCGTGCTCCTCGACAAGGATCTTGGCGTGCTGGCCGATGGCGTTGTCGAGGGTCGGCGCGTCTTCGCCAACACCATCAAGTACGTCCTGATGGCGACATCTTCGAACTTCGGTAACATGTTCAGTGCCGCGGTTGCCTCGGTATTTCTCTCGTTCCTGCCAATGCTGCCGTCGCAGATTCTGCTCAACAACCTGCTTTACAATGCGGGCCAGCTCGCAATCCCCACGGACGCGGTGGACTCCGAAACCCTGGCTCGACCCGCCGCGTGGGACATCGCCTTTGTTCGGCGGTTCATGATCGTCTTCGGCCCAGTGAGCTCCGTGTTCGACTTTCTCACCTTCTTCGTCATGCTCGACCTGCTCAGCGCGGGCCACAGTGAGTTCCGGACGGGTTGGTTCGTGGAGTCGCTCGCAACGCAGACACTGGTGATCTATGTCATTCGCACTCGGCGGGTTCCTTTCCTACGTAGCCGGCCGAGCCCGGCGATGCTGGTGCTTCCGCCTTTATGCGCATTGGTCGGTGCGATCGTTCCCTTCACACCGGTCGCGCGCATCCTGGGATTCTCACCATTACCACCGCTCTTCTTCCTGATCCTGGTCGCGATGATCGCGACATATCTCGGCCTGGTGGAATGCGCCAAAATCGTCTTCTACGCTGCGCACCCCCGGGCGTTCGCGAAACCTCCGTCCACGCATCCCGATCGACTTACCCGAAGAATCGTCCGCCAACTCAGCCATTTTACGCGCCATCAGCCAGCGGGATGACGTGTGTGCGGTGCCGGGTCCGACGCAAGAGAAGATCAGTGCGTTTTCAAGGCCGGAGGCGTGGTCACAAGTCGGGACCAACGCCTCTTGACAGGCCTCCGATCTGGCTATTAGATGAGCCTTGACTGACCAATCACAGATGCCTAAGGCGGAAGTTGTGAGCGCGCAGAAGATCGTTGTGGGAGTGAATGGGTCGGCGGCATCGGACGCCGCACTCGAATGGGCAATCCAGGAGGCAGCATCCCGCGGCGCCGAGATCATCGCGGTGCATGTGCTGAAGCCTATCGGCGCCTCTGGCGGTACGACAGTGAGAGACGTTCGCCTGCGAGAGTTCGACTACCTGGGCGACGATGTGCGATCGCATGTCAAGAAGGAGTTGTTTGGGCCCCTGACCAGCAACGACGTCAAGCATCGGATCATCGTTGTCGAAGGGCATCCAGCAACAGGGATATTGCACGTCGCCGACACCGAGGACGCAGATCTCATCGTAGTGGGCAATGGGCAACACAGCACGATGGAGGATCTCTTCCTGGGGAGTGTTGCTCACGAGTTGAGCCACAAAGCACGGCGTCCCTTTGCGTTGATTCCTTCGGCGATGCACTCCGAAGCAATCGAAGCCATGGGACAGGATCAACGAACCGCGGCTACGCCGAGGCAGACTTGGTCGCATCGGACCGGCGATCACATAGATCAGGTCTCAGCCGGCGCGCTCGAACTGATTCGGTAGCTCCGGCGACGGGCTCCTCGGTGCGAACGGTACCCGCAAGACCACCGTCCGCCGGGGCCGCTCGGCAGCACTCGAAGACAAAGGCGGATGTAGTCCGCCCAGACGGGATGCGCCAGGGGCTACCCAGCGGCGTCGGCGGCGCGGGGATTGGCGCTGCGGGCATCGCCGACGGCTCCTGACGGCCCATGTCGAGGCGGAACGGCCGGTACTCATCGCGGAGCAGCAGATATGCGATCGATACACCCACCGGTTTAGCCCCATGACGAGATGAGAAGCACGGACGCAACTCAGCCTTCCACACCCGGCTCGGCGGCGAGCTCTCGTCCCGCTTTAGGTGGTTGCGGTCAAGCCCTCCGCGAGGCGGCGCATGAAGGCGCGAATAGTGGCTTCCGCGACGCGGTGCATGAGGAGTTGATCGAGCCGCTGGCCAACGGCACCGAGCGGCGGTTGGTAGTGTCCACGCAGAGTGAGCTGGGTGAACGTCGGACTCAGGGCAGCGACCTCAAGGTCAGCGTAGAGCACCGGGAAGAGGCCCTGCGAGCCCGTCGCGTGCCAAATGAGCGGAACGACCGTGACCTCACCACGCGCAATAGGCTGTTCCGCGCGGAGGGTGACGGTCTTGCCCAGCATGGGCAAGGACTCGACTGGCCCAACCCGGAGGCGAAGCGATTCGCCCTCGCGAGCGGCGCCCACCGCGAGCGCCGACAGCCACTCGCCGTGATTCGCGGCAACACGAGCGCATACGCGTTCTGAAGGCAGGGGGACGAACGCATAGTCGTGCAGCAATATTGGGAACACCCCCAGAATCGGCTCGTTGCCCATGATCCCGCAGGTGCTGATCTGCGACTAGGGCACAAAGTCACAGCTTTGGGGCTCGGCGGAAGTGCGGAAACCATCTCGCGACCAGGTGCCCAGACGTGGGCCAGTTTTGAGTTCACCGCAGGGCCTGGTGAGTTGCCTCACCGAGCGCGACCCCCGGGAAGGCTGTGGCGGGCGCTGTCACACCGAACGATCAGCCCGAGACTGCAGGCGACCGCGATCAGACCGGAATACCAAAAGTTCGGCTCTCAGCCGTCTGCTCACCTAGCCGCCACGACCTTGACTATCTGTCCGACGTCAATTCCACGTAGCGATTCGTGTTCAGTGCGGCGAAGGCCAGCTTGACCATCCCAGCGGGGCGGCGCACCATGGGGCGGCGACCAAGCGGGGAACAGGCGCCGGAGAGGCTCATACAGCCGGGCGAGTTAACAGTGACCCAGCAATACATCATCGGGGAGTTGTCGGTTCGGCTAGTGGAGCTGGAAGCCGTCGCTCCTAACAAGGAGTTTGCGTGCGAGTGCGCCCGGCTTCGGGCGGAGACGGAGAGCGCGCCGTTTGAGGCGCTGCCCTACTTGGCCCTGCACGCGCTCCACCTCATCCGTGGGCTTTGCCGTGAATCTCTTGCGCGCGGTGACCTCCAGGCACTGACGTCTCAGGCAACGATGGCAGCTGAACTTCGGGAGTTCGCCGTCTCTGCAAGATTGCTGGCGGAGGGCTAGAGTGGGGTCGGCGTTCACCTTGAGATGGACCGATGCGGGTCAGGCGGTAAGTCGGAGGTCGACCAATGGCCGTGGAAGTGCAGGTCACTGAAGCTCAGATTGCGGTGCACTGGCGCGAGGAGGATTACTTCGCCCCGCCACCGAAGTTCATCGGACAGGCGAATGCCAGCGACCCCGGTATCCGAGACCGCTTCCGCGAGGAGAACTTCCCTGAGTGCTTCAAGGAGTACGCGGACCTGCTCACATGGGACAAGTACTGGCACACCACCTTGGACACCAACAATCCGCCGTTTTGGAAATGGTTCGTCGGTGGCCGGCTCAACGCGAGCGTCAACTGTGTCGATCGTCACCTTGCGAAATCCCGAAACAAGGCGGCGCTCATTTGGGTCCCCGAGCCCGAGGCCGAAGAGACCAAGGCGATCACCTATCAGGAGCTCTACAAACGCGTTAACGAGTTTGCTGCACTCCTGCGCGGTTTCGGCGGCGTGAAGGTCGGTGACCGCGTCACCTTTCATATGCCGATGGTTCCCGAGCTCCCGGTTGCGATGCTTGCCTGCGCCCGCCTCGGCGTCATCCACAACCAGGTGTTCGGCGGGTTCAGTGGGACAGCTTGTGGAGGCCGTATGGCCGACTCCGGGAGCACCATCTTAGTGACGATGGATGGCTATTACCGCAACGGCGAACTCATCGACCATAAGGCCAAAGCCGATGAAGCGATCGCGGTTGCCCGCGAGCAGGGGACCGACGTCGAAAAGGTACTGGTGTGGCGACGCCACCCGGGTCAGTACAGCTCCAAGACCCCCATGGTCGAAGGCCGTGATTTCTTCGTTGACGAGCTGTTGAAGGACTACGCCGGCAAGATGGTCGAACCGGTGTCGATGCCCGCCGAAGCGCCGCTCTTCATGATGTACACGAGTGGCACGACCGGCCGCCCGAAGGGGTGTGTCCACAGCACGGGTGGATATCTCGCTTATGTGACTGGGACGTCTAGGTACTACCAGGACATTCATCCCGAAGACACGTACTGGTGTTTTGCGGACATCGGGTGGATCACCGGGCATTCCTACATCGTGTACGGCCCGCTGTCGCTAGGAACTACGAGCGTGATGTATGAGGGGGTGCCGCTGTATCCGGATGCCGGTCGACCCTGGCGAATCGCGGAGCGCCTGGGCGTGAATATCTTCCACACGGCGCCCACCACCATCCGGATGCTCCGTAAGTTCGGGCCGGATGAGCCAGCGAAGTACGACTATCACTTCAAGCATATGACAACAGTTGGCGAGCCCATCGAACCCGAGGTATGGCGCTGGTATCACCGGGTCGTGGGCAAAGGCGAAGCGGTCATCGTCGACACGTGGTGGCAGACGGAGAACGGCGGATTCCTGGGCAGCACGCTTCCCGCACTCGACCAGATGAAACCCGGCAGCTGCGGCCCTGGCGTTCTCGGCATCTATCCCGTGATCTACGACGAGGATCGCAACGTCATCGAGCCCGGCAGCGGTCGAGCAGGGAACATCTGCATTCGCAACCCCTGGCCGGGCATCTTCCAAACAATCTGGGGTCAACCCGAGCGGTTCGTGGATACGTACTTCAGGAAGTACAACCGGGACCCGGAGAGCAAGGACTGGCGCGACTGGCCATACCTCGCGGGTGACGGCGCCGTCCAAGCGCCGGATGGCTACATTCGGATCCTTGGCCGCGTAGATGACGTGATCAACGTGGCCGGGCACCGATTGGGAACCAAGGAGCTTAAGTCGGCGTGCCTGACGGTCGATGAGATCGCCGAGGCGGCGGCGGTCCCCGTGATTGACGACCTTCGCGGTCGTGCAGTGGAAATGTATGTGGCATTGAAGCCGGGCGTGCAACCGAGCGACGAGATCAAGAAAAAGATCGTCGAAGCGATCGACCGAGAGATCGGGAAGATCGCGCGTCCGCACAATGTGTGGATCGTTCCCGACATGCCCAAGACCAGGTCTGGAAAGATCATGCGGCGGGTGATCGCATCGATCTCCAACTTCACGGATATTGGGGACGTGACCACGCTGGCTAATCCGGAGATCGTGGAGAGTATCCGCCACCAGGTTCAGACCGAGAAGGTAGCCAGAGGCGACCAACCGCGCGAGCTGTCGCCACAAGAACTTGAGGAGATCAAGGCTTTCGGAAGCGTTGAATAACCCGAGATCCTGGGCGATCAGAACCGTGCACTGATCTTCCCGATCCGGGGCGCTCGGGGCTGAAGTCGACACGCCAACCTGTCGAGCAACATCTCGGTCGGGATCCGAGCCGCCACAACAGAAGGAGAGCCACCGCGATAGCGTTGCAGCCGTTATCCCAGCAGAAGGGACGTTGCAACGAGAAGCTGCTGGCGCTCGCATACTCGACCCATGAGTGACGCGCGACGCAAGATGGAGATCAACGACGGAGGTATGTGCTTGTAACTAGATTTGTAACCATCGGATATGGAGATTGCGCAGGGTACGATCGGACTGACCCTGCAATACGTGATGCGGCCCACCATCACGACGAGCGCTTACTAGCGGCAGGTGCTTTGATGGGTATCGCCGGCCGGCCAGTGCAAGTTCGTAATCACGACGGGGCGGGCGTGGTCACGAGCGAGGGACCGTTCCTGCGCTCAGACCTTCCGATCGCGGGGTTCGGGGTCATCGAGGCCGCCACTCTAGAAGAGGCGGTCGGCTTCGCCTCCGAAAGCCCCAGTGCAGTCGCGCAAGGCGTCATCGAGGTCTGGCCTCTGCAGTGACGCAGAAGGAGATTGTCGGGCAGTACCGGGACAATATCGCTGGCCGCGAACGACCGGCACCTCGATTCGGTGACGCACAAGCGCAAGCTTGTGTCTGGCCGAGCCCATGGGATCCTGCTGGTTGCTGTCGGGTCGATAAACCCGATTGCGAGGCGCCCGAGGGACGCAACCCATCTGCACACGAGCTCCTGTCACCAGATTCAGGAGATTCGGATGCTCGACACGCCCGCCCGTCGCCAGAATGCCCAGAGTTCGGAGCGGTGGAGGCGGGAAGCAATGCCCGGTAATCGTGGATGTACGTTGACGGAATTCCAATGGATTCCATCGCACCTGCTCTAGTCGTCATTCCAACCAATTCCGCACGAAACCACTCTAAATCGAACTCGGCACGCATCGGGAAACGAGGACTAGTCTGTGGGACCAGGGGGTCGCAGGTTCGAGTCCTGTCTCCCCGACGGACGCGCAATGTGAGTTCGCGGCGAGGGGTTGGGCGGTGCGTTGAGGGCTGGCTGGCGCGGGCGGGTGTCGTGCGCTAACCGGGGAATAAGGACCTTTCCTGCAAAACGCATTATTCGCGGCAGTCGGGACGGGATGCCGCCGCTCATAGCAAGAGATTGTGGCCGTGCAGCGCCGACTTAGCGCCTACCGTCTTGCATGGTTGGAGAGTCCACATGCGACGAGGGGGAGAATCGCCACTGCGGCGTCCCTTGCTGCGGTCACGGCAGAGCGCCGCCGCTGAACCCCCGCCCTGACCCAGCTCATTTGGGTTCGTGGTGCAGGAGCAGTGTCCTGAGCGCGGACGCGAGGGAGTTTCTGCTGCTGCCCGTTGAGCGGCTCGAGGAATACGCGGTTGGCGGCTATCAGTGCGTGAAGCGCCTGCCGGGCGAGTTTGCTTCCCTGTGCGGTGAGGGAGACACGCACGCCGCGCCGGTCGTCGGGGTCTGGCGCACGGCGGATGAGTCCAGCCTGTTCGAGCCGGTCGAGCCGTGCCGTCATGGCCCCGGTGGTGATCAGCGAGGATCGCGCCAAATCGCTGGGCTTGCTGCCGTGCCGGCCTCCGACGCGGCGCAGCGCATTGAGAACATCGAAGTCGGCGATGCTCAGGTCGAATCGCTGGAGGACCGCTCTGGCGGTGCGTTCGAAGTACTCCGCGCAGAGGAGGAGCCGCCCGATGACCTCGAGCGTGCTCGAATCGAGTTGCGGGTCACGGAGGCGCCACGCCTGCACGATGAGGTCGACGGAATCGCTCTCCACCCATCGGAGCATACCTTGACACCAAGCTAACGTGTCATATAGCCTGCTATCAAGTTACTCAACCACAAGCTAACTGAGACACAGAAGCACAGAGACACACGTTATCTGGGCCGAGAAGGAGGCCACCATGCATGCTGCCTACATCGCACTGACCGTCGTGGCGGCGATCGTGTACGGATACGCCGCCGCACTGAATTTCACCCACAACAAGTCAGTGGCCGATACGGCCGAGCGGCTCGGCATACCTTCCGAGTGGATGGTCTGGTTGGGTGCACTTCTGGCAGCGGGCTCGATCGGACTGGTGGTGGGCTTCGCGGTGCCGGCGCTCGGGGTCGCGGCGGCCTGCGGCCTGGTCTTGTACTTCCTGTGCGCGGCCGGTGCTCACATCCGGGCACGCGATACCGGCCTCGTCAGCTGGGTCAACTGGACGGTGTTCTTCCTACTGGCTGTCGCCGCACTGGTGGTGACGTTGGCCTAGTCGAGAAGCGGTGCTCGGCTCGGGGGCACCCGTGCGTGCGTGAAGCCCGCGCGGATGCACTGTCAGGACACTACTGTGTGAGTCTCCAGGATTCCCGGGATGCTCCTATGTTGTGTCAAGCGACGGAATGATGGGTGTGAGGCGTTGCAGGACATGGAAGACCTCGCGGGCGATGTAGCGTTTGAGGCAGCGGACAACCTCGCGCTGTGACTTGCCCTCGGCGCGGCGTCGCACGAGATATTCGCGAGTTCGATCATCGGTGCGCAGACGTGTCGGGACGATGCGCCAGAGAGCGCGGTTGGCGCTTCGGTCACCTCCGCGACTGAGGCGGTGCCGAGAAGTCTTTCCCGATGACGCTGGAATCGGCGCAACCCCGCAGAGCGCTGCGAAGGCCGCCTCTGACCGGATCCGTGCCGCGTTGTCCCACGCGACCAGCAGGTTGCCGGCAACGTCGACGCCAACGCCATGCAGGGCGAGGAGCTCGGGCGCGCGGTCCGAGACCAGCGGCGTGAGCCTGTCGTTGAGCTCATCGATCTGGACGTCGATGGCGCGCACGTGTCGGCCCAGCTGTCGCATGGCAAATCGTGACGCCTCTGCCGGAGAAGCGACATCATCGATGCGGAAGCGGGCCACGCGTTTGATCAGCTGCGGCGCGGAGAGCGGCGCAAGCGACGCCCGAAGCTCAGCGGGAGCGGTCACGAGGAGTGCTCGCAGCTGGTTGATCGTTTGGGTTCGCTGACTGACCAAGGCCTCGCGCGCCACACGCAGGCATCGAATCATGGCGACGGCGGCGTCGCCTCCCCTCCCCTGGGCCGAGCCGTCGCTTCACCTCCGAGAAAGGCGCGCGCCGCGGCCTCTGCATCGATGAGGTCCGACTTCCCCCGGTTGCGACGGTGCTGGCGCGATGGGCGCGACACCTCGACAACTCTCACACCTCGCGTCTGAAGCAGCGTGCAGAGTGCGCTGCCGTACGAGCCCGTGCCCTCCATCGCGACTGCTGCCACACTGCCGTGCTCGAGTGCCCATGTCACCAGCCGCTCGTACCCGGCCGGCGACGCTGGAATGCTGATGTCGTCGCAGCGGCGACCCAAGTGATCAACAGCGACGGCGACGTGAACGAGATCGTGAGTGTCAACGCCAATGACAACCTGCTGTGCCAAGCTCTCTCCGGTCACCTGTTCCTCCGAATGGGTGGCAGCGTCGCCAGCGGCCGGACAGACCTGTGACGGGACCGTCAGGGGTCAAGCTCCTATCAAGTCACGGCCGTTTGGCGGCGCCCCCTTGCAGAACCCTCACTCGTGGACAGATCCCGGGAAAGGCAGCTACGGCGCCAAGCGGTTCACGAGTTCACACGAGCAAGGGCGGGACCCGCATATCCTCACAGGCGGTTCAGACTGGCGATGGCCGCCAAGCTACACCCAGTCGACCGGATGGTTGTTGCGCTCCCGTGACGAGCCGCCTGGCAAACGCAAACAAGGAGTTTGAGGACGCTATCGCATCACCTACCCCTGCAAGAGCTGTGGCAAGCTCGCAGCGGTGACCATCGGATCGCACGACGCGAAGGCTGTCCGGGCGACGCTGATCGAGGATGGTTGGTCACACGGCGAGTGCACGCCCGCGGGCACGAGTTGCGTGCAGGTCCACCCCACCTGCGACGCCCGACGGTGCCACCGCCGAATTTCGAATAGGCCGCCCCGTGCGCCGCCTCTGAAGACACCTTCGCTGGCACCTCCCCCACGTGGATCGACTTAGGCTCAAAGCGACACCGAACCCGCGACCACGGGCGATCCACGCTGGTCGGCACCTACCAGGGATCTCGGCGCTGCCTTGCCGCCATGACGGCGTCCTCAAGTGCCTCAAGGATGCCGTCGTAGAAGCGACTCCGCGCGTCGTGGTCAGCCGCTGCGTCAACGGTCTGACCGCGGCGTCGGCGCTCGATCCACGGTGGCGTGACCGCGAGAATCGCCTTGCCGTCGTAGGTTACGTGGACGACGCAGTCGTCAGCCTCGAGCACGGTGATGCCGATCGAGCAGTCGACCCCGAGCACGGAGATCACCTTCCATGAGCGCCCCCAAGAATCGGTCGCGCGGCAGGCCGCCGCTGACCAAGCTCGAGACATTGATCGTCTGCCCTGGAAAGCCGGTCATGAGGAGCGTTCGAATCGCCGCGTCGAGGTCGCGCGCTACCCAGTTGGTGAGAGAAGGAGCGCGATTGTCAAGATCGGGGAGCGGGACCTGAGCATGCCCCTCGCCGACCGCCTCGATGATCCCCGCATGTCGCCGGCAATAGCTGACATTGAAGACGACGCGCTGATGGTCGCCGCACCACAGGGTTGCACAGGGTCGCTGCCTTCGGTCCACGTAGGCGCATTGTGCGGTCGCTGCAGACGAACATCCTTGGAAGGAGCACTCGTCCGCCTCGGTCGAAGGCACGTAGGGCGGCGGTGGCGGCAAGGCTCCGTCCGATGACCGCATCGGAGAGCCATGGTGTACTTTGCAGCGGCGTCCCGCAACCAGGTTCGCGCGGCCTCCACCGCGTGTTACGCGGCAGGCGCACTGTTGCCGCCGCGGCTGGCGAAGGCCCTCGGGGAGCCCCGCGGATTTGTGATCTCCTTCGAACCGTCGGCCGTACCTCAGGCGGGCGTGTACTCAGCGCGAAACGATCGCCACCCGCTCGCTTCGCCTGATACATCGCAACATCGGCGGCGCGGACCACTTCGTCGATCTCCGTTCTATTGAGCGGCATCACCGCGATCCCGAGAGAGACGCCAAGTGTGGTTCGCGGAAGCCAGCTCCGTGGCAGCGACAGTGCACCGATCCGAGCGTGCGATGCGTTCGGCTCAGCAGCGTCGGAGTCGCGACAGGCGAATCAGGAACTCCTCGCCACGGACTCGTATCGCCGCGTCGCTGGACCGCACCATGCGTCGGAGTGCGGCACCGCCAGGGCGGAGGATCAAGTCGCCGACGCTGTCGTTGATCTGCTTTGCGAGTTTCGGGGACCAGGGGTCACAGGTTCGAGTCCTGTCTCTCCGACGACCGAGCTTTAGAGGGCATATTTGAGATCAAAGGACGGTCTCTGACGTCCTGTGTCGCGACGACACCAATCACTGCCAGATGCAGGGATTAGATGCAGAGGATGGAACCGATACATGCGTCCGACCGTGAGCTATCGGTCGTTGCCACGAGAACGATCGATCCCGCCGGCGCCCTATTCCCGTCGTTGAGTGGCACAGCACGAAGTGGCCATTCCGTCTTCCTCCGATCCGAGCCTTATTGATCTACGGGTGGTCCGGATGTTCCCGCACTGTGTGCATGCACGTCAGCGAGGAGCGACATGATCTGGGGATCGGTTCGCCAGTCGTAGCTCTTGATACCGATCAGATCGGCGCTGAGCGCGCCGAAGGCGCGCTCCAAGAGGACGTAGGCATCGCGATTGGTTCGTGTGCCGTGCCATGCCGGCTTGGGGCGATGAACTCGAGATCTAACAGCGACGCGATTCTGAGGAGGTCCTCGGCCCTGATCGAGGACCATGCTCAGGGAGACTGCCGTCTTGACGCAGCGCGGCGATCATGCGTTCAGCAGCGCGTCGTCGGTCTCGTCTGGCGAAGCCACTCGCCTCATCGTTGAAGTCATGAGTTATGGCTGTGCTCTTGTTTCCCACACGCATGATGGCCGCGAGGCAGCTGGGGTCCTAGGGTCGAAGGTCCCAAATCTTCCGAGCTGGCGTCAAGAGGACTGGCTCGCCGACGGAACGCTCACTTGTCAGTCTCTATCCAAGGATCGAGAGTCCGGCCCGGACAGACTCGACGTCAAGGCATCGAGAAACTGCCGGCGCTCGCGCATCAGGAAGAAGAGGTGCCCTCCGTTGAACGGAACCAGCATCGAATGGTTGATCCCGGCGTGTACCTCTACGGCCAGAGCGTAAGGAGACACCTTGTCTTTCTTGCCATGCAGGAGCGTCGTTGGGTCAAGTCCCCGGTAGTGGTGCGAATTCGGTGGAGTTCTGACAACGTCGGTGAGTTAGGCGACTAGTCCCTCCCTGAGCGGGTTGGTGAGCAACGCAGCGGCCTCGGGGTGCAGCAACCGCGCCATCGATTGCGACGGAAATGGCGGCGTCCGTCCTGCCATTCGTCGTGCTGGTCCTGGAGCACCGCGGCCATCGCCCGTTGGAAGCGCCCTATCGCTCGGCCGGCCCGTCGTTCGGGCGGGGCTCAGAGCTGAGTTGCGCAGCGTTGCTCCATGCCTCGGCTTGGCGGCGCTCAGCAGCCGCCTCGCGCATCTTCTTCACTGCGGCGGCGTCAGCCGCGGTTGCAGCAGCGACGGCGGAGTGGAAGCGGCGAAACTCGGTCCGCGGTTCACGGGCATGGGGCTGCCAAGTCTCCGCCTCCGGAGCAGGCGCCCTTGAGGAGACGAGGGACGTGATGCTGGTAGCCGCGCGCTTCAGGCGGCTCCCGGAGGGATCGTCCCCGACGCCGCCAGGTCCTCACTGCGATGAATGGGTTGACATAGGCTTGGGCCGACGTTATCCCTCAGCGTCGCGATTGGAACTCCCCGCCGCGTGATCCTGTCCTCGGGCGGCGGAGGCGTTGTCGGCCTTCCCAGGGCCTGTCACCGATCGCCATCGCGACGCCTGCACCGGCGGGATAGCGCCACCCCCGCAATCCAACCCACAGCGCGAGCCGCAGCCATGTTTGCGCTGCCAGGCGGCTCGTCACCGGAGCGCAACAACCGTCCGGTCGACTGGGTGTAGCTTGGCGGCCATCGGCAGCCGGTCAGCAAAGGTGGTCGTAGATGATCGATGAGAGCATCCCTGAGTGTCCGGAGTGCAAGTCGCGCGAGGTTGTCCTCCACAAGCACAACGTTGCAACGCTTGGCGAATCCGGCAAAAAGTACGTTGCTGACTTCGAATGCATGGAATGCGGTCGGCAGTGGCGCCCAGCCGCTGAAGTCACGGAGCGCGACCTGAGCGGCGCAGTCCAGCGAACCCGATTGCAGTCGACACAGCGACCGAAGTGAGCTCATCGCCTCGGACGACTACAGCCCGAAGCGTCGCTTCCCGCAGTCCTCTTGTGACGTTATGGGCGCGCTTTGAGTACTTGCAGATGCTAGCGCGGCCCTGACTTCAGTCGAGGAAGGTCACGGTTCCACAGGCCAGACATCCCACGTCCGCTAATGTCCCTTCAGGAAGCCTCGCCCTAGCTTGCGTGTGCCTCCCCTCGAAGGTGGTCGCACCGCCAGGGACGCCAGGAGCACCACGCCGCCGGCAGCCGCGCCGACCAACGCGCACACCCAGAGGGCGAACCGAGGCTCAAACGGGTGCAGTACGCAGAAGGCCGGGTAGCTGCTGGGTCCACCGCTGGAAATCGAGGCGCAACTTGGGACAGTTGCGAAGACGTCCATCCAGTTCATCGACTACATGTTCGAGAAGCTGCCCTTCCGCGTTGAGGTGATTCAGACCGACAACGGCGCTCAGTTCCAGTCCGCATTCCACTGGCACGTTCTCGATTCGCGGCGTCCAGCACGTCTACATCAAGCCGGCCACGCCAAGGCTCAACGGCAACGTGGAGCGATCACATCGCATCGACGCCGACGAGTTCTATCGCCTCCTCGATGGCATCCTGCTGACGAGGCACAACTGTTCACTCCCAAGCTCCAGGAGTGGGAGGACTTCGACCATTTCGACCGTCCGCATGGAGGCCTGGGGGAACAAACTCCGTACGAACGACCTGCGCCAAAAGACCAAAGCCGTGTGTAATCGGCCATCGTCAGCTGCACACGTGAGGCTTCCTCACCAGAGCGTACAAGTTTGTTCCTTCAGCCGACTGCCCGAATCGCTCATTTCGCGGACAGGGTGGCGAGTGTAAGTGGCACCGTGGCGCGAAGCATCGTGCCGGTGCCGGGGGTCGACGCAACGTGCAGCCGGCCCCCGAGTGCGTCGATGCGGTCCTCCATGTTCGTCAAACCGGCGCCCCGAGTCACCGTGCTCGTGTCGAACCCGCGGCCATCATCGATCACGTCGACGTGAAGCTGTCCGCCCTCCTCGCCCAAGCGCACCTCGACGGCTGACGCCGACGCGTACTTCTGCACGTTCTGCAGTGCTTCCAGGGTGCAGAAGTACAACGCAGCCTCGATCTCCTGCGGGTATCGGCCGATGCCGTCAGCCTCAACTCGCACCGGCACCGTCGCCTTGCGCGCCTGTGATCCCAGGGCCACCACCAGCCCCTTGTCCGCGAGCAGCGGCGGGTAGATCCCTCGGGCCAGGTCGCGCAGCGTCTCGAGTGCCTCGTCGGCGTCGCCTTTGAGCTGCTCCAGGGTGGCCGCCGCCTTCGCGGGGTCCCGCCCCAAGAGCATCTCCGCGAGGCCAAGCTTCACCTTCAGGGCCACCAGGTGTTGCTGGGCGCCGTCATGGAGGTTGCGTTCCAGTCGGCGTCGCTCCACGTCCTGAGCACTCACCAAGCGCTGGCGCGAGGCGCGCAACTCATCGAGCCGCGTCTGCAGGTCTGCGGTGAGCCCGACGTTCTTGAGCACGAGCCCCGCCTGGTGGGCGAGGTCGTCGACGAGCTTCTGCTCGATCGGCGTCAGCGCCTCCCCGCGCCGCTTGCTCACGCTCAACGCACCCAAAAACTCGCCCTGGTGGCGCACCTCCACCGCCCGGGTCGCTTCGAGGAGTGCCGGTAGTGTTCCGTTGCTCATGGGCAGAGAGTGTTGTGTGCCCATTCCCGCTGGATAGGTCGCGGCAGGGCGGAGCTCCGCGCCGCTGCGCAGCCACACCGTCGCCAACTCCGCGGCGGTTCCCTCTTGGAGCACCCGTGCCATCCGCGGCAGCACCTCATCGGCAGCGTACGTCTCCGCCACGCGACCCGAGAACTCGCTGAGCACCTCGTACGGGGTCGCCCGTCGCCCGTACACCAGGCGGTTGGCCACCCGTTGCACGCGCTCGCGTACTGGCTGGAAGCCGACGGCAACAATCGCCGTAGCCACAATCGAAAGCGCCACGTTGGGCTTCCCGCCGCTTCCCACCAGGGTCCCGATCCCGACCGCGATGCCCACGTACACCACGGTGATGAACACGGCCAGCGACCCGTACACGAGTGTCCTGCTCATGAACACGTCGATGTCGTACAGCCCATATCGCATCACCGCCAGCCCGATCGTCATCGGAACAACCACCACGAGACCGACGCTTCCAGCTGCCCATACCCAGTCGCTGGCGCCGCCGCTGCCCGCTCCGGGCAGGAAGAAGGCGACAACGAGCAACCCCAAAGACGCTGCAGCGGCCCTCGCAAACCAACGCAGCTGACGTCGCTCGACCCCCCGGGAGCGGCGGAAACGGACTATCGCTGCGGCGAGGACCAGGAGCAATAGCGCCAGGAGCGCGGCGCCAGCAGTGGGGTCAGTGCCGTTGGTGAGCCCGTCCAGCGAGCGCACCGCGAGCGGGTTCGGAACATTGGGAAGACGCGGGGACACCTGAATCGGCGCCACCACGATCAGCGCCGAAACGGTCGTCTTGACGATGCCAAGCACTAGGAACCACGCGACCCATCGCCAGTGCCGCCCGGGCAGGTGCCCGTCTGGAAAGTACAGGACTAGGAACCCCAGAAGAATTGGGCCCCCGAGACCCAAGGCGTTGAACACCACCGCTGGCCATGCCACCCAGCTCCGCGGTGAGGCACCGCTGAGCAGTCCCCGCATGGCGATGAAGTCGGTCACGAGGTAGATGGCGTCGAGAGTTGCGACGGCCAGCAGCAACCAACCGATCGGGTTTTTTGGCAGGCGCGCGGCGATGAGCACGCCTAGAAAGCCGACCACAAGAGCCTGGAGGAAATACACAAGCTGTGCGGTACCAGCCAAGTCGATCGCCTTCGCGTCGAGAATGAGGAGGATCAGGCTGGCGACAAGCAGCCCAAGCACGGAAAGGCCGATTCCCCGTGCGAGCCGGACGGGTCGCCGATCCAACGGTGGCGTCATGACGGAAACCATATTGACGGCGGGGTAACCCGTCGATGGTGCAACCGCCCCTCTCATACGGGTGCCAGCACTCTGAGCTCCCGGGGATCGCCTTCCCGGCGTGCGTCAGCAGCCAACGCGATACATTGCGGCGGCTCGAGAGCCAGTCACCGCACTGACAGGTCGGGCCGAGCAGAACACCGCACCCCACACGAGCGTCCTGTCACCAGATCCAGAGGCTTCAGATGCTGGACCCGCCGAACGGCCGCACACAGCCGCAAAGTCCCAAGCGGTTGTGGGGGAGAAGCAATGTCCAATGAGTGTGGGTGCGTGTTGACGGAATTCCAATGGATTCCAACGCACCTGCTCTAGTCGTCATTCCAACCACTTCCCCACAAAACCACTCTAAATCGAACTCAGCACTCATCAGGAAATGAGGACTAATCTGGGGGATCAGGGGTCGCAGGTTCGAGTCCGTCTCCCCGACGGACGCCCGACTTGAGTTCGCAACGAGGGTTACGCGGTGTGTTTGGGCGCCTGCGCGCCCGAGGGCTTGGTGCTCTAACCCGGAATAATCGCTTCTCCTGCAAAAGGCATCAATCCCCATGGCTGAAGCCGGATGCCGCTGCCCATGGCAAGAGATTGCGGCAGTCCAGCCCATACATGGCGCTTACAGTTTTGACGGCGATCGACCCTGTAGAAGTCCGGCAGATACTTGACACCGGAGGCCGCCAAGAGCTCCGTGCGTCGGCGTCGTCGCTGCCAGCGGCCTCATCGTTTCCAACGCGATCGCACCAAACGAGGCGGTGTGCCTCGGTGCCAAGGCGTACGAGCCCGAATATCAAACCTCCGCGAAATACTCGTGCTGCCACACGCTCAACATCAGCGCAGTTGGGAGGAACCTGCCGAGTCCTTTGCCGATTGCGCCCCGCTGACTCTCGTAGGCGCGCAATGCCTGCAGCCTTGCAGCGACACCTGGACCGATGAACAGGCGAAGTGTGGGCGACGCCCGATGCGTCTCGACCGCATCGCTGGTCACGAGCTGACCCACAGCGCGCATCAGGCTGAGGACGCGTCGTGGCAGCGTCACATACCAGAGCGTAACGTCGGGAAAGGACGTGCGGCGCACCGCGGTGACTGCGTTCGCACAGGCCACATGGTCGCTATGACCGTCGAAGCCCGCGAGATCGTAGGTGATAAGAAGATCCGGTTGCAGGTGTTCGATGAGCACTCCGAGGTATGCCGTGAGCTCGTCAACGTGTTGTGAAAGCTCACCATCGTCGAAACGCGCGTGGACCACTTCGGAGACGCCGAGGACGCTCGCTGCGCGAACAACCTCAGCACGACGGCGGTCTGCGAGTCCCGGTTGTACAACGCCGGCCGGATTTCCCCGCTCTCCGCCGGTGAGCAGCACAAGCGACACCCGCACGCCCGACACCGCGAAGCGGTGCAGCGTTCCGCCGCAGGTGACGGTCTCATCGTCCGCATGCGGAAATACCGCCACCACGTGCTTGAAGCGGTGGATGGTCCCCCGCGGGACACGACGGTCCGTGGTGAAAAGCAGGGCAGCAGCCCAGAGTCCAGCAGCGCCCGCGAGACTGAAGCTCGCGCCCCGCAGAATGCGTGATCCAGCACGAGGCCATCGGATGAATCGCACCACAGGCGTCAGTCCGCCCGAAACCAATCGCTCGGACTCGTACCGGGCAGACGTCGTTGCTGCACTCGGTCAATGACCTCACAGATGGCCAGCTACGGCGTCCATGCGGCGAGCCCGGTCGCGAATTGCGCCAGCCCGAACACCGCGCCAGCCAGCTGCGTGATGAGGACCGTGGTCATCGCCCATCGAGAACGCGAAGGCGACGCTGGTATTCATCAGTGTCAATCTCGCCGCGCGCGAACCGCTCGCGAAGTACCGCGTTGGCGTCTGGCGTGGTGCCATGGCCGCCCTTCCACCATAGGCGACCGCGCCACAGGAACAGGCAGATCACGGTGAGCCACAGGGCGCCGAAGACCAACGGAAAGATCCACCAAAAGCCTAAGCCGCCGCCGATCCAGTAACCGGGCATGTCGTGTGCCTCCGATTTGTGTGTTGGATGTCAACGGCACCATCGTCGGAGGCGCGGAGTAGTCCTGTCGTCCGTCGGGAAGCGACACTTTCGGCTACGCCCCGCAGCGTAGCTCAGTGACGACTTCCTTACGCGAGCGCTTGGCCCGGCGAGACGAGCCCACTTTCATACGCGAAGACCACGAGCTGTGCGCGATCGCGTGCGCCGAGTTTCTGCATGGATCGCGATACGTGGGTACGCGCCGTCGCCGGGCTGATCACGAGCCGGTCGGCGATCTCGTCATTGGAGAGCCCGCAGCCCGCCAGCGCCACAACCTCACGTTCACGCGCAGTGAGGTCGACTAACAGTTTCGTACGCGGAGCGATTGGCGCCGGCCGGGCGCTGAAGGCCTCGATAACGCGCCGTGTGACAGCCGGAGAGAGCAGCGAATCACCCGCCGCGACGACGCGGATGGCGCGCAAGAGCTCAGTGGGCTCCGCATCCTTGAGCAGAAATCCTCCGGCCCCGGCGCGCAGCGCCTCGAAGACGTACTCATCGATCTCGAAGGTGGTGAGGACGAGCACGCGAACACTGGAGAGCCGCGGGTCGGCAGCGATGAGACGCGTCGCCTCCAGTCCGTCGAGGACCGGCATGCGGATGTCCATGACCACCACATCGGGTCGCTCCCGGCGCACGACGCGCAGTGCTTCCTCACCATCCGAAGCCTCTCCCACAACCTCGATATCCACTTCAGCGTCGATGAGCGCACGCAGTCCGACTCTGATCAGAGCCTGGTCGTCGGCGAGCACCACGCGGACTCTCATGTCGTCCCCAGAGGCAGCGAGGCCCATACCCGGAATCCGCCCTCGGGCCGTCTGCCCGCCGAGAAGGCCCCGGCCAGGGCCGCGACACGCTCGCGCATCCCCTGGAGCCCACCTCCTTCGGTCGGGGGAGTGCGCACACCGCTGCCGTCATCGACGATCTCCAACTCCAGACGGTCCGGCTCGAGCACGGCGCGCACGCTCGCCGTCGCGCCGCTGCCGGCGTGCCGCGCCACGTTGGTGAGCGATTCCTGCACGATCCGATACGCTGCCGTCGAGACGATCTCTGGGATTTGATACTCGCCCTTGGGAAGGTCTACCTCGATGTGCAGTCCGGCGTCGCGCATCTGCGACGCCAGCGCCGGGACCGACGAAAGCCCGGGTGTCGGCCGGCGGTCGGCGTCGGCCAGCCCCTCGCCACGGAGCGCGGCGAGTTCGGTGCGCAACTCGGTCAACGCCTGCCTGCTCACCCCGCGAATGGCGGTGACCGCTTTGCGCGCCTCGTCGGGCCGGCTGGCAAGGAGATGCTCGGCCACTCCGGCCTGCAGGGTGATGACCGCAAGACTGTGGCCGATCACGTCGTGCATCTCGCGGGCGATCCGCAGTCGTTCTTCGACGGTGCGCCGCCGGGCCTCCTCTTCGCGGCTGCGCTGCGTCCATGCGGCACGGGCCTGCGATTCCCTCAGTAAGCGCCGCCGTGCGTCCAGAACGGCGGCGGCCGTCGCGGCTACGCACAACCAGACACCCGCGAAGACCGCGACCGGCCAGGTCCACCCGTTGACGGCTCCGTGAACCACCGACAGAACGGCGGCACCGCCCACGGCCGAAGTGATCCAGATTGGCAGTGATCTCGTCGCGACCAGGAGGGCGACGAGTCCAAGAAATGGGGCGATCAGGATCGGCCCGGGGGGATCGCCGATGAGAAGGTAGGCGCCGGTGCAGGCGAGCGAGCCGGCGTACGCGAGCAATGGCAGATGCCGCCGGAGCGCCAGCGCCATCGCGGCGCCAAGCAGGAGCAGATAGCCTCCGACGCCAATTCGGTGCGCGCCACCGGCGAAGTGCGCCTGGGCCGTGGTCACCGCGAGCAGGAACCCGGTCAAGACGAGCGGAGGGACCAGGTCGGCGAGAACGGGCCAGCGTCGTGCCATCCCCGCCCAGAGGGCACGTGGCGACGGGATCGCAGCGAGCTCGTCGGTGTGCGAGGCTCGGGGCTCTGGGAGGTCGGTCATGCCTCCTCCAGGATGCGCTGAAAGGCCTCGAGGTAACGGGGATCGCCCGTCTGCTGGCGGAGTAGCCAGTACTCGGCACCCCAGAAGAGAAACGCATCCAAGGCCCTGTGCGCCTGTCGGACCCAGGTCATGCAGCTGTTGTAGTTGTCGACGACGTCGGCCGGCGTGCAGCTGCTGAGGAATCGTCCGTAGGGGTTCGGAGGCACCGTCGACGTTTCCCACGGCTCGGCCTGCCCCTCAGTCACCATCAACCGCCGGTTGTAGAGATGCGCGTTGGCCGCCACCCGGCCCAGCGCTCGCCGTCCACCCCGGCCGGCGCCGCCGGTGAGGTATAGGGACCAACCCCGGGCGCCCACCACCGCCTGCCGTGGGTAGTGGTCGACGCCGACGATGTCGGCCAGCCGGTTCGCCACTGCGAACAGAGTCGCCCTGATCGCGGGTGCGCCACCACTGATGAGCCCGCACCGGCAGCGACCCGGCGAGAAAGCCGTTCATCACAACGGGCCGCGACGGGTCGGCGGCACGGACGGCTTGTACTTCCTCTTCGACGAAGCTGGCAGCGAGACGCCACGAGTGTTCGATTCCCAGCGGGTCGACCGCTTCGTGCTCGACCTGCCATGCCACAACCGACGTTCTCTGTTTGTAGCGGTCGACAACGCAGGTGACTTGCGCCAGCGCGGCATCCAGAAGGCGGGGATGCGTGTCGCGGCTGACGAGCTGACCCTCGGGCAGCGGAACGTTCAGGTGATGCGCAGGCACAAAGCATTCGGGATAACCGAATGCCTTGACCGCGCCAACGCAGATGATGAGCTGCTTGCCGGCGCGCTCCGCCGCGTCAACCTGCCGGTCGAGCTCGAGCGGATCGAACGTGCCAGCCCGAGGTTCGAGACGGCTCCAGTACGCAGCGACCCTGATTAGTTGAAATGGGTACTTCAGCAGGAACTCGAGCGCGGCCAGCGGATCGAGGCCAAGCGCGACCGCTTGCAGGGGGCGGAAGCTGATACCGAGCTTTGTCGGACCTCGGGGCGCGATCGTCGCGCACTCGTTGCCCGATAGGGCTTGCGCTTGTTTCGCGAGGACGATCGTCACCGTGACGCGTGTGATCCGGACCGGTTCCTCAGGATCCACGCCGCCGGTGCGAGAAGGGCGCCCAGGAGGCGGCCGGCGACGCCCGGGGTGCCGACCTCCTGGCGATATTCGTGCAGGACGAGGATGAGCTCGCTCAACCTCGGCAGTCCGCCGAAACGCGTATGCGCCCCCATCGCTGCGGTCGCGGCGAACATCTCCTCGAGCCGCAGCGCCGGCCGAGCCTCCACGCGCGCATGAGCGACGCCGTCGCCGGCATTGCCGAACCAATGCCCGGTCCGAGGAGGCACTACGACCGTGTCCCCAGGGCCTGCCTCGAAATGCCGGCGTCCAAAGCGGAACTGCATCCGGCCTTCGAGCACTGTGAAGCGCTCCTCCTGACCAGGATGAACGTGACCCGCGGGAACGTGCGTGCCCGGGGGAAGGTAGAGGTCGAACTCGAGAATCCGTCCGCCGGTGTCGCAAGCGTGCCTGCGGATCACGATGCGCTCGCCGCTGAACGGATTCGCGATCACGTCTCCGTGCGTTTCGATCATCAGATCGGACTGTGTCGCCATCTTGGTGCGGCTCTTCCGATGATGAGCACGACGAGACTGAGCGCAACCACGCCGAGCACGCTGCGGTGGTATACGAAGTTGAGCTCCGTGGTCCCGCCCCGCGTCGCATAGATACCGAGCACCACGCCCGCGGTGGCGATGCCGTTGGCCACCACACCCCAGGTCCATGCCGAAGCTGGACGGGTGAATGTGGCAACGAACGCGACGAGGGTGCATACACCGAGGATTGCCTCAGCGATGCCTCCGTCCAGATTGTGGGCGTCGCTGAGCGGGCCGATGCTCACGCCGAGATGGAGCAGCGAGAAGAGCAGGAACGTCGCTGCGACAGCGGCGAGCTCAGCGCGCAGGAGGGTGATCTGGGGACGGCTGGACATGCACGACACCGTAGCCGACGGGGACGGCCCCGTCATCCGCCTGGGAGCGGCTTTTGCCGTACGCCGTCGGGCGTATCCGACGACACCCGGCAGCTGAGGAGTCCGCTTGCTTCACAACTCACCAAAGGAAGGGGACGAGTCGCCGCCGTTTCCTCGCGAACTCTTCGTACTCGCTGCCGAAGCGTGCGCCGAGCACGCGTTCCTCGTGAAGGATACGAGGAAGATGGGAGATGGCAAAAGCGGAAACGACAACAACGACGCTCAGCCAGCTGCCGAGTATGAGTTCGAAGCCCAGCATGATCAACCCGGTCCCGGTGTACGAGGGGTGGCGGAGCAAACGATACGGGCCACGTGAAACCACGGTATGCGCCTCGCGAATCATGACATCGCGTGTGAAGAACTCGCCGAGCGTCCGAATCGCCCAGGCGCGGAGGCCGGCACCTGTGAGCGCTACGAACACTCCTGTCCAGAACCAAGCTGCCTTCGGTGCGGGAAGCCGCGTGGCTGGGATGTAGAGTGCGATCGCGATGGCTGCGGCAAGTCCCGCATAGAGCGTCAGAACAAGGAAGCGCTTTGTTCCGCCGTCCTGCACCGCATCGCGTTGCCGGGTACCACCACGCGCGGCATAGGCCTCGACACCGATCCACGCCCCCACAACCACAACGGTCACGGCTCCCGGGGCAGGCTGTGTCAGATAGAGCACAGTCCGCTCATCGTCAGACTAGGCATGGGTAGCAGCATGGCATCCCGTCCATCGACCCCGAACGGCTTTCGGTCTCGCTGCGGAGCCTCGATGCGACGGTCGGCTGAGCAACTACGTAGCGCACTGATCCGTCGGGTTCCGCTATTCGCGATCCTGCTTCCACTTGCACAGGTCACCGCGGCGGCTGACGCGGGATCCAAGGGAGTGGGCGTGCTCCGGTTTGACGGACAGGTTTGCTAAGCCGTGATCCGTACTGCGAAAGGTAGGAGGCTCGATGGAATAGGCGAAGGTCTCCGTCGAAGAGCGCTGAGGTATTTCTCAACGATTCCAGCCGATTCCATCACACGCGCTCTAGTCGTCATGCCAACCAATTCACCACAAAACAACTCTAAATCGAACTCAACACTTATCGGGAAATGAGGACTAGTCTGGGGGACCAGGGGTCGCAGGTTCGAGTCCTGTCTCCCCGACGGACGCGCTGGAATGGTTGCAGTGTAAAGGATTCGGCGGCTCCTGTTGGTGCCAGTTCCGACAATATATGGCGGACGCCACTACTCTGCTGCGTAGAGTTTGGAGTTTTCCAT